>NZ_JAUNLP010000016.1 GCF_030532195.1 Corynebacterium sp. | reverse complement strand
CATACCGGGACCAGCGACTATCCCCATTATCAGGGACACTCACAAGGTAACGGGTGTTGGCCTAGAGTCTCGAATTATGTTCTTTTTTGAAGGTGTCGAAGCAATCTGACCTGGGAGTTTCTAACGTGAAGCCCACACAAATCGAGACCTTAGGTCAAAAAGGCCTGAATTTGGGCCGTTAAGAGTGAATTTGAGCTGCAACGGAGCCGCAACACAGCCGCTGCACCGTAAAGACCCCAGACAGCACAACCACGCGCAGCCCAACTAACAAGCCGGATCTTGGGGCTAACTAGCCCCTACTTCCCCTCATCCGTCGACAGTGCAGCGACGAATGCTTCCTGCGGAACAGAGACAGAACCGATGTTCTTCATGCGCTTCTTACCGGCCTTCTGCTTTTCCAGCAGCTTGCGCTTACGCGAGATGTCACCGCCGTAGCACTTGGACAAAACGTCCTTGCGAAGTGCGCGGATGTTCTCGCGGGCAATAATCTTCGCACCGATAGCAGCCTGAACCGGGACCTCGAACTGCTGGCGAGGAATCAGCTCGCGCAGCTTCTTGGTCATCTTGTTGCCGTACCACTGCGCGTTGTCGCGGTGAACGATTGCGGAGAAAGCATCGACCGGCTCACCCTGCAGCAGGATGTCCACCTTCACCAAGTCCGCCGGCTGCTCACCAGCATCTTCGTAGTTCAGCGAAGCGTAACCCCGGGTTCGGGACTTCAGCATGTCAAAGAAGTCGAAGATAATCTCGCCGAGCGGCATCTTGTAACGCAGCTCGACGCGGTCCTCCGACAGGTAGTCCATGCCACCCATTTCGCCGCGCTTTTGCTGGCAGAGCTCCATGGTCGCACCGACGAACTCGGCCGGCACAATAATGGTGCACTTGACCACTGGCTCATAGACTTCGCGCAGCTTGCCCTCTGGCCAGTCGCTCGGGTTATGAACAGTTACTTCCGAGCCGTCCTCAGTGACAACGCGGTAGACAACGTTCGGAGCCGTCGAGATTAGGTCTAAGTCGAACTCGCGCTCCAGGCGGGCGCGGGTGATCTCCATGTGCAGCAGGCCCAGGAAACCACCGCGGAAACCGAACCCAAGGGCCACCGAGGTTTCCGGTTCGAACGTCAACGAAGCGTCGTTAAGCTGGAGCTTTTCCAACGCATCGCGCAGGTCTGGGTAATCGGCCTGGGAAATTGGGAACAGGCCGGAGTAGACCATCGGCTTCGGCTCTTCGTAGCCCTCCAGCGGCTCGGGCGCCGGGTTGGCGTTCAGCGTGACGGTGTCGCCAACCTTGGACTGACGAACGTCCTTCACACCGGTGATTAGGTAACCGACCTCACCGACGCCGAGGCCCTGACACTTCTTCGGCTGTGGCGAGACAATGCCAATCTCCAACAGCTCATGCTTGGCGCCGGTGGACATCATCTGAATGACATCGCGCGGCTTGAGCTGGCCATCAACCACACGGATGTAGGTAACAACACCGCGGTAGGTGTCATAGACCGAGTCAAAAATCAGCGCGCGAGCAGGCGCTTCTGGGTCACCCTGCGGCGCTGGAACCAAATCACACACGCGGTCCAGCAGCTGCTCCACGCCCTCACCGGTCTTACCGGAAACACGCAGCACATCTTCCGGCTCACAACCGATAATGTGCGCAATCTCTTCGGCATACTTGTCCGGATCAGCCGCTGGCAGGTCGATCTTGTTCAAAACCGGGATGATTTCCAGGTCATTTTCCATGGCCAAGTACAGGTTGGCCAGCGTCTGCGCTTCGATGCCCTGAGCGGCGTCGACAAGCAAAATCGCGCCCTCACACGCCTCCAGCGCACGCGAGACCTCGTAGGTGAAGTCGACGTGACCAGGCGTATCAATCAGGTGCAGGACAATTTCCTCACCTTCGTGCTCACCCGAGCGTGGTACCCACGGAAGGCGCACGTTCTGCGCCTTAATGGTGATGCCGCGTTCGCGCTCAATATCCATGCTGTCCAGGTACTGATCGCGCATGTCACGTGCTTCCACAACACCCGAAAGCTGCAGAATGCGATCGGCCAGGGTGGACTTACCGTGGTCAATGTGCGCAATGATGCAGAAGTTGCGAATCCGAGAGGGGTCCGTAAAAGTCTGCTCTGCAAAATTCTTGGTCACGTTGGGTCTACTCCGAAAACTAAAGATGAAATGGGCACTAATCAAACACAATCTTACCTATCTGTGCGCCAGGGACTAAACATCTAGACTTGTATTCCATGAGTTCCCTTGCGCCGACTGCCGATAATGACCGCGAAAGCTGGTTCACACGCCTGCGCAAACGCATCAGCGCACGCCTTTTCGCCGGTACCGAGTGGTTCCGCGGTCCCGACACCCTCGACGAAGGGCTAATCAAACTCAACGCACAGCTAGGGCTCACCCAAGACACCGAGCTTTCCGACGAATCCAAGGCCGCCCTGCTTCGTATGCGAGATCCGGTAACCATCGCGCGCCCTACAGCAGAACTGGCCCGCACGATTGTCTACAGTCCCGACATGGACGGCCAGGCGGACCCCGGTGAGGTCGTGTGGATTCCTCTGCAGCTTGAAAGCGAAGAGGCGCCGCTGAGTGAGCGCGCTGTGGTCGTGGTTGGCCGCCAGGGGCATCACCTTTTGGGCATGCTGATTTCCACCCGCGCCGAACACGCCAATCAACCTGAGTGGCTCTCTATCGGCAGTAGCTCCTGGAATGAAAACCCCAAGCCATCGTGGGTTCGCATCGACCGCGTTCTACTGGTTCCCGAGTCCGGCATTCGCCGCGCCGGTGCCGTCATGCCTCGCAAGCGCTTTGAAATTTTGGCTAGCCGCTTGCGTGGCGATTACGGCTGGAACTAGCGAGCTGGTTTTTACCAGGACCGTTTGCTAAAATTCTGCAAGTTGTTTACCGACACGTTCCTTATCCGGTGAGCGCGGGCAGGACCTTGGGTTCGCGTTTTCATCATCGGATGAGCTCAGTGCGCAGTTTCTTCTACATCTACGCACTGCGATCAGGAATTTTCCTGGTGCCGGGCGGTAACAATTTCCAACTACTACGGATACAAGAGGTATTTCCGATGGCAAACATTAAGTCCCAGATCAAGCGCAACAAGACCAACGAGAAGGCTCGTCTGCGCAACAAGTCGATCCGCTCTGAGGTTCGCACCGAGATCCGCAAATTCAACGCTGCTGTTGAGGCTGGCGACAAGGCTGCTGCTGAGACTCAGCTGCGCATCGCTTCCCGCAAGCTGGACAAGGCCGTCACCAAGGGCGTCTTCCACCGCAACAACGCGGCTAACAAGAAGTCCGGTATGGCTAAGGCTTTCAACAAGATGGAAGGCTAATTGCCCTTCGCACCTTGTGCCATTAAAACCGCTGCTTCCTCTACCTTCCTGGTAGATGCAGGAAGTGGCGGTTTTGCTTTTCCTAAATTCGCTTGACGACGCACACCTTCCCGCGCTCAACGTCGATGCGACTGATGCGCCAAATCCGCGATTCGAATCACCGACTGTTCCAACGACAGCTCAGGGGTTGCTGATGCGCCCTTGGAGTCCGCGTCAAGCTGTGCTGCAACAACTACTGCTCGCGCAACCGCCGGGGTTGACCACGCCGATGCCAAGCGTTGAGTTTTCTCCAACTTCCACGGCGGCATCCCGTACTTATGAGCGTCCCTTCGGGCATTGACTCCCCGCGCCCCATGCAGCCGGGCAACGTCACCGACCATGCCGGTAATCGCGGCTGCTAACAGTGCCGGTGCCATGCCGAGCTGGAGTGCACGGCGCATCTTAGCCAGCGCTTCCCCACCGTGGCCTTTCAGTGCGAGCTCGGCAATCTCGAAACCGGATACCTCTGCCGTGGCGCCGTAGTAAGTGCGCACAGCCTCAGGCGTGACTTTGCCCGCAGTGTCCGCACACAGCTGGGAAATCGCGGTTGCCAACTCGCGCAGATCTGAACCAACAGCATCGAGAACCGTATCGATGACATCTCGGCGGACCTTCACACCGTGCGAGGCAAACTCCTCCCCCACGAAACCGGGAAGATCATTGCGTTTTAGCGGCTGTGCCTCAAAGAACCGGACACCGAGCTTGCGCAGCTGCGCCACCATCTTTTTCTGGCGTCCCTCACCACTGTGCAGAAGAATCAGTGTGATGCCCGGCGCGGGGTTCTTCACCGCATCCATGACCAACGCCGCGGGTTCTTTGCCTGCATCCTGGCAATCTGTAACCACCACAATGCGGTCATCCCCGAATAGCGAGGGGCTAAACAGCTCCACCGCGTCCACAGTTGTCATATCACCAGCACGAATAGTAGTCACCGGAACAGAACGGCCACCGGGATCGGACTCAGTAGCTGCCTCTGCGCGCACGGCCGCGACAATGGCAAGACGAGCACGGTCTTTCAGTAGCTCTTCCTTGCCAACAATCAAGTTCACGGGTGCTACGGCGCTCACACCGAACCTCTTTTCCGCGTTGATGGGATGCACAATTTTTGTCATGCCCACGCCCGAAGATTCTGTGTTGGTATCTTCCAGCGCGTGCTAGGTCATAGCCTACGGGACTGCCCGGATTGATCCGACATAGCTGGCATCACCGACTATGACGGCCACGTAAACTTCACTAGCTACACTAACTGCCACGCCACACTGCCCCAGTGGGATATAACGCCTGTGGACCATCGCGTGCAGGGCACACAACCGGAATGTGCTCTGGGGTGATGACAACCGAGCGCACTCGTGGACCACACTCCTGTGCCACCAGCCACCGAGGCTGTGACCGCACATCGGACGTGGACAGCGCAGCATCTGCATATGAAGGAGACTCCACCACTTGTGTGTCGGCGACTGCTGGGTCTAGTGGCTCGATCGATAGCAGCGCCTGCTCGAGGTTCAAGGATTGGTTTTCCGCCAACCCCAGCGCGATACGACAGTGACGGCTCACCTCAGGTGAATCCCGACCCCGTGCGGAAGAATCGTACTTTGCTGTCTTCTCTGTTGTCCTGCGGAAAATCAATAGCTCCTCGTTGTCCATGCACGCAGCAACGTCCCACCCCACCGGTGCACGTGGAATATCAAGGCCGAAAACCCAGATGATGCCGTAGCTGCAGGTGGCGACTATGGACAGGACAAGACCGCTGCGAAGTGTGATGCGAGGCCACAGCCATAACGTCGTCAAGCATGCGCCAGTAACCACGCAGGAGACAATGAGCTCAGCGGCACCTGTGGTTGGTGTGACGGCGTGGGATGCGACGTGTGCCACGCGGTATATCCACCAAGCAAACGGTGCAGCGCACCACAGCAGCGCGGTCACGAGCCAGGTTGCGTGGAATGCTGCCGCTACAGCCGCAAGTGACCCCGCGATAGTCACTGGCGCGACTGCAGGAGCTGCCAGCAGATTGGCAGGCAGCGATACCTGGCTGATTTCGCCGATAAACAGGGCCAAGATTGGCATGGTGACCACGTGCGCGGCAATCGAGACTGAAATGGCTCGCACGATTGGAGCCGGCCACGCCGCCATGACGGTAGTGGCTGAAAGTTGGCGTGCGAGTGGCTCGGCAAGCAGGACGAGACCTGCAGTGGCGAAAACAGACAGAGCGAAGCCGACGGAAACTGCGAGGTCAGGCTCGATGAGTACGAGACCAATCACACCGGCGGACAACGCTGCAATTGCCTGTCCTGGTCTTCCGAGCAGGATTGCCAACAGTCCAATGCAGCCTGTGACCACTGCGCGAAGAACCGAGGGCTCTGTGCCGACGACGGCAACAAATGCGCACAGAGAAATGGCCGCAGCACCGACGCGCACGCGTGGACTCGCCCAGAAAAATAGCGCTACAACTGCGCCGACTACCAACGCCACATTTGCTCCAGAGACGGCAGACAGATGCGACAGACCCGATGACACCATCATCTGGCGGTCCTCAAGGCTAAAACCACGCTCATCGCCAATGGCCATGGCTGGAATCATTCTGTCCGGCCCGCTTGGGAGCCGTTGTGCGGTATCGAAGAGGACTTGTCTGACCTGTGATGCCACACCAGTTGGCGGCGCGATGACCTCGGCATTCCCCTTGAGGTTCAGCTGAATGCCGCTAATACTCGGTTTTGTTGCAGCGCGGACTGCCGCAGCGGATTCAATCACGGTGTCGCGGCTGATGGCAAGCAGTGACTCGTCCGCAAAGACCGGTACCTCTCCTGGGAGCCCCTCAATGCGTGCCTTCGCGCTCGCACCAAACTCGGTGGGCCTTGGTTCGGCGACCAGTCGCAATTGGACTGTGGCGATGCCACCAATGTCGTCATAGATCTCATGGTGCTGCGCACGCACAATGCGCACCCGCGTCGCCACCGCTGTGCACGCCACCGCGACCGCGGGCATCAGAACCGTTGTGGTCGCCTGCCAACCACGAGCCACTGCCCAGCGCCCCCACCGCCAGGCACGATGACGCCAAATTGCTACCACTCCAGCTGCACACAGCAGTGCCACTGTGGCAACACCATACGCGACTGATGGCCACATGATTGTCACCACAGCCACCGACCACACCATCCCCGCCGCAGGCACCAGGCGCAGGTCGAGCCCGGCGCGCAAGCCCTGCTCAGGCGGTGGCGGCATCACGCAGAGCCTCTACCTTGGCCGGTCCAATACCGGGCACTTCCTCCAGTGCATCAATGCTGGCAAACGGACCATTCTTCTCCCGAAAATCTATAATCTTCTTCGCTGTCGCCGGACCAATTCCCGGTAGTTCCTCCAACTCGGTCGCACTCGCCGTATTGATGTTGATTTTCCCACCAGCAGCATCCGCACTCGCTCCAGATTCCCCGCTATTGCCGCTGTCGGCGTCTGCCCCGCCTATTCCACCTGCCATATCAGAGGCAGGCAACGGATCGGTGCCAACAACAATCTGCTGCCCATCGACCAGAGGCGCCGCCAAATTCACGCTCGCCGGATTAGCCTCCGGCAATAGACCACCGGCGCGGTCAACTGCCTCCACCACTCGTGCCCCGGCAGGCACTTCCACCACTCCTGGCCGCCCAACCAGCCCCACCACAGAGACAATCAGCGGGCCACTCGTCTCCACCACACTCGTAGCGGTAGTCATCGTAGGGCTTTGCTCCACGCTTGCCGACGATGTCGATCCAACCGACGTGACATCCTGCGCCACCGGCATCTCTGCACTAGGCGACGACGGCCACCACACCGCCACAATCGCACCAAGAGCCATCACGGCAATCACCACACACGCCGCAACCGCCGTGCGTGCGGTGATCACCGTCCGCCGCGTTGAAAAATCCACCGCCATGCGCTTTTCGTGATCAATGGGTTCGAGAGATTCTGCCAGTCGCTTCCGCAAAGTTGTCACGCTGCGAACACTAGCGACAATCAGCCCAGCGCTCCCCCACCGAAGGCACTTTCAGAAGCGCGTCTGTGGATAATTTTCAACATTGGCCAGTTATCCACACACAAGCACAATAGGCCAGGTCAGAGCCTAGTTTTTCTCCTCGTCGCCGTCTACACCATGCGTTTCGCTTGACGACGGCTCCCCCTTGTCAGCCGCAGATTCACCAAAGGCTGCCCCTTCGGGGTCTGACTTATCGCGCAGCGCCAAATCAGAGATGGCTTTGGCCAACTGGTTGGCCTTTTTCATAGCCGCCTGTCGGTTCTCGCTCCACGTCGGCAGCTTGGAGACCACGGTGGTAAACAACGGCGTACCCTGCTCATTGGTGACAACCGTGCGCTGAACCTGTGGTGTACGTGCCGCCTCAGGGGTCGCTGCTGCTGCTCGATCCGTAACGGTCTTATCTGCCGCTACTTCCCCGTCGACGCCTTCTCCATCGACTCCTTCATCACCGGCATCGTCACCGGACAAGCCGGCCAATCCCGCAGTCTCAGACGTTTCTGCCAGCAACTGTTTTACGCCCAGCTCAACATGGAAATCGACGATGTCATTGTCGACTGCGCCCCCGGAGACAACTCCCACAGCGTAGGCACCCTGTCCCAGGTGAATGGACAGCGACTCCGGAATGTCCAAGATTTTGAAGCGGGTGTCGTCGGGAAGCACGTCGGCAAGCATGGTCTGCAGCTCTTCAACGTCGTCGCGCGCGTCGGCGTGGTGCAGTAACACGGCCGGCGGGCGGCTTTCGGAGCTGGCGGACTGCACCATCTTGGCGGCGAATTCGACCATGCGCTGCTTAACTCTGGCTTCGGTACGGCACTTGGATACAAGCGACAGTGCGCCCTCTTTGATGCTGATGATGGGCTTCATGGCCAGTGCCGTGGAGAAAAATGCTTGGCCAGTTGGGATACGGCCACCACGGCGCAGAGACTCGAGCTTGGGCACGAACAGCCAGAAGCGATACCGATTCAACACGTCACGGGCGACTTCTGCGACTTCATCGCGAGTGGCTCCGGCACGTGCGGCCTTGGCCGCAGCAATCGCCGCCGCACCCAGCCCGGCACCGACGGTGTCGGTGTCGATGACAGTTACGCGGTCCAGCACACCTGTCGCAGTAATGGCATTGGCCCATGTAGCGGACATGTGCTTGCTCAAGTGAATGGCGACCACACCTGCATCGGAACCATCCTTGCTGGAGCGCTCCAGGGCGCGTGCATAGGCAGCGCAGAGCTGCAGTGGACTCACCGCGGAGGTGGTGGCTTCGTCTTCGGCAATATCGTGGTTGATGGGCACGACCGTGATATCGAGGTTCCGAGCGACTTCGGGCACCAAACATGCGCTGTCATCGACAACAATGCGAACAAGACCATCACCTGGCATGGCGGCCTCCTGGCTGCTCGGCACTATCGTCTGTGCCACGAACATCACGTACCTTCGCGTTGAAGGCGTTAAGGTACCACGCCGTTTCACCATTGACTCGCGTACGCTGCTCCATGTCAACCCACGCGGTGTTGCCCAGACCGTTGAAGGTGCTGAAGTAGTCGCGTGGCATCTGCAGCAGTGCTGCAGCTGCAGCAGCGATTGCGCCACCGTGGGATACCAGCACAAACCGGTCATTTTCCCACGCCGGATCCGTAGCCAGCTCAGAGATAACCGCAAGCATTCGGTTGGAGACCTCAAAACGGGTCTCACCACCGTCTGGCGCCCAGTTCAGGTTGTGGCGCCAATGATCACGCATGCCGGGAAACTCGGCATCAATTTCCTCGTATGTGCGCTCCTGCCAAATGCCCAGATTGGTCTCGCGGAGACGGCTATCCAATGTCAGTTCGGCGCCAGTGGCTTTGGCTAGCTCGCGGGCGGTATCAGCGGCACGGGCGAGGTCAGAGGACACAATTCTTGTAATCCTCGGCTCCGTTTCCACCAGATAGCGCGCTACCGTCGTCGCCTGCGCACGCCCGATATCGGATAACTCGGTATCGAGCTGTCCTTGAATACGCCCTGTGGCGTTGTAGGACGTCTGCCCGTGCCGCAGCATAATCAGGCGACGCCGAGTAGCAATATGTGCCTCGCGAGACTTAGCCACGATTAGAACTCGTCCGAATCCGGGTTGTCTGCGGCCAGCGGAATCTCATCAATCGACCGTGCGTTGCGCGCAGCATCCTGGCTGTCATCCTTGGCTTCCTGCTCAATGCCCTCGACCTCAATGCGCGGGCAGTCACGCCACAGTCGATCCAGGCCATAGAAATCGCGCTCTTCGGTGCGGAACACGTGAACCACAATGTCGCCGTAATCCAGCAGTGCCCAACGCCCCTCGCGCACGCCTTCGCGGCGAACAGGCTTGGCGCCCAGCTCACGCAGGTCGTCTTCAATCTCATCGACGATAGCGGCGACCAGTCGCTCATTGTCAGCACTGACCAGGACGAATGCGTCCGTAATCACCACTGGGCCGGAAACATCGAGAACAACGACGTCCTCGCCCTTCTTGCTATCGGCGGCCTTAGCCGCGGCAGTCGCCAGCTCAATGGCGCGTGGTTGTGCAGTCACGAAAGACTTCAGCTCCTTATAAATCCCAGGATTAATCAGAAATAAAAGGGCAACAGATTATGCTGTCGCCAGTTGTACTTGTAATTTACCGGCTCCGGCGGATTTTGCTAACTCTCGTTCGGCACCGTGGATGCTGGCCCAACGCTGCCAACCGTCCCCTCAGTGGATTGGTACAGTCCACGCTTAGCGATGTACTGAACCACGCCATCGGGAACGAGGTACCACACAGGACGGCCAGCAGCCGCTCGCGCACGACAGTCCGTCGAGGAAATGGCCATAGCCGGAATTTCCACTAAATGCAGACGGGAAGTGTCCAACCCCTCCAGGTCCTCTTCCCGCAGCTGAACACCGGGGCGAGTGACACCAACGAATGTCGCGGCGTCGAACATCTCTTCCCAGTCGCGCCACGTCATAATTTTCTGCAGCGCATCTGCACCGGTGATGAAGAACAAGTCCGCGTTGGGGTAAATGACTTTGAGGTCGCGCAGCGTGTCAACCGTGTAGGTCGCACCTGGACGGTCAATATCAACTCGAGATACCGAAAACTGCGGATTGGAGGCCGTGGCAATGACCGTCATCAGATAGCGGTCTTCACTGTGCGAGACCTTCCGACCACGCTTCTGCCACGGCTCACCAGTCGGGACAAAGAGGACAAAGTCCAAATCAAAACGATCTGCGACTTCACTGGCCGCTACCAAGTGACCATTGTGAATCGGATCAAAAGTGCCACCCATGACACCAATGCGCTGCCTCGGTTCTTCCGCCGACCGTGCGGTCAAAGCGGCATGCACCCGAGAGCGCATACTTCTTCTGCCCTTTACCATGAATGGCACTCTACCTTGGGTCTACGGGCGAGTCTGGCCACGGCCAGCCAAAACCCACTTGGTGCTTGTCAGCTCCGGCAGCCCCATCGGGCCGCGTGCGTGCAGCTTCTGAGTGGAAATACCAATCTCAGCACCAAATCCGTACTGCTCACCATCGGTAAATGCAGTCGACGCATTGACGCTGACAGCAGCTGCATCGACGCGGTCAATGAACTCCTGGCACACACCCCAATCCTTCGCGGAGATGGCCTCAGTGTGACCGGAGGAGTACTTGGCAATGTGGTCCGTAGCAGCGACAACACCATCGACGATGCGGGCGGCAATGTCGAGCGAGAGGTACTCATCCGACCAGTCCTGATCGGTGGCGGGGATGACCTCGCCCTTCCACCCGGAGGCCGCCAAGTTCTCAACATCGCCATGGACCGCAACCCCTGCGTCGGCAAGCGCGTCCAAAATACGAACCTGGTCAGCTTCAGACAGCGCCGAGTCGATGAGAACGGTTTCGGTGGCGTTGCACACGCTCGGGCGGCGAGTCTTGCCGTTAATCATGAGCGCGATAGCTTCATCGATATCGGCCGAGGCGTCAATGTAGATATGGCAGTTGCCGGTGCCGGTCTCGATGGTCGGCACGGTCGCGCCGGTAACAACAGCTTCAATCAGGCCTGCGCCACCACGTGGGATGACCACGTCGACCAGGCCTCGAGCGGTGATGAGATCCTGCACGGAATCGTGGGTCTCACACGGCAGCAGCTGCACCAGATCTTCCGGTGCGTCGTGCTTGGCCAGCACGTCACGCGTCACCGCAACCAGCTGAGTATTGGAGTTCACAGCGGACTTGGAACCGCGCAGCAATGCGACGTTGCCGGACTTCAGCGCCAGACCGAAGGCATCAACCGTGACGTTCGGGCGAGCCTCGTAGACCATGCCCATCACGCCCAGCGGGACGCGGACCTGCGAGAGCTTAATGCCGTTGGGAAGGGTGCTGCCACGCAGCACCTCACCGACCGGGTCCGGCAGTGCCGCGACCTGACGCAGGCCATCGGCAATACCCTCAACACGTGCGGCATCTAGGCTCAGGCGATCGAGCAGCGCATCGGTGAATCCGCGCTCGCGACCGGCCTGAAGGTCCTTGGCATTTGCAGCCAGAATCTCCTCGGTGCGCTCAACAAGAGCGTCAGCAGCGGCCAGGAGGAGTTCGTTCTTGCGTGCCGACGTAAACCGCGACAGCTCACCAGCGACAGCCTTCGCACGCTGTGCCTTTTCTAAGACCTCTGCGCGCTCGGCAGCACGCTCGGGGCTAAGAGCCGAAGCGTCAGCGTTGTTGTCAGAAGTGGAGTTTGCAGTTTCGTTCGTTTGCGCAGTCATACCCTCTACCATAACTAGACTGAGACATCATTTGACGGGATTAGTTCCGCTACCCACGGAAAAACGTAATTCATTAGCAACAAAAAGATGATGACGAGAAGCACAATCGTGATGATGAGCTTCACCCACCACGGGCCTGGCAGCGATCGCCAATATGCTGCGTACATTTAGTTGGCCTCCTTTGGCTCGGTACCTGCCAGTACCGCATGGACGATTAGACGGTGTGTGTTGTCCCACTGCGGGTGGCATGTGGTCAACGTAAGCATCTGTGCTTCCCCAACCGGCTCAATAACGTCGCCGCGGTCCGGTGTCACAATTTGTTGACCTGGAATTTCAGGCACATTGGTGCCTTCTGGGACGCAGTCGAAACGCTCACCAGCACCGGCCTGCCCGTCCATGGGCAGCACCTTGTAGTGGTAGATGGCGTCCCGAGTCTCAACCGTGATTTCATCGCAGGTCTGAAGGTGGTCAATGTTGTCGAATGGAGCACCATGACCATCTCGGTGTGCTGCAAAAGAAGTATTGCCTACTTGTCCAGGCAGCGCAGTTGCTGGGTAATGACCTGGGCCACCGCGCAGCACGTCGAGCGAAACACCTTCAAAGGCGATGAGCTCATTGAACCCAGCCTTTGGCGCAGACAGCATCGCCACTGCGGAACCTGGAATCCAGTGAGTCTCTGGCTCCTGCTCAGCTCCATCTCCAGCTGACGCTGGCTGGCTTACCGGAGCTGCCCAGGTTTTCTGCAGGTCATCGCGGGCTTGGTCTTGTAGTTTGCCTGTCTCCAGGCCAGACCAATAGAGCAGGTAGAACGCAAAGAGCGCTACCAGCACGCCTGCCGTCAGCAGAAGCTCACCAATGACACCGACAATTTTTGAGAACACTCTATGGATTATGCCCGACTTAACCACCGAGAAGGCAACCGCCTCTCCCCTGACCAAGTGGGGTTAATGCAATTGAACAGCGGTTAAGAAAGGAAAATGTACGCCGCGAATGTACGCCGCGATCTATGCGCGGGAGGCGAAATCCGATAGATAGTCAGCGTGAACCACGGGCTTTTGCATGTCACTTGGCAATTCCTCGGTGTGGTAGCCAATCATGCCCAGCAGTTCCTCGGAATCGTAGGCCACCTCACCACGACCGATGACCTCACCGCTCGGGCCAATTAGATCCACGATGTCACCGGCGGAGAACTCTCCGTCGACGGAGGTGATACCGACCGGCAACAGAGACTTGCGCATGCGGGTAACCGCGTCGACCGCGCCCGCATCCAGGCGCAGCAGACCAGAGCTGTCAGCCGCGTAGAGCATCCAGAACTTCCAGGCGCTAAGACGGTTCTCCTTGGCCGCAAACGCAGTGCCTACATCTGCAGTGTCAAGCGCACGCTCAATGTTGGATGCCGAAGTCAGCAGGACCGGCACACCTGCGCGAGATGCCAGGCGGGCTGCGGAGACCTTGGAGGCCATGCCACCGGTGCCCAGTGCACCACCATCGCCGGCAATCACACCACGCAGGTCATTGCCGCTGCGGACCTCTGGGACAAACTTCGCACCCGGGTCGGCGGGGTTACGGTCATAGAGACCATCGACGTCGGAAAGCAGAATCAGCGCGTCACAGTATGCGAGGTGGCTGACCAGCGCCGCCAGGCGGTCGTTGTCGCCAAAACGGAACTCAGAGGTTGCGACCGTGTCGTTTTCGTTGACGATCGGCACCGCGCCGAGCTGGCGGAGACGGTCAATTGTGCGCTGCGCATTGCGAGCACGAGAACGAACACCGGCATCGTCCGAAGTCAGCAGAACCTGCGCGGACGTGCGGCCGTAGCGCAGGAAAGAACGACCCCACTCCTGTGCCAAGCGCACTTGGCCCACAGCTGCTGCTGCCTGCTTGGTCGCCAGGTCTGTAGGACGCGTGCTCAAGCCAAGTGGCCCCATGCCGGAGGCGACAGCACCAGAGGACACGACGATGACATCGCTGATGCCCATGCGCTTTTCCAGAGCGTCTGCAATAAAGTCGATGCGTTCCGGATCGGTACGGCCGTCGGGGCCGGTCAATGACGAGGAGCCAATCTTGACCACGACGCGCTTCGCCGTGCGAATGGCCTCACGAGTATCAGAGTCGAATCCGCCCTTTGTGCCGGGCGAAAGATGGTCGGTCGCCTTTTCAATCTCGGCAGCCGAAATCTCCGCGCCGTCGTCAGGCTGCTCATCGCTCTCGACGCGTGGAAGCGTCGCAGCGGGAGCGCTGGGAGGCGCAGCAACAATCGAAGCGGTTGACGCAGCTACGCTTTCGGCAGCACCGTCACTGGCAAAGTTGTCGTCGGAGGAGATAACTGAGTCACTCATTTCATTGATGGAAATTAATTCGGCCTTATTTAATTCTTTCGAAATAATTGTTTAATCAATCAATGTGAAAATGCAAGTTCACTCCGCGCGCTTTACGACGGCGCTGTCGCCCGCGACTAGGAATACCGGTCGCGAATAGCCTCTTCACCGTCGCCGTAATCGAACTCGTCGATAAGACCGCGGCGAGCCTGAGAAGCGCGCTTGCGCTGCTCGGCGCTCGTGCGCTCATTGACGTACAGACGCTCATCGGTACCACGGCCAGAAGGCACGAAGTCATCGGTGCCGGCAACCTGCTGTGGGAACCACTCAAAGGTCAGATATGAAATGGTCACGGGCGCGCCAACCTCGGCGCCGGCCTTGGCCAATGCCTCTTCTACACCCAGCTTGGCCAGGCGGTCTGCCAGGTAACCCACGGCCTCATCGTTTTCGAAGTCGGTCTGGTTAATCCAACGCTCCGGCTTGCGGCCGCGAACGATGAAGCCACCCGGTGTATTCGGGTCGCGTTCGATGGTGAAGTCCTGGCCTTCGCGCTTCTTGCCGCGCACACCTGCAGGGCGGATAACCGTCTTGGTGTCCTTCTCCGTCGGCAGCGGATGAGCCTTGCGGTACGCCGCAATCTCGTCCTTCAGACCATAGGTGAGCTCCTTGAGCCCCTCATGGGTGACCGTGGAGATCTCATGAATCGGCCAGCCGAACTTTTCCAGTTCCTCGCGCTGCATGTCAATCATCTCGCGCGCATCCGGCAGATCAATCTTGTTGAGCACAATGACGCGCGGACGCTCTGCCAAGTCTCCCAGGCCGACATCGGCCTTTAAAACCGACTGGTAATTAGCCAGCTCAGCCTCCAACGCCTTGATATCCGACACCGGATCGCGGTCGCCCTCGATTGCGGCGGCATCGACGACGTGTGCAAGCACGGCACAGCGCTCGATGTGGCGCAGGAAGTCCAGGCCGAGGCCACGGCCCTCAGAAGCGCCCGGAATGAGCCCAGGAACGTCAGCGATGGTGAAAGACTCATAGCCGACGTTAACGACGCCCAGATTCGGCTGCAGCGTGGTAAACGGGTAGTCACCAATCTTTGGGCGTGCGGCACTGAGCGCACTGACCAACGAGGACTTACCCGCCGACGGGAAGCCCACCAGGCCGACATCGGCCATGGACTTCAGTTCCAGGACCAGGTCCTTGGCTTCACCGGGCTCACCCAACAGGGCAAAGCCAGGGGCACGGCGGTTCTTGTTCGCCAGCGCAGCATTGCCAAGGCCGCCGTAACCGCCCTCTGCTGCGACGAAACGAGTACCCTTTCCCGTCATGTCAGCAAGGACTTCCCCATCCTCGGTCATAACGACAGTGCCCTCTGGCACACCGAGAACAAGATCCTCACCGCGTGCGCCATTGCGGTGGTCACCGGCACCTGGCTTACCGTTGGAGGCCTTGATATGTGGGTGGAAGTGAAAGTCCATGAGAGTGTGAATCTGCGGGTCTACGACCAGCACGATGTCGCCGCCGTGCCCGCCGTTGCCGCCATCTGGACCACCGAGTGGTTTGAACTTTTCACGCAGCACAGAGTTACAGCCGTGGCCACCATCGCCGGCCTGCAGATGCAGCACTACACGATCTACGAAACGAGACATAAAATCACTTACACTTCCGACACATTTGGGCGGGAGTTCACTAAAAGTACTTAAACTGCCCAAGCTGGAATTCACCGAGCAACTCGACTCGGTCACTTACTTACAGTTTGATGCAAAGTATATAAAACAAAAAGAGCCGATTCCTTTTCGCAGTGGAAAGGAATCGGCTCTTTGCCAGGTCAGCTTGCCTGACCCGTATGACGTTGCAGTAATCCTAGTCGGACAACCTGCCGAAAAGCTGGTTGCGCTTAGGAGTTGTTCTCAACGATGTTGACAATGCGGCGGTTGCGGCGGGTGCCGAACTCGACTGCGCCTGCCTTCAGAGCGAAGAGAGTGTCGTCGCCGCCGCGACCAACGTTCTCACCCGGGTGGAACGAGGTGCCGCGCTGACGAACGATGATCTCGCCTGCCTTAACCTGCTGGCCGCCGAAGCGCTTCACGCCGAGGCGCTTTGCTTCGGAGTCGCGGCCGTTGTTGGTGCTGGATGCACCCTTCTTAGTAGCCATGATTTTCTCCTAGGGAAAAGCTATATGGAATTTCGACGGTTTACTTGGAGACGCCGGTAATCTTCAGAACGGTCAGCGGCTGACGGTGGCCGTAGCGGCGCTTGTAACCGGTCTTGTTCTTGTAGTGCATGCCGCGGATCTTCGGGCCCTTAACGGACTCGACGATCTCAGCGTTAACGGTAACGTTGGCAAGCTTGTCGGCATCCGCAATGACATCTGCGCCATCGACGAGCAGAACCGGGGTGAGAGCCACGGACGAACCCGGCTCACCCTCGATCTTCTCGACCTTGACGAGGTCACCTTCGGCAACCTTGTACTGCTTGCCGCCGGTCTTGACGATCGCGTACATAGGAGGGCTACCCCTTTATCTGAGAAACTCGACTCAGGAAATCCTTGTGATTCCCTGACTGGACAATGGAAATTGCGATTAGCTGCGCGTGCATGACACTCCAGGGACATACCCGAAAGACCCGAAACCGAAATCCGAGTAGATTTCCCTGCCCCAGCCTTCTTCCCTCTCACCAGCGCGTTAAAGCGACGGAGGGCATAGCCAGGTACGCCTACTAATCAGCGACTGGTCAAGAGTAGCGAAAAAACACCCTAAATTACAAACTGCCCGAAAAAGGCCATGTCCCCCACTTGAGTTCCACGGCCTTCTCGGGCAGTTTCTGCAGAGCTTTTTAGCGCTCAATTCCAACTACAAAAACTACCTTCTACCTGACTATTTGCCAGCTTTTCGGTGTTTAGCTCCGGCCGCTTCGGCGCACCGCCCGGCGCGTCCGACGACGTCGATTCGACGGGCGCGTCTGCGTGCGCGGAGCCTGAGTCTCCGTAGCCTTCGACGAAGTCTTCGAGCCCGACTTCGGAGCGTTCTTCGGCGCCACATTGCCGTTATCGCTTACCGACGTTACCCTGCGCACAGCCCTGCGGCGATTACGGCGCGCCCCAGAACCGCGAACAGTCATAATTTGTGCCCGTGGCTGCTCCTGCTCACCGCCAGCGCGGCCGGAAACCTTGGCCTCGGCAGCGCGAGACTCGGCATTGCGCTCAGACTTAGCCGCAGCCGTCGCTTCAAAGTCCTCGCGGCGCGGAGCGTAGTCCGACCGCGAATTACCTCGAGTTGGACGACGACGGCGTGGCGAATTCTCGAACGCCTCCTTGGCCTCTTCGTAGGTTTGCGCCGCGTTGCCGGTGTTACCCGACTGACCAGCGTTGCCCGACTTCGAATCCTTAGCGCCCTGCTGCGTCTTCTGCTCAGCCTTCCGCTCAGCCTTCTGCGACTCCGCTGCCTCACGAGGCTCCGAGCCCGAGTGTGCAATGGAGCGACGCGTAGCCCGACGGCGACGACGGCGGCCACTACCGCCGGCTGTGCGCTCCGAGCGGTCACCACGTCCCTGACGCTCACCGCGCTCTGCAAATTTCTCGCTATCGCTATCAGCGGATTCATGCGCTGCCGTGTCAACAGCCACATGCTCAGCTACTCGACGACGGGTTGCTCGACGACGCCTGTGACCACCATGCGGCACATAGCGGTCATCCGACGGCTCCTCCGGGTCCTTCTCACGGGCCTCGGCCACCGCAGCCGCAGCCAGTGCTGCCAAATCATCGGAGCTCTCAGAGGATTCCTGACGCTTGGTCTCCTGACGCTTGGCATTCTGGTTCTTACGACCACGACGACGCGGTGGCTTCGGCTCATCATTTTCCGAAGAGACAATGACTGCCTCAACCGCAGCTGCGACCCGCTTATCCGCCTCGTCCTTTTCACGCTGAGAGGCGCTCGGCTCGTCGTCACGCGAACTCTTCGCGGAATCCTCCTCGCCCTTGCCGCGGTGCATTGCAAGCGCGGCTGGATGATTCTTTGGATCCTGCTCGTGCTGCGACATGCCGCGGCGCTTGGACTTACCCTGCTTGGAACCGCGGCCATTGTTGTCATGCTCGACCGGATCGATGTGGATGATTAGACCACGGCCATTACAGCAGGTACACGGCGTGGAGAAGGTCTCCAGCAGGCCGGTGCCCAGACGCTTACGCGTCATCTGGACCAGGCCGAGGGACGTGACCTCGGAGACCTCGTGACGTGAGCGGTCGCGACCGAGTGCCTCCTTCAGACGGCGCAGCACCAAATCCTGGTTTTCCGGCAGAACCATGTCGATAAAGTCGACGACGATCATGCCGCCCAGATCGCGCAGGCGCATCTGGCGGACGATTTCTTCCGCGGCCTCAAGGTTGTTACGCGTAACCGTCTCTTCCAGGTTTCCGCCGGATCCGGTGAACTTACCCGTGTTGACGTCGATGACCGTCATCGCCTCAGTGCGGTCGATGACCAGCGTGCCACCCGACGGCAGCCATACCTTGCGGTCGAGCGCCTTGGCCAGCTGTTCGTCGATACGGAAGTGCTCAAACACATCGACGCCACCGTGCTCCTTGGCGAAGTAACGCTGCAGACGTGGCTCCAGCTCGGGTGCGAGATCGCCGATGTAATCGGTGACGGTATTCCACGGGCGATCGCCCTCGACAACCAGACGCGAGAAATCCTCGTTGAAGACATCACGGACAACCTTCACCAGCATGTCCGGCTCTTGGTACAGCGTGATTGGCTTCGCGCCGCGCTTGGCCTTGGCCTCCTCGGAGGCCTCCCAGATCTCCTGCCACTGCGACTCCAGGCGCTTGATATCAGCCTCAATGGCCTCCTTGGACACACCTTCAGCCGCGGTGCGGATAATCGTGCCCGACCCCTCCGGAGTCACATCGCTGAGAATCGACTTCAGGCGCTTGCGCTCCGGCTCCGGCAGCTTGCGCGAAATGCCCGCGCTACGACCACCCGGCACGTAGACCAGGAAACGTCCCGCCAGCGAAATATGCGTGGTCAGACGTGCGCCCTTGTGCCCGATCGGATCCTTCGACACCTGCACCAGAATCTGGTCGCCGGCCTTTAGAGCATGCTCAATCTTGCGCGAACGAGACTTGACCCCCATCAGCTTCCAGTTCAGGTCGCCGACGTAAATCACACCATTGCGGTCGGTTCCGATGTCAATGAATGCCGCTTCCATGCTGGGCAGCACGTTCTGCACGCGACCTAGGTAGATATTGCCAATCTGCGTGGTCTGTGTATCCGAGGTGACAAAGTGCTCCACCAGCAGATCGTCTTCGAGCACGCCGACCTCAGTGACAACGCCTGCGTGGTCATGGCGCTTGCGCTCACGCACCACCATCGTGCGCTCGACGGATTCGCGACGAGCCAAAAACTCCGCCTCCGAAATCACATGGCGCTTACGCGATTCCTCACGACGCTCAATCCGGCGACGACGCTGCGCTTCCAAGCGCGTGGAACCCTTAATCGCCTGCGGCTCTTCGACCTGTTCAACATCATCCTGAGTCTGCTCAGTCTGCTGCTGCGGCTCCTCATTACGACGCCCACGTCCGCGACGACGACGCCTCGGGCGCGGCTGACGGTTCACATCCACGCCGCCATTGCTTGACGACGTCTTCCGCGACTTCTCCCCCGCCTTGTCATCTGCATCCTTCTCGGAGGACGCATCCTTGTCGTCGTAGTCCTGGTAGTCCTCGTCCGAGGAATGGGTTGCGACCTGTGCTGACTGTGCGGACTGTGCTGACACAGCCTTCGGAGCCAGGAAAATCGGCGCGTAGGTCGTCTGCTCATCGGCTGCCGGAGGTTCGGGCACAGCCGGTGGCTCAATGTCACTCAGCGCGGTGTCACCATTATCGTCGGCATCTGCATCGAATGCGGACTTGTGAGCGTCTTCCTGGACTGCTTCCAAGTCACTTGTGGTGCGCACAGCACGGCGCACGCGGCGACCTCGACGAGTGCGACGGCTCTGATCATCGCCTGCCGAGTTCTCCTTTGTTTCAGACTCAACTGCGGCGCCATCTGCCGTCGGCTGTTCAGCAGCCTCTGCTGCGGAGTCTGCTGTGGCTTCTAGCGCGGCTTCGACTGCGGAATCCTTATTCGCCGAAACACTGTCATTCTGGGCCTGCTGAGACTTCTGGGGTTTCTCGTTCTTCTGGAACTGCTTGCCCTTCTGAGCGTCGTCGGACTCCGCGGCAGCATTCGCCTCGGCCATGGCTGCGGTAGCCTCCGTGGACTTCTTCACCGCACGCTTGCGGCTGGCACGCTTCTTGGTGGTCGGCTTGGAGTCATCGCCCGACTTATCCTCTGCAGCCGACTTGTCAGACTTTTTCGCCTGCTTCTTTTCGGCCTTGTCGCTCTTTTCGGCTTTGGCAGACTTCTTCGAGGTCTTCTTCGCAGCCTTCTTGGCCGACTTCTTCGCAGGCTTTTCCGCCTGCTTGTCAGCCTGGATATCTTCAGTCTTGGCAGAATCAGTCTTGGTGGAGTCAGTCTTGGTAGAGTCCGACTTTTTGCTCTTTGGTTCGGCCGCGGCGGATCCGTCGTCAAGCGAAGAATCCTCAGCCTGATCGACGATGAAATTCAGCACTGCATCAAGCTGATTTTGATTGATGGTCGAAGCGGCGGACTTAACGACAATTCCTGCGTGCCCCAGGGCCTCGATAGTTTCCTTGGAAGTCAGCCCTAGGCTCTTGGCCAGCTGGTGGACTCGGGTTTTCAGAGCTGCCGACTCGCGATCGAATTCGCGAGCCTTGGCGACAACGTCCTGGCTGAAATTTGCCACTGTATTGGTTTCTCCTTGACACCCCACCGCGCGAAAACCAACAGCAGGTAGCGCACTCATTGTCATTCCAGGTGCGCGTACGTCCGTTGTGGTTTTTATGGACCAGGCGGGGCAACGATATTGCGACGGCTGCTTCATTTGCACCGTTTGTGCAGATAGAACGCCGAAAGCGATGAACAATTATGAAAGTCTTTTGGCAGGCCAACCGGCGGACCCGGGGATTCAGCGATCGCGTGTGGATTTCCTAGCATCCACCGGAGCGAACTCCCGAGCACTACTGCTGTTTTCCATTGTCGCACATCTGTAACTGTTGGCGCTCACCGACATAAGCGGGCTTTGGCAGCGGGACGCGCGCTCCCGCCACAGTTAGTGACTAGGTTTATGGCAGTTTCGGGCCGAAAATCGGTAGGTAGGTTCTAGCGGTGAATGCATCACCACTTTTCGACCAGGAGAAGTAGTGAAG
>NZ_JAUNLP010000015.1 GCF_030532195.1 Corynebacterium sp. | reverse complement strand
CCCCGGGAGGTAATCTCTGGTGTTATCCATGATGCAATGACCGCCTGACCCCACCCCGTGAAATTCGGTGAAAAAGTGCCATAAACCCTGGCACTTTCTTATTGTGCAAGCGGGGGATCGGCCGCTGGGGCCGTCGTAAAGCGAATTAGTACGGCGAGACCGTAGAGCGATGCATGTTGATGTCGATATCGCGGTGGATGGGCGGGAACGCGCGCTGCGGGCAGGCCTCACGCGAGCAGACTCTACAGCCAGCGCCGATGGGCGTGGCGGCGTCGAGGTCGGCGAGATCGAGACCGTCGGCGTAGACGGTGCGCTCGGCATGACGTGCCTCACAGCCCAGGCCGATGGCGAAAACCTTGCCTGGCTTGCCAAAACGCGCTGCATGATGCTCCACCGTGCGCGAGATCCACATGTACGGCCGCCCATCGGGCATCAGCGCGAGCTGACGCATGACCTTGCCTGGGTAGGAAAACGTCTCGTAGACATTCCACAGCGGGCACGTACCGCCGGAATGCGTGAAGTGGAAGCCCGTGGCGGATTGGCGCTTGGACATGTTGCCGGCGCGGTCGACACGCACGAATGTCCACGGAATCCCGCGTAAGCTGGGACGTTGCATCGTGGAAAGCCGATGGCAGATGGTCTCATAGCCCACGCCATACGTGCGCGAGAGCAGTTCGATGTCGTAGCGCTTCTGCTCGGCCATCGCATGGAAGGACTCGTACGGCAGAATTAGCG
This sequence comes from Corynebacterium sp., assembly GCF_030532195.1. Taxonomy (GTDB): domain Bacteria; phylum Actinomycetota; class Actinomycetes; order Mycobacteriales; family Mycobacteriaceae; genus Corynebacterium. The sequence continues at coordinate 21,271 of NZ_JAUNLP010000015.1, read as the reverse complement.
CCGCCGCATAGTACGTCGCGACACCGCGCTGCGCGAGCTTGCGCGACTCCTCCGACATGAAATGCCCCGATGCCACGGCCTCGGAGATTGTGTCGCCCTGCTCCAAAAAGCCCAGCTCAGTGGCCATGCGAAATGCGCGCTGCCCCGGCGAGAGGTGCCGCGCGAGGTAGAGCGTCTTCGTGCGTCGATCGAGGCTGTGCTGCACATCGCCTAACGACGAATCCAGCGTAATCCGTATTCCATGGTTTGTGGACAACCTGTCGGCCAGCGCCGCTACAACATCGGTGGTCTCATCGGCGATGCGCAGCTCACGGGCAAGTTGCTCGGCTGCGGTGTCGACGGTGTCAATGTAGTTCTGGCGGGCGTAGAAGTAATCGCGGACCTCCTCGTGAGGCATGGTCAGCGCCTGTGCGCCCGAGGCAGAGGAGGCGGTGTCACCGAAGTTGCGCTCCTCAGTGGCCAGCGACAACTTGTCGGTGACATTGCGGTAGCGCCGGTGGATATCGACCATTATGCGGGCGATATCGGGATGGTCGCGGACCATCTCCGAGATTTCCTGCAGGTCCATCGGGTTTTTGGTGATTTCCTTGTCCATCACCACATCCTGGACTTCGGCGAGGAGGCGGGAGTCGTCATCCCGTGAGAAGAACGTGGCATCCACGCCGAAGGTGTCGGTAATGCGGAGCAGCACTGGCACGGTCAGTGGGCGAACGTCATGCTCAATCTGGTTGACATAACTTGCCGAGAGTCCCAGCGCCTGCGCGAGGGCGGCCTGGCTGAGGTCACGCTCGCGGCGCAGCTGGCGGAGACGGGAGCCAACGTAGGTTTTCGACATAACGTCAGCATATCCGGAGCTTCGCGGAATTTGTGTAGGAAGCTGTTACAACCTTTGCTGAATTGGGGTGGTGGCGAGGCTTGAATGGGTGGTTAGGCCGTAGAAAGCGGCCGAAATACCAAAACGCCCCCAGCAAAAGCCACGATTGTGGCAATTGCCCTCGGGGGCGTTTTGGCGTTTGGCGTGAACCGAAGCCTGTCTAAGTCAATTGACTTAGAACTGGCCCTCCTCAGTGGAGCCCTTCAGAGCGGTGGTGGAGGAGTTCGGGTCGACGGTGGTGGCGATGCGGTCGAAGTAGCCGGCGCCAACCTCGCGCTGGTGCTTGACAGCGGTGAAGCCGCGCTTCTCAGCAGCCTCGAACTCGCGGTTCTGCAGGTCGACGAATGCGGACATCTGCTCGCGAGCGTAGCCGTAAGCCAGGTCGAACATGCCGTAGTTCAGGGCGTGGAAGCCAGCCAGGGTGATGAACTGGAACTTGAAGCCCATCTTGCCCAGCTCGTTCTGGAACTTGGCAATCTCGTCCTTCTCGAGGTGAGCGGACCAGTTGAAGGACGGGGAGCAGTTGTAAGCCAGGAGCTGGTCCGGGTACTCAGCCTTGACGCCCTCAGCGAACTTCTTAGCCAGCTCGAGGTCCGGAGTACCGGTCTCCATCCAGATCATGTCAGCGTACGGAGCGTAGGACTTCGCACGAGCGATGCACGGCTCCAGACCGTTCTGGACGTGGTAGAAGCCCTCAGAGGTACGGTCGCCGGTGATGAACGGCTTGTCGCGCTCGTCAACGTCGGAGGTGATCAGGGTTGCAGCCTCAGCGTCGGTGCGGGCGATGATGACGGTCGGGGTGTTGGAGACGTCAGCAGCCAGGCGAGCGGAGGTCAGGGTGCGGATGTGCTGCTGGGTCGGGATCAGGACCTTGCCGCCCAGGTGGCCACACTTCTTCTCAGAAGCGAGCTGGTCCTCCCAGTGGGTACCAGCGGCACCGGCGTTGATCATGGCCTTCTGCAGCTCGTAGACGTTCAGAGCGCCACCGAAGCCAGCCTCACCGTCAGCGACGATCGGCAGCAGCCAGTTGTCGACGGAGTCGTCGCCCTCGATGCGAGCAATCTCGTCAGCGCGCAGGAGTGCGTTGTTGATACGGCGGACAACGCTCGGCACGGAGTTTGCCGGGTACAGGGACTGGTCTGGGTAGGTCTGGCCAGCGAGGTTAGCGTCGCCAGCGACCTGCCAACCGGAGAGGTAGACAGCCTTCAGGCCAGCGCGGGCCTGCTGAACAGCCATGTTACCGGTCAGTGCGCCCAGAGCGTTGATGTAGGAGTCGTCGTCAACGTTGACGCCCTCCCACAGGATCTCAGCGCCGCGACGTGCGAGGGTGTTCTCCTCGACGACGGTGCCCTGAAGCTCAGCAACCTGCTCAGCGGTGTAGTCGCGGGTGATACCTTCCCAGCGCGGGTTCTCGTCCCAATCCTTCTGGATTTCTGCGGCGGTACGTGCCTTACCAACGTTAGACATAAACGGAGTCACTTCCTCTTGCTTGCTTTTCTAACTCCGGGTGCTGACTAAAGAGCAATTCCTAAAAAGAACCGATCTGCAGGCTGACCCGATAGCGATCGCGGTAGCAGTTGCTTCCGGGGCGACGCACAACCGGCGGTACCCCTTCACACAAATCAGCGAACATTCGTGATGTCCGCTTCCGCGTGCCATGGGTCACATTCTGCGGTATGGGTCATGGTTCGTCAAGCAACTATTGGTGTGAATTTAGGTATGTAATCCGGGTAACACTTGCAAAGGTTGCAAATAATGTGATGTATAGCTTGGCTTTAGCTAATTTCGCCGCTGACCGGGCGGTACATTTGTACTGTTATTTTCGCGTTACCCCCTAGTTAATCATCACACCCCCGCTTTGGGGTGATTTGTATTTCATAAATTCCCAACGATTGTAGCTAACAGTGTTTGGGATTTGGGGGCATAGTGACCACCCCCGAAATTGTCTCTGTAGGTTCACTCTCAAACCTCAAAAACGACAGCATGGGGGAGTGGCAATTTGTTAAATTCACGTGCCGTTCACCCTTCCAGAACGGCGTTGAGGAATCATTTGTGAACTGAGTCACTGTTATTGCGATGCAGGTCACAATCATAAAGCTGCTCGCTCTGTGTCATGGCCGGGTTTGCGCAATCGCGTGGAAATGTGCACTCCACAGGCAATCTGTTGCGGGTGGAGTTGCGGGAATTGGAATTCTGTGTCCGGATGCCCGAATGGACACCGCGAGGGGGTGGAAGGTTGGGTCGCAGGAGCCGTCGATAAGCGAATGAAATGCGGAATGTGAGGGCGGCGACGTAAAGACAAGCGGTGTCGGTTACGTAAAAAGGTGGTTCATTAGTGCGCCGAATCACATACAGTGATGGGCAACGCATCCAGTGCGCGCGGCTGCGCGAGTGGCGCTGGATGAGCAAATTGCAATCAATAATTTTGAGGAGAGCAATGGCACAGCGCATTACGGCAGGTGGAATGCAGGTCGCGAAGGTTCTTTATGACTTCGCAAATGAGACCGCACTTCCGGCCGCCGGCATTGAGGACAAGGAAGCGTTCTGGAACGGCTTCGGCGACATCGTTGCTAAGTACACCCCGCGTAACCGCGAGCTGCTGGCCAAGCGCGATGAGCTGCAGGAAAAGCTCGACGCTTGGTACAAGGAGCACCCGGGCAAGCAGGACCAGGATGAATACGTCGCTTTCCTGAAGGAGATCGGTTACCTCGTAGAGGATCCGGGCGAGTTCCAGGTCACCACCGCCAACGTTGATACCGAGATCACCTCCACCGCCGGCCCGCAGCTGGTCGTGCCGGTGCTCAACGCTCGTTTCGCCATCAACGCCGCAAACGCTCGCTGGGGTTCGCTTTACGACGCCCTGTACGGCACCAACGCCATTCCTGAAGATGGCGGTGCGGAGAAGGACACCCCGGGCTACAACAAGGTCCGCGGCGACCGCGTTATCGCTTGGGGCCGTAACTTCCTGGACAAGGCTCTGCCGCTGGTCGATGGCCCCCACGCCGACGTGACTTCGTACGACATCGTTGACGGTCACCTGCAGGCCGCCCTGGAAGGCGGTGCCACCACCGGTCTGCGCGAGCCGGAGACCCTGGTTGGTTACACCGGTGACGTTGCCAAGCCGGATTCCATTTACTTCAAGCACAACGGTCTGCACATCCAGCTGCTGATTGACCCGGAGTCCCCGGTTGGTAAGACCGACAAGGCCGGCGTCAAGGACATCATTCTGGAAGCCGCTGTCACCAACATCATGGACCTCGAGGACTCGGTTGCCGCAGTTGACGCTGCTGACAAGACCCTGGGTTACACCAACTGGCTGGGACTGAACGTCGGTGACCTGGAGGTCGAGTTCACCCGCGGTGGCAAGAAGCTGTCCCGCAAGATTCACGATGACCGCACCTACACCGCGCTTGACGGTTCCGCGGCCACCCTGCACGGCCGCTCCCTGAACCTGATTCGCAACGTTGGCCACCTGATGCAGAATCCGGCCATCCTGGACCGCGACGGCGAGGAAATCTTCGAGGGCATCATGGATGCCGTCTTCACCGCGCTGTGTGCAATTCCGGGCCTGGACCAGAACAACGCTCGCAAGAACTCCCGCACCGGCTCAATCTACATTGTGAAGCCGAAGCAGCACGGCCCGGAGGAGGCAGCTTTCACCAATGAGCTGTTCGCTGACGTCGAGAAGCTGCTGGGCCTGGAGCACAACACCCTGAAGGTCGGCCTGATGGACGAGGAGCGTCGTACCTCCGTCAACCTGGATGCCGCCATCAAGGAAGTTTCCGAGCGCGTCGTGTTCATTAACACCGGTTTCATGGACCGCACTGGTGATGAGATCCACACCTCCATCCACGCTGGTCCGATGTTCCGCAAGGCCGTTCAGAAGACCGCTCCGTGGATGCTGGCGTACGAGGACAACAATGTCGATGCCGGTCTGGCACACGGTCTGCAGGGCAAGGCACAGATCGGTAAGGGCATGTGGGCCATGACCGAGCAGATGGCTGAGCTGCTGGAGCAGAAGATCGGTCAGCCAAAGCAGGGCGCATCCACCGCTTGGGTGCCGTCGCCGACCGGCGGTGTGCTGCACGCCACCCACTACCACGAGGTCGACGTGTTCGCTGTTCAGGACAAGCTGCTTGCCGACGGCCGCCGCGACTCCATGGGTGATCTGCTGACCATCCCGGTAGCGGCAGCCAAGGCCGGTGAGCCGGGCGCTGACTGGACCGACGACGAGAAGGCCAACGAGCTGGACAACAACTGCCAGTCCATTCTGGGCTACGTGATTCGCTGGGTTGAGCAGGGCGTTGGCTGCTCCAAGGTGCCGGACATCAACGATGTCGACCTGATGGAGGACCGCGCTACCCTGCGTATTTCCTCCCAGACTCTGGCTAACTGGCTGCTGCACGGTGTTGTCACCGAGGAGCAGATCATCGATTCGCTGGAGCGTATGGCCAAGGTCGTTGACCGCCAGAACGAGGGCGACGAGAACTACCTGCCGATGGCCACCGACTACGACAAGTCCATCGGTTTCCAGGCCGCCAAGGAGCTCATCCTCGATGGTGTCAACCAGCCGTCCGGTTACACCGAGCCGATTCTGCACCGCCGCCGCCTGGAGTTCAAGCAGCGCGAGGGCATCGACCAGGACTAATCCCGGTTGCGGCTGGCCCGCTGTACGGGCCAATACTTAAGTGGAATACCTAAGTAAATATCTAAGTGAATAGAAACCCGATACTGCCGGGGCGTATGAGTGCTTCTTGCTTATGCGCCCCGGCAGTTCGCGTTTGTGGCCAATTGGGAATGCGGGCGGGGCAGCGGCGGGGCAGCGGCGGGTTAGCTCAAAGTGCCTAAGTTTATGGCAGCTTTGGACAAAAAAAATTGCCTTGAAGTGCCATAAACTTAGGCACTTTCTGCGGGCGGGACGGGGGGATTGCTGACACAGGTGGAAAAGGCGGGCGAGTCCGTTCTGCAGTTTCGCTCCACAGGCGGGACAGCATCATCGTTGCTAGCGTGGATTGGGTAGCTGCACATTGCGCATTGCACACCGCACATTGCGCATTGCATATTGCATACTCCACACACTTCATCGTCGAAGGAGCCGCGACCCGTATGACTGATTCCGCCCAGAACACCTCTCAGCAGATTTCCTACGAGAAGGCCAAGGAATTCATCCGCAATGCGGGGGCAATTCTGTTTGACCTCGACGGCGTTATTACACCGACCGCGGAAATTCACCAGCTGGCATGGGCTGACATGTTCAGCGATTACTTCGAGCACAAGGGCGTTGCGGCCTACACGGAGGAGGACTACTTCACCTACCTCGATGGCCGCCGTCGCGATGAGGGCATCGCAGCAATCCTGCAGTCCCGCGGCATTTCGGTGCCACTTGGCAGCGAGCAGGATACGGCGGAAGAGGAAACGATTATTGGCCTCGGTAAGCGTAAGAATGAAGACTTCCTAGCCCGCGTGGCCCAGGGTGTGGAGGCCTATCCAGGGTCGGTTGAATTGCTCGACGGGTTGCAGGGCGCGGGGGATTCGTCGTCAAGCCAGCGCCCACAGTTGGCGGTGGTCAGCTCGTCGAAGAACGCGGTGCCCGTGTTGAAGGCGGCGGGACTGCGCGAGCGGTTTGTGGAGGTCGTTGACGGCGTCGTGGCCCACGATAACCACCTGCCGGGTAAACCCGCGCCGGATACATTCGTGTTCGCGGCGGAGAATTTGGGGGTGGCGCCACGGGATGCCGTAGTCGTGGAAGACGCGATTAGCGGCGTGCAGGCCGGTGCGGCAGGTGCGTTTGGCCTGGTTATCGGTGTCGATCGCGGTGCCGGAACCGAGGAGCTGAGCCGTGCCGGTGCGGACATTGTGGTGAAGGATTTGGCGGAACTCGTCTAGAGTGGCTGCGACTGTCTGCGCGGCGTAGCGCTGATGCGGAAAAATGGGCTACAGGCATTGGATTAATCGAAAGGCATCATGGCCAAGGACTCGACCACACCAGCAACTGACGTGACCGACCAGGAAATCCCACGCGGCCACGACGAGGAGACTGAACAGGCCGAAGAGCGGGAGGAAAAGGTGTCACCAGTTCGTCGTAAACAGCGTCGTAATTTCCCGGCAGACCGCGCGGATAAGCACCATCACCTGGTCAACGCAGAAGGGCTGATGGACCGCGATATCACGCCGGTCGATGAATGGCGCCTGATCGAAACCAAGCCGCAGGGACTTCCGCTGGGACTGGGGGAGACCCTGTTTGCGCTGTCGAATGGCTATATCGGTATGCGCGGCAATCCGCCGGAGGGACGTGACTCCAGCGAGCACGGCACCTATATCAATGGCCTGCATGAAACCTGGGCAATCAAGCACGCCGAGGATGCCTATGGTCTCGCGCGCGAGGGCCAGACCATTGTCAATGCGCCGGATGCCAAGGCCATGCGCCTCTACATCGATGACGAGCCGCTGCGACTGGGCAACGCGTCGGTAACGGACTACGAACGCAGCCTGGACTTCCGCGAAGGTGTGCTGCGGCGTCGGTTCATTTGGCGCACGCCGGGTGGCAAGCACGTGCGGGTTACCTCTGAGCGCATGGTGTCCTTCCAGGAAAAGCACGTTGCGGCCATGAGCCTGGAAGTCGAGCTGCTGGATGCGGACGCGGCGGTGATGATTAACTCGCAGATTTTGAATCGCCAGGACGGCGAGGATGAGTACCACGACACGGCCAAGGCGCAGGGCGCTGACCTGGACCCGCGTCGTGCGGAAACCCTGGATGAGCGAGTGCTGATTCCGACCTTCCAGTCGGAGTCACCAATTGGGCAGCGTGCCACGCTGGGCTACCGCTGCGCTAACTCGGGAATGACCGTGGCCGCCTCGATGGATCACACCTTTACCGTTCACACGCCGGACGGCACTGAGCCATTCGTGGAAATCTCACAGCAGACTGACGCGGATATGGCATCTTCGCTGTTTAACCTCGATGCGCCAAAGGGGACCGTGATTCGCCTGGAGAAGCTGGTTTCCTACCACTCCTCCCGCAAGGTCCGCAGCGAGGAGCTGGCGTTCCGCTGTGAGCGCACGCTGAACCGCGTGGGGCGCATCGGCATGCTGGGGCTGATGGAGAACCAGGAGGAGTGGCTGGAGAAGTTCTGGGAGCGCTCTGACGTGGTCGTTCACAACCAGCCGGAGATTCAGCAGGCAGTCCGCTGGAATATCTGGCAGATTGTCCAGGCCTCTGCGCGCGCGGAAATCATGGGCATTCCGGCCAAGGGCATGACTGGCACGGGCTACGGCGGGCACTACTTCTGGGACACCGAGATTTATGTGACGCCATTCCTTACTTATACGTCCCCGCAATTTGCCCGCAATGCCATGCGTTTCCGCTGGGATATGCTCGACGCGGCTTGGGATCGTGCGGACGAGCTGGCTCACGACGGCGCGCTGTTCCCGTGGCGCACCATCAACGGCCAGGAATCCTCGGCCTACTTTGAGGCAGGCACGGCGCAGTATCACATTGACGCCGACATCGTCTTCGCGATGATGAAGTATGTCTATGCCTCCGGTGATGAGGAGTTCCTGCTCAACGAGGGCACCGATTTGCTCATCGCCACGGCCCGCTTTTGGATGTCACTGGGCTTCTTCGATGCCGAGCAGCGCGAGTTCCAGATTCACAGTGTCACCGGGCCAGATGAGTACAACACGGTGGTGAACAACAATCTGTACACCAACGTGATGGCGCAGTATAACCTACGGGTTGCTGCGGACGTCGTCAGGCAGATGCAGCGTGATCGCCCTGCGGCGTATCGCGCGCTGACCAACCGTTACGAGCTCACCGAGGCGGAGATCCGCGAGTGGGAGCGGGCGGCGGACGCGATGTACATTCCGTTCGATGAGAAGCTGGGCATTCACCCGCAAGATGATCAGTTCCTGCTGCGTAAGCGCTGGAATCTCGACGATCCCGAGGTCGGCCCGCTCCGCCCGCTGCTGCTGCACTACCACCCGCTGACGATTTATCGTCATCAGGTCATCAAGCAGGCGGACGTCGTACTCGCCCTGTTCCTCATGGGCGATCGCTTTACGACGGATGAAAAGCGCGCAGACTACATGTACTACGATCCGCTGACCACTGGGGACTCCTCGCTGTCCGCAGTTGTGCAGTCCATTGTTGCGGCGGAGCTGGGGCTGGCTGAGCAGGCGATGGACTTCTTCCTGCGCGGTCTCTACGTCGACCTTGCAAACTTGCATGGCAATGCCGCCGATGGCGTGCACGTGGCCTCGGCCGGTGGTGTGTGGCAGTCGCTGGTCTACGGTTTTGGTGGTTTCCGCGACCACAATGGTCGCTACACTATCGATCCGCGGTTGCCGGAGGACTGGACAGGCCTGACGTACCGCGTCACCATTCGTGGCTGCCGAGTGCGTGTCACGGTGCGTGGTCGCACGGTGGAGGTTGTCCTGGAGGAGGGCGACCATCAGTTGGGGCCGATTCTGGTTGCCGGTCACGAGGTCATTGTGGGGCCGGAACCACTGACCGTCGTAATGCCGGAGCCGGCATGGCCGGAGCGTCAGGCGGAATCTGACGAGGACTGAATAAGCGAATAATTCGCTGTCAGATCAAACAAATATAGCGAGAAAATAACCGTCCACCTTAAGAAAAGTGGGCGGTTATTTATTTTCGTGCTATTTATGTTGCGTTAATGACGCTTTTGGGTGGCCTGTAAAAGGGTAAAACTCGGGGTAGGCGCGTTTTTAGGGTGGGGGAGAGATTATGAGGCATAACAGTGCCACAGAGACGAAAAATGCTATAACCTGAGAAAAGGCAGAGAAAAATTCCTAGTAACCTGTGAAATTCCCCACCCAAAAGGGGGAAAAATATTTACCAGGCGCTGAGTGACTTTAGAGTGAATATGACACTGGAGGTGCCATGACTGTAAAAAGTTCAAACCGTGACGCAATCGCGCACGGCAAGATTAATGTTGAACCGCTGCGTGAGCAGCCAAAATTCCCATCGTGGGCCCTGAAGCTGACTATGGCCGTCACCGGCGTTATCTTCGGGCTCTTCGTAATCGTCCACATGCTGGGCAACCTGAAGATCTTCTCTGGTGCAGAGGACTTCAACGCATACGCTGCCTTCCTGCGTAGCGTCGGTGCTCCGGCAATCCCGAACGAGGGCGTTCTGTGGATCTTCCGCATCGTCCTGCTGGTGGCTATTGTTCTGCACGTTTACGGTGCATTCGCACTGACTTCCCGTGCTCGCCAGTCCCGCGGCAAGTTCCGCCGTGAGGGCATGGTGTCCAGCTGGAACACCTTCACCGCTCGTTCGATGATTGTCACCGGCGTTGTGCTGCTGGCCTTCATCATCTTCCACCTGCTGGATCTGACCATTGGTGCTGGTGTTGCTCCGTCCTCCTTCGAGCACGGTGCCGCATACGAGAACGTTGTCGCATCCTTCTCCCGTCCGGGCGTTGTGATCTGGTACATCATTGCTCAGCTGGCTCTGCTGATGCACCTGTCCCACGGTCTGTGGACTGCAACTTCCGACCTCGGTATCACCGGTAAGCGCTGGCGCAAGGTTCTGCTGTTCCTGTCCGGCCTGCTGCCGCTGCTGGTTGTTGTCGGCAACATCTTCATCCCAGTCGCCGTCCTGACCGGTCTGGTCTCGTAGGTCGAGGAGGAAAAATTACTATGACTAACACTGAAGCAACCGCCGTGGCGGATTTCCGCGCGCCGGAAAGCGTTGTTGACGGGGTCAAGATCGGCAAGGTTCTGACCGATAACTCCCCGGGCGACAAGGTCTCCATGAAGGACCACTGGCAGTACCAGAAGGATCACGCAAACCTGGTCTCGCCACTGAACCGCCGTAAGTTCCGCGTCATGGTCGTCGGTACCGGTCTGGCTGGCGGCGCTGCCGCAGCTGCACTCGGTGAGCTCGGCTACGACGTGAAGGTCTTCACCTACCACGACGCTCCGCGCCGTGCACACTCCATTGCTGCACAGGGTGGTGTCAACTCCGCCCGTGGCAAGAAGGTCGACAACGACGGCGCATACCGCCACGTCAAGGACACCGTTAAGGGTGGCGACTACCGCTGCCGCGAGAACGACTGCTGGCGTCTGGCTGTCGAGTCCGTTCGCGTCATCGACCACCTGAACGCTATCGGCGCTCCGTTCGCTCGTGAGTACGGCGGCACCCTGGCTACCCGTTCCTTCGGTGGTGTCCAGGTTTCCCGTACCTACTACACCCGTGGCCAAACAGGTCAGCAGCTGCAGCTGTCGACCACCTCGGCTCTGCAGCGTCAGATCGGTCTCGGCAACGTCGAGATCTTCACCCACAACGAGCTGGTTGACATCGTTGTCGCCGACGGCCGTTGCCAGGGTGCGGTTATGCGTAACCTGATCACCGGTGAGCTCAAGGTTCACACTGCTCACGCAGTTATCCTGGCTACCGGCGGTTACGGCAACGTCTACCACATGTCCACGCTGGCCAAGAACTCCAACGCCTCGGCCATTATGCGTGCCTACGACCAGGGTGCATACTTTGCATCCCCGTCCTTCATCCAGTTCCACCCGACCGGTCTTCCGGTCAATGCGACCTGGCAGTCGAAGACCATTCTGATGTCCGAGTCCCTGCGTAACGACGCACGTATTTGGACCCCGAAGAAGAAGGGCGATGAGCGCCCGGCCAACGACATTCCTGAGGACGAGCGCGATTACTTCCTGGAGCGTCGCTACCCGGCATTCGGCAACCTCGTCCCGCGTGACGTTGCTTCCCGTGCAAACTCCCAGCAGATCAACGCCGGCTACGGTGTTGGCCCGCTGAAGAACTCCGTCTACCTGGATCTGCGTGACGCAATTGAGCGCCTTGGCCAGCCGGTCATCAAGGAGCGCTACTCCAACCTGATTCAGATGTACGAAGAGGCAATCGGTGAGGACCCGTACAAGGTTCCGATGCGTATTGCTCCGACCTGCCACTTCACCATGGGTGGTCTGTGGTCCGACTTCAACCAGATGACTTCCATCCCGGGTCTGTTCACCGGTGGCGAGGCATCCTGGACCTACCACGGTGCAAACCGCCTGGGTGCTAACTCCCTGCTGTCCGGTTCGGTCGATGGTTGGTTTACCCTGCCGTTCACCATCCCGAACTACCTCGGCCCGCTGCTGGGTACTGACCGCCTGGCTGAGGATGCTCCGGAGGCTGTCGAGGCTCTGAACCGTGCTCAGACCCGCCTGGACAAGCTGATGAGCATCCAGGGTAACCACGGTGCCGAGTACTTCCACCGCCAGCTCGGTGAGATCCTGTACCGCGACTGTGGTGTGGCCCGTAACAAGGAAGACCTGGCCCGCGGTATCAAGGAAATCCGTGAACTGCGCAAGGCATTCTGGTCTGACCTGTTCATCCCGGGTGAGCCGAACGAGATGAACCAGCAGCTCGAGTACGCTAACCGCGTTGCTGACTACATCGACCTCGGTGAGCTCATGTGTGTCGACGCCCTGGACCGCGATGAGTCCTGTGGCGCACACTACCGCGATGACCACATCTCTGAAGATGGCGAGGCAGAGCGCGACGATGCCAACTGGTGCTTCGTCTCTGCATGGGAGCGCGGCAACAACGGTCCTGCATGGGACCTGACCGGCCATGAATTCATCCGCCACGCCGAGCCGCTCACCTTCGAAGCCGTCCCGCTCATGACAAGGAACTACAAGTAATGAAACTGCACCTTGAAATCTGGCGCCAAGCAGGTCCGAACGTCGAGGGACACTTTGAATCCGTAGACGTCGACGACGCCGTTCCGGAGATGTCCATTCTGGAGCTGCTTGACCACGTCAACACCAAGTACGTCGAGTCCGGCAAGGAGCCGTTCGCGTTCGCTTCTGACTGCCGCGAGGGTATCTGTGGTACCTGTGGCCTGAACGTCAACGGTCGTCCGCATGGCCCGGGCAAGAACACCCCGACCTGTCAGCAGCGTCTGCACCAGTTCAGCGACGGTGACACGCTGAAGATTGAGCCGATGCGCTCTGCTGCATACCCGGTTATCAAGGACATGGTTGTCGACCGCTCTGCGCTCGACCGCGTCCTGGAACAGGGTGGCTACGTCTCCGTCAACGCTGGTACCGCTCCAGATGCTGACACCCTGCACATGAACCACGAGACTGCTGAGTTCGCACTTGATCACGCAGCCTGCATCGGTTGTGGTGCATGTGTCGCAGCTTGCCCGAACGGCGCTGCTCACCTGTTCACCGGTGCGAAGCTGGTCCACCTCTCCCTGGTCCCGATGGGCAAGGAAGAGCGTGGCAAGCGTGCCCGCAAGATGGTCGATGAGGTCGAAGGCACCTTCGGTCCATGCTCCCTCTACGGTGAATGTGCAGATGTCTGCCCGGCAGGTATTCCGCTTACCGCCGTTGCCGCCGTTACCAAGGAACGTGCTCGCGCATTCTTCCGTGGTAAGGACGACTAGACTCTTTCCTAACTAAGGTTCTCCAGAAAGGGACATAAACAATGGCGAATGCAGTTAAGCGTTACCGCGGCGAAGAGCACTTCGTCGATGGTTACGTGCCGCAGAGCATGAATGCCGAGTACTCGTCGCTTCACAAGAGCGCCACCTGGATTGGCGCAGGACTCGTCCTGGCCTCGCTGGCAGCGTGGGGCATCTTTATCTTCGGTCTGTCGACGGTGATTAAGTCCGAGAATGCCGCAGCTGCACACAGCCACGGCATGCTGACCAAGAATGCCGCTAACTACGCTGATTACACCAATCAGATGGCATTTGATGGCTCCGCTTTCATGTGGGGTGGTCTGATTCTTGCTCTGATCATGACGATTGGTGGTTTCGTGCTGGTTAGCGTCGGCCGCCGTGAGTACAAGGCCTACAAGAAGGAATACGGCACTAACCACTAAAGAGTTGGCTCCCGCTTATTTTGGGAGCCGCCTTATAGGCGGTTTTAGCGCTAGCTCTCTGTAGCACCTCCACCGTTTACGCCATCGCGCAATTGATTGTTGGCGGCATGGTAAAGAACACCTCGTTCTTTTCATGCTGACCGGCACAATGTACGCGGTGGCGTATTCGTGTTTTCGGCGCCTAATCTATACACATGGAAAAAATCGCCGAAAACTCCCCGGTAGCGTCCGCTGCTTCGGCCACGCCTGCAACAGACGCTGACCGATTGGCCGTTCCCGGGCCATCGCCAGAGGTAGAGGCGAAAAAGCGGGCACAACTGCGCAAGTCCAAGGCTTTCGCGACAATGCTGCTGGTTATCGCGACAGCCATTTATTTCACTTGTCGCGGTATCGAGTCGTCGCATTTGCACGACGGACAGGCAGTTCCGACATGGGTGGGCTATGTCCGCGCGGCGGCAGAGGCCGGTATGGTAGGCGCGCTCGCGGATTGGTTTGCCGTCGTGGCGCTGTTCCGGCATCCACTTGGTGTTCCCATTCCGCATACGGCGATTGTGCGCCGCAAGAAGGATCAGGTGGGTGAGTCGCTGGCGCAGTTTGTTGGCGATAACTTCCTAAACCCCACGCTGATTGTGGACAAAGTCCGCAAGGCAGAGATTCCAGAGCGCATCGGCGAATGGTTAGTTGCACCGGGCAATGCTGACAAGGTGTCTAGGGAAGTTGGCAAGTTCACGGGCAATGCACTCGAGGCGATTGACCCCGATGATGCCGCAGCAATTCTCAAATCCGCAGTCATCGATGAAGTCGCAGCGCCTGAGTGGGGTCCGCCTGCCGGCAAGGTGCTCGAGCAGCTCATCGAAGAGGGACGCACCGAAAAGGTCGTCCAGCAAATAGCTGAATGGCTGCACCGTAAGTCGCTGGTTTCACAGGATCTCATCGACCGCCTCGTCGGCGAGCGCGCACCGTCCTGGGCACCGAATTTCGTCAACGACTTGATCGGCGACAGGGTCTATCGCGAGCTGGTTGACTGGACGTGGCAGGTGCAGCACGATCCCAACCATGATGCCCGTATCGCCCTGCATAAGTTCCTGTCGCAGCTGGCAAATGACCTGCAAAATGACACCAGGACAATCGACAAGGTCGAGGAACTGAAAACGGACATTCTCTCCTCAGCCGCAGTCACGCAGGCACCGGCGAAGATTTGGGCGACGAGCTCCGCCAAGCTTATCGACGCCTCCCGAGACCCGAACTCCCTGCTCCGTCGGAAGGTTGCGGAAACAGCCGCCCGCTACGGCGAGCGGGTCCAAAATGATCCGGAGTTGCGCAAGCGCATGGATTGTCGCTTGGAAGCAGCCGTGGTCTTCATTGCGGAAAATTACGCAGGCGAGATTACCTCCATCATTTCCGAGACCGTCGAACGCTGGGACGCCGATGAGGCCTCTGACAAGATTGAGCTGATGGTCGGCCGTGATCTCCAGTTCATTCGTGTCAACGGTACTGTTGTCGGTTCACTGGCTGGTCTTGCTATTTACACGCTGTCGACCTTGGTTTTCGGCGCTGTCTAGCAGCTTCCGTGCGGCATAATCCGCTCGGTGCGTTAGCATGTAAAAGATTCCACAAACGTCAAAGGAGCTAATTCCCGGTGTTCCCAGCACTGCCAAGTTTTACGGCCTCCCCTCTGAACGCGATTTCCGTATACCTGGACATCATCTTCCAGTTCGGTATCCCATTTATCATCGGTATTTTCGCGCTGGTGGGTGCAGTCATGGTCATCACCACCAGGGCTGATGCCTTTGACGCGGCTGACCGCAAGAGCCGCAATGTCTGGGCTGGCCTGCTGGTCGGTTCTGCCATCTTCCTGCTGCTGCCGTGGCTGGGCTGGGCAATGCTGGGAATTCCGCTTATTGCAGGCCTGGTCATCACCGGTATTTACTGGCTGGATGTCCGCCCGCAGATTAAGGACATCATGTCCAACGCGCAGGGTAACTACTAGGGCGCCAAAATAGGCGCATACAAAAACCGCCTGAGCTGCAGCAGCGATTAATCTGCCACAGACCAGGCGGTTTTCGTATATCCGCCTAAGCGTTCACAAAAGTTACTTAAACACCACGGTGCGGTTTCCGTAGACCTGCACGCGATCTTCCAAGTGCCAGCGAAGACCGCGGGCGAGAACCTGCTTCTCCGCATCGCGGCCCTCGCGTTGCATGTCAGCTGCGGTGTCCTTGTGGGAAACGCGCAGGACATCCTGCTCAATAATCGGACCGTCATCGAGGTCCTCGGTGGCGTAGTGGCAGGTGGCTCCGATGAGTTTCACACCACGTCGATAAGCCTGCTGGTACGGGCGCGCGCCCATGAACGACGGCAGGAAGCTGTGGTGGATGTTGATTGCGCGCCCCTCCCACTTTTCGCACAGATCCGGCGGCAGGATCTGCATGAAGCGTGCGAGCACAATGGCATCCGGGTTCTCGGCGTCGACAATCTCGGCGACCTCGTCAAAGGCCTTGCGCTTTCCGACGGCATCCTTGGGGAAGGGCACGTAGTGGAAGGGGATGTCATAGGCAGCGGTCAGCGGCTCCAGATCGCGGTGGTTACCAATCACTGCGGCAACTTCCATCGGGTAGTCCGACTGTGCCACGCGACCGAGCAGATCCTGCAGGCAGTGTCCTTCCTTGGTCACCAGGATTACAGCACGCTTGGGCACACCGTTGTCGGTGACCTTCCAGCGCACCTCCGGTCCCCAGTCCTCGACGAGCTCGGCGAACTTGGCGCGCAGCTCGTCGACATCCATGCCCAGGCCCTCGGCGCGAACAGCCTGGCGAGTAAAGAACCAGCCGGTCTCCGGGTCGGAGAAGAAGTCCGCCTCGGTAATCCATGCGCCGATGTCGGCCAGGAAGGTCGACAGCGTGGAGACAATACCGGTGCGGTCAGGGCAACCGAGCGAGAAAATGCACTGGCGCTCGGCGGGAACACCACTGTTAGTGGGCAGAAGAGAGCGAGTCATTCTGCCCATTTTACCTGCTAGTTAAAGCGGAGTTCGTTCACGGTCGACATAGGCAGATTTGCGCCCGTCAGAGTCAGCGCCAAGCCACCGTCGGTCACGTTGGCTTCCTCCACCGACAGGCCGTGACCGATGTCGTAGTTCAGCAGGGTATTGGTGTTCTGACCAATCCATTTAGCCAGGCCATCGAGGTTGAGGTTAAACAGTGAGCCGCCTTCTAAGTCGATGCTGATATTGCCGCCGTTGACAATCGGGCGGACCTTGGAAGTGGCAAAGCCGGAGGAAAACTCCACATTGAACAATCCTTCGGCAGGCAGCGGTTGCAGGTTGCTGATGCGCAGGCCACTCTCACGGTTAATCAGCGCCTGAATGAGCTCCGGCGGAATGGTGACGTTGATGCGAGTGTTCTCCGCAGTCGGGTCTTCGCGATTGTTCAGATCAACGTTCGTCATGTGGACCTCCGCCGCGGGGTCGCCCTTAATCTCCGGCTGCCCCGACAGCGCGGCTGGGTTATTGACCTCCAGCGTGTGCGGAGTGTTAAGGGTCAGTTCCGGCAGCTTCTTTGTCGCCAGCGCCACCAGCACCGAGTGCGAGCCGAAGGACACCTCCGGATCCTCATTGACCGTAATACCCTGCTGCTCAGCCGAGGTGCGATAGCCGCTCGCAATCTCCTTGCTCATGAACATGCGAACACCGATCTCACCGATGACCGCAATAATCGCCACCACAACGATGACGCCGATAACAGTGGGCAGGACTTTGACACTCGAGGAGCGCTTCGAAGAACTCATACGTTCCAGTTTCGCTTAACGACGGCACCCCTCGCCACCACCTTCGTGAAAACTGTCACCGACGAAGTACCTAGAACCCGTCTGCGTACTCGGGTGCCACCAGCGAAAAAGGAACGGTCAGGACGTTGTCACGGATGCCTCGACGAGGAACGGTGACGGGGTAGTCGTCGGCAAGCATTTCCAGTGCCTTGCGCCAGCGCACGCGGGGACCGTGCGGGGACCAACCCGCGGCAAAATCCCAGGCGCGGTCGGCGGCGGTGAGCAGGTCGTGGATTGGCTCGCCGGGGACGTTGCGGTGGATAAGGACCTTCGGTAGGCGCTCGGCGATGTCGGAGGGGCGCTCGGAGAAAAAGGGATCCCAGTCGAGAGTGAGCGTGCGCGGGCCACGTGCATCGAGCAGTACCCAGGCACAGCGACGTCCAATTTCATCACAGGTGCCCTCGAGGAACAGGCCGCTCGGTGCGAGCCTGGAGGTGACTTCCACCCAGGCGTCGTGGACATCGGCGACATCGTATTGCCGCAGCACATTGAAAGCGCGGGCTAGATGAGGGCGGTGACCTGCCATTTCAAAGCCGCCAAGTTCAAAGCGGACACCATCGCGCGGTGGCAGCACGCGGGAGGGCTCAATCTCCACACCGATGACATCAATGTCCGCGTGGATCTGGCGCAACCAGCGAGCCCACTCCACTGTGGTGGTAAAACTTGCGCCGTAGCCGATATCGACAGCCTGCGGCGCTTCCGCATGCCACAGCAGACGCTGGACGTCCGAGTGATAGCGCAGCCATCGGTCGGCGCGGCGCAGGCGGTTAAAGCCGGTCGTGCCACGCGTGACGACGCCCTGTGGCCCCTGCTGGGCCCAGGACGCTCGGAGATTGTGGTAGTGCGGCACGGGTAACTAGCTTAGCGCCCGGGCCGCACAGCACTTACTTTGCGGCGTAGTCCGCCAGCACGGCAGTCTCGGCATCGAGGACGCGCTCCAGGTACGGAGCTGCCTTTTCCTCCAGCTTGCCGCCAACCAGCGGAACTTTGATGGCGAACTCGGAATTGGTGGTCAGCACGCAGCCCTCGCCCTGGGAAGTGAGCTTCTGCGTCGCGCTGAAGGACACCGGTACGCCGGAGGTTTCGGTGGTCACGGTGGTGTTTGCGGTGCCGTCGGCAAGCGGGCTGATGACGAAGGTGCGCGTCATGCCTACGCCGGACTTCACGAACTTCTGTGCCTGCGCCGGGATCTTGTCACTGGCGACGGTCTGGCGGATTACCACGGTGGTGCCAGCATCTGTGGTTTCGAACTTTTCCACCTTGCCGTCAGCTGCGGAGAAACGGCCTGCGACCTTCTCCCAGAAGCCAGCGTCGGTGAAGGACTCGTAGACCTTCTCAATTGGCTGGTCGAAGTTGACGGTATGCGTGTTAGTCGTAGTCATGCGGTTGATAATACGTAATTTGAACTACGCTAGGGGCGTGGAAAATCTCGACCAATCGCCGAACGCAATTCACCTGACCTCCGACATGGAAGAAGCCATCAATGGCCTTGCGGGGCTAGAGGGGGTAGAGCTCAGCACGCAGACCGCTTTTTCGGATCTCACGACGCTGCGCCTCGGGGGAGTGCCGCGCGCTGTGGTGCGCTGTGCGACAACGGACGCTGTGGTGGACGTTGTACGCACGCTTGACGACGTCTCCGTCCCACTCCTCATTGTGGGAGGAGGATCCAACTTGGTGGTGGCCGATGAGCCGGGCCCGCTGGTGGCGGTGGTGATTGAAGCGGACAACGTGACCATGAGTACCCGTGGGCACGCGCTGGAGTCGGTGGCCGCGATTGTGGAGGCCGAGGCCGGTGCAGTCTGGGACGAGGTCGTGGATATGAGTGTCGCGGCCGGTTTTGGTGGCCTGGAGTGCCTGTCGGGCATTCCGGGTTCGGCCGGTGCCACGCCGGTGCAGAATGTGGGGGCCTACGGTGCGGAGGTGTCGCAGGTGCTCGACTCGGTGCAGCTGTACGACCGCGCTACGGGGACTGTCGAGTGGGTGGAGCCGGAGTCGCTGGATCTGTCCTACCGCTACTCGAATTTGAAGTTCACCTCGCGTGCCGTGGTGCTCGCGGTGCGGTTTGAACTCAGCGTGGATGGAATGTCTGCGCCACTTCGCTACGGCGAATTGGCGCGTCGCCTCGGTGTGGACGCGGCCGAGGCCGCAGCCGGGGAGATTCGCAGGCCAGCGGAGTTGGTACGCGAAAAGGTGCTTGAGCTGCGCCGTGGCAAGGGGATGGTGCTCGATGCCGATGACCGCGATACCTGGTCGGCCGGGTCCTTCTTCACCAATCCGATTATTCCGGAAGACTCGGTGGAGGCTGTGCGCGCGAAGGTGGCCGAGCTGCGCGGGGCTGACGAAGCCGCGTCCATGCCCGCATTCCCCGCTGGTGCAGGTCACGAGGGGTGTGTGAAGCTCTCCGCAGCCTGGCTTATCGAGCGCGCCGGGTTCCCCAAGGGCTACCCCGGCGAGGGTGCGCCCGCACGTCTATCGACCAAGCACACGCTCGCACTGACCAATCGCGGCGAGGCCGCAGATGGTACCCCGACCACGACCGCTGATCTGGTGTCGTTGGCTCGTGATGTCCGCGCTGGCGTTGAAAAGGCCTTCGGCGTGACCTTGGTGCCTGAGCCTGTGTGGGTCGGTGTCAGCATTGATGGGTAGGTGCCTTTGAGCAGGAGCAATTTGCTGCCGATGCGACGGTTAGTGATGGTGGTGTCAAAAAGCAACCGTAGAGCAGAGCGGAGCTCTGGGCAGGCGCAGCTAGTCGGTAACTTGTTTCAGAGAGCAGCAAATAGGGGTAGACAAATAGTCACGCCTAATATTTTCTATGCATATCAGCTACGCAACTGAATTCGACTGGTATTGTGCGAAGCATGTGGAAAAAAATATAGTTTTTGCAGCTGCCTTGACTGCTTTGTTGGCCAATGGAGCAGCTACTAGCTCGGCCGAAGTAATACAGTCAGTTGAGGGGCGCCCATTCCATAGGACTGTCACAGTTCCCGCTGGGCTGAACAACGGGACGTTTGCAGCTGACGCACATCGAAATGCATTGGCGAATGGTGGACCAGGGTCCCTCGTTACGTTAGATGTATACGGAAAAGGCGTTTTCGTTAATGATGCGCAGGTTACCCATACTGCGGGTGTGAAAATCGAGCAACTGTGTGGTGTCGTCTTGGAACTACGTTACACAGAAGCTAATGGTTCGGTGAAGGTGGAGACTTCAAATACTCCGTGTTCGATTGGGGCTGCGTGGGCGAAATTTAATATTAAGAAAAACCTACAAGATGGTAGTGATGTATGTGCGCGGTCAAAGTCTAATGATGTTTGGTCAAACTACGCTTGCATTACAATTCACGCTTAACAGGTTTTAAAAGTTCTTGGAGGATTCATTGTCGTCGTCATTAGTGATGCTTCTGCTTGTTTTATTGCAAATTGCTGTAATTGCTGGAGTGGTGTATTTAATTTTCCAACTTATCAAGTTGAATAGAAATATCGAGAGGAAAAATACGGCAAATGATAAGGAGGTAAAATTTTAATTACATTATTTCATTGAATCATCCCTAGTAAATTGCTGTTTTATGAATTCAAAATTTCTACCAAGAATTCTGATGAGATTTAATGCGCGAAGTTTGCTCGCATCGTTCTTTTAATGGGGGATATAGGTGGGGTCAGGCGGTCATTGCATCATGGATAACACCAGAGATTACCTCCCGGGG
>NZ_JAUNLP010000008.1 GCF_030532195.1 Corynebacterium sp. | reverse complement strand
CTTCACTACTTCTCCTGGTCGAAAAGTGGTGATGCATTCACCGCTAGAACCTACCGGGCCTAATTCGGGCCCAAAGTGCCATAAACCTAGTCACTTTCTCATCTGATACTCGTTGGGGCATCCGTTAGAGCCGCAAAAACTCCACCCCATTGCATCGGCGCAACGCCGACGCAATGGGGTGGAGTGAGATGTCCTAGCCAAGGTCGGCTAAGACTGCTGCAACTAAGGGCAACTTAGCTGTTCGGACGCTTGCCGTGGTTAGCCTTGTTCTTACGGCGGTCCTTGCGCTTACGGCCACGCTTGCTCATAGCTGGGCTCTCTTTCTATCGGATTAAACAGGTATCAACCGGTATAGATTACACGGTAAGGGTGTAAGTCTATTAATTAGACGGTGGTGCTGGTGCGAGTACGGCGGGTGCGACCACGGTTGCGGCGACGCTTCAGAGCACGACGCTCGTCCTCGCTCATGCCGCCCCAAACACCGGCATCCTGGCCGGTCTCGAGTGCCCAGGCCAGGCACTGAGCGGTAACTGGGCAGCGGTTGCAAACGACCTTGGCCTTTGCAATCTGTGCGAGAGCCGGGCCGGAGTTACCGACCGGGAAGAACAGCTCGGGATCTTCTTCACGACAAACGGCCTTGTGACGCCAATCCATGACAAACTCCTAAAACGTGACATGCCCGGGTGTGGGCTGGGTGAATTTCCTTGCGGGAAGGGCAGTGGCCGACAACGGATTTCACCGGGCACGACTAATGAAGCCGAGACCAGTGAGAATCGGGGGTTCGTTCCCGGGTGCCCAGAGACGGGGTGATTAGGCAACTTTGGACTGGTTGCTTATTCGCTTACCTGCCACAGGTGGCAGTAGTTGGTGCGTACCAAATACTTTGTGCCTAAAAATTGCGAGACTGCATGATTGCACATTGAGTGAACTTCACGCTTGTCCCGCCGACGGATTACATATTTTCATGAGTGAGCGGTTTCGTAAAGGGCAAACTGAATAAAAGTGCCAAACCTCACAGAAAAGTTAAGTTTTGGTTAAAACCCCTGGTTAAAAGCAGCCCCTTTAGGGGGTAATTTTAGTTTTGGAGATTGCAGCACCTAGAGGGTATGGGGCCAGACAGGTGATGAGTAAACAATCGGTGAAAGTTTAAGTAAGCGTTACTTTGCTGTCTGTGGGCTAACTCAACGGTCTACGGAACCGGTCGATGACTCGTTTTGTCACCACATTGAACAAACGCGCGTCCATCGGACGGGATGCAACATTCTTGGTGAACTGGCCCTCCGTGTAATCGTCGGCAAGCGCGACAATATTAAGTGCCCCCTGGCGAACTCGCAACGTGAGATGCTCGCGCTGACCGATATACTCGCCGTCCAACTGGAGTCGGAGCGGGGAGGTGGCCTCGAGGTGAATCACGTGGGCATTGTCGGCCCGGCGTTCGCGATCTTCGACCTGGAAGGTAGTGCGCAGGCGCGTCAGCGATCCGGCCAAGTTAGCTGCGGCGATAAGCCCTGGCATACCTTTCAGCGAGGTAAAGCCGTAGAAACCGAGTCCCTGGCGAACGGAAAGGGAAGGGTTGGTGACAATCGGCAAGTCGCCGAGGAAAGTCCATGGATTGGAATTGGAAACCACAGCCATGGCTAGGTCGCGTCCCAGCTCTTTGCCGTCAACGGTAGCGGTGATGCTCGGTGGATTGCGGCGCAGCTCATTCCACACACTGAAAATAGTCGGAATGTAGCGTGCTGCACTTGCGCGGGTGCCGTTTTCCCGCAACTGCTCCATCGCGGCAATTACTTCGGCATCAATGCCGATGCCGGCGTTGACCACAAAGCAGCGGTCCGCAGCGTGGCCGACGCTAATTGTGCAGCACTTACCGGCTCGCAAAAGGCTTGCGACGAACCAAGCGGCATCCACTGGATCGCGCGGCATTCCCAGGCAGCCAGCGAGCACATTCGCGCTACCGGTGGGGATGATGGCGACAGTAGGCAGCTCATCTGCAGGGCGCGCGCTAAACGGGTCGGAGTTCATCAGCCCGTTGACTATTTCATTGATGGTGCCGTCACCACCGAGACAAATGATGACGTCGAAGTCCTCGTTTGAAAGTCCCGCCACCATTTCCTCGGCATGGCCGGGGTAAGCAGTAAATTTCGTCGTCAAGCGCATTCCATCGACGGAGCGCAACGCTCGGACCATACCGGGCATACGCGAAGCGGTATTGCTGGTGGAGTTGGGATTCGAAATTAGCAACGCACGCACAGGCTCCAAGACTAGTGCAAAGTGCGGTAGCCGTCGGGCTAACATGTAGGGCGTGAGTAACCAGAAAAACAGCAGCAATGCCCCCGCAGCTCGGTCGGATGCTCAGTTCGCAGGCCCGATTGCAGCGCCGCAAATTGTCATGACCGGCGCTTGGATTGGTGTCGTCGAATGTGTCCTGGGCTTGGGATACGGTGTCTTTCTTCTGATTCGCGATCTTATGGGGTATCGCGATGAGGCTGCGGTGATTTCCGGATGGGGCACCGCGTTGTGGTTTTTCCTCATCTTTGGTGCCGTCTTGGCCGGTGCCATCATGCTGCTGCGCGGTGCAAGGTGGGGTCGTGGCCCCATCATCATGCTAAACCTGTGCTTGCTCGGCGTTTCCTATTACATGTTCCGCTCCAGCGCGTTCGTTCTGGCTATTCCTACTGCCGCAGTATCGATTGCGGCGCTGGCATGCATGTTTAGCCCGAAGGCCATTGACTGGGCAGCGCGCTCGATGTAATTAGGTGAAAATCGAAACCGGCTGTAAAAGCACAACCGGTTTTATGCCTCGATTGCGAAGGCATCAATTGCGGCGTCGTGCTGCACCAGCAGCGTGTCGCCGACTACAGCGAGCCGAACGGGGACTGAAGCGTTGGAGCCCGCAAATCCCATCCCGTCCGGCAGTGGTAGGGTGCCAATAATCTCGCGCGTCTCACTATTGATTACGGCGATTCCATCGGCGACAGGCATCAAAATATGCTCGCCCCAGGGGGCCGGGGTGCCAACGGCCTCGGGAAATTCGAAGGCCGACTCCAGCGTACTCGGCCTAAATCCCATCAAGCCACGCGGAGACCACCAGGTCATCTGGTGCGGCAGGTCAGCGGTAAACGCCGCGCGCGGCTCGTCCGAAGTCGGCTTCTGACTCGTTGCATCTGACTGAGCTGGGCGCAACGCGGTGTCCTGCAGCGCAGTATCGCTGAGCTGAGTGCCGTCTTCCCGGAACACGCGCACACGATTGTCCGACAGCACCGCCGCGGATTTTTGGCCAATCGCCACCAGCTGCATATCCGAGGTCATCGGCCCAAGGTCAATATCACTCTTGACCTCTGGTTTCCTGGACTCCTTCGGGTTGGCGTCCTGCATCACCAGGCGAGCCCTCCCATTGCAGTTATTAATCACGGCCAGCAGCTCCACACGCGTTTGAGCACTGACAATCGAGCAATCCGCGTGCGGCTGCAGATCCGGCTCCGGAGTCGCAGGAATTTTGCCGTACTCAACGACACGCACAAGGTCGGTGCGCCACAGCTCCAGGAAATCGGAGTTGTACACGCCGGCGTAGGAGTTGGAGCGCACGGCAATCGGGCTATCCGAGGAAATCGACCTGCGCGTGGCCGCATATTCCCCCGTCTCCGGCTTCAGCGCCACAGTCTCACCGCAGCCGGCCGGGCCGCGGAATGTCGCGTAGACCAGGCCGTCACTGCCCGAGAGCGCGCACAGGGGAATATCTCGACGGTAGTGCCAGCGCTCGGTGCCGTCGTGAAGCGAAACGGCGCGCACACCGCTGTCTTCAGCGACGATGAGGGAGGTGCCCAGCACCAGCGGCGTGGGGGAGGTCAGGTGCGAATCCGTGCTTGACGACGTCGCGGTGGACCACACCGGATTGAGCGCACGTGGCATGGCTGCAGGGTCGCCCGCCACCGGCGATTGCCCCATGGTGCTGGCGGTGGCGGCCGATTGACTGCGGTCGACGTTGCGGGCGGGCGATGACCACCACGTCCACCCGATGACCAGGACTACTGCAACAATGATGAGTGCTGATGCGATGCGATTGCGGCGTAAGCGAGTTGATGCGTCCGAGTCCACTGCGCGAGTCGAGGTGGGGAAAGGCACGTAGCAGGTCCTGTCAACGAGTTGTCGGTGCTTAAGGTCGGGTGATGGTGGAAGTGGCTAACTGCGCGGTCGGCGTGGGCGGCGGGAGCCAGACCGACGCGGCCGTGAGCCATGACCGCCCCTGCCGCCGTGGCCCCTTGGCGGGCGAGCGCCGAGTACCGGACGCGGTGGTCCGACCTTCTCCTCGATGCCGTCGGGGATATCCAGCGCTTCCGCCAGCTCTGGGGAGGTTGAGAACCACGTGGGAATCTCGGCCATGTCCAAATCGAGAGCGTCAGAGATCATCTTCCACTTGGCGGTTTCATCCCAGCCGACCAAGGTGACTGCAACGCCGCTGTGTCCAGCACGACCGGTGCGGCCAATGCGATGGACGTAGGTCATTTCATCATCGGGGACCTGGTGGTTGATGACGTGCGTGACATCGTCGATGTCAATGCCGCGGGCTGCGACATCGGTGGCGACCAGCACGTCGACATCACCATTGCGGAACGCGGTGAGAGAGCGCTCACGGGCGGGCTGGCCCATATCGCCATGGACGGCGGTGACTAGGAAGCCACGCTCGCCGAGCTGCTCGGCAACGGAGGCGGCACCGCGCTTGGTGCGGGCGAAAATAATGGTGCGACCGCGACCGCGGGCTTGCAAGATGCGGGAGATAACCGCGACCTTATCCATCTGATGAGACTGGAACACGATCTGTTTAGTGGTCTCATGAATCGTGGCTTCTTCCTCGCCGGATTCAGCGCGGATATGGACCGGGCGATTCATGAATGTGCGGGCCAGCGTGAGGATTGGCCCCGGCATGGTGGCCGAGAAGAGCATGGTCTGGCGCTCAGTGGGCACGGCAGCCAAAATCTTTTCAATATCCGGCAGGAAGCCCAAGTCCAGCATCTCGTCAGCTTCATCGAGGACCAAGATTTTGACTCCGGAGAGCTCCAGATTGCCACGCTGGTAGAGGTCAATCAGACGACCCGGCGTGCCGACGATGATGTCGACGCCCCGTTCAAGCTGGTCAATCTGCTCTTCGTAGGGACGTCCACCGTAGATGGTGCAAATGCGCAAGTCGGTCGACTGCGCCGCGCGGTGAAGATCCTCGCCGACCTGGACACACAACTCGCGGGTAGGGACAATAATCATTGCCCGTGCAGTGCCATCGGGCTCTGGAATACGAGCATCGTCGAAGACTCGGTCAATCAGTGGGACACCGAAGCCCAAGGTTTTGCCCATTCCGGTGCGAGCTTGGCCAATGATGTCGGTGCCATCGAGGGCCAGCGGCAGCGTGAGTTCCTGAATGGCAAAGGTATGGGTAATGCCTTCGTCCGCGAGTGCGTCGCAAATCTCGGCGGCGACTCCCAATTCGACGAATGTCGGGGACTGAGACTCTGCCACGGCGACTCCTTCACTGCTCAAAGACGGCATATTGTATTCGTTTACGGTCAGCCCTAATCCTAGCTTCTTTGGGAATGGTTATGATGTCACCTATGGACATCACTATTGGATTCGCAGAAAACACACGCGAGCTGAACATCGAAAACGTCGCCGGTGGTGAAGAGACTAAGGCGAAGATTGCTGAGAAGCTGGCGAGCGGCGAAGGCCTGATTGAGCTGACCGACGCTGCAGGTTCTTCGTACCTGATTAACGTTGACAAGGTTGCTTACGTGCGTACCGGCAGCGGTTCTGACCGAAAGGTCGGCTTCTTCGCCTAATGTCCGACGAACCCTTTCTCGTTCGCATTGCAAGACAGTGGGGCTGGCGGGCATACGCCATCCCCGTTCTTATAGTGCTTACCGTCATCATCCTCGTTGATATCTTCAGCGCTGATGGCAGCTCGTCAGGTGCGGGCGATGAGACCGTCGCCTCGCAGCAGGGCAGTGGCCGGTCAGGCCCGGTTCCGGGTAAGGGATACGGTGACGGCTTCGAGAATGGTCAACTGCCACCGGGGCCTGACTACGCCACTAAGTCTTCGGGCACGTTTAAAGACATCACTGTCGTACATCCGCGCGTCGGTGAGGGGACAAACCACAAGGTTACCTATGCCGTCGAAATGGAAGACAACATTGATGCTCCGTCGGTAGGCGGGGAGCGCGCTTTTGCCGAAACTGTGAAGTCGATTCTGTCCGATCCACGTGGGTGGACTGCAGACCCGAGCTACTCGTTTGAGGCTGTCCCGCGCGATAAGGAACCGACGTTGCTGGTGCAACTGGCCGCCACGGAGACTACTCATCAGCTGTGTGGCAATAGCCTGGAGGTGGAGACGTCCTGCTACTTGTCTGGTCAAAAAGAGGGCGAGCCGGGTCGGGTGATTGTCAATATCGCACGGTGGACCAGGGGAGCGCTGCCTTTCCAGGGCGACTTGGGGCTCTATCGGCAGTACTTGATTAACCATGAAGTCGGTCATGCTCTGGGGTATGCGGCTCATGAGCCCTGCCCGTCAGATGGCGCGGTCGCGCCGATTATGATGCAGCAAACCCTCAGCGTGTCCAATGATGAATTGAATTCGTTGGACGAAAATGAGGTCTATCAGCGCGATGGTAAGACCTGTACCGTCAATGGCTGGCCGTATCCGTTCGGTGCCGACGATGTCGTCGCCGCTCCGACTCAGAAAGTGAGGCAGTAGCAGCACATGAGCGCCACTCCTCCTGACCATGTTCTCAACGCCTTCGGCGCCGAGGGCGAGCCGCGTCGCGCCGGGCGCGCGTGGGATAACGGCTGGGTCTACGACGATTCCATCGTGCTGTCGGCCGTGCGCAACTCGGCGCAGGCACTCTGGTCTGCAAAGGTACGCAGCACACTCGATGTCGATGGTGTGCGCGTTGCCAACTCCGTGCGTACCAGCGACGGGCGCTTGGTCATTGCCGGCTGGCAAGCGCGGCATTATATTCCCGGCGACTTTGCCCCGCGCGCCGACGAAACCATCGTCGCCGCAGGTCGCGTCGAAGAGGGGCTTGCTGGCGTGGCACGTCCGCAGTTTCTCTCTGATAAGGAAGAGGATTACTTCCGCAAGTGCGATCGCGCAGCATGGTCTGCCGACCCCATTTCTATTCTCGAGGAGATGCTCGATCCCAACAGCGTCCCACGTGCCGATTGTGCCGAGGCGCTCACCATCGCCGGCGACCTATTGCAACTTCGCGAGGAACTGGTCGTGCCAACAGAGCACATGCAGGTCTGTCACGCAGATCTCGTCGGCACGCTGCTTTACGACGGCACGGCCGCCCCGGTTTTAACCGACATCGTGCCAGCGTGGCATGTTCGCGGTTGGACCGCGGCGCTGGCAGCCGTGGATTGCCTGGCCATGGTCGGGGCGGATGAAGAGCTATTGCGTCGTTTTGATCATCTGCCTGATTTTGGTCAGCTTTTGGTGCGTGCGATGTGCTACCGACTTTTCGTCCACGCCGTCTGTCCGGAGTCTCAGCCGGGTGCCTACCGTGGACTTTTCCGTGCTGCGTCGTTGGTTCGCGCTTTTGTGAGTAACTAGTAGTCTCGGTGCTCCCTTGGTAGGAGGGGGGGGGACATGGGAGCGCCGTGAGCTGGGGCGGGGGTAATTTCCACCTAATTCGCATATGTGTTCGAATATGGATCCGGTGAATGTGCCACAATGGTGCACATGATCTTAGAAGGCATGCCGAAGGTCCGGTTCGTCCAGGAAGAACCGCCTAGTACCAGGCAGTGGGAAGGCACTGCGGTAGAGGGGCTTTTCCCTTCCCGTAATCAGGCATTGGTTGCGGGGCGAACTGTGTGCCAGCAGCCAGTAACCCGTGTTCTCGGAGGCCCTGGTACGGGTAAGAGTTCGCTGTTGGTGGATCTGGCAGTGGACTACATTGAGGCCGGTATCCCAGCGGACAGCATTGTAGTGATTTCGCAGTCAAAGGAGTCCGCTGCGGCGCTGCGGCGTGATTTTGACCGGCGGTTTGCTTCCTCAGATTCAGAAGTTCGTGGTGCCGGTCAGGGTGGGATGATCCGTGCGTTGCACTCTCTTGCATTTGCGGTGGTGCGGGACGCAGCGGTCAGCCGCGGGGAGCCGGAGCCATCACTGACCACTGGTGCCAGGCAGGATGCCGTGGTTCGTGAGCTGTTGACTGGGCATGCTGAAGACGGTGGTGCGTATTGGCCAGAGAGGTTGCGTCCGGCGCTGCCATTGGTCGGCTTTTCCAGGGCCGTTCGTGATTTCCTGCTGCGTGCCGCAGAGCGAGGAGTAGATGCGCAGCGCCTGCAGCAATTGGGTGCGGATTATGGCATTGAGGCCTGGAGCGCTGCCGGTAAGTTCATGGCGGAGTACCAGCAAACAATGCGCTTGGCGTGGGAGCCCAGCTTGAATGCCGCTGAGATCGTTTCTGCTGCATTGGCTGAGCTTGATGCTGATGAAGAGGCGCTTTCGCGGTGGGGCAAGTCGGTGGTTTTGGTCGATGATGCGGAGCATCTGTCACCGGAAGCAGCACGGCTGGTGGATAGGTTTGTGCAGCACGCAGCGGTGGCAGTGATTACTGGTGATGAAGACCAGTCGGTGTTGCATTTCCGCGGTGCTAGTAATGACTATCTCCGGGCATCCGGCGACGACGCCCAGCAGATACTGCTCAAACAGTCCTACCGCTGCCGCAGTGCTATTGCAGATGCGGCTAATTCGGTATCGGAGAAGTTGCCTAAGCCGCCTGCTTACCGCGGTATTGTCGGTTTTTCAGGCGATGAGGTAGGGGAAGTGACCGCTGATGCAACTGCCATGAATGGCGCCGTGCGCATTGCCATCCACTCTTCAGAGCGTGCACAGCGGGCAACTATTGCTGACTTCTTCCGCCGTCTTCATATTGATGAAGGCCTGGCGTGGCGGGACATGGCAGTCATTGTACGTTCTGGAGCAGGGGAATCATCGCTGTTTCGAGCTCTGTCGCGTGCAGGTGTACCAGTGCAGATTGACCCGACAGACATCGTCCTGCGTCATCAGCGTCTAGTCCGTGCGCTGCTGGTTGCGCTGCGCGCCACTCTCAACCAGCTCGATGATGTGGAATGGGAGGAATTCCTCGCGGGACCATTGGTCAACATGGACCCCATTGTGAAGGAGCGGTTGCTGCGTGGAATCCGTAAAGCGGATTTGTACGGCGAATCAGCAATGTCGCAGTTGATTGACATTCTGCGTGCGGAAACGCTTACCGCAGAGCAGGAAGAACTGATTGCATCGCTGTCTGAGCGTGAGCGTCAGGCTCTATCCGTACCGGTGGAGCTGTTGCGGGGTGCGCGTGCTGCGCTGCGCGATGGTGTGGAAGCCACGCTGTGGGCAATTTGGCAGGCTACTGGGTTGGCAGATCACTTGATGGCCGCATCACTGCGAGGTGGCACGGCGGGAGCGTCGGCGGACCGGGATCTGGATGCTGTCATGGCGCTGTTCGACTTTGCAGGTGACCGCGTTGAGCTAAACCCTAAATTGACTGTCTCTGGTTTCATCGCTTCGGTGGAAGAGCAGGAGCTGCCCATCGGTACTCGCGATCGCAGCGGAATTGAACGTGATGCCGTTCGTATTCTCTCGGCGCACTCTGCGCTTGGCCGCCAGTGGGCTGCAGTGGCTATTGCCGATGTCCAGGAAGGACAGTGGCCCAGCCTTGGCGTGACCGGTTCTGTGATGAAGCAAAACGAGTTCATTGGGCTGCTTGATTATGGGATTGAACCACACGAATACATCAATTCAATCTCAGATGCGCTGGCAGAGGAACGCCGTTTGCTGCATGTGGCCGTCTCCCGCGCAAGCCAGCATGTGCTGCTTACCGCAGTCGACTCACCGGAGGATGTCGGAGTCCCCAGCCCCTTCGTCATGGAATTGGCGGAGAAATTTGGAGTCACAAATCCGGAACAGGAGGTGTCGGCCGCAGGTACTGCTGAAGATGCAGCTGATGCTGAAGGCCAGGAATCTGTTGCGGTAGAGCGGTTAAGTTCGGGGTTGCCTCGCGTTTTCTCTGTGGAATCGTTGTTGGCAGAACTACGGGCGGCTGCCGTTGATGATGCAGAGACTGAGACGCGGCGTCGTCAAGCAGCACGCCAGCTCGCTCGATTGGCTGAGGTGGGTGTGCCGGGGGCGCATCCGGACTCGTGGTGGGGCTTGCGTGCCCCGTCGACCGCTCAGCCGCTGGCGCAGGAAAAGCCTGCGCGAATCTATCCCTCCAAGGTGGAAGCGACACTCAGTTGTCCCCTCAAGGCCATGATGGACAAGCCGGTGGCGACCTCGGTAATGCACTTGGGTTCGCTGTTCCATCTGGCAGCAGAAGCTCTGGCCAAGGGCGTGACCGTGCCCGAGGCTCAGCAGGAAATTCGCCGAGTTTATGGCGAATTGTCGGACGCCCCGGATTGGCGCAAGCAGCAAGAGGAAGAAGTATGGGTAGAAGCGCTGGAAAATTGGCAGCGATGGATTGAAAATCAGAAGGACTTGGGAACTGAAGTTCCAGTGAAGGTCGCCGTTACTGATGACATTGTGATTGTCGGTCGAATTGACCGCTTGATTGAAGATGTCGACGGCTCAATCCAGATTGTGGACATCAAGACAGGTAAGCACGCACCGACGGGTGACGAGGTAGAGAAGCATGCACAGTTGGCGACATATCAGTTAGCGCTGTCGAAGGGTGAAGTTGTTAAGCGTGACGGCGGTATGGCGATTGTCAGCGGTGATGGAGTTGAACAATCCGGGGCCTATCTCGTGTTTCCACGGATATCCAATAAGAAAACGATTATTACTACCAGGCAGCAGGCTCAACAGACTCCGGAAATGCTGGAGACCTGGGAAAATCGCGTGAAGCAAGTAGCTTCCGCTGTGACAGGTCCGCGTGCGCTGGCCTTGGCTGGAGATCATTGCAAGTACTGCTCGTTGGCAAAGGCATGCCCGGCAGCAGAAGGGAAGCGGTAGGGATGTCTCAGGAACGCACCATTATTGACCCAGTAACTCTGTCCGAGATGATGGGACAGGAGTTTCCGCCGACAGAGCAGCAAGCGGCTGTTATCGGTGCCCCGATGGAACCTATGCTTGTCGTCGCTGGCGCTGGCGCTGGCAAGACAGCGACCATGGCGGCACGTGTGGTCTGGTTGGTTGCCAATGGTTTTATTCGGCCAGAGGAAGTCCTCGGGCTGACATTCACCCGAAAGGCCGCTCGTGAGCTGGGCGTGCGCATTCGACAGCAGCTCACTCGACTGGCTGCATCAAAGGCATTCCGTGCCCAGGCTTCTCCTGAGGTCTTAGCAGCACTCGAGGTTATTGCGCCGACCACGCTGACCTACGATGCGTACGCATCGGAAGTCGTGGGCAATTATGGTCTACTGCTTCCTACCGAACCGGGTGTGAGCATTATGGACGGCGCCACGCAATGGCAGCTGGCTTGGGAAGTCGCCCGGAGTGCAAAGACTGTCGAAGCTGACATGGCGCCAGTGACGCTGGCCACGAACATCATTAAGCTCGGTGAGAATATCGACTCAAATCTGTCTTCCGCCACTGCAATTCGGGAGGAGACAGAAGCTTTCATTAAAAACATCGAGCAGACACCGAAAAAGGGCGGCAAGGGCGACGGCCTGCTTAAGGGCCTGCAGGATATCGTTGATAAACAGCGGGTTCGACTCGAGATTCTGCCGTTCGTGGAGCAAGTGCGTCAGCGCTGCAACGAAGAAAATGTCGCCACCTTCGGTATGCAGATGGCGCGTGCTGCACGCCTGGCCACCGAATTTGACGAAGTGGGGCAGGGGGAGCGGCGTCGCTTTAAAGTCATCATGCTCGATGAATACCAAGACACCTCACACACCCAGCGTCTGTTCCTCCGCGCGCTGTTTTCCGGTTGTTGTGTCACGGCCGTGGGGGACCCGATGCAGGCCATCTACAGTTGGCGTGGCGCGACTGCAGAAAACCTGGTCCAATTTGTTAACGACTTCCCGCGCTCAGATGGGCAGCCAGCAGAGAAGAAACAGCTAACCATTTCATGGCGTAACCCGCAGTCGGTGTTGCAGCTGGCTAATACGGTGTCGGACCGCGCTTTTGCCGGCTATCCGCGCACCGTGGAAGCACTCAACGCAGGTCCGAAGGCCGGCGAGGGCGAAGTCCAGTTGGCTTTCACCATGACCTGTGAAGAAGAAGTGGCATTTATCGCCGACTGTATGGAAGCAGAATTGCGGGAATGTGAAACAACGGGCAAAAAGCTCGATGCTGCAATCTTGGTGCGTACCAACGCTGAGTCACCCGTCTATCTGGACGCTCTATCTGCGCGGGGTGTTCCGGCTGTCATCGTGGGGTTGGCAGGTCTGCTCAGTCTGCCAGAGATTATGGACGTCACCTCGGTGATGAAGGTGCTGGTAGATCCAAGCTCCGATGCCGATACGTTGCGTCTCCTGCTCAGCCCCAGGTTCAATTTTGGTGCGGCAGATATTGAGGCCCTGCGCAC
Source organism: Corynebacterium sp. (assembly GCF_030532195.1). GTDB lineage: Bacteria > Actinomycetota > Actinomycetes > Mycobacteriales > Mycobacteriaceae > Corynebacterium. The sequence goes on along the minus strand of NZ_JAUNLP010000008.1, from coordinate 92,230 downwards.
CCGCGCAGGTCAGCTCGCCGCTGTCGGACAGGAACAACGCGAACAGCAAGCTGAAAATTTTGGTGAGCGCACTCCGCTGGAAGAACTCGCGGAACAATACGACAAGCTTGTAGAGGAGGCCATCAGGGAAAGGACTGTCATCGGCCTTGGCCATGCAGTCGCGGACCCGGATATTCGCTTTGCCGACGGAACCCCGTTGGCACGTGGCACCGTTGAGGAAAATGGCCCATTGACGTGCAGCGATGCGCTGAACTATTCGGATGAGGCCATGATTCGGCTTGCTGAATTGGGTGCCAGCCTGCGTAAACTGCGTCGCTTCTCGTTGAATAAGTCCCTGCCTGAGCTAGTTGAAGATGTAGCGACCGAATTTGGTATTCGCGTCGAGGCAGCAGCGGGACAGTACGGTGAGGCGACCTCTATTACCCGGCCTACAACAGCCCATTTGGACAAGTTCGTCGACATTGCCGCGAGCTACTCGCAGAACATCTCTGATGATGTAACCGGTTTCCTCAACTACTTGGAGTTTGCCGCCGAGCATGACGGAGGACTTGAGCGGGCTCCCATGAGCGTTCCGGAAAACTGTGTGCAAATCATGACGATGCACAAGTCCAAGGGGCTGGAATGGGACACCGTTGCCGTGCCCGGTATTACAAGCGACAAGTTCGATCAGCCGAAACTGTATTCCTGGCTAACCACTCCAAATATGTTGCCACCTGGAGCAATCACGCAGGTCGCGCCATTGGCAGAGCAGTTCGCCGACGACAGCACCACAGTTCAGTTGTCGGTGGGGGACTGGGCACCAGTTGCGGATTCGGTTGATAGCGATGCGCCGGAGCTGGATATTTCGGGCAGCGATAATCAGACTGAGCTCAATAAAGAAATCAAGGCTTACAAGGAACAGCTGCGAGACATGCTGCGCGAAGAAGCACAGCGACTTTTCTATGTAGCGCTTACTCGTTCGGCGAAGAAACTGGTTATCACAGCAAGCAGGTGGCCAAAGCCAAGCTTGAAGAACCCCTCGGAGGCCTCAACTGACTTCAAGGCTATTGCCGAGCAGTTCAGCCACTATGTGACATCCTGGGCTGACGGCGCTGACCCGGTTGTCGAGGAAACAGAGCCGAACCTCGACTGTGACAGCGCTGTTGATGGTGTCGTCTGGCCAGTCGATACCCTCGGACAGCGGCGCGACCGAGTTCAGCGCGCTGCCGACAGCGTGAAGTGGTACCTCAAGAATGAACACGATGAGGCACCTATTTCCGGTGACCTTTCCGAGGTTTGGGAGACGGAAACGACCATTCTCGTGGATGAAATCCGCCGAGCACGCGCTGCTGAAATTGAGCTACCCATGCCGACAAGCATGTCCACCAGCGAGTACCAGTCCATGATTGCAGATCCGGTCGCGTTTGCTCGTCGTAAAGCGCGCCCGGTGCCGTTTAAGCCGAACCGCTTTGCGCGACGCGGCACGGCCTTCCACGCCTGGCTGGAAAACCGCTTCGGTGCGCACAGTCTGCTCGATGATGAAGACTTGTACAGCGACAACTTGGATGATTTCCTCGGCACCGAACAAGGTGCGTCTGAGCGTGAGCTAGAAAAGCTCAAGACCAATTTCGAGGCATCCGAGTGGGCGCATCGCACGCCGCGTTTTGTCGAGGTTCCTTTTGAAATTGCCATTGGTCAGCGACGCGTCGTTGGGCGTATCGACGCCGTCTTTAACCACCAGGGCAAGTGGAGCGTCATTGACTGGAAGACCGGCCAAATGCCCAAGGGTAAAGACCGGTCAGTTGCGGCTTTGCAGCTAGCGATTTACCGCTTGGCGTGGTCGGATCGCCTTCGCGAAATGGGCGAGGATGTGGCGCCAGAAGATATCGAAGCAGGGTTTTTCTATGTCTTAGCCGGTCGTACGTTGGTCCCGGATGAAGCATTATTGCCAAGCAGGATAGAGTTAGACAGGAAAATGCGCGAGCTGATTGGATAGTCAACTCCATACGTGACTGCAGCTAGAGCACACGTTCTCAGCGACAGTTCGGAGTTTCCAATTTCACCGAAATAGCACTCACGAAAGGCGGGCGAGAGGCGGTTGCGAAATCCAATTCGTAGGACCTCTGGATACGAAACCGGACTCAATGATTTGCCCGGTCACGCGCTGCTGGGAGTCATCGGCCTGCCAGAGTCTGCGCCGAAGAATCCATGGCGGCTGATTACCCGTCGTCTGAACTATGCTGCAGTCTTGCTTCTGATTGCCTCGGTTGTGGTCTACTACGACCGCAACGGTTATACGGAAGATCTCACCTTCATTGATGCCGTGTATTACTCGGCGGTCAGTTTGTCCACGACAGGCTACGGTGACATCACCCCGGTAACGCAGCGGGCCAGGCTGCTCAACATTTTGATTATCACACCACTGCGTGTGGCCTTCTTGGCCCTCTTGGTCGGTACGACCTTGACGGTCTTGACACAGGAATCGCGAAAAACTCTGCAAATTCAGCGCTGGAGGAGACAGTTGCGCAATCACACCGTAGTTATCGGATACGGCACCAAGGGCCGTTCTGCCATCGCTGCTCTTCTGGCCGACGGCGTTGACCCAGCGGAAATTGTCGTCATTGACACGGACAAAGAATCACTGAATCAGGCATCTAACCAGGGCTTGGCGACGGTGCATGGGTCGGCGACTAAATCCGAGGTGCTGAAGTTGGCCGGTATCCAGCGAGCGCGGTCGGTGGTTGTCGCACCGAATAAGGACGATACCGCTGTGCTGGTCACTCTATCTGTACGTGAGCTGGCCCCAGGTGCATCGATTGTGGCGTCGGTACGTGAGTCAGAAAACCGTCACCTGCTGACACAGTCCGGTGCTGACCAGGTGGTTATTTCTTCTGAAACCGCAGGTCGCATGCTGGGCCTGGCCACAGTGACACCTTCAGTCGTGGAGATGATGGAGGATTTGCTGAGCCCTGATGAAGGCTTCTCCGTGGCAGAGCGATTGGTGACTGAAGAGGAAATTGGCGCCAGCCCGCGTCACCTCGCTGATATTGCGCTGGGTGTGGTGCGTTCGGGTGAGCTGTACCGTATTGATTCGCCAGAGTGTGAATCGGTCGAGCCTGGCGATCGCCTGCTCTATGTCCGCCGCGTGTACAGCAACGACGAATAACGCCAGCACCAAAGCGTCAGCAACTTAGCAGAAAGTGAGGCCGAAAGACCTTTGTCGGGTTTGGGGACGGATGTTAACGGGGCGGATTACCTAGCTGGCCTCGATCCGGATCAGCGTGAGGCAGCTACGGCACCGATGGGGCCGGTTTGCATTCTCGCCGGTGCGGGAACAGGCAAGACGCGCACTATCACGCACCGCATCAAGTACCTCATTGATCAGGGGTTTGTGCAGCCACAGAAGATTCTTGCGGTGACGTTTACCTCTCGCGCCGCGGGAGAAATGCGTGACCGTCTGGCAGCGATGGGCACTCCTGGCGTTCAGGCGCGTACTTTCCACTCGGCGGCACTGCGCCAGCTGCGTTACTTCTGGCCAAAGGTCGCAGGTGATATGCCGTGGCGTCTGCTCGACGATCAGAAATTCCGAGTGGTGGCGCAAGCCGTTCGTCGCGTTGGGCTGGATAATTCCAAGGAAACAATCCGCGATGTCATGGGCGAAATTGAGTGGTCCAAGGCCACTCTCGCCGGTGCTGACCAGTACCAGGCAGCACTGCGGGAACATGGCCGCACTGCACCACTGCCGGTGGACAAGATTATTGATTGCTACCGCGCCTACGAGGACATTAAAACCACACCTGACGGGCTGTTGCTCGACTTCGATGACCTACTCATTCACACTGCCGGCGCGATGGAGAACTCCCGTGCGGTGGCCGAGGAATTTCGTAACCAGTATCGCTGCTTCGTGGTCGATGAGTACCAGGACGTCACGCCATTGCAGCAGCGCGTGCTCAATGCCTGGTTGGGCGACCGCGACAACATTACCGTCGTTGGCGACGCTAACCAGACGATTTATTCGTTTACCGGTGCAACTCCGAACTACCTGATGAACTTTTCGCGGACCTACCCGGATGCCACTGTGGTTCGTCTCCAGCGGGACTACCGTTCGACTCCGCAGATTGTGGAGTTGGCTAACGACGTCATTGGTCGTGCGCAGGGCCGTATTGCAGGATCGCGTTTGAAATTGGTGGGCCAGCGTGAGGACGGACCTGAGCCGACGTTCAACCAGTACGACGATGAGCCGATGGAAGCGCGCGCCACAGCTCGCAGCATTAAGCGCTTGATTGACTCCGGGACGCCAGCCTCGGAAATTGCTGTGCTCTACCGCATCAATGCGCAGTCGGCAGTCTTTGAGCAGGCATTGTCGGAGGTAGGCGTCTCCTACCAGGTGCGCGGTGGTGACGGTTTCTACCAGCGCCCAGAAATTCGCGATGCCATTGCCGCATTGGTAAAAGTCTCGCGCTCCTCTAGGACAGTGCCGACGCTTCAGGGCACCGACTTGCTGGATTTGGTCAAGCGAGTTTTCGCAGGCCTTGGTATGACCGAGCAGGAACCGGAGGGTGCCGGCGCCAGGGAACGCTGGCAGTCCCTCAATGCCCTGTATGACCTGTGCAAGGACATCGTCCACGCGAATACAGAGACCAATATTCAGGCATTGCTCGGCCAACTACATACCCGTCAGCAGGCAAAACACCCGCCGACACTCAACGGTGTCACATTGGCCAGCTTGCACGCTGCCAAGGGCCTTGAGTGGGATGCCGTGTTCCTCGTTGGGCTTACCGACGGCGCCCTGCCAATCCAGCATGCGTTGAAGAAATTTGAACAATCCCCGGCACAGGGTGCCGAGGCCATTGAAGAAGAACGTCGCCTGTTCTACGTGGGAATTACCCGTGCCCGCGAGCATCTGGAGTTGTCCTGGTCGCTGTCGCGTACCGAAGGTGGGCGCAAGTCGCGTCGCCGAACCCGCTTTCTGGATGACCTGGATATTGAAATCTCGGACTACTCATCGGCAGCGCAGAGCACGCGGAAGAGCTCTCGGGGATCGCGGCAGAAGTCGCGGCAGTGTAAGGGCTGCACCAAGCCACTGATGACGGATGCGGAGCGGATCTCTGGTCGCTGCGAAGAGTGCCCGGTAACTGCGGATCCGGCGCTGCTAGACGCACTGCGCGCATGGCGATTGGAAACTTCCAGGGAAATGACAGTCCCGGCATTTGTCATTTTCTCGGATGCGACGCTGCTGGCTATCGCAGAGCAAATGCCTACGACACCGGAAGAACTGCTACAAATTCCAGGAATCGGTGAGGCCAAGCTGAGCCACTTTGGTGAAGGAATCTTGGGAATCGTCAATTCCTTCGTCAACTCGTAGCTGGCCGAATTACATAAATCCCGCGCCCGAATTGCCATGACCGCACACAGGGCAATGTGGGTGCGGGCCAACAGTGGTGCGAGTGATATCCAGCCGTTCCATGTCAATGCGCACTTCTGTGGCGCAAAGATCGGAAAGGTCGGGCCGGCGCAGTTGGCCGAGCAACAGTGGCACGGCCGTGTTGAGCCATTCAGGTGCGGCAACCGGAGTGAAGGTGCGCAGCTGCAGAGCTATGAGTGACCGGACGGGATCGCGATCTCGTCGATAAGCCTCAAAGCACATCGCACATGGACCCTGACCTGGGCGGACAAGCGGACCAATGATCAGTGCGCCATCGCGGAAGTGCGTGTGCAGATGCTCAATCCCGCGGTGATACAGCGCGCGCCCCAGCGGCAGACTGGGGACCTCCATGCCGGTAATGACGGCCAGTCCGATGTCCTCAGGAGTCGATTGTGACAGCTTCAACGTCGCATTTCTGGTCGGCGACATCGCCTTTGTCCAACTGGCGGAGCCACTGCGTCGGAGCCCTTCCAGAAGACCGGTTCTTAAGCCATCTCTGCCAATAATCGTGATTGTGCGCCGCAGGGGAGGCCTGCGCACCAAATCCGCACGCTCTAAGTCGCTAATCAGCGCATCGATGAACTGTGGCTGTAGCGTACCGGCAGCATCCGCAAAGGCGGCTCCCAAAGCGGCACCTCGATGAGCAGCAAGAAGCGCGGAAAAGACAGGTCCCGGCGGGGTGCCGTCGGCAAGCGGCAAGACCATGCTGCGCTCGGGTTCCACGCCGAACTGAATGCGCGCGCCGGGACGCATGACTATCGGAACCTCTGGTTTGAGTGCGCACGTCGCAGCGGCTGGACTTCTCGGCCCCTCAGCATCCCGCTTCCGAGAAGTATTCAAAAATTCCCCCATAAAATTATCTTCTACCCCGGGGGAAACTTTTACGCAATCGCAGGGCAGAACATATACGCTTGAAAAGCATGAGCAGCAAGCGACCTGAGTACGGTCCTGATATTGAGGTGCGGCGTTCCAAGCGTCGTCGCCGGACTGTGTCTGCCCGTGCTGAAGGAAACCGCATCATTGTCATGGTTCCCGATGATTTGAGTGCTGCTGCGGAAAAACAACAGGTCAACGATATTGTCGCGCGCGTGCGTCAAAAGGTCGGCAGCAATCTGGACAACTCAGAGCTTCAGCGGCGTGCGCAGTTGCTCTCACGCACAGTGCTGGAAAATCGCCCGAACTTCGAATCCATCAAATGGGTCAAAAACATGTCGCGCAGATGGGCATCGGTCACCGGGGGCGTCGATAGCCCGGGGCGTATTCGCATTTCGCATCGGCTTGCCGACGTTCCGGGGTATGTCCTCGACGATGTCATTGTGCACGAACTGGTGCACACCTTTATCGATGGTGGGCATACCGAAGAATTCTGGTATTGGGCCGCAAAAGCCCCGCACCACGAACGGGCACGGGGCTACTTGGAGGCTTATCAGCGCTGGGGAACGCAGAGCTAGACTGCGTCAGCGGTGCGCGAGGTCGCGCATGCGCTAGGGCTACTTGTCAGAATCGTCGTCCTCAGCGTCCTTGTTATCGCTGTCCTGGTCGTCACTTTCAGAGTTTCCTTCGGCGTCACGCTTTTCGGCCTCCTTGCGCAGCTGCTCTTCCAGCTCCGCAATCGGGTCGAAGTCATCGGTGTCAGTGCCACCGAGAACCGAGTCAATGAAGGCGGCGGAATCGTCCAGGTCCTCTGCCACAGGCAAGAAGTCTGGGTGATCCCAGACCTTGTCGCGGCGCTCAACGCCCACAGCGGTGGTCAGGCGACGCCACAGATCCGTGGCTTCGCGGACCTTCGGGGAACCCAGGTCAATGCCAGTGGCCTTTTCCAGGGCCTGCTCTGCGCCTTCGGTAGCACGGCGACGGCGCCATGCCTCATCCAGCTGAGCAGCACCCGGCAGTCGCTCGCCGAGCGCATCGTTGACGACCATGTCGACCCAGCCCTCAACCAGTGCCAGCAGCGTCTGGAAACGCGTGCGGGCGTTCTCATTGCGAGAACGAATCTTCGGGCTCAAGTCCATGTTCTGGAACTCGGCCATGGCCTCCTGAAGGCGCTGCGGATCCTGCAGATTTTCAATATCCAGGCCGCGAGCTGCCTCTTCGATATTGGAGTAGTCGATAACAATGCCAGCGGCGTATTCCTCAACGGAGGAAATCATGCGCTCAACCAGCCACGGCACGCGGTCAAAAAGACGCTGATGTGCCGCTTCGCGGGCAGTGGCGTAGATAAACAAATCGCGAGCCGGAACCTCGAGCTCTTCAGCAAGGTTAATCAGGTGGGTCGGCAGCAGAACTGCGGCACCAGTAGTGTGCAGCGGCAGCCCCAGATCCGAGCCAGTCAGGCTGGTCTGTGCCAGGTCGGCCAGAGCATTGCCCAGCTGCGTACCAAAACTCATGGAGTTCATCTGGCGCATGATGTTTAGCATCGGCCCCATCATCTCGCGGGCTTCCTCCGGAACACCCTCCAGCGAGGCATCACCCATGCGGCCGGCAACTGGGTCGACCAGACGCGTCCACGTAGACATGGTGTTTTCCAACCACTGCAGACTATTCCACGCCTCAACGCGGTTAGCGCCAGCGGGCAGGGAAGTGGCATCGTCCAACCACAGTTCTGCCAGACGCAAGGAGTCAGTGAGGGCCTCGCGCGCGGAATCCTTAATAGGCGCAGGGTCGCCAATTCGAGTGTGTGCAACCCGCTCTGCCGCCTGGTAATTCACCGGGCCGGAGTTGGCCTCCTTGAATTGCTGTCCCATGCCGGAGAACATCTGACCGAACTGGTTCAGAATATCGCCCAGATTGGGCTGGCCGCCCTGACCGGACCGTCCGCCCTGGCCAGACTGGCCGGAGCCACCAAAACCGCCAAAGCCGAAGCCCCCGGAACCGGAGTTGCCACCGAAGGGGAAGCCGAAAATACCGAAGGGACCGCCCTGGCCGCCGTGACCGCCCTGGCCGGAGTCGCCGTTGCCTGCGTCATCACGATCGTCGTCATTGTCATTCGGACCAAAGCCAAATCCGTTAGAACTCATGCTCCCACCGTACCGGGCAAAAGGCTCCGTGAGTACTCCAAAATCCGTCCTTTTGGCCAACTTCGCGCCCAGCGAACAAGAATCCTCCAGACCACAGCCATAAAGTCCGCAATCGAGTCCATGACGTGTCGAGTTGCTTAGGTAGGGGAATGTAGGGTGTTACCTGTGAATCGTCGTACCCAAACTCTCCTAGTTGGCGCAGTCCCTATTGTCGCGTTGGCTGGCGTGCTGTCGCTTCCAACGCTGACAGTGCCATACGCTGCGCAAGGGCCGGGCCCGGTCTTCGATGTCCTCAGCGACGTTGAGGGCAAGAACATCATCTCGGTCAGCGGCAGTGGCGTCGATCGTGAGCGTTCCAAGGGCGAGCTGGATATGACCACCGTGGCGGTACGTCACAATCTGACGCTGCCACAGGTCCTTGGACTGTGGCTGAATCCGGACAATGACATCGTTCCCATCGAAGCCATCTTCCCGCCTGGCCAAAGTCAGGACGAGGTAGAAGAGGAAAACAAGGCGGCGTTCACCGAATCCGAAGCAAACGCCACCACCGCCGCATTCGCGCACTTGGGCTTGCCGACGGAAGTTACGGTCGCCTACACGGTCCCGGACAGTCCAGCAGATGGCCGAGTGCATGAAAATGATGTCATTGTTGCCGTCGATGGCGAGGACGTCGCGAAGCCAGAAGAGGTAAAGGCAGCAATCGCTGCACATGCTCCGGGCGACAAGGTCACGCTCAGCATCATTGCGGCCAAAGATGACAAGGCCGGTAATAAGGCAGCTGCAAAGCCGACCGACATTGAGGTGGAGTTGGCGGAAAATCCGCACCAGAAGGATTCCGCGATGCTGGGTGTGGGAATGGCTACACAGTCGGCCGGGGATACCAAGGTCGAATACCAGCTCAGCGGCATTGGCGGTCCGTCGGCAGGCCTGATGATGACTCTCGGCGTCATTGACAAGCTGAGCCCCGGGGATTTGACCGATGGCCGTCATGTGGCGGGCACCGGCACTATTGATGCGGACGGCAACGTGGGTGAAATTGGCGGCATTACACACAAAATCTCGGCTGCCCGAGATGCGGGTGCCGAGATGTTCTTTGTGCCATCGGGCAACTGCACTGAAGCGCTGACTGCCGACAATGGTGATATGAAGTTGGTGAAGGTCGACAAGCTGGATGATGCATTGGGCGCATTGGACAAACCCGAGGGCGCACCATCGTGCTCCTAAACGATAAGTAGCTGGCCAGCCGGCAGCTTATCTGCACGGCGAATGCCAGCTACTTTCTTCCCAGCTAGTGTGCTTAAAAAAGAGTTACTTAACCAGTTACTTGCTGAAAGCCTCAAAGCTCTGCTGGGCCTGCCACTTCTCAATTTCCTCAGCTGTAGCGCGCAATTGTGGGTCAAAGGCGAGGTAGGCCTTGGTCTCACGGGCGATAAGACCCGACAGAACAATTAGACCGATGAGGTTTGGCAGAGCCATCAGGCCGTTGAGCGCGGAGGCAACCGACCAGACGGTCTCCAGCTGAGTCACAGCACCGACGAAGACCACGCAGGTGAATACTGCACGGTAGAAGCGGGTGCCGCGGCGGCCGACCAGTGATTCGAAGGCGCGCTCGCCGTAGTAGGACCAGCCCAGCATGGTGGAAAACGCGAAGAACACAATCGACAGTGTGACAATGGTGCCACCCCAGTGACCCGGCAGGCCACGGGAGAATGCCTCAGCGGTCAGCGCACCGGCATCAATATTGCCGTCCTGCCAAGCACCGGTGCTGATGATGACCAAACCGGTAAACGACACGACGATGATGGTGTCGATGAACGTCTGAGTCATGGAGACCAGACCCTGGCGGACTGGGTGAGTGGTGGAAGCAGCAGCGGCTGCGATAGCGCCGGAACCCAGACCGGACTCGTTGGAGAACAGGCCACGAGCAACACCCATCTGTAGGGCGAGAATCACCGTGGAGCCTGCGAAGCCACCCACCGCAGCGGTACCGGTGAAGGCATCGGTGAAGATCAGCTTGAAGGTCTCCGGCAGTGCAGAGACATTGGCGATGAGCACCCAAATTGCAGCACCGATGTAGAGGACGATCATCATCGGCACGAAGCTGGCGGTGATGCGGCCGATGGACTTAATGCCGCCCATCAGTGCGGCACCGACCAGGATAAACATAATCATGCCAGTCAGCTTCGGATCGATGTTGAAGCTGTTTTCCAGGTTCGTAGCGACGGCGTTGCCCTGTGTCAGGTTGCCGATACCGAATGCGGCCAGAGCGGCGAAGATTGCAAATAGCACACCGAGGGTCTTGCCGAAGCCGTTTGGAATGGCCTTCTTCAGGTAGTACTGCGGACCACCGGACTGCTCACCAGCTGCATCGAGCTGGCGGTACTTCACGCCCAGGAATGCTTCGGAGTACTTTGATGCCATACCCAGCAGGCCGGTGACCCACATCCAAAACAGTGAGCCCGGGCCGCCCAGACCGATGGCTGTCGCAACACCGACGATATTGCCGACACCGACCGTTGCCGCCAGCGCCGTTGCAAGCGCCTGGTAGTTAGAGATATCACCCTCGGCGTTCTCGTCGTCCTTGCGGTCAATCAGACCCAGACGCAACGCCGGACCGAGCTTGGCCAGGTGTACTGCGCCAAGACGAATGGTCAAGATAATTCCGGTGCCGATCAGTGCGGGGATAAGGAGATAAGGACTCCAAATAAAACTATCCGCCGCTGAGGCAAAATCGCTGAAGCTTTCCATGCTGTGGAACTTTACTGATAGAAAGCCAAGAAACCGCATATAAATATGCGGATAACAGCCACTGAATCGCTAATTTGTCACAAGTGGGGGTAAAGACATCCCCATATAAGCAAAAATTTCGCCGCCAACAACTGTGAGAATCAGATAGCTCAGCCCCCGCCAAATGTGTTGGGACCGAAGGCGTACAAGCTCACCTGCAAGCGTCGACCACGTCGAAAGGCCCCCGGCAAACCCAATCATCACTGCTGCATAGGCGAGGGCGGGACGCACGTTTTCGCTTGACGACGGCACCTGCGACCATGCCGTCACCGCGACACCGGCGGCCAAACACGCTGCCATATTCGCCGTCCATGTTCCGGGCAGCTTCGATTCGCGCCATGCAACTGCGAGTTCGGCCAAGGTGTAGCGCAGCGCCCCGCCGAGAGCAGCGCCGAGTGCGACCGAGGCGATGGCCAGGAGCGCTGTGGATAGGGAAGTGCCCAGGAGAAGATGAGTCATTCCACTTTCTCCCGCACACACTTAGTGCCTATCCAATAGGCAACTGGGCAGCCCACAATGTGAATTACCAGCACACTTGCGATGGCGGCGATCGACGTTGTCGATTGCGCAATCAGCGCAATGACAAAAGCCGAAAAGGCGGTGAAACCACCACAAAAACCCGTACCACTCATGGCGGCCAAGCGGGGATTGGCGAAGTCAATGGTGCTGACAATGCCAAAGAACACGCAGCCGAGCAGGTTAATCACTGTTGTTGACAGTGCGCTTGTCTGCATGCCAAATGCGGTATCAATGCCCGCGCCGAGAAGAAATCTCGTCACTGCGCCGAGTGCTGCGCCCGCTGCAACAGCGAGCCCTGTGGTCAGTTGCGCCCGACGGGTGGTCGGCAGCGCCGGGGCTACCTCTTCTTCTATCGGGTCTGCAGTCACGAGAAAGACGGTAGCACAGTGTTTATTGAGGTTTATTGACGCCTATACGGCCATTTTTGCCCTGAGTTAACCCCCTATTGCAGGGGCGAGTTGGCCTCATAACGGGCATCCAGCCCTGCGCGTCGACGTCAAAACGGGGACACTGGAAAGGGAAAGGCTGAAATAGGTTTTACAACTTGCAGGAGGAACCCACAATGGCTCATGAGCGCGCCGGGCAGCTTGCCCAGCCATCTGACCTGATTGATATCGCTGAACTGGTCACGGCCTACTACACGCAGCACCCGGATCCGAACAATCCCGACCAGAAGGTCGTCTTCGGTACCTCGGGGCACCGTGGTTCCTCCCTCGACGGTGCGTTTAACGAAGACCACATTCACGCCACCACTCAGGCCATCGTCGATTACCGCAAGGGCCAGGGTATTGAGGGTCCGCTTTACATCGGCCGTGACACCCATGGTCTGTCCGAGCCGGCGATGGTCTCCGCACTGGAAGTTCTCACTGCAAATGGGATTACCGTCAAGGTTGATGCCCAGGGGCGCTACACTCCGACTCCGGCGGTCAGTCATGCAATTTTGATCTACAACCGTGAGGTTGAAGGGGGCCCAACGGGGACCAGCTCTGCGCGTGCCGACGGCATTGTGATTACCCCTTCCCATAATCCGCCGCGTGATGGTGGTTTTAAGTACAATCCGCCGACCGGTGGTCCTGCGGACGCAGATGCCACTGACTGGATTGCAGCCCGTGCCAATGAGTACCTGGCCAAGGGACTTGAAGGTGTCAAGCGCCAGTTGGTGGAAAAGGCAGGGGACCTCGTCGTAAAGCACGACTACCTCAATGCATACGTTTCCGACCTGCCGAATGTGGTTGACCTTGACGCGATTCGTGATGCGGGCGTGCGCATCGGCGCTGACCCGATGGGCGGTGCCTCGGTGGATTACTGGGGTGCGATTGCCGATATTCACAATTTGAACCTGACGGTGGTTAATCCGCTGGTAGATGCAACGTGGCGGTTCATGACGTTGGATACGGACGGCAAGATTCGTATGGACTGCTCGTCACCGAATGCGATGGCATCCCTGATTGGCAATCGCGACAAGTTCGATATTTCCACTGGTAATGATGCGGACTCGGATCGCCACGGCATTGTGACGCCGGATGCTGGTCTGATGAACCCGAACCATTACCTGGCTGTGGCGATTGATTACCTGTTCGCGCACCGTCCAGGCTGGTCGCAGGACACCGCTGTCGGTAAGACCTTGGTGTCGTCGTCGATGATTGACCGTGTGGTGGAAAACCTCGGTCGCAAGCTGGTGGAAGTACCGGTTGGATTTAAGTGGTTCGTCCCGGGGCTGATGGAGGGCACCATCGGCTTCGGCGGTGAGGAATCTGCAGGCGCGTCCTTCCTGCGTAAGGATGGCACTGTGTGGTCGACCGATAAGGACGGCATCATCTTGGACCTGCTGGCCAGCGAAATTACCGCAGTGACCAAGAAGACTCCATCGCAGCTGTACGCAGAGCTGGCAGACAAGTACGGTGCACCGGCCTACGCTCGTACTGATGCCGATGCCACGCGCGAGCAGAAGGCAATTTTGAAGAAGCTCTCGCCGGATCAGGTTAAGGCTGACACTCTGGCCGGGGAGAAGATTCTGGCCAAGCTGACGGAGGCCCCGGGCAATGGTGCTGCAATTGGTGGTCTGAAGGTTGTCACTGACAACGCATGGTTCGCTGCACGTCCGTCCGGCACAGAGGATAAGTACAAGATTTACGCAGAGTCCTTCAAGGGAGCTGACCACCTAGCACAGGTTCAGGCTGAGGCGCAGGATGTTGTCTCTGCTGTTCTGAACGGCTAATTAAGCGCAGTTGGGCTGGCTGGAAACAGCCAGCCTCGATTAATCTTGTTTTCCATGAAGGACATCTTGAGCGTGATCGCGCGCTTCGGGCTTGCGGCGATTTGGCTGTATTCGGGTTTGATTAAACTGTTGAACCCGTTGGAATCGCGTCAAGCAGTGCAGGCGTATGAGATTTTGCCTGCTGATCTCATCCCGACAGTGGCGGTCGCGCTGCCAGCCTTCGAGGTCATCCTGGGGCTGTTGCTGCTACTCGGCCTATTCTTACGCCCGGTAGCAGTGGCCTCCGGACTTTTGCTGCTGGCATTCATCGTCGGCATTGCCTCTGCGTGGGCGCGTGGCCTGCAGATTGACTGCGGTTGCTTCGGCGGCGGCGGCTATAGCGAGGATGCGGGGCCGGTGACCTATCTGACTGAGATTGGCCGCGATATTGTCTTCATTGCCATGGCTGCGATTGTGTACGTGTGGCCCTGGAAGAAGTGGGCTATCTACGCCTAGATGTGGTTGTTTTTAAACACAATCATGGTTTTCTAAGTCTCATTTATGTCTTCATCAAGCAATCACCGCTATCGTAAGCGATGTGACTCAGAAGATTAAGAACCCAAATGAAAAGGGTAATGGCTTTGTTGTAGGCCTCATTGCTCTTATCGCAGTTGTAGTTGTCGTAATCGGCGCTGTTGTTTACATCGGTCGCTCCCAGCCCATTGAAGGACTGCCGGATGAAGATGTTAACTTCTCCGTCGCACTCGATGGTGACGTTATTCGTCTGGGCAAGGAAGACGCCAAGGATGCGACCACTGCCACTGTTTTTGAAGACTTCTCCTGCCACTACTGTGCGCAGATGAGTGAAGAGGGCCACTCCGATGAGCTTAAGGCGCTCAACGATGGCAAGCTCATCGCCGAATACCGCACTCTGAACTTCCTGGATGGCCAGGAAAAGGATCAGCGTGATGGTCACTCCACCCTCGCCTACGCAGTTGCCCGCAAGGTCGCCGAGACCGGTGATGCCCGCGCATTCTGGAACTTCCGCACCATGATGATGCGTGACCAGCAGCACTCCATTACGTGGGATAATGAAGAGCTTGCTGATCGCCTGAAGCAGCTCGGCGTTGCCGATGACGTGGTCAAGCAAGTCCGCGACGGGCTGGACACCACGGAAGCTAAGGCCAGCGCCAATGCAAATTACGACGATTTGGAAAAGCGCCTGGGCAAGGTTTCCTCGCCGCACGTCTTTGTTGATGGCAAGGACATCCTGGAAAACATCGAGGCCGAAGGCGGCCTGGGTCAGTGGGTGAAGAAGGCACTGGGTTAATTCCCGCTAAAGCAGGCGTTACCAGCGGATTTGGTAATAATGGCAGGTGCATGTAGCCTTTGAGGAGTCCGCAGCGGAGAAAGGCGCGAGCCAATCCGATGTTGATTCTGGGGCTATGGCGCAGCTGGTAGCGCATCACACTGGCAGTGTGGGGGTCACGGGTTCGAATCCCGTTAGCTCCACCAGATGAAATACCCTCGGTCGTTTTGACCGGGGGTTTTGTCGTATCTGAGCTGCTCATTAGTAGTGCGTATGGGTCTAGCAACTTTGTCTAAACGGTGGAATACTGGGTATATGGCATACAATGACTCCGTAATCCAGAAACTGTCCACCGAAGAGTCCCTTGAGCTGCTGGCTTCGCAGACTTTTGGTCGTCTCGTCGTACGTCGTGCAGACGATATGGACCTTTTCCCGCTGAACTACGTCGTTCATGAGGGGCAGATTTACTTCCGAACTGCAGAGGGCTCAAAGCTCTTTACGGTTTCTTTGAACCATGATGTTCTTTTTGAGGGCGACAATGTCGATAAGGACTCCCAGCAGGCATGGTCCGTTATCGTCAAGGGTGATGCTGAGGTCCTCACCTCTCACACAGATGTCAACAAAGCTGATCAGCTGCCGCTGAAGCCGTGGCTGCCGACTCTGAAGTACAACTACGTGCGTATTACTCCGAAGGAGGTTTCGGGTCGCCGCTTCCATCTCGGCGAGGAGCCGAATCGCTACGAAGCCTAAGTAGGGCTTCGCGCAAAAGATTTCGCTTGGCGACGGATGGGTTGCTAAGCGGTAGCTAACGGCGGAATGGGGTAGCTTTTCGGCTACTGAACATCGCCGTTAGCTCTTTTTTTAAAATTACTGAAGTTAAATTGCGCAAAACCGCCCTAAGTGAGTCGCAACGCGTTACAGTCACCACTGTGACGTGCACCATAGAACCAACCAATGGGGCGCCAGCACTGCCCGATGTGCGTAAGCAGTCCCCACGGATGCAGAAAATTGTTGACGAAGCGCGCACTATGCTGCGTGAATCGGGCTGGAGTGCTATCAGCATGCGCCGACTCGCGGCTCGGCTGGATGTCAAGGCCCCGTCGTTGTACAAGCACATCAGCGGCAAAGAAGAGCTTCTGCAGCTCCTGCTGGCCGAAAGCCTCTCTAACCTGGGCAAACGTATTCACGCTGCCATTGATGAGGATTGCTCCTCAGCCGCACTGCTGCAGGCCTACCGCCAGGCAGTCTTGGACGATCCGCACGGCTACCGGTTGATGAGCCGTACGAACTTCGTCAACGTGGCCTCACCATCGTCGTTGGATGCCTGGATTCGCGATGCCTTTATCAAGGTTGCTGGCACCGAATCCAAGGGGCTGGCCATGTGGGCGTTTGCCCATGGTCTGGTGACGGCGGAGCTCATTCAAGATGGCTCGCCAGCGGTGGAGACACCAACGTCCTCCGATACTGAGGAAAGTATGGAGGCTGTTGCGGCTATTTGGGACGCTGGTGCAGAGGCCTTTTCTTAAGAGGGCCTCTTTAAAGGCCTAGCGCCACCACGAATCAGCAGGCCCAGGTGGGACGATTCGCTTGTGTCGGCTGATGGAGTAGAGGTGCTCAATTCGCGCGGCATCTTCTTCACTGACGGCCTTGCCCTCTAGGTAGTCATCAATTGCGGTGTAGGTGACTCCGAGCGCGACTTCGTCGGGAAGCGCAGGGCGATCTTCCTCGAGGTCGGCGGTCGGAACCTTTTCCCACGTGCTGGCAGGCGCGCCCAGATGGCGTAGAAGCGCTGCGCCCTGGCGCTTGCTGAGCCCCTGGAGCGGTACGAGGTCACACGCGCCATCGCCGTGTTTGGTGTAGAAACCGGTGACGGCCTCGGCAGCGTGGTCGGTGCCGATGACCAATGCGCCGTCAACGCCGGCCACGGCGTATTGAGCAATCATGCGCATGCGGGCCTTGATATTGCCCTTATTGAAATCGCTCACCACGTCACCACCAAGTGCGTCATTGACCTGGGTGGTCATGTCCTTGGTCGCCGGGGCGATATCAATAGTCAGGCTCTTGTCGGGGCGAATGAACTGTAACGCCAGCTGGGCATCATCCTCATCGGCCTGGACACCGTGGGGGAGGCGTACGGCGATGAAAGTAGCGTCAGTGCCCTCGGCGCGCAGCTTTTCCACGGCGAGTTGAGCCAGACGGCCTGCCAGCGTGGAGTCCTGGCCGCCGGAGATGCCGAGTACAAAGCCCTTGCTATGGGCTGCACGAAAATAATCGCAGAGAAAATCAACGCGCCTGTCTACTTCCCCTGCTGGGTCAATGCTGGGGCGGACATGTAGTTCAGAGATGATTTCGCGTTGAAGGCGGTGTGGGAATGGCTTCGATTCGGCTGTTGTCATGGTTTTCACTTTACCGGCAGCAATGACGGCCAAAAGGGGAGTTTTAGGCGTCAAAGTGGGCTGAAAACCACCTACTTTATCGAGTAAGACGCTTGTGGATGGGAGCAAGTTCGGCGGTCGGTGGCAGTATCTGGAGGGTGAGTACAACCCAACAGAACATCTCTGAGCCGAGTCGACAAACAACGTCGACGCGCTCAGTTATCGTCGCTATCATCGCCGCCCTCGGCGGTCTCCTCTTTGGTTACGACACCGGTGTCATCTCCGGCGCGCTCCTTTTTATTCAGCGTTCGTTTGAGCTGACACCTAGCCAGGAGTCCACCGTTACCGCCATGCTGCTGGTCGGTGCCGCCATCGGTGCTTTCCTCGGCGGTCGAGTTGCGGATGCTCTCGGATGCCGTGGCACCATCTTGCTGGGCGCTATCGGCTTCATTATCGGCAGTATCTGGTGCGCCATGGCCTCGAGTGCTTTTGAACTCGGTGCCGCCCGCACGTTGCTGGGCGTATGCATCGGTGGCGTGTCCATCGTGGTGCCGATGTACATTTCTGAGATGGCTCCGCCACATGTGCGCGGTCGGCTGGTCAGCTTGAACTCGCTGATGATTGTCATTGGTCAGCTCGTGGCCTTTCTTACCAACTCCGCGCTAGCATCCTCCGGAAACTGGCGCCTCATGCTTGGTCTCGGCGCCGTGCCCGCAATCGTTTTGCTGCTGGGCATGCTCGTTTTGCCGGATACGCCCGCTTATTTGATGCGTCGCGGTTACGAGGGCAAGGCCCTGGCTGTGCTTCGCCAGATGCAGGGCAGCGATGCCACGTTGGATGAAGTCGCAGTCGCAGAATCGTCGTCAAGCGCAGATCAGCGCGCGGCTGAGCGTCAGGCCCTAAAGACTCCGTGGGTGCGTCGCACGGTCATCATCGCGATGCTCATCGGTGTGACGCAGCAGGTCACGGGTGCAAACGCAATTATGTACTTCGCGCCGACGATGATGAATAAGGTCGGCTTGTCGACGGAAAGCTCGGTCTATACCTCCATAATTATCGGTACCGCCTCGGTGATTTCGTGTGCGATCGGTATGAGCATTATTGACCGCGTGGGGCGTCGCCGCATGCTGATTATTGGTCTGGTTGGTTGTGCCTCCGCGCTGCTGGTGCTCGCGCCGGTCTACGCTATGTCCAGTGACTCCAGCTCTGCGGCCATGTTCTCGCTGGCGCTGATGACGGTTTTCATTGTCTTCCAGCAGGCGGCGGTATCGGTGGCCACTTGGCTGCTGATCTCTGAAATTGTCCCGACTGAGGCTCGTGGCCTGGGCATGGGGCTGGCGGGTCTGGCGCTGTGGGCGGCCAATTGGTTCGTCGCGCAGGCATTCCTGCCGATGGTCGATGCCATCGGTGGCGCATGGTCGTTCTTCTTCTTCGCGGTAACGGGCGCGATTGCGCTGGCATTCACTGTGAAGGCCGTGCCAGAGACCTCTGGGAAGTCCCTTGCTGAGGTGCGCGAGCATATGATTGCCGCTGCCAAGTAGGGCGGGTAGCCCCAGTTTTTTGGAGATATCCGTCTCATTAGGTACTATGGCAACTCGTGTCGTAACGCATGCCTTTTGTTCTTTCTGTGAATGACAAGGAAGTGCGTTGCCAGGCAGTCACTGGGCGTGACTGTCCGGAGTAGTGCGATGTGCATGTACTCCGTCTCGGAGCCGAGTAGAAAGGAGCGCCCGAATGAAGGTCCGTAAGTCCCTTCGGTCGCTGAAGAACAAGCCGGGCGCTCAGGTCGTGCGCCGTCGTGGCAAGGTCTACGTGATCAACAAGAAGGAGCCGCGCTTCAAGGCCCGCCAGGGCTAAGCCTGATTTTCAGGTTAGTGCGAAGCGAAGTAGCTTCCTTATTTATTGCAAGGAACCGCAAGTTGCGGTCGCAGTGTTGCTGTGACCGGGCTTGCGGTTCTTTGTTTTTCGGGGGGGGGGAGTTGCTTTGTTGGACAGGGCAGGGGACCCAAGGGGGATCAGAAGGGTAATTGGTTTAACCGAAGAGCGTCGATAGCTGTTTTTCCACAATTTTCGTGATTTGTCAGAATTTTCCGCGTGAAATTACAACCTTGTGGTGCCGAGCCGTACAACATCTTGTGCGCACTGAGCTGGCGAACTGGGAATATCATGGTTGTGAGTACTACATATAGTGCGACTAGAGTTTTTCGGATACCAAGTGTAGTGTTTTCCGTGTCGAGCCAAGGACAGTAACAAGGATCTGTCGAGCTTTCCGTACTCGGTTTCTCGTGAACCTCGCGGAAGCTTCCAGCCACTTAATCAGTTCGCTGATTCCAAGGCCGCTTCCGGTATTTGTACGAAGTCGATTTAAATCTATTGGTCTTAATTCAAAGCCAGAAAGTTTGTGAGAGTCATGGTTACCGTTTACAGCAAGCCCGCCTGCGTCCAGTGCCGCGCCACCACTCGTGCCCTCGATAAGGCTGGCATTGCCTACGATATCGTCGACATCACTATGGACGATGAGGCTCGTGACTACGTCATGGCTCTTGGTCATCTTCAGGCACCAGTCGTCGACACTGGTACCGAGACCTGGTCGGGTTTCCGTCCGGATCGCATCAAGGCTCTCCAGGCTGCTTAAAGTCCGAGAATTGCCCCGCGGATTTCGTTCACGTTTGTGCCAACGAATGTCGCGGGGTTTCGCAATGTAAAGGGTGAAGTTCTCATGCTGGTGGTGTATTTCTCCTCGGCGACGGGGAATACACACAAGTTTGTTCAGAAACTAGGAATCAAAAACGCCCGCATCCCCATCCGGCGCAATGATCCGGAGCTCATCGTTGATGAGCCCTATGTGCTCATTTGCCCGACATACGGTGGAGGCGCCTCCATCAGTGGCGGTAACGTACGGCCGGTCCCGCCACAGGTCATCAAATTCCTCAATAACGAGCACAATCGCTCGTTCATCCGGGGAGTGATTGCCGCAGGTAACCTCAACTTTGGTGAGGACTTCTGCAAGGCCGGCGACGTTATTTCGTACAAGTGCAAAGTCCCGTACTTGTACCGCTTCGAGTTGATGGGCACCGATCACGACGTACAGCGCGTTCGTGAAGGGTTGGATGAGTTTTTTCACGGTAAGGCTAGTGCATAAGCCTGCTGTCGGGGAGACTGGTAGTGCTGGGAGAGTACGCCCGCAGCTGCCGTCGTAAAGCAGTGCACGAGCAAAATCGCTAGATTAGATTGTTCTGGGCAGTGTCAGTGAGATGCTGCGCGGGGTAGTAGACGTCAAAAGGAGTCAATGTGTCGGAAATGGGCAGGCAGGTCGCGGAGCCGGTGGGCGACGATAAGTTGGATTACCACGCACTCAACGCGCTGCTGAATCTGTACGGTGAAGACGGCAAGATTCAGTTTGATAAGGACCGCATGGCTGCGCGGCAGTTCTTCTTGCAGCACGTTAATCAGAACACTGTCTTCTTCCACAACCTGCGGGAGAAGCTCGATTACCTGGTAGAAAACAAGTACTACGAGGCTGAGGTTCTGGAAAAGTACGAATTTGAGGACGTCAAGGCGCTGTTCAAGCAGGCCTACGCTCACAAGTTCCGGTTCAAGACCTTCCTGGGCGCGTACAAGTATTACACTTCGTACACGCTGAAGACTTTCGATGGCAAGCGCTACTTGGAGCGCTATGAGGACCGTGTCTGCATGGTCGCACTGACGCTTGCCGACGGAGACCTGGGGCTCGCGCAGCACCTGGTTGATGAGATCATCACGGGTCGTTTCCAGCCTGCTACCCCTACCTTCCTCAACTCCGGTAAGGCCCAGCGCGGTGAGCCGGTGAGCTGCTTCCTGCTGCGTATTGAGGACAACATGGAGTCCATCGGTCGCGCCATCAACTCCTCACTGCAGCTGTCCAAGCGCGGCGGTGGCGTGGCATTGCTGCTGAGTAACCTGCGTGAGCAGGGCGCTCCGATTAAGCACATTGAAAACCAGTCGTCCGGTGTCATCCCGGTCATGAAGCTGCTGGAGGACTCCTTCTCCTACGCCAACCAGCTGGGTGCTCGCCAGGGTGCCGGTGCGGTTTACCTGCACGCGCACCACCCGGACATCATGCGCTTTTTGGATACCAAGCGTGAGAATGCGGACGAGAAGATCCGTATTAAGTCGCTGTCGCTCGGCGTTGTCATTCCGGACATCACCTTCGAGCTGGCTAAGCGTAACGACGACATGTACCTGTTTAGCCCGTACGATGTTGAGCGCGTCTACGGCAAGGCTTTTGCGGACATCAACATCTCCGAGAACTACGCGGACATGGTGGAAGACCCGCGTATTCGCAAGCAGAAGATCAACGCGCGTCAGTTCTTCCAGACCATCGCTGAGATTCAGTTCGAGTCCGGTTACCCATACATCATGTTCGAGGACACGGTCAACCGTGCGAACCCGATTGAGGGCCGCATCAACATGTCGAACCTCTGCTCGGAGATTCTGCAGGTCAACACTCCATCGACCTTTAATGCAGACCTGTCCTACGAACACGTCGGTGAGGACATCTCCTGTAACCTCGGTTCGCTGAATATTGCGATGACCATGGATTCGCCGGACTTCTCCCGCACTGTGGAGACCGCTATTCGCGGCCTGACTGCAGTCAGTGAGCAGACGTCCATTGATTCCGTGCCGTCGATCCGCAAGGGTAATGAGGGCTCGCACGCAATCGGTCTGGGGCAGATGAACCTGCACGGCTACCTCGGCCGCGAGAAGATTATGTACGGCTCTGAAGAGGCGCTGGACTTTACCAATGCCTACTTCGCAGCGATTCTCTACGCAGTTCTGCGTGCCTCCAACAAAATTGCTCGTGAGCGTGGCCAGAAGTTCGTTAACTTTGAAAACTCCGACTACGCCAGCGGCAAGTACTTCGATGGCTTCGATCCGGCTGAATTCCAGCCGAAGACCGAGCACGTCAAGGAAATCTTCGCCAATTCCACCGCGCACATTCCGACTGCACAGGACTGGGCGCAGCTGAAGGCCGACGTTATGGAGTACGGCCTGTTCAACCGAAACCTGCAGGCAGTGCCGCCGACGGGGTCGATTTCCTACATCAACAACTCGACCTCGTCGATTCACCCGATTGCCTCTCGTATTGAGATCCGCAAGGAGGGCAAGATCGGCCGCGTGTACTACCCAGCACCGCACATGGACAATGACAACCTGGAGTACTTCCAGGATGCCTACGACATCGGCTACGAAAAGATCATTGATACCTACGCGGTTGCTACCAAGTACGTTGACCAGGGTCTGTCGCTGACGCTGTTCTTCAAGGACACGGTCAGCACCCGTGATCTCAACCGCGCGCAGATTTACGCATGGCGCAAGGGTATTAAGACTCTGTACTACATCCGCCTGCGTCAGGTCGCGCTGGAGGGCACCGAAGTTGAGGGCTGCGTCTCCTGCATGCTGTAGCAGCATTGTGGCCAGCATTTTGTTTGCCGAGTCCGCCGGCTAAAGGGCAACTAAAGGGCGCGAGAATTCTTCCGAGTAATGGAGGGTTCTCGTGCCCTTTTGTTATGCGCGTTGATATGCGTGTTTATATGCGCGTTGCGATGTGCGCCTTACCCCATTCAGGCGCGGTTTAGAACAAATGTAAATATCAGTATTGACGAATGTAATAAAGATAATTAACCTGGTCAATGACAGGTAAAAGGTCACTTAATCGGTTGATAGTGCATGGCTGATTAAGTCCAGAGTTGCACAGAAAACTGCGCGTTCGCCACGCAAGAACCGTCGTTAGGCGGTATGCGCATCATTGAACCCACGCGAATGTGGGGGAAGGGGATGGAAGTCATGTCCGATCAGTCCGCTAAGAGCACTCCGCACATTAACCCGAAGGGTGCGCCGATTGCAGAGACCATTTTGCTGCCGGGCGATCCGCTGCGGGCAAAGTTCATTGCTGAGACCTACTTGGAAAATGTGGTGCAGTTCAATGACGTCCGCAACATGCTCGGCTTCACCGGTACCTACCAGGGCAATGAAGTTTCTGTGATGGGTTCGGGTATGGGCATTCCGTCGATCTCGCTGTACTCCTGGGAGCTTATTCATGTGTTCGGCTGCAAGAAGCTGGTCCGTGTGGGCTCCTGTGGCGCGCTGCAGCCGGAGCTGGATCTCTACGATGTTGTGATTGGTCAGACTGCATCGACGGATTCCAACTTCCTGTCGCAGTACAACCTGCCGGGTACTTTCGCACCGGCGGCATCGTTCCGTCTGATTGAGGATGTCCGTGATCGTGCACGTGAACAGGGAATTAAGACTCACGTTGGCAATATTCTCTCCAGCGATATCTTCTACAACTTCCAGGGCGATGTGAATGACCGCTGGGCACGCATGGGTGTGCTGGCTGTGGAGATGGAGTCGGCTGGCCTCTACGCCACGGCTGCTGAAGCCGGCGTGGAAGCCATGGGTATTTTCACCGTGTCGGACAACATTGCAACCGGTGAAAAGACCACTCCGGAGGAGCGCGAGAAGGCGTTCACCACCATGATGGAGCTGGCACTGCCGCTGGCTCGCATCTAGTTCACTTCTTTAAATCGGCTCGTTTTTTGGAAACTAGGTAAGTGCGATGAGCAAGCCCACGAATTCTGCCGGCGCAGGCGAGAGGTCAGCCACTAGCGCCGCACCAAACCCCAAGGCCGCAGTGCCGGTCCTGCTATTTTCCTTCGTCTTCTGTCTTGTGCTGGATAATGGCTTCAAGTTCATGACGAAGCCGATCGCGGAGTCGCTGGATCTCAGCGTCTCCACGGCAAGTTTGCAGGCCACGCTAGCCGGTATTTTGATTGGTATCGGCGCGGTGGTCTACGCCGCCCTGGCGGACAGCATCAGCATCCGCAAGCTGATGATTGTGGGTATTGGCTTCGTCGCTGTCGGTTCGTTGCTCGGCTACTTCTTCCAGGATGTCTGGCCAATGGTGCTCACGGCCCGCATTATTCAGACGGCGGGTCTGTCAGCAGCAGAGACGCTCTACGTCATCTATGTCACGAAGTACCTCGATGCGAAGGATCAGAAAACCTACCTCGGTTTCTCCACCGCCGCTTTCCAGGGTGCGCTGCTGATTGGCACGTTGACCTCCGGTCTGGTGGCCACCTACATCTCATGGCCGGTGATGTTCCTCATCGCACTCATTCTGGTGGTTGCTATCCCGTTCCTTATTAAGACGGTTCCGGAGGAACAGCAGCAGAAGAGTCACCTGGACATCTTCGGCCTCCTCTTGGTTGCTGCAATTGCTACCGCAATCATGCTGTACATGCAGCACTTCACCTGGGGCTGGCTGATTTTCATCGCCCTGGCTGTTGCACTCTTTGTCTGGCATATCCGCGCCCATGACAACGCTTTGGTGAGCCCGTCGTTTTTCACCAACGCACGCTACGTCACCGTGCTGATTGTCGTCCTGGTGGTCTACATGGTGCAGCTTGGTTACTCCGCCATTTTGCTGCCGTACATGGTCGACGAGCTCTACGGCATTAACCTCGACGGTGCCGCCTACATTCTGGCTCCTGGCTATATCTGCGCCGTGATTGTCGGTGTGATGTCGGGCAAGATTGCCAAGTTCTTGAATTCGCGCCAGGCTATCATCTCCGCAATCGCCCTGGTGGTCATCGCGCTTCTGATTCCGGCAATCTTCCCGGGTGCTTCGGTAGCGACAGTTGTCATTTCGATGATTCTGTTCCCATCCGGCTTCGCGCTGATGTACGCGCCGCTAGTCGCAACAGCACTGCAGAACATTCCTGCGGCCAAGTCCGGTGTGGCAATCGGCTTCTACAACCTGACCATCAATATCGCAGTGCCGGTTGGTATCGCACTGACTGCCTTGCTTGTTGATTCCCGCCCGACCTTCTTCAGGGCTCTGTCTCTGGCGCAGTCCGGTTCTGAAAACGTCACGGCCACGATTTCTTGGATTCTCGCAATCATGGCCATTATCGGTCTTGTTGTCTACGTCATCTCCGATCGCATCATCAGCGCATCGGGTGCAGATAAGGACGCGGTCTACGTCTAGTGATGCCGCACGAGGCACATGGTGCTTGACGACGGAAGCTCCGTCGCCAAGCACCTTTTTCTTTCTGTGACGGTAGGGGAGGAGATGCCCGCCACAGCGGGGTGAGAATTTAACTTCTCGTGGGTATGCTGCATAGGGTAGTGGCTCCTCTAACTGGGAGCCTTAACTCTGCGGCCGCAAGTGGGGATTTCCCCCGGCGGTAGCTGCGCCGTCCTTCTTCTGCTATTTCGGAAGCACACCTTATATATAAGGAACAAGTTGAGGTCGGCGAAAATGACTGAAGAAAAGGGAGAGGTCTCCACGTGAATTTCGATGATTGCCCACCCTCGACTCCGGCACACCGCGAAAAGAACCCTGAATCTCGTGCGTGCCCAGTTGCAGCAATTGACTGGAACACTATTCCTGATGACAAGGATCTCGAGGTTTGGGATCGCCTGACCGGTAACTTCTGGTTGCCGGAAAAGGTGCCGCTGTCGAATGATATTAAGAGCTGGAATACGCTCAATGCGCTCGAGCAGCGCACGACTATGCGTGTTTTCACTGGTCTGACCATGCTGGATACCATCCAGGGCACGGTCGGTGCCGTATCGCTGATTCCGGATGCCCTTACTCCGCACGAAGAGGCCGTGTACACCAACATCGCCTTCATGGAATCTGTACACGCAAAGAGCTACTCGTCGATTTTCCAGACGCTGGCGTCAACCCCGGAGATTCAGGATGCTTTCCGCTGGGGCGAGGAGAATGAGTACCTGCAGAAGAAGGCCAAGATCATCCTCGACTACTACGAGGGTGATAATCCGCAGAAGAAGAAGGTGGCCTCCACGTTGCTGGAGTCCTTCCTGTTCTACTCGGGCTTCTATCTGCCGATGTACTGGTCGAGCCACGCGAAGCTGACCAATACCGCGGATATCATTCGCCTGATCATTCGCGATGAGGCAGTGCATGGCTACTACATTGGCTACAAGTACCAGCGCAATCTCGAGCGTCTAACACAGGCTGAGCGTGATGAGCTGAAGGATTACACCTTCGATCTCATGTTTGACCTCTACGACAACGAGATTCAGTACACGGAGGAAATGTACGACGAGCTCGGCTGGACTGAGGACGTCAAGCGCTTCCTGCGTTACAACGGCAACAAGGCTCTGAACAACCTGGGTTACGAGGGCATGTTCCCGGCTGACGAGACCCGCGTGTCGCCGGCCATCCTGTCGGCGCTGTCTCCGAATGCAGACGAGAACCACGACTTCTTCTCCGGATCGGGCTCGTCGTATGTGATGGGCAAGGCCGAAGTTACCCAGGACGAGGACTGGGACTTCTAACTAAGTAACCGCTATCCTCACTCGGGGGTAGTGGTGATAACTTGGATATTTCCTGGTCGGCGGGCATTAGCGCAGGTTAAGACAATTCTCAGGAAACTAAGACTGTGCTTAATTGCCTGCACAAATGGCCAGGAAAATGTCTAGGCCTTAACTTTTTCCCAGGTTCAGACTACAATCTGGCACATAGCGGTAGGTGGGCTTACCGTCGTGTACCCGCCTGCACTATTCTCAAAGGACAAAACTTAAATTTCCTGTAGTGGGTTACAGGAACACTTCGCGTAGTAAGGAGGAAGAATGACTGCAGTAGCGCCTCGTCCAGATCAAGGCGTTGTAGCGCCGGAACGGCCGCAGCCGTTCGGACATGAGCGTAAGGGCAGCTGGGCGTGGGAAATGCTGACCACGACCGACCACAAGAAGCTGGGCATTATGTACATCATTATGTCCTTCTCGTTCTTCTTTGTTGGCGGTTTGATGGCTCTGCTTATCCGCGCTGAGCTTTTCGCGCCTGGACTTCAGTTCCTTTCCAACGAGCAGTTCAACCAGATGTTCACCATGCACGGCACGGTGATGCTGCTGCTGTTCGGTACCCCTATCGTCTGGGGTTTTGCTAACTACATTCTCCCGCTTCAGATCGGTGCGCCAGACGTTGCGTTCCCGCGTCTGAACTCTTTCGGCTTCTGGCTGACCACCGTTGGTGGCATCCTGATGCTGTCGGGCTTCCTGACTCCGGGCGGTGCTGCTGACTTCGGTTGGACCATGTACTCCCCGCTGTCTGACCCGATTCACTCCCCGGGTGTCGGTTCTGACCTCTGGATCGTCGGTGTCGGTATCGGTGGTGTTGGTACCATCGCTTCGGCTATTAACATGACCACCACTGTTCTGTGCCTGCGCGCACCGGGCATGACCATGTTCCGTATGCCGATCTTCACCTGGAACATCCTGGTTACCTCTATCCTGGCTCTGCTGATCTTCCCGATCCTGACTGCAGCTGCTCTCGGCGTTCTGTACGACCGTAAGCTGGGCGGCCACATCTACGACCCGGCCAACGGTGGTGCCATGCTGTGGCAGCACCTGTTCTGGTTCTTCGGTCACCCTGAGGTTTACGTCCTGCTGTTGCCGTTCGTCGGCATCATCACCGAGGTCATCCCGGTGTTCTCTCGTAAGCCGCTGTTCGGCTACGCAGGTATGGTTTTCGCAACCCTGTCCATCGCAGGCCTGTCCATGGCTGTGTGGGCACACCACATGTTCGTGACCGGTGGCGTTCTGCTTCCGTTCTTCTCGTTCATGACCTTCCTGATTTCGGTTCCGACCGGTGTGAAGTTCTTCAACTGGCTGGGCACCATGTGGCGTGGCCACATGACCTTCGAGTCCCCGATGATCTTCGCTCTGGGCTTCATCGTGACCTTCCTGTTCGGTGGTCTGACCGGTATTATGCTGGCCTCCCCGCCGCTGGACTTCCACGTCTCTGATACCTACTTCGTTGTTGCACACTTCCACTACACCCTGTTCGGTACCCTGGTCTTCGCTTCCTACTCGGGCGTTTACTTCTGGTTCCCGAAGATGACTGGTCGTATGCTCGACGAGAAGCTGGCAAAGGTTCACTTCTGGCTGACCTTCATCGGCTTCAACATGACCTTCCTGGTTCAGCACTGGCTGGGCAACGAAGGTATGCCGCGTCGTTACGCTGACTACCTGGAGACCGACGGTTTCACCACCCTCAACATGATCTCCACTGTTGGTGCATTCATCCTGGGTCTGTCCGTCAT
This sequence comes from Corynebacterium sp., assembly GCF_030532195.1. Taxonomy (GTDB): domain Bacteria; phylum Actinomycetota; class Actinomycetes; order Mycobacteriales; family Mycobacteriaceae; genus Corynebacterium. The sequence continues at coordinate 63,508 of NZ_JAUNLP010000008.1, read as the reverse complement.
CCCGTTCGTCTGGAACGTCTTCAAGTCCTGGCGTTACGGTGAGGTCGTTACTGTTGACGATCCGTGGGGTTACGGCAACTCCCTGGAGTGGGCAACTTCTTGCCCGCCGCCGCGCCACAACTTCACCTCGATGCCGCGCATCCGCTCGGAGCGTCCGGCCTTCGAGCTGCACTACCCGCACATGGTTGAGCGTCAGCGCGCAGAGGCTCACGTTGGCCGCCAGCTCTAAGAGCTAATGGCTAGCAAGGCTTATGCATTACTGAGTTAATAACTACGCGAAGCGAGGGTCCCACCACGGTTTTCCGTGGTGGGACCCTCGCCATTTCTATAGGGACATCTCCGCGGTGGGGAATCCCACACAACGCGTGCGTCTGGCGCACACTCTCACCCGAAATATCTCATAATGCTGATGCGATGAGCGCTTTATATTGTGTTCATGCGATACTGGATTAGTGAATGAACAGGTAATTTCTTCTTCCGACCAGTCCGCGACGTCCGATTCGCTCTCAGTAGCGCTGGCAACCGGGTTTGTTCCGGTGCTAATTACCGCTTCTGGCCATGATCGTCCAGGCGTCTCGGCTTCCTTCTTCCGTGTCCTTGCTGCCCATGGTGTGCAGATTCTGGATGTCGAGCAGTCCGTGTTCCGTTCCAACCTGAGCCTTGGTGCTCTTGTCGGTGTTGCTAAGGACAAGGTGGAGGTCCTGCGCGAAGGACTCATCGAAACCCTTAAGCCACACGGCATGACAGTCAAGGTAGATGTGGATGCCCCGATTGAACGCAGCGGCGTGTCCACGCACGCACTCGTAGTGCTCGGCAACCCAGTCAATGCTGAGGACATTTCTCGTATCGGCCGTACCCTCGCTGACTACGGTGCCAACATCGACTCCATTCGCGGTATCGCTGATTACCCGGTTACGGGTCTGGAACTTCTGGTCTCTATCCCGAACCCGAAGCCAGGCGCCGGTATTCCGCTGCGTGCCGCACTGGCCGAGCTGGCTCAGGATCAGGACATTGACATCGCAATTGAGCGCGCCGGTTTGCAGCGTCGCTCTAAGCGACTGATTTGCTTCGATGTTGACTCAACTCTGATCACCGGCGAGGTCATCGAGATGCTGGCAGCTCACGCCGGCCGTGAAGCAGAAGTTGCCGCTGTTACCGAGCGCGCTATGCGCGGTGAGCTCGACTTTGCTGAGTCGCTGCACGAGCGCGTCAAGGCGCTTGCAGGTCTGCCAGTTAGCGTGCTTGAAGAGGTCAGCCAGTCGATTGAGCTGACTCCGGGCGCTCGTACCACCATCCGCACTCTCAAGCGCCTTGGTTACAAGTGTGGCGCTGTTTCCGGTGGCTTCATCCAGATCCTCGAGCCGCTGGCTAAGGATCTCGGCCTGGACTTCTACAAGGCCAACACTCTGGAAATCGAAGATGGTAAGCTCACCGGTCGGGTTATCGGTGATGTCGTCGATAGGCAGGAAAAGGCTCGCAGCCTGAAGGAATTCGCTGAAAAGTCTGGCCTGCAAATGCACCAGACGGTTGCGGTGGGTGATGGTGCCAACGACATCGACATGTTGTCTGTCGCAGGCCTTGGTATCGCGTTTAACGCGAAGCCGGCTCTGAAGGAAATCGCTGACACCTCGGTCAACGTTCCCTTCATGGACTCGATTTTGTTTATGCTCGGTATCTCCCGCGATGAAATCGACGATGCTGACCGTGAGGACGGCACCTTCCGTCGCGTGCCGCTGGAGCAGTAGTGCCTGACGAACAATCACAGGCCGTCCCCGAATGGTTCCGCCTCGCCCATAGTCTCCTGCCGCAGCCCGAAAGGGAAGATTACGGTGAGGACACTCCCTGGGCGATGGCAATCGTGCTCGAAATCCCAAAGAAGGAGCGTCCCTCGCGGACAGCGCTGCTGCGTGCCTCCGCGAAAGCAGTTGTCGCGTGCTGCTTGGATGAGCGCGCGGGCGATTCCACTTCCGCGTTCCAAGAGGGGCTGACGTCCTGGTACGGCGCGCGCATCCGCAAGCTTTCGCGTCGCGCTCGCAATATTGGCTGGCAGCGTGCGCAGTTGGCGCCCGGCGTGACAGTCGATGTCGACGGCGCACAGGCACGAGCCCTCGTGCCGACTCCGGTCGACGAGGTTTATCCGGAAATTGCCAAACTACAAATTTCCGGCACCGATTTGCCTTACGACGATTCCCCGGCGCACAACCTTACCGCGAAAAGCAGTGCTTCTGGTGAGGGAGCTTTCCCGCCACCTGTGATTTGGGTGGATAAGAACCTGCACATGTCCGTCGGTAAAGTGGCCGCGCAGGTTGGGCATGGTTCGATGCTATACGCGGCAACGCTGTCGGCAGAGGATGCGTGGGCCTGGGCGCAGACGGGGTTTGAACTGGATGTGAAAGAAATACCGCACGAGCAATGGCCAGCGCCAGAGCTACGTGCGGTAGAAGTCCAGGATGCTGGGTTTACGGAGATTGCCCCAGGCTCGATCACCGTGGCGGTTACACCAGGGGCAGTAGCAGCCAGCTAAGCGCGTGCTGCCTCCATGGCCTTAAGATCCTTGCGCAGGATCTTGCCGGTTGCCGACTTTGGGATCTCATCCATGAATTCGACTACTCGCACCTTCTTATACGGTGCGACGCGGTCGGCAACAAAGTCCATCACCTCATCAGCAGTAAGTGACTTTCCATCCTTGAGCACCACATATGCCTTCGGAATTTCCTCACCATCGGAGCGAATGACACCACTGCAGGCGGCATCAGCGATATCTGGATGCTCGAGAAGCACGGACTCAAGTTCTGCCGGTGGTACCTGGTAGCCCTTGTACTTAATTAGCTCCTTGAAGCGGTCGACAATGTATGCATTCCCCTCCTTGTCGAGCTCCGCAACATCGCCTGTTCGCAACCATCCGTCGACAAGCGTTGCAGCCGTTGCGTCGGGATTGTTGAGATACCCCTTCATCACCTGGGGGCCGCGAATCCACAGTTCTCCGGACTTGGAACGTCCCGATTCCGGAACTGGGATTTCATCGAGGTTCTCAGTGTCGAGGTCCACGATTTTGTACTCGGTGTTCGGGACTGCTCGACCAATGGAATCCAGCGGGCTGTCGTGGCCGATGCGAATGTGTGCGGCAGGGGAGGACTCGGTCATACCGTAGCCCTGGGCCACGATGCAGCCGAGACGCTTTTCCACCTGCTCCGCCAAATCCAGCTGAAGCGAAGCTGCGCCGGAGAAGATAACTTCCAGGCTGGACAAGTCGAAAGAGTCAACCGCAGGGTGCTTGGCCAACCCAACCGCAACTGGCGGTGCGATGAACGCAAACTTGACCTTGTGCTCCGAAATGATGGATAGAAAATCCAGCAAATCAAACTTGCCCATCGTGTACTGGGTAGTGCGTCGCCAGAGGCAAAGGTTGAGCAGAGCCGTCAAACCGTAGATGTGGAAGAACGGCAAAATCGTAACCGCCGGGGTTGTCTCATCCAATGCCTCGACGGTTGCTGCTCCTGCCTGAGCCACGTTGGCAACGAGATTGCGATGTGTGAGCTGGACGCCCTTTGGCACGCCAGTGGTGCCAGAAGAAAACGGAATGACAGCAACGTCATCGGGAGAAACGTCTACATTTGGTGCCGCATGGCCTTCAGCAAGCAGCTCGCCCATGCCGTGAAGCCCCGTCAGGCCAATGATTTTGTCTTCCGGGAGCCCGGCAGCCTCAGCACCATTGGCGCCGGCCCAACCAATCGAAGATGTGGTGAGCATCATCTTCGCGCCAGAGATGCGTAGCTGGTTTTCGATGTCTTCTGCCGTTGCCAGCGAGGCAACAGTCGTGCAGATTGCACCTGCGCGAAGAACACCGTGCAGCGCCACTGCGAAGGTAGTGGAGTTAGGGCAGTGCAGGGCAACAACATCGCCCTTTTTAATTCCACGTGCAGCAAGAGCGCCCGCAAAGGCCTCAATGCTGGACTTCAAATCCCCGAAAGTTACTTCTGAGCCGGAGTCAACTACTGCGAGTTTGTCCTTGTGCCGAGGCTCAATTTTGCCAAACAGAAAGTCGAATAGAGAGGTTTCCGGAATATCGATGTTGGGAAGACTGCTAGTCAGCGGCATAGGGGAAAACAACCTTTCTGCACGTGCGTCAGGCTTCAGATGAATCCCTGGAAAAGGATCACCGTGTTAGCTTCGTTGTGTTTCACATCACAGTAGTAGGTGCGCTGACAGTTCGTGCAGTTTTTGGGAAAAATATCATTTCTTATGTGAAATGACTGCCGAGTAAGCTGTCCCGCGTCAGCCTTGTCAGCGCACCAGCAGCGACATTGAGGTCAGTAGTACGCCAAAAGTCAGGCATCGAGGCCGCAATCCAGGAACCATATCGCGCCGTGGCCAAGCGAGAATCCAGCACTGCAACGACACCGCGGTCATCAACTTGGCGCAGTAGGCGACCGGAACCTTGTGCCATTAGCAGCGCGGCATGGGTTGCCGAGACCTCCATAAAGCCGTTTCGCCCTGCCGCATTGGCGGCATCGGATCGTGCGGACAGCAGCGGATCATCAGGACGTGGGAACGGAATGCGGTCAATAATCACACACGACAGGTTGGGGCCGGGTACATCAACGCCCTGCCACAGGGTGAGAGTACCAAACAGGCAGGTCTCGGGATCAGCGGCGAAGCGATCGACCAGCGCGCCGATGGAGTCGTCGCCTTGGCACAGGACGTCGTAAGGCAGACGCTTGCGCATCTCCTCAGCAGCGGCCTCTGCACCGCGGCGCGAGGAAAAGAGGCCAAGCGTGCGTCCGCCGGCGGAGCGAATGAGACGCTCCATGATGTCGAACTGCTGTGGGGTGGCACCGTCTCGGCCCGGGCGAGGCAGGTCGCGCGCGACGTAGAGAATGCCTGATTTCTTGGGGTCAAAGGGTGTGCCGACGTCAAGGCCGTCCCACACTCCGGAGGGAAGCCCCCAGGCCGCGGCCATGGCATCGAACTTTCCGCCGAGTGCCAGCGTTGCAGAAGTCAGCACAACGGTGGATTCGCCGAAGAGTCGTTCGCGCAGAAGCGCCGCGATGGACAGCGGTGCGACAAAGATTGACTTACTATCGCCGAGCCAGATGACATCGTCGCTGTCGAACTCCAAAATCCGCACGACCGTGTCATGCATGTTTTCAACCGCGGCGCGAACTGTCTGGCGCTCGGTGTTGTCGGAATCCTTGGAGTCTGAACCGGACGATCCGGACCCGGCGGTGCCAAGAGTCGTCTGCAGCTGCCACAGGTTGTCGCGGAGCGAAGCGAGTGCCATTCCCAACTCACCTGGGATTTCCTCAAGCGCGCCGGAGTAGTCGTCGGCAAGCGATGCGACGGTTTCGCCGAGCATATCGGTGGCGTCGATGACATCGTCGACCTGTTCGGCGGCGCCGAACTTGCGGGCACGCCTGGCCATCATGGTGATGCCGGCGGGCGAGAGTTCGTCGGTTGCCACAGACGTGATGCGTGCGTCGAGCTCATGGGCCTCGTCGATGACGACGCAGTCATGTTGGGGCAAAATCATGGCATCGGAGAGCGCATCGATAGCCAACAACGCGTGGTTGGTGACCACGATGTCGACCTGACTGGCCTCGCGGCGAGCGGCTTCGGCAAAGCACTCCTCGCCAAAAGGGCAGGAGATTGCGCCGACGCATTCGCGCGCCGTGACCGAGACCTGACGCCACGCTTCGTTGGAAACACCCTTGTCCAGGCTGTCGCGATCGCCAGTGTCGGTGTCGTTGGCCCACTGTCGAAGGCGCATCACCTCGGCCGCAGTACGGCTGAGCTGCGCCTCACTGAGCAGTGCGGTGGGGGAGGCATCGATGCCGGCGGCATCTTCGTCATCATCAAAGACAGGGTCCTTGATGACATTTCCCACCTTCGACTTGCACAGGTAATTCGAGCGACCCTTCAAAATCGCAAACGTGGGTGTCCGCGATAGATGCGGCTCCAAGGACTCAACCAGCCGCGGTAAGTCGCGCTCCACCAGCTGACGCTGCAGCGCGATTGTTGCAGTCGAGATAATCACCGGCTCATCGGTCTCCATGGCCTGCACAATTGCAGGAACAAGGTAGGCCAGCGACTTACCGGTACCGGTACCGGCCTGCACTGCCAGGTGGCGCTCCCGAGCAAATGCTGAGGCAACCGCGCGGGACATTTTGACCTGGTTGGGGCGGGTGGTGCCGCCGAGTCCCTTCACGGCCGCGCCGAGCAGGTCCTCGATGGAGTCGAGGTCATGAACGCTGGGGTGCTCCGTGCTATCTGACCTATCTGACACAGGCTCACTCACCGCTTACACGCCGTGGAAGCGGACAGACAGCACCGGCTCATCGCGAGAGAGCGCCAGGCCCTCCCACGGCAAGCTCACCAGTGCATCTACCAGGTGCTTTCGAGACTCCTCCAGGGTTGGCAGACCGTCGAGAATCTCACCGTCGCGCATCATCGGAATGGTCAAATCGCGGTATTGCAGATTGCCAACGTCGGGAATCTCCGCACCGAGTGGGAAGGCAATCTCCTCCACCGCCGTACCCGAGCGACGGCACGTACGAATCGCCGCTTTCACGCCACCGTGGCTGCGCTTGTCCAGGGAACGCTTGGCGACGGGCACACCGTCGACCTCAACCATCTTGTAGACCAGACCCGCAGTCGGTGCGCCGGAGCCGGTGACAACAGAGGTGCCCACACCGTAGGCATCAACTGGTTCCGCACGCAGGGCAGCAATTGCGAATTCGTCGAGATCGGAGGACACCACAATGTTGGTGTTGTGGGCACCGAGTGAATCCAGCTGCTGACGTACCTGGCGGGCCAGAACACCGAGGTCACCGGAGTCAATTCGAACGCCACCGAGTTCTGGGCCGGCTACCTCAATTGCAGTGTTGACGCCCTCGGTGATGTCGTAGGTATCCACCAGCAGCGTGGTTTCGATTCCCAGTGCATCCACCTGTGCCTTGAAGGCGGCTGCTTCATTCGGAGTGCCGTCAGGGTTGGTGTGCAGCAGTGTCCATGCGTGAGCAGCGGTACCGGAAGCTGGAATGTCGTAGCGTGCTGCAGCCTCCAGGTTGGAGGTGGCGCTGAAGCCGGCCAGGTATGCGGCACGTGCCGCGGTGACTGCGGCTTCCTCATGGGTGCGGCGCGAGCCCATCTCAATAATCGGGCGGCCACCTGCGGCAGTGACCATACGAGTTGCCGCAGACGCAATTGCGGAGTCGGCATTGAGAATGGAAAGAATTACTGTTTCCAAAATCACGCACTCTGCAAAGGTGCCACGCACAGCCAGAATCGGGGAAGCAGGGAAGTAGAGTTCGCCTTCGCGGTAGCCGTCAACGTGGCCGGTAAAGCGGTAATTGCGCAGGTAATCCAGCGTGCGCTCATCGAGAAAGTCGAGTGATTCCAGCTGCTGTTCGGTGAACCGGAAATTCTTAATAGCTTCCAACACACGAGCCGTGCCAGCGACAACACCGTAGCGGCGCTCATTGGGAAGGCGACGGCCAAATACCTCAAAGGCGCACTGTCGTTCGCTGGTGCCGTCGGCAAGCGAGGCCTGCAGCATCGTCAGTTCGTACTTATCGGTGAGAAGGGCGGTGGAGGAATGCTTATCAATCACGCAGAACAGTCTAGTCGCCGAACCCGTGCGCGGGCAGTCCGTTCCGACCCCAGCGTGTAAGTCCGTACTATCCTGGTGCCTATGAGCATGCCAGCAGCAACACCGATGCCCACCATGGATGCCGATGTCGTGACGGAATCGAATCGACCCTGGCAGTGCATTGTGTGGGATGACCAGGTTAATTCCATGAGCTATGTCACCTACGTGTTCCAGATGCTCTTCGGCATGGATCGCAAGAAAGCCCATGCGCTGATGATGAAGGTGCACACAGAGGGCAAGGCAATTGTGTCCTCAGGCGAACGTGACAAGGTGGAGACAGACGTCAAGAAGCTCCACAAGGCCGGTCTGTGGGCGACAATGGAGCAGGCGGACTAAAGCAATACTGTCTAAACCAATACTGTTAAAAGCGGGAGAGAAATTACATGCGTCCTTGGAAGCGCAAGCGGTCCATCCTCGGTGGTGGCGTCAAGTACGTCACTACCTTTGAGGGCACGGAGCGGGATTTGCTGTTAAATCTCGCGGCGACCGTGGCGGATTCACTGATGGATCGTGCCCGCACGGCTCCGAAGGATGAGCTGGCGGAATTGACGGGTATGCCGACAGGCCACTCGGAAGCTCCTGCTGACCCGCGGCTGGCACGCCTATTGCCGGATTTTGCCAAGCCGGATGCGGAGAGCGTGGAGGGCGAAAATGCCCTGATGCGCCAACTGCATGAATCTGAAATTGTAGAGAGCAAGCTGCATTCCCTGCGGGCCATCATCGATGCGCTGGAGCCGAGCGAATCCGGGCAGGTCTCGATTTCCGAAAGCGATGCACACGCATGGGTCGCTGGAATCAATGATCTGCGTATTTACCTGCACGTAACCATGGAGAACCTGCAGGGCTCCATCGAGCAGATTGAACAGGCTGATGCGATGTATCAGTGGCTGTCGTACAACCAGGAGTCGCTGCTTGACCAGCTCATGGGTGAGTAGGGTCCCTGCCGCAGCTTAAAGACACTAACCGTCTCGAAAGGTGCCGTGGTCGACAATGAACAATTCCCCTAACAATTCCGAAAGCTCCTCGCCGGCCACGGGCCTTTTTGGTATTCCCGCTGCCGATGTTGCCCGCCACGCCAGTAGCAGTGCGTTCGGCACTAGCATCACCGCTGGCCCAGGTAGTTTTGCCGATATTGACGGTATCTCTATCGGGCACGCGAGCGAAGGCGACACAGGTGTGACCGTCATCGCCGCCCCCAGTGGTGCCACAGGCGCTGTCGATGTGCGCGGCGGAGGTCCCGGCACGCGCGAGACCGACCTGCTCGCCCCGGAAAACACGGTCGAACGAGCCCACGCCATCGTGCTCGCCGGCGGATCCGCATTCGGATTGGCCGCCGCCGACGGCGTCATGCGCGAATTGCGCGACCGCGGCATCGGCTTCGAAATCACCCCGACACGCCCTGACATCCTGGTGCCCATCGTCCCCGGCGCCGTCATTTTCGATCTCCTGCTCGGAGAGCCCACGCTGCCTACCGCGCAGCTTGGACGAGAAGCACTGTCGCACGCGCTTGACGACGACTCCGCCGCCTCGCCCTCCGGTACTATCGGTGCTGGTACAGGCGCTATGGCCGGTGCCATCAAAGGTGGTTTCGGGCAGGCTAAGGTGACCTCGGCCGATGGCAAGTACTTCGTCGCCGCGGCAATGGTGGTGAACTCCTTTGGTGCGGTTATCGATGATGAAGGTCACCTTTACGGCATGCCCACGGCCGCTGGAGTCAGCCGCGAAGCGCTTGCCAAATTGGATGAGGTTTTCGTCGGACGGACCAAAGTGTTGACCGAGGAGGCCGGGCAAGGGCAGCCGTCGCAAAGCACGCGTAACACCACGATTGGAACACTGGTGACCAATGCGCCGCTTTCAACGGCTCAGCTCAAGCGACTTGCAATGTGCGGCCATGACGGGTTGGCGCGGGCAATCCGACCTGCGCATGCGCCGATGGACGGTGACACGCTCTTTGCACTTAGTACGGGAAATTTGGCTGAATCAGAGGGACTCGATCCGGAGGTTGTGGCACTGTTGACGGCGATGGCAGCTGACGCGGTGCAAATGGCCATTGTTGATGCAGTGCTCAGTGCATCCGGGCGCGCAGGAGTTGCGGCCGTGTCGGAGATGCGCGCGAAATAGGGTGTGAGGACTAGGCTCGGAAGCAACATCCGGCCTCTATATGTGAGGAGAATTCACCTACGATGCCTTCCCAGAATCCGGGTTGGAGCCCGAATTACTCTCCACAGTATGCGGGGAACCCTTATCAGGGCAGCCAGTTTTCAGGCAGCCCGTACACGGGTGGTCCCGTGCAAAACCGTCGGCGCAATCAGCTGATGCCGCAGGATCGCGATGGCGGGCTGAGCGCCGCTATCAGCACCGCGGTCGGCTTTTTGGTTGTCATTTGGCTGGTCTTCCTGGTTAATCACTTCATATTCTTCGACAGCCTCAATAACTTCGGCGTTCGGCCGCGCGATACGTCGGCGTGGTGGGGTATTTTTGCGGCACCACTGTTGCACGCTAACTTCTCGCACATCATGGCCAATTCACTGCCCGGCGCGTTATTTGCCGGGCTGATTGCGCTGTCGTCGAAACGCCTGTTCTGGCAAGTCACGCTTTTGGTCACGGTGGTCTCCGGTGCGTGTACGTGGCTTGTGGGTGATATTTATAGTGTCCACATCGGTGCTTCGGGCCTCATTTATGGCTGGTTGGCGTTTCTGATTGTGCGTGGTTTCGTCAACCGCCGCATACTGCAAATCATTCTGGGCATTATCTTGGCATCGATGTATTCCGGTCTGGTCTGGGGCGTATTCCCAACGGAGATGGCCATTAGCTGGCAGATGCACCTCTTCGGCGCGCTCGGTGGTATCTGGGCGGCCTTCATGTTTAAGCGTGGTCGTCAGCGGTCTGCCTAAGATAGATACTCGATAGACACGCGCGTAGCGCAGTGGGCGCAAGTGGATTGAGGAGTTTTTAAGTAACCGTGGACGCTTCGCAGGACAGCGGTTTTCCGGACCCAACGGCACCAATCGGCATTTTTGACTCCGGTGTTGGCGGGTTGACCGTGGCTCGCGCAATCATGGATCAGCTGCCACATGAGTCGATTATGTACATCGGTGACACAGCCAATGGGCCATACGGTCCGCTGCGTATTGCCGAGGTTCGACGTCATGCGGAGGCTATCGCCGATGATTTGGTTGAGCGCGGTTGCAAGATGATTGTCATTGCCTGCAACACCGCGTCGGCGGCATTTCTGCGGGATGCACGTGAGCGTTACCCAATCCCGGTTGTTGAGGTAATTTTGCCTGCTGTGCGCAGAGCGGTCTCGACGACCCGCAACGGCAAGATTGGCGTAATTGGCACTGCCGCGACTATTCGTTCGCGCGCTTATCAGGATCTGTTTGATGCCGTGCCGGGCGTGGAGGTCTCTGCAGTTGACTGCCCGCGGTTTGTGGACTTTGTGGAACGCGGTATCACCTCGGGCCGCCAGATTTTGGGTATCGCCGAGGGATACCTGGCTCCGTTGCAGGCGGCGGGAGTTGACACGTTGGTGCTTGGCTGCACGCACTATCCATTGCTCTCTGGTGTCATTCAGTTGGCCATGGGGGAGGATGTGGCGCTTGTTTCCTCCGCAGAGGAAACGTCCAAGGACGTGCTGCGCATCCTCACTGAGACGGATATGCTCGCCGATCCGGAGAATAATCCCAACCCGGTTAGAACCTTTGAATCCACTGGTGACCCCCAGGTTTTTGCTACTTTGGCCAAGCGCTTCCTCGGCCCATGTATTAGTCAGGTCACTATGCATGCCTAAATGTGACGTTTGTTATTGATGGCGTGTAGTCGACTGGTTTTTGTCTCTACTTTGGGTAGATACATGGCAAGCTTGAAGTATGCGATTGAAGGTTCTGGGATGTACGGGCAGTATGGGCGGCCCATTGGCGCCAGCATCTGGCTACTTCGTCGAGCTAGATAATGGCCGAACCTTTGCCATGGACATGGGCCCTGGTGTCCTTGTGGAATTGCAAAAAGTCGCAGACCCAGCTGCGTGCGACTTGTTGCTGACGCATGTCCACCCAGACCATACTGCGGATATTCCCGGTCTTCTGGTGTGGCGTCGCTTCCACCCGACCGCCCCTGCAAAAAACCGCAATCTGCTTGTTGGCCCTGGCGATATCCACACGCGCATTGGCGTGATGTGTGCAGCTATGGGCAATGAGGACGACGCAAATCTGGATGACACCTTTGAACAGATTGTGTGCCACCCTGGTGAGTCCTTCAACGTCGGTGGACACCCTGATGACGGAGGTGCCGTCGTCACGCCATATTCAATGATTCATCCGGTGCCTACGGTCGGTTACCGTATTGAAGCCGATGGACAGGTTTTCGCTTACTCCGGCGACAGTGCGTGGACGGACCAGCTGGTGGAGCTGGCTCGAGATGCGGATGTCTTCGTATGCGAAGCCACGTGGTGCAGTAACGAAGAGGGCAATCCGCCGAACATGCATATGTCCGGCTATGAGGCTGGCAGAGCGGCGAGCCTGGCAGGGGTAAAACGTCTGGTACTGACACACATCCCGCCGTACAGCGATGGCAATGAAGCACTGCGTGCGGCGAAGACAACTTTCGACGGCGAAGTGGAGCTGGCCTACCTGGGCATGGAGCTTTGAGGCCTACCAGTCCTGGATGGATCCGTGGCGGTAGGCCGACTGCTGCTTTTGTCGCGGCGTCTCCGCGCCGGGCGGTAGGGTAGTGGTTATGACTACAGCTGATTCCGATTTCCGTCGCGCAGACGGCCGTGCGCTCGATGAGATGCGCAAGGTGACTATTACCCGTGGTTTCACCGATAACCCAGCAGGTTCCGTGCTGGTGACTTTCGGCAACACTCGTGTGATGTGTACGGCCTCCGTAGAGCAGTCGGTGCCGCGCTTCAAGCGCGATACCGGTGAGGGCTGGCTGACCGCCGAGTACTCCATGCTGCCTGCCGCTACCCATGAGCGCATGCCTCGTGAATCTATGAGGGGCAAGGTCAAGGGCCGCACTCATGAGATTTCCCGTCTGATTGGCCGTTCCCTGCGTGCAGCTGTGGACCTGAAGGAACTCGGCGAGAACACCATCAATATCGACTGTGATGTGCTGCAGGCCGACGGCGGTACTCGTACCGCCTCCATTACCGGCGCATATGTTGCGCTGGCAGATGCCCTGACCTACCTACACGCAGCCGGCGCCGTGCCAGGTGCACCGCTGAAGGCCCCGGTTGCCGCCGTCTCTGTCGGCATTGTCGATGGTCGCGTCAGCCTGGATCTTCCTTATGAGGAGGACTCGCGCGCTGAGGTCGACCTCAACGTTGTCATGACGGCAGAGGGCAAGTTTGTGGAAATCCAGGGCACTGGCGAGGACGGCACTTTCGACCGCGACCAGCTAAATGCCATGCTCGATTCCGCTGAAAAGGGTCTTCGTGAACTCATCGCCATTCAGCAGGAAGTTCTGCGCGCTCCGTACCCAGGAGAGCTGCCGTGAAGCTGCTAGTTGCTACGCGCAATGCCAAGAAGCTGGAAGAACTCGACCGTATTTTGAAGGCCGAGAACATCGACTCGATTGAGCTGCTGTCGCTCCGCGACGTCGAAGAATACGAAGAAAAGCCGGAAACCGGTCGCACTTTTGTCGACAACGCCCATCTGAAGGCACTCGAGGGTGCTCGCCATACCGGTCTTGCCTGTTTGGCGGATGACTCTGGCCTCAGCGTCGATGAGCTCAACGGAATGCCGGGTGTGCTGTCTGCCCGCTGGTCGGGCGCTCATGGTGACGATGCCGCAAACAATAAGCTGCTGCTAGCGCAGATGGCTGACTGCCCAGATGAGCGCCGCGGTGCTTCCTTCCGCAGTGCCTGCGCGCTGGTGATTCCGGGTGTCGGCAAGGTACCGGCCGCGCTTTCCGACGCCGGTTTCCCGGCGGTCATCGATGATTCCGGCAACCTCTTGCTGTTTGTGGAGGGCCGCTGGCCGGGCAAGCTTCTGCGTGAGCCTATCGGCGAAAATGGCTTTGGCTACGACCCAATCTTTGCACCGGAGGTGGGTGAGGGCGGTAATGCTGAGGGCACTTTGTCCGCAGCACAGCTAAGCGCCGAAACCAAGGACGCACACAGCCACAGGGGGCGTGCATTGCGTGCGCTGGCTTCGGCGCTCAAGATTCTGGCTGGACTGCCGGAATTCGCCTAAGCGGCGTCCGGCTTAACCGTTGCCGTAGCCGCTAAAGCGGCAGCGGCCTTATTTCAGCTGGAAGGTTTCGGCGACCTCGTCGCGGCGCTTCTTTTCAACGAAGAAGGACAGGAACGGGACAACACCGCCGAGTGCGGTGATGATCCACTTGGCAGGCTCCCAGCGGGCCTTGGTGCCCAGGTTCACGGTGGCAATCAGGAACGCCATGTAGCCAAAGCCGTGAACCTGGGCGATGGTGAAGAACCATCGTGGCGACTCACCGGTGTCGCCCAAAATGCCGTAGCGGTAAATCATTGCGCCGACAAGTGCGAGCAGCATCACGCCGGTGAAGTAGGCAGTAATCGAGAAAAATGTCAGTGCCTTCTTCACACGCTGTTGACGATCTGGGTTGATGTTGGTCACTAAAAGTCCTTTTCTAAAAAGTAAGTGGTGAAGTCACCTAGGAATTAGCGCTGTCGGCCGAGCTTGCCTGGTCAGGGTGTGGCTCTTTTCGAGAACCATCCGGGTTCGTTGGCAGGAACTCGTCCGGAATCTCAGTCATTACGTCGTCACGCACGACATGCGCAGCTTCGTCGTTGCCCTCTAGTCGTTCGCGCTCGTATTCCATGTACTTGCGGTAGGCCCAGATGAAGAACAGGCCAAAGGCTGGCCACTGTAGCGCATAACCCAAGTTTTGGAACGAGCTAGTCGTGTTCCACCGGCTGAATTGCCAATAAGCGAGCGCGAAAGTAGCACCGACGGCGATGACGAGAAAGATCAGCTGAACTACCCGCGTGCGGGTAGGAATCTTTTTAGGCTTGTCGGTGACATTGTCATGCTTCGAAGTGGACACATAACCACCATAGCCAGTGAGAGTCTTGCCTAGCCAGCGTCGTTTAGCGGGCCTGTTATTAGGGCATTAGGAAATCTGGTCTTAACTCGATAAAGTGTGTACAGTCCAAAAGGGTTGTGATGAATTACTCATCGTGGCTTCTTTTCGACGAGCGCCTGTGGCGGAATTGGCAGACGCGCTGGATTTAGGTTCCAGTGCCTTAGGGCGTGGGAGTTCAAGTCTCCCCAGGCGCACAGTATTTCACCCCGTGACTATGCAGGTCACGGGGTGTTTTATTTTTCGGCACGTCTCTACCCGCGCCTAAGGCAGATTTACGCCAGCTGCGGCAATTTGCAGGAGAACTACCAACCTCATTTAATAAGGGCAGGGAGGCAATAATGAGCATCTCAATGCACTTGGATGAATACATGGCGCGACGCGGAATTGTTCCCGATGACACCGTCGTCAGCGATGACCCCTGCGCAGTTTTTGACGGCAATGTTGTTCGCAACGGTAAGTCGCAGCAGGATGTTGAGGAGTCCGAGCGCCGCTTAGCGGAAGCGGAGTCCGCGATTTTGGACGCACTCGGCGACTAACTAAGGCCATATTTTCATAGGCTGCACACGTGCCATATCTGTGATGTTCATCACGAAACATCGTAGGTAGTGGCACTATTTTTGTGTCTCCCTTTGCCGTAATGACAACTCTCCCGGCGATGGTCGCGTAAAACATCCCGGCGGGGAACACTGTTTCCTACCTGCGGAAATCATTCCCCTGACAAAACCTTTCGCCCTCTAACTGGTGTGCTCGTCCATGTGGGCCTTCCTATGTAGTTGCGTTGCTACCTGATGTTCTTATCGCGTACCCGCCACAACAAAACATGATGAATCCCTCATGATTTGTGGCATAGTGTCCTGACAAGGATTCGGAAACAAAATCAGTTTCCGTCTCATACTTCAAAAGACAAGGACCTCAGCCACGTGAAATTCGAAATGCTCGACGCCTCGCGCACGACCACCCCAGCCGTGCCAAACCTCGGTACTTTTGCAGTTACTTTCGCCGGTCAATCACGTCCCTGGCTGGACACACTCGCAAACGCCTTGGCCAGCGGAACCGCACACAGCCTCCGGGATATCTGCAACCGCGCTGAGGAATTGCTCGCACCGCTTTACGACGATCTCGCCGGCCAGCTCCCTGCAGGCTTTGACCCAATTGGTTGGGCAACCGCTCTGGTCACGGATGAACCGATTGCAGCAGATCTCACCAATCCTGCCGTCAGCGTCCCCGGCATTGTCCTGGCACAGTTGGGCATCATCGAACAACTGGCAGCGCAGGGAATATATGTGGCAGATGCCGTGGCGGTAGCCGGGCACTCGCAGGGAGTGCTGGCTGCGGAAATCGCCGCGCGCCCAGAACAGACAGCCGAGATTCTCGCGCTGTCTCGCCTGATCGGTGTGGCCTGTGCCCGCGGCACCCGCGTCGCTGGATTCGGTCACTCGCCGATGATGAGTATTTCCGGTCTAACGGCTGAGGAACTCCAGCCTCAGCTGCCG
Source organism: Corynebacterium sp. (assembly GCF_030532195.1). Taxonomy (GTDB): domain Bacteria; phylum Actinomycetota; class Actinomycetes; order Mycobacteriales; family Mycobacteriaceae; genus Corynebacterium. The sequence goes on along the minus strand of NZ_JAUNLP010000008.1, from coordinate 47,302 downwards.
GAGAGTTGCGTCATTGGCCTGAAAAACACCCGCACCACCAACGTCGTCGTTGGCCCACAGGCAGAGCTGGACCAGCTGAAAGAGCAGCTCACGGAAGGGAGGGAGTCCGCGGCACCCAACCAAAAGAACAAGAGCGTCGAGTGTACCGTCTTGCCAGTCAGCGGAGCGTTCCACCACCCAGCACTCGCACCTGCAGTCGCGTGGGTGGGGGAGAAAGCCAAGCTCATTGGGCTGGATACCAACGTGGCGGACAGGCTCGCTCGCACAATTTTGGTCGATCCCTGCGATTGGAATGCCGACGTGCGCAGGCTCATCGATCAAGGGGCTACCACGATTGTGGATTTGGGGCCACACACGGGCGTCGTCAAGCTGACGGAGGACAACGCCGAAGGCTACGGCGTTGCGGTGATTCCTGCGGCGACGGCGGCGGGGCAGCGGTCGCTCTTTGAATCGGAGATTGAGCACCCGCAGCCGTGGCGAGTCTTTGCGCCGCGCCTGGTGGTGGGTGAGAAGCCTCGGGTAGAGACAAAATTCACCCGGCTCACTGGGCGCTCGCCAATTCTGCTCGGTGGCATGACTCCGACCACGGTGGATCCGGAAATCGTCGCAGCTGCAGCGAATGCCGGCTTTTGGGCGGAGCTCGCCGGCGGCGGACAAGTCACGCCCGAGATTTTTGAGGCCAACGTGCAACGCCTGTCCGAGCTTCTTAAAGAGGGTCGCAGTGCACAGTTCAACACCATGTTTTTGGACCCGTACCTGTGGGGATTGCACATTGGCGGGCGTCGTTTGCTGCCGCGTGCGGTTGCGGCTGGATGTCCGATTGACGGAGTGACGATCTCGGCCGGAATTCCAGAGGTCGATGAAGCCGTAGCGCTTGTTCAGCAACTGCGTGCCGGTGGTATCCCGCACATTTCGTTTAAGCCGGGCACGACCGCGCAAATTGAGTCCGTGCTGAAGATCGCGGATGCACTGGCAGAGCAGGGCACGGCGTATCCAATCATCATGCAGGTCGAAGGTGGGCGTGCGGGAGGCCACCATTCCTGGGAAGACCTCGATGACCTGCTGATTGACACCTACGCGAAGATTCGCACCCGCGATGTCGTGCTGGCGGTCGGGGGTGGCATTGGCAAACCAGAGCAAGCTCGCGAGTACCTGATGGGCACCTGGTCGACGCGCTATGGCCTGGCTCCTATGCCAGTTGATGCCATCATTATTGGCACCGCCGCGATGGCTGCCAAGGAGTCAACGGCATCGGAGTCGGTCAAGCAGATGCTCGTGGACACCTCAGGCACCGACAATTGGATTCCTGCTGGTAGCGCTGCCGATGGCATGGCTTCGGGGCGCAGCCAGCTAGGCGCCGACATCCATGAGATCGACAACGCCGCCGCCCGTGCCGGCCGCTTGCTCGATGCCGTCGCAGGTGACACCGAGGCTGTGCACGCACGCCGCGAGGACATCATTGCCGCCATCAACGCCACCGCCAAGCCCTACTTCGGCGATGTCGACACCATGACCTACGCCGAGCTGCTGCATCGCTATCTCGACCTATGCGCGCCAGGCGGAACGTTCATCGATCCGACGTGGGCAACACGTTTTGTCACCATCGTCGATCGGACAGAGGCGCGCTTGCATTCGGTCGATGAGGGCACATTCGACGCGCTTGCCGACGGCGAAAGCTTGCGCACCAAGCCGCGCGAGGAACTTGCTCGGTTGTCTGACCTGCTGAACCTGGACATTCGCCTTCACCCAGCTGATGTCACCTTCTTTATCACCGAAGCCTGCCGCACGCCTGGCAAGCCGGTGCCATTTGTCCCGGTTATCGATGCTGATGTGCGCCGCTGGTGGCGTTCGGATTCACTGTGGCAAGCGCACGACTCCCGTTATGATGCCGATGCCGTGTGCATCATCCCTGGTCCGCAGGCAGTCGCAGGCATTGACCGCGCCAATGAACCCGTCGCCGAGATTCTGGGTCGCTTTGAAAAAGCCACCGCTCAGGCACTGATGGAAACCGGCTATCTGCCCGGCGCGCCTGTTGATGCCCTCAGCAGGATGCTTGAGGCGCCGGTGATCTGGTGGGCCGGTCGCCAGCAACCCAATCCCGCACTGACGCTGGGGCCAGAGAACGAGTGGGTGTGTGTCTCTGACGACAGCGAGGCGCTGGGCTCGCAACGTCTGGAGCACCCGGGCACCGGTGCCATTGTAGAGATCATCGAGGCTGGTGACAGCGCCGGTGAGGTAGGCGAAAACGTGGCGTGGGCGCAGTTGTCGGTACCGCTGCCGGATGCGATAGGCGAGGACACGGCACTGCGAATTCGCATGTATCAAAGTGAGGCTATGGGCGCTGTGCCCGTCGTAACGCACGCAGATGCGACGGCGGCGATGCGGGAGCTCACGCGGATTGCCGCAGGCGGGCAGCTGGCGGATGTTGTCGATGGGGTAGCGGTGTGGGACTCCGCGTGGGACCCAATGGCGGTGGCGGACTATGACGCGGTGACCATTGGGGCGTTCAGCGGTAAGCGGCAGGAGACGGTGCCGGATGTGCTGGTCGGACATGCGTGGCCGGCGATTTTTGCGGCCGTTGCGCAGGCGCGCACGGAGACGGGCATTGATGTTGTCGAAGGCATGCTCGCACTGGTGCACCTGGAGCATCACATCCGTCTGCTTGGAACGCTGCCGCGAGAGGAAACAACGCTGCGAGTCAGTGCACGTGTCGACGAAGTCGTCGATACTGACCTTGGTCGAGTCATTGTTGTCCGCGCGGAGATTCGTGATGGCGGAGACGCGATTGCGACGCTCAGTGAGCGCTTTGCCATTCGCGGCCGAAATGGTGTGGCAACGGCGAAGACGAATACTGTGCCATTCCCAACAGTGACAGATACGCCGCGCAGTTTCCGCGGGGCGTTGAGCGTCAGTGCGCCAGGTGCGATGGAGCCGTTTAGCTGTGTGACCGGTGATCGCAATCCAATCCACGTTGATTCCCGGGCGGCAGCGCTGGCCGGGCTTCCTGGGGTGATTGTCCACGGCATGTGGCTGTCTGCGATGGCTGAGCATGCAGCGATGGCCACTGCGGAAGCGGGGCTGGGCAACCGCATCGTCGAGTTCACGGCGACGATGCTCAGCCCAGTGCTGCCGGGGCAGAAGGTGGATTTTGTCGTGGAGCGACGTGGCGTAGATGACCGTCCAGGTGCCGGTGAGGTTCGAGAGGTAACGGCCACGGTGGACGGTGAGCTGGTTTTGACGGCGACCGCGGTGATTGCAGCACCGACGACGGCATATGTATTCCCCGGCCAAGGCATTCAGTCGCAGGGCATGGGCCTGGCTGCCCGCACCCGCAGTGCGGCGGCTCGGCGCGTGTGGGACCGGGCTGATGCGGTCACGCGTGAGAAGCTCGGCTTTTCTGTGGTGGCCATTGTCCGGGATAATCCCACCGAGGTCGTTGTCGATGGCGTGCGCTATTTCCACCCGGATGGAGTGCTGAATCTGACGCAGTTTACGCAGGTCGCGATGGCCACGTTAGGGCTGGCACAGGTTGCAGAGCTACGGGAAGCGGGACTGTTAGATGAAGCGGCGCACTTTGCTGGGCACTCAGTCGGCGAGTACAACGCGCTGGCGGCTTTTGCCGGGGCGCTTAGTGCCGATGCGGTGTTGGAGGTTGTCTATCGTCGCGGGCTGACCATGCATGAGCTGGTGGAACGCGATGAGCAGGGGCGCTCCAACTATGGCCTGTGCGCGCTGCGCCCGGACAAGATTGGGGTGTGCGAAGACGAGGTTGCGGACTTTGTTAATCGTCTGTCGAAAGACACCGGCGAGTTCCTCGAGGTCGTAAACCTGAATTTGGCCGGCAAGCAGTATGCCGTCGCTGGTACCGTTGCGGGACTTGATGCGCTTGCTAGCCAGTGCGCGCGTCGTAGCTCTGATGGCAAGGGGTATGTCCGAATCCCGGGTATCGATGTGCCTTTCCACTCCAGTGTTCTGCGCGAAGGTGTCGATTCCTTCCGCACGCACTTAGACCGACTCCTGCCCGCTGAGATCGATTCAAAGCGACTGGTAGGGCGCTATATCCCGAATCTCACAGCTACCTCGTTTGAACTCTCAGAGAAGTTTGTCCGGCAGATGGCGGATGTCGCGGATTCCGAAATTCTCGAGCGCATCCTCGCTGACTTTGACGCTGCCGCCGCCAATCCGTCGCACTTGGCACGCACGCTACTAATCGAACTTTTGGCCTGGCAGTTCTGTTCGCCGGTGCGCTGGATTGAAACGCAAGATCTGCTTTTCGACGATCTCTGCGTCAGCCGCCTTATCGAAATCGGTGTCGGTACCGCGCCGACACTCGCCAACCTGGCGGCCAGGACCTGTCAGTTGCCTCGTCACCGCGGCCGGGACATTCGAGTGCTCAACTTTGAGCGTGATGCCGATGCCGTGTTCATGAGGGACCAGATTCAGCCGGAAAAGACGGAGCAAGAGTCGGTGGCAGTAACGGAGGCCGAGTCCGACCTGCAACCGGACCCGAATCCACGACCGAATCCACAAATGGCGCCCGAGGCAGCAACGCCAGCACCTGCTCCAGTAACAGCGACAGGCACAGATATCGCGGATATCACCATCAGCCCAGCTGAAGCGTTGGATATCCTCATCTGTCAATGGACGAAGGTGCGCGCGGATCAGCTGGGTGCAGCCGATTCCATTGAGACGCTGGTCGATGGTGTCTCCTCCCGGCGCAATCAGCTGCTGCTTGATCTCGGTGTGGAATTCAACCTGGGCTCCATCGATGGTGCAGCCGATGCCGAACTTCCGGTACTGAAGGACAAAATTAATAGCTTGGCCAGGGGATACACCGCTTTCGGCCCTGTTCTCACCGAAGCTATTGCCGATGGCCTGCGCCGTATCACCGGTCCAGCTGGCGCTCGCGCGAACCATATCCAGGACTATGTCCGTGGGCAGTGGCAACTGGGAGATGGTTGGGTCACCGCAGTCAGCGCCGAGATTATGCTTGGCGCCCGTGAAGGCGCCTCCCTGCGTGGCGGCGATCTGGCGTACCTTTCGCCTGCGGCACCTACGGGGGTGGCAGAGCTCGAGCAGCTCAGCGATGCCGCGGTAATGGCCGTTGCCGCGCAACGAGGTATCGCCGTCGCCAAGCCATCGATAAATGAGGGCAGCGCCGGGCTGGTGGATTCGACCGCACTGAACGAGTTTGCCGATAAACTCACAGGTCAAAACGGCATTCTTGCAACAGCAGCACGGACGATTCTGGAGCAACTCGGCCACGAGCTCACCGGCGCCATCGATGTCGATGCCGAGGACGCCGATGACAACCTCATCGATCTTGTCACCGCTGAGCTCGGCGCTGACTGGCCAAAGCTGGTAACGCCCGCGTTTGCGCCGGAAAAGGCAGTGCTTATCGACGACCGCTGGGCCACTTCCCGCGAGGACCTCGCTCGCCTGTGGGCAGCAGCCGATGAGGATGTGGCACACGTCGCGCCGGGCAGTATCCATGAAACAGTCACCGACCAGGCATTGTGGTGGGCAAACAAGGCCGACCAGGCTGGACGGACTCAGCTGGCAGCGACTTATCGACGCTTAGCCCGCGAAGCGACTGCCACGACAGCGGAAAATCTTTCGATGAGCAGCGATATTGCGGTGGTCACCGGTGGTTCACCGCACTCGATCGCCGCTGCCGTGATGGCGCAGTTGCTCGCCCAGGGCGCAACTGTTGTGGCCACCACGTCTCGGCTCCACCATCAGCGATTGGCCTTCTACAAGGAGCTCTACCGCACTCATGCGCGCGGTGGTGCGAAGCTATGGGTGATACCCGCCAACCTGTCCAGCTTTCAGGACTTAGATACGCTGACCAGATGGATTGGTGCTGAGCAAACCGCGACAGTCGGGGCGGACACGGTCGTTACCAAGCCAGCATTGACGCCAACGCTGCTGTTCCCATTTGCCGCTCCGACTGTGTCCGGTTCGCTTGCCGACGCAGGCCCCGCGGCTGAGACCCAAATGCGACTGCTGTTGTGGTCGGTGGAAAAGCTCATTGCCGGACTCTGTGCACTTGGCGGGGACACTAACCTCACGCATCGTCTCCATGTTGTGCTGCCGGGCTCGCCAAACCGCGGACGCTTTGGTGGCGACGGTGCCTACGGTGAAGCCAAGGCCGCTCTCGATGCAGTGGTGGCTCGCTGGAATGTGGAGGAGCTGTGGAAGCAGCGCACGACGCTTGCGCATGCACATATCGGTTGGGTTCGTGGAACCAACCTGATGGGTGGTAATGACCCGCTGGTCGCTGCAGTGGAAGGAAAGGGGGTGCGTACCTTCTCCACGGAGGAAATGGCAGCACAGCTCATTGATTTGGCCAGTTTACAGACCAGGCAGGATGCGCTGGTGCGCCCCGTGGTTGCCGACCTCACCGGTGGCCTGGGAGAGGTCAATCTCAACATTGCCCAGTTGGCTGAGGAGGCCGCGCGGTCGGAAAAGATGGCGCAGGCGGGACAATCGGTGCAGCCAGTGCAGTCGCAAGTGCCGTCGCCAAGCCGCGTGATTGCTGGCCTGCCGAGCCCGCGCCGACCGATTGCACAGACGACGCCGTGCTTTGGCCGTATTGCGGTGGCGCCGGAGGACATGGTGGTCATTGTTGGTGCAGGTGAGCTGGGCCCGTATGGCTCGTCGCGCACGCGCTTTGAGGCTGAAGTCGGTGATATCTCAGCGGCAGGTGTGGTGGAATTGGCCTGGTCAATGGGGCTAATCACATATGACGACGGTTGGCTCGATAACGACGGACAACCGGTTGCAGAGACCGATATTGTTGCGCGCTACCGCGATGAGGTCTTGGCGCGTGTGGGTGTGCGTCGTTACGCAGATGACGGTGACTTGGTAGACAACACTATGACGGAGCTGACCACGGTCTACTTAGACCGCGCACTGAGCTTCCCGGTGCGCGACCGCGCGGCGGCGGAGACATTCGTCAGCTCCAACCCAGGCAACACCACCGTCAGCTTCGATGCGGAGACAGGGCAGTGGTTGGTGACTCGCGCGGCGGGCACTCCAGTACAGGTACCGCGCCGAATGGCGATGAGTCGCTATGTCGGCGGGCAGATTCCACAGGGCTTTGACCCGGCGCGCTATGGCATTCCGGCGGACATGATGGACAATCTCGACCGCGTGAGCCTGTGGAACCTGGTGTGTACCGTCGATGCGTTCTTGTCCTCGGGCTTTAGCCCGGCGCAGCTGCTGGCGGCGGTGAACCCGGCGCGGGTGTCCTCGACGCAGGGCACCGGCATCGGCGCGATGGAGTCACTGCGCAGCCTCTACATTGACGGGCTGCTGGGCCAGCCACGCGCCAACGATGTGCTGCAGGAGGCGTTGCCGAATGTGATTGCAGCCCACGTGATGCAGTCCTATATCGGCGGCTACGGGCAGATGATTCACCCCGTTGCGGCCTGTGCGACGGCGGCGGTGTCGGTAGAGGAGGGCGTTGACAAGATTGCCCTGGGCAAGGCCGATTTTGTTGTCGCCGGTGGCTTCGATGATCTCTCGACAGAGGGCATCACTGGCTTTGGCGACATGGCAGCCACCGCAGACTCTGCCACCATGGCGAACAAAGGCATCGACCATGCGCACTTCTCGCGACCGAATGATCGCAGGCGCGGCGGATTTGTAGAATCGCAAGGCGGTGGAACCGTTTTGCTGGCGCGCGGCAGTGTGGCTCGTGACCTGGGGCTTCCCGTGCTTGGTGTGGTTGCATACGCGCAATCCTTTGCAGACGGCGCGCACACCTCCATCCCCGCTCCAGGGCTGGGAGCACTCGCCGCAGCACAGGGCGGCAAGAAGTCCCGTCTGGCTCACGCACTTGCGGCACTTGACGTGGCAGCTGATGACGTTGCGGTGTTGTCCAAGCACGACACCTCCACCAACGCCAACGACCCCAATGAGTCCGAACTGCATGAGCACATTGCCGATGAGCTGGGTCGTGAATCTGCAAATCCACTGCTGGTGGTCTCGCAGAAATCACTGACCGGTCACGCCAAGGGCGGTGCGGCCGCCTTCCAAATTATCGGGCTGACCCAGGTGCTGCGCAGTGGCATCGTGCCGGCTAACCGTTCGTTGGATTGCGTTGATCCAGCGCTGGCCCAGTACGAGCGTCTGGTATGGCCGACGAAGACGGTGAACTTTGGCGATTCGCTGCCGCTCAAGGCTGGGTTTGTCACTTCCCTCGGATTTGGGCATGTCTCCGCACTGGTCGCCATTGTTCATCCGGAAGCGTTCTATCAGGCCGTCGCACAGCACGATGGGGAGCAGGCCGCGCAGCGCTGGCGCGGAGCTGCGCAAAACCGTGAAGTCGCTGGTCTGCGTCGCATCGACGAGGCCATCTACGGTGGTGAGGCACTCTATGAGCGTCCGCGTGAGCGGCGCCTCGGCGACGGCGGTGTGTTCGGCTCACCCGCAGCACTGGAAAAGGCTGTATTGCTTTCCGACGGCGCCCGCCTCATCGACGGTGTCCTCCAGCCATGATTGGTATCGACTTAGTCCACGTCCCACGCTTTGCCAGCCAACTCCGCGTGCCGGGCAGTCGGTTTGCCCAATCGGTATTCACGCCTGCAGAGTTGCTGGTAGCCCAGCGGCGTGGACTATCCGGTGATGCACGGGCTCGCCACCTGGCAGGTCGCTGGGCAGCGAAGGAGGCGTTCGTTAAAGCCTGGTCACAGGCCCTATTTGGTGCCCCTCCGCCAATTGCCAGGGATACGTTGGACTGGCGCGAGATTGAGGTGGAACCGGATGCCTTTGGTCGCGTGCGAGTGGTACTCCACGCAGACGTAAGCCGCCACTTCCACAATCGAAAGTGGCGGCTGAGGCCGAGCTTAAGCATCTCTCACGACGGTGACTACGCGATTGCCGTAGTCCGCCTGGACTAGCGTCGTGGGTGCGCGCTAATCGACGGACTTGTTATTGCGGCGGCCGACTAGAATGCCCGCTCCGAAGATGGCAGCGCCGAGAACCGCGCCGATACCGGCGGTGGCAATGGTTTGCAGCGGCGAGCTGGAAGAGACCTGCTCGGTCTGCATGTCAGCAGCACCCTCCGCGCCACTGGTATTGGCACTGTGGCCCTTGGAAGTCGCAGATGCCTTGCCGGATGCCTTCGAGTCGCCCTTGGCCTTAGCAGCTCCGGCCTTCTTGGCCTCCTCGCGTTCCTTGGCGGTGCCGCCGACTACCAAATCGGTGACGGTGTCCTGGCTGCGGTCGGAGGAACCGTGCGCAGCAAAGGTGTAGAGCGCGCAGGAGTTTTCAATGCAGTTAGCGGCATCGGTCACGGCCTCGACGTTAAGCGTCGTGGCGAAGCTACCGTCGGAGGACATCTCAGATGTACGCACGAATGCAGCGGCCGAGAAAGCATCGGCATTCGTGGTGGAGAACTTGTCCTTTTCGGTAACAGCGACGTAAATGCCGTTGCCGGTGGTCTTAAAACCGCTGCCCGTGACAGTGATTTCGGTGGAACCGGTCGGGTTTAACTCAGTGGTGGACAGGCTCACGCTCGGTGTGCCTGTCGAGGACTCGGAACCGGAAGAGCCGCTTGTACTTGTGCTGCCAAAGCTGCTGGAAGAGCTGGACGCGCTGGAGGTGCTTCCACTTGCCGACTGGCCAGCACCACCCGATGGCAAGGCGGCATCCTGCTTGGCCACACCACCTGCGAAGGAAACCGCCGTTGCGGTGTCCTGGCTGCGGTCGGAGGAACCGTGCGCCGCAATGGTGTAGACCGAGCAGGCATTCTTCATGCAGTCCGCAGAGCCGAACTTGGCGCTAACCGGAAGATCGACGCTGAAGCTGCCGTCAGACTTCAGATTGCCGCGGGATGGGGAGACAAACTGCGTGTCGGGGCCAAAGGAGTCGGCGTTGGTGACATCCATCTGGTCATTCTGCGCAATACCGACGTAAATGCCCTGGCCAGAGGTCTTAAAACCCTTGCCCTCAACACGGATGGTGTCGCCACTCGGGTTCAAATCAGTGGTCTTGGACAGGCTGACAGACGCTCCAGATTGCGACTGCGAGCCGGAGCCCTGACCAGCGCCGCCCGCTGCACCGGCAGCACTTGGGGCAGAGTCCTGGGCAGAAGAGCCAGTGGAGGCGTGCGGTGTCGCACCCGCCTTAAAAGTGATGGGTACCCACTGATCATTGCTGCGATCAGACAGGTTCGGGAAGGCGGTAAAAGAGGCCACGTAACACTGCGTCGTGGTGCAGTCGACATCACCGAAGCTGGTAGCGACCTTCAAATCTTGCGTAAACGTTCCGTCTGCGCCGACAGTCACCTTCGCGGCCTCGCCATACGTCGATGGGTAACCAGACTTCGGACGTTCAATCGTCTGCGCGAGGTAAATATTGGCATTGGCCGGGTAGCCCTTGCCGGTGATGGTCACTGTGGAGCCATCAGAGAGGTCAGCGGCGGGCGATACCGTCAGTTCACGGCCTGACTGATCCTTATCACGGTTAAACAAATCACCAATGCCCGGCAGGGATGGCATGTTCAGCGACGGCGAACCGTTGCCTAACTGGCTGAGCACAGGCGTTGTCTGTGCCGCTGCTGGAACCGCAGGGATAACACCGGCGCTAACAACAATTGCCGAAGTAAGAACAATAGAGCGAGGAAGCAAGCTCCGTCGAAAAGCGCCCTGCGAGGAAGACATGGAAACCTCTAATTCTGTTGGATTGACAGCCGACGCGGCGGGGAAGCGGCGGTGGCTGTCCAGATCAAAATTTATAACTAAGGTAACCCTACGCTGAAAGGAGCCTGAGAGCAACAAAGTCCCACGTAGAAGCGGTGTGGGACGGCTCACGAAGGCTTGTTTTTCACACTAGTTTTGCGCAGCATCCGCGACGGACATGAGGTAGGAAATCACCATTCGTTTAATCTCCTGCACCGTCAGTTCATAGTGCAGTTCGCGCTCGGTGTCACTGCCCGGCCGATCGACCGAGTAATTCAGCAGCGCATACGTCGCGTTAATCAACAGATCTGCCATGAATTCCAGCGCTTCATCGCCTGACGACGGTGCCAGCGGGCGCAGCACTTTCGCGATTTCAGTAACCAGGCGCGCTTTTGTATCCTGCGCGGTCGCGCGAGTGGCCGGAGTCGATTGCACGGCCAGCCAGACCGCTCGGCGGGAGACATCCTTGCGCCAGAGAGAGGCGAGGTGGTCAATAAACTCTGAGAGGAACTCCGGCCACTCAAGGGCCGGGATGTGCTTGGCAAAGCGAGTCATCTCTGCCAAGACGGCATCGGTATCCTGCCGGTCAAGCTCGCAGATCATCACGTACTTGTTGGCAAAAAACTGGTAGAGCGTACCGATGGGGATATCAGCCTGTCGCGCTACCTCATCGAACGTGAAGGACTCAAAACCGACGTCGACAAGCACATTTCGAGCAGCGGTGAGCATGCGGGCGTACCGCTTGCGGCTGCGCTCCTGCACAGGCGTGCGGCGCGGCCGAAGAATTTCCGGAGCGTCCTTACTTGTCGTCACCACTGCTTACCCGTAGTTAGTTGTTATTTGTCGGCGGCTGCCTGAGACTCAATTTTCAGATCGCGCAGAACACGCTGGACATGGCCCTTAGCGCGGACGTTGTACCATGCCTGCTCAATCATGCCCTCTCCATTGACCAGGAACGTTGAGCGGATAACGCCCTGGACGATCTTGCCGTAGTTCTTCTTTTCGCCGAAGGCGCCGAACGCGGCCATGGTCTCTTTAGTCGGGTCGGACAGGAGGGTGAAGTTCAGACCGTGGTCATCGCGGAACTTTGCGAGCTTTTCCGGCTTGTCCGGGGAGATGCCCACGACGTCGATGCCGGCATCATTGAGCGCTGCCGATTCATCGCGAAAATCGCAGGCCTCTGTAGTGCAGCCCGGTGTGTTAGCGCGTGGGTAGAAGTAAATAAGGACCGGGCGACCTGCGTAGTCCGAAAGGGAGACCTGTTCCTCCGAATCATTGAGCAGGGTGAAAGCCGGGGCAGTAGTGCCAGGCTCAAGGCGGACATTGTCCTGACCGAAATCTTTATCGCTGGCGGAAGAAGTAGACATGATTTCAATCGTATCTACTCTGGGCGTCAGCGTGGGCTGAGCGTGTATTTTTCTCAGTGCCCGACCACACTGACTTACGGTAGGTGTTAGTCTTTTAGGCGAACAATCACTTTCGATAAATCAAGTCTTAGGGAGTTTACGTGGCTCGCAGCATTGAAGATATCCAGCGCGATATTGAGCGTAACCGTAACCAGCTCGCCCGTACTCTGGATGAGCTCAGCGTGCGGACCAATCCGAAGAACGTTGCGGACGACGCAAAGTCACGTGTCGTCGATGCTCTGAATGAGCCGAAGGTACAGGCTGCACTGGGTGCTGTTGCAGCACTTATCGTCGGTGGCATTGCGCTGACTGTTCGTCGTAGCCGCAACCGCAGCAAGGAGCTCGACCGCATCCGCGAGATGATTGAGGCTGCTGCGAAGTAGTATTTCCGTAGGCGTCAACTATCTAACTGCCATTTACGGCAGTTAGATAGTTAGGCTTCACGTCTACGCGTGTACGTCTACGCGTGTACAAAGGGGCACCCCGCGCAAGCTGCGTGGGGTGCCCCTTTTGGTATTTGCTTTGTGTTTTGGCCACGCCCGTTGACAGATCGATGGGCTAGTCACTGCTCGTTCTTGTTGTTTGATCCAGCCATGTGCATGTCACGGGGAAACGTAGAAGAGCCATTGGGCATACAAAAAGACCGGGAGGACGTTTCCGCCTTCCCGGTCTGTATTCTGTGCGCCATCAGGGACTCGAACCCCGAACCCGCTGATTAAGAGTCAGCTGCTCTGCCAGTTGAGCTAATGGCGCTTTCCGTTTCCTGCTCGGTGCTCTCTTTGTGAGCTCCTCGCTGGCAACGAAAAGATATATAACCAGCTTTTTGATTGTTTGTAAAATCGGCTGGTCAGAGGTGGTTTTTGAAGGCCTTAAAATGCATGTTTTTTCAACGGTTGCAGCGTCGAGTTCTAAAAAAGTTCAAAAAAAGTTTGAAAATCCTCAAACAAGGGGTGATTAGGTGTTGGCTCAGCGTGGATTTACGTGGCGGAGCGTAGGTGTGAGTGACCGGGTATGTGATGGAGTGTGTGATTGCTCGTCTAGTAGGAGCAGTCGCAGTCGAATAGCTTGGTCTGGCTTCGATGATGTTTTGTGACTGCCTTATTGGAGTTTCGCCAGGACTTTCGTCTGGAAAAAGATGTTTTCAATCAAAGAAGCGATAACTTTTTAATAACGCTTACCCCTTCGTGTCTTGGTTACCTGGGCTTTTGTAGTGCCCTGAATAGTTAGGGGTTGCGGTGAATTCTCGCAGCGGGTTAAGTTTAAGAATCGTCTGGACTGTCCAGGGGTTTGAGATTCGTTCGCGAGATCTCAAGCTGCATTTCTGCAGCTAAAAGCGATTATGAAAACGTATGCTTGTTCACCGGCGGGGAACGTCGGTGCCGAGTATCGTTACCAGTTCAGCGCCACGCACTGCGTGAGGCGGAAGTTCTCTTAATTTAATGCACTGTTGGAGTGAAGCACGATTATGCGGCGAACTTTTAAGCGTCTGTCGATGACTATCGTGGCATTTGCCACTACCGCGACTATGGTGGCTTGTTCTTCTGGCGGAGCCGAATCGGAGCAAGCAGCAGCGGAGCCGGACGCAGGTCTCGTCGCCAGCGTAAAGGATGACGCGACTGATGTCTCGGTCATTGACCCAGTTACCGTCCAGGTGGAAAAGGGCCATCGCCTGGACAAAGTCAAGCTTCTTAATGAAGAAGGTAAAGAGGTAGACGGCGAGCTAGACCCAAGCGGCACTAAGTGGACCACCACGGAGCCACTGGGTTACTCCAAGACTTATGAGCTCAATGCCACCTCCGGTAAGGAAAAGCTGGCAAGTTCGTTCACTACCGTTACTCCGAATAATCAGACCTACGGCTATGTATCTCCTGCCGAAGGATCGACTGTCGGTGTGGGGCAGACGATTGCAGTCCGTTTCGACGAGCCGATTGCTGATCGAAAGGCAGCCCAGGATGCCATCAAGGTGACAACCGAGCCACATGTGGAGGGTGCCTTCTACTGGCTGACTAATAGCGAAGTTCGTTGGCGCCCAGAAAACTACTGGGAGCCAGGCACGAAGGTCTCCGTCAAGGTGGATACTTACGGCAAGGACCTCGGTGACAGCCTTTACGGCCAGGAGGCCAGCGAAACCAACTTCACTATCGGTGATGAGGTTATTGCAACAGCAGATGATTCGACGAAGACCATGACCATTGAGAAAAATGGTGAGGTCATCAATTCCATGCCGATTTCAATGGGTTCCAACGTTCACCCGACTCCGAATGGTCAATACATCCTCGGTGACCATAATGAGTCGATGGTCATGGACTCCCGCACCTATGGCCTGTCTCTGGAGGCTGGCGGTTACGTGACCCCGGTCAACTACGCCACCCAGATGTCCTACTCCGGTATTTATGTCCACGGTGCACCGTGGTCGACCTGGGCGCAGGGCAGCGTTAACCAGTCGCACGGCTGCATTAACGTCACCGATGCCAACGCCAAGTGGTTCCTGGAAAACACCAAGCGCGGTGACATCGTCATTGTGAAGAACACCGTTGGCGAGACGCTCTCCGGTGTCGACGGACTCGGTGACTGGAACATCCCGTGGGAGACCTGGAAGAAGGGCAACGCCGACGAGGGCTACTAAGAGTCACCCAGATCCGCTGCTTATCTTGCTTTTAATAGTTAAAACCCGCCGAGTATTTTTCGCTCGGCGGGTTTCTCTATGAAATCTTAACGTCATCTTCATGCCGCATTCGTGCCCACATTGCGCACGGTACTGGGCCATATTGACTACTCGCTGAGCATCCCCAACTCCTGCGCCCTAGCGACTGCGGCAGTTCGTGAATTCACGTCCAGCTTCGTAAAAATATGCACCAAGTGAGACTTGACGGTCGCCTCAGTGAGCACCAGCTGTTCAGCGATTTTCCTATTCGACATGCCCCGCGCGACCAGCTCGAGCACTTCCAGCTCACGCGGGGTCAGCGCAGTATTGGGATTGCGCATCCGTCCCATGAGCCGCCCGGCCACTTGTGTGTTGAGCACGGTCTCACCGCGAACTGCCCGACGAATGCCATCAATGAGTTCTTCGGGAGCCGCATCTTTGAGCAAATAGCCCACCGCGCCGGCAGTGACTGCTCCCAGCACATCGGAGTCCGAGGAATAGTTAGTCACCACCAACACCTCGGGGGCGGGCAATCCCTGCTTGGCCAGGTCTCGAATGGCGGCTGTCGCGTCCACACCACCGGCACGAGTCGTCGCACCTGGGGCTTCACCAAAACGAAGATCCATCAACACCAGATCGATGCGGTCGCATGAGTCGTCGTCAAGCGAAGTGCGTACCTTGTCCACGGCCTCATCAGCGCTGGCGGCTTCGCCGACAACGGTGATATCCGGTGCGGACTCGATGACAGCGCGCAGACCTGCGCGGACGATTGGGTGATCATCGGCGATGAGAACCCCAATGGACGTCGGTGACATGCGGTGGACTCCTTAACAGTCGTGTACTACCTGCATACCAGCGCTTAGGCGGCGCGGCGGGGAATACTGACAGAGACTCCGCAGCCGCACCCCGGTTCGGACTCGATGGTAAAGGTCCCGCCGAGCTTCTCCACGCGACGGCGCGCATTGACAATCCCGACGCTGTCCTCCGAAATCGGGGCAGAGGGATCAAAGCCGACACCGTTGTCGACGCAGTCCAGCAGCACTTCGTCGGGCTGGTAGGTCAGGGTGACGCGGCAGCGCGTGGCATGTGCATGCTTGACGACGTTCGCCAGGCTCGCCTGTGT
Source organism: Corynebacterium sp. (assembly GCF_030532195.1). Lineage (GTDB taxonomy): Bacteria > Actinomycetota > Actinomycetes > Mycobacteriales > Mycobacteriaceae > Corynebacterium. The sequence continues at coordinate 31,441 of NZ_JAUNLP010000008.1, read as the reverse complement.
CACTCTGATGATGGTGGCCTCCACCGTGGCGGGCAGCCTCGTTGGTGTGCCGTCCACGTGGAAGGAGACGGCAGCGCCAAGCACGGTGGACTGACACACTTTTGCTAGGGCGCTGGGCAGGTCGGCCTCGGCAAGCGGTGCGGGTTGCAGGGCTGCGATAATGCGCCGAGTCTCGGCGAGATTGTCGGCAGCGACCTTGCGAGCCAGCTCTAAGGTCTCCAGAGATTTTTCATCATGCTGTGCGGGAGCATTCTTCATCCGCGTTTCCACCGAATGCAACAACAGCTGAATGGAGGACAGTCCCTGCGCGACGGTGTCGTGAATATCCGCAGCTAGTCGAGCCCGTTCATCCAGCTCGCCAGCGCGCCGCGACAGCGCCTCGGACTGTGCACGCGCGGCTTCCAACTCGGCCAGCGCATTGGTTTTTTCAATGGTCTCGCGTTGAATTAGCCGGAATCCCAGACCAACCGTGAGTGCGAAGGTGCCGCCGAGAATTGGCCCCAGCACACCGCCGAAGGTCAACTGCGTGTGCGTGGCAATCGCGCCAATCGCCGTCGCGGTCGTCGCCGCCACCAAAATGACAGCGGCGAGCCCACCGGTGACCTGCAGAATGACAAAGAACAGCGGGAACACCAGGAACGACGCATCCAACGTGGCAAAGGCCAACCCCGTCCAACAAATCAGCAGCAGCACCAACCAGCCCAGCAGCAGCCGACGTGGCTTGGTCAGCGCAACCTCATTGGCCACACTGCCATGGCGCGCACGACCAATCGGCCCCACCGAACCGGCGATATACACCACTAGAAAGCACACTGCACAGGTGATGATGTGCCACTGCGGATTCGGCACCACGCACACCGCGAGCAGCACCAACACCAAAATATCCAGGGCAAAACGCAACACGCGCCAAATGCGATCGAGAGTCTCAGGAGTATCCACGTCCTCGAGCCTATGCGAGCCACGCACCAAAAAGCCTCTCTGACGAGCACTCTTCACGGTCCTGAGGCCAATATCAATCGAAAGTTGGAGACGAAGTTCATCCTCCCTGGCGATTTAAATTGTGGCCAAGACCGCGACTATGAGAGTCATGTACCAGTCAATGAAAGAACTTCGAGCCGCGCCGGGCCGTGCCGCACTGATTACCATCACCGTCGGCATGATTGCCGTGATGGTCACATTCCTCTCGGCCCTAGCCTCCGGCCTATCCAACCAGTCCATCTCCGCATTGGGCGAGGTCTACGGCAACGACGATGCCGTCGTCATCTCAGAGGGGGCGACGTCGTTGTCGTCGTCGAGCATGAGTGACACGGCGCGCGAGAATGTCAGCGCGTGGGCGAGCGACAACGGCGCGCACGTCCGTGAAGTCTTTGTCAGTCGTGCGCGAGTCGACGATACGCCCGTCACCGTCATCTCCGACTCTTCGCTTAACGACGGCCAGGTGGCTGTAACCAACGGTGTCAGCGAGACCGCGCTTGCGGAAGGTGAGTCGCTGACCTTGTCCGGTCCGATGGGGGAGCAGTCGGCCACGATTGCGCGCGTTACTGGCGATAAGTGGCTGGACCATCAGGCAGTAGTTTTTGCTGGGCGTGGCGTGATGGAAGCACTGACCCCAGGCCCGGCTGGGATGGCAGCCCCGGCGGCGTTGGTGGTGGACGAATCCGCGGCAACGCTTCCGGCGATGGCTGAAACCGAGGTGCTTCGCGATGGCGAACGGAACAACCTTTCTGCCTCCTATCAGGGTGAACAGACTTCGCTGAATGCGATGACCTCGATGCTCTATGTCATTTCCGCGCTGGTTGTGGGCGCCTTCTTTACCGTTTGGACGGTGCAGCGACTCTGCGGTGTGGCTATTTCCTCAGCGCTGGGCGCGTCGCGAAAGGTGCTCGTGGCTGACTCCCTGGCACAAGTACTTGCCGTGCTTGCCATTGGTGTTGGCGGAGGTGTGGCGCTGACTGCAGCTGCTGGCTGGGCTCTGCGAAGCGCTGATGTGATGCCAATCGTGGTTGATGTTTCGACCACTGTTGTACCGGGCCTCATTTTGGCTGTGACCGGCGTGATTGGTGCGCTGCTGGCGCTCGTGCCGGTGTTCCGCGTCGATCCGACTACTGCACTGGCCAACGCCTAAAACCAGTTTTTCGAGACAGAACTTCGAGACAGAACAAGGTGCGAAAATGACAACTTTTGATGCCAACAATGCCCCGGTCGCACTGGAGCTAACAGACATTTCGCTGAAGGTACAGGATGGTGAGAACAAGCGCACTATCTTGGACGATATTTCGCTGTCTATCCGTGCTGGTGAAGTAGTGGGGCTCGTCGGGCCGTCGGGCTCTGGTAAGTCCACGTTGCTGACTATTGCCGGTTGCCTCAAAACTGCCGACTCCGGAACCGTCACCCTATACTCAGGTGCCGACCGCAAGCCCATCGACCTGGGAGTGCGTGGTGCCGAAGCCGCGGCTATCCGCCGCAATCACATCGGCATTGTGTTCCAGCAGCCCAACCTTCTGCCATCGTTGACCGTCAAACAGCAGCTACTGGCTATGCGACGCCTCGGTCGAGTATTCGGCTGGCCCGCAGGCGGCCGTCGTGCTGCCGAACAGCGTGCCGAGGAGCTACTCGACGCAGTGGGGCTGGCCGGCTTCGGGGACCGCCGCGTCAGTCAGCTCTCCGGTGGTCAGCAGGCACGCGTCAATGTTGCGCGTGCGCTCATGAATAACCCCGAGGTACTGCTTGTCGACGAACCAACGGCAGCCCTCGACCAGAAAACCGCAGGTTCTGTTACTAGGTTGATCATGAATGTCACCCGGAAAATGGGCGTGGCCACGCTCTATATCACTCATGACTTAAACCAGCTCCACGGTGCTGACCGCGTGGTGGAGATGGTCGATGGCAAGTTACAGCCCTCGGACTCGCTTGTGGCAAGCAGCTACCAGGTGGTGTAGGTATCGGTGCCCACGGTAAGTCCGTGGTCGTCATATAAAAGAAGAACCCTCGGTCAAGCAAAATGCCTGGCCGAGGGTTTATTTGGGGTGACTGACGGGACTCGAACCCGCGACACCCAGGATCACAACCTGGTGCTCTACCAACTGAACTACAGTCACCATTACCACTTGAGAACCATGCCGAATCATCGGCTAGTCCGTAGCAGCGAGATATATGGTATCCCACAGTTGGTAAGAAACAAAAACTGCTGGTCAATCCGGATAAATTCGCGCTAGTTGGTGGTAGGGGCCGTCGTAAAGCGAAAAAGCGCTAGCCGCGGATCTCGCCGAACTTGTCTGAGGCGGCCTCCGCAGCGGACGCGATAGTGTCGGTATCTGGGCCGGGGTGGGGGACAAGCATCGCGCGGCGGTAGTAATCCAGCTCGCGGATGGACTCCTTGATGTCGGCAAGCGCACGGTGCGCCAGCCCCTTTTCCGGAGCGCCGTCGAGGACCGTCGGGTACCAACGGCGAGCGAGCTCCTTGAAGGAAGAGACGTCAATCATGCGGTAGTGCAGGAACTGGTCGAGCTCCGGCATGTAGCGGTGAATGAACTTGCGGTCCGACGCGATGGAATTGCCGGCCAGTGGGGCAGTTCGTGGCTCGGAAACCCACTGCCGGATGTAGTCGAGTACTGCCTGCTCAGCATCAGCGACGTTGGTGTTGCTGGCGCGGATTTCCTCATCGAGTCCAGAATTGGCGTGCATCTTGGTGACAAAATCATCCATCTGCGCAAGCTCGGTCTCGGAGGCGTGAACGACAATATCGACACCCTCGCCGAGGATGTTGAGGTTTGCATCGGTGACAAGAGCGGCGATTTCGACGATGACGTGACGCTCTGGTTCAAGCCCCGTCATCTCGCAGTCAATCCACACAATTCGATCCTGTTCGGCCGGGAGCTGAAGATCGGGATTGGGTTGCGTCATTACTTCACCTTTCCTAGAAGAGATGCCCATTGTTGAGCGCAATTATGGTCTTTTGTCGCCACTTGTGCAGCCGCGTGCAGCCGGGTGTACTGAGCAATTGGGCATCACGCAAACAGTTGATAGCAGTCGTCTTTTTTATAGTTTAGCTGGGCTTTTATCGGCAATAGTCAACATGGCACTATCAACCTCATAGAGGCATTGTGTTACGCAGCTCGTTTTGCCTGGTAAAATCTTACGTCTGAATTCGAAGTTTTAATGGGGAGAATGTCGACGATGGGTCAAACTGGTCATACCGATAGTGCCGTCAATAACGACAGTGCGACGCGCAAGCCTTCGGTTGATGACATCATCATTGCAGCTGCGCGTGAAAGTGTTATGACTCTAGGCCTGCGTAAGACTTCAATTGCTGAGATTGCTCGTCGGGCAGGGGTATCGCGGCCAACTGTTTACCGTCGCTATGCAGATATCGGCGAGGTTATTCGCGAAGTTAATAACCGCGAAATTCTTCATATGCTCGAGGGCCTGAAGTATGTCCCGGGCAATTCCCGCGCCCGTCTGCTGCTGCGTACCCAAATTGTGGTGCAGCGAATTATTGAATATGACTTTTTCCCGAACTTGGTCAAGACCGACCCGGACCGTGTGCTGGAGATGTTGACCGGTGAGATGAGTGACTCCGAAATGGAGATTGTGGAGAAGTTCATTCTCCCCGGTGTCATGCACGGTCAGGAAGACGGCACAATTCGTCACCATGATCCGATGACCCTGGCGCGCAATGTCTACCGCATCATTCAGACCATGGTGCTGACCTGGCGCCCGCATGGGAATGAAACCGAAATTGGCAAGGAATCGGTCGACGAGGTTGTCGATATGGTTGACCGATACCTGCGCCCGGATCCGGTGGAAGAAAACTAGATATAAAAACCCGCCTGCAACTAGCGTTAACAAACATGAAACAGCCAGTTGAAGGCGGGTTTTTGCGCCCCCAGAAGGATTCGAACCCTCGACCAATCGGGTAGAAGCCGACTGCTCTGTCCACTGAGCTATGGAGGCCAACTAAGAAAAGCATTGTAGCGTCTTAAGTGCAGCCAAACACAACCGGTTCCGTGCTGGCGGCTTTGGTGGCTAAGCTTATGACTATGACTGCCTCAACCAAGGTCGAAACACCACCGCCCATCAGCAAGGATAAAAAAGTCCGTAAATCCGCTGGTTGGTATATCACTTTCGTACTTATCGGCGGCATTCTAGCTGGATTGCTGTCACTGGCGTTCAACATGGATTCCCGCGCCACGTTGGGGATTCCAGACCCCGGCGCAATCACCACCTTCGGTTTTCCCTTCGTAAAGGCCGCAGGCGAGCTGCTCGCATGCCTCGGTGTCGGCTCATTCATGCTGTCCGCGTTCGGTACAAAACAGCGTTCCGACGGCACTTTGGGCCTCGATGGTTACACTGCATCCCGCACCGGCATGTGGGCGATGCTCGGTTGGGGACTCTTCGCCTTGGCGGAGATTCCGCTGGTGCTTTCCGACGTCTCTGGGCAGCCTCTGTCCACCACAATTCAGCTGAGTAACTGGTCGGTATCCCTCGACCAGACCAAGGAAGGCCTCGCCTACCTGTGGGTGGCCATCTTCGCTGGCATTGTGGCATTGGGTTCGTCACTGACTCGCAAGTGGATTTGGCAGCCGGTGTTCTTCGCCATCAGCTTGGTGTCGATGATGCCGCTGGCCGTCGTTAGCCACAATGCTTCTGGCGGTGCTCATGACTACGGCACGAACTCCTACATCTGGCACCTGACTTTCACCGTCTTCTGGGTCGGTGGGTTGATGGCGCTGATTGGCCATGCTCGTCGCCGCGGTGACTTCCTGCCGGAAGTGGTCAAGCGCTACTCGTTTGTCGCTTTGGTGTCCTTCATCGTGATGTCCGTCTCGGGCTTCATCAATGCCGCAATTAACCTCAACTGGTCTGACCTGGTGGACAACAACTACGGCATTTTGGTCCTGGTCAAGGCCGTTTTGATCGTATTCCTTGGCCTGTGCGGCTACATGCACCGCAAGCTGACGATTCCGGAGATTGAAAAGGGAGATTCCAGCCGTCCGTTCTGGCGCCTAGCCATTGTGGAGACCGTCATCATGGCGCTAACCGTCGGTGTGGCTGTTGCCCTGGGTCGTACCCCGCCGCCGCCGAGTTTCTCGGATCAGGCCGGTGGCGAAGGTCTGCCATCAATCACACAGATGCAGATCAAGCTGGGCTACAACCTGGATATGCCGTTTGGCTGGCATGCCATGTTTACGCAGTGGCGTTTTGATATTTTCTTCGGTTCTGCGGCGATTATCGCAGCCTGGATTTACCTCTACTGGCTATACCTGCTGAAGAAGCGCGGTGGCAGTTGGCCAATTGCCAACACACTGTGGTGGGTTGGCGGCTGTGCACTGTTGCTGTTTACCTCCTGCAGTGCGCTGGGTGTCTACATGCCGGCACTGTTCTCGGTACACATGACTGCGCACATGCTGTACTCCATGGGTATTCCGGTCATGCTGGTCCTGGGCGGCCCGGTCACTCTTGCGCTGCGTGCGCTGAAGCCGGCCGGCAGGGATGGTCTGCCGGGTATTCGTGAATGGCTTGTGGTCTTCATTAACAACCCGGTATCGCGTTTCCTCACACACCCAGTGGTGGCGACTACACAGTTCGTCGCGGGCTTCTACCTGCTCTACATGACTCCGCTGTATGACTTCCTAGCGGACGAGCACGCGGGCCACGTGTTCATGAATATCCACTTCCTGATTTCCGGCTACATCTTCTACTGGGTCATCATTGGTGTTGATGCCGCGCCTCAGCAGATTTCTCCGTCGGTCAAGTTGGTGACCCTCATGGGTTCGCTGCCGTTCCACGCCTGGTTCGGTATTTCGCTCATGCAGTCGCAGCAGGTGCTCGCATATGACTACTACGCAGCGTTGGATTTGCCGTTCTACGTGAACCTTCTGGAGGACCAGAACATCGGTGGTGCTGTTGCTTGGGCTGCCGGTGAGGTTCCGCTCTATCTCGTGACCGTTGCCATGTTCTTCCAGTGGCGAAAGTCCGATGCCAAGGACGCTGCGCGGTATGACCGCGTGGCAGATCGCACCAATGATGCCGAGCTGGAGGCATACAACGAGATGCTCGCACGGATGAGTAACCAGACCGGTGTCGCCGGTGAAGATGAGCGCGATTACTACACCACCGAGGTCGATGAACAGCACCCGGTGCATATGGATAATCCAATTGATGCGTCCAAGAAACGCGGTAGGTAACTCACCTGGCTGATTGTGTAGGCAGTCATCGAAAGTCATCGAGAGCCTGTGGATAGTTGCTTTTTCTGGCAACTTATCCACAGGCTCTCTTTTTGCCTCTTCTGTGCGGAGCTCGAAGCCGGAAAAGTAATTGCTACGACACGAATGACTCAGTGAGCAAGAAATCTAAAAGTCATCTGAACCTCATTCGGTCGGTCTGTATCAAAGCTTGATTTGGGGGAGGAGCCCGATGTCTGAGGCAGTCATTACCGTGGTGGGAAATGTTGTCCATCACGTTGAAAATCGCAATACCCATTCCGGGGCAAAGGTTTGTAAGTTCTCGGTGGCATCCAGCAGGTCATGGAAAGGTGACAATGGCTGGGAGCAATCTGAAACTTCGTATTTCGATGTCGAATGTTGGGGCAAGCTCGCAGAGAATGTGAACAATACATTGTGGAAGGGCCAAGCGGTCATTGTTCACGGTCACATTCGAACTGATCGCTGGGAGGGGGATGATGGCACAAAGCATCAGCGTCAGAAGATCATTGCCAAGGCTGTGGGCCCCAATCTGCGCCGGCACTTGGCCACGGTGAAGACCATGACGGAAAAGCCACATGATGCGCCGAATGGTGTGAATCAAAATGGGGGTCGAGAGGTAGCTGGGGAAACTGTGAAAGTCATTCGCGGCGATGGGGAAGTAACCACGCTGGATGCTGGCCGTGTGATGGGGCAGGCGGCTACAGAGACTTCCTTCTCGGATGCCCCTGAGCGCACTGCGGCAGCAGCATCGAACGCGCCGGGCGGGTCGCAGTCAGACGCCGATTCAACCGCTGCGGGGACGGAAGAATTGGCAGGAGCGGGGGCATCTGCGCCCTTTTAGTTTGGTGGCGGTGCAGTCGTAGGCCACGTGATAGTGGGGCCGCTGTCACGTCGTGGCGGCCCCTACCGCAAGTGAGCGTCCTCGTAGATTGTGCCTTTTGATTCCTATGCGTAACCTCTACAGGGATTGATTATTTCCTTTCTACGAGGGGACGAAATTCCACCATGGGTGAGTTCATCTACCAGATGAAGAACGTGCGTAAGGCGCACGGCGACAAGGTTATTCTCGACGACGTCACCATGGCGTTTTACCCGGGCGCCAAGATTGGCGTTGTTGGTCCAAACGGTGCTGGTAAGTCTTCGATTCTGAAGATCATGGCTGGCTTGGATCAGCCGAGTAACGGTGAAGCATTTCTGGAGCCGGGTGCTACCGTCGGCATCCTGCTGCAGGAGCCACCGCTTAATGAAGAAAAGACCGTCCGCGGCAACGTGGAGGAAGGTCTGGGCGACATCTTCGAGAAGAAGGCTCGCTTTGAGGCTATCGCCGAAGAGATGGCCACAAACTACACCGATGAGCTCATGGAGGAAATGGGCAAGCTCCAGGAGGAGCTCGACGCTGCTGACGCGTGGGAGCTGGACTCCAAGATTGAGCAGGCTATGGACGCGCTGCGTTGCCCGCCGGCAGATGAGCCGGTTACGCACCTGTCCGGTGGTGAGCGTCGCCGTGTAGCACTGGCTAAGCTGCTGCTCAGCGAGCCGGATCTGCTGCTTCTCGACGAGCCCACTAACCACCTGGACGCTGAGTCCGTGTTGTGGCTGGAGCAGCACCTGGCTAAGTACCCAGGTGCTGTCCTGGCCGTCACCCACGACCGTTACTTCCTGGACCACGTTGCCGGCTGGATCTGTGAGGTCGACCGCGGCAAGCTCTACCCGTACGAGGGTAACTACTCCACGTACCTGGAGAAGAAGGCTGAGCGTCTTGAGGTTGCAGGTAAGAAGGATGCCAAGCTGCAGAAGCGCTTGAAGGACGAATTGGCATGGGTTCGCTCTGGCCAGAAGGCTCGCCAGGCTAAGAATAAGGCCCGTCTGGAACGGTACGAGCAGATGGTTGAGGAAGCCGAGAAGTACAAGAAGCTCGACTTCGAAGAAATCCAGATTCCGACCCCGCCGCGACTGGGCAACCAGGTCGTTGAGGTCAAGAACCTGGAGAAGGGCTTTGACGGCCGCGTGCTGATCAAGGACCTGTCTTTCACCCTGCCGCGTAACGGCATTGTTGGTGTTATCGGCCCGAACGGTGTTGGTAAGTCGACGCTGTTTAAGACCATCGTTGGCCTGGAAAAGCCGGATGCCGGTGAGGTCAAGGTCGGCCAGACCGTCAAGCTGAGCTACGTCGACCAGGGTCGTGAAAACATCGATCCGGAAAAGACCGTCTGGGAAGTTGTCTCTGATGGCCTCGACTACATCGTGGTCGGCCAGAACGAGATGCCGTCTCGCGCATACCTCTCTGCTTTCGGTTTCAAGGGTGCTGACCAGCAGAAGCCGTCGAAGGTACTCTCCGGTGGTGAGCGCAACCGCCTGAACCTGGCTCTGACGCTGAAGCAGGGCGGCAACCTGATTCTGCTCGATGAGCCTACTAACGACCTCGACGTTGAAACCCTGTCGTCGCTGGAAAACGCACTGCAGAAGTTCCCGGGCTGCGCCGTGGTCATTTCCCACGACCGCTGGTTCCTGGACCGCACTTGTACCCACATCCTGGCGTGGGAAGGCAACTTCGAAGAGGGCAAGTGGTTCTGGTACGAAGGCAACTTCGAGGGCTACGAGAAGAACAAGATTGAGCGCTACGGCGAGGAAGCAGCTCGCCCGTCGCGTGTCACTCACCGTCGCCTGACTCGCTAGGCAGGCACCAAACCTGAGTCGGTCCAAGTGACAAAGCCCGAAACCTGCATCCGCACAGGTTCCGGGCTTTCGCGTTCACTGCTGCAGATAAGCCACGACAGCCAATCGCCGCATTCGGAAGTTCAGATGTCTGCAAAGCGCCTATAGTTCTCTGTATGACTGAATCAGCACCTTTCCGCACTACCGTCGCTGTTCGGTGGTCTGACTTTGATCAGTACGGCCACGCCAACAACACCGCCTTCTTGGAGTACGCCCAGCAAGCGCGCGCAGATTTCGTCCTGCGCGGGCTTGGCGGCTCTGCGGGAGCGCCGGCGGCTGTTGTCCGACGCGTTGAAATTGATTACGTCCGAGCAATTCTGCCGGACACCAAAGAGGTGCTTGTAGAGACCGAAATTATCCGCTTCGGCCGTACCTCCTTTACGCTTCGCCAGACTATTTCCGACGAGCATGAGCACATCGTTGGCGTGCTGGAAACCGTCATGGTCATGTTCGATCTGAAGGCTGCCAAGCCGGTAGAGCTGACTCAAGCTGCTCGCCGAGAACTGGAGCGCTTCGCGGCACCGGCGATTGAGGACAAGTAGATACACAGTGACCGAACCTCAATCCACCGCCGAATTGGCCTTCGGCTCCGCCGCTGCGCTGAAAAACCTCGGCGTGCTGGCTCACAAGGCCTTCGCCATCGACGAGGCAACGCTGCTGCGCATCCGCAAACGCGAAACCCACGACGAACACTCCGATATGTCGCAGGTGTGGGTGAAAACCAGCTTCGGACCGCTGGCCATGCGCACTATCAATCTGCACGCGCTTCCCGACGACATCATTGTCACCGCCGCCGAGATTAAAGACATTGCAGTTCGCGCCATTGCCCAGGCTAAGTCGAGCGATGATAGTCAGGACCAGGAAGCTTCGCTGACAGCGTTGCCGTACCGCGTCCATTCGCAGTCATCCGCGGGCTGGCCGGGGTTTCTGCCGGTGCTCGACGGCTGGCAGGTCATTGATTACGTTCCCGCCAGTGCATTTCGCACGTTGGAAAAGCAGGCGCGCGCAGTCGCCACGGAATCGTCGGGGCCGATGGGCTTGCCGACGTCACTGCTGGACCAAAAGGTGCTCTCAGTACGTGGCGGCGACGCCACGGCCAGCGCTGATACTGCGGGGGATGACTCGCAAGAATCGTCGGCAAGCGTCGTGGACGTGACCATGCGGGACGTGTTTGCGCTGTGTGCGATGGGATTTATCCCTGAGCAACCTGACGAAAAAGAGCCGGTGCGTGTGTCCGCGAAGGGGCGTTGGCACCGACTCGATGGGCGATTTGGCTCGATTTTTACGCTCGAGTCCTTCGGCGTGCTGCCGCTGCTGAACTAGTGGCAGCTACTGCTCATCAAAGCGATTGATGAGCATGTCCGCAACCTGCACCATGTGATTCCACATCGCATCGCGCTGCGGCTTCGGCAGTTCCTCGTCGGGGATGTCGGTCAGCGCGGCGCTCATGATCTCCAACCAGCGGTCGCGCTCGGCCTCGCCGATGGAAAACGGCATATGGCGCATGCGCAAGCGAGGATGTCCGCGCTCCTGGCTGTACGTGCGTGGCCCGCCCCAGTACTGGACGAGGAACATGCGCAGACGTTTTTCGGCACCCTCCCAGTCATCGCTGGGGTACATCGGGCCGATGAGGTCATCGGAACGCATGCGCGTGTAGAAACCATGGACGATGCGGTTGAAGACATCCTCGCCGCCGACGGAGTCAAAAAGCGTGTGAGAAGTTGTCATGGCACCAAGTCTAATGACTTTGGTGCCAATCAACGACAATTGACCTCAGACGACTACTGCGCGTCGAATTCGCGAGCGCGTAGAGCCAGCTTCATCAGGAACTGCTGCTCAGAGATGATGCGCTTGACCGGAGCCGCAGTCTGGTCACTATCCAGCAGGCGCTGAGCAGCCGCGACCGCAGTCTCGGTAATTTCCCAGGTGGGGTAGAGGCCCTCGAGCAGGGTCTGCGCAGTCTCAGAGGAGAAATCCTGCCACCAGCTGTTGGCAACGGCGAAGAAGTGATCCGCAAGGGAGGCTGCCGATGCATCTGCGGAGATGGCGGCGCGGGTGTCGTCGTCAAGCGCGGTGGCCAGCACCTTGCCTGCGCCCGGTGCGTTGAAGCCCATCAGCAGATGGCGAATGACCAGGTTCGACGGCGCCTCGTCGCCGGAGACGGTGGCCTCTGCCCAGACGCGTGCCTTGTTTGCCAGCGTCGGCACCGACGCGCGAGCGGCAATTGCAGCCTGCGTGCCAAGCGCTGAGTTGTCGGTCTTCTCCATGGCGACGATGGCATCCTCGCCCTCGACACCCGCGGCGACCAGCGCCTTCAGCGCGCGCCACTGCATGTCGGTATCGACCGTCACAGCCTGGAAACCGGCCTTATCAGCGTCATTGTTGTAAACGGCGCGCAGGGCATCGAGGACGTCGCTTTCCGACGAGCCCACGGAGCACAGTGCATTGACGAAAATCAGGGCGCGGTCAGCGTCAGTTTCCTTCTGCGCGTATTCCAGGAGGCCCTTGGCCAGCAGGTCGCGGCCAGTGGCTTCAGCCCACTGTGGATCGGCGTAGACATTAACCGCGCTGATGGCCTGAGCGATGATGCGCTCGAGAACCGAGAGCTTGTCCTCGCCCGGGATGCCGCGCAGAACCAGCTCGACAAAGTCGCGGGCGCGCATCTGGCCTGCACGAACCATCTGCCACGTAGCCGACCAGCACAGAGTGCGCGGCATGGAATCGGTGAAGGCACCGATGTGGTCGATGACAGTGGAAAGGGAGCTTTCGTCCAGGCGAATCATGCTGTAGGTGAGATCGTCGTCATTGACAATGACGACGTCACCAATCGGGGTATCCAGAAGTTCTGGCACCTCGGTACGAGCGCCGCGGACATCTATTTCCACGCGCTTTGTGCGTTCCAGAACCGCGTCATCGCCCGTGCCGCGCAGGTTGTAAATACCGACGGCAATGCGGTGATCGCGCAGCTCACCGGCACCTGGCTGAGCACCATCCTGCGTGACCGCAAAGGAAGTGTATTTGCCGGCAGACACTCGGAAATCCGGTGCCAGCGTGGTGATGCCGGTAGTAGTCAGCCACTGATCAGCCCAGCCGGACAGATCGCGGCCGGATGCCTCCGACAGTGCCTCGAGCAGATCGTCGAAGGTGGCGTTACCAAAGCGGTGGCGGGCAAAGTGCAGACGGGCACCGGCCAGGAATGCATCCTGACCAACGTAGGCGGCCAGCTGCTTGAGCGTGGATGCACCCTTGGCGTAGGTGATGCCGTCAAAGTTCTGCTCCACGGTGTCAATGTCGCTGGCATCGGCGGCAATCGGGTGAGTGGACGGCAGCTGATCCTGCTTGTAAGCCCAGGCCTTTTCAACGTTGGCGAAAGCCGTCCATGCACTGGAGAAGTCGGAGACCTCCATCTGTGCAGCAGCAGCCGACCAGGTGGCGAAGGACTCATTGAGCCACAGATCATCCCACCACTTCATGGTGACCAAATCACCGAACCACATGTGTGCCATCTCGTGCAGGATGGTGTCATTGCGGCGCTCATAGAGGTATGCAGTTGGCTTGGAGCGGAAAACGTACTCATCGCGGATGGTGACGCAGCCGGCGTTTTCCATCGCGCCCATGTTGTACTCAGGGCAGAAGACCTGGTCGTACTTGCCGAATGCGTACGGCTCGCCGAAGTGCTTGGCGTAGAAGTCGAAGCCCTCCTTGGTCTCCTTGAACAAGGTATCGGCATCGAGGTGCTCGGCGATGGACTTACGGCAGTAAAGGCCAAGCGGAATGGTCATCTCGCCGTCCGGCTGATGCTCGACCGGTGTCTCCGGGTGTGGTGCAATCATGCCGGTCCAAGTGTCCGTAACTTCGTACCACGGGCCTGCACAGACAGCCACCAGGTAGGTGGACAGCGGGACATCAACGCTGAAGTCAAAGGTGTCAGCATCATTGCCGTGTGCATCGGTTGTCGTGCCGGTCTTGGCTACCGAGTTGGAAATAACCTTCCAACCCTTCGGTGCCACGACATGAATGGAGTAGGTGGCCTTCAAATCCGGCTGGTCAAAGCAAGCAAACACACGCTTGGCATCAGCGGTCTCAAACTGCGAGTACAGGTACGTCTCGCCATCTGCCGGATCCTGGAAACGGTGAATGCCCTGGCCATTGTTGGTGTAACGGCAATCCGCGTCAATCACGACAATGTGGTCGCCCTCGGTCAGGTCCAAGTTAATGCCGGTGTCGCTGTTGTAGCGGGCGGCCTTGGTGGCATCGACACCGTCGATGGTCACGCTTTTAACGTGTGCATCTCGCAGATCAACGAAAGTAGAGCCAGCGCTCTTTGCAGTCAAAGAGATGGTGGTCTTCGATGCGAAGGTAGGAGCACTGTGAGGTGCGTCGACTGGAGCTGTGGTCAGATCCAGGTCGATATCGTAATGATTTACGCGCAGCAGTTCTGCACGGGCAATTGCTTCATTTCGTGTCAGATTCTTTGACGTCATAGGTACCAGAGTAGCCACTGCCCGCATTTTGGTTCTGGCTTCGAGGCCGAATCTGTACTCAGCCCTCGAAGAACCAGCCCATGTGGTACTAAGGTGCCGAATAGAGGACAACTCCAACGAAAGGAATCTTCAATCATGAGCAACCGAGACAAGGTCACTTTTTACTTCGATGTTTCCTGCCCGTTTTGCTGGGTGACTTCCCGCTGGATTAAGGAAGTCGAAAAGGTTCGTGACATCGACATTGAGTGGAAGCCGATGAGCCTGTCAGTGCTTAATGAGGGCCGCGATGAGCTGCCGGAAGACTACAAGTTCATGATGAAGTGCAACTGGACTCCGGCACGTCTGTTCAATGCAGTCTTTAAGCAGGACGGTCAGGACGCCGTCGATAAGCTCTACACCGCGCTGGGCACCAAGATTCACAATGAGGGCGGCGTTAATCTTAAGGCGCATGTCGACGAGCCGGAGCACGTGTTCGACGAGCTGATTACGGCTGCTTTGAAGGAAGTTGGTCTGCCGGAGGAGCGCCTCGCACAGGCTCTGACCACCGACTTCGATGATCTGATGCGTGACAACCACGCAGAGGCCATGAAGGAGGTCGGCAACGATGTGGGCACCCCAGTGGTCAAGCTCAATGATGTTGCTTTCTTCGGCCCAGTTCTCACCCGCATTCCGCGCGGCGAAGAGGCGGGCAAGATTTTCGACGGTGCCGTTGCCGTTGCCAGCTACCCGTACTTCTTCGAGCTCAAGCGCTCCCGCACTGAAGCTCCGCAGTTCGACTAATCCGGAACTAGCTCAGGCTAATCCTTAGCCGTCGCTCCGGTGGAGGCCTGCCGTTCTTCTTCGCTCATTGCCGCCCACCGTGGTGGGATGTAGACGCATGTCGGATCGGATGCCGTGTAATCCCCGGTCAACGCATATGCAGTTGAGCGGGAACCACCGCATACGCTGTGATATTCACATACGCTGCACTTGCCGTGCCAATTATCAGGATCACGGAGAGCCTTAAAAGCCGGCGAATTGGAGTAAATCTCCTGGAATGGCGTGGCCTTCACGTTTCCGCAGTGCAATGGCAGGAAACCATTCGGGTAGACATCGCCGATGTGGTCAATGAAAGCGAATCCTGAGCCCGAATTCACCGCCATAGGGGAGCGCGGGCGCCGCGGCTTTTCCGGCACTGCACCGAGCAGACGCGTGGTCTCTTCGGTGAGATACTTATAGAGCTCGCCGCCCTCATACGGCGGTAGACCCTTTTCCTTGGCTTCCTCCTGCTGCAAAACGACGCGACGATACTGCGGAGCCTCCGTCGTCTTTATGGCAATTCGGTTGGAAATATCCGATAGCCAGTGCAAGACATCCTCGCGTTCTTCCGGGGACAGCGCATCCAAATCCGAGCCGCGACCAGTGGGAACGAGGAAAAAGACGTACCACATCTTGGCCTGCATATCCATCACTGTCTTTAGCAGCGCCGGTGCTTCACGAATATTTCCCTTGGTTAGCGTGGAGTTAATTTGCAGCCGATATCCAGCCTCATTGATGTACGGTGCCATCTCCAGAGTCTTTTCAAACGTGCCGGAGAACCCACGGAACTTATCGTGCGTTTTCGCAGTCGCACCATCCAGAGACATCGACATCGCCTTACCACCTGCTTCGCGCAGCGAGCGAATCCGCTCCGGTGTCAGCTTCGGGGTCACCGAAGGCGACAGCGACATGTTCAGACCGAGCTCCGTGCCGTATCGCACCAGTTCTTCCAGATCATCGCGCTCAAATGGGTCGCCGCCAGTCAGCACGATAAGAGGCTTCGGCTTGCTATACGACGCCAAGGTCTCCAGCAACGTCTTGCCCTCGGCAGTCGTCAACTGGAAAGGGTGCGGCTGGTGCTGCGCATCCGCGCGACAGTGCTTGCACACCAACCCACAAGCGCGGGTGACTTCCCAAATGACAATAAAAGGCTTCTTATTGATGTCATGTCGAACCGTTCGCACAACAGGAGCACGATGCCGCGCTGGCGGGTTCGCGTGCGGGCTGAGTGCGTCCGGATCGACTTGGAACTGAGCTTGTGGCGCAGGAGACACGATAAAAGCACCTAATTCTGGTCTAGAAGACGTGCTGAGATTACAAAAACAGTTGCAGTTTCACCCTATTCGGCAACGCAGGAGTCGTCGTCAAGCAATACCTAAAACGGGTGCAGACTCCGAGTAATCCGCGGGTGCCGCTAAACTTGTTGCCATGCGTATTTACCTTGGTGCAGACCACGCCGGTTTTGAGATGAAGAACCTGATTAAGGCCCACCTGGAGAAGGCTGGCCATGACGTCGTTGACTGCGGCGCTCACACCTATGACCCTGCAGATGATTACCCAGCATTCTGCATTGAGGCCGCTTCTCGCACGGTCGCTGACCCGGGTAGCCTGGGCATCGTTCTCGGCGGCTCCGGCAATGGCGAGCAGATTGCCGCCAACAAGGTCAAGGGCGCTCGTTGTGCACTTGCTTGGTCGGTTGAGACCGCAAAGCTCGCTCGCGAGCACAACAACGCTCAGCTGATTGGTCTCGGTGGCCGAATGCACTCTGAGGAAGAGGCCCTGGCCATTGTTGATGCGTTTGTCTCCCAGCCGTGGAGCGAGGAGGAGCGCCACCAGCGCCGCATCGACATCCTGGCTGAGTACGAAAAGACCGGTGTTGCGCCGGAACTGCCGCAGGAGTAAGTGTTTGTCGCTGTAGACACGCCGTCAGGGCGAACAACAAAGTAAAAGGCTGATTCCAGGAAAGTGCTGGAATCAGCCTTTTGCATGTGCAGAGCCGGTGTTTATGAGACGCGTAGACGCACGGGAAATTTATTCCTAAATATCGAATCCGTCGAAGCCGCCATCGAAGAATCCGCCACCATCATCTCCGCCACCGAAGAGACCGTCGAAGAATCCGCCATCGTCTCCGCCGGCATCACCAGAGTCACCACCGAAATCGCCACCGGCATCCCCGCCGAAATCGTCGCCACCACCGAAGTCATCCCCGGCATCGCCACCGAAGTCGTCGCCACCGGAGGCATCCGGCTCAGTGCCATCGCCCATACCGTCAGCGAAGTGATCCGCACTGTAGGCGACACCTGCCATGCCGTGGAACAGCGAAGAGAACAGCAGCATCGAGCCTGCGGTCCACACACCGGTGCGCAGTGCAGACTTCCACCACGGCTCGGAGTACCAACCAGCCGGGACTGGGCGACCAGCCACACGGCCACCGGGATAGTAGTTCGGAGTCTGCGCAGTGGCGTATGGGGAGGCAGTCAGGGTGTGCCCCTCATGCTCAATGGTGCGGGTCTCTGTGACCGAGCCAGCAGACTTCTGACCCTCCAAGGGCGGCAGAGCCGGGCCTGCGGGAAGTCCCATAATCTCGCGGGCGGCATTGATGTAGTGCAGACCCTCGAGTGCGGACTCACGAGCCATGCGAGCCTGCGCAGGAGTCGAAGCGGTAGAAATCTGTGAGGAGGCCGCGTTGTATCGCTCGGAGGCATCAGCCAGTGCCTGAGTGGAAGCCTGATCGGTACCCGACAGGGTGAGTACCTGAGAACCTAGGCGCTCAATCCAACGACGAGCATCGGCCTTGGCGTCCTCAATCTGATTGTTCTTCCGAGCATCAAATGCCTGGTTTGAGCGCTGCTGTGCCATTGCTGCAATGACGATAGCGCCACCGACAAATAGTGCGATTAGGAATAACGCCCCCATGGGCTAGGCCTCCAAAACGGAAAAAGAGAGAATAGTCGGACTGGTATTGATTTCAACGTCTCAGAAGCCGGAAAAGTTCCCACACCGAAGAGCGCCTGTTAGAAAAGCGATACTTTGTGCAGCTAAGGGCAGGTATTTGCTCAGCGAATTTCAGTTATTACGACTGCTGGGAATCGCCGCGCTGAGCACGTCCCTTACGGTTTGCATGCCACTTCCGGACCTCTTCGGAGTCCCACAGGGTTAGGCCATGGAGCTTTGCGACGGGCTCCGGAGCCTTCTTACGCCCTGCGTAACTAGTAAACGTTCCTCGTGCAGTTCCGGAGAAAGCTGCACACTCGACGGCGGTCCACAATTCATGTCCAGTATCGGCATCAATGATGGTGGGTTTCATGGTGCCTAGCGTACCTGTGCTGCGGGCATAGTCCACAGGAAAAACGAAAAACCGGGAGACAGGCTCCCGGTTGAAGTGGAGGGGATGACGGGAATCGAACCCGCGTCTTCAGCTTGGAAGGCTGAGGTATTAGCCACTATACGACATCCCCAGGCAAGCTCAGTCGGAAGAATGTGAAAACTCTCCGAACCGCGTCTTGGTAAGAAGCATACTAACCCGTCAATCGGCCCAGAGAAAAATCGACAAGGCAATCGCAAGTAAATTGCTACCGAAAAAATGCAGCTTAAACCGGTGAAATGAAGTGGGGTAGAACTGCTATCCGGGGTATGTGAAACTCGCCCGTGGCTGTTGATTACACTGTCACTCGGCTCTTTAGGGAGGAACTCAAGTGATCTTGGGGGCCTGTTTAATGAGTCGGCCGACGAAGGAGTGTTTGTATCAGACGAGGCGATCCCACAAGGATGGCCAAGTTAAAGCAAACGCCCAGTGATATTCACGGAATTCATGGAAACAACTGCAGGGTTCGGGTTAGTTCTCGATTACGTCGTCAAGCGTGCGTACTGCGAGATTGGCCTGGCAGAGGGGTTGGTTTTGTGATTTCATTGAACGTCAGGTAAATCTATACGGGTCCGTTATGGAAATCGTGTGTTCGCGACTACAGGGACCCCGGTGCAGGTGCTCCGGTGGAGTATCTGCTAGGTTTCGAATGACGCATACGGGGTATGGCGCAGCTTGGTAGCGCGTCCGCTTTGGGAGCGGAAGGCCGTGGGTTCAAATCCCGCTACCCCGACCAGTATCACGGGCACTCCCGTGGTCTATGAATTAATCATCGAGTTGCAGGAGAGTGCACCAGTGAAGTCTTCCGTTGAGAAGCTCAACGAAACCCGTGTGAAGATTACCGTCGAGGTTCCGTTCGACGAGCTGAAGCCTGAGTTCGACAATGCTTACAAGGCTCTGGCTCAGCAGGTTCAGATTCCGGGCTTCCGTAAGGGTAAGGCACCGGCAAAGCTGATTGAGGCCCGCTTCGGCCGTGGCCCAATCCTGGAGCAGGTGCTCAACGATATGGTTCCGTCTCGCTACGACCAGGTCGTTCGTGAGGAGGACCTTAAGGTTATTGGTCAGCCGGAGATTGACGTCACGAAGCTGGAAGACGGTGACGTTGTTGAGTTCACCGCTGAGGTGGATGTCCGCCCGGAGATTGACCTGCCGAAGTTTGAAGACATCGCAGTTGAGGTTGACCCGCTGGTCGCCGACGAGGCCGCTGTTGAGGCTGAGTTGCAGAACCTGCTCGCTCGTTTTGGCACCCTCACCGGTGTTGAGCGTGCAGTTGAGAAGGATGACTTCGTCTCCATCGATCTGTCGGCCACCATCGACGGTGAAGAGCTGGAAGAGGCTTCCACCGAGGGCCTGTCCTACCAGGTTGGCTCCGATGACCTGATTGAGGGTCTGGATGAGGCCGTTATCGGTCTGGCTCAGGGCGAGTCCAAGGAATTCACCACCAAGCTGGTTGCCGGTGAGCACGAGGGCGAGGACGCACAGGTCACCGTCACCGTTCAGTCCGTCAAGGTTCGCGAGCTGCCGGAGGCAGACGACGACTTCGCTCAGATGGCTTCCGAGTTCGACACCATCGACGAGCTGAAGGAAGACCTGGCACGCCAGGTTGAGAACACCAAGAAGGGCGAGCAGGCTCAGCAGGTCCGCGACAAGGTTCTGGCTGCTGCAATGGAGCAGACCACCGTCGCTCTGCCAGAGGGCGTTGTCAAGGAACAGGTCGAGGGTCAGCTGCAGCAGCTGCTGGGCCAGTTCGGCGGCGACGAGAAGGTTCTGAACTCCATGCTTGAGGCTCAGGGCACCACCCGCGAACAGTTCGACGAGGACTCCAAGAAGTCCGCTGAAGAGGCAGTCCGCACCCAGCTGTTCCTGGATGCCCTGGCTGAGGAAATCAAGCCGGAGGTCTCCCAGCAGGAGCTCACCGACCACATCCTGTTTACTGCTCAGTCCTACGGCATGGACCCGAACCAGTTCATCCAGCAGATTCAGCAGTCCGGCCAGCTGGGCAACCTCTTCGCAGACGTTCGCCGTGGCAAGGCTCTGGCAACCTCTATCCTGAAGGCAACTGCCAAGGATACCGAGGGCAACGAGATTGACCTGAACGAGTACTTCGGCGAAATCGAGCCGGAGAAGTCTGAAGAAGGCGCTGACGCTGACAAGGCTGAGGAAACCTCTGCTGAGTAATTCCCGTAATTAGCGCGGCACGATCAAAGTGATGCAACGCTGATAGCGAACAAGGGCCGTTCCCGAAACAAAGGGGCGGCCCTTTTCGTTACCCTCTAATGAACGACAAATCTCGCACCCGTACGAAAAGGAGTACACAGATGAGCGATAACCCTCAGATGTCGACGAACACTGTCTTCGACAAGCTGCTCAAGGAGCGCATTATTTGGCTGGGCGATCAGGTCGACGACGAGATTGCTAACAAGCTCTGCGGCCAGATGCTGCTGTTGGCAGCCGAAGACCCGGAGGCGGACATCTCGCTGTACATTAACTCCCCGGGCGGCTCCGTTACCGCTGGCATGGCTATTTACGACACCATGCAGTTCGTTCCGTGCGATGTTGCTACTTACGGCATGGGCCTTGCTGCCTCCATGGGCCAGTTCCTCCTGGCCGCAGGTGCCAAGGGCAAGCGTTACGCCCTGCCGCACGCACGCATTATGATGCACCAGCCGTCGGCCGGTATCGGTGGTACCGCATCCGATATCACCATTCAGGCAGAACAGTTCGCTGCCACCAAGAAGGAAATGGCTCGTCTAATCGCTGAGCACACTGGTCAGCCGGTTGAGCGTATTGAGGAAGACTCGGACCGCGACCGTTGGTTCACTGCGGCTGAGGCAAAGGAATACGGCCTGGTTGACCACGTCGTGACCACCCTCAAGGACACCGCCAACTAGAAGCGGACAGTAGCGAAAATAGAGGCGATTTAATCAACATGGAGATGAACAATATGCAGATGCCGCAGTCGCGCTACGTGCTTCCTTCTTTCGTGGAGCACTCTAGCTTCGGTGCAAAGGAATCCAACCCGTACAACAAGCTCTTTGAAGAGCGCATTATCTTCCTCGGCTCCCAGGTCGACGACACTGCTGCAAACGACATCATGGCGCAGCTTTTGGTTCTCGAGGGACTTGACCCGGATCGTGACATCACGATGTACATCAACTCCCCGGGTGGCTCCTTTACTTCCCTGATGGCCATCTACGACACGATGCAGTACGTGCGCCCAGACGTTCAGACTGTCTGCCTCGGCCAGGCTGCTTCCGCTGCCGCCGTGCTTTTGGCTGCAGGTGCTCCAGGCAAGCGTGCAGCTCTGCCGAACGCACGTGTTTTGATTCACCAGCCGGCAACGCAGGGTATCCAGGGCCAGGTCTCTGACTTGGAGATCCAGGCCAATGAGATCGAGCGCATGCGTAAGCTGATGGAAGAGACCCTGGCACGTCACTCCGGCCGCACTGCGGAGCAGATTCGCAAGGACACCGACCGCGATAAGATTCTGACCGCATCTGAGGCTGTCGAGTACGGCATCATTGACCAGGTCTTCGAGTACCGCAAGGCCAACGCTTAAGAAATAGGCGTTCCGCCGTATGCCCCGCGTCGGTCGTCACCGGCGTGGGGAATCGGCGTTTCTAGGTGCTCACGGTAGGCTAGGCAGAACAGTAGTCGAGGGATAGCGGAAAGGCGGCGGCGGAAGCCTCATGGCGCGTATGCAAGAAAGTGCTGATTTGCTCAAGTGCTCTTTCTGTGGGAAGAGCCAGAAGCAGGTCAAAAAGCTGATTGCCGGACCTGGCGTATACATCTGTAATGAGTGTATTGAGCTCTGCAATGAAATCATTGAAGAGGAGCTCAACACTGGCGGCGAAGCTACTGGTAGCAGCGACCGTCTTCCACGGCCAAAGGAAATTCGGGACTTTCTGGATGAGTACGTAATTGGCCAGGATGTGGCCAAGCGCACGCTGGCAGTTGCGGTCTACAACCACTACAAGCGCCTGCGTGCAGCTGAGTCCAAGGCTGACGACGATGTAGAGCTGCAGAAGTCCAATATCCTGCTGCTCGGCCCTACGGGCTGTGGCAAGACCTACTTGGCACAGACGCTGGCCCGCAAGCTTGATGTTCCATTTGCAATTGCAGATGCCACCAGCCTGACCGAGGCCGGTTACGTCGGTGAGGATGTCGAAAACATCCTGCTCAAGCTGTTGCAGGCTACCGATTTTGACGTCGAAAAGGCGCAGCGCGGCATCATCTACGTCGATGAGATTGACAAGATTTCCCGCAAGTCCGAAAACACCTCCATCACCCGCGACGTTTCGGGCGAAGGCGTGCAGCAGGCACTGCTGAAGATTCTGGAGGGCACTGTCGCCGCTGTGCCGCCACAGGGCGGACGCAAGCTGCCGAACCAGGAGTTCATTCAGTTCGACACCTCCAACGTACTTTTCATCGTGGCTGGCGCATTCGCGGGGCTGGAAAAGGTCGTTCAGGAGCGCGTCGGTAAGAAGGGGCTCGGCTTCGGT
The DNA here is from genome assembly GCF_030532195.1 of Corynebacterium sp. Classification (GTDB taxonomy): domain Bacteria; phylum Actinomycetota; class Actinomycetes; order Mycobacteriales; family Mycobacteriaceae; genus Corynebacterium. Next base: position 8,373 of record NZ_JAUNLP010000008.1, on the reverse strand, counting down.
GCTGATGTCCATTCAGTCAACGATGAGGACATGAAGGATCCATTCCGCGACGTGCTGCCCGAGGATCTCGTCCGCTTCGGCCTCATTCCGGAATTTATCGGTCGCCTGCCGGTCATCGCTTCCGTGACCAGTTTGGACGAAGATGCACTGGTTCGCGTCCTGACTGAGCCGAAGAACTCCCTGGTTCGCCAGTACCAGCGCCTGTTCGAGATGGACGGCGTCACCCTCACCATCGAGGAAGGAGCACTACGCGCAATCGCAGCCAAGGCAATCAGCCGTAACACCGGCGCGCGCGGTCTGCGTGGCATCATGGAGGAAATTTTGGTTCCCGTGATGTTCGACGTGCCAGAGCGTGACGACGTCTCCGAGGTCATTGTCCACAAGGAGTGCGTCACGGACGGTGCTGCGCCCAAGCTGATTGAGCGTACCGAGGACAAAAAGACCGCGTAGTCTGCGGCAGTGATGACCACAAAACCCGGTTAGAGCTTGTGACTGCTCTAACCGGGTTTCGCTGTAAGTAGCCGCTTTTGTTTAGTCGTCCATGCCGTAGATATCGCGATAGTCAGGAGCGTCATCAGCCGCCAGATCGTCTGTCTCTGGGTTGGGCTGGTCGCCATAGACCTCAGCCCCCAGTGCGGACTCGTTGACGTTGTGGGACGCCAGTAGGGAAGTGTAGGAGCTACCCGGCTCATTACGTGGCGGGGAGGTCAGCAAACTTGTGACCGTATCCTGGGCGAATTCGCGCAGCTTATCCGCCAGCACCGTGGACTTCATTTCGATGCCGTAGAGGTTTTCAAAAGTGCGCTGGTGCAGGGTGGGGAAGGATGCCAGCGACAGCACGAGAATGTAGAGATCAAGTGCCGAGATGTCGGTACGGAAAGCGCCGTAGTCACGACCGAGCAACAAAATGCGGTCAAACTCCAGCACTATCGGGGATTGGCCACCGATGCCCGTGACACCTTCCAGTGGGAGTACTGGGTGCAGATTTTCCTGAATGATAAACCGCACTGCCAATGGGTTCGCTGAGAAGTAGTCGTAGATAACTCCGACAACATGCTGAAGGGCTTCCACTGGCACCGTGGAGTGCGGCCTCAAGGCATCGTCGTCAGGCCGAACGGTTTCCAGCACGTACAACCACGTTGCACGGTACAGCCCCATCTTGTCGCCGCAGTGGTAGTGCAGCATTCGCTTGGAGACCCCAGACGCCGCAGCGATGGCATCCAACCGAGCATCCGCGTACCCCTTAGAGGTGAATTCTTGAAGCGCAGCTACCAAAACTGCATGGGGGATTGCATCGGACGAGCCTGGAGACTTCATGGAAATCCTTTGCTTGGACTAGAGACGGCTAACAGGTTTTGGACTATCAAACGGGGGTGAAATCGTGCGGTCTGAACTACTTTTCAGGCAAATGAGTACGTGACCGTAAGTCATGCCTAATGCTATCTGTTTTTGCATTTGCGCCCTACCGCGTCGCCCCCGTCTGCGCCAATCCGTCCAGCGCATTACAGTGGGCACTGAATTCGTTCTCTATCGAGAAAGGCCTGTAGTGAACAAGACTCCCGTAAAGGTTGCAGTTACCGGTGCTGCCGGTCAGATTGCATATTCGCTTCTGTTCCGTATCGCTAGCGGTTCCGTTTTTGGCCCGGAGACCCCGGTTGAGTTGAACCTGCTGGAGATCACTCCGGCATTGCATGCCACCGAAGGCGTTGCAATGGAATTGTTTGACTCCGCATTCCCGCTTCTGACCGGAATCAACATCACAGATGATGCGGCCAAGGCCTTCGACGGCGCCAATGCAGCATTCCTGGTCGGTGCAAAGCCGCGCGGCAAGGGCGAGGAGCGCTCTGCGCTGCTCGGTGCCAACGGCAAGATTTTCGGCCCGCAGGGTGCTGCTCTGAATGATCACGCAGCAGATGACATCAAGGTCCTGGTCGTCGGTAACCCGGCCAACACCAACACCCTCATTGCCGCTTCTCACGCCAAGGACATTCCGGCTGAGCGCTTCACCGCAATGATGCGTCTGGATCACAACCGCTCCCTGTCGCAGCTGTCCCAGAAGATCGGTGTTCCAACCACCGAGATCAAGAACATGATTGTGTGGGGTAACCACTCCGCAGATCAGTTCCCGGACATCACCTACGCAACTGCTGCTGGTGAGAAGATTTCCGACAAGGTTGATGCCGCATGGGTTGAGCAGGAGTTCAGCCCGCGTGTCGCAAAGCGTGGCGCAGAGATTATTGAGGTTCGCGGTTCTTCCTCCGCAGCTTCTGCTGCTGCCGCTGCAGTCGATCACATGCGTGACTGGGTCATGGGCACTCCAGAGGGCGACTGGGTATCTGTCGCACTGCCGTCTGACGGCTCCTACGGCATCGATGAGGGCCTGGTCTTCGGTGTTCCTTGCCGCGCAGAAAACGGCGAATGGGTCCGCGTTGAGGGCCTGGACCTCTCTGACGCACAGCGTGCTGGCATTGAGCGCAATGTCAAGGCTCTGCGCGAAGAGCGCGATGCCATCAAGGACCTGCTGGGGTAAGAGCACATAGCAAGGCAATAATCTAGCCGACAAACTAAAGCGCCTATCCGCGGAGAATTGTCCCGTGGGATGGCGCTTTTTTGTGTCTGGTTGCAGGTGGCAAAAGTGCCGTCGGAAAGCCATGCTAAAAACCAATCCGAGCAAGGCGCTAAGATGTGACGCGTGACTGAGAACAACGTGGACCTAAACAGAGCAGATAAGTTGCCCAAGTCGTGGAACCCGGCTGACGTGGAGTCAGACCTGTACCAGGGTTGGGTAGACGCCGGCTACTTCAAGGCGGATCCGTCGAGCCCGAAGCCGGCCTACTCTATTGTGTTGCCGCCGCCGAATGTGACCGGTCAGCTGCACATGGGCCACGCGCTGGACCACACTCTGATGGATGCGCTGGTGCGCCGTAAGCGCATGCAGGGATATGAGGTCATGTGGCTGCCGGGGATGGACCACGCAGGTATCGCCACGCAGACCAAGGTCGAGGCCATGCTGAAGGAGACGGAAGGCAAGGACCGCTTCGACTATGGCCGCGAGGAATTCGTGGAAAAGGTCTGGGAATGGAAGAAGGAATACGGCGGACGCATCGGCAACCAGATGCGCCAGATTGGTGATTCCCTGGATTGGTCGCGCGAGCGCTTCACCCTGGATGAGGGGCTGTCGCGTGCAGTGCAAACTATCTTCAAGGAATTGTTCGACCGTGGTCTGATTTACCGCGCAAAGCGCATGGTCAACTGGTCACCGGTGCTGCAGACCGCAATTTCGGATATTGAGGTCAAGTACGAAGACGTAGAGGGCGAGCTGATTTCGTTCCGCTACGGCGATGGCGATGAGTCCATTGTTGTGGCCACCACTCGTGTGGAGACCATGTTGGGTGACGTGGCTATTGCCGTGCACCCGGAGGATGAGCGCTACACCCACATGGTGGGCAAGGTGCTTGACCACCCGTTCCGCGATGATCTGAAGATTCAGGTTATTGCGGATGATTATGTGGACCGTGAGTTCGGTACCGGTGCAGTGAAGATTACTCCTGCACATGACCCGAATGACTTTGCCATGGGCCAGCGCCATGACCTGGATATGCCGGAGGTTATTGACACCACTGGACGCATTTTCAACACGGGTACGCGCTTTGATGGCATGGACCGCGCGGAGGCCCGTACTGCGCTGACTGAGGCGCTGCGTGAGCAGGGACGCATTGTTAAGGAAGTTCGCCCATACGTCCACTCCGTGGGCCATTCCGAGCGCTCCGGTGAGCCGATTGAGCCGCTGCTGAGCCTGCAGTGGTTTGTGAAGGTCGATGAGCTGGCGAAGATGTCCGGCGATGCTGTCCGTGAGGGCGACACTGTCATTCACCCGGCATCGCAGGAGCCACGCTGGTTCGACTGGGTCGATGACATGCATGACTGGTGTATTTCCCGCCAGCTGTGGTGGGGGCACCGCATCCCAATCTGGTACGGCCCGAACGGTGAAGTAGTCTGCGTCGGCCCGGATGAAGAGGCCCCGACGGGCGAGGGCTGGACGCAGGATCCGGATGTGCTGGATACCTGGTTCTCCTCGGCGCTGTGGCCATTTTCCACCATGGGTTGGCCGGATGCCACCCCGGAGTTGGAGAAGTTCTACCCGACATCCGTGCTGGTCACCGGCTACGACATCCTGTTCTTCTGGGTCGCCCGCATGATGATGTTCTCGACCTTCGCCGCAACGTTGCCGAATTCCCCGTTGGGCAAGGGCCGAGATGGTCGTCCGCAGATTCCGTTCAAGGATGTCTTCCTCCACGGTCTGGTCCGCGATGAGCACGGCCGCAAGATGTCCAAGTCGCTGGGCAACGGCATCGATCCGCTGGACTGGGTGCGTGACTACGGCGCAGACGCGCTGCGTTTCACCCTGGCTCGTGGCGCTAACCCGGGCTCTGACCTGCCGGTTGGTAATGATGCCGCACAGAGCTCGCGTAACTTCGCCACAAAGCTGTTCAACGCCACGCGCTTCGCGCTGATGAACGGTGCACATGTCGGCGAGCTGCCAGACCGAGACAAGCTCACTGATACCGACCGTTGGATTCTCGACCGCCTTGAGCAGGTCCGCGCAGAGGTCGACACCGCGCTGGATAAGTACGAGTTCTCCAAGGCCAACGAGGCTCTGTACCACTTTGCGTGGGATGAGGTCTGTGACTGGTACTTGGAGATGACCAAGGTTGACTTCCCACGCCTGGCAGAGGGCGAAACCATGACCGAGGAGCAGGCTGCGCGCGCTGCCTCCACACGTCTGGTTCTCGGCCGCGTGCTGGACACCCTGCTGCGTCTGCTGCACCCGACCATGCCGTTTGTCACGGAGACGCTGTGGAAGGCGCTTACCGACGATGACGAGGGCTTCGAGGATTCGCTGGTAATTTCGGCCTGGCCGGATGCTTCCATGACCACCAACGGCGCTGCTGTTGATGAAGTGGCTGCACGTCGCATCGCGGATACTCAGAAGCTGGTGACCGAGCTGCGTCGCTTCCGCAATGACCAGGGTGTGAAGCCTTCGCAGCGTGTTCCGGCTCGCATGAACTTGGCCGATGCTGACCTGGCTGGCCAGGAGGAGATGATTCGCTCCCTGGCTCGTGCAGAGATGCCGGAAGACGGCTTTAAGGCAACCGCCTCCATTGAGGTCCGTCTGTCGCAGGCAACGGTTCTGATTGAGCTGGATACCTCCGGCACAGTCGATGTTGCTGCTGAGCGCAAGCGTCTGGAGAAGGACCTGGCCAAGGCGGAGAAGGAACTCGCTGGCACCGAGAAGAAGCTCGGTAACGAGGCCTTCCTGTCCAAGGCGCCAGAGCAGGTCGTGGAAAAGATTAAGAACCGCCACCAGTTCGCTCTGGAGGAAATCGATCGCATCAAGGCTCGTTTGGAGGGGCTTCCTAAGGCATGACCGAATCACGCGATGAGGCTGCCGACGAGATTCGTCTGAATCTCGGCAGCGGCGAAGACGAATCGGCATCTCAGATTCAGGATGATTCTGCAGATGCGCCAGAGTTCGACTTCGACCCGGCTGATACCCAAATTGTCGAAGACCGTGCACCACGCGAAATCGCAGGTGTCATGGCTGATGACCCCATGCCGGACGACATGCGGCTGGGAGAGGTATCAGTGTCGGAGGAGGGCTTAAGCCTTCCTGTCGATGTTGACCGCCCGGTCAACGAGCCAGCTCCACTGGCGGCGACCGAGGAAGAGATGCGCGAGCTCGCCGAGGTTGAGGCGGAGCTGGATCAGCGCTGGCCTGAGACCAAGATTGATCCGTCGCTCGAGCGCATTGAGCTGCTGATGGATCTGCTCGGTCACCCAGAGCGAGCAACTCCGGTCATTCATGTCGCCGGTACCAACGGCAAGACCTCTACCGTGCGCATGATTGAGTCTCTGGTGCGTGCTCTGGGGCGCCGCACCGGCCGTACCACCAGCCCGCATTTGCAGCTGGTGACTGAACGTATCGCCATCGACGGTCAGCCGATTCATCCGCGCGATTACGTGCGCATTTGGCGGGAAATTCAGCCCTATGTGGAAATGGTCGATGCCAAGTCCGCCGAGCAGGGTGGGCCGCAGATGAGCAAGTTCGAAGTGCTCACAGCCATGGCCTATGCCGCATTCGCAGACGCTCCAGTCGATGTCGCCGTCGTGGAAGTCGGCATGGGCGGCACGTGGGATGCCACCAACGTTGCCGAGGCCGATGTAGCGGTGATTTGCCCAGTCGGGTTGGACCACACGGAATACCTCGGTGACACGTTGGCTGAAATCGCTGGTGAGAAGGCCGGAATTATCAAGTCGCGGTGGAACAAGGACGACCTGCTGACACCTCCGGACAACGTCGCCATCATCGGTGAGCAGGAGCCGGAGGCAATGGAGGTTCTTCTGCGCCGCGCCGTCGAGATGGATGCCTCAGTTGCCCGTGCTGGAATTGAATACGGAGTCGTCAGCGATCAGCTAGCGGTGGGCGGCCAGAACTTAACCCTGAAGGGGCTGGCCGGCGAGTACGACGACATTCACCTGCCGCTACACGGTCCGCATCAGGCTCGCAATGCCGCTACCGCGCTCGCCGCGGTGGAAGCGTTCTTCGGCGCAGGTCCGGGGCGTCCGCTCAATATCGACGCAGTTCGGGAAGGCTTTGCGACGGTCACGTCGCCCGGCCGCCTCGAGCGCGTCCGCGCAACCCCAACTGTGTTCATCGATGCTGCGCACAACCCGCATGGCGCTCATGCTCTGCGTGAGGCTCTCTCCGCTGAGTTCGACTTCCGCCGTGTGATTGGAGTTCTTTCGGTGCTGGGGGAGAAGGACGCACGTGGCCTGCTTATGGAGCTGGAGCCGTACTTTGAGGAAGTAGTCATCACGCAGAACACCTCACCGCGTGCGCTGCATTATGATGACCTGGCTGATCTGGCTGTGGAGATCTTCGGTGAAGAGCGCGTCCACCGAGTGCCAACATTGCCTTCCGCCGTGGAATTGGCCGTGGCGCTGGCGGAGGAGACCGATACCGGTGACGGCATTGTCTCTGGCTCTGGTGTGATTATCACTGGATCTGTCGTCACTGCGGGCGAGGCCCGGACTCTATTTGGAAAGGATCCGCAATGAGTGATTCTCAGGCAAGCGAATCTCAGTCCCAGGGTGGTTCCCAGGGCGGTAAGGACTACTCGGCAGCCGACCGAGAAGCCCTGCGCGCCTACCGCGAAGGCCGTGACTTAACTGAAGGCGGTAAGTACGGCCCACTCGGTGCTGGACATGATCCGGCAAAGGACCCAATGAAGGGCCTGCGTGGCGTGATGTCGGGCACCCTGATCATGCAGGCAATTTCAGTGCTGCTGGGGCTCACCGTGGTCACTCGCATCTCTGATGGCCAAATCAACCAGACGTTCTCGGTGGTTTACATCTCGGTGCTGGGCATCGCGATGATTGTGATGGCCTTCCTGCAGAAGCAGCCCTGGGCGCTGACGGCCAACATTGTGCTGCAGGTATTCGGCGTTTTGGCGGTGTTCACGCATGTGTCCATGGGTGTTGTGGGGGTCTTCTTTGCACTGGTGTGGGCGTACATTCTGCACCTGCGTAAGAACCTCATCCAACGTATGGAGCGAGGCCTGCTCACTACGCAGCATTCCTAGTTGCACATAGAGTTGCGCACGGCCCGGCATCCTGCTGGTCAGGGATTATATTTCACCCCACTGCACTGTCACCCGGTGCGGTGGGGATTGTCATAGTATGATGCACAGCATGACTGAACGTACTCTTATTCTGATCAAGCCGGACGGCGTTTCCCGCGGTCTGGTCGGCGAAGTTATCTCCCGTATTGAGCGCAAGGGCCTGAAGTTGGTCGCGCTTGACCTCCGCACGGCTGATGAGGCCACTGCTAAGGAGCACTACGCAGAGCACGTCGATAAGCCGTTCTTCGGTGAGCTGGTTGACTTCATCACCTCTGCACCGCTGGTTGCTGGTGTTATCGAGGGTCCGAATGCGATTGCTGCATGGCGTCAGCTCGCAGGCGGCACCAACCCGGTTGAGGCTGCAACTCCGGGCTCCATCCGCGGTGACTTCGCGCTTGAGGTTTCCAACAACGTTGTTCACGGCTCCGACTCTCCGGAGTCTGCTGAGCGCGAGATCGGCATCTGGTTCCCGAATCTCTAAGTCTTAGCCGCTTACAACTTCCAGCGCCGAACCTGGGCAAGCCTTCAAGCTTGCAGGTTCGGCGCTTTTTGCTTGTCCTTCGCTTGCCGACGGCCCCAGCGACCCCCTCGCGGAGTAGCAAACGTGAAACTGATTAGGTTTATGGCATTTTGATACCGGTAGGGTCAGGCGGTCATTGCATCATGGATAACACCAGAGATTACCTCCCGG
>NZ_JAUNLP010000014.1 GCF_030532195.1 Corynebacterium sp. | reverse complement strand
ATACCGGGACCAGCGACTATCCCCATTATCAGGGACACTCACAAGGTAACGGGTAAATTGACGCAGGCTCGCATGTTTGGTGCTGTTGTCACGCTTTACGACGGCCGTGACCTGGGCTTTTAGTGAATCCAAACCATCAAACATGCGAGTCTAGGTCATTTAGCCCTGCTTTAATGGCGTTAACCGTTGTTTTTGATCCGCCGTGGCCAGCTTGCGCGCCGTGAGTGCTCCGTTCGTACCCCGTCAGCTCTCTACCAGCACCGGAGAGCTCCAAAAATCCAGCAAACCCGGCCTCGCGAGACCTGAAATTCACACTTATCACCCCAAATCAGGCCCATTTTTACCTAAGGTCTCGATTTGTGTGGGTTTCAGATTAGAAACTCCCAGGTCAGATTCGCCCTTAGCTCCGGAAAGGGCACACAAATCGAGACCTTAGGGCAACAACCCCCGCTTTAATGGCGTTAACCGTTAATTTCGCCCGCAACCGAGCACGGATCGCCCGCAACCGAGCACGGATCGCCCGCAACCGAGCCGCAACCAAGCACGGCCTAACAACAGCTCAACCACAGTCAACGCGACACACCCAAAACCCACCCAATATTTTGTGAATCCGCGCGACTAACTAGATTATGTGTACGGTATTCCTTATATTCTTCCGATAATCGTTCGGAATGCTCTTTTGGGGAGACGTTAAAAGCGCGGTTACCGGAAATTAAGTAAACCTAGAACTTAAAACCTAAAGATTCAGACCACAAGATCCACAAGGTCCGCAGAGCGACTGAGTCAGATGGTCGAATGGTTGAAACAGTCGAAGTCAAACAAGTCGAAGTTGCAGGATAGAAAAACTCGTATGGCGAATTCAGACGGCCTCAAACGCCTCGTAATTGTCGAGTCGGCGACGAAAGCTCGCAAGATTCAGCCGTATCTCGGCGATGACTACATCGTGGAAGCATCGGTTGGTCACATTCGCGATTTGCCCCGTGGTGCCGCGGATGTCCCTGCCCGCTACAAGAAGGAGCCGTGGGCTCGGCTGGGCGTGAACGTCGACAATGGTTTTAAGCCGCTGTATGTCGTCAGTGCTGACAAGAAGAAGAAAGTCGCTGACTTAAAAGCCAAGCTCAAGCAGGTCGACGAGCTCTACCTCGCAACTGACCCCGACCGTGAGGGCGAGGCCATTGCCTGGCACTTGCTGGAGGTTCTAAAACCGCAGGTGCCGGTGCGCCGCATGGTGTTCCATGAAATCACCAAGCAGGCCATCCTGGAAGCCGCCGCCAATACCCGTGAGCTGGACCAGAACCTGGTGGACGCGCAGGAAGGTCGCCGTATCCTCGACCGTCTCTACGGTTACGAGGTCTCGCCGGTGCTGTGGAAGAAGGTCATGCCGCGCCTGTCGGCAGGCCGTGTGCAGTCGGTGGCAACGCGTGTCATTGTTGAGCGCGAACGCGAGCGCATGGCGTTCATTTCCGCTGAGTACTGGGATGTCGCCGCAACGCTGGACACCGGCTCGAAGGCCGCTGATGTCAATCAGCCGAGCGAGTTTGTTGCTACTCTCACCAGCGTCGATGGTGATCGAGTGGCACAGGGCCGCGATTTCAATGACCGCGGCCAGCTGAAGAAGTCGGATGGCATCCGTGTCGTCGATAAGCAGTTGGCTGAGACCCTGGCGGCGGACCTCGCCGGCTCTGAGCTGACCGTCGCGTCGGTCGAGGAAAAGCCGTACACGCGCCGCCCGTACCCGCCGTTTATGACCTCTACGCTGCAGCAGGAGGCGGGCCGAAAGCTGCACTTTACCTCTGAGCGCACGATGCGCGTGGCGCAGCGCCTGTACGAAAACGGTCACATTACCTACATGCGTACGGACTCCACCACGCTGTCCAAAGCCGGTATCAACGCCGCGCGCAAGCAGGCGATTGAGCTCTACGGCTCGGAGTACGTCGCCGATGCGCCGCGTCAGTACTCGCGCAAGGTGAAGAACTCGCAGGAGGCGCACGAGGCAATTCGCCCGGCGGGCGAGACGTTCGCAACGCCGGGGCAGCTGGCGGGGTCGCTGGATGCCGAGGAATTCAAGCTCTACGAGCTGATTTGGCAGCGCACCGTCGCGTCCCAGATGGCCGACGCCCGCGGTACCTCCATGAAGGTCACCATCGCCGGTGCCACCGACGCGCACTCGGTCGAATTCGCCGCCACCGGCCGCACTATCCGCTTCGCGGGCTTCCTCAAGGCATACGTGGAGGTCTCTTCGCTTGCCGACGGACGCAAGGTCGCGGACAACGCGGAGAAGCGCTTGCCGCAGTTGGTGGAGGGCCAGGGCCTGACGGCCACGGACTTCAGTGCCGACAGCCACTCGACCAACCCGCCGGCTCGCTACACGGAAGCCAGCTTGGTCAAGAAGATGGAGGACCTGGGAATTGGTCGTCCGTCGACGTACGCGTCGATTATCAAGACCATTCAGGATCGCGGCTATGTCTACTCCCGCGGCAATGCCCTGGTGCCCTCATGGGTGGCCTTTGCCGTGGTGGGGCTAATGGAGGAAGCTTTCGCTGACCTGGTCAACTACGACTTCACCTCGGAGCTGGAAGACGAGCTCGATGACATCGCGGCCGGTAACAAGGACCGCACCATCTGGCTGACCGGCTTCTACTTTGGCGATGACAAGGATCACCGTCACAAGGGTGCCGATGCCATTGCGACCCACGGTGGCCTGAAGAACATCATTGACGTGAATTTGGAGTCGATTGATGCTCGTAAGGTCAACTCGCTGTTCCTGTTCAACGATGAAGACGGCAACCCCATCTACGTGCGCGTCGGCCGCTATGGGCCGTACCTGGAGCGCACCCGTGTCGGCGCCGGTGAAAACGGTGCCGACGAGGTGCAGCGTGCCAACATCCCGGAGGCCATGACTCCGGATGAGTTGGATCTGGCGGCTGCTGAGAAGCTGCTGGCCATGCCGCAGGGTGGCCGTGAGCTGGGTGTGAACCCGGCCAATGGCCGTATGGTGGTGGCCCGCGATGGTCGCTATGGCCCGTACGTCACCGAGCTTGTCACCGATGAGGAGCGCGAGGGCGTCGAGGCCAAGGCCGAGGAGATTATCGCAGCTGAGCGCGCCGAGGAGGACGCCCAGCGCGCTGCCGAGGGCAAGCGGAAGAAGAACTGGGAGACCAAGACCGCTGCCAAGCAGAAGGAAAAGCGCACTGCGGAGATCATCGAGGAAACGCTGAAGCCGAAGACGGCTTCGCTGTTTTCCTCCATGGAGCCAGCCACCGTCACGCTGGAAGAGGCGCTGAAACTGATGAGCCTGCCGCGCGAGGTCGGTGTGGACCCGACTGATGGTGAGGTCATTACTGCTCAGAACGGTCGCTACGGCCCGTACCTGAAGAAAGGCTCGGACTCCCGTTCGCTGGCCAACGAAGAGCAGATCTTCACTATCACCTTGGATGAAGCTCGCCGCATCTACGCCGAGCCCAAGCGCCGCGGTCGCGCGGCTGCCAAGCCGCCGCTGAAGCAGCTGGGTGACAATGACGTCTCCGGTCGTCCGATGTCTGTCAAGGATGGCCGTTTCGGTCCGTACGTTACTGACGGCATCACCAATGCCTCGCTGCGTAAGGGCGACACCCCGGAGACGCTGACCGATGCCCGTGCCTGCGAGCTGCTGTCCGAGCGTCGTGCCAAGGAAGCCGCTGGCGGCACCAAGAAGGCCTCCAAGCGCACGACGAAGAAGTCGACGAAGAAGGCCGCCAAGAAGACCACGAAGAAAGCAGCAAAAAAGACCGCCAAGAAGGCGGTCAAGCGCACCACCAAGCGCGTGGTGAAGGCGACGCACAACAAGAAGTAGGCGCCGCAGTAAGCGCGAGTAGGCGCCGTTAGCCTTAGCTAGCCCTGCAGCGCTTCTGCCTTGTGCGAAGCCTGCTTTGGGCCTCCCAGCCCGGTGACCTCCGTACGCATCGTCGGCCCATACGCGAGTCGGCGATGCACCTTTTCAAATGGCCCCTGCATATCGCGGCGCTCCAGAACCAACGCGAGCAGCACAGTCACCAACCAGACTCCGACGGCAATTAGGGTCTGAATAAACGCGCCCATATCGCGTGGAATGTCCAGCGTGAACGGGTATACCAGCAGCAGGAAAATAATCGACTGCATCAGGTAGCCACTCATCGACCGCTTGCCCAGGGCCACAATCGGCACAATCCAACCGGGCATCGTCGCTCCCTCATTGAGTTTGCGCTGCAGCGGCTGCAGTATCAGCGCTAGACCCGCCAAAATACCGGGGCCGGTGAACGCTCCGGCAAAGCTGTTGACAACCATGTAGGCCGGGAACTTACCGGCGGGCAGCACACCAATCGACGACAGCCCCAGCGGGATGCCGACGCCAAAGGCGATGATCAGCGCCGCAACAAGCCACCGAATGAGGGTGGGGCGGTGCGCGTCGACGTCGTCAAGCACGCCCTTGCGCGCCCACACAAAGCCAATCAACATCACCGGCAAGTACGAGAACATCTGCAGCGGCAGCGTGGTCAGGTTCGTGACCAACGCGTCGAGGTTGTCCACGACCATCGCGGGGTAACTGGCCGCGTCTGTGCTTTCTGAGACAAATTCAATTAGCTCGTCGGCGCCGAATTCGGCTTCGGACGCAAACATCGCTAGTGCGAAAAACAGCAAGCTGAGCAGTGCGTTGATGGTCAGCGCAATCCACGCGATGACGGTCAGTACCTTGTTGCTCAGCCCCAGCATCAGGCCGATGATGATGCCGCAGACACCGTACAAAAACATGATGTCGCCGAAGAACAACAGCAGCATGTGCGCGACGCCGAAAAGCCCCAGGTACGCATAACGCTTTACGACGACCACCCGCGCGCGAGACAGTGGAAAGTTCCGTCTGGCCAGGCTGCGGGCGATGAGCCCGACACCGAAGCCGAGCAGCGTTGCGAACATCGGGAGGCCGCGGTTGTGCGCGGTCACGGAGGTGAACAGGATGGTGATTTTGTCGGCCATGCTGTCATCTACCACACCGCCGAAGAAGGCGCCGGGTAGCTCGGGACTGGCGACTAACCAGGCCGTGGCAATGTTCGCGATGGCGATGCCGAGGAGCGCGAAGCCTCTGGCCGCGTCGGGGACAAGCATGCGGGGTCTAGCGCTGGCGCTAGGACTAGGTCGGTTGTCAGTCATTCCTCCAACGTAAAGGCAACGTGGGGTAGCTCGCAGCCGCTGGGCGATTGCGAGTGGAATTTATTGTGGCGTGCGGGTTGTGGAGGTCATATGCCACTTGGATGAGCTTCTCGAACGCCGCGGCATGACGCTCGCGGCGCTGTCTGAGCAGGTTGGGGTCATTCCGGTCAACCTGTCGGTGCTGAAAAATAACCGTGCCAAGGCCGTGCGATTTTCCACACTTACCGCATTGTGCCAAGCCTTGGACTGCCAGCCGGGGGATTTGTTCTCGGTGGAGTAGAGGTGGGGTCGGCAGCGCAGGCGGAGTGCAGCAGGGCTCGGGGCTCGGGGCCACCTAGGCCACTAGGCTTCGTCGGCAAGCGTGGGGCGCACCGGGCGCGCCAGCTGCGTCATGTGCGTGCGGCCGCGCAGTTCCACGGACTTCAGCGTGGTCCAGCGAGCCTGTTCGTCCTCATTAGCCAGGCGAATTGTCGAGGCAGTGGCGAGCACGCGGCCCGGGGTATCCTTGGCCAGCTCGGTGAGGCGGGCGGCCTGATTGACGGCGTCACCAATCACCGTGTACTCAAAACGATCGCGCGCGCCGATGTGACCGGCAACGACGTGACCTGCAGAGACACCGATGCCAGCGGAGAGCTGGAGGTCACGCAGCTCCTCGCGCAGTTCGCGGGCCGCGGCGAGAGCGTGGCCTGCGGTGTCATCGAGCGGAAGGGGAGCGCCGAAGACAGCCAGTGCGGCGTCACCTTGGAACTTGTTGATAATGCCCTTGTTGCGGTGGACGCAATCGACGACGTGGTCGAAAAACGCATTGAGCTCCTTGACCACGACTTCCGGAGAGTTCTTCTCCGCGAAGTTGGTCGACCCAATGACATCCACAAACAGCACGGCAACCAGGCGATTCTCCCCGCCGAGCGTCGGCTTTTCCTCCAGCGCCTTACGAGCCACCTCAGAACCGACATAGCGGCCAAAGAGGTCACGCACCCGCTGGCGCTCCTGTAGGCCACGCATCATTTCATTGAAACCAGCCTGGAGGACACCCATCTCCGAGCCGTCGTAAATCGGCACACGCGTTTCCACCTGACCCTGGCGGACCTTATTGATCGCGCCAGTGAGATCGCGGATAGGGTCCACGATGGACATACTGGCCAGCGTGGTGCCGAAATACCCCGTGACCAGCGCCAAGATGGCAAGTGCGGTAATGGTGGGCAGGAGGTCTGCGGCATCATCAGTGAACAGACCGCGACGCTGTCCCAGCAACACCAGCAGAATCGCAACAATTGGCACACCGCTGGTCAATACCCAGGTCTGGCGAAGACGGTGACCAATCGGTGGCTCCAGCGAAGAATCCGGAGCCCTGCGTGCCAGCGCTTCCACCGCGACCGGGCGCACCATACGCTCTGCAATCAAATACGTCAGCAGCGCGACCATGGCCCCGCCGAGGACCGAGGAAATCAGCACCATCATTCCCATTTTCGAGTCATACGCAAATGCGATGACGCTGAAAATGACGACACCAATCGCCCAGATCACCATGCCCAAAAGTGCCTGGTAGATGGGCACACGCATGACCAGATACCGCACACGCCGCGGATCATGGTGCTCCGGATGGCGCTGCCACTTCAAAAGCGGCTTAAACAACACCCACGTCGTGCCGATTCCCGCCACAATCGCGAGCACCAAATACGCAGCCAAGCCGTAAATGACAGCGTTGGGCAGACGCGGAATGTGAGCTGCCTGATTCAACGGCAACAGCATGCCCAGGAACAGGCCGACAATCATGGCGCCGAAGAGGTTACAAAGGAATACAAAGGAGGCATAAGCAGGCCACATTGTCCCGCTCAGCCATTTCAGATTTCGCCAGAGCCTTTGCATGACTACTACCTTAGTGGCTACGCCGGATTGGATGGGAGCGGTTATCAGCAGTGGGGTGGGTACAGCGCGCTGGAACGCCCGCGAAGACATGAATGCTCAAAGCCAATCCGTGGGTCGCGCTAGAGTTATGGCCATGACAGAGCGCAGCGTTTTTTCTCGGATGCCTGAAACAGGTGGGGTTCGTAGCCGACTGCAGGCGGCCGCGCGCGCTGCGCACTACCGCTTCGCGCAAGGGCTGCCGTTGGCAGGGGATGAGCGGCCGACGGCACCGGAGGGTGAGGTCTCCGGGACGTCGTTAAGCGAGGTGCCGCGGGACTCCGACATGACGCACGCCTGGCTGTTTACAGGGCCGGCGGGGTCGGGGCGGTCGGTGACGGCGACGGCGTTCGCGGCGGCGCTGCTGTGCACGCGGCATGATAATCCGGGCTGCGGGGAGTGCGAGGGCTGTCGTACGGCGCTGGCCGGCACGCATGGCGATATCAAGATTGTGCGGCCGGAGGGCACGATTATTTCAGTGGCGACGGTGCGTGATGAGCTGCGGCCGTGGGCGTACAAGATGCCAACGACGGCGGATTGCCGCGTGCTGATCATCGAAGACGCTGATCGTCTCAATGAATCCGCGTCGAACGCGCTGCTGAAGGTGGTCGAGGAACCGCCGCTGCGCACCGTGATCATCATGTGTGCGCCGACGACGAACGCGGAGGACTTCTCGGTCACGCTTCGGTCGCGGTGTCGTCATGTGTACGTGCCAACGCCGCATATCGACGATGTCGTGAACCTCTTGCGGGCCGAACGGCCAGAACTCACCGAAGAGCAGGCGGTATGGGCCGCGACGGTATCGAATGGGCACATTGGTCGTGCGCGTGGCTTTGTCTCCGACGCGGGGTCGCGGGATTGGCGCGGCAAGGCGCTGGACTTTGTGGAGGCCGTGTTTGATCCGGCGCGGTCGTACCTTGTGGCGCGCAACTTGGCTAATGAAGTTGCCGGTGAGGTCAAGCGCCGGATGGAGCCGCTGGAGGTCGCTGAGCTGGAGAAATTGGAGCGCTCGCTGGGTGTGGGCGCGTCCGGCAAGGGCGCGCAGGCCGCGCTGCGCGGCTCCAAGGGCGTGATTAAAGAGCTGGAGGATAACCAGAAGCGTCGCCGCAGGCGTGCGGAGTCGGACCTGATTGATCTGTCACTGACCGACGTTATGGGGCTCTACCGTGATGCATTGGTGTTGGCCTTCGGTGCGGAGCAGGATGCTGGGGCTTCGGGCGCTGTCGACCCGGGTGGGGCTGGCGCTTCGGGAGCTTCGGTGCGCCTTATTAATCCAGATCGTCGCCGCACTGCGGCCGAGTTAGCTCGCCGACTGGGGCCGGAGGCGATTTTGGAGTCCATCGATGCAATCACCGAGGTTCGCGAAATGCTGACCACTGCCGTGAAACCCGGAGTTCTCATGGACCAGCTGATGGCAAACCTGCAAATAGCGGGCCAAGTTGGGCGTCGATAAGGGCCATTTTGGTGGGCGCGGGGGCAGTGCAGTAGTATTACGGCTTGTACATTTTGTGCAGGGCTATTTCTGCTTGCTTGAAAGCCCAGCGCGATGTGCGTGCCGCCTTAGCTCAGTCGGTAGAGCGTCTCACTCGTAATGAGAAGGTCGCGAGTTCGATTCTCGCAGGCGGCTCGGTTTTGAAACGGGATCCTTAAAAAGGGATCCCGTTTTTTGTTTTTCATTAGTAATCGGCAGTATTTGGCAGGGCGCAGTAGACCGTAGCGGTCTCCAGCAATTCCTAGAAGTATTTTGTGGAAAGTAAGGCGAACCACCGACAGTTAGTGACTAGGTTTATGGCAGATGAAGCACGAAAATTGGCAAATATTTGCCATAAACCTAGTCACTAACTCGGTTGGTAGGCCACCACAACGACCGCCACAACGACCGCCACAGTGGGAGCCATCACGACCTCCGCAACGACCGCTGTAACGGGTGAGACAAATGGGGCTAGTGGGACAAAATTGGTCGCCTTCAGCGCCATTCAGCGATACGGTAAATACCAAATCGGCGAATGTCGCCATGCGCCAGCAGCTCAGATGTCGGCCCCAAAAAATGAAAACCCGAACCGGTCAGGAAAAGTGGTAGGTCACGTGGGACTCAGGAAAACAGTAAAATTCCGCACCTCGGCGATGGCGGTCGCGCTCGCAACCGCAGCGGCTTTACCGTTGGGGCTGGCGGGCTGCACCATCGATAAGGATGGGCAGGCTCTGCAAAACGGCCAGCCACAGCTGGAGGAAACGCAATCCGCCCAGGTCAACGAGGAAATGCCAATGAGCAACGAGCAGGCTATGCCGAACCCGACGCCAGGGGAGGCACCTAACAACGCAGCCCAGGCCCCGGAAGCAAACGCAGCCAACGCAGTCGGCCGCGACAATCCAGTCCAGGGCTCGCTGGCAGGCAAGATCATCTACCTCGACCCAGGCCACGCCGGCACCCCGCCACCGGCGGACCTGATGGTCACCGATGGCCGCGGCGGTCAGAAGCCGTGCAACACCTCGGGCACGTCCTCCAATGACGGCTTCCCGGAGCATCAGTTCAACTGGCTGATTGCTCAGGACATCAAGCAGCTTCTGGAGGAGCGCGGCGCAAATGTCCTGCTCAGCCGCGCCGATGACACCGGTCGCGCCGACTGCATCGATGCCCGTGCGGAGAAGGAGAATCAGTCGAACGCGGATGCAGTGGTCAGCCTCCACGCCGATGGCGCGGGCGAGGGCAACCGCGGCTTCCATGTCTCGGCAATCTCGCAGCCGCTGCCGAACAATGACGCGGAAGGCTCCACCGCGCTGGCACAGAGTCTCCGTGACGCGATGGTCAGCGCCGGTTTTGCGCCCTCGAATTACCTCGGCGCCGACGGTCTGAACCCCCGCGCGGATCTGACGGGCCTGAACCTGTCGACGCGCCCCAAAGCTCTCGTCGAGTTTGGCAACATGCGCGATAGCGCCGACCTCGCGCTGCTGACCTCGGATACCGATCGGCGCCGCATGGCTGAGGCCATCGTCGCAGGTCTGGAACAGTTCGTGGCGCACTAACGCAAACACGCTTTACGACGGCCGCAGGGTTCCACTCCCTGCGGTCATTTTTGTGTCCAATTTCGGGGACATACGCAAACCGCCGTCGTCAAGCGAAATGCTTAAGCGACGGCGGTTTTAAAGAAGAAGAAAGCTTAGACGCGAGCCTTAACCTTCGGAGAGGCTTCCGGGTGCTCGATCAGATCGCGGTCCTCCAGGCCCTTCGGGAGCATGAACAGAGCGATCAGGGCCGGGACGGTCATGATGATCAGGTACACGGAGATGTAGAAGGCGTTGCCGGTGGCGTCCATAATCATCTGCGCGATCATCGGAGCGAATGCACCACCGAGGACTGCGCCGATGGCGTAGGCGATGGAGGCGCCGGAGTAGCGGATCTCGGCCGGGAACATCTCGGAGTACATTGCCGGCTGCGGACCGAAGGTCAGAGCCAGCGGCAGGGTCAGGACCGCGACAGTCATGACGTAGAGGAACGGTCCCTGCTCCAGGAGAGTCCACATGACAATCTCCCAGACGATAATCAGGGCGTAGCCGATGATGAAGGTCTTAGCGCGGCCGATGCGGTCGGACCATGCGCCAGCGATGAACATGAAAGTCGTCCAGCAGATACCTGCGACAAGCGTTCCGGTCCAGGCGACCGTCGCGGAGTAGCCCAGGGTCTTCTGAGCATAAGCGCCGAAGAAGGCGATAACTAGGTAACCAGTAGCCTGCTGCGCAGCGAAGATCAGGGCACCCTGGATGACCTTGCCCCAGTGGTTGCGGAAGAGCTCCGGCAGTGGGGCAGAGCGCTCTGCGGCCTCAGCCTGCATAGCCTGGAACACCGGGGACTCATCGACAGTGCGGCGGATCAGGTAACCAATCAGAACCAAGATGAAGGACAGCAGGAACGGAACGCGCCAGCCCCACTCCATATAGGCTTCCTCACCGACAATGGCCATAACAACCAGCATGGTGCCGGTAGCCAGGGTCAGACCCAGCGGAACACCAGCCTGCGGGAATGCGCCGTAGAGACCGCGCTTTTCCTTCGGGGCGTATTCAACGGACATAAGTGCAGCGCCACCCCATTCGCCACCAGCGGCAATGCCCTGGAAGACGCGGAGCAGAACTAGCAGGATCGGCGCGGCGACGCCGATGCTCTCATAAGTCGGCAGCAAGCCGATGCAGAAAGTAGCCGCACCCATACCAATCAGGGTGAAGACCAGAATCATCTTGCGGCCGTAGCGGTCACCGATGTGGCCAGCCAGAACAGCGCCGAGCGGGCGGAATAGGAAGGAAATACCCAGGGTGGCCCAGGCGAGAACCTGAGACAGCTGTGGGTTCGACTGAGCAGCCGGCTCGATAAAGTGCGGTGCCAGCACGATGGCGGCAGCCTGCGCGTAAATCAGGAAGTCGTAAAACTCAATGGTGGTACCGACAAGAGTTCCCGTGAGCACCTGCCGGCGCTGCTTGGGATCAGTCGCGATGATCGACGTGGTCATAAATGAAAAGCTTTCTTCACATACCCACCCGCTCAGCTGATTACAGTCGCGGTCACGACACCGAGGTAGCGATTGGTCATCGCGCCCAGGAATTTCTCAGCCGACGTATGGGGGAAACGACAGAATGTGTAACGGTGTCGAATTTTTGCACAGTGGCGCGGGTAGTGACCAGCGTAGGCAGCGGGATTCTAACAACCGGAAAGTACGCAACGGGGGTAGTGAAGGGCGGTAAATGTCCGTATTCCCCCTCTGGAATTGTCCGTTTCGGATTTTCTGCTGTTTGAAAAATACGTCCGCGGGGGTGGGGGAGGGGTGAAGTGCTTTACGACGGCCCGAAAACCTCGCGGATCCCGCGGTCTCCTCCCCGCGCGGCAAAATTGCCTGATATTGGGCATTTCTGTGTTTTTCGACCAGTTGGCTACCCCCAATTTTGCAAGGGTTATAGATATGAAAACGTCAATATTGAAACTAATGTGACTCAAGTTACGGAAGAAGCGGACAAAGTAACGGACAAATAACGATGTAGCGTCGGAATGATTTACACCCCCGGATGGGGCGAAAAATTGGGGGTACGAAATTTTCACCCCGACACGGGGGTGTAGGCCCCAGGTTCTAGGGGCACTTTGCAGCAGTCGGGCCAAGTCCAGCAGCGGGGGCAGTCAGCGTTGTCTCGTCAGCGGTTTTTCCTGAATTCGGGTCACTTGGCCAAAACTCGGTCGTAAAGTAATCGGCATGGCTTCAGTCCCCGGAACACAAGAGTTTGATAGCGAGGGAAATCACAACAACCACAGCAACGCTGCTGCCGCTGCCGCCGAAGGCAAAGCGAAGCGTGGCATGCCAATGTGGTTCCTCTCGGCAATCGCAGTATTTGCCGTCGCATGGGGCGGCAACGAATTCACACCGCTAATGGTGATGTACCGCGAAAACGCTGACCTGGCACCAGTATTCATTGATGTCCTACTTCTGGTCTATGCGCTCGGCATTGCACCTGCGTTGCTGATTTCCGGCCCTATCTCGGACCGCATCGGCCGAAAGCCCGTCATGCTGACCGCGCCGATTCTCTCCATCGTGGGCTCGACACTCATTGCTCTCGGTGAGACCACCGCACCGCTGATTCTCACCGGGCGTTTCATCTCGGGCCTGTCGGTCGGCATTGTGATGGCCGTCGGTGGCTCGTGGGTCAAGGAGCTGTCCGACACCCGCTTTGACCCAACTGCCAAGCCCACCTCGGGCGCAAAGCGCCAGTCCATGGCGCTAACGCTCGGCTTCGGCCTCGGCGCCGGTGTGGCCGGCACACTCGCTCAGTTTGCGCCACTTCCGGGACAGCTGGCGTACATCCTCCACATTCTCATTACAATCCCGACCATCTTCGGGCTTATGACCGTGGCGGAAACCCGTCAGTCGCCGCATCTCAAGGGCGCACCGCAGGAAACACTGTGGCAGTCCCTGCGTACTCCGTCGGTGACCAATCGCCGCTTCCTGCTGGTAGCAGCGATGGGCGCCCCGTGGGTCTTCGGTGCCGCCGGTGTGGCGTACGCAATTATTCCTTCTCTATTGCAGGACTACGTCAGCAAGCCGGTGTTCTACTCCGCAATGGTCACACTATTCGCCCTGCTGTGTGGCTTTGCCATCCAGCAGATTGGCCCGAGCTTCGTCACTGACCACAATGCCCGCGGCTCGCTGATCGCCATGGGCATTGTTGTTATCGGCATGGGCCTGGCCGCCTGGATGTCGTCGAACCCAACAGCGGTCACGGCATTTATCGCAGCGCTGGTCCTCGGCGCTGGCTACGGTCTGTCTATGTTCACCGGCCTCAATGAGGTCCAGCGCATCGCAGGCCCGCGCGACCTGGCAGGGCTGACCGGTATCTTCTACTGCCTGACCTACGTCGGCTTCGCATTCCCGGCCATTCTCACCAAGCTTTCCGAGTCCATCTCCTGGATGACCTACCCAGTCATGTTGGGCGGTGGCATGGTCATCGCCATCCTCATGGGCCTGGTCATTTTCCTCAACTCTAGGGTGGGGCTGCCGCAGCCGGGCGAGCAGGAAACACAGAAATAGAACGGCTTTTGATGCCAATCGCCTATAGTTTTTTCTATGGGAAAGCAGGACAATGAGCCATCGGCCACCGCGACGACCACGCCGTCGTCAAGCGCGAAACCCCGCGCACTGGTGACTGGCGGCGCGGGATTTATTGGTTCGACGCTGGTCGATCGGCTGTTGGCGGAAGGGTACGCGGTCACGGCGATTGACGATCTCTCCCACGGCAAGCTCGCCAATCTGCAGGGCGCATCGCTTAACGACGACTTCGAGTTCGTCACCGCCGATGTGCTGGCGGTGGATTGGGATGAGCTGTTAGGCCGCGTCCGCCCGGATGTTATTTTCCATCTCGCTGCTCAAATTGACGTGCGTATTTCCGTGGCCGATCCAGTGCGGGATGCGACGCTGAATATTATCGGCACGATCAAGCTTGCAGATGCCGCCCGGAAGTGTGGGGTGCGCAAGATTGTGTTTACCTCGTCAGGTGGGGCCATCTACGGCACGCCGGAGCAGCTGCCGGTGTCTGAGGATGTGCCGGTGAACCCGCAGAGCCCCTATGCGGCATCAAAGGCGACCGGCGAGCTGTATCTCAATATGTTCCGCAACCTCTACGGGCTTGAGTGCTCGCATATCGCGCCGGCCAATGTCTATGGTCCGCGGCAGGATCCGCATGGTGAGGCCGGGGTAGTGGCAATCTTTTCGCAGCGACTGCTGGCCGGGGAGCCGACAAAGGTGTTCGGCGATGGTGGCAATACCCGCGATTATGTCTTTGTCGACGACGTTGTCGATGCATTCTTCCGCGCTGCCGGCCATGTCGGGGGCGGGATGCGTTTTAATATCGGCACCGGTGTGGAGACCTCAGACCGTGAGCTCCACTCGCTGGTGGCCAAAGCCGCAGGTGCAAAGGATAATCCGGAGTTCGCTCCGGCACGTACAGGCGATGTGGCGCGCTCTGCGTTAGATCCTGCGCGGGCGCGTGAGGTGCTCGGCTGGACTCCCTCGGTGGAGATTGCCGAGGGAGTTGCCCGCACCGTGGAGTATTTCCGAAACCAGGGCTAGCGGCTGTTAGCGCTAGCGGCTGTTAGGGCAGCTAGCCGCGGGTTTTGAAGTCAAGCGGCTAGTTATTAGCGCGCTTGATGTGCATGAGCTCCAGCTCAATGTTGTCCTCAAAGGCGCTCAAGGGCTGTGCGCCGGAGACAATCTTGGAGCCGACAACGAACATCGGAGTGGCGTTCATGCCCATGGAGCTGCCGTACTCGTAAGCCTTGGTGACCGGCTCCTTCCACTTGCCGTCCTTTAGCTCGGACTCGAAGCGCTTCATGTCTTCAACGCCGGCATCACGAGCGGCCTCGATGAGTTCCTTCTCAGTGAACTCCGGGTGGCCGGTGCCCTTTTCCTCGGACTTCTTAAACAGGATGCGGGCGAATTCCCAGAACTTGCCCTGAGCTGCAGCAGCACGACCTGCTTCAGCGTCCTTCACGGCCTTGTCACCGTTGATGGCGAAGTCATTCCACTCCAGGCGAACCAGGCCCTTGTTGACGTACTTGTCAATCAAGAATGGCTCGGTTTCATTGGCGAACTTCGCGCAGAACGGGCACTCGAAGTCAGAGAAAATCGTAATGACCACCGGTGCATCCGCAGCGCCGAGCGCAAATGGGTCATTTTCATCGCGGCGGTGGACCTTGACAATGTCCTCCGGCTTTTCCAGCTTTGCGCCCGCCTGCGGGCCGTAGATGTCAGCCTTGAAGTTGCCGTTTTCATCCGGAACCGGTGTGGTCTTGGCCGTACCTGCCGCAACGTTGGCCATGTTTACGCCATCTTCATCGCCAACGCTGGAGTTGTTCTTACCGACGAAGTAGCCCGCCGCCGCCACAAGAATCAGTGCGAGAATGACGATTGCCCAGGCAGCGGTGGGGATTGCATACCACGACTTGGTAGTCGCATCACTGCCGGAGCTCCAGGATTCCAGGTCCTCTTCACTCGGCTGTTCATCCGAGGGGAGCTTGCCTTCCGCAGTCGCATCCTGCGTGGCCTGTGCATCCTGCGTGGCCTGTTCAGGAGAGTCAGCCTGCGTTTGCTTGCTTTTGTCCGCAGCTGGGTTATCGATGTTTTCTTCTTCGCTCATGGTTCCTATGGAACCACAGATCGAGGTACTAGTCCTGGGCAGGGTTCGGCGTTGCTGCATCCGCAGGCGCGCCAAAGTCCTCATCTGGGCGCACTGCCGTCTTCAGCGCCACCGCGCGGGCGAGCCGCGCGTAGCGAAGCTCCTGCTCACGGAAGCGAATGTAGGACGACACAGTGGTAAAGACGAACGCCAGCACCAACATGTAGAGCAGCAGGTCCGTGCCGCGGGTCACGCCAACCCAGTTGGCCACCACGGTCAGATCGTCGGGACGCACGATTGCCCACAGACACACGGCGACGAAAACGACGAATCCGATCTTCACACCAGCTTTGGCGCGCGCTTTACGACGGTTGCTGACGAAGTACACCACCAGCGCCACCATCGCCAGCAGCAGGAGAATTTGAACGATGGATGCGGTCATGGCAGCCTCTTTGAAATCAGGGAGTCGGCAAGGATATTGACACCGTTGAACAGGGACTGACCCTTGGACATGGAGTATTCCGTGTAGAGAATATCCACCGGTTGTTCAGAAACACGCCAGCCCTGGCGGTCCATGACCTCCACGAACTCGGAGGCGTGGCTCATGCCGTTCATGCGCAGATTAAGCTGCTCAGCCACTGTCCGGTTAAAGGCGCGCAGGCCGTTATGAGCGTCCGTGAGCCCAAGGCGGCGTGTGCGCGGTGACAACAGCACCACGGTCTTCAACACAATGCGCTTGATCAGTGGCACCTGGTCATCCTCTGTGCGAGGGCGACCAAAGCGTGTGCCCACAATGATGTCAACGGGCTCGGTGCGAAGACGCTGCACCATGGCGACTACATCCTTGACCTGGTGCTGGCCATCGGCGTCGAAGGTGACAAAGTACTGTGCACCGGGCTGCGCGCGGGCGTACTCCACGCCGGTTTGAATGGCCGCGCCCTGGCCGAGATTGACGGGGTGGTTGACCAAATGCGCGCCGGCCAAGTGAATCTCCGCACTGGAGTTATCCGCAGAGCCGTCATTGACCGCAACAATATTGGGAAACGTCTTGCGCGCATTTTCCAGGACACCACGAATGACCTGGCCCTCGTTGTAGCAGGGCACGATCAGCCAGGTGTCGGAAAAATCCAGGTTGGAGTTTTCCTCGTCCGAGAAATCCACAGTGTCAGTCATCGCCGATGAGCCTACCGCACGAATAGCCGTCGGTACGCGTGGGACATGAGCTGAGTCGGCAAAAGCCGAAACGCGGTCCGCGCAATCAGGTTGAATACCGCCCGCGGCCACGTAATCAGGCCGACCTCCCGCAGCGTGCGCTGAATCTGCAGCTCAGCGGAAAAAATATTCTGCGATGTGCGACGGTCAAACATGCCGTCAGCGCGGAAAAACACTAGCGGCTCCGACAGATTGGCAAACTTCGCGCCAGCCGCGACCAGACGCACATAGAGGTCGTAGTCCTCCATCAGCCGAATGTCGCGGTAACCGCCGACCTCGCGGACCTTCGCCGTCCGCAGCATTGCCGAGGGGTTATTCACCGGCGAATTCATCTTTGTATACGCCACAATGTCCGCGTGCTCCTCCGGCAGCCTGCGCACTCGCACAATATTGTTTGGCGAACCCTCAAACTCCGCCAGCGCACTGCCGAGCACATCCAGCTGCGGATCGGCCTCCAACGCCTCCCACTGCATCTCAAAGCGGTCTTCCCGCGCAATATCGTCCGCATCCAGCCGCGCCAGCCACGCCGTGTCCACCAGCTCAAGCCCAGCCTGGGACGCAACGCCCGAACCGCGGTTCTCCGGAAGCCGGAGGACAGTCAGTTCGGCGTGCGCTCGTTCATGCTTGACGACGGTCTCCTCGAGGTCATGCCCAATCGGGCCATCGATGACGAGCACGACTTTGGCCGCTGGCCGAGTCTGATCCCACAGGGATTGCAGTGCGGCATCGAGCTGACTCGGAGCCACGCGATGATAGACGGTCATGAGGACCGTCAGCTGGTCAATGGTGGTGGACATAGATGTATTTAGCCTCGTACGTTTTTAACTTCCGGTGCTGCCGCTTCAGTTTCCCGTGGCGGGAGTTGTCGCAGCGCAATGAGATGAATGACAACACCCACCGCAGAGCCTACGGCGATTGCGGCTGCTGTGCGCGTTGACAGATGCCCCGGCACAAACAAAATGGCCGCCGCAATGGTAGTGGCCGCCAGCCACCCGAGCAGATACATGCGGTGCTGTTCCACCGCGAGGGCAACCGAACCGGTAATCATCAGCACTGCAGTCAGTGTGGCACCGAGCGTGAGTGCCGCTAGGACGGGACCTGGGACGAAGTAACTCTCATCGAGGATTAGCGTCATAATCCACGGGCCGATGAGCCATGCCAGTGCAGCGCCGAATGTGCCGAAGGCCACCAGGCCACCGAGTGGCTTGGCCAACGCTGTGAGCACGCCCTCCGAGCGGTGTCGGACAAAGTGCACGATGATGGCGTTTTGAAACTTCTCCAGTGGCATTAGCAGGGGAGCGCGCGTCAGGGTGACGGCATAGGCGATACCGGCAATGGTCACGGCAGCGGTGAAGTTGCCCGCGTGTGGCGGAGTCAGGGTATCGGCCACACCCGAGCCTGCGGTCACGGCTTCACCGGCGATTTTGACCAGGGTGGGAAACCCTGTGACCAGGATGGCCGAGGCGCCTGCCGCGCCCATCGCGGTGGCCATCAGCGGGATGAAGCGGCGCACGGGGACGTCGGCACGCGAGAACAGCACCGAGCGAGTAGCAGGGGACACCGCGGCGAGAATGAGCCAGCTAACGGTGCCGAAGACGGTGATGATGAGCCATGCGGTAAGCCCCCAGTGCAAGTACCAGGCAACCAGTGCCAGGCCGACGCGGACGAGGATGTCAATCATGATCAGCGCCGCGTATGGGCCCCACATGCGGTGGCCGCTGAGCAGGCCGGAGACGGTGGCTTGCATGGAATAAAAGGCCAGGCCAATGGACATGAGAAGCACCGCGGACGCAGCGTTTTCGCGCACGACCAGCGGAGCCCACAGCGGGCCGGTGATTGCCATGATGATGAAAATCACCACTGCGACACCGAGCGACACCACAATCGGGCGAGCGCCGAGGAGGTCTGGATCGGCGGCGTCGGTGCTGGCCGTGGCAGTTGCCGCTTCCCTGGCAGCGCCGATGGAGCGCGTGGTCTCCTGCATCAGTCCGCCGAGGACTCCGGTGAGTGCAAAGAAGAGACCCCAATAGGCAACGAACTGCAAGTTGACGGCGTTGGGGAGTGCGCGGGCCGAAATAATCAGCACCGCGAAGCTGCCCACTGCGGCAACAATCGTTGCCAACGAGAGCCATTTAAAACCGGACATGTGTCTCGTCTGTCGCCTTTCTGTTGCCGCCGCCACGCGCCGTGAACGAGCCGTGAACGCGCCGTGAACGCGCCGGGGCGTGACCTGCTAGTTCTTCGCCTTGGTGTACCCGAGCTTGTCGAACAGAGCAGACAAAATCTTGTCCACAATCGGCGCACCTTTGTCATCGACACTCTGATCGGCCGCGGAGCGCGTCGGGTCGGTGGGGAATGGCGGCAGCTCACGGCGGTTCAACCACTTGTCAAAGATGACATCCAGGTGAGAAGTGGTAATACCGCGCTCACGGCAGAAGCGATTGGCCAGCGCGCGGAAGTCCACCGCATCCACCACACTGTGGCGGTTGGAGGTGGTCCACTCGCGGACCAGGTCGAAGAAGACATCGTCGCCAAGCAGAAGGCGCAGAGCGTGGACGGTGAGCGCCCCGCGCTTGTACAGGCGGTCATCGAACATCAGCTTCGGGCCCGGATTGGCAATGATGATGTCCTGGTCCTCGTCCATCAGATCCAGGTAGTGCTTGCGGGCGTGGACATCCGCGGCTGCACCACCGCTGACCTCGGACCACAGCCACTCGGCATAGCAGGCAAAGCCCTCGTTGAGCCAGATATCGCGCCACTGTGAAATGCCGACGCTGTTGCCAAACCACTGGTGCGACAGCTCATGGGCAATCAGGCGGTTCCAAGTGTCTTTGCCATCGGCGTGGTTGGCGCCGAAGATGGACAGGCCCTGCGCCTCAATCGGAATCTCCAGCTCGTCTTCGCAGATGACCACCTGGTACTCGCGGAACGGGTAGGGGCCAAAGAGCTTGGCGAACTCATCGAGCATGCGCCCCTGATCGCGGAAGTCATGGCGAGCATTGGCCACCAAGTGCGATGGCACCCAGGCGACCACCTTGGATGTGGCACACGGCAGCTCAATCTTCTTAAACTGCCCAACATTGACCGTGGCCAGGTAGGACGCCATCGGCTCCTCGGTCACAAAATGCCACCTGCGACGCGATCCGCCCACGTTGACAGCAGCGTCGGCACGCCCAGGGGCGACCACCTCGTACGGCGCGTCCGTAACCATGGTCAGCTCATAGAACGCCTTGACCTCGGGGTCATCATCGCAGGGGTACCAGGACGCCGCACCGACCGGCTGCGAGGCGACTAGCGAGCCGTTTTCCAGCTCCTCCCAGCCAATTTCTCCCCACTTCGAGCGCACCGGACTTGGCGAGCCCGAGTACTTAATCTCCAGCCGCATCGTCTCATCTGGTGCGAGCTCACGGTCAAAGGTAATCCGCAGCTTGCGTCCCGAATGGCGCCAGCGCTTCACATCTACATCGTGCGCCTGCGAATCGCTGTAGGCGTCGACGGAATCGACACCGAGCGCATCGGCGAAGTCCAACGTAATCTGCGAGGTCCACGTATTAATTTCAATGTGCACCGTCGCCGTTGCCTTCAGCCGATTCGGCCCCACTCGATAATCCAGGTCGAGCTCATACTTGTTCACCCGGAAGCCCAGGTTGAACGCGATACCGGTATAAGGATTAGTGAAATCAGCGCTACTCACGGCTGTTACCTTACTTGAGCTTGTGCCAAAGCCAGGTAGAGATCAGTGCCTCGACAAAAGCCACCTGCGAATTATCCGCCGCACCGGCATGGCCGCCCTCGGTGTTTTCGTAATAATCCACCGGCTGGCCGGCTTCCGCCAGCAGCCACGCAAGGCTTCTAGCATGCGCCGGATGCACACGATCATCCCTGGTAGACGTGGTAATCAGCGCTGGCGGGTAGGCGCGCTGATCATGCTTGACGACGCGCTGGACCGGCGAATACTGCGTAATCGCAGCCCGCTCGGAGGCATTATCCGGGTCTCCATACTCAGCCATCCACGAGGCTCCCGCAGACAGTGTGTGGTAGCGCATCATGTCCGCCAGCGGTACCTGGGAGACAACTGCACCCACCAACTCCGGATAGAGTGTCAGACACACAGCGGTGAGCAAGCCACCATTGGAGCCACCGCGGACACCCAGCTGGTCGGGTGTGCAGTAGCCGCGGTCAACTAGGTCACGCAGGACTGCCTGATGATCCTCATAGACCCGCATACGCTCAGTCTTCACCACCGAGGAATGCCACTTCGGACCGAACTCGCCACCGCCGCGAAGATTGGCCTCCACAAAGTATCCGCCACGAGACAGCCAGGTCAGACCTCGAATTGCGGAGTACTGCGGCACCAGCGACACCTCGAAGCCACCGTAAGCATGGACGAGGGTGGGAGCGGTCGTCGTCACGCCATCGGAATCCTTGAAGCGTCCTGTGATGCGATACGGAATGCGCGTGCCATCGGCGGAAATGGCCCAGTGCTGGCGGGTCTCCATGCCGGCCGAGTCAAAGAGCGCCGGAGCGCGGCGAACTGCAGTCAGCTCGCCATCGACCTGCCCATACCAGAGCGTCGCCGGCTCGAGCGCCGATGTCGCCACCAGCCAAATCTCATCATCGCGATCGGAGGACGTATCAATCACGCTGACGGTTGCCTGCGTCGGCAACTGTGTCAGCGCCTCAACCGACTCCCACGAGCCAATCTTCAGCACCACCAGCTTCGTCGCAACATCCTCCAGCAGCGTCAGCACCAAATAATTCTTCGTCCACGCCAGCTGCTGGAACGATGTGTGCGCGTCGGGGGTGAAAATAATCTCCACCTCACGAGACCCCGCCAGCCACTTATCCAGCTCCACCACCGCGACACCACCAGCCGGAATCCCGTTGAACTCCGTGCGTGGCATCAGCACCAGCCACTGACGATGCACCGACGTGCGACAATCCTGCGGCACCTCCAGAATCTGCAGCGAGAACTCCGCGCCCTGCTGGCTTTTCAGCTTGCCCATTCGCTCAGCCGAGACAAATCGCTGCGAATTATAAAAATCATGCGCGCGCTCCACGAACAACCGCTCGAAGCCCTCCGTCGCATCAAACCACCCGCCGACAGCCACGTCATCCTGATGGCCTGAGAAAATCACGTCCGCGCTTTGCGACGGCATGCCGCGCCGCCACCTGCGAACCTGGCGCGGATACCCCGAATCGGTCAGCGAGCCCTCACCAAAATCACTACCCACCAAAATCTCATCGCGGTCAACCCAGCAGACGTCTGACTTCGCCTCCGGCAGATAAAAGGCATCCTTGTCGACAAAAGAGCAGGTAGTGAGGTCAAACTCGCGCACCACGGTGGCATCGGCGCCGCCGCGAGAGAGCAAAATCAACGCGCGGTCAAAGTCCGGGTAGCGGCACACCGTGCCCTTCCAAACCCAGTTCTCCTCCTCAGCTGCAGCCAGCGCATCGAGGTCGATGACCGTTTCCCACTCGGTTGCCCGAGAATCCTCCGTGCCAGCCAGATAGCTATCCAGCGAGGTGCGTCGCCACAGACCCCGCGGGTGCTCGGCATCCCGCCAGAAGTTATAGAGGTAATCGCCGCGACGAACCGGATACGCGATCCGGGAATCGGTATTGAGTGCAGCCAGGATTTTGTGTTCTAAATCGGTGCGCTCGCTGGGGTCGTCGTCAAGCGAATCGATGTTTTTGACAGTGGCATCCGAGTGCGCACGAGCCCACGCCAGCGCCTGAGCGCCTTCGATATCGTCCAACCAATCGGGGACGAGGTCAGTGGCCAGGAAGGAGAAATCGTTGCCCATGTCCACCACGGTAGGCAAAAACCGGGTAACTTGCGGGTACCTCGCGTGAAGTAATTCGGTCCGGTGCGTAAACTTGGGCACGTGGCTGAACATTTTGATCTTGTAGTACTCGGCGGCGGTCCTGGCGGATACGTCGCAGCAATCCGCGCATCCCAGCTGGGTCTGAAGACTGCTGTGGTGGAAAAGCAATACTGGGGCGGTGTCTGCCTCAATGTTGGCTGTATTCCATCCAAGTCTCTGTTGAAGAACGCCGAGGTGGCGCACATCTTCAACCATGAGGCCAAGACCTTCGGTATCTCCGGCGATGTTTCCTTTGACTTTGGTGCCGCACACGCGCGTTCGCGCAAGGTGTCCGCTGGCATTGTCAAGGGCGTTCACTTCCTGATGAAGAAGAACAAGATCACCGAGATCAACGGTTTCGGTGAATTCACCAGCTCCACCTCCATGGCTATTACTGATGGCGATGACAAGGGCAAGGAAATCACCTTCGACAAGGCCATCATTGCTACCGGCTCTGTCGTTCGCTCCCTGCCGGGTGTTGAGGTCGGCGGCAACATCGTCTCCTACGAAGAGCAGATTCTTTCTGACGAGCTGCCGGACTCCATGGTTATCGTCGGTGCAGGCGCCATTGGTATGGAGTTCGCCTACGTGCTGGCAAATTACGGCGTTGACGTCACCATTGTTGAGTTCATGGATAACGTCCTGCCGAATGAAGACGCAGATGTCTCCAAGGTTATTGCCAAGGAGTACAAGAAGCTGGGCGTCAAGCTGATGACCGGTCACAAGACCACCTCGATCGTGGACAATGGTGACTCGGTAGAGGTCAAGGTTGAGGCTAAGGACGGCGGCGACGAGCAGACTCTGACCGTCGACCGCGTTATGGTCTCCATCGGCTTCGCGCCGCGTACTGAGGGCATTGGCCTGGACAAGGCCGGTGTTGAGCTGGGGCAGCGCGGCGAGATTGTCATTGACGAGTACATGCGTACCAACGTCGACAACATCTACGCCATCGGTGACGTCACCATGAAGCTGCAGCTGGCCCACGTCGCTGAGGCACAGGGCGTTATCGCGGCTGAGCACATGGCTGGTCATGAGACCGAGACCATTCCGGACTACAACATGATGCCGCGAGCAACCTTCTGTAACCCGCAGGTTGGCTCCTTCGGTAAGACCGAGGCTCAGGCCAAGAAGTGGGCTGAGGAGAACGGCCGCGAGATTAAGGTCTCCACCTTCCCGTTCTCTGCAAACGGCAAGGCGCAGGGCCTGGCTGAGCCGGTTGGCTTTGTGAAGCTGATTGCGGATGCTGAGTACGGTGAGCTGCTGGGCGGCCACATGGTTGGCGCTAATGTCTCTGAGCTCATGCCGCAGCTGGTTCTGGCTGAGAAGTACGAGCTGACCACCGAGGAAATCGGCCGTACCGTCCACATCCACCCGACCATGTCCGAGGCAATGAAGGAAGCTGCCGAGGGCGTAATGGGCAAGATGATCAACCTGTAAGAGGTTTGGCTTTGGGCCTTGTGCCTTGGGCCTTGGTTGGCTTTGGCTGGCTGTGCTGATAAGGCCGGTTCCGCGCATGTTTATGGTGCGGGGCCGGTCTTTTTTATTTGATGGAGGGGGCTGGAGCCGGACTGGAATGGGAGCGCCCCACTTATGGCTCAGGACTAACGTTTGGCTCTGTATACAGGACCATATGTTCATTTCTGAGCCATACGTCATTATTGAGCCATGAGTGGGGAGCGAGCGGGGCAAAAGGAGCGCAAAAGCTTGGGGTAGATGGCTGCATGGGCGGGAGGGGGAGCTGCTAACACCTAGATAAAGACGCAAGTGAAATGCTAATTTAAGTTATATGGCTGATGTGGACGAAGGGGTGGCAATGGTTCCGGAAGAAATGCCAGGTCGGCGGCCTGAAAAGACAGTGGAGCGCGAGGTGGAAGTCCAATCTAGCGCGAAGTCGGCCAGGCGTAAGCCCCGGCGAGTTCCCCAGCCGAAGTGCCCGATTCGATATGGAGAGCCATGTACTGCATGTCAGCCTGGGACAAGCGGGCCCGATGATTGCCAGCTGGTGGATTTAGTGATGGGGGATCCGGAGTTGCATGAGCGGATGCTCGATATGAACCGCCGTATGCGAGCTAAGGAGCGTGCGGAGCGGGAAGCGCGCACGCAAGCTCAAAATGGAGAAGTGTAAAAATAATCCACAAAAACGGTTGATGTATCAACAATGTGGTGTTATGGTGAGACTTGTCGGGGTCAAAGCAATGGAAAATAACCAAAATAGCGGCTCCGACAGTTTTTAGAGTTAGCAAAACTGGAAGGAACACCACCATGGCAAAGGTACTGAGCAAGATTTTCGGCAAGAAGAATGAAGAGAAGAAGGGCGGCATTGATTGGGCCGCTTATCCGGCACGACTGGCACCGGGCCTGTTTTTCTTGAGCACCGCAACTGATAAGGCCGGCGCTGATGAAGAGACCGCCAAGGGCGTTCACGGCATGGCAAGTGTGCTGCCGGGCACCGATAAGTTTGAGCCGAAGGATTTCATCAAGCTGGTTTCCGCTGCGGAATACGGCGTCGGCGCAGCCCTGGTTACTCCGTTTATCCCGAACCGTGTCGCAGGCGCAGCCCTGACTGCATTTAGCGCCGGACTGCTGGGTATGTACTTCCGCATCCCGGGCATGATCCGCGAGGGCTCGAAGATTCGTCCGTCCCAGGATGGCACCGCATTGGCCAAGGATTTCTGGCTGCTCGGTACTGGTATTTCCCTGATGCTGCTCGATAAGAAGCGCAACAAGTGAAACCAGCCACTACTGAGTGCCTAGGTCTATGGCAATCTGACCGTGGTAGGTTCTAGCGGTGAATGCATCACCACTTTTCGACCAGGAGAAGTAGTGAAG
>NZ_JAUNLP010000013.1 GCF_030532195.1 Corynebacterium sp. | reverse complement strand
TTCGACTAGCGGCCTATGTCACACGCCTGGAACGCGTGCGGGAGTCACATCCCTCGTGGGTTCAAATCCCACATCCTCCGCAGATGAAAACCCTCGGCTTATGCCGGGGTTTTCTTATTTTCCCCAAAAAGTAGCGCCGCAATGACTACGGTCGGTTTTGTACATCAAAGCACGGAGTGGTCATTATGTTTGATAAGCGAAGAGCCGGCCGAGATCGTACAGGTGTGGGCCGGAAACTGCACGTCATGCGCACCATCGTCGCCGCGGTGTCGACGGTATCGCTCACCGCGCTGGTGGCGGGCTGTGGCTCGGAGGCGCAGCGGGAAGCAGCGCCAGTGCTGCGCATTATGGGTCCGGCGGATGGCGCCGATCAGTATGAGCAGGCAGCGCGGGAGTGCTCGGATGCCTCGGGCGGGAAGTACCGTCTGGAGTATGACATTTCGGCAAAACAGACCGACGACCAGCGTCTTCAGCTCGCTCGTCGCATTGTGGGCGGGGACAGTTCGTTCGACATTATGGGCCTTGATGTGACGTGGACACCGGAGTTTGCAGAGGCCGGCTGGGCGCTGCCACTCCCGGAAGATATGACTAAGCGTGTAATCGATGGCACGCTCTCGGGTCCGCTGGACACGGCGACGTGGCAGGACAAGCTCTATGGCGCTCCACTGAATACGAATACGCAGCTGCTGTGGTATCGAAAGTCACTGGTCGATGGCCCTCCGAAGACGTGGGATGACCTCATCGCGGCGGGGGAGCGGCTGGCCGATCAGGGCAAGCCGTCGATGATTGGTGTGCAGGCCGCGCAGTTTGAGGGCGCGGTGGTATGGCTCAATTCGATGACGGAGTCGGCAGGTGGCCACTTGGTCGCACCGGATGGGCAGAAAGTCACGATTGCGGACAATGATGCCGCGGAGCGAGCCCTAGACACGATGCATCGCGTGGCCACGGCGAAGGGACATGACCCGTCGATCTCGCAGTCGGATGAGAACCAAGCCCGCCTGGCATTCGACCGCGGTGACGCATTTGCACAGGTCAACTATCCATTCGCGTATGCCGGTGCGAAGGAGAAGGCGGAGGCGGGAAACCCGGCGGCCAAGGAGGTCTTCGATGATATGGCCTGGACCACCTACCCAGCAATGGATAAGGGCACGCCGGCGAAGGTCACCATTGGTGGGTTGAATCTTGCGGTGCCGTCGACTTCCAAGCATCCGAATCTCGCCTTCCAGGCAATCGAGTGCCTGCGCAATGAGAAAAACCAGCTCCACAACGCGTTGACGGGTGGTCTGCCGCCGACGTTGACGAAGCTCTACACGCAGGCCACGGATGAATTCAAGGAGGAGTACCCGTTCTACCGGGAGATTTATCAGCAGTTGAACAAGCTCGAGGACTCTAACTCGACCAATCTGACGCAGGAGGAGAGGTCGCTGTTGCCGTCGTCACGCACGGCCGGTGTGGTGACGCGCCCGAAATCCCCTGCGTACCAGTCGTTGTCGATTCTGCTCGCGTCGCGCATTAGTCCGCCGGAGGATATTGACGCGAAACCGCTGGTCGGCGAGCTGGATGAGGAACTTCAGGCGGCGATTAACTCGGAAGGTCTGGTGCCGTAAATGTCTGACAAATCTACCAAGCTTTCCGACGGACACCGCGCCGAGCGCCGCCTCGGTCTGCTGCTGGTGTCTCCCGCGCTGATTTTGATGCTGCTGGTGACGGCGTATCCCATCGGTTACGCGATGTGGCTGTCGCTGCAGCGCTATGACCTGCGTTTCCCGGAAGACCGTGAATTCATCGGCCTGCAGAACTACGTTTCGGTTCTGACCAGCAGTTATTGGTGGGAGGCGCTGGGCGTGACAGTCGTAATCACGCTGGTGTCGGTGGCGGTGGAGCTGGTGCTCGGTATGGCGATTGCGATGGTAATGTACCGCGCAATCTTCGGCCGCGGGCTAATCCGTACGGTGGTGCTGATCCCGTACGGCATTGTCACGGTGGCGGCGGCGTACTCGTGGAATTACGCGTGGACGCCGGGGACGGGCTATCTCGCCAATTTGCTTCCCGACGGTACCGCCCCGCTGACTGAGCAATGGCCGTCAATATTTATCATCATCGGTGCTGAAATCTGGAAGACCACTCCATTTATGGCCCTGCTGCTTCTCGCGGGCCTCGCACTGGTGCCGGACGACGCATTGAAGGCGGCCGAGCTGGATGGTGCGGGCTTTTGGCAGCGCTTTTTCAAGATCACGTTGCCGCTGATGAAGCCATCGATTGTGGTGGCGCTGCTGTTCCGCACGCTCGATGCGTTCCGAGTGTTCGACAACATCTACATCCTCACCAAGGGAAATAACGGCACGGGGTCGGTGTCGATTCTGGGCTATAACAACCTATTTAAGGCGTTCAACCTGGGCATTGGTTCGGCGATTTCGGTGCTGATCTTCGTCTGTGTGGCGCTGATTGCAATTGTGTTTATCAAGGGCTTTGGCGCTTCGTCGCCGGGCGCGGGCAAATAGGAGGCGATTGCAGTGGACAACACGGAAAAGACAAAAAAGCAACGCGTCGCGTGGACAATCGGCATTGCCTTGGTGGTTATGTACGCACTGGTGCCGGTGTTGTGGATTGCCAGCCTGTCATTCAAACCGACAACGGATATGTATGACGGCCACTTCATCCCGCGCAATTGGACGTTGGATAACTACCGCGGCATCTTCCAGACCAGCGAATTTACTCGTGCGTTGATTAATTCCATTGGCATTGGGCTGATTACCACCCTGCTCGCGGTGATTGTTGGCACGATGGCGGCCTACGCCATTGCGCGCCTGGAGTTTCCGGGTAAGTCGG
This sequence comes from Corynebacterium sp., assembly GCF_030532195.1. Lineage (GTDB taxonomy): Bacteria > Actinomycetota > Actinomycetes > Mycobacteriales > Mycobacteriaceae > Corynebacterium. The sequence goes on along the minus strand of NZ_JAUNLP010000013.1, from coordinate 25,730 downwards.
TGATTCTGGGAGTGTCGCTGCTGATTGCGATGTTCCCGCAGGTCTCTCTGGTCAGCCCGCTGTTCGACATCGAGCGGAAGGTGGGGCTATTTGATACCTGGCCGGGCCTGATTCTGCCGTACATCACTTTCGCACTTCCGATGGCGATTTTTATCCTCTCTTCGTTCTTCCGGGAAATTCCTTGGGAGTTGGAGAAGGCGGCGCAGATGGATGGCGCGACACCGTTCCAGGCATTTCGCCTGGTGGTCGCACCGCTGGCGATTCCGGGCATTGTCACCGCCGCGATTTTGGTGTTCATCTTCGCGTGGAATGACTTCCTGTTAGCGGTGTCGCTGACCTCGACTGAGGCTGCCCGCACGGCTCCGGCGGCGATGGCGAACTTCACCGGCTCGTCCGCATTTGAAGAGCCCACTGGCTCGATTGCCGCGGCCGCGATTGTCATCACCATTCCAATCATTATTTTTGTGGTTATTTTCCAACGTCGAATTGTCGCTGGTCTTACCTCCGGCGCAGTGAAGGGCTAGAGAAGGGTAGAGCGAAAATGGCTGAAATTGAACTAAAGCACGTGTACAAGCGCTTTCCGGACGGCCACATCGGCGTGGAGGACGCGAATCTCAAAATTGATGACGGCGAGTTCATCATCCTCGTCGGCCCCTCCGGCTGCGGTAAGTCGACGATGTTGAACATGATCGCAGGTCTTGAGGATATTTCCGAGGGCGATCTTCTCATCGACGGCGAGCGCATGAACGATGTCGCTCCGAAGGACCGCGATATCGCCATGGTCTTCCAGTCCTACGCGCTGTACCCGCACTTAAGCGTCCGTGAGAACATCGCGTTTCCACTGAAACTGGCGAAACTGCCGAAGAAGGAAATTGCGCAGAAAGTCAACGAAGCTGCCGAAATTCTCGATCTGACGGAATTTCTCGACCGCAAGCCGGCGCACCTTTCCGGTGGTCAGCGTCAGCGCGTGGCGATGGGCCGCGCCATCGTCCGCCGCCCAAAGGTCTTCCTCATGGACGAGCCGCTGTCCAACCTGGATGCCAAGCTCCGCGTCCAGATGCGCACCGAAATCGCCCAGCTCCAGGAACGCCTCGGGACCACCACCGTCTACGTCACTCACGACCAAACCGAAGCAATGACGCTGGGCGACCGCGTCGTCGTGCTGAAAAAGGGCGTTATCCAGCAGATTGGCGCACCGCAGGGGCTCTACCACCGCCCGGTCAACCTCTTCGTCGCCGGCTTCATCGGCTCGCCCGCCATGAACTTCCTGCCCGCCACTGTGCTTCACGACGGTCGCAGCGCCGACACCGCTCTCGGCCACCTGCCACTCCCGGAAAAAATTCAGCCGGGCCGCAAGATAATCGTCGGACTGCGTCCGGAGGCCTTCGAGGATGCCGCCCTAGCCGACGCCGATTCCGATGCGCCCACGGTGGAAGTCGAGGTGGCTGTTCTGGAGGCGATGGGCTCCGAGCAGTTCATCCACTTCCCACTCCCGGAAATTGATTTGGCTGGCCATGCCGCTGCTGAGGAGGCGGGTCTGGCGGAGAATCCGCATGACATGTTGGTGGCTCGAGTGGATGCGGAATCGCGCGTGCGTCGAGGTCAGAAGATCACATTGGCCATCAATGCGGGCAAGATGCACGTCTTCGATTCTGAGTCCGGTGAGAACTTGGCATTGACTGGAAAGTAATGGTGTGACTTTTCGGGCTTGCCTGTAGTAGGCTGTCTTCACGGATCCCATGTGGCGTCCATCTCGTGAACTCCCCCAGGGCAGGAATGCAGCAAGGGTCAGCGAGCTCTGACGGGTGCGTGGGGTCCCCTTTTTTTCTCGGGAACATTCCCGGTTGGGGTGTCCGCTAACAAGTGACCAAAGCAAGAGCGCTTGAATGAAAGGACACTTGCCATGAAGAAGATTCGCTCCACTGATATTGCTGCAGCCGCCCCGGTCGCTGGCAATGGTGCCAGCGTGACTCTGTGGGGTTGCGTTTAGTGCCCAATTCCGAGCGCGCGGGCAGGCTTGAGAGAATATCTACTATGAGCGATGCCGACGACACTGGAGTGCCACCACAGGCAACACCAGAACCGCTAGAAACACTAGAACCACTAGCAACCCGAGAACCACCATCCCCAACAGGCGTATGGGGGTCTTTCCGACACGCATTTTCCTCGCCGCAGCGCCTGCGCACGGAGCTGCTGGCTGGCGCGGCAGTGTCATTTGCCCTGATCCCGGAGGTTATTTCCTTTTCCATTCTGGCGGGTGTGGATCCGGCGGTGGGGCTTTTTAGCTCGGTCATCATGGCAATCGTCATCTCCTTTACCGGTGGCCGCCCCGCCATGATTACCGCTGCCGCTGGCTCGGTTGCGCTCGTCGTCGCGCCGTTGTCGCGTACGTACGGAATGGATTACCTCATCCCAACGGTGCTGCTCGCAGGCGTTTTGCAAATTGCGTTTGCGGCACTTGGCATCGCGAAGCTACAGCGTTTCATTCCGCGGGCAGTCATGATCGGCTTTGTCAATGCGCTGGGCATCCTCATTTTCACCGCGCAGCTGGAGCATCTCATCGATGTACCGTGGCTGGTATATCCGCTGGTGGTGATGGGAATTACGATTATGGTTCTGCTTCCCCGCGTGTTCACCGCGATTCCGGCTCCGCTGGTAACTGTGCTCGTCGTCACGCTTGTTGCGGTATTGGCGGGCTGGCGCGTGCCGACGGTCGGCGATATGGGGGAGCTTCCGGATTCCCTGCCGCACCTGCTGATCCCGAATGTGCCCCTGACCTGGGAGACTCTGCGCCTGATTGCGCCGTATTCGGTGGGTGTCGCGATCGTCGGCATCATGGAATCGCTGATGACGGCGAAGCTCGTCGATGACATCACCGACACGCACTCGGATAAGACGCGCGAGACATGGGGACTCGGCGTCGCGAACATCGCGGGCGGATTCTTCGGCGGCATCGCCGGCTGTGCGATGATCGGTCAGACGATGGTGGGCGTGAAGGAATCATCGGGACGCACCCGCTTGACGACGCTCTTTTCCGGCATCTTCCTGCTGATTTTGATCCTCCTACTCGGGACCGCGGTCGGCGCGATTCCGATGGCGGCGCTGGTTGCGGTGATGGTTGTGGTGTCGGTGGACACAATCGATTGGCGCTCAATCTCGCCGCGCACGTTGCGCCTCATGCCGCGTTCGGAGACGGTGGTGATGCTGGTGACGGTCATCGCGACGCTTATGACAAAGAACCTGGCCATCGGCGTGGTGTCGGGTGTGGTGGTCGCGTCGCTGATGTTCGCGCGTCGTGTCGCCCATCTCGTCACAATCAAGGTGCTTGACGACGACCCCAGCGCCCACTCCCGGACGTACCAGGTGCGGGGGCAGCTGTTTTTCGCCTCCAGTAATGACTTGGTCTACCAGTTTGATTACACTGACCCAGCTCGGCGCATTGTCATCGATATGTCGGAGGCGGAGATTTGGGATGCCTCCACGGTGGCGGCGCTGGATTCCGTGCTGGTCAAGTTCGCGGAGCGCGGCAAAGAGGTGGAAATTGTCGGCCTGGATGGGGCGAGTAAGCAGCGTTTGGATGCTTTGTCAGGGAAGTTGTAGAAAACCCAATCCGGGGTATGCCTTACACTTGGTTGCAAAGCCAGATACGGCGCGGTGAAAAGGTTATCCGCGTCAGGTTTGTCCGGTTTTAACCTACGTCCGATACCTGGGAGGGTGCGTACACCATGGCCGTGGATTCCTTCGATGTTCAGCAGTTGGCGGCACACAAGGAAGAGTTTGCGAAGGCATATGAGGAGCTGAAGTCCCGTAACCTCGCACTGAATTTGACTCGCGGCAAGCCGTCGTCGGAACAGCTTGATTTCGCAAACGCCCTGCTGGGACTCCCGGCACCGGATTACATTTCGGCATCCGGGGAGGATGTCCGCAATTACGGCAACGCCAAGGGCATTACTGATATCCGCGCTATTTGGGCAGAGCTGCTGGATCTGCCGGTGGAAAACGTCCTGGCGCAGGATGCCTCTAGCTTGAACATCCAGTTTGACCTGATTTCATGGGCTATGCAGTTCGGCAATGTCGACTCGGAGCGTCCGTGGAATGAGGAGCCGGTGCTGAAGTGGCTGTGCCCGGTTCCGGGGTATGACCGTCACTTTTCCATCACGGAGCACTTCGGTATTGAGATGATCCAGGTGCCGTTGAATGAGGACGGCCCTGATATGGATGTCGTGGAAAAGCTGGTGGCAGCTGATCCGCAGATTAAGGGCATGTGGAATGTGCCGATGTTCTCCAACCCAACTGGTGTGACTTACAGCGCTGAGGTCTGCCGTCGTTTGGTGGAGATGGAGACGGCAGCACCGGATTTCCGTCTGATGTGGGATAACGCCTACATGGTTCACACTCTCACGGATGAGTTCCCGGAGATTCACAACGTCATTAAGTGGGCGGAAGAGGCCGGTAACCCGAACCGCGTGTGGGCATTCGGCTCGACGTCGAAGATCACCTTCGCCGGTGCTGGTGTTGCGTTCTACGCTTCCTCTGAAGCCAACTTGGCGGATTACTTGAAGCACGCCGGCATCCGCGGCATTGGCCCGAACAAGGTCAACCAGCTGGCACACGCCAAGTTCTTCGGTGATGCAGACGGTGTGCGTGAGCAGATGCGTCGTCATGCGGGCTCGCTGGCTCCGAAGTTCAAGAAGGTCCTGGAGATCCTGGATTCCCGTCTGAGCGAGTACGGCGTGGCGGAGTGGTCGAAGCCGACTGGCGGTTACTTCATCAACCTCGATGTTGTTGATGGCACGGCTCGTCGCGTGGTGGAGCTGGCGAAGGAGGCCGGTATTGCACTGACCGGCTCCGGTTCCTCCTTCCCGCTGAAGCAGGATCCGAATGACCGCAACATCCGCTTGGCTCCGTCGCTGCCTCCGATGGAGGAGTTGGAGGTCGCTATGGACGGTGTGGCTACCTGTGTGCTGCTCGCCGCTGCTGAGAAGGCTGCGCAGTAAAAGCGCGCGGTTAGGACTATATGAACTTCGAGGAGACGAAGTTTTGGGTCTCCGAGCTCTTTCCCGGGGACCCGCAGTTCAGTGAGCATGTCACGCAGCTGCCGGCCAGTGGTCGGCACGGGCAGGCACATGAGGCAAAGCCGCTGCGTATTGCTGAGTTCTCGCTTTTCGACGGCTCGGACGGCCACGCGCAAGAGCGTCGCCCAGAGACGGTAGCCGCCACGTTGGAGCTCGGCCGTAACTACTGTGGCTTAACCGGTGCGGCAAAAACGGATATCCGGGTGGAGCTCTTCCACGTCGGCTACGCCGACTTCCCGGTCGCGGAGATGGTTGCTACTGCTGGTGCCCTGGTGGAGGAGGAGCCGGAGCTGCTGTCGCCAATTCCGGGTCGCGTTATTCCCAATGCGGTGCGGATGGCTGCAGAGGCCAGTGGGGTGACGTCGTCAAGCACTGCGTATACCGTGGCGCATGCGCTGTGTGCGGTGCCGTATGTGTGGAGCGATGGTGTGCCGAATGTCTCTGAGATGCCGGACAAGATCAACATGCATGAGGGCGATGTGGCCTCGCCGCAGGGGCGCATGACCACGATGACGCAGCTGATTCCGATTACGGATGCGGAGTTGGACTTTTATCAGGGCCGTGGCCCGCAGGAGCTGATGCAGCTGTTGGCGGAAAAGGATGCTGACCTGCGAGATTGGTGCCGTGAATCGGTAGTTGGTTGAGGCGGGGCGAATTAGCTAATCCGGGGTGGAAGGTAGGCTGAGCACGTGGCTCTGTATAGGAAGTATCGTCCAGCGACGTTCGCTGAAGTGGTGGGGCAGCGGCATGTGACTGACCCGCTGTCGGCGGCGTTGGAATCTCGGGATGCGCAGGGGCGTCCTAACCGGATTAATCATGCGTATTTGTTCTCGGGTCCGCGTGGTTGTGGCAAGACGTCCTCGGCGCGCATCATGGCGCGGAGCTTGAACTGCGCGGAGGGGCCGACGGCAACCCCGTGCGGCAAGTGTGCGTCCTGTCGTGCGTTGGCGCCAGGCGGCCCGGGCAATCTGGATGTCATTGAGCTGGACGCGGCTTCCCACAATGGTGTGGAAGATATGCGTGAGCTGCGGGAAAAGGCTATTTTCCAGCCGGCGGAGTCGCGGTATCGCATCTTCATTATTGATGAGGCGCATATGATTACCGCCTCGGGCTTTAATGCGCTGCTGAAGATTGTGGAGGAGCCACCGGAGCATCTGATCTTCATTTTTGCGACGACGGAGCCGGAGCGCGTGCTGCCGACCATTCGTTCGCGCACGCACCATTACCCGTTCCGCCTGCTCACTCCGCCGGATATGCGCGGGTTGCTGAAGCGCGTGGTGGCATCTGAGGGTGTCCATGTGGATCCGGATGTGTATCCGCTGGTCATTCAGGCCGGTGGTGGTTCGCCGCGTGACTCGCTGTCGATTATGGATCAGCTGATTGCTGGTTCCGGCTCCGATGGCGTGGATTATGAGACCTCCGCGGCCATCCTCGGTGTCACCGACAGTGTGATTATCACCGATGCGATTGAAGCGTTGGCCGCTAGCGACCGTGCAGCCATGTTTAGCGTGGTGGGGCGCGTGATTATGTCGGGGCAGGACCCGGCTCGGTTTGCCATGGATCTGCTTACCCGCGTCCGCGACCTGCTGGTTCTCTCCGCTGTGCCGAATGCCATTGAGCAGGGTCTGGTGGAGGTCCCGGAGAGCCAGGCTGACCGCATCAAGCAGCAGGCCGGTACCATCCCGCCAGCCACTCTGACGCGTTTTACGCAGGTGCTCTCTGACGGCGTGCGCCATTTCCGCGGGGTGACTTCGCCACGCCTCCTGCTGGAGGTTTTGTGCGCGCGCATGCTCCTGCCCGCCACCGAAGATTCGGTGGAGGCCTTGTTGCAGCGCGTCGAATCGCTGGAACGCGGCATGCCGGCGTCCTCTGCCTCGCTTAACGACGGCGCGGGGAGCGCGTCCTCCGCCGTGCCACCGGTGGCTCCTTCCTCCGATGCTGATGCGGCCCCGAGCGCTGGCGCTGGTGCTGGTGCTGGCCAGTCCGCGCGTGAAGCATGGCGTCAGCGCAATGCTCAGCGGAAGAAGGCTGCTGGTCAAGTGGCTCCGCAGCAGGAAAAGCAGGCAGCTTCCGCACCGGAACAGTCAGCATCGGCTGCGTCTGCAGAGTCTGCGGAGTCTGCCGTGCCTCAGCAGTCGGAGCAGCAGGAACAGTTTGCTCAGCCTGCACAGGCAGCGGCAGAACCTGCTCAGCCGGAGGCTGCGCCAGAGTCGGAGCAGCAGGAACCGCGGGAATCTCAGGAGTCGCAAACTGAGCAGCTCAGCCCGGAGGAGGCACAGGCTCAGAAGATTCGTGAGTTCCGTAAGCGGATGGCGGAGCATGCTCGTTTGAGTGAACAGCAGACTCGTGCTCAGCTTGCGCAGGAGCGTGAGCAGCAGACTCGTGAGCGCGAGGGTGAAAAGGGCACCATGGCGATAGTCGAGGAGCCCGAACCGCAGGTTCAGCCTCAGCAAGCACAGCCCGAGCCTGAACCAGAGCCGGCACCTCAACCAGAACAGCAGCCGGAATCCGAACCCACACCCACACCCACACCGGAACCGGAACCTGCTGGTATTGAGCAGATTTCTGAGCACTGGTCGGAGATTCTCGAAGCCGTCGAAGGTCCGCACGCATTCCCAATTCGAGTGCTGGCGGAGCAGGCCACACCTGTCGAGGTCGAGGGTGACACCCTCACCATCGGTCACAGCACTGGCGCCCTGGCCACTCGCCTTAATGACCCGGAATACTCCCGGGCTCTGGCTACTGCCGTGAAGAAGGTAACTGGCTTCGATGGCGCAGTGAACTGCATCGTTGGTGCGAAGAGCCCTCGTCCGCGTGCTCACCGTGCACCGTCGCAGGGGCAGTCATCGATGGAGGATGATTCATCGTCAAGAGGCGCGCAGCCTCAACCGCCTCAACAGCCTCAGCAGCCAACGCAACCGCAGCAACCGCAGCAACCGGAACCAACACCGGCTGAGCCACAGCAGCCACAGCCGCGTTCGCCGATGTCTGCAGCGCGTGCATCGGTGATTGAGCGCCGTGCCAAGATTGAGGCAGCCAAGCGGGCTGCGATGGGGCAGCAGGCTGCCAACCAGCCGGTTCAGCAACCGCAACAGTACTCGGCGCCACAGTACTCGGCGCCATCGAACCAGCGGAACCAGCAGAATCCGCAGGCGCAGCAGGCAGTGGGCCAGCAGCCAAACCAGCCACGCTCGTTCCTGCGCGCCGCGCAAGCCCAGGCTCAGGCCCAGCAGCCCACCGGCTTCAACGGTGTGCCACTGCCACCGGAGCCGATGGAGGAGTTCGCGCCGCCAGAGGGGCGCGGCTATGACGCGCCGCCTCCGGAGCCTCCGTATGAGGAGGACACCTCTGAGTATTTTGAGGCCGCATCGGAAGCCGGCTCGCTGGATCACCGCTCCTTAAAGGACGTGGTCATGGAACTGTTGGAGAAGGAGCTGGGTGCCAAACCGCTTGATGACGCCTAGAGCCGTTACAATGGGGCGGCAATGCGCGTCGTAAAGCACGAGCGCGGATAATCGAACAGTAACGAAACACCCACGTTAGATAGGAATTTTTACAATGACTCAGCCGGATATGAACGCAATTCTGCAGCAGGCTCAGCAGATGCAGGCACAGCTGCAGGCTGCTCAGCAGGAAATTGTGGCTTCCACCCTCGTGGGTGAGGCTGGCGGTGGTCTGGTCAAGGTCACCATGCAGGGCTCGGGTGAGGTCACTGACATCGCCATCGATCCGAAGGTCGTGGACCCGGAGGACGTCGACGGTCTGCAGGATCTGGTGCTGGGTGCATTCCAGGATGCGACTCGCAAGGTGCAGGAGCTGGCTGAGCAGAAGATGGGTCCGCTGTCCCAGGGCTTTGACGGCCTCGGCGGTATGGGCTTCTAAAATTCCAGTTCAGACCAGTATTTCTAGGTAATTTTCATTGTTCGAAGGACCACTCCAAGATCTCATAGATGAGTTCTCGCGCCTGCCGGGCATCGGCCCGAAGTCAGCGCAGCGCATCGCTTTCTACCTCATGAAGGCGGAGCCGGAGGATATCGGCCGGCTCCAATCCGCGCTGGGCCGGGTGCGCGAGGGTGTTCAGTTCTGCCGCATCTGCGGCAACATCTCGGAAAAGGACGTCTGCCAGTACTGCGCGGACACGCGCCGCGACAAGGGCCTGATTTGCGTCGTCGAAGAGGCACGCGACATCCAGGCCATCGAGCGCACGGGCGAGTACAACGGCCGCTACCACGTGCTCGGCGGGGCGCTCGATCCGCTCGGCGGCATCGGCCCGAACGAGCTGAATATTCGCACGCTCCTGCAACGCATCGCTGGTGTGCTTGACGACGTCGACGAGGGCGAAACCCCCGAAATTCATGAGGTAATCATCGCCACTGATCCGAACACTGAGGGCGAGGCTACCGCGACGTATTTGGCCCGGCTGATGCGGGACTTCCCGGATCTCGAGGTCACCCGATTGGCATCCGGCATGCCACTGGGCGGCGACTTGGAGTTCGTTGATGAACTCACGCTCTCCAGAGCGTTGACGGGGCGCCTGCGGGTTTAAGCAAACTTGCTCCCGCAGGCGGCGAGCCCGGTCAGTTTATTCGGATGCCGTCTGGTCCATGACACCTTCGGACCAGAGTCGGGCGGCAATTTCCACGCGGTTGCGCAGCTTCAGACGTGTCTGAATGCGTGACACGTGCGACTTCACTGTGGTCAGCGAAATCTCCAGGTCCTCGGCGATTTCGGCATTGGTCATGCCGCGGCCGATACGTGTGGCAACTTCCATCTCTCGGTCCGAGAGCAGCCCTGTTGCCGAGGTGTCTTCCAGCGTGCTGGGATCTGGCTTGAGCCCCAGCATCTGTGCCAGCACAGCTGGCGAAATCATCACGTGGCTGCGTGCGGCCGCGCGCACTCCCTCAATAACCAACCCGGGAGTGGTGTCTTCCAACAGATATCCGCGGACACTTGTGGTCTGGAAAACCAAAAAGTCGGGAGCGGACTCTTCCGTACCTACTAACAGCGCAAACGTACCTGCCGGTGTTTGCGACGCAATCTCAATACCTGAGACCTGTGGGAAATCTGCCTCCACTACAACGACGTTGGGGCGCTGCTCGTGTGCCAAGCTGAGCGCTTCCGGCGCGTTGTCCGTAGTTGCAATTACATCCAGGTCAGGGAGGGGTTGCAGAATACTAGCTAGTCCACATCGCACACGTTCATCACTGTGTGCGATCACAATCTTGATTGACATAGTCGTTCAATCCCTCCAATCTAGGCCTCTATAATAACTGTTGAACAATAGTCACGGAATTAGCGTTCGCTCTTCGGGCGAGGCTTGGACAAAATACGCTCTTTCCGCAGCTTATCCACGATTTCGATGTCTAGGGCAGGCAGTTCCGCAAGTGTCATTCCGGTTGCTCGCGCCAGCAAAAGATCGGCCAACTGCGGGTTGCGTGCCAGCACCGGCCCATGCAAATAGGTGCAGATAATAGAGCCCTGAACAGCGCCCTCAGCGCCACCAGTAGGAGTCAGCGAAGAGACGTCCACTCCCGGAGCAATGCCGGAGTCCGTCTGCTCCACCTCCGGGCCGACGTTGCCTACGCCACGGACAACACGACCAAGCGCCTTCGCATCCGCGCCCAGGGTAGTGCGACCCATATGGTTTTCAAAACCGGTGAGAGGCGCGACCAGGCCGTCGTCAAGCAGACCGTTAGAGGCGTCCGGTAGCGTGCAGATCTCGCCGATTGCGCGCACGGGAAGCGAGTCGGTGGTGCAGTCGACAAGACCGAGACCTGCGACTTCGCGCCCGCCCGCGCGGAACGATGTGCCGAAGACCTGGAAGCCCGCGCAAATCGCGAGGATCTGCTTGCCGGACTCCGCGGCCTTCTTAATGCCGCCGTCGTTAATCAGGTGCTCTACCGCGATCGTCTGCGCGACATCCTCGCCGCCGCCGACGGTGTAGATATCCAGGCCGGTGGGCACGGAATCGCCGAGTTTAATCGGCACAATCTCCGCGTCAATCCCGCGCATCCGCGCACGTTGCCGCAGCACCAGCGCATTTCCGTCATCGCCGTAGGTACCCAGAACGTCCGGGAGAATCAGGCCGATAGACAGCTCACTCATTTACTTGACCTCCTGTGCCCGTTCGATATCGCGCTTCAAATCGCGGAAAGCGGTGTAGTTTGCCAGGACTTCGACTCGCGTCGCGCTTGACGACGGCCCCTGCGACCCACACTCCCGGATCGCCTGCAGTGGATCAGCGACCAACCTCGCATCAATGTCTGCGTAGAGCAACCTCACACCCAGATCGGTGCCGCGTTCGCCCGAGGCGACGACCTCCATGCCGTCGAAGTCCTCGAAGCGCACATCCCACAGCCACGACAGGTCCTCGCCGTCGGCGACGTGGCCGTTGACCGCGATGACCACGGCATCCGCGGTGCGGTCGACCATAGACAGTGCTTCCTGCCAGCCGGCCGGGTTCTTGGCCAGCAGCATGCGGACGTGCTTCTCGCCGCCCTGGGCGTCCTTCACCACCATGGTGGAGTAGCGGCCAGCGACGTTGTCCACCGTCTCGGTGGCGTTGAGCGCCTGGCGGAGCTCGGCGCCCATTTCGATGGCCCCGGCAATCGCCATGGTGGCGTTACCTCGGTTGGCGTTGCCCGGCAGAGTCAGGTTCAGCGGCAGCGTCTCACCGGCGGGCGTGGTGACGCCCTCCGGTGAGATAACGAAGTCCGGCTCCGGGCGCTTGAATTCCGAGCCATCCGGCAGCGGTTTTACCGCATACCAGTTGCGGCCATCCTGAATAATGGGGCCACCGGTGCGGGGTGAGGAGGTGGCGTCGTTGGTCCAGCCTCCGCCCGCGGAGACCCAAATGACCTTCTTGGCATCCCACGCAGCCGATGCGATGAGTGGATCATCGCAGTTCGCAACCACTGTGGCCTGCGGGTTCGCGTCGACAGCCTCCCGGAGGGTGGCCTCAATCTTGTTGATTTCACCGACGCGGTCGAGTTGGTCGCGGGAGAGGTTCAGCAACACCAGGACCTGGGGTTTCAGGTCGGCTGCGATGTGCGGGACGTGCAGCTCATCGACTTCCAGGACCAAGCTATCCGCGTCCGGTGTGGCCAGCAGTGCGGAGATAATGCCCGCATCCATGTTGTCGCCGCCCTCATTGGTGGCAACACTGTGGCCTGCAGCGCGCATGGCCGCCGCAAACATGCGAGTGGTGGTGGACTTGCCGTTGGTGCCGGTAATAATCGCAGCTGGTCGCCCCTTACCCAGCGAAGCCAGGATGCGTGGGTCAATCTTTTGCGCAATCAGGCCACCGATCATGCCGCCCGCACCGCGGCCGGATTTACGAGACGCCCAGGTAGCGGCGTGAGCGGCGGCTGTCGCGATCCGAGCGCGCAGACGTGGGGAAGTCCGGCGACCGGCGCGACCATGGTCACTTACGTCGTTGGTTGAAGTGCCTTTTTCCATGACTGTGTATCTTACTGCGAAAAATGCGTAGTACGAATGTGCCTGGGAAAAGTGCGGAAGTAGCTGGGAAAGCGCGAGAGTTGCCCCTCACTCCATCGCTTATAGCTCATCTGCTGCCGCTGATTGGGCATGAAGCGGTGTGTGAATCAAAAAGTAGTTGTGTTGATTCAGTAGGTGTCTTATACTTTCAACTAGTAGTTGTGGGGGAAAATTGGGGAAAGAAATTGGGGAATTGAAATGGTGAATGCAGAAAGCAGCTGCTTCGGTGCACGCTTGCGCCAGTTGCGCACAAATCGTGGCATGACTACACGCGATTTGGCTGACGCTACTGACGGTGTGGTGTCGCAATCTGCAGTCAGCCGCCTAGAAAATGGCAAGGCAGCTTATTCTCTTGACCAGGCTATGGCGCTGGCGTGGGCTTTTGGTGTGCCGGTGGATGAACTGGTGGAGGAAAACCCGGTCAGCCAGCGTGTGCAGGCGGTGGCGCGCACGTCACGGGATGGTGCGAGTGTTAAGGAAGCACAGGAGATGCTTTTGCCTTACCTGCAACTTCGAGTGCTGCTAACTCAAAATTAAGGGGGGAGTTCCGTGTGTAGTGCGAGTAAGGAGGGGCTCAACCTTGCTGAGGAATTCCGCAAGAAGCACGCCCTAGGAAATGATCCAATCGCTGACATCGCTGACTTTATGCAGTTGGTTGATGCAGATTTTATGATTCTGGACTTGCCGGACCATGTGGATGCACTAGCTTTGCGCGATCCTGTGACGGGAGCGACGGTCATTGGAATCGCCAAGTCATCCATTCCTTATCGTCAGCGGTTTACCGTTGCGCATGAAATTGGGCATTTTATTTCCAGTGATTTCGAGTCCTCGAAAATTGCCGAAGATGATGGGCTCTCCGAGCCTGGGATTTACGTCTGTGGCAAGCGTGATCATCAGGAAGTCCGTGCTGATACCTTTGCTCGCAATGTGCTCTGCCCAACCGACGGGCTGAAGTCAGATCAAAAGCTCGGTGAACTCACCAGTAGCCGTGACATCTTAGCTGCGTTGTCCTATGTCGTTCGGAGGTATCAGATTTCGCCGAAGGTGGCGCTCATTCAGATGAGACACGCTGATCTCATTAGTGAGGAGCAGGCGGAGGAGCTCAAGGGGATCTCAGCTCCCGCATTGGCTGCTCGGTATGGCTGGAAAGCTGATTATGACCGGGCAGTAAAAGTCTCTGGATTGGTACAACCATCGGCGCGGTTGGTGAAGGATACCTATCGCGCTTACGAACAGGGGATAGTCGACCTTCCGAGCATTGCTTTTGCTGAAATGAGCAGTGTTGACGAGGTGAAAGAACTGATAAGTGCTTCGCAGTCGCAGTTGCCCCCGTTGGGTCATGGCACCAATGTGCAGGATCAAATTGCGAGTGATGTGGAACCGGATCCCTTTGCGGAGCTGGATGCTTTCTTCGGCGATGTCTCCGATGTCTCCGATGTCTCCGATAATTCAGGAAGCACTCAATAAATGATGAGTGGCCACCTCTTAGTAGCTGATACAAGCGTACTTCTTAATTTCGTCTGTTCGAAGAATCATCAGTATTTGCTCGATTTCGCCGGAAAGATGACAATCAGTATTCCGGGTGCAGTGAGAAATGAAGTCGAACGCAAATTGGCCACGCCGCGCTTTGCATGTGGAAAGAGCCCCTGGGAGTGGTTCCTGAATCAACAGAATGTCGAAGTTCTCGACGATGACATCAAAAAACTGCTTCCCTACGTTCGCCGTTACTCTGGTACTGGCTATACGTTTCAAGGAGGCAAAGCTAAGCACCTGGGGGAGTACATTGCTATCGCTCATTGTCTTAGCGCGAAGGATCAGGACAAGGACGTAGTTACTGCGCTCATCATGGATGATGGTGATGCCTGCGAGTTGGCGCGCAAGCAGGTTGCTGGCCATATTTTTAATACGGAGCACGTGCTGTTGCGCTGTGTACAGTTGGGCTCTATCGTGTCGCGCGGGCAAGCCAGGGAAATTTGGGAAAACCTCCAGGGCTTTGATGTGTTAGTCAATTTCGAGCAGACCAAGCTCAATGGCAAGAGCCTGTACAGAAGGCCCGCCGAAAAACGATGAATCCTAGCACCACCTTCGACCCTGAGATTGTCTTTTACTACGACCGAGATTGCGGGTTCTGTGAGGCAAGCGCGACACTTCTAGCCAGGATTAGTAATGCCCACGTGGTTGGTGCGAGCCCCGAAAACCAGGCCTTACCAGTGGAAGTTCGGCAACACATTTCAGCCGAAGCAGTTGCCATGACCGACACCGGTGCCAAAAGCAATCGAATATTTCGGTATGGGCACGAGGCAATAGGTATCGTCCTGCGCCATGCTGGTAAAAAGTCATTATTCCGATGCGCTGGTGCACTCCTACTCTTTCCGCTGCTAAGAAAGCTGTGGAGTTTCATCTATAGGGTTATTGCATCCAATCGTCAGCAAATCAGTATTGCGTTTGGCCTCAATGCCTGCAATATAGCAACCACGCAATGAGCAAACCGCCGAATGAGTCGCTAGTCGTCCCCGTCACGCATCTCGGAGACCAACCGCAGAAATGCCTCGTCAGAGACAATCGGAATTTCCTTGCGATGCGCATGCATCGCCTTGCCCGTCAGCTGATCCGGTGTCACATCCGCCGGCCTGTTGCACACCAGCACCGACGACTCCCGCGTGACCTTCTCCGAATACACCAGCCCCGCACGCACACCGGCCGCAATCAGCTCATCCGGATTGGTCGACACCTCCGGCGCCACCACAAATTCCATGCCCTCAGCCAGCTTTCCACCCGGTGCGTAGCGACCCGGATTCTCCACCGGCCGCGGTGCCTCCATCGCGTCGACCCGCACTGCCGAGCGCTGCAGGCCCACATTGTCCTCCCGCAGCTCATCCGGAGCATATGCGCTGATCACGGCATCTTCCAGGCCGCCTTGCGCGCGGAATAGGTTCAGCGTGGTCGTCACGTTATCCAGCGTCCGAACCCGCTCTGGCACCGAAATGCCTTCAACCGACGCCACTGGCGAGGGCACATCCAGCCCGTAGGCGCGCGCGACAGCGCGCAGGCGGGCGTCGTCAAGCCTGGTGCCCTGGCGTCGCGCCGTTTCCAGCGTGTCCACGATGCTCACCGGCGCGGGAATGCGCGCCGCCCGAGACCTGGTGCGGCGACGTCCGCGCTTGTTTCGCGCGGCGCGTTCGCGGTTTGCTTGACGACGTGCCCTCTTCGCCTCAGCAACTATAAAACCCCAGACCAGCGGTGCATTATGAGCAATCAGCGTGCGGCCATCGAGCGCGTGTGCGAGCTTGGCCTGGATTACGCCGAACTTCGGAGCGCCCTGAAAATCTGCGGGTTCCAGACCGTGGAGATGTGTCGGTCCGGGATCCTCGGTGGGATCGATGACGACGTGCCACGTATCCACGATGTTGCCCTGCGCGTCCGCGGTGGAAACTCCTAAGCTGACCAGGCGCGATGTCTTCGGGTGGATGCCTGTGGCCTGGATGGCCACGATTGCGTATGGAGCCTTCTCCGCCGACGAGAACTGCTTGTGCTCATCGGCGGCCTTCGTTGCGGCGGTGGCGATGGTTGTGGTGTTGGTTGCAGTGGCCGTGGTTGAGCCCGCCACAGTCTCTTGAGCTGGCTTCTGCTTGGTCGCTTCGGCCTGCTGCTTGTTTGCCTGCTTGTTTGCGTGCTTGGCCTGCGGCGACTGCTCTTGCCGTTGCTGCTGTTGCTGCGCAGACCCGGACGCGCGATGAGTGCGGCGTCGATTCCGCCGCCTCCTTCGCCTGCTGGAAGAGGAGCGAGTCGCATTGCGCTCTTCGCGCGCCGATTCAGTCATGACCTCAAGACTAGCTGTTGCACTTTCCTGCGGAGAAAGTGCCATAAACCTAGTCATTAACTCAAAGGACCAAAACCACCAACTAAGCCAGGGCGCGGTTGACCGCGCTGGTCACAGCCTTCAGCGAAGCGTAGGTGATGGAACCAGCGATGCCGGAGCCCCACACCTTGGTGCCGTTGACCTCGGCGAGGACGTAGGCGGCAGCCTCGGCGTCGTCACCTGCAGTGCGAGCGTGCTGGACGTATTCCTGGACCTCGACGTTGATGCCCAGCTTCTCCAGCGCGTTTGCGTATGCGGCCAGCGGGCCGTTGCCGGAGCCTTCGACGGTCTGCTCCTTGCCCTCGTAGACAATGTGAGCCTTGATCTTGGTGACGTCCGACTCGTTCTGAGCTGCATCGACAGTCAGGGCAATCTGCTCGAGCGGAGTCTCGCGGTCCAGGTACTCACCAGCAAAGATGTCCCAGATGGCCTTGGAGTTGACCTCGCCGCCCTCGGCGTCGGTGACTGCCTGGACGATCGAGGAGAACTCGACCTGCATGGAGCGCGGCAGGTTCATGCCGTGGTCGGTCTTCATAATGTAGGCCACGCCGCCCTTGCCGGACTGGGAGTTGACGCGGATGACGGCCTCGTAGGAACGGCCGACGTCCTTCGGGTCGATAGGCAGGTATGGAACCTCCCAGGTGACCTTTCGCATTTCTTCGTCGGAAAGCTCCTTGACCGCAGCGCCAGGGCGAACCTTGTCTGCCATTGCGTCGAGGCCCTTGTTCACTGCGTCCTGGTGCGAGCCGGAGAAGGCGGTGAACACCAGATCGCCGCCGTATGGGTGGCGCTCTGGCACGCGCAGCTGGTTGCAGTATTCGACGGTGCGGCGAATCAGGTCGATGTCGGAGAAGTCAATCTGCGGGTCGACACCCTGGGTCAGCATGTTCAGACCCAGAGTGACCAGGCAGACGTTACCGGTGCGCTCGCCGTTGCCGAACAGGCAGCCTTCGATGCGGTCGGCGCCGGCCATGTAGCCCAGCTCGGCGGTGGCGATACCGGTGCCGCGGTCATTGTGTGGGTGCAGCGACAGGATGATGGAGTCGCGGCGCTTGAGGTTGCGGTCCATCCACTCGATGGAGTCTGCGTAGACGTTTGGAGTGGTCATCTCAACGGTCGACGGCAGGTTGATGATGATCGGATCTTCCGGCGTCGGGTCGATGACATCAACCACAGCGTCGACGACTTCCTTGGCGTACTCAACCTCGGTGCCGGTGTAGGACTCCGGGGAGTATTCCCAGCGCCAGTTGGTGTCTGGGTAGTCCTTGGCGATGGTCTTAATCAGCTCCGCCGCATCCGTAGCCAGCTTCTTAATGGCGTCCTTGTCCTTACGGAACACCACGTCACGCTGCAGAATCGAGGTGGAGTTGTAGAAGTGAACGATCACGTTCTTGGCACCTTCGCAGGCCTCGAAGGTCTTGCGGATCAGGTGCTCGCGCGCCTGAACCAGCACCTGAATGGTGACATCGTCCGGGATCATGTTGTTTTCAATGATCTCGCGCACGAAGTTGTAATCGGTCTGGGATGCGGACGGGAAGCCGACCTCAATTTCCTTGTACCCCATCTGCACCAGCAGCTCGAACATGCGGCGCTTGCGCTCCGGGCTCATCGGGTCAATCAGTGCCTGGTTGCCATCGCGCAGGTCGACGGCGCACCATACCGGCGCCTTAGTAATCCGCTTGTCCGGCCAGGTGCGGTCCTTCAGCTGGAAGTCCTGAACTTCCTTGTCATAAGGCAGGTAGCGGTTCACAGCCATCTGCGAGTTGCGCTGCTTGTTCCAGCTCGGCTGACCTTCCGGAATCTCGCCCGCAGGCGTGGAGATTACAGAGGGAGCGGAAATGAATGCATCAGAGGGAGTCATGTTGTGGGCCTTTCTTTTACGGACTTTTCTGTTCGGCCGGCACAACTTAACCCGCGACGGGGAGCCGGCCTTACATCCAAGCCCCGCCGCGGCATAGAAGCAGTAGTCCGCGTTGCATGTGATGTACCTTACCCCGTCGAGGTGAGGAATTTCATCATTTGGGGGTTTTCATGGGGTGAAAGCCGTTGTGCAGGGAGGTTGCGTCGACGCTAAAGGCGTCCGCGCTTTACGACGGCCCGATGCGCCGCAGCTCCGCCGACCAGCGCAACCCAAGGAGAACCCGGTATAGTTCTATAACTAGCCGTAATATCTTTAGCGGACCAAAGATGATAGCGTCCTAAAGGTGCAAACCAGCTGGTCTATTCTCTCGCGAGATTTGCGCCGTCTCCGGAAGAGCCCAAGGGTGTGGATCATCATCATCGGCGTGATGATTACCCCTGCCCTTTATTCGTGGTTCAACATCCCGGGTTTTTGGGATCCATACGAAAACACCGAGAACATCGGTGTGGCTGTGGTTAATGAGGACAGAGGCGCAAGCTCCCCTGTTACCGGAAATATCAATGTGGGCAACCAAGTTGTCCAAGAGCTCAGGAAGAATCATCAGCTGGGCTGGAAATTCCTCGACGCTGAAAAGGCCGATCGCGACCTGAAACGCGGCAAGGTCTTTGCATCCATCACTATTCCTCCGGAGTTTTCGCAGGAAATGGTCGATCTCATTAAGGGCGACGGGCACCCAGCCAAGCTGACGTACCGAGCCAATGAGAAAATCAATGCGATTTCGCCACCTATTACTGAGCAGGGCGCGACCGGAATTGATGGTCAGATTTCGGCGACCTTCAATAAGGAAATCGCCAAAGCGGTAACTCAGCAGGTCAAGAATGCTGGCGGTGACCTGCAGGGGCGCTTCGACGAGGCTCGGGCGAACTCCGCCGATGCCTTCCAAGATGTCGCCGATGCAGTGGCCAATAGCCGCGATGAGGTCGGCTCCATTCAGGGCCAACTCGCCGACCTGCAGCCGACCATTGCGCAGATTAAGAAGACGCTCGGCAGTGTCAACGTCGCTCTCGACGATGCTCAGGATGCATTGACGCAGGTGCAGAACATCACCGGCGAGTTGAACAACGAGGTGTTGTCGTTCTCCGGGGATATCAATGATGCCTATCTGCAGGGCAGCACTGCGCTGGTGGAGGGCTCTGCAAACGCCAGCGCCGCTATTGGCACGACGACAGCGAATCTGCAGGGGGCGATCTCTCGTGCGGATTCGGCCACAGCTGCTGCGGATGACATCGTCAAGCAGGCCGACCAGGTTATCGGTGGGTTGAATGATCTGCTGAATGCCAGCCCGTTGAATGGTCAGGATAAGCAGGCAATTCAGCGGACTATTGATGCGCTGGGGGAGAGCAACGCCACCAACCAGGAGCTTGTCGATGGTCTCAAAGAAATCTCCGGCTCGGCGCAGGGCACGCTGGATTCTCTGAACGCCACCGCCAAGTCGCTGGAGCAGGCCACGAAGGACGGCAAGGCCGCCTCTGATCAGGTGCGCAACGCCGCGAAGGACGTGCTCCCGCAGCTCAGCCGGACGCTCAATGAGCTCAATTCCCGCGTGGGCTCGTATGCTGCGGCGCTGGGTTCGCAAAAGGATACCGTCCGGGAGACGTCTGCGCTTCTCGACGCCACGAGTAGGCAGCTCACCGCTGCGGATAAGGTCCTCGAGTCCTTTAAGGGAGACCTCGACAGCGTGCGAGAGGGCTTGGAGACAGCTCGTCTTGATGTCCTCACTTTGGGTACCACTCAGGAGCGCGAGGCAATGGGCGCTGTGTATGACCTGGATCCAGAGGGCATCTCGCAGTTCCTCAGTGACCCGGCGGAGATTGAAACGCACTCCGTGTTCCCGGTGGATCACTACGGCTCAGGTATGGCGGCCCTGTTCACCAACCTGTCGCTGTGGATTGGTGCCTTCATTCTGATGGTGATTTTCCGTCTGGAGGTTGATACCGACGGTTTCAAGGAACTCACGGTCGGCCAGGCCTACTTTGGCCGCTTCCTGCTGATGGGCATCATTGCTGTGTTCCAGGCGCTGATTGTTTCAATCGGTGACTTGGTCATTGGTGTGCAGAATGTCAATGCCTTCGCGTTTGTGCTCACCTGTGTTGTGGTGGAGCTGTGTTATCTGGCCATCATTTACAGTTTGGTCTCCGCATTCGGGCACGTCGGTAGAGGTATCGCGGTGGTTTTGGCGTTCATCCAAATTCCGGGCGCTGCGGGCTTGTACCCAATTGAGATGACTCCAGACTTCTTCCGGGCTCTCAGCCCGTTCTTGCCGCTGACGTACGGCATTGATGCGCTTCGTGAGACCATCGGTGGCTTCTACTCCAACTACTACGCGAAGAACATGATCATGCTGATGGTCATGGCCATCGTCGCCTACGTGGTCGGCTACTGGCTGCGCCGCAGTCTTTCCTCGGTCAACGTCCTGGTCAACCACCAGCTCGAGGAAGGCGGCCTGATCAATAACGAGGAAGTCCACCTGGTTGGCAGTGGCTACAAGCTCAGCGATCTGGTCTTTGCGCTGCGCAACCGCGAGGAGTACCGGACTCGGATTGATGAGCGGATGGACAACTTGCGCGGTAGCTATGCGCTGCTCATGCGAATCGGTATCGCAGTTGCGCTAGTTGCCCTGGTGGTGCTGGGTATTCTGGCCAAGCGCTACCCGGACCAAAAGGCACTGTTCTTCGGCCTGGCCTGCCTGTTTATCCTCGTGTGTGTCGGCTATGTCGCGGTGCGCGAGTACGTCAAGCAGTCGGTTATTAATGCTCGACGGCTCAGTGAGCTGTCGGAGGAGGACTTGCGCGCCTACATGGAGCACCAAACTTCGCATCCGCGTGCGTACTCCCTGGAAAATGATGAAAATACTTTCCAGCCGCAGACGAAGATTCCGTCGGCAAGCGCGGAGAAGAACTCAGAAGGTGACGCCTAATGAGAAATATTTTCGAAATTGTGCGGAATGACTGGCGCGTCATTCGCCAGAACACCATGACAGGCATCATGGTGTTCGGCCTGGTCATCATTCCGCTGATGTTTACGTGCTTCAATGTGCTGGCCAGCTGGGAGCCGTTTGAAAATACCGACCAGCTCAAGATCGCGGTGGCTAGCAATGACCGCGGGCATCGCACGGATATCGGTGCGATTGACCTGAACTTGGGCAATGAGGTGCTCTCTAAGCTGAGCCGTAACCACGACATCGACTGGACCATTACGGACTCCGACGATGCCGTGGAGGGCACCAAGTCCGGTGACTACTACGCGGCAATTGTGCTGCCGGAGAACTTCAGTAATGAGCTGATGACGTTCTATGTGCGGGGTACTACCGCACCGAAGCTGAAGCTCTATACCAATGAGAAGAAGAATGCGCTGTCGTCGATTATTACGACGAAGGGCGCAAGTGGTGTGATCCAGGAGATTGATAAGAACTTCACGCAGGTGGTTGCGAGCGTTGGGCTCGGGACAATCGCCTCGCTGGATGAGTACCTCAACACCTCGGACACCAAGCAGGCGTTGACGCGGGTGCAAAGCCGTGTGGATGATACCGCCACGCGCCTGCGCTCTGGGGCGCAGACGGCGCGCTCATTGTCGTCGCTGGTGGACACGACCGTGCCGCTGGTGGAGACCGCCGATTCCATCCTGGAAAATGCCGGGGCACGCATGGGCGATCTGACCAACAGTTCGGGCGACAGCACTGCCGCCGCCGATCTGGCAGCTGCGGTGGACAACGTGCGCGGTTCCGTGGGCACGGCGCTCGACTCGACGCTGGCCAGCTACGAAGGCGTGCGCGATCGCGTCGACGAGCTTCTCGACGGCACCGCCAACACCCGCGGTGCGACAGCGGATACCTTCGATTCGATGGCGGCCAAGTTCGGCCAGCAGGCCGATGGCCTCACTGCGCTGCGCGACCGCCTGGAAGACACGGTCGGCGCGGTGGTGCCGGGGATTGCCAAGCCGGGCTATGATCGCGCGATTTCGGATATGAATGCCTCGATTGCGCGCACTCGCGGGTTGCAGGATAGCTTCGCCAAGGTGGCTTCTGACCTGCGTGGAGGTAGGGACTCTGGGTCGTCGATAAGCCAGGCCAAGGATGCGTTCACCTCTGCGATTGCGGCGGTGGAGAAGGCGCGAAACTCCTACGAGCAAAACCTGCGCCCGCAGATTGATGCGCTGTCCGAGCCGGTATCGCGCCTGAGCAATGACATTGATGTCATTGGCCAGGACATCCAGGGAGTGCGCGATTCCATCAGCGGCTCCCCGGTGGAGGCGCTGCGTAAAACCAGCGCGGCCACGCTGAGTCTCAGCACGCGTTTTGATGACCTAGCCGGTCGCTTCGATGAAGTCCACCGCGCTCTGGATGAGGCCAAGGACACCGGTGACCTGTCCAAGATTGCCGCCGTCATTGGTGACGACCCCAGCGCCCTGGCCGCACAGCTGGCCGCGCCCGTAAAGGTCGAAGAAGACCCCGTCTTCCCAGTTCAGAGCTTCGGCGCTGGCATGGCCCCGTTCTACGCCACGCTGTCGCTGTGGATTGGTGCGCTGCTGTCGTCGGTGCTGATTCGCACTGCGGTGCGCAATAGCCGCGGCAAGGACGACGACGGCGAGGAGTACACCCGCGCGGAGAAGTACTTCGGCCGGTTCGCCACCTTCGCCAGCGTTGGCCTCGCGCAGGCCACGCTGATGGTGCTTGGCCTCATGGTTTACGTGGGCATGGAGCCCGCGCATCCATTCCTGATGCTGCTGGCCGGCTGGGTGATTTCGCTGGTGTTTATGATGATCATCTACTCCTTCGTCTTCACCTTCGACAACGCCGGTAAGGCCATTGGCGTGTTACTGCTGGTGATGCAGGTGTCTGCCGCCGGTGGCGCGTATCCGCTGCCGCTGGTGCCGCAGTGGTTCCAGAACATCAGTCCCTGGTTGCCGGGCACCTACGCCATTGACATGTTCCGCGCCGCCATCGCTGGTGTCTATGAGAACGACTTCTGGAAGTACACGGTCATCCTGTTGCTGTTCATCATCCCGTCGTTGATCCTGGCGCTGGTGTTCCAGCGCGTGTTTGAAAAGGGCATCAACCAGATCCGCGATCAGATCGAAAAGACCAAGGTCATGGCCACTACGTAGTGGGCTCGGCCTCCTTGTCTTCCTTGCGCATCCGTCGCAGCCACCAGATCAGTAGCGCGATAATCACGGCCGCTGCTGCCAGGATGGCCCACATCCACCACTGCCACTGCGAGCCGGTGCCGTCGAATACGGCCTCTTCCTCGGGGTCCATCGGCACCTGGTGACCGGTGACAAGCAGGCGGTGCGTGTTAATGCCGTAAGGCGTGCACGTAATCAGCGTGATCAGGTCTTGCCCGGGGACACGTCGTAAAGCGTCCGTTTCATCAGGCTTGACGACGGCTACGTCGTGGACCTCGTACTTCAGCTTGTGGCCCGCGACTGCGATGTAGAACGCGTCCCCCTTTTTGACCTTGTCGAGGTTGTCCCACAGCGTCGCATTCTGCAGCCCCGTGTGCGCGGATAGAGACGCGTGGCGACCTTCGCCCTCTCCGATACCACCGACCGGGAAGTCCGTGCCGTAGAGGTGGCCGACGCCGCGCGCGAGCACCTTGTCCGACGTGCCGTGGAAAATGGGCAGGTCAGAGTGGATGGACGGGATGACGATGCGGCCTAGCGCGTCGGTGTCGGCGAGGACGTCGAGGTAGTGGCGGTAGCGCTGGTATTCCGGCGAGGACTCATCATCGTTGGTGGTCCAGGCGTCGCCGGGGTTGACCTCGCCAAGCTGGGCGTTGTAGTCGTGGGCCTCGTTCCAGGCGGTGTCCAAAACCTCCGGGGGCACGGATTTCTCCAGTTTGGAGTACTCATCCGCGGCGCGAGCTTGCTGGAAGTTGTTCCACTGCGTTGCGACCACCGGGTACAGCAGCACGCCCAAACCGCCAATGATCAGCAGCAGGGCGATGATGGTATTCGCGTTGAGTTTCTTGGCTTTTTTAGTCCGCTGGGAATGGGAGTGACGACCCATCGATTCCTACCTTCGGTGGCCTTACCTTGTGGCCAATCTAGAGGACACGGGGGCTTTTTGCCTGGAACAATCCCCGGTCATGGGGTCTTCTCCTGCCGAGTTGACCAGGCCTACGACTTAACAATTAAGTACCAATTTAGGCCATTCCGCGAGACGAGCAGAAATCTTCTCAGCACGTGCCATTGGCTTGGCCAGCGCCACTCGTTCCTTATGCGCCGGTTGCGCCTGGTGCACCGGTTGCGGAGGCTTCGGCCGGTCGCGCCGCCAGGGCGATGGTGGCCGCAATCATGGTTGCCAGCGCGATGGCCAGCGCAATCCACTGCGCTCCAACCGCCTGGAAGTGCTCGCCGAGGACGATGTATCCCAAGGTGAAAGCCACAATTGGTTCCACCACAGTCATGGCTGGCAGTGACGCCTGCAGTGGGCCTGCGTTGAAGGCGGCCTGCTGCAGGCCCACTCCTATCAGTGCCAGCGCAATGAGCAGCCAGAGTTCCCAGGCAAGCAGAAGTTTGACGAGCCCGTGGTTGACGTAGATATCAATGACCGATTTCGACAACAGTGCGACGAAGCCATACAACCAGCCGGTCGCAGTGCCGAGCAACAGAGCCTTCGGATTCTGGCGCAGTACTCCGCGATTTTCTTTATCCGCCGCTGAGTTACTGCCAGTTCCCGTGTTGGGCCACCGCACTGCTGCAGCATATAGACCACACATGACCACGCCACCAGCGGCGAGAGCCCATCCCCACAGGTGAGTCGGGATATTGGTGGAGCCGGCCGCCGGCTTGCCGAGCAGCACCAACGTTGCCACCGCAAAAGTCAGCGCCACTGACCAGGCAGTTTCTGACTTTGAAATCCTGCGGCCATTTACTTTCGCAGCCAGTGGCAGCGTGAGCATCAGCTTCATCACCAGCAGCGGCTGCACCAGCAGCAATGTGCCAAATGCCAGTGCGGCGACCTGAAATACATACCCGGCAATTGCCAAGGTCGATCCGAGCCACCAGCGCGGTTGCTTTAAAGTTTTCGCCACACCGTGCAAGGTGCCGGTGTCTTCATCCAGGTCACCGGAAAGGTTGTGGCGGATGACTGTTCCCCAAGCGATGCTGAGCGCAGATAGGAGCGCCAGCGAGGCAGCAAGGAGGTCATTGTTCACGTAGGGAATGCTAGGCACCCACCACTTGCCATGTCCACTTTGCGGAGTTAAGCGGGTATTTCGGCGGATATTCTGCGGGATTGCCCGGGTATTGGGCTGGTTCCCCTGCGATTGCCCGGGTATCCCGCGAACCACCAGAGAAAGTGACCTAGTTTATGGCAAAAACAGGCCGGTAGGTTCTAGCGGTGAATGCATCACCACTTTTCGACCAGGAGAAGTAGTGA
>NZ_JAUNLP010000012.1 GCF_030532195.1 Corynebacterium sp. | reverse complement strand
GACTGTACTCGCCAACATCGGCCTGACACTTGACAAAAACATAGGGACACCCCCCTGCCCGACCCGTCCTACAGCTCCTGCTCGCGCTGAGCGTAGCCGGCCTCGGCAGCGTCGTAGGCCGCGGCCCACCAGGACTCGTTGGCACGATACCAATCGATGGTCTCGGCAAGACCTGCAGAAAAGTCCTGGTAGCGCGGCTGCCAGCCGAGGGAGCGGATGGAGGTGGGATCAATCGCATAGCGGCGGTCGTGTCCAGGGCGGTCAGTGACGTGGACGAAGTCACTGCGCGAGCGGCCGAAGCCCTCCAGTATGTCTCCGACTACGTCGAGGTTGGAACGCTCGCCATCAGCACCAATCAGGTAGGTCTCCCCCACCTCACCGGAGTCCAGGATTGTCCAGACCGCATCATTGTGATCATCGACATGAATCCAGTCTCGGACATTTTCGCCGGTGCCATACACGCGCGGTCGCCGACCGCGCAAGAGGCCACAGATCTGGCGCGGGATGAGCTTTTCCGGGTGCTGCCGGGGCCCATAGTTGTTCGAGCAATTACTGATGGTCGCAGCCAGCCCAAAGCTGCGTACCCAGGCTCGAACAAAGTGGTCGGCCGAAGCTTTGGAGGCCGAATACGGGCTGGAGGGTTTGTACGCTGTGGACGTCGTAAAGCGTGCCGGATCGTCGAGAGCGAGATCACCGAAGACCTCATCCGTGGAGATGTGGTGGAGGCGGACGTCGTGGGTGGCGCAGGCCTTGGCCAGATTGACGGTGCCCATCACGTTGGTGGTGACGAAGGGATCGGCATCCACCAGGGAGTTGTCGTTGTGGCTCTCGGCGGCGAAGTGGACCACTGCATCGAAGCGCGGCACGATACGGTCAATCAGATCGGCATCGCGGACATCGCCGTGGATGATCTCGCACTCCGCGCCATCCAGGCTCGCCGGGTTGGCGGCGTAGGTGAAAGCGTCGAGCACCGTGACATTCACATCGGGCCGAGTGGCCAAGGTGCGAAGAACGAAGTTGGAACCAATAAAGCCGGCACCACCGGTGACGAGAACGCGCATGGAAGCGATTCTAGTTCACCCGGCGATGCCGGCTTAAGTGCGTTTGAAACGCTTAGTTCAGACCAGCGTAGGAGTGCAGGCCCGAGACCACCATGTTGATGAAGAACAGGTTGAACACCATGGTCGCAAAACCGAGGATGTTAATCCACGCGGCCTTGTAGTTGCGCCAACCCGAGGTCGCACGAGCGTGCAGGTACAGGGCGTAGATGATCCAGGAAATCAGAGCCGTGGTCTCCTTCGGATCCCAACCCCAGTAACGGCCCCATGCGGACTCCGCCCAAATGGCACCCAGCACAATGCCGAGACCAAACAGCGGGAAGGACCAAATAGCAGTGCGGTAAGCAATCGCATCCAGCTTCTGTGCATCCGGCAGCGGCGAAACCAGCTTGCCGAAGAAGCCCTTTTCCTCACCCTTGCGGTTGTACATCCGCAGCATGTACAGAATCGAAGCGACACCGGAAATCAGCGCAATACTGGAACCGATTGCAATGATGGAGACGTGAATTGGCAGCCAGACCGACTGCAGTGCCGGAACCACCGGAGCGGCTTCCGCGTAGAGGTTCTTACCGCCGTAGAACATCAGCGCCAGAATAGGGGCCAGCATCCATGGCCAGAACACGCGCATGGTCTCGCGGTGCAGGACGCCGGCACCAACGACCATGGCGAACAGGATGGACACCGAGATGTACTCATACAGGTTGCCCCACGGGAAACGCTGCACGGCCAGGCCACGCAGCAGCACCGATGCAAAATGCACGGCCACGCCGACGTAAATCAGCATCTCGGCAGCATTGCCGAGTTTCTCTGCCGTCTTCTTGCGCTTTTCCACGCTTGCCGACGACTCCGTCGCCGACTCTTCCGAGTCAGCTGTAGCAACGGTGGTCTCCGAGCCGCCACCAGCACCAGCAGTTACTAGCTCGCGCTCTGCAGCCTTGCTATTGGCATCGGCTGCAGCCATACGACGGCTGTAAAAAGCAATAGAAACAACAAAGGCCAGAAGATAAAAGGCGAAGGCCGTGAAGTACGACCAGTCCGAAAACTGCGCCAGAGTCTTATTGACGAGCATGTACCTAGGCTCCAAAAGGTGGAATTAGCGGAATAACTTCTTCAAACCCTAGTCCGTTAGGGGTGCAAAGCAAAGGGGGTGGGGCTACGCCTTTGCCTCGAACTTGGTGTCCTCAGCATCCTCATCAGGATCGTCCTCATCGCTGTCGCGTTCAAGGATGTCATCGACGATGTAGGTGAACTCATCGCCCCAACCGGCCTTATCTGTGCGAGCGAGGCCTGCGAACTCAACGCGGGTCTTGCCATCTTCCAGCGGGAAGATACGTACCCACACACGGCGGCGCTTGATACCCAGCGACAGCACCATGCCAACCAGAGCTGCGACCGTGGTCACCAGCACCCAGAACTGGGTCGGATCGTGCGAAACCTGCAGGTTGACAAATTCCTTCGCACCGAGGAACTCAACCTTGGTGCCGTCGTCAAGCTCGGTGGACTCCCCCAGCTTCAGGTTGACGCGAGCCTCCTTGGCCAGCTGACCGGAGTGCATCAGTTCGCGGTCGAGGGAGAACAGGCCCTGCGAGCGTCCGGTGTCCAAACCGGCGTCACCACGGTAGATGTCCACGGCCACGGCTGGGTCCTGCATGGCCGGGTAAGAGGACTGCAGCAGCGCGCCCTTTTCACCGGTGAACTCGGCGGTCGGGGCGAACAGCCCCTCGATGGCAATCTGGTTCTGGCGACGCTCGAACAGGTCTGGGTACATGCCAGCAGGCGGGTCGAAGCGCAGCGCGCCGGAGGACAGGAAGAAGGTCGGGTCATCCGGGCGGAACTGGACAATCTGAGTACGCGACTCGCCGTTGGGCCAAGTCACCTTGAAAGCCGGGGCGAAGCCGTGACCCTGCAGGTACACGCGGTCGCCCGCAATACGCAGCGGGTGGTTGACCTGCAGTGTGGTCTTTTCCCACTGGTCAGCAGGCTTACGCATGTCCTCCTCATCCGCGTAGCGAATGTGGGAGGTAAACATCTTGGCCTGGCCGTTGGGCAGGTAGTCGGCCGTGAAGTCATCGACCTGAATACAGAACGGGTTCAGTGTCGTGCCGTCGAAGGTGTTGCCCGAGCGCAGCGAGTCATAGTTTGCTGCGGCCGTGTTACAGAAGGGCAGACCCACTGCATCATCAACACCGTGTTCGCTCATCTCGGTGCCAGTATTGGTCAACAGGATGACCTGGCCCTCGTAGTAGGTCAGGCGACCCCAGCCGACAATGATGATGAGCACGGCAATGCCGAGGTGGAACACGAGGTTGCCGAATTCACGCAAGTAGCCCTTCTCCGCCGCAAAGGACTGCGCACCAGCGCGGTCCTCGGCAGCCGGGGTCTCTGTCAGCGCCCACTTGCTAAGTCGGCCCCGAACACGCTCGGAAACCTCCTGCGGGGTGGCCTCGACCACGGCTTCGTCGTAAAGCGGCATGCGCGATAGACGCTTCGGTGCCTTGGCCGGCGGCGTCTTCATTGCCTTGTAGTGGTCGATGGTGCGCGGAATAATGCAGCCGACCAGGGAAATCAGCAGCAGCGTCACAATCGCCAGGAACCAGACGGAGGAGAAGACATCGAAAAGCTGCAGCTTATCCATGATCTCGCCGGTCTTGCCGTTGGCGGCAAGGTACTGATCGACCTTGTCCTTATTCAGCGAACGCTGCGGCAGCAGAGCGCCCGGAATCGCCGCGAAGGCGAGGATGAACAGCAAAATCAGCGCCGTGCGCATGCTGGTCAACCAATTCCAGACCTGCTGGAAGGGCCGTCGTACCTTATTCCAATTCAGCGACATCGAAAAAATCTTTCATTAAATTGGCGATTTAAATTGGCGTGACCGTGTCAGTAATAAACGCAGCCTGAATCCAGTTGACGAACATATCCCACACACCGGTGACGAGGGCAATGCCCACAATCACCAGCGCCACGCCACCGGCAATCTGAATGGTGCGCGAGTGCTTACGCAGGAAGTCCACACCACGCATCGCGCGTGCCGACCCCAGCGCCACCAGAATGAAAGGCAGCCCCAGGCCCAGGCAGTACGCAACAATCAGCGCCACTCCCCTAGCCGCTGTCATGCCCTCCGTGCCGGCGGACACCGAAATAATCGCCGTCAGCGTCGGTCCCAGGCACGGCGTCCAACCGAGCGCGAACACAGCACCCAGCAGCGGCGCGCCGAGCCACGTGGTCCAGCGCTTCGGCGCCATGCGGGTGTCTTTCTGCAGCGCCGGAACCATGCCCATAAACGCCAGCCCCATCACAATGGTCACCACGCCACCGATGATTGTCAGCGTGCGCGCCTGCAGACGCAGCGTGGCTACCAGGCCGAAAATCGACGCGGAGCCGAGCACGAAAATCACCGTGAAGCCCAACACGAACAGCAGCGCGGCCAGGCCAACGCGCGAGTGGGATACGCGCTTATCGACGGCGGTTGCGCCCGCAGCCGACGTCGTCAAGCTTTGTTCCTGCGATGCGCCGGAGATTCCGGTCAGATAGGAGACATAGCCGGGCACCAGCGGAATCACGCAGGGGCTGGCGAAGGAGACCAAGCCGGCGAGTGCTGCAGCGAGGAGCCCCAGGATGATGGGACCGCTAGTTGCGGCATCGGCGAATTGCTGACCGATACCGGCGGCAACAATACTGGTAGAAGACATTAATTAGCCCTCGGCAGCGACTTCGTTGACGGCCTTCATCAGCATGGTGTGATCAATTTCGCGCAGGAAGACCTTGGCCGGGCGGTGCTGCTTATCCAGGATGATGGTGGTCGGAATCACCGAGGCGGGGATGCCGCCGAGTGCACCGGCATTGACAAAGGACGGATCATAGATGGACGGGTAGGTAATCCCGTTGTCCTTCACAAAGTCAATCGGAGCCTGGCGGTTATTGTCGCGGACATTGATGCCCAGGATGGTGCCGATGCCCTTTTCCTGCATCTGCTCCTGGACATACTGCAGGTCATCCGACTCAGAGCGGCACGGCGCGCACCACTGACCCCAGGCATTTAGAACGACGATCTGATCCTTAAAGTCATCGAGGGAGATCTCCTTGTTTTTGTCCTCCAGCGCGGGGCCAAAAACCTTGCCGACCGGCTTGCGCTCTTCTGGGGCGTAATCAATAATCTGCTTGCCACCAGGAGAAACGAACTCGAACTGACCGCCGACTGCAACAGCGTCGTGCCCCACCGACTCACCGGGATTACAAGCCACAAGGCCGAGAGACAGAGTTGCTGCCGCAAGTGTCGCAGCGATTCGAGACGAGGAGACCTTGGCCACCTTTAGCGCCACCTTCCGGGGTCGGTGAAACTTCCAAACAAAAATTCTTATCTCACCTTACAGGTGACCTGCCGGTTCGCTATATCGCACGTCAACGATGGCGTCACCGACAAAGACCAGCGAGGTCACACTGGCCAGGTCACACTGCCTAGTCGCAGGATTGTGCGCCAGCTTCAAGTACCGCGCACGGCGCTGAGCTGCGATGATGCACAGCTGGTGAGTAACCAGCACGGCTTCGGCGCCTTCAGCGGCCTGGCGCGCCCGCTCGATGGCCGCAAACATGCGGTCAGCGATCTCCTCGTACGGTTCGCCCCAGCTGGGCACACTCGGGCGGCGCAGGCGCGGCCAGTACTTCGGGTTCCACAAGGCGGTATCAATGCCCTTGATGTGCAGGCCCTCGAAGGTGTTACCGGCCTCCAGCAGATCCTCATCCAGGATTGGCTTCATGCCGAGCACGTCGGTGAAGGGCTTGGACGTCTCCTGCGTGCGCTGCAGTGGCGAGCAGGCGAAGTACTTCACATTGTGGCCCTCGAACGACGCAGCGGTGGCCGTGGCCTGGCGCTGGCCACGGTCTGACAGGTGCCAACCGGGCAGGCGTCCGTAGAGAATTTTGTCCGGGTTGTAGACCTCACCATGGCGGACAAGGTGCACGACCGTGGTCTTGGCGTGCTGTGTCTCGTGCTGGTCCTGCGACTTTTGCGGCAAGATGTCACCTACTCCGGCTTGGCGGCTGCGGCAGCTTCTGCTGCACGGGCTGCCGCGTGCTCAATGATTTCGAAGTCAGCGTCGGTAAGCGCGGCAGAGACGAACCAGGTCTCGTAGCAGGATGCCGGTGGGTAAACGCCGTTGGCCAGCAGTGCGTGGAAGAACGCCGGGTAGCGGAAAGTGTCGGCGGCCTGCATCTGCTCGAAGTTGTGGCCTTCGCCCTCAGCAAAGCGCGGCGAAAGCATGGTGCCCGCGCGCTGAATGTGGTGGGCGACGCCCTGCTTGGTCAGCGCCTCAGAGAGGATGGTGGCCAGGCGATCAGCGTTGGCCGCCACGGTGTCGTAGACATCCTTTGTGGCGTTTTCCAGGTTGGCCAGGCCCGCGGCCATGGCAACTGGGTTACCGGACAGCGTGCCCGCCTGGTAGACCGGGCCGTTTGGAGCCAGGTACTCCATGACATCGCGGCGGCCTCCGAACGCGGCAGCCGGCAGACCGCCGGAGACAACCTTGCCGAAGGTGGTCAGGTCACCGGCCACGCCGTCGATTCCGTACCAGCCGTTGTAGGAGGTGCGGAAACCGGTCATGACCTCGTCGAGAATCAGCAGCGCGCCATCAGCGTGGCAGACTTCCTTCAGCTTGGCGTTGAAGTTGTCCTGCGGGGCGACGGTACCCATGTTGCCCGCTGCGGCCTCAGTGATGACACAGGCAATCTCGCCCGGGTTCTCAGCAAAAGCGGCCTTGACAGCCTCAATGTCGTTGTAGGGAACCACGATGGTGTCCGCTGCCGACGCACCGGTAACACCTGGTGAATCCGGCAGACCGAAGGTGGCCACACCCGAGCCGGCCGAAGCCAGCAGCGCATCGACATGGCCGTGGTAGCAACCGGCGAACTTGATGATCTTGGAGCGGCCGGTAAAGCCGCGAGCCAGGCGGACTGCGGACATAGTGGCCTCAGTACCGGAGTTGACCAGGCGGACCTCGTCGACCGACGTGCGCTCCACAATGTGGCGAGCAAGATCAGTCTCTGCCGTAGTCGGTGCACCGAAGGAGAGCCCTCGGGTGGCGGCCTTTTGCACGGCCTCAACCACTGCCGGGTGTGCATGGCCCAGAATCATCGGACCCCAGGAGCACACCAGATCCACGTACTCATTGCCATCGACATCCACCAGGCGCGAGCCCTTGGCGTGGTCAATGAAACGAGGGGTACCGCCGACCGAGCCAAATGCGCGAACCGGAGAGTTCACGCCGCCCGGGGTCACCGCCTGAGCCTGAGTAAAGAACTCAGCCGAACGATCGGTGAGCTCGACGTTTTCTGGGATATGAGGTGCATTGGTGTCTTGAGTCACGGTGACCATCGTAGACGGCCACCCTAGGCCGGGGCTACCCCACCTCCCGGCCGTGTCCTAACACCCGACTGCTAGCTGCTGACTCCGGACTACCAGCGTCCCAACTTCACGCGGAACAGATGCTTGCGGCGCGACGAGACGCGACGGGAGCGCCAATCGATCCACAAACTGGAGAAAACAATCAGCAACGCTGCCAGCAGCGGATGAATCAGACCGGTAATGCTGAACAGCATGACTGCCACGTTGTACATCCAAGCAATGAAGATATTGGAGTCCATCATGCGCACCACGGCGCGGGAAATCTCAATTGCCTCCGGCACGGACAAAACGGTGCTGCGCAGCGCCACGACGTCGGCATAATCCACATCGACGTCCTGGTCACCTTCAGTGTTGTCCATCAAAATGCCCACGTCGGCGGCTCGCAGGCAGTCCCGCACGTCCTGGTCACCGACCATCACCACGGTCTCACCGCCAGCGTGCACCGAGCGCACCGCAACAGCCTTTCGGCTGCCAATAATGCCGGCGAACACGCGCGAGATATCCAGGCGGTCGGCAAAACGACGGGCCACTGGGTACGGATCTCGCGTAATCATCATGGTGTCCACGCCCATGTCCTCCAGCGCGTCAATGCTCTCGACGGCATCGGGCTTAATGTCTTCACCGACAGTGATGACACCGCGGACCTTGCCACGCCAGGAAACCACCAGCGGCGTACCACCGGACAGGGCTGCCACAGCCATTCGCTCACTCAGTGCAGTCAGATCACGCGGGCGCCATACACGAGCTTCGACAAAGCGCATTTCCATCTTGTCGTCGGTATCGCGCACCGGAATCTCGACCTGCCCGACAAACGCGCCATCATCGGAAATTTCTACATGGACGGTTTCAATCCAATGCGGCACTTCCCCACCACCGGAACCGGCATCACGCGACGCACGGCATGCGCGCACGATAGCTGCCGACGCGGGGTGGTTGCTCTCCATCATGAGAGCGCCTGCAACACGCAGAACCAGGTCCGGATTTTCATTGCTTTCAGCGGCGACATCCAGCACATGGGTGTCGCCTCCGGTCAGCGTTCCGACGCGGTTGAAGATGACCACATCAGCGCGGGACAGCTTGCGGAAAGTCTCGTTGCCACGGATCAAAATGCCGTTGTTCGCGCTGGCGAGAATGCCAATGCGCTGCACGGTGGACGTGGACATTGCCAGCGCCACCGGTGCAATGCCGGAGAGCACGGCCAGCGCCACGGCAAAGCCGCCGCCTGCTGAGCCCGAGGCCAGCCACCAACCGCAAAAGGCGATAACCGCAAGCGACATTGCCCACGGCACCAGCTCAGAGGCCGAGCGCACGGCCGTCTGATGCATGACCGTTTCCTCACGCACAGCCTGGCGCAGCCAGCGCGCCATGGACGCGGCACGGGTCTTCGAACCAGTGCGGCCCACACGCACCTTCAGCTCGGCATCCATATTGATAGCGCCGGCCCAGACCTTGGAATTGACCTTCACCTTCTGCGGCTTCGTGCCAATACCGAGCACCTGTGCATCCATAGTGGACTTGCCACCGATAACCGAGCCATCGACTGGAATGACAGTTTCCGGCGGCACGATGACATCGTCACCGATATTGAGTTCGGCCACCGGCACACTCATCCGCTTAGGCTCCGCGGATTTGGCGCTTTTACGCACCACCGTCACTCTGCGCTCTGCAGGAATGCGCAGCTTGTGCATAATCTGCCCAGTTCGCACCTTGTTGTAGCGCGTGAACATACGGCCAGTTAGCAGCAGCACTGTCAGACCACAGGCGACATCGAAAAATACCTCTGACGTGGCATTTTCACGGTAGTTAAACGCAAACCAAGTCGGTTCGGTGGTATAGCCAATTCGGCCTGCGTGCCCGATTACCAGCTGTCCCAGGGACCACAGCCACGCCAGCAAGATAGCAATGGAGCTGGCCCCGTCGAGCGCCGACATCTTCCGGCGCAGCGATGCCACCATCGCACGGTGGAAGGGATAGCCTCCCCAAAACACCACAACCGTGGTCAGAATCATGCACATCCACTGCCAACCGGGGAACTGCCAGCTGACATTCAGCGACGTCGCAATCACCGGAATCGACAGCAGAGCGCTGCCCCAGAAACGCCGCTTCGTCACCAGTTCTCGCGCAGTAAAGAGCACATCTGCACCGCCATTTTGATGCAGCGCTTCTTCACGACGGCGAATGCGCTCTTCCTCCATTTGCTGTGCGGCGGCCGGCACCGCGGGACGGCGGTGCTGTGATACATCGAGACGGGTTGCACGACGACGAAGCGTACTGCGAGTGAGATACGAATCAACGTCAATCTCGCGGAGAGCCTCAATGAATGTGTTCGGATCAATGTGATCCGGCGCGGTAATCCACGCACGGCCTGGCTTGTAGACCACCGACGCAGTGACTCCAGGAAAAGACTCGAGTACCTTTTCCGCGCGTTCGGCCTTTTCCGCGTCGTCCATGTTGTCCAGGATGAGAGCAAAGGCCGTGTTGGAACGACCATTTCGATTGGCCAGACGCTGGTGCGGGCTTTCTTCCTCTAACACCTGTCGGCTGTGCGGCAGCGCCTTGGCCGCCGCAACCTTGGCATCTTCGATAGCTTGCTCTACGCGGTCATCCAACGAGGATTCTAAATCACCCGTGTTACTCATGGCCTTTACAAAACTTTCCGTCTAATCCTGCGGCCGGCTGGGGCGCGAGGTCGCCAATTCACGATAAAGCAGCAACATACCAAACGCCATTACGATACTGGGGAAAATGACCCACCCAGTCAAAGCTCCCGCGATAACAGCGAAAATCATGGCTAAGCCGGTGACAATCACCGAGACCAACAGCAGTCTCCTGGTGGCTTTGCTCTCCAGTGCCGTCGGCAAGCATGCACTTGCGATAAGCGAGCTGACCAGCGTCAGTACCGCGACGATGCGGATATCGCGGCGAACGGCATCGATGATGTGCGAGTAATCGCCGGTCAGCAGCATCAGACTCATCACGCCTTGCACGATAACGGCGACGAAGAGCACCCAGTGCCAGGGGCTGCGCGGGAGGGTCATCATTTCTTCTGGTCCTCGGGCTTCTTGTTGTTCTGCGTGTTGTCCTTCGGGCCGTCCAGTGGCTTGGTCGGCGGCTTGGGCAAGTGGGACTTACTCGGCGACCAGGGCTGGTTCGGCTTCTGGTCCTTGAAGTAGTCCTTTGCTTCCTTCGACGATGCGAGCACCACACCCGCAACCGCCGCCGTGGCCGAGGCGATTCGTACCGCACCGCTGATGAATACCAGGGCCTCCGGTACACCGGCGGCTGCGGCACCGGATGAGAAGAAAGACACCAGCGCCGTCAGAGCCAGATAAATCGAGCCCAAAATCAGCACGGCGCGAGCACCTTCGCTGCCCTTCTTCATGCGGTCGATGATTGCGAAAAACGCAATACAAATACCTGCGGCGAAGAGGAACGCGATAACAATGGTGGTCTTCAGCGCCGCCTGAATCTGGTTCGCAGCAAGCTCCGGGAATACCTCCTTGGCATCCGATGGGCTAATCAGCATCTCCGGATGCAGCCAGTAGGAAATCAGTGCAAGAACGCTGAGCACCAGCTGCAGCACGGCAGTGATTCGCCACGCCTGCGACGCTCCCTCGATGACATCGGGCAGTGCGGGCTTTGAATCTTCTTTAGTCATCCATCCACTTTTCGATACGACACCTGCGAATTTTCGGCTACCCCTAACGGGCGCAGCCGAAGAACAATTGCAGATTAGTACTGTTCACGCAGCTTCTTGGCCAGGTCCACCGCAGCGTAGGTCAGAATCTGATCCGCACCTGCGCGACGAATGCTCAAGACTGCTTCCATCATCGCAGCATCCAGGTCAATCCACCCGTTGGCGGCCGCCGCGTGAATCATCGCGTACTCACCCGAGACCTGGTACGCAGCAACCGGCACCGGCGACGAGTCAGCGACTTCCCGCAGGATATCCAGGTAGCTCATGGCGGGCTTCACCATCACCATGTCCGCGCCCTCATCAATATCCAGCTGGGTTTCGAGCAGTGCTTCACGACGGTTCGCTGGGTCCTGCTGATAGGTACGGCGGTCACCCTGCAGCGAGCTGCCCACTGCCTCCCGGAACGGGCCATAGAAGGCAGATGCGTACTTGGCCGAGTACGCCATGATGGAAACATCCTCATGACCTGCGGCATCCAGGCCCTCACGGATAGCGGCAATCTGGCCATCCATCATGCCGGACGGCGAGACAATGTGTGCTCCGGCGTCGGCCTGAGCCACGGCCATCTTGACGTAATTGACCAGCGTGCGGTCGTTTTCGACGACCGTATTGCCGAAGCGGTCCGTGCCCAGCACACCGCAGTGACCGTGATCGGTGAACTCGTCCAAGCAGGTATCGGCCATAATCAGAATCTGATTGCCGAATTCCTTGCGCAGGCGACGCAGCGCACGGTTGAGCACGCCATCCGGGTTCCAAGACTCGGAACCTTCCGCATCCTTGTCTTCATCCAGCGGGACACCGAAGAGGTCAACGGCTGGGATGCCGACTTCCACGGCCTCGCGCACGGCGTCCACCAGGGAGTCCTCCGTGTGCTGGACAACGCCTGGCAGCGAGGTAATTGGCTTTGGTTTATCAATTCCATCTGCCACAAACATCGGCAGAATGAGGTTCTTCGGGCTCAGCGTCGTCTCCGCCGTCATAGCGCGCATGACCGGGTTGGTGCGCAGCCTGCGTGGGCGACGAATCGGAATGGGAAGTCCGAACTGGTCGAGGTCGATTCCACGTGTGGATTCAGAAGCTCCAGAAGTAGTCATAGTGACCACCTTAATAAAAACGCGGAATCGCTCCGATACACCCGCAGACTAGCTGGTCTTCTTGCGCGAACGACGACGCTTTTTACGCGGCGGCGGTAGCTGACCGGCAGCCCGCAGGTTGGCGACATGCTCCGCCAGCGCATCCACGAGGTCGGGAATGCTGGCGCGCTCCGGCACCACATCAACACGCAGGCCATACTCCCGAGCAGTGGCGGCAGCCATCGGTCCAATGCAGGCGATGATGGTGCGGGCATGCGGCTTGCCCGCAATACCGACCAAGTTCTTCACCGTCGAACCAGACGTAAAGCAGACTGCGTCAAAACCACCGGTCTTAATCATGTCGCGGATATCCGCGCTCGGCGGAGCTGCCCGCACGGTACGGTAAGCGACCACATCATCGACTTCCCAGCCGAGGTCGACCAGACCGTCGACAAGCACATCGGTGCCGATATCGGCGCGCGGAAGCAAAACGCGGTTGACCGGATCGAGATCCTCGATGTACTCGGGGAAAACATCGACGATGCCCGCGGCGTTCTGGCGTGTGTCATCCGGCAGCAGTTCTGGCGTGATGCCCTTTTCCCGAATGGCAGCAGCCGTGCGGTGTCCCACTGCGGCGATGCGAACACCGGCAAAGGACCGTGCGTCCAGACCGAATGCCTGGAACTTATCCCACACGGCCTTGACGGCGTTGACGGAGGTGAAGACGACCCACTGATAGCGGCCGTCGACAAGCCCCTTGATTGCGCGTTCCATCTGTGCCGGACTGCGTGGCGGCTCGATGGAGATCGTCGGCACCTCAATGGGGATAGCGCCGTGCCCCACCAGACGTGCGCTCATAGGACCAGCCTGCGCCTTTGCGCGCGGAACCAGCACCTTCCAGCCGTAGAGTGCGCGGTTTTCCCACCACGAGTACTTCGAGCGGTTGTCCACGCCCTTGCCAAGGGTCACCACCAGCTGACCGGATAGGTCGCCGGACAGCTGTGCCAGCGTACCCAGCGTGACGTCATAGGTGCGCTGCAGACGAGTGGTGCCGTTTACGGTGACCGACGCCGGCAGCGACGCCGGCAGACCACGCTCACTGAGCTCGGCGGCGATTGCTGCAAGATCGTCCTGGACGGCCTGCAGTACAAGCGGTTGCGGCGCGGTGGCCAGTTCATCCCAATCGACATCGGCACGCCCCAAATCGGTCTCGGTGTAGGTCGAGCCGAGAGCGATGCCCGCAAACGCGGGAACGGTCGACGGCACGGACATACCCGGCACAATCTGGAACTCGACATCCGCGTGGGAGACCTCATTGATCTCAGTCAGCAGCGAGTCATTGGTCAGCGGATTGCCCGCGACCAGGCGCACCACGTTGTTGCCCTTCTTGGCCTCGTCGACAAGCACGGCAGCCATCTTCTTGGCGTCGGCGACGGGCTCACGCAGGTCGGCGGCGGTTGGCGGCGCGGGGCGAGGAGGCTTACGACGAGAGCCCTTGGCCTTGGCCGCGGCGCACATGCGCTCGTACTCCTCTTCGGCTTCCTTCAGCATCTCCGGGGGCACAGGCACGTCGGTTGCAATGAGCTCTCGAACACCCGGCATGACATCGCTGTCCACATAGGCAATAGCGGTGTCGGCGAGAATCTCGCGGGCGCGAAGCGTCAGCAGGTCGGGATTTCCAGGACCAGCGCCGACGAACAGGATGCGCCCCGTTGCGGAGGGGAGAGAGGTGTTCATCGTGGCGGAGTGATTCCTTTTCTATTGGATGTTCACTTGTCCATGCCGATGAGTCACCAAAAAGCGGGCACACGAATGCACATGTGCGTGGGAACTTCTCGCCCCGCACAGCACATGCAAACGCCTCAAGGGAACCCTTATCCCAACGGCATGATTACAGGCCTATTAGCATAAAGGGTTTAAGCGAAATTCACTAACCGGCTACTTTTGAGATTCGCGCAGGGTATCGCCCATTACCTCAACGGCACCCCGTGCGAGCAGCGCTTGTGCGACCTTCCGACCAAGCTCATCGGCCTTATCCATGGGGGCACTAGCGGTCTCGAGCAACTGCTGCGAACCATCGAGGGCGAATACCCCCGCCTTCAGGGTGAGTTCACCATTTTCAGCCACGGTTGAGTACGCCGCAACGGGGGCGGTACAACCGGCTTCCAGCTCATTGAGCACAGCGCGCTCTGCGACAGCCTGCGCGTGCGACACCGGGTGATCGAGCTTGCGCAGAATCTCCACAATCTCACGGTCAGCACTGCGGCATTCCAAGGCCAGCGCGCCCTGTGCCGGTGCCGGCATCAGCACCTCTACGTCGAGGGATTCCGCGATGTTATCCAGGCGGCCGGTACGCTCCAGCCCAGCGCGGGCCAGAATGACCGCATCGAGGTCCTCTTCCACGCGCCCCATGCGGGTATCGATGTTGCCTCGCAGCGGAACAATCTCAAGGTCCGAGCGCAGCGCACGCAGCTGGGAGACACGACGCGGCGCGGAGGTGCCCACGCGAGCGCCTTCCGGCAGATCCATCAACGGCGTTGCGTCACGAGAAATCAGCGCTTCTCGCTGATCCACGCGCTCCGGCACCGCTGCGACCATCATGTCGTCCTCCGGTACCGTCGGCAAGTCCTTGAATGAGTGAACAATGATGTCACAGACATCTTCACGCAGCGCATGGCGCAGGGCCTGGGTGAAGACACCGATACCAATCTTTTCCACCGGATCATGACGATTGTGATCGCCAGCGGTCTTAACAATCACCAATTCGGCGGGCTGTCCCAGCTCAATCAGTGCATCACGGACATGACCAGCCTGTGTTCGAGCTAGTTCTGAGCCCCTGGTGCCAATACGGATTATCGCTGGATCAGGCATTTCTTCCTCCGAAAAACTATTTGTTAGTGACTTCAGGAGCACCGTCGACGGCGTTGACACCATCGAGGCTGTACTGCTCCAAGCCCTGCAGTCTCCCAATGCGCCCCTCCACCATGAGGTCCGCGGGGATATCTGTGTCAGCATACAGCCCAGTGGGCGTGGTTAAGGGCAGGTCGAAGAGTTTCTGCAGAGCAATAGCGTAGTTTCCGCCGCCCTGCTGACTCGATAGCTTCTTGACCTGCACAGTTGGCGCATGCAAGAGCTTATCGACGACACGGCGAACCGTGGACTCGACTTCGCGACGTTCCTTCTGGGTAAGTCCCGGGGTCTTCGCCTCCAAGCGAGCGAGCTCGGCCTTGGCAACTTCCGCTGCGCGCTCACGCAAGGCGCGCACAGTCGGCGCGACTTCGTTGGCGCGCTGCGCGCTGAGGTAGGACTCCAGCTCCTCGTTGACAATATCGCGGGCGGCGGATTCGTCGTCGCGGCCCGGTACCTCGGCGCGGGTCATCTGCAGGTGCTCGATGTTAAACAGAGCAATTCCCTCGAGACCTGCGACATCTTCGGCCACGTCACGTGGCATAGACAGGTCAACGATGGCCAATGGGCCATGGTCAGCTACATCCTCGCCGTGGACAACCGGGTTCATAGCACCCGTGGCACTCACCAGGATGTCGACATTATCGAGGACTTCGGCGAAGTCCGTGAGGGCAATGGCCTCGGCAGGCACGCCGGCCTCAATGGAGTGGTTGGCCAAGTTCTGCGCGCGGTCCACCGTGCGGTTGGCAATGACCAATCGGTCAATACCGCAGCGACCGAGGTAACTTGCCGCCAGCGAGCTCATGGCGCCGGCTCCGAGGATAAGCGCGGAGCGCCCAGCAAGAATAGTGCTGTCCACTGCGACATCAACACCCGCATTGAATTCGGGGTTCAGCGCGGCAATCGCCTCATCGACGGCCACGGAGACCATCGAGGCACCGGCATTGTCAATCAGCGTCTCCGAGTGGACACGCTTGCCGGTATGCAATGCCTTCTGCGCCAAGTCATGCAGCATTCGCCCAACGGTGCCGGCTTCGTCCGCAATCTGGTAGGCGGTGCGCATCTGGCCGATAATCTGCTGCTCACCCAGCACCATCGAATCCAACCCCGCACACACGGAAAATGCGTGTTCTGCCGCGGCCTGCGCGTAGCGGACATACAGATGTGGTGTCAGCTCGTCGAGGTCCAGCCCCGTGCGCCCCACAATCTCGCGGACTACGGCCGAAAGACCAGAGTGGAAGCCCTCTGCCACCACGTAGTATTCCACGCGGTTGCAGGTCGACAGCAGCATCGCCTCACTAATCGCATCATCCGCGACCAGGCGAGCCAAACTAGTTTCCCGCTCAGCATCGCCGACGGAGACTTTCTCAAGCAGGTTCACCGGTGCAGACCGGTACGACATTCCGACGAGAAGAACACTCACCGCTCGATCACCGCTCTATTGCTCCTCACACTGCCCCGCCACGGGCTTTTCACACAGCTATGACAGTCAACGGTAGACAACTGAGGTCCTCAGGCACAACAAAGGCGAACTTTACTTAGTCGTCTTCTCCCCGGGGCCGCAGACCTGGCTGCCACACAAACAACCATATTCTGCCATGGCGCATCTCGCGCCCGAAGCACGCCCCGGTAAAGCGCGCTCACTGGTGCGCTCACCTCCCCGCTGCGTCGTCGATTGCCTCAATCAGTTCGTCGTCATCGATTTCCCAGCAGGCAATTTCTTCATCATCGACCAAAATCACCGGCACGCGGTCCCCAAACTCCATCGCCAAATCGTCACTGGAATCGACATCCTTGACTTCAAAAGCGGCATTGCGTTCACGCACCAGTGGCTCAATCTGCGCAATCACGCGCGCACACGATCCACAGCTCTGCCTACTCATCACGGTCACAGTCACCATGTTCGCAAGTCTAGGCATACGCTTTACGACGTCCTTGCCCGCCCCGCCAATGTCTCTGCCACCGCTAGCCTCACTCTCAGCGCGCCGTATAGGTGCATTACCGGATACTATGACCTGTAAACAAAGAATCACCGTGGAAAGTGACTTTTGTGCCGTGAGTGAATTCAGCGCCGACAGCGGCTCCCCCTTCCCTATCGATATCCTGAGCGATCTTGTTGCCTCTCAGGGAAATGTTCGTAACTTCCTTGAGCAGGTCGCTCTCGCACCGCTCAATGATGAGGCTCAGGAGGAGGCCGGTACTGCTGCGGCTGCCAATGCTCTGGAGGCACTTGGCAAGGTCTACGATGTCGGCGGCGAAGAACTGGTCACAGGTTTTCGCAGTGTCGCCGGTGCGGAGGATGCCGCCGGTGGCGCACGTGTGCTCTCAGACCCGGTTCCCGGCGTCGAGCGCGATCAAGGCACCGCTGCCTTCTTCGATGTCGATAACACCCTGGTACAGGGCGCATCCATCTTCCTGTTTGCCATGGGCCTGGTGGAGCGGGGCTTTATTGGCAAGCGAGAGCTAGCCGGCATGCTGTGGAAACAGCTGAAATTCCGCGTCTCAGGCGCGGAGAGCGCAACCGATGTTGCCAAGGCTCGCGAGCAGGCACTGGAGTTCTTTGCTGGCCACGATGTGGCCGAAATGGTCAAGCTCGGCGATGAAATCTTTGAAGAAAAGATCATGGGCCGCGT
This sequence comes from Corynebacterium sp., assembly GCF_030532195.1. Lineage (GTDB taxonomy): Bacteria > Actinomycetota > Actinomycetes > Mycobacteriales > Mycobacteriaceae > Corynebacterium. Next base: position 12,765 of record NZ_JAUNLP010000012.1, on the reverse strand, counting down.
CTACCAGGGCACCCGCGACCTGGCGGAGCTGCATATCCAGGCTGGCCAGGAGGTCTGGCTGGTCACTGCTACCCCAGTGCAGCTGGCACAGGTGATTGCAAAGCGCATTGGGCTCACCGGTGCGCTGGGCACAGTCGCTGAGGTCAAAGACGGCAAGTTCACCGGCCGGTTAGTCGGCGACATTCTCCACGGTCCCGGTAAGAAGCATGCAGTGGCGGCACTCGCAGCTTCCTCCGACCTGGATTTGAGCCGCTGTACCGCCTACTCGGATTCGGCCAACGACATCCCGATGCTCTCTATGGTTGGCACGGCCGTGGCTATCAACCCAGACCGCAAACTGCGCCGCTACGCGCACCAGCAGGGATGGACGGTCTACGACTACCGCCACTTCCGCTCAGCGACATTGGCCACCGCTCGCTGGCTCTCAGTCGGAGCACTGGTGGCAGGAGCGGTTGCGGGCGCTGGGTTCGTCGTAAAGCGTGTGCGCGAAACTCAGCAGAGGTAATAAAAACCCGCCCAGGTCCGAACAGACCGGGCGGGTTTTTCAATGCTTTACGCGACGCAAAGCTAACGTGCCCCTACCAGTGGCAGGAACAGCGGCTTACTTGCCGAGCTTACGACGCTGCACGCGGGTGCGGCGAAGCATCTTGCGGTGCTTCTTCTTCGACATGCGCTTGCGACGCTTCTTAATGACGGAACCCATCGGCTCGACCTCGCTATTCGTTGACTGGAAAATTTGTCTTTTATGCACAATGGCGGCGTCTGCGAATGCGACTTCAACGAAGCCGCCGAGACGTCACGCCCTTTTTCCTTCCGTCTCCACTACCTGAAGACGATAGGAAACAGGGGCGCCACACGGCACCATGCACTAATCGGATTAATCATAGCGGGGACATGGGTATCCAGGTCAAACAGCCCCGCTTAAAGGCACAAAAATTAGCCTGCGTTGTAGAACGAGGAATCCAGGTATTCCTTCACTGCGGACTCATGGACGCGGAACGAACGGCCCACGCGCACGGCCGGCAGCTCGCCGGAGTGAACAAGACGGTAAACGGTCATCTTGGACACGCGCATGATGTCAGCGACTTCTGCAACGGTCAAAAAGGTGCCTTTATCTGCATTCTGCATTAGTTTTTATTCCCTTCGGCGCACGCGACGCGCTGCAGGCTTCCCCTCCTGCAGAAAATCGTGACACGCACGTGCTTTTCATATCCTACCGGTAGGCAAGGGGCCTATGCGATTTTTGATAAAAAATAGGGGCATTGGGGAATGGCGTGACAGATGTGACTAACCCGTTATCCCTGCGTATCGGATTAGTGACCTTCACCCCACTTTCCCAATGCCCCAAATTTTGGGGGTTATTCGCGCGGAAAGCTCGGCGCTATTTACCCATCTCATTGGCCTTGTCGTAGCAGGCCTGCAGCGCGCGGTGAACTGCGCGGCGAATGCCCTCTTCCTCAAAAACGCGAGTGGCCGCAGCAGTGGTACCACCCGGCGAGGTGACATCGGCACGCAGCGCAGTTGGATCTGCGCCCTCCTGCATCATCATCTCGGCCGCACCGGCAGCCGTCGCTGATGCCAGGCGCTTGGCCTGATCGCGCTTGAGCCCCAGGTTCACGCCTGCATCGGTCATGGCCTCCACAAACTGGAAGAAGTATGCCGGGCCCGAGCCAGACACTGCCGTGACTGCGGACATCAGCGACTCATCGACAACCTCAACGGTGCCGACCTTCTTCAGCAGCTCGACCACAACCTCGGTCTGGTTCTCTGTGACAAAACGGCCCGGCGCGACAGCGCACACGCCCTTGCCCACGAGCATCGGAGTATTCGGCATCACGCGAACAACCGGGGTGCCAACGGCGCACACGCCTTCCATCTTGTCCAGCGTGATTCCCGCCGCCATGGACACCACAATGGTGTCGACCTCAGAGTCATCGAGCACGTCGGCAATCTTTTCCAGCATGTCGATAATCAGGTACGGCTTCACACACAAGAACACCACGTCGGCACCGTCGACTGCACCCACTGGGTCGTCGGTATCGACAATGCCGTAGGTCTCCTTCAGACCGGCCAGGCTCTCCTTGGTGCGCCCCACTACATAAATCGAGGAGGGCGCGACACCGCCGTCGATGAGACCACCGACGAGTGCGCTACCAATCTTTCCGCCACCAATTACAGCAATTCTTGTCATGGTGGCTAAGTGTGCCAAAACAAGTCCACACACGCGAATGCAGGGGCTCAGAAACTACTTTCCGAACCCCTGCATTGTGGTGATAGGTGTTTTAACTTCTCAGCGTTACAACTGCCGTTATAGCTGGAAAATCAGCCACGGTCCGAATGTCAGCGCCAGACCAACCAATCCGGCGAGAATCGGCGTTGCGACATCCTTCTTGCGCCGCAGGTAATTGGCCAGGCCCACGAAGCCGCCCGTGACAACCACAGCCATAATCACCGTCACCACCGTCGGCAGCGACGACCACGCCATGGTGAAACCGAAGAAAATCAGCGCGCCGACAATCAGGCCGACGAAGACCTGAATCAAAAGCAACGGCACAGACAGCGAGTTGTCCTCGGCGTAGTCCTCTTCTTCGGCGACCTCAGCACGCGAGGCGGAATCATCATCACGCTTGACGACGTCCGCAGCGGCCGACTCTTCCGTGCCAGCGGCAGCTTCGGCCTTTGGCTCTGCGATAGCAGCGGCCTGGGTAGCCTCCGGCTCGGTGACCTCCGCTACGGCAGTGGCCTCCGAAGTCTCTTCAGCGGCCTGTGTAGCCTCCGCAGCACGAGCACGCTCAGCCTCTTCGGCCGTTTGAGCCTCTGCCTTGGTCTTCTTGTTTTCGGCCATGGCCGATGCAATCTCTTCGGTAATAACCGGAATAGACGCAGTCGGACGATCATCGTAGGAGTTCGAGCCAGTCAGCGCCGCCTGTGCGACTGGACCAGGAGCGCCGATCTTGACGGCCTCATCATTGAAGTCACGAAGCTCGGTGAAGGTATAGGTAATCTCAGCGCGCTCGCTGTTGACCATGACCGGGCGCGGTTCCATTGGAATCGCCATCGGCACCGGCATCTCCGGAGCCTGTGGGGTCTTCGGTGCAGCCGGAGCCTGCGCGGTCGGAGCCTGGGCGACCTGAGCGGCCTGAGCTGGCTGCTCTTCTTCGCCCTGCTCAGTCTCAACAGTCTCAGCAGTCTCAGCTGGTGCAGTTGGTTCAACCGTCTCGGTGTCCTCGGCGTCAGCCTCAGCCTCGGTGCCAGCCTCAGCGACTGTTTCCTCGGCGGGTTCCTCTACCTCTACCTCTGCCGAGCCAACCGGCGCTTCTGCCTCCTGCCCCGCAGCGGTTGCCTTGGCCGCAGCTTCGTCGGCAAGCAAATCGCTCGCCTTCGTCTTATCGTCGTCTTCCGAATTGGACAGTGCATGAGCACCGCGACGGGGATCACTGCCCTTGACCCGCGGAATGGAGCCAGTCAGTTCCGAGACGGAGACACCGCCTTCCTCAAGGCTGCGTCGGCGGCGACGCCTTGGCGTTTCAGAGGTTTTGCCCTCTTGCTGCCGACGCGCAAGCAGTTCGGCAACTGTGAGCTTCTCCTCGCTCATCTCAACCCTTTCCGTGTAGGTCGCTGTCCAACCGGCGGAAGATAATGCCCTCGCGCAGTGCCCAAGGACAGATTTCAACCTTCTCTAATCCCAATGCTCGCATACTAGCCTCTGCGACGAGGGCACCGGCGACAATTTGGTGAGAACGATTGGCACTTACACCCTCAAGTTCGGCACGGTCGGCGGCGGTCATGCGGGAAATAAATGCAATCAACTGACGCAAACCGGCGGCCGTCAGAGTGCGCTTGACGCGCGGACCTGCAGAAGACGGCGCTGCACCGGTCAGGCGCGCCAGCGTGCGGAAAGTCTTGGACGTTGCCACGGCCAAATCCGGCTCACCGAGGGTACGCAAGTGACGTGCCGGCTCAGCTAGCTCAGCGTCGATGTAATCGCGCAGCAAATCAATCTTCTTGCGCTCCGGCGGGTCGGTCTCAAACCACTCGTGGGTCAGACGACCAGCACCCAGAAGCAGCGAGTATGCGGCCTCCGGATCCTCATCCGTGCCTGAGGTCAGCTCCAACGAGCCACCACCGATATCGAGATTGATTAGGCGCCCAGCAGACCAGCCGTACCAACGGCGCACTGCCAGGAAGGTCAGGCGAGCTTCGTCCTCACCGGAGAGGATCTGCAGCTTAATGCCGGTTTCCTTCTCCACGTGAGCAAGAACCTCATCCGCATTTGCGGCATCGCGGACTGCAGAGGTGGCGAAGCTGATCATTTCTTCGCACTTCATCTGCTTAACCAGGTCCTTGGACTCCGCGACGTAACCGGTGAGCTTATCGATACCCTTCTGGGACAGGTTATTGTCCTTATCCAGGTACTCGACCAGCTTCATGGTCGACTTGGAATCGCTCATCGGAGTCGGGTGTCCACCCCGGCGGGCGTCCACCATCACCAAGTGGACGGTATTACTGCCTACGTCTAATACACCTAATCTCACGCTTAGTAGGTTAGACGGTCTACGGTATATTGGTGTGAATCAACCCCACCCCCGTGCCGGCCGCGGACCTCAAGCTTCCGCCGCCGAGGTAGCTTTTGACTTTCCCCGCGAGTGGTTCGAGTTTGCCCACCCGGATGACCCCTTGCATATCATCACCTGCGATTTAACGTGGCTGATGAGTTCCTATCAGTGCGCTTTTGGCACCTCTGCATGCAAAGGCATTGACTTCGACAATGTCGATGTCGGATGTTGTGGACATGGCGCCTTTATTACCGACGAAGATGACCGCGAGAGGGTTATTAACGTCGTCAAGCGTATGGAAGGCGATGCCAAGGACGCCCCTGCATGGTGGCAAAACCGCCCCACTGACACGCTGAAATGGCTGGAAACGTACGAGACCGACCCCACCGAACCGCTGGAACCGTGGTTAGTGTGGGACGAGCTTGACGACGAAAACGGAGAGCCTGAGCCCGCTCTGAAAACGAAGGTCGTGAATAATGCCTGCATTTTTGCCAACCGTGAGGGGTGGCGAAATGGTGCGGGCTGTGCCATTCACCAGTGGGCGATGGCCAATGACATCGACCCGGTGAAGGTGAAGCCGGATGTGTGCTGGCAGGTGCCGCTACGCAGACTGGAGGACTGGGAAGAGCGCCCAGACGGCCAAGAGATTTTGCACACGACCATCACCGAGTACGACCGTCGCGCATGGGGCGACGGCGGCGAGGACTTTGACTGGTACTGCACCTGTGCACCGGCAACACATGCCGGCGGTGAGCCTATTTGGCGCACGCATAAGTCAGAGCTGGTCGAGCTGATTGGCGAGGAGTGTTACGAGATTTTGGCGGAGCACTGCCGAGCTCGTGAGGCAGCGGGTGCCGCTAAGGCTTTTGGCCCGAGTGGCTATCCGCTGCTGGCAATTCACCCTGCGACGCGTGCGGCGAACGAGGGGCTTAGCCCAGACGAGGTCTAGGCGCGAGGCCTAGTCCTCGAACTTGTATCCCAGACCGCGGACGGTGACCAGGAATTCTGGCGAGGAAGGATTGCGCTCAATCTTCGAGCGCAGTCGCTTGATATGCACATCCAGCGTCTTGGTGTCACCGACGTAGTCGGAGCCCCAAACGCGGTCGATGAGCTGACCGCGGGTGAGAACACGGCCGCGGTTTCGCAGTAAGTACTCCAACAGGTCGAACTCTTTGAGTGGCATGGCCACTTCCTTGTCATCAACAGTGACAACGTGGCGCTCAACATCAAGCATCACCGGTCCGCCGCGCAGAACTTCCTCGTAGAGGTCCTCCATGTCTTCGCTTTCTTCGTGGCGACCACGGCGCAGTACGGCCCGAATACGCGCGATGAGTTCGCGGGAGGAGTACGGCTTGGTCACGTAGTCATCCGCGCCAATTTCCAGACCCACCACCTTGTCGATCTCGGTGTCACGCGCCGTGACCATAATCACCGGCACCGAGGACTTGAGGCGAATATTCTTACACACCTCGGTGCCGCTCATTCCCGGAAGCATGAGGTCGAGCAGCACTATGTCCGGTTCGGCCTTGGAGAACTCAGTCAGCGCCTCCTGCCCGTCTGCGGCCATCCGCACCTGGAAGCCCTCGCGCTGCAGCAGAAACGCCAGTGGTTCTGCCAGGGCGGCCTCATCTTCGACAATAAGTACCTCAGTCACGGACTACTTCATTCCTTCCTTGGAATCCTTATCCTTGCCGCGGGATTTGCCAGCGCCCCGCTGCGCTTTTGGTGAGGAACCCGTCTGGGTTGCAGACGGTCCCTTACCCAATTTCTTTAAACCGGCGGCGGTCGTTTCCTTGGCCGACTCCGCACCTTTTTGGTCTAGCAGCGGCAGCTCAATGGTGAACGTTGAGCCTGTGCCCAGCCGGCTCCACAGTTTGACCGTCCCCTTGTGGTTAGCAGCAACATGCTTAACGATTGCCAATCCCAGACCCGTTCCACCGGTTGCACGCGAGCGTGCCTTGTCCGCGCGGAAGAAGCGCTCAAAAATGCGCTTCTGATTGGCCTGCGAAATGCCGATACCACGGTCGGTCACGCGAATGGCGACGGTGTCATCGCCTTCCTTCACCGCTGTCACCGACACCGGCGTGGCCTCTGGGGAGTAGTTGATGGCATTGGAAATCAGGTTGGACACTGCTGTGATGAGCAGATTGCGATCACCTTCAACGACCAAGTTGGGCTCGCAGTCAACGGTAATTTCAATGCCCGCCTGATCCGAGAGCATTTCATTTCGACGCACCGCGCCAGCGACAATTTCGTCCACCTTTACCGGCGACATATCCGGCAGTGGTTCGGCGCCCTGTAGCTTCGACAGTGAAATGAGTTCCGTAATCATCGTCGACATCCGTTTGGATTCCTGCGCCAAGCTCTCGCTGAAGTGCTTAACTGCCACCGGATCGTCCGTGGCTTCGTTTAAGGCCTCAACCAGCAGGCTCATGGCACCGACCGGAGTCTTAAGCTCATGGGAGACATTTGCCACGAAGTCTCGACGAGCGGCTTCCATTCGAGCCTGCTCGGAGACATCTCGGGCGTAAATCACGACGAAGCGGTCATCCACCAACGACAGTGGCGTGACTTGACAATGGACGATGGTGTCCGGGGCACCAGCACGGCGCGCCGGCAACACCAGCGTCAGCTCCTGATCCTCTTGGCTATCAAAGACCTTAAGAGCTGCTTCCCATCCCACGTCATTGAGATGGCGCTCATAAACCAGGCCCAACTTATGCGCCTGGGAGTTGGACAAAATTAAGTCCCGCGAAATATCTACAACCACCACGCCGGTTGGCGACTTCTGAATTGCCAGGTGCATGACCTGGGCCATTGTGGTGATTGCGCTTTCCGCATCATTTTTTTGCCGCCTGGCGCGGTTATAGGCACCGGTGACTGCACCGCCGATAATCAGCACAGCTGCCATGACCGCGGCACCTATTAGAGCGGCGATAATGATTTTTGACACGGGCTTTACCCTAAGTCCTTTACAGAGTTCACGCGCGACGAACTGCCGAGATCAGGTATTCCTTGCCAAATCCCTGTTCAACCATCGGCACCTCGATACGCCCCAGCGATGAAGATATGCAGATAGACCAAGGAGCACAGCCCTTTACTTGGCTGCGCTCCTTGCCTTAGACATATCCGCTATCCGAGCATTACTTATTGCCCTGAGCAGCAACTGCGGCGGCACCAGCAGCTGCGGCCTCCGGATCCAGGTAAGTACCACCCGGATTCAGAACCTTGCCCTCAGCATCAATGTCGTACACCAGCGGAATACCGGTTGGGATATTCAGCGCTGCAATGTCCTCATCCGAGATGTTGTCCAGGAACTTCACCAGCGCACGCAGGGAGTTGCCGTGAGCTGCAACCATGACGGTCTCGCCCGCCTTCAGGCGCGGCAGAATCTCTTCCTCGTAGTACGGAATGAGGCGCTTTACGACGTCCAGGAGGCACTCCGTGCGCGGAACCTCATCGAGGTTGGCATAGCGCGGGTCATGTGCCTGCGAGAACTCGCTGTCATCCGACAGCTCCGGCGGCGGAGTGTCGTAGGAACGACGCCAGGACATGAACTGATCCTCGCCGTACTTTTCCTTCGTCTCAGCCTTGTTCAGGCCCTGCAGTGCGCCGTAGTGACGCTCATTGAGGCGCCAATCACGAACAACTGGAATCCACAGACGGTCTGCAGTGTCCAGGGCGATGTGGGCGGTATTGATAGCTCGACGCAGCAGCGAGGTGTAGAGAACATCAGGCTTCAGGCCTGCCTCCACCATCAGCTCACCGGCACGAACTGCTTCTGCGCGGCCTTTGTCGGTCAGTGCTACGTCAACCCAACCGGTGAACTGGTTGGATGCGTTCCACTCACTCTGACCATGACGGACAAGAATCAGTTTTCCATTGCTCATACACCCGATTGTGCCCCAACTCGGGCAATCCTGCCGACCGTTGCCCCGTGAATCGGGCTTTTACCCCCGCTACTCCACCATGTGGCGGAATTGCTCCAGGTTGGCCAGGTTCTCCCCACGGTCCACACGCCACTGCCATTCGCGCTTAATTGCAGAGGCAAAGCCGCGCTCCAGGATGTGGTTGAAATCCCCATCGGCTGTCTCCAGCAGCTGTCCGAGGAGGCGGTCTAGGTCTTCGTCGGAAAGCTCAGCGGGCAGCTGACCAACCAGGTAGATATCACCGGCGGCATCGATGGTGTAGGCGATGCCGAACAGGCGGCGGTTGCGCTGCAGCAGCCACTTGTACACGGCCTCGTGGTTTTCCTCGACAGCGCGGCAGACGAATGCCTCTACCCGCAGGGAATCCGGGGATGGGATGAGACCGGCGACGGTCTTGAGCTTTTTCTTACCGGGCAGGACCACCACAGCGGCATTGTCGGCAATTCCGTATTCCACACCGAGGCGTTCTAGCTGCTCCCCCAGCGCTTTTAGCTGCGACTGCATATCCGTGCTCATGGTGAATCATCTCCCTATTTTTGTTAAGGCGCAGGCAGGTTTTCTGACGCCACCTTGGGCTGCCCCGAGCAACCCCGAGCTACCTTGAACCGCCCGCATCTCGGACGGAGTCGGGGCAGCATTCCTTTTGGAGTTCGGTTCGATGATAGACATCGGCCAGGCGGTCCACGGTCTTTTGCCAAGAAAACTCCAGGGCATGCTCACGCGCCTGCTCGGCCAGTTTGATGCGCAGCTCATCGTCATCAACCAGGCGACCAAGGGCATCTGCCCAGGCTGCGGCCTCGTGACCGTCGACAAGCAAACCACTGACCCCATTGGCGACGGCGATGGACAGCCCCCCGACGTTCGCTGCAACGACAGGTGTGCCGGTGGCTTGGGCTTCCATAGCGACCAGCCCAAAGGTTTCGTTGTAGCTGGGCACGGCGACGAGGTCGGCGGCCTGGTAGAGCTTCGCCAGATCCTGCGGCGGGCGCGGCGCCATGAAGCGCACCAGATGGTCAATGCCCTCCTCCGCGGCGAGATTGGTGAACTCGTCCGGGGCGTTCAGGCCGGTGCCGGAGAGCCCACCGCAGATAATGACGCGCAGGTCGATGCCGGGCTCGCGCCGCATCAGCTCGCCGACGCCGCGCAGCAGTACCTGTGGGCCTTTGAGCCGCTGCAGCCTACCGACGAACAAAATCACCTTCGTGTGCAGCGGAATCCCCAATTCACGACGGGCCCGCTCGGTGGCGCGATCGCTACCCGGGGAGTAGAGCTCGATGTCCACACCCGGTGGGACGACATCGATGCGACTGCGCTCGGCATCGTGTAATTCGACCAGCTGCTGTGCCTCAGCCGCGGTGTTGACAATAATGCGGCAGGCGTTGTCAACAATCTGCTGCTCACAAATGCGGCGAGACTCCGGCTCCGGCGTATCACCCGCCGCCAGATGGAGGTTCTTCACTGCGGCAAGCGTGTGCGCCGTGTGGACAAATGGCACCTGCCACAGGTCCGACAACAGCCAACCGACCTGACCCGAGAGCCAGTAGTGCGAGTGGATCAGGTCATATTTAATGCCCTGCTTGCGCACGAATTCCAGCACGCCGCCGGCGAATGCAGGCATCTGCGTTGCCAGGTCGGCCTTTTCCAGGCCCTCAAAGGGGCCCGCGACGATGTTGATGACGCGGAAGTTGTCGCTGACATGGATAATTTCGCTCGCACTGGAACGCGTTGCACGGGTGAACACATCCACCTGGACGCCACGACGGGCAAGTTCCTCACAGGTGCGCAGCACGTAGACATTCATGCCACCGGCATCTCCGATACCCGGTTGCTCCAGCGGAGAGGTGTGCATGGAGATCATGGCGATTCGCTTCGGCAGCGACGGCGCATCCGTTGTGGAAGTGCTCTGCTCCTGCGGCAGTTTTTCGGTCATACCCCTAGAGTGCCTACTTTTGGCGAATTGTCGCAACTGGCGTGTGTATTTGTTTGTTGTTTTACGTCAGCCGAGATTTTCGGGGGTGGAAATATTGACATGCCGTTCACCAAGGGTCGATACCTACGACTTCGTAAGTTATTATCACCAGACACACCGACTCGGTGATTCGAGCCACAGAAATCATGCGCGGTTTTTCAAGTCGTGATTGTTAGATGCGGCCCGGCGCGGAGAACGCAAAAATTAAAAAGGCCTATCTTTGGGGCAAACGCATAACCTCTAGGAGGACTCCATGACCGAACAGTCCAACTCGCGTGGCGAGGCAGAAGACACCGCCAGCGACCAGCGCGCAACCGACACGGCCAACGGCACCAACACAGCCAACGCAGCTGTTTCGAAAGCATGGCTTGACCTGTACCCGGAGTGGACTCCCCCACACATCGACTACTCCTACGACACCCTCCTGGATGTCTACCAGCACACTTTGCACGCGTACCCGCACCGCAAGGCGCTGACCTTCTTCGGCCGCTCCACCTCCTACGCGGAGCTGGATGCCAAGGTTCGCAGCGTCGCTGCCGGTCTGCGCGCACTCGGCGTACGCAAGGGCGACCGCGTGGCGCTACTCATGCCAAACTGCCCGCAGCACGTCATCGCCTACTGGGCCGTTCTGCACCTCGGCGCCGTCGCCGTCGAGCACAATCCCCTCTACACCGCCCACGAGCTGCGCCACCCGTTCAACGACCACGGCGCCCGCGTCGCCATCGGCTGGGACAAAATCGTGCCGATGCTTGAGGATCTCCGCAACACCACTCCCCTGGAGACCATTATTGCGGTCAATATGCTTCAGGACCTGCCATTTTTCATGCGCACTGCACTGTCGATCCCGCTGCCGAAGCTTCGCGCCGCCCGCGCAAAGTTGCACACTTCCGCACCGCAGGTCATGGGGTTTGACGCACTGCTTCACGACGCCGTCGGCGGCGACGGCAAAAATTTCCAGGCCGATGACACCATCGATTCCGATGATGTAGCAGTGATGATGTACACCTCCGGCACGACGGGCTCTCCAAAGGGCGCACAGCTGACACACCGTGGTTTGGTTGCCAACATTTTGCAGGGCGAGGCCTGGGTGCCCGGTCTGGGCAATGACCGTGAAATCGCTCTCGGTGTCCTGCCGATGTTCCACGCCTACGGCCTGACCATTGTCACCAACCTCTCGATGCTGATTGGCGCCGAGCTGGTGCTCGTACCAGCTCCGGAGATGTCACTGATTATGAAGGTGATGAAGTCCAATCGCCCGACCTGGGTGCCAGGCGTTCCGACTTTGTACGAGAAGATTGTGGAGGCCGCTGAGCGCGACAATGCCGACCTCACCGGCGTGAAGTTCGCCTTTTGCGGTGCTGCTACCCTGCCGGTTTCCCTGGTGGAAAAGTGGGAAAAGCTCACCGGTGGCCGTCTTGTTGAGGGCTACGGTCTCACCGAAACCTCCCCGATTATCGTCGGCAACCCCATGGACGGTAACCGCCGCCCGGGCTACGTTGGTCTACCTTTCCCAGATACTGAGGTCGCCATTGTCGATCCCGAGGACCCCACCAAGTTGCGCGCCGATGGCGAGGAGGGCGAGGTCATCGTCCGAGGCCCACAGGTCTTCGGTGGTTACATGAACCTTCCGGATGCTACTGCGAACTCCTTCACTGATGGTCCGGCCGAGCTTCCCGCGGGTGACCGCTGGTACCGCACAGGTGACGTTGGCGTGATGGAGTCAGACGGCTTCATCAAGCTGGTTGCTCGCATTAAGGAGGTCATCATCACCGGTGGCTTCAATGTGTACCCAGCCGAAGTCGAGGAAGTGCTCATCTCTCACCCAGATGTCACCGATGCCACGGTCGTCGGCCTGCCGAAGCGCGATGGTTCCGAGATGGTCGTGGCCGCAATTACTCTGGCCGACTGGGCACGTCTGGATTCCGATGCCTACCGCGACCACTGCTACGAAAACCTGACCCGATACAAGGTGCCGCGCGCCTTCTTCCACCTGGAGGAACTGCCTCGCGACCAGATGGGCAAGGTCCGCCGCCGCGATGTCCGGGACGTACTGCTCAAGCAGCTGGAGCAGAAGGGCCAGAGCGTGGATTCGCTCTACCACCGCAAGCGCCGGTAGGTCCGGGTGCGCATGGGCTTGCGGGCATACGGGCTCACTCACCTGCGGCCAATTCTGCGCCCACCGCCAGACTTAGTGACTAGGTTTATAGCACTTTGGGCTCGGTAGGTTCTAGCGGTAAATGCATCACCACTTTTCAGCCAGGAGAAGTAGTGAAGCGAACCTACAAAACGAAAAACAGTGCCATCAAACCCA
>NZ_JAUNLP010000002.1 GCF_030532195.1 Corynebacterium sp. | reverse complement strand
TACCGGGACCAGCGACTATCCCCATTATCAGGGACACTCACAAGGTAACGGGGGATAGGGTCGAGCATGATTCAGTCGTTCGCTGATAAGGACACTGAGCGTCTGTGGAATCGAGAGCGGGTACGCTCAATCGATTCCCGCATTCACTCAGTGGCGCTGCGGAAGCTTCGCCAGCTAATCGTTGACTACCTCTGACAAGCTCCCCCCCCGGTTCACCCGGGCGAGATCCTCATGGAGGATTTTCTTAAGGAGATGGGAATCACCCAGCACAGGCTCGCCGTCTCCATCGGTGTTCCCCCCTCGCCGAATTAACGAGATTGTTCATGGCAAGCGCGCTGTTACCGCTGACACGGCTCTTCGTTTGGCGAAATCTTTCGGAATGAGTCCCCAGTTCTGGCTTGGATTGCAGACTCAGTACGACTTGGACGTGGCAGAGGAGGAAAACCGCGCCGAAACGGTATTTGTCAACCTGTTGTGAGTCGTTGGTGGTGAAAGATTGATGCCGACGGTTGGGTTGGGGGATGGGGCTTGTGGTGGCCGGTGGTAGCGCTCGGGGTGAGCAGCGTAGTGGGCATCTAGCGCGTGTTGGCGCACTTGGCGGCGTGTTTGCCAGGTGCCGGTGTAGACTTCGTCGGGGCTGTAGTAGCCGATACCGGAATGCAAATGCGTGGTGTTGTAGCTTTCGATCCAGGGCGCACGCCAGGCTCTGGCGTGGTTCAGGCTGGTAAATATTCCGGGGTAGCTCGCGTAGGTTTTCATCGTCGCGAATACCGCTTCTGAATAAGGGTTGTCGTTGGACACCCTGGGCCGGGAATGAGATTCAACAACCCCGTGGGCGTGGAACACGTCGGTGACCGCGCCGGCGATCATCGCGGCACCGGTATCGGCGTGCATCACTTTTGGAGTGGTGTGGGGAAAACGCCTGGGCGAACATCGCTGCAGCCTTTCTTTGACATTCGCGTTGCTCGATTCGAAAGGCCACGATCTTGCGGGAGTAGATGTCGGTGACCACATAGGCTTTGTAGCGTTGCCCGACGAATTCGCCTGGCAGATCGGTAATATCCCAGCTCCATGCCGCGTCAGGATGATTGGCCACGACAACCGGGGGCACTTTCACCTGCGGCTTTCTGCGCGGTGTGGGCGCGGGTGGGCGGCGGCGCAGTGTTGTTGCGATGCGGTCGAACGTGCGCGGGGACGCGACATGTTCGCCACGGTCAGTTGCCAGTCGGCAAATCGTGTGGGTGGACAAGCCTTTTGCCCACCCGTCGTGCAGTAGCTGCTTGATCGTGTCGACTTCCTGATCAGTCAGATGCTGGGGTTGCCGGCGGGCTTTTTGCGGGATGGGGGGAAGCAGCCCGGCGGGGATCACCGAAACGCCGGTAGTGCCACGACCCTGTAGAAATGCCCAGCAGCTTCAGAGCCTGGCGTCGGGAACGCAAGATTGTCGTCAGCTCACCAACGAGGGTGTTTTCGGCTTCTAGGAATGTGGTGTGTTCGGGGTGCGCCCGTTGGGGTCGGAGTACTTTTCCACGAGCGCGATAGCTTTTCCCAGCACATCATTGACCTGGTTTGGCCTTGTCCAGCTCACTGTGCAGCCGCTCGATTTCTTCCTCACGCTGGGCAGGCAACCGCTCGAGTTGGACAAGGCGCGCTGAAGGTTTGTCTATGGAACCTATTGTGCGCGGAGTCAGATTACAATCCAAGTCCCCGCCGAAGTACTGAGGCTTTAACTTACAGACGTCATTGGCCGACAAGTTATGCTCTTGTCGCCACTGGGCCTTCTTTCCATGTGGCACGGCAATGTATTCCGTGATCAAATCCGCTTTCTCAGCGGCAGTACGAAACTTCAACATGATTGTGAACTCCTTGACTCGGATAACTCACAACCAGGTTGGCAAATAGCGAAATTGAGAAAATGCAGCCTGCGCTAACTGCTTTGGCATAGTGTAAATCCGAATCAGGCGCGTCGTGCGAAATCGCAGTAGTCGGCGGTGATTTCGCAGCCAGTTGCGGAGGACCAAAACTCAGGGAGTTTGGAAGAATCGCGACAGTCGAAAGTTATCTGGCGAGGGCATTGTCCACCCGCTCAAGAGAGTTGATGCTGCTGCGCAGGCATGGTGCACGACCACCGAGCAGGTGGTAGAAATCCTGCGTTACGTGCTCAAGGCGTAGGGCAAAGCTTAAGCGCCAAGACCAAAGGGCGACTTCGGAAGATGATTCTGAAGTCGCCCTTTAGCTTGACTAGGTTCGTACGGAAAACGTCGGTCAGCAATTAAAGTGCTAGGAAACGGCGAAGCCAGTAGCTGGACCCGGCTTATCGACGGGGTTGCCATCCTCATCGATATTCCAAGCAATCTCCAGTTCCAGCTCGCGTTCGATGCCTGCGCGCTTCCTGGAATCGATTACTTCCATGGTCGTCTGAAACGACGATGGCATGGTCATGGTCAGTGCGGCATCACCATTACCCAAGGTCATTTCACCAGCTCGGATGCGACCGGTAATAGTTTCCAGCAAATCAGCGAGTTCCGCAGGGCTGAAATTAGCGTTGCTTTTAACTAGTTTCCTTTTCTTCCAGGGAGCGTTTGTCTTGTCCTGTGCAGCCATGGTTTCCTTCTTTCCCCTCGTTCCGGCCGGAATTGAGCCGCAAATGCGGGAGAGCTCCGGCAGTGTCTAAAGCAGCGACGTTTAAAGCAGCGACAATCTAGCCCCATTATCGCATAAAAAAGATGTTTTGAACAGGGGTAATAATGTTATCCATGGGCTATGTCGACAGCGCCTATTAATCCTCTTTACTAGAGGCGCTCCCGGCTGCTCGGTTGCTCCCACATTGTTTTGCTGCGTTCCGCGCTATGCTTTGGGCACAGATATAAGCCCGTGCGCATTTAATACAGTGTGCGGGCGAAATTGAAAACAAAGGCAGCGAGAGTAAGCGGCGACAGATAGGGGAGGAGCTTAAAGCGGCGTCATGGTATCTCCTGACAACATTCTGATGTATCTTGCACCTGAACAGGAGCAGACAGTCAGGGATATTTTTCGCCAGCTCGCCGAGCGCGGCTTCCCGCAGCAGAACCAAACTCCGCACATCACGGTCACATTCGCGCCGACGATGAGCACAGACGTCATTTCCAGGGCCGCAAAGATCTTGCCACCACTAATGCCTGCTGAGTTTCGCCGTGTCGGAACTGTCGTGTTTGGTACGAAGAGCAAGCAGACCGTCGCATGGCTGCTGGAGACAACCGATGAGCTGGAAGAAGCAGCTCGCGAATTGAGTCAGCTCAATCCCGATGGCCGCGGTTATCGGTGGATTCCCCATCTGACGATGGGCCTGCGGCTGCCACGGGATATTGTGCCGGAATACATTCGGGCCCTCGATGAGATTACGTCCCCGCATTTTAAGGCTCTCACCGCGCCGCGGGCGGCATTCTGGAGTCCAAAAGTGCAGGAACTAACCGAGTTTTAATTTTCCAGGGCGCGCTGGAAAGCCTTTGAAAACGCGAGTTGGCCGCTAGTCGGCGTCCTCAATCTTCTTGGCCTGAGCGTCGAAGACCTCAGCAGCGCGCTTCTTTGCCGCTTCCTTTGCCTCCGGGGAGGCATCTTCCATGGTGATGGCCTCTGCGGGAGCATTCGGGTCCACATCTGGCATGTCAGCAACCGGCGCTGCACTGACCATGACGACAACGCCATTGACCACACCGATGATGTCATAGCTCACGCTGTTTGACTCAACACCGGCGACAGATGAATTGACCGTCGTTTCCGTTGTTTTCAGGTCTTGTGGCTTGGAAGAAAGCTCCGGTTCCCAATCCTGACGATGTAGCTTCATAGTGCTGTCCATCTCCAGGCCGTCAAACATGTCCTGCATTTCCGGCGAAAGATTCTGCATTTCCTCGTCGGAAGGCATGGCATCCTTCAAGAGATCGTCATTGTGCACAGTGACGGTCATCTCGGGGCAGCGCTCAATATCGTCGACGAAAGACTTGTGGACGTCCTTGTCCTTAGTGAGTGCAATGCTGATTACCACATTCTCGTCCTTGAACTCACCGCTGGCGCTGGTCAGCTGCTTAAACTGCTCGCGCTCTTTATCAATGTTGCTGCACTCGGCCGGTTCGACCCTCATATTCTCGTCATCGAACTGATCGACAACCTCGTCGAATGAAGTATCCGAGGTCTTCTCAAAAGTCGTGCCCTGAACCTCATTGGTCAGCAGCAGCTGATCCTCCGATGCCTCAGGAGTCGAGTCAAAGGCGTCAGCCACCTTATCCGTCACACCCTTGTCGGAGTCTCCGCTCGAGTCGACGGCGGAGCCGCCATCAGCGTTATCTTCGCCAGCGCCACACGCTGTCAGCAACGCGACACTTGTTACCGCTACGACAGACTTAGTCGCAATTTTCTTCCACATTTCCAAGTTGCGTCGCTTCATGATTCCCCATTTCATAGCCCTGGAAGTACTTAGGTGAATGAAAGAATACAAGAGCAACTGGGCGTGCGCTCTGCGAGAATGTAAATTTTTCGCGACATTTCCGCTTTACGACGGCCTTAGTCAGCAGCAACCGAAGCCTGCGCCACCTTCGCCACCGGATACATGGAAATCAACGCAACAACGGTGCCGAAAATGAAAACTGGCACGAATCCGAATGCCGGTGCTGCGAAGGAAATGACAAAAGGTGCGAAAAAGCCAACGTAGGTCAGCGAGTAAAAGATTGCGGTGGCAGCACCCAATTCCGCAGGTGGGGCAATAATCTGGACTTCGCGGAGGCCAGAGACCATCATCACGCCGTACGCGGCACCGAGTGCAATGGCAGCGGGGAAAACGCTCCACACGTTTTCGGTTCGTGCGACGACAATGCTGAGCAACAGTCCGACCGTCGTCAAGCCCAGACCAAAAATCGCCGGTGGGATAAAACTGCTGGAACTAATGCGGGTGGCCAGCGGTTGGACGAGAACACCGGTGCCCATGGTGATGCAGGCGATGAGTCCGGCGAAGGCGATGGGGTAGCGGGAGTCGGCGATTGTTGGCAGGACGACGAAGGACGTGCAGGCCGAGCCGAAAACCCACGGTGCCCAGGCAGCGACGGCCCAGAGGAACCTCGGGCTGAGGATTGCCGGGGAGAAGTAGCGGGAAGAGGCTTGGCTGGCATCCTCGGGTGGTAGACCACCTGCGGCATTCCAGGTCAGCGGTGCGATGATGAGCAGCAGCGCAAGGTGGACGAGGTAAGGAATGACGTCGGGACGCGGTGCGAACTCGGCGACTAGCCCGGAGGCCAGTGGTCCTAAGGAGAATCCGGCGGACAGGGCAATGGTTGCGCGCCGAGCCGAGATTTGCGGTGCGACGGGTGCAACTTCCTTAATCCAGGACGCGCCAGCGGCCATGACCATGCCCATGGAAATACCGATGATGAGGCGGCCGACCATGAGCGAGGCAAACTCGAACCACACGCCGGTGAGTAAGACCAACGAGCCGATAGCGGCTGTGATAAGTGCTGGTCGAATCACTGCTCGGCGCCCGATACGGTCAGAAATGGGGCCGCCGATAAGGAGCGCGGGAATTAGGCCCGCGACGTAAATGGCAAAAAGAAAAGTGACCTGAGACTGGTTCAGGCTATCGACCATGCGGTACGCAGGCAGCAACGGCGCGAATAGGTTTGCGCCGAATGCGACCACAAACATACCTAGGGCTACGCGAATCCAGTCTCGGGTCACTTGGCATTCCTCCTGTATATCCCCACGCGGCACGCGCTATCTGGTGTATTTTTCTTTGAAAATACCCGCACGGCAGTAGGGATTTCAGGAGAAATCAGAGATTCCCTCAGTTACAGAGAATATTGAGTTGGGTGGCTTTCTTAGCGGCTCAGTCCGAAAAATGACAAGAATGGGCGAGAAGTACCGTGCGACTTCTTGCAGGACTTCCGTGGCGAAATGATGTCGGCCTCGTTAGCGGTCAGCACACCGATGAGCTTGCCGCTGCGCACAATTGGCAGATCGGTCAATCCCTTCTTGTGCATCAGCTTTGCACACTTTTCTGCGGTTTGCTCCGCCTTGGCGAAGTACCTGATTGGGCCGCTGATATTAGTCAGTGGAGTGTCATCGTCCTGTCGACGCATTTCCCGCAGGGAGATGGCACCGAAGAGAAGTCCCTCTTCATCAGTGAGGAAGACAGTCCGGTTTTCATCGGCGTTGGCGAACATCGACGGGTTAGCGTCAATGGCTTCGCGCACGGTGAGATCTGCCGGAACCTGAATGAAAGATTCGGTCATGTGCTGACCGACGGTATCGTCCAGCAGGTTGTACGGGTTGAATGCAGTTTTGCGGTTGAGCATGGTGGACATGGAATTTAGTGCCATAGTGAATCCCCCTTTCAGGAGCACTGGAAAGGTCGATTGAACAGCGAAAGACCGCACAATCGGTAACCAGAAGTAGGAAATATAAAATTCTTGAGCACGAGTACTTAGAAGACTCGATGGCCGGCTAGTGGTGGCCATCACCTCCTACGAGGGGCGAACGAGAGAAACTCTCGTATTGAAATACGGTCACTGGCACTGAAGACCGAACCCAATCGGAATCCGTATACCGAAACAGCGGGGGTTACCCGTGCCGGTGGGATTGAGACCCCTCCACGTAAGAGCTTTGGCACTGTACGCCGTAACCAAGTGGAGCCACTTTGGATAAACCCTTACGCCGGGAATATCTGTCCTAGCCTGCAGCCATCTCTCGACACGTTGCAGACCAGTGGCCTGTGTGCGTACAGGAGCCTCACCGAACGAGGCGGTGTGATGCACAAAAGGTTAACACAAGGTTAACGGTGCTGGCAAGGGCTGTAACGCAAAAACTTTCCGCAGACTAACTTTAAACCGGCAATCGGCGGTTGCGGCGCCACTGCCGATAGGCCAGCGCAACGACGGTGCCGGCAATCAATAAACCGGTTACCACCCAGACGGAGTAAAGACCTAGATGCACATAGCTAAAGCCGCCGATGATGGCGCCGAGGGCAAGGGCTGCCCATTGGGTGAGATACATTAGCCAGCCGCGGTGGGATTCGCCAAAGAAAGCACCGACAAAGCGCTGTGCCATTTTCACCAGTGTGCCGGTCATATAGGTCAGCGAAATAGAAACCTCACCGTCGCGTTCGAACGTTGAGTTCATGGCACCGACAGTAAACGAGAGGCTCAAAACCGCCAGGGTTGGGTTTCCGACAACAACACCAATAGAAGCAATGACCGAGGTCAGGCAAATAAATAGCAAAATAGCTTCACGGGTGCGCGTCGGCGGCAGGTGACGCTCTCCCAATTGGCTGATGAGGGCACCGATGGCCACGCCGATGAGAAAGAGCATCATCAATCCACCGGCTTTGCCGACCACTTCCAGGTCGCCCTCGGTAAGCCCCGTCGTCAAGCGCGTTGTATTGCCTGACATGAATGACAAAAAGTACCCGCCGAGATACATGAATCCCAGGGCATCAATGAAACCTGTAATCGTTGAAAGGTAGGCGGCCAGAAGCCGCTCGCCCGAACGGTAAGCCTTCATCTATTCCCACATTCTTCAAGTTAAATGCCCATGAACTCTCGGATCGCCGACCACTCTGAATTCGTCTGCGCCAAGCCGAGGTCATAATTATGCTTCAGCTTTGGCAGTTTTCGCTCTGCCTTGCTGATACTCATGTTGTTGGCGTAGAAAATGTAGGCCTTGCCCTGTCGCTCGAGCTCGATGGCATGGTCGAGGGTCGCGTTGTAGCGCTCATGCCTGGTAATAATCGCTTCCGCAACAGCGGGGTACTTACGCAGGATTCGGCGAATCACATGTGGGCGGGAAGGCGGCACACGGCGGAAGCCCTTTGGGCGAGTCAGCACAATGATGAACTTCTCAAAGCCATCGGCCTCCGCGGCATCGAGCGCGATACCGCCGGATGTTCCCAGCGCGCCATCGACATAGGGGATGCCATCAATAATGGGAATGCGCATCGCGCCCGGAATGGTCGAGCTGGCGCGGGTATACTTCATCAAAGTGTCCAGATCAGGGATATCGTCCGGCCCCCAATTCACCGTCTCGCCCGTGTCGGCACGAACTGCCGGAATGCGGTAGGGGATGGGGTTTTCCTTGAAGGTCTTGTAATCCAGGGGCATTGCGCCGTCGGGAAGCCCTGCTGCTTCATAAATATATTCAGCATCAAAGTAGCCGCGACCGCGCAGCATAGGACCCCAGCCGCCTGCGCCGGGGGAGGCGATGAAGTCAACAAAGCACTCTTCAGAACGGTGGATATCGCGGGAGAGGTAATTGACCACGTGGGTGGCGCCAGCGCTGATGCCGCCGACCCAGCCGACATCAATTTTTTCGCGGAGCAGGCGCTCAACAAATGGTGCGGTGTAACTATTCCTCGTGCCGCCGCCTTCGAAGATGAGAGCTACGTCGCTGACCTGCATCCTGCCTCTTTCTATTCCAGTTTTGTGAAGAAACTTTGCGTACTAGTAAACGTCACGCTTCTAGGAGAGGGAAGCGTCAATTACTAACTGTTGACCTTTAAACTTCCTGCACGATCACGGGCAGCGAACCATTGCCCATATCCGGATTCGGCAGCACACCCTCGGGGTCGTAGAACAGAATCTCCTTCCCGTCTGCGCTCAGGCGCCGCATCGCTTCCAGAATCAGCTTTCGGCCCACAGGGTTCACATAGCCAACGCGACTGACGTCGAAAACGATTTCGCTTTGCGACGGTGGGTTAGTCGCCAACCGATTGAGGATAATTTCGGCCGCAGTGAAGTTGATTGGGCCCTGAATCTCAATGACGGAACGACCATCCTTGACGCGGGTGCCACGCAGCGCGCGGGAACCAATCGCATCCGGATCCATGATGTGAAGACCGAGGTCCTCGGACAGCTTACGGAAAATGGCAATACCGCGAACGCTGTTGCCGTGGTCATTGAGACGCGGGGAGAAAGCGGCGATGCCAGCCTGACCAGGCAGGGCACCGAGGAGTCCGCCGGCCACCCCGCTCTTAGCGGGAATACCGACCTCCGTGAACCACTCACCGGCCTCGTCATACATACCGGCAATAGCCATGACCGACAGCACCTTGCGCACAACGTCGCGGCTGAGCACCTTTTGGTCAGTCACGGGGTTGACTCCACCGTTGGCCAGCACTGCCGTCATCATTGCGACATCGCGAGTATTGACCAGCACGGAGCACTGTGCGGTATATCCGCGTACAGCATCGTGCGGGGTGGTGTTGATGAAACCGTAGGCGGCCAGCATGTGAGCGATGGACATATTGCGATGAGCAGTGTCCATTTCACTTTCGTAGGCGTCGTAGTCCACCGAGAGCTGCCGACCGGCCAGGGCGGATAGGACGTCGACCATGTGGTCGGTCCTGACCTTCCAGTTCTCGCCTGGGCGGCAGACAATCTGATTGACCGCCAATGCGCCGACGTTAATCATCGAATTTTTCGGTCGGTGCGTGCCCTGTTCTAGAGATAACTCATTGAAGGCTTCGCCAGAAGGTTCAGTGTTGACGATGCGGTCAACGTTTTCACTGCCGTGATGCTCGAGCGCCGCGGCGTAGGCAAACGGCTTGGACATGGACTGAATGGTGTATTCAGTATCGACATCGCCAGCGGTATAAGTGCGGCCAAACACAGTCGTCATGGCCAGCGCTAGGCGGTCCGGATTCGCCTGCGCCAACGCTGGAATGTAGGTTGCCACCTCACCTGAATTGTCGAGGCGGACGTCCTCGACAATGTTTGCTAGGTAGTCCTGAATCGGTGTTTTCATCAGATATCCGCCAGCATCTTCTCGGGGTTAAGAATTCCGGTGGGGTCAATGGCATCCTTGACCGAACGGTGAAGCCTGCGATTGCCCTCATCCAATTCGCGCGGCAACCACGCCTTCTTTAACGACCCCACACCGTGCTCACCAGTGATTGTGCCACCCAAATCCAAGCCGAGCTGCATAATCTCGCCGAAAATCCGCTCGGCCTCCGCAGTGGACTGCGCATCGGTGGCATCGAAGAAGACAGCTGGGTGCAGGTTGCCATCGCCAGCGTGAGCCACCATCGAAATCGTCACCGAGGTGTTTTCCCGGATGTCATCGAGTAGGCGGAAGAATGCGGGCAACTGAGTTCGTGGCACGCAAACATCGTCGAGAAGCTGTCCACCACCGTGAGCTCGGCTGTACGTTTCATAGGCGGGCTGCACCGAACGACGGGCGGCGACGAGGTCCTCCGAGTCGCGCGGATCATCACTGTGCACAGCGTCGAGGGCGCCGTTTTCACGCGCGACCTCTTCGAACTTCCGCACGTCGTCGACGGCGGTGGCGGAGTCGGACTGCATAATCAGCATTGCGCCTGCGGAGTCCTCCAGGCCGAAATCGCCGAATTCATTGAGCATGGTCAGCGTCATGCCGTCCATGAGCTCCATGAGGCTCGGACGGTAGCCCTGGCCCATGAATTCACGCACTGCAGTGGCAGCGGCGGTTTCGTTGGGGAACGTCGCAACGGCCGTCACGGGTGCGGCGGGGAGGGGGACCAGGCTCAAGGTGGCTTCAACGATGACGCCAAGCGTTCCCTCGGAACCGACAAAGAGCCCACACAGGTCAAGGCCAGCGACACCCTTAACAGTTTTACGACCCAGGCGGGTGAGGGTGCCGTCGGCAAGCACGACCTTGATTTCGCGCACGAAATCGCGGGTGACGCCGTACTTTACACAGCACAGACCTCCGGCGTTGGTGGCGATGTTGCCACCAATGGAGGAAATGCGGACGCTGCCTGGATCTGGCGGGTAGTAGAGTCCCATCGGGCGCAGCGCATCCTTGAGCTCCTGGTTGATGATGCCCGGTTCGACCGTGACGTAGGTGTCGGTTGGGTTGATCTCCAGGATGCGATTCATCTTGGCGACACTGAGCAAAATTGCACCATCGATGGCGTTGGCGCCACCGGAAATACCAGTGCGAGCACCCTGTGGCACCACGGGGATGTTGTGCGCGTGAGCAAAACGCATGGTCGCCTGTACATCTTCAACGCATTTCGCACGCACCAGCGCAATCGCGGTTCCCACAGGGGAGTAGAGCGAATAGTCCTTGGAGTAGGACTCGATAACGCTGGCGTCGGTGGTCAGTGCACCGGTGCTCAGCGCCTCTACAAGTTCGGTGAGGTCGACAGAGCTGGGGGTAGAAGATTTGTGATGTGTCACCCTGGTTAAGTTACACGAGTTCATAAATTCACTTTTCACCGCCTGACCACGGAAAACCTACGCTGTCGTAAGGTTTTCCCGTCGTGCAGAACTGTATTGGGGCTCTATCCTGGGGGATGTGAAGTTTTTGAACAATCAGTCCGCACCCTATGAGTTGACCTACAGCGATGTCTTTATGGTCCCGTCGAAGTCATCGGTGGGATCGCGCATGGGTGTCGATCTGACCACCAATGACGGCACCGGCACGACCATTCCCATCGTGGTTTCCAACATGACCGCGATTTCCGGTCGCCGCATGGCAGAGACCATCGCCCGGCGTGGCGGAATCGCGATTATCCCGCAGGATGTACCGGCAGACATCGTCGCTGAGACAATTCGCAAGGTAAAGAGTGCGCATTTAGTTTTTGACACCCCGATTGTCGTCAAGCCGCACCACACTGCCGGATACGCGCGTCACCTGCTGCCAAAGCGCGCGCATGGAGCGGCGGTGGTGGTTGAGGACGATAAGCCAGTGGGGCTGATTACCGCTCGCGATTTGAAGGGCGTCGATAACTTTGCGCAGGTCGGCGCACTTATGTCCACCTCGCTATTCACGCTGCCCGACGATACCGAGCCCCGCGATGCCTTCGATATGCTCACCGCCTCAGGCCGCAAGCTTGCGCCAGTGGTCAACGCCGAGGGCACGCTGGTGGGCATTCTTACGCGCAAGGCCGCACTGCGCGCCACGCTCTATCGCCCCGCCGTCGATGCCGAGGGCAAGCTTCGCGTCGGTGCTGCAATCGGCATCAACGGCGATGTCGAAGGTCGCGCAACGACACTGCTCGAAGCCGGTGCCGACGTGCTCGTCGTCGACACCGCGCACGGTCACCAGGACTCGATGCTCGATGCTTTACGACGAGTCCGTGCGCTCAACCCACCAGTGCCAATTGCTGCAGGCAACGTTGTCACCGCCGATGGTGTGCGGGATTTGGCCGCGGCGGGAGCGGACATCATCAAGGTCGGTGTGGGCCCAGGCGCGATGTGCACGACCCGCATGCAGACAGGTGTGGGGCGCCCACAGTTTTCCGCGGTGCTCGAATGCTCTGCGGCAGCCCGGGAATGCGGAGTCCACGTGTGGGCCGATGGTGGCGTGAAGGACCCGCGGGATGTGGCACTTGCCCTTGCGGCGGGTGCTTCCAACGTCATGATTGGCTCGTGGTTCGCAGGCACCTTTGAGTCCCCGGGGGATGTGCAAAAGGATGCCGATGGCCGCATGTTCAAGGAGTCCTTCGGCATGGCGTCCCACCGCGCAGTCGAAAGTCGAAATGCGCAGGTGGAAGCGTTTGAAAAGGCGCGCCGGGAAATGTTTGAAGAAGGTATCTCTACCGCGAAAATCTACCTGGAGCCAGGCCGTGAAGGAGTCGAAGACCAGGTTGACCGCATCATCTCCGGTGTGAGGTCATCATTTACCTACGCTGGTTCGGCCACCATTGAGCAGTTTGCCGAGCGCGCTGTGGTCGGGGTGCAGTCCGCAGCTGGGTTCGCGGAAGGAATGCCGAGGGAGACGCGGTAGACGTCGTTAAGCAGGCGTGATGAAGAAAGCGTCGCGCCTGTGCGAGCCGACTGCCCGACTAGCGGTGCGGGCAGTCGGTTGGTAGTTATGTAAGAACGTGTTTCAAAAGTGTCTGAGTTAGGGGAGGGGCAGGCAGTGCGGAAGACTAATGCATTCTTCAACCGCGTGCGTATAGCCGATTCCGATCCGTGTCCGTGTGGCGGTGGCCTGTATGGGCAGTGCTGCGCTCCGTTGCACCGTGGTGAGCGTGAAGCCGAAACCGCCGCTGAGTTGATGGCCGCGCGATACAGCGCCTATGCGGCGCATGAGGCCGATTACATCTGGCGGACCTGGCACCCGCGGTACCGGCCGGAGATTATCAACTTGGACGACGGTGTTCAGTGGGAGGGGCTCAGCATTATTGACACGGTCGACGGCGGGGCAGAGGACCGTGAGGGAATCGTAGAATTTGAAGCCGCCTTTGCAGACCGCGATGGCGCGGGTGTGATGAATGAGCGCTCACGATTCACCCGCCGTGGCCGACGATGGGTATATGTCGACGGCACCGTCACATATTCCTAAAGTTCCTAAGCCTCTTGCGGTTTAGGAAGCAGCGTTCGCCTCTTCTGCGTTCTTCGTGCCCTCTGCATCCTCTGCGTCATTGCCGCGGAGACGACGCACGAGGCGGACGATTGCAACGATGATGGCGCCCCAGATGGCACCGAAGATCAGCGAACCGGCGGTATTGGCCAACCAGGTGAGGAAGCCGCCGGACACAAGGTTTTCAAGACTGTGCACAAGCTCGGCGGGCAGGTGCCAGCCCAGCTCATCAAGGCCAACGACCATGATGTGACCACCGACCCACAGCATGGCGAACGTGCCGACAATACCGATGGTGGTGAGCACAACGGGCATTGCCTTGACCAGCGCGGAGCCGAACTTGCTGGTCGCAGACTTGTCCTTGCCCTGCAGGTACAGGCCAATGTCGTCGATTTTGACCAGGAAGCCGACCACACCGTAGACCGCGAAAGTGATGAGAAGCGCCACGGCAATGAGAATGAGAGCTCGGTTGAGCAGTGGCTCATGAGCAACCTCATTGAGCGAAATCACCATGATTTCCGCAGAGAGAATCAGGTCGGTGAAAATAGCGGACTTCACCAACGAGTCTTCATCCTGCGGCGTGCGGTTCGTCGCCGCCTCCATGCGCTCAACATCAGTTTGGGTAGGTGAGATGCGGTGCTCAATCTTTTCCCACACTTTTGCCATGCCCTCGAAGCAGAGGTAGGTGCCGCCGAGCATAAGAATTGGCGTCAGTGCCCACGGCAGGAACTGGCTGAGCAGCAGCGCAATGGGCAGAATAATGACAATTTTGTTGACGAGCGAGCCCTTAGTGATACGCCAGATGATCGGCAGCTCTCGCTTCGGCGACACGCCCTTGACAAACTGCGGCGTTACCGCAGCATCATCGACCACCACACCGGCGGCTTTCGCGCTGGCCCTGCCTGCCGCTGCAGCAATATCATCCGCCGATGCCGCTGCCGCTCGCGCAATCGTTGCGACATCATCAAGCAGTGCAACTAGTCCGCCTGCCATAGGTCTCCTTTAAAAATTGTGGATTCGTGTTTCCGGAATTCGAATGTGAAAATTCAGACGACACTTTCGTCGCCAATATCGGGACAATTTTAACTGCTGCCCCGGATTCGCTCTT
This sequence comes from Corynebacterium sp., assembly GCF_030532195.1. Classification (GTDB taxonomy): domain Bacteria; phylum Actinomycetota; class Actinomycetes; order Mycobacteriales; family Mycobacteriaceae; genus Corynebacterium. The sequence continues at coordinate 351,166 of NZ_JAUNLP010000002.1, read as the reverse complement.
GGTTGCACGGTACTGATTGCACGGCGCTGGTTACGCGACGCCTGCTCTATTTATCTACCCAGGCTCGCTCATTCGCACTCGTGGCAAGATATAGGGCATGAACGCTTCCTTTTCTGAGATGTACCGACAGGTCAACGAGGGCACCGCGGGTTCCAACCAGGGTTCTGCCGGGGAATCTGCTGCAGAATCTGCCAACGCCGAGCAGCAGGAACACGAACCGCGTCCGCGGATGGCGCTGGTAGTTGTCGATGCGCAAAATGATTTCTCTGAAGGCGGCGCGCTAGCCGTCAAGGGAGCTGAAGCCGCGTACACCGCGACATATGTGCATGTCGCAGGCACTGCCAATAAGTACGATGTGCTCGTCACTACCAGGGACAACCACATCGACCCCGGTACCCACTTTTCCGACAACCCCGATTTCGTCGATACCTGGCCGAAGCACTGCGTCGCGGGCACACCCGGCGCTGAGATTCATCCCGGCATGCAGCGCGCCATCGCATTTTTCGAGCAGCTCAATCCCAGCGCCGTGCGTATCGATGTCACGAAGGGCGAGCACGCCGCCGCGTACTCCGGATTCGAAGGCACCACGCAGGCGGGCGTTTCGCTTGCCGACGCACTCCGCGCCTCTGACATCGAAGAAATTGATGTCATCGGAATTGCGACTGACCATTGTGTTCGCGCCACTGTTCTCGATGGTCTGAAGGAGGGGTTTGCCGTCCGTGTCCTCAGCAATCAGGTCGCGGCCGTGGATGCGGAGCGTGGCAAGGAAGCGCTGGCCGAGATGGCTGATGCTGGAGCCACGGTCGTTTAGTAGCTGCGAGGACAGATACTTCTGAATATCGGGCCAATCTGAAAAGTCCAAGAGGCGTTTACCAAGCACACACTTGAGATCCTCAATGGCTTCATGTGCAGCTGTGGATGTGTGTTCGAATACCTCGCTGTAGTTCAATCCGGGCTTAAATATAAAGTGCAGATGTCATTGCTCGAGGGGCATTACCGCTGGCCAAGGTCGTGAAAGGCCGTGTCGGAAAGCGACGCAGACGGTGTGTAGGTGAGAGCCCCCAGTGAATCGCAGGAGGCAAGCTATGGCACAAATCGCGAATTATGGTGCATCGGTTGGATTCGATATTTCCAGCAAGGACTGGGAACAGGCGTACACCTCCCTGGATGCGGTCTTTAGTCGGGGCGAGGTAACGGGAGTTGATTCGCTCTCTTGGAAGGGGAGCGAAAGCGGGCGTCCGCTGTTCACAAGGATGGCAGTGGATTCGTCGGGTGCGACTGTCACCGTGGGGTTTGCGAGTGTCGTGCCGGGGTTCCTTTCCCACGATAATAAGGAGCTAACCTTTGTCGCGGCTGTCGATGGTGGGGAGAATTACGGCAACCTAGGTCAGTGCTTCTTCGACAGTGTGGGACTTATTCCATTCGAAGAAGGCTACGAAGCCGAATCAGTTTCGTCCACGCTGCAAGTCGATCTGCAGCGACTTGATGAGGATTCGCCGACGGTGTGGGATTCCTCTGAGATTGAGGCAGCGCTGAAGTACGTGCCGCTTAACCTTGGAGCGCACCTGCATCTGTCCGACCCGTTCGAGGGACCAAGTGAGTACACGATTCTGGACTCTCTGATGGAAAGCTTCATAGAGGGACCTGAGTGCTTGGTGCCGCCCTTGAAATCCACAATCGGCCAGCTCGGATATCTCGCACTTAGTGCGCTTTTCGACGCTTCTTCTGTTCGCGTCACCCGCTCGCAACTGCAGGCAAGTGGCTTTGGATCGTGCGAGGACGCTGAGGAAGAAACAGGGGTGAAATGCACGGAGCTGTCGAATCTCACCGGCCCAGAGGAAGAAATTTCTGGCCTCCTGGTCGATGCGACGCGGCACCATAACCGGATGACAGATAAAGATTTCTGGGAGCTAATCCTGGAGCTCAAAAATGGGAAGCGTTTGCGTTGCTTCGCACCGCACCCGTTTGCTCCGGGGTCCTTCGAATCGGTCGAACCATACTCGGTAGGCGCGATGGTCACCGGAGACGTACTGTTTACCGGGCACTTCCTGCCGTTGGAATGGGGCGGCAGCTTCGAGTCATCGCACTTGCAATTTCCTATTGCAATTGACATGGATTGGCTGCATGATGGGGGCGTAGCTCGGGCCGGTGTGCCTTCAGCGCGTACCTACCCGCTTTCCAGCGGTTTTCATGATGCCAACAAGGAATTTAACTTTGGTCGCGTCATTACTGACATCGGTGGTTGCCTCGGTTTTACCGTTAGTAGCAGTCATAAGGCACTGCTAACCTTGATGAATCGACCGGCGCGAGCGCAGTGGGCATCGGCAAACAGAGCTCTAGAAGTCTTCAGTGACGATGGGGAGTATGCCCGCGCGACGATGTGTCTGACAACTCAGGCTGAGACGATGCCGGAGTGGCGTCGTGTGTTGTTTGGAATGTCGTTGCCGACGATGGCATGGGGCGCAGGAATTAGTGTGGACACACGATTCGAATCGCTTGCCCACTATGCAGCTGTAGATTGCCAGCTTTGCGCAAAAACCGACATCACTGGGACAAGCTTCGAGGAGCTGCTTACTCGTGAGGTAAATGCTGAACAGCGTGGTTATGGAGAGCCCGTAGTCACTGCGTTGCATGTGTGGATGCCCGAGGTGCATCGAAATCCGTTTAGCGGGTGCCGATTTCTGTCAGTACACGGGTATATCGGGCGAGAGTCGATGATTTACCTCCCGTGCCCCGACTGGCTCGAGGAACTCTGCGATGAAAAAGGGGACGATGCGGACGAGGTCGCGTACGTGCTGCAAAACCTTCACGGTAAGGTCCTGGTCGGACGCCTCGACAACTGTCAAGTTGATTTCGATGGTTGCAATGTCAATCTTGACCGCTTCGATGAGGAGATCTACTCGAGAATCCCGGAGTCCATATTAAAACGCGTTAATAGGCGATCGGTAGAGGACATTGACAAGTCCTGGACAAACCCGGAGGTAGCGCTAAATACAGAGGCTGTGTTTAACGTGTACGCCTCCGAGCAATGCACAACGGCCGATCTAATGACGAGCCTCTTGACTGGGCCGAATGGGCTGAATGTGCGTCGTGCGGATATTTTCGACACTCGGTTAGTGAACATCTACGAGGCAGGTCAGGACGATTGGCGCGTCGAATGGCCTGAGGGAGGCGAAGCCATCATGCTATTGCCTAACGGTCCGGGGATGGACTCCGCCGATAATTTGGATGCTGCTCCCGCAGATAGTGGCCGCCTCGTCTCAAGCGACCCCTCGGTTCGTGATTACCTTACTGATGAGGACTCTTTTGAGCAGCACCTGGAGTTGGTCCGAGCTGGTATCGCAGAGGGGCATTGCTTGTCCATACTTTATGGCAATCGCAATGATGAGCCGACGGCACGGATTATCCGACCGGTGCGCATTGTTGAGCTTGGTCGGCCTTACGTGCTCGCATGGGATGAACTCCGAGAGGACTGGCGGACGTTCCGCCTCGATAGGTTTAAGATGTGCTCCATCTTGGCCCGCCGGTTCAGCCCCCTCCAGGTTCCGCTTCCCGATGATATGGACTCTGATGACCTCGAGCGCATGCAGAAAGCTCTGGGAGATGATGTCGATGCTGCAACCATTCGAGTGGCATGGTCGATTGGGATTGGGAAGTAGGGAATAGGGGAGATTTTAGAGTCCTTTGCCTGCGAGATGAATCGTTGCCTTCTGCCTGCACAGGAGTCGGCAGGCAGCAACGGAAACTCTCAATCACAAGGTGCTTAGCCAATCTGCTGCTTCGTCGTGCAATCAATTTTTGCGTATGGCCGCCCCTGATTATCGATGCTGTTGAAAGCATAATTTCCCCCGTAGGCTCGGCACCCGGTGTAGGTATCTACTGGCGCGGCGGGTGCAGGGGCCGGTTCCGGCTGTGTCTGCGGCTGCGGCGTCGGAGTGTATGCGGGTGCCGGTGTATATGCGGGTGTCGAAGTGTACTCAGGTGCTTCCGCGGCCGGTGGGTTGGGTGAATTATTCCACTGGTCATTTTGAGTGTTTTGGTCGGACGATACTGTTTGAGGAACATCAGGGGCGGAAACCTCGACACCTGAAGCATCGTTATGCGTACTCATCTCATCATCGATAGCGAGCGAGTCGGACGAATAAGCATCATCTCGGCGCGCCTGCTTTTTTCTGACAGTAGTAGCGATATTGCTTCTTTCTGCCTTCAGCTCGTTGGTGAGAGCGTCAATCTCATTCGAAAAGAGCTGCTTTTGCGGACGGGTGAGTTTAATAGATGGTGAGGTGATATCTTCACGCAGTCGGTCGAGCGAGTCGATTGAATGATCAATTGTCCTGTAAACCTGAGCGACAGCTGTCAATAACAGGTCATCAGACAAATCCGACAGACTCTGGTTACGTGCAATCTCTAGTGCTTCTCGAGCCTGTTCCACCGGGTCAAGGGTGTCAGAATTGGTGATGGTGCACTCTGTGTCAAGGCTATGCACACCGATGCCTTGGTGTCCCGCAGAATCACTTGCTTGGCGCACAGCGGAATAGAACTTGCTGTTGGCTCCGACCTGCATAGGTGTGCCAAAGCCCTCCTGTGCAATCTGTGCGTTGACTAGTTGCTCATCTTTGTAGACTCCGGCTAGCGTGCGACCGTACTTATCGTGCTTCTCCACATCGAATTGCAATTCAACGGTGCTGCCTTCTGGAAGAAGACTTTCAAGATAGGACTTCGCTTCGAGTGCCAGGCATTCTGAAGGCCTCCCGTTCCGTCCAATCTCAGGCGTATCTACATTTAGCAGTCGCACGCGAGTTAATTCGCCATCGATTTGGACGTCAATAGTGTCACCGTCGATAACGCGTTCCACAGTAGCGACTGGGACAGGTGACTCTTCTGCAACAGCGTTCACAGCAACTGCGGCGACGATGCCAGTAGCGCCGATTGCGCTGATGACCTTCAAAAAACCCATGGGAGGTATCTTAGGTAAAACTTTAGGTTTAATACGATTCAGGTGTACCCACTTCACCGCACTCGAATACAACGAATGGCGTGGTTCCTGGAACTTCCATCGGCTTCTTTTAACTTGCACCTGTTAATGGTGGAGGGCCTTCGCGGTGCCGACATCAAACGATTATGGCTCCGTGGCCTAGTTAAAAGTCACCATGTCCAAGTTCACTGGGTCTAGGAATCGGTGCTGGGAAGCAGCGTCGACGTAGCGGCCGGCGTGAGCGATAAATCCTTCGGATTCTTCGGCTGTGAGCTGACGGCGGACCTTGGCTGGGACACCTGCAGCCAGCGAACCAGGCTCAATAATCTGGTCTTCCAGCACCACAGCACCTGCGGCAATGAGGCTGCCGGTGCCGATGCGGGAGCGTGATAGCAGTGTCGACTTCATGCCAACGAGACAGCCGTCTTCGACTGTGGTGCCGTGGACGAGGGCCATGTGGCCGACAGTGACATCGTTACCCAGGATGGTCGGCACACCCCGGTCAACATGGACAGTGGAGTTATCTTGAATATTGGTGCGCTCGCCAATACGAATTTCCGCGACATCACCGCGGAGCACGGAACCATAAAAGACAGAACTATCGGCACCGATTTCCACATCACCGATGATGATGGTGCCCGGTGCAATCCAAGCGCTGGAGTGAATGCGTGGGGTCTTATCGCCGTAGGACAAAATGAGCGGAGCGTTCATCATGAGACCCAATATAACCGTCAGCTAAGGAGAAGCTGAAGGAAAAATTCACTCGACATTATCTTTATGTCTAGTTGTGCCGATATTTGGAATTTTGTGGCAAGACACGGTCTGAGCAGGGGTGCAAATCGAACATGACGCGCCTACAGTGGTCGGCATGATCTTTATCGTTGTGAATTACCAAGTAAAGCCGGAGTTTGCTGACGAATGGATGGACCACGTCGCCGAGTTCACTGCCGCAACGCGTGCAGAGCCTGGTAACAAGTGGTTTGAGTGGTCTCGCAGTGTCGAGGATCCCAACCAGTACATCCTTATCGAGGCATTCGATGACGATGCTGGTGAGGCACACGTCAACTCCGAGCACTTTGCCAAGGGCCTGGAGGCCATGAAGCCGCTGCTCGTTGAGACTCCGAAGATTGTGTCGCAGGTTTTGCCGGACAAGCAGGACTGGGATCGCATGGGTGAGCTGCAGGTGGATTAATGCTCACGCACTCAGTAAGCGAGAGGGCAGCTGACTTACAGGAGGGAACTGTGTCTTCTTCCTGGGGCCACAAGCTGCGCCTAGGGTCATTGGCGCTTGCCGCTGTGCTCGTAGTGGGCCTTAGCGCCTGCAGCGACGGTGATGAGGCAGCCATGGAAGATGACAACGGGCGCGTAGGTCAAGCTACTGGGGCAGCCACTTCCAGCGTCGCTATCCGCGACAATTTGGCTCAGTTAGCCGCAGATACGGCGGCACTTCGGCAGGCATCGGAGACTTTGATCTCGAAGGAGACGGTCTCCGATGAAACCCGCAAGATTGCGCAGGAGGCCGAGCCTGTCTGTGCTAAACAAGAGGCTCAGCTTGTCAAGGCCCTGGGCGTCGATGTCGACCCTTCGGAGTCCAGACTCGACCGTGAGACGATTACCCGCCTGGAAAACGAGGAAGGCCCGCACGCGGACATGGCGTACCTGACACTGATGGAGGGCGGCCTGGAAAAGGTTCTCGGTCAGTGGGAAGAACTCGAAAATAACGGTGGGCATGAGCTGCGCGAATTCGCTAGTTCTTCGCGCGAAGAACTCACTGATATCCAAAAGGCGCTGGAAAAGCGTATGCAGTACTAGGCGGTTTCCGGAATACCTATCGGCCTGAATTTTCTAACACGAGATTCGGGCAAATCGGGTGAAAAGTACTGCAAAGCACCCGCGAGGTGCCCATGAAATTAGTAGCGTGTAGATACAGCCGGTGAAGTCGCTGGTTTTCCCGCCACTCTTGTGGGACCAAGCCGCATTGCTTTTCGCCGGAAAGAAAAATACATCCTGACCGATAAGCACAGTAGAAGGTAGGAATTAACGCCAATGGCAAATAGCATCTCGCGAGTAGGTATCGTCGGCGCTGGTCAGATGGGTTCTGGCATTATTGAGGTCTGCGCAAAGGCCGGCAGCGATGTCAAGGTCTGGGAAGCGAAGGAAGAATTCCTCGAGTCCGGTCGCGCCCGCATCGAAAAGTCTCTGGACAAGGCAGTCTCCCGTGGCAAGCTGGAGGAGTCTGCACGCGATGAGATCTTGGGTCGTATTAGCTACACCACCAACCTCGAGGACTTCGCTGACCGTGAGCTGGTCATCGAGGCCATCGTCGAAAACCCAGAAGTAAAGGCAAGCGTATTCTCCCAGCTCGACGCAGTTGTCGAATCTGAGGACGCAATTCTGGCATCCAACACTTCTTCGCTGCCGATTCAGTCGATTGCTGCAGCCACCAAGCGCCCGGAGCGCGTGATGGGGCTGCACTTCTTCAACCCGGTGCCGGTTCTACCGCTGGTTGAGCACGTTGTCACGCTGTCGACTGGTGAGGTTCAGGCAGAGCGCGCTTACGAGTACGCTTCTGAGGCGCTCGGCAAGACCGTGATTCGTGCGAAGGATCGCTCTGGCTTCATCGTCAACGCACTTCTGGTCCCGTACATCATTGGCGCTATCCGTATGCTGCAGGACGGCATTGCCACCGCAGAGGACATCGATGCAGGCATGGTCAATGGCTGCGCACACCCGATGGGTCCGCTGACCCTGGCAGACATGGTTGGGCTCGACACCATCAAGTTCATTGCTGATGCCATGTTTGAGGAATACAAGGAGCCGACCTACTCCGCACCGCCGCTGCTGAACCGCATGGTTGAAGCGGGCCGCTTTGGCCGTAAGTCCGGCCGCGGTTTCTACGACTACTCGAAGTAATGCCTTTTACCCCCAACTTAGGGGTAAAGGTAGATGTATCTTTCGGCCCTCCGAAACCTGACAAAATTATTTAATTATTGCAGTTACGCAGTATGTATTTCTGCGGATGGCAATAGTCGTTAAGGCCTTCCAGCCTCGAATACTCGTGGTGGGAGGGCCTTATTTTTGTCGTTTTGGTCCTTTCAACGCGCCGAATCCTCATAATGCCCTTAACATAAATCAGGAATTTGTCAGGATGTGTCCACCGAAAAAGTGCGTGGTTCGCGCTCCGCACGGTGAACACACTGGAAAAGTAGCTATGTGAAAGGAACGCCGTGTCGTCTTCTAAGCCGCAAAAGCGCACTGCAACGCGTGTTGGTGCCGCTACCGCAGCTATGGCAATTGTTCTGGGACTTGCTCCGGCGACGGCTGCGGCAGCACCAGTAAATCCGCTGGGAGAGATTGGCAACCGCCTGGGTTCTAGCGATAGTTTGAGCCAAACGCTGCCACAGTTGCCGGAAGGCATCGAAACCCCGGGTACTCCGGGCGGCGGCATCGATATTCCGGATTCCGCTTCCATCCCGGATTTGATCTCTGATGAGTCCGCTGATCCGAATGCTCCGAAGCGCTCACCGTATCGCCCGGACCAGGTTGCACGTTTCTACCAGTCGGACGTAGCCACCGATAAGTGGTTCTACTTCTACGTTGTGCACCCGTTCGTGGACCTCGAACAGAACCACCCAGAAGTCATGGACCAGAACATGGAAACCGTGGTTCGCATCAACAACGCTGCTAAGAACGACCCGGCAGCACAGAGCATCGCGCTTGACGACGACTACCTCGACCCAGTGGTCAACATTTCGTCCGCATTCGGTGAGAACCTGGGCAAGCACTTCCGCGAAGCCCTGGAGGAGGGCCGTCTGCCAAAGGTGAAGACCCTTCTGTCCGGCAACCTCGCTCGTGGCGGTGGCTTGGTCAGCTCCACCTTCTTCGAGAAGTACGCCTACGGCTACGACCGTCCGTTTGTCCAGGCCCCGGATCGCATCGAGCGTTACTACCGCGAGGGGCAGGATGATCCATACACCACTTCGCCGGCTTACCCGTCGGGTCACACCAACAAGGCCGCATGGACTGCCACCATGCTCGCCATGATGCTGCCGGAGCTGGCTCCGCAGATTGAGGCACGTGCATCTGAGGCTGGTCACTCCCGCCTCGTCATGGGCGTTCACTTCCCGCTGGACGTCATGGGTGGCCGTATGATGGGTAACCAGGCTGCTGCAGACCGCTGGGCTGACCCGGAGTTCCGTCCGCTCATTGAAGAAGCTATGGACGAGCTGCGCTCTGAGCTGGAATACCGCTGTGGCGACACCATCGCCAACTGCGTTGCCAAGGACACCCCGTACATGAGCACCGCTGCTGCAGTGAAGCAGTACACCGAGCGCATGACCTATGACTTCAAGCAGATCGGCCCGAAGGATCAGCCTGTTATCGTTCCGAAGCGCTACGCAGGCCTGTTGGAGACCAAGTTCCCAGACCTGACTGAAGAGCAGCGCAACTCCATCTTGGCGCAGACCGCTATTGCATCTGGTTACCCGCTTGACCGCACCGACGGTGAGGGCCAGCACGTTCGCATGAACCTGGCTCGTGCACTGGCCGCCGACGTCACCGTTAACGCCGACGGAAGTGTCACCGTTATCAACTAATTGCTAGCTGGAAGGGCCGCTGCAAAGCGGTCCAAGGCCTCATTGAGAATCTCTGGTGAGGTCGCAAAGTTTAGTCGCACATGACCAGCCCCGCCTTCGCCGAATGCGAAGCCGGGGTTGAGTGCTATCTTGGCGTTTTTGACAAGCCAAGCTGCTGGATCTTCAGCATCTATGCCAGGGACATCAGTTAGATCCAGCCATGCCAAGAACGATGCTGCCGGCGGAGTGAATCGAGCTTGCGGCGCAATTTCGGCAAGGCGAGTGCTCAGCGTGTCGCGATTATTGCGCAAAACCTCAATGAAATTATCCAGCCAAGCCACACCGTCGCGATACGCGGCGGTGGCGGCAGCCACACCGAGGATGGACGCTCCTTCCCGGACAATGAAGGGCAGCCCTTGCCATGTGGCAGCATCCTCATCGTTGAAAAGAATCTGAGCGCATTTCAGACCAGCGGTGTTCCAGCCCTTCGATGTGGCAGTTACGGTAATCGTCACCGCGGCGGCGGTCTCCGATACCGATGCTGTGGGAGTATGCGTGCCATCGAGAACGACAGGGCCATGAATTTCATCGGAGATAACGCGAACGCCGTAGCGGGAGGCGAGGTCGGTAATCTCACGCAGCGTGTCAGCTGAGTAGGTAAAGCCGAGCGGATTGTTGGGATTGCACAGGATAAGGCATCCAGCGCCGTCAGCGAAAGCACGTTCCAGGGCACTCATCTCCGGACCGTCGTCAAGCGTAGGAATGCACACCGTGTCCCGCCCGAGCGCTGGGCCCAGCTGGAAGAACGGCATGTACGCGGGGGTTGGCACCACGATTGCGGAGCCCGGGCGCGTGAAATGCTCGACGGCTAGGCTGACGCCGCGAACGACATCGGCGATGGCGAAGATGTTTTCCGGCTTGGGGCGCCAGCCGTAACGGGCGGCGGAAAAGTCCGCTGTGGCGGTGGTGAGCGCCGAGATGTCCTGGGAGAGGTAGCCGAATTGCTCCTTCTCACAGGCCTCCGCAATGGCGGTTCTGACGGCAGGGCAGGTGGTGGCGTCGGATTCGGCGACCCACAGCGGTAAAACGTCCTGGTCAAAGGCAGTCCATTTGACTGTCCCGCGAGCGCGGAGCTGTTCGAGGGCGGGGAATGTGACAGCGTCGTTAGTTACAGTCATAGTCCCCTCTATACAACAAAAGTGGGCAGTCGGGGAGACTGCCCACTTGTTGATTAACTGGTTGGGATTATGCCAGCTTCAGTGCTTCCTCAGCGGCAGGCATGGCTGCCTTGCGGTCAGCCTCGACCATGCCCAGGCGTGTGCGGCGATCGAGAATATCGTCAACGCTCAGTGCACCCTCGTGGGTGACGTGCCAGGCAAACTCTGCCCGAGTGACATCGAGACCTTCCGCCACCGGATCGAGCGGGCGGTCCAGCTTGCAGGATTCAATAACCTCGAAGGACTCGCCACCGTAGCGGTTAAACAGCGGCATAGGAATGCGACCGGCAGCGGCAGCGGTGCGTGCGCGATCCAGGGCCTCGGGCTCGGAGCCCAGCACCGGAATAGTGCGAGTGCTGCACGGCGCGGTGTGCACACCCAGCTTTTCCACGACCTTGTCCACGGCCTGCTCGGCCATCAGCCGGTACTCGGTGAGCTTGCCGCCAGTGATGGAAATCAGGCCGTTTGGAGCCTCCAACAGTGCGTGCTCGCGGGAGAGGTCAGCAGTGTTGCCCTCACCGGCATCGATTAGCGGACGCAGACCGGCAAATGCACCGGCGACATCATCGCGGGTCAGCGGTGTTTCGAGCGCCTGGTTGATGACATCGAGCAGGAAGGTGATGTCCTCTTCCGGGACCTCCGGCACATCCGGGATCGGGCCTGGGGCGTCCTCGTCGGTAAGACCGATGTACACGCGGTTGTGCTCGGCCGGCAGGACGAAGCAGAAGCGGTTGGTATAACCCGGCACCGGCACGGTCAGCGAACCGGTAGGGTTACCCAGCTTCTCAGCGTCGAGAACTAGGTGAGTACCGCGGGATGGGCGAATCTTGATGTTGGTTGCCAAGTCGGCAGCCCAGACACCCGTGGCGTTGACAACCGCGCGAGCTGGCAGCTCGAAGGACTCGCCGGTGAGCTCGTCAATCAGAGTGGCACCCGTGCCATTGGCGTTTTCACAGCGCACGCGGGTCAGCACCGTGGCGCCGTAGCTAGCTGCGGTGCGAGTGATGGCGGTGACCAGGCGAGCGTCATCGCGGAGCTGACCATCGTAGTTGACGTAGCCAAACTTCACGTCGCGCTTGCGCACAGTCGGGGACAACTGCGCCACGCGGTTGCGGCCGACAGTGCGCGACAGCGGCAGGGTAGTAGCGGAGGTACCTGCGATGATGCGCAGGAAGTCGCCAGCGAGGAAGCCCATACGCGGCAGAATGCGGGTCAGCGGTGCGAACACATTCATCACCGGCACAACCTGCGGCAGGTTGTGAACCAGGTGCGGGGCAGTGACATCGAGCAGGGTGCCGCGCTCGATTGCGGAGCGGCGCGCGATGCCGACGTTGCCGGTTGCCAGGTAGCGCAGGCCACCGTGAGCCAGCTTCGACGACCAGCGGGAGGTGCCGAACGCCAGGTCGTGGGCATCGACGATGACAGTCTTGAGCCCGCGGGAGGCAGCGTCCAGTGCGATGCCAGCGCCGGTGATACCAGCACCGACTACCAGGAGGTCAGGAATATCGCCCTTCGACACCTCCTCACGCAGTCGATTGAGGTCCGATTGGCGGCGTGCCTTATTCAGCACGGCAGCGGAAGCGTCTCGGTGTGGTGCTTTCGTGGCGTACATAGTGATTCTTCCTCGACTTTCCCAAGAGGTGGATGGCGATGGAGTTATGAAATTGGTGTGAAGTTATGGGCGGTGTGGCGGTGTAGGCAGAGCCATGCAGAGAAGATTTTCATCATTTCATTGCAGCGCTCTTAGAAATAGACTAAGTTGTTCATTATCGATGACAGGCGCGGATAGTATTCCGAAAATTCTAGGAAGGAGACACATCGATGGCTATGCACCCAGCGCTCGCTGATATTGCACCATCGCTGCAGATGTGTTGCTGCTGTCTCCAGTCCGTGCCGCCGCAGACAGGTCGAAATTAGAAAAAGCACTCGGTCATCTTAGAACCGTCACGCTGTTTGTTGGTCGCACGGACGACATCGCCTCGTATAAGCCGACCAGCCTCCGCTTGGAAATGCAGATATTGCCACTTTCCAGCGTCTTATCAGTAAAGAAGCGACAGCGAAAATGACCGCAGCACTTGAATCTTTTACTCTCGACGACTACGTTTCCCTGTTCATTTATGATGGCCCAACGTCGCCGGAAATCTATGCCAGTGAACTGGTGAGCCTGGCTCGCTAGCGACTGCCAGCTAGGGCCTGCCAGGCTCGACCAGTCGGGCTACCGACGCTGCTGACGGAAAGAAGATGAAAGTTAAATCATCTTTCCGTCGTAACGCTCGGACAGAGCGTGCGGGCCGGTGGCGAGCTTGCCCGGGTTGAGGATGCCCGCCGGGTCGAGCTCCTTCTTGATGGCGTGCATGACCTTAGTGAACAGCTCGGTATTTTCCTCGTAGTACTGCGGGCTGTGGTCCTGGCCGACACCGTGGTGGTGCGTGATGGTGCCGCCGAATTCCATCATGGCATCCGAAGCGGCAGTCTTGATATCCATCCACTGCTGCAGGATCTCGCCCTCGGTCTCGCGGAAGAAGTACGTGAAGTACAGCGAGCAACCGGACTCGTACATGTGGGAGATGTGGCAGAAGACGTACACCGGGGTGCCGTGCTTCTCGCCGGCAGCTTCCATTGCAGTTGCGATTTCGCGGCGCAGCTTGACGGCGTTGTCCCAGGTCGTTGCGGTCTCCAAGGTGTCGACACCGACGCGACGAGTCATCATGACATCGCGCAGGTACGGCGAGGAGAAGCGGTGGTTGACCCAGGTCATGCCCGGGATCGAGCCCATGCGGACGCACTTCTTGGTCAGCAGGCGAGCGGCCATGCGCTCACGGGCGACGCGGGCGCTGACCGGGTCGGTCTGTGCAAAGCCGAAGATGACCATGCATGGGGTGTCGATGCCACGGAACTTCAGGTACTTAGTGACCTTCTCGTACAGGCTTGCCGAGCCCAGCTGAGTCAGGCCGAAGAGTGTCTCCTTTTCATCGGAGAGACGAGCCAGGTGCGGAATGTCGCCGTTCTGCTCCAGAATGCGCAGCTCTTCAGCAGCTTCCTCAAAGGAGTTGAAGAAGTAGGTGTCGAACAGCATCTGCTTTTCCGGACGCTTGTTCAGGGCGATGGTGACATGCGTGATGATGCCGAAGGTGCCCTCGGAGCCGAGGAAAATCTCGCGCGGGTTCGGACCCGACGCCGACGACGGCATGTCGCGGAACTCCATGGTGCCGGCAGGCGTGACGACGCGCATGCCAATCACGTTGCGGTCAATGCGGCCGTAGCCGGAGGATTCCTGGCCTGCCGAGCGGCAGGAAACCCAGCCACCGACGGTGGAGTACTCGAAGGACTGCGGGAAGTGACCGGCGGTGAAGCCCTCAGTCTTCAGTGCCTTTTCCAAATCTGGGCCGAAGACACCGGTTTCAACCGTGACGGTGCCGGCGATCGGGTCAATCTCCAGGATGCGGTCGAACGCGGTCATGGAAACTGCGATGGCCTTGCCCATGCCGCCGTCGAGAGCTTCGACGCCACCGACGACCGAGGTGCCGCCACCGAATGGCACGATGGCAATCTTGCGCTCTGCACACAGGGTGAAGAGGTCCTCGATGTGCTTTTCAGTCTTCGGCAGCACGACAGCATCTGGTGCGATGTCGAGCTTGGCTGCGCGCAGGCGAGCCAAGTCTGGGTAGGAGCGGCCGACAGCGTGCTTTACGCGGGTGTCGTGGTCGACGGCGACGGCATCTTCGCCCAGGATCTTGCGCAGCGCTGCAATGTCATCTTCGCTCAGGCGGCTCTCCGGAATTTCGACCTCAGAAAGCCGGCGCGGAGGATTGTTGGCCTGAAGGGACATGCCAATTTCGCGCTGCAGCAGCTTTTCACTGGATTCGGTGATGGGCTTGTCGTTGCCATCGACACCCCAGCCCCACCAGCGCATACGGTATGGAATTGCGGTCTTGTTAGCCATGAAGAAAGTCCTCCCAAGGGACGTAGTGGACGTGTTTTTCACCGAGTATTTTGGTTTACACTTGTAATCATAGCGTAAAGTCGTTACGTTTTCGCCAAATTCGTCAAATCTTCTTGATAAGCTTTGTTATAGGAGCGCTAAGCACAGCGCCTACCTCTCCCACAACTGCACGCAAGAGTAGGTATTTCAGTAATGAATGCTAAAGATAAGAATCTTGATTACCCCCTCGGGACAACCGAGATTCGCACCCTCGCACTAGTCACCAACCCGCATGCAGGGCATGGTGCCTCCCAGTTTGCCTCAAATCGAGCAAGCCGTGTGTTCGCAGATCGCGGCATCGACGTCATTGCTCTGCAAGGTGCAAACCCTGAGGATGCCCGCATGCTCATCCGCGAGGTTATCGCAGACGGCCGCATTGATGCATTGGCCGTGTGCGGTGGCGACGGCATGATTAACCTTGCCCTGCAGGAACAGGCCCAGACTGGTATTCCACTGGGCATCATTCCGGCGGGCACCGGCAACGATCACGGTCGCGAATACAACCTCCCGCGCGATGACGCCCGGGATGCAGCACACGTCATCGCCGATGGCTTCTGGACCACCACGGATCTCGGCCGAATCACGAGCGCAGACGGCGATCAGCGCTGGTTCGGCACCATCATGTGCGCCGGTTTCGACTCCATCGTCTCCGACCGCGTCAATCAGATGAAGTGGCCGCACGGCCGCAATCGCTACAACCTTGCCATTGTCCGCGAGTTCCTGGCATTCCACTCGCTGCCGTTCCGCATCACTCTCGATGATGACCGCGTCTTGGAAGATCCAATCACCTTGGCCGCCTTCGGTAACACTCGTTCCTACGGTGGCGGTATGAAGATCTGCCCGCAGGCCGATCACTCCGACGGTCTGATGGACATCACCGTTATCGGTAAGGCCGGTCGCGTCAAGGCGGCCCTAGCCTTCAAGTCCGTCTTCGATGGCACCATCGAGAAGATTGGCGAAGTCCAGACCTACCGCGCCAAGAAGGCCCATGTTGAATACATCGGTCCTAAGCGCACGATGAACGCCTACGCCGACGGCGACTTGATGTTCCCGATGCCGGTCACCGTGGAAATCGTGCCGTCCGCCGGTCGCTACATCGTGCCGCGTCCCTAGTAGGACACAGCGGCAGGGGAGCCGTCGTCAAGCGTGCATATTCATGCTTGACGACGCGCACTACCCCTCGATGCCGTATTTCTTCAGGCGCATCCTGTCCGCCGCAGAGGCCGAGGCCGTCAGACGCAGCAGCTCGGCGTAGATGCCGTCAGTTTGCGCCAGCTCGGCAGGCGCGCCGACCTCGTCGACATGACCATCGCGCAGAGTGACGATGGTGTCCACATCGGAAATCGTCGACAGGCGGTGGGCGATAATGACGGTCGTGCGGCCTTCCATCAGCTTGTCCAGGCCGCGCTGCACCTCGCGCTCGGCCTTGGTATCCAGCGCAGAGGTGGCCTCGTCGAGAATGAGCAGCGGAGCGTCCTTCAAAATGGCGCGCGCAATGGCAATGCGCTGCTTCTGACCACCGGAGAGCTTCAGGCCACGCTCACCAATGGTGGTGTCATAGGCCTCGGCAAAACCGCAGATGAAATCATGCGCGTTGGCCTTCTTAGCTGCAGCGATGATCTCCTCGTCGGTGGCATCGGGCTTGCCGTAAGCGATGTTTTCGCGGATAGTCCCGGAAAACAGCGAGGAATCCTGGAAGACCACTGCAGAGCCGGCGCGCAGGTTTGCACCGGAGACCTCAGAGACATCCGAGCCCAGCACGCTCAGGCGACCGTTCGTCGGAGCGTAGAAGCCCAGCAGCAGGTTCACAATGGTGGACTTACCACCGCCGGACTCACCGACCAGGGCAATCTTCTGATTTGAATAGGCCTGGAAGGAGACGTCGGTAAGCACTGGCTTGCCCTCTTCGTAGGCGAAGTCCACGCCGTCGAAATCCACAATCGGCTTGCCTGCGGCCTGCTGTGCGGCGGCGTGCGCCTGGGCCGCTTCGTAGGCGTGCTGGTTGGAATCCGAGACCTCAATCTCTCCGCTATTGGCGCTGGCGGCGTCAATGAGCACCGCGTCGGTGCGTGGCTCGGGGATCAGCGCCATGGTCTTGAAATAGTCGCGGGAACCGGCCACTGCGCGTTGCGAGGCATCGACGAGGAAGCTCATCATCTGGACTGGCTGGCGAGCCATATTAATCAGCTGAATAAGCATGACCATGGTGCCGATGGAGAAATCGCCCGACAGCGTGCGCAGGAAAAGTACCAGGTAAATACCGGCAAAGATGACATTCAAAATGCCGCCGCGCAGCGCGTCCATGCGGTGCCACCAGGAGGACTGCTCGCGGGTCAGCGAAATGGTGCGACGGAAGCGGGAACCGAAAAACGCAATCTCGCGAAGCTCT
Organism: Corynebacterium sp.; assembly: GCF_030532195.1. Lineage (GTDB taxonomy): Bacteria > Actinomycetota > Actinomycetes > Mycobacteriales > Mycobacteriaceae > Corynebacterium. Next base: position 334,029 of record NZ_JAUNLP010000002.1, on the reverse strand, counting down.
GCGGTGAAGGAACGAACGACCTTGACCTGGCCGATGACCTCGGCAAATCGGCCACCGGCGGTGTCAATCTGCTGGTTCTTCTTCGCCTCAATCTTCTGCCAGCGCTTGGACGTCAGCGCGGTCAGCAGCGTGTAGACCGGGAAGATGATGATCAGCAAAATCGCCAGCGGCCAATAGTGCCACGCGGTAATGACCAGTACGGCACCGACGGTCAGCAGCATCGGGAAGAAGTTATTGGAAAACGCCTGGAGGAACTGCGTGATATTGGTAATCGAACGTTCCAGGCGCGCAATTATCGTGCCCGTGACTTGGCTGTCGAAGTAGCGCTGCGGCAGTGACAGCAGCTTGGCGTAGTAGCGAGTCGACAGAATTTCTCGCATGCGCGCGGTCATCACATCGCCGAGATAACCGCCGATATTGTGGACAATCGTCTGTGTCAGATCCGCAGCTAATAGGCCAATGACCAGCCAGATGACTGTCCGCATGGTGTCGGACATCACCGCGTCGCTGACGCCATCGCCACCGGAGATGGTGCCAACAATCGCGTCAGTGGCATCGCGGACCAAAAATGGGCTAATCAGGGCTGCTGCGGCGGTTGCCAGCGAACAGATAATCACCCCGATGTAGAAAGGCCAAAGCACTTTAGTGGTGGACAGAATTCTGCTCAGCAGATGCACGAAAGACCTCTATCTTGCTTGCGGGATGACACCGCGCAACCCTTATACGTTTAGAAAAGTCCTATCCTAACAACTTTTCCACGGCACCCAGTGGCAGAGCCAGCCAGTTGGGTCGATTCTGAGCCTCATACAGACACTCATAAATAGCCTTATCCAGCACAAACGCCTCTAGCAGTGCTTCGTCGCCGGCATCGCCATAGCCCTCGAGGAAAGCATCGATATTGCGACGCGCCCACTTACCGACGCGCTCTGTGGCAGCCTGTGTGTCCTCACGGCCAGTCAAAAGGGGATAGTGCGCCGCATAGTCGAAGGAGCGAATCATGCCCGCAATATCGCGCAGTGGATGATCCGGCAGTCGGCGCTCCTCCCATGGACGCGATGGCTCACCTTCGAAGTCAATCAAACGCCAGGAACGCGGTGTGCGCAGGACCTGTCCCAAGTGCAAATCACCGTGGATTCGCTGGACGACGGCGCCACCTTCCGGCACTGCGGCCTCCGCGCGGTCAAAGACTTCTCGCGCACGATCCTTGACTTGCGCAATTTGCGGGACAACCTCAGCGACGAAGTCAAGGCGAGCGTGCAGCGGTGCCACCAGCTCTGCGCCGGTCAAGCGCTTCTTTACTGCGACTGCTGCGGCGAGGCTGCTGTGGACCGCGGCGACGGCCTCGCCCAGAGCCTTGGACTCAGAGGCGAAGTCAGTGCCCAGTTCCGCCAGCGGAACATCGATTTCGCGGATGGCATCGCGGACGGCGCCGAGAGCCAGCTCCCACCCATCCACCGAATTCGGCGCAAATTCCTGCAGCATCGCAGTGGTGTAGGAATCCTCACCAATGGTGGTTTCCACCCAGGCGTAGAGCTCCGGCACATTCTTGCAGTCCGCCTGCGACAAAGCGGCCAGCAGTTCCACATCGGCGTTGGTGCCGGGGTAGAGGCGACGGAAGAACTTGCACATCACACGGTCATCGAAGATGACGGAAGTATTCGATTGCTCGACCCCCATCGGGCGGCCGACTTCGGGGTGGGGCAGTTCAGTGCCGGGCACCGTGTGCAATTCCATGCTGCCCAACTTGCCTTCGTCGGCAAGCACCTTGCCAAGCGCGGTGATGGCATCGGCATCGACGAGTGCGTCGTAGCCGACAACGCCCTCGGCGCGGACGAGAATTGCCTGGTCGTGACCGTCGGGGACCTCGTCGGCCCAGGCGATGGGAAGCTGGTAAGTCGGCGTGGCATCTTCGGTGTGCACGCGAATTAGCGCGATATCCACGTCGGGGGTCTCCGGAATATTGCGCAGGACGGAGTCGAGCGCGAGGATTTCCACATGGTCGATATCAGAGGCCTTGTCCGCGAAGAAGCGCATCTTTGGCAGCGTTTGCGCCAATTCCGTGGCAATAAGATCAGCGGTGGGAGTACTCATGTCGTTTGTTCGCCTTTCGTGACTTGTCAGAGTTGTGCCGCTATTTCTTCTGCGTGGAAGCAACTGGTGCATCCGAGATTGCTTGCGCAACCGGAATCGTCGGTGCCGCCATCGAGGCACCTGCTTCACCAGTGGTCTCCGGTGGCACTTGAATTTCAAACCAGTAGAAGCCGTGGCCGGGCAGGGTGATTTGGTAATTGTCGGAGCCGATTGTTGGGAATGGCACCGAACCCGTCAGCTCCACAGGAGTGGCACCGGCGAACTCGGACAGATCCAACGACACGGCAGCTGGATAGGCGGATAGGTTGTTGACACACAGCAGAACTTCATCGCCGTGTGTGCGCAGATAAGTAAGGACAGAGGCGGTGTCGCTGTTGAGCTCACGGAAATCACCAAGACCAAAGGCCGAGTAGCGCTTCCGAACCTGAATCAGACGACGCAACCAATTCAACAGGGAATTTGAGTAGCTCGCTTGGTTTTCCACATTGACCGCTTGGTAGCCGTAGGTCGCATCCTGAATGGTTGGCAGGTAGAGCCGTCCTGGATCGGCCTTGGAAAAACCAGCATTGCGGTCAGGTGACCACTGCATTGGAGTGCGCACACCGTCGCGGTCGCCGAGCCAGATGTTGTCGCCCATGCCAATTTCATCGCCGTAGTAGAGCACAGGTGAACCCGGCAGGGACAGCAGGAGCGCATTGAAGAGTTCCAGCTGGTTGCGGTCATTTTGAAGCAAGGGCGCTAGACGACGGCGAATACCAATATTGGCCTTCATCCGCGGATCGTGCGCGTACTCGGCGTACATGTAGTCGCGCTCGGCGTCGGTGACCATTTCCAGCGTCAGCTCGTCATGGTTGCGCAGGAAGATACCCCACTGCGCGGACGAGGGAATTGGTGGCGTGGATTCCAGGATTTCCGAAATAGGGAAGCGGGACTGTTTGCGCACCGCCATGAAGATGCGCGGCATGAGTGGGAAGTGGAAGGCCATGTGGCACTCATCTCCACCGACTTCCGGATCCCCGAAGTATTCGACAACATCGGCGGGCCACTGATTGGCCTCAGCCAGCAGCACGCGGCCAGGGTATTCCTCATCCATGACTTTGCGGCAGCGCTTGAGAAACGCGTGGGTTTCCGGCAGATTTTCGCAGTTCGTGCCTTCGCGCTCAAAGAGGTAGGGAACCGCGTCGAGGCGGAAACCGTCGATGCCCAGGTCAGACCAGAAGCGCAGCACATCCAGCATTGCTTCCTGAACAGCTGGATTGTCGTAGTTCAAATCCGGCTGGTGAGAAAAGAAGCGGTGCCAGTAGTACTGGCCACGCACCGGATCATAAGTCCAGTTGGAGTCCTCGGTGTCGACGAAGATAATGCGCGCACCGGAGTAAGTATCCGGATCATCGGTCCAGACATAGAAATCTCCGTATGGTCCATCCGGGTCTGTGCGCGACTGCTGGAACCACTCATGAGTATCCGAGGTGTGGTTCATCACCAGGTCGGTAATAACGCGGATACCGCGCTCATGGGCAGCGTCGAGGAGTGCCTTGAAATCCTCGACCGTTCCGAACTCATCGAGCACTGCGCGGAAATCGCGGATGTCATAGCCGCCGTCGCGCAGTGGTGAGTCATAAAAAGGCGGCAGCCACAGGCAGTCGACGCCCAGCCATTGCAGATAATCGAGTTTTTCGGTCAGCCCTTGTAAGTCGCCGGAGCCGTTGTTGTCCGAGTCGAAAAAGGCGCGGACAAGCACTTCGTAGAACACCGCGCTGCGGTACCACTCGTAGTCTGTCTTGGCTGTAGTCATAAAACCCAGAGTAACGATTCGGCTGCAGGTGTGCAGGGGAAAATTGTGCGCTACTCCGGCGAAACGACCTGCAAGTTGGCTCCCCGGTGCCGTCGAAGAAAGCGGCTAAACCACCTTGTGGTCTTCGATTACACCAGCCAATTCGTACGCATCATCCAACTCCAACTGCGCCGCCACCGGAGTGACCGCACCCGGCACCATATCGATTTTGACGCAGCCTACCCCGGCCGCCTTTTCAAACGGATTAATTGACAGCGTATGGCCCTGAATCCGCTGCCAGGGAACGATATATTGCGTATGCCAGAATCGGCCTTTCGTCACTAACAGACCGCGGTGCCGGGCCTCAACCTTCTGGTACTTCCAATCGATGGGGCTCAGCCACCACGCCGCCCGCGGAGTCTCCCAGGTCCCCAGCAGGTCATCCTGCGGCGCCACCCCGGCGATCTCCGTCATCAGATACTCAGTAATTCCACGCAGCTGGTCATTTCCCGCCACCGGCACGAGAGTGTTGTGCCCAGCCGAATCCCCGATGTCATAGCCAGCCACGGACACCTCCGCGCGTGACCACTTCCAGTGCCGCCACCACAGCGGCTGAACGATCTTGATGCCGTGGACACGATCAATCGGAATCGTCTGCGCGCGCGTGGACAGCAGGCCCGCCGTAATCGATAGGCGCCTGCTTATCGACGATGTCTTCAGCGTGAAATCCCATGACTGATTCAGGACACCAAAAAGGCCGACGGCAAAGGTGATGATAACAATCAGCGTGGTGACGGAGATGCCGGCGAGGATTTCCAACACAAAGTCAGGAAAGATTGCTGCAACAATAGCGACAACGATGATGGTCGGAATGATGAAAAGCGCAGGGCCGACAACTATGGATGCGGCCAGCTGCCCAACCTCGATGGGGCCAAAGATGGTCCTGGTATCGGCAGCCGGACGCAGCCCAGGTGCGCCAGCATTGGCGGTAACAGTTGGATGCGAGGTGTCAGTCTGCCCCGTGGCGCCTACCGAACCTGCAGCGTCTGCCTGACTGTAGAGTTCCTGCGACAGCTCGGTATCGAGGTTCTCCACTTCCTTTAAAACCTCAGCGCGGAATTCCTCGCACTGCTCCGGCGTTAGATACTGAATCTTGAAGTGAGAGTCCTTGCCACCTGCGGTTTCAATGACAATTTCCGCCAGGCCAAAAATGCGAGGCAAAAGTGGTCGGTTGATATCCACCGCTTGGACGCGGTCAAGGCGTGCTGCCCGGCGCGAGCGTATTAACCAGCCCGAGCCGTAGCGGACCTCGTCATCGGTGAGCTCGTAAAACGTAAACTTCCAGGACAGCCAGGAAAAGAAAGCAATGAGGGCAATGGTGACTAATACTGCGCCAATGCCAATTACCAGGCCGAGCCAGGCCATTTCATATAGGAGCGTGCCAACTTCGGTGACCAGTTGCCACATATTGGCAAGGCCGAAAGCGATAACCGCCGCTATTGCAGCAAAGCTCTTGAGAAGGGGCGTCAGCGGATGGACTTGGTGCCTCATTACAGACCTGCCATTCGGTCATGAGCACGCTTGGACAGTCGGTCGCGAAGCGCCAGTGCTTCCTGCCTCGGCAAACCGTTAACTGCTGCATCCGAGCTGGCAGATGCCGTATTGAGCTTGAGCTTTGCCAACCCAAATGCGCGCAGCAGAGGTCCTTCATCAATATCGATAAATTGGATGCGACCGTAGGGGACTACGGTGACCGAGCGCCACCAACGACCAGAGGCAACAAAGAAATCAGTGTCTCCCTCGAGATAACGGTGCGCTCTGACTTGACGGCCAATCAACCAATACAGCCATGCGTAGATGAGCACGCAGGCAGCGAATCCAAGCCACATCCATGAATTCCATACCACTGCAATAACAGCAGCTGCTATTGCCAGCGGTGCCAGGACAATAGTGGCACTAATGCGTCGCGCCTTCGCTAGAGCGGGGTCGACTGGATGTAGCGCCGGATTTTCTGGGCGTAGTAAATCGATGGGCTCCATGGTCGATAGTTAAACATATTGTGTAAAAGTGGAACGCATGGTCGTGAGATATGGATTCATGCGGAGAACTGGTTTATTACAGTCACCAAAAAGTTTGCGCCTGTTCAGCCGGTTCGGATACAACAGTGGCTATGGACCGCAGGAAAATCATTGCCGTACTCATCACACTCATCACTATTTTGTCCTGCGTGCAGCTCTACAACTTCTTCCAATCGCTGCCCGCATAGTTTGCCCGCGTAAAGTACCTGCTGCGTACCGCCCTGCAGCTTACCGCGTGCTAAGCGCCGAAAAGCTGACGTGGGGCAGCCCACGCATCATCAGTTAGCCCTTCGACAGCAGCTGCATCGGCACCGGCGAAGGTTGTTACCGGTTTGCCCTGGTTATAGCGCGGCAACCGTGATGAACCATCGCGGATGAAGTCAATGGCCACCTGATGAAATGGATGATTAGGCTCCATGCCGCCAAAGAATCGAGCAATATCAATGCAATGCGGCGCACCACTGGTGCGCCCCGCTGGCGCGTAACCAAGCCCTTCACCAGGCTCGAACTGCGCCGCCCACACATCCAGCCCAGCTGCCACAGACCGCTCCGCAACTTTCACCGCATACGAGCGAACTGCCGAGTCCGAAATCACATGCCCCATCGGACGATCTACATAAGCGGCCGTGGGGAAGATGCCAGTGCCCTGATGAGTGCGGGCATAGCGCTTGGCCAACCACATGTTGAAAGGCATATCATCCATCGCCACCACCGGCGGTTCGGCGAAAAACTCCTCGCTAGTTGTCGTCACCATTGTCGGAAGCGTCGGGGTAAAACTGTCGAATCGAGGTCCCACCGCCGGATCCGACGGCGAGGCCGCCGAAATTAGTTTCTGGGCCAGGGCAACCCTGGTTTCGTCGGCACGCGAAAAAACCTCCGACGAGGGTGCACGCCCGACGCCGACGGCGGCGAGGACGCGGCGGAGCGGTGCGCCTGCCAGCAGCGAAAATGCCGGTGACATGGCGATGATGCGCTGAATCTGACCGCGTGTGCGTCGGTCGCTGGCCAGAGTGAGCGCGAGTGCGGCGCCTGCGGACTGACCGGAAATGGTGATGTTGTCGATATCGCCGCCGAAGGCCGGTGCGTTACGACGGCCCCACTGCAAAGCCAGGAAGAGATCATCGATGGCTCGGAAGTTTTCGGCCTGACTATCGCGCCAAAAGCCCTCCAGCCCCTTGCGGTAACCGAGTGAAATGGTGACGATTCCCGCCTTGGCGAAGGCACTGGCATCAGTCCATGGCTCGGAGGGGTGCCCGAACTCATAGCGGCCCCCGTGAATCCACAGCAAGACGGGGTAGGGGACATGCGTCGGATGCGACGGGGCAGGGGCGGTGACGGTGACAACCAGTTCGCGCTCGGGCTCAGTGCGCTTGGTGCCTGACTGCGGACCATCGGCAACCGGCGAGGCCTGGCCAAACGGCGCGGCATCGGCGTAGTCAATGTTGAAGACCTGGAACACGCCATCGCGAATCCGGCCGGTCAGGTCGCCGCACGGTGCGGAAATGGTCGTCGTAGTCATAGGCGGACACGTCTCCTTTTCTCATGAGCCCCGTTGCAGTCACACGATAATTTTCGTCAGGCTACAGTTGAGTTCACTATGACCAATGATGCACGAAACCCATTGTTGACACCGTCGGAATTGTTCTGCGAATTGCCAGATTTTTCAGCAATCGAAGACAGCCATGTCCGAGAGGCATTCAGCGAGGCCATGGAGCGCCATGCCCGCGAGATTGATGAAATTGCCACGTCGTCGGAGCCGCCGACCTTTGTCAACACCATCGAGGCGCTGGAGAGGGCAGGCCAAGATCTAGAGCGCGTGGCCGCGTACTTTTTTAACGTCGCAGGTACGGATGCCACCGATGTCCGTATGGAAATCGAAGCTGAAATCGCGCCGAAGCTGTCTGCACACCTGGATAGCATTCGCATGCGCAGTGACCTGTGGCAGCGCATCAACGCCATCGACAGCGTCGAGGATACCGCTGACCCAGCAGAGGCGAAGCTGCTGCTGAAGAAGGTTCGCGAGGATTTCCAGCGCGCCGGTGCATCGCTTTGCGATGAAGACAAGGCAGAGCTCAGCCGCATCAACGGACGCCTGTCAGAGCTGTCCACGGCTTTCGGTGAAAACCTGCTGAAGGACACCGCCGCGCGCGCCGTCGCAATCTACAATCGCGAGGAGCTTGCCGGGCTTTCCGACGATGCCATTGCGTCCTTTGCCGCCTACGCCAAAAAGGCGGACACCGATGCGCCGTGGCTGATCCCGCTGGACCTGCCGTCGACCCCGGCGCAGCTGGCTGATCTGGACAATCCAGCTACTCGCGCCAAGCTCTACGAAGCCTCGCTGGCACGTGCCGGTGCGGATTCCGGCGAGTTCGACAACACCGATATCGTGCTCGAAATTGTGCGACTGCGTGCCCGGCGCGCCCGCCTGCTTGGCTATGACACCCACGCGGACTATGTGATTGCCAATGAAACCGCGACGACGGCTGAGGCCGCACGCAAGCTCATTGCCGACCTGGCACCGGCGGCCATCGCTAACGCACAGGGCGAGTACAAGCGAGTAGCAGATTTGGCAGGCGATGAGGAAGTCACTGGCGCTGATTGGCCGTACTGGGGGCGCCGTCGTAAAGCGGAAGAACTCGCTGTCGATACCGAGGAGCTGAAGAACTACTTCGAGCTGCACCGTGTGATTGAAGATGGCGTTTTCTACGCGGCGCACAAACTCTACGGCATCGACGTGGTCAAGCGCGATGACCTGCAGGGGTACGCGCCGGGCACGACAGTGTGGGAGGTGCGCCAGGGCGGTGGCGAGACTATCGGTCTGATCATCACGGATTATTTCTCACGCCCGACCAAGCGCGGTGGCGCGTGGATGAGCTCCTTTAGAGATCAGTCACGTCTGCTCGGTCGCCTGCCGGTGGTCGTCAACGTCATGAATATCGCGGAGACTGAGCCCGGCACTCCGGTGCTGCTGACGCTGGATGAGGTCACCACCGCTTTCCACGAGTTTGGCCACGCATTGCACGGCCTGCTTTCCGATGTCACGTACCCGACCTTCTCTGGTACCAATGTGCCGCGTGACTTTGTGGAATTCCCCTCGCAGATCAATGAGAACTGGGCGCTGGAGCCGTCGATTCTGGCCAACTACGCCTTCCACGTGCGCACCGGCGAGCCCATTCCGGCAGAACTGGTGGAGTCGGTGAAGAAGGCTCGCACTGCAGGTGAGGGCTTTGCGACTGTCGAGTACCTCGCCGCCTGCGCCATCGATCTGGCCTGGCACAGCCTCACAGAGGAGGAAGCGAACAAGGTCACCGATGTCGATGCCTTTGAAGCCGATGCCCTGGCTGAACTGGGGCTCGACGTCGAGCACCTGTCGCCGCGCTACCGCTCTCGCTACTTCAATCACATCTTCGCCGGCGGGTACTCGGCGGGCTACTACTCCTACCTGTGGGCAGAGGTGCTCGACGCCGACGGCTTCGGTTGGTTCGTCGACAACGGCGGCGCCACGATCGCCGGTGGCAGCCACTTCCGCGAGGAGATTCTCTCCCGTGGCGGCGCTATCGATTTCACCGAGGCCTACCGCGCCTTCCGCGGTCGCGACAAGGACATCCAGCCGCTGCTGGCTCGCCGCGGTCTGCTCGGCACCGACGCTTAATGCTTGACGACGACGCCTGCGACCGTCGCCTGCTAGGAGTTAACGTGGCCGACAGTGTAGGTTGACACTCATGGCAGAAGCATTCGACAACATGGGGCAGTGGCTAATTCAGCTGCCCCTGCTCGCGCAGATAAGTGTTCTGTGCGTGGTTCTGCTGCTTGTCGGCGGTGTGGTCGCCTTCGCGCTGGTGGGCGCTGTCGATATTGTCGGCGGTCGCATTCGCAGGTTGTCGCAGCATTCACGGGCTCGTCGGCAAGCACGTCGTGAAGCGTGATGAGCCGTTTCGCCGATATGTATTAGGAAAATCGTGTTAAAGGACTAAGGTTGAATAGTCCGCAAAATTTCGCAGTAGGGAGTTGAGCAAGCATGCGTCGGTCGAGGCACTCGAAGGTTCTGCTCGCCTTAATCGTGCTTCTCATTATTATCCTCGTTGCTGGCGGAGTCACTGATTTCGAGTTCTAGCGCTAGCACTCGGTGTGCTAGCTCGCCTGACTCGCGCCAGTCCACGCGTATTCCAAACTGGGGGCGCGTATGAATTTTTTCGGCTTATTTTGCCGTTTCGTTCATACACGCCCCCAGTTTGGTTTAGTGGCGGCTAAAAATTACCGGCAGAAGGTCGGGTAATTAGGAAGGTCCTCGACCACGACGGCCTTGCCGGTGGCATCCGTCAGCGGAATGCACCAGTTCGGGTACTGATCATGCGTCGTGCCCGGCTGATTCTGGGTGCGGCGGTCACCGACCATATCCACCAGCGCCAAACACTTGAGTGCCGATGGCGTCTTATCCAGGAACCGGTGCAGGCCGTCGACCAGAGCATCGATATCCGGCAGGTTGTCACGGGTAAGCGACTGCACATCCATGTCGGCGACAGCGGTGCCCTCATAGCATCCGGCATCCTTGGCGGCACCGATGACCTTGCGAATCCACTCGAAGTCGCGGCGATCTTCCTCGTCGACATCGGACACCAGAATGCCCAGGCGCTCCCGCAACGTGATGTGCTCACCAGCGAGGTAACCGGCCGTCGGCGGCAAGTCATGAGTGGTGACAGAGGACAGACACAGACTGCGGTAATCGCTCGGGGCCTTCGGCCACTCGCCGTTGGACTCAAACCACACAATCGAGGTGCCCATGATGCCGCGGGAAGCCAGGTAATCCTGTACCCACGGTTCAAACGTGCCCAGGTCTTCGCCTACAACCAAAGCGCCTGCGAGTTCCGCTTCGAGAGCCAGAATTCCGACCATGGCCTCATGGTCGAAGTAGAGGTAGGTGCCGTTGACAGGCGATTCCATGCGTGGCATCACCCACAGGCGGAACATACCGAGAACGTGATCCACACGAATACCACCGGCGTGGCGGAGAATCGTGCGCAGCATGTCACGCCACGGGCGGTAACCCGCCTCTGCAAGCTTGTGAGGATTCCACGGCGGCTGCGACCAGTCCTGGCCAAACGGGTTGAAACCATCCGGCGGAGCACCGACCGAAATGTCCGGGGCCAGCCAGTCAGCCAGGTTCTCAGCATCGGAGCCACCGGGGTGCACGCCAACGGCTAGGTCGGCCATGATGCCAATACGCATACCGGCATCGAGTGCGACCTGCTGCGCATCTCCCAGCTGCTGATCCAGAATCCACTGCACCCACAGGTGGAAGTGGAAGATTTCCTCCCGCAAGGACTCGACATTGGTGTGGTTGCCCAGCGGCGGCACCAGTTCTGAATTCTGGGCCTCGCCATTGCGGAGGGCGTCACGGGCAGCGGCGCGATCTGCCATTTCTCGGTCAGTGCACCAGGCTGCGTAGTCATAGATACCGCGACCTTCGGCTTCCAACCAGCGCTCAAATTCCGCCTGGCGTGCACTGGACAGCGGCACCTTGTGAATTGCCCGCAGCACCTTCAGCTTCGCAGCGTAGATGGGGTTGCGGTCAATCTCCTCGGAGCTGTGATTAAGGGCGTGGAACGAGGCCGCCAACTCACGGGCCTCATCTGCCTCGTCCTTGTCCAGGTATCCGAATTCGTCGATAAGCTCCGGGCGAGCGTAGATCGGGTTGACGTAGCGACGCGTCGTCGGCAGATACGGAGAATCCTCCACAGGCGGCAGTGGCTCGGCGGCGTGGAGTGGGTTAATCAGCACGAAGTCGGAGCCTGCGTGCTCGGCGCTGACCTGCGCCAAATCGCCGAGAGTAGCGAAGTCGCCGATACCCCAGCTGCGCCGGGAACGCACGGAGTACAACTGCGCCATCACGCCGTGAGCGGGATCTTTGACGTACTTGTCCGCAGTGGACAGGCGATTGGGAGTCACCGCCAAATCGCACTCCGCGACATTGTCACCATTGACCGCGTGGAGACGGTGCCAGCCCAGTGGCAGATCTTCCGGGATTGCGAAAGAGGCTTCACCGATCAGCTGATCGCCGACCTGACGCGGCGCGGTAAGGTGGTGAACTTGGGCACACGGCCACTCGGCGCCATCGGCGAGCTTGACCGAAACGCTCACGCTACTGCCATGTGGGACGTGGACGAATATCTGTTTAAATTCGCCCTGACGTGCAACTACTACTGGTGGTAGAAGCCGGGACCACTGCTTATCGGCCCATTCTGTGCGGGCCTGATTGATGTCGTCATCAGTTGGGTTGTCGCCCAAATCGATGTCGAGAGCGGCGAGGGTTTTCAAAATCGTCTCACGTGAGACGTGGACGAGTTCGCCCTCGGTGGAGTAGTAGGAGACCCCTACGCCGACGTCTTTAGCGAGGTCAGCAAGAGGAGAGGGTACGGGAGGATTGGATGCTGCCTGTGTCACTCTTTCAATAATGCCAGTTTCGAAAAACTTTGCCAGAAGTAAGCCACATCACTTCGTTATCGAAATATTTTGAGAAATCACAACGGCGCCCGGTCTGATGTTCTAAGTTGTTTTCTAACAAAGCCAACGACGGAAAGTAGGAGCTTGTAACTCGATGCGTGAATACACTACTGAGGCGAAATACGTCATCGGCGAGGATGAAACCATCATTACCTCGCTGCGGGAGCTGGTGCGCAAGCGCCCGAAACTCGTTCTGTTTACTCGGCCGAAGAACTTCGAGTGGGTCAATGTGACCGCGCAGGAGTTTTATGACGAGGCCCGTGCCGTCGCCAAGGGTCTGATTGCAAACGGTATTAAGCCGGGTGACCGAGTGGCACTGCTCAGTGAAACCCGCTACGAGTGGAACCTTCTCAACACCGGTATTTGGATGGCCGGTGCCGCCGTCGTTCCAATTTATGGTTCGTCCTCCTCCGGCCAGATTCGTTGGATTATTGAAAACTCCGGTGCAGTCTTCGCATTCACTGAGTCGCGCGAGCACACCGATCGCATGAAGCCGCTCATTGTCAAGGAGGGCGGGAACGGCTCTGAGGGGGAGTCCCAGTTGCGCCGCGTGCTGGAAATCAACGCTTCCGGCGTCGACACCATTAGCTACGAAGGCCGCGACATCGAGGACGAGGTCGTCGAGAACATCATCGACGACACCAAGGCTGATGACCTGGCTACCGTCATTTACACCTCCGGCACCACTGGCCGTCCAAAGGGCTGCGTCCTGCTGCACAGCAACTGGTTGGCAGAGGCCCGCGCCATCCTCACCAACGAGATTGGTCTTATTGCCCGCCCAGGCAATCGCATCCTGACCTTCCTGCCGCTGGCACACGTGTTGGCACACGCCGTCTCCCTGGCTTCGATGATTGCCGGTGCAACGCAGTCGCACTGGTCTGACACCAAGACCGTTACCCTCGAGTTCCAGCGTTCCCGCCCGCACCTGATTCTCGGAGTGCCGCGCGTGTTTGAAAAGGTCCGCGACGCTGCCTACGCTTCCGCCAAGGAAAAGGGTGCTTTCGGCCAGGCAATGTTCGAACGTGCTGAGGCCACCGCCATCGAGTACTCCAAGACCCTGGATACGCCAGAGGGGCCGTCGCGGGCACTGAAGCTGCGCCTGAAGCTGTATGACCGCTTGGTATTTGCAAAGATTCGTGAGGCTATGGGCGAGGCCGTTCAGTACACCATTTCTGGCGGCTCGGCTATGTCCTCTGACCTGGGGCACTTCTTCCGCGGTCTCGGTGTCACCGTTTATGAAGGCTATGGCTTGACTGAGTCCACCGCTGCGTTTACTGTTAATAACCCGAGCCACCAGATTATCGGCACCGTTGGCCGTCCGGTCGGTGGCTGCTCCGTCGCCATCAACGATGACGGTGAAGTCCTGCTCAAGGGGCCAGTTGTTTTTGACCGCTACTGGAAGAACGAAGAGGCCACCAAGGAAGCCTTCATCGACGGCGAGTGGTTCAAGACCGGTGACCTCGGTGAGCTGACTGACGAGGGGCACCTGAAAATCACCGGCCGTAAGAAGGACCTCATTGTCACCGCCGGCGGTAAGAACGTCGCCCCAGGCCCAATGGAAGACCGCATGCGCTCGCATCCGCTGGTCTCCGAAGCCGTGGTTATCGGCGATGGTCGTCCGTTTGTCTCGGTGCTGGTCACTCTCGACCCAGAGGCGCTGACCAAGTGGAAGATTGAGCACTCCATTCCAGAGCACACCTCGATCCGCGAGCTGGCCGCCTCCAGCGCTGTGCTGCGCGCTGAAATTCAGGACGCAGTCAATGCCGCCAACGAGTTGGTGTCCCACGCGGAGTCTATTAAGAAGTTCCACATCCTGGAAAATCAGTTCACCGAGGACAGCGGCGAGATGACCCCGACCATGAAGGTCAAGCGCAACGTTGTGCTGGATAACTACTCCCGTGAGATTGAGGCTCTCTACCAGCGCTAATCCTGGTGTGGAGCTGCGGAAGTAGTCGCGCGACGACGATCGCCACCGCAATCGGCAGCGTGTTGCTGCGCCACTAGCGCCCCTCACCCAATTAAGGTGAGGGGCGCTAGAAATTTTTACGGTGTTTTCAGATTCCACCTACACCACGCGTCAATGCCACAAGGCACAAACCCGTTGACATAAGTGTGGCCGGAGTCTGCCGAGTAGGCCGCGGGAGGGCTGGGCGATGATAAACCACTTCGATGCTCGGCTACGCCTGCGCGAAGTGACACAAGAGCTCTACGACATCGGCGATGAAGTTGCCGAGCACATTGAACATCTCGCCCAAGCAGTGGCGGATGTAGACCGCGAGCTGGTCGATGAATGCGTGCTGGAACTTGCCGATATCGTCGATGAGGCGGTGGAAGATTGCCGTCCGCTCATCGGTGAACTCGATGGGCTGCGGCAGGCCTTTACCTCCGGCATCCGCTCGGGGCGCATCGGAAACATCTCCGCCAATTCCTCGGCGTGCCAGCACCCGCACCCAGTGCCAAAGTCGCTGGACGTGCAGTCGCTGTCGCTGATTCCAGCGCCGTTGAAGCCCCCAGTGGCAGTGCCGACTGTCACGCAGGCGATGATTGCCCGCTCGGATGCCGTCGCCTCCTACCTGGAGGAACTCGCCGACTGGGTCTCGGCCGAAAACATCCGGGGAGTGGAAAAGCTCGGCGCCGTCGTCCTGCCACAGCTCTACGCGCAGTCCGGTCGACGCGCGCTGTCTGCCGCTGCCGCCTGGTGCGTTGCGGTGCCGGAGACGCATCCGGCAGTTGCCAATGCGCTTCGCGGTCGCAGGCCACCGGAGTTTTTGATGGAACGAGCCCGCATTGATGAGATTGTCCGGCGCGTCAAGCAGCGCCGCGCCAAGGAGCATGCGTGACTGTGACTGAGCCACACACCGATTCCTTCGGTGTCTACTTGCACGTCCCCTTCTGCGCCACCCGCTGTGGCTACTGCGATTTCAACACCTACACCGCAGGTCAGCTAGGAAGTGGCGCAACGCAGGGAGATTACCTCGACGCCATCGTGCGGGAGCTTGAGATGGCCGTCGAAAAGCATCCCGAACTCGCACAGCAAGCCAGCGGCGGCGCTGAGACGGTCTTCGTCGGCGGCGGCACGCCGTCACTGCTGGGCGCAAGTGGTCTGCGCCGACTCCTAGACGGAGTGCGCAATTCCTTCGGGCTTGCCGACGGCGCCGAGGTGACAACCGAATCGAATCCCGAGTCGACCTCACCAGAATTTTTCGCTGGTTTGAAGGAGGCCGGCTTTACCCGTGTGAGCCTTGGCATGCAGTCAGCCGTACCTCATGTGCTGGCCACTCTCGACCGCACGCATACGCCAGGACGCCCCGCCGCTGCCGTGGCGGAAGCCCGCGCTGCTGGATTTGAGCACATCAACCTCGATGTCATCTACGGCACGCCCGGTGAATCCATGGCGGATCACGACACCACCTTGGATGCCGTGCTGGCCACGGACGTCGATCACGTTTCGGCGTACTCACTCATCGTCGAGCCCGGCACCGCGATGGGGCGCAAGGTGCGTCGCGGCGAGCTGCCCATGCCTGACGACGATGACCTCGCCGACCGCTACGAGCGCATCGATGCCGCACTGTCGCAAGCCGGTTTTTCCTGGTACGAAGTGTCCAACTGGTCTAAGCCGGGCGGTCAGTGCCGTCACAACATGGTCTACTGGCGCGACGGCAACTGGTGGGGTGCAGGTCCCGGTGCTCATTCGCATTTAGATGGCACGCGTTTCTATAACGTCAAGCATCCCGCACGGTATGCCGCGATGGTGTCCGCGGGGGAGTTGCCGATTAAGGACTCGGAGGAGCTGACCGCCGAGGACCGCCACACGGAAAAAATCATGCTGGGGCTGCGGCTGGCCGAGGGCATTGAGGCGACCGTGCTTACTGAGGGGGAGATTCGCAAGGCTCGTCGGCAAGCGGATGCTGGCATGTTGCGATTCGTGGAGACCGGCGCTGGCCAGCGGATTCAGTTGACTGATCGTGGGCGTTTGCTGGCCGACGCAATTATTGTTGACATCCTTAGTTAAACTATCCGCATGTCATCTCAGACGGATAAGCGCAGGCAGGAAGTTCTTCGGGCAATTGTCTCGGATTACGTAGCCTCCCAGGAGCCCGTCGGCTCGAAGGCTCTGGTGGAGCGCCATAATCTGGGCGTGTCCTCAGCGACCATTAGAAATGACATGGCGGTGCTGGAAGCCGAGGGGTATATCCAGCAGGAGCATGCCTCCTCGGGGAGAATCCCGACTGAGAAGGGTTACCGCCTCTTTGTGGACAACATCTCGCAGATCAAGCCGCTGTCCCGAGCGGAGCGGCGCGCAATCTTGGAGTTTCTCGAAGGCGGTGTTGATCTCGAAGACGTGCTGCGACGCAGTGTGCAGCTGCTCAGCCAGCTAACTCGCCAGGTGGCGGTGGTGCAGGTGCCGACGCTGGAGGTCTCCCGTGTGCGCCACTGCGAGGTGGTCCAGCTTGCGGACGTGCGTCTGCTCCTGGTGGTCATCACCGACACCGGCCGAGTGGAACAGCGCAACGTCGAGCTGCCCGCACCAATCGATCCCGATCTGGTGCCGCTGCTGCGCGACCATTTCAACCGGGCAATGGCGGGGCACACGCTTTCCGACGCTTCGATCGCGATATCCGATTTGGCGGCGAATGCGCCGCGTGACCTGCGCGATGCCATTATTCGTTGCTCCACGGTGCTGGTGGAATCGTTGATTGAAAAGCCCAATGACAGGCTCATCCTGTCGGGTGCTTCGAATCTGACACGTGGTAATATGCACGGTCGCTTACCTTCCACGCTGCCCATGGTCCTCGAGGCACTTGAGGAGCAGGTCGTTGTGCTCAAACTGCTGTCGGCGGCACAGGACTTGGATCGAGTTCAGGTGTCCATTGGCGAAGAGAACGAAGACGAGGAGCTGCGCGGAACCTCAGTGGTATCGACCGGATATGGCACCGGCACTGAGATTTTGGGCGGCATGGGAGTAGTTGGCCCAACATTTATGGATTATCCGGGAACAATTTCCTCGGTTGCTGCTGTTGCACAGTACGTTGGCCGGGTATTGAAAGGAAGTAGCTAAAGTTGGCACGCGACTATTACGGCATCCTCGGAGTGGACAAGGACGCTACGGACGCTCAGATTAAGAAGGCGTACCGAAAGCTGGCGCTCAAGTACCACCCAGACCGTAATCCGGGTGATGAAGAGGCTGCAGAGAAGTTCCGTGAAGCCTCTGAGGCAAATGAGGTTCTGCTAGATCCTGAAAAGCGTCGGATTGTGGATATGGGCGGTGACCCACTAGATCCGCAGGGCGGCATGGGCGGCGGCTTCGGTGGTTTCGGCGGCGGTGGCGTCGGCGATATCTTCGAGGCTTTCTTCGGCGGTGCCGGTGGCACCCGTCAGCGTCGTTCGCGCGTACAGCCGGGTGCTGATGCACTGCTGCGTATTTCGCTGGGATTGGATGAGGCCTTTACTGGTGTCCGCAAGCCAATCACCGTCGATACCGCGGTTCTCTGTGACAAGTGTGAGGGCACTGGTTCGAAGTCCAAGTCGAAGCCGAAGCCGTGTACCAGCTGTAACGGAACGGGCGAGATTCAGCAGGTCCAGCGCTCCTTCCTGGGCAATGTTATGACCTCGCGTCCGTGCCCAACCTGTGAGGGCACCGGTGAGGTCATCCTGGATCCGTGTAGCAACTGCGCCGGTGACGGTCGTGTTCGCGCACGCCGTGACCTGACTGTCAATGTTCCTGCCGGTATTTCCGACGGCATGCGCATCCGCATGGCCGGACAGGGCGAGGTAGGCCCGGGTGGCGGCCCAGCTGGTGACCTTTACGTGGAAGTCGAGATGGAAAAGCATCCGGTCTTTGAACGTGAGGGCGATGACCTGCACGTGAACGTCGATGTGCCGATGGCCGATGCTGCACTGGGCACCGAATTTGAGGTCGATGATCTGCTCGGTGAGCCAATGACCATCAAGGTCGATGCCGGCACGCAGCCGACTGAAGAGGTTCGATTGGAAGGCAAGGGCATGCCGCACCTGCGCGGTGAGGGCAACGGCGACATTGTCGCCCACGTCAATGTCACGGTGCCGACCAAGCTGGACCGCCGCTCTCGCGAACTGCTGGAGAAGCTGCGTGAGCACCGCAATGATGATGCGAAGGTGGCCGATGCCCACGAGGGGCACGGATTCTTCTCCCGTTTCCGTCGCCGCTAGACGGTAAGACGTGCGCATATTAACTGTCACCAAAACTTGTGAGTGTGAGCGATAGATGAGTTTGCCTGTCTTCCTCGGGGACTTCTCCGAGCTTCCACGGGTAAAAGAAGTCCTGCGAATTCACGGGCCGGAGGCAAAGCACATCAGCGTCCGCCGGCTGAAGGAAGGCCAGGAAGTTCTACTTGCAAATGGTGCGGATTTAGTAGTGCGTGCCCGCCTCATGCACGTTGACCCGCGTGAAGTGCACGCACAGGTGTTGCACGCTGAAAAGCGCCCGCGGCCACTGCCGCATGTGACAGTGGTTCAGGCGCTGCCGAAGTCGGACCGTGCAGAGCTCGCGGTGGATTTGATGACCGAGATTGGCGTGGACGAAATCATTCCGTGGGCTGCGCTCAATTGCGTCGCCAGATGGAATGGCTCAGCCAAAGAGACCAAGGCCAGGGCGAAGTGGCAGGCCGCTGCACGCGAGGCGGCTAAGCAGGCGCGTCGCGCGTGGATTCCGCCGGTAGCCGCACTGCACAGCTCCGCCGATATTGAGCAGCTTATTGAGAGCACCGTGGCCGATGGCGGGGTAGCAGCGGTGCTGCATGAAGAAGAAACGGCGCCGTTTGTGGAGTTTGCTGCCAAGGCTGCCGATGCATCCAAGGTACTTTTCATCGTCGGCCCGGAAGGTGGAGTCAGCCCCGCTGAGCTGGAGGCCTTTACTGCAGCCGGTGCCAGCTCGGTTGTGTTGGGTCCGACCGTGCTTCGCAGTGCCCTGGCAGGTGCTGCCGCGATTAGCGCGCTGGGGCCACTGACAGGGCGGTGGGCGACTGATGGCGCCGACAATTCCGATGCCGTAGATACCGAAGACGCTTCCTAAGGGGAATTGATCCGCGCGGTCAGTAGGATAGATACATAATGACAAAGTATTCAGTAACCGCTCGCACCAGCGCGGTAGTCGAGCTCGATGATGCACTTGCACCCATTGTGGTTGGGCAGGCGGATCAGAATCTGCGCCTGCTGGAGTCGATGCTGGCAGCGGACATCCATGTTCGCGGCGGTGTGGTGACAATCAAGGGAAAGCCCGCCGACGTCTCGCTGGCAGTTCGTGCCTTCAAGGAACTGGAGTCAATGGCCCGCCGTGGCCATGAGCTCTCGCCGGAGTCCGTCCGCCACGCAGTGGGCATCGTGGACCGTGGCGAAAAATCCGCCAGTGAGGTGCTCGGCGGTGGCATTGTCACGCACCGCGGCAAAACCATCCGACCAAAGACGGAGGGTCAGAAAAATTACGTCGATGCCATCGACCGCTTTAATGTGGTCTTCGGCATCGGTCCTGCCGGTACTGGTAAAACCTTCCTGGCCATGGCAAAGGCCGTGGCTGCGCTCAAGAGTAAGAAAGTCGAGCGCATTATCCTGACTCGCCCTGCGGTGGAGGCCGGCGAGAACCTGGGTTTCTTGCCCGGTACGCTACATGAGAAGATTGACCCCTACCTGCGGCCACTGCATGATGCCATGCGCGAGATGCTGGAGCCGGACCTGATTCCGAAGCTGATGGAAACTGGGGTAGTGGAGGTCGCACCGCTGGCGTATATGCGCGGTCGCACGTTGAACAACGCCTTCATCATTCTCGATGAGGCTCAGAACACCACTCCAGCGCAGATGAAGATGTTCCTCACCCGCCTCGGTTTCGGTTCCAAGATGGTCATCACCGGTGATGCCAGCCAGGTTGACTTGCCACGTGGGCAGCAGTCGGGGCTTGCCGTCGCCCGTGAAGTCCTGCGCGGAGTCCCCGGCATTGCGTTTCCAGCGCTGGGCTCGGCTGACGTGGTACGCAACCCATTGGTCACCGCAATTGTCGAGGCATACGATGACTACGATGCCTACAACGAGGGCATTGAGCAGGGTGCCAAGCCAGCTAAGAAGAAGTCCGCGAAGACGCGGTAAAAGGACGCTGAATTTCACATGAGCATTGAAGTTTTCAACGAGTCAGGTCAGGGCGTCAACGAAGAGTCGCTTATCGACGTTGCCCGCTATGCGCTCAGCCGCATGGACGTGCATCCGGCAGCTGAGCTGAGCATTCATATTGTCGATCTCAAGACAATTGAGGATCTGCACGTGCGCTGGCTGGACCTGCCAGGGCCCACTGATGTCATGAGTTTTCCCATGGATGAGCTCACTCCGGGCTCTGGTCGTCCAGATGCGGCAGATCCGGGCCCAGCCATGCTGGGCGACATCGTACTGTGCCCTGAATTCGCTGCGGGCCAGGCAGAGCGCGCAGGACACCCACTCAGCCACGAGCTGGTGCTGCTGACTGTTCACGGTGTCCTGCACTTGCTGGGCTATGACCATGTCACGGCCGAGGAAGAACGCCAGATGTTCTCCCTGCAAAATGGTCTGCTCGCTGACTGGTACGACGACATCGATCGCCGTGGCGTGACTTTTTCTCCGAAGCCAATTACTCCCAATGCGTTTCCGGAGCGTTCTAACGAGCGATGATTACGTTGGTAGTAATCGCCATTGTGGCGATGGTCTGCGCGGGCGGACTGAACACGGTTGAAACAGCAGTTTCTGCCATCTCCAGGGCGCGAGTGGCGGAGTTGCAGCGCGATGAGGTCGCTGGCGCCACCGCGCTGCTGAAGGTTGTGGAAAATCGTGCCCGTCATGTCAACGTTCTGGTGATTCTGCGCACGCTGTGCGAATCCATCGGGGCGGTGACCATCGCCGCATTGTGCCTGCGGCTTTTTGAGCCAGAGCGATGGGCGATTGTTGCCGCCGTCGCCGTCCTTGCCCTGTTTACCTTCCTGGTCCTCGGCGTGTTTTCCCGCACGATGGGCCGAAAGAATCCGTACTCAATTTCGCTCGGCAGCGCAGTAGTCCTGAGCTTTTTGGCCAAGGTGCTCGGTCCGCTGGAAAAGCTGCTGATTTGGGCCGGCAACATCATCACCCCAGGTGGCGGCTTCCGGGACGGTCCGTTCGCAACGGAAGTTGAGCTGCGTGAGATGGTCGATATCGCGCAGGAGCGCGGCATTGTTGAGCACGATGAACGTCGCATGATTCAGTCTGTGTTCGACCTCGCAGAGACGTCGGCACGCTCTGTGATGGTTCCCCGCCCGGAGATGGTCTGGATCGAGGCCGATAAGCACTGCGGCCAGGCCGTGGCGCTGTGCGTGAAGTCGGGCCACTCGCGCCTGCCGGTTATCGGCGAGAGCGTCGAGGACATCGTTGGTGTCATCTATCTGAAGGACATCGTCCAGGAGACGTACTCGCGTACCGACGGCGGCCGTGGCGTCAGTGTCTCCGAGGTCATGCGCGATTGCGTCTTTGTGCCGGACTCTAAACCGCTGGATGACCTGCTGGATGAGATGCAGCGCAACCGCAACCACATCGCCATTCTCATTGACGAGTACGGCTCGGTGGCAGGCCTGATTTCCATCGAGGACATTTTGGAAGAGATTGTCGGTGAGATTGCCGATGAATACGACGAGGCAGAGCAAGCGCCCATCGAACCGCTGGGCGATGCCGCCTACCGCGTGCAGGCGCGTCTGAGTCTCGGGGAGATCAGCGAGCTTTACGACGAAGCCCACGGGCGTGAAATCATCTTTGATGATGACATCCTGGAAGAGGTCGAAACTGTCTCCGGTTTGCTGGCATATGAGTTGGGACGTGTGCCTTTGCCGGGTTCCCACGTAAACTATGCAGGACTGAAGTTTACCGCTGAGGGTGAGCGTGACCGCCGTGGTCGTATGCGCGTTCGCACCGTGGTGGTGGAGCCGACTGCGGAGTTCTACTCCGAGGAAGAAGAAAACGATGGGCAATCTTGATGACATGCTGGCAGGCGCCGGAATGGGCGGCGAGGCCGACGATTACAGCGCGCCAGAGGGCTTTCGCTCTGGCTTCGTCTCCATTGTGGGACGTCCGAATACTGGTAAGTCCACGCTGACCAACGCTCTGGTCGGGGAGAAAATCGCCATCACTGCTAACCAGCCGGAGACCACGCGTCATCCAGTGCGCGGTGTCGTCCACCGTGATCACTGCCAGATTGTGGTAGTGGACACCCCTGGTCTGCACAAGCCCCGCACGCTGCTCGGTGAGCGTCTCAATGACATGGTGCAGGAGACCTACTCCGACGTTGATTTGGTGGCACTTGTCGTTCCGGCCGATGAGAAGATCGGCCCCGGTGACCGGTGGATTTACGAAAGCGTCGCCAAGAGCTGCAAGAACATCATGGGCATTGTCTCCAAGGTGGACAAGGTCTCCCGTGACACCATCATCGAGCGCCTGATTGAGTTGCAGGAGCTACTCGGCCCTGACGCTGAGCTGGTTCCGCTGTCGTCGAAGTCCGGTGAGAACATCAACACGCTGATTGATGTCATGGCCTCCCAGCTGCCGGAGGGGCCACGGTTGTATCCAACCGATCACATCACTGATGAGGACCGCGATACGCGTATTGCAGAGCTCATTCGTGAAGCCGCACTCGGCGGCCTGCGCGATGAACTGCCGCACTCGGTGGCAGTGCAGGTCGATGAGGTAATTCCCAGCAGGGAGCGCGAGGGCGTGCTCGATGTCCACGCGGTCATCTACGTGGAGCGTCCAGGCCAGAAGGCGATCCTCATGGGGCGTGACGGCAGGCGAATGGGCACGACCATTCACAAGGCTCGCAAGGAATTGATTGCCCTGTTGGGTCAGAATGTCTACCTGGATCTGCGCATTAAGGTGCTCAAGGACTGGCAGTCGGACCCGAAGCAGCTGGGACGTCTGGGGTTCTAAGAATTGGTCGAGCCCTATCGCGACCGCGCGTTGGTCGTGCGCCGCTACGACCTGGGCGAGGCCGACCGCATCATTGTCCTATTCACCCGCGAGCACGGAATTGTCCGTGGAGTCGCCAAGGGCGTCCGCCGCGCCAAGAGTCGCTTCGGCTCCCGGCTGTCTCCCTTCGTTGATGTCGATGTCAACATCTACCCACGCCGTGGGCTGTCCACCATCGCGGGCGCGGATACCGTTCGCACGTGGGCAGCGCCGCTTGTCGACGACTATGCGCGCTACACCTGTGGATGTGCTGTCCTCGACGTGGCTGAACGCATTGTCGGCGAGGAGCAGGTACCGGCTCCTGAACTGTGGGACCTAACAACACAGTCTTTGGACGATATCGCCGCTGGCCGGCATCGCCCCGATTTGCTGTTGACCTCTTACATTCTGCGGGCAATGGCAGAAGCTGGCTGGCAGCCGAGTCTGTTTGAATGCGCAGGTTGCGGCAAAGCTGGGCCGCATCACGCGTTTTCGCCAGCGCTGGGTGGGGCAGTGTGCACCAACTGCAGGCCGCCGGGTGCCGATACGCCACCGACGGAAGTTCTCCATTTGATGTGGCAGTTAGCACATGAAAAGTGGGCGGGCATCGATACGTCGTCAAGCGAATTCGAAGGACGGATGACCACGGCGCGCATTCTGACGGCGAAGTATTTGCAGTACTACCTGGGGCGGCGTGTGCCGGCGCTGGAACACGTCGATGCGTTTTGGCAGTAGATAGTATCGGTGGGGCACAATAGGAGGCGTGTTGAATCCTCCTGTACCACAGCAATTCGTGCCCAATCACATCGCTCTTGTCATGGACGGCAATGGCAGATGGGCCAAGCAGCGCGGGCTCAAGCGCACTGAGGGACATAAGCGCGGCGAGGCCGTGTTGATGGAGTGCGTCGATGCCTGCCTGGAGATGGGCGTGCAACACCTGTCGGCGTACGCGTTTTCCACGGAAAATTGGCGTCGCTCGGCAGATGAGGTGCGCTTCCTGATGGGCTTTAACCGCGATGTTTTGCGCCGTCGTCGTGATGAGTTGGATTCGAAGAACGTCCGCGTGCGGTGGGCTGGCCGTCGTCCGCGCCTGTGGCGCTCGGTGATTAAGGAGCTCGAAATCGCCGAGGAACAGACGAAGGACAATAACGCGCTGACGCTGTATATGTGTGTCAACTACGGCGGTCGCGCTGAGATTGTCGATGCGGCCAAGGAGATTGCGCGCCGCGCGGCAGCGGGTGAGCTCAGTGAATATGACTTGACTGAAAAGACCTTCTCGCAGTTCCTCGATGAGCCAACAATGCCGGATGTGGACCTGTTCCTGCGTCCATCCGGTGAGCAGCGAACCTCGAATTTCCTGCTGTGGCAGTCGGCCTACGCCGAGATGGTGTACCAGGACAAGCTATTCCCTGATTTTGGCCGCGACGACATGCGTGCCGCAGTGGTGGAGTACGCCCAGCGCGACCGTAGGTTCGGCAAGGCGTAAGTTGTAGTCGCTGACTTTTATTTCGCGTCCGCTTTGTGCTGGCAGTTGCCGCAGAGACCAAAGACCTCTGCGGAGTGACCAGTCATACTGAAGCCGTGCTCCTGCGCGAGATCGCGAGCCCACTGCTCAACCGGCCCACCGGTGACCTCGACCGTTTCACCACAATTTGTGCATACCAAGTGATGATGGTGATGATCGCCGCACAGGCGATAGTAGGCCTCACCGGAGGAATTGTGCAGCATGTCCACGACATCGAGTTCCGCCAGTGACTGTAGTGTCCGGTAGACCGTGGTCAATCCAACTTTTTCACCGCGCTCAGTGAGCATTCGGTGGATATCGGCGGCAGTGCGAAAATGTGGATTCTCGCTCATGATTTCCACAACGGCACGTCGTTGACGAGTGTTGCGCTGACCGATGCGCGTGGCAGTCGGCCGAGTTTTGGAGTTTGCACTACTACGAGTTGCACTAGCTTCAGAATTGGAGCCTGTACCAGAATTGTCGTCATGTGTGTGTCCGCCAACCATGACACCGACACTACCCGGTATCGGTTGGACAAGATGCGCTAGAGTATAGGGGAACTTTTTTAACCGGCCATCCAGTCGGTACATTTTTGCTTTTCATCCATCGTTTACTGAGTGTGGAGCTATTGGCGTGGCGCGCAGTAGACGGTGCAAAGCCATTTATAAGGAGTGGTCTAGACCGTGGCACCTAAGTCAGTTGTCGATACCGTCGCCAACCTGTGTAAGCGCAGGGGATTCGTTTACCCGTGTGGTGAAATCTACGGCGGTACACGCTCGGCATGGGATTACGGTCCCCTGGGCGTGGAGCTGAAGGAAAACATCAAGCGCCAGTGGTGGAAGACCTTCGTCACCGGTCGCAAGGATGTCGTCGGCCTCGATTCCTCCATTATTCTGCCGCGCCAGGTCTGGGAAGCATCCGGCCACGTTGCCACCTTCACCGACCCACTGGTGGAGTCGCTGCACACCCACAAGCGCTACCGCGCTGACCACCTGCTGGAGGCCTATGAGGCCAAGCATGGCCACCCGCCGGCCAATGGTCTGGCAGATGTTCCGGATCCGGAGACCGGCCAGCCGGGTAAGTGGACTGAGCCACAGATGTTCTCGGGCCTGATGAAGACCTACCTCGGCCCGGTGGACAATGAGCAGGGTCTGCACTACATGCGCCCGGAGACCGCCCAGGGTATCTTCGTCAACTTCAAGAACGTCATGACCACGGCTCGCATGAAGCCGCCATTTGGTATCGGCCAGACCGGTAAGGCATTCCGCAACGAGATCACCCCAGGTAACTTCATCTTCCGTACTCGCGAGTTCGAGCAGATGGAGATTGAGTACTTCGTTCCGCCGGAGCAGGCAGAGGAGAAGTTCCAGGAGTGGGTCGACGCCTGCTGGAACTGGTTCATCGACCTCGGCGTTAACCCGGAGAACATGCGTCAGTTCGACGTTCCGGAAGATGAGCGCGCTCACTACTCCGCAGCCACCATCGACTTCGAGTACCGCTTCGGCTTCGCCGGAAACGAGTGGGGCGAGCTGATGGGTGTTGCAAACCGCACCGACTACGACCTCGGCTGCCACATCGAGCACTCCAAGGAAGACCTGCGCTACCACGACCAGGTCACCGGCGAGAAGTACATTCCGTACGTCATTGAGCCGTCGTTCGGTCTGACCCGTGCGCTGATGGCCTTCCTGTGCGACGCATACACCGAGGAAGAGGTTCCGAACGCCAAGGGCGGCACCGATACTCGTACCGTGCTGAAGCTGGATCCGCGCCTGTCGCCAGTGAAGGTTGCTGTGCTGCCGCTGTCGAAGAAGGACACCCTGACCCCGACGGCAGAGGCTGTTGCAGACCGTCTGCGCAAGCACTGGTCCATCGATTACGACACCTCTGGCGCTATCGGCCGTCGTTACCGTCGCCAGGACGAGATTGGTACTCCGTACTGCGTAACCGTTGACTTCGACACGCTGGAAGACGATGCCGTGACCGTTCGCGACCGCGACACCATGGAGCAGGAGCGTGTCAAGATTGACGAGCTGGAAGGCTACCTCGCAGCTCGCCTGGTGGGCTGCTAATGGCCGACGAAGTTTTTTGGGAATCCTACAGTCTCGGCGATGTCAGCCAGAAGCACTCTGAGCAGACATGGCCGATTCTGAAGGAAAGCACGGAGATCGGCACGTACATCCGTGATGAACAGGGCGATCGCCTCAACACCCCGGAAGGGGAGTGGGTCATCGACGCCTCGGCTGATCACCGCATCTCCGCCACGCTTCCCGACGGTCGCGTCTTCACCACCGTCGCTTCTGACCGTGACAAGATTTCGCGAGCCAAGCAGCTCTCGGTGACCTTTGGCCCGGAGCGCCCCGCCGCCAAGCTGGTGTGCGAAGGCTCGACGAACTATGTCATCGAAGATGCGAAGACCGGTGACAAGTGGGGCCAGTTTACTGGTGCCTCCCGCGGTGTCCGTCACGCTGAGGTGCAGTTCGACACCGATGAGGGGCGTGCGCTGCCAGAAGAGGAGAAAATCTTCCTGGTCTACAGTGCCCGTCGCGTGCTGGAATCACGCATGGTGTCGACCACCTGGATTCTCACCGTCTGCCTGCTACTGCTCATTGCCTATATGATTTGGGTGTGGATCGCGTAGCAACTATTGCAGATGGAGTCGTCTATGACGACGCAAAAAAGACCCTGTCCGACGGCTGGAGCCGTAAGGATGGGGTCTTGAGTGCTTTCTGGCTTCGTTGTCCGAATGGGCGACAGTGGGAAGTCAAAACCCGGTTTTTCAGCACCAATGTCCTGGTGCTGACAGATCCCGATGAGGAGCATTCATATGTTCTGGTCAACGAGGGCCGTGGCATTCGCACAGTCTTTGATGTTCATCGACCGGGCTATGAGCTGGCGCGCATTATTCGGGAAGATTCGCTGGGACGCTCCATCTTCGGGGTCTACGCCAGGGAGGGAATCCTCAACACTGGTTGTGAAGACTGGCTGATTGCCGCTGCATTGGCGACGTGGTCGGTAGACGGACCCCGCCAAATTCACATTTAAAAGGCTTTTTGAGCCCTGCGGTGAGGGCCCTTAGCAGGCCATTAGAAGCCCATGGTGCTGCCGGAACCACTCGGTCCACCGGAGCCGCCACCGAAGCCACCGCCACCGATGCTGCCGCCGAAACCACTGTTGTTGCTGAGCATGCTGCCGAGCACCATGCCGGCAATCATGGCACCATTGCTGCCGCCGCCACGTCGCTGGTCTTCATAGCGACGAATATCGCGGCGTGCCAAGTTCGCAGACTCCGCCGCCAGCTTGCGCGCACGGCGAGCAAAGGACAGTGCCCGTCGCGGATCATCAGGACCCATCTGGCGAGCGGTATCGTAGGCGCGCTGTGCCTCCGCAAGGCGAGTACGTGCCTCCGCCCCCACAACGCGACGGCGGGTATTGATCAAGTCCGCTGCAGAACGAATATGGTTCTCCGCATCCTGCATGCTGTGCTGCAGAGTAGCGGCGGCCCGAGCATATGAAGCTGCCTTATCACGAGCGGAGTCCAATGCCTCATCCAACAACTCATCAGCATCAGTGAGCCGCGTCCACGACCCCAGCGGATCGGTGTCGCCATTGTTTGCCGCAACACCGAGTGCCTCGCGGCCGGCCTCAATCGCTGCATTGAGACGCTCACGGTCAATCTTGGCACCCTGCGGTGCAGAGATGAGATTAGTGGCCTCATCAATCTCACCGCGGACCTCGGCGACAAGTGCGGACAGACCATTGGTTGCCGCACGGATATTGGTCTCTGCGTGCTCAATGGCCTCGAGCAACTGATTGGCCTGTGTCAATGCAAAGTCAGTGGTCGACAGAGCATCGATAAGACCCGACTGCTGGCCAGCGGGAAGTTTCGCCAGCCGACGAGCGTCACCCATCGCCTGCTCAGCCTGGTTGAGGTGCTCCGTGGCCATATCGATGTTGTCGGTGATAGAGGCCAACATCTGGTCGTCGTAACGCGCGCGCAGACCATCGAGGAGCTCGCTTGCCTGCGGCATGCGGGAGCGGATGTCAACGCTGCGCTGCGTGAGCTTAGAGACGGTGTCTTCCGCATTCATCAGCTCGCGGCGAAGCTTCTGGAAGTTCTCGGCTTCGGCATCGAGCTGATCGTCGGCAACACCACAGGTGGAGACAATCTCCAGCAGGATACTGCGGCGCTCGATTTCGTCCTGCACGGAGCCGTCGTCAAGCTTTTGGCGGAGCATGAACGCGCGCTCAAGAGTCGAGCGGGAGTGCTTCAGCGCGCTGTCGAAGCTGCGTACGCGGTCGGCGCCGAATTCCGCGCGGGCGAGGTCGAGCTCGGTGACGGCCTTGCGAATGGATTCATCGGTACTGACAATCTCATCGTGTGCGAGGACATCCAGCGAGCTGGTGGTCAGCGAATCCAGCGAGGTGATGTCGGCCGGGTTGATATTGCGGCCGCGAGCAATCTCCTCCTCGCTGCGCTTCTTCTTATTTCGACGGCTAATAGCCCAGGTGGCGCCACCGATGGCAGCGGCACCGCCCACGCCGGCACCGAGTGCCCAACCGCCAGCGGAACCATTGCCGCCACCGGCCTTGGTGATGGCTGCTTCGCCCGCAGCAGCCCAGTTGTCATCGGCGAGCAACTGCTCCTGCGCTGCGCTATTAATGCTCTCTGCGGAGCCGGGGAAGGATTCACCGACAAAGGCACTCAAGTTGCGGTCTTCGACAGCGATGACCAACACACCGCGGTTGTTGGCAGCACCGATGCTCTGCCAGGCCTGCTGAGCCCACTGCTGCCCTTGGATGCCGTCGAAGCTCTTGATGTAAAACACTGAGAACAGGAGCCGCTTGTCTTGTTTAAGCTGCTGAATTTGCTCCTGGAGGCGGGCGACTTCATCGTCGTTAAGCACGCCAGCGAGATCCTCAACATCGCCGGAGACATCCGTCGGTGCCTCGGCGCGTGCGGCGGGGACCGACGGTGCGAGTGCCCGCAGCGAGGACGGGGCCTCAGCGGGGAGCTGTGTTGGGGTAACAGCGGTGATGAGCGGCATGCTCAGACCGAGGAAAACCCCGGACGCAGCTAAGCAAAGCGGGCGAAACACGCGATTCCTGTCAGACATATCCTCCAGGATACGTAACAATAATTACGTGGCTGGTACATTTTCGTATTCATCTTATGAACTCGCCCGGATTGTGGAGGAGTCTCCGAAACAATCCCTGCTGCCCGGAGTGGAATCTCTGGAATCACATCGCGCGGCGTTTTCACGGGATCGGGCGCGCGTTCTGCATTCGGCAGCGCTGCGCCGACTGGCCGATAAGACGCAGGTCGTGGGACCTGGCGAAGGAGATACGCCACGCACCCGTTTGACGCACTCATTGGAGGTCGCGCAGATTTCGCGCGGAATTGCCGGTGAGCTGGGCGCTGACCAGGATTTGGCGGAGCTCGCAGGGCTGACCCACGACATTGGCCATCCGCCGTATGGTCACAATGGCGAGCGCGCGCTCAATGAGATCGCCGCTGGCTGTGGTGGTTTTGAAGGCAATGCGCAGACGCTGCGTATTCTCACCCGGCTAGAGCCGAAGGTGCTGGACGGCACAGGCGAGCCCTGCGGGCTGAATCTGACGCGTGCGGCTCTGGATGCTGCGTGTAAGTACCCGTGGACAGCTGTTGGTCCGGACGGGCAGCGCCGCCACAAGTACGGTGCTTACCAGGAAGACGCTGCGATTTTGCAGTGGATTCGCCAAGGCGTGCCGCATGGCAAGCAGTGCCTGGAGGCGCAGATTATGGACTGGGCCGATGATGTCGCCTACTCCGTCCACGATGTGGAAGATGGCATTGTTTCCGGCCGCATTGATCTCGGTGTTCTGTGGGATACCGTTGAGCTCGCCGCACTTGCTGACAAGGGTGCCGCCGCCTTCGGCGGAGATCCCGCAGAACTTGTCGAGGCCGCCGGCCGCCTGGCCAGCTTGCCCGTTGTCGCCACCGCTGCCTCCTACGACGGTTCCCTGCGCGCCATGGTCGCCTTGAAACGCATGACATCCGAACTGGTCGGCCGCTTCGTCACCGCCTCCGTCGCGGGCACACGTGCTGCCTCCGGATCCTCGCTTCCGCTCGGGCGTTACGACGCAGACCTCGCCGTGCCCGCCTCCATCCTGGCAGAGGTCACCATGCTGAAAACCATTGCCGTGCTCTATGTCATGGACCTGCCGCGGCATATCCGTCGGCAGGAACGAGAACGTGACCGCTTGTTCCGAGTGGCCGAATACCTGCAGGTGGGCGCGCCGGGCACGCTAGATCCGATGTTCCAGTGGATGTACAACCGCGCGGATTCCGATGCGGGTCGGCTGCGTGTCATTGTCGACCAGCTGGCATCGATGACGGAGTCGCGTGTGGCGCGGCTTGACCGTCATATTGCCGGTGTGTCGGCATCGTGGGGATAAGTAGCGTCGAGGGTAATTAAACATGGATTACCTAGTACTGACGGGCCTGGCATTAATTGATGGCATCAGCGTTGGAACACTACTGATTCCCATGGTCCTGTTGATTGTCTGGCGCAAGATGCGGCTTGCGCCGTTTGCCACCTATCTGACCACCATCACGCTGGCATATTTTGGTATCGGTGTGGCGCTCTACGTTGGCATGCGAGAGGTCTTCCACATCATCGGTGGCGCTACATCCTCACCATGGTTTTGCTGGGCCATGCTCGCCATGGGCATTTTGCTGCTGCTCTATGGCATTTTCTCGCCGACACCGAAAGAGCGCACCATCGAGGAAATCGTCTCAGAACGCTCGAAGGAGGCGGCCAAAAGTTCTGCTGGCAGTCTGGCGATGATTGGCCTGGCGCTTGGCGCCGCACTTATTGAGGCAGCCTCCATGCTGCCGTACATCGCAGCTGTCGGAATCATTGAAACACTGTCAATTCCAGTGGCAATGCATCTGATGGTACTGGCCATCTACTGCTTGGTGATGATCCTGCCCGCAATCCTGGTCGGTGTTTTCTTCATGGCTTACGGTGACCGCGCTTTCGAGCGGACGGTCAAACTCATGCCGATGCTGGAATACCGAACAAAGATTGCAGTGCTGTGGATTGCCGCCTTGGTCGGTGCGTACATGATTGTGCACAGTCTGGTGCTGCTCGGAGTGCTCTAGCAGCGAGGACTACCACTAAAGCCGCGGGTTAGTCCTCAGCGTCGGGAATGGAGCAGAAGCTCTCGTAGTGGTCATCGGTGTAGTACCAAACATCGGGATCGTTTTCCGTGCCACCACCGACAACGATGCGGCGGGCACCGCGGCTGGAATCCCCCGGTGTGACCACAGTGTATTCGCGGTAATAGTCACCGCTTTGTCTCGGCAAGCGGCCCTCATAATTACCGAAGTGCTTGCCGTCGTGCGTGGCATAGAGATGATCCTGGTCAGTCAGGATTCGATCGATGACCTCATCGGCTTCCTCTGGCAGCGTATCGACGGCACAGGTGTCGCCAGAGGTGCTGGTGGTAGTCGCAGTTGAGTCAGGGGTGTCGGGGCTGCCAGCACCATTCGAATCGCCGCTGTCGCCTCCGGCATCGAGACCGAAATAACTACCAGCCAACACCAGGGCGGCAGCGCCAATGCCGCCTGCAATCTTCTTCCACTCAGCCATGGCCTGTATTTTTCCACATCGGCCACTGGTGGCACGTTATGGGCTGGTGCGAGGGGCAACCGTCGTAAAGCGAAAATGCGATGCCCAAAGCCCGATTGGACGGGTTGGGTAAGGTTATTTTCATGGCTAGGGGAAGAATTCCGGACTCCGATATCGCGGCAATCCGCGAGCGGACTCCGATTGAGGAGATCGTTGCGGAATACGTGAACCTCAAACCGGCGGGTGCGGACTCGCTGAAGGGGCTGTCGCCGTTTAAGGACGAGCGCACGCCGTCATTTCACGTGCGTCCCAATCACGGCTACTACCACTGCTTTTCCACCGGCAAGGGCGGCGATGTCTTCAGCTTCTTAATGGAAATGGAGCACCTGTCATTCCCGGAGGCCGTCGAGGCATGTGCGGAAAAGATTGGCTACCACATCAACTATGAAGGCGGTGGCACGGGGCGTCGGGAAGAGCCCGGAACCAGGCAGCGCCTAATCGCCGCCAACCGTGAGGCGCAGAAGTTCTACCGCCAGCAGTTTTCCACGCCCGAGGCAGCGCCCGCGCGTGAGTTTTTGGAAAATCGCGGCTTCACCGCCGAGCATGCGGAACAGTTCGGCTGCGGCTACTCGCCGGCAGGCTGGGACACCCTGACCAAGCACCTGCAGCGCCTGGGCTTTAGTTTCGAGGAGCTGGACAAGGCGGGCCTTTCCAAGATGGGGCGCATGGGGCCGATCGACCGGTTCCACCGCCGCCTTATGTGGCCGATTCGCAATATGTCCGGCGATGTCATCGGCTTCGGTGCGCGCAAACTTTTTGACGATGACAACCTGGGCAAATACATGAACACGCCCGAGACCATGCTGTACAAGAAGTCGAAGGTACTTTTCGGCCTTGACCTGGCCAAGAAGGATATTGCGGCGGGGCACCAGGCGGTCATCGTCGAGGGCTACACCGACGTGATGGCCATGCACGCCTCAGGCGTGACCACAGCCGTCGCCTCCTGTGGTACCGCGTTTGGCGAAGAGCACCTGCAGTTGCTGCGTCGTCTCATGCTCGACGACAACTTCTTCCGCGGCGAGCTCATCTATACCTTCGACGGCGATGAGGCGGGGCAGAAGGCCGCCATGCGCGCCTTCGAGGGCGAGCAGAACTTCACCGGTCAGTCCTACGTCGCCGTCGCACCCGACGGCATGGATCCGTGCGATTTGCGCCAGAAGAAGGGCGAGGCCGCAGTGCGCGATCTTGTCGCTTCACGACGGCCATTGGTGGAATTTGTCTTGCGCACACTTCTGGCTGACTACGATCTGACCACGGCCAATGGCAGAGTCTCCGGTATCCGTCGCGTGGTTCCGGTCCTGGCACAGCTCAAAGATGCCGCGCTGCGTGATGAGTACGCCCGCGAAGTCGCAGGCTGGATTGGCTGGAACGACGAGGCCGAACTGGTGCAGCGCGTTCGCGAGGAGGCCAGCCGTCCGAAACAGGAAAAGCGCACGTCCTATCAGCGTCGCCAGGAGGAGGCCCGTGCCCGTGCGGAAGCTGAGGAAGCACGTCGTCGGCACAATCCGGCGCTGCCGTATCCGAATCCTCGCGATCCGGTGCTCTACGCTCAGCGGGAGGCACTGAAGCTCGCAATCCAGGAGCCAGCCACGACAGGCCCGGTCTTTGATGCATTGGCACCGGAGACCTTTGGGCACCCGACGTACCGCGCGGTATTCGATGCCATCATGGCCGCCGGTGGCGCATGTGGTGAAGCGGCCGCGCAGCCGCATGGATGGGCGACCGCAATTATGGATCAGGCGCGGGCAGACGTCGTCAAGCATCTCGTAACTGAGCTGGGCGTGGAACAGATTGCCGTGGATGCGGAGGCGCTGCGCCCGTATGCACAGGCGATTTTGGCACGTTTGCAGGAGGTCTGGGTGGGCGACCAGATTGCGCAGCTGAAAGCGATGCTGTCGCGGATGCGCCCGGCTGACGACGAAACCGCCTACCGCTCGCTGTTCGCGGACTTGCTCGCGATGGAGCAGTACCGCCGCGAACTGCAGGCGGAGGCGGTCAAGGTCGTGTTTGAGTAGCGGCTACCAGGCTAGTAGCCGCGGCGGATCCACTCCTCCAAGTGCGGAGCCTCGCGGCCGATTGTGGTGTGGTCACCATGACCGGTGCGCACAGTGGTTTCCGCAGGCAGAGTCAGCAGATTGTCGCGGATGGAGTTAATAATCGTGTCGAAGTCCGAGTAGGATCGCCCCGTTGCTCCCGGTCCGCCGGAAAACAGCGTGTCACCGGAGAACAGCTCTGCGGCCTCCGGGACGTACAGACAGCACGAACCAGGGGAGTGGCCCGGCGTATTGATAATGACAACCTCCGTGCCCGCAATCTCCAGCCGTTGCCCATGCGCGAGGTCCTCATGTGCCAAATCCGGCCAGGACTGCTCCCACAGCATCTGGTCACCCGGATGTACCAGCAGGGGAGCATCGAGCTTTTCCTGCAGCTCAGGTGCCACCGTGATGTGGTCATTGTGCGCGTGCGTGCATACGATTGCCTTGACCTTGCGGCCATCTACGGCATCGATAATTGGCTGCGCCTCATGGGCGGCATCGATGACAATGACCTCGCGGTCATCACCGAGCACCCACACATTGTTGTCGACATCCCACGTGCCACCGTCCAGCGAAAACGTGCCAGACGTGACAACGTGGTCAACCCTCAATTCCTTGTTCACAGCGTCACCACCGATCGCAGAACCTTACCGGCCTTCATCGTCTCGAAGGCCTCATCCACGTCCTCAATACCGATGCGCTCAGAGACAAAATCTGCCAGCGGCAGGCGATCCTGCAAATACAGGTCCACCAGCATTGGGAAGTCACTCTCTGGCAGGCAATCGCCGTACCAGGAGGACTTCAGCGCACCGCCACGGCTAAAGACATCTGCCAGCGGAATATCCAACTGCATCGTCGGGGCCGGCACACCGACCAGCACCACGCGACCAGCCAGGTCACGCGCGTAAAACGCCTGCTTGTAGGTCTCCGGACGGCCGACCGCCTCAATCACAACGTCCGCGCCGAAGCCACCGGTCAGCTCACGCACACGCTTGACGACGGGATCGGCTTCACCGGTGCTCTTATCGGTCTTCGCCAGCTCCGCGGAGTTAATGGTCTCGGTTGCGCCGAACTTCTTCGCGGTTTCCAGCTTCTCATCCGAGATATCAATAGCGATAATCGTGCTTGCGCCAGCCAGCTTGGCTCCGGCAATGGCTGCGGTGCCAACGCCGCCGCAGCCGATAACAGCCACAGACTCACCGCGTTTGACGTCACCGGTGTTGATGGCCGCACCAATGCCCGCCATGACACCGCAGCCGAGCAGGCCGGCCACGGCTGGGTCCGCATCCTTATCGACCTTGGTGCACTGTCCCTCGTGGACAAGGGTGGCATCCGCAAATGCGCCGATTCCCAGGGCTGGGGTGAGGACGGTGCCGTCGGCAAGCGTCATCGGCTTGGAGGCGTTGAAGGTGCTAAAGCAGTACTGCGGTTCACCGCGCTTGCAGGCGCGGCATTCGCCGCAGACGGCGCGCCAGTTGAGGATGACGAAATCGCCGACGGCAACGTGTGTGACATCCTCGCCGACCTCGGAGACCACGCCTGCGGCCTCGTGGCCGAGGAAGAACGGGTACTCGTCGGTGATGTCGCCGTCACGGTAAGCCAGGTCGGTGTGGCAGACACCGCAGGCTTGGATGTCAACGATGACATCGTTTGGGCCCGGGGTAGGAATGTGGATTTCGGCTAGCTCTACAGGCGCGCCCTTTTCGCGGGCGATGACGCCGCGCACGATGCGTGCTGTGTTCTCAGCTGCAGTGTTTTCGGTTCGCTCAGCTTGCTCATTTTGCTCAGACATATGCCCCATCGTAGAAAGGCTGCTACATAACTGCATGATGGAAAAGGTTTTCAATTGTGGGCCTGTGTGTGCTTGTAGGCGGTTGGGTGGACTGCGGGGCCGATGAACTCACAGTCATGTCATGAAGCATGGGTAGAAGATGTCTAAATTCACCTTTGACCTGGCGATTTGTGACTTTCAGGGGGTCTGGGTAAAGTATCTATCCGTCGCAGGGGAACGGCGCAGCCGGGGTTCGGTTGAGTCGCTCTTAGGCGGTGGATATTCCTCCATAGCTCAATGGCAGAGCATTCGACTGTTAATCGAAGGGTTGCTGGTTCGAGTCCAGCTGGAGGAGCCAAAGTACCAGGTCAGAGAGATTTCTCTGGCCTGGTTTTTTGTATCTTGGCATCTTAGCATCTTAGCTCGAGTGCCGAATTGGGATATGCACTGTATCGCCCGCTATTGCTATGTGTGTGGGGGCGAGGCCATTGTTGCAGCGCAGTAGCTCACCACATGTGGCTTGAAAATGACGTATGGCTCGACACTAACGTTTGGCTCAGTATACGCGACCATATGTACACATTTGAGCCATAGGTCACTTTTCAGCCATAAGTGGTCTGGCGAGGGAATAGGTGGTCTGGCGCAGGGTAGCCCGGACTAGCCAGTACCTGGGTGCCTCTAGGGGGGGCTGTGGGTTTCCCCTCCTAGAGCGCAAGTGACGCAAACAGGCTGGGGCGCTGGAGCCGTCGTAAAGCTTAGGCCTGATCCATCAGGTCCCAGAGTTTCGAACTGTGAATAATGTGCAGGTCGTGAGCCTCTGGGGCGACATTGACGTGGCCCGGCATGAGTGCCACGGGCGAATGCGTGTGGCCGTGGACGATGCCAGTCCAGCGATTGGCATGCGGAGCCCAGCGGACGGCGTTCTTGGACGCGGTCCGATCCATGAGCGCGGGGTAGTGATTGAACAGGTAGGCGTTTTTGCCGCGCTTGATTTGGAGATTCAGGCTGATGAGGTCGAAGACACTTTGATAGGCGCTTATCCATTCCATCTGCACTGCAGGCTGGAACTTGGGGTGAATCTGATCGTGGTTTCCCGGAGTCAGAATCATGGTGAGGTTGCGGGCGGCCTTGACCTCAGCCAGCTTTTCCAGCGCGTAGGCATCTTTGTGAACCGAAATATCGCCAAGACAGATAAAGGTAGAGCCGTTTGGCAGGTCGTGGAGCTGGCGGAGAATGATCTCATCATGTTCGTCCGTGGTCTTGAAACCACGGAGCTCAGAGACCAGCGGATGGCCTAGATGCAGGTCGCTGGAGATATAGAAATCTTCTTGATTAAACACTTACTTGCCCTTGACGGCCTCAACAATGGTCTCAGCCAGCTTCTTGGACGACTGCGGGTTCTGGCCAGAGTACAGGTTGCCGTCGACGACAACGTGCGAGGTAAACGGCAGGCCCTTGGAGTAGTCCATGCCCATGCGCTCGAGCTCCTCCTCCAGGAACCACTTGGCCTTACGACCGAAGGACTGCAGCTTCTCTTCGCGGGTGGAGAAGCTGGTGACCTTGCGACCAGAGAAAGGCGATTTACCGTTCTCATCAACCGTGGCCAGCAGAGAGGCTGGGGAGTGGCAGAGCACGCCGACAATCTTATCGCTGGTCAGGAAGGTATTGAGAATGCTGCCCGAAGTTTTGTCCTGAGCCAGGTCCTCCATCGGTCCGTGGCCGCCAGGGTAGAAGACAATGTCGTAATCATCCGGGTTGACATCAGCCAGAGCTAGCGGGTGTGAGAGCTCCTCGTCGAGCTCCTTCAGACGCTTGCGCATGGCCTTTGCAGCGTTCGGCATGACACCACTGGTGACTTTCATGCTGTTTTCATCAAGAGTCGGGCGGACACCACCCGGGGTGGCGAAATCAACGTCGAAGCCGGCATCTTCAAAAATGTCGTGCGGAGTAATGAGCTCCTCGGCCCAAAAACCGGTTGGGTGCTTCGTGCCATCGTTGAGAGTCCAGTGAGCAGAACCGCTGACGACCATGAGTACCTTTGTCATTTTTCACCTTCCGATGAAGCGTAAGTGTCGTTACGGTTATCGCAACGACACTCCGCGGGCAACTATTCCGAGGCACCTGGTGGGAAGCTCATATTTGACTGTTAACGCACTGGTATTTAAGTACCCAACACCAGGAAATTAGAACAGTCCGGTCGGATTTTCGTCATAAGAGACGAGCATGCACTTTGTCTCCTGGTAATGATCGAGCATCATGAGGTGATTTTCGCGGCCAATGCCAGACTGCTTGTAGCCACCAAATGCTGCGTGAGCTGGGTAGCTGTGGTAGTTATTCACCCACACGCGACCGGCCTGAATGCCCCGGGCAGCGCGGTAAGCATTGTTCTGGTTGCGGCTCCAGACGCCAGCGCCCAAACCGTAGAT
This sequence comes from Corynebacterium sp., assembly GCF_030532195.1. Taxonomy (GTDB): domain Bacteria; phylum Actinomycetota; class Actinomycetes; order Mycobacteriales; family Mycobacteriaceae; genus Corynebacterium. The sequence goes on along the minus strand of NZ_JAUNLP010000002.1, from coordinate 295,219 downwards.
CGTGTCATTGGCGATATCGAGGGCTTCATCCAATGTCTTGAAAGTGGTCACAGCCAACACTGGGCCGAAGATTTCCTCCTGGAAGAAGCGCATCGAGTTATCGCCCTTGAAGATAGTCGGCTCAATGTAGTACCCACCCTCAAGGCCGTCGATATTGGCAACATTTCCGCCTGTCAACACCTCTGCGCCCTCCTTCGGGCCCGAGGCCAGATAGCCGGTGATTTTATCCATCTGTTCCTGCGAAGACTGTGCGCCCATTTGCACCGATGTGTCCAATGGATTGCCGGTACGAATTTTCTTTACTCGATCAACTGCGAGCTTTAAGAATTCATCGGCAATATCCTCATGAACCAGTGCGCGTGATGGGCATGTGCACACCTCGCCCTGATTGAGGGCGAACATCGCCAGGCCTTCGATGCACTTTTCACGGAACGCATCATTAGTGTCCATCACGTCGGGGAAGAAGATTGACGGTGACTTGCCGCCGAGCTCGAGGGTGACCGGAATAATCTTGTCCGATACCGCCTTATTAATAACCTGGCCAACAGCAGTTGAGCCAGTAAATGCGATCTTGGAGATACGGTTACTTGCGGTCAAGGCAGCACCGGCTTCCGTTCCAAGACCGTTGACGATGTTCAGTACACCGTCGGGAAGCAAATCGGCGATTAGCTCGACGAGCATGAGAATCGATGCCGGTGTCTGCTCGGCCGGCTTCAGGACGATGCAATTGCCGGCAGCGAGGGCAGGGGCAATTTTCCATGCGGCCATGAGCAACGGGAAGTTCCACGGAATGATTTGCCCGACGACACCGAGTGGTTCATGAAAGTGGTAGGCCACAGTGTTGTCGTCGATTTGTGAAATCCGCCCTTCCTGAGTGCGGACGACTCCTGCGAAATAGCGGAAGTGGTCAATCGCCAGCGGAATATCGGCGGCGAGCGTTTCGCGGATGGCCTTGCCGTTTTCCCAGGTTTCGGCGACGGCAATTTTCTCTAGATTTTCCTCGAGGCGATCCGCGATGCGGAGCAGAATTGTGCCACGCTCAGCGGTAGGAACCTTCGCCCACGCATCCTTTGCTCGGTGTGCGGCATCGAGAGCGAGCTCGATGTCCTTCTCGTTTGAGCGTGGGACGCGGCAAAAGACTTCGCCCGTGATTGGTGTGCGGTTTTCCATGTACTGGCCGTCGACCGGTGGGGTCCAGGTGCCGCCGATGAAGTTTTCGTACTGCTCTTTGTACGTGAAAATTGAGTCTGAGGTGCCGGGATTCGCATAGACAGCCATGTCGACGAGTCCTTTCGTTGTGTGAACAATAAGTTCCTTCAACGATAGTCTGTGATTCGCATCACTGTCTATGCTCTTTTTGTAACTAAAGGTAGGGCGGTCTAATTCCCTAAATCTGCCCCGTCGTCGCAGTGAGAAACTCCAAAATTGCGCGCACGCGGCGGTTTTCCTCGCCGGGCTCAAGGTGGAGTTTCACAAAAATATTGGACACGTGCTTCGCCACCGCCGCACCGGAAAGCACCAGCTCATCGGCAATCTGGGAATTCGATTTACCTCGCGCCATCAGCTCCAGGACTTCGCGCTCACGAGCAGTCAGGCTCGCAAGCCCAGACTTGCCCGACTGCATCAACGCCGTCGCGACCTCCGGGTCAATGACCACGCCACCGCCGGCCACAACTTCCAAAGACCCCAGAAAGTCCAGCACCTGACCAATGCGATCTTTCAGTAAATACCCGGTGCCACCGCCAGCCTCGGCGCCATCCGCGCGGTCTCGCGAAAACAGCTCCCGCGCATACGCCGGCGCCACATACTGCGACAGCACCATCACATTGAGCTGCGGATAGCGCTCCCGCAATTCCACGGCCGCGCGCAGCCCGTCATCGCTCATTTTCGGAGGCATGCGTACGTCTGTAATCACCACATCAGGCAGCTCGCCGGTGGCATCGAAACGATCATCAATGTCCGCCACCAGGCCGTGGGCAGTGTCAACCTTGGAAATGACGTCATGCCCACGCTTTTCGACGATCCCCGCGACCCCTTCCCGGAGGAGTGCTGAGTCATCCGCAATGACAATTTTCATCTCTAATCACCGATTCCCGATTCTCCGCGATTAAGTAACAAAGGAATGCGCGCCACGACCTGGGTCGGGCCGCCGACAGGGGAGTGCAGCGTCATTTCGCCGTCAAATGCCGCTAATCGTTCTTTCATCCCTTTTAGCCCGCGGCCCAAAACAGCGCCGCCGAGTCCCTGGTCAGTAATTGAAATATTTAATGTCTGATCGGATGTAAGAAGCACTGAAACCGGGGCATTCGGTGCATATTTGGCCGCATTGGTCAATACTTCAGCACAGAAAAAATATGCTGACGCCAGGACGCTTTCATTCAATTCCGGCAATGGATATGGCGTGTGCACAACCACATGCGGACCGTATCCTTCCGCGATTTCCTCCACTGCCTCCTGGAGACCGCGGTCACGTAAAACCTGCGGGTGGATACCGTGAACAGTCCGTCGTAAAGCACGTAAGCCATCGTCGAGATGCTGGCGGGTTTCTGCCAATAACCGCAGCAATTCCTCGTTATTTATGTCGGCGGCCTCTAACTCCGCCAGTCCCAATTTCATCGACGCCGCAACAATGTATTGTTGTGCTCCGTCGTGGAGGTCATTTTCAATTCGGCGACGTTCAATTTCGAAGGCTTCGGCAATTGTGCGTCGTGAAGCGGTAAGTTCAGCGATGCGAGCGGCGGCAGATTCCTCGTAACTGTAATCCTGTGCCTTTTGACGCCCCATCACGGCCGCCATAGCCTTGCGGAAATTGTCCTTCATCCCCATAGTTTCCCATGGTAGAAAAGCAACGATGGCACGGCACTATTTCGCGGCAAAGGTAGTGCTAGCACTACCACAAGAGCAATGTCGACACTGTGTTGAAAAAGCGCTCGGACGAGTGAAATGAGAGTCATGAGAGAGAACAACAGCGAAAATGCACGACTCCGCATTCGTGACATCACCAAGTCCTACAATTCCGCACCTGTTCTGACTGGCATTTCGTTGAATATCGAAGCCGGTGAGACCGTCGCTGTGATGGGGCCGTCCGGCTCGGGTAAGTCCACGCTGCTGCACTGCATGTCGGGCGTGCTCCCGCCTGATGACGGCGAGGTGCTTTTGGGGAGCACGCGCGTCGATAAGCTTTCCGACGCCGATCGCTCCGCCCTCCGCCTGAATCACTTCGGCTTCGTCTTCCAGGACGGCCAGCTCCTGCCCGAGCTCACTGCCAGGGAAAACGTCGCATTACCAATGATCCTGCAGGGAAAGAAACGCTCAAAGTCATTATCGCTTGCCGACGATGTGCTGAGCCGCCTTGGCCTGAAGGATTTGACACGTCGTCGCCCCGGCGAGATGTCGGGCGGCCAAGCGCAGCGCGTGGCCATTGCCCGCGCGATGGCAGGGGAGCCGGATGTGATCTTTGCCGATGAGCCAACCGGCGCGTTGGATCAAGCGACCGGCCATGAGGTCATGCAACAGATGACCGCAGTGGTGGAACAGGCTGGCACCACGTTGGTCATGGTCACTCACGATGTAAAGGTGGCTGCCTGGTGTCGTCGGCGCGTTGAAATTCGCGACGGCCTCATCCACGATGACCGCCTGCTGTCTGGAACGGAGGCAAACAAGTGACCACCGCGAAACAATCGGTGAACCTACGGCGAATTCCGACCAGTGCACTTGTGGACCTCAGCACGAGACTCCAGCGCGCCGGGCGAGACAGTGGCTCAGGAAATGGCTGGCTGTCAACGCTGTCGGTCATAGCCATGACAGTCAGTACCTGGTTGGCACTTGTAGTTGTCGGTGGCACGATGATGTTTTACCGACGTATGCAGGCTGAACCGCCACTGCCGCCGAACCCGACTTCTGAGGATTATATGAATCAGGGGCCAGGGGAGATGTACCTGCAGTTAGCGCTGGTTGCCTGTGTCTTTGTGATTCCGGCGATGGTGTCGCTAGTAGCTCAGTCGGCGGTGCTCGGTGCCGCCGGGCGCGAGCGACGATTGGCCACATTGCGTTTGCTTGGCTTGTCCAACGGGGCTGTTGCTCGCATGGTCATTATCGAGACTCTCGTGCTTGCCGCAATTGGCATTGTGCTGGGGACACTGTTGTCCATTGCTACCGCGCCGTTTTGGGCGATGGTGAAGTTCAACAATGAATACCTGGATACGTGGGACATGCTGTTGCCCTGGTGGGGATATCCGCTGGTCTGGGGAGCTGTCATTCTCCTCGCGCTCATTGCTGCGGTTCTTGGCCTGACCAGAGTGATGATTTCTCCGTTGGGTGTCGCCCGACGAGAAAATCCCGAGTCAGCTAAATGGTGGCGTGCAATTGTGGCAATCGCAATTGGTATCGGTGTCTATTTCGCAATTTCCAACACCAATATTGTGAATGAGACTATCGGCGGCACCCTCGGTATTGCAGCAATGATGTACCTAATGGTGATGGCCATTGGCCTGGTAGCGCCATTTTTGATTCAGACAATTGCACGTATGTCCAGCATCTTTGGTGCGCCGAGTGATTTTGTGGCCACTCGACGAGTTGCAGCAAATGCCAAGGAAACGTGGCGGCGAGTCAGTGCGATGACATTTCTATCATTCTTGCTCGGCTTCACTTTGCTGATGCCGACAGCAGAACAGATTGAAATGTATTCGGACAACACTCTTGTCAGTGATATTACGGTGGGTGTCTTTATCACGTTTGTGATTGGATTCATTCTCCTGCTGGTATCCACGGTTTTGACTCAGGCGTCCGCAGTTTATGAGGAGGCATCGCTGACGAAGGCGCTGGATTACATTGGTACGCCCATTGCTTTCCACCGCACAGTCGCTTTTAAACAGACATTTTTCCCGATGCTCGCTACCAGCATTCTTGGTTTCCTCCTCGGCGCATTTTTGGGCGTGGTCATGTTCGGCTCTAGTGTTGATGGTGTCATCTTTAGTGGCCGCTCTGTTGTTGTGGCAGTCGGTTATGTCGCGGCCGTGGTGGCGGTTGGTGCTGTGACTTTTGCTGTGGATCCGTTGCGTCGTAAGCTGCTGGGTCGCCAGGTGCGTCGTAATGATTAGGTTCAACTTGAGGCTTAGAGCCTGTAACCGTTTGTAAGCACTTTGATAACCAAGCATTCATCTCACAACCACGTAATTTCTACCTCTGGCTCTTAGCCTGAGGGCATGCGTACCTACGTGCTTGATACATCGGTCCTGCTGTCCGATCCCCACGCCATAAAGAAGTTCGATGAGCACCAAGTCGTGCTTCCGCTGGTGGTGGTGAGTGAGTTGGAGGCCAAGCGCCACCATCCGGAACTGGGGTGGTTCGCTCGGGAAGCGCTCCGTTTCCTGGAAGAACTGCGCTACCGCCATGGCCACTTGGACCGGCCTGTGCCCGCCAATGATGTTGGCGGGCTTTTGCATATTGAGCTCAACCACTCCGATCCATCGATCCTCCCAGCCGGCTTCCGCAACGACGAAAACGACCACCGAATCCTCGCATGTGCACTCAACCTCCAGCATGACGGGCACGATGTCGTGCTGGTCACCAAGGACATCCCGCTTCGCGTCAAAGCCGGTGCGGTCGGCTTGCCTGCCGACGATTACCGCGCGCAAGACGTTGTCCTGACTGGGTATTCCGGGATGGTGGAAGTAGACGTCGATCCGGAGGAGATTGACCGTCTATTTGCCAATGGTTTCCTGGAGCTCGAACAGGTTCAAGATCAGCCACTGCACTGTGGGGTGCAGCTCAGCTCTGGTAGCCAATCTGCGCTGGGCCGAGTGAGCGCTCCGGGCGTCGTCAAGCTTGTGCGAGGCGATGCGGAGGCGTTCGGCCTGAAGGGGCGTTCGGCAGAGCAGCGCGTCGCCCTTGATCTGCTGCTGGATGAGTCGGTGGGGATTGTCTCTCTCGGTGGGCGCGCCGGTACTGGTAAGTCGGCGCTTGCTCTGTGCGCCGGCCTGGAGTCGGTGTTGGAGCGTGGTCAGCACCGCCGGATTGTCGTGTTCCGTCCGCTCTACGCTGTCGGCGGGCAAAACCTCGGCTACCTGCCCGGTAGTGAGGATGAGAAGATGAACCCCTGGGCACAGGCTGTCTATGACACGTTGGAAGGGTTGGTCTCCGACAACGTGATGGATGAAATCGCTTCCCGCGACATGCTGGAGGTCCTGCCACTGACGCATATCCGCGGTCGAAGTCTGCATGACAGCTTTGTCATTGTCGATGAGGCGCAGTCGTTGGAGCGCAATGTGCTGCTGACTGTGCTGTCGCGGCTCGGCACGAATTCGCGCGTGATTCTCACCCACGATGTGGCGCAGCGTGACAACCTGCGAGTGGGCAGGCACGACGGCGTTCAGGCAGTAATTGAAAAGCTCAAAGGGCATGAGCTTTTCGCACATATCACGCTGAAGCGCTCGGAGCGCTCGAAGATTGCGGAGCTGGTAACCAGCTTGCTGGATTAAGAGTAGAATTCGGTAGCGGATACGCAGCATTTCCTGCGCCTATCTTTCACTCGGATCGTTCGGCACGTACCTGCCGATGAAAGGTGTAATTTCACATGGCTACCGTGACATTTTCTAATGCCACTCGTATCTACCCAGGGGCCACGAAGCCGTCTGTAGATAAGTTCAATCTCGAGATTGCAGACGGTGAGTTCCTGGTTCTGGTCGGCCCTTCCGGCTGTGGTAAGTCCACCACGCTGCGTATGCTGGCCGGCTTGGAAGAGGTCAACGAGGGCAAGATTTTTATTGGCGATCGAGATGTGACCAACGTGTCACCAAAAGATCGTGACATCGCCATGGTCTTCCAGAACTACGCTCTGTACCCACACATGACCGTGCGGGAAAACATGGGCTTTGCACTGAAGATCGCAGGCGTTGACAAGGAAGAGATCAACCGCCGCGTTGAAGAGGCTGCAAAGACTCTGGACCTGACGCAGTTCCTGGATCGCAAGCCAAAGGCCCTGTCCGGTGGTCAGCGCCAGCGTGTGGCAATGGGCCGCGCAATTGTGCGTAAGCCGCAGGTATTCCTCATGGATGAGCCACTGTCGAACTTGGATGCCAAGCTGCGTGTGCAAACTCGTACCCAAATCGCGAAAATGCAGCGTGAAATGGGTGTGACCACGATGTATGTCACCCACGATCAGACGGAGGCCCTGACCATGGGCGACCGCATTGCGGTCATCAATTTCGGTGTGCTCCAGCAGGTGGGTACCCCGGAAGAACTGTATGAGACCCCGGCTAATGAGTTCGTCGCGGGCTTCATCGGCTCGCCGGCTATGAACCTGGGCACCTTCGATGTCGCCAATGGCTACGCCGCGCTCGGCGAGGCCCGAATTAAGATGCCGCAGGCTGCACTCGACGCGATGTCGCCGGAGGACAACAACAAGGTCATCATCGGCTTCCGGCCAGAGGCCCTCGAGCTTGTCGACGGTCCTGGGGACGACGTCATCCCGGTGAAGATTAACTTGGTCGAGGAACTGGGCTCGGATGCTTACATGTACGGCGACTTGGTCGGCGGTGGCGCCTTGAGCTCCGGTTCCGCATCTAATCCGGATGAGGAAGAGCACGGCCAGGTGGTCATCCGTACCGCTCCGCGCACGGCACCGAAGCTGGGTTCCACCGTGTATGCAAAGGTTTTGCCGGGTAAGCTGCACCTGTTTGCAAAGTCCACTGGGCTGCGTCTGCCCAGCTAGAGTGCGGGGAAAGGGCCAACCCTCACGGCAATTGGAGGTCAAACAATGGCGAGAAGCATGAAAATTGCTGCAACCACTGTGGCTTCACAGCTTCTTCAATTGCCGTGGCATCTGCCGCTGGAGCAGTGGCCCATGAAGTAGCTGGCAGCTCTGCCGCAGGGCATCTCGCGTCACGTTGTGCGCTTTGTCAATCTCGATGACCGCGTCATTGCAGTCAAAGAGATTGGTGAGTACACGGCCCATCATGAGTACCAAATGCTCCGCGAGCTCGGCAGTCTTGGTGTTCCCGCAGTACGCCCGCTTGCCGTCATCACCGGTCGCAAAGACGATGAGGGGGAGTCGCTAACAGCCGCACTGGTGACCGAGCATTTGGAGTATTCATTGCCGTATCGGGCAATGTTTTCGCAGCAGGTCACGCCTGAGACCGTCGTCAGGCTTATTGATTCCCTCGCCGTCCTGCTCGTGCGCCTGCATTTGCAGGGCTTTTATTGGGGCGATGTGTCGTTGTCGAACACGCTCTTCCGGCGCGACGCCGATGCTTTTTCCGCGTATCTCGTGGACGCGGAGACAGGGGATCTGCAGACAAAGCTCTCGACAAGTCGCCGGCTTTACGACGTAGACGTTGCGCGTACCAATATCATCGGAGAGTTGATGGATCTCCAGGCCGGGGGATTTTTAGACTCTGGACTTGATGTGATTGATATCGGGACTCGCATTGAGCGGAGGTACGTGAGCCTGTGGGAGGAGCTGACAGGGGAGGAGGCCATTGGGCTTGCCGAAGCGTGGAAGGTAGATGAACGCATTCGTCGGCTCAATGAGCTGGGATTTGATGTCGGTGAACTGAAGCTGACCAGCGAGGATAATAAGGTTATTTTCCGTCCGCGCGTGGTTGATGCAGGGCATCATCATCGGCAGTTGATGCGGTTGACTGGCTTGGATGTGGGGGAGCAGCAGGCACGTCGCATGCTCAACAGTATGCAGACATTCCGGCTGTCACAGGGGTTGGAGGATGCCCCGCTGGAGCAGGTGGCTCATAAGTGGCTCATCGAGGAGTTTGAGGCAACAATTTCCGCGGTGCCTGGTGATTTGCGGAATAAGTTGCAGGCTGCGCAGATTTTTCACGAGATTTTGGAACACCGCTGGTACATGGCGGAAAACCGCCAGGCGGATGTGCCTTTGGCGGAAGCGACGCAGAGCTATGTTGATAAGGTTTTGCCTCAGCATCGAGATGAGTCGGTGTTCTTGGATACCGCTCTTGAGTGACTTTTCGCTGGTAGGGCGGGCTGCTCTGAAAGTGATTATAAAGAAAGCACTATGGGGCGAACGGGGGTACTTTCTTAACCGGTTTAGTCTCTGCTGAGGTGGCAACATTAAGTCGAGCGCGGTCGGTTTTGCGCTGTGACCTGCCTATATGCTTCCGGGTTTGGCCGATAGTGCTGGTCTTTGCCCGCATCTCTTTCCATTTGTTAAGAGGGTCCTTGGTTTTTGTTCCTTTGTCTCAGTGAATCCTGCTAAATCTGATAACGAGACAGTGCCCAAGATGTTGATTGACAGGGGTTTTGCTTAACCTGCTCGGTTTGCAAAGCACAAAAGTAAAGCCTTTTAGTCAGTAAATGTCTGCGATGGGCAATCCGATAGAGGCGAGACTGACCTTGGCAAGGATTGTTGTGTGGTGAGTCTGCCTTCTTCGTAAAGGGAGAAAATAGTGAGGAAATTCAAGCGCACAACTGCTCTGCTCACGGCAGGTTTCTTGATGGCAACTGGTCTGGCTGCTTGCTCAAGCGATGACGCTACTGCTGACGGCGGTGTCTACTTCCTGAACTTTAAGCCGGAACAGGATGCGGCTTATCAGAAGATCGCAAAGGCCTACACAGACAAGACCGGTGTCAACGTCAAGGTGGTCACTGCCGCCTCTGGTTCCTACGAGCAAACCCTGAAGGCCGAGATTGGCAAGAAGGATGCGCCGACGATGTTCCAGGTCAACGGCCCAACCGGTCTGCGCACCTGGCAGCAGTACATGGCTGATATGTCGGACACAGAAATTGCCAAGAACCTGAATCCGGATATTGAGCCGCTGAAGGGCGAAGACGGCAAAATTTACGGCGTCCCATTCGCCGTCGAGGGCTATGGCCTGATCTACAACGAAGAGATCATGGACAAGTACTTCGCTCTGCCAGACGCCAAGGCTAAGAGCGTTGATGAAATCAAGGACTTCGGCAAGCTCAAGGAAGTTGCTGAAGACATGCAGGCGAAGAAGGACAAGCTGGGCATCACCGGCACCTTTGCTTCGACCTCGCTTGCTTCCGGGGAGGATTGGCGCTGGCAGACTCACTTGGCGAATAGCCCGGTTCACTACGAATTTGAAGACCTGGGCACCAAGGAAACCCCAGATGTGAAGTTCAAGTACAACAAGGAGTTCAAGAACCTCTTTGATCTGTACCTGAACAACTCCACCGTGGAAAAGACTCTTGCACCGTCGAAGGCTGTCTCTGATTCGATGGCCGAATTTGCACAGGGCAAGGCCGCAATGGTGCAGAACGGTAACTGGGCCTGGTCTCAGATCAGCGAAGTCTCCGGCAACGTGGTCAAGGAAGACAAGATCAAGTTTATGCCGATGTACATGGGGCTGAAGGATGAAGACAAGACTGGTATTTCCGTCGGTACGGAGAACTACCTGACTGTCAACGCCAAGGCTTCTGAGGCATCGCAGAAGGCTACGAAGGACTTCATCAACTGGCTGTTCAACACGGATGAGGGTAAGAAGTACGTCGTCGAAGAACTCAACTTCATCGCTCCGTTCAAGAACTTCACCGATGCTGATACCCCGAATGACCCGTTGGCAAAGGAAGTTGCTGCAGCTATTGCGAACAAGGACGTCGCCACCATCCCGTGGGACTTCCAGTACTTCCCATCGCAGCAGTTCAAGGATGATTTCGGTGCCGCTTTGGCACAGTACGCCTCCGGCAAGATGAAGTGGGACGACGTGGTGAAGACCTTCACGGACAGCTGGGCCGCGGAGTCTCCCACCAAGTAACTACATAGTGCGACCACGGTATCTCCACGGTCGCACCCATTAGCAAGGCGGGGCGCATCCATAGATGGCCGCGTTCAAGGCCATAAAGTTGCTGGTTCGGTACGCGTCTAGTCGGGGTACGCCCCGCCTTTAGCTTGAAAAGCGGTGTTGTAAATGCAAGCCACCTTGAAAAAGTATTTCCCAATTTTCGTACTGCCTACGCTTATTGCATTCGCAATTGCGTTTCTTGTGCCGTTCGTAATGGGCTTTTTCCTCTCGTTCACCAGTTTCACTACGATTACGGACGCTCAGTGGGTCGGCATTGAAAATTACAAGCAAGCCTTTAGCGAGCGCGAAGGATTTGTGGCCTCCTTCGGCTTCACGGCTCTTGTCGTTGTGGTGTCGATCATTACGGTTAACTTGTTTGCCTTCTGGATTGCGTGGATTCTGACGCGCAAGCTCAAGGGCACAAACTTCTTCCGTACCGTGTTCTTCATGCCAAACCTCATCGGTGGCATTGTTCTGGGTTACACCTGGCAGTCCATGATTAATGCGGTGTTGGCAAACTATGGCACAACCATTGTTTCGGACTGGAAGTTTGGTTACGCCGGCTTGATCATCCTTATTAACTGGCAGCTGGTCGGTTACATGATGATTATCTACATTGCCGGTCTGCAAAATGTGCCTCCGGAGTTGATTGAGGCCGCTGAAATTGATGGTGCTGGTCGCTGGGAAATCCTGCGGCACGTGACCATTCCAATGGTGATGCCATCGATTACCATCTGCCTGTTCCTGACGCTGTCGAACACCTTCAAGCTCTTCGACCAGAACCTGGCTCTGACCAATGGCGCGCCGGGTTCGCAGACGGAAATGGTTGCCCTCAACATCGTCAACACTATGTTCAACCGCATCGGTGTCGAGGGTGTTGGCCAGGCTAAGGCAGTCATCTTTGTCGTCGTGGTTGTTGTAATCGCGATGCTGCAGTTGCGACTGACTCGCAACAAGGAAGTGGAGGCATAAAAATGTCTGTCGATGCTAAAGCTACCCAGACAACTAAGGCCCCGAAGGCTGCAAAGAAGTCGGATGAGGCAAAGGTCCATGGCATTTCCAAGGGCATCATCTATGCCATCCTGGTTTTCCTGACTGTTGTTTTCTTGGGGCCCATCGCGTTTATCCTCTTCAACTCCTTTAAGAGCAAGTTCGCCATTTCGGACAACCCCTTCCAGCTGCCGCTGGGGGACATGTGGGTCGGTTTTGAAAACTACCGCGTTGGCCTTATGAAGGAAGGGTTCGGCTGGGCAATCGTCTGGTCGTTCGTGATTACCATTCTTTCCGTCATAGCCATCGTGTTCTTCTCTGCAATGACCGCCTACTACATCACGCGAGTGAAGACCTGGTGGACATCGCTGCTGTACTACCTGTTCGTCTTCTCCATGGTCATCCCATTCCAGATGGTCATGTTCCCGACGGTCAAGATCGCCGACATGCTGCACCTGAATAACCCAATCGGCATTGTGGTTCTGTATCTCGGCTTCGGCTCAGGTTTGTCGGTGTTCATGTTTGCCGGCTTCATCAAGTCCATCCCCATTGATATTGAAGAAGCTGCCATGATTGACGGCGCAAGTCCGATGCAAAATTACTTCCGCATCGTGCTGCCAATGCTCAAACCGACTGCCGTGACCGTGGCAATCCTCAATGCCATGTGGGTGTGGAACGACTACCTCCTGCCGTACCTGGTCATCGGTTTGTCGACCAAGTACAAGACCATTCCGGTTGTCGTTCAGAGCTTCGTGGGCTCGAATGGTAATCGCGACATGGGCGCGATGATGGCAATGCTGGTCCTCGCGATTATCCCAATCGTGATTTTCTACATTGCAACGCAGAAGCACATCATCGAAGGCGTCGCTGCCGGTGCTGTCAAGGGCTAAGGGGCGCAGCTAAGACGCTTAGCTCATAACAAAACAGGAGAATGACAAGACGTGGATAAATTCTTCAGCACAGATACCAAGTTCTATGCAGCGTGGTCGTTGCTGGCGGATTTAGTAATCATCAATATTTTGATGATTGCCACGTCTTTTCCTGTTCTCACAGGTGGCATCGCCACGCGTACAGGCGCAGTGGTCACGCGCAACATGGTGCGTGACGAAGGCTCAAACGCCACCCGCACCTACTTCCAATCACTGACGCGCAACTGGCGCACGCCGACTATCTGGTGGCTCTTGTTATTGCTTCTGACCTGCGGCATCAGCTACGAGTTGTACGTCATCTCTCGCGCCGACCTCGGCACCACGGGCATGATTTTCAACGCCGGCGTCATCTCCGGCGCGCTGATTCTGCTTGGAATCACCGCATGGTTCTTTCCACTGTGCGCGCTTGACGACGATCACATGCCGCTCGGCCGCACTCTCGCTACGGCAGCCGGCCTTGCCATCCGGCATCTGCCACGCACAGCGCTCGCGGTATTGGCAATGGCTATCGTGCCTCTTGCCATCTTCTTTTTCCCGACTCATCTGTGGGCCATCGTGACTTATTGGGCACTAATTGGCCGAGCGATGAGCTGGTACTTGGTGCAACTAGCAGTAGAGCCCGCATTGCCTAAGGCAAGCGAGCTCCGTGCAGTTGTTGCAACTGGGTAACCTGCTAATTAGCCCTTGAATTCGCGGGCGGCAGGGAAGTCTGGGTCCTCAATCATCTCCAGCAGCTGAGCACGAGGGGCAAAGGCGGCGCAGGCACCCATTGCCTGGACGGCTGCAGCGCCCGCTGCGGTGGCCAGGGTGACGGCGTCGGCAAGCGAAGACCCCTTTGCGAGCTCTGCGGTGAGCGTGCCGACAAACGCGTCGCCAGAACCGGTGCCGTCGACAACCTTTTCCTCTGGCAGTGTAAGCGCTGGCTGCTCGTAAATCGTCGGCTGATCTTCGAGGCCGGTCGCGTGCTCAGCGTAGAGGCAGCCATGATCGCCGCGCAGCATGATGACGCTCGGGCAGTACTGCAGTAGTGCCTCGATCTGTGCGCGGTAGTCGGTGGCGAGAATGCCTTCTGCGATGTCGAGGCGACGCAGCGTCTCCCATGCGCCCTTCATGTTCACAATCAGCGGATCTGCGTGGTCAATCAGCGCTGGCGTGGCGACAGTGACCGGGCTGAGATTCAGCACCAAACGGGCGTTGTGCATGGAAGCGACTGCAGCGATCGCTTCAGTGGCCTGGGGGAGTAGCTCACCCTGTGCCAGCACGATATCCGCAGTGGCGAATTCGTCGACGAAATCCGTCGGATCCGTCAGCTTATCGGCACCGCGCTGGACGAAGATAACCGGGCGGCCCTTCTTATTCGTCGCCACAAAAGCGCTGCCAGTGGGCATGTCCCAGGAAGTACGGATGGAGTGGACATCCACCCCGTGCGCGGTGAGCTCCTCTATCACAACATCAGCCGCGCGGTCCTCACCGACCGTGCCGGCCATGACCGCACGAACGCCGTCATAAGCGATGGCAACAGCCTGGTTTGCGCCCTTGCCGCCGAGAGAATCAGTACCGTCATCAACGATGAGAGTTCCGCCGTCTGCTGGCACACTATCGACCTTGACCAGCGTATCTAGATGGATTGAGCCGCAAACGACAACAGTGGGAGTCTCATTCAGTGAAGTACGTGCCTGCATAAATTTATAGAATAGTCGGGATTCGAAATCTGTGCCCGTGGCATGCGTTGAACACGCATGCGCCCGCCATAGTCGCATTTCGAGGCCAGGCCATTGGCTCCTAGAATCGATGGCTATGGCAAAACTGTACTTCCGCTACGGCACCATGAACAGCGGAAAATCCATCGAGGTCCTGCGCGTCGCATACAACTACCGCGAGCGCGATATGCGGCCGTTGATTGCAAAACCGGTAATCGACACGCTCGCCGAAGGCGACGTGCACTCCCGCATCGGCATTGCCGAGCGCGCACATCTCATTCATCCGGAAGATGACCTGAGTACGCTTGCCGACGGCTACGACTGCCTAATCATCGATGAGGCACAGTTTCTCACCCCTGACCAGGTCGATCAGCTGCTCGGCATTACCCTTCGCGGTACTCCGGTACTCTGCTATGGCCTGCGTACCGATTTTCGCACCCACGCGTTTCCCGGCTCTCAGCGACTGCTCGAAGTCGCCCACACCATTGAGGAAATCAAGACCATTTGCACCTGTGGTCAAAAGGCCATTTTTACCGCCCGGCTGAATCCAGATGGCAGCATCATTCTCGACGGCGAGACCGTGGACATCGAGGAGCTGGAAGCGCCGAAGTACATTTCGCTGTGCGCCAGCTGCTATAACCGCATGTCGGGAAAGTGGGATTAGTGCCCCCAGCAGGGCTCGAACCTGCGACAAAAGGATTATGAGTCCTCTGCTCTAACCGACTGAGCTATAGGGGCAAGGCATGAACAATGTGAGTTTTGCAGCAAAAATGCAGCAAGCACGTTAGTGCTCAAGGCCTCGCAACATCATAGCAATCGGTCGCTTGGCAGTGATAACGAACCCGCACTGGGGGGAAAACGGCACCGAAGCTTGGCACCAGGCCCGCACCGAAGCTTGGCACCAGGCATTCAACTCCACTCATGACCAAAGTCTTCAGAAGTTACGACTTTTGGTTGATGAGCCAATCCGGGGTTGCTCTTAAAATCAGCGCTATGACAACAACTCCGACAACGGGTGCCACAGGCAACCCGGAATCCAGCGCGAAAAGCGCTGCAAGCACAGTGATTACAGAGTTTGCATCCTCACCACAGCGCTGGTGGGGGCTGCTCGTGCTTGCTATTGGTCTCGGAATGATTGTCCTCGACGGCACCATTGTTGGCGTTTCGTTGCCGACCATCATCTCTGAGTTAGGCCTCGACATCGTCGGCGCACAGTGGATCACCACCATTTATTCGGTGGTCTTCGCAGCTCTCCTTCTCACGGCGGGAAGGGTCGGGGATCGCGTTGGCCGCCGCACAGTTTTCCTTGTTGGCCTCGTGGTTTTCACCCTTGGCTCCATCGTCGCGGCCCTATCCACGGCGCTGCTGCCGTTGCTGGTCGCGCGTATTATCCAAGGTGTCGGTGGCGCGTGCATTCTGCCGTCCACTCTGTCTAGCGTCAATGCACTCTTTCGTGGCAAGGACCGCGCTGCAGCCTTCGGCATTTGGGGCGCGGTTATGTCAGGTGCTGCTGCAGTCGGCCCGCTGCTTGGCGGTGTTCTTACTGAATACGCAGGTTGGCCAGCAATTTTCTGGGTCAATGTGCCGATTGCGGTCGTGCTATTCATCCTTGCACTGCGCTGGGTTCCCAATACCTCCGGCGATATCGATGAGGAGGGCTTTGATGTCCTCGGTCTCATCTTGTCCGCAATCGGATTCGGTGCCGTGGTTTACGGCATCATCCAGGGTGCCAAGATTGGTTTTGTCTTTCCCTCCGTGCCCGTCGTCACGCTGGTAATTGGAGCCGTGGTGCTCGTCGCCTTCGTGCTGTGGGAGAACCGTCGGCGCCGGGTGCAAGATCCGGCGTTGCTCGATGTTTCAATGTTCTCGTACGCGACGTTTAGCTGGGGAAATACGACGGCAATGCTCGTCGCAGTCGGTGAGTTCGCGCTGGTTTTCGTGCTACCGCTCTATCTCGTCTCGGCGATTGGCTTGTCGACGATTGCGACGGGCCTCGTCCTGGCAGCAATGGCCCTCGGCGCGTTTTTCGCCGGTGCGATGGCGCGTCATCTGGCTGCCTGGATCACGCCGGCCGGTGTGGTTATTTTGGGCCTTGGCCTGGAAGTATTCGGCTCGTTGCAGCTGGCGGCAGAGGAGCGCGTTGACTTGCCGCTGTGGCTTGTAGTGTTCGCGTTGATTGTCTACGGTCTGGGGCTTGGCCTGGCTTCGGCGCAGTTGACTTCGCTGGTCTTGGGGGACATTCCTGTGCGACTATCCGGTCAGGCATCAGCAACACAGTCGACGATTCGTCAGGTGGGGTCGGCGCTTGGTGCTGCACTTGGCGGTATGGCGCTGACAATTGGGCTCGACCGCGAAATTGGGAAACTCCCGCCGGAGCTCAGTCGGTTGGGGCAGGGGCTGAAGGAGTCTGCAGGTTCGATGCTGGTTGGGCTGCGTCAGCAGGGCGCGCCGGATGATGTCCTGGGGCCACTGACCAATGCCTTTGCCCATGCGACCCAAACCGCGCTGTACT
This sequence comes from Corynebacterium sp., assembly GCF_030532195.1. GTDB lineage: Bacteria > Actinomycetota > Actinomycetes > Mycobacteriales > Mycobacteriaceae > Corynebacterium. The sequence continues at coordinate 278,316 of NZ_JAUNLP010000002.1, read as the reverse complement.
CCGCAGTCGCGGCACTGGCGGTTGGTTTCCTGGGCTCCTTGAAAGTGCTGCAGCTACGCCGGAAGGCTGAAAAAGAGGGCTCCGAATAAAACGAGAATAAAACGAACTAAGAATTCGGAATATAACTCTGAGTGCACGTGTTGGAAATTGGTGTCACAACACCAACCGTGGCAGTCTTAACATCTGTCTATTACCCGGACTTACTAGTTAGAAGATTGACCAACATGAAGATGCTCACAAAGCGACGTTGGCTTGATTACGGCCGAATTTTCAGTTCCTCCTGTCTGTAACCACTCTGTGGCATCAATACGCCCAGGCGCGCAGGTGTGACCGCGCCGCACGTGTGTAACGAAAACAAAATTGCAGGAATAACTGCATGAATCGCAGGAGGAAAAGTGAATAAATTCAAATGGGCGACCGGTTTTGGTGCCCAAGTCGTCTACGGCCTCATCGTTGGTCTGATTCTTGGCTTTATGGCCCGCAATACGGGCGAGGACTCCACGTTCCGCACTGTTTTGGACGAGGTCGGCAGTACCTACGTCACTCTGCTGAAGCTGCTTATCCCGCCGCTGGTGGTCACCGCTGTGGTGGTCTCAATTGCTAACCTGCGTAAAGTTGCAGGTGCTGCCAAGCTCGCCATTTCCACGCTGATCTGGTTTGCAATTACCGCTTTTGCATCAGTGGTTATTGGCATTGTGCTGGGGCTGGTCATCAAGCCCGGTGTGAACTCGGGAGTTGACGCCTCGGCGGCGGCAGAGCCGGATACCGTGGGCTCGTGGTGGGCCTTTATCCAGGGCATTGTCCCGGAAAACTTCCTGGGCCTGGGGGTCAAGGTCAGTGAGACCGACGGTGTCACCGATGCGGCGTTGAACTTCAACGTCCTGCAGTTGCTGGTCATTGCCATCGTGTTTGGTATCGCCGCCGTCAAGGTTGGCTCCAAGGCCGAGCCATTTATTGAATTCTGTGGCTCGCTGTTGACTATCGTCCAGAAGGTGCTGTGGTGGGTCATTCGCCTGGCGCCAATTGGTACCGCTGCGCTGATTGGCCACGCTGTCGCAGAATACGGCTGGGAAGCCCTCGGCAGTCTGGGCAAGTTCGCCATTGCCATCTACGTCGGTCTTTTCCTGGTCATCGCAGTGGTCTACCCAATTGTTCTGAAGGCTCACGGCATCAGCCCGATGGACTTCTTCCGCCGCGTCTGGCCGGTCACCTCCTTGGGCTTTGTCTCCCGTTCGTCCATGGGCGTCATGCCAGTTACCGAGCGAGTAGTGTCCCGTCGTCTAGCGGTGCCGGATGAGTACGCCTCTTTCGCCGTGCCACTGGGCGCGACGACGAAGATGGACGGTTGCGCTGCCATATACCCAGCTATCGCCGCTATTTTCGTGTCGCAGTTCTACGGCGTGCCACTGGATTTCACTGACTACCTGCTCATTATCTTCGTCTCTGTCATTGGCTCGGCCGCAACGGCTGGCACCACAGGTGCGACGGTGATGTTGACTTTGACGCTGTCGACGCTGGGACTGCCACTCGCCGGTGTGGGCCTCCTGCTGGCAGTGGAGCCGATTGTGGATATGGGCCGTACGGCCGTCAATGTCACCGGCCAGGCTGTGGTCCCGTTGGTCGTCGCAAAGCGCGCCGGCATTTGGGACAAGGACGAGTGGGATGTCAGTGCTAACGCCGACCTCGCGCCAGCGGAGGAGAAGTCCGGAGAGCCTGCTGAAGCCACGTCGCTTGCGTAGTCTGGGGGGCATGAGTTCTTCCTGGTCCCCCTCTACACTTGCGCAAGTTTCTGACTGGCCCGTCGACACCGTCGCGGCTGCCGTGCGTGCCGACGATGGCAGCTGGCACACCCACGGTGATAGCAGTCGCATTTTTGAATTGGCCAGTGTGACTAAGCTGCTGGCTGCAGTCGGCATGCTGGTGGCTGTGGAGGAGGGCGCTGTTGAGCTGGATCAAGAGCTGACGCCTCCGGGTGGTGGCGCGACGGTTCGCCACCTGCTCGCGCACGCGGGCGGCGTGGGATTTGATAGCCGTGAGCTCGAGCGTGAACCGGGAAAGCGGCGTATCTACTCATCTGCTGGCTTTGACATCATTGCCGATGCCATTGCCGCAGAGGCGGAGATGCCGTTTAGTGAATACCTTGATCAGGCGGTGTTTCAGCCGCTTGGCATGGCCAGTTCGGTGTTGGATGGTTCGGCTGGTCACGGGGCGCGCAGCAGCGTCGATGATCTGATGGCGTTTGTTGATGAAGTCCTGGCTCCGACCATCCTGCATCCGGAGTCGGTCGATGAAGCCTTCACCGTGCAGTTCCCAGGGCTGGATGGCGTAGTGCCGGGCTATGGCATGCAGCGCCCTGCCGATTGGGGGCTTGGCTTTGAAATTTTTGGGAAGCCTGATTCCAAGCAGGGACTGTGGTTTGGTGCCTCGATGCCCGAGGATGTCGCGGGGCACTTTGGTCAGGCAGGCACGTTTGTCTGGCTGCATCGTCCAACTGGACGCGCAGCAATTGCCCTGACAGACCGTGCTTTTGGTGATTGGGCCAAGCCACTGTGGACCGATTTCAACGATGCGCTGTGGCGCGAATTGGCCGAGCACGCAGACTAGTATTTGGCTGAAAACGCCTAAGAGCAGCTAAATCACATCTGGGGGATTAAGCACTACTTGAGGGTTGCCAGCACGGGTTCACACAAATAACAATCGTAAACACGTGCAACGCAAACCTCAGAAGTGTTGTTTCACCGCAGAGCAAATGCGCAATGTGGCAAGAGTCGTTGGATGAGTTCGTAGGGGAAGACGAATCTCGTCTTACACCAACTGACCGCAACAATTTTTCCGAGGACCTTCGCTTATGCGCACCCAAATTACAGGTGTGCTGTGGATTCACAGCATGCCAGGGCCGCTGCAACCACACATCACGTGGGCGCTGGCCCGACTAAGCATGCCCGATGGCACTAAGCCAGGCCGGGAAATCTGGCGTGCGACTGGCCACGACGCGACGCTGTGCGCCGAGGTTCCGTTCATTGCTGAAGCAGGGACCGTCGGCACGCTTGTCGACGATCTGGGGCGGTGGCCGCATCTGTTTTTCGAGCTGGCTCAAGATCCGGCCGTAGATGCATCTGGCCGCGCCATTGACGGCATGCGGTATTGCCATGTCCCCGAACTGGGAACTTTTGCCGGACAGACAGATGCTGCCGGAAATATCGTCGTCAATGAGGATGCGCTGCGCGCAATCATGGCGCGTAGCAGCGGAAATGGCAACGCTATTGCCGAGGAATTGGACGCTGCCGTGGGTGGTCCCTGGGATCGCGTGCTAGAGCCTATGCGATTGGTCACCGCTGGTTTCGACGCCGCAGATTACAACATCGACGCCAGCGATGACGCAGTCGGTGACAATAGTGCTAGTGGGGCAGAGGCAGCTGATGTGCTGCAGCTCTACCCACGTCAGTCGCGTCGCGCGGCGATGTAGTCGACGACATCGCCAAGAGTTTTAAACGAGGGGATGTCCTCATCCTCGATGCGGACGCCGGTTTCCTCCTCGCAGCGAACTGCCAGCTCCACCACGCTGAGGCGGTCAAAGCCGTAACTAGCCAGCGGGGTGGACAGTTCGAGAGACGGTACCTCGTCGCCCGCCATCTTTTTCACAATGGCCGTGACCTCGCCGTGGACACCGTCGGGTAGGTTCTCGGCGGCATCGCCCTTGCCGGCTGCCCCGGCGGCTGCGGCATTGGCATCGGCCGCCTTGTCGCCATCGCCAGCCTGAGCGCCCAGTAGAGCGCTTAGCTGATCTCCAAGACTAGAGGTCATTTACTAATCTTCCTCGACTGTTGCGGTCGGATCAGTAATCTGCAGCTCGTCGGCTGCCTCCTGCGCAACCTCTGCGTCAATTTTGCCCTCGCGTGCCAGTGCAGCCAGCGCAGCTACAACCACAGATTCTGCATCGGAGTTAAAGAAGCGGCGAGCAGCAGCGCGAGTATCCGAAAAGCCGTAGCCGTCGGTACCCAGCACGGTGTAGTCGCCCGGAACCCACTTGCGAATCTGCTCCGGAATTGCGCGCTGGAAGTCAGAGACAGCGATGAATGGGCCATCGGTGTCAGCCAGCTGGCGAGTGACAAATGCGTCTTCCACCTCGGCGGTCGGGTTGTGCAGACGCTCGGTATCGCGCTTGTGGCCATCACGAGCGAGCTCATTCCACGACGTGACAGAGTAAATCGAGGATGCGACACCGTAGTCTTCCAGGATCTCCGCTGCACGCAATGCTTCCTGCATGCCAATGCCGGATGCCATGAGGTTGACGTGCTTGTCGCCCTCTGCCTTGCGGTAGCGGTAAATACCTGCCAGCAGGCCCTCAACGTCGAGGTCCTCCGGTGCAGCCGGCTGTGGAGTCGGCTCGTTGTAGATGGTCAGGTAGTACATGACATCTTCGCCGCGCTCCGGACCGTACATGCGGTCGATGCCGTCGCAGATGATGTACGCCAGCTCGTAGGCAAACGCCGGGTCAAAGGAGATGGTCGACGGATTAGTAGCCGCCAGCAGTGGGGAGTGGCCATCCATATGCTGCAGACCCTCGCCGGTCAGTGTCGTGCGACCGGCGGTGGCGCCCAGCAGGAAGCCGCGGGACATCTGGTCGCCGGCAGCCCACATGGAGTCACCGGTGCGCTGGAAACCAAACATCGAGTAGAAGATGTACAGCGGAATCATGGCCACACCGTGGGTGGCGTATGCCGAACCGACAGCGGTGAAGGAACCCATCGAGCCGGCCTCGGTGATGCCCTCGTGGAGAATCTGGCCGTCCTTGGCCTCCTTGTAGGACAGCATCAGCTCATGGTCGACCGGGGTGTAGTGCTGACCGTGCGGGTTGTAAATCTTCAGAGTCGGGAACCAGGAGTCCATACCGAAGGTACGTGCCTCATCCGGCACGATTGGGACGAAGCGGTCCTTCAGATCCTTGTTGCGCATGAGCTCCTTGAACACACGCACCGTCGCCATAGTGGTGGCGACCTTCTGCTTTCCAGAGCCCTTGAGCATGCCCTTGAGCTCGGTTGCTGCAGGCACCTTCAGCGGCTCATAGGTCGAGCGGCGCTCTGGCAGGAAGCCACCGAGCTCCTTGCGGCGCTCAAGCATGTACTTGATTTCCTCCGACTCCGGGCCGGGGTTGTAGTACGGCGGCAGGTATGGATCCTTCTCCAGTTCCTCATCGGAAATTGGAATGTTCTGCTTGTCGCGGAAGAGCTTTAGATCATCCAGTGTCAGCTTCTTCATCTGGTGCGTTGCATTGCGGCCCTCGAAGTTGTGGCCAAGACCGTAGCCCTTAATGGTGTGCGCCAGAATGACCGTCGGCTGATCCTTGGTCTCCAGGGCCTTCTTGTAGGCAGCGTAAATCTTGCGGTAGTCGTGACCGCCGCGGCGGAGATTCCAAATCTCCTCATCGGTCATGTCCTCAACCAGCTTGGCAGTGCGTGGATCGCGACCGAAGAAGTGCTCTCGGACCCATGCGCCGTCGTTAGCCTTCAGCGTCTGGTAGTCACCATCGCTGAACTCATTCATTAGGTTGACCAGCGCACCGTCCTTATCCTTTTCGAACAGCTCGTCCCACTCGCGGCCCCAAATGACCTTGATGACGTTCCAGCCGGCACCGCGGAAGAACGACTCCAGCTCCTGGATAATCTGGGTGTTACCGCGCACCGGGCCGTCGAGGCGCTGCAGGTTGCAGTTAATGACAAAAGTCAGGTTGTCCAGGTTATTCAGCGCAGCCTGCTGAATGGCGCCGCGCGACTCCGGCTCATCCATCTCGCCGTCGCCGAGGAATGCCCAGACGTGCTGCTGCGAGGTGTCCTTAATACCGCGGTCATGCAGGTAGCGGTTAAAGCGTGCCTGGTAGATGGCATTAAGCGGGCCAAGGCCCATGGAGACTGTCGGGAATTCCCAGAAGTCAGGCATACCGTGCGGGTGCGGGTAGGAGGGAAGACCCTTACCTTCACCGCGGGAGACTTCCTGGCGGAAGCCATCCAGGTCCTCCTCAGTAAGGCGGCCTTCGAGGAATGCACGAGCGTACATGCCCGGCGATGCGTGCCCCTGGAAGAAAATGTGGTCGCCGCCGCCTGGGTGGTCCTTGCCTCGGAAGAAGTGGTTGAAGCCGACTTCATAGAGCGGAGCTGCACTGGCGTAAGTAGAAATATGGCCACCGACGCCGATGCCGGGGCGCTGCGCTCGGTGCACCATGATGGCGGCATTCCAGCGCATCCACTTGCGGTAGCGGCGCTCAATGTCCTCATCACCCGGAAATTCGGGTTCCATCTCAGTAGGAATGGTGTTGACATGGTCGGTCGAAGTAAGCGGCGGCAGTGCAACGCGCTTTGCAGTAGCACGCTCCAGCAGACGTAGCATGAGGAAGCGGGCGCGTTCCGGGCCAGCCTCTTCCAGCAGTCCGTCGAGAGACTCTAGCCACTCACGGGTTTCTTCTGGATCTGCATCCTGGAGATAAGAGGCGACACCATCGCGAATAAGTGCGAAGTTCGACTCATCAGAGTGGGCTTTTGGCGTACCTGACATTGTGAGCTCCTTTCGGTACTGAGGAAAGGCAGAGTTATATCTTTCCAGTCTACTTCTCAATTACGCATTGTGCCCGTGCAGATTACTCGACTCCATTTGCGCCCTGTTTGCTCCTTCGGCTTTACGACGGTTGCAGTGAAAACTGCACCTTTTTGGGGAATTTTCTTTCTTACGTGCTGTGCAAAATGTATTTGGGCGGTAAAATTCCACGAGATAGCTTGAAATCTCGAGCTGAAAATCTGTTGAAGGAGGAAAAGGGAAGTGGTCAACGCCACAGGCGCTGTTCGTGACTATGCGAGCAGGCTCGGCATCAAGGAAGGTCAGCTTGTACAGGAAGTTGGCTGGGATACGGACTGTGACTCTGAAATCAGTGAGTCCGTAGAAAATTTCCTGGACGCTGATTTGCTTGATGAGGACACGGACGAGGTTGTTGACGTCGTTTTGTTGTGGTGGCGCGAAGAAGACGGCGATTTGGTTGACGGTCTTGTAGACGCTTCCCGTCCACTCGAGGATGAAGGCCGCGTGTGGCTGCTGACTCCGGGCGCTGGTCGTCCGGGTGCTATTGATCCGGGCGTGGTGGATGAGTCGGCTCAGCTGGCTGGCTTTTCCAATACCTCGGCACTGCGGTTGGGGGACTGGCAGGGTAACTGCCTGGTTCAGCGCAGCAGCTAATACTGGTTAGTGGTATCTAACTTTTCACGTCAAAGCCAGAGTGCAAAGGGGCAATTTTCGCCCTGTATGGTGCGAAATTGGCGGTCTGTGATTCTCGTGTGTTAAAGTTTCGCAGCAGCGCGGCGATAGCTCAGCGGTAGAGCTCTGGTTTTACACACCAGCGGTCGGGGGTTCGAAACCCTCTCGCCGCACAGTCAAAAGTCCGTCCGGTTTCTTTGTAAAGAGGCTGGACGGACTTTTTGTTTGCGCAGAAGTTTTGCATACGCCAAGGTCACCTACGGTTGCGTTAAGTAACACCGTCAAAAGTCCGCCAGAATCCGTTGCGCGTAGTCTAGCCGGTGCTAAGATTCCGGTTGTCACAATTCAACAATCTGTCACGAATTCCTCAACTGGGAACCTGACAGTAACTCAAAAGAAAGCCGGATACTGCCTTATGCGTTTTACCAAATCGCTTGCCGCCATTGTCCTTGCTGGATCACTTCTTTCGGGTCCTACCGCCTACGCCATTGGTGGCGATGGCAAACCGATGATTGACAATTCCACCTGTAAGGCAATGGTCAGCGCAGCAAACGCAGGTAAGCCGGTGGAGGATCCGAGCATCCTCCACACCTACGATGAAATGCCGTCCTACATTGTCGATGGCACGCTGGACTACGTCGTCGAGCCAAATTTCCCGTATCGCGATCAGTTGGAAACCGCCGCTAAGGAGTGGAATAAGGCTCTGGATGGCAAAGTTGTGCTGCGGGAAGTCAGCAAGGCCGATGCCGATGACGACACCGTGACTGTTCGCTACGCCCCGGATCCGAACTCGCAGACTCTGGCAGCCGCATCGGTTCCACGCAAGGACATGGTGGTCTTCATCGCTTCTGCAGACTACCCAGATGCCATTCGCAGAACGCTGGCGCACGAGTTCGGTCACCTGCTAGGTATTCGTCATACCTGCGACAACACTCTGATGGCAGCATCTAGGCACCGCCACCAGGCAACGCATATCACTCCACTGGACGTGGCAGCCGTCCTGCAAGGACAGTTTGATTAATGTGAAAACCAAGCCCAGGTGCCGCCGCCTCCTGCGACGCGGCGGAGCTATCGCGGTGGGGTACGCACTCGACCGTATCCTTGGTGATCCCACCAAGCACCATCCCGTGGCGGTCTACGGGCAAGCGGTCAGCAAGCTCGAAAAGCGCATCTACGCGAATTCGAAAGCGCGCGGTGTTGCATTCACCGTTATTGCTGTCAGTACGCCCGTCGCGATTACTGCGGCAGTCAGTAAAATCGCCCCAAACCTCGCACTGATTGCCACGACCTGGGCAAGTCTCGGCGGCACGACGTTGCGTCGCACAGGCGAGCGGATGGCTGACCGTCTTACAGCAGGTGATATCGAGGCCGCTCGCGAGCTGGTGCCCTGGCTCTGTTCCCGCGATCCACATTCGCTGGACGCTGATGGCATCGCTCGAGCCACCGTGGAATCACTCGCGGAAAATACCTCCGACGCTGTCACCGGCACGCTGCTGTGGGGTGCGATCGCAGGCGCGCCGGGCGTGGTCGCGCATCGCGCCATCAATACGCTCGACGCAATGGTGGGCTACCGCAGCAATCGATATCACCGCTTTGGGTGGGCGAGTGCACGGCTTGACGACGTCGCGGGTTTCCTCCCCGCCCGGCTAACTGCGGCGGCGACGGTGGTTGCAGGCCCGGACCGTCGTAAAGCAATTGCGGCGTGGCGAAAAGATGCGGGCAACCACCCGAGTCCGAACGCCGGCATCGTGGAAGCGAGCGCGGCGGGCGCGCTGGGCGTGCAGCTCGGCGGCAAGACTGTATATGCCAGTGGCGTGGAGATGCGGCCGGTGTTGGGGCGTGGGCCTGCGCCGGTGGTCGCGGATGTGCGATGCGCCACGGATTTGAGCAGGCGTGTGCAAAATATTGTGGCGGCCAGCTGTGTGCTGGCCGTAATCATTGCTGGTTGCGTGGCCGACTAGAAGCGTTCGTCGTAACGGTTATCGCGGTATCCCGCCGCGCGGTGGCCCGTGTTGCCGTAGCGCTGCGCCATGCGCTGTTGGCGCAGCTCGGCGGCGCGGTCGGCATCGGATTGTGCTGGCTTGGGCGTGGCGGTTTCTGTGGCGTCAGACGCCGAGGTGCTATCGGACTTCGCTGAATCCTGTGAAACGGGTTCTGCGGCTTCGGCGTCGCGGAGGTTGTGCGCCATCGCCTCTTGCTCTGCACGGTCGCGGCGTCGCTCAACGACTTCCGCGCGAATAAACCAGACGACCGCTAGCGGCACGCCGATACCGAAGAAAATCCACTGAATGCCGTAGGAGAGGTAGGGGCCTGACTCCAACGTGGGCAGTGGGATGGCCTCAATGACCGCCTCTGATTTGTCGGATAGTTGCAGCCAATCCGGGTTGAGTTCCGTTCCGACGAGCTTCGAAATCTCCTTGGTGTTGATTCCGTAGACCTGCGGTGGATTGCCGGGGATAGGTGCGGTTTCGGCGGGAATCTCATTGCGCCGAGTCACCGCGGAGATTGTCAATGTCCCCTTTGGAGCTGAGGCAACATCGGGGGCTTCGGAGTCAGTGGGGCGAACAAAGCCTCGGTTGACCAGGTAGTTTTCGCCATTGTTGGCGGCAAAGACATCCAGCACCTGGACGGCAGGGGCACCATTGACCGGGCGATTGCGCAGCAGGACTCGGCCATCTGGCAGGAATGATCCCTGCGCGGTGACACGACGCCACTCATTGCCCTCGGTAAAGCCCTTGCCCTTGGGCATCAACTCGTTAACATCAACGGGGTCTAGCTCGAATGAGTGCTCAAGTTGCTCGTTGCGGTGCTTCGTCGCAGTGTTTTTGCCCAGCTGCCACGGAGCCAAGACAGTAAACGCGAGGTACGAAAACGCAATGGCGACAACGGCGGTGAGAACCCATCCAGGGGTCAGAAATTGGCGCACATTCTTAAACACAGTCATTGAGCTTACCTGGTAGAGCGGATAGCACAGAAGGCACTCAGGGCGCGCCTTTGCATGTGCAGTTGGGCAGTGAAGCCTAAGGTATGTGGGCGATATCTCGTTGCCACGAGATAACGTTCACACGGTATAGCAGTTAACTTCAGGTAAAGTTATGCGGGCACATTTGGCATAAAAATCCGTAATCGGCCCGTCATTGGTCCGAAATTGGAATGCCAACAGTCGGGAAGTCATCGGAAAACTAGGTATGATTTTGGGAGAGAGAGGTGCCGTGGTGGGCACGCAAACAGCGGAAACCTCGGCGTCGAGTCGCTTCGGTACTGTGTCACGTCAGTTCATCAAGTTCGGACTCGTCGGCGGCACCGGTGTGATTGTCAACCTCATCGTGGTGATTATCGCCCGCAAGGTCGGTCTGAGCCTGGACACCAATGAGCATGATGTGTTCTTAAATCTTTTGGGGACACGCTGGAATATCCGCTACTCCCACGTCTATGCAACCCTGGCGTTCCTGGTAGCCAATATCTGGAACTTCCAGCTCAACCGCTCGTGGACCTTCCGGACCAAGAACCGCCCGAACTGGTTTAAGCAGTTCTTCCCGTTCCTGTTCGCCGGCTTGTCGGCGCTGATTGTCAACCTGATTGTCATCACGCTGCTGACAAACCCGACATCGCCGCTGGCGCTGCCCACCGACATCTTCGATGATTCCACCGGTTTCAGGAATCGTCTGTACTGGGCAAACCTGATTGGTGTCATCCTGGGCACACCAGCGAACTTCATATTGAACAAGATTTGGACATTCCGTGCCCGCAAGCAAAAGCCGGAAAAGTACGTGCTTCACCCAGCGGAGGAAATGCCAAATTAGCGCCTGAGCCGGCGCTAGGCGGCGAATGCCGATTTAACGCTCGGAGACCAGATCCAAGGTCTCCCGTATCCAGGTGATAATCCCTGGGGTAGCAGCCTCAATTTCCTCGCGAGTCCGGACAAACCCCTCCGGACCGCCGTAGTACGGATCGGCAACGACCGCACCCTTGGGGGAGGACGGGTCGAATGAGCGCATGAGGCGAATCTTCTCATTCGGCACGCCGGCACGCAGCAGGCTGTTGACATGGCCTTCATCCATGGCGACGAACAGGGTGGCATCCATGTGCTCACCACCGAGTTGTGCTGCGGTGTGCGAGGGGTCGTAGCCAGCATCTTCCAGCTCGGCCTGAGCGCGCTCATCAGCGGGCTCGCCGACATGCCAGCCACCGATGCCGCAGGAGGCGAGCAGGACATCGTCGGCAAGCCCGGCGGTTTCTACGGCGTCGCGGACGATGATTTCCGCCATGGGCGAGCGGCAGATATTTCCGGAGCAGACAAACACGACATACACGGACTCAGTACGGTGCGACGAGTTCATAAGCATAATAGGCAATACCAAACTTCTCAGAAGATAAGGATAGGGTTGTCAACATTCGTTAACGAGTATTAAAGATACAACATTTCTCGGACCACTCTGTCCAGCTCCTCCGGGGAAGCAGCAATGGCAGCTGCCTGATCCAATTCCGCTTTCTGTCCGTAGCCCCATTCCACTGCGATGGCTGGAATCCCAAATTGTGCCGCGCCCTCGAAATCATGAATGCGGTCGCCCACCATCACCACCGCGCCTTTCGGGCGATCAGCTGCGTTACGAGCGATACCTAAGCTGTCCAGCGTGTGCGCAATGACATCGACTTTCTGCTGTCGCGTGCCATCGTCACTGGCCGCACCGATGAAGTCGAACGCGTCTAGCAGACCAAAATTGTCCAGCGTCTTGCGGGCAAAGTACTCGCCTTTGGACGTCGCTGTTGCCAGCCGCACCCCGGCCTCGCGCCAGTTGTGAAGTAGCTCCGGCCAGCCAGGGAACATCTCTGCTCGCTTCCACGCACCGGCGTGCTGGTTTTCCATATACACGCTAAAGGCGCGGTCAACCTGCTCGTCGGAAAGCCCAAGCGATGCCAGCGTCTCCACCATCGGCGGACCCGGAATCGTGTTAATGAAGCTCGTCGGTGGAATCGGGTGGTCAATTGCCTCGAGCGCCAGACGGAAACCATGCGCAATTGCCGGCAGGGAATCAGCGATGGTGCCGTCGACATCAATGAGAACTGTGGGGCTGTGGCCAGTGGACATATTGTTCATCCTAAAAGGTCATTAGTGTTAATGGCATGTTGAACGACCCGCTGCGCTACCACGGTGATCAGGCCGCCTTTGATGCTGACCTCGACTTTGCCGTCAATGTCCGCGGCCGAACTCCGCAGTGGCTACAGGACGAACTCGCCGCCGGCCTTGGCGAACTCGCCGCCTATCCCTCCGCGCAGTTCGATGCCGAGGTTCGCAGGACAATTGCAGCCAGCCACGGCCGCAGCGCCGACGAAGTACTTCTGCTCCACGGCGTCGCCGAAGGTTTCTCGCTCCTGCCGCACCTGGAACTCCCCGCCATCATCATTCAGCCGCAGTTCACCGAACCCGAAGCCGCATTCCGCGCCGCGGGCGCACAGGTCGATTCGCTCGTCCTGCCGTCGCCATACACGCTGTCGGCGCTGCTTGACGACGTCTCGAGTGGCGCAGCCGAACAGCTATCTCGGCAGCTTAACGGCAGGGTGGTGGTCATCGGCAATCCCACCAACCCCACCGGAGTCGCGCATTCTGCCGAGCACATCCGAGCGCTGGCCAGCTATTGTGACGTCCTTGTTGTCGATGAAGCGTTCATGGATGTCTGCGACGAGGCCACTATTCAACAGTGCTCGGTCGCTGGGGAGCGCTTGGATAATGTCATTGTCTTTCGCAGCATGACCAAGACCTGGGCGATTGCTGGTCTGCGCTGTGGGTACGCACTGGGCAGCCCAACGCTCCTTGAACGACTGGCACGAATGCGTCCGCATTGGCCGCTGGGCACACTACAGCTCACCGCCATGGCAGCTATCACCGCGCGGGAGGCGGAGCTGTTGCCAGAAATTCGCAGGGAGATCCGCCACCAGCGGGAGGCCATGACCACACTGCTACAAGCCGCAGGCTGGCAGGTTCAGCCGTCCGCGGCGCCGTTTGTGCTGGCCCGCCCACCAGCACTGCAGGAGCTCCAGCAGGATCAGCGCGCAGGAGAGTGTGACGTCGTAAAGCATGAGCAATTGCGTGAGCGGCTCTCTGAGCGCGGTGTGGCGGTGCGGCGGTGCGATACCTTCACCGGACTCGATGAATCGTGGTGGAGATTGGCGGTGCGCGACGGCGCAAGTGTACGTTCGCTTATCGCTGAGACCGAAGCTGCGGCAGCCGCAGACCTGATGCAGTAGTCGCGAGTTCACTACGCTGGGAGACACATACGTGTTGAAAGGGATGGATGTATGACGGATTCTGTGCAGACGCGTTCAGAAAACAGTGATGTGGCAGTGACCGTTGCCGACGTGCGTGCGGCGATGGACGCGGCCTACCCGCCGGCATTGGCGGAGAGCTGGGACAAAGTCGGCCTGATCTGCGGTGATCCAGATGATGAGGTACGCCGCATTGCGCTGGCGTTGGACTGCACGGATGAGGTGGCAGACCGCGCGATTGCCGCAGGCGCACAAATGCTCGTCGTGCATCACCCGCTACTGCTGCGGGGAGTCAACTCGGTGGCGGCGGATACGCCGAAGGGCAGGATTATCCACAAGCTCATCCGTGCTGGTGTCGCACTCTTTGCGGCGCATACCAACGCCGATAGCGCTCGTCCGGGAGTCAATGACCAGCTGGCGAAGGTTCTCGGCGTGGAGCCGGGAGCACCACTTGCCCCGCAGTCGGCACCGGGACTGGATACCTGGACGGTGAAGGTACCGGCAGATCACGTCGATGCTGTCGCGCAGGCGATGTTCGATGCTGGCGCGGGCAAGGTTGGGGATTACGACAGCTGCGCATTCCGCATCAATGGTCGTGGTCAATTCCGCCCGCTTGATGGTGCGAACCCGTTTATCGGTGCAGTTGGCGACATTGAGTATGTCGATGAGGTGCGGTTGGAAATGGTTGCGCCGCGTTCGGTTCGCTCGGCAATTTTCGCGGCACTGCAGGATGCGCATCCCTATGAGGAGCCGGCCTTCGACATTGTCGATAACCAGGCCACCGGCCTTGACCCCAAGGAAGCAGTCGGCATTGGTCGCGTCGGCACGCTGGATACGCCGATGCCGTTTAAGGACTTTGTCGCTCGCGTGGCAGAGCGCTTGCCTGCAACGGAATGGGGCGTGCGCGGTGCCGGCGACCCAGAGCGCATGATTCGCACGGTGGCCGTGGCTTCCGGCGCTGGAGATTCCTTCCTCGACACCGTGGCAAAGATGGGCGTCGACGCGTTTGTTACCTCTGACCTGCGTCATCACCCAGTCGACGAGACACTGCGCACTGCGGATTTCTGCATCGTTGACACCGCGCACTGGGCTAGCGAATTTCCGTGGTGCTACCAGGCCGCCGACATGCTCAGTGACAAGCTGGGTGTGCCGACGGAAGTGCTGGAAGTCCGCACCGATCCGTGGACCGTGGCCGCAACCGCAGCCGAGACAGAGAAGTAATCAGCAACCGACGCAAGGAAGCAATAACACAATGAAGCTCAGTCCCCAGATTCAGGTCGCAATGCTGGAAAAGGCGGAGAACCAGACTGTGCTCGACGGTCTGATTGCCCGCAAAAATTGTCTGCCGGAGCGCGCCGAACTCCAGGAATTGCGTAAGAAGCACAGCCAGCAGGCAAGTGATGCAGCGCGTTCCAAGCTCACGGCTTCCGATCTCGGCAGCGACATTGCAAAGCTCGAGTCGGACATCAACAAGCTCAAGGCCCGTGAGAAGGCAAACCGCCTTTCCCTCGGCGCAGCGGAAGACCCGCACACCCGCCGCGATCTGCAGCATGACCTGCGTTCGACGAAGCGCCGTCGTGAGCGCGCTGAGCAGGAACTTCAGCAGTTCATGCGTATGCAGCAGGCCTACACCATCGACGCCAAGCAGGAATACGACGCCGACGAGGCACACGAGGACATCGTCGCTGCCAAGCAACGGCTTGCCGACGCCGAACGTGACCTCACTGCGCGAGTCGCCATCGCGGAGACAAAGATTGAAGAAGCGGCCAAGAACATTACTGGTCCGGCCGCCAAGCTCTACAAGCGCCTTGAGGAGGCCAATGGCATTCCGGTCGCCCGCGTAAACGGCCGCACCTGCGGTTCCTGCTTCATGGAACTGGACGTGGGATCGGTGCACGAATTTTCCACCCTGGCCGCAGACGTGGTCACATTCTGCCCGGAGTGTGGAGCGATGATTGTGCGGGCAGAAACCCTCGGGGCAGCAAAGGACAAGTAAATGAGCACGGCTTCGGACAAGCGCGATAGCGCGCCGGGCTGGACAGGGGCTACAACAGACCCGACTCGGCTGGTACTGCTGCGCCACGGGCAGTCACCGATGTCGATTCGTCGGGAGTACTCGGGCAGCCGTTCCAACCCGGATCTCACTGAATTCGGTCGGCGGCAGGCCAACGCCGCAGCTCGGCATCTGCGAGACCTCGCAGATGCCGAGCAGGTGAATTTCGCCGCTATCGTGACTTCCCCACAACGGCGCGCGCAGCAGACTGCGGAGGCAGCAGCTGAGGCACTGGGCTTAGACATTGTTGTCGATGAGGATCTGCGGGAGACCGACTTCGGCAACTGGGAGGGACTGACCTTCTCCGAGGCGCACACAGCTACGCCGCAGTTGCACAGTGCGTGGCTGGCTGACCCGTCCGTGGCACCGCCGGAGGGGGAGGATTTCCATACCGTCGATAGGCGAGTAGCTGCCGCTCGCGGGCGTATTGCAGACCAGTTCGGGGCTTCTGATGTGTTGGTGGTCAGTCACGTCACCCCAATCAAGGCGCTGCTGCGTCAGGGGCTTGGGTGCGGCTTTGAAATCTTCACCCGCCTCCACCTGGATCTCGCCAGCTTGTCCATTGTGGAGTTCTACGCCGATGGGCCTACCTCGGTGCGCTTGGTCAATGACACCAGTTACCTTCGTGGCTAGGCAGCAAGGAGGCGCTCCACCACGGGTTATTTGAATTGGGCCTGTGGCGGGTACACTAATTTGTCGAGCGAGCCGGCCGGGCGATTGCGTCAGTAAACGGAACCAGGTGCATCTTTTGGTGCATTCAAGGCCGCTGTCGAGGAAAGTCCGGACTCCATATGGGCATGGTGGTTGCTAACAGCAACCCAGGGTGACCTGCGGGAATAGTGCCACAGAAAATAGACCGCCGAGCACGCAGCCGAGGTTTTACCGTCTGCCGCGGCAGACTCGGTCAGGGTGAAAAGGTGCGGTAAGAGCGCACCAGCGGGGCAAGTGATTGCACCGGCTAGGTAAACCCCACCAGGAGCAAGGCAAAAGCGCGCATGCTTGTCGTGTGCGTGCGCGAGTGTTTGAGGGCTGCCCGCCCGATACTCGTGGGTGTGCTGCTTGAGCCTGTCAGCAATGGCAGACCGAGATGGATGATCGCCACCGTATGCGCCCGCAAGGGACATGGCGGGACAGAATCCGGCTTACAGGCCGACTCGCTCCCTTAAATACCTCTATCCCGCGACGAGCAGGCTATTCCACTTATTCCACAACCGCGCCGGCTGCCGTGTCGGCAACGCGGAAGGTCTCCGCACCTGCGTCGTTAAGCGCAGCGGCAATCGCATCGGCGTTGTCGACATGAGACCACGTCACCAGCGACGCACCTGGGCACGGGGCACAACGCACGACCTTATCGGCGCCAATCTGTTCGGTCGATGCTGCCAGCTGACCCAGTGCAGAGCTTGTCGACGGCGCGGAGCCACGCTGGCTCACATCGCGATTAACCCCGGCAAGGGCTGCCTGGATATCGCTGTGGCGGATGTGGCCAATGACTGCGCGGGCGCGGTCGGAGGATGCGTCGGCATCATCGAGCCACTGAACTGCACGGCCGATGGTGGGGATGTTCTCGTCGTCCGGGTGAACCTCGTGGCGTGCGCGCACCCAGTCGGCGACGCGCTCTTGAGCATCGGGGAGGCTGGCCAGCGTCGGTACGCCAAAGGCAGTGCAGGCCTCCTGGAAGAACTCGTAACGCTCCTCAGTTGGCGAGCCGCCCGTGACATCCGGGGAGTAGGCGATAGTCAGAGCCAGCGACTGCGGGCGAGCCGTCTGCGTCACGGCATCATCGGAGTGGTTGATGCACAGCAGGCTGTCCGGGCGGCTGCGCAGCGCCGTGGTGTACGGGTACAGCGGCCAGGACTGCCCCTTAATACGCTGCATCGTCTCGTGCAGAGCAGTGGCGATGCGAGTGCGCGTCGGCACATCGTCGCGGTCGCCAAAACGGGCGTTGAGTGCTAGTGCCAGTGCCGATTGGATAGCTGGAATCTCAGCAAAACCGCGACGAGGCGCGATGGTAGAGGCGATGGTGACCTTCAAGCCACCGCTGTTGCGCGGCACCAGGTGCAGCGAGTGCTGCAGCGCCACAACGGCCGCCGCGACGGCAGTCGGTACCGGCGAGAATGCAGTGGGCACGCTGTCCGGGAAATCCATGGTGGTGGTTTCGCGCTTGTAGGTAATAATCAGCTTTTGCTCGTCGATCTCCTCGACGCCCACAGCCGCGTATACAGGAATAGCGGTGGTCAGCAGCATGCCACCGGAGCAGGAGCAGTCTTCGCCGAGTAGGTTAATCGCACCCGGAGCGTAGGCAACTGAAGCATCGGAACCGACGGCTTCAAAGACGTCGTTAACTACAGCGGGTGCGGCGGGCATGGGATGAAACCTCTCCAAGAACTCGACTCAAGTGGCGCCGTCGCGAAAACAGCGCAGACGAACAATGGGGACAACGCACGATACTCCCAGGGGAGCGGGGCGGAAACCAAATGCGGCGGGCAGCCGCCTGTTTCCCGCTGGCATGCGCAATTCCGTCGATAATACCCGGGGTAGGGGGTGGTGCCAAACCTTTATACTGGGATTTTACGGGGCCGCAGGGCTCGTGGGCAGGAAAAACGAGTGCTTTTTGGCACATCCATTCCAACCAATCCGTTTCAATCGGAGGAGAAGATTATGAGCGATAGCACTGGCAAGTGGTACTACCAGCCGTCGACTGGCAAGGTTTTTCAAGGAAAGGCCACCGGTTGGGATGACCGCATGGGGCCTTATGGCTCTGAGGCAGAGGCACGTGCTGCAATGCAGCGAGTCGCCGAACGCAATAAAGCGGCCGACGACTGGGATGAGGAAGACGATGATTGGGGCGAGGGCAACTAGGCCAGTTGGCTCAATGCCGTTGCTTGACGACGAATAAAGCCTCGCCGCGCTGCCACCGATTAGGGGTTGATGGCAGCTTTATTCGTTTTACCCACCACGGTGTCCAGCGCAAACCGGCCGGAGCCAAATGCGGAAATCAGCGCAGCACCCGCAGCAATCGTCAGCGGCAGCTCGAAGCCGTTGTTATCCGCGAACACACCGTTGGAAATGTGGACGAGGAAGACTGCGCCCAACATATTCAGAGTGACCAGGATGCCTGCAATGGGCTGGAACAGGCCGATGAACAGGAGAATGCCGCCGACAAACTCGATGAGAGCGGCCACCCAGGCGGCAAGTTCTGGGGCAGGTACGCCCATGTCAGCAAATGATTGGCCGGCAGCCGTCATGCCGTAGTCGAACAGTTTCTGGTAGCCGTGTGCAATGAGCACTGCACCAATGGAAAGTCGAGCGAGAAGTCCGATGATATCGCGATAGGCAGAGGGCATTCGAGGCGCAGCTCCTTAAGAGTTCATGTTGTTGATGTGTACTCCAAAAATGTTAAGGGGATTACAATCCTGCGTCAACGGGTATATGTCATCAAAATAAAAACTGCGCACTCCCAAAAATCGGGAATGCGCAGTTTAGAGCAGGAATCAAGTTTTTTTTAGGACTCGTCCTTCTTCGACTTCTTGCCCTTCTTAATCTTCTTTTCCATCTTGCGGAATGCCTTGAAGACCTTGGCTACTGCCTCGTCGTACTCTTCAAGAGCCTCCAAGCCGTCGTAGTACTCCATCTGGTAGAGCACGCCGTAGCCGAATGTGTCCTTGCCAGCTCGCGCTGCGCGCTGAGCGCGGTTGAGCACGAAGTCACGCGCGGTGCAGGTGTCCTGGAAATCACCGAGCTCAGACTGCAGATTCTTGCAGGCTGCGTAGAGCTTCTCCGTTGGTAGATCGGCATTCTGAGCGGCTTCGGCGCTGTAGCGCAGCTTCTTTGCTGCCTTACGCACGTCGTGGTATCGCTCATCCAAATCGGCCTCGGCCAAATCCGGATCCTCGCGGCCATCAAGCACCTGGTTGTGACGACGCTCGAACTTGGCAAAAGCGCTGCGGAGGTGGGAGAGCAGCACCGCAGTGGTGTCGAGCTCCTTCTCCTCAGTCGTTTCTTCCTTCGCGGCTTCTGCATCCGTGGTGTCGGCCGCAGACTCTGCAGCGGACTCCTCGGAGGTCTCGCTCTCCGCACCGTCGGCAGGCGCCTCGGCGGCCTTCTTCTTGGCGGGCTTTTCAAACTCGGCTGCTTCCTCAGCGGTAGCCGCAATTGGCGGGTTAGCGAGGAACTCGTCGAGGTCATCCAGAAGCTGCAGGTACTCGCCGGAATTCAGGGCGAACACGACGTGGCGGTGAGCCCGCTCATAGTCCTTCTGAACATCCTCAACGAGGTTGTTGCGGATTTCTTCGCCAAGTGCGGCGCTCTCATGGTTAGCCAGCAGCTCTTCCCAGCGCATGGCAACAACCTCAGCGTCACGAGCAACGCCGAGCACACCAGCAAGCTGCTTGAGGTTATCCTCCAGCTCTGCGACCTTGTCGCCAACAACAATGCCGTGGAAGGTCTGCATATGACTACGCAACTCACGGGTAGCTACGCGCATCTGGTGAACCGAGTCGAATTCATCGCGGCGCACCTTCGGGTCGTACTCGACCATCTTGGCCACGTTGGCGGCCAGCGCGTCAATTACCGTGCGCCCCGGAGTGCCCTTCGGCAGCGTTGCCGGCTGCGGCGGCAGGGGAGCGGAGTTAATGGAGTCCCCCAGAGCCGTTGCCAGCTTCGACGGGCTTTCCGACGGAACAGCGCCAGCCACTTCAGCGACCTTGGACATGGCTGCCATTACAGCCTTGCCCTCTGGCATTTCTGCCCACTCGCCGAGCAGCTCAATTTCCCACTCGCGCCACTGCGTGGTTTCACCGCCTTCAAGGAAAGAGGTAGCCGTCACGTGGTCATCGGCAAATTCCGCCATTGGTGAGCCGTCTTCAGCGAACACCGTGGTGACGTGGCGCTCGTTATCGACCTGTGCGATGGGCTGGAGTGGATGGTTGCGAACGATGGCGCGAACCGGGGCGAGCAGCTCTGTGGGAACGACGTATTCAGCGTCGCGCCCTTCGCCGTTAACAGACCCTTCTTCCAGGCCAACGCCGTATTCAAGACGACCGCCGGTGCTAGGGGCCTTCAAATGCCAGCCCTCATCAGGGCCGCCCGTTCGGCGACGCAGCGTGTGCTTGGAACGAGTCAGACGTAAATCCGCAGTATCCAAGTAAATTGCGGACAGATTCCGCACCTCAGTGGTGGTGGAGCCCACCTGTGGGATGAAATCGAAGGACGGAGCTACTACCTCAGGAGCTGCGGAGAACTTCGATTCCACTTCCAACGCTGCTGTTGGAGTTTTGGACTGAGAACCAGACTTTGATGCCATGGGTCTTGATTCTACCCCCGAACTGCAGAAATTTTCATACACAAGTGTCCGAATCGGTCACGGGGTGGGAGATAACTGCTAATTCAGGGGCAACCAGGAGGCTTCCAGTCAGGCGCCCATAGGCTGGGCGCCTGGGCGACTTTGTCTACTAAAAAGCAGTAACTAACCGGAGAAGTTCTGCGCCTCGGTCGGGAATTCGCGGGAGTGAACCTGGTCGATGTACTGCTTTGCACCATTGGTCAGCATCTCGCCGACCTCGCCGAACACCGAGCTGAACGACGGCCTACGGCCATCGGCCGGCACTGCAAAGGCATCCTGCCACACCAGCACCTGACCATCGCATTGGTTGCCAGCGCCGATACCGCAGGTTGGAATAGGCAGTTCACGAGTAATTTCGGTTGCCAGCTCAGCCGGGACCATCTCCAGGACAACGGCTGCGGCACCAGCTTCGGCCACCGCCTGGGCGTCGGCACGCAGCTGCTCGGCGCCACTGCCGCGTCCCTGAACCTTGAAACCGGACAGCGCGTTGACGGACTGCGGGGTAAAGCCGATGTGTGCCATGACCGGAATGCCGGCGTTGACCAGTGCGCGGATACGCGGTGCGATGCGTACGCCGCCTTCGATCTTGACCATGTGTGCGCCAGTTTCGCGCATCATCTTCGCAGCGGACATGACTGCCTGCTCATCGGAGGCCTCGTAGGTGCCAAAGGGCAGGTCGGCGACCACCAGAGCATTGCCAGCGCCGCGCACCACGCCACGGACCAGCGGAATCATCTCTTCCAGAGTGATTTCAGTGGTGGTGTCATAGCCGTAGATCACGTTTGCCGCGGAGTCGCCCACCAGCAGAAGCTCAATGCCAGCGGCGGAAAATGCCCGCGCAGTTGAGTAGTCGTAGCAGGTCAGCATTGCCCAGGGGCGGGACTCAGCCTTCCATTCGGCAAGATTGTTCAGACGAATCTTTTTTCCGCTCATGCCAATAGAGCATGCCACAGACCTCGGAGGATACGAAGTAGCAAGGGGCACTTGCTCAGTGCCGTCGTTACGCACTTATTGCCGCGGAAGTTCGGTGCACGCCTTCTTAGAAGGGGCGATTGCACACCGCGAGTCCGCCCGCCTGGGTAACGTTGGAAAGTATGAACAGTCAGCAGGAATTCGTCCTTCGCGCAATTGAAGAACAAGATATTCGCTACATTCGCCTCTGGTTCACCGATATCTTGGGTTATCTCAAGTCGGTTGCGGTAGCACCAGCTGAGCTGGAGGGAGCTTTCGCAGAGGGCATTGGCTTCGACGGCTCTGCAGTCGAGGGCTTCTCACGCGTCTCTGAGGCAGACACCATCGCCCAGCCGGACCCCTCCACCTTCCAGGTCATGCCCAACCTGCACAACGATGACACGATTACTTCTGCTCGCATGTTCTGCGACATTGTCATGCCCGATGGTCAGCCGTCGTGGGCGGATCCGCGTCAGGTGCTGCGTCGTCAGATGAAGGCGCTTGCCGACGAAGGCTTCCACGCGTTCATCCACCCGGAGATTGAGTTCTTCCTGGTAGAGAGCTTGGACACGGACGGTAAGCCACCGGTGCCGACTGACAATGGCGGCTACTTTGACCAGGCGGTCTACGACCGTGCACCACGTTTCCGCCAGGAGGCCATCACCGTCTTGGAGGACATGGGCATTCCGGTGGAGTTTTCCCACCACGAAAATGCGCCGGGACAACAGGAAATTGACCTGCGTTACGCAGATCCGTTGACCATGGCGGACAGCGTGATGTCCTTCCGCTACATCATTAAGCAGATTGCTATTAAAAACGGTGTCCAGGCGACGTTCATGCCGAAGCCGTTTGAAAACCAGCCGGGCAATGGCATGCACACGCACATCTCGCTCTTTGAGGGCGACACCAATGCATTCCACGACCCCGATGATGAAAACCAGCTGTCGGATACCGCTAAGGGGTTCATCGCCGGCATCCTGACACACGCCAGTGAAATCTCCGCCGTGACCAATCAGTGGGTCAACTCCTACAAGCGCACGGCATTCGGCGACGAGGCGCCGACGTCGGCCACCTGGGGCATGGCTAACCGCTCAGCTCTCGTGCGTGTACCCATGTACTCGCCGGGCAAGGCACATTCCCGTCGAGTGGAGATTCGCTCGCTGGATTCCGCCTGTAACCCCTACCTGGCTTACTCGGTGATTTTGGCCGCTGGTCTCAAGGGCATCAAGGAAGGCTACCAACTGCCCGAGCAGGCGGAAGACAACATCTCCGAGCTGACCAGGCGTGAACGCCGTGCGATGGGCTACCGCGACCTGCCGACATCACTGGAAGTGGCATTGCAGGAAATGGAACGCTCCGACCTCGTCGCCGATGCACTGGGCGACCACGTCTACGAATTCTTCCTTCTTAACAAGTGGCGGGAATGGCGCGACTTCCAGCGTCAGGTAACGCAGTGGGAGCTGCGCACAACTTTGGACTACTAATTTCGAAACGTTTGTTAACGGGTGACCTTTTCCAATGATGAATCGACCGCGCACTACTCGTCAGTCGGTGCCACGTCCGGCTGCGCTAGGGCTGCGTAACGACGAACGAACGCGCACCGACCTCGAAGATTTGGGGTGGTATAACGAGCGATCTCTCCAGCTGTTGTGGGGACTTGCCGGTGCCAGCGATCCCAATCTGGCGCTGATGGCGCTGGTGCGTTTGAAAGGCGCACTGGATGAGCTGGAAAACGATGGAAAGCTGGAGGATTGGGCCACTTGGTCCGGCCTCGATGCTGCCATGCGTGAGCAGGTGCCGCTTCGCACTCGGCTGTTCGCACTGCTCGGTGGTTCAAGCATGTTGGGTGACCACTTAGTGGCGCATCCTGATAAGTGGGTGCTGCTGCAGGCGGACTTTCCCACCGAGGCCGATATGTTCCGCGAGATGCTGTCCAGCGTTGGGGCTAAGCCAGAAGTCATTGAGCTCACCGATGAAGCGAGCCTGGAAAAGGCGAAAGACCCCGAGTACCGCAAACCAGTTGTTGCCCCATCCACGCTGGAAGGACCGGGTCTCTATCGTGCAGAGCTCACCGGCCGCGAAGCAGAAGTGGCCATGCAATGTGCGTACCGCGATTTGATTATGCGTATTGCCGCAGCTGACTTGGCCGGCACTTACCCACGCGGAAAGCGGCGTCCTGGTCAGCCGGAAGTGTCTTTTGTTCAGGTCTCCGAAGCGCTTAGTGACCTGGCCGATGCAGCACTGACCGCAGCGCTGGCCGTTGCAGTCCAGCAGGTCTTTCCTTCCTCTCCGGTATCCACACGGCTGGCGGTTATCGCCATGGGCAAGTGCGGTGCCGAAGAGCTCAACTACATCTCTGATGTCGATGTCATCTTTGTCGCTGAGCCCGCAGATGCCCGTGCGACGCGCCTGGCCAGCGAATTTATCCGCATCTCCTGTCACTGCTTCTTTGAGGTCGATGCCAATCTGCGCCCAGAGGGCAAGTCCGGTGCCCTTGTGCGCACTGTCGATTCCCATGTCGCCTACTACAAGCGCTGGGCTGAGACCTGGGAGTTTCAGGCCCTGCTGAAGGCACGGCCGATGACTGGCGATGTAGAGCTCGGGCACGAATACGTCGATGCACTCTCACCAATGGTGTGGAATGCCTCGCAGCGTGAGTCCTTTGTTGACGATGTCCAGCGCATGCGCGCACGCGTGGTGCAGAATGTGCCGGAGGACTTGCGTCGGCGTGAGTTAAAGCTCGGTCGCGGTGGCCTGCGTGACGTTGAGTTCGCGGTGCAGCTACTTCAGCTGGTCCATGGCCGCTATGACGATAGCCTGCGAGTATTGCCAACGGTGATGGCACTCGACGCCTTGGTGGAGGGCGGCTACATCGGCCGTGAAGATGGTGCCGCACTGATTAATGCCTATGAGTTCATCCGTCTGCTTGAGCACCGACTCCAACTGCAGAAGATGCGACGTACGCACTTGCTGCCCGCGGAAGATGACACCGACGCGTTGCAGTGGCTCGGCCGCGCAGCTGGTCTGACAGGGGAGGGCAGCAAGGATGCCAGCAAGACACTGGCGCGCCAGGTTCGCCTGGCTAGCTCTCAGATTCGTTCGCTGCACAATAAGCTCTTCTACCGTCCGCTGCTCAACTTCGTTGTCGAGCAGGACATCGGGACGCTGCAGCTGTCGGCAGATGCCGCCAAGCGTCAGCTGGCCGCACTCGGTTATCAATACCCAGATCGCGCCTATGATCACCTGTCGGCGCTGGCTGCCGGTAGTTCGCGCAAGTCGCGCATCCAGGCGATGCTGCTACCGACATTGATGGAGTGGTTGTCGACAACCCCAGACCCCGACGCGGGCCTGCTGAACTATCGCAAGTTGTCGGAGAAACTATATGCCCAGTCCTGGTTCCTTCGAATGCTGCGGGATGAAGGAATCGTCGGCCAGCGGTTGATGCGTGTTCTCGGGTCGTCGCCGTATGCCTCGGATCTGTTGATGAGCGCGCCGGAGATTATTAAGCGTTTTGGCGATGGTGCTTCGGGGCCGAAATTGCTGGATACCGATCCGCAGACCGTTGGCAAGGCCCTGGTCGCGGCTGCGTCGCGGCACAATGATCCGGCCAAGGCCATTTCGGTGGCTCGCTCGCTGCGTCGGGCTGAGCTCGCGCGTATTGCCTCTGCCGACCTGTTTGGGCTGATGGATGTGCGCGAGGTCTGCCATTCGCTGTCCATGGTGTGGGATAACGTGCTGGAAGCAGCGCTATCCGCTGAAATTCGTGGCTGGCAGCTGGCGCATCCGGACCGTGAGATCCCAGGGATCATCTCCGTCATTGGCATGGGACGCCTCGGTGGCGCGGAGTTGGGCTACGGTTCGGATGCTGATGTGATGTTCATCTGTGAACCGCGCAAGGACGCCGACGGAAATCCGCTTGTCGACGATGCTGCGGTGGTCAAGTGGGCAACGCGCATCTGTGACTCGCTGCGGCGTCGCCTGGCGAAGCCCAGCCAGGACCCACCGCTGGAAGTCGATGTGGACCTGCGTCCGGAGGGACGTTCGGGTCCCATTGTGCGAACACTGGACTCGTACCTGACCTACTACGAACGCTGGGGCGAGACCTGGGAGATTCAAGCGCTCCTGCGTGCTACCTGGATTGCTGGGGATAAGGACTTGGGCCTGCGTTTCCTCCACGGCATCGATGGACTGCGTTACCCGCAGGGTGGTGCTGATACCAAGATGGTGCGTGAGGTTCGCCGCATGAAAGCGCGCGTGGACTCCGAGCGTCTGCCACATGGTGCTGATCGTCGCACGCACACCAAGCTCGGCTCTGGTGCACTGACGGATATTGAGTGGACGGTGCAGCTGCTGACTATGCTGCACGCCCACGAAGTACCTGAGCTGCACAATACTTCTACGCTCGAGACACTCGAGGTACTGAAATCCCACGAGATTCTGGACGCGGAAGATGCCGATGCACTGCGCGATGCGTGGCTGATGGCTACGAAGGCTCGAAATGCGCTGGTGCTCACGCGCGGAAAGCGCACGGACCAGCTGCCGCAGCCGGGACGTCATCTGACGCAGGTCGCAGGTGCCGCCGGGTGGGATCCTGCAGATTCCAATGGTTTCATTGAGCATTACCTGCGGCTAACGCGCCATTCGGAGCGCGTAGTGAACAAGGTGTTCTGGGGAGAGGAAAATCCTGACCACGGCTGAGGGAAAACCAACTCTTTGTAAAAAATTTCGGTGTGCCTTTGCCCTGGCGGAAAGGCCGGGCATAATGGTGGGCTATGGAACGCAACGTCGATTACTCGGTTCGCCCCAGGTATGAGGACTTCATTCTCAACCTGGACGGCACTGACCTGCGTTTTTTGCTGAGCCGCACTTGCCCCTCGGCCGATTCCTCCGCCGCGGGCAAGGACGCGGTGGAGCTATTGATGTCGCAGGAGTCCGCACACACGGCGCTATCTTTTTGTGAGCCCGATGTGCTCGACGTTGCTCATTTGATTCATATTTTGGCAGACTCCGCCACGCTCGAGACTCTCGCGGAGGTCGCGTACTGGGCCTCGGATGCTGACGTCATGGCCCACGACACTCCAAAGGGCGTGGACCGCAAGAGGTATCCCGTCGGCAAGCAGCAGCTGAAAAGAGTGCTGGAACGTGGCCAGCGCCAGGGCCTGGTGTGGGAGGAGCCGGCGGGCGTATGGCATGTGCCGTCGCATATTTCGCGGATTTTTCCGACTGAGCCGAGCTTGGATTTCCACGTTGCGGACTTGGTGGCGAATCTGCCGGAGGACATGCTCGCTCGGCGCATGGAGCGCCTAGGGCTAGATCCGGAGGGCACGACGGAGCAGCGTATTGAGCGGCTCGCGGGCTTTTTGTGTGATCCTCGCAAGGTGCGCGCGCTTATTGCCACCGCGCCGGTGGATATTCGCAATGAGCTGCGGTGGATGGCTATTGATGAGAAGTTTCTGCCGTCGACAATGTGGTCGGAACTGCGCATCGATGCAGTTCGTTGGGCAGAGGAGCGGTTGCTGTTGGCCATCGTCGAGTCGCCGTCGATGTCGGCGTTTGCCACTGAAGAGATGGCCGAGGCCGCTCCGCCGGAGATTGCTCGTATTGTCGGCGCGGTCGCGCTTGCTCTGAAGGAGGATATGTGGACGATCCGCAAGCCTCATCCGACAGAGCCGTTCCCGGCAACGTTGGAGTCGAAGGAGCTTGACGACGCCTCCGTCGCCGCGGTGGCCTTTGCGTCGGCGTTCATGGATGCCGCAGGTAGCGATGACGGCCGTCTGAAAGACCCGCTGCACATGTATGAAGAGTCCAGTTTGTTGTGGATTCAGGACTTCGCAGCGTCGATTGGTGCGAGTGCCTTTGCAGCGCCGTGGATTGTGGAAATGCTGGTCAACGCTGGGTTGATTTACGCTGACAGTGGGCACCCGACTCCACGGGCATTGGAGCATTGGTACAACGCGGATGCCTCGACGCGCTGGGCGTATCTGGTGGCTGGTTTCCTTGTCGGTCGAGGTCCCTGGCACGGCGAATTCCCGTGGGTGACTATGGGCGTTGATGATTTTTCGCACGCCACACTGGCCTACGGCTACCCGTATGCCGCTTGCGAGGTGGTCTCACTTGCCGCCCAGCTGGAGGAGGACCAGAAGTTCTACGGCTGCTGCGTGGAAAGCCACATGGCATGGCAGGTGGAAAACCTCTGTGCCCGCAATGGCGCCGATGGCGAGGCGATGGTCGGCTGGCTGCTGGAACAGGCCGGTATCCTGGGAATTCTCTACCGGGGACATGCGTCCTGGCAGGCCATGGCAGTCATGTACGCGCTGCACGATATCTGGTTGACCGACCAGCACATCGGTGCACAAAGGATGGCTGAGCTCATCGCTGAGTACGCCGCTGGCAAGGTAGCTACTGCCGAGGCCGTTCAGATTGCCCGTCTGTTTAAAGATGCCGCTCCCAACGAGCGTCTCTCTGCCACATTGGAGGGCGTCGCTAGCAATCAGGTCGCACTGGCGCTGGACTTTATCGGCGACCGTGAAAAGTGCGCCGAGACCTCCCGCTGGATTATCTCCGAAGACAGCCTTCGCCGCGCAGTCCTTGCCGTCGACGGTGATGTCGAAGTGCTGTTTTCGCAGCTTGGGCCACTTGTCAACAGCTCTATGAAGCTGGTTATCTACGCCGAGCTCGTCCGCATCACCAAGACCGAAAAGCTCCAGGAAATCTACGAGCGCGAGGCATTCGAGCCGGATTCAGAGCGCACTTCGCGTGACGACGGCACCGAGAACGCAGCCGAGTCGGAGAACTCGGCGGCTCAGGACAACTCCGATGATCCCGATGACCCGGACGATCCGCAGCAGTTGGCGCTGTTCTAGGTTTTAGTCGACTGGATCGAGCTCGAAGCGCTTCTGGTTTTCAACGAAGCGAGCAGCTGCGCGCTTGGCCACCAGCAGGCCGATGAACCCAATGGCCCACACAGCGATGACGGCCAACCAGCCAATCCGGAAGGACTCCCAGGTGTAGTTGCCATCTGTGGAGGAGATGTCCAGCAGGAAGCCAACGCCTTGGGCCGCCAGCATGGTGGCGACGAAGCCGCCCATGTTGGCCAGGCCAGTGCCGGTGGCAAGGACCTTGCGGTCGACCTCTTCACGCACGGAGTCAAAGCCGAAGTTGGACATCGCACCGAGGCCGGCCATCAGGATGTTGACCACAATGATGGCCCAGAGCGCCGGCGGGTTCGACGGTAGCAGGAAGACAATCCAGATCAGCATGTCAATCGCTGCAATGGCGACGACAACCTTGATGCGTCCGCGGCCCGTGCGTGCCGACACCATGCCCATCAGCGGACCGGCCACAATCACCGACAGCGTATTGATGACCAGCACAATACTGGCCTGTGCTGGCTCTAATCCCAGACCCAGCGTCATCAGCGGCATGCCCCAGAGCAGAGTGAAAATGCACTGGTGCATCAGACCTGTCCAGTGTGTGAAGAAGCCCTGCCAGCACACCGGGTGAGTGGTGACAATCTTCAGTGTCTGGCCGATGGTGAGGCGCGCGTCAGCCGCAGCTGGGTTGGCCTTCGCTGCTTCCTTCGCAGCCTTCTTTGCGGCTCGACGCTCACTGCGGGTCATCTTGACCGCGTTGGTGTCCTCCGGAACGTCGGCAAGCGCGATCAACCCCACGATGGCGATGATCAGACCTGCGGTGGACAGCGACAGAAACGCCGGAACCCAGCCAGCGGCGTGGAGGATGGCGAGGAATGGCACGGCAGAGATGAACTGGCCCAGCTGCCCGAGCCCCGCCGTCAGCTGTGTAAACAGTGGGGTGACGCGGAGCGGGAACCATGCGGGGAGAAGTCGCATAGCGCCGAGGAACGCGGTGGCATCGCCGGCGCCGATGAAAATGCGCGCAGCCACGGCCAGGGGATAGGACGTGGTAAAGGCGATGATGACCTGGCCGAGCGCCATGATAAGAGCACCGGCGACCATGGTCTTTTTCGCCCCAATGCGGTCGATGATGATGCCGGTGGGAATCTGTGCCAGTGCGTAGACCCCGACTTGGACAGCGGTGAAAACGGCGAGCTGCGAGGCGTTGATCTGGAAGCGGTCGAGCGCCTCAACACCGGCAACACCCAGCGACGTACGGCCCACAATGGCGACGATGTAGGTCACCAGCGCGGCGAGCCAGACGGCAATCGCACGGCCAGTTACCTGCTCCCGCGGGTCCTTGTACCCGTTGGCCGTTTGCTTCGTCGTTGCACCATCTTCAATACTGTTACGCTGCTGTTCCACTCCGAACATTGTAGACGGCAACAACTATGCATAATGCAATAAGGCGCGAATGCCCCCGTTAGCGCGTGGAACGAGCCAGCACCTCTTTCACAAAGTCCGCGACCACCAGCCTTGACACCTTGAAATCAATGACCGCAACCGGAGCTGCCCCGCTATCTGACTTATCCTCCGCAATGGCCGCGAAGTACGTGTCCAGCTGCGTAAAATCCTCCGGTCCACTCACGCTAAAGCCGTCCGCCCCGAAAGCTTTGCCAAGTGCGGCGAAGTCGTAGTCAGCAATCTCCATCGAGGACGTATCCAGCCCAACACCGCCGAACTGATGCAGCTCAGCGCCGTACGCGGCGTCGTTGATAAACACAATCAGACCACCACGGCCGCGCCGCAGCTGCTCAATCGCTGCCGGCAGATCAGCCATGCCCATCGTGCCGCCGCCATCGCCGGCCACGAGCACGCAGTAATCCTTAGGCCTCGCTGCCGCAAGCCCCACCAGTGAACCCATGCCCATACCAATCGACTGAATCGCCGTTCCCACTATCACCTGCTGCTGCGGGCCGGGCACATCGAGATACTTCGGCACCCATCCCAAAAAGTGCCCGCCATCAGTACAAATGGCGCGCTTCTTCGGCATCGCCGCATCCAGATACTGTAGGCACGCGCGCGGATCGAGCCGACCATCCTCGCAGATCAGCGCTTCCGCTGGGGTCGTAGGCAAGTTGCCCACACGTGCGCGCCATGTGCTTGACGACGTCTCTTGCGACTTGCCCTCCAGTTCCTTCAGCTGCCTTAAGAGGTGCGGCAGAAAATCCTCCAGCCGAGCCAGCAGGGGAGTAACCGATGGTTGCGATGCTGGGTGCGGCTCATCCACAATCTGGATGATTTCCGCGGACGGTGAAAACATGTTGCTGCCGCGGTTCTGGAATGCATTGAAGCTGGCGCCTAGGAACACCACCACATCGGCCTGCCGGGCAAGCTCCACCTGCCATGTGTGCGCAAAGCCGCCAACCGTCCCAATTGTCCAGGGGCTGGCAATGACATGTCGCGCCATTGCTGAGTGCATGAATAGTGCTCCGACCTGGTCACCAATTTTGTGTACCAGCTCGGCTGTATCGGAAAGCAGTACACCGCGACCGGCGATAATCAGTGGCCGCTGCGCGTCTTGCAAGGTGTGCGCTAGCGATGCGGCTTTGCGCTGGTAGCGCTCGTCTTGGTGCTGGTCGAGGTGGTTATCGGGCTGTGTCTCGGATGTCTCGCGCCTGTTCGCCGAACTGAGCTCCGCGGGTGCCTCCTGAAGATCGTAGGGAAGCTGCAGCACAACAGGCTGCCGAGTGCTCAGGGCGTGTGCGACCGCAAAGTGTGCGTCGTCAAGCACGGATGTTGGGGAGATAGTGCGGTGACAGATATCCAGTGCGTCGAGGAGTGCTGCTTGGTCGAGGTCGAAGGGGCGCGGGCGCGCCGGGTGCGTCCCGACAACGAAAACTAGCGGAATGCGAGCAACTCGGGCCTCAGCGAGCGTGGTCAGCGCGTTGGTAAAACCCGCACCGCAGGTGGCGGTGGCAATGGCGAGTCCACCACCGGCCCGGTAGAAGGCATCGGCGGCACCGACGGCACCTGACTCATGACGAACCGAGGAATAGCCAAAACCAGCCTCTGTCAGCGCGGAGGTGAAATGGGAGTTGGCATTGCCGACCAGCCCAAAGCAGTGGTTGCATTGCTCTGCCAGTGCATTGGCCAATACGCGCGAGACGGTGGTTGGGCTTTGGGCGGGGTCTGTGGCCCGCGTGGTTTTGGTGGCTGGTACGTCGTGGAAGGGCGTGCCATTTTTAAGTCGAGTGATACTCATGGGGACAATTGTGAGGCGTTTACGGGGGTAAAAACAGCCCCCGAGGCGAAGAAAACGCTGTTTGCCCTAAGAAAATGGGGCACATTCCAACATTTCCCGCTGGTCGCGTTACCCCTGCTTTGCAGCCCCCCCCCCGAGTAGGCTCGCTGCCTTAAGCGACGTTGTCGTCGATGAACTTCTTCACCACGTCGACATCGTTTGGAAGATCAGTGACGCGACGAGGTGCGTTCATAATGTCGGCAAAACGCTCCGGACACTCGGGCTCGCGGCCGGTGGCCTCCAAAATGGTCTCGGAGAACTTCACCGGCAGGGCGGTCTCGAGGCAGACGATAGGGGAGGCAACCTGCTCGACCAGACCGCGGGCCACATGGATGCCGTCGGCGGTGTGCGGATCAACCATGACTCCCAGACGCTCCCAGCAGTCCTTGATGGTCTCAATGCGGTTGGCGTGTGTGGAGCTGCCCGACAGGAAACCGTAGGTGGCAGAGGCCGCCGGGAAGGCCGGGTCACCGGTCAGCGAGAATCCGCCCTCCTTGACCTTGACGCCGAAGAGCTCGCCGGTGCGCTCGGCATCGCGGTCGAGCAGGTCAAAGATGAAACGCTCGAAGTTCGATGCGCGGGAGATATCCATCGATGGCGAAGAGGTCGCCTGAGTCTCAGCTGCACTGCGCACGCGGTAGGAGCCGGTGCGGAAGAACTCGTCCAGCACGTCGTTTTCATTGGTGGCAACGATGAGACGGTCAATTGGAACACCCATCTGGCGCGCAATGTGACCAGCACAGATGTCGCCGAAGTTGCCGGTTGGCACGCTGAAGCTGACCTTCTGCGAGTTGTCGGCATCGGTACCGTTTAAGCCAGTGACACGAATCCAGCAGGAGACGTAGTAGACAATCTGCGCCATCAGACGAGCCCAGTTGATGGAGTTGACCGCGCCGATGTGACGGCTGGCCTTGTACTCCAAATCGCCGGAGACCGCCTTGACAATGTCCTGGCAGTCGTCGAAGACTCCATCAAGAGCCACATTGTGAATATTGGCATCCTGCAGGCCAAACATTTGCGCCTGCTGGAATGCAGTCATTCGACCAGCCGGGGTCAGCATGAACACGCTGATGCCCTCGCGACCGCGCATGGCGTATTCAGCAGAAGAGCCAGTATCACCAGAGGTAGCGCCCAGAATGTTCAGGGTTTCACCGCGGCGCGCCAGCTCGTACTCGAAGAACTCGCCGAGCAGCTGCATGGCCATGTCCTTGAACGCCGCAGTTGGGCCCATGGACAGGTGACCGATGTAGAGCTGATTTTCCAGCTTGGTTACCGGCACGATATCCGGGTCGGAGAACTTCGGGTAGGTGTAGGCGCGTGCGCAGATACCGCGCAGATCTTCCAGCGGAATGTCATCCACAAAGAGGCTGACGACTTCCGCAGCCAGGGCGGCGTAACCGTCGTCGGCAAGCACGGAGCGCCAACGCGTCAAAGTGGCATCGTCGACCTGAGGGTACTCGACGGGCAGGTACAGACCACCGTCGTCAGCGAGACCTCCCAGCAGAATGTCCGAGAATTTGTGCGGCGTGCGCTTTGGGTCGCGGGTCGAAATGAAGTCCAAGACGGGCCCCTTACATGTATGCCAACACCCGCCGCGAAGACTCTTTGCAAGCACGCGACGGGAGTTGGCCGATGGATGTCTTCTATTTAATTTTTACACACTCGGTGATCCGAGTTAGCCCTCGGTCTTCGAAGAGGTGGATTCGGCCGTGGTTGGGTCGAAAGTCAAGTCCTCGGAGCGGTCGATGACGTCATCCTTTGCAAAGCGGTTGACAATCATGGCAATTGCGCCGTCACCGGTGACGTTACAAGCGGTGCCGAAGGAGTCGATGGCGATGTAGGCCGCAATCATCAGCGCGACCTGCTCCTGGTCAAAGCCCAGCATGGACTGCAGGACACCGACGGCCGCCATAATTGCGCCACCCGGAACACCCGGTGCGGCAATCATGGTGATGCCCAGCGTCAGGATGAAGCCGATAGCCATGCCCGGGGACACCGGCTTGTCCGCCATGAACATCACAGCAAAGGCGAACAGGGTGATCTTCATCATCGAGCCAGCCAGGTGAATGGTCGCACACAGTGGCACGGTAAAGCCCGCGACCTTCTCGGACACGCCGTTCTTCACCGCGGCCTTGTAGGTCACCGGAATGGTGGCAGCCGAGGAAGAGGTGCCCAGTGCGGTGGCGTATGCCGGCATCATGTTCTTCAACGAAGTCCACGGGTTGCGACCGGCGACAGCACCTGCGATGGAGAACTGGATAGCCAGCAGAACTACCGTGCCAATGATGGCCAGAATGAGGACCTTGAAGAACATCGACAGGGTAGTGGTGAGGTTGCCGTTCATGCCCATGGCCAGGAACATGCCGAAAATGTAGACCGGCAGCAGTGGGATGATAAAGGACTCAATGATCTTCATGATCACGTCGCGCAGCTGGGCCGCACCGCGGTACAGCGAATCCGACTTCACGCTGGTCATAGCCACACCGACGGTGAAGGCCAGCAGCAGCGCCGTCATGACGTCAAAGGGCGGTGGCATTTCCACGTTGAAGAAGCCCTCCAGCGCGCCCTTTTCAATATCCACCGATTTACCTGCCTGGTCCGAACCCAGCAGCCAGAGGTAGAGGCCCTGCGTTGCCGCGTAGGCAATCAGACCGGAAAACACCGTCGAACCGTAGGCAATTGCGGTGGTGATACCCAGCCACTTACCGGCACCGCGGCCCAGGCTGGCAATCGCCGGCGTAATGAGAGCAAAAATCAGAACCGGGATAAAGAAGCCCAGGAAGTTGCCGAACAGGCCGTTGAAAGTCACAAAAATCCTGGCCAGCCACTCCGGGAAGAAGAAGCTGCAGATGATGCCCAGAATAATCGCGACAATGACGCGGAATAGCAGCGTCTGTGTGAAACGCGTGGGGGTACTCATAGTGAATCCTTTTTGGGACGTAATTTACCTCTAAAGCGTGCGGTATTTAGCCCGCTAAACGCAAATAACCGGGTGTGACATTAACCCTGAGTGGCCACGGGTTTGACGTCGTCAAGCACGGTTGGCGTGCGATGTTCACGGCGCTTTCGCGTGACGACGTCCATTGCGTACCCGACCACGACAGCTGCCAGCGTCGGCAGGGACCAGCCGAACTGATCTGCGTGACCCGGAACCAGACTGAGGAAGCTTTCCAGTGCGCTGCCGCCAACGCCCAGGCTGGACAGGACGGAGATGGCGGACCAAATAGCGGCCATCCACACGCCGAAGCGGTAAGTGAAGTGCAGCTTGAAATTGCGGGCGATGATTGGGTCCAGCAGAGTCAGCACAATCAGTGCAATGGCCGGGGGATAGATGAAGGTGATGATCGGTGCCGCGATTGCCAGGACCTGGGAGAGGCCCTGCGTTGCCATTGCAAAGGACATCAGAGAGAAGATGACGGCCCAGGTCTTGTAGCTGATACCCGGAAGTAGCAGGTTGAAGAACTCGCTGGTAGCGGCGATGAGGCCGACTGCGGTGGTCATGCACGCCAGCAGCACAATCAGGCCGAAGACAATCTGGCCGACCTGGCCCATGGCCTGGCCGGAGGCTTCGGCGAGAATACCGGAGCCGTTATCGAAGGTGGCGGCGTTCGGCAGAACCTGTCCGATGTAGCCGAGGCCCAGGTAGATGATTGCCAGCAGAGCACCGGCCAGGAGACCGGAAATCATGGTGCCGCGGACCATGCGCTTGCCCTCCGGGACACCGCTGACGCGCAGCGCCGAAATGACAATAATGCCGAAGGCCAGTGCAGCAATCGAGTCCATGGTGAGATAGCCCTCGACCAAGCCCGAGGCAAATGGAGAATCGGCGTACTTCTCAATTGGCTCCGCCGGGTCAGCGCTGAACTTTACTGCCGACAAAGTGACCAGCAGGACCAGCAAAATCAGCAGGGCTGGGGTGAGAATTTTGCCCAGCTTGGCCACGATTTCGTTTGGATTCCAGGCCAGCGCCAGGGCGATTGCGAAGAAAACAAAGTAGAAAATCGCTGCAACAACCAGGGAATCGGTGTTGAAGAGTGGCTGTACTCCGGTCTCATAGGACACAGCACCAGTACGTGGCAGCGCGTAGAACGCGCCAATGGACAGGTACGCGATGACCGGGAATGTCAGCGAGAAAACTCGACCGGCGCGAAATGCCAGGTCTCGCAAGTTATTACCCGAAATCGCAATAGCGATAATTGCAAGCACTGGCAGGGCAACACCAGTGAGAAGGAAGCCCGTGATGGAAGGTCCGAAGTTAGTGCCGGAATCCACTCCCAGCTTCGGCGGGAAAATGAGGTTGCCCGCTCCGAAGAACATTGAAAACAGCATCAATGCCGTGACAACGATGATGGAAGCGAAAGACTTCGAGGACTCCACTCCGCTCGACTTAGTCATGAGAATTGTGTTCTTTCTAGATTTGCTACGCCCAAAAGGTCAGGGCGTTAGTGCGCGCTTGCGACGACGTTGTGCGTCGCTGTAGCGAGAATGCAGGCCATGTGCCCTTATGAGTGAAGGGAGCGCTGCATCGAGATTGACACTTTTCAGTATGTAGTTGTGAACTTTCACGGGCTGGGTGGAGCCGAATTCGTGAACTAAGTAGCGGCCTGTATGAGCCGGCCTTTCTGTATTTTTACAAGGGCTTCGGCGGCGATGGTGGTGCCGACAAAGACTCTCTATTTATTGTAGTAGGGCGCATATGGTGAGGGAAAATCAAGAATTTATTAAGCAAATTCTTCGATTGGTTGTGTAGCTAGGGGAAGGCATGGTCTTGCAGGGTGGAGCGTGGCCATCAGCGAACAGCACATCGACAAGCGAACAGGCATAGCCAATATCGTGCGCATAACTCGCGGGAATCCATTGAAAGGTCACGAGAATCCATCGATAAGTGGCGGAGCAAATCCGGGAACCAAATCCCGAAACCAAATCCGGGCCCACCGTAGTTGGGCAAATTCGAAAAATTGGCGGAAACCATAAACCTCAGTCGCTGAATTAACCTATCAGTGACCATAAAAATGACCTACGGCCGGACACTGCAGCCATAGGTCATTTTCCGATTCAGGGGCTTGACCCTACAGCAAAGCCTTCGCCTTCGGGTTCACCAGCGCGGTTACAGCTGCCTTGGCATCAGCGGCGGTGACCGCATCAACGGCGTATGCAGCCATCTGCTGACAGGTGGCGCGATCGTGCAGGCGCAGTGCAGCACGCACGGCCGGAACCTTCTTCACAGCCATCGACAGCGAGCTGACTCCCAGTCCCACTAGCACCAGTGCCAGCAGCGGGTCGCCGCCTGCTTCGCCACAGACACTAATTGGCTTGCCCGTGGCATTACCGCCCTTGCAGGCCTCCTTAATCATCTGCAAAACCGCAGGCTGCCAAGGGGAGAGCAGGTCAGACAGTGCGCCCTGCATACGGTCGGCAGCCATGGTGTACTGCGACAGGTCGTTAGTACCAATTGAGGCGAAATCCACCACGGACAGCAACTGCTTGGAGCGAATTGCGGCAGCTGGCACCTCAATCATGATGCCGACCTTTGGCAAGCCGCGGCTTCGTACCTTGTCCGCAAACCAGGTTGCTTCTTCCACGGTGGCGACCATCGGCGCCATAATCCGCAGGTCAGGCTTCTTTCCTGTTGCCTCGAAAGCTGCGGCCAGCGCGTCCAATTGCGTATCCAGCAGGTCCTCGCGAGCCTGAGACAGGCGCAGCCCGCGCCGTCCCAGCGCCGGATTCTCCTCTTCGCCCAGGTCAGCGAAGTGCAGCGGCTTATCCGCACCGGCGTCCAAGGTGCGCACAACCACGCGTCGCGTGCCAAAGGCCGCAAGCACGCGCTTGTAGGTCTCCGTCTGCTCCTCCAGGCTCGGGGCGGACTCGCGGTCGAGGAACAAAAACTCGGTCCTAAACAGACCGGTGCCCTCGACGTCTTCGGCTGCCGCTGACTCGCCGTCGTCAGCCGTGCCGATGTTCGCCAACAGATTCACCGGGTAGCCGTCCGCCGTCTTACCGGCACCGGAGGATTCTGCCAAGGCTGCTTCACGACGTGCAGTGCGCTCCTCCAACTCGGCAATTTCGGCATCCGTCGGGTGGATGATGACCTCGCCAGCACCACCATCGATAGCCACGATGGTGCCTTCGTCGATGTCCATGACACCCTGTGCCTTAACCACTGCAGGGATGCCCAGCTGGGCAGCCAAAATGGCCGTGTGACTGGTGGGGCCGCCACCGGCGGTGACAATGCCTACCACCATCTTGGGGTCGAGACCGACGGTTTCGGCGGGCGCAAGATCGTCGGCAAGCAGAATCGTCGGCTTCGAGACCATCGGTACGCCCGGCTTCGGCAGTCCGCGCAGCTCACAGATGGTGCGGTCGCGAACATCGTAGAGATCGGTGACACGCTCGGCCATGTAGCCACCCAGGCCTGCGAGCAGCTGCGCGTAGTCCTCGACGGCATCATGGACGGCCTGGGTGACTCCGGAACCGGCCTTCAGCTTTTTGACCACGGCCTTTGCTAGCGCGCGGTCGCTTGCCAGCTGCGCTGTCGCCTCCAGGATGGGGCGGGCCTTAGGGTTGGCTGTTTCCGCCTGTTGCTTTAGCGAATCGGCGACTGCGGCCATGGCCTCGCGGACGCGCTGGCCGTCGGCGGTGGGGTCGGTGGAAGCGGGCTCGTCCTTGTCGACTCCCGGTGCTGGAAGCACCTTAACTACCTCAGCATTTGCCGTACCAGTGGAAACACCGATGCCGTAGATGACGGTGTGCTGCTCTACCATTGCTTTCCCATCTCCTTTGAGGGGCGTTATTGAGCGGACAGACCCGAATCGGGGGCCGGAAAACTACTCGGCATCCAGGTCGCGCTCGAGCATGGCAGCCAGCTTGTCCAGAGCCTCGGCTGCAGCGTCGTCTTCGCAGCTCAGGGTGACAACGTCGCCGTGCTTAGCGCCCAGAGTCATGACCTCCAAGATGGAGGCGGCATCTGCCTCTTCGTCATCGAAAGAGATGACAATGTCGTAGTCGTACTCAGCGGCAGCCTGCGTGAACAGGGAAGCCGGACGAGCGTGCAGACCGACAGAAGAACCGATGGTAGCGGTACGAGTAATCATGGTGGAATCCTTTCGAATCGAAGTTTTCTCATTTTTAGGCTCAGAAACAGCGCCTGTACGCCCCACCGCCACTGGAGCATCTTGCGTTGATGCAGTGCCACTGTGCGCAGATTGCTCAGATGCGGTGGGAGATACAGCCGTTGCCTGCACAATACGGGCAATGTGCAGGGTGAGATAGGAAATCTCGTCCTCCGTCAGGCCTGACCCCAGGCGCAGTTCAATGACAGCGGCAATGCGCTGTGCACATTGATAGGACTCGGGGTAGGAGCTGCGGATTGCCTCGCCAATAGCGGAGCGGTGGTCTTCCAACTGCTCATGCTTAGCGATGCGGACGAATAGATAGCGCAAGTGCGTAATAAAACGTCCCACACTGACGGTTTCGGTGTGCAGTTTGATCTCAAAATCGCTTTCGATAATGTTCATCAGTTGCTGCAACACGCCCGTCATGGTGTAGGTGAAGCTCAAGTCGCCCGTAGCAAACCCAGCGTTGACTAGGTGCAACGTAATCGCAATCGCTTCTGTGCGGGGAAGCGGTGCTATACGACGGTCACCCAGAGCGCGGTTTATATGCGACAAAATCGCCTGCGCCTGCGCATATTCTTCACTATAAAGTTGGCTGACTTCCGCCAGCAACGGGTAATCAACCCGCTGCCCGTTAGCTGCTCTGGTGATGGCAAATCCAATGTGGTCGGCCAACGCCATGAGCAGGGAAGCGTTGTGAATCATCGATTCCGGCAGCCCGGCCGCGGTCACCGCATCCGTCACCAGATTGATGTGAGCCAGTGGAATTTCTGTGAGCATCGATGCAATGTAGTCCGGGTCGCGGCCGTCGGTCGGGACAAAAATGCGGACAATCTTCGCAGGATCAACCTGCTGTCCCGGACGGGCCTGGAAGCCAATTCCTCGACCGGTGATGATCTTTTCACCGGTCGCGTCCTTGGCGAGGACCACGTTGTTATTGAATACTCTCAGGATTTCCATTGCGGTAACCGTGAACTCCTCGACGTGCTGAGTGCTGAGGCCGGTATGCCTTCTAGAAATCGATTATGGCTGAACTTCGATGACCGTGTCGCCGACGCGGACGGAACCGGATGTCACCGGGTCGACCTTGGCCATCTTCTTGGTGTTGGTGACAGTCATCAGTGTCGTGGTGGAGTAACCAGCTTCCTTGACCTTGTCGAAATCGACCTCAGCAAGGACATCTCCAGCCTCGACATGCTGCTTCTTGGCAACCTTGACGTCAAAGCCCTCACCGGCCATCTTGACTGTGTCAATACCGACGTGAACCAGCACTTCCACACCGTCATCGGTCTTGATACCGAAGGCGTGACCAGTCTTGGCCACCGTCATCAGCGTGCCGGAAACCGGTGCGACGACAGTGGAGCTAGTCGGCTTGATGCCGACACCGTCACCGAGGGCGCCAGAGGCAAAGACCTTGTCACCGGCCTCAGTAAGGCTGACAGCTTCACCGGCAAGCGGAGCCAGAACGTGGACCGGCTTGGTGGCCACGGCAGTGGCGACACCACCGGCAGCTGCGGCAGCCGGGGCTGCAGCCTCAGCAGAGGCATCCGTATCAGCGCTGGTCGGAGCCGGAGCGGAATCGGAGCTACTGGAGCCAGCGCGCGGGGTATCTTCGCTGGGTTCGTCGTCACGCTCTGCAGCGCGTGCGGCGGCCTCAGCCTTCTCTTCCGGCGTGCGGTAGTCGGTGAGAATGATGGCGAACATGGCTACGAAGAACGCCACGGCGATGGAGATCAGGTAGACCCACATCGGCTTGAACACGACAGTGGTAATCAGCGAGGTGAAGACGAAGGCGTTGGTAGTCACGCCACCGTACGGGGCGGAGAGGATTGCGATGGTCAGACCACCGGCGAAACAGCCGAGCAGCATGCGCGGGTAGATCCTCTTAAAGCGCAGGTGAATACCGTAGAGGGACGGCTCGGAAATACCGCCGAACAGACCTGCGGCAAGTGCGCCGGTTGCAGTCTGGCGCATCTGGGTGTCGCGGTCGCGGATGGACAGCGCCAGGACACCAGCGGTGGCGCCGAAGCAGGCGAAGTTCCAAGCACCCATTGGGCCCTGAATGAAGTCGTAACCGAGAGTCTGAATGTTGACCAGCATCAGAGCGTTGAGCGGCCAGTGCAGACCCAACGGCACCAGGAACGGGTAGAGCATCGGGATGAGAATTGCGAACACGAACGGTGCGTGCGAGTTCATCCATGCCAGGCCAGAGCCGATACCGTTACCCAACCAGATGCCCAGCGGGCCGATTAGGAAGGCGGTCAGCGGAATCATAATCAGCATGGAGATAAACGGCACGAAGACCATCTGGACATTTTCCGGGAAGATCTTCTTTAGACCGTGGTAGACCACTGCCAGGATTGCGACCATGATCAGTGGCACGAAGACCTGTCCGCCGTAGTCATTGAGCTGCATTGGCAGGCCGAAGATGTTGGCGGTGAAAGCCTCGGTACCCAGTTCCTCGTTCACTGTCTTGATGGTGTCAGTGAAGCGCTCGGTATCCTGCAGACTCATAAATTCCGGCGTCATCAGTGCAGCCATAATCGCTGCACCCAGCCATGGATCGACTCGCAGCTTCTTCGCTGCGTTGTAGGCGACCATGATTGGCAGGAAGTAGAAGACGCTGCGCCACATGGCATCGACGAAAATCCAGGTGGCGGACTTGTCTTCAGCGCGGAAGTCGACGATCTTCAGGCCGTCGAGAACTGCGGCAATGGCGATAATCAGTGATGCGCCGAGCAGCACGCCCAGGATTGGGCGGAACGAATCGGAGAGGTACTCGAAGAAGTCATCCAACCAGGAGTACTTGCCACGTGCCTTGGAGCGTGCCTCAGCCTTGACGTCTGCGTCGGACTTGGTGGCAACGCCTGCGTTTTGCATTTCCGGCAGGTGCTTGATGGCGGTGTACATCGACTCAACGCCGCCACCGCAGATGACCTGGTAGCGGTTATCGCCCTGGTGGACGACGCCGAGGACGCCCGGCACCTTATCAATTTTGTCCTCGTCGATCTTGGAAATATCGCCCAGTTCAAAGCGCAGACGTGTCGCACAGTGCGTTAGGCTGGTGATGTTTCCAGGTCCACCGAGGTTTTCAACAATTGCCCTCGCGCTGGAATCCTTTGACGATCCCATCGTGACCTTCTTTCGCGGTAGACAGGGCCGTTAAACGCAAAAAAGACCCGAGGCACCACGAATCGTGGGCCTCAGGTCTTGCCTCAAAAAGAGTAACAACCCTGGGTTGATATGTCTGCTTCCGATGATAATGAAGTAAGTGGCAGGGTGGAAGTATTTACCCTGAACGGGGGAGCAGTGGGAGGAGGTGGGCTTTCGACGTAGTGGTTAGTAATTCACCCTGCTCTTGAGCAGGTAGAACTATTCGTCGGTGTTCGCAATTACTAAGCACTCGTCACCAGGCTGGTCGAGTAAGCGTTGCCCTATTTCGTCGACCTTGACTATCCCCTCAGGCAGCTCGCGTGGTGCATGCCCCACCACCACAAAATCTGCTTCCTGCCAAGGACGAGTCTTTTGCAAGAACGAAATCTCCTCAATCGCCCAAGAATCCCAGAAAGCCTCGGCTTGTTCACGGTCACCATTGACTCCCAGCTCCACGTCTCGCTCGACACCTCTGGCTTTAGCCAATACCAGATCGGATTGGACAAAAACCGTAGCACCGTAATAAGGAGCGAGGGAGGGTCGGATGCAGCCGCTGCCCTCGACAATGATTAAAGGAGCAGGCGAGAAGCTCAAGGAGCCTTCGCGGCCGTGCGAAGCCCAGCCCGGAGGAATGTAATCAACGGGTTCGCCAGCCAAAAGCGGCTTTAGGACATGCTCCGCAAGCTCGGTATCCCAGTCAAAGCGAGAATGATGCCAAGCGATGTCATCGGTGTGAATGATAACTGCATTCTCGGATGCAGCAGCCATCTTCGTTGCGAGTGTGGACTTGCCAGACCCACCCCGGCCGTCCACAGCAATCACGCGAGGGAACATCTCCGTGGACTCCAATGACGCGAGAGTCTCAGCGAACCAGGCGTCGAAGGATACCAGTTTGTAAGAGGAAAAAACAGGCTCTCCTGGGCCGGTTGTGAATTCATCTCCTGGGCTGTGGATGGAAGTCATAAATCCACAAGTAGCACGTTGCTGAACCCGTAACATGGCGAATATGAGAATCGGAATTCTAGGAGCAGGAGCCGTCGGCGGTTGGTTCGGCGGTCGCCTCGTTGAAGCTGGTTATGATGTCGTCTTTCTCGCGCGCGGTGAAACGCTCGCCCGCCTTCGTGAGGTAGGGCTGACGCTTATCGACGAAAACGGAGAGCGCAGCATCATCCCCGTTAAGGCAGCGGATAATTGGGATGAACTCGCAGCCGATGGCGTTGATATCGATGTGGTGATTGCAGCGACTAAGGCACTGCCGGGAGATGATCCCTTCCCGCAGATTCCGGAAGGAGCTGCGGTTATTACTACTCACAATTCGGTGGAGATTCCGTACCTCGCCGCTCAGCGTTTTGGTGAGGACAGGGTATTCCCAGGCGTTATTCGAGGGTTCTTTATTCACACTGGCCCAGCTGAGGTGGAGTTCCGACCAGGGCCGATGAGCCTGAACATCGGTACCTTCGATGGCTCCCACAGTCAGCTGGTCGCCGATGTCATTGAGGCTTTGCATAAGGCAGGACTCGGTGGCGAGCAGCTGCCTGATATCTGGGTGGATATCTGGGCCAAGGCCATGTTCGTGGCAAACCTGGGTGCGCTGGGTGCTCTGGCTGAAAGCCCATTTGGGTACCTGCGTGAACAAATGCGGGACAGCCTCACGCGCATGTTTGAGGAAACCGAGGCAGTGGGCCGTGCCAGTGGCGTGGCTCTGCCGAAGGATATTGTCTCGAGCACCTTGGACTTTACGGATGCGCAGAGCTATGAAAGCACCTCGTCCATGCAGCGTGACTATGCGGCGGGATTGACAAATGAGCTCGATGCGCAGATTGGTGCCATCCGCAGGATGGGGCAGAAGGCATCGGTGGAGACACCGGTGCTCGATGTTGTTCATGGTGCGCTTGTCGGGCGCCAAGAAAACCGCGAGTAGTTAATTCTTTTGGGCGCTGGTTGCCCCCGTGAGAATTTTCCAATCACACCGTAGTCATACCGTTAATTGGGGGATAGGAAGACTGATGAAAACTGGATCGGATTACACAGAGAATAACGGACTCATCATTGGCGATGACGGGCTTGCCCGGCCGGCTTGGGCAGCGTCAAGCGAAATTCTTAGAGAGTATTACGACACCGAGTGGGGGATGCCGGTTCGTGATGAGCAGGGGCTGTTTGAACGCCTCAGTCTCGAAGCCTTTCAAGCTGGTCTGTCTTGGGAAACAATTTTGAAGAAGCGACCAGCTTTCCGGGAAGACTTCGCAAACTTCAATCCCGATGTTGTCGCTGATTTTGACCACAATGATGTAGAACGGCTCATGAATGATGAACGCATTATTCGCAATCGCAGGAAGATCAATGCGGTCATTAATAATGCGGAGGCGACTATTGCTCTTCGTGAGCAGGGTGGCCTGGCAGAGCTGATGTGGTCCTATAAACCAGATAAGACCCCAGAGCCGCACTCTATCGAGGAGGTACCAAATACTTCTGAAGAA
Source organism: Corynebacterium sp. (assembly GCF_030532195.1). Classification (GTDB taxonomy): domain Bacteria; phylum Actinomycetota; class Actinomycetes; order Mycobacteriales; family Mycobacteriaceae; genus Corynebacterium. The sequence goes on along the minus strand of NZ_JAUNLP010000002.1, from coordinate 233,568 downwards.
TCAAAGGCCCTGGCGAAAGCGCTGAAGAAGGCCGGCTTCAAGTTCGTTGGACCGACTACTGTCTTTGCCTCCATGGCAGCAGTGGGAATTGTGGACATCAATATTGTCGGCGCTCACCGTCGCGGTGCATCGGGTGTCTTTGAATAGGCCTGTTGACATAAAGACGTGAAAAGCCTGCACAGCCGACTGGCTGCGCAGGCTTTCTGTGTAAGCAGTGGAACTTACTTGTTCTCGTAGGAGTCGGTGTATTCCTGACCGTCCTCAGAAGTCCACTTCATGGTGTCCTTGGTAAACGGCTGCTCCCAACCATTGTCAATCTCGGACTCCGGTGCGGTCGGCAGACCGATTTCATTTTCCAGGGCACCGTTGGCAACCCAGGTCTCGCGAATCTTACCAATCAGCGGCTGCGCGCCATTGGTCTCTGGGGACTCAACGAAGGTGACGTTTTCGTACTCAGCTGCCACTGCATCGCCGACCTTCTTAGCGGAGACGAAGGCGCCAGCGTCAGAGCCGTAGGGAGAGGTGTACGAGGAAGCAGCATCAGTAATGGATGCTGGCAAATCTGCCTCAGCAACGTCCTCACCGGCACCGTCGCCCAGGCCCATGCCCTCCTTGGCCTCGTCAGCCTTTTCCTTAGCGGTGTCGGTTGCTTCGCCGGCCTTGTCCTTGGCGCTGTCAGCAGCCTCGCCGGCCTTGTCCTTTGCGCCCTCTGCGGCCTCGCCAGCCTTATCGGTGGCATCGGTTGCCACCTGGCTTGCCTGGTCCGTGGCGTTCTCGGCGGCATTCTGAGCATCGTCCGAAGAGCAAGCAGCCAGACCGCTAAGGAGTGCGGTGGAGCCAACAATTGCGGTTGCAATCCGGGTCATCTTCTTGTTCTGCATTACGAAATTCACCTTCTGTCGAGCTAAGTAATCTACTTATTCGATTATCTGAATCTCCTGCTAATGCCTTTCGGCAGGCATCAGAAGCAGCTGAATCGACTCGAAAGCCGTTCAAAAAACACGTTAGAGAGTTCTGTAAAGCATGCAAGTTTAAATTGGAATTAGTAGCCCAATTTGCACCTTTTGTTATCAAGTTTGCAGCGCCGATTTTCAGCAAAATCCCTAGTAGTGGGAATAAGGGTTACGGAATGGTATCAATCTAATTACAGCTGCGATTAGCTTCCCGTTTTATATTTTCGATGCTGTTTTTGTCGCTGGAGTCGTCGTCAAGCGTGTACTTGCCATTGGGCAGAACGAACCAAGCGAGAAGATAAATGGCGAGGAAGCCGACACCGATTTCCCAGCCGATCAGTGAGCCGACGATGGGGAGGACGACAAAGACAGTGCGTGTGAAGCCGACGTCCCATCCTTGGCTTTCAGCCAGACCTGCGAGAACACCGGCAATGATGCGGTCATTGCGCGAGCGCGCGATTTTTCGGGACTTGGAGGTGTGGTTTGGTTCAGTCACTGATGGACATCCTTCGTTTGCTTCTTCTTTAAGTGTTATCACTCAATGCCGAGTCGCAAACCCCATTGTTACAGGTTGTCGTTGACCATATGGCTGGACACTAAAAAGTGGTGAAAAGGCGCATATCTGAACGTAGCCGAAAAGCCTATATGGTGGTCAAATGGCTATTCGCGGCGGGGATTGACGGAAGATTCTTGCCATTGATGGAGGGTAGCCAAATGGGGTAGGCGTGGATTGTTCCCCAGAAATGGAACTATCCCCCGAATCCCGCTGTGCTGTTCGGGAATTCGGGGGATAGCGCTGCTTCGTAAAACCGGTATGTGCGTCAGGCTGAATCAGAATGGAATTGTGACGCGACGAGAAAGAATAGCAAAGTAGAGAGGGGTGCTTTACTTTCCGCCCAGGCCGAAGATGCCGCCGATGTGACCGAGGATATCCATGATGTCCTTGGCGGCGCCGATGCCCTTCTGGGCGTTGTCGAGGCGCTGGGTGGTAAGGTCGGCCTTCTGCTTCTGCTCCTCCAGAGTCGGCTTTGCCGGCTTTTCTGGCTTGGCCTCAGGTGCCGTGGTCTCCTCAGCTTCGGTGGACTCGGTAGCCTCAGCGGACTCAGCGGCATCAGCAGCCTCGTCGGAGGTCGGCTCCGATGTCGGTGCGACGGAGAACTCCGGATCGACAGCCGGAGCGGTAGTGGTGGTGGCCTGCTCGGTTGCTGCGGTAGCAGAATCTTCGTCCAGTGCGAAAGCTGCCGGAGCAAACAGGGTGGTGGCAACTGCTGCGGAAGCCAGGCCAGCCGCGAACTTCATCTTCATACAAAACTCCTTGGTGGGAAAACTCGAACCGATATCGAGCTGATATTGGTCTGATGTCGAACGGATGTTGACGAGGAGAAGCCTAAGGTCAGCGGCTATTTGTCGTCGACTCCCAGAAGACCACGCTGGGGTAGCCTGCTGAGTACCCTCGTGCGGGGGAAGAGAAAAAAGTGTAATGCGTCGCGGTGACACTGCCGTTGTGTGCTCATAAATCTGGCCCCGCACCAGCCGCATTGGGGCGGCAGTGAGGGGCCAATGAAGATAGCGCGCTGGCGCGCGAATTACATGTATTCCTGCTTAGGCATGATGATCCAAGCAGCAATGTAGAGAAGCAGCTGTGGGCCGGGCATCAGGAAGGATGCAACGAACACAACGCGCAGGAGAGTCGCATCCCAGTTGAAGTACTCAGCAAAACCGCCGAGCACACCGGCAACCATCTTGTTATTGGCGGAACGGGTGAGTGACTTGTTGTTCATACCCTCAATGGTAGTTGCGTTTGAAAGTGCCCGCAGTAGTGCTGACACTACTTTTGGCTTGATTCGCGTATGACGGTCGCCTAGGTCAATCGCGGGCAATTTCCCAGATAAATGACTAAAACACCGCTACCCCAGAGCGGTTGGAAATGGAGTGGCGGTGTGGGCGTCGTCAAGCGAGAAGCGCGATTGCTAGCTGCTAGCAGTCGTAGTAGAGCTCGAACTCCTGCGTCGTCGGACGGAGGCGAGCCGGCAGAATCTCCTGCTCGAACTTGTAGCGGATGTGCGCGTCGATGAGATCCTGAGTGAAGACATCACCCGCCAGCAGGAACTCGTGATCTTCTTCCAGCGCCTTGAGTGCGCCGTCGAGAGACGCCGGCACAGTCGGAACATCCTTGAGCTCCTCCGGTGGCAGCTCGTAGAGGTCCTTGTCAATCGGCTTGCCCGGCTCGATGCGATTCTTAATGCCGTCCAGGCCAGCCATCATCGCAGCGGTGAAAGCGAGGTATGGGTTACCCGACGGATCCGGAGCGCGGAACTCAATGCGCTTGGCTTTCGGGTTTGCGCCGGTAATCGGGATACGAATGGCAGCAGAGCGATTCTCCTGGCTGTAGACCAAGTTGACCGGAGCCTCAAAGCCCGGGACCAGGCGGTGGTAGGAGTTCATCGTCGGGTTGGTAAAAGCCAGGACCGCACCGGCGTGCTTCAGGATGCCGCCGATGTAGTAGCGCGCCATATCGGACAAACCACCGTAGCCGTTTTCATCGTGAAACAGCGGCTTGCCGTCCTTCCACAGCGATTGGTGGATGTGCATACCGGAACCGCCATCGCCAGCCAGAGGCTTCGGCATGAAAGTAGCCGACTTCTGGTTGAACTTGGCGGTGTTCTTCACCACGTACTTGAAGGTCTGCATATCGTCGGCGGCGTGCAGCAGGGTGTTGAATCGGTAGTTAATCTCCTGCTGACCGCCCGAGCCCATCTCATGGTGAGAGCGCTCGACGTGGAAACCGACATCCTGCAGGTACTCGCCGATTTCATCACGCAAATCCTGCATGTGGTCATACGGAGCGGTAGGGAAGTAGCCACCCTTGGTGCGCACCTTGTGGCCCAAGTTGCGAGTTCCATCCGGGTTTTCCTTCACACCGGAGTTCCACCAGCCCTCCACGGAGTCAACCTCGTGGAAAGACTTGTTGGAGGTGGAGTCGTAACGGACGGAATCGAAGATGTAGAACTCTGCCTCGGCGCCGAAATTACAAGTATCGGCGAAACCGAGCTCGGACAGGTAGTTCTCCGCCTTGCGGGCAATGTTGCGTGGGTCGCGGCTAAACGGCTCGCGCGTATGCGGGTCGTGGACAAAGAACTTGACGTTCAGGGTCTTCGACTTGCGGAACGGATCGATGAAAGCCGTGTCCAAGTCCGGCAGTAGCATCATGTCGGAGTTATCCACCGAGGTGTAACCGGCGATGGATGAACCGTCGAATGCGAGGCCCTCCTGGATTGCGTCTTCGTCGAACTCGGATGCGGGGACGGTCAGGTGCTGTTCGATGCCGGGAACGTCAGTGAACTGGACGTCCACCCAGCGGATGTCATTATCCCGAATGAATCGTTGGATTCCTTCTGGGGTGGTCTCTTCGCTGCCGGGTTTGAACTTACCCATGAGTATTAATTCGCCTACTTCGCGTAATGTAGCTAGCTCTTTTTGCGATTCGTTCCGGTCCCCGGTTGGAACCGATTGCCGGTTAAAGCCGATTGCCGGTTGGAACCGGGCTCCGGATTACATCGCGGTGGTATTCAGTTGTGGAGTTTGTGCCGCCTGGCGCGCGGGGCCAGGCTGTTTGCGGCGCTCTGTTCGCACCGCCTTGCCTACAGCGCTCTGCTTACAGCGCTACTTCAGGAACGGAGTGTCCCACAGGTTCAGCTTGGTGCCGATGCCCTTTTCCAGCGCAGTGTCGTAGAGGTCGGTAGCCCATGCGACGTCCTCGACCGGCATGCCGCCGATGGAGTAGCAGAAGATTTCGTCATCATTCTGGCGGCCCGGGGCCTTGCCGGATGCGATGTCACCGATATTGACCAGCTTCTCTTCCGGCAGAATGCCCTCTTCCTTCATGTCCCACCAGCGGTTACCGGGGATGCCCAGCAGGCGCTCGTAGGTGACATCCGGGCCGTTTTCGTTGAACCACTCTTCGTAGAGGCCCTTGTAGTCAACAACCAGACGGCAATCGTCGGACTGCACGAACTCGTCATCCAGACGTGCTGCAGCTGGCATCAGCAGCAGCGCGCCGGGCTTGAGGTATTCCTGCTTGAAGTACGGGAAAGCCGACGGGCCATCGGAGGAAGTGGAGGTACCAGCGATGATGATGTCGGAGTCGCGGATCGCTTCTTCCTCAGTGTCGACGATGCGCACTTCCTCCAGCTGCGGGTACTGCTCCTTGATCCAGTCCGCTGCCTTCTGCGTGGACTCAGCTGAGCGACCCTTGATCTTGACCTTCTTAATCGACGGACGCTGGCTCAGAGCGGAGCCCAGAATAGTGCGGCTCATGACACCCGGGCCGATGATGCCAACGACCTCAGCGTCCTTGACAGCCAGGTGCTTGACACCAACACCTGGGACAGCGCCAGTGCGGTATGCCGACAGCAGGTTTGCCGACATCACAGCCTTCGGAGCGCCCGTAATTGCATCATTCAGGATGAACAGGTGAATCGAACGCGGTAGACCATTCTTGCGGTTTTCCGCGTTGGAGCCGTACTACTTCACGCCAGCGCCATTGAAGCGGCCACCGAGGTAGGCCGGCATCGCCATGAAACGGCGGTCCGGGCCATTGGCCGGCATGCCCTCGTGAACCGGATTGTCCGGGAAGTTGATCTGTGCGCCGTGGGAGTTAGCCGATGCGCCCGCCATGCGGTAATCACCGTTGGCCAGCAGAATCAGGGTCTCTTCCATCGTGTCAACGCACTTGGCGGAGTCGGTGACACCGGCTGCAATCATGTCCGGTTCGCTGAGGTAGAGAAAATCAATGCGAGTGGAGTTTTCTGGGTTGGCAGCGTTGTCGTTAGTCAAGAATGCTCAAATCCTTCTTAAAAATCATCGGCCACCGATTCGGTGACTGCGCTTAAGAAATTCCAGATGCATGCTCTCCAGAATCATCAATAAAACGCCTCGGCATGGTCTCCCGACCCGTAACACCCGAGGGGTTATGTCGTTCAACCATACGGAAAAACCACAGCGTAGGGGCGTTTACGTCGTCTTAGGGACAAGGTTTACGCTTTACGACGGCCATAGCGACACAGCCCTTTTTGCGTCAATAAGCTACCCGTAATAACCACATCGACATGCGCAATCGTTACTTATTGAAAACCAATCTCGAAGAGTGATTTAGCGGGCTATAAATAAATATCTGTGAACTTAGTCACATAGCATTAAGTGTTGGTGCCTTTTTGGTTTTCCTGGGCAAGTTTGCAAGCGTGGTCGAGGCTGCAAATGCCAAAACCGCCTGGCCACATTGAACTGTGGTCAGGCGGTTTCTAAGTTGCCGCTAGGAGTTGGAGGTTTGCTCGCTGCGGCCGTCGTAAAGCGAAAACTTTAGCAGTCGTAGTACATTTCGTATTCCTGCGGAGTCGGGCGCAGGCGGACCGGTTCGATTTCGTTTTCGTACTTGTAGGCGATGTAGGTCTCGATGAGATCCTCGGTGAAGACGTCGCCCTCGAGCAGGAACTCGTGGTCGTTCTTTAGAGCCTCAAGAGCGGCCTCGAGGGAGGTCGGAGCCTGCGGGATGTCGGCTGCCTCCTCCGGCGGGAGCTCGTAGAGGTCCTTGTCCACTGGAGCGTGCGGCTCGATACGGTTCTTGATGCCGTCGATGCCGGCCATCATCATTGCGGCGAAGCCCAGGTATGGGTTGCCGGACGGGTCCGGAGCACGGAACTCGATACGCTTTGCCTTCGGGTTCGAGCCGGTAATCGGAATACGAACAGCGGCGGAGCGGTTGCGCTGCGAGTAGACCAGGTTAATCGGAGCCTCGAAGCCCTTGACCAGGCGGTGGTAGGAGTTCAGTGTCGGGTTGGTGAAGGCCAAAACAGCGCCAGCGTGGTGGAGGATACCGCCGATGTACCAGCGAGCGATGTCGGAGAGACCTGCGTAACCAGCCTCATCGTGGAACAGTGGCTTGCCGTCCTTCCACAGCGACTGGTGAGCATGCATGCCAGAACCGTTGTCGCCGGACAGCGGCTTCGGCATGAAGGTGACCGACTTGCCCTCTTCCCAGGCGGTGTTCTTGATGATGTACTTGAAGGACTGCAGGTCGTCTGCAGCATGCAGCATCGTGTTGAACTTGTAGTTAATTTCCTGCTGACCACCAGTGCCGACCTCGTGGTGGGCGCGCTCGAGCTCGAAGCCGGCGTTGTTCAGGTTCAGGCACATCTTGTCGCGCAGATCCTGGTAATGGTCATACGGAGCGACCGGGAAGTAGCCGCCCTTCAAGCGAGTCTTGTAACCCAGGTTTGCAGAACCGTCCGGGTTCTCGTCCTTGCCGCGGTTCCACCAGCCCTCGACAGAGTCAACTTCGTAGTAACCGCGGTTGGTGTCGGTCTCGAACTTCACGTTGTCAAAGATGTAGAACTCTGCCTCAGCACCGAAAAAGCAGGTGTCGGCGATGCCGGTCGAGATGAGGTATTCCTCCGCCTTCTTGGCGACGTTGCGCGGATCGCGCGAGAACGGCTCCAAGGTGAATGGATCGTGGACGAAGAACTTAACGTTCAGGGTCTTCGCCTTGCGGAATGGGTCAATGCGCGCGGTGCTCAAGTCGGGCAGCAGCGCCATGTCGGACTCGTCGATAGAAGTGAAGCCACGAACCGAAGAGCCATCGAATGCCAGACCCTCGGTCATTGCGTCCTCGTCGAACGCGGATGCCGGGATGGTGAAGTGCTGCTCGGTGCCGGGGACGTCGGTGAAGCGAACGTCAACAAATTCGACGCCCTCTTCCTTAATAAACGCGACTACTTCCTCGGGAGTTTTGAAGGACATGTGCGGTCTCCTTAGTTGGCCTTGTTTTGTTCGCCGCAGGGGACTTTGTGCGATTTTTCGCACTCCTGCCACGGTGTCAAGGACTGGCCGGTTGACGAACTCTAGCTTAACGAAACGCGCAATCATTCTGGAATTAGAACCGCATTTTTTTGACCCCCTCTTATTAACGCTTCACTAATACGAAGGGGATTACGTAAATAGGGAGCATATTGTGTTGGCGGAAAAAGTACGGGATACGCAGGGCTTTCGCTTTACGCTTGCTTAACGACGTTCCTTTGGCCCCTGCGCTCGAGAAAAATTGGAAAAGGCAGCGCAACTTCGCCCCCGTTTTACCCCCGCATGGCGTCTCCACTGATTCTCGTTGGTGAATTGATTACCGAATCGCTGCATTAGACTATGGAGCCATGGAAGAAAAGCACAGTTGGCTCGATGGCCCTCAAATCCCAGGCCAGTTCGACAATCCGGATAAATTGTCGGACTATCCTGGCCAGGCATTGGGCCTTGCACCTGAAGGGCCCGGATCGCAGGCGACGCTCATGCGCCGTGTTGGCGGCATCCTTATTGACTGGATTATCTCCCTGATGATCGCCGGCGTGTTCTCGATGTTCTTCGGCCCGAGCCAGGAGCAGATTGACCAGTTCGGCGATTCGTTTATCGCCTGGCAGTCATTCCTGGCGACCTACACGCCAGTTGTCTTCCTGGTCATTGGCACGGTGTCTGTATGGCTGTTTGCCCGCACCCCAGGGCAGTGGATGATGAAGATGGGCGTTGCTCGTGTGGATAAGCCGGGCGAGCGTGTCGGCTTTGTCCGCGCCTTCTTCCGCAGTCTACTGACGCTGTTCTTGCTGCCGCCGGCAATTACCGATTCCGATATGCGCGGCATGCATGACCGCGCCACCGGCACGGCAGTAATCCTGGGCTAGATCTTTTTTAGTTAGCGAAAAAGGGGGCTGGTTGCGAAAGCAACCAGCCCCCTTTAGCTCGTGTTAACGGGTTCTAGCCAGTTTTAACGAGTTATCTCCAGCCCTACAGCACCATGACGACCAGAACCTGGGCAAGAATGATCTTCATAATCATGGCCATCGGATACACCGTGGTGTAGCCCATAGCCGGCAGCTCATTCTTAGCCTGGTCGTTGACGTAAGACAGCACAGCTGGGTGCGTTTGCAGACCAGAGAGAATACCCGCAGTCTGGCCGAACGGAATCTTCATGACCTTGTAACCAACAATCAGTGTCAGCAGTGCGGAGCTAAACGCGATGATGGCTGCGATTCCCAGCACGGTCAGCGAAGCCGGGTCAGACAGTGCTGCCTGGAAGCCCTTACCTGCAGTGGTACCAATACCGGCTAGGAACAGAGCCAGGCCCATGGTGCGAAACGCCAAGTTCGCCGAGTAGGGAATAGGCCACACCAGTGGACCTGAACGACCAAGCGCACCCAGAATCAGTGCCACGACCAGCGGGCCACCCGCCGAGCCCAGCGACAACGAGCTGCCGCCTGGCAGCGGGATTTTAATAAGACCAACCAGGACGCCCAGCGTCAGGCCGATGGTGAGCGGCAAGAGGTTGACGTCGGAAAGCTTCTTGTAGGAGTCTCCGAAGAACTTTGTTGCGGCCTTGATTATCTCCGGCGGTGCGACAACGCGGACGCGGTCACCAAGTTCAAGGCGCATGTCCGGCTCGGCGACCATATCCAAGTCGCCGCGGCGGATACGGGTGATAATCATGCCGTCCATGCGGCCGTGGAGCTCTGCAATCGGGACTCCGACAACATCCGTGGCGGAGACGAAGATGCGGCGGAAATCCAGACGTTCGTCGTGGGTGGGGTTACCCGGCAGAAGCTCACCGAGCAGCTCTGCGGTACGCGCAATTTCGTCCTCAGTGCCAACCACGGAAATAATGTCACCGGCTGAGATAGAGTCACCCGGCTCCGGGATATAGAGGTGACCCTTGTACTCCACGCGAGACACCGTAATATCCAGTTTGTATTCGCGTGGAATTTCCGTGACAGTCGGCAAATCATTGCGCATGACCTTGATGTCACGAGTGTGCAGCGGCAGTGCAGCCACACCGGCGTCAATAGCCTCTTGGTGGTGGTCGATGCGGAAGACCTTCGACATGATGCCGATGGAGGCAATCACGGCCAGCACACCGATGGGGTAGGCCAGCGAGTAACCGATGACCGGCATGTCTGCAGCGGCAGCCAGCTCATCCTTATCACTAATCAGGCTGGGCAGCGCATCCACCACAGCGGCCATGGCCGGCGTATTTGTTAGCGCACCGGTGAAGGCACCTGCGCCCTCCACTGCGTCGATAGGCAGGAACTTAATCAGCAAGTACGACTCTGCGGTAATGACAACCAGCACGCCGATACCAAAGAGGTTGTGCTTAATGCCGCGCGAGCGAAGTGAGCTGAAGAACTCTGGGCCCGCCTCCAAACCGATGGTGTAGACGAATAGCGCCAAACCGACGATGTAGATAAGCGGTGGAATCTGAATCGCCGGCTCGATTGTCGCCAAAATGAGGCCCACAAAGAGCACGGCGGCCACACCGAGTTTGAAGCCAAAAATCTTGACCTGGCCAATTGCCAGGCCAAGACACATGATCACAAGTAGTGCGAGGAGTTCATTATCAGCCAAAAGTGCCACGCTCCCCATCGTGGCATAACTGGGCTAAATCTTCACCTATCCACCGATTTAGAGCGTAACCAAATGCAGTGGTGAGAACGGTTAAGAAGATACAAAAAAGGGGCCCGAAGGCCCCTCAATCAAACGTGCGAAAGCGTTAGTGCTTCTTACCGCGGTTAGCTGCACGACGAGCGCGACGGTTCATACCAGCCTGCGGGTTGGCACCGCGTGGAATCGGCCCCTTCGGCATATTTGCTCGGGCATCGCGGATGCGGTCCATCGACTGAATGCGCTCATTGAGAGAGTTAGCCTGCTCCTTATTCAGGTTGCGTGGCAGGCGCATCAGCTCACGCTGCAGCTTCTTCGGTGGGATCTGGCCCTCCTCGCTGCCGGCGATCATGTCATAAATCGGAGCGTCACCCGCAATACGAGCCAGCGACTTCTTCTCACGGCCAATCATCTGCTTGACGCGGTTCGGGTCGCCCTCACCGACCAGCACAATGCCGGCATTGCCAATCACACGGTGGACAGCGTCCATGTGCTGGTTGGCAACAACACCGGTCTTAACGTGCCAGACATAACCGACGCCCTGGCGCATATTGTCCAGTGTCCACGCCGCCGCACCGGCCTGACCTTCAGCTTCGTCGTAGAAGGAGTTTTCCAGTCGCTTCGAGAAAATGAACATCGCGACCATAAAACCGATGGAGATACCGATAATCGGCAGCACCCATGCCCATGCGCCACCAATCAGCAGGCCCAGAATCAGCAGCAGGATAATGGGGCCGAAAAAGCCCAGCGCCATGTACGGCACGAGCTTCTTATCGCGCGAGCGCTGCAGCTTAAACGCCTGCCACATCTGGCTACGAGTCTGCTTACGCTTTGCGCGCTTGGCGGCGCGTTCCGCCTTCTTCATTTCTTTCGCATCATTGGTCGCCATAATCACCAACTTTAGGGCATGCGTTGCGCTTTTAGGCAATAGACAGCGCCGAGCAACGCTCGTTTCGCTTTACGACGGACCCAAAGGCCACTTTTTTCTAAGAAACAGGGGCAGACGACGTCACTGGAGTGTCCTCCGATGCACCGTAGCGATCCAGCAGAGTGGATGCTTCCTGTAGCGCGCGGTCGCTGCCATTGTCGTCGGCAAGCGATGCGAGATGAGCTGGAAGTTCCTGACCACGGTGTGCGAGCGCGCGGGCGTAGAGACGGCCTGCGCGGTAGGAGGAGCGAACCAGCGGACCGGCCATGACACCGGCAAAGCCCATCTCTTCGGCGGCCTCGGAGAGTTTGACGAACTCCTCCGGTTTGACCCAGCGGTCGATGGGGTGGTGCAGCGGGGTCGGGCGGAGGTACTGCGTAATCGTGATGATGTCGCAGCCCGCGCCGTGAAGGTCCCCCATGGCGGAGATGATTTCGTCGTACGTCTCGCCCATGCCCAGAATGAGGTTGGACTTGGTGACCAAGCCGGCCTCGCGAGCGCGGGTAATCATTTCCAGCGAGCGCTCGTAGCGGAATGCGGGGCGAATGCGCTTGAAGATGCGCGGCACAGTCTCCAAATTGTGTGCGAAAACCTCTGGCTTGGCATCGAAGACCTGCTGAGCAGCTTCTTCGTCGCCGCGGAAGTCATCGACCAGCAGCTCAACGCCGGTGTTCGGGTTGAGCTCATGAATCTGGCGGCAGGTCTCTGCGTAGAGCCAAGAAGCGCCATCGGGCAAATCATCGCGGGCAACGCCGGTGATGGTGGCGTAGCGAAGATCCATCTCGCGGACGGACTCTGCGACACGACGAGGCTCGTCCTTGTCCAGCGGATCCGGCTTTGCTGAGTTGATCTGGCAGAAATCGCAGCGGCGAGTGCACTTGTCACCGCCGATGAGGAAGGTGGCCTCGCGGTCTTCCCAACACTCATGGATATTCGGGCAACCGGCCTCCTGGCAGACCGTATGCAGCGATGCCCCAGAGACACGGTTCTTCATGTCCTTGTAGCTAGGGCCCGGGCGGACCTGGTTACGAATCCACCGAGGCTTGTTTTCGATAGGGGTCTCAGCATTTCGTGCTTCGACCCGCAGCAACTTACGTCCTTCTGGCTTAACAGTCACAGGTTCACCCTACTTGTTAGTTGATGAGTACTCGAATATGCCGGTGGCAGAGTTGTGCTTCACCTGGTCATGGTGGCTACGGTGTGGCAGCCCCTTAGTCGGGTCCGGTGCCGAACCAAATGAATGGTCCGCGACAGTCAGACGCCCCTCCAATGCATCACGCAGATCCGCCAGCAGTGGTTCTGTCATGTCAGCGACGGTAACATCTCGCTCAAGCTCGCTGGACAAGGTGGTCACGCCCGCATCCGAGATGCCACACGGGACGATGTAGTCGTAGAACTCCATCGTGTTATCGCAGTTCAGGCTGAGGCCATGCATGGTCACACCGTGAGTGACGCGAATGCCAAGTGCGGCGACCTTGCGGTCTTGCTTTCCATTGGACTCTGGCACCCACACACCAGAGCGGCCATCAATCCTGCCGGCTGCTGTGACACCTGCGCGCCGAACAGCCTGGATGAGGGCTTCTTCCAGTCGGCGAACGTAATCCACGACATCGACAGGTGTGGCGAGCTTAATGATGGGATACATCACTAGCTGTCCTGGGCCGTGCCAGGTGATTCGGCCACCACGGTCCACGTCGACCACCGGGAGTCCGTTGATCGGGCGATCCTCCGGTTGCGTGCGCTTGCCCGCCGTATAGAGGCTGGGATGCTCAAGGACGAGAATCTGATCTGGAATTTCGTCCTTTGCACGCTTAGCGGCCAGGTCAGCCTGGAGATGCCAGGTGTCCATGTAGTCGACTAATCCGAGATGCTGAACTTCAATCTCACCTGCGGAATCCCTGATGGATTTATCTGCGCGAGTGAAAGGTTTTCTTGGGGCAGTCATGGTGGTTCATAGGATACGCCGAATTCGATGCGGTCTCAGATTTTGGAATAGTTCGGTGAAGCGGAGCAGGTAATCAGCCGATATAAAAACGCCCCGGCAGTCACTTTTCGTGTGACCGCCGGGGCGGAGAAAGAGGTGGAGTAGGGGAGCCGGGAGAGCGGATGCTCTAGTGAATGGCTCCTCCGGTTTTAACCGAACACCGCACGCAGGATGGCCACGGTGACAGCGGAGATTGCTGCAGCGGCCGGAAGGGTAATGACCCAAGCCAGAGCAATCGGCTTCATCAGGTTCCAGTTAGCAGCGCGGTTAACGATACCGACGCCGAGGACGGCACCAATCAGGATGTGGGTCGAGGAGACCGGCAGACCCATGATCGATGCAATCATCACGACGGCGGCGGCGGAAAGCTCTGCAGCGAAGCCGGATGCCGGGTGGATCTCAGTCAGGCCCGAACCGACGGTCTTAATAACGAAGCGACCGATGAACCACAGACCAGCGACCAGGGCAACACCCATGGTGACCATGACCGCGAGCGGAACTGCGGACTCGGAAGAAATCTCATTAGTACGCAGAACATCGAGAATAGCGACGAACGGGCCGAGCGCGTTTGCGATGTCATTCGAACCGTGCGAGAAGGCGAATGCCGCAGCGGTGAAGACCTGCATCCAGCTGAACAACAGGAAGGTCGAGCGATCCAGATCCTGGCGCTTCAAGGTGCGGGCGAAGATGTAGACGGCCAACCAAACGGCAGTCGCAATCATGCCCATAATCAGGTAGTTGGCGAGGCTGGAGAGACCCAGGTGGAGGTTCTTCAGCCCCTTGAAAAGCATCATTGCCGAAATGACAACTGAGCCCAGTGCAGCCAGACCTGGGACCCAGGCCTCTAGCGCGCGGTGGGAGTTTACGTCGTCGACCTTGGACTCGATGTGAACGAGGTTGCGGAAGTATGGAGACTCGAGGTCATCCGGAGTCCAGTCATTCTCACGCATCGTGGTTGCGTCGCGCAGCATTGCGTTTGTGTATGCAATCTGCTCATGATCCGACAGCTTGTCGAAGGATTCGCGGTGCTCCTGTTTGAGCTGAGCCTTTTCCTTGCGAATCTGCTGAAGCTGCTTCTCAGCGCGCTCGTTGTAGACCAGAATGGACTTCTTAATACCGCCGAAAAGCAGGAATGCCACAACGCCACCCAGAACAGGGGAGAGGACCCAAGAGATGGCAATCTGACCGATCTGGCCCCACTGGACCATGCTCCAGCCGCCCTTGCCGGTGACAAAACCAACGCACAGGGCAGCGCCGACGATACCGCCGACGATGGAGTGGGTAGTGGACACCGGCCAACCCTTGCGGGTTGCCACCAACAGCCAGATAGCCGCACCAAGCAGTGCGGACATCATGATGAAGGCGAATTCCATGGGATTGAGGCCCTCAATAGCGTCGAGGTCCACAATGCCGGAACGGACAGTGTCGGTAACTTCGCCACCGGCCAGAACGGCACCAGAGACCTCGAACACTGCAGCCACAACAAGCGCCTGCTTCATGCTCAAAGTGCCAGCACCGACCGAGGTACCGAAGGAGTTAGCGACGTCATTACCACCGATATTGAACGCCATAAAGATGGCGAATGCGATGGTGATTAGCAAAATTGCTGTGTTTGCCTGTGGGCCGACGAAGTCGTACGCCCAGAAGACAAAGATGACGATGTTGATTGCGAGTAGGCCGCCGAAGAACAGATGCCACCACTTGTCCTGAGCTTGTGATTGCTCAGTATTTGTGGCCCCTGTCGACGTACTCGAATCTGCTGGAGCCGAGGACATGCTCCACCTTTCTAATTTACGTACTGAGGGCAAAATTAGGCGCACAAAATGAGCCTGCTTTCTCATGGTTTCTTAGATTGGTAACGTGAAACCTCAAAGAAAGTAGCCAAAAGGTTAACAGGAAATGAATTTACAGATTGGCAGTTTGTGAATCTGAGAATTCTGTTGCTGAACCGTAAAACGCCCATAGAAAAGCATAAACCGCCCAAATCGCTCTGTGCGATAAGGGCGGTTTATTGAGCAGGAGCTAGCCGAAGTAGCTGCCGTACCGCTGTCCTTCCCAATCAATATCCCCGGTATGGGGGATTTACCGATAGGCGGGGCGGGGCGACCTTAGAGCTGCAGATCAGACTCGAAGTCAGCGACCTGGAGACGGTCAACAACGGTCGTCATGAAGCGACCCGCATCGGCGCCGTCAATCAGGCGGTGATCGTAAGTCATCGGCAGGTAGACCATTGCGCGGACTGCAATTGCATCCGAGCCGTCATCGGTGATGACAACAGCACGCTTCTTGATTGCGCCGGTGCCGACCATTGCAGCCTGCGGCGGAACCAGAATCGGAGTGTCGGTCAGGGCGCCTTCAGAACCAATGTTGGTGATGGTGAAGGTGCCACCGGACAGATCGTTCGGAGTCAGCTTGTTGTTGCGAGCGCGGTCTGCGATGTCCGCGATTGCATTAGCCAGCTCCGGCAGAGACATGTCCTGTGCGTTGTGGATGACCGGGGAGAGGAGGCCACGCTCGGTGTCGACGGCGATGCCCAGATTGACCTCGTCGTGGTAGGTGATCTCCTTGGTCTCTTCGTTCCAGGAAGCGTTGACGTTCGGGTGGTTAACCAGAGCCTCAACAATTGCCTTGGCGAAGAACGGCAGGAAAGTCAGCTTAGCGCCGTGCTTGCGCTCGAACTCTGCCTTCTTAGCAGCGCGCAGGTCCCAGATCTCAGTCATGTCTGCCTCGTGGACCTGGGTCAGCTGTGCAGAGGTCTGCAGCGACTCAAGGGTCTTGGCGGCGGTAATCTCACGGATGCGGTTGACACGCTTGGTGGTGCCACGCAGCTCAGCGAGCTCTGGGCGAACGCCCTTGGTGGACCAGTTGGAGCCAGACTTCTCAGAACCAGCGTCCTGGCCACCTTCAGCAGCACGCAGAACGTCCTGCTTGCGGATGCGGCCACCGATTCCCGAGCCCTCGACCTTGGTCAGGTCAACGCCGTACTTTTCAGCCAGCTTGCGAACCAGCGGGGTGACGTACGGAACATCCTGGTTTGCGGACTTCTTAGGCTGTGCCTTCGGAGCTTCCTTCTTCGGCTCTGGCTTAGCCTCAGCCTTCGGCTCCTCCTTCTTCGGAGCTTCCTTCTTCGGTTCCGGCTTAGCCTCGGCCTTCGGCTCTTCCTTCTTCTTCGCAGCCTTTGGCTTGCCGCTGCCAACGCGGGCGATGACCTCGCCGACGTCAACGGTGTCGTCCTCGTCGTAGAGGACCTCAAGCAGGGTGCCTGCGACTGGGGAAGGAATTTCGGTGTCGACCTTGTCGGTGGAGACCTCCAGCAGAGGCTCGTCGACCTCGACGGTGTCGCCGACCTTCTTCAGCCAGGTAGTAATGGTGCCCTCGGTGACGGACTCGCCGAGTTCCGGCATCTCAACATCGGTGGCATCGCTAGAGTCAGCAGTCTCATCAGCGTCGTCAGCCTCAGCTGCCGGCTCTTCAGCCTTCTCAGTCGGAGCCTCGTCCTTCTCAGTGGCATCCTCAGCAGCCGGTGCAGCGTCAGCGTCACCAACGCGGGCGATGACCTCGCCGACGTCAACGGTGTCGTCCTCGTCGTAGAGGACCTCAAGCAGGGTGCCTGCGACTGGGGAAGGAATTTCGGTGTCGACCTTGTCGGTGGAGACCTCCAGCAGAGGCTCGTCGACCTCGACGGTGTCGCCGACCTTCTTCAGCCAGGTAGTAATGGTGCCCTCGGTGACGGACTCGCCGAGTTCCGGCATCTCAACATCGGTAGCGGAACCGGAAGCGGCCTTCTTTGGGGCCTCTTCCTTCTTCGGCTCTTCAGACTCTTCCTTTGGAGCTTCCTCCGCGGAGTCATCAGAGTCACCGGAATCCTTGGCCTCACCAGGTTCGCCGACCTTGGCGATGACCTCGCCGACATCTACGGTGTCGTCTTCTTCAAAGAGAATCTCGGTGAGAACACCGGCGACCGGAGATGGAATTTCAGTGTCGACCTTGTCGGTGGAAACCTCGAGCAAAGGTTCGTCGACCTCGACGGTGTCGCCGACCTTCTTCAGCCAGGTAGTAATGGTGCCTTCGGTTACTGATTCACCGAGCTCGGGCATCTCAATAGAGGTCGCCATGTTTGTGCACTCCTCGAAAGTAAGAAATCTCGTTATAAGACGGTTATTACAAACAAGCTTACAGGTTGAAAACTTAGCTTGCGCGTGGGCAGTTTCCGCTGTCGGCGAGGCGCGCTATGCACCTCGCCGACAAAGCGAATCCCCCGGTAGTGTGACCGGCTAATTCGTTGCCAAATCCTCAATCACGGAGAACATGGTTCGAACAGGAACGCCGGTGCCCCGCTTCGGGGTATAACCATACTCCCCAGTCGTATTGAAGGCCGGGCCGGCAACGTCAATGTGCACCCACTCAACATCATCGGCGACAAACTCGCGCAGGTATGCCGCAGCAACGCTCATGCCACCGAAACGGGAGCCAGTGACATTGCGAAGGTCGGCAACTGGCGACTGCAGAGCCTTGGCCAATTCCTCTGGAATCGGCATTGCCCAACCATTTTCGCCAATGCCCTGGGACAGCTCAGCAACACGGTCGCGGAACTCATCTGTGCCCAGTACACCAGGAGTGCGCTCACCAAGTGCAACCAGTTGTGCGCCGGTCAGGGTGGCGGTGTCAATCAAATGAGTTGGCTTGTCTTCGCAAGCGCGAACAATTGCATCAGCCAGTACCAGGCGACCCTCGGCATCGGTGTTGAGAATCTCAATGGTCTTACCGCCGTACTGCTCAATGACATCACCCGGACGGTATGCCTTGCCACCCGGCATGTTCTCGGCCATCGGCACGGTTGCCGTCACCGGTGTGGAAACGCCCAGGCGAGCGGCCAGAACGGTGGTTGCCACAACTGCTGCAGCGCCGCCCATGTCCGAAATCATGTTTTCCATGTTTGCGCCCGGCTTCAGCGAAATGCCGCCGGTATCAAAAGTGATGCCCTTGCCGACCAGGCCCAGCGACTTCTCGGCCTTCTCATCGCCCTTCCAGGCCAGGCGCACCAGGCGCGGCCCGCGCGAAGATCCACCACCAACGGCATTGAGTCCACCGAAACCGCCGGCGCGCAGGGCTTCGTCGTCAAGCACCTCGACTTCAAGTCCAGCGTCGCGGCCCAATGCGGCAGCGACGTCGGCGAATGTCTCGGGGTAGAGGTGCGACGACGCCGTATTGACGAGGTCGCGTGCGGTATTGACGGCATCGACAATCGCCGCAGCGCGCTTTACGACGTCTTCGTCAGCGCCCAACACGACCACCTTTTGGGCGGCCTTATCGGAGTCCTCAGCACTCTTCTGGCCGGAGTAGGAGTAAGCGCCCAGTGCGAAGCCCTCAGCTGCCGCCTGCGGATCGATGGCGCCGAGCGTGTTAAAGACGACCTCTGCCTTGGACAGGCGGCGGGCAGCGGCACCGGAAGCGCGACGAATGTCCTCCGCGTCCAGATCCTCGGAACCAACGCCAACGCCGGTAACGCTTGCGGCGTTGATTCCAGCCGGGGCTGGGATGGTGGTGACGGACTCAGCCTTAGCGCTGGCCGAGACTGCTTCAAAAGCGGTGAGCAATTCCTCAGCAACCGAACCGATCGCCTCAGGAGCGACAAGCTCGAGGCCATCTTCGCCGTCGATAAGCGCGACCAGCACCGAGTCCGCGTCGGCGGGCAGCGACTCTGCGCCCTCGATGAGGACGCGCGTGCCGATCGCCGGGAGGTGGTCGGTCAAAATTGCGGCGTTGGGCGACTGAGCCAGCTGCGCCGAATCGGAGTTAGCGGGGACTGACATGAAATTGCATCTCCTTGTAGTCGTAGTATGTGGTACACCACCGTATCCCCATTTGTTGGTTCGTGTCCGACACCCCTGGATAGCGCATCGACTTCATACAGCGCCGCGACTTATGCCGTCACCATGCGACATGCGCCTGTGACGCTTCTTTTTAAGGCCCGCTAACCACGGCCTTATGGGGGCGTACTGCATTACAGCGCGCTCCTAGACGGTTTAGGATGAAATACATGTCTGCTTTGGAATTTGCAATCGAACGTAACCCGAATCCACTCTCTGATGCTGAGCGTGAAGAAATTCTTGCTAACCCGGGATTTGGTAAGTACTTCACTGACCACATGGTCCGAATTGATTGGTCGGTAGACAAGGGCTGGCACAACGCCAAGCTGCAGCCTTACGGTTCGATTGAGCTCCAGCCGTCGACCTCCGTGCTTCACTACGGCCAGGCAATCTTCGAGGGCCTGAAGGCCTACCGCATGCCGGACGGCTCGATTGTTACCTTCCGCCCGGAGCAGAACGCTCGCCGTTTTCAGGACTCCGCAGAGCGCATTGCCATGCCGAAGCTGCCGGAAGACACCTTCTTGGAGGCTATCCGCCTGCTGGTCGAGGCAGATGCCGATTGGGTTCCGCCAGCCGGTGGCGAGGAGTCGCTGTACCTGCGCCCGCTGATGTTCTCCACCGAGAGCACCCTGGGCGTTCACCCGTCGAATTCCTACACCTTCCTGCTGATGGCTTCGCCGGCAGGCGCTTACTTCTCCGGTGGCATCAACCCGGTGACCGTGTGGATTTCCCACGAGTACGTGCGCGCCGCACCAGGTGGTACCGGTGCTGCGAAGTTCGCCGGTAACTACGCTGCCTCCCTGGCCGCTCAGCAGCAGGCGGAGGAAAAGGGCTGCGACCAGGTCGTGTGGCTGGATGCTGTCGAGCGCACCTACATCGAGGAAATGGGCGGCATGAACCTGGCGTTCATTTACCCGGATGAGACCGCAGACGCCGGCGTTCGCCTGGTTACCCCGGCGCTGTCCGGTTCGCTGCTGCCGGGCATTACCCGCAAGTCGCTGCTGCAGGCTGCTGAGGATATGGGCATGAATGTCGAAGAGCGTCGTATTTCTACCGCGGACTGGAAGAACGATGCTGAGTCCGGCGCTATGAGCGAGGCCTTTGCCTGCGGTACCGCTGCTGTGATTACTCCGGTTGGTTTTGTGAAGTCCGCTGAGGGCGAGTTCGAAATCAACGGTGGCGAGACCGGCGAGTGGACCATGAAGCTGCGCGAGCGCCTGACCGGCATCCAGCACGGCGAGGTCGAGGACACTCACGGCTGGATCTACAAGCTGGTTGAGGCCTAAGAAGTCGGCGCCTAGAAGGTTGACGATGACGCAATCGGCGTGAGCGTGGTTGCGCTGAAGAATTAAATATGGTTTTAACCCCGGTCAGTTTTCCTGGCCGGGGTTTTGTTTTTGCTGGTGGCGGGGCGTTACGACGGCACTTGCGAGCCGGCAGCAGCAGGATTGTTCATCAATCGTTCATATAACGTTCGTTTACCGGACGAAATATTCTATTGTCGCCTAAATCACAGTGTGCCAATGTATTCAGTGTCGATTAAGTTTCTTTTTCATGGAAAATTAGTTTGAGGCGCTGTAATGTTCACAAATTATTTATTTTATAAAGGTCGGATTCCCCATGAGCCCGCAGGAGCAAGTGGGGAAGAGCGAGTCGAAATTAAGCGCACCGCAGCAGGAGTCATTGCTGCACTTCTGATTGCTGCATGGACCATTGGTTTTGCCGCCATTCCTACGCCAACGGCTGCCGCGCAGGAAGCTCCGGCGCCTGCCCCAGCGCCGAATCCGGTAGAGGGCGACGCCCCGCCCGCTCCCGCTCCCGCGCCCGCTGAAGGCGGTTCCGGGGAGGCCAAGGCAGAACTAATCATGGATCTGTCAGGCTCAATGCTTAACGACGATGCCGATGGCACCCGCCTGGATGCGGCGAAGCGGGCATCGACGGAGCTCATTGACTCCCTCCCGGATGATGCGCTGTTGGGCATGCTGGTGTACGGCCAGCGTGAGTCCAATGATGAGGCCAACCGTGAGCGAGGTTGTCAGGACATTGAGGTCCTCTCACCGGTTCAGCCGGTTGATAAGGAAGGGCTGAAGAGCAAGATTGCTGGCCTGCAGGCCAAGGGCTACACGCCAATTGGTAACGCACTGCGCAAGGCCGCTGAAGAGCTGGGGCCTAACGGTGAGCGGTCAATCATCCTGGTGTCCGATGGCATCGATACCTGTGCGCCTCCTCCGGTGTGTGAGGTTGCCAAGGAACTGGCTGGCCAGGGGCTTGGCCTGACTATTCACACCGTTGGTTTCAAGGTCGACGATGAAGCTCGTGCCGAGTTGGAATGTGTTGCACAGGCGACCGGCGGCCAGAGCATGACCGCGGACGATTCTGCCCAGCTGGCAGATCATATGAAGTTTTTGACGCAGCGTTCGGTTAAGGGATATGAGACCACAGGCACCCCGTTCGAATTCTCTAAAACCAAGGAAGACGCTAAGTGGTTAGGCGCCGGGCGCTACCAGACCACATTGGTACCTGAGGTGGCCAGCGATGATCGCACCCCGCTGTACTACCGCATTGCGGTACCGGAAGGGCATAATGCAATCGTTACTACTAAGGTGCTGCCGAATATTAGCGCTGACGGTAAAGGCCAGCAGGATGTCCGAGCGACAGTTGAGGAAATCCAAAATGAATCTGGCGGGCAGTGCCAGGATGATAAATCTATGGGGTCGCTATTCGGTGGCGAGGCAAGTGCAGAGTCCTGGAATCCGACAGCAGCCGCCGGAGGTTTTCTCCCGTGGGAAAGTGATCGTATCGACTCAAGCTGTGATCAGACCAAGTGGCTTGTCAACAACAATGTATGGGTCTATCAAAGTGACCAAAAAGCAGAATTCCGCGATACACCTGTCAAAGTCGAAGTCGAAGTTCAATTCGAGCCGGTGCTGAAAAAGCTCGACGCGGAAAATCTCCACGAGGGCTGGAACTCCACGGGAGGAGAAGACTCCTACAAGAAGGCAGCATTTGGTGAAGCCAAGCCAGTAAGTGGCGGTGCCAATGCCGCCCAGGCACCAGAGGTTAAGTCCGGGGACACGATTTCCGATTCTATCGTTCCTGGTGAACAGAAGTTCTACAAGATTCCAGTCGAGTGGGGTCAGCGACCGGTCGTTGCAGGACGCACTGGTAATTCGGAGCGCGATGATGTGGACACAATTGGTGCCATCATCATGAACCCGTTCCAGATGAGAGTCGAAAGTGGGCAGCTAAGCTTCTGGCGGGATTCAGATGACTTCAACATGTCGACATCACGCCCGATTGAATACAACAATCGAGAAAAAACCGGCGGAGACGAAGCTAACGCTGGCTATTACTACGTGTCAGTCCGAATGGCTAACTACCGTTCTGATGAGCAAAACCACGGCATTGATCAGCCATTCGAGTTGGCTTTCTTCCTTGACGGCAAACCTACAAAGGGGCCTGCCTGGCGTCCGACTGAAAAGAATGGCCCGACCCCGTCGGATAAGCCAATTCTGGCAAAGGGGGCTCCGAAGAAGGATGATTCGAAGTCCGCAGACGAGAGTTCAGAACAGAGCGCGGAATCTTCCGAAAGCCGAGCAGACTCCACTCAGCAGGCTGTTGACTCCTCGGAAGACGGAATGAGCCCGCTGGTCATCGGCACAGTTGTCGTAGTGATTCTGGTGTTTATCGGAGTCGCCGGTGCAATCGTGTACCAGAACAAAAAGGGCAAGCACTCACAGGATTCCTAGCACCAACTAGGACCTCGTGAAATTCGCGCCGGGCAGGGGAGCGGTTACGTTTTTCGCTGCGTCACCCTCCGCCGCAACCACATAACAAGAACTCACTGAGTGGTCAGCAATCGCACACCGCTCAGTGAGTTTTTTTGTTGCTCGTCCGGTTGCTCATCTCCGATGCAGGCCATCGAACTCAAAATCAGCCGCCTCGCAAACCACCAGCACAGCAATAACCCACAACACAGAAAAGCGCGCCCCGCGCATAGGGTGCAGCGAGACGCGCTTTTTTAATTAGCGGGAGGCTAGAAGGTGTGCTCGTTAATGGCGCCCCGGCAAACGGTCGACGCAAAATAATTTGGGCGAGCCCCGAAACGAGCCTCCTGTACTCCGCCTTCCCGGCGGTGTGACCTCAGAATACGTCCGCTTTCAAAGCCCCGTCAATAGTTCTTTTTATAGACAGCCCTAATGGGGGCAATAGTGTCAAAACTGCAGTTCAGAGGCCATCAGAAACCCAGTGCCAGCACTACAGCGGACACGGCACAAGTCGTCTCAATGACGGCTCCCAAAACATCGCCATTAACGCCGCCGAGCCTCCTCACACAGTGCCTCGTCAGCAGAAGTGCAACTATCAGACTCAGCAGACAAGCAATCACTCCCACCAGCCCAATTGCCCAGCCAGCCACAGCAATCAGCCCAATCCACCAGCAAGCTGCTGTCCCAATGGACTGCGTGCCAGCAACCAACGCACCAAAGCCAGTTTGCGAAAACGGCGGAAAGACGCGCCAGCAAGCAAGGACAGCACCAGCTCGAGAAATGACAAAAGGCAAGGCCAGCGCCACAATGCCACGCCACAGCTGGCCGTCGGCCCATAAGTCCACAGCAGTCGCTGAAAGTGCACCGAACGCAGCCGCCGACGATAGCAACGACAGGGCAATCGCGCCGACGCCCATAGGCCCCACATTCGGGTCGCGCAGCACCTCCCGAGCCCCCTCCGGCGGCTTATAGGAACCCAGCGCATCGGCCACGTCGGACAGTCCGTCCAGGTGCATCGCGCGGGTCAGCATTTGCGCTGCCACCATAATCAGGGCGCCGCCGAGCAACGGAGTGACGTCGTAAAGCGTGGACGTGCGTAACGACGCCGTCCAATACACGACAGCGGTGATCAGGACGGCCCCGGCGGCCGGGACGAGACCGGCGATGGGCACGGCTGCGATGGCGCGGCGGCCGGTGATGCGGTCAAAGACTTGTGCGCCTTTTAGAGGCACGACGGTAAGCCAGGACAGGGCGGTGCTGACCGCTTCGATGATGGCATTGCCGTGGGCGGAGAGGTCGCCGTCGAGGTTGTTCTGGTGAGTGGGGCCGGCCTTGTCGGACAATGCGATTAGTCCTTGGTGCTCACGCCTGCATCAGCGAAGGTCGCCATGTTGCGCAGGATGGAAACACCGGACTTGACCAGCGGGAGTGCAGCAACGGCGCCGGAGCCTTCGCCGAGGCGCATGCCGTATTCTAAAAGCGGCTGCTTGTCCAGGTGGCGCAACGCAATCGCATGCGCAGGCTCTGCGGACTGGTGACCGGCGACCCACCAGTCACGCGCGCCCGGGGCGAGCTGATCTGCCAGCAGGGCAGCGGAAGTCACCACAACGCCGTCCAAGATAACCGGCGTGCGACGAACAGCGGCCTGCGCCAGGAATGCAGCCATCGCAGTCAGGTCAGGCGAGGAAATGCGACGCAAAACCTCCAACGGCTCATTGCGCAGGCGGCGGACGCGGAACATGGCATCGCGCACAGCGGCGACCTTGAGCTTCCAGCCCTCGTCGTCGATACCGGTACCGCGACCGACCACGACAACTGGCTCGGAGTTAGTCACAGCGCCAATCAGAGCTGCGGCCGGAGTGGTGTTACCAATGCCGAGGTCACCAGCGATGAGCAGGTCGGCGCCTTCGTCGACGGCGGTATCAGCAATGGTGATACCAGCGCGAATTGCCTGGTCCAGCTCCTCCTCGCTCATGGCGTCCTCGCGGTCAATGGAGCCACAACTGCGGCGCACGTGGTACGGACCTTCGGCCTCGTGGTCAAGCGAGATATCAACAGCCGTAACACTGGCGCCGGACACCTCGGCGATGGCATTGACACCTGCGCCCTTGGCCTCGATATTGGCAAGCATCTGAATGGAAACCTCAGATGGATACGCGGACACGCCATTTTGCGCAACACCGTGGTCACCGGCAAAAACAAAGACTCGGCAATCATTGAGTTCCCGAGGAGGGCATTCGCCCTGGCAAGCAGAGACCCAAATGCCAAGTTCTTCCAACCGGCCCAGCGAACCGGCAGGCTTTGTCAACTGTTCATGGCGCGCACGAGCGGCCTGTTCAGACTGCTCATCGGGGCGTGCTACCGGTGCAAAAAAATCCGCGTTCATAACCTCAAACGCTACCCGAAACGCGATATCGATTAGCCATTGGGATAGGCTGAATGCCCCCGCTTACTTGCGCCCGTCTAGGAAGCCGCCTTGACCTCAAGCGGGCATCCCGCAACGACAAGGACAACGCGGTCACATTCGGCGGCGAGCTGCTGATTCAGCAGTCCAATTTCATCGCGAAAGAGCCGCCCCGAGCGGTGTTCGGGAATGACACCGAAGCCCACTTCGGGCGACACAATAAAAAGGTCAGCGCTCGCGGGCCAGTTGCTCACGGCGTCGACAAGCGGGCGCGTCCACGGCGCGACACTGCCGCGCGGCGCCTCCCACAGACCCTGCGCGTCGAATTGATGCGTCAGCCACGTGCCGACATCATCGAGCAGCACCCTTGGGTGCGCGTCGAGCTGCTCCGGGGCGGCGAGGACGATGGCGGCGTCGACATCATCAATCGTGCGCCACTGCACGCCCTGCGCTTGACGACGGCTCCGATGCTCGGCCACGCGGTCTTCAAAGTCGGTATCACCGGGCCATGGCCGTGCTGTCGCGATGTAATGCAGCACGGAATCGTGCCCAGCGGTGGCCAGCAACTCGCGCTCTGCCCACGAAGACTTGCCGGAGCGAGCGCCGCCTAAGACGAGAGTGCGCATGACTCTGCCTAGCGACTACTTAATCTCGTCGCCAATATTGACCTGCGGACGCGGAGTGCGCAGGCGACGAGGCTGGGATGCACGCGAGTAGGCGTAGAAGCCCAGACCCCACTTGCCCTCGTTGGTCTTCGGGAACTTCTCGCGGACCAGCTTGTTTGCGCGACGGCCAATGTAGATGCCCTCAATGACCAGGGCGATAATCAGGACCATCGCAATGAGCGAGGCAATGTTGGCCAGTCGTGGCAGGGAAGTGCCGATCATCATGATGAACAGCAAAACCAGCGCGAACGGCAGGAAGATATTGGCAATGAAGCGGCGGGAGTCCACCCAGTCACGGACGAACTTGCGCTCCTGCCCCTGGTCACGCGGCAGCATGTAGCGCGGGTCGCCAGCTGCCATGCGCTCGTCTGCTATACGACGCTGCTCGCGGCGCTCCTTACGCTCGCGGGCCTTGGCCTCCTTGAGCTCCTCCTTGGACATGGAAGCCTTGAGCTCCTTGCGGCGCTGGCGAGCTTCCTTCGCAGTCAGGGGTGCCTCGACGGGGCCACGGCGGATGCCGCGCTCACGCTCGACCTCGTTGCGCTTAGGCGTTGGGCGGCCCTTCTTCGGGGTGTAAGCGCTGCCGTGCTTCGGCTCTGCGGCCTTGTCGGCTGAGCCTGCAGCGTTATCTGCGTGTGCTGCAGATTCCTTGGCTGCCTCAGCTGTCGATGTGTCCGCGCTAGCTGCGGCCTTGGACTTCTTGTCATTCTTTTTCCACGGTAGATCCACGACCCCAGATTATAGGGGGTTAAGTTCGCTTCCCTAATTAGGTTGCGTGACGGCCGTGATTTCGTTTGGGCGGGGCCGTGATGTGGGGTGGTGGTATTTGGGAGTCTTGGGTGGGGGCGGTTCGGAGTAGCAGTGACTGAAATTTAAAA
Source organism: Corynebacterium sp. (assembly GCF_030532195.1). Classification (GTDB taxonomy): domain Bacteria; phylum Actinomycetota; class Actinomycetes; order Mycobacteriales; family Mycobacteriaceae; genus Corynebacterium. Next base: position 206,651 of record NZ_JAUNLP010000002.1, on the reverse strand, counting down.
AAGAGGAACCAAAGATTGGGAATTAAAGTTTGGCCGGTAAGGTTGTGATAAGTAATGACGTAGCCGACCTTGGGGTCGACTCGCAAGACTTAATACTTCAACAAGGAGGACACGCGCTATGACTACTGCTCAGAGCACTGGCGTTACCCTGACCGAAGCTGCGGCCGCCAAGGCAAAGGCACTTCTGGACCAGGAAGGCGCTACTGACCTGTCGCTGCGTATTTCCGTTGCTCCGGGCGGCTGTGTCGGCCTGCGCTACCAGCTCTACTTCGATGACCGCAGCCTCGATGGCGATGTCTCCGAGGAATTCGGCGGCGTCAAGCTGGTCGTCGACCGTCAGTCGGTTCCGTACCTGTCCGGTGCCACCATTGACTTCGCTGACACCATTGAGCAGCAGGGTTTCACCATCGATAACCCGAATGCAACTGGTTCCTGCGCCTGCGGTGACTCCTTCAACTAAGTCGGAGGTTTGGCAGTCGCGTTAAAGCGCCGGATAGTAAAAGTCTCGGGCCCCGCTCCTTATTAATGGAGCGGGGCCCGCGACTTTTTGTTTGTTGCCTCAGTTTTGGTGGTCACCTTGGTGGGGCTCAGTGGAGCCTTGTAGGCCTGGCGGAATCAGTGGGGCTGGTGGGTCGGTTGGAGCTGATGGGGCGAATGGCCATGGGCGACTTATGGCTCAAAGATGACGTATGGCTCGAGACTAACGTTTGGTCGCATATACGCGACCATATGTTGAATTTTGAGCCATATGTCAGTTTTGAGCCATAGCTGCCCTGGACTGAACGACAACCACAGCCAGGTTGAGGCCACCGGTCGCAGGGGCCGTCGTAAAGCGCCTTAGAGCTCGACTGGGTAGTCGCGCTCCTCGATGTCTGGTGTAATGCGCTTTTCGATGAAGATGCCGTGCCAGACCATGAAGGCCAGGATGGTCCAGAGGCGGCGGGAGTGGTCGCGCTCGGTTGGGTGATGCTCGGCAAGCATCTTCAGTACGGCATCCTTATTAATGAGGTGGTCGGTCTGGGACTCGCGAATGATGTCCTCGGCCCAACCGTGGAGCTCGTCGCCTGCCAGCCAGTGGCGAATCGGCACCGGGAAGCCCAGCTTGCGGCGGTTGAGCACGTGAGCCGGAACAATCTGCTCCATTGCGCGACGCAGTGCGTACTTGGTGGTGCCGTGCGAGACACGCATGTCCACCGGCAGCGTCTGCGCGACATCGAAGACCACGCGGTCGAGGAAAGGCACGCGCAGCTCCAGGGAGTTGGCCATGGTGATCTTGTCGGCCTTGACCAGAATGTCGCCACGCAGCCAGGTAAACAAATCCAGGTGCTGCATGCGCGTTACCGGATCCCAGCCCTCAGACTGCGCGTAAATCGGCGCAGTGACATCGCTGTGGTCCCATTCCTTCTTTGCCCACGGCAGAACTTCCTGCAGCTGCTCGAAATTAAAGGACCGCGCGTTGCCGTAGTAACGCTGCTCCAGCGGAGTGGTGCCACGCTGCAGCAGCGACTTACCCCGCATGCCCTCCGGCAGTGCCTCGCCGAGCTTGGCCAGACCGCGCAGCAGGGGAGAGGGGACCTTCTCAAACGGCTTCAGTGACAGCGGCTCCTTGTAAATGGTGTAGCCGCCAAAGAGTTCATCAGCGCCCTCGCCAGACAGCACGACCTTGACGTGCTTGCGAGCCTCCGCCGCCACGAAGTACAGCGGAACCAGCGCTGGGTCAGCCACTGGGTCATCGAGGTACCACATGATCTTCGGGATAGCACCGGCGAACTCCTCCGGGGAGACCACCTTGACAATGTGCTCGACACCAATGGCGGCCGCGGACTCGGCTGCCACATCGACCTCCGAGAAGCCCTCGCGTTCGAAGCCGGTGGTGAAGGTCAGAAGATTCGGATTGTGGCGCTTTGCCAAGGTCGCAATCGCAGTGGAGTCGATACCGCCCGACAGGAACGAGCCCACCGTGACGTCGGCACGCATGTGCTTTTCCACGCTGTCTTCCAGCGCACGGGCGATGCGATCGAAAACGTCCTGTTCGGCGCCCTTAGCGACTGGCTGGATAGGGAAGGTCGGCTTGAAGTAGCGAGTCTGTGTGACCTCGCCGCCCGGAGTAACAAAGGCGCTGCAGCCGGACTCAATACGACGGATATCGGTGTGCAGCGACTCCGGTTCCGGAACGTACTGCAAGTCGACGTAGTGCTCCAGCGCGCGCTTGTCGAGACTCTTGTCATCAATACCCATCTCCGGCGCAGCTTCCAGCAGCGACTTCTTCTCGGAGCCGAAAATGGTCCCGCGCGGGGTAGTGGCGTAGTACAGCGGCTTAATGCCGAACGGATCGCGCGCCAGGAACAGCTTGCGCTCGACCGTGTCCCAAATAGCAATGGCGAACATGCCGCGCAGATGCTTTACGACGTCAGCACCCCAGTGGTGGAACCCAACGAGAATAGGTTCACCATCGCCGGAGGTATTGAAGGTGTAGCCTTCCTTCTTCAGCTCCTTGCGAAGTTCGACGAAGTTGTAGATTTCGCCATTGAAGGTCATTGCGTAGCGATCTGGCTGTCCTTCAGGTCCCCACTGCAGTGGCTGGTGGCTGTGCGCAATATCAATAATGGACAGTCGGTTGAAGCCGAATACGGCATCCGCGTCGTGCCACGTGCCTGCATCGTCCGGGCCGCGGTGCCGCATGCATGGCAGAGCCCTTTCGACGACCGGGACCAGCTCCGCAGCGTCAGAATTGGCAGTCAGGATTCCGAGAAGACCACACATGCTTCGTGTGCGCACCTTTCTAGTTGGCGGTAGTAGCGCTAGCAGGTAGCGCCACTGGGATAGCGCCACCATCAAATGCTGCACCTACTTTAATGCCTAATGAGGCAAAGGAGGAATGCCGACACCATCAGTGTCCGAGATAAGTTGCGGGCAGCAAGGTCATCGCACGGGTGGGATACTGTTGCCGGGAGTCGTCGTGAAGCACAGTGCGCGGGGCTCGTGAGATTAAAAATTCAAAGGGTTGAGGACACTATCTAGGAGTGAGTACTGTTATTACCACCCCCGATAGGCGGGTCTTTCTCAGTATTTTATTAGGGCAGATATACTCAAGAGCACCCCACAACCATATTTATTGTGGAGAAAGCTTAAGAATCGACTACTCTGCTTGGGTAGGACGAAACCTTAATCGGTTATCGAAAATTGTGTGGATCAGGAAGGCAGACACACGTGAATCAGCGTAGAAAGTTCGGAGTCGCCCGTAAGCTCGGCGTCCTCGGCGTTGCCGCCGGTAGCGCAGCCCTGCTTGCAGGCTGTGACGTTAATCCGCCGGAGAATGGCTTTTTCAAGCTGCTCCGCTTTGGTTGGCCAGAAGGCGTGACCCCGGAGGCCCAGGCTATGGGGAACTTCTGGGTTTGGGTCTGGGTTGCCGCCTGGATTATCGGCATCATCGTTTGGGGCTTGACCATTTACTCGATGACCAACTTCACGGCCAAGAAGGCTGAGAAGAAGGGTAAGGGTGAGTTCCCACGTCAGACCGCTTACAACGTCCCAGTTGAGCTGGTCCTGACCATTATCCCGATTCTGATCGTGATGACTCTGTTCTTCTTCACCGTTCAGACTCAGGACAAGGTCACGGCTCTGGATAAGGAGCCAGAGGTTACCGTTGACGTCACCGGTTTCCAGTGGAACTGGAAGTTCGGTTACGGCAAGATCTCCGCTGACCTGATGGGCGGCGAAGAGTACAACGGTCGTATTGACAAGCCGAAGGATGAGCAGTTCTTCACCGAGGGCGGCCACCACGTTCCGTCCGAGGAAGACCGCGCACTGCAGAAGCAGCACCCGGTTCACGGCTTCTCCAAGGAGAGCCTGTCTTACCTCCACTACGACGAGATTGAGACTCTCGGTACCACCGAAGAGGTTCCGGTTCTCGTTGTTCCGGAAGACACCGCAATCCAGTTCGACCTCGCTTCCGCTGACGTGATCCACTCCTTCTGGGTCCCGGAGTTCCTCTTCAAGCGCGATGCTTTCCCGCACCCGGAAGCTAACAAGTCCAACCGCGTCTTCCAGATTGAGAAGATTGACTCGGACAAGATTGCTAACCGTCCGGAGGACAACCCGAGCTCCAAGGTTAAGAACGCCTTCGTTGGTCGTTGCGCCGAGATGTGTGGTACCTACCACGCAATGATGAACTTCGAGATTCGTGCTGTCTCCCGCGAGGCATTCACCGAGTACATCAAGTTCCGCCAGGAGAACCCGGAGGCCACCAACGCTGATGCGCTGAAGCACATCGGTGAGCCGGCATTCGCAGTCTCCACTTCGCCGTTCAACTCCGGTCGTACCGACACCCGCGATATGGGTGACCGCGGTGCTAACACGGTTGACCTGAACGCTACCGCAAAGTAAACACACCAAGTTTCGTAACTTAAGGAAGTTCTCAAATGAAGTCTGCAGCAAAGCTCTTCTACGGACTTACCGTGTTCCTGGCGTTCATGGCTGTCGTCTACATTTTCGGCACGCAGTACCTCCAGGACACCGGTAACGTCATCAACGAAAGCCACGGTCGCCTCGAGTGGGCTGGCGCAACCGGTCTGGTTATCGCAGCCCTCATGACCCTGATGCTCGGTGGTTACTTCCACTTCACTGAGCGTCGCTCCGACATCACTCCGTCGGACTTCGAAGAAGCAGAGATCGCTGACGGCGCTGGTACCCTCGGCTTCTTCTCCGCTAGCTCGATCTGGCCGTTCGTGATGACCATGGGCATCCTGCTCATGGGCTACGGCATCGCATTCATGGCCTACTGGCTGATTGTCCTCGGTGCTGTCATCCTGATCCTGGCTACCACGAAGCTCAACACTCAGTACATCACTCCGCCGGAGAAGCACTAATCTAAGTGCAATCTGGCTGAGACACAGTCGTAGATAACCGAAAGGTCTCTCCCACCAACAACGCAGTTGGTGGGAGAGACCTTTTTGTGTAGGTACCTACTGAGCAGACGCTAGACAAATTCCACTGGCTTCTGGCCCTTGGGCAACTCAATGACTTCGCCTTCATTGACCTGCAGGTGTCGGGCCTCTAGCGAATTGACCATGCGATGATCGTGCGTAATCACCAAAATAGTGCCCTCTGCTGCGGCAATTGCATCTTGAACCTGCTCAATGAGATCCACGCTCAGATGGTTCGTCGGCTCGTCAAGAAGCAGAATCTCCGGCGGATTCGCCACAACTAGCGCGAGTGCTACACGGCGCTGCTGACCGACGGAGAGGTCGCCTACGGGCCTATTAGCATCCTCAGGACTCAACAGACCGAGATCATCCAGCGGCACACGCGGATTAGGCGCCATATCGTAGAGCTGGCGAGCGGACTTCTTGGGATTAGCCCAATTCTGTTCCTGCGCCAACATTGCGATGCGCGCATCCTCGTTGACACGAACCTCGCCGGCCTGAGGCTCAATCTGCCCCATAATCGTCTTAAACAGCGTCGATTTACCCGCACCGTTCGGACCGGTAATCACAACCTTGTCACCCGGGCGAATAGTCAAAGAACCCACGCGGATCCGATCGGGAACCACAACGCCGCGCATCTTGATGTGGAAGTCCTCATCGCTTCCCGACGCCGCGCGCTTCGTCGGCAGCGGCGCCGTCAGTGGCGCATCAAAGCCAAGGAGCGCTGGGGGCTTTTCGACGCCCTCTTCCTGGAGCTCTTCGAGCCGCTGCTTAGCAGAGCGCACACGACGGGCAATTTGGCGCTCCACGCGACCACCACGGCGGTCATAGGCCATCTTGTTGTTATCGGTCATGTCGCGGCCGGGGGAGACCTGACGAGCACCGGTTTCAATGGTGTCTTCCAGACGATTACGCTCATGCTCTTCTGTGCGCCACTGGTGCTCCCACAGGTCGCGTTCATGGCGACGATGCTTCGCGTAGTCGGAGTAGTTGCCGCGGAACAGACCGATGCCGGGACGCCCGGGGACAAGGTCGCCGATGACGGTGCATACTGCGTCGAGAAAATCACGGTCGTGCGTTGCGACCACGACAACGCCGGGGTGGTTGACAATCGTGTCAATCACAAGCTGGCGACCTCTCTCATCGAGGTGGTTAGTCGGTTCGTCGAGAAGCAGAATTTCCGGCTTGCGGATGAGCGTAATTGCCAGCCCCAACCTCGCGCGCTGACCGCCGGAGATTTCCGTCGTCAGCTGCTCGGTGAGGGGAGCGCCATCGGGTGCGGTACCAGTCAGACCGAGATGGTCAAGAACAATCTCAGCGTTGTGCTCGGCGTTCCAGTCATCGTGTGCCATGACATCGGAGAAGATCTTGGAATACTCCTTCTCGGCGGCTGCTGACGCCTCTGGAGTATCCGCGGTAGACAAGGCCTCCGCAGCCTCCTCCAGATCCGCCAAACGGCGCTTGGAAGGGCCTAACGCTTCATCGATAAGCATTTGCACCGTCGAGTCATACGGTGCCTCCAACTCCTGAGAGCCAATGACACGGGTGCCCACGTGCGTGACAGTACCGCTGGTGGGCTTCCGACGACCCGAGAGCACCCAGAGCAAGGTGGACTTGCCGGCCCCATTGTCTCCGACGAGGCCGAGGACATCGCCGTCGGAAAGCGTGAGCGAGACATCGCGGAGAATCGGCGTTGCCTCGTAATCGAAATTGACACCGTTGGCGACAAGCTGCGTGGCCTTGCCTGAGACGTCGCTAGTGGGGGAGGGGCTAGTAGACATGTATCTATTTTACTACCGATGGCCAGCAGCTCTGCTATCCGCGATGAGCAGATGAGGGGAGCAAAGGGGTCGGGAAGCGACGGAGAAAATTGCAAGGATTGTGGCGCGAGTTTTAAGGCATAAAAAACCACCCCGTCAACATTCCTTTTAAGTGGATGTCGGCGGGGTGGCCTTAACTGAGAGCGCAGTAGATATCTACCGCGACGATTTAGTTCTCAAGCTGGCGACGCTCTTCGGCGTTCTGAGCCTCGAGGTCGCGGAACATCTGAGTCTGCTGCTCGTGGTTCTCCTGCTCGATGCGGTTTGCCTCTTCAGTAATCTCCGGGGAATCCGGGGAGAAGAAGCTACCACGACCCGGACGGCCAGCGGCGCCCAGCTCGTTCATCTGCTTCGGAACGTAAGCACCCTGGTACTCGAGCGGAACGGCGTGGCCGTGCTCGTCGACCGGGCCCAGCGGCTGGTGGACCTCGATGAAGGAACCATCAGGCAGCTGGTTGATAACACCGGTCTCGATGCCGTGCTCCAGCACAGCGCGGTCGGAGCGCTGCAGGCCGATGCAGATTCGGTAGGTGATGAAGTATGCAATCGGAGGCAGGATGATCAGACCGATGCGGCCAATCCAGGTCATAGCGTTCAGCGAGATCTGGAAGTGGTAAGCAATCAGGTCGTTACCACCGGACAGGGTCAGCAGGGTGTAGAACACCAGAGCCATGGCACCCAGGCCGGAGCGGACCGGAACGTCGCGCGGACGCTGCAGCAGGTTGTGGTGAGCAGTGTCGCCCGTGATCTTAGCCTCGATGAACGGGTAAGCGAACAGCAGGACGACCAGGATGCCACACAGAAGTGCAACCCAGAAGACTGCCGGGATGGTGTAGTTGCCCAGGTAGAGCTCCCACGGCGGCATGACACGGGCAGCACCGTCAGTCCACAGCATGTAAATATCCGGCTGGGAACCAGCGGAGACCTGCGACGGGTTGTACGGACCCAGGTTCCAAATTGCGTTGATCTGGAAGATACCAGCGAACAGTGCCAGGAAGCCGAAGGTAATCAGGCCGAAGGAAACGGACTTAACCGCGAAGATCGGCAGAATACGGACACCGACAACGTTGTTCTCGGTACGACCGGCGCCAGGGAACTGGGTGTGCTTCTGGTACCAGACCAGAGCCAGGTGAGCGGCGATTAGACCCAGCAGCAGAGCCGGGAGAATCAGCACGTGTGCGATGTACAGACGCGGGATGATCAGGTCACCCGGGAAGTCGCCATTGAACATCATCCAGTGCAGCCAGGTACCGATGATCGGCAGGCCGATGATGATGGCGGACATAATACGCAGACCAACACCGGAAAGCAGGTCGTCCGGCAGGGAGTAACCCATGAAGCCCTCTGCCACAGACAGCAGCAGCAGGATCGAACCGATGACCCAGTTAGCTTCACGCGGCTTGCGGAATGCGCCGGTGAAGAAGATGCGGAACATGTGCGCCATGATCGACACGGCGAACAGGAGAGCACCCCAGTGGTGGACCTGGCGGATGAACAGACCACCGCGGACCTCGAAGGAGATCTGCAGTGCGGTCTCGTAGGCGCGAGACATCTCGACGCCGTTAAGCGGTGCGTATGCACCGTCGTAGATGACCTTCGACATGGACGGGTCGAAGAACAGAGTCAGGTAAACACCCGAGAAGAGCAGCACTACGAAGGAGTAGAGTGCGATCTCACCCAGCAGGAAGGACCAGTGGGTAGGGAATACCTTGTTGAGCTGCTTACGCATGCCGCCAGACAGGGTGTAGCGGTCATCCATATTCTTAGCAGCGGTTGCTAGTTTTGTTGGATTGCTCATGACTGACGCTCCCAGAATGCCGGACCGACGGGCTCAACGAAGTTGCCCTTTGCGTACATGTAGCCTTCTTCGTCAACGCTGATTGGCAGCTCCGGAAGAGCGCGGGCAGCGGGGCCGAAGACCGGCTTGCCGTAGTGCAGTGCATCGAACTGCGACTGGTGGCATGGGCACAGAATGCGGTTGGTCTGCTGCTCGTACAGAGAAGTCGGGCAACCGATGTGCGTACAAATCTTCGAGTATGCGAAGTAATCGCCGTAGTGGAAGTCTTCCTGACCCTTGCGCAGGACTGCCTTAGCAGCATCCTGAGAACGCAGACGAATCAGCATGACCGAGTTGCGGGAACCGTGAATCGAGTGCATATGGTGCTCGTAGACATCGGCGTCCTTGCTGTAGCGGTCGCCGTCGTTGACGTCCTTCTCCGGCAGCGGGAAGACGGTCTCCATTGCGCCAGCGGACAGGTCCTCCGGACGCAGGCGAACCAGGCGAGAGACACCCTTGGTGGTGTAACCCTCTGCACCCTCTTCAGCGATAGCACCAGTGTCGCGACCCAGGTAAACCTTCTCGCCCTTTTCGACGAGGGTCCAACCGGTGGTCCACAGGGTGCCGTCACCAGTGACGTCCACGTCGTGGCGTGGCTTCCACGGGTTCTTAATCATGCCACCAATCGGCAGAATCATGCCGATACCAGCCAGAACCGCACCGGTGCCCAGGAGGCCCTTGATAGCGGAGCGGCGCCCCAGGGTGGAGGTCTGCCAAGAGTCGTTCAACAGAGCGACGATGGTCTTCTGGTCGACCTCTTCGGACGGGCCGTCGTGGCGGCGCTGAACCGAAATCTCTTCCGGAATGAAACGCTTGGTGAACTTAACTGCACCGATACCCAGGGTGACAATGCAGCCACCGAGGGTGATACCCAGCAGCGGGGTGTACATGGTGTACAGCCACAGACCCTCTTCGCCGTGGCCCTTGTAGTGCCATGGGTAGAAGAGGTAGATGGCGATGAATGCCAGGCCAAGAATGACCGACAGCGAAAGCCAGATAGCGACGCCACGTGCCGCGCGCTTTTCAGCCGGGTCGTTGGCAATCGGGAAGCGTTCCTTGCGGTAAGCAATGGTCACGTCATCGAGTTCAGCACCCAGACGAGCGAGATCCGCATTGCTCATCTTCGACAGCTCTTCGGAGCTGTACTTCTTGTTGTTGTTATTACTCATCGGCGGGATCCAATCCAAAGAGCGGCCGCTACGAGAGCGACGATGCCTACAATCCACATAGCAAGACCCTCAGTAACCGGGCCGATGCCACCAAGGCCCCAACCGCCTGGGGTCGGAGTTTCCTTAGCGTTCTTGATGTAGGCGATGATGTCCTTCTTCTCGTCAGCGGAGAGCTGGCGGTCAGAGAACTTCGGCATATTCTGCGGGCCGGTCAGCATTGCCTGGTAAATCTCCTGCTCATTTGCAGGATCCAGAACCGGTGCGTACTTACCGCCGGACAGTGCGCCACCACGACCAGTGAAGTTGTGGCAGGAAGCACAGTTCAGACGGAACAGTTCGGAACCGCGGGCAACGTCAGCCTTGTCCAGCTCGCCGTTCGGGCCAGCGTTCTTGCCACGGAGGGACTCCATTGCAATGGAGCCGTCTTCGTCGCGGACAATGCCAGCGCCGCCACCGTTTGCCTGGACGTAGGCTGCGATAGCCAGCGTCTGCTCTTCGGAGTAACGCGGGGTCTTACGGGCTGCCTGAGCCTCGTTGCGGAGCATCGGCATACGACCGGAGTGAACCTGGAAGTAAACCGAGCCCTCGCCGACGCCAATCAGGGACTTACCGCGGTCCTTAACGCCCTGAAGGTTGGCGCCGTGGCAAGTGATGCAGGCAACGTCGTAGAGTTCCTTGCCCTGCTGAATCAGTGCGGCTTCATCCTGCTGGGCAGTAGCCGTCTGTGCATCAGGGGTCAGAGCATTCGCGAGGAAACCCGCGCCGGTGAGGGCGAGGGCCATAGCCATAATGCCGGAGGCAGTACGGCGCATCTTGCGGCGGCCCTTCGACTTCGGGGCCGCAGCCAAGGACGTGGTGTCCTTGGTTTCGGAGGTAGTGTTTTCCATCTTTTTCCCTTTGAGACTGTTCGTGGAAAGTGGATGGGCTGTAGGCCGTGCTCAACAAAGGACGGCCGATACGGCCTACTGGATGAAGTAGATGGTGATGAACAGGCCAATCCACACGACGTCGACGAAGTGCCAGTAGTACGAGACCACAATGGCAGCAGTGGCCTGTGCCGGGGTGAACTTCGCCTTAGAGGTACGGATCAGCACCACAACGAATGCCAGCACACCCGCGAGAACGTGGGCTGCGTGGAAACCGGTGGTGATGAAGAAGACCGAACCGTAAATGGAGTTCTGAATGGTCAGACCGTGGCTGACCAGGGTGTAGTACTCGTAAGCCTGGCCAACGAGGAAGATCGCACCCAGGGCGGTCGACAGTGCGTACCACTTACGGAGTGCGAAAACGTCGCCACGCTCGGCCGCGAACACGCCCCACTGGGCAGTGAACGAAGACGACACCAGGATCACGGTGATCACCAGTGCGTACGGGACGTTGAGGTGGCCGGTACCCCAATCCCACGATTCGCCCTGACCGTTCGCGCGCGACACGAAGTACATCGCGAACAGGCCGGCGAAGAACATTAATTCCTGAGACAGGAACACAATCGTGCCGACACTGACCATATTTGGTCGGTTCAGTGTCGCAGCACGACGTGGTGCTGTCATACCTTGATTATCAACTGCGCTCGTCACATGTAACAGTATGGCCTGTTCTTAAGGAGTAGTCACGTTGCAACCCCCGTTTTTGTGAATAAATTCCTAAAATCCCAGGTCGTGAACAAGGGTTTCTGAGAATTTCACTAATTTTTCCCCCTGTTGGGAACTTTTCGATGTCGTTTCCGACGCGAGTGAAAATCCCGGTTTTTGTTTCCCGCGCTACCACTGGCGAGCAAGCGTGCTCTCAGCCTGGTGGCATCTGCGTCTCAGGTTATCCCCCATAACCAGCGGCTACTTTTGGCAAGTTTAGCGTAGTAATTCGTATGTTTTAAGGGCTACCCCTCGATTCACCGCCCCTGCGGGGGTGAGCAGAAAAGCGGGGAGCTAAAAGCGGACCTGGTCATGCACGGTGCAAACTCGGTGGGTATCTTGTTGTATTACGTACATCACAGCAGCAATGTTGGTATATCCGCCTGCGACGATATGAAAGTGTCGCAATATATATGAAGTACGGATACAGACTTGACTATCTATCGGAAGGGAGTGGCGATGAGCATGATCGGCAACAAGAGGGCAGCCGAGAGCTGGCGCCATGTTCTCTCCACCATTGGTGCGGGCGAGGAAGTCTCGCCTGAGGGCATTCGTTTTGCAATGGATCAGATTATGTCCGGTGCCTCTGGCGACGTGCACACCGCAACCTTTGCGTTTGGTCTGCTGGCAAAGGGCATTACGCCCGCAGAACTCGAAGCCGCAGCAGAAGGTATGTTGTCCTTCGCCCGTCCGGTAGATGATCCGAAGCTCGCCGACGCGATTTCGCGTGGCGCGGTCGACATTGTCGGTACCGGTGGTGACGGTGCGCACACTGTAAATATCTCCACTATGTCTATGGTGGCAATCGCGGCGTGTGGTGTGCCGGTTCTCAAGCATGGCAACCGTGCGGCATCGTCGAAGTCCGGCGGTGCCGACATGTTGGAGGCCTGCGGCATTGATATTGAGGACGGCGTAGTGGCCTCTCCGGAGCACCCGGAGTTCTACCTCCGCTTCCTTTTCGCCGCTCGCTACCATCCGGCCATGCGGTTTGCGGGTCCGGTTCGCAAGGAACTCGCAGTTCCCACTGTCTTCAATCTCCTCGGTCCGCTGACCAATCCGGCGCGCCCGCAGGCAAGTCTGATTGGCTGTGCTTTTGAAGACTTGATGGAAACCATGGCTGGCACCTTTGCTCGCCGCGGTCAGCGCGCGTTGGTCGTCCGTGGTAGCGACGGGTTGGATGAAATCACCGTTACTGGCCCAACCAAGGTTTTCATTGTGGAAAACGGTGCAGTCACCGAAGACGTCATCGATCCGCATGACTTCGGCATGGAGTACTCGGAAGCCGGTGCATTGCGTGGCGGCGATCCGGCTTACAACGCCGATGTCGCCCGCCGCATCTGGTCTGGTGAACTCGAAGGCCCGATCCGCGACGCGGTAATTCTCAACTCCGCCGCCGCCATCGCAATTTCGCGCGGTCTGGATGGTCGTCCGCTGAAAGACGCACTCGCCGATGCCATCAACGAGGTAGAGACGACGCTGAAGTCGGGACTGTGTATGGAAATCGTCGCAGCTGCGGTCAAGGGTTAAGGTTCGCGTCGCGCTTGACGACGTGCATCTTGCGCATCAACTGCCCACTGCAGGAATTTTCCCGCCCCTAGTCTGGGATAGGAAAATTCTCCGCCAGTGGGCTTTATTCGTACCTCAGGGCGTTGCAGCCACTTCCAGATGATGCTGAGTTCATCAATCGATGCTCCTTTATATAAGGAGTCATCGGGTTTAACCGTTTGGGCGGAGTTTTCCATCAGGTCAATTATGTAGCCCATATCTGCGCCACGTGGGGCTGTGGCGGCTCCGGCTAGCCGGCCGAAACGAATCTCGGCGAGGTGCCAGCCGCCATGACCGTCGGGAAAAGCGGCTTGCAGTGACGGGATAGATGCAAGCATGCTCAGGCGCTGTTGTTTATCCAGGCTGAAAATAAACTCGGCAGTGCGGTCGCGTTGAAGAGCGGCACGCTGGAAGCGGTGTGCCTCGGCGAGAGCGGAGATTTCCGCAATCATGTCGGAAATCTGGTCGGCGCCACTGCTGGCAATCTGTGCGGTTGTAATCGCAAAGTCGTCGTTAAGTGCAGAAAACCTATCGCGAATGGCAGTGGCGGTGTCGCGCGTGCGGAAGGGGCCTAGGCTGCTGGCGCTAGATGCGACTCGGCTGATTTTTGGTGGGCGAGTGGCGGTGGTGGGGACGATGTACCAACCGCGGGTGGGTTCCGTTCGCTGCCTGTTGTAGGGCGGGCGAAGTGCGGAGATTAGTCGTGCCTCGCGGACTTCGGCGGCGAAGCCATGTGGACATTCAATGATGTCAATATGGTCGGCGAGTTTGACCATTTCAGTAATTTTGCGGCGCGAGTCCGAACCGTTGAAATACTGCAGGAGTCTACGTCGCAAATCGAGAGCCGTTCCTATATATAAGGGGTCGCCATTTCGAGACCGAAAAACATATACGCCGGGGGCGTGCGGTGCGTCCTCTGCGAGGTGCCGCTTGGCGCGAATTTCGGGGTCGACTGTGGGAGAGTAATGAACTAGCTGGGCGGCTGTTTCGACATTTTCCCCGGCTAGATTCTCCACTAAGTAATAAAGGACATCGACGGTTGCGCGGGCGTCGTCAAGCGCGCGGTGCGTGGGGCGTTGCGCGGAGCCTACGAAGCGCGCCAGATTTGAGAGTCGGTAGCTGCCGACCTGCGCGCGGTTTATCGTGCGCCGTGCGAGTGTGAGCGTGTCGACGGTGGTAGGGCTGGGCCATTCGAGCCTTAAATCTATACAGGCCTGACGAAGGAACCCCATGTCGAACTTGGCGTTATGTGCGACCCAGACGGTGCCCCGGGCGAATTCGAGGAAGCGGTTCATAGCTGTGCCAAGCTGTGGCGCGTTTTCGACGTCTGCCGTGGTGATACCAGTGAGCTTGGTGATGTGGGACGGGATTTCCATGCCGGGATCGATGAAAGTGGAGAACGTCTCGACAATCTCGCCGGCGCGAGTCTTGACCGCTCCAATTTCAATAATGTGATCGCCTTGCGGGTTGAGGCCCGTTGTTTCAAGGTCGACCACGACGAAGGTGGTGTTGAACAACGGAGCATCGTTCGCGCCATCGAGAGGGAGGTGCTGTTGTTCGAAATCCACGTCAATAATCCTATGCGGAGCAGACACTAGGGTGTTAAAGCTGTGACTTTTGGGCTGGAAGTGCTCATTTTTCCGAAGCTGTGATGCAAAACACAATTGAGAATTTTGGCGAGATTTCGGCGCAGAGTTGAGCGGGAGTGTAAAGTTCGTCGCGGAGATTAAAACGCCAGGTAGATGCGTATTTATCAAACCGTTATTATTTCTTTATGGGGGAATCGTTCAGTTATAACGGCTTGGTAACAAAATGGGTATATGAACGGTAACAAGCCGGTTCCCGGGGGATTTTTTGCCGAATGGCTAGACAAAACTTGATGCCGTTTCGTAATCTTATCGAGACATTGAAACGGGGCCATCGAATTGGTGCCGATCATTGATAAGAAAACACAGAGCCTAATCGAAGAACTTCGAGCGTCACGCACAGTGAACTTCGAAGAAATTCGAGCCGGGGACCCACCTCAAAACTTGGGGTGAATCCCAAAGGGAAAATCCCGGAGGGTAGGAAGTCTTCCATTCTTCCGAACCCGTCAGCTAACCCGGTCGGCTAAGCAGGAAGATTTTGGAGTTTTACACAATGGGCAAGCACCACCGCCGTTCTAACATCGCACGTAACGCAGCCGCATTCGGCGCCACCGTCGTTGGCGTCACAGCACTGACCGTCCCGGCTGCAAACGCCAATCCGCTGACCGATATTCAGGGCGCTCTGAACGGCTTTGATTCCCCGCAGGTTGCAGGTCTGCAGGATGTTGCTGGCAAGATCAACGATCTCAGCGGCAAGTTCACTGGCGGCAACCTCGTTAGCGGCAAGCTCGCTAACGTCGGCGCACCGTCCACTGGCGCCGCAATCGTCGATGCAGCTCGTTCCAAGATTGGTTCCCCGTACGTCTGGGGCGCTACTGGTCCGAACTCTTTCGACTGCTCTGGTCTGACCTCCTGGGCTTACCAGCAGGTTGGTAAGTCCATCCCGCGCACCTCTCAGGCACAGGCTTCCCAGGGTACCCCGGTTGCTAGCCCGGGTCTCGGTGACATCGTCTCCTTCTACTCCGGTGCAACCCACGTCGGCATCTTCTCCGGTAACGGCAACGTGATTCACGCTCCGCAGACTGGCGATGTCGTCAAGGAAGCTCCGATGAACTACATGCCGGTTCACAACTTCGTCCGTTTCTAATTGGGTGAAGTCCGCGGGAGGAGGTAGCTCCCGCAGTTCCCAAACTTTTGGGGTCAAAGAGGCGAGTGCCACTGTGTCGACTTTTTATGATGTTCGACACTGTAGCGCTCGTCTCTTTCTTTTGAATAGTTAGTTCTTGCAGGGCAGTGATACAATCTGCTCGATTGCGTCAAGTTCTTGATGTTCGGGGAAATACTTGTGAATAAGTCTAAAGAGTGTGTTGATTTGTCAGCTTTTCCGGCAGTTTCAAATCGATGCGTAGTTTCGCACGCTCGCGCTACGCGTTGCGTTTCGGCATCACGTCGCAGCATCGTTGGTATGACAGTGGCAACTGGTCTAGTTTTTGGCTCCGCAGGCCTCGCGCCGGTAGCAGCCGCTCAGGACGAGCCAGCCCCAGCCCCGGCTCCGGATCTTGCTACCGCCGATGGCATCATTGCTGAGTTGGAGCAGATTTCCCGTGACACCGAAGCGGTGTCGGAGGAGGTCAATGACCTCGATGTCCAGGTTAAGGACAAGGAAAAGGAGCTCCAGCATGCGCAAGATGAGCTCAAGGTGTCGGAAGACCGAGTCGTCCACGCACAAAATGACTTAAAGGCGCTCTCCGCGGACATCTCTTACTTCGCAAAGAAGCGTATGCGCGGTGAAATTGTTGACCCGCTGTCTGCAGCACTGGGCTCGACCAGCGCTCAGGATGCAATTGACCGCACCGGTTACATCAACAAGATGTTCCGCGATAATGATGAGGTTGTCGCACGAGCTGTCGCTGCCCGCAAGGATGCGGAACGCGGCAAGGCCGATGCCCTGCGTCTGCAGGATGATATTCGCAAGCAGCTCGATGACCTGGGCAAGCGCCGCGCCGAACTGGACAAGCGCAGCGCAGACCTCGATGGTCGCAGTGAACATGTGAAGTCGATGGTAGAGGCACTAAGCCCAGAGCAACGTGCCATTTGGATGACCAAGAATAACCCGGTCACTGAAGGGCTGGATAAACTGTTGGGTTCCTCTGCCGCAGTGGACGCAGCCATGTCGAAGTTAGGTTCCCCGTATTCTTGGGGCGCTGCCGGTCCGTCTGAATTCGACTGCTCGGGCTTGATGTACTGGGCCTATCAGCAGATTGGCAAGTCCATTCCGCGCACCTCACAGGCACAGCTTGCCGGTGGCACGCCGGTCAGCCGTGATCAGCTGCAGCCAGGCGACATTATTGGCTACTACCCAGGCATTTCCCACGTTGGCATGTACATCGGTAATGGCCAGATTATTCACGCCTCCGACTATGGCATCCCGGTTCAGGTAGTCTCGATTGACCAGGGCGGCCCTTACCAGGGTGCGGTTCGTTACTAGGGGAGCTTTCCCCTGGTAGGTCGATGCCTCCGCCTGTGGTTTTGTATGTAAAGAAACTCGACGAAGGTTAACAATTCGGCCATTATGTCTGCGCGCGTACTGCTTATCACCAATGATTTTCCACCTCGCGACGGTGGTATTGAGTCCTACTTGCGAGATTTCTGTGCGCGCCTCGACCCCGCCAACCTGGTCGTTTTAGCCTCCTCTCGTGCGTCTGCAGAACGCTTACGCGCCTACGACGAGTCACTGCCATTTCGCGTCTACCGTATGCGCGACAAGGTTCTACTGCCGCTACCGCACGTCGCCGGCCGAGCCGCACGAATCATCAAGGACGAGCGCATCGACACAGTATGGTTCGGCGCCGCTGCACCGTTGGGTTTGCTTGCCGACGCATGCCGTCGTGCTGGCGCCAGCCGCATTGTATCGACCACACATGGGCATGAGGTGGGCTGGTCCATGCTGCCGGTAGCTCGGCAGATGCTTCGCCGGATTGGCAATAGCTCTGATGTAGTTACTTACATCTCGCGCTATACGCGAGGTCGATTTGCTGCAGCTTTTGGCCCCCGTGCGGCGTTTGAGCGCCTTCCGTCGGGTGTGGATATCGAACGATTTTCACCAAACTCGCAGGCGGGGCAGGATATTCGCCAGCGCTATGGCATTGGGGCCGAGCAACCGCTCATTGTCTGTATTTCTCGGCTGGTGCGACGAAAAGGCCAGGACATGCTGATCCGCAGCATGCCGCAGATTCTTGCAAGGCACCCCGATGCCCGACTTCTCATCGTCGGTGTCGGTCCCCGTGGCGAGGCATTGCAGCAGCTAGCGCAGGAGTGCGGAGTCGCGGATCAGACCATTTTCGCAGGTAAGGTGTCCTTTGATGAGCTGCCTGCCTACTACAATGCGGCGACCGTATTTGCAATGCCAGCGCGAACACGCGGCGGTGGACTCGACGTTGAGGGCTTGGGCATTGTCTACTTGGAGGCGCAAGCCTGTGGCATACCCGTTGTCGCTGGAAATTCCGGTGGCGCTCCGGAGACTGTAATTGATGGAGAGACCGGCATCGTAGTCAACGGCGCATCAGTCGACAGTGTTATGGCAGGTGTACTTACTGTCCTGGGCGATCCTGAGCGTGCTGCCGCGATGGGTATTCGTGGCCGTCAGCACGTGACTGCCAACTGGACCTGGGAAGTAATGGCTGCGCGTGCTCGGCGAATTCTGGGAAACTAGCCCAGCCCCTTTATAATTAACTGTTATGTCCACCGATATCGCGCATTCCTCTGGCGTAGATGCCTCTGTTGTCGCAGACAGCCCGGCCATCGGGTTCGACATCGGTGGTACCAACCTGCGGGCCGCAGTTGTCAGTGCGGACGGCAAAGTTCTCTACCGAGTCCAAACCAGCTCGGATGGCAGCGTCGATGCCATCGAGCGCGGTATTGTCCAGACATCCGAGCGATTGGTTGAGAAGTTTCCAGAGGTCAGCGCCATTGGCTTGGCGATTGCAGGTTTCCTAGATTCGGATCGCCAAACGGTTCGCTTTGCTCCGCATTTGCCGTGGCGCGATGCGAACGTCGTCAAGCGTTTGTCCTTGCTTCTTCCGCGTCCGCTGCAGCTTGAGCATGACGCCAACTCTGCGGCGTGGGGCGAGTTCCGATTTGGCGCGGCGCGCGGTGCGGATAACTGGGTGCTCTTCGCGCTCGGCACCGGCATCGGCGGCGCGATGATGCAAGGCGGAAAAATCTACCGCGGCGCGTACGGCACCGCACCGGAATTCGGCCACTTGACCGTGGTGCCAGAGGGACGCGCGTGCGCATGCGGCAAGCGCGGTTGTTTCGAGCGCTACTGCTCGGGCACGGCACTGGTCACCACCGCAGCCGAGCTCGCTGAATCCGGTCAGTACTACTCCCGGCTTACCGACGGTCTGGTTGCCGGCACCGTCACTGGTACAGATGTTGTCGCAGCAGCGCGTCAGGGCGATGAACTGGCTGAGGCGGCATTGGATGATTTCGCCACCTGGCTGGGGCGTGGCCTGTCCATCGTCGGGGATGTCTTTGACCCGGAGCTTGTGGTCATCGGCGGGGGAGTCGCCACGGCATCGGACCTGTACTTGGAAAAGGCGCAGGCGGAATTCGCGCGCAATATCACTGGTTCTGGCTACCGTCCCGTGGCTGAGGTGAAGGTTGCAGAACTCGGAGCTGATGCTGGCCTTATTGGTGTGGCAGATATTGCTCGCAGCTTCGTGGTTGCTGAGGTCAGGGATCCGTCGTAAAGCGCGCTTACGTATCAAGTGCTGTCCCTCGCCCAGAAAGTGGGGGATACCGGCGATGCCTGGCGCTGGCTTCGATGCGACCCTGTATAGTTTTAAACCGTGAATAATCGCTGGTACAAGTTCTTCAAGTACATCCTCATTGGGCCGTGGCTGCGGATTTACAACCGTCCTTATTACATCGGCGGTGACAAGATTCCGGTTGAGGGGCCGGCTCTGATGGTGTCGAACCACCTGGCCGTCATGGATCACTTCTACTTCCCGCTGGTGTGTCATCGTCAGTTGACGTTCTTGGCCAAGGCCGAGTACTTCAACACCCCCGGTTTTGTGGGTGGTATTCAGAAGTTCTTCTTCTCCTCGGTCGGCCAGGTGCCGATTGACCGCACTTCCAGCGATGCTGCTCGCGACGCACTGAATGCGGGCGTAAAGGTGCTTGCTCGCGGTGACCTGCTGGGAATCTCGCCAGAAGGTACTCGTAGTCCGGATGGTCGTCTCTACCGCGGCAAGACCGGTGCGGCCCGCGTTGCGCTGAAGACCGGCGTGCCGGTGTTCCCGATGGCCATGATTGATACGGAAAAGGCGAACCCAATTGGCAGCTGGATTCCGCGTCCGGTTCGCGTGGGCATCATTATTGGCGATCCGCTGGATCCGGCGGAGTACAAGGGCAAGTACACCGATGAGCGTGAAGCAGCCAGGGCACTGACCGATGATCTGATGAAGGAAATTCAGAAACTGTCTGGTCAGGAGTATGTCAGGGCATATGCCGGCGATGTTAGGAAGTCCTTGGAAGCGGGCCACGGATACCCAGAGGGCACCGAGCCGGGCGGCGAACTGACGGTACCAGCGCCGGGCCCGAAGCCGACCCCTCGTCGGTGGTTCCGACTCGGTCGCTAGAATAAAACGCAGATAGTTTTTGCGGCTGCAGTGATGCTTGTGCCCGTGGGGAAAGCTGACTGTCAGCCGCGGTTTGCCTGCTTGGAGTCAAAGCTGGAGAGGATTCCACACCGTGCGTTATTTCTATGACACCGAGTTCATTGAGGACGGCAAGACCATTGACCTTGTCTCCATCGGTGTCGTGGCCGAGGACGGCCGTGAGTACTACGCGGTGTCAACCGAGTTTGATGCGAGCAAAGCAGGACCGTGGGTACGAGCCAATGTGCTCAATCAGCTGCCCAGTCCCTCTTCGCCGCTGTGGAAAAACCGCGAGACTATTCGCAAGGAACTCCTCGCATTTCTTACAGAGTCCGGCACCGGACGGCCCGAGCTGTGGGCCTGGGTGGGGGCCTATGACCACATTGCACTAGCGCAGCTTTGGGGGGACATGACTAAGTTGCCACAGGTCATTCCGCGTTTTACCCGTGAGCTCAAGCAGTACTGGGAGATGGCGGGCAAGCCCAAGCTGCCGCGTCAGACCGCCGGTAAGCACGATGCGTTGGCGGATGCCCAGCACAATCTGGTGAAGTTCAACCGCATCGCCCAGGCTATGCCACTGGATAAGTAAGCGGTGAAACTACGGCTATTAGGTGACCTGACTAACACCCGAGGTGCGGGGTAGTTACAATGAACTCTTGTGAGTTGGACTATTGACCTTCCTGTAGATGACCTGCCCGATCTGCCGCCGCTTCCCGGTGAGATGGCGGAGCGCTTTGCTGATGTAGTTTCCCGCCGCGCCCTCCAGCAGCCAAGCTGGGACACCCGGGCCGCCGCAAATGTCCGTCGTATTCTTGAGACGGTTCCGCCAATTGTCGTCGCACCAGAGGTGCGTAAGCTTCGGCAGGAGCTTGCCGACGTCGCCAATGGCAAGGCCTTCCTGCTGCAGGGCGGTGACTGCGCGGAGACCTTTGAGTCCAATACTGAGCCACACATTCGCGCGAATGTGAAGACCTTGCTGCAAATGGCCGTCGTGCTGACTTACGGCGCATCCACCCCAGTGGTGAAGATGGCCCGTATCGCAGGTCAGTATGCCAAACCGCGCTCGAAGGACATCGATGGCGATGGTCTGCTGAGCTACCGTGGTGACATGGTCAATGGCGTTGAACCGACCGAAGAAGCCCGTGTTCATGACCCAGCTCGAATGGTTCGCGCCTATGCAAACGCATCGGCTGCGATGAATCTCGTGCGTGCACTGACCGGTTCCGGCACCGCTGACCTGCATCGTCTACACGAGTGGAACCGTGAGTTCGTCAGCAACTCACCAGCAGGTGCTCGATACGAGGACCTGGCTAGCGAAATCGATCATGCTCTGCGATTCATGGCAGCTTGCGGTGTTGCCGACTCCAATCTGCAGACCGCACAGATTTACTGCTCGCATGAGGCACTGGTCGTTGACTACGAGCGCGCCATGCTGCGTCTGTCTGAAAACGAAGATGGCCAGGAGCTGTTCAACCTCTCCGCACACCAGCTGTGGATTGGTGAGCGTACTCGTGGCATGGAGGACTTCCACGTCAATCTGGCCGCAATGATCGGCAACCCAGTGGGCGTCAAGATTGGCCCGACTACCACGCCGGAAGAAGCCGTCGCCTACGCTGACAAGCTCGACCCGTTCTTCCAGCCAGGCCGCCTGACCCTGACGTCCCGTCTGGGCAATGACAAGGTTCGCTCCGTTTTGCCTCCGATTGTGGAGGCCGTGGAGGCCTCGGGCCACAAGGTCATTTGGCAGTGCGATCCAATGCACGGCAACACCTACGCTGCCTCCAATGGCTACAAGACCCGCCACTTCGACCGCATCGTCGACGAAGTACAGGGCTTTTTCGAAGTGCACCGCTCCTTGGGCTCACACCCAGGCGGTATCCACGTCGAGCTCACCGGCGAGGATGCTACTGAGTGCCTCGGCGGTGCCCAGGACATTTCCGATGTCGACCTGCCGGATCGCTACGCATCTGCCTGTGACCCGCGTCTAAACACTCAGCAGTCCCTGGAGCTGGCCTTCCTGGTCGCTGAGATGCTGCGTAACTAAGCGAGGCCTAGCACGAGCGCGGCCACGTATTACGCCACGCGTGCCATGGCCGCAAAGGTCAGTATTCCGCAGGTCAGCACTGTGCAGCTGGAGACCAACTCGACCAGCTACAGAGTGCTGACCTTAATGCTGTCGCCCGCCTTGGCCCGTGAGCCGGGGAGCGGGGACTGCACCAAAACGCGGTCATTTTCGCTGGCAGAGCCAGATACCTCTAGTTCAAGGTTCTGCTTTTCCGCTTCACGACGTGCTTGCTTGACCGTCTTGCCCATCAGCTGTGGCACCTTTACCGAACGTGACACCGTCAGTGTGACGGTAGCGTTATCGGGATCAATGACTTCGCCTGCTGCCGGAGACACCGAATCCACACGGCCGTAACTGCTTGATGAGGAGTCCGAGGTACGCACCTTGGCAACCTCAATTCCTGCGCGTTGCAGGATCTTGCGCGCATCGGCTTCGGTACGTCCAACCACCTTCGGCACCTCGATGCCATTGTTGACGGTCAACGTCACAGAACTACCGCGTTCCAAGCCCGTACCTTCGTCGGGGGAGACAGCGATAACTTCGTCCTCATCAGCAGATGCAGAGAACTCCTCGACGGTATCGCCGACCTCCAGGCCGGCTTCACGCAGCTGCTGACGCGCCTGCTTTTCGGTAAGCCCCACGATGTGCGGAACCTTTACTGGAGCAGGTCCTATGGAGTAATGCACCGTCACGGTTGCACCGACATTGACTGCCTGGCCTGGAGATGGCTTGGCGAATACCAAATCACCAGGAGATACATCATCGGAGAATACGGGTTCACCGACCTTTTCCTTTAAGGTGCGCTTGGAAAGTTCCTCACTATACACCTGTGGCGAATGATTCGCCGGATAGGCGGGCACAGTCGGCCGACCAAGGCTGACTAGCACGAGGACATCGTCGCCACGCACAACGCGCTCCCCGGCCAGCGGTTCCGAACCGATGATCTTCGATGCCGCCACCGTGTTGTGGTAGCGCTCGTCAACGACTGGCTCAAAGCCCGCATCGCTTATTGCTGACATTGCCTGTGGCTGAGAAAGGCCGGTGATTGACGGCACCTCGCCATAACGACCAGATCCCAGCCACCAGGCACCCAAACCCATGCCCAGGGTAGCAATAAGCGCAATGACCAGCCAGAGCGCACAGCCGCGGCGAGTGCGCTGTCGTGATGCTCGACGGTTCGGGCGCTTTTGTGCGCTCTCGGATCTGGGCTGGGGATGCTGTGGAGAGTCAGTCCGAGCTGGCGGATACTGCGGCTCTGGTTGCGGCTGAGTCTGTGGCGATGGGTAGGGCATTGCCCGCGGAGGCTCCGGCTGTGCAAATGGCACAGATCCGGGTGCCTGTCCAGGCGTAGACGTGGGTGCGGCAGCTGGCATTTCCCAGCTGGCGTTGTCATAGCCGTCATTGCGGTCGAAGGTGCGAGTGTGCCCCGCCTCCGGGTTGTCGAATCGCTCAGGCGCGGTCTCTGCAATTCCCGGACGCGGTGCGCGTGAGCCAGGATCTCGCTGGAAGTTTTCCGTCAGGCCCTCTGCAACAGCGGCATTTGCGGCTGCTGAATGAGACGGCGAGGGAACCTTAAACGGTGGCAGCGCCAATTCCTCGGAAACTTCCTCCAGCGCTTGGGCGAATTCCTTCGCAGTCGAAAACCTGTCCTCTGGCCTGCGGGAACAAGCATGAAGTACCAGTTCATCGAACTCCGCTGGCACACCATCAATGAGGTCTGAGGGAAGTGGCACCTCCTCGTTGAGGCGTTTCATGGCCACTCCCAAAGAGGAGTCGGCAATAAACGGGGTCGTGCCAGTGAGCAGCTCAAAGAGGAGCACACCGGCAGAGTAGACATCAGAGGCCGGGGAAATTGGCTCACCGGTGACTTGTTCCGGAGATAGGTATGCCACCGTGCCCACAATGACCGAATTCGATGTGACCTTCGCATCAGCGGCTGCGCGCACCAGGCCGAAGTCGGCTAATTTCACGCGCCCATCGGAGGAAATCAGCACATTTTCCGGCTTGATATCGCGGTGGACCATGCCCCGTGAATGCGCAACGGAGAGTGCGCGAAGCACCGAGCGCATCACCGCTGCAGCCGCATGAGGTGGCATGGGGCCGCGCTGACGCAGCAGCTCGCGCAGCGTGCCGCCGTCGACGAATTCCATAATTAGGAAGACGTGCCCAGCCGGGTCAGTGCCCTGGTCATAAACGTTGACCAACGACTCATCATTGAGGTGCGCAACTGCGCGAGCCTCGCGTTCAAAGCGGATACGGAAGGATTCATCGTCGACAAAGCGCGGGTCCATGACCTTGGCCGCCACCACACGATCGAGTCGCAGATCGGTGGCGCAGTACACGGTGCTCATGCCACCGTGTGCGATGGTCGCACCAATTCGGTAGCGGCCATCGAGAATCTGCCCCTCGACAAGCTGCGACATAAATCAGCCTTCCTTATTTTCTACAATCTCTAACTTCACAAGTACGTAACTAAAAATCAGCACCCACGGCTCAGCCATCGCGTTGGCTCAACTATTACGTCGACTCAACCATCGCGTCGGCCGATACCTGGCGCCAGCCTTTACTTAGTATATGGGGACTTAAACCCTAGGGCCCTAACGCGCTAAAGTGACCAGTGTGAGAAAGATTCCAACGTGCACAGATGTCCTGAGCTCCGATGAACCCACGCTCCCGCTGCCCGATGCCGCTGACCGCATCGGTGTGCCCGTGACGCGCATTCATGCGTTGTTGCAGGAAGGACGCCTCATTGCAATCAACCGCGATGGCATCGCGCAAATTCCCGAGCGCTTCTTTGAGGGCAGCGAGGTCGCGCGTTTCGTCCCCGGCGCGCTCGCGCTGCTTGGCGACGGAGGCTACTCGCGAGAGGAAACTCTGGAGTGGCTCTTCACCGAGGATGATTCTCTGCCAGGGCGTCCGGTGGACGCCCTCCATGGTCATTTAGCTCGTGAAGTCATGCGCCGCGCTCAGGCTATGGCCTTTTAGCGGCCTTCTAGCCCCGCGTTAGCTAAACTGCTGTCGCGCTCGCCCCGGTACTGCTGTCACCAGCAGTGGCAGGGCGATTTTTGCTTTTCGGGCGCGCCCCACATGCGCACGCTGTGCAAACACATTGTAGTTAGCGCGCTCAATCTCTCCCAGAATATCGGAATAGAGCACCTCAGCGGCACGAATAGCCTGGCGGCCGGGGACATCCAGCATATCGATGCCAGGGCGGGCCTGTGCATACAAAGCTCGATTGCGCGCCACAAAGTAGGCCACAGCGCGGCGTATCGGTCCTGTGGTTTTTCCACTTTTCACGCAGTAGCCGAGTTCCTCTGTATCCACGCCAAAGGCATCCCACTGATCCAGGGGAAGATAGATGCGTCCGCGACGGAAATCCTCTGCGATATCACGCAAGAAGTTGGTCACCTGGAACGCTCTGCCCAAGTATTCGGCATGCGGAGCTGCCTCGGCGCGAGTGACGCCGTGGCGAGTGCCCAAGACTGGGAGCATCTCCAAGCCGATGACGGCAGCGGAGCCCCACATGTAGTCATCTAGTTGTTCCCAAGTCTCAAAGTGCGCAATGTGTCCAGGCGTATTCGGCACATCCATCAGCATGGAATCAATGAAGTCTGCTGAAAGCTGGGGATCAATGTCGTAGTCGCGGAAAGTTTGCGCTGCCGCCGAAATGACGGCGCGGTCGCGGTCGCAATCGACGTCGTCTAGCGAACCGGTGACCACAGCGGTGCGAAATAGTCGATTGAGGCGTTCGACTGTTGCCTCGAGCTTGGCGGGGGAGCTGGTCTGCACGGTGGGGCAGTCGACGTAGTCGTCGACGATGCGTGCCCAGGCGTAGAGTGACCACACCGCGCGCTGTTGACGCGGGGCGAGCAGACGTGTGGCCAGGGCATATGTATGACCGTGGGAGGCCATGATTTCATGGCAGAGTTCAAAGGCTTGCGGGGACGTCACAGTAGGTCACCCAACCTTGGCGGGCTCGGTGGAGATGGCGGACGCTTCATCCTCGTCGCGCCAGGAGTACTTCCACGCGAATGTGCCGTTGACCAACCAACCGGTGGCGAGCCAACCGATTGCCGTGACGATGATCATCCACGGTGCGTCGTAGAAGCGGTGATTACCGCCACCGGCAAACGACAGCGATAGGATGAACGTAAACAGGACAGTGCCCTGCACCAGCCACTTCGGTGGGCGGATGGTGCCCATGGGAGTCAGCAAGCTGGCGTAGTACCACGGCAGTGCCACGGCGTTGAATACGCAGGCTACGGTGTAGGCGGCAATCATGCCCGCGACATTGCGGCGTGGGGTGGCGCGGAAGTAAAACCACGTCGCCACCAGGCCAACGAGCATGATTACCGACGAGACGATACGGGTGTAGTGGACGATGATGTTGAAGGCGATTTCATCGTTAATCCAGCCCATGATGGCAGCAATGACACCAGCGACTGCGGAAGGGGCAGCCAGGGGATTGATGACCTTGGTATTGCCACTGATCTCGGAGATCCAGCCCCAGGTCGAACCGGTCAACCATGTCACAAGTGCGAGCGTGCCGACGCATACCGCAACCAGCCCAATTCCGATACCGACAATCGCGGGAAGCTTGCGCAGCATGTCCTTAACCGAGGGGATTGGCTCACGTCGAGTCAGCACAATCCACACCACAAACGGCAGTGCAATCACTGCAGTGGCCTTCAGCGCCACGCCGACACCCAGCAACACGGCAGCGACAATGCCGCCAGTTAATCGCTGCATTTGCAGTGCGGCAACCAGCGCCACGCTGACCAGGCCCACCATGAGGGCCTCATTGTGCATGCCTGCAATCAAGTGCAGCAGCACCAGTGGGTTGAGAACACCGAGCCACTGCGCAAATGCCGGATTCGCTCCCAGTGCCTGGGCAATGCGCGGGATTGACCAGACGATGCCGGCAAAACCAACAAGGCAGACAATGCGGTAGAAAATGACACCGAGTGCGACATGGTCGCCGACGATGCTGGTGATGAGCTCACCGATGCCGAGGTGCAACGGGCCATACGGGGTGGTGGTATTGCGCCAGTCGGCAGAGACCTCCAGCAGCATTGGTCCCGGATTGATTGCAGCGCCTTCGGTGTAGGGATCAAACCCGTCGCGCACCATCGCGCCCTGCATCAGATAGGAGTAGACGTCCCGGGAAAACAGCGGTCCCGACAGCGCGAGCGGAATCGCCCAGGCAAGCAGAATCGAATTAAATTTCTGCAGGTCAGTGGCATCGCCCGGGGCGCTTGTCACGCACTTGGCCACAGAGCGCCGGGAAAACAGCAGCTCACGGCCAACGCGCAGCCAGGAAGTAAGCAGCAGAGCGATACCTACCCAGATGATGATCTCAAAGAAGATCTGACCATGACCGTAGGTAATCCAGTCCAGCCCAAGGGCGTGAACCAAACCGTCACGATAGCGAGTCGCACCGGAACCATACGATCCCAGAGCGATAAGGATGCCACCGTAGACACCCTGCAGAGCACTCCGCGATAATTTCATCTCAACCTAAACAATCGAAAAATTGCTGATGCATTGATTCTAGTTGGTCAGCATTCAGCGACCCGCATCCGTCGATGCCGTGGGGTCCGCAAACCGCTGCGCGGCCAGCCGACCCGAAATCATCACAGTGGGCACGCCGACACCTGGTACCGTCGTCGATCCGGCCAGCACCAAGTTCTCTGGCATTGCCGGCGAGAAATTCCGTGGCCGGAACGGGCCGGTCTGGCGGAACAGGTGTGCCAATCCAAATGGTGAGCCAACGCCCATCCCACGGTCCAGCCACTGCTTCGGCGTATCGATACGCCCAACGTGCCACTGTGTTGAAATGCCTGTTAGCCCGCGGCGTTCCAGCTCGCCTGCAAGCTGGTCGACATAGCTTTCCGCCATCGTCGGCCAATCCAACTCCGCCGAGGCCAAATTTGGACATGGTGCCAGCACACTGACCGGCTCCCAGAGCTGCCCATTTTCATCCCGGACCAGTCGCTCCGGACTGCTTACCGCTGGGCGGGTAATTAGCAGAGACGGGTCGGACATCAATTTTCCGCCGGACGACGCAGATATCTCCTGGAATGTCTCATCCCACTTGTCCCCAAACGAAATCAGGTGATGACGCTTCGGCCAGGACTCCGTCGCGGATGCCGGAATCAACCCGTGGGCCACAACCGCCGATGGCGAAAAGCGCAACGGAACCAGACGCCGCTGCTTCCACTTCCGCTTGACGACGTCCAGGAGACCGCGACTATTCGCAGTGTTACCGGTGGCGGGGAGTGCGTCGTTAAGCCAATCCTTGACCACTGGCAAGTCGGTCGTACAGATAATCGCGTCGGTGGCGCGGTCGCCGGTGTCGGTGGCAATCTCCCGCACACGTCCCTCGGCGTCGAGCTTGAGGCCAGTGACGTTGACACCTAGCTCAATAGTGCCGCCAGCTCGGCGGACAGCCTCAGCGAGGAGCTCTGGGATGGCGCCCATCTCGGAGCCGAACTTGGTGGACGTGGGGTAGTAGACGCCCATGGAGGTATCCATGTGTGCAATGCAGCCGTAGACCGCGCGTGCCTTGGCGGGAGGGACACCGGCGTAGAGCGCCTGGAAGCTGAAGACGCGGCTGAGCTCGTCATCTCCGAGGAAAGCCTGAATCTTTGGCTGCAACGCGCCGAAGGCACCGAGGCGAGCCAGCGTGGTGAGGTCGCGCAGCGCGCCGGGCCCAGTAAAGAGGTCGGTGACGCGGTCGAAGCTGCGGGACATGAAGTTGTCAAAGGCGGCATCGAAGAGTCGTTGAAGCCATACACGCAGCTTGCGGTAACCAGTAATGGCAGTGCGGTCAGCGCCGAAGCGTTCCAGCTCGCTGCTCATGGTGTCTTCATCGGAGTACACGTCCAGGCCACCGCGAGTGGCAAATTCCGCGCGGTAGGTCGGCGTGATTGGGCAGGCCGAAAAACTCGGGTCGATATCGCGTGTGTAGAGGCCGACGGCGGCAAGAGCGTCGTCGACAAGCGAGGGCATGGTCCACACGGTTGCGCCGGTGTCGAAGACGGCAGTGAGCGGTTGGCCGTTGACGTCAACGGTGACCGGCTCGCTGGCGCAGCGCCCGCCGACGAATGATTCGCGGTCGAGGACGGTGACGCGAAAGCCGGCGCCGAGCGCGTAGAGCGCGGCGGTGAGTCCTGATAGACCTGCGCCGACAATGGTCAGATGCGGGGCAGCCGAATTGTCGGCTGCGTGAGTGCTGGGCGAAATTGCCTGAGCTTTGCGCTGGCGAGAGGAATTTGTCGGGCGATGAGCGGGGACAGCAGCGGCCATGACTACTTAAAAACCTTGATCTAGTGCTGGCGGGCGGTCGCGCGGACGCCCATTTCGATGAGATTGTCGCGGTAGATTGCCGGCAGGTTGGCAGCTTCGATAGTGGTAAAAGCGCGCTTAGTAAGGCGATTAATTTCGCGTTCGACGGCATCGGCGGCACCGGACTCGGCAATCAAATCGCGCAGCTCGGCGATGTCATCTGCGGACTTGACCTTGCCCAGATGCTCTTCGATGAAGCGGGCCTTTTCCGGAGCGGAGTCCTTGTACAGGCCGAGTGCCTCTCCGACCAGGACCGTGCGCTTGCCTTCGCGCAGGTCATCGCCAGCCGGCTTGCCGGTGACTGCAGGATCGCCGAAGACACCCAGCTGATCGTCGCGAAGCTGGAATGCGACACCGATATCGCGGCCGAAGCTGCGGTATGCGGCAATGAGCTGTTCGTTGGCGCCTGCGAGGGCAGCACCGATGTGCAGTGGGCGCTCGATGGTGTAGGCAGCGGTTTTGAAGCGATTGATTTTCTCTGCCGTGCCGACGCGGGAGTCGCGGCTGGCCTCTGCAGTGATGTCCAGCAGCTGTCCGCCGAGTACCTCCGTACGCATTGCCCGCCAGGGAACGATTGCGCGTGAGAGGGCTTCAGTGCTCAAGCCAGAGGAGTGGAACATGTCATCAGCCCAGGTCAGGGCAACATCGCCAACGAGGATTGCCGCAGAGATACCAAAGCGCTCCGCGGAGCCATGCCAATCATTGGCCGCGTGCTTGGCCTCGAACACCTTGTGGACGGTCGGGGCTCCGCGGCGGGTGTCGGCATCATCAATGATGTCGTCGTGAATAAGAGCGCAGGCCTGAATCAGCTCCAGTGAGCTGACCGCATTGAGCACAGCTTCTACATCCTCGGCCGGTGCAAATTTGCCCTCCGCACCGCCGGCACCGAGCCAGCCCTGCCACGCAAACGAAGGACGCACGCGCTTTCCGCCGTTCACGACGAAAGCGTGCAGCGAGTCCATGGCCTCGGTGTAGACCGCATCGACAGCAGCGACATCCGCACCGCGGCTGTTGAGGTAAACCTCCAGAGTCTTAGTCACTGCCGCCGGTACTTCGCGGGGCTGCATCTCGGCCAAATTCTTCTTTTCGCTCATCTGGGTCTCTCGTCGACGACGGGTAATGCTGCCTTAAGGATAGGTCACCACTTAATATGAGTGACTATGTCCTCAACTACGTCACCATCGCCGGGCCGCCAAGTCACTATTCGACAGGCCCTCTCGATGCCGAGCGCCGGCAGTATTCCGTTTTCTGTCGAGTTCATGCCGCCGCGTGACGACGCTGCGGAGACTCGACTTCTCCGCGCCGCCGAAGCCTTCCACGATCTTGGAGCTTCCTTCGCATCAGTGACATATGGCGCGGGTGGGTCAAGCCGCAACCGCACCCTGCGCATTGCGCAGCGCGTGTCGAAGCAGCCGCTGACCACCCTGGTGCACTTGACGTTGGTGGAGCACACCGTCGACGAGCTGCGGACAATCCTGCGCTCCTACCTGGAGTCTGGTCTGACCAACCTGCTGGTGCTGCGCGGTGACCCGCCGGGTAATCCACTGGGACCGTGGGTGGAGACCGAAGGGGGCTTGCACTACGCCAGCGAGTTGATTGAATTAATCAAGGCCGAGCCGGAGTTTGAAAAGTTCGAAATTGGTATCGCCTCTTTCCCGGAGGGGCATTATCGCTCACCAGATCTGGAGCACGATACGAAGTACACGCTGGCCAAGCTGCGCGCCGGCGCGGAGTACTCGATTACTCAGATGTTCTTCGACGTCGAGCACTACCTGCGTCTTCGTGACCGCCTGGCGGCTGCAGATTCCGTGCACGGTACAAAGCCAATCATCCCGGGCCTGATGCCGATTACCTCGCTGCGGTCTGTGCGCAAGCAGGTGGAGCTGTCCGGCGCGCACCTTCCTGCTGATTTGGAAGAGCGCCTGATTAAGGCTGCTAATGGCGATGAGCAGGCCAATAAGGATGATATCCGCAAGATTGGCATTGAGTTTTCCACCAATATGGCCGAGCGGCTCATCGCCGAGGGCGTGCCGGGGCTGCACTTTATGACCATGAACTTCGCACGCGCCTCCCAGGAGGTCCTGCACAATCTGGGCATGGCCCCGGCATGGGGAACTGGTCAGGACATGCTGCGCGGCGGCTTTTAGAGGTTGTAAAAACTAGAGCCTAGAAATCGTTCATGTCTCGCACACGACGTGCCCACAGCACGCCGAGGAGGGAAGCCAGCACACCAGCCGCCGCCGTTACGCCGGTGAACACAAGGAACTGATTCCGCTTTGTCGAGCCCGCCGGCGATGAGGCCCACACTGCGTGATTTTCACCGCTGGCAAGTTGCCATTCCACCTTGGTGGGTTCGGTCTGACGGCCATTGGAGTCCGTCACTGCCTCCGGAAAAGCAACGAGCAGGTCAATATTCGCGCCGGGCAGGTGCGAGAGATCCATGTGGCCATTCATGGAAATCTGGCCACCGCCAGTGCGATCGAGGTCGATATCGATGCGATCGTCGGAAAGCTGTCGGAGCGTATCCGTGACTTCCATGAAGTGCAGATTGTTGAACTCGACCTCCATTTTGCCGGTGGATGAGTCGACGATGCCCTGCGAGACGCGGTCGGTGAGGTCGTCGGGGATTTGCCAGTCGGCAAATTGCGACCGCGAAGCCTCTGTCGGCGTAATCTGAACGACGCCGGAAACCCTGTCATCGCCGGAAATAGTGATTCCCGCTTGCGCGTCAAAACAGCCGCTCAGCGGCGTAATGGCGGCGAGGCTTGCCAGTGCTGCGGCAATGCGCAAACGCGTCGGTCGGCGTGTCGATGTCTCAGGCGGCGGCGTTTTCACGAGGAAGCTTTACTCCTAGAACTGCAAAGGGGCGGGAATCCCCTGTGAAATAAAAATTTCTCAAAACGTCTTGGAATCCAAATTGGCGGTAGAGCTGCCAGGCTCGATTGGCCTCGTGCGGAACCTCCGGAGTGGACAGCAGCACGTGAGACTCATCCCTTGAATCCACCAGCTCGCGCAGCAACCGTTTGCCGATTCCCCGTCCCTGAAAGCTCGGGTGAATGTGGATTTCGGACAGTTCCGCATAGTTTCCCAGCAGCTTTACGACGGTCGGAAGTGGTACACCCGCATCGCGGAGACCAGCTCTGACCTGCTGATGCCACCAGTGCGTATCCGTGCCTGTGCGACAGTAGCCGATTCCGACGAGCTGGCAACGAGGATCTCTCAGTGCTGCAGTGGGGGACATCCCCTCAGGATGAGCGATCGCGGCCACCGCTGCGAAGCCGGGCTGCGTTGTTTGTTTCTGCCATTCACGGATGCGACCAGGCAGAATTGCCGGGTTGTACTTCATCGCGGTTATGTAGAGCGCCACTGCTTCGTGCAGGCGGAGATCGAAGTCTCCTGTCGTCATCGGAACCACGCTGTATTTCACACAATCAACACTAGCGACTGCATTGGAAGCGGTTGGTGAATTGGTTCGATAAACGGGGCATCAGGCTGGAAAGCGGACGCGCGGGGATGCGGTGGCAGGTAAATGTCGTGACTAACATATTCGAACATTAGTGCGAAATTAGGGCTATTGGTAATCCAAAAGAATCCGGAGGCGGGGATACATTGCGGGCAGCAACGCACGAGGCAGTGTGTTGGTCCGCGCTCACAGTGAGAAGGAGGGCAGTGCGGTGGCAGGTTCGAATGTGGTGGAATTTAGGGCAATTTCTCAGTCGAGCTCGGTTGCGCCAGCTGGTGTCTCTAAGGAGTCGCTGACGCTGCTGGGTCGAGCGGAGGCGCTTCTTGCGGGTGCTCGTCAGGCTGATGCTGATGAGATGCTGGAGCTGTCCTATCGCGCTGCACTGCGCTGTGCTGGTGCGTTGCTTAACCGCGATGCTTCGTCGGGGGCCGGTGTGGGGCTCAAGCGGCGTCGCTCTGCGCCGCAGAGTGCGTGGGTGGGGCTGAAGAAGTCGCAGCCGGAGTTCAGCGGTTGGGCGGCACGGTTTGAGCAGTTTGGTGTGCTGCGTGAAAGTGTTCGTCTTGGCATTGAGCGACGCATTGATCCTCAGCGTGCGCTTGATTTGTGGGAGCTCAGCTGTGAGTTCCTGGAGGTCGTTCGGGTGGAGTTGGGTGTCCTGCCTGCAGTTGCTTAAAGTCCCGGTTAGTGCAGAAACTTCGTCTAGAAATTGTGAGCTTTCCCAAAGAAATGGGGAATTGCGTAAATTCATGGAACAATATAGGTGGATTGCTCGTTAAGAGGGTAAGAATGAAGCTAACGGTAGCCGTGTTAGCAGCACCTAGTCCGTGAGTAGCGCAGGTTGATTTGGTTGACCTGGTTTCGGGCGGGCTTTTGTTTACCAGTTTTTACGGTGGGCAATGCTTAAGTAGGCGATGGAGGAATTGTGGGACTATCTGAGCACGAACAGCGGATGCTCGACGAAATCGAGTCTGCACTCTACGCTGAGGATCCTAAATTTAGTTCGACGATGGCCGGAAATGCATTCAGCTTTCCGGAGGAAAACAGTGCGCCGCGTGGTTTTTCCCTTCAGGTGATTGCACTCATGCTCCTAGGGCTGCTGATGCTAATCGGCGGCGTGGCTCTGTTTTCTGTGAGTGCCTGGTTTATTGCTCTTTCAGTGGCCGGATTCATCCTCATGTTTGGCTCAGGCGTTTGGGCGCTGACGGGAGCGGGTAAGAAGGGAAGAACTTCCAAGACTGCTTCTTCTTCGGGCTTCGGATTTGGTAAGTCCGGGTCGCCGAAGGGGCGTCGCGGTGCATCTGGTGGACGTGGAACTTCTGGGGATTCCACTTTGGAGTCTCGTTTCCGTGGCCGCTTTGAGGGGCGTTAAAAAAACTTCAGAATGATAAAAAGGGCAAGCCATTTACTGGCTTGCCCTTTTTGCTGCCTATTTAACGCGTGTGGGGTGCGGAGTAGGGATACGAAGTTCGCCCCGTCATCGCCCTATACCTGCCCACGACATTCCACCCACTTCGCCCCACCGAAAGTCCCCACTTTCTCCCACTCTGCTGTTTGTTAGCCGCTATTTCGCGCTGTGCTGTTGTGAGTGGCCTTATAAAAGTGGCACGAATCTGTCGCGATTATTGGTAAAAGGCCTGATAGGGGGCAATGTTTTAGGGTAGCGGCGCTCGTGGTCCATTTCTTTAGGAAGCAAACTGATATTTAAGCTACTTAAAGTGGCGATTGAGGCTAAAGCGGCGCAGGTGATGGGATTTTGAGGGTTCTCGCGGGAACGCGCCCCACTTTTCTGCCACAATTTTTCCACCTCGACGATTTCTTATAATGCGAGGTCAGAGGTGTGAACGTACAAGTGAAGCGGGGTTGAAGTGAGACTGGGGTGCCAAGATTTTCGCCTTTGAGTGTTGATAGTGGGGGATAGTGGGGTAAAGTGGGCCGTGATGTTGATTCAGGTTGTCAGCATTGCAGAAGTGAATATCCGATAGCGCTGAGTTTCGGCACTGACTTAAACCGGGACGCGTTTGATGCGTTGACATCGAGGTTGAATACGGGGATAGGAGGCCAGTAACGCATGTTTCTGGGCACCTACACTCCAAAGCTCGATGACAAAGGGCGTTTGACCTTGCCGGCTAAGTTTCGTGAGGACCTCGCAGGTGGCCTGATGGTCACGAAGGGGCAGGACCACTCACTTGCGGTTTATCCGAAAGAGGAGTTCGTCAAACTAGCTCAGCGAGCCACCAAGGCTTCTCGTACGAATGCCAAGGCGCGAGCTTTCATTCGAAATCTCGCGGCGAGCACGGATGAGCAGCGTCCGGATGGTTCGGGACGAATTACGTTGTCTCAGGATCACCGCCGGTACGCGAATTTGTCCAAGGAGTGCGTGGTTATCGGCTCGATTGACTTTCTGGAGATCTGGGACAAGGAGTCCTGGGAGGCCTACCAGGCGGAGCATGAAGCAGACTTCTCCGATGGTGAGGATGACTCACTGTTCGGTGTTCTATAAGGCGTTTTATAAACCGCTTGGGATAAAGAAAAAGAGGGAATGTCCGCACGGACTCTGCCTGATAGCCCCTGGTGTACTTCCCCGATACCAGGTTCTGTCGGGCGGGGCCCTGTGAACATCCCCGCTTTTTGTTTCTGTACCACTTTTGCATTCCCCAGTAGTGCACAAATTGGCGCAGACCGGTTGCTGACGCGGAGAACCGTCGTCAAGCGAATCGGGACAAGATCTTTAAAAAATTTGCTAACCAGCACACATAGTCCCGGTGAGGAGGGGGAAATGAACGAATCGGCATCTGCGGAAGACCGTAAGTCCGGTGAATTTGGTCATGTCCCCGTTCTGCTTCATCGAGTCACTGAGCTGCTGCGCCCGGGCATTGAGGCGCTTGGCGACGATGCCGTGGTCGTTGACGGCACTCTCGGCGCAGGTGGCCACACTGAGTATTTGCTCGAGCAGTTCCCGCAGCTGTGTGTAATTGGGCTTGATCGCGATGAGGTCGCGATGCGTGGGGCAGAAGAGCGCCTGGCTCGCTTCGGTGATCGCTTTGCAGGGTTCCGAGTGCGCTTCGACGCGCTCGACGAGGTTCTGCGTGGCGAGATTGAAGCTGCAGCCGGTGGTGCTCGGAGTGCTGACATCGTAAATCGGGCAGCGCAGACCGGCATTGCCGGAGCACTGTTTGATCTCGGTGTTTCCTCGATGCAGCTCGATCAGGTGGCGCGTGGTTTCGCATATCGCGTCGATGCGCCCCTGGATATGCGCATGGATCCCAGTCAGGGGATCACTGCGGCTGATGTTTTGAATACCTATTCACATGGCGATATCGCACGCATTCTGTCGACCTACGGTGATGAGCGATTCGCCGGCAAAATCGCCTCCGCAATCCTGCGGGAGCGAGACAAGGAGCCGTTCACCACTTCGGGTCGTCTCGTGGAGCTGCTCTACGAGACCATTCCGGCAGCTTCTCGACGCAAGGGCGGTCACCCGGCAAAGCGTACGTTCCAGGCACTGCGTGTTGAGGTCAATCGTGAGCTCGAGGCTCTCGAAAACGTCCTGCCTCAGGTCTGCGGCGCATTGGCCGTCGGTGGCCGCGCGGTGTTCATGAGCTACCAGAGCTTGGAAGATCGCATTGTCAAGAAGGACTTTGCCGAACGCGTGAAGTCGACAACACCACCGGATTTGCCGATGGAACTGCCGGGGCATGAGCCGCACTTCGCACTTGTAACTCGAGGCGCGGAGAAAGCGTCGGCAAGCGAAATCGAAGACAACCCACGAGCCGCACCGGTCAGGGTCCGCTGTATCGAGCGGATCCGAGCCGATTGACACCGCACTTTTCCTGACTGCACCTTCACACATTAAGTACTGGGAGAACTTTCGATAATGGCAACGACAATCACGGAGCACGCCCCCGACCGGCGCACCTCCCGCGGTGCGACCTCGACCGCCACCGCCGGCGCCAGGACGAAAACACGTCAGCGCGGGCGCAGCACCCGCACCGAGCAGGATCTCTACCAGCGCAGGCGGTTTGGGCGGACGGGCTCTCGTCAGGTCATCTCAGTGCGTGGACGTCGCGTTACGACGGACACGCGAGATAACCGCAAGTTTGTCGGTGCGGCCGTCATGATTTTCTTGGTGGTAGGCGGCATTGTGATCGCGATGTTCCTCTCTGGTATTTCGACTTCGACTTCGCTGGAGCTGGATGCAGCCCAGACGAAGGAGAAAGAACTGCGCAATGAGCTCGAGGTGCTTGAGCGAGACGTCGCATATCTGAAGTCCACCGGTGCAATCGCACAGCGAGCCGTTGAAGAGGGCATGGTGAGCCCGGAGCAGCCGGCCGTGTTGACCACTGACCCAGAAGGCAAGGTTGTCGAAGTTCGCCCGGGCGATGACAAGCAGAACAAGCTTGTCGACTTGAATGGTGCATCTCCGACGAATCCTCACGTACCGTCCTCGAACCCGGAGGACACTGAGGACGTGCCGGGTATGCAGGCTCCGGCTATTGAAGAGGCGCACCCGCGTCCGGAGGGGCTGCCAGCTACCGCTCCGTACGCACCTCAGCATCGTGCCCCGGCACCAGCTCCTGCACCGGCACCAGCGCCAGCGCCTGCCCCCGAGGCTGAAGCCCCGGCTCCTGCACCAGCTCCGGCTCCGACACCTGAGGGCGCTCCGGCCCCAGCACCTGCCCCAGCTGCAGAGTAGGAAGTGCTGCCAATTTAGTCGCCCACCTGGTAAAACCAGTCATTGTAGGCAGGCGACTGTAGACTTATATACTCATCAGTCGCGATGACAGACGATACGGCAGAAGTTTTCGCCCACCGGCGAATCGACTTAGTAGAAAGCACTAGCGCATGATTCGATCTGGAGACGACTACCCCAACCGTGGAGGGGGGTATGACTTCGGCGAACGTGCTTACAGGATTAAACCCCGTGAGCGTGGTGAAGATCGCTCGCGTCGTGACAGTCATCGAGGTCGCAGCGCTGCAGCTAATCGCAGCCTGCCGCCGCGCGAAAAGATGCGCATCACCAACAAGGATTTTTTGCGCCGCCGCAACTGGCTGCAGTTCATCGGCGCAATCGCCGTTGTCGTCCTGGTGGCCAGGCTTGCATGGGTACAGCTCATCGTCGGCCCCGACTTGTCGGCAGCCGCACAAAATCAGCGCACAGTAGAAATTGTTGATGCCGCACGTCGAGGTGCCATCTTGGACCGCAACGGGGCTCAGATGGCTTTCACCATGGAGGCCCGCAGTATTACTGTTCATCCATCCACATTGCGAAAGTGGATCGGCGAGGCGCACAAGCAGCGCCCGGATGAGGTTGCAGAATACGACGAGCGCACTGAGCAAATTGCGAAGGACCTGCCCAAGCTTCTCGGTGTCGAAGACATTGACGCTGATGGGTCTAAGTCCAACGGCCGTCGTCAAGCCGAACCCGAAACCGACGAGTCTTCGGTGATGAGCGCGCCGTCGCGCGTGAGCTCGAAGGAGATTTTGGACAAGCTGCGCGATGAGGAAAGCACGTATGAAGTGCTTATCCGCAATGTCGACCCGGATAAGGCAGCTGCCGTGGTGGAAAAGTACCCGGAGCTGGTGTCGGAGCGACAGGATATTCGTCAGTACCCCAATGGCGCGACGGGCGCGAATGTCATTGGCAAGATCGGCATGGACGGCGTTGGCCAGTTCGGCTTTGAAGCCTCCCGTGATGCCACGTTGCAGGGTATTAACGGTGGTAAGACCATCGATATTGCCTCTAATGGTGTGGCTATTCCGGGGTCGACTCGTGACGTTCACCCAGCAGTCGATGGCACGACGTATGAACTGACGCTGGATTTGGACATGCAGTACTTTGTCCAACAGCAGGTCAATCAGGCCAAGGCCAACTCGGGTGCTGAGGATGCCTCCGCGGTGGTTCTCGATGCCAAGACCGGCGAAGTGCTGGCGATGGCGCAGGCTGATACTGCCAACCCAAACAAGGATATTGGCAAGGAAGTCGAAGAGGGACGCACCATCAGCAACTCTGCGGTGTCCAATCCGTTTGAGCCGGGATCGGTAGCGAAGATTATTACGGCGTCCGCTGCCATTGAAGATGGTGTGACTACGCCAGATGAGGTTCTGCAGGTTCCGGGCAGTATTGATATGGCCGGAGTCACCGTGCGCGATGCATGGGAGCACGGAACTGAGGCGTTTACTACCACAGGCGTGTTCGGTAAGTCCTCCAACGTTGGCACGCTGATGTTGGCTGAGCGACTGGGCCAGGACCGCTTTGCAGAGATGCTGCACCTCTTTGGGCTGGGGCAGTCCACTGGTATCGAGTTGCCGGGCGAGTCCGCTGGTCTGGTGCCACAGCGTCCGCAGTGGTCAGGTGGTACTTTCGCAAACCTTCCTATCGGTCAGGGTATGGCGATGACTCTGCTGCAGATGACGGGTATTTACCAGACCGTGGCCAATGACGGTGAGCGTATTCCGCCTCGTATTGTGCGTTCGACCGTGTCCCCGGATGGTGTGAAGACTGCTGCTCAGCGCCCTGAGCCAGTGCGCGTTATCAGCCCGGAGACTGCCAAGACGGTACGCGCCATGTTTGAGGGCGTGATGCAGTCCGATTCGACGGGGCAGCAGTCTGGTACCGCCGCTGGTAGCGATATCGAGGGTTACCGTTTGACTGGTAAGACCGGTACCGCACAGAAGGTCGATCCGGACACGGGTGCATACTCAAATTCGAAGTACTTCATCACGTTCGCGGGCATCGCGCCTGCCGACGATCCCCGTTTCGTCATTGGCATCATGCTGGATGAACCTCAGCGCGGTGTCCACGGCGAAGGCGGACAGTCGGCAGCGCCACTGTTTAAGGACATTGCCGCCTGGGCGCTGAACCACTACAACGTGCCACCGTCACCACCGCGCGATGGCAAGCTGCTGCTTCAGCCGTAGTTACTTCACCAAGAATCTTGAAAAATTTGTTGTCCACCAACAACTGACTGAAAAGAGGAAACCGCCAATGACCGCCACCCTTGCGAAATTGTGCAACCTCGCCCACGGCCGCCTCGATGGCATGACCGCCGCCGACGCAGAATCAGTGGATATTGCTGCAATCGAGCTCAACGCCGCCGACGTTCCAGCAGGCGGTATGTTCGCGGCTCTGCCGGGAACGCGCACCCACGGTGCCCGCTACGCCGAGCAGTCCGATGCCGTAGCCATCCTGACAGATGCTGAAGGTCTAGAGATTATTCGTGCGACCGACAAGCAGCGCCCGGTCGTAGTAGTCGATGACGTCCGCGCGGTTCTCGGTCACGTTGCCGCAGAAATTTATGAGCACCCTTCGGAGTCGCTGACCGTCATCGGTGTCACTGGCACTTCGGGTAAAACCACAACTACGTACATGCTGGAAGGCGCACTTCTTGCCGCTGGTTGCTCCACCGGCATCATCGGCACTACCGGCACCCGCATCAATGGCCGCAAGGTTCCCTCTAGCCTGACAACGCCCGAGGCACCTGCGCTGCAGCGTCTCTTCCGCGAGATGCTGACTGAAGGCGTGACACACGTTGTGATGGAGGTTTCTTCTCACGCGCTGTCGCTGGGACGCGTGGCCGGGGTCCGCTTTGATGTCGGCTGCTTCCTGAACCTCTCGCAGGATCACCTCGACTTCCACAACACCCTGGAAGAGTACTTCCAGGCCAAGGCCACGCTGTTCGATCCAAAGAGGCCACTGCACGCACCGCAGGCTGTTGTATGCATTGACGACGACTGGGGAGTCCGCATGGCGGATATTGCCGCCGGTGACCCAGAAGTTCGCGTTACCACGGTGCATACTCAGCACCGAGTCACCGATGCCAGCCCGAAGGCGAAAATGCACGCTGATTGGTCTGCGGACACTGCGACTGTGACGCCTAATGGAATGCAGCATGTCACGCTGACTCGCAACCAGGACGCACCTGTTGAACTGGATGTTCCACTGCCAGGTGCCTTCAACGTGGCCAACGCCGCTGTTGCTTGGGCTGTCCTAGATGTGATTGGTCATGCAAATTGTGATGCGAAGGCTGGCTTGGCCAAGGTTCGCGTCCCGGGCCGCATGGAACGTATTGACCGTGGCCAGGATTTCCTCGCAGTGGTCGATTACGCGCACAAGCCCGCTGCGGTGGCCGAGGTTTTGGCTACTCTGCGCGCACAGACCAAGGGGCGCGTGCTGGTCGTAGTTGGAGCCGGTGGTGACCGCGATGCCACCAAGCGTCCCATCATGGGAGCGGAGGCAGCTCGCGGCGCCGATGTGGTCATCATTACCGATGACAACCCTCGCTCTGAGGTACCCGCTGAAATTCGCGCAGCAGTGGTGGCCGGAGCCAAGGAGGCTATAGCCAAGGGCGAGGCCGCGGCGGAGACGCTGGTGGAGGAAGTCGGCGATCGTGGCCAGGCAATCCGGCGCGTGGTCGAATTGGCCGAAAGCGGTGACAGCATCGTTGTCGCCGGCAAGGGGCATGAGACCGGCCAGGATGTCGGGGGCGTGATTCATCCCTTCGACGATCGCGAGCAGCTGGCTGAGGCACTGTCGGCGCGGTTGGAGGGCAATGCCTGACAGCGTCGATTCGCCTTGAGGCGGTTAACTTGCAAACAGTAGTTAAAAACAAGAGCTCACACTTTACTTTGTGTCTGCACCTCGACTAATACAAGGACTTTAGACATCATGATTGCCCTGACCGCTGCGGAGATCTCCCAGATTGTGGGAGGTGAACTCGTCCATGTAGACCCGGAAGCCCAAGTCACCAAGCCTGCGGAGTTTGACTCGCGCAAGGTCAGCGACGGCTCTCTGTTTTTGGCCCTGCCTGGTGCACGGGTCGATGGTCACGATTTCATTGGCCAGGCCGTGCAGGCAGGTGCGACTATGGCACTGGCGGCACGTGATGTTGGACAACCTGCGGTCGTCGTCAAGCCCCTGGGCAAGCAGGAGTCGAACGCCGATGCCTTTGCGCATGACCCGGACGGGTCCGGAGCGGCGGTGCTTGAGGCACTGGGCAAGCTGGCGCGGTACGTCGTCGATGAGTTGTCCAAGGACAACCTGCATGTGGTCGGCGTGACCGGTTCGGCGGGTAAGACGTCGACGAAGGACATGATGGCGACGCTGTTGCGGATTGATGGTCCCACGGTGGCGCCGAAGGGATCCTTCAACAACGAGATTGGGCATCCGTACACGGTCTTGCAGTGCACGCCGGAGACGAAGTACCTGGTTGCGGAGATGAGTGCGCGTGGAATTGGGCACATTGCTCATCTGGCGCGAATTGCTCCGCCGACTATCGGTGCGGTGCTCAATGTCGGTACTGCGCACCTGGGTGAGTTCGGCTCTCGTGAGGCCATTGCACAGGCCAAGGGCGAGCTGGTTGAAGCCCTCCCATCTGCTGAGCAGGGTGGCGTGGCCGTGCTCAATGCCGATGATGACTACGTCTACGGGATGACACCGCGCACGCAGGCCAAGGTGGTGTACTTCTCGGCGGATGAGGCTGCGCCTCGTCATGCAAGCGCGGATTACCGAGCCAGCGATGTCAAGCTCGATGACTTGGCTCGCGCATCGTTTGTCCTGCATGTGCCGGATGGGCGAACCTTCCCAATTCAGTTGCAGGTCTACGGTGCGCATCAGGTGGCAAATGCGTTGGCGGCTATTTCAGTAGCCGTTGAATCCGGCATTGATGCAGCACAGGTGGCCGAAGCAATGAACACTCACGTGGCTGCGTCTGAGCGCCGCATGGATGTCCAACAGCTGTCGGGCAATGTGGTGGTTATTAATGACTCCTATAACGCAAACCCGGATTCGATGCGTGCCGGCATCGATGCGCTGGCGCGGACCGCGTCAGGCCCGAAGCACCAGGAAGCCTCCTCGTGGGCGGTGCTGGGGCAGATGGGTGAACTCGGCGATTCCGCTGAGTCTGAACATGAGGCACTGGCGGAGTATCTCGTCCAGCGTGGTATTGACCGACTCGTTGCGGTGGGACAAAGCGTCAATGTGCATGCCCTTGCCGACAAAGCGGAAGAGTTGGGGTTAAATACTTCTAGAGTGTCGGGTACATCCGAGGCCGCCGAACTGGTGGCCGCAGAAGTTAATCCGGCCGATTGTGTGTTGGTGAAGGCCTCCTACGCAGATGGCATGTGGCGTGTCGCAGATGCGCTGGCCAGCATGGTGGGGTCGATGTCAGACGGTGAAAGCGAAGAGGAAAAGTAAGTGATTCAACTTATTCTCAGTGGTGCGATTGCATTCCTGGTGAGCGTCTTTATGACGCCGGTGCTTATTCGCAAGTTCTCCGCTGAAGGCCTGGGCCAGGAAATCCGTGAAGAAGGACCGAAGAGTCACCAGCGTAAACGTGGTACGCCGACGATGGGCGGCATCGCCATCATCACGGCTATCGTGGTGGGCTACTTTGGCTCGCACCTAATCGCTTTCATTCAGACCGGTGTGGGGCCGTCGGCCTCCGGTTTGCTGGTGATGTTCCTGGTTTTGTCGATGGGAGCATTGGGCTTTGCCGATGACTTCATCAAGCTGTACAAGGGTCGCAACCTCGGTCTGAATAAGACCGCCAAGCTGCTCGGTCAGCTGGCTGCCGCGCTGATCTTCGGTGTGCTGCTCCTGCAGTTCCCGGACGCATCCGGTCTCACCCCGGGCTCGACCAATCTGTCGCTGATTCGCGATATCCAGTTCTTGAACCTTGCGCCGGGGCCTGTGTGGTTCGGCATGATCGTGTTCCTGGTCTTCGTGTTCATTGTGATTGCCGCATGGACCAATGCGGTTAATCTCACCGACGGGCTCGACGGTCTGGCAGCCGGTGCAACCGCGCTGTTGCTGGCGACCTACACGCTGATTTCCTTCTGGCAGTTCCGCAACTCTTGCGAGGCCTCGCTGGGCAGCGGCTGCTACGACGTCCGTGACCCACTCGATGTCGCGGTTATCGCAGTGGCTGGTCTCGGCGCCTGCTTGGGCTTTTTGTGGTGGAATGCCGCTCCGGCAAAGATCTTCATGGGCGACACCGGTTCGCTCGCACTGGGCGGCCTCGTC
The DNA here is from genome assembly GCF_030532195.1 of Corynebacterium sp. Taxonomy (GTDB): domain Bacteria; phylum Actinomycetota; class Actinomycetes; order Mycobacteriales; family Mycobacteriaceae; genus Corynebacterium. Next base: position 162,583 of record NZ_JAUNLP010000002.1, on the reverse strand, counting down.
GCTGGTCTGTCGTTTGTCACCAAGACCGAGCTGCTGATGGTTATCATCGGCTTCATCTTCGTGATGGAAGTTGCATCCGTGGCAATTCAGATTGCTGTATTCCAGACCACCGGCAAGCGAGTATTCCGCATGGCGCCGCTGCATCACCACTTTGAAAACGGCGGTTGGGCAGAGACGACCGTTGTTGTCCGCTTCTGGCTGCTAGCCGGCATCTTCAACATGATCGGCGCAGCAATCTTCTATAGTGACTGGCTCTCTCAGGTAGGCGTATTTCAATGATTAACTCACCAGATCCGACCAATCCCACCGATATCCGAAACCTCGACTTAGTCGCTACGGTGCGCTCTGGTCGGGTTCTGGTGGCTGGAGCTGGCGTGTCCGGTCGGGGTGCCATCGCGATGCTCCAGGATATTGGTTGCCCGGAAATTATTGTTGTCGATGATTCCACGCTCGGCGAGTTGGTCGCAGCGGACTTTTCCATTTCGCATGTCACGACCGCCGACGCACCCGATTTGCTTGACGACGCAGTTGCGGTCGTCACCTCACCCGGCTGGCGTCCGACCAGTCCGCTATTTACCAGCGCCGCCAGCGCTGGCGTGCCAGTCTTTGGCGATGTCGCGCTGGCATTTGCCGGCGACTGTGCGCAGCTGTGGGGGCCGAAGCGCACCTGGCTTGTGGTCACAGGCACTAATGGCAAAACCACAACCACCTCGATGCTGGCCGCCATGCTCGGGGACCGTGGTAGCGCCGTGGGCAACATTGGTGTGGCTCTCTACGACGCATTGACCGCAGAACCCCGCATCGATGTCCTGGCAGCAGAGCTGTCCAGTTTCCAACTTCACTGGGCTCCGAACTTGCGCCCAGATGCCGGTGTGCTGTTGAACCTGGCTGAAGACCACATCGACTGGCACGGCTCCTATGAGAACTACGGCCGCGATAAGACTCGCGCGCTGCGCGGCGAAGTTGCGGTCTACGGCGCGGATGATGCCGATGTTGTCGCCTACATCGAGGAGATGCGAAAGAACGATGAGCTGAACAATTACCTTGTTGGGTTCACCGACTCCGCCCCTGAAGATCATCAGGTTGGTGTTCGCGACGGCATGATTGTTGACCGCGCTTTCGGCGGCGGCGACACCGCGCAGGGGGAGTCCGGCCCGGGCATTGTCATCGCACCGGCAGCGGGCATTTCCCCTCCGGGGCGTGCCGGCATTCTCGATGCGGTGGCCGCCACGGCACTTGCTCGCAGCATCGGTACCTCCGCGGAGGATATCGCCGAGGCATTAAGCAGCTTCGAAGTCCGCGCACACCGCGGCCAGATTGTGCATGAGTCCGACGGCATTGCTTGGATCGATGATTCCAAGGCCACCAATCCGCATGCAGCCGATGCCGCGCTGTCCGGTCATGAGCGCGTGGTATGGATTGCTGGCGGTCAGCTCAAGGGTGCTGATATCGCGCCGTTGGTGGCCAAGCACGCCCATCGTCTGCAGGCTGCAATCGTCCTCGGTGCTGACCGCGCGTTGGTCACCGAGGCGCTATCCCGCATAGCACCGGCTGTCCCGGTGGTGCAGATTGATGACACCGACAAGGCCGACGCCATGGCCAAGGCCTGCATGGCTGCGACTGAGTACGCTTCCTCCGGCGACGTGGTGCTGCTTGCACCTGCGGCGGCCAGCCTGGATATGTACTCCGGCATGGCCGAGCGCGGTGACCTGTTTGCACAGTGGGCGAAGAAGGTGACTTCCACCGATGGATAATTCCCGTAAGGCTCGAAACTTAAGCGCAAGCGCGGTGAAGGCCAAGCAGGAAGAAAACGCCACGGCTTCACGTCGGTCCGCCAACGCTAGCTCGCGCCGGCGACCGGTGTGGGTGGAGCGCTTCAATGACTGGAAGTCGCGCCCGCTGTTCGACTACCACTTGTTGATGATTATTGTCGCGCTGCTGACGTCGATAGGCCTGGTTATGGTGCTCTCGGCATCCATGGCCAGCTCCGGTACCACGTCGGGCAGCGTGTGGTCGGTGTTTATCCGTCAGCTCATTATGGTGGTCGCAGGACTAATTGCGATGTGGATAGTGCTACGCATGCGCGTGGAGCTGATTAGATCGCTTGCGACTCCTGCGCTGATTTTGTCTTTTGTGCTGCTGATTTTGGTGGTCATCCCAGGCATCGGTATTGGCTTGGAGGAAACGGGTGCACGCTCGTGGTTGAGCATTGGTGGCATCACCATGCAGCCATCGGAGTTGGCCAAGATTGCGTTGGCGCTGTGGGGTTCGAAGGTGCTGGCGGAAAAGGTTCGCACCGCCGTTTCCTATAAAGACTTGTTTTTGGCCTTTGGCATCGTCAGCTTCCTCATGCTGACTTTGGTGATGCTGCAGCGTGACCTCGGCATGGTCGGCTCGATGGCTTTCGTGGTCGTGGCGCTGGCGTGGTTCGCCGGTCTGCCACGAGTCATCGTCACGGGCCTGATTGGCATTTCAGCGCTGGCTATGGTGGTTTTCACCGCCACCGCAGGATTCCGTTCCGCGCGAATCCGCGTGTACCTGGATTCGCTGCTAGGCAATTTCAATGACGTCCAGGGCGATGCGTACCAGTCCTATCAGGGTTTCCTTTCGCTTGCCGACGGATCGATGACCGGTGTCGGTCTCGGTCAGTCAAGCGCGAAGTGGGGATACCTCCCGGAGGCGAAAAATGACTTCATCTTCGCCATTATCGGTGAGGAAACTGGTTTCCTCGGTGCCCTGACAGTCATTCTGCTGTACGCGGCGCTGGGGTGGGTTGGCCTTCGCATTGCGGGGCGGCAGCATGATCCGTTCCTGCGTCTGCTCGCCGGTACGTTGACTACCGCTACTGTGGTGCAGGCGTTTATCAACATCGGTTACGTCGTCGGTGCGCTGCCGGTGACCGGTCTGCAGTTGCCACTGATTTCCGCAGGTGGTACCTCCGCATTGGTGACGCTGCTGTCGATGGGCTTGCTTGCCACATGTGCTCGCCACGAATCCGAAGCCGTTTCCGCTATGCAGACGTCGGGTCGACCGGCAATTGATAGGTTCCTGGGCATTCCAGAGCCGATTCCGTACGATGAATCCCGTCGTCACGCGCTCAAGGTGCGCGCCCACCGCGATCCGCAGCGCTTTGGCCCACCAGTGGTGACCAGTGGCGCTCGTACCTCGCGGGGTGAGGGGCCACAGGCGCGGTACCCATACCGTGGCGAAGAACCATCGCGTAGCCGCGAGTTCCATGAGCGCGCCCCGAGGTCCGGGCGGCCACAGGCCTCCCGGTCATCGGTAAGCCAGAGCAGAAGCAGTAGGATTCGGAGCGAGAGTCGCAGTGGGGACGCACGTCGTCGTAGCCGCTCCGGCCGAGATGATAGGTACGGCGGTCCTGCACCGCGGAGGAGGAATCGATAACACCATGGCGGAGACGAATCTGGGCGCAGCTTCTGGGGCACATGGTGCCTCGGAGGCCGAGCAGTTTGTGAAGAAGGATGGCTCAGCTCCGACCATCGTGGTGGCTGGCGGCGGTACTGCTGGTCATATCGAGCCGGCAATGGCAGTTGCCGATGCCATCAAGAAGCTGCAGCCCGAAGCGCGCGTCGTTGCGCTGGGCACCAGCAGGGGATTGGAGTCCACGCTGGTTCCAGCTCGCGGTTATGAGCTCGAGTTGATTCCACCGGTGCCGGTGCCGCGCAAGCCCACAATGGACTTGGCCAAGCTGCCGTTCCGTGTCGCCCGTGCGGTGCGGGAGACCCGCAAGATTTATAACCGCATTGGTGCCGATGCCGTCATCGGTTTCGGCGGCTACGTTTCCGCACCTGCGTATCTGGCATGTCGTGCGGGTAAGAAGATTCCGTTCCTTGTCCATGAGGCAAATGCTCGTGCTGGTTTGGCTAACAAACTCGGCATCGCCCTCGGCGGTACTGGCTTGGCGGCGGTGTCTGGTTCGGGCCTTAGAGGCGAAGTCGTCGGCAATCCAGTTCGTGAGAGCCTGGCGGGGCTCAATCGCGATGCCAAGCGTGCTGAAGCGCGCGAATTCTTCGGCCTGCCACAGGAGGGACCGGTGCTTTTCGTCACCGGTGGCTCCCAGGGGGCTCGTTCTATCAACGAGGCCGTCAGCAAGGCCGCGCCGCAGCTGGCAGCTGCTGGTGTGTCGGTTCTTCACGCCTATGGCAAGAAGAACACGGTGGAGGTCGAATCCACCCGTGAGGATGCACCATATGTCGCTGTGCCATATATCGACCGTATGGATTTGGCATACTCGGCAGCTGACCTGATTCTGTGCCGCTCGGGCGCGATGACCGTCGCGGAGGTCTCCGCTGTGGGACTGCCAGCTGTCTACGTTCCGCTGCCGCACGGCAACGGTGAGCAGGCGCTGAACGCCACCGATGTCATCGAGGCCGGCGGCGGCGTGCTCATCGCCGATGAGTCACTGACCGTAGCCTCCATCTCGGATATTGTGATTCCGTTTGTCACGTCGAAGCAGAGGCTTGACGACGGTCGCCGCGCCCTGGCCAACATTGGTCACGGTAATCCAGCGGAGAACATCGCCCGCCGGGTGCTGTCCTACGCCGTGAACTAGATGTCTAACCAGTAAAGCGAGCAAAATATGAATGTTAATTTTGATGACTTTCAGCCGGTGACCGGACAGCTGCCTGCCAGTGTCCACATGATTGGTATCGGTGGTGCTGGCATGTCTGGCATTGCCCGCATCTTGCTGGCTCGCGGAGTGCGCGTCACCGGTTCGGACGTGAAGGAATCCCGCGCTGTGGTCGGTCTGCGTGCCATGGGGGCGACTATTGCGATTGGTCATGACCGCGCCAACTTGGAGCTTGCTGGTGACGGCCAGCTGCCTGAGGCAGTGGTGATTTCGTTTGCGGCTATTCCGAAGTCCAACCCAGAGTTGGCCGGTGCCCACGAATTGGGCATTCCAGTGCTCAAGCGCTCTGACGTCCTGGCACTGTTAATGCAGGATTCCAAGGCTCTGCTGGTGGCTGGTACGCACGGCAAGACCTCGACGACATCGATGACTGTTGCAGCTCTCCAGGCGGCCGGGATGGATCCGTCGTTTGCTGTGGGCGGTCTGATGAGCAAGGCCGGTGTCAATGCGCACCAGGGCAGTGGTGATGTCTTTGTCGCCGAAGCAGATGAGTCCGACGCTTCGCTTCTGACCTATCAGCCAGAGGTCGCAGTAATCACCAATATTGAGCCCGATCACCTGGACTTCTTCGGCGATGACGAGACCTACTATGCCGTCTTTGACGCCTTCGCTGAGCGTATTAAGCCGGGTGGCCACCTGGTGGTCTGCGCGGAGGATCCGCATGCTGCTGCGCTCGGCGAGCGCGCAGTTGACCGCGGTATCAACGTGCTGGCCTACGGTGGGGAAGATGCGCTGGCTGCGCACCCGACCCTGCCTGTCGGTGCCGTGCTCCACGGCTGGACACCGTCGGGCGGTGGAGCTCGTGTTGAGGCCACCATCGACTCGACCATTGTGACCTTCGAGCTGCATCAGCCGGGGCGCCACATGGCGCTGAACGCTCTGGCCGCGATGGTTGGCGGTAACTGCGTCGGTGCAGATCTTGCCCGCATGGCTCGCGGTCTTGGTGAGTTCACCGGTGTGCGCCGTCGTTTCGACTACCACGGCACTATCGCCACCGGTCAGTTCGAAGGGGCACGCGTCTATGACGATTACGCGCACCACCCGACCGAGGTATCCGCAGTCCTCGGCGCTGCCCGGGAGCTGGTTACCGAAGCCGGGCGAGGCAACGTCATCGCCGTCTTCCAGCCGCACCTGTACTCGCGCACCCGCAACTTTGCCGACGAGTTCGCTGCCGCACTGTCGCTGGCGGACAAGGCCGTTGTCCTCGACGTTTACGGTGCCCGTGAGGAACCGATTCCGGGTGTCGACGGCGCGCTGATTGCCAACAAGATGACCGTCCCCGTGACCTATGAGCCGCATTTCACCAGCGCGCCGGCGCGCGTGCGTGAAATCGCCGACGCTCACGATGTCATTCTCACCATCGGTGCAGGCTCAGTGACGATGCTTGCCGACGAAATCGTGCGCGAGCTCAGCGGTGACAACGATGAGCAAGCGGAGCAGTAACACTGTGAGTTCCCGAGGAAAGCAAAAACTTTCGACCGACAAGCCGGCTGCGTCCGCACCCAAGCCGCGCCGTGGCTGGCTCATTGGCGGCGGCTTGGTGGCCATTATCGCCATCGTGGTCGGTGTGGTCTGGTTTTCCCCGTGGCTGGTGGTCAAGAACATCGAAGTCGAAGGTGTCGTCCACGGTGATAAAGCCGGAATTATCGAAGCCAGCGGCATTACCGAAGGCCAGCGGCTAGCGCGCCTGGATACAGATGCGGCCGCACGTTCCGTGGCGGGTCAGCCGTGGGTAGACAGCGTGACTGTGAGCCGTACCTGGCCGCAGGGAGTCAACATCGAGGTGAAGGAATTTCGCCCGATGTTGTTCATCCGCGCCACTGACGGTGAGCACCTCATATCCGACCAGGGGCGAGATTTTGTCACGGCTGCGCCGCCTGAGGGCGTGATTGAGGTTGTGGACGCGCCACGGACGGAGCAGCCAGCGGACGGCAAGATTGACCCGGAGCCAGCTGTCATCAAGGCGGTTTTGGACGTCGTCAAGGCATTGCCCGAGCCGATTGCCGGACGTATTGAGCGCGTCAGTGCACCGTCTGCTGCAGAGGTGCGCTTGTTCTTGACCGACGACTACCAGGTGTACTTCGGTTCTTCCGACAACGCTGCGGAAAAGGCTCGCGCGACAGAGATTGTGCTGAGCCGTGGAGAGAAGAACTGGGACGTATCGAATCCGCGTATGCCAACTACCAAGGGAGAGTAGTGATGTGGGCGACTCTTGAGCCCAAACACTATCCCTCAAGTGCAAGTTTAAGGTAGCGACACGCGCTAAAAAGGTCGCTGAATTATTCCCAGTTTTCGACAACAATGGTGTCAACAGCTTTTCGCCGCGATGCACACTTTCGTACGTTGTCGTGGGAGATGAGCTGAGTACGGTGGCATAAGCCGCCACACAGTTTGTGTGCAACGTGGCTAGATAAAAAATTTTAGGACCTACAGGAAAGGGCGAGAAACGCGCAATGACCTCCCCGAATAACTACCTCGCCGTTATCAAAGTCGTCGGTGTCGGCGGCGGTGGCGTCAATGCAGTAAACCGCATGATCGAGGAGGGGCTGAAGGGTGTCGAATTTATTGCAGTCAACACTGACTCGCAGGCCCTGATGTTCTCTGACGCTGATGTCAAGCTCGACATCGGACGCGAGGCAACTCGCGGTCTGGGTGCGGGTGCTAACCCGGAGGTTGGCCGCACCTCGGCAGAAGACCACAAGGATGAGATTGAAGAGACCCTCAAGGGTGCCGATATGGTGTTCGTCACCGCAGGTGAGGGTGGCGGAACCGGTACCGGTGCGGCACCGGTTGTGGCGAGTATCGCCAAGAAGTCCGGTGCACTGACCGTCGGTGTTGTTACCAAGCCGTTCGACTTCGAGGGCAAGCGTCGCGCTCGCCAGGCCGCTGAGGGAATCGAAGCTCTCAAGGATGTCTGTGACACGCTGATTACCATTCCAAACCAGCGTCTGCTGCAGATTGGTGAGCAGGATCTGTCCATGATGGACGCATTCCGCTTCGCCGATGAGATTCTTTACAACGGTGTCCAGGGCATTACCGATCTGATCACCATTCCGGGCATGATTAACGTCGACTTCGCCGACGTCCGCTCGGTTATGGCAGATGCCGGTTCGGCTCTAATGGGTGTCGGCTCCGCTCGCGGCGATGACCGTGTGATGGATGCCGCGACCCAGGCAATTAACTCGCCGCTATTGGAATCCACCATGGACGGTGCGCAGGGTGTGCTGATTTCCGTCGCCGGTGGCTCCGACCTCGGTCTGATGGAAGTCCACGCTGCGGCTTCCATCGTCGAAGAAAAGGCTGACCCAGACGCCAACATCATCTTCGGTACCATCATCGACGACAATCTCGGTGATGAAGTGCGCGTGACCGTCATCGCAACCGGCTTCGAGCAGGGCAATGGCAACCCGCTGGATAAGCAGGGGGCAGACGCTGGCAACCGCTCGGCTGCAGAACAGGCGGCATCCCGTCCGGCCGCAGACACCACCGCTCGCCCGAGCAGCTCCCTGCCAGGTGGCGACAACCTCGGCGCACCGTCGACGAACGCTTCGACGCAGGAAGAACGTCCCGCCGTGTCCCGTGAGCAGGATGATCGCGACCGCTTCGTCCCGCGCACGACACCGAGCAGCGGCGGGCTGTTCACCGACAACCCGACCCCGCGCACGCAGGAAAACCGCAACTACCGCGGTGCGCACCGTTACGACGACCGCGATGACCGCGACGATCGCCGTGGAGGCTACCAGGCTTCCAACGATCTTCCGGAGTGGGGCTTCTAAGAAACCATGACTGAATCCCGCCGCAGCCGTAAAATTCTGACGAATCGGCGCGGCGGGTTTTCGCTGCCGCCATACGATTCCTTCAATCTTGGCGATCACGTCGGCGATGACCCGTCCGCAGTTGAGCGCAATCGTCAGCGCCTGGCAGATTCTCTGGGAATCGACCGCGCTCGCTTCGTCTATATGGAACAGCTCCACACGAATACGGTCACCGTTGTCAACGAGCCGCAGAGTGAGCCAGTTGAAGCCACCGACGCCATCGTCACCACCACGCCTGGGCTGGCGCTCGTCGTCCTCGTCGCCGATTGCGTGCCAGTTTTGCTTTCCGACGATTACGCGGGGGTAGCCGCCGCTGTGCATGCCGGCCGTACCGGTGCGCGGAATGGCATCGTGGCCAAGGCCGTAGAGAAAATGATTGAGTTTGGGTCCACCCCGGAAAATATTCATGCCCTTCTTGGGGCGGCAGCATCTGGCCACAATTATGAGGTGCCAGAGTCGATGGCCGATGACGTCGAAAAGCACTTGCCCGGTGCGAAGACCCGGACGAAGAAGGGCACGACGGGTGTGGATGTGCGTGCGGGGTTGATGCGGCAGCTCTATGACCTCGGTGTGACGCATGTCAACGTTGAGCCGAGTTGCACGATTGAAAGCGAGCAGTATTTCTCATACCGTCGCGAGGGTAAAACAGGCCGACAGGCTGGGGTCGTGGTGCTGCCGGAACGGGATTAAATTTCAAAGTTGTAATTTTGCTGTGGCTAATTTCCGCGTGTCTATGCCCTAACGCTTAACGACCCGGTAGGTTGTGGGTAGCACAGACAAATTTTCCATTCACCTAGAAGGATGTAGCAGAAGATGGCTGATTTCTTCCGCGGGGTTTCCAATTTCTTCGGCCTGACCCCCACTGATGATGACGTTGCATACGGCGAGCACTACGATGACTTCGACCGTCGTGATGAGGGGCGCTACGAGGACACTTACGCAGGTTCTCGTCGCTCTGATCGACGCCGCTACGAGCTGCGCGAGGATGACCCGCGTGAGGCTCCGACAATGGATTCCCGCGACTCGATGGAGGATCGCGGGGTAGAGGGCGCTCGCTACGGCAGCCTGCACTCTGTTGCAGAGCCGAAGGAGCCAGAGCATGTCTTCATCAAGCCGGAGAGCGGTTTCCAGGACAAGTACTCCAAGGCGCCGGACATTGGATCGCACTTCCGCGACGGTGACATTGTCACCTTCGACCTGAGCGAGCTCGATCCGTCTGAGGCTAAGCGCTACGTTGACTTCGTCGCTGGTCTGGTTTTCGGCCTGCGCGGTCGTATCAAGGCCGATGGCTCGGTATTTACTCTCTACCCGCACGGCTGCGAAGTCGATGAGAACCAGTACGACCGGATGTCCGGCTAGTCCCGCTCGGCATCTCGGTTAGTTAATGCTTCGTATTTCTACCAGTTAGCTAGACTGTCTAATCGTGTCTTCACTTTTGCTAGTTCTGCTAATCCTGCTGAAGCTTTTCACCTACCTGCTGCTGGCACGCATCGTGATTGAGATGATTCAGTCATTTTCGCGGTCCTGGCGCCCAGGCAAGGTGTTCTCTTCAGTTGGTGAGGTTATTTTTGTCATCACCGACCCGCCGGTGAAGCTGTTGCGTCGACTCATCCCGCCCATGCCAATGGGCAACGTGATGGTGGACATGTCTGTGCTTGTCCTTTTCTTCATCCTGATGATTCTGCGAATGGTGCTGCAGATGCTTCTCGGTGCGGTGGCGTAAGTCGGAGAAGATTTCATCGCCGACGCTGTCCTTCCCCGGAGTTAAATACTCGCCGGGGGTAACAAATGGGGGCAATTTTTAAGGCCTGTTGGAGATTGGATTCTCCAACAGGTTTTTCCTGTTTCTGGATTAAAGTTCTGTGACCAAAGGTGCAGGGTAAGGGCGAGGTTTAATGTTTTACGTGCCCATTTTGGTGGAGTAAAACGCGTGAAACACAACAAAACCAAACAATATTGGGGTGAGTAGTGTGGCAAGACCGGGTAGCATTGACCGAGTAAACAGTACTACTGGAAATAATTCGCTTAAGATTTCTTAAGAACTGTCCGCTCAAAGTGTTAGGGGAACTCACCATGCCGTTGACTCCGGCTGATGTGCATAATGTGGCTTTCAGCAAGCCTCCGATTGGCAAGCGTGGTTACAACGAGGATGAGGTCGATCAGTTCCTCGACCTCGTAGAGGACGCACTGGGTGAGCTCCAGGATGAAAACGCCGAGCTGCACCAGCGTGTGGAGGAGCTCGAGAACCAGCTGGCACAGGGTGGTCAGGCTCAGGACGGCACCGAGTCCGGTGCTGTTGCTGCCGCCGCTGCTCCGGCCGTTGATGAGGACAAGCTCCGCAATGAGATTGAGCAGGAGCTGCGCGCTGAGTACAACGAGCGCTTGAACTCCCAGCAGAAGGAGATTGAGGCTCAGTACCAGGAGCGCATGGACGCTCTGGAGCGTCGCGCATCTGAGGCTGAGGCTGCTGCACAGCAGGCTTCCACTTCCTCCTCTGAGCAGCCGAAGGCAGCTGTCGCTGACACCAATGTTGCTCCGCAGGAAGTCAGCGTTCACGCAGCCCGCTTGCTGCAGGCAGCGCAGGACACCGCTGAGCGCGTCACCGCCGACGCTGAGGCAGAGGCCACCAAGCTGGTCACCGAGGCTCGCGAAAACGCTGAGCGCACTGTTTCCGAGGCCAACGCTGAGGCTGAGCGCACCGTCACCAACGCTCGCAACGAGGCCAACGCCACCCTCACTGACGCTAAGCAGCGCAGCGAGCAGATGCTGGCAGACGCCCGCAACGAGTCCGAGACCACTATCACCGATGCTCAGCAGCGCAGCGAGCAGATGATTAGCGATGCAGATGCCCGCTCCAACGCCACTATCACCGCGGCACAGGAGAAGGCAACCGCCCTGCAGGAAGACGCAGAGCGTAAGCACCACGAGATCATGACTACCGTCAAGGAGCAGCAGACCGCTCTGGAGGGTCGCATCGAGGAGCTGCACATCTTCGAGCGCGAGTACCGCACTCGCCTGAAGACTTTCCTGGAGTCTCAGCTCGACGACTTGAACTCCCGCGAATCGGCTGCCCCGGCCGACGGCTACAACAACTAGAAACCTTTAGAGCGTCTAGTTCGTAGCTAGAAAGCATTATCAGCCACCGCGCTGGCCATCGACAGTTGATGGTCGTCGCGGTGGTTTTTGCTTTCTGGAGTTCTTGGCTGTCTAGATCCCGACATTGCGCTCGACACTGCTATACTGACTGCCATGTGCGCAATGATCCGGCCATCACCGGGGGAGCGTTTCGGAAGAACGGTCTAACTAGCTGTTGGGCAGTGAGTTGGTCTCAGTAGAACCGAACGGTTTGGCACCGTCATCAGCTGTAATAAATAAGCGGGCTATCGCGTGTAGCGTCGAAGGGTTTCTGTCGCAGGGGCCGTCGTCAAGCGGATAGCCAAGCGGGGTGGTACCGCGCGAGCCTTTCGTGACGGCGCTGAGTATGTGGCGCCGAGGTAGAGGTAAGCGTCCCCGTGGTGAGTACCCATGATGTTCGACCACGGAAGTGACGTAAAAACGGTGACTGACTCGAAAGACGTAACTGCCTCTGGTGAGGCCACTCCGGCAGGTGGCGCGTATCCGCGCACTGCTGATTTTGGTAAGTACACCTCGAGCCCGAAGTTCCCGGAGCTGGAGGAAAAGGTCCTGTCCTACTGGGAGAAGGATGACACTTTCCAGGCCTCGATTGATCAGCGCGATGGCGCTGATGAATACGTGTTCTACGATGGTCCGCCGTTTGCTAATGGTCTGCCGCACTACGGCCACCTACTGACTGGCTACGTCAAGGACATTGTCCCCCGTTACAAGACCATGCGTGGCTACCAGGTTGGCCGAGTTTTTGGTTGGGACTGCCACGGTCTGCCGGCTGAGCTGGAAGCTGAAAAGCAGCTCGGTATTAAGGACAAGGGGCAGATCGAGGAAATGGGTCTGGCCAACTTCAACAAGTACTGCGCTGAGTCTGTGCTGCGGTATGCGGGCGAGTGGAAGGATTACGTCACTCGTCAGGCACGCTGGGTTGATTTCGACGGCGGCTACAAGACCATGGATATGAGCTACATGGAGTCCGTAATCTGGGCTTTCAAGGAGCTCTATAAGAAGGGTCTGGTCTACCAGGGCTTCCGTGTGTTGCCGTACTCCTGGGCAGAGCACACCCCGCTGTCCAACCAGGAAACCCGCCTGGATGACTCCTACAAGATGCGCCAGGACCCGACGCTGACGGTGACCTTCCCACTCACCGGCGCCAAGGAGGGCTCCGCTGCCGAGAAGACGCTGGCGGATAACCCAGTGCTCGCAGAAACCTCGGCGATTGCCTGGACCACCACGCCGTGGACCCTGCCGTCTAACTTGGGTCTGGCAGTCAACCCGAAGGTCACCTACGCCGTGGTCAAGGTCGGCGAGGACAGCTCGGTCGCAGAGTTTGCTGGCAAGAACTTCCTGCTGGCAGAGGCTCTGATTGGTTCCTATGCCAAGGAGCTGGGCAAGGGCCATGAGGTGCTGGCAACCTTCGCCGGTGCTGAGCTCGAGGGCCTGACCTACCAGCCAATCTTCGATTACTTTGCCGACCACCCGAATGCCTTCCAGATTATGGTCGCCGACTACGTCACCACCGAGGACGGCACCGGTGTCGTCCACCAGGCTCCGGCCTTTGGTGAGGACGATATGAACACCTGCAATGAGTACGGCATCGACGTCATCATTCCAGTGGACATGGACGGCAAGTTCACCTCTCAGGTGCCGGAGTACCAGGGCAAGTTGGTCTTTGATGCGAACAAGGGCATCATCCGGGACCTGAAGGCCGCTGGTCGCGTCGTCCAGCACCGCACCATCGAGCACTCCTACCCGCACTCCTGGCGCTCGGGCGAGCCGCTGATCTACATGGCGCTGCCCAGCTGGTTTGTCTCTGTCACCAAGATCCGCGACCGGATGGTCGAGCTCAACCACGAAGGTATTGAGTGGATGCCGGAGCACGTCCGCGACGGCCAGTTCGGCAAGTGGCTGGAAGGCGCACGCGACTGGAACATCTCCCGTACGCGCTACTGGGGCTCGCCGATTCCGGTGTGGGTATCGGATAACGACGAGTACCCGCGTGTCGACGTCTACGGTTCTCTCGATGAGCTGGAAGCGGACTTCGGCGTTCGCCCCACCACGCTGCACCGCCCGGAGATCGACGAACTGGTGCGTCCAAACCCGGATGACCCGACCGGCAAGTCCATGATGCGCCGCGTCCCGGATGTCCTGGATGTCTGGTTCGACTCCGGTTCCATGCCGTTTGCGCAGTTCCACTATCCATTTGAGAACAAGGAGTGGTTCGAAAACCACGCACCGGCCGACTTCATTGTGGAGTACATCGGCCAGACGCGCGGTTGGTTCTACCTGCTCCACGTTTTGTCCGTGGCACTGTTTGACCGCCCGGCGTTCAAGAAGGTTGTCGCCCACGGCATCGTGCTGGGTGATGACGGCAACAAGATGAGTAAGTCCAAGCGCAACTACCCGGATGTCAACGAGGTCTTCGACCGCGATGGCTCTGACGCAATGCGCTGGTTCCTCATGTCCAGCCCGATTCTGCGCGGTGGCAACCTGATTGTCACTGAGCAGGGCATTCGCGAAGGCGTTCGTCAGGCGCTGCTGCCGATGTGGAACGCGTACTCCTTCCTGCAGCTCTACGCTTCCAAGCCGGCAGAGTGGTCGGTGGATTCCGACAACATCCTGGACAAGTACATCCTGGCCAAGCTCGCAGCCACCGTCCGCGCTGTCACCGAGGATCTGGACAACACGGACATTGCTGCGGCAACCGATGAGGTGCGTCAGTTCTGTGACGCTCTGACTAACTGGTACGTGCGCCGCTCCCGCGACCGCTTCTGGGCGGGCGATGTCAAGCACCCAGAGGCCTTCAACACCCTCTACACCGTGCTGGAGGTTCTCACCCGCGTGGCAGCCCCGCTGCTGCCGATGGCTACCGAGGTCATCTGGCGTTCGCTGACTGGCGGTCGCTCCGTGCACCTGGAGGATTGGCCGGACGTCGACAAGCTGCCAACCGATGATCAGCTCGTCGAGTCCATGGATATTGTCCGCAATGTCTGCTCGGCAACTTCGCGTATCCGCAAGGCCAACCACCTGCGCAACCGCCTGCCGCTGAAGAAGCTGACCCTTGCATTCCCGGATGCAGAGCGCCTGCGTGAGTACACCGACATCATCTCCTCTGAGGTCAACGTCGACAACGTCGAGTTCACCTCCGATGTTGATTCGGTGGGTCGTTTCGAGGTCTCCGTTAACGCTCGCGTGGCGGGTCCGCGCCTGGGTAAGGATGTCCAGAAGGTCATCAAGGCCGTGAAGTCCGGCAACTATGAGGTCGTCGACGGCGTTGTCGTGGCCGACGGCATTGCTCTGCAGGATGGCGAGTACACCCGAAACCTCGTGGCGATCTCCCCGGATTCCACCGCAGAGGTCGACGGCGTCAACGGCCTGGTTGTTCTGGACACCGAGCTCGACGAGGACCTGGAGTCCCGCGGCTGGGCAGCTGACCGCATTCGCGGTCTACAGGATGCCCGCAAGAACGCTGGCCTGGAGGTCACCGACCGTATCTCGGTGAAGCTGCAGGTTCCGGCCGAGCGCGAGGACTGGGCTAACCGCCATGCGGATCTCATCGCCCATGAGGTGCTCGCCACCTCCTTCGAGGTTGTTACCGACGAGGAGCCGCTGACCTACGATGTCGCCGATGACTGCTCGGCAGACATTGCTAAGCAGTAGGTAGTTGCGCGTCAGTGGCTGATTACGCATCGACGAGGTCTCCGCGGTCTCAGAGGTGGGTGCTGCACATCGACATGGACGCATTTTTCGCGTCCGTCGAGCAGCTAACTCGTCCCACCCTACGAGGTCGCCCTGTCCTCGTCGGTGGGCTCGGCGGACGCGGCGTAGTCGCCGGTGCTTCCTACGAAGCCCGCGCCTACGGTGCTCACTCCGCCATGCCAATGGCGCGTGCGCGCCGCCTCATGCCACCGACTGCCGTGACCGTTAGCCCTCGCAAGGGTATTTACGGTCCAGTGTCACGTCGCGTCTTTTCTGTGATTCGCGACCGCGTCCCGGTCGTCGAACAACTCAGCGTTGATGAGGCGTTCATGGAGCCGGCTGAGCTCCAAGGTGCGACGAAAGACGAGGTCATTGCCTGGGCGGAGGATTTGCGCGCGCAGATTCGCCAGGAGACCGGGTTGCCGTCGTCGATAGGCGCCGGTGCCGGCAAACAGTACGCCAAAATTGCCTCTGGCCTGGCTAAACCAAATGGTGTCTACGTGCTCGACCCCGAGCGCAATCATGAGCTGCTGCATCCGTTGCCCGTGGAGAAGCTGTGGGGCATTGGCCCTGTGACCGCGGCAAAACTGCACGGCATGGGTGTGGAGACCATCGGCGATTTCGCTGCGATGTCTCTGCGCGATGTTGAGGTGTCGTTGTCGTCGAAGACGTCCGTGGCGCTGTGGCAGCTGGCGCAGGGGATTGATGACCGCCCGGTCAAGGAGCGCGATGTCGCCAAGTCCGTCTCGGCGGAATACACCTATCCAGAGGACTTGGATTCGCAAGCCCAGCTTCACGCCGCCATCGACCGCGCAGGTGAGGCTGCTTTTCGACGGCTCGAAAAAGATGGCCGCGGTGCTCGCACAATCACATGCAAGGTGCGCCTGGCGGACTTGAGCATTCACACGCGCTCGGAGACCCTGCCATATGCTACGCAGAATTTTGACACTCTCATGGCCGTGGCACATCGCATTGCGTTCACACCCGCCGAGGTCGGTCCGGTGCGCCTGGTCGGCGTCGGCTTTTCGGGCCTGGACTCGCATATGCAGGAAGTACTTTTCCCCGAGCTCGATCGCGAAATCGCCGTCGAAGATCGCACTGAGTCGCCCATGCTTTCCGACGCTCCCGCAGGCCTCGTCGAGCTGGCGGGAACCGGCGCGCTGCCAACTGTGCGGCTTTCCGATTCCAAGTGGGTGCCCACCTCGGATGTTCATCACAGCGAATATGGCCATGGGTGGGTACAGGGCTCTGGCCACGGTATTGTGACTGTACGTTTTGAAAGCCGCACTAGTGGCCCGGGACGCATGATTACCCTCAAGGAAGACGACGAGCACCTGCGTCCGTGTTCTGCCGTGTGCAGTTTGGATTGGCCCGAATGGTTGGCTTCCAATGAAGAAGCCGCACTTGACCTGCCCAATCCCGAGCGTGAAAGCGAAGACATCGATGGCCCCGACATTGATGGGCCTGCAGGAGACAGCACCGCACGCACCCGGTAAAACGTAGACTTGAGCCTCATGAGTACCGAATCCCGTATTGCTGAGCTCGAGGCCGCACGCCGCGCTTCCTTGCGCAACACAGACCGAGATCCGAATCCGCCGACAACGCTTCCCGACGACGGCCTGGATAACCGACAACGCATGCTGATGGGGCAGTGGTACATCGCTGACCACCCGGAGTCGCAGGCACTCAATAAGCGCATTGGGCAGGTTGCAGGCGAGTTTGAGCGGGCATTTCACGAAGACCAGCAAAAAGCTCAGGAGCTTCTTGCCGGTGTGCTCGGTTCCTTTGGTGCCGACAGCATTGTGCGCCCGCCAATTCACCTGGATTATGGCGATAACCTGCACATTGGCAATGATGTCTTCATTAACTTCGGTCTGACGGTGCTCGACGTTGTGAAGGTCACCATTGAGGATTACGCGCAACTGGGCCCAAATACTCAGCTGCTGCCGCCGGTGCATCCACTCAGTGCCAAGGCACGTGCGGCCTACTTGGAGGCCGGCGATGAAATTGAAATTGGCCGCAACGCCTGGATTGGTGGCGGCGCTATCATCCTCGGCGGTGTTCGCATCGGCGAGAACTCCGTTGTGGCCGCAGGTGCTGTGGTGACTAAGGATGTTCCGCCGGGCGTGGTTGTTGCCGGAAACCCAGCGAAAATCATCCGCATTATTGACGCTGACTAGCAGCAGGCCAGTAGCAGGCTAGCCGCTGACTAGCTAGGCCCTCTGAGCCAATACCGCCAAAGAGCGTCCTCGAACCCTAGAACAGGGTCTGCGGGTGGACATCGGCTGCCAGAGCCGCAGCCAAGATAATGCGGGCCTGTGGAGCGTGCACGCAACCAGCACTAATTACGCCGTGGCGGGCAAGCGTGGCGCCACCGCCAGCGCCGCCGTAGGAGGCGTGGACATCGCCGCGCGGTACGCGCGTTGCCATGACGACGGGCACATCTGCGGCAATGGCTCGGTCAATGGCCGCGGCGAAGGACTCAGAGACATTGCCCGCACCCAGGCCTTCGACAACAATGCCACGCGCACCAGCGGCAACCGCTGCATCAAGCAGCGAGCCATCGGCACCGAGGTAGGCGGGAATAATCTCAACCTTGGAACCTGCCAGGGCCTTTACTGGCAGCGGCTCCGGACGCAGCGGCTCCTCCGGTGCGTTGGTGGCAAACGCCAGCGGATCGGTGGTGTGCCACTTGGTGGCACCGCGCACTGGCAGCACTGCGTGGCCAAAGACGATGAGGACACCGATGCCCTGTGCGGAGGCATCGGAGGCGATGGTGATGGCTTCAAAGAGGTTTCCAGGGCCATCGGTTTCCGGGTGGTCGTAGGGCAGCTGCGCACCGGTGAAGACAACCGGACGCGAGTCGGCGTGGAAGACATCGGCAGCCATGGCTGTTTCCTCCATCGTGTCCGTGCCATGAGTAACAACGACACCGTCCACGGAGTCGTCGTCAAGCGCCTCGTGAATAGCGGCAATGATGCGATCGACATCGTCCAACTGCAGCGTCGATGATTCCAGCGTGCCAAGCTCGCGGACCTCAAGATCCATCATGCCCTCGGGGTAGCGCTGTGCGACGGTTGCGACCAATTCCGTGCCCGAAATGCTCGGTGTCAGTGCACCATTTCGGTCAGTGGTGCAGGCGATCGTGCCGCCGGTGGTGATGACGACGATGCGGCGTGGATTGACGGCGCTTTCAGCCGTAGACGAGTTAGCGGAGGAAGAACCCTGTTGTGACATGGTGACCATCTTACCCAGGCGTAGTTTTGCCCTTGTGTAGGATTAAAACAGGCGTGAAAGCGGTGAAATTTCGCGCAGATTTTATTGGAGTAGTACACACATGAAAGTCCCCTGCAACCAGCGTGCGCGCGCCACTGGCTGGCGTACAGCGCGAGGTGTGACAGTCGCAGCGATGACTACGGTCGCGGCGCTTGGACTTGCCGCCTGCGGTGGCGGTGAATCCGCAGCACCAACATCCGAGACATCGACGTCGAAGTCGGCGGAACCGGTCATCGTACTGCCGACGCGCGCCGAGCTCAACGATGTCCTTGCGCGCTTGATCGACCCCGAGCTGCCAGTCGAAGAAAAGGCAAAGACCATCGAAGATGGTGACAAGGCTGGAGATTTCTTTGACATTGTCACCGGCGGTGCCGAGAACCAGGAGATTAGCTTCGACGTTATTGATCCGGTGACACCGGGCTTTAACAGCAAGGAAGCTGTCGCTGGTGTGCACGTCAACCGTCCGGAGCAAGATCCGATGCTGGTTGAGCAGGTTGACTTCATTTACCGTGACGGCCGCTGGATGCTGAGCAAGGAATGGGCCTGCAACTTGGCAGCCATGATCGATGGGGAGCACAAGCCGGGCTTCTGTATGAAGCCAGGGGAAACTCCGCCGCCTCCGCCAGAGGAAGAATCTGAGACGGAGGAAGCACCGGCAGAAGAGCCGCAGCAGGAACCGGCACCGGAGCCCGCACCTGAGCCGGCGCCAGAACCGGCTCCAGCGCCGGCTGAAGGGGAAGCACCACCTCCGCCACCACCGCCGCCAGCTGAGGGTGAGGTGCCGCCGCCACCGCCTCCGCCACCGGCAGAGGGTGAGGCTCCACCGCCGCCTCCGCCACCACCCGGTGACGCGCCGCCGCCACCCCCTCCGCCGCCACCGGCCTAAGCCGCTGGCTTTAATCCGCTGTTGAAGTCGTGTTACTTGTCAGCGTCGCGATCTTCCTTGAACTGCACACCGCGATGCGTCTGCTGGGTAATACGCACGTCAGAGGTGCCGTCGCCATAGGTCACAGCGGTGACATAGTCGATGTTTCCCTTAACCGGCAACGGCTTGGTCAGGTCCACGGTTACTCGGTCAGAGAGCATTTCCGTCGTTGACTCGATGACCTTTAACGGCGAGTCACCGCCGGTATCAAGTTCCGTTACCGTGGGAACCTGCTTGACATCGACCTTGAGATTGACGATGTCCCCAGTGCGGTTCAGCAGGGTGTAGGTCACCTTCTGTGTCATCTGAGTTTGGCCTTCGACCTTGCTCTCCACAGTCCAGGTCGCATCGGTACCAATGTCCTCGGTGGGGAAGATTATCGGCATCGAATGCAGCTGCTGAAGCGCGGTTTCAACGCCAGCGCGAGCAGTGTCGGTAGCCTTTTCTGGCGCACCGAGGCGCAGCTCAGTTACCTCGCCAGTGTTCTTGGCTGTCCACTCGGACAAAAATCCCTGTGCAGTTGCGATGTCCGCATTGAGTTCCGCATTGGAACCATGCGGCTCGCCAACTTCAGCAGTCACGGCGCGGGTATCAGCGTCGCCCGCAGTCGTGCTGGTCAGCGGCACCTCTAGCCGGGTATCCGGGAATGTCTGCTCGGTGCCAGCATCGCCGCCGCGCTGCGCGAATCCCTGAGTAATAACGACTGTGGAGTTCTGCTCGGCTCCATCGTCCTTCCAGCGCACACTGGCCATCTCGCCATGTCCGGCATCAGTCAGTTCAACAGTCGTAGCTGCGACATCCACAGGTTGTGTATCTACCGCGCTTTCCGACGAGCACGCGGCCAGGGACACTGCAGCGGCTGCGGCAACCGCTGTGGTGCCGAGCCGAGCAAACAGCTTGTGTCCTGAACGCTGCGGGGCGGAGGAGACTGTATGTTGCAGGGTAAAAATGCGTCGAGTCACATCGGTTAGCGTACCGGGTTGCTGACCAATAAGGCGCATCCGGTCGGCGGCCGGGCTTGGTGTGCGAGCCTGCCGGTAGGATCCATTGCATGCCACCGATGGTTGACTTTTTACTCTCAGTTGGCTCAATCAGTGGTTATTAGGTCATTATGGGACAGTGACTAAGAAGGAAACGAGGAAGTATTTTCCGCGACGAGGCCTGCTCGCGGCGGTTATTGTGCTGGTCGCTGTCGTCGACCAAATTTCAAAGATTATCGCGCTGAAAACGCTCGATGGTCGACCTCCTGTGCAGGTAATCGGTGACCTGTTCGAGCTGCGGCTCGTTTTTAATCCAGGTGCCGCATTCTCCTTCGGAACAAATGCAACGTGGGTATTTACTACGCTGCAGCTGGTCTATATTTTGGCAGTAGCGTATTTCTCCAATTGGTTGCGCAGCCCGGTATCGGCAGTTTCTGCAGGTCTTATCGCCGGTGGCGCATTGGGCAATCTCATTGACCGGCTATTCCGCGAGCCTGGATTTTATGTTGGTCACGTCGTTGACTTTTTGTCTGTTAAGGGATTTGCCGTATTTAACATTGCCGATTCAGCTATTACAATTGGCGTTATTCTCCTCGTTATCTGGATGATCTTTTCTAAAGAACCTGATCTCTTCGCCGAACAGATTGAATCGGAAAAGCAGAACTCAGACAAACAGAACACAACCGCTGGTGCAGCGGATACCGCAGCCGCAGGAGAACACGTCGCAGGCGATGACGCAGCCTCAGTAGACGACTCAGTCGCTGTAGACGACACGGAGGGAGGACAGTAGAGATGGACAACTCAGCATCGAATGCAACGACCGGTGGAGCAACCGGTGCAGTACAACCGAATCGTGAGACGCGTCAGATGCCGGTACCCCCGGGACTTGCGGGTATGCGTGTGGATGCCGGAGTGGCCAAGCTGCTGGGCCTTTCTCGCACCGCAGTGGCGGATCTGGCTGTCGCGGGGGATATCACGCTCGATGGTGTGACTGCCGGAAAGTCAGATCGGCTTGAGGAAAACGCATTCCTCTCTGTGCTGTTGCCGCCTGTGGAAACACCGCTGGTTCCTAAGGAAGAGCTGGTAGAAGGCATGGATGTGCTCTACTACGACTCCGATTTGGTAGCAGTGCACAAGCCGGTGGGGGTGGCAGCACACCCATCTGTTGGTTGGGAAGGCCCCACCGTTATCGGTGGGCTGGCTGCTGCTGGTTTCCGTATTTCCACCTCTGGTCCGCCGGAGCGCCAGGGCATTGTGCACCGTCTTGACGTCGGCACTTCCGGTGTCATGATTGTTGCCTGCTCCGAGCGCGGTTATTCCGTGCTCAAGCGCGCTTTTAAAAACCGCGAGGTAACCAAGACCTATCACGCACTGGTGCAAGGACATCCAGATCCGTTGTCGGGCACGATTGATGCTCCGATCGGCCGCCACCCATCGGCAGGCTGGCGTTTTGCCGTGCGCCAGGATGGCAAGCATGCTGTGACGCACTATGAAACGCTGGAGGCTTTCGCGCCTGCCACGCTGCTCAAGGTCAACTTGGAAACAGGACGTACGCACCAGATTCGTGTGCATTTTTCCGCACTCAACCACCCGTGCTGCGGCGATCCGATGTACGGCTCCGATCCAGAATTGGCCAAGCGTCTGGGGCTGACCAGGCAGTGGCTGCATGCGGTCTCGCTGGGCTTCCATCACCCGGCCGATGGGCGTTGGATGGAAATCGAGTGTCCATACCCGGATGATTTGAATCACGCATTAGATGTCTTAAGGCAGGGCGCATGACATCGTCACAACCGGAGTCTGGCACTCCGCAACGTCGTCAAGCACGTACAAAAACTGGAAATGACGGCAGTATCTCGCCGGTAATGGCGATTATCTCGGCGGTCAGCGTCGTTTTGTTAGTTGTGCTTTTCGCGCTCGCCGCAACGTCGGACCGTGTGAGTAAGCCGCAGAACCTCAATGGCGATTCGCTCGGCCCGGAGTCGTGGGAAACCTTCGATGCGTATAGGACGCGTGCCGACGAATCGTTGGTGCGCATCCAAAAAGAGGCCTTTGACCTGGAAAATGAGCAACCGATTGTTGAGGATGCTAAGTTTTGGGCGCTGGTGACTTTCGATGAGCCCAAGGACGCGAGTCAGGCGGCGGAGTTGGCGGAGGCGGCACCATCGCTTCGCATTGCGTCGATGGTTCTAGGCGGAATTGTCACTCGTCATTTGCCGCAGCCGAGCCCGGCTGCCAGTGAGGTGGAGCTGATTAAAAAGCAGCAAGAGTTGTCAGCGAAGTATGCCGAGGTTCCGCTCGATGACGACAGCCTGAAAATCAACGGTTTTATTGTCTACAGCAACTCTGAGACTTTGGTGGCGGTTCGTGAATTGCCATATGTCGCCGCAGTGCAGGCGCTGCCCTCGGATGCGGCGCGGGGGCGATTTGGCATTCGGCCGTACATCGGTGCGGAATTTACAGATTACAATCCGCTACTCGCTCCTGGCCTGAGCCAGAATTAGGTTTCGACTATTGTTTCGGTGCGGGGCTAGTGGGTGGGGCTAATTTTCCCGTTCTCTATTATGCGCACACTCCATACGGAATATTGTTGAGGGATAAACAACGCACAGCATAGAAAAATAAAGTGTTAGGAGCAGGACGACAGTGATTCAGGCGTTCGGTGCATACCTGTTGTGGGCGGTATTCCCGCTCTACTTCCCACTTTTGGAACCGGCAGGACCGGTAGAAATTCTCGCGCACCGATTTGTCTGGACTCTTGTCTTTATGGCTATTGCGCTGAGTTTCATGCGCGCATGGCCAGAACTCAAAGCAGCAAGCGCAAAAACCTGGGGCACAATCTTTATTGCGGCGCTGCTTATTTCCGTCAATTGGGGTGTCTATGTCTACTTGGTCAACTCCGGACAGGTAGCCGAAGCCGCACTGGGCTACTTCATTAACCCGCTGGTCAGCGTGCTGCTGGCGATGATTTTCTTCCGTGAGAGCATCTCCAAGCTGCAGCTCGGCAGTGTCATTTTGGCTATCGTTGCGGTCATTGTGCTGACCATTGGCGTTGGTCATCCGCCGGTGTGGGCGCTGGCTCTGGCCTTTAGCTTCGGTTTCTACGGCATGATGAAAAAGCGCGTCTCGCTGTCGTCGGCGGCCTCGCTGACCGCGGAGTCCGCTGTCATTACACCGATTGCGTTGGCTTACATCGCATGGCTGGCCTACACCGGTGAGAGCACTTTCACCGCGGAGGGCACCGGCCACACGCTGCTGATGATGAGTGCGGGTATTGCTACGGCCGTGCCGCTGCTGCTCTTTGGTGAAGGGGCAAAGCGACTGCCGCTGGCCACCATCGGATTGATGCAGTACATCACGCCAATTATTCAGATGACACTGGCCGTGACCATCCTCGGTGAAGAGCTGTCGCCGGAACGATGGATTGGCTACTTCATCATCTGGGGTGCCGTGGCACTGTTTATCTGCGACTTGGTTGTCAACCTCGTCCGTCAGCAGCGCCGTCGTAAGAAGCTGCGCGCTGCAGGTATTGAACCGGCAGTGGTCACCGATGACGCGGTGTAGCGCAACAAGACGCAGCGGACGTCGTCAAGCGTGCTGAATATTAAGTGAAGATACCGCGAAGGTGATCGTTGAGGAACATTCCCTTCGGGTCGAGCTTCTCGCGCAGACTTACGACTTCGTCGAAGAGCGGGTAACGCTCGGCGAAGTCCGCGCTGGTCAGCGTGTGCAGCTTGCCCCAGTGCGGGCGGCCTTCGTGGGCTTTAACAATATCTTCGATGAGCTGGAAGTACTCGCGGAAATTCTCCTTCCAGTAGCGGTGCACTGCAATGTACGCGCTGTCGCGGCCAAAAGCGGTGGATAGGGGCACATCGTCGGCGCTGGCGGAACGCACCTCGACGGGGAAGGAAATCTTCATCTTCTTGCGCTCCAGCGCTGAGCGAATTTCGCCCAAGACCTCGCCGACTGCCTCGAGTGGGACGGAGTACTCCATCTCGGCGAAGCGAACGCGGCGGGGAGAGACGAAAACCTTGTGTGCCTCATCCTCATACTGTCGCTCGGGCACGGTGTTGGTGGCCAGGCGATTGATGGCATCGGTGGTTGCCGGGATGGCCTTGGCCACCTCGCAGCAGGCCATAAGCCCCATGTTGTTGACTACTTCGTCATTGAAGTAGGTGCGCAGTTTGCCAATGCGACGGCGAAGCCCACTGCGGCTGGGGCGGCGGCGCTGCTGCGGCGGGATTCGGGTGTTGTGTTTGACCAGTGCTTCCCTCTGACCCGGGAACCAGAAAAACTCCAGGTGGTCGGCGGACTTACAGCGCTCGGCGAAGCTGTTGCGCAGGAATTCGAAGTCCTCTCGGTGCTCGTCCGCGCGCAGGTCAAAGGCAGGGACAACCGACATCGTGACCTCCGACAGCACACCGAAGATGCCCAGTCCCAGGCGGCCCAGGCGGTAGAGCTCACCGTCGATTCCCTCCGCGCCGGGGTGGCAGTGCCTTTCGACGCCATCTGCGGTGACAATCTTGAAGCCCTTGACAGTACCTGCAAAACCTGTGAAGCCCAACCCCGTGCCGTGCGTACCGGTTGAGATGGCGCCTGCCAACGATTGCGGGTCTACATCGCCCTGGTTCGGTAGCGCCCATCCCATTGGGCGCAGAATGCTGGGTGTATCGCGCAGACGAGTGCCTGCACGAAGAGTTGCTGTCTGGTTGTCCGTATCCAGGCTCACCAATCCAGCGCAGCGGTCGAGCTGAACGCGGTGACCATCGGTTGTTGCCACCGAGGTAAAAGAGTGCCCGGCACCCATCGGGCGCACGGTGCTTCCCTCCGCGGCGGCAGTTCTAATCACAGAGGCAATGCCCTCCGCGTCCTGTGGCTGGTGCGTGCACGACGGGGTGCACGATTGTGTGCGAGCCCAGTTGCTCCATTGCATCTGGCTGGCCGCCTTCGCTTGTGCGTGACGACGAGTCCGAGGCGCGCGAGCCTCAGTCGTCGACACCGTACTGCGAGCAGTGTTGGCTGAATTGGTCATGTGAAGATCAATCCCTTTCCTCGATAAGTGGGCCAGTGGGCAATAATGTCGCCACCGCGGACGACAATGACCTCGTTTGCATGTTCAGCGGTTTCGCCCGCCTTCGCGTGGCGGAACCACACCGGTTCGCCGAGCGCAATCGAATCCGCAGCTTTTCCGACCAGCGGAGTTTGCACCTCACCTGGGCCTTCTTCGGCGGCATAGCGCAACCCCGTCGGATACCACGGAGTTGGTAATCGGTCCTCGCCAGCAGGGCCGGAGGCAATTCGACCACCACCGGAGACCGTCACCACGTGTTTCTTCGGGCGCCGCGTAGCAGGAAGAACAAACCACGACGCCGGCCGCAGCGTGAATGCGCGATAGCTGTCAAAAAGTGTGGGCGCCAAAAAACCCGAACCGGCTGCCGCTTCAGTTACTGCTTCTTCCGCGCATGTCGACTCCAGCGAGCCAGTGCCGCCACCATTGACAAATTCCAGGGGCCCAGCGACTCTTTCCACCGCTGCCACGACCTTGGCGCGCCGCGTTGCCAGCTCTTTCTTTGACACTGCCTGCATCACCCGAATTGCCCGAGCACGCAGGGACTTTCCGGCATCACCAACACCGGCAATATGGCCTTCGTACATCATGATTCCGGCCAGGCGCAGCTCCGGCTGCGCAACAATCTCACGTGCAAACGCCGCCGCTTGCTTCGGCGAGAACAAGCTGGAGCGCAGCGTGCCTATATGCACACCCGGCACTGGGCGAAACGACGCATCGACGTCCATGCACACGCGAATCGGCTTATCTTCGCTTGCCGACGTCACCAGCGCCGCTACATGCTCGCGACGGTCAACCATGACGCAAATGGCGGCACGCGCTGCATCATCGCTGGCAAGCTCAGCGATAGCGTGGGAGTCCATGGTGGGGTAGGCAACGACAATGTCGTCGCTAATGCCTTCACGGAAAAGCCAGAGGGCTTCCGCCAGCGAATATGCCAGCACGCCCTGGAAACCGGGGAAGGCCAGGGCGTGGGAGATAAGTTGCGGAATGCGAATGGACTTAGAGGCCACGCGGATAGGCATGCCATCTGCGCGACGAAGCATATCGAGAGCATTGGACTCGACCGCGTCGAGGTCAATGACGACTGCGGGAAGCGACGTGTGGTCGAGCAAAGTCGCGGCTGCAAGTGGCGGCTGCGGGGCGAGGGGGGATGTGCCTGTTGACCCCGAGGATGATCCTCCTGAAAGTTTCATGTTCTAAAACATAATATGCGCCGCAGGAGATTGTCTTTAGTTTGAGAAAGAAAACTGAAATTACTAAAAAATGCTGCTAGGGGTGGTTTTTTATACCAACCAGCTGTAGCGGGCGGCATCCATGTCTGCGGTGATGATGTCGCCGTCTGCGAGGTAACCGGCGGCGACTGGGCGGCAATCGAGTTCGGAGAGAACTCGGTCGAGCTCAGGTTTGGGGAAAGGTGTGTAGGTATCTTCTGGCAGTGGTGCAAACATTGCGCAGTCCTCCTTTGTGGTGGTGTGGGGGAAAGTTGAGAACATGAGCACTTCCTCATGAACTGTGAAGCCCAGTATTTCTAACTGCTTTTGAAAAGTAAAGGACATGCCGCAGTGATGTTAAACACGTCTGTTGCTATATAAATGCCGAAATAAAGGTGTCTATAGCGCTAACGCAAACCATCAATGTGGCGACGAATCTCCGCCTCCGAGGGATGGCCCTGCGCGGTAAGCGCACCATCTTTCATCACGATAACCCAGTCAGCCAGCTTTTCCACGTCGGCAGCACTGTGCGTGATGAATACGACGGTTCGCGTGCCAATGCCATCAGCGATGAGGCTCTGCCAGGACTGTCGGCTGGTCGAATCCAGCGGTGCAAAAGGCTCATCGAGTACCAAAAACTCTGACTGCACCGCCAGTGCGCGGGCAAGTGCTACCTGCGCATTCTGCCCACCGGAAAGGGACGGTACCGGGGTGGCGGAGATCGGCCGAAGACCCGCCGACGCCAGAATCTCCTGGGCACGGTCGCGGTTATCGGTGGCCGATGAGGATGCGGAATGTAACCGAGAAGGCAGTGCCATGGTGATTGCTTCTACCGGCGTTGTCGTCGGAGGAAGCGATTGTTCCTGTGGCACTATCACGATTCCGCGCTGGCGAAGTGGAAGCGCAGAAAGCTCGGTCGTGCCCGCGTAGACATCAGCGCCTTCTAAAGCTCCGGCAATGAGACCGGCAAGAGTCGACTTTCCACACCCATTTGGCCCAATGACAGCTGTTACTTTCCCCGCGGGGAACTGGTAGGTCTGGTTCTGCCACCGCACCTCGAGGTCTTCCGGGCAGCGAGAAGGTAGACAAAGTTGGTTCATGCGCTGGCCGGCCATCGGTTCCAGCCGTACGGGCTTGGGCGCAGGGTGCCGTCGTAAAGCGTAGGGCAGTAGCGCGATGACAAGGGAAATCAGCGAAATACCGATTAGTAATGCGGCGAGCACAAATGCGCGATCGGGATGGAGCTCGCGCTCCAAATAGATACTCGAGGTCAGTGTGCGGGTAATGCCGGGGTAGGTGCCTGCGAATGTGACGGTAGTGCCGAACTCGCCAAGCGAACGGGCAAACGACAACGCTGCTGCAGACAGAATTCCAGGAGCAATGGCCGGCAGAATGATGCGGCGAAAAACTGTGGTCGTTGGAATTCCGAGGCTCTCCGCAGAAATCAGAACTGATTGTTTGAGACCGCTCAGGGACGTATCAATCGCGATGGCGGCGTAGGGGAGAATGACAAAAACATGGGCGATGACGACTGCTGGAAATGTAAAAGGCAGCGGAAGATTGAGGGCTCGCGTGGCACTGGTGAGTGCAAGGCCTGCGACAACTGGGGGCAGTGCCAGCGGCAGAAAAACCAGGAGACGGACAATCCATTGCCCCTTCGGAATGGCATGAATGACTGCGCCGAGGGGGACCGCCAGGATAACCGCAATGAGGGTCGCCTGTATGCCAGCCCACAGGGAAATCTTCAGCGCATCGATGGTCTCGGACTCGATGAGGATGTCGACGAACTGAGACCACGGCACTTCGAAGAGCAACGCTGCGACGGGAAACAGCAAAAATACGGGGCACAGCAGCGCAATAAGCCACACAATGGCTGGCAGCGGGCGAGAAGATGGGCGAAAAGAGGTGGGCATAATGGTGAAAACTCGACTATTGAGTCGTGGAATCCTCCGTTGTGCCTGTGGCTGGGGTGAAACCGTGACGTGACCACAGCTGTGCAGAATCGGCGGAGGAGAGATACTTCACCAACTCCTCAGCAGCTTCTTTGGTGTCACTGTTGTTGACAACAGCGGCCATAATCTCATTAGAGTGGCTATCTGCGCCCGGGATGTCAATGACGTCGACAGAATCCGCGAGAGCCTGTGCATCGGTGCGATATACCCAGCCAGCATCCGCGACACCGGACAGCACCTTGCCAGCGACATCGCTGACAGAATTCTCACGGCTAACGGGAACGAAATCTAGTCCAAGAGAGGAAATGAGTTCTGCGGCGACCCGTCCACACGGAACCTTCAGGTCACAGGTGACAACCCTCGCTGTGGACAGGGATGCGTCTGCCCCTGTGACGTGGGCGGGGTTTCCCTTAGGCACGATGAGCACCATCGAATTGGTAGCGACGTTGGCTGGATTGCTTACCACACCACGTTCGACGGCCTCGTCCATGGTCTCGCGATCGGCCGTAATGAGCACGTCCCCGGGAGCACCGTCTGCCAACTGCTGTAGCAGTGAGCCGGAGCCGCCGTTGATGAATGTCATGTGGGTATCAATGTTGGCCGATTGCGGCAGGTCAGCATTGAGAACCCTAGTGGAAGCAGCCCCGAAAACCGTAAGAGTGTCCGTCGCAGCAGTCTGTGATGAGCTCGTCTCAGGGGCACAGGCCGCGCCAGTGACCAGTACGGTGGCAGCGGCCACCAGAACTTTCTTCGAGCTCATCACACAGACTTTCTTAATCAGGCCATCAGCGTCGAATTAGTGGCTGTGGCGATCCAACTGCTCCGCGTGGGAACGGATTGGTTCCCAGGCTACCTCTCGACGTGCCGGGCGAGTGCGGACATCGCGAGAACGGTAGACCACATAGGGGCGGTTGGTGTAGCCAATTGGCGCAGAAAATGCGTGGACCAAGCGGGTAAACGGCCACACGGCGATGATGGTGAAGCCAGCCAAGACGTGCAGCTTAAACTGCCATGGCACATCGGCCATCAGCTCAGGCTGTGCGTTGAAAATCATAATTCCACGCAGCCACGGCGAAATGGTTTCGCGGTAGTCATAACCATGCGGACCACCGAATACCTGCAGCGACACAGTCGCAATGGTGCCCGACAGAATTGCCAGCGCCAGCAGTAAGTACATCACCTTGTCCGACGTGGATGTCGCCAGGAAAACCGTGCGGTTGACCACGCGTCGGTAGATAAGACCTGCAAGCCCCAACACGACGGCAACTGCGGCAATCGTGCCTGGGATTGTAGCAATCAGGTGGTAGAAACCATCTGAGATGCCCATGGCGCGAGTCCATGACTTCGGAATTGCCAAGCCCATCAGGTGACCAATGATGACGAACATCATGCCCCAGTGGAACAGCGGCGAAGACAGCCGCAGCATCTTTGATTCATAAATCTGCGATGAGTGACTGGTCCAACCAAATTGGTCTGTGCGCCAACGCCAGATAATGCCGATGACGAACGCGCTGACGGCCAGCCATGGAAAGGCTGTCCAGAGGAACAGCTCGAAGTTATTCATGACCTAAATCCTTTGAGTTTCTTGCATGCCGACGTGCGGCAGCGGAGTCCCAAGACCAACGAGTTCAGCCGGGGGACCTGTGCGGATGAGATTGATGTAGGCGTCGATAGTTTCCTGATCGATTTCTGGCAATGACATGCACAACGCGGTGACCACGTGCGCGTACATGGGGGAGATATCATTCAGCGCGGTTCGCAGAACCTCCAGGCCGTCTCGATGGGAAGCGAGCATTTCTGTCACGATGCGGTGGCCAACGTCGTCGGCAAGCGCGCCGGCCTCCAACACCACGCAGAGGTGGTCTGGGAGCTCTTCGCGCTCTTGCTCAAAGCCCAGTGCAGCCAGTTGCTCCTTGAAAGCAAGGAGAGCTACACCGCGCTGACGCGTATCACCGACCGAGTAGTAGGACAGGTTCATCGAGCACCGACGGCGCTGGTCGAAGGTCTCCACATAGTGAGACTGCAGCTTCTGCAGTGGCATCTGGGCAGCCTCAGTCAAAAACGCTCCGAGTTCGTCGCCGACTGCTGCCGGAAGTGCGGGCAATTCTCGTGCGACTGCCTCCCACCGCTGGTCGGCATCCTCGTGCGGGTAATCCAACAGCAGCGAGCACGCCATGTACAGCAGTTGGCGTTGTTGTTTGGTCAGCGACACGGACTCCACAAAGTGGTCCGGAATACGTCCGAGAAAACTACGTTTGGCCATGGTCTATCCGTTCGGTTTCTTAAACATGGCCTGCGGGCCTTCATCGCCCCACGACACCAGCGAAACCTTGCGCGTATCGCCACTGCCCGTGCCGCAACCGGAACCACATGCCTCCGGTGCACCTTCGCCCGGCCCCAAATCGCGGAACTGATTCATCAGCTTCTCCGGCGTGCTGTCGCCGAATGGATCGAGCGAAGCAATGCCACGAGGCGTCTCCGGCGAGGTCGTCGGAATGACGTAGCGGTCGTCGTATTTGGCAATCGCGAGCAGGCGGTACATGTTGTACAGGTCCTCACCCGTCATGCCGACGGCCTGAGCAATCTCCTCTTGCGGTTCGCGCCCGAGGTTGATGTCTCGCATGTAACTGCGCATCGCCGCTAGACGACGCAACGAGAGTTCCACCGGTCGGGTATCGCCAGCTGTGAAGATTCCCGCCAGGTATTCCAGCGGAATTCGCATATTTGCCAGGGTGGTCAGCAGCACCTTGTGGTCTTCGCCATCGATGCCGGACGCGGTAATGGTGTCGACAATCGGGGACAGCGGCGGGACGTACCAGACCATTGGCAGGGTGCGGTACTCCGGATGCAGTGGCAGTGCTAGACCGTAGGTAAAGATCAGGTCATAAATCGGCGACTCCTGCGCGGCAGCAATCCACGATGCTGGGATTTCCTGCTTATGAGCAGCCTCGATGACCTCTGGATCGTGTGGGTCGAGCAGCAGACTGCGCTGTGCTTCATACAGATCCTGTGGGTCTTCCACCGATGCGGCCTCAGCCACGCGGTCAGCATCGTAGAAGATGACACCGAGGTAACGCAGCCTGCCGACGCAGGTTTCCGAGCACACGGTTGGTTGACCGACCTCAATACGCGGGTAGCACAGCGTGCACTTTTCCGCCTTGCCGGTCTTGTGGTTGAAATAGACCTTCTTATATGGGCAACCGGAGACGCACATGCGCCAACCGCGGCAGCGGTCCTGATCAACCAGAACAATGCCGTCCTCCGTGCGCTTGTACATCGCGCCCGATGGGCAGGAAGACACACACGTCGGGTTCAAGCAGTGCTCACAGATGCGAGGCAAGTAGAACATGAAGGTATCTTCGATGTCCTTCTTGACCTCCAAGTTCATCTGCTGCAGCGTTGGGTCACTGTCCATCGTTGCAGTCGAACCACCGAGGTTGTCATCCCAGTTCGATGACCACTTGACGGTGTCGATGGGACGACCGTCCAGCTGCGAGACTGGGCGAGCAGTTGGCTGAGTCTTCTGCCCACGCGGTGCTGACAGCAACTTGTCGTACTCGTAGGACCAAGGCTCGTAGTAATCTTCGATGCCCGGCAGCAGCGGGTTGTGGAAGATAGTGGCCAGCTTCTTCAAACGACCACCGGCCTTGGGCTTGAGCTTGCCGCTGCTGGTGCGTTCCCAGCCGCCCTTCCACTTTTCCTGGTCTTCCCAGGTGCGTGGGTAGCCGACGCCAGGGCGGGTCTCCACATTGTTAAACCAAATGTATTCAGTGCCCTCGCGGTTGGTCCATGCCTGCTTACAGGTCACAGAACAAGTGTGACAGCCGATGCACTTGTCCAGGTTCATGACCATCGCGATTTGTGCCATGACGCGCATTAGAACTTAACCTCCTGGCTGCGACGACGAATGCGGGTTACCTCATCGCGGTTATTACCGGTTGGGCCGATGTAGTTGAAGCCGTAGGTGATGTGCCCGTAGCCGCCGGCCACATGCAAAGGCTTGATCATGATTCGAGTAAGCGAGTTATGAGTACCACCGCGGCGCCCCGTGCGCTCATTAAGCGGTGTACCAGTGGTGCGTTCCTGCGCGTGGTTCATAATCGCCGTTCCCTCAGGGATACGGTGCGTGACAATCGCGCGTGCTGAGACCACACCATTGCGGTTGTAGAGCTCAATCCAGTCATTGTCAGCCACACCGATCTTCTCGGCATCCTTGGCGGACATCCAGACCACCTGGCCACCACGCGAAATCGACAGCATGTGCAGGTTGTCGAAGTACTGCGAGTGAATCGACCACTTATTGTGTGGCGTCAGGTAGCGAACTGTAACCTCCGGATCGCCGGATTCGCCTTTCAGCAGCTCACCTGGGCCAACCTCACCATTGAGGTGGAGTCGGTCGAGCGGCGGGCGGTAAATCGGCAGCGCCTCGCCGTAGTCCAGGAACCAATCGTGGTCGAGGTAGTAGTGCATACGACCGGACAGCGTGTGCCACGGCTTGTCGTAGGCCAAGTTGATGGAAAACGCGGTGTAGCGCTTGCCGTCCTTCTTGATGCCAGTCCACTCCGGAGACGTGATGACCTCAGTTGGGCGCTCCTTCACCGAGTCCCACTTAATGTGGGTCTGCTCGGAGCCACTGACCAGATCGGTCATATCTGCACCGACGCGCTTGCCCTGGTTGCGGAAACCCTCGAGGGCGACCTCACCGTTGGAGACACCGGAGAGATGCAGAATCATCTCCGCAGCCTTGATGGCCGAGTCGAGCCTCGGTCGCTTACCAGCTGACTCCGTCATCGACGTGCCGTTGATGATGGCCAATTCCTTGGCCTGCTTGGATACGTCGTAGGCCGTGCCGTGCGTGCCTGTACCGGCCTTTTCCGTCAGTGGGCCAAAGTGTGTCCACTTCTCGTAGACCTTGGTGTAGTCGCGCTCAACTGGAATGAGCTTAGCCATTGTCTTGCCCGGCACAAGCCCCTCAGCATCCACGTCTGGGACAATGCCGTTTGGCATGTTCAGCTCATCAGGGCTGTCGTGGCCGAGTGGGGCAGTGATGACATCGGTCTGCGTACCCAACCACTTTTCCGACATTGCGGATAGCGAAGCCGACAGGTCGCGGAAGACCTCGAAGTCACTGCGTGCCTCCCACGGTGGATTGATTGCCGCATTGAAGGAGTGGATAAACGGGTGCATATCTGTTGTTGACAGATCGTGCTTCTCATACCAAGTAGCCGCCGGGAGAATAATGTCGGAGACCAGCGTAGTTGAGGTATTGCGGAAATCCGTGGTCAGCATCAGATCGAGCTTGCCCTCAGGTGCCTGATCACGCCAGACAATTGAGGCTGGACGCTCGCCCTCTGGTAGCTCCGTTGCGGTGGCATCGGAATCCACACCGAGCATGTGGCGCAGGAAGAACTCCGTGCCCTTTGCTGAAGAGCCCATGAGGTTGGTACGCCAGTTGAGCAGGATACGCGGGAAGTTCACCGGGTTATCCGGGTCCTCAGCCGCAAACTTCATCCGGCCGGACTGCAATTCATCGACGATGTAATCCGAAACGGCCATGCCCTTGGCCTCCGCCTCGTCGGCAAGCAGCAGCGGATTGCGGTCGAACTGCGGGAATGCGGGCATCCAACCGCGCTTCATGGCTTCGACCAGGGTCTCTGAGGTGAACTTGTCGTCCACGGCGCCATGGCTGGCCAGCGGCGAGGCCAGGCGGTTGGCGCGAGTGTTGTCATAACGCCACTGGTCGGTTGTCAGGTAGTAGAAGCCCGTGGTAATCATCTGGCGCGGTGGGCGCTGCCAGTCCAGAGCGAATGCGTACTGCGCCCAGCCATTCATCGGACGCAGCTTTTCCTGGCCGACGTAGTGAGCCCAACCGCCACCGTTGATGCCCTGCGTGCCACACATGGAGGTCAGCGCCAGGAAGGTGCGGTAGATGCTGTCGGCGTGGAAGAAGTGGTTGACACCCGCGCCCATGATGATTTGGCTACGGCCGCCAGAGTCAGCAGCATTTTGTGCAAACTCACGCGCAATACGAATCGCGGCGTTGGCTGGTACGCCAGTGAGCTCCTCCTGCCATGCCGGGGTGCCCGGCACGGAGGCATCCTTGAAGTCCGCCGGCCACTGACCAGGCAGATTCAGCTCCTCGCGGTTGACGGCGTAGTGCGCCAGCATGATGTCGTAGACCGTGGTGACAAGACGCTTGCCGACGCGCCGGGCGGGGACACCTCGATGGACGATTCCGGCACCGATTGGGCCGTTTTCCTCAGATTCGCCCAGACCCGGCAGGTCAAAGCGCGGGAAGACCACTTCGACTGGCTCGAAGCCGTCAGTCACGTCTGCCACGGACATCACTGGGTCGACGTTGTCCAGGCGGAGGTTCCACTTGCCCTCGCCGTCCTCGCCGTAGCGGTCAGCGAGAGTTCCGCCTGGGTCAACGACCTTGCCGTCGACTTCCATCATCAGCAGACGGTGTGTTGCATTCTGCGAATCGTGCAGTGCCGCGTCCTCGATATTGGATGCAGTGAGGAATTTACCGGGCACGAAGGTGCCGTCGTCACGCGCGTCGAGCTCAACCAGGAACGGGGCATCGGTGTACTTGCGCATGTAGTCGAGGAAGTACGGTGTCTTCTGCTCGACGTGGAAGGACTTCAAAATGACATGTCCCATGGCGAAGGCCAGTGCGCCGTCGGTACCTGGGTTGATGCGCATCCACTCGTCGGCGAACTTTGTGTTGTCGGCGAAGTCAGGGCTGACGACAACAACCTTGGTGCCGTTGTAGCGAGTCTCGACCATGAAGTGGCTATCCGGAGTACGGGTAACCGGAATGTTCGAACCCCACATCATCAGGTAGCTGGAGTTGAACCAGTCACCGGATTCTGGAACGTCGGTCTGATCACCAAAAGTCTGCGGCGAAGCTGGTGGCAGGTCGGCGTACCAGTCGTAGAAGGACAGTGCGACACCGCCAATCATCTGCAGGAAGCGAGTACCTGCGCCGTAGGAAACCTGCGACATAGCCGGAATAACGGTGAATCCGGCAATGCGGTCGGGGCCGTACTGACGAATGGTGTAGACGTGGGCAGCGGCGGCCATCTCGATTGCTTCCTCATACGGAATGCGGATGAGGCCGCCCTTGCCGCGTTGGCTGACGTAGCTCTTGCGCTTCATCGGGTCTTCCACAATGGAACGCCAGGCCAGCACCGGGTCGCCGAGCTTTTCCTTTGCATCGCGGAACATCTCTACCAGCACACCGCGCGCGTATGGGTAACGAATGCGCGTCGGAGAGTAGGTGTACCAGGAAAACGACGCACCACGCGGGCAGCCGCGGGGCTCGTACTCCGGCATATCTGGACCGGTGGTGGGGTAGTCGACTGCCTGTGACTCCCACGTAATAACGCCGTCCTTGACATAGACCTTCCACGAGCAGGAACCCGTGCAGTTCACACCGTGGGTGGAACGGACCATCTTGTCGAAGGACCAGCGGTTGCGGTAGAACTCATCGGCGCCGCGGCCACCTTGGAGAAAGAGTTGCTGACCGGACTCAGAGACTTCGCCCTTGCGGAGAAAGCTGCCAAAACGCAGCAGCGAGTTGGCCTGGTTAGAGCCCGAACCAGCGTGAGATGGGGAGGAATCTTGTGCCATGGGAATTTTCCTAATTAGTAATTAACCGGGGAACGGAGCGTTCGGGCGGGCGTAGTAAATCCACACCAGCACTGTGGTGAAGGCGAAGAAGACCACGCAGCCCCAGAAGAAAGCCACCGGAGCCATTGCAGAGAGCAGCACACCGACGATGAACGGGCCAAAGGCGCCGATTGCGCCGGTCCATCCAATGACGCCGCCAGCCTGACGCTTCGGCAGAATCATCGGCATCTGCTTGAAGGTGCCGGCGTTACCGAGACCGGTGAAGAAGAACATGATTAGCATCGAGCCCAGGAACCAGCCGTACTCTTCCGGGCTGTCCGGAGTCAGGAAGATAGCAGCGACACCGGTGAAGACGGTCATGCCTGCACAACCGATGAAGGTCCAGATTGCGCCGCCGTACTTGTCACACAGCGGACCCCAGAGAGCGCGGACCAATGCACCAATCAGCGGGCCGAGGAAGGCGTACTTGGCGCCCTGCGGCAGATCGGCGAGAGCGTAGGTCTCAGCGAACTTGGAGTTAGCACCGAAGACATCATTGGTCAGCAGTGCAAGCTGTGCGGCAAAACCGGAGAAGGCACCGAAGGTCACCAGGTAAACAATGGTGAGAATCCAGGTGTTCTTATTGCCGAAGATGTCAATCTGTTCGCGGAAGTTCGCGCGAATCGGCACATCCTTCAGCATGGTCCACGCGACAATTCCCATGATGATGGTCCACGGAACAAGCACGATGGCTGGGTTGTAGACGAAGATGTCGTGGCCTTCATCCGTGCGCATCGGTGCGACAAAGCCCAGGCCAAGCAGGCTGAAGCCCATCAGCCATGGGCCGACCAGCTGAATCAGGGAAATACCGAAGTTACCAATACCAGCCTGGATGCCCAGTGCGGTACCGGACATGTGCTTGGGGAAGAAGTAACCGGTTGACGGCATGAAGCCGGAGAAGACACCGCCACCGATACCGGAGAGGAAGGACAGTGTCAGCAGCCACCAGTACGGAGTGTCAGTGTTCTGGACTGCGAAGTACCAGCCCAGCATTGGAATAACGAATAGGAACGATGACAGTGTGACCAATTTGCGGGTACCGATAATCGGTGGCAAGAACATGAATACCAGGCGGAAAAGACCGCAGGATAGGCCGGCGATGGAGGTCAACCAATACAGCTGGCCAGCAGTGAGATCGAAGCCGATCCGGTTGAGCATCGGTGCAATCGCGGAGACCAAATACCAGGTTGCGAACCCGATGATCAGGGCGATGGTGGAGATTGTCAGCGTCTTCCACGCAATTTTGGAATCCCAGTGTGCCGGATCTTCGGGATCCCAACCCTTGATGACTTTGCCGCTTGTGTCCAGAGGCTCCAGCTTTGCGGCCGCATTTGGTGTAGAAATTTTCCTTACCTCTTCCTTGCGAAGTGAAGAATTGAGAAATATAGGGAATTAAGCAACAAAGTTGTTGTGTAAATGCATCGTTTTTATATTGAGAAACGTAGGGAATCTAGATGTGAAAATAGAAAAATAATGTAATGCGTATCTAGGATAATTATTATAGCCGGTGGGCTGCAATTTGCCTACACGCTTAAGTATGGCACTAAATCACCTGTTCAGGAAAGGTTTTCTGCCTACGAACGGGGGTGTGTGTTTATGTCGGTCTATGTGTTGAGGTTCTTTATTGAGCACAATAAAGAACTGTCGGAGTCATTGAACAATGTTCGAAAGGGTTAACGATGCATAAGTCCAGTGCAGCAGGTCTGAGTGGAGAGCAATTCAACACCGCCGTAATTGTCTATGACGATCGTATTAAAAGCGGGGAAAGAACAGATAAATTCGCCTTGCGTATATCGGACTATCCTCTCAATGCCGTGAGCTACACAGTCATAGAAGAAGACGAGGAAAAGTTCCGTGCAGCATTGACTGAGGCGCTTAGCTCACAGGCTCGCATCATCCTCACCCTTGGCGGAACAGGACTGCGCGCTGCCAATCGAGTCCCTGATGTCACGGAGGAATTTATCGACAAAGAGCTGACCGGACTGGAAACACAGATTCTGCTGGTCGGACTGGAAAACACTTCTCGCGCGGGCCTTTCGCGTGCAGTCATCGGCACCACCGATACCGGAAAACTCATTGTCAATTGCCCCAGCAGCAGCGGCGGTATCAAGGACACGCTCGGCGTAGTTATTCCGCTGCTGGAGCCAATTTTCGATCAGCTCGATGAAACTGACTAGCTCGCCGCAAATCTACTGATCAGCTGACCCAGCACCAAGTAGTCTTGCGCGCAACTGCGCCACATCCGCTGGCGTGTCGTAGTCTTGTGCGCACCAGTGCTGCTCGGCGCTGGTCAGCTGGATATATTTTGCCGACGCGCCACGAATCAGCCGTCGAACCGACACATCGCGAGTACTCGAAAGCAACCGAAGGGCACGCCTCAGCGCACTCTTTCGCCACAGCGCACAAAGTGGTTCGCCGTCAACGACAACGACGCCAGTGCTTTGCGACGTCGTTTCTGCCTCTAAGTCAACTTGTTGCCAGTTGTGCCACAGCACCTCTAACAGCCGTGAGGTAAATGGCGCGTCCACAGCGGTGACAAACACAAAGTCGCATTCAGCACTCGCGGTGCCAGCGCCCGCAGCTCGCAGGGATGCCAGGCCAGCTTCAATGCCTGCAACCGGGCCACCAAATGGTGGGTTTTCACACGTTACTCGCACAGAAGGCGGAACGGATAAATCCTTTGGCGTAACCACCACAACACGGCCTACGGTGGGCTGAGTCCGAAGTTCAGCCAGGCAGAGGTCAGTCATCGTGTGCTCGCCAATGCGAACTTGCGCCTTATCTGCGCCCATGCGACGGCTCTCACCACCGGCAAGGACAATGGCATCACAACGAAAACCCGAGTTCGGTGTCGCGAATGATTCGGTGCCTGGCATGGTGCTCTCGCTATAGCGTCCGCGACCAGTCGCCGGAGCGGCCACCGGACTTGGCGACAATGCCACACTTGCGGATGTACGCCGATCGGTCAACGCCCTTGACCATGTCAATGACATTGAGCGCGGCAATGGAGACAGCCGTCAGCGCTTCCATCTCCACGCCGGTGCGATCGGCCGTGCGAACCGTGGCCTTGATAGCGACATGGTCTTCGCAAATTTCTAGGTCCACGGAGCAACCATGAACACCGATGGTGTGTGCCAGCGGCAGCAATTCGGGTACCTTTTTTGCGCCGGAAATGCCCGCAATGCGGGCAACTGCCAGAACGTCTCCCTTGGGAACGGAGCCGTCGTTAAGCGCACGGAGAATTTCCGGCGAGCAGGCGACTTCGCCGATGGCGGTGGCGGTTCGGATGGTCGGCTTCTTCTCTGTGACATCGACCATGTGTGCCTCACCGCGGGAGTCGAGGTGGGTGAGAGCGGGGGCGGTGGATTTAGTGCTGTCGGTCATGGTGAGGAATTCCTGTCAGAAAAATCGTAAAAGGTTTAGGCGAGGAGGACGCGGACGGTATCGCCAGTGTGCAGCTGGTCTTCCTGGTTAATGAGGCAGAGCCCATCGAGTGCGACAAGCGAGCCGACGAAGTGAGACCCGAGAGTCGTGCCGGAATATGGTGTCGCCAGGGCACCGTCAGCGGAGTAGCTCATGCGAATTGGGATTGCGACATTGCGGCCGAATGGGCGTGGGATAGGGAAGTCTGCGCTGGCGATGGCGTCCACAAATGGGCGATCGAACAGCGAAGTTGCCGGAGTCAATCCGCGCAGGGCATCGATTGCGGGCTTGCAGAAAAGCTGAAAACTCACCCAAGCGGCAACGGGATTACCTGGCAGACAGAGCAGCACAGCGTCATTCCACTTTCCGACACCTTGCGGTTTGCCCGGCTTCATATTGATAGGCCCAAACCAAATATCGCGCTTTTCACCGGCATCACGAGTGACATCAAAAGCGCCCACTGAGACACCACCAGTTGTAATGATGAGGTCGTGGTCGGCTGACAGTCGGTCGAGCAGCTCGGCGAAAGCCTCGGGATTATCCGAGCAGTGTGCGACAGTCGGCGTCAGAGGGGAAGCAATGTACTGGGTGCACAACTGCGCGATCATCGGCAAGTTGGAATCCGGCAACTGACCAGCTTGTAGATCCGCCGTTGGTGAAACCACCTCATCACCAGTGCTGATCACGGCAATGCGAAGCGGTGCGACAACCTGTACCTTCTTCACGCCTGTAGAAATAAGAGCAGCTGTAGTTCCGGCATCGATGACGGTACCGGCGGGAGCAGTCATCGCGCCCGGAGCAATATTCGTGCCCCGACGACGAATATGATCGCGCTCGGGATTATAAGAATGAACGGTAATTTCGCTCGGCAGTGGTACCGGACCTGGTGCAATATTGGTGTCTTCCACCGGAATTACAGCAAGGTCAGCGCCATCAATGACGGGGGCACCAGTCATGATGCGCTGCGCAGTGCCGGCAGCAACCGGCTTGGGCGAATCACCTGCGGGAGTATCACCCGATACGGGCAGAGTCCACGGCCCCTCGCCGGCCAAATCGGCTTTATTCACCAGGTAGCCGTCCATCGCCGAATTGGAAAATGGCGGAACCGGAAGGCCGGCGACGGCATCTTCGGCCAACACCAATCCGGCCGCATCAGCAATGGGGAGTGTGACAGTTGCACGTGGCCGACAATGGGAGACCACGTCGCGCAAATACTCTTCGATGGGCTTCACTGATTAACCTCCGATTGCTGACATATTTCGCTTCGGCTGCAAGAACCCGGGCTCATCAATGCCATGACCTGGCAGTTTTGCCCACGTATTCTGGCGCCATGCGGCAATAACCTCATCATCCGTGCCGCCAGCGCGCATGACATTGCGCAGCGACACCTCCGAATTGGCAAAAAGACAATTTCGAACAGCGCCATCCGCAGTGATGCGTGTGCGGTCACAATTTCCACAAAATGGCTGCGTCACAGATGCGATGACACCGATTTTTCCGTTGAGCTCGGAATTCTTGCGGCTGGTTGCCTGCCACACTTCCGCTGGCGCAGAACCCCGTGGAGTTTCCGCTGGGGCAAGCTCAAATTCCTCTTCCAGCGTCGCCAAAATATCTTCGCGCTTGACCATAATGTCGCGATTCCACTGCGCCGGTGGGCCAAGCGGCATTTGCTCAATAAAACGCAGCTCTAACCCCTTAGCCAGGCAATAATTGGCCAGTTCGTTAAGCTCAGCGCCATCATTAACGCCGGGCATGACGACGGAATTTACCTTCACGGGCTGCAACCCGGCTGTAACTGCGGCATCGAGGCCTGCGAGAACGTCGTCAAGCCGATTACGCCTGGTCAGCGAAGAAAATACCGCTGGATTTACCGAGTCCAGCGATACTGTGACGCGATCCAGGCCAGCATCTTTCAGCGACTGCGCTCGGTGCACCAGGCCGAGCCCGTTAGTGGTAATGGCGGTGGAGACTGGTGTCGCTGCGATGAGCTTTTCCAGCGATTTGCGAAGTAGCGGTTCACCGCCGGTAAACCGCACCATGGTGATGCCGAGCCGCGAGGTGGCAATTCGAATGAGACGGATAATTTCCTCGTCGGTGAGGATATCGTCTCGGTTAATCCAATCGGCGCCTTCTTCGGGCATGCAATAAACACAGCGCAAATTACAGCGATCGGTCAACGAGAAGCGAAGGTCACGAATAGTCCGCCCGAATTTATCCATCATCGGTTCGACTGTATTTGCTGAGGCGGATGCATTTGCAGATTCCGTCACAGTATTCCTCCTCTCACATTGAGTATTCCGGTAACTCCACGTTGCGTCATAAGTTCAATTGCCACTGCCGACCGCATCCCCGATGCGCAATAGACAATCGCGGGGCTTGGCAATTTGTAATCTTGATCTGCACGAATTGCGCTGAGCGGAATATTGCGCGCACCTTCGAGGTGCCCTTCGGCAAATTCCTCTGGTTCACGGACATCGATTAGTGGCAGACCCGTGGCCCGCGCCTCGGCTGCGTCTCGAACACTGGGAATTTCGTTTGCTACCGGCCCTGAGCTTTTCACCTTGGTTGTGACCTCTGGATTAGCCGCAAGAGGGAAGTACCGCCAGTTCGAATGTAAGCCATCGAAATAGCCGACTTTTCCAATCATCGGTGTACCAACACCGCTGGTAATTTTGATAATCTCCAGGGCCATTGCTGTGCCGACAATTCCCACAATCGGACCCAAAACACCGGCTTGAGCGCAGTTGGGAACTTGTCCTGCCGCCGGTGGATGAGGATAGAGGTCTTCATAAATGGGGCCATGCCCCGCCCAGAAAACAGACATTTGTGCATCGAATCCGAGAATCGAGCCCCATACATGTGGAATCTCAGCCTGTGCGCACGCGGTGGAGACAATATGACGGGTTGCGAAATTATCGCTGCCATCAAAAACCACATCTGCGCGAGCGCACAATTCCCTGGCAAATTCCCAGTCCAGGCGGCGGGCATGCGTTTCTACCACAGTGTCCGGATTAATTGCCGCAATATGTGCGCCGGCGGAATCGACCTTGTTTTTCCCAATATCGTCGGTGGTGTGAATAATCTGGCGATGCAGATTACTCAGTTCCACCACGTCATCGTCCACAATTGTGATGTGACCAATTCCCGCAGCTGCGAGATATTGCAGCGCGGGTGAACCCAGGCCACCTGCGCCAATGCACAGCACATGCGCTTTGGCCAAGGCCTTTTGGGCGCGTAGCCCGAAACCGGGCAGTGAGACCTGGCGGCGGTATCTGTCAGAAAGTGCCAGACCAGAGCTGGAAATTTCAGAATTAGTCATATCAATTCACTGAGAATCCGCATTATTTGAATTGATGTTCTCGTCGAGGCCGACCCAGGTGGAGCGTCCGTCGACAAGCACTTGCTCCTTCCAAATGGGAACCTTGGCCTTAACGCGGTCAGCAATTCGACTGCACGCGCGGAATGCATTCTCTCGGTGTGCAGATGCGGCCAGCACGCAGAATGCCAATTCGCCAATTGCCAATTTGCCGGTGCGATGAGCGACCCACAGGTGCACGTCGGGGAAATCATCAGCGACGAATTGGACGACTTCAGCCATAAATTTCTGTGCGTCTGGGTGTGCGGTATAAGTCAGCGATTCCACGCTATGACCATTGTCATGATTGCGAACAATGCCATCGAAAGTAACCAGCGCGCCCATTTCATCAGTGACAATCTGTTTTTTGGCAGCTGCTGCAAGTGGTTCCAGGGCATCGTCGTGTAACACAACGTCGAGAATATAGCCAGAATTGTGGGTGTTCATAGCGCTATCCGTTTCCTCGGTGAGCAAGGTCAACAATGTGGTGGACAATGGGGCTCAGCACCGCAATTCCGTCTTTTACTGCTCCCGAAGAGCCCGGCAATGTCATGACAAATGTGGAGCCGGCAATTCCTGCCACGCAGCGGGAAAGAATCGCAGTTGGTGTCGATTCCAATCCGCGCGCCCAAAAAGCGTAGGAAATTCCCGGCATTTCTTTCGTGATATGAGGCGCAACGGCCTCCACTGTCTGATCGTCCGGGGTAATACCCGTGCCACCAGTGGTAAGCAACACATCTGGCACAGTATCGGCGGATTGCAGCAGTTCAGCCACAGTATCCGAAACGTCAGCATCGGCGACAACCACTGGCATTGGCGTGGAAAAACCTTCGCCTCGAAGGAAATCCACCAGCACGGTTCCCGTCTTATCTTCGTATTCTCCGGCAGCGGCGCGGGTAGAAGCGACAACGACAATTGCTGAGCGCTTTTCCGCATCCGTATTCTTCGCCGATGAGCTCGACGAGGAACAGGGAACATGCGAGTTTGTCATCAGAGTCCTTCACGCCAATCCGGATAAAATTACGCTTTCGAGACTACCTATATGCTGCCAAGTAAGGTGGCTGCCGAAAGGGAGCATCGCCACCGCAAGTTTACTAGTATTTAATATACGCAATATTTCGTCGCTGATTGTGTAAGGCAGTGGAGTCCAATGATCCAAGTTCGCTTGTACGCCGCCGCAATGGCCGCAGTTGGAAAAGAGTCCGTGCAGCTGGAAGATAACTATTCCACTGTTGCTGACGTCATCGACGAGCTATCTCAGCGCTACCCGGGAACCACGGACTCAGGGCTAACTCTTAGCCAGGTCGCGGAGCAGTGTTCGTTCCTCGCCGACGGCAAGCGCATCGATGCCTC
This sequence comes from Corynebacterium sp., assembly GCF_030532195.1. Lineage (GTDB taxonomy): Bacteria > Actinomycetota > Actinomycetes > Mycobacteriales > Mycobacteriaceae > Corynebacterium. The sequence goes on along the minus strand of NZ_JAUNLP010000002.1, from coordinate 118,075 downwards.
TGCGAGTGTCAGCGGGGTCGAAACTCTTGACGTGTTGCCGCCGTTTGCTGGGGGATAGAGGGCGCGGCGAGGTCATCGTCGTCAAGCGTGACGACGGCGTGGGCGGTGGATCCTCTCTGACCAGCGGTGTTCGAAGGAATCTTGTTCAGTCCGGGGGATTGTCTACAATCTGGGTTCATGGCTAACTCCTCCTTCGTGCACCTTCATAACCACACTGAGTACTCAATGCTCGACGGCATGGCGAAGATTGATTTGCTGGCTGATGAAGCTGCGCGTCAGGGGATGCCTGCGGTCGGTGTTACTGACCACGGCAATATGTTCGGCTCGAACGCGTTTTATCGGCAGATGAAGTCCAAGGGCATCAAGCCGATTATCGGTATTGAGGCCTATATGGCGCCGGAGAGCCGCTTTAATAAAAAGCGCATTCAGTGGGGTGAGCCGCACCAGCGCCGGGATGATGTTTCGGGCCGTGGTTCCTATCTGCATCAGACGATGCTCGCGGCCAATGCGCAGGGACTGCGGAACCTGTTTTATCTGTCGTCGATGGCATCCTATGAAGGCCAGATTAGTAAGTACCCTCGTATGGATGCAGAGCTGGTGGCGGAGCGTGCCGAAGGCATTATTGCCACCACCGGCTGCCCATCTGGTGATGTGCAGACGCGCCTGCGCCTGGGGCAGTTTGATGAAGCACTGCAGGCTGCCGGCATGTGGCAGGACATCTACGGCAAGGAAAATTACTTCCTCGAGCTCATGGATCACGGGCTCGATATTGAGACCCGTGTGCGAAGTGAGCTGTTGGAGATTGGCCGGAAGCTGAACCTTCCGCCGCTGGTGACTAATGACTGCCACTACGTCACCCGGGATCAGGCCAAGGCGCACGAGGCCATGCTGTGTGTGCAGACCGGTAAGACGCTCAATGATCCGGATCGCTTTAAGTTCGACGGTGACGGCTACTTTATTAAGTCGGCCGAGGAAATGCGTGCTACCTGGGATCATTTGGTGCCGGGCGCGTGCGATAACACGCTGCTGATTGCAGAGCGCGTGGAGGACTACGACGAGCTGTGGGAGGAACACCCGCACGACCGTATGCCGAAGGCCGATGTGCCGGAGGGAGAGACACCGACGACGTGGCTGCGTCACAACGTCATGGAGGGGCTGCGTAAGCGCTTTGAGGGCCGTGAGGTGCCGGAGGAGTACCTCCGTCGCGCAGAGTATGAGATTGAGGTCATTGATGGTAAGGGCTACCCGTCGTACTTCCTCATCGTCGCTGAGCTGATTCGCCACGCCCGTGAGGTGGGCATCAAGGTCGGCCCAGGTCGTGGTTCGGCTGCCGGCTCGCTGGTGGCCTATGCCACGTGGATTACCAATATTGATCCGATTGAGCACGGCCTACTGTTCGAGCGATTCTTGAACCCAGAGCGTCCGTCCGCACCGGATATTGATATTGACTTCGACGACCGTCGCCGCGATGAAATGATCCGCTACGCCGCTGACCGCTGGGGCGAGGACAAGGTCGCACAGGTGGTCACCTTCGGTACGGTGAAAACCAAGCAGGCTCTGAAGGACTCTGCTCGCGTGCAGTTTGGCCAGCCGGGCTACCAGATCGCGGACCGTATTACTAAGGCCCTGCCACCTGCGATTATGGCCAAGGATATTCCGCTGGGCGGCATCGTCGACCCGGAGCACCCACGCTACGGTGAGGCCGCTGAGGTTCGCCAGCTCATTGAGACCGACCCCGATGTGGCTCGTATTTACGAAACCGCTCGCGGCCTCGAGGGCGTGGTCAGGCAGACCGGCGTGCACGCCTGTGCGGTGGTCATGGCATCGGTGCCGCTGATGGACCACATCCCGATGTGGAAGCGCCAGGCTGACGGCGCGATTATCACCGGCTGGGACTACCCGGCATGTGAGGCCATCGGCCTGTTGAAGATGGACTTCCTGGGTCTTCGAAACCTGACGGTGATTGGTGACTGCATTGAGCACATCAAGTCCAACCGTGGCGAAGAAGTGCTTCTCGACGATCTGGAGACCAACGACCCGAAGGTCTACGAGCTGCTCTCGCGCGGTGACACCCTCGGTGTGTTCCAGCTCGATGGTGGCGGCATGCGTGAGCTGCTAAAGCGTATGCAGCCGACGGGCTTTGAAGATATTGTCGCGTCCCTGGCGCTCTACCGTCCGGGCCCGATGGGTGTGAACGCGCACTTCGACTACGCGGATATTAAGAACGGCCGCAAGCCCTACAACACCATCCACCCGGAGTTGGATGAGCAGCTGAAGGAAATCCTGGAAGAAACGCACGGCCTAATCGTGTACCAGGAGCAGATCATGAAGATCTCGCAGAAGCTGGCTAACTACACCGCTGGTCAGGCAGATGGTTTCCGTAAAGCCATGGGTAAGAAGAAGCCCGAGGTGCTGGCTAAGCAGTTCGAGCACTTCGAAGGCGGCATGCTGGAAAACGGCTACTCCAAGGAGGCCGTTCAGACGCTGTGGGACATCATTTTGCCGTTCGCGTCCTACGCGTTTAACAAGTCCCACGCGGCAGGCTATGGTCTGGTGTCCTACTGGACTGCCTACTTGAAGGCGAACTACACCGCGGAGTACATGGCCGCGCTGCTGACCTCTGTCGCGGATGACAAGAATAAGCTGGCCATTTACTTGTCGGACTGCCGCCACCTGGGTATCAAGGTTCTGCCGCCGGATGTCAACGAGTCGGGTATGAACTTCGAGCCAGTTGGGGAGGACATTCGCTTCGGTCTCGGCGCTATCCGCAACGTCGGCCACGACGTGGTCGCGTCGATTGTGAAGACCCGCGAGGAAAAGGGCAAGTTCACCTCCTTCTCTGACTACCTGGACAAGATCGATACGCTGCCGTGCAACAAGCGCATCACGGAGTCCCTGATTAAGGCCGGTGCCTTTGACTCGCTGGGACACCAGCGCAAGGGTCTCGCACTCATCCACGAAGAAGCCATTGACGCGGTGCTGCCCACGAAGAAGGCAGCTGACAAGGGGCAGTTCGACCTGTTTGCCGGCTTCGGGGGTGACGATGAGACGGATGCGGAAAACATTTTCGAAATCCATGTGCCGGATGAGAAGTGGGAGCGCAAGCACGAGCTCACGCTGGAGCGCGAGATGCTGGGCCTCTACGTGTCTGGTCACCCGCTCGACGGTTTTGAAGAGTCGCTGGCCGCACAGACCGATACCGCATTGACCACCGTCGTTGGTGGGGAAGTGGCCAATAACACCGAAATCACCATCGGCGGCATTGTCTCCAGCGTCGATAGGCGCGTGAATAAGAACGGTCAGCCGTGGGCAATCATCGGTATCGAGGACCACAACGGCGCTCGTGTGGAAATCATGGCGTTCGCGCGCACCTACGCGATGATTGCCACCAGCATCGCCGAGGATGCCATCGTGCTGGTCCGTGCTCGCGTACAGTACCGCGATGACCGCATGAGTGTGGTCTGCGATGATCTGAAGCTGCCGGATCTGGGGCGCAACGGCTCGACTTCGGCGCCGCTGCGTCTGACCATGCGCACTGATCAGTGCACGCCGGAGATGATTGCCAAGCTGAAGTCGGTGCTGCTGGATAACCCAGGTGATTCCGATGTCTATCTCAAGCTTGTCGACGGCGACTCGTACACCACGTTGGTCCTCGGTGAGCACCTGCGGGTCGATCGTGATGCCAGCCTGATTGGTGATTTGAAGGCAACAATCGGTGCCAGCATTTTGGGGTAGGACTACGCGGCCCTGATTGTCGCAAGTGCTACCACAACCGAGTAGAGTTCTACCTCATGAGTGAGAATTCTGTACCTGCTGCCCAGCCCGAACGCCGACTTGTCCATGCGGCCGATATTCAGATTGCGCAGGCACGAATTTCCTCGGTCATTGAGGCCACTCCGCTGCAGTACAGCCCACGTCTTTCTGAAGCCACGGGTGCGAAAGTCTTCCTCAAGCGAGAAGATCTGCAGGATGTCCGCTCCTACAAGATTCGTGGTGCCTACAACGCCATGGTGCAGCTCTCCGATGAGGAGCGCGCTGCGGGCGTTGTGGCGGCCTCGGCTGGTAACCACGCACAAGGCGTGGCTTACGCCTGCCGCACTCTCGGCATCCAGGGGCGCATCTATGTGCCAAACCCGACGCCAAAGCAGAAGCGTGACCGCATTGCCTACCACGGCCGTGATGCCGTAGAGATTGTTGTCACCGGCGACTCCTTCGACGAGGCAGCAGCCGCTGCCCGCGCTGATGCTCAGCGCACCGGTGCCACCATGGTTGAGCCATTTGACTCCTTCAACACCATTGTCGGCCAGGGCACTGTGGCTGCCGAGATCATCGCGCAGCTCTCTGGCCGGGGACTGACGCTGGACACCGTTTGCGTCCCAGTTGGCGGTGGCGGATTGCTCTCTGGCGTTACCTCCTACCTAGCGGATATGTCGCCGAATACTCAGGTCATGGCTGTGGAGCCAGCAGGTGCCGCCTGCATGCGTGCCGCCCTGGAGAACAATGGTCCCATCACGTTGGGCCACACCGACCCATTTGTCGATGGTGCAGCTGTGGCACGTTTTGGTGACCTGCCGTGGCACATTGTGGAAGCCAATCGCTCTCGCGTTCACCCGATGGTGGCACCGGAGGGTGCAGTTTGCGAGGCGCTGCTGGATCTCTATCAGAATGAGGGCATCATCGCCGAGCCAGCTGGTGCGCTGTCCGTTGCAGCACTCGAGCAGATGGACTTTGAGCCCGGTGAGGTTGTCGTCTGCATCATCTCCGGTGGTAACAACGACGTGCTGCGCTATGCCGAAATCATGGAGCGCTCGCTGGTCTACCGCGGCCTGAAGCACTACTTCCTGGTGAACTTCCCACAAAAGCCCGGCCAGCTGCGCATGTTCCTCAGCGATGTGCTGGGTCCGGATGATGACATCTCGCAGTTTGAGTACCTCAAGCGCAATAACCGTGAAACCGGTGCGGCGCTGGTTGGCATTGAGCTGCGTCGTGCATCCGACCTTGATTCCTTGCTTACCCGCATGGATGAATCGCCACTGAAATGCCGCCGACTGGTACCTGGCACGCCAGAGTACGACTTTTTGACCTAGACTTGCTTCGTCTATTCGCAGACATCGTCACGATCTGCGTACATGTGAATACTTTTTCAGCAATCTTTTTAACGAAGGGGAGCATGCACCCATATGACTGGGCCAAGCAGTGTTGACCAGGGTGTCCGTGTGGAAAATACAGTAATTGTTGAAATGTGGCTGGCCGCCGCAGAGCAGGACCTGGCCACCCGGATTCCGGGATTGCTGGACTCAGCTACGCAGGCGAAGGTCGAACCGCTGTTTGTCTGGTCCGGCCTGTCCATGGATGAGGTCGAGCGCATCGACCGCTTCCTGGGCACCCTCCTGGCACATCACCTGGCCGGTGGCACGGATGCCGATGTCGAGGCCGCCAAGAAGGTCGTCGATGACCATCCGCTGGTTACTCTCGCGTCGCTGGTGGGACGCGCAGCAAGAGTGGCGTCGGCAAGCGATATGTGGTTGGACTGGCCAGCCGCACTGCAGCTGGACGCGCACGCCGAGTCGACGACGGCGCTTGTTGAACACATCGCAGCAGCAGTCCCGGTGATGCTGGAAAACGCCGGCTTGCCTAACGACGTCGACAGCGACCAGGCCGATGCGGACGACATGCAGCGTGCGGCACAGGTGCTTCTGCTGCACGCGGGTGTGCAGCTGTCGGTGATGCCGCTGATTATCGAGCGCTGTGAAGAGCTCGCTGGTGTCGGTGACCTGACGGAGCCGTCGGCAAATGACCTGGTGCAGGCGCTGTCGAAGGTGCATCCGCAGCTGGAGGATTTGCGCACGGAGATTGCTGAGTCCGAAGATGGCGTCTATCCGCTGGCGCTTCGTCAGTTGGCGAAGTCCGCGCCGCGTCAGGCCCACAAGCTGTTCAAGGCCACCCTCGGCTACACCATTGCAACCGCGGCGGATCCAGCTAACTGGGAGGCTCGCGAGGAGATTGGCCAGCTCGATGCGGGCTTGCCGCCAATGCTGGTGGCCGCAGCGCGCGAGGAGCTGCGACTGCGCCCGGCGGGTACGCCGAATCGTCGTGAAGCAGTCGGCGTGGTGGCGACGACCGGCCGCCCGCAGCTGTACTTCGATGAGCTGACGCAGACCGTCGGCGTGCAGCTGCCGACCCCGGCGGACCCGGCGGGACGTACGTGGCGTGTGACGTTCGGCGGCACGGTTGCCACGACCCCGGTGGTGGGGCTGGAGGATTCCGCGCCGCGCCCGGTGGTGACGATTGATGAGCCGGTGCGCGATGTGCTGGTGGAACTGGGCGAGGACAAGCACTGGCGTGTCCCGGCGATTAGCACAGCGGATCCGATTTTGATTTTCGGCGCCGATGGGCAGTCGGTGACGGATAAGGTCTCGCTGCACTCGACATCCGCGACGGTGGTATACCCCGTCGATGCCACGCTGGTTGACCCAGTTACGGGCGCTGAGGTGCCGATGTTGTCGGACCCGCGTCCATTCAACTGGGAGCTGTGGCAAGTTGTAGAGATTGACTTGCGTGATGTTCACGCAGTGCAGGTTCGTCGCGCTGGTGTCGCCGGCGAGGTGCGTTCGGCCTCGCCGCAGCGCCAGCCTCGCATGACTCTGCCGCATGCTCGTCTTGACGGCACGGTGTCCTCCTACGGCACGCCGGTTTACGCTGGCGGCCCGGTGGCGGTTTTCCCGCCGACGCTGTCTGGCAATGATGAGTCCTGGCGCGCTATTGTCACCGAATTCGGCGGTTACGGCGCGTTTACCACGGACTCTGTCATGGTCTACGACCTTGAGGTGCCAGCCGCCGGCGGCGAGGTCGACATCCTCACCGATGATGACTACCCATGGCTTGGCGAGTTCGTTGTCCGCCTGGTCAACCCACGCGGCCGCAGCTTCCAGAAGCACTTCGCCATTGCGGAGCAGGCCGATCTCACCATCACTTACAGCGGCGGTGGCGATGGCTTCCGCATCCCAACTGTCGATGGGCTGAGCCCCGCCGACATCCGCGTGGTCTCTGGCGACAAGCCACTCGATGCCGAGCCTGCCATTGTGCGCCTCGGCGCGGACGAGCTCACTGGCACACTCGACCTGTCTACCGAAGAGGGCGCGTGGTTGCAGGTGCAGGTCACGCCAGGCACGCTGCAGTTTGAGGTTCCGCTTTCCGACGAAACCGTCGCCCGCCGCACCACAACACTGGTGACCCGCCCGCGACGTATCGATGCCTTCGGCAAGATTGTGGTCAACGCACCAGGTGAGCTGCGCCATGCTCACATTGCCGTTGCCAGCGGTGAGCGCGATATCTGTCGCGTTCCTATCCGCCGTTTTGGTGACACTGGCTTCGCGGAGTTTGGCAAGTTCGCCGACCGAGTGTCCCTGCTCAAGAGCCTGCGCATCAGCCTGGACTGGACGCGCGTCACCGGCCGCAAGCGTCTGTCAGTGCCGCTGGTGGAGGCATCGTCGCGGGATGCCATCCGTCAGGTGGCCTTCAATGATGAAGCCACCGACATCATCGAAATCGATGTCGCCGCTGAAGCAGCGCACCTGCCAATGACACTGTGGCTCTGGGCTGCCGGTGAGCCATGGCGCGAACCAGTCGCACTGGAAGTCATTGAGGGCGAATGCGAGCTTCCCGACGAGCTCCGCGGCCTCGGCCCATTTGTCGCCCAGGTAACCCTCGGTGTGGAAAAGGAACGCCACCCACAGTGGCCAGCTGCAGAATCCGCAATTCTGCACCATGTCGACGATCCGGAAGCAATTGACGTCGAAGCCGAGGACTTTGACCCGGTTGCCTACACCGCTGAGGCCTGGGGAGAGCTGGGCCAGGATCAGCTGGCTCGCCTGTGGACGTTGCTGGCAACCCTGCGTGCAGGCCGTGCCACGTCGATGCCGCAGGCCAACCCACTGCTGTCAGCACCAATGCTGGGTGCCATTTTGTGTGCGCAGCCACGTGGTGGCCTGGCCGCGCTGAACCGCTCGGCCATCGCGCTGGATGATCAGCCGGGTATCTTCATTTCCTCCGGATTGGTGCTGGGTGACTTCAGCGCAACTAAGCCGGTGCCGGGGCGTCGTCGTGTGCCATGGCTCGGCGCATTGGCGGCATTGGCCGATCTCACCGATGAGAGCGTGGACCGTTCGCGTCAGCTGGAATACCTGCGTAAGACCGGTGGCCAGGGGCTGCTGGATATTGCCGCAACCGGCCAGGACACGACGCTGGAGTCCGCCAGTATCGATCAGAGTTCAGTGCAGATTACCGCGCTGCCAGAGGCGCAGGCCAGCGCTATTTTGTCGCAGGTTTTCGACTCCTACCGCATGGTGCCGGGGCCGTTGACCGATGACGATGCTCGCTTCACCGCTATCTACGAAGTGGTGCAAAATCGTGCTGAGATTGTGGAATCCGGAGTGATGACCCGCCTGGCAGCAGCGTCGCGTGTGCTGTTTAAGACGGTGTCGAAGGCCTCGCCACGCTTGCGCAAGGCGGTCAATGTTCGTTTCCACAAGCTTGATGGCATTGACGCTGATGATCCGTCGCTGCACTGGACTCTGGTGCCGGGCACCTCGCTGCTCATTGCCGTGGCAGCCCGTGTGCTGGCGCGCTCCAAGGCGCAGAACCCAGATGTCAGCGATGCGGCAGTCCGCGAGCTGATTCCAATGTGGGCTCAGTTGGCAGACCTGGTCCCGACACTGGTGATGAGTGACATTCTCATTGCCGATGCGCTGGTGGCACATGCACTGCACGGTGATGTCACCACGCTGCCATGGCCAGAGCCGGAAGCAGAGGCCGAAGAGTCGGAAGCCGCGGAAGCTGCTGAGGAAGGGGAAAGCACTGCGGCAGAATCCGATGCCGCTGATGACGACGCGGCCGACGGCGACGTCAAATAGCAGACGGTTTCGCGGTTAGCTGAAAGGTGCCTCGTGCTATGCGACGAGGCACCTTTTTCGTACCTCTTAGCTCAGCGAGATGACCGCGTAGCCCCAGGCCGGCAGTGCAATTTCGGGGCCAGCTGCCTCATCGTTGACGATGCTGGCGGCTGCGTCACCGAAGGTGTGTAGCAGCTGCGCGGAGCCGAACTCCGAGTCGAGGCTGATATTCAGCGCTGCATCGGAGAAATTCGCCACCAGCGCGAGTGTTTCAAAAGCCTCCGAACTGCGAGCACCCACCTCGCGCTCATCCTGGCTGCGCACCATAATCAGGCAGCGCCGATCCTCGTCATACTCGGTAGTCACAGACGCAGACCACGGTGTACGCAGAGCTGGGTGCGTCTTGCGCAGCCCAAAGAGCTCACGGTAGGCGGCGAGAATTTCTGTATGAGGTCCGTCGGCGAGTTCCCGCCAATCCAACTTCGAGCGCGTGAACGTCTCCGGTGCAGAAGGATCGGCGACCTCCTTCGGATTCCAACCTGCTCGCGCGAATTCACGGAGGCGTCCCTCGCGAGTCAGGCGCTGCAGTTCTGGGTCTTCGTGCGAGCAGAAGAACGCAAATGGGGTAGAGGCACCCCATTCCTCACCTTGGAAGAGCATCGGCGTAAACGGGCTGCAGGCGATGACTGCGGCCTTGAGCACCTGCTGCGCCGGAGTCAGATTCATCGACGGACGGTCACCGACGGCGCGGTTACCCGTCTGGTCATGTGTGGTGGTGTAGGTGACAAAAGCGTGCATGGGCTGCACTGACAGGTCGAACGGGCGGCCGTGAGTGCGGCCGCGGAAGGTCGACATCGACCCCGAGTGCCAGAAGCCGGTCTCCAACGCAGTGGCGAGCGCTTCCACCGAACCAAAATCTGCGTAGTACGCGTGGTCTTCACCAGAGACCAACGTGTGCAGTGCATGGTGGACGTCATCATCCCACTGTGCGTTGAGACCAAAGCCGCCTGCTGCACGCGGGCGCACCAAACGGGGATCATTCTGATCCGACTCGGCAATCAGCGTGCGTGGAATGCCGGTTTCCGCAGCGACAGTGTCAGCGACAACCTGCATCTGTTCAAGGATGTGGAACGCGCCTTCATCATGCAGCGCATGGACGGCATCCAAGCGCAGACCATCAATGTGGTAATCCATCAACCACTGGCGCACGGCATCGAGGATGAATGCTCGGACTTCATCGGAATTATCGCCAGTGAGATTGACGATTTCGCCCCAGCCAGTTGCGCCACCTGCGGTGTAGGGGCCGAAGAAGCCCGCATAGTTGCCATCCGGGCCGAAGTGGTTGTAGACGACATCCAAAATCACAGCCAGGCCCTTGCGGTGGCAGGCATCCACAAGTTCTTGCAAGCCCCGCGGGCCGCCGTAGCCCTCATGGACGGCGTGCCATGAAACGCCGTCATAGCCCCAGTTGCGATCACCGCCGAATGGCTGAACCGGCATCAGCTCAATGTGAGTCACGCCGAGTTCCACCAAGTGATCCAGGTGCTCCACCAAACCTGCGAAGTCGCCAGCAGAACTAAACGTGCCCACGTGGAGCTCATAAATCAGGCCACCGGGCAGGATACGACCCGTCCAGGAAGAGTCCTTCCACTTGTAATCAGCCAAGTCGATGACCTCGGAAAAACCGTGCGGGCCATCCGGCTGTGACTGTGAGCGTGGATCAGGCAGCGGAATAGTCCAGTCACCAACGTCAGGGGCGTCGGTTGCGTTCGCAGCTTCGTCGTCAGGCGCGCCGTATCCTGCATGTGCCCGCAGCGAAAACGCGTAGCGATCCCCGACATTGCGCGCGACATCCGCCTCAAACCAGCCGGAGTTAGCGCCATAGCCATCGGAGGCATCGGTCATCGGATGCATGTCAAAAATCGCCGGCGCGCTGGGATCTCCCAGCAGCAGACGAGCTTCAGAAGCGTACGGTGCCCAGACTCGATAGTTGCTCATGACACCCATCGTAGGTCAGGTGACGGATTGAGACAGGGGAATAAACCGACAGCAATTGGTTGTGCGGCACTGCCATGCGCCACAATGGAGACCATGACCTCCGCGCCCGATTCCCCGATTACAGCAGGCCAAAATCAACGCGACATTGAGTTGCTCGTACCTGCCGACGGTGAGATCTTCACCAACGAAATCGAGATTAAGAAATCCCGATTCATTACCTGGATCGCGCGTGCCGACGACGAGGATACCGCCCGCGAGATTATCAACCTGGCCAAATCGGAATTCCCCGATGCCCGGCACCACTGCAGCGCATATATCCACGAGGTTCCGGATGGTAATCGGGTAGAGCGCTCCTCCGACGATGGCGAGCCCAGCGGTACTGCAGGGCGCCCCATGCTCGACGTGCTGCAGGGCTCAGGCCTGACCAATATCACTGCAGTGGTGATTCGCTACTTTGGCGGAATCAAGTTGGGCACCGGGGGATTGGTGCGGGCATATTCGGATTCCGTCGCGGAATGTCTGGAACAAGTAAAGCGTATGCGCAGGGTTCGTCGAGTGCTGCGGCTGATTAGCGTGCCAGCGGCCGATGCCGGGCGCATCGAGGCAGAACTTCGCGGGCGCGGTTACGAAATTGTCGAGACCACGTGGGGCGAAGACGTGGAGTTCGCCATCGCAGTGTCGGTCGATGAAATAGAACAACTCGACGGTGAGATGCAGGCGCTGACCAAGGGTGCCAGTGAGCCATCCCGCGACGGCGGCGAAATCTGGTGGGAGCTGCCTGCGTAGTCCCAGTGTGACTAGTTTAAGCGACTAGTTTAGAACGGTTAGCTAACAGCTTGCTCATAAGCGTCTGTGGCGTGAGCTTAGTCGTGGGCGGGCTTGTCGTCTTTTCCGTGCGCGCCACGATGGCGCTGGAGAATCTCGACAAGTTCATCCTTGTTTTCTGCAATCTTGTCTGGCGAACCAAAGACACACACGGCCGCGACAGTGGCACCATCTTCTTCAACAGCGATGGAGACACCATCGACGCCGCCGCCTTCCGCAATGCCGGGAGCAGCACACACGCCAGTTTCGGCGATCTCACCGGCATGGCGGAGGAAGTCGTCCACGTAGGCCTGATCCTCCGGGCGCGCCGAGTTCAGGTAAGACCACAGCTCTCGCTTTTCAAAGCGGCTCATCAAAACCCAGCCAGCGGAGGTGCGCAGCAGTGAACGCGGCAGGAAGTTTTCCGTGAGGTACTGGTAACGCATTGATTCGCCGACAGTTTTCAGATAGAACAGCTTGCCGCCGACCGGCAGCGCCAGGACGGTGATGAGACCAGTCTCATCGTGAATGGCCTCCAGCTCTGCAGTCGGCACATTGACCATGCGGCGACCTGCCATGACATTGAGCAGAAATGGCGCCATGCCAAGGGTGTAACGCTTGTTGGACTCATCGAGATAGCCTGTGGCGGTGAGACCGTTGACAAGGCCCTGCGTGGTACTGAGCGGATAGTTCAGCGTATGGGCAATGTCTGTTAGAGTCAGGCCTTCGTTGGAGCGGGCGACGAGCTCGAGAATCGCAGCAACGCGGTCGACCATGCGGTGGCGGGGGCGCACAGTTTCTGTCATAGGGCTTACCTTAGCAATGTAACTACGCTATTGCGTTAATTGCCTACCTAAATAGGAAAAATAGGAGGTCGGGGGATTAGCGTTAGCCAATTGTAGAACATCGAAGCGAATGATTAGCAGTCACGTACGCAGTAGCGAGCTGGAAAACGCATGCCTTTTCAAGTGTGAGTACATGCGTCTTCAAGAGAACATTTAGTATGTAATCCATGAGCAATCTTCAGCCCCGTTCGCAGAACCCCATTGAGCTTCGTAAGAATGCCGTGCGCAAGTACAGCCGCAATGCCGTCATCTGGGTCGGTAGCGGTGTCGTTGGCGGTATCGTCTTGGGCCTGCTGGCCAGCGATATCTGGCTGTTTGCCATCCTCGCACTGATTGGTGCCGTCGGTGGCTTTATCAATTGGAATAAGGTGCAGCGGATTGTCAACTACAAGGATCCGCAGTAAGTGTCAGCTCAGCAGGAATTGTCCACCGAGCCGGTACGCATTGACGCTTGGATTTGGGCTGTACGGCTTTTAAAGACGCGGGCACTGGCGGCGGAGGCCTGCCGCGGTGGGCACGTCAAAATTAATGACGAGGCTGTCAAACCCGCAGCGCTGGTCGTGCCGGGGGACAAGGTCCGGCTGTGGGCAAATCATCGCGAATACATCGTGGAAGTAACGCGCACCGTGAAAAAGCGCGTCGGTGCCCCGGTTGCTCGGCAGTGCTATATCGACCACTCGCCGCCGCCACCGGCACCCGAGATCGCCGCATCGATGCCGAGGCGCGACCGTGGTGCAGGACGGCCTACGAAGAGGGAGCGCCGTCAGCTCGATCGTCTTCGCGGGCGTCGTTCTTAGCCTTTTTCGATTTCTTCCCGCCAGGCTTAGGAACTGGTGCTTCCAAAACACCGGCATCTGCCATTTGCTCTAGGCGGGCGCGCAACCGTGGCGGGCGACGCTGCGGATTATGACCCGTGGCAGCAGTGGCATCAATGTGCTGCTGGCCGCGCGCTGCGAGTAACAGGTCATCGATGACACGGACATGACCCGGGTTGAACCGGTATTTCATCGCCTTGTTGACGGCCTTGAGCCGCTGCGGACTCAGCAACTCACGCAGCTGGCCGACTGTAGTAATGCCATTGAGCTCCAACAGTTCCTCGGCCCAGTCATAATGCTCAGACTTCGAGCGCGGAGAATCCGGCAGCAGCATGGTCAGCACACCGGGGAGGGTCTCCTCTGTGAGCACAATGTCATCGGCATTGCTGCGCTCCGGAAACTCCGCATCCTTGGTGTGGGCTGCAGAATCATCTGGAGTGGATTCCTCCAACACCGCCACAACCTGGTCAAACTGCTGGTCAGCCAGCTCGATGAGCCCGGCTGCCAGCGCAAACGCACGGTCAATCCGAGGATCGGTCGCACCTTCAGGTGCCTTGTAGCGAATATCGTGCTCAAACTCCGCCCACGCATGCTGCAGCACGGTGCGCAGCTGCACCTCAAATTGCATTCCCACATAAGGTGCCAACTCTGCCGGACCGGTCGGGGAGACCTTGCAAATTAAGTGCTGCGAGCCATAGCCCAGCCGACCGCTAATGCGCGTCTCGGCTGTCTTATCAATCGTGCGAACCACCGTCAGCGAATCCCCGAGGGCATCCATGATCTCCGGAATCTCCGTGGAGTGGTACGTGGTCACACGCACGCCGATGATGTCGTGGACATCTTCCCACGGGTTCGGGTAGATGTAGTTGCCCTCGGCATCACGGCGCAGCGCTTTAATCCGCAAAGAGCGAAAACTTTTCACGCGTGCCGTGACGTTGTCGAAGGCAAGGCCTGCTTCCGAGAGGATTTCCTTAATTGCATCGACGAAGTCCTGCGCTGCCGTGGGGTGGCGTGTCACCCAGGAGTCATAGCGAGATTGCAGCGCGCGAGTGACTTTCCGATCTTCGGCCAGTTGTGCCTTGCGGGATTTCTCGCTGGAGCCGTCGCTAAGCGATGTGCCCATCTGATTAGTCCTGATTAGTCGTCGTCATCCTCGCGCACCAGCAGCGCGACCGGGAAGCTGCTAAAGACCGATGCCACGGCAATGGTTCCTGACCAGGTGTTTCCGGTAAAGCGGTCAGTCCAGAAGCCCTCAGGCAGCGTGACGGTGGTGTCACCCCAGCCGCCTTCGCGCTGCAGTCCCAGTGGGCGGCGCGTCACAAGCGCGATGATGTCCTCCGGCTCGCCCTTAGGCCCACGCGCCGAACCGACCAGATGACGCTCGCCCTCGCCGACAGCGAAAACCGGCTGGTAGGTGCCGCCGACGAACGACTCCGGACGCTCCGCGCGAAGCTTCACGCCATGATGAGTCACCATGAGCTTTGCGACGTCAGCATCGGCATCCGTAAAGCCCTCCGGCAATTCAGCCGGACGTTCGGCGGAGGCCGTCACCGGGGTAACTTCCTCGCGGACAACCTGGCTCAGCGCCTTTGCCCGCGCGTCGTAGTCGATGAAGCGGCGGTTGTCCGGATCCACCAGGGAGTCTTCCCGGAACTCCGTGCCCTGGTAAGTGTCCGGGATGCCCGGTCCAACCAGCTGAAGGAGCTTGCGCGACAGGCTGGTAGTCAGGGCAGCGGGCGCAATGGAGCGGACGAATTCTGTGATGGGCTCGGTCAGCGGGCCGTCGAGAAGCGCGTCGATCCAACTGCGGATGCCAAGCTCAAACTCCTCGACCGGCTCGGTCCACGAGGTGTGGACATCGGCTTCGCGGATGGCTTTTTCGGCGTAGGCGTGCAGGCGCTGGCGGAGCTCTTCGGTGATGACACCGTCGGTTGGCCAGACGCCAATGATGTTCTGCAACAGGAAGTAACCAGTGGCATCATCTGGAGCTGGGGTAATGGCCATCCAATTGCGGACGTGCTCTGTCCAGTCACCCGATACATCCGACAGCTGGAGGATGCGGGCGCGGACGTCTTCACCGCGCTTGGTGTCGTGGGTGGACAGCGTGGTCATGGTTCGCGGCCACAGGCGAGCGCGCTCCGACTGCAGCAGGTGGAATTCGGCAGCCGACATGCCGTAGCGACCGAGGTCACCGCCGACTTCATTGAGACTGATTAAGCGGCACGCGCGGTAGAACGTAGTGTCCTCCACTCCCTTGGCCATCACGGCACCGCAGACCTGCGCGAAACGAGTGGCGGCCTCGCCGCCGGCGATGAGGCCGGCAGCAATGAGGTCGAGTGCGAACACGCGGGAGGGGAAGCGCGCGGCCATTTCACCGATGACCGTGGAGGTCACGCGGGATAGGGAAACGTAGTCCGAGCGATAGACCGGAATGGCGGCAACAAGGCTGCAGATGGTGTCAATCAGCACGTCATCGCTTACACTCGTGCCGCTAATGGACCAGTTATCACGGCGCAGCGCCCTGGCTAGACGACGCACCTCCGCAGCCAACTCGCCAGCGGCGACATCGTGCTTAAGTGCCTGAACAGTTGCCTGAACTGCGGTCTTATCCCAAGTGGAACCAGATTGCTGCAGAGCCAGCATGCTCATGGCATCGCGGGATTCGCGGTTGACAAAGACATTGTCGAACTCACGCAGGGCATCGTAGCCAGTCGTGCCGTCGACCTGGAGCCTTGGATCCAGTGGCTCCTCGGCGCCGAGAATCTTTTCGATGACCAACCATTTGTCATCGCCGAGCAGGCGGCGCAGTTCGCGGAGATACCCGAATGGATCGCTCAGGCCATCTGGGTGGTCGACGCGGACACCGTCAATAATGTCGGCTGCCAGCAGCTCGCGGATAATTCGGTGGGTGTGCTCAAAGACCACTGGGTGTTCCTGGCGAATACCGGCCAGGCCGTTGACACTGAAGAAGCGACGGTAGCCAATGATTCCGTCCTTCCAGTACATCAGGCGGTATGCCTGACGGTCATGAACTTCCTGCGGCGTGCCATTTTCCGTGCCCGGGCGCACAGGGAACTCATTGTCGTAGTAGCGCAGCACTGGCTCGTCGCCAGAGGTATCCACCTCGAGCTTGTCCACGTCCTCCGGTGCGCCCAGAACAGGAAGGCCCATCTTGCCATCCGCACCGTTGTCCTCGTGCCAGTCAATATCAAAGTAGGGCTCAAACTGAGAGTCCTTGCCGTAGGTCAGGACATCCCACCACCAGGCATTGAGTTTGGGCTGCTCCACGCCAAGGTGGTTTGGCACGATATCGATAATGATGCCGAGCCCGGCCTTGTGAGCGACCTTGGCTAGCTCCTGCAGGCCTTCGATGCCGCCGAGCTCTGGATTCACGGTCGTCGGATCAATGACATCGTAACCGTGGTTCGACTCCGGTACAGAGGTCAGAATAGGGGAGAGATACAGGTGCGAAATCCCGAGATCTGCCAGGTAGTCAACCTGCTCAGCTGCATCAGCGAAGGTGAAAGCTCGGCCCTGCGGATCGGCTTTCGGGCCACGGAGTTGAAGACGGTAGGTGGACGTAATTGGTCGGCGACTCATGCTCCCCTTTATACCGCCCACCCGGAAAAGCTGCTGTGCGAGTGTGCGAGCTGCCTAGAACGGCGGCTCACCATCGTCGCCGGGAAGCGCAGTAGAACCGAACAGCATAGTCGGTTCGGTATCGGCCGCCTTGTCGGTGCCGTCCGCATCGGCCGCATCGGCCGCATCTGCTTCCGGATCGAGACCAAGTGCTGTAAAAAGCTCCTTTTCGCTCCAAATCTCAATGTCTTGCCCCTCTGCCTGCAGCTGGCGGGCCTTCTTTTCCTTGGAGGTCACATTGTCCCATGGACCGGCCACCAAAATCGTGGTTTTCTTGGTGACTCCCTTATTAATATTCGCGCCGGCAAACGCAATCTTGTCCCACAAAAAGCCCTTGTCATACGGGGTAAAGTCACCGGTCAGTGTCAGGCGCTGACCAAAGAGAAGGCCATCCGGATCAGCATCCGGATTTGGCTCCGGAATGGTGTCCGGCGTCTTCGCAGCATCCCACTTTGCGTTACGACGCGGACGCGAACCGCCACCAGCCGAAGACCCTCGTCGCTGGCCAGCGCTGGCACTCGCCGCAGCACCGCCTGCGGGCGCGTAGCGAACCAGCCGCAGGCGGCCATCTCCAATCTGCCCCATGGCAAGGGAGACCCTCTTGCTCAAATCTGTCACAGAGTTGGCATGCTGCTGCTTCATCAGCCACAGCGCGACCTCCGCACACGCCACCGCGTCCGCAGTCGCGTCATGATGATTAGCCAGCGATGTACCCGCTGCCTCTGCGAGAGTGGGCAGCTTCAGGTTCGGCAACCCCAACTGCATCTGGCGCGCCCACATATACGTACAGGCAAATGAGATCTTCGGCGCCGCCACGCCCTCGGCCCGACACGCGCGCGACAGCGCCGTGAAATCAAACCGAGCGTTATGAGCAACCACCGGTAAATCCCCGACAGTCTTCGTGAACTTTTCCAGCTGCTCTACAAAACTGGGCTGACCAGCAACATCCGCCGCAGTAATGCCGTGAATTGCCACATTGGCCTCATCGAAGTACTCCAGCCCCTTCGGCGGACGACTAAGCCACGAGTACTTCTCCACAACCTCGCCACCGCGCACAATGGCCAGACCCAACTGAATAATCGAGCCCGTATCCTCATTCGCAGTCTCCACATCGAAGGCCGCAAACGGCTCAATCTCCGACACCGAAACCTCCTCACCCGTGGGCGTGGGTGCAAAGGGCACAGTGTGCTTGACGACGTCGCCTGCGGCACCAATAACCGTCACGCCCTCAACCACCGCTGCGCGCTGCGTAATCCAGGCCAGCAGCGTGGAATTAAAGGCCTTGGGGGTGTTGTAGAACTTCGGATCCTTTGCCATCTCGGCCAGGAGGTCAACCAACAGCTTTGCCGCTGGCACGCGGCTTTGCATCACACGAGCCTTAGGCAGGGTATTACCTAAATCGACCGTGCCGGGGAAGAAGCGGGTGGCTTCTGTGTAGATACCGCCTTCTGTGTGGGAGGTGGCCTCCACAACGTCGTCAAGCGGGACGGGCTTTGCCGATGCCTGGCTGGACGTATTGATGGTGTGGGCGAGTCGGAGTCCATCGGCGGTGATAATCACCGTGTCGCCGGTGAGCTCGAAGACGACGGCGGGCTCGGATGTTGGCGTGGTCGTAGTCATGCTCTAGATGGTAGCGCCGATGCCGGATTTGGCCGGTATAGAGGCTGGCGAAGTGGTGGTCTGTGCGAGGTCGCCGTTGTGTCTCCATTGCCTAAAAGAGGGGTGGAAATTTACCACAGAAACAAAAATATTTTGGCCGTTTTTGAACGAAGGGGGTAGCTATACCCCCGAAAGCCACATGTTTTGGGCATTAAAATGTCCGGATGCATTTTGAGTAGGCACTGCTTATAATCCTTTTCCGAACGGTGATAACTCGCCGTTTTAAGAGCTGTTGGGCTCAAGTGGAAGGCACAGCGGAAACAACGTATGCCAGTGAAGCGATAAATAAGGAGTAATTAATTTGAGCAGCACCACCCCGATGCACCCTGGTTCTATTCTCAATGACATTTTCCTCGAGCCGCGTCACATGTCCATCTACCGCCTGGCCCTTGCAATTGGTGTTCCGAGCTCCACGCTGGAGCGCTTCCGTAGCGGTCGCACCGCGGTAACCAACGATCTTGCTAATCGTCTGTCCGACTACTTTGATACCGAGCCGGAGTACTGGTTGAACTCTCAGCAGGAGTTCAATATGCGCGCATCTGCGTAATAAGGCTTCTGGTGAGCTCGGCTGAGGTGTAAGGCCTCGCACACTCGCGATTGAACTCGTAAGAATCTGAACCACGCTCTGTGTTGCGCCCCTGCAGGTGGCAGAAGGTAAGTCCTCTGTCCTTGCGGGGGTTTTCTGATTTTTGGGGTGATCTTATGGCAGTTCACCCGATTGCTCAGGCAACGAAGTAGGCGGCAAAAAGGCAAAAGCGGGTCGGCGAGCAAAACTCGCCGACCCGCCGACCCGCCCAAGTGTGGCCCTAGCGCCCTAGCGCCCTAGAGGCCGCGGGGCATAGCCCTAGTGGCGCTCGATCAACACGATGGTGGATCGAGCCGGGACACGCAGCTCACCTTCTGGCTCGACAATACGTTCGTGGGTCGGGCGACCGGTGATTTCAGAGGTGTCAATAATGACTTCCCAGCTGTGTGCATATTCAGTGCCCGGAATCTGGAACACGATGTCCTCATGATGGGCGTTGAAGCACAGCAGGAAGGAGTCGTCTTCAATCTTGTGGCCGCGAATGTCACGCTCTGTGATGGCATCACCATTGAGCCAGACCATCAGGGACTTGCCGAAGTCAAAGTTCCAGTCATCGGTGGTCATGACTCGACCTTCGTAGGTCAGCCATGCGATGTCGCGGTCATCTGTTTCAGTTCCGATTGGGCCACCACGCAGGAAGCGGCGACGTCGGAAGACCGGATGCTCGTGGCGCATGTTGGTCAGGAACGTGGTGAAGTCCACCAATTCGGAATTTGTGCGCGTCTGATTCCAGTCCACCCAGGACAGACGATTGTCCTGGCAGTAGACGTTGTTGTTGCCTTTCTGGCCACGGCCCATCTCGTCGCCGTGGCTGATCATCGGCGTGCCCTGGGAGAGCAACAATGTGGTTAGGAAGTTACGACGCTGGCGAGCGCGCAGCGACAAAATGCGCTCATCGTCAGTCGGGCCTTCCACGCCGCAGTTCCAGGAGCGGTTGTGGGACTCACCATCGCGGTTGTCCTCGCCGTTGGCCATATTGTGCTTCTCGTTGTAGCTGACCAGGTCATTGAGGGTAAAACCGTCGTGTGCCGTGACAAAGTTAATCGACGCGGTGGGGCGGCGGTCATTGTTGGCGTACAGGTCCGAAGAACCGGTGATGCGGGAAGCGAATTCGCCCAGCGTGGAGGGCTCGCCACGCCAGAAGTCGCGGATGGTGTCGCGGTACTTACCGTTCCACTCGGTCCACTGCGGCGGGAAGTTACCGACCTGGTAGCCGCCTTCGCCGACGTCCCATGGCTCAGCGATGAGCTTGACCTGGCTGACAATCGGATCTTGCTGGACCAGGTCGAAGAAGGCCGACAGACGGTCCACATCGTGGAACTCGCGGGCCAGGGTGGAGGCCAAGTCGAAACGGAATCCGTCGACATGCATCTCAGAAACCCAGTAGCGCAGCGAATCCATAATCAGCTGCAGTGAGTGCGGATGGCGGACATTCAGCGAGTTACCAGTACCGGTGTAGTCCATGTAGTGCTGGCGGTCGCCTTCGACCAAGCGGTAGTAGGCCTCGTTGTCGATGCCTCGGAAGCAGATGGTCGGGCCCATGTGGTTGCCCTCTGCCGTGTGGTTGTAGACCACGTCGAGGATGACCTCAATACCGGCATCGTGGAAAGCACGAACCATGCCCTTGAACTCACTGACCGCACCGCCCGGCTTCGTGGATGCCGCGTAATCCTGATGCGGTGCCAGGAAACCGAAGGTGTTGTAGCCCCAGTAGTTGCGCAGGCCCTTTTCACGCAGGTGATCGTCCTGGAGGAACTGATGTACCGGCATTAGCTCAATTGCCGTTACACCCAGGTCCTTCAGGTAATCAATAATCGCCGGATGCGCCAAACCTGCGTATGTACCGCGCAGTTCCTCCGGAATATCCGGGTGCAGCATGGTCATACCCTTGACGTGTGCCTCATAAATCACCGTCTCGTTGTATGGCGTGCGCGGTGCGCGGTCAGCAGCCCAGTCGAAGAATGGGTTGATGACAACCGAGGTCATCGTGTGCCCCAGGCTGTCCTCAGTGTTGCGCTTCGAGTGGTCATGGATGTCGTAGCTAAATAGCGAGGAGTGACCGTCGAATTCGCCGTCAAAGGCCTTGGCGTATGGATCCACCAGGAGCTTATTCGGATCGCAACGCTTACCGTTTTCCGGATCGTACGGACCGTGTACGCGGTAGGCGTAGCGCTGTCCCGGCATGATCGACGGGATGTAGCAGTGCCAAATATGAGCATCAACTTCCTCGAGGGCGATTCGAGTCTCCTCGCCCTCAGAGCTAATCAGACATAGTTCAACCTTTTCCGCGACATCGGAAAAGAGCGCAAAGTTGGTGCCAGCGCCGTCATAGGTAGAGCCGAGTGGATAGGGGTCACCTGGCCACACTTGATATTCGCCGACTGTGTTTGCTTGGTTCATGTGACACACTCTATCTGTTCTGTACTCATTCTTAAGCTTTTCGCGCGAGGTAAGCGCGTGCTGCTACTCACAAAATGCCCACAGAACTTAGAGTTGCGGCGACAAAAACGACCGGTCGATGAGTTTTCTCGTTGAACGATTAAGCACCTAAACTACGCGCGAAATTAGGTATTTAACCCTGCTTGTGGGCAATTTTCCGCCCAAAACTCAACAAGTTCTCAATCCGTCACCCAAAATTCGCGGTCACCAGCGCGCGAAGTTCACCAACTACCTTTAAATTCGGGTTTATGAGCCCACGAACCATTGGTGTAACGGAAGTTGCGTTCCGCGATGCTCATCAGAGCCTCATGGCAACGCGTATGGCTATGGAAGACATGGTCGATGTCTGTGAAGAAATGGACAAGGCCGGTTTCTGGAGTGTTGAGTGCTGGGGTGGCGCAACCTTTGACGCGTGCATCCGTTTCCTCAACGAAGATCCCTGGGAGCGTCTGCGCACGTTCCGCAAGTTGATGCCGAACAGCCGGCTGCAGATGCTGCTGCGCGGCCAGAACCTGCTCGGCTACCGCCACTATGAGGACATGGTCGTCGACAAGTTCGTCGAAAAGTCCGCCGAAAACGGCATGGATGTGTTCCGCGTTTTCGATGCCCTGAACGACCCACGAAATCTCGAGCACGCAATGACGGCTGTCAAGAACGTCGGCAAGCATGCTCAGGGCACGATTTGCTACACGACGTCTCCGCTTCACGACGTCGACGGCTACGTCAAGCTCGCTGGTCGTCTACTTGATATGGGTGCGGATTCCATTGCGCTGAAGGATATGGCAGCGCTGCTTAAGCCTCAGCCGGCATATGACATCATTCGCGGCATCAAGGAAACCTATGGCGAGGACACACAGATTAATGTCCACTGCCACTCGACCACGGGTGTCACCATGGTCACCCTGATGAAGGCTATCGAGGCAGGCGCGGATGTTGTCGATACGGCAATTTCTTCCATGTCGCTTGGCCCTGGCCACAACCCGACTGAGTCGCTGGTGGAGATGCTGGAAGGCACTGACTACACCACCGATTTGAATATGGACAACCTGATCACCATCCGTGATCACTTCCGCAAGGTACGTCCGAAGTACGCAGAGTTTGAGTCCAAGACTCTGGTCAATACCGACATCTTCATGTCCCAGATTCCTGGCGGCATGCTGTCGAACATGGAAAACCAGCTGAAGGCTCAAGGTGCGGGCGACCGCGTCGATGAGGTTATGCGTGAGGTGCCTATTGTCCGCAAGGATGCGGGTTACCCGCCGCTGGTGACACCGAGCTCGCAGATCGTCGGCACGCAGGCTGTGTTCAATGTGTTGATGGGGCGTTACAAGGTCATGACCGCGGAGTTCGCCGACCTGATGCTCGGCTACTACGGCCAGTGCCCAGGTGAGCGCAACCCAGAGCTGATTAAGCAGGCTGCGGCGCAGACCAAGAAGGAAGAGATTTCGGTTCGTCCGGCAGATCTGCTGGAGCCGGAGTGGGATGACCTGGTTGAGCAGGCCAAGGGCCTCGACGGCTTCAACGGCACTGATGAGGATGTGCTGACCAACGCGCTGTTCCCATCGGTCGCGCCGGGCTTTTTCACCACTCGTGGCGAAGGCCCGAAGAACGTCGGCAAGACCGCCGAGCAGCTCAAGCGCGAGGCCGAGCAGGCCTCGGGTGCTGCCAACGCCATCCGCGAGCCCATCCGTTACAAGGTCACCGTCGGCGGTCGCTCTCAGACCGTTCAGGTTGAACCTGCCTAGGAATTCGGAAGAAGAGATAGCAATGTCTAACAACCCAGATACTCAACCGACTTCGGCACAGGCTCCGGGCGTAGATGCGTCGATGGCCGAGCGCCTGGAATACCTTGAGTCCCAGCGTCGCCGCGTCGAGGCTGGTGGCGGCGAAGCTCGCCAGGCCAAGCAGCATGATCGCGGCAAGATGACCGCTCGCGAGCGCATCGACAGCTTCGTCGATGAAGGCACCTTCCGCGAAACTGGTATGTTCATGACGCATCGCACCACTGATTTCGGCATGGATACCGCCGATGCGCCTGCCGACGGTGTGGTCACCGGCACTGCCGCGGTCCTCGGCCGCGCGGTGCATGTGGCCTCCCAAGACTTCACCGTCATGGGTGGCTCCGCAGGTGAAACACAGTCCCGCAAGGTGGCGGCCACCATGCGCGCCGCCGCGGACAACGGCACTCCGTTTGTGTTCATCAATGACTCCGGCGGAGCCCGCATTCAGGAGGGCATCGACTCCCTGTCCGGCTACGGCCAGGTCTTTTACAACAACGTCTGGCTCTCCGGTCTGGTGCCACAGATTTCCATCATCGCCGGCCCGTGCGCTGGTGGCGCTGCCTACTCGCCAGCTCTGACCGACTTCATCATTCAGACCCGCAAGGCTCAGATGTTCATTACTGGCCCGGGTGTGATTAAGTCCGTCACCGGTGAGGATGTCACCTCGGAGCAGCTCGGTGGGGCTGACGCACACATGGCCAAGGCCGGCAACATCGACTTTGTTGCGGAAGACGATGAACAGGCAATTCTCATTGCTCAGAAGCTGCTGAGCTTCCTGCCGCAGAACAATACTGAAGAGCCGCCGGTCGTTGACCCAGTTTTTGAGGCCGAGCCAGATCCGGAGCTGCGCGAGATTGTCCCGGTCGACGGCAAGAAGGGCTACGACGTCCGTGAAATCATTATTCGCCTTGCCGACAACGGTGATTTCCTCGAGTGCCAGGCGGGTTTTGCCACCAACCTGGTCGTCGGTTTCGGCCGAATTCTCGGCCGTACCGTGGGCTTTGTTGCCAATCAGCCAAATGTGATGTCCGGTGTACTGGACATCAACTCCTCCGACAAGGGCGCGAAGTTCATTCGCTTCTGCAACGCCTTCAACATCCCGCTGGTCACGCTGGTGGACGTGCCGGGCTTCATGCCGGGTGTCACTCAGGAGCACGGCGGCATCATCCGTCACGGCGCAAAGATGCTCTACGCATACTCCGCAGCGTCTGTTCCCAAGGTAACCGTCGTCATGCGCAAGGCGTACGGCGGTGCGTACCTGGCGATGTGCTCGAAGGATCTCGGCGCTGACTATGTCTTTGCGTGGCCGACTGCAGAGATTGCCGTCATGGGTGCCGAAGGCGCGGTCAACGTGGTCTTCCGTAAGGAAATCGCCGCTGCGGGCGATGAGGAAGCGCAGGCTCGGGTGCGCGACGAACGCATCGCGGAATACAAGACGCGCTTTTCGACGCCGTATGTCGCCGCCTCGCGCGGACTGGTCGACGATGTGATTGACCCGGCTGAAACCCGCCTGTACGTGGCAGATGCGCTGTCGGTTCTGCGCAACAAGCGCGAAGTCCGCCCGGCTAAGAAGCACGGATTGGGGCCGCAGTAATGAGTGAGAACATCGCGGAAATCAAAGAGCTTCGTCAGCTGGTGGCTGAGCTGACCAACCGCTTGGATGCGACGTCGAGCAGCTTGCAAAAGGCCACCGCACGGCTCAATCAAGCGGAGCGTGAGCTGGCTGACCTGCGCAAGCGCGTCGATGCCGACATTCCGGAGGACACGGTCATCGCGATTTCGGCGGCTGTCTCCGCGTACCTGGGCAATCGCGGCAAGGTCAAAGCAATTCGATACAACCGCCACAAGACGTGGGCCGCGCAGGGCCGTCAGGTTCAGCAGCAGCGGCTGCATCGGTAGGCATTTTTCCCCCGTAGCGTGAAGCAATTTTGAGAAGGATTTTTAAGCCATGGAATTGAAAGTGACCGTCGGTGGCATTGCCTACGATGTCGACGTTGAAGTGGTGGAGGAGCCAAAGCGCCTTTCTCCGATTGTGATGGGCGGTTCCTCTAACGCCTCTGCTGAGCCGGCCACGGCCAGTGTCTCCGGTGTTTCTGCAAATACTGTTGTGGCACCGTTGGCCGGTTCGGTGAGCAAGGTATTGGTCAGCGAGGGCCAGGAGATTGAGGCAGGGGAGGTGCTGCTGATTCTCGAGGCCATGAAGATGGAAACTGAGATCACGGCTCCGAGCGCCGGTACGGTCAGCACCATCCACGTTGAGGTTGGCGACGCCGTGCAGGGCGGCCAGGGACTGGTGTCCATCGATTAGCGGGCGACGAAGGACGGCACCCAGGGTCTAACCCCGGTTACGGCAATTACTTAATTTTGCCTTAATATCGTCCCCATGAATGCCGTTCTTCTCGCCGTTTTGGTGATGCTCATCCTGGCAGTTTGCCGGGTACACGTTGTGCTGGCGCTGTTTATCGGCGCCTTGGTCGGTGGCCTCTCCGCCGGTATGGGGCTCGATGCCACCATGGTGGCCTTCCAAGAAGGCCTCTCTGGTGGTGCCAAGATCGCCTTAAGCTACGCCATGCTGGGTGCTTTCGCCATGGCCGTAGCATCTTCCAGTCTGCCAAAGCTCCTGGCGGATTGGCTCATCGCCAAGATTGGTACCGAAGATGAAAACACCAAAGCCAAAGCGGTGACGTGGACGAAATGGGGCATGCTGTCCGGCATTTTGGCGATGGCAATTATGTCGCAGAACCTCATTCCGGTTCATATTGCGTTTATTCCGCTGATTATCCCGCCACTGTTGCCGGTATTTAATCGCCTGCACATTGACCGCCGAATGATTACCAGCGTTATGACTTTCGGCTTGGTCACAACCTATATGTGGATTCCAGTCGGCTTCGGTTCAATCTTTTTGAACGACATTCTGTTGGGCAACATCGAAAATGCTGGTCTCGATGTATCCGACATCAACATCATGACCACGATGGGTATCCCGGCTCTCGGCATGCTGACTGGTCTGGCTATCGCCGTGTTCTTTTCCTACCGCAAGCCGCGGTACTACGAAGATCGTCCAATTGCGGCATCAGAGCACACGGAATCGAACTCCGATGAGCCGGTATCTAAGTACCGCGTCATCGTTGCCCTCATCGCGATTGTGGTCACTTTCGTTGTCCAGATTGTCATGAACTCGATGGGCACGGAAGCCGATCCGCTGCTCATCGGTGCACTGACGGGTCTGGCGATCTTTATGCTGACTGGCGCTGTTCGCTGGCGCGAAGCTGACGACGTGTTCACTGCGGGCATGAAGATGATGGCGCTTATTGGCTTCATCATGATTTCCGCACAGGGCTTCGCCTCCGTGATGTCCGAGTCGGGTCAGGTCGAGCCGTTGGTGACCGCGACTGCAGAGCTGTTCGCAGGTAATAAACCTGCAGCTGCAATTGCCATGCTGCTTGTTGGTCTGGTGGTCACGATGGGTATCGGTTCATCGTTTTCGACGCTGCCGATCATTTCCATTATCTACGTGCCACTGTGTTTGTCGCTGGGCTTCTCTCCGATGGCCACCGTCGCAATTATCGGTACCGCAGGTGCGCTGGGAGATGCGGGTTCCCCGGCATCTGACTCCACGCTTGGCCCGACGATGGGGCTTAACGCAGATGGTCAGCACGACCACATTCGAGACTCGGTTATTCCGACCTTCCTGCACTTCAACCTGCCGCTGCTGGCAGCCGGTTGGATCGCAGCCCTGGTGCTCTAGAGCACTGACTGCGGCTTAGCCGCGGGCAGCAATGCCCGCAATGATGAGCTCGGTTCCCAGCGCAATGCGCTGGCGGCCGAGCTCTTTTTTCTTCTCCGCGGCGGTCTCGGCCTCGGTGGAGTCAGCAGCGTCTGCTTCAGCAGTGTCAGTGGAGCGTGAGGCTTTGTTCTTGGCCGCTGTTTTGTCGACGAGCTCCAAAGCACTGGCGGTTTGCTGATCGACGGTGGCACCGAGAATGAAGTAGACCAAGACAGATGCGGTGTCGACAGTGTTACTGGAATCAGTGCCGGGTGCACCGCTGAGAACGTCGCCAAGCAGCTGTTCGGGGCGGATGGTGGCGGTATTCGTCGCCAGTGCTGCGGAGACCACTTCGGCGCCGTCGCGATGGGAAGTCAGGCAGGTGTACAGCAGCTCTGACATGGCCGTTGCGTCCTCGCGCCACTGGCCGGTGGGGGTGAATTCGGCGTAGGGGGCAAGGATGCGGTCGGCGACAGCGCCGAGGAGCGCCTGCTTGGAGGAGTAGTGCCAGTACATCGCCCCGGCGGCGGTGCCCAGGTGACGAGTCAGGCGACGAATGGTCAGGTCACCGAGCCCGTACTCATCAAGAATGGTCAGCGCGGCGTCGAGAATAATGTCCTTGGTCAGTTGCACACTGCCCACCGTAGACGAAACTGGTTTGCCTCGGATTAAAGGGGGCTACGGGTGCGGGCGGGAAATGCCCCTGTAATGACACGAATTGAACCATGTTCGACAATTGCGGTTCACAGTATTAGATTTGGAACCTGAACAACGCTCAAAACACTGTTCAATTCCGGTCAACAAGATTGGTTAGGAACGTGTGTGGGTGTTGGAAGTGATGACGAAACCAGCCTCAAGGAGTGTCGCAAGCCAATGACTGAACAGCACCAAGACATTTTGGATCTCGCACGTGAAAAGGTGCTTGAACGCGGTGAGGGGCTGAACTACGAGGAGACTCTGGCAATTCTCAATCTCGATGATGATCGCATTGAGGATTTGCTGGCGCTGGCTCACGAGGTTCGCCTGAAGTGGTGCGGTGAAGAGGTTGAGGTCGAAGGCATTATCTCGCTGAAGACCGGTGGCTGCCCAGAAGATTGCCACTTCTGCTCGCAGTCCGGCCTGTTTGAATCCCCGGTTCGCTCCGCATGGCTGGATATTCCGGCGCTGGTTGACGCTGCAAAGCAGACCGCAAAGTCCGGCGCGACCGAGTTCTGCATCGTGGCTGCTGTGAAGGGTCCGGATGAGCGTCTGCTCAGCCAGATGGAGCAGGCCGTTGCCGCAATTCAGTCCGAGGTTGACATCAACGTGGCCGCATCCATGGGCATTTTGACTCAGGAGCAGGTTGACCGCCTGGCCAAGGCTGGTATTCACCGCTACAACCACAACCTGGAGACCGCAAAGAGCTACTTCCCGCAGGTTGTCACCACTCACACCTGGGAAGAGCGCAACGAAACTCTGCGCATGGTCGGCGAAGCCGGCATGGAGGTCTGCTGCGGTGGCATCCTAGGGATGGGCGAAACTCTGGAGCAGCGTGCGGAGTTCGCTCAGGACCTCGCTGCTTTGAACCCGACTGAGGTGCCGATGAACTTCCTCGACCCGCGACCCGGCACCCCGTTTGAGGGCCGCGAGCCGATGCCGGCCAAGGACGCTCTGCGCGCTATCGGCGCCTTCCGCCTGGCATTGCCAAAGACCATCCTGCGTTTCGCCGGTGGCCGTGAGCTCACCCTCGGCGATCTCGGTGCGGAAAAGGGCCTGCTCGGCGGCATCAACGCCGTTATCGTTGGTAACTACCTGACCACTCTTGGCCGCCCAGCAGAACAGGATCTGGATCTGCTCGGTAAGGTTCGACTTCCCATTAAGGCTCTCAATGCAACTGTCTAAAACGCGCCCGACGCGGTCTAAGAAAGTAGATTCCACCGAACTGCTCCAGGCCATGGTCCTAGGCGATGCCCCGAAGTTCGATCCGTTTACTGGGGCGGATTTGGAAGCCGGTGAAGTGCGCGAGCGCTCCTACGGCGCAAAAGCGGGGCTTGAGGCACCTCGCTACTGCCAGATCTGTGGTCGCCGCATGGTGGTGCAGGTACGCCCGGATGGCTGGACGGCAAAGTGCTCTCGCCACGGTGAAGTCGATTCGGTCATGCTGGAACAACGCTGAAAAATACCTTGTCGGCGCAGGCGGAATGCGGTAGGTGAATAGACATCGGATTCCGCTCGCGCTGTGAGGTAAGTTAATCAACTATGACTAAGAAAAGTACCCAAGTCCCACACGTCCACAAGCAGAACGTGGCTACGGTCTCGGGTACTGTTTTCATCTCTATTGTGTTCGGCACTGTCACGGGTGTGATTTGGGCATTCCTGCGGCCTAAGCAGGAAGTTCAGCTGCTGCCGGATGGTCAAATGGCTGTTATCTCGCAGACTGTTGACGCAGGTTTTACCGGCCTGCTTTGGTTTGTCGGTATCACTGCCATCTGTGGTCTGGTACTGGGAAATCTGTCCCATCGAAAGCGAACCATTGATACTCCGGGCGCAATGCTCGTCGGCGTGCTCATGGCAGGCTTTATAGCGCTGCTGTGCGCCGTTGTGACCTACATTGTCGGTCAGTCCGTGGCAGGACTGTTGCAGCCGGATCTCACTGGCGTCCAGCCGGGCGATGAAGTCTCGATTATTCCGAATTTCACCACCTACACTGCGCTGCTTATTGCACCTCTGATTTCTATGTTGGTGTTGTGGACGCGGGTGCTGTTTCTCGGTGATTCCGGTGAACCGGGCACGACCGCGAAGGCGGAGGAAGCAGTGGGAGGAAATCGATAAAGAAGGCGAGAAGGAAAGCGTGGAAACTGCCGAAAAGGGGTAGTTATTGGGCATTGCCCTAAGGGAAGTCTTACAATTTCCTAAAATAGGTTCGCCTTTCAACCTTTCAATACCCGCTATTCGCCCCGATTTAGGGGCGTTTTCGATATTGGGATATTGGGATAGTGAGATATCGAGGGGCGGCCATTGTCCTCTTGCACTTGCCCGTTCGACTCCGCTGCGAATGCCACCGAGGGATGTCACCATTTTTAATGGCACATCCAGCCGGTCGTAGCCACAGCCCGATGTAGTAAGGACTTAATTTTCGTGAATACCAGCCCTACGCCGAGTACCGCCGCTTCCGGTCTGCCGCGCCTTGAATCGGATTTGTACGCCAATGTCGTCGACAAGAATGGCCGCTACGAAGGCGTAGTTGCCGACGAGAAGTGGGCCAGCGAAATCAAGCGTCTCGCCCGTGAGCGCAACGCTGTCATTCTCGCACACAACTACCAGCTGCCGGAGATTCAGGATATTGCCGACTACACCGGTGACTCCCTGGGCCTTTCCCGCATTGCAGCGAAGACCGATGCTGACGTCATTATTTTCTGTGGTGTGCACTTCATGGCGGAGACCGCCAAGATTCTCAGCCCGGAAAAGACGGTGCTGATTCCGGATGAGCGCGCTGGCTGCTCGCTGGCAGACTCCATCACGGCTGAGGAACTGGCTGAGTGGAAGGCCGAAAATCCGGATGCGGTCGTTGTCAGCTATGTCAACACCACGGCCGATGTGAAGGCTTTGACCGATGTCTGCTGTACGTCGTCCAACGCAGTCGATGTGGTCAAGTCCATTCCCGCAGACAAGGAGATTCTGTTTAACCCGGATCAGTTCCTGGGTGCTCACGTTCGCCGTGAGACCGGCCGTGACAATATCAAGGTCTGGGCTGGCGAGTGCCACGTCCACGCCAACATCAACGGTGAGGAACTCGCACACCGCGCCGAGGAAAATGCCGACTCGCAGCTGTTCATTCACCCAGAGTGCGGCTGCGCCAACTCCGCAATTTACCTGGCTGGCGAGGGCGCCATTGAGCCGGAGCGCGTGCAGATGCTCTCCACCGGTGAGATGCTGACTGAGGCCCACAAGCTCGAGGATAAGAAGTCCTCTTCGAAGGTCCTCGTCGCCACCGAGGTGGGCATGCTCCACCAGCTGCGCAAGGCCGCACCGGACGTGGAATTCGAGCCAATTAATGACCGCGCTTCCTGCTCCTACATGAAGCTGATTACCCCGGCGGCACTTCTGCGCTGCCTGGTCGATGGTGTCGACGAGGTTGACGTTGATCCAGAGGTCGCTGCTAAGGCTCGTGCCTCCGTTGAGCGCATGATCGCCATCGGCAACCCAGGCGGAGGCGAGTAACACGTTTGGTCTGCGCCCCTCCTTCGACTCCTGGACGCTAAGCTGCGACTTCCTCGTCATCGGCGGGGGAGTCGCCGGCCTGTCCGCCGCACGCCGCGCACTTGAGCTCGGTCTCGACGTGCTCGTTATCGACAGCGTCGAGTGGCGCACCGGCGCGCGCAAACATCTCCGGTTCGCCGACGCCGCCACGAATCTCGCGCAGGGCGGGCTCGCCGTCGTTGGGCTTGACGACGATCCGACAGGGCATGTGGCCAATGGGTTCGATGACTCCACCGATTCTCACATTGCCGATACTCTCGACGCAGGTGCCGGCCACTGCGATGAAGAGGCCGTAGCCTCCATCATCCGCGCCGGCGCGGAGGCAACTCAGTGGCTCATTGGGCTCGGCGCTCAGTTTGACCCATCACCGGACAATCCGGCCGTCTATTCGCGCACCAAGGAGGGCGGTCACCACGCCAGGCGCATCATTCACGCCGGTGGTGACGCGACCGGCGCGGAGATTCAGCGTGCCCTGGAAGAGTCCGTCACTGGTGTGCGTGTGCTGCAAAATGCCACGGCGCGTCAGCTGGTTGTCGATGACCACGGCCGCGTTCTCGGCGCACTGGTTGAGGACTCCCGCGGGGGTGGCACCATTCGTGCGGGTGCCACGCTGCTGGCCACCGGTGGGGTTGGCCATATTTATCGGGCCACTACCGCACCGTCGGGCGCTCGCGGCGAGGCCATCGGTCTGGCCACAGATGCTGGTGCCGAGGTCCGCGACATGGAATTCATCCAGTTCCATCCCACGGTTCTCTACGATGACCGCTCGGCCACAGATGGCAGCGGACGTCGTCAGCTCATCAGCGAAGCTGTCCGCGGTGAAGGCGCAGTCCTTGTTGATTCCCGCGGGCACAGCGTCACCGAAGGTGTCGATCCGCGCGGTGACCTCGCGCCACGCGATATCGTCTCGCGTGCCATTGCTACACGCATGCGCGAGCTCGGCGAAGACCACGTCTTCCTCGATGCTCGTCACGTAAAGGATTTCGCGTCGCGCTTTCCGACGATCACAGCGGGCCTGGCCACCGAGGAAATTGATCCCACGACTGAGCTCATTCCCGTGGCCCCGGCGGTCCACTACACCTGCGGTGGCATCGCGGTGGATCCGCAGGGCTCAACTGGCGTGCCGGGACTTTATGCGGCCGGTGAGTGCTCTGCGACTGGGCTGCATGGTGCCAACAGGTTGGCATCGAATTCGCTGTTGGAAGGCCTCGTCGTCGGCAGACGCGTGGCGCAGCAGGTGGCGTCCGAGGCGCTCACACCGGTCGGGCAGGAAGTTTTCGAAAAGACTGCGGCCGCGCTGCCTGAGCCTCGACCTCAGTTGGAACCGCGTCAGCTGTTCCGCCTGCAAAACGCGATGCAGCAAGGCGCTGGGGTAACTCGCAACGAAAAGGGACTTCGAGCAACACTGGCAATTATTGACCAGCTGCCACAATCGGTTCAGGTAGTGGCAGCACGGAAAGTCGTCGAGGCAGCGTTGGCACGCCCCTATACTCTGGGGTGCCACACTTGGTTTGAACAGGACGAGGAAAAGTAAAGCATGACTTCCGAAAAGGACACTTTGCGCGGAGTGCTCAATGAGAACATCACCCGCGGCCTTATTCGCACGGCACTGCAGGAGGACCAGAGCTTTGGTCCTGATGTGACGACGTTGTCGACGGTATCTCCCAACGCCCAGGCGCGTGCGCGCTTGGTAGCTCGACAAACTGGTGTTATTGCAGCCATCGATGCGGTCGAGTGGACGCTGCAGGAAGTTATCGCTGGTGATTTTTCCGTCGAAAAGCATGTTGACGACGGCACGCTGGTGCACCCCGGCACCGTGATTGCGACGATTACGGCGCCGACGCGTGGCCTGTTGACGGCTGAGCGCACGTTGTTGAATATACTGACGCACGCCAGTGGCGTCGCTACGGAGACGCGTAAGTGGGCCGATGCGATTTTGGGCACCGGCGCGCGTATTCGTGATTCGCGGAAGACTCTGCCGGGGCTGCGCAACTTGGAAAAGTATGCGGTGACCTGCGGTGGTGGTATTAATCATCGCTACGCGTTGGGCGATGAAGCGCTTATTAAGGACAACCACGTAATTGCTGTGGGCTCGGTGTCCGGTGCGCTGAAGAAGGTGCGCCAGCAGTACCCGGAGCTGCCGTGCGAGGTGGAAGTCGATACGCTGGCACAGCTCGATGAAATTCTGCCGATGAAGCCGGATATCGTGATGCTGGATAACTTCGAAGTCTGGGAAACTCAGATTGCCGTTCAGCGTCGCTCGCAGGTCTCGCCGGCTACTCAGCTGGAGTCCTCTGGTGGCTTGACCTTGGACGTTGCGCGTGATTACGCCTCGTGCGGTGTGGATTACCTGGCCGTCGGTGCGCTGACGCACTCGGCCAAGGTCTTTGACGTCGGACTGGATTTCGACGAGCAGTAGGCGGGTGAGGCGGGTTTTTCCGCTTGTGAGTTAGAGCCTGCGGGCGATTTCCGCGCCGATTTCATTGAGTGCAGCACCCCAGCGCTCGCGGGCGGCATCATCACAGACCTCGAGGGCGCGGTGCAGCGTCTTTTCCGCATTTGCCACGTCATTGAGGTGCAAGTGGCACTGCGCAATCTGTGCGAGCAACGGCACGGCCTGGTTCTTCAAATTATCGGACTGGAAGAGCCCGGCAGCCAGCTCCAAGTGATCGATGGCGCGGCCCTGATGACCACGACGAATTTCCGCCTGACCATTGAGCGTGTGCCACATGGCCCAGCGCAGGTGACGCGGAGGAGTGTTCGCAGTCGGCTCGAAACCGTCCTTTTCCAGATTGTCCAGCAGATCCAACCAGTCGGCGGCCTTGTCCATCAGCTTTGGTGCTGAACCACGAATGGGCCGGCCCAGGCTATCGGTCTGCGGAGCATCGGCCTTGTCGCCGAGCTGCTCAAAGCCCTGCATGAGGGTCAACGCCGCCTCCCAGAGCTGGTTGTGCTCCGCCTGCGCGGTGGCGGTGTCAAAAAGCTGCTGTGGGCTGGAAACAGTGGAATCACCAGAACCAGAAGTAGTCATGGCATAACACTCTACTGTGGGTCATCGTCAGCGCCGAAGTGGGCTACCGCTCGCTACTGATCGTCGTGAGGCATTTGCGGCAGAATCGTGTCCAGCGCGTCCAGAACTGGATGACCGTCCCACGTCGCTCGGGGCAAGAGCTTTTCGACGCGACGGGCGTAGTCTTCGGCGCCTTCGGGGTCGTCGGCATCGAGGCGGTACCGCACACCGGCGAGCAGCGCACGGGCGGCCTCTTCACCATCACCTGAGTTCAGATAGCCTTCGGCGGCGGCTTCGACGTGGTCGGTAGCCAGTTCGTCGCGGCCAGCGGAGTAGAAGATGTAGGCGGCGTCATCGTGCCAATCGGCCATTGACCAGTCATCGGTAATCAACTTTTGTGAGCGCAGCAGAAGGTCCTCGGCTTCGCTGAGAGTCCGGTCGATTGTCAGTGACGCGTCTGCGGCATCGGCAGCGGCAGCTGTCTCGGTAATGACCACATCGATGATGTGAATGACCGAGCGTGCGGCTTGGCGGTAGGCCTTCGAGGCTCCCTTGGCATCACCAATTCGCTCCAGATGCTCGCCGTGCTCTACCAGCAGTTTCGCCGCATGACGTGGGTTGTTGGCAAGGCCTGCAGCGGCAGCGGCAATGGAAAAGGCAGCATCGGTGCGTTCCTCGTCGGAGGTAAAAGTGGACCAGTGCGCGACGGGTTCGGCATAGCGCAATGCGTCCTCGATAGCATCGGCATCGAGCAGACTGCGTGCGAGAATCAGCTGGATGTCCATGGAAATGGGATTGGCTGGCATTCCCTCGGCGCGCTCGAGTGCGTGGCGGGCAATCTCGGCTGCCTCGGCAAAGTGGCCATGGGCGTTGAGAAGCGCACACAGCAGGCGAGTACTGCGAAGCACAGCGACGGTAAGACCGGCATCGAGGCCAGCCTGCACGATGGGGCGCAGCTGACGAATAGCCTCGTCCTCCTCGCCAGCCTCCAGCGACAAAAAGGCGAGGAATTGGCGAGCCTCAATGGTGGTGGTCACCGGCTCCGACTGTGGCGTGGCGGCAACGCCAGCGGCAATGCGCGCGGCCTTGCGAAGCTCACCTCGGCCATGCGCCAACTGTGCCTCCAAGAGCTTGCGGTCATCCAGACCACTGCGCTTGGGTGCCCAGCGCGCTGACCACTTGGAGAGCTTGCCCGCAATATCGGCCCGGCGCGCAAGCGAGGCTGCCGCGCCGGTGACCGCAGCACTGACCAAGTAGTAATAGGCCTCACCTTGCCTCGGCGTGGTGGCAAGAATTTCATCAGCCAAGCTGACCAGCTCGGGGATTTCCGCGTCTTCTGGGCGGCGGCCAGTGATGGCATCGCCGGGGTTGGCGTCGATGAATGCTTCGGCCTCGGCAAATGCACCGTAGGAGCGGGCGTGCAGGATTGCTGAATGAACCCCTGCCGCCGTTGCCCATTTCAGCCAGGCGGCGCGTTCGGCTTTGGCTTCGTCGACAAGCTCTAGCTGATCGGCGACGGCGTGGCGAAGCGCGTGGTACTCGCCGATGAGATCCGTGGTGTCGGCTGGGGCGTCGGCGAGCCAGTGATGTCGGGCAAAGGCGGTGACGGCGCGCCAGCTTGTGACGTGTTGCAGCGTTATACCGGCTTTGCGGGACGCAGCTAGGAGCTCGGGCAGCGACTCGGGCAGTGGGGTGAGGTCGGGCAGCGGTGGGAAGGCGATAGCTTCGGCCTCGCTGGCGGAATCTGCTGCGGATTCGGTGCTAGAAGCGCCAGCGGTGCCAGTGATAGCAGCAGTTCCAGAAGTGCCCTCGGACCTGCTCAGAGAGACATCAATCGATTCGGCAATTTCCCACCACACCATT
This sequence comes from Corynebacterium sp., assembly GCF_030532195.1. Taxonomy (GTDB): domain Bacteria; phylum Actinomycetota; class Actinomycetes; order Mycobacteriales; family Mycobacteriaceae; genus Corynebacterium. Next base: position 81,740 of record NZ_JAUNLP010000002.1, on the reverse strand, counting down.
GCACTATCTTGGCCCGTGGCGGCAGCGAGATGCAAAACGCTCCGCAGCGACCTTGAGGGAAGGGTTGGTGCTTGGATTAGTTGTTGGTTTCGTTGTTGGCAGCCATCTCACGCATGAGGGTGCGCACTTCATCGCGGACGGGATGACCGGGGCCGACCAGCTCACCCACGCGGGTGGCAAAGCGGCGTGCGCGCTCGGTGTCATTGTCGCCGGTAGCGGCGCGCACGGCAACCGCCAGGGCTCGTGCGGCATCGGCAGGAGCATGAGCTTCCAGGAAAAGTTGGGCAGCCTCTTCAGCGTACTTGTAGACACCGAAGTTATCCCACACCGCCCAGCAGAGCAGAGCCTGAGCCTCGTGCCACTTGGCCAGCTCCCAGGAGCCATCGATGAAACTCTTGGAACGAGCCATCAAATTGTCGGTGACGGGCTTTTCCGCGTTGGCGTTGCTGAGTTCCAGCGCGGCATCCATCAAGGTCTCCGCCGGTGAGACCGGGGAGGAGTAGCTGGCGCGGATATCGGCTAGCGCGTCGAAGAGCACCGCCGCATGTGCGGTGTCGCCTTGCTGCAACGCGGACTCCGCGGCGATGGCACAGGCGAAATCTGTCCGCGCAGTATCGGAGGTTTTCTCCGACCATTTAGCCACCGTTTCGGCTTCGTTGCCGGCTGCCTGGAAATTGCTCAGTTCATACTGCGCGGTGGCGTTGAGCAGCGCAATCTCCATAGTGACTTCACATTGTGGAAAGCCCTGCGAGACCTCGCGGGCGCGCTGTGCCAGCGCCAAAATCTCTTCGGCACTCGGCTTGTTCTGCGCGGTGTCAAAGTTGATATTGGCCATTTCCCGCACGGCCAGAATGTGGTCGAGATCAAGGGCGTACTGGTCCGCGACGGCGACATTGTTCGACAGCATGCGAAACGCCGTGTCGCCATTTCCGGTTTCCACCGAATAGCGAGCGAGGTTTTGTCGCAGCTCAATACCGGAAATGACGGATCGGTTACCAATCGCATTGAGCTGAGAGGCGCACAACCTGGCAGCCTCCACCACCTTGCCTTCGCGGTGGTAGCGAGATGCCTGCGTCAGCGTTTTCGCCAGCGCAATGGATTCAAACTTATCCGCGCCGGGTAGTTGCTCAATCATCTCGTGGAGTTCTTTTGCCAGGTCACCGCGGTTAACGCGGCGCAGCGCTCCAGCAATGCGAATCAGCGCATCAGTCAGTGCCGCGCGCTTCTGCCACTGGCGTGGGCTAAACGTTTCGCTTTGCGACGAGTCTTGCGAGTACGCCCCAGACGCATTAATGCCACCGGTGGGAGCCTCAATCTCATCGGCCAGAATCAGTGCTCGGTATGAGGCAATTTCCCTGCTCATACGAGCAATGAGTGGAATTTCGGTCTCGGCCGCAACAGAAGAGGGGCCGTCGGCGATGAAGTTGATGTAACGCCGTGTCTCATCCATAGCCAGGCGAGCGCGGGCATACCAGTACTCAGGAACATTGTCGTTGTCGGATGCCCAAATCATCCAGTTCATAGCGGCATCGTGAGCGGCGGTGTAGTCGCCGAGGTCCTCTGTCACTTCACGGACCAGTCGGTAGAACGCCCCGATCTGCTCGGAGATGCCAACGGATTCTGGGGCGGAGAAGTTCGCCGAATCGTAGAAGTGGTGTGCGAAGACGCTTTCGAGCTGTCGCATGGCCAGGGAATTGTCGGCGGCGGTGACTTCCGCGTATGCCTTGACTAGCTCGCGCAAATCCGGGTTATTTCCTTCCTGCTGCACAGCTGGCCTTTCTACGACTCGGGGGATTTAGGCAATTTCACAATACTGCATCATGTAGGCCCCATCGGGGGAGCACACTCCGCTGTAATAGGGGATAAAGAGGGCAATCTGTATCAACCTAATGCGGAAAAGTTATGCTTAGTTCATACCCAGGGGTGACTTCAGGGTCGAATAGTAGCGGACCTGCTAGCTGATTTGTTTGGCATTGCGAGAGTTTCGCAGCTCGATCGTGAGCCGTGCCCCCGTATGAATCCATCGTGCGAATAGGCGGTTATTTATCAATCATGTTGTCCACTATTGATCTTCGCGGTCAAACTCCATCCACCGCCACTCTGCGTCGAGTGTTGCCCCGCGGTGCTGCGGATGTTGATTCGATGATTCCGACGGTCAAGCCGGTTGTCGAAGACGTGGCTTCCCGCGGTATCGCCGCGGCGATGGAGTACTCCGAAAAGTTCGACCGAATTCGCCCCGCCAGCATGCGAGTCCCAGCAGAGGTTATCGATGCCGCAGAGGCCGCACTGGATAACCGAGTTCGTATTGCTTTGCAGGAATCCATCGCCCGTGTGCGCAAGTTCCACGCAGCTCAGAAGCCAAGCGATAAGACCGTCGAAATTCTGCCTGGCGGCATCGTCCGTGAGAAGTGGATTCCGGTTTCCCGCGTAGGCCTCTACGTTCCGGGCGGCAATGCCGTCTACCCGTCGTCGGTGCTGATGAATGTCATCCCAGCACAGGAAGCCGGCGTCGACTCGCTGGTCGTGGCATCTCCGCCGCAGCCGGATAACAACGGTTGGCCGCACCCGACCATCCTGGCTGCCTGCAAGCTGCTCGGCGTCGATGAGGTCTGGGCTGTCGGCGGCGCTCAGGCAGTCGCCCTGTTGGCGTACGGCGATGAGGATGAATCCCTCGAGCCGGTCGATATGGTCACCGGCCCGGGCAATATCTTCGTCACCGCCGCCAAGCGCCTGTGCCGCTCGGTCGTCGGCATCGATGCTGAAGCTGGCCCGACCGAGATCGCCATTCTCGCCGATAACTCCGCAGATCCAGTGTCCGTCGCCTACGATCTGATTTCCCAAGCTGAGCACGACGTCATGGCCGCCAGCGTGCTGATTACCGATGATGCCGACTTCGCCGCCGCTGTCGACCGCGAGGTCGAAAACCGCTACGAAGTCACCATGAACGCCGAGCGCGTCCGAGAGGCGCTCACCGGCGCGCAGTCGGGCATCGTGCTTGTCGACGACATCGATGTCGGTATCCAGGTTGCTGATGCCTACGCTGCCGAGCACCTGGAGATTCACACGGAAAATGCTGCAGCTGATGCTGAGCGTATTCGCAATGCCGGTGCCATTTTCATCGGCCGCTACTCGCCGGTGCCGTTGGGTGATTACTCGGCCGGATCCAACCACGTTCTGCCGACCTCCGGCACGGCCCGCTATGCCTCCGGCCTGTCCACGCACACGTTCCTCAAGGCCGTCCACATGGTCGAATACAGCGAAGCTGCGCTCAAGGAAGTGTCCGAAGACGTGGTTACCCTGGCCAATGAGGAGCGCCTGCCTGCTCACGGCGAGGCTATTCGCGCTCGCTTTGAGTCGCTGTTGGGCGACTCCGAGAACAACAAGGCAACTGAGGGAGAGGACAACTAATGGAGCAGCAGCCAGAAATGCCCGTCGGCAAGCTGAGCCTGGCCGACCTGCCTTTGCGCGACGAACTGCGTGGGGAAGAGGCCTACGGTGCGCCGCAGCTAAGTGTCGATGTTCGTCTGAACACCAACGAAAACCCGTACCCGCCGTCCGATGACCTGATTGCTGATTTGGTCAAGACGGTGGAGAAGGTCGCCTCGGATCTCAACCGTTACCCAGACCGCGATGCAGTGGCTCTGCGTACCGCGCTGGCGGAGTACGTCACGCGCCAGACCGGCGTGGAAGTGGGCGTCGAGCAGGTGTGGGCAGCTAATGGCTCCAACGAGATTCTGCAGCAGCTGTTGCAGGCGTTTGGTGGCCCGGGCCGCAGCGCGATGGGCTTTGTGCCCAGCTACTCCATGCACCCGATTCTGTCGTCCGGGACGCAGACCGAGTTTATCGGTATCAACCGCAATCCTGAGACCTTTGACATCGATATGGATGTGGCGCTGAAGGCGATTGAGGAGCACCGACCAGACGTCATTTTTGTCACCACTCCGAACAATCCGACTGGCAACCTGACCAAGCTGGATGACCTGCGCGCCATTGCCGAAGCCGCGCCGGGCATTGTCATCGTTGATGAGGCATACGCAGAATTCACCGATGAGCCGTCCGCTGTGTCACTGCTGGCTGAGTTCCCAGCCAAGCTGGTGGTGTCTCGCACTATGAGTAAGGCTTTCGACTTCGCTGGCGGTCGCCTTGGGTACTTCGTTGCCAACCCCGCATTCATCGACGCAGTCATGCTCGTGCGCCTGCCGTACCACCTGTCCACGCTGACGCAGGCCGCCGCAACCGTGGCGCTGCGTCACTCGGAGGCCACGCTGTCGACCGTCGCAAAGCTTGCCGACGAACGCGACCGCGTCGTCACCGCACTGAAGAGCTACGGCTACGACGTGATCGACTCGTACTCGAATTTCGTTTTCTTTGGTCGTTTTGCCAACGCCCCTGCTGCCTGGCAGAGCTTCCTGGATGAGGGCGTGCTGATTCGCGACGTTGGTGTCCCAGGGCGCCTGCGTGCCACCATCGGCCTGCCCAGTGAAAACGATGCCCTGTTGGCTGCAGCCGAAAAGTTGGCCGGCAGCGCGCTGGCTTAGAAACGTCCGCACTTTTTAAATCCCCCTAACAAGGAGAATCGGAAAAACCATGCACGTCAGTGACAAGGACAATCTGGAGTCGGAGCGCACTGAGCGCATTGGCCGTATCGAGCGCGCAACCCGCGAATCGAGCATCGTGTGCACGGTGAACCTCGATGGCACGGGCAAGACCGATATTTCGACTGGCCTGCCATTTTTTGACCATATGCTGACCGCTTTTGGCTCTCACGGCAGCTTTGATCTTTCTGTGCAGGCCAACGGTGACACGGAAGTCGACGCACACCACACAGTGGAAGACACCGGCATTGTGATGGGACAGGCCTTCGCTGAGGCGCTGGGCAACAAGTCCGGCATTCGTCGTTTCGGAGACAGCTTCATTCCGATGGATGAGACGTTGGCCCATGCGGTTGTCGATGTCTCCGGGCGGCCGTACTTCGTGGCAACAGGCGAGCCGGAGCAGATGCTGACCTCAGTTATCGGTGGGCATTACCCGACTGTGATCAACGAGCACTTCTTTGAGTCCTTTGCCCTTAATGCTCGCATTGCGCTGCACGTTCGTTGCCTCTATGGTCGCGATCCGCACCACATCACCGAGGCGGAGTACAAGGCCGTGGCTCGCGCATTGCGCGCAGCATGTGAAGATGATCCGCGCGTTCACGGTGTGCCATCGACGAAGGGCACACTGTAGTTTTCGCAGGCTAACCGTTTTCGAGTTGCGCCGGTAGCTGTTCTCCCTGCGCAGTTAATTCCTCTACCTGTTGCTTCAGATCCTTGATGTCCTGGCGGTAGAGGTCAATGCGCTCATCTACCTGCTCCTTTGTGTAGCGAGGTTTGATGTATTTGGAACAGTTACTATCGGCCGCAACGACATCGACCACCATCGCGCGCTCATGTGGGCTGCGGATTTCTCGGCCGCTGACCTGCCGTAGCGTCTCCATCAGCTTTGGGTCGTCGGCCTTTTCAATCACTCGTGCTGTGCCAAAGAGCTTGAGCCGCTTGCGCGTGGCGTAGTCGATGAAAAACATGCAGACGCGACCATCGCGGTCAACGTTTCCAGTGTTGACGAACTGATTATTGCCATGAAATTCAAGCCAACCCAGCTTTGTGGGGCTCAGTACATGGACAAAACCCTCGGGGCCACCGCGGTGCTGGACATAGGGCCAGCCAGCGCCGGTGACGGTGGACAAGAAAAAGTGCGATGACGTTTTGATGAGCTTTTGGTGGGCCGGCTCGATTTCAAAGTGGTCATGAGAACGGGGAATCTCAGTTTGAAGTGATTCCTGGCGATGCCGGACATAGCTGTCAAAGGCAATGTCCTGGTACTCGAGGTCCTGGTACTCGAGATCCTCGTGCTCGGGCTTATTGTCCAGCGGGCTCATAGCCGCAGACTCTAGTCCCGAGGAGACGCGCAAGTGCTGGCTTAGCAAAAATTCCCACTTTTTAAAGGTGCGTTTTTGTGGGGCAGTAGTGGGGCGGTTTGATAAGTGTTCATCGCGAGTCGAAATGGCACCGACAACGGGCTCATATCGGCGGCCGTGGTAGTTATTAAAGGCAGGCCAATTCTTTTCCTTAGCTGGAGTTTTGGAGGAATTAATGGTAACAACGTCAGTAGACGTGCTTTTAGCTCAGGTGTCCACCGCATCGACGCTAGGCACTTATTTTTTGTTCATTGTCGCTGGTCTTCTGGTGGGCGGAACTTGGTCACTGTATAAGGCGGGTTCGAGGGTAGGGACGTTTATCCTCGGAGCGCTGTCGGTGATTGCGCTTGCCGGTGCGGTTTTGTGGTTGATTGGAGTGATTGGGTAAATGGCGTCCCGGGTGATGGACCGCAAGCAGTTGGATCAATTGGACAGCATGTGGAAAGCGCCCGGACTGATTCCCACGCTTATTGCAGTGATGGCCGCTTTCGGTGGCTGGTCGCTGCTGATGCCTGTTATTCCGCAGGCCATTCTTGACGATGGCGGTAGCACCTCCCTCGCTGGTGCTTACACCGGTATCTTCATGGCCGCCACCGTTTTGACGCAGACGCAAACTCCTCGGATGCTGCGGCACGTCGGCTACGGCCGGACCATGTTTATTTCAGGTCTCTTTTTGGGCGTGCCGACGATCTTCCACATCTTTGGCACCGATGCAGCATTGGTACTCGCCATCGCGGTTCTCCGCGGTATGGGCTTTGGTGCCCTGACCGTTGCTGAGTCCGCCCTCATTGCTGAGCTTGTGCCGATGAAGTTCCTGGGCAAGGCCTCTGGCGTGCTGGGTGTTGCAGTTGGTCTGTCGGAGCTGCTGTTCTTGCCATTGGGCCTGATTATCGCGGACAAGATGGGCTCGTACACGCCGGTGTACGTCCTGGGTGCAATCATTTCGCTGGTTGGTTCGCTGATGGCGCTGTTCATTCCGCGCATTAAGCCGGCTCCGAAGGAAGGCAAGGGCGGCACTGAGGATGTTGGCGATCCGGTGCCCGGTTCCGCCGCCACCCAGCCGAGCCCGGTTCAGCATGTCGCCACCTGGAAGCTGGTGGGTATCCCGGCAATTGCAATGTGCACTATTGCCATGGGCTTCGGTGGTATCTCCGCATTCCTCGCCCCAGCTGCCAGCGAAATCAACCCGGTTTCCGGCGCAATTGTGGCAGGCCTATCCCTGTCGGTTGTCGGTGGCGCCCAAATGATTTTCCGTTACTTCGCAGGCGTTTACGCTGACCGTCAGGGCGAAGCTGGCAAGCTGCTGATTCCGGCTCTGGTCAGCGGTTTTGCCGGACTGCTGATGATGTCTGGCATTGTGCTTGCAGGATGGTCGCCATGGCTGCTGCTGGTAGCAGCCATTTTCTACGGCGCGGGCTTCGGCATTGTCCAAAACGAGGCACTGCTGCTGATGTTCGCACGCCTGCCACGCGACCGTACTGCAGAGGCCAGCGCGTTTTGGAACATGTCCTTCGACTCGGGCACCGGTATCGGTTCGTTTGTCCTCGGTGCGGTTGCCGCTGCCGCACTGCGCCCATACCCAGCGGTGTTTGCTTTCGCCGCGGCACTGGTTGCCATTGGTCTGATTGGGGCTGTGCTCGACCGAATCGTCGGCAAGCACCGTGTCGCGGAGTACCAGAACACCCGTGCTACGCTTCGTCGCCTTGGCGATGCCGTGAAGCGTAGGACACCGGAGGCCGCTGTGCGTGTTGCTCGTCCGGCGAAGAATGCGATGACGCGCCTGACGGTGCGCGATCCGAAAAACCACAAGGGACCAAAGGCTTCGAAAAAACAGAAGAAGTAGCCAGCACCCCCAGTTTGTATCAACTACGAGGCGTGCAAGTTAGTGCGTTTCGACGTTCATCTCAGCCAGGAGTGCGCGAAGCTTAGCCTCGATGTCGTCGATGATGGCGCTGAGCTCAGCATCGGTGGCCTCGGCGGGATCGGCGATGTCCCATTCGACGTAGCGGTCACCAGGTACGCCCGGAGTCTCATCGATGCCAATGAGCACCACAACATCAGCGCGGTGAGATACGCGAGGAGTAATAGGTTTCTGCGCCAGATGAGAAGTGTCGATGCCACGAGCCTCGAGCGCCTCAATGACTCGTGGGTTGAGGCCATCTTCGGGATTCAGGCCAATGGTGCGGACGAAGACGTTGTCGCCTGCGAGGTGGCGGGCAAGGGCGGTGGCAATCTGGCTGCGTCCGGAGCCGCGATTGTCGGCGAAGAGAATCTCCTGACGCGGGGTAGCAGCTGCGTTACCGCTGATGGCCTTGATGCGCTCGGCGGCCTCACGCTCTGCCAGGACTGGGAGGAAATTGGTCACCTTGGCGGTGGAAAACTCCGCGATTACGTCATCGAGAATGGTATCGATGGTCTCTGGCTTGCAGATTGCGCCGTACAGGCGGTGTAAATCCTCGCGGACGATAGCGAATGCAGGACTAAGTGTTGAAGCGGTAGTCATGGTGATTAGCCTTTCGAGTTTTGCGGCAGATACCTGGCGGCACGGGAGTGTCTAACCAGGTGCCCGGCAGCTACCGCTGTCGAATCAATTAGTTATTAATAAAGCAGTTAACCTGTTGTTAACCTTGAGTTTACCAAACTATTGTGAGAATTGGAACTTTCCATTTGTTCATCGCATTCGAAGCTAGGGTGACTGCAAAATCCTTGCCATCTAGCTGCCAATTAACTGCTAGATAGATTCGAAAAAAGGACCCAAACTTGGGTATCTCGGGGTAAATGCCAGTGTTTGGTTAGCCTCGCCCTAAAATGACCAACTATGGAACAAGTCTCACCGTTGACGAAGGCCCCGACCGTTGCCATCTTGGACTACGGCTCCGGAAATCTGCGCTCCGCCGAGCGTGCGGTGGCCTCTACAGGCGCCGAAGCCATCGTCACTGCTGATCCGAAAACTGTCATGGAAGCCGACGGCTTGCTAGTGCCGGGCGTCGGCGCATACGCCGCCTGCATGGACGGGCTGCGCAAGGTCCAGGGGCCGCGTCTGATTGGCTCTCGCCTGGCTGGTGGTCGACCGGTGATGGGTATCTGCGTCGGTATGCAGGTGCTCTTTGACCGTGGTGTTGAGTACGCAGACGGCATCCATGCTGCGGAAACGGAAAGTTCGGCCACCCCAACGGGCACGCCGGGCTGCGGCGAATGGCCGGGCACTGTGGAGCGCTTGGAAGCCTCAATTTTGCCGCATATGGGTTGGAATACCGTCGAGGTGCCAGAGGGGTCTGTCATGTTTGACGGTCTTGAAGATGAGCGTTTTTACTTCGTGCACTCCTACGGTGTGCGAAAGTGGGAGTTGAAGGCTGATTCGCGCATCGCAGCACCGTTGGTGACGTGGTCGACTCATGAGTCTGATCGATTCGTCGCTGCCGTGGAAAATGGTCCGCTGTGGGCAACTCAATTCCATCCGGAAAAGTCCGGTGAAGCGGGATTGAAGTTGCTTCGCAACTGGGTGAACACGCTGTAGTAGCGCTGTTGCGCAGCTAAGTGGCACCCATACCGCATCGAGTACCGGCAACCGCGCCGCCCTCTGGGCTGCAGCAGCACTGCCTGGCAGGAAACCCTGTTGCACCGCCTATACTGAAATAACTAGCAACCAGCGTCGTTGGCCTTTCGGAAAATAGAAAACCGTTACAACACACAAGCCGCGCGCTAAGAGTCGAAGAGAGTAGAGCCCCCATGAGTTTGACCCTGCTGCCCGCTGTAGATGTCGCCGATGGCCAGGCTGTCCGCCTGGTGCAGGGTGCCGCTGGCACCGAGACTTCCTACGGTGCCCCGCTGGAAGCTGCAATGAACTGGCAGAACGCAGGTGCCGAATGGGTACACCTGGTAGATTTGGACGCCGCATTTGGTCGCGGTTCCAACTATGAGCTGCTGAAGGACGTTGTGGGCAAGCTCGACCTCAAGGTGGAGCTTTCCGGCGGTATCCGCGACAACGAGTCGCTGGAGGCCGCACTTGCCACCGGTTGCGCCCGCGTCAACATTGGTACCGCCGCGCTGGAGAACCCGGAGTGGTGCCGCGAGGTTATCGCGAACTACGGCGACCGTGTTGCCATCGGTCTGGATGTCCGCAATGAGGATGGTCAGTGGCGCCTGCGCGGCCGCGGTTGGGTCTCCGACGGCGGTGACCTGTGGGAGGTCCTTGAGCGCCTGGATTCCCAGGGCGCTTCCCGCTTTGTTGTTACCGATGTTTCCAAGGACGGTACCCTGCAGGGCCCGAACGTAGATTTGCTGCGCGATGTTGCCGCTGCTACCGAGGCTCCGATTGTCGCATCGGGCGGTATCAGCAGCCTCGACGACATCGCCGCTATTAAGAACCTGGTTGATGAAGGCGTGGATTCCGCAATCGTTGGCAAGGCGCTCTACGCGGGTCGCTTCACTCTGGAGGAAGCCCTGGCAATCGCCCGCGGCTAACAACGTCACTTCCGTGGCCTGGCCAGGGTGGACGTCGTAAAGCGCGGTCGTAGTAGACGAGACAGCGCCGCCGTAGACGAGACAGCCTAAGCCCTGGCAGAATCGGCGAATTAAAGGACTGGAAAGTATGGATGCCCTGGAACCGCGCGCGATGCTCGCAATCGCCGAAGCAGCGCTCGATGAGGTCGAAGGCCTGTTCACTGAGCAGGTGGGTGCTGACCCGGTCGTCATGAAGCCGCGTGGCGATTTCGCAACAGAAGCCGACCTGGAAATTGAGCGCAGGCTTCGCGCGATTCTCACGCAGTACTCGGGGCTTCCCGTCTACGGCGAGGAGTTCGGCGGCAAGGTTCCGGAGGAGCACACCGCGTGGGTCATCGATCCGATTGACGGCACGACCAACTACGCCAACGGCTTTCCGCTGTGCGCCATGCTGCTCACACTGATGCATGAGGGCGAACCGCTGGTCGGGATCACCTCGATGCCTCTGCTGCGCCGCCGCGTTACCGCCGCGAAAGGCAGCGGCACGTACGTCAACGGTCGGCGCGTGAGCATGGATGCCGAGGCCGGTAGGCCCGTGTCCATCGCCTTTGGGTCAGTCATCGCGCGTACCGACGGCACGTTCCCCCGCCAGTGGCGGCAGCTGCTGCTGTCGAAGGTGGGCGAGCGCTATCCGACGATTCGAATTACCGGCTCGGTCGGAGTCGACCTGGGCTCCACCGCGATGGGAGCCTTTGGCGGTACCGTGACATTTTCACCGCATGTGTGGGACAACGCCGCTGGTGTACTGCAGATCTCTGAAGCAGGTGGCGTTGTCACTGACCTGGCAGGTAATCCCTGGCGCCATGACTCGGTGGGAGTGCTGGCGGGCACGCGCGATGTCCACGCCACGCTGCGGTCAATTATTGCTCAGCTGGGTCATCCGGAAACTTTCCACAGCTAAACTGCAGCTAAACTGCGACGCTAAAAACGCTGTAACGCTTTTTCAACCAAGGAGAACTGAAAAACTATGTCTCTGGCAGTACGTGTGATTCCCTGCCTGGATGTCAACAACGGACGAGTCGTCAAGGGAGTTAACTTTGAAAATCTCCGCGACGCGGGCGATCCGGTGGAATTGGCACGCCGCTACGGCGAAGAAGGAGCAGATGAGCTGACCTTCCTGGATGTCACAGCCTCCAAGGATGGTCGCGGCACTATGCTCGACGTGGTTCGTCGCACGGCAAGTGAAGTTTTCATTCCACTGACGGTCGGCGGTGGCGTACGCAGCGTCGAGGATGTCGACCAGCTGCTGCGTGCCGGTGCTGACAAGGTCAGTGTGAATACCGCTGCGATTGCTCGTCCGGAGTTGCTGAGTGAACTGTCGCGCCGCTTTGGTGCACAGTGCGTGGTGCTGTCGGTCGATGCCCGCCGTGTGCCGGAAGGTGGTACTCCGCAGCCGTCCGGCTTCGAGGTCACAACACATGGCGGTTCCCGCTCGGCTGGCATTGATGCGGTGGAGTGGGCACGCCGCGGCGAGGAATTGGGTGTAGGTGAAATTCTCCTGAACTCCATGGATGGCGACGGCACGAAGGACGGCTTCGACCTTGAGCTTATTGAGAAGGTTCGTGCCGCAGTGGACGTGCCAGTTATCGCCTCTGGCGGCGCAGGCAAGGCTGAGCACTTTCCGCCGGCAGTGCGCGCAGGTGCCGATGCGGTGCTGGCTGCCTCGATTTTCCACTTCGGGGAGGTCAGCATTGCTGAGGTGAAGGAAGAAATGGCACGCGAGGGAATTGAGGTGCGCAAGTGACGGAGCTAGCCCCAGGTGCAGCCGAGCACGGCGCGGGCGACGACCCGCGGGAGTACACCCTTCCGGCCGAGATTGCCGAAATTGCCAAATTCAATGCTGACGGGTTGATTCCTGCGATTGTGCAGGAGGAATCCACCGGTCGTGTGCTCATGATGGCGTGGATGGATTCGCATGCGTTGGCCTACACCATTGCCACCAAGCGCGGTACCTACTGGTCCCGTTCGCGCTCGGAGTATTGGATTAAGGGCCTGACCAGTGGTCACTTCCAGACCGTGACGTCACTGGCGCTGGACTGCGATGGCGACACCGTATTGATGCAGGTTGTGCAGGACGGTGCCGCGTGCCACACGGGTTCGCACAGCTGCTTCGACGTGCACCCGGTGGTTTAAGAGCGCTGTACGAAAGCGCGTTGGTCGAGAGAGGCGCGTTGCAGAATACCCGGCAGAAGCCTCGCACGGACACCATCAATCGTGAGGTAATCCATCAATGATGCGGGGTTATGTTCGGCGCAATCCGGTGTGCGTGGCACAATAGCGGCTATGACTCGTATCACCATGACCACGCGGGAGAGCTTCCGCGAACTGGCCGCACATCATCGGGTCGTGCCCGTTATTCGGAAGGTATTGGCAGACGGCGAAACTGCGCTGTCGGCATACCGGAAGTTGGCGGCCGATCGTCCCGGTACTTTCTTGCTCGAGTCCTCTGATGTGGGGCAATCGTGGTCGCGGTGGTCATTTATCGGTTGCGGTTCGCGCGCAGCACTTTCGGTCGATGACAACGGTGAAGCCACGTGGATTGGTAACGCCCCACACGGCGCGCCTGAAGGGGGCAATCCGCTCGATGCGCTGGCGCGGACGCTGGAGTTGCTGCATACGGAGCTCCCGCTTGCCGACGATGCTTCGGTGCCAAAGCTCACCAGCGGGCTCGTTGGCTACTTCGGGCATGACACCATTCGCTACATTGAGCCGCAGCTGCCGGATACCACGGACAATGACCTGCAGATCCCAGAGCTCATGCAGCTGTTGGTGGAGGACTTGGCAGCTTTTGACCACCATGAGGGCGTGCTGTGGTTAATCTCCAATGCGGTGAACTGGGATGGCTCGGATGAGCGTATTGATGAAGCCTATGGCCGCGCCTGTGACCGCGTAAATGACATGGTCGCGCGTCTGGCAGAACCGTCGGATTTGCGCCCTGCAGAGGTCAGCTATCCAGAACCAAAGGTGCGTCGCCAGCGCACCGCGGAAGAACACATGCGTCGCATTGAGGTGTGTAAGGAGCACATTCGTGCCGGTGATGCCTTTCAGATTGTGCTGTCGCAGCGGTTCGAGATGGACACACAGGCCTCGGCTTTTGATATCTACCGCATTCTGCGCACATCTAATCCGTCGCCGTATATGTTCCTGGTCAATGTGCCAACGAAGGACTTTTCTGACACCGCTTTTCAAATTGTCGGCTCATCCCCGGAGTCACTCGTGGCAGTCCACGGCAGCGAGGTCATTACCAACCCAATCGCGGGTACTCGTCCGCGTGGCGCCACCGTGGAGCAGGACAATGCACTGGAAGCTGACTTGCTCGCGGATGAAAAAGAAAACAGTGAGCACCTGATGCTGGTCGATCTTGGCCGCAATGACCTCGGTCGGGTATGCCGTCCGGGCAGCGTCGTCGTGCATGATTTCCGCCACATTGAGCGCTACAGTCACGTGATGCATTTAGTCTCTACGGTCACCGGTGAGCTCGCAGAAGATGCCACGGCAGTCGATGCCTTTGCTGCAACATTCCCGGCAGGCACGCTGTCCGGTGCGCCGAAGCCATCGGCGCTGAGCATCATTGATCATCTGGAAGATACTCGCCGAGGTGTCTACGGTGGCACCGTCGGTTACTTTGACTTCAGGGGTAATACCGATCAGGCGATTGCCATCCGCACCGGTGTGAAAAAGGGTGGCACGGTCTATGTCCAGGCCGGCGGTGGAATTGTCAGCGATTCCGACCCCATCGCCGAAGATGAAGAGACGCGCAATAAAGCCGCGGCTGTGCTGCGCGCCGTCGCGGCCGCTGAGACACTGGTGCCAGCGGCAAGGAGATAGGAGGTCTCGCAAGTGAAGTCGAAGACTTTTGTGTCCGGAGGGCTCATTGGCCTGTCCGCGTTGGGGCTCTGGCTCAGCAGCCAGCGGCCGTGGTTGACGGTCAGCACAATCGATGACAAGGCCGGTCCGACAACAACGGATTTGGTTGGTGCCGTCTGGGCGCCAGCGATGACCTCCATTGCGTTGGCGCTGCTGGCCGCACTATTTGCCACAACCATCATGGGCTCCCTGGGCCGCCGCATTGTCGGTGCGCTTGCCGCTGTGCTCGCCATTGCGGCTTCGTGGACACCGATGGTCCTGCTCAGCGGTGGGGAAGATGGTGTTGATGGGCAGAGGGCACTGGATCTGTTGACGTCGGGAAGCGCCTCACAGCGTGCCAGCGATGCAGTGACGGTGTCTGACTGGGCACAGATCAACGCGATCGAAATTCATGCCCTGGGGCCGGTGCTGGCCCTGGTATCGTGCGCGTTGGCGCTGGTCGGTGCCGTATTGATGGTGCGTAACCCCGGCGCTGTGAAGAAGCAGAAGTCCAGTGCGTATGAGACCCCAGAGGTGCGCCGCCAGCGCATTACTGAGGATTTGAAGGAAGACGGCCAGTCGGGACGTGTGCTGTGGGACGCGCTCGATGCGGGCGTCGATCCGACGGATATGGATCAGGATCTCGCAGACCAAGAGCGTGACGCTCGCGTGGATGAGAAAACTAAGGAGTAATCGACCGTGGCTAACGTTCTGGATAGCATTATTGAAGGGGTCCGCGAGGACTTAGCAGCCCGCGAGACGCGGATTTCCTATCGTGAAATCAAGGAGCTTTCGCTCAAGGCGCCGTCGCCGATTGATGCGGTGGCTGCACTGGCCAAGCCGGGTGTGCAGGTAATCGCCGAGGTCAAACGCGCGTCGCCGTCGAAGGGCGCGTTGGCGGACATCCCAGCGCCGGATGTGCTGGCGGCGGAGTATGAGCAGGGCGGGGCGGCAGTCATTTCGTGTCTGACCGAAGAGCGCCGCTTCCACGGCTCGCTGGCTGACTTGGATGCCGTGCGTCGCGCGGTGAACATTCCGGTGCTGCGCAAGGACTTCATTGTCACTCCGTATCAGGTGCATGAGGCACGTGCGCACGGCGCTGACTTGGTGCTGCTGATGTGCTCGGCGCTGGATCAGCCGACGCTGGAGTCCCTGCTGGACCGCACAGAATCTCTGGGCATGAACGCTCTCGTCGAAGCGCATACGGCCGAAGAGGTCGAGCGCGCTGAAGCTGCGGGCGCCAAGATTCTAGGTATCAACGCCCGCAATCTGAAGACTCTCGATGTCGATCTGACCGTCTTCGAGCGCCTGGCGCCGATGCTGCCGGAGGGTGTGGTCAAGGTGGCGGAGTCCGGTGTGAAGGGGCCGGAGGAGCTGCGCTACTACGCCTCCCACGGCGCTGACGCAGTGTTGGTGGGCGAGGGACTGGTAACGGCTGGCAAGCCAGGCGATGCGTGTCGACGTCTCGTTGCCGCCGGTGTCCACCCCACACTGCGCAGCGAAAAATAGCAGATCCGCCTGGCTCAGTCAGTGAGCAGGCGGGGGAGAAGTTATCCGATTTCCCACAGTTTCTTAGGCCTTATGTCCCACACTCGCGGTGGGATAGTCCACAATAGGTAACTGTGAGTGACCAGGATTTCAAGAACCAGGATGCCCGCGGTGACCGCTTGCCCACAATGGGGCAGGTTATCGCGGAGACGACCAACCATGAGTCCAATGGCATTGGCCATTGGGGCAAGTGGGGCGGCCAGTTCGTGCCGGAGGCACTGATGGCCGTGATTGGTGAGGTCACCGATGGGTACGCGAAGGCCCGCGTCGATCAGGATTTTCTTGATGAACTCGACCGCCTTCAGCGCACCTATGTCGGCCGACCCTCGCCGCTGTACTACGCGGAGAAATTCTCCGCCGACATCGGCGCAGAGGTGTGGCTCAAGCGCGAAGACCTCAACCACACCGGTAGCCACAAAATCAACAATGTGTTGGGCCAGGTGCTGTTGGCCAAAGGCATGGGCAAGAAGAACATCATTGCCGAAACTGGTGCCGGTCAACACGGTGTCGCCACCGCGACCGCATGTGCGCTGCTGGGGCTCAACTGCCGCATTTACATGGGCAAGGTCGACGCAGTGCGTCAGCGCCTGAACATTGCGCGTATGCGCCTGCTCGGCGCGGAGGTCATCGAGGTCGAACTCGGCTCGAAGACACTGAAGGACGCCATCAACGAGGCCATGCGTTACTGGGTCTCGCATGCCGACGACACCTACTACTGCTTCGGTACCGCCGCCGGCCCTCATCCATTCCCAACAATGGTGCGTGACTTCCAGCGCATCATCGGCGCTGAGGCACGTCAGCAGATTCTCGCAGAGACCGGCATACTTCCCGACGCCGTTGTGGCTTGTGTCGGCGGCGGTTCCAATGCAATTGGCGCATTCCACCACTTCATTGATGATGATTCGGTGCGCCTGATTGGTGCAGAAGCTGGCGGTGACGGTGTGGAAACCGGGCGTCATGCAGCACCGATTTCCGCAGGCGGCAACCCCGGTGTGTTCCAGGGCTCGTTCGCTGCCCTGATGCAGAACGAAGATGGTCAGATTACAGAGTCACACTCGATTTCCGCCGGTTTGGATTACCCAGGCGTTGGCCCAGAGCACTCGTACCTGGCCGATATTCACCGTGCGCAGTACCTGCCGGTGACCGATACTCAGGCAATGCAGGCGTTCAAGGATCTCACGCAGATGGAGGGCATCCTGCCTGCGATTGAGTCCGCCCACGCAGTTGCAGCAGCACGTCTTATTTCCGATGGCCTGCGGGAAGAGCTGGGCCGCAAGCCGCTGATCATTGTCAATATCTCCGGTCGCGGTGATAAGGATGTCGACACCGCAGCCAAGTGGTTCGACTTGATGGAGGAGTCCTAAATGAGCTTGAGCGATGTCTTTGCCAAGGTCCGCGAGGAAAACCGCGCAGCGTTTATCGGTTACTACCCAGCGGGCTTTCCCACCACGGATGAGTCCATCGAGAACATTAAGGCCATTGTCGATGCCGGTGCCGACATTATTGAGGTGGGTCTGCCGTTTTCTGACCCGATGATGGACGGCCCGACCATTCAGGATGCCGCTAACGTGGCTCTGGATGCGGGTTTTCGTTCCCGCGAGGTGATGCGAGTTGTCCGCGAGGTCACCGAGCATGGTGGTACCTGCGTGGTGATGAGCTACTGGAACCCAATCTTGCAGTACGGCCCAGAGCGCTTCGCCGAAGATCTGGCCGCGGCCGGTGGTTGCGGCACGATTATCCCGGATCTCATTCCGGAAGAGGCAGGCGAGTGGATGAAGGCAGCCGAGGCCAACGGTCTGTCCAACATCATGCTTGTAGCGCCGTCGTCCACCAACGAGCGTCTGCAGCTCACCGCTACTTCCTCAACCGGTTTTGTGTACGCCACCAGCCACATGGGGGTTACCGGTGCGCAGTCCAGCGTGGACTCCGCCGCCGCCAAACTGGTCGCCCGCACGCGCCAGGTCACCGACACGCCGGTATGCGTTGGTCTCGGTGTATCCAATGGGCAGCAGGCTGCTGAAATCGCTGAGTTTGCCGACGGTGTCATTGTCGGCTCCGCACTGATTAAGGCCGCAACTAGGAGCAAGGACGACCTAGTGGCGCTTGCCCGCGAACTTGCAGCAGGCGTTCGAGGAGAGTGCTAGCGAATTGATGAGCTCCACGCTTGTACTCGCAGAAACCGCAACCAGGTATCTCGCAAATATTCCGTCGCCGTCGCAGGGCGTGTGGCAATTAGGGCCACTGCCCATCCGCGGCTACGCCATCTCGATTCTGATTGGCGTCCTCGTTGGCATTTTTTGGACGCAACGCCGATATGCAGCCAGGGGAGGCGACCCCGAGGTCATCCTCGATATCGCCATTGCCGTCATCCCCGCCGGCATTATCGGCGGCAGGCTCTACCATGTGGCAACGGATTGGCCGAAGTACTTCGGACCAGGTGCCAACCCCGCCGATGCCTTCAAAATCACCAATGGTGGCTTGGGCATCTGGGGTGCTGTGGTGCTAGGCGTGCTGGCGGCCTGGGGTGTGGCGAAATGGCGCAAGGTGCCGTTTGCGCCGCTGCTGGATGCTGGAGCTCCTGCACTTATTTTGGGGCAGGCCATCGGGCGCCTGGGCAATTGGTTTAATCAGGAACTCTACGGTGGGCCGACAACGTTGCCGTGGGGACTGGAGATTTACCAGCGAGTCGATGAATTCGGGCGGGTTGCCCCGGTCACCGGAACGTCGACAGGCGAAGTGCTCGCCGTCGTACACCCCACGTTCCTCTATGAGATGGTGTGGAACATCCTCGCCTGTCTTGTCATTGTGTGGGCAGACCGCAAGTTCCGCATGGGCGGTGGGCGCGTGTTTGCGCTGTATGTCGCCGCGTACACACTGGGCCGTTTCTTCATTGAGCTCATGCGCGTGGACCAAGCCACACTGGTCTTCGGTGTGCGCATTAACAACATCACCTCTGCCGTTGTCTTTATCGGCGCGGTGGTGGTGCTGTGGATGCTGCGGGATAAAAAGCGCGAGACACCTGAATACGTGCGTGGCCCGGAAGCTGCGGCGGACGTGACAGAAGACCAGGTAGTTACCGTGGACAACTCGGCGAACAACGCGGTCAACGCGGCAGGCGGCACTGCTCGCGACATCTCGAAGGAGACCCGAAAATCTTCCAACTGACGTGAGCGGCAGTTACCGACTAGGCTAGAACTCGTGCTTAGACGAACGAAGATTGTATGTACCCTTGGTCCTGCAGTTGCTTCGCTGGAGGGAATTACTGAACTCGTCAACTCCGGTATGGATGTTGCCCGTCTGAATTTCTCTCACGGCGAGCACGAGGATCACGCTCAGAATTACCACTGGGTGCGTGAAGCATCCGATGCAACGGGTCGCGCGGTCGGCATTCTGGCCGATCTGCAGGGGCCGAAGATTCGCCTTGGCCGTTTCAAGGAAGACTCGACGTACTGGGCCGACGGCGAAATCGTGCGCATTACTGTTGACGATGTGGAGGGCACGCACGACCGCGTCTCCACCACCTACAAGAACCTCGCTGAAGACGCCCGTCCGGGCGACCGCCTGCTTGTCGACGACGGCAAGGTGGGCCTGGAATGTATCGAGGTAGACGGCAATGATGTCGTGTGCCGTGTTATCGAGGGCGGCCCGGTTTCCAACAACAAGGGTGTCTCCCTGCCGGGTATGAACATTTCGGTTCCGGCGCTCTCGGAGAAGGACATTGCAGACCTGCGCTTCGCTTTGAAGCTGGGTGTTGACTTCATCGCACTGTCCTTCGTCCGTTCGCCGTCCGACGTGGAGCTGGTCCACGCTGTGATGGATGAAGAGGGTCGCCGCGTTCCGATTATCGCCAAGCTGGAAAAGCCGGAGGCAATCGAATCCCTCGAGGCCATCATCCTGGCATTCGACGCCGTCATGGTGGCCCGTGGTGACCTCGGTGTTGAGGTCCCGCTGGAGGACGTACCGCTGGTTCAAAAGCGTGCCATCCAGATTGCCCGCGAGAACGCTAAGCCGGTCATCGTGGCAACCCAGATGCTGGATTCCATGATTACCAACTCCCGTCCGACACGTGCGGAGGCCTCCGACGTGGCCAATGCTGTGCTCGACGGTGCGGATGCAGTCATGCTCTCCGGCGAGACTTCGGTGGGTAAGTACCCGGCCACAACAGTCAAGACGATGGCTCGCATTGTCACCGCCGCAGAGCGTGAGGGCGAGGTACCTGCCCTGACCCACATGCCACGCACTAAGCGCGGTGTTATTTCCTACGCAGCTCGCGATATTGGTGAGCGCCTGAACGCTCGCGCTCTGGTGGCCTTTACCACCTCGGGCGATACCGCTCGTCGCGTTGCACGCTTGCACTCGCGTCTGCCGCTGCTGGTCTTCACGCCTAATCAGCAGGTCCGCTCGCAGTTGGCACTGACCTGGGGTGCGGAGACCTTCCTGGTTCGCCAGGTCTCCAACACCGATGAGATTATGCAGGTCATCGATGAGCAGCTGATGGCTATGGACAGCTACAGCGTCGGCGACACCCTTGTGGTTGTTGCTGGTACCCCTCCGGGAAATGAGGGCAATACCAACATGATTCACGTCCACATGATTGGTGAGGACGCCCGCTAGTAGCAATATCTAGCAATAGTTAGCAATAGTTGATTGCTAACTCAGTACTGTTTCACACCAGTACGAAAAGGCTTGTCGGTAAGTTTCGAAGAACTCACCGACAAGCCTTTTATGTTTCTGGGAGGTGGGAAGGTGGGGGCATCGTCGTAAAGCATGCTGCCACGCGGCACCTACGTCGGCCCTCCCAGCTGCATCTGCCTACTTCACCAGGTAGGCCAGCACCGCAGCGGCGGCGGCTGAGGTGGTGGACTGAGCGGTTGGAACGAAGTCCGGCAGGAACGTCGGCATGTGGTTGGACGGGATATCCTCCACCACGCGGTCAGCGGCGACAGCTGCTTCCCACTGCTTTCGCGGGGTCGCACCCACAGTCCAGTACACATAGGGGCTGCCCAGTGCTCGCGGAATGTTGGAGAAGTCCTCGGAAGCGGTCCACGGCTCTGCATCGGCGGAGTCATCGCCGAGGACAGCATCCATTACTGGGCGAATCGTATCGAAGACAACCTGGTCATTATCGGTGACATCGCCGTGGTCCGAGTACTCAATGACCGGCTCGACCTCGGTGCCAGAGGCGACGCATTCACCGCGCACCACACGCTCAATACCGGAGATCAGCTTTGTGCGGACCTCATCGGAGTAGTAGCGGATATTCACTACGATGCGGGCCTGCCCTGGAATGGTGTTGTTGGAATTTCCGGACTGCAGCGTACCGACGGAAAGGACGCCAAACTCCGACGGGGGAATCTCGCGGCCGACAATGCCCTGCAGTCGCAGGACAATGGCCGCGGCCAAGTAAGTCGGGTCGATGGCGTTGTGCGGCATCGAACCATGCGCGGAGCGACCGGTCAGCGTGATGCTAATAGTGTCGCAGCCGGCCAGTGCAGGCCCCGGCATTGTCATGACTTGTCCGGCTGGGCCTGGCACAATGTGCTGGCCAAAGCACACATCTGGCTTCGGAATAATGTCAGCCAGGCCGCTGTCGACCATGGCCGTGGCGCCGCTGGCCAGCTCTTCTGCCGGCTGGAACAAAATAATGAAGGTACCGGACCACTTTTCCTTGGCCTCGGCCATCAGGCTGGCAAGACCAAGGCCAGCAGTCATGTGCATATCGTGGCCACAGGCGTGCATCACCGCGGTGGCGGAGCCGTCACGGGCAGTTCCGGTAGCAGTGGAGGCGAATTCCACACCGGTTTCCTCCGCAACGGGCAAAGCGTCGATGTCAGCGCGGAACAGCACCGTGGGGCCGGGGCCATTTTCCATGACACCAACCAGGCCGTAGCCACCAATTCCCACCTGAACGGTATAGGTACCCATCTCCCGCAGCGCTGCAGTCAGATACTGCGCGGTGTCCTCCTCCGCCTGGGACAGCTCAGGATTCTGGTGCAGGTGGCGGTAGGTCTCCCACTGCTTGTCCAAGGGAACTCGGTAGTTCGAAATGATGTCGTTAATACGCTCCAAACGCGCGTTATCGTGGCTCACGTGGGCTACTACTCCTATCTTCAGTTAAGAATCGATTGGCGGATAGACAATGTGCTTTATTCAGCCGACCTTACCGCTGCGCCAGCAGCTGCCGCTGGCGGATATGCCAATTAGCTAATTGGTCCTAAAGATTGTCCGTACAGGCGGTCGCCTTCTTCCACCAGTGGGTTGTACTTCAGCGAATTCGGCAGGCACTGACACTCGGTGGCGATGTGAATGCTGTCTGAGATAGCACCAGTTTCGCGCAAGCGATAGAGCTGCGGGACTACGCGGTCGCGCAAATCCCATGGTGAAATGGTGTTCAGGTAAATCTTCGTGCCGCCTTCAAAACCAGCGAGGTTAGAGGTGCGCCACTTGATCATCACGCGCCATGGCATCCGGGCATCCAAGTCCACCGGGCGGTGATGCCATTCCTCATTACACGGAATTGTCGGACCCGCTGCGGCATGGCAGGCGTGAATAAGATCGGACATCGCGTCAATTTCAGCACGAGTCTGCAGCCACGGCTCACAGACGTCAGACTTCGAATAAATCTCCAGCGTAGGGTAGCGGTGTCCGAATCCCGCGAAGGCGACTGCGTGCTCGTTTTCCGCAATGATCAGGTTGTGCCGAGCGGCGTAGTCCACAGCGAATTCGTTATAAATATTCGGATTTTTGCGCACTAGGGCGACTTCACGGCCGAGCTGTTCGCCGTGCTCATCAATGGCCACCAGCTGCTTGTGCAAGTGGTCAAAGCTGGCACCAGCCGGTTTCAGCCAGTTCTGGAATGCCACCACGTAGCGCACATAGCGGTTGCGGCGGTAGAGGTCAGCGATGGACTCGACAGTAAAGGCAATCAGCGCGCGGTGCTCGGCCACCGTCAGCGTTCCGGAGGAGGCCAGCTGATTGTCGTGCGTGGCACCGTCGACAAAGTGGCGCCTGGCAATAATCACATCATGGCCACCGGCGAAATAGCTGGGTGCGCGGCGCAGCAATTTTTCGTCGGAAAGCGCGGCGATGTCCTCATCGCTCTTACCCGCGGCGCGAAGGCGCATACGCACGATGTTGAGGACGTGCTCGCGGCCCTGCGGATCGTCGAGGTAAGTCTCCATTCGCTGCTGCGTCTCGCGGTCAGGCTCGAAGCCGTAGTTATCTTTCCAGTAGTCATAGGTGACGATCTCAAAGAGGTTGGGCACCCGGCGGAACTCCGCGGTGGTATCAAACAGCTGATCGGGCAGCACGCCGGTGACAATGCGGTAGCCGCCGAAAACCGAATCATCGGCGACGACGCGGGCTTTCTCCGGCGGGGTCTGCAGCAGATTGTTCCAACCGAAGGAATCGCGACTGCCAAAATCTTTGTCGGTCAGTGGCTGCGGGTCGACGTGCTTAATGCCCAGCGGCCGATTTCCACGGCCCGGAACAGTCCAGACCTGAGTACCGGAAAAAGGATTGACTTGCTTAACCGTGCCGTCGGCAAGCGTGATGAGCGGATTCCTAGGTGCCTGCATAAACTCCACATTACGTCTTCGTCGACGGTGGGCGCGCGCTAAGACGCGGCGGATGCGTGACGACGTCATCGATTGTCAGCCCGCCTGCGGTGGCTTAGCCTGATTGCTATGTCGACAATCGTATTTAACTGCCTTGTGAAGCCGGCGGACGCCGAGTCCCTGGCCCAGGCATTCCGAACCAAGCTCGATGATTTTGACCGAGCTGGCCGAATTAGTGATGTGGATGTCTCCTTGGCTTCTGCGGAGACTGATGCGCAATTGGTGGAGCAGTGGGAGCGCGAGAATCCGAAGGAGTCCCTAGAAGATAGGAAGGTTTTCCGCTACGTACTGAAATTTGAGCAGCACGGGGGCTCGCTCAATGAGCTTGCAATGGACCTCTCAGAACTACTGACCCCCCGTTCAGAATTGCCCCCGGATCCGGTGCTGCGAGAGTTTGACGAGATGCTCGAATCTGTCGCAACGTACCCATGGAATGTCGCCGTATTTAGGTAATTTCCTACCAAATTGATGAAAAGTGTAACTCGCTGCGATAGCTTTTTGGGCAGTGTTCAACGGGTGTAGTGCGCAAAGTTTTAAGTTTTCCCAGCGTGCTGCCGTTGTATACTTATATCCGCTTTAATATCAGTAATTGCCCAGTCCTTGTGCACAGAACCTGTGCCACTGAGATATGGCGACCGGCAGCGGTTTACAACCGCGGTTGTTGTGTCTTCCGTGGGCGTCGCAAATGGTTACGCAGAGAGGTTTATTTTGAATATCGAGCAGAAGGTTTCGGGACTTTATGACCAGATTCTTACCCGAAACGCCGGTGAACCGGAGTTCCACCAGGCCGTGGCAGAGGTCCTGGAGTCGCTGAAGGTCGTCCTGGAAAAGGACCCACACTACGGTGACTACGGCTTGGTTCAGCGTCTGTGTGAACCAGAGCGTCAGATTATCTTCCGCGTGCCGTGGGTCGATGACCAGGGTCAGGTCCAGGTCAACCGCGGTTTCCGCGTTCAGTTCAACTCCGTACTCGGCCCGTACAAGGGCGGCTTGCGCTTCCACCCGAGCGTGAACCTGGGCATCATTAAGTTCTTGGGCTTCGAGCAGATTTTCAAGAACTCCCTGACGGGCCTGCCAATCGGTGGCGGCAAGGGTGGCTCCGACTTCGACCCGAAGGGCAAGTCCGAGCTGGAAATCATGCGTTTCTGCCAGTCGTTCATGACTGAGCTGCACCGTCACATCGGTGAGTACCGCGACGTCCCGGCCGGTGACATCGGTGTCGGCGGCCGCGAGATTGGCTACCTGTTCGGCCAGTACCGCCGTATGGCTAACCAGCACGAGTCCGGTGTCCTCACCGGTAAGGGCCTGACCTGGGGCGGTTCCCTGGTCCGCACCGAGGCCACCGGTTACGGCTGCGTCTACTTCACCGAAGAGATGATGAAGGCCAACGGTGCCAGCTTCGACGGCGCGAAGGTCATCGTTTCTGGATCCGGCAACGTCGCCATCTACGCAATTGCCAAGGCTCAGGAACTGGGCGCAACCGTGGTCGGTTTCTCCGACTCCTCCGGTTACGTCTCCACCCCGAACGGCGTTGACCTGGAACTGCTCAAGGACGTCAAGGAAGTCCGCCGTGCGCGCGTCTCCGAGTACGCAGCTGAGGCCGACGGCGCAGAGTTCCACAAGGGTGGCAACATCTGGGAGCTCAAGGCCGATGTCGCACTGCCGTGTGCAACTCAGAATGAGCTCAACGGTGACGACGCCAAGATGCTGGTTGAAAATGGCTGCCGCTTCGTCGCCGAGGGTGCGAACATGCCGTCCACCCCAGAGGCTATCGACGTGTTCAAGGAAGCCGGTGTCCACTTCGCACCGGGTAAGGCTGCAAACGCTGGTGGCGTTGCTACCTCCGCATTAGAAATGCAGCAGAACGCCACCCGCGATTCCTGGTCCTTCGAGTACACCGACGAGCGCCTGAAGGGCATCATGACCAACATCTTCAAGAACTGCGAGGCCACCGCAGCTGAGTACGATCACGCAGGTGACTACGTGCTCGGCGCTAACATCGCAGGCTTCAAGAAGGTCGCTAACGCAATGCTGGCACAGGGCGTCATCTAATTCGCTTGACGACGAATCCCCGCGCCCAATCCTTCGGGTAAGGCACAGGCCCACACTGTAAACTCCCTCCCATGGAGTTATCAGTGTGGGCCTTTGTCTTAATTGTGGCAACAATCTTTATCGGGGCGCTGATGCAGCGAGTAGCGGGCATGGGGTTGGGGCTTCTAGGCGGACCAGTTCTCTCACTGATTGCAGGGCCTGTCGCTGGCATTCTGATTATCAACGTGCTCGCCACCGTCAACGCCGTCATGCAGACCATCTCCGTGCGGGAGAATGTCGATTGGAAGAAGTTCTGGCTAATCGGTCCGGTGATGGCCTTTGGTGCACTCCCAGGCGCCTGGGTGGTGCATAACACTCCCAGCGGCCCACTCCAAGTCCTGGTTGGCGGGCTGGTATTGCTCGCGCTGTTGGTGACGTCGTACATGCCAGAGCGCATGCGTGTCGACGGATCACAGTACGCCGTAGCCGCCGGTGTCGCAGGTGGCTTTATGAATACGCTGGCCGGTATTGCAGGACCAGCCATTACCGTCTATGCACAGGCCTCTCGCTGGCCGGCTCAGACATTTGCGGCCACACTCCAGCCGCTGTTCTTTGTCTCTGGCTCAATGTCCCTGCTGTTTAAAGAGCTCAGTGCCGATGAGTCAGTCTTTGCCACCACACCTGTCATGTTGTGGCCACTGTGTTTGATTGCCCTGGTGGTGGGTATATTTTTGGGCACCCGCATTTCTAAGCGAGTGCCCATCCTGCAAGCCCGTAAGCTCGCAGTTTTGCTGGCGACCACCGGTGCAGCAGTCACCTTAATCCGCGGCATCTCCGCGACCGTGGGCGCGTAAGATCCGCAGATTCTGCCCCGTTACTTCAGCAGTGACGACAGGAAGTTGCGAGTGCGCTCCTGCTGCGGGTTGCCCAGCACCTCATCCGGGGTGCCCTTTTCTACAACGACACCGTCGGCCATGAATACAACCTGGTCGGCGACCTCTCGGGCAAAGCCCATCTCATGCGTGACGACGACCATGGTCATACCCTTATCTGCCAGACCGCGCATGACGTTGAGAACCTCACCAACCAGCTCTGGGTCGAGCGCGGAGGTTGGCTCGTCGAAAAGCATGAGCTTCGGTTCCATGGCAAGCGCGCGAGCAATCGCGACTCGCTGCTGCTGGCCACCGGAGAGCTGCACTGGGTAGGCATCCGCCTTGTGTGCCAGGCCGACGATTTCCAGCAACTCCATGGCGCGCTTTTCCGCCTTCTCCTGAGACTCGCCCTTGACCTGGACTGGTGCCTCAGTAATATTTCCCAGCACTGTGCGGTGCGGAAAGAGGTTGAAGTTCTGGAATACCATGCCGATGTCACGGCGCTGGCGCGCAGCCTCCGCCGCAGAGATTTCGTAGAGCGTGCCGTTCTTCTCGCGGTAACCAATCAGAGAACCATCGACGTAGAGACGACCGGCATTGACCTTCTCCAGGTGGTTGATGCAGCGCAGCAGCGTTGACTTGCCCGAGCCGGAAGGGCCAATCAGACAGGTAACAGTTCCGCGCGGAACCTCCAGATCAATGCCTTTGAGGACCTCGAGTCGGCCAAAGTTCTTACGAACCTTTTGAGCCTCAACCATCAAATCTTTGGTAGTCATTTACTGCGGATCCTCTCGGTAGAAGTGCTCTTCGTCTTTGTCGACAACGCGAGCATTTGCAAGCGGCACACCTTCGGCGTCGGCAAGCGCGGCGAGCTGACGGGCGGTGAGCTGGCGGGTAGCGCCGCGGGCGAAGTAGCGCTCGAGGTAGAACTGGCCGACCATCAGGATCGAGGTGATGACCAGGTACCACGTGGCGGCGACCAACAGCATCGGCACCGGCAGGAATAGGGCATTGGCGATGTCGGTGGAGCGACCGTAGAGCTCCAGCGAGAACGGCACTGCGATAACCAGGGAAGTGGTCTTCAGCAGGGAGATAAATTCGTTGCCCGTCGGCGGGATGATGATGCGCATAGCCTGCGGCAGGACGGTGCGGCGCACAGTCTGCCACCAGCTCATGCCCAGTGCCTTCGATGCCTCAGTCTGGCCCTCTGGGACAGCCTGAATACCAGCACGGACAATTTCGGCCATATATGCGGACTCATTCAAGCCAAGGCCGACGAATGCCAGCACGAAGGTGTTGGACAGGACACTGCTGAGATCGATCTCAGCGAAGCCCAGGTCAATGGAGGTGTAGATGGTTCCAAGTAGACCCCAGAAAACCAACTGCACGTAGACCGGTGTGCCTCGGAAGACCCACAGATAGAACCAAGAAACAGTGGACAGCACAGGGTTGTCGGACATGCGGAGCACGGCAATGATGGCACCGCCGACAATACCGATGAGCATGGCCAGAACAGTCAGTGCAATGGTCCAACCGGCGGCTTGGGCAATGCGAGTGTCGAATAGGTACTGGAAGTAGACATCCCAGTGGTAAGCCTCGTTGCGGGCGGCACCGATGATGAACCAGACGAAAAGCGCCAGCAAAATGGCAGCTGTTATCCAGCGGCCCGGATGGGGCAGCGGTTTGGCCTTAATGGTCTCGTTGAGTTCGGCCTGGGTTGCCTCGTGACGGGCACCAGACGCTGATGAGTCGCTCACTTAAAGTTCCTCTCCATTTAGAGTGGCGCGTTCCAATGCACCGTCTTCCAGACCCCAGGTTGTCAGGATTTCCTGGTACTGGCCGTTGTCAATGAGATACTGCAGGGTCTCGACCAGGACGGGGCCAAACTCGGAGTCCTTCGGCACGGCAAAGCCGAACGGAGCGCCGTCGTAAATATCACCGGCCAACTCGAGCTTGCCCTCCGAGCGGTTGACCGCGTAGGCACTCACAGGGGAGTCAGCGGCCAGAGCGTCAGCTCGGCCCAAGACGACCGTGGTGGCAGCCGTACCGGCATCCTGGTAGGCCAACTTGTTAATACCCGGCAGCCCGCGATCCAGACAGTCCTGGTTCTTCACGGGCAGATCTTCCATGTCCGCAACGGTATTGCGCTGAACAGCAATCGTTTTACCACAGTAATTATCGGAGCTAGCGTCATTGCCGGGGCGACGAGCCCACTGAAGGCCGGTGTCGAGATAATCGACGAAGTCGTAGGTCTTGCGGCGTTCCTCGTTGGAAGTGAAACCGGAGACACCGAGGTCGACTGCGCCAGCGGACAGAGCGGGCAGAATCAGCGAGAAGTCCTGCTCCTGAATTTGTAGCTCGAGGCCAAGGACGCTGGCCATGGCACGGGCGAGATCGATATCAAAACCAATGATGTTGCCGTGGGAGTCCTTAAACTCCGCTGGGGCAAACGTGGGATTGGTGCCGATGCGCAGCGTTTTGCTGGCACGGATACTGTCCGGGACCTGCTCCGCGAGTTCTGGGACAACTGCTGGCTTAATCTCCGACCAGCCCTCGGGGTTACCGCTTTCGTCATTGGTGACGCAGCCGGTAAGCCCCAAAGTCAAGGTCGCAGCTAGCGTGGCAGCCGCCAATGCGATGGGTCTTTTCATATCTGAAGATATTACCCATCCTGAGCGTAACCTTAGTTATCGCCACCCCTTTGGAGAAGGGATGTATTTTATCGCTCCGTCTCGCCGATAACCATCGCTTCGGCGGCACCGGAGGCCGGATCGCTCAAGGCTGCGTCACGAACGGCCTTTGCAACGGCCGGCATGACCCGTGGATCCAGCGGAGAAGGAATGATGCGGTCGGCGGAGAGCTCATCGACACCCACATTCGCAATCGCCTGCGTTGCAGCCAGCTTCATGGTCTCAGTGATGCGCTTAGCGCCGGCCTCCAACGCGCCACGGAATAGGCCTGGGAAAGCCAGCACGTTATTAATCTGGTTCGGATGATCCGAGCGACCGGTGGCCACGACAGAGCCGTACTTGCGCGCAACATCCATTGGAATCTCCGGCGTTGGGTTGGCCAGGGAGAACAGGATGGGATTGGCCGCCATGCGGGCGATTTTCTCCTCGCCGACAACGCCTGCAGAAACGCCGATGAAGACGTTAGCGTCGTCAAGCGCATCGGCGACCTCGCCCTTTATGCCGCGCGGATTTGTCATGCGGGCGACCCACTGCTTGATGTCGCTGAGCGGCTCGCGGTCGGGGTGAATGATGCCTCGCGAATCGACCACAATGATGTCCTGCACACCGGCGGCGAGCAGCATCTTCGTGGCTGCCACGCCTGCCGCACCCGCGCCGGAGATGACCACGCGCAGGTCCTGCATGCTGCGTCCAGTGAGCTTGCAGGCGTTGATCAGGCCGGCGGCAATGACGATTGCGGTGCCGTGCTGATCGTCGTGGAAAATCGGGATGTCCAGCTCCTGGTCCAGACGCTGCTCAATCTCGAAGCAGCGTGGCGCGGAGATGTCTTCGAGGTTCACGCCGCCAAACGACGGTGCCAGCGCCTTGACCGTCTGGATGATTTCCTCCGTATCGAGGGTATCCAGAACGATTGGCACGGCGGAGATGCCAGCGAACTGCTCGAAGAGCTGGGCCTTTCCCTCCATGACCGGAAGTGCGGCCTTGGGGCCGATGTCGCCGAGGCCGAGGACTGCGGTGCCGTCGGAGATGACGGCGACGTTCTGGCCGGTCCAGGTGTAGGTGCGCGCCAGGGCGGGATCGTCGTGGATTGCCTCGCAGACGCGAGCCACACCTGGGGTGTAGCCGATGGAAAGGTCGCGGATGGTCTCCAGCTTCATCGTGGAGCTGGAGCGGAGCTTGCCGCCCTTGTGTGCCTCGAAAATCTCAGCGTCGGTGATGGGCTGGGAGTTGTTGGAGCTAGAAGCAGAGCTGTTTTCTGGCACGGCGTGGAGATTTGCCTTCTGTGTTGTGGCTGTGGTGGGGGCGGAGGAATTTGCGGCAGGCATGATGAGAGTCCAAAACGTGTTGAGTTGCTATGAAAACTCGACTGCGCCAAATGCTGCGGGGTGGGGCAGTGCGCTAAGCCGGGAGCAAAGACCGCGTGTTGTGACACGTTGAGGTGTGCGTCAATCACAACAAGTCTTGCTATATGGGATTAGAGTCTCATTATATGGACTAAGGCGGGTGAAAAGGAAATTTTGGTGGAATTTGGGAGGGATTTGGGAGGGGCTTGGGAGGGGCTGGGCAAAACGGCAAACCATGGGGCAGGCACCCAGCCTTCGTATGTGACCTGAGTCCTATAATCGATATTCAATCGATTGAAAGGTGCATTCTTTCCCCATGCAAGACCAGACCAAGCTCATCCACTCCGGCTATGTCCCGGGCAATAAAGACCCACGCCAGGTCCCAATCATCCAGTCGACGACCTACACCTTCGACTCCTCGGATGACATCGCAGCCGTCTTTGATGAGCCAACTCACGCGCTGATTTACTCCCGCTTCGCCAACCCGACAGTGATGGCGGTCGAGGAAAAGATTGCTGATCTCGAAGGTGGCGCGGCAGCGATGGCGACAACGTCGGGTATGGCCGCAACTGCACTGGCCATCATGAATATCTGTTCGGCCGGCGACTCCATTGTGACCTCCTCCGAGATTTACGGAGGTACCTCCAACCTTTTCGCCACCACGCTCAAGCGCTTCGGCATTGAGGCCATCTTTGTCAATCAGGATGCTTCGGAAGAGGAAATCGCAGCAGCATTCAAGCCGAATACTAAGGCGCTGTTTGGCGAAATCATCGCAAACCCGTCGATGAGCGTTCTCGACATTGAAAAGTTCGCGCGTATCGCGCACGGTCAGGGCGTGCCCTTCATTGTCGACAGCACTTTCGCCACTCCGATTCTGTGCAAGCCGATCGAGCACGGCGCCGACATTGTCGTCCACTCCACGTCGAAGTACATGGACGGTCATGCTATCCAGGTCGGTGGCGTTATCGTTGACTCCGGCAAATTCGACTTCACTAATGGCAAGTTTCCAGACTTTACCGAGCCTGACGAGTCCTACCACGGTGTCATCTACACCAAGGACTACGCCGCCGCGCCATTCGTCATCAAGGCGCGCATGCAGCTTCAGCGCGACTTTGGCGCATACCCAGCCGCGCACTCGGCATTCATGCTAAATCAGTCCCTCGAAAGTCTGGACGTCCGCATGCAGCGCCACTGTGAGAATGCACAGAAGGTCGCCGAATATCTGGAGTCGCGCACCGATGTGCTTAACGACGTCCGTTACCCCGGCCTGAAGTCTTCCCCGTACTACGAGATTGCTCAGAAGTACCTCAAGGGTGGTTCTGGTGTGGTCACGATTGATCTTAAGGGTGGCCGCGAAGCTGGTACGACCTTTATGGATGCGCTGAAGATTGTCACCCGTCAGGTTCACGTGGCCGATGCGCGCTCCTGTGTGCTGCACCCAGCATCGACTACTCACCGCCAGGTTCCAGATGAGCAGCTCCCAGCTGTCGGTATTACTCCTGGCCTGGTGCGCCTGTCCATCGGCCTGGAAAACGTTGATGACCTTATTGCTGACATTGAGCAGGCACTGGCGCAGGTGGAGAAGTAGGGAAGTAAGCGTCCTTTTTCGAATCTCCGTTCGTACTTAAGGATTACCAATCCGGGCCTCCTGAGATAGTCCCAAATGACGGCAGAAAATCTGACTGTCCATTGCTACTTCTACTCAGGAGGCCTTTCCTATGTCCGACACCAATTTCTCCCAGAACCCATACGGTCCGCAGAACCCGCAGGGTATGCAGACACCGCAGGACGCGCAGTTCTACCAGCACCCGTCAGCTGATCCAGCAGCGCAATTTCCGCCAGCGCCGCAGGAAAAGAAAAAGGGCGGTTGCTTCAAGTGGGGCGGTATTGCTGCCGCTGTGATTGTCGTCGTTGCTGTAGCTTCTAGCCTCGGTGGCACTGACTCCGACTCCGGCTCTAACTCAGCGATGACCTCGGCGAACAGCATTTCCGCAGAGGCTGGATCTGCACTCGGCTCAGAGTCGCTGGAAAACGCGGACTTCACTGGCGGGTCGGACGCAGAGCAGAATGAGGAGGTGCCCGCTGAGTACAAGAGCGCCCTGCGCAAGGCCAAGACATACTCGGAGATGATGCATATGTCGAAGCAGGGTATTTATGACCAGCTGACCTCCGAGTATGGCGAGAAGTTCTCGGCTGAGGCTGCACAATATGCGATGGACAATCTGGAAGCAGACTGGAACAACAACGCGTTGGAGAAGGCGCGCAGTTACCAGGACAGTATGGCCATGTCGCCGGATGCCATCTACGAACAGCTGACCTCGGAGTATGGTGAGCAGTTTACTCCGGAAGAGGCTCAGTACGCGGTGGATAACCTGTAGGCAGCGGGCTTCGCTTCCCGATCACGCCAATTGGCCGTGGCTCAATCGGAGGCATACTGCAAAAGGACGGCTTGCGCTTCACCAGAATGTATTTGCTGCACGCTAAACGGCTACTGGTGAAGTGGAAGCCGTCTTGGATGCGTCGAAGTGTGGCCTGGCAATAGACCGAATGCCAGCAGTACAACCTCGGCGCGCCAAATTGTGCCGTTTATCAACCGGTCGGGTATCAGCGACTGGGAAGGAAAGTCCGAGGTAACCGCGCCACTGCGTGGTAAGCCGACGCAGCAGTGCCGCATTCTCAGTTAAATCAAAAACCCGCCCCCACCAGGAAAAACACCTGATGAAAGCGGGTTTTAAAATCGTGCCCCCGGTGAGACTCGAACTCACACTGGACGGGTTTTGAATCCGTTGCCTCTGCCAATTGGGCTACAGGGGCGCAAAAGCCGTCGATAAGCGTAAACGCTCTATCGAAGCGACTTTGACTAGTCTAGTCCATCGACCCCGAATTAGAAAAACGGCGCTGTGCCCAGGCAACAATGCTGACAATTGCCGCGCCGAGGATGAAGAGTCCCAGCGCCAGCCCCCAATCGGAGCCGATGCCCTGGAGCTCGTTGTTGTCGGACTGCCATGGCCACAGTGCGCGCAGAGAACCGAGCATGAGACCGGACATGGCGAACAGGGTCAGCGTCTGATGGTTGCTTAGCAGCCACTCCAGGAAGCGAATGAACAGCACGATACCAATCAGTGCGCCGACAGCGAAGGTACCAATATAAGCCAGGTTGCGGTCGTGTACGGCAGCCATGGTCGGTGCGTAAAGGCCAATCACCAGCAGGAAGAAGGAGCCGGAAACGCCCGGCAGAACCAGCGCGCACACGGCAATCGAGGCGGCGATGAGTACCAGCCACAGGGGCGGTTGTGTCGGCGCGGCCTGCGGCAGGGAAGTAAGGGCAAACAGTGCGATGGCGAAGATGGCGAACACCGCGATGGCCTTGCCGCGCATGCCCGGCTGACGCAGAGCGCCCTTAGGTAGCTCCTGCAGCGGAATGGTAATCGACGCGGCGATCATGCCCATGAAGAGAGCACGCGAGGCGACCGGCTGGTTGGTGACGAAGTTCTCCATCACGCCGGCCATTGAAAAGACGGCGGCCAGCATGCCAATCGCCACCGGAATCAGCAGCCACCAGTCAATCTTGCGCAACGCCTGGTTGAAATTGCCCTTGGAAATCGCCCGTGGCAAATCGGTAATGCGCTTTGCTGATTCAATCAGGCGCCCGTAGATGCCCGTGATTAGCGCAAGCGTACCGCCGGAGACGCCGGGGATGGTCTCGGCAAGGCCAATGAGTCCACCGCGCACTACGTTGGCAACAGTGCCAAGGGGTGTCGGCTTCGGAATTTCAGAGTAAGGGCTCGCGGTTGACTCAGTGCCGGGAGCGCTCAAATTTTCATTAGACATCGCACGCAATTGTAGGCCGAGCACATGAGAAGAAGCATAATTTCGCGTGTGAGTTCGTTCTCGCTTTACGACGGCCCCAGCGCCTCGCCCCGAATGCGATGAAAAAGCCCAAAATAAAAGAGCAGCACCCCGGTCCGGGGTGCTGCTCAGTGCGAGCCTAAGTCCGTAAAATCTACGTGCTTAATTGCAGTCTCATACCAGTGGACAGACTGCGAGCTGAAAGTTTTATTGGTTATCCGTGCTCGATAATCTGCTGGAGGGTCTTGCCGAGGGTTTCCACGGAAATCTGTGGGGCGTTGCTCTCGTCAATCATTCGGGAGTGAGAGAGAACTAGGTAGCCCGCGCAGAGAGCCACAGCCATCTGACTGCGGTAGACGGCGGTTTCGCGCGAAATTTCATCCGGGCTTTCTTCGTGGATACGACGGATTAGGTCGTTAGCGATGGCCTCGTCAAAGCGCTTGGCAATGATCTCGGCGGTCTCCTGCGAATCAAGCGAGGAGATAATCAGCGGAATCATCGACTGACCATTGAGCCCGTAGCCGGTCAGAACCGAGTCGGCCATCTGGTAGCCGAGCTTGCTGAATTCCGTCTTATTGATGGCACCTACGAACTGACTAAAATCAATCAGTTCGGACATCAAGCCTTCCTTGGAGCCGAAGTACTTGATGATCAGTGGAGCGCTAACGCCGGCGTCGTTGGCGATTTCCTTCAGTGGCACGTTGCGCAGTGGTTTGCGCGCAAAATGTGCCGCCGCAGCCGAGATGATGCGCTCCCGTGTGGTTTGGGCGCTGCGGGGGAAATCAGTGGATTCGAACTCGCTCATGCAGAAGATTCTAAATCTATTGATGCAAAACTATTGAAACTAAATCGGCGTTCAAGCCTTGGACGTGGACGTTTTTACTCTTAGTTACCCACAAGAGGGGGGTGGTTCACACCCTTAGCAAGTGTAAAGCGAACGGTGTTAGGTTGTTCAACAAAGTATGAGATTTTGTAAGAAGTGTCAGGAAAATAATAAGTAGTTGCTGTATCGTTTTTCAGATTTGCAAATCTGTCACGCATCCAGAAATTGACTTTGGTAAACGGCAGTTGCGGATTGATAACTGGTTACGCTAAAGAGCCGATAATAATATCAGTATCTTGCTCTATGTGCCCCGGCCGCTCTGGCGTCGCGAATATTTCCTAGACTGGGGTGTCATGAAGAAGACCCTGATGCTCATCGACGGTCATTCCATGGCCTTCCGCGCATTTTTCGCCTTGCCGGTGGATAATTTCTCCACTACGGCTGGGCAGACCACAAACGCGGTATATGGCTTCCTGTCCATGCTGTCCAACATCCTCAGCGAGGAAAAACCGACGCATGTGGCCGTCGCCTTCGATGTCTCCCGTGAGACGTTCCGCAATGAGATGTTCCCGGAATATAAGGCACAGCGAGAAAAGACTCCCGAGGAGTTCCGCGGTCAGGTTCCGCTGATTCAGCAGGTCCTCAAAGAGATGGGCATCGTCACCCTGGAGAAGGATAACTATGAGGCCGATGACATCATCGCCACGCTGGCAACGCAGGCGAAGCCCGAGGGGTTTGAAACCCTGATTGTCACCGGTGATCGTGACTCCTTCCAGTTGGTTAATGACACCACGACTGTTCTCTATCCAATGCGCGGTGTCACAACTCTCCATCGCTTCACGCCAGCGGCCATTGAAAAGAAGTATGGCCTCACCCCTGCGCAGTACCCAGACTTCGCCGCTCTGCGTGGTGACCCTTCCGACAACCTGCCGGGCATCCCAGGCGTCGGTGAGAAGACTGCCACCAAGTGGATTGTCCAGTACGGCACCCTGGAAAATCTCATCAACAATGCCGATGAAATCCGCGGCAAGGTCGGCGATAACTTCCGCGAGCGCATTGCCAATGTCCAGCTCAATCGCGATATCACCGAGATGGTCAAGGATCTGCCCTTGCCATATGGTCCCGATGAGCTGGAGCTGCGTCCCGCCGACGCGCAGGGCATCATCGACTTCTTCGATCGCCTCGAATTCGGCGACAACCTCCGCGAGCGTGTCTTCCGCACACTCTCTATAGAAGGCGCCGGCGTCACTGCCTCGCAGGCGGAATCCGCAACCGAGCTGGAAATCGTCTCGCTTGACGACGGCGCCTTGCGTCCCTGGCTCGAAGCTCTTCAGCAGCCGACCGCATTGCAGGTCGGGGAGCACACCTTAATTATTGGCTCCTCCGATGAGGAAGGTAAGACCGCCGGTCAGGCCATCAGCCTGGACTTGGGTGAGCTCGGTAGTGACGATGACAACGCGCTGCGCGATTGGCTGGCTAGCGATCATCCGAAGCTGCTGCATGATTCCAAGTCGGCCATGCATGCGCTGTGGAACTACGAGCTCGAGCTGGCGGGAATCATCCACGACACTTTCCTGGCCGCCTACCTGCTGCGCCCCAGCCAGCGCAGCTACAGCCTGGACAATATTGTCCAGCGCCATCTTGGTCGCACGCTCACGCAGGTCGATGGTCAGCTCACGCTGCTCGACGGCCCCGTTGAGGATGCCACTCACGTCGCCGCCATCATCGACCTGGCAGCTCAGCTGGCCATTGAACTCGATGAGGCCGGTCTCTACACCGTCTACGCTGATTTGGAAGTTCCCCTGGCCCCAGTTCTGGCACGGATGGAGCGAGCTGGCATCGCCGTTGATCTTGACTCTCTCGAGGAGCTGCGGGCGCAGGCGCAGGCGGCTACCGATGACGCGGAGAGGGAGGCTCGCAACCTCGTCGATAAGCCTGAGCTGAATCTCGGATCGCCAAAGCAGTTGCAAGAGGTTCTGTTTGACCAGCTGGGGATGCCGAAGACCAAGAAGACGAAGACCGGCTATTCCACGGCGGCGAAGGAAATTGAGGGGTTGGCGAAGGTCAATCCGCACCCGTTTTTGGATTATCTGCTGAAGTTCCGTGAGTCTCAGAAGATGAAGTCGACCGTCGAGGGCCTGATTAAGGCCGTCGCTGATGATGGTCGTATTCACACGACGTTCAACCAGACCGTGGCAGCCACGGGGCGTCTGTCGTCGACCGATCCGAACCTGCAGAACATTCCGGTGCGCACGGAGTTTGGGCGCAGGATTCGCGAGTCGTTCGTGGTGGGCGAGGGGTATTCGCAGCTGATTACCGCCGACTACTCGCAGATTGAGATGCGTGTCATGGCGCATCTGTCGCAGGATCCAGGTCTCATTGAGGCCTACCGCCAGGGCGAGGACCTGCACAATTACGTCGGCTCCAAGGTCTTTGGCGTGGGTATTGATGAGGTCACGCCGGAGCTGCGTCGTCGCGTGAAGGCGATGAGCTACGGCTTGGCATACGGTCTGAGTGCTTTTGGGCTGGCGCAGCAGCTGGATATTCCGCAGCGCGAGGCCAAGAAGCTCATGGATGACTATTTCGAGCGCTTTGGCGGCGTGCGCGATTACCTTCACAAGGTCGTCGAGCAGGCGCGCAAGGACGGCTTCACCGCCACGATGTTCGATCGCCGTCGCTATCTGCCCGAGCTCAACGCCGACAACCGCATCGCCCGCGACAATGCCGAGCGCGCCGCACTGAACTCACCGATTCAGGGTTCTGCGGCGGACATCATCAAGATTGCGATGCTTCGGGTCGACGATGCTTTACGACGGAAAAAGCTTCGCTCCCGTGTCCTCTTGCAGGTTCACGATGAATTGGTTGTCGAAGTTGCCAGCGGGGAAGAGGACGCTATTAAGGAATTGCTCCACCGTGAAATGGACTCTGCAGCGGAGCTTTTGGTGCCGCTGGATGTTTCCATTGGGGCGGGTGTGAATTGGGATGCCGCGGCTCATTAGTTAATAGATGCCGTGCTAGCTCGGAAGTTAGCTCGGGCGAGTGCATTTGGGTGGACTGCGAACTTGAATGTCGCTGTTCAAACCGGTATTGTTCGCTGGGTATGCACTAGCATGCCGACTTTGCAGCCTCGAGCTTAGAGGTCATCGGGTTAACTGATAGCCAACGGCGTCCAACGCCAAAAAGCGGATTTAGCCTGATTGACTTCTGGGTTTTCCTGGGGAGCAAGGCCGAAATTGTCCGTTTTTCGATTTCTATCCGCTTCGGAGCACATCTTATATGTCCACCTCTAACGTCCCTCAGGTTGCCATCAACGACATTGGCACCGCTGAGGATTTCCTGGCCGCTGTCGACTCGACGATGAAGTACTTCAACGATGGTGACATCGTTGAAGGTACTGTCGTGAAGGTTGACCGCGACGAGGTTCTTCTCGACATCGGCTACAAGACTGAAGGTGTCATCCCTTCCCGCGAACTGTCCATCAAGCACGATGTCGACCCTGATGAAGTGGTCGAAGTTGGCGATGAGATCGACGCGCTGGTCCTGACCAAGGAAGACAAGGAAGGCCGCCTCATCCTGTCCAAGAAGCGTGCTCAGTACGAGCGTGCTTGGGGCACCATTGAGCAGCTCAAGGAAAACGACGAGCCGGTTACCGGTACCGTCATCGAGGTCGTCAAGGGCGGCCTGATTCTCGACATCGGCCTGCGCGGCTTCCTGCCGGCATCCCTCGTCGAGATGCGTCGTGTCCGCGACCTCCAGCCGTACATCGGCCAGGAGATCGAGGCCAAGATCATCGAGCTCGACAAGAACCGCAACAACGTTGTTCTGTCCCGCCGTGCATGGCTCGAGCAGACTCAGTCCGAGGTTCGCTCTGAGTTCCTGCACCAGCTGCAGAAGGGCCAGGTCCGCAAGGGCGTTGTTTCCTCCATCGTCAACTTCGGCGCATTCGTCGATCTCGGCGGTGTCGACGGCCTGGTTCACGTCTCCGAGCTGTCTTGGAAGCACATCGACCACCCGTCCGAGGTTGTCCAGGTCGGCGACGAGGTCACCGTCGAGGTTCTCGAGGTCGACCTGAACCGCGAGCGCGTTTCCCTGTCCCTGAAGGCTACCCAGGAAGACCCGTGGCGCGTCTTCGCCCGCACTCACGCAATCGGCCAGATTGTTCCGGGCAAGGTCACCAAGCTGGTTCCGTTCGGCGCATTCGTCCGCGTCGAGGAGGGCATCGAGGGCCTGGTTCACATCTCCGAGCTGGCTTCCCGCCACATCGACGTTCCGGACCAGATTGTCTCTGTCGACGAGCAGGTTATGGTCAAGGTCATCGACATCGACCTCGAGCGTCGTCGTATCTCCCTGTCCCTCAAGCAGGCTGACGAGGACTACACCGAAGAGTTCGACCCGACCAAGTACGGCATGGGCGACTCCTACGACGAGCAGGGCAACTACATCTTCCCGGAGGGCTTCGACCCGGAGACCAACGAGTGGATGGAGGGCTTCGAGACTCAGCGTGCAGAGTGGGAGGCTCGCTACGCAGAGGCCGAGCGTCACCACCAGCTGCACACTGCACAGATCGAGCGTCACCGCGCTGCAGCTGCCGAGGCTGCAGAGACCGCTTCGAACTACTCCTCCGAGTCCGGCGCAGCTGCACCGTCCGCTCCGTCCGCACCGGCTGCAGACAACGCTGGCGGTACCCTGGCTTCCGACGAGCAGCTCGCTGCTCTGCGCGAGAAGCTGGCTGGCAACTAAGCTAGACTGTTAAGGATTTAGATTCCCTTTGAGAAATTGCCCCGGCGAGGTTCTCCTCGCTGGGGCTTTTTCGTGCACTTCTCGCTTTACGACGGGCACCTGCTCCGGCTTGTTTTTCTTGGGGTGGCATGGGCTTTGCTGCATTTCTGGTCCTGGTGTAGGGGCTCCGGGTGATGAAGGTGGCGCCGCTGTTGCCTAAGGGCGGGCTTGCGCTTCACCAGAAGTGACTTGCTGCGCAGTAATCGGCCGCTGGTGAAGCGCAAGCCGTCCTGGCAGTTATGACAGCCCTGGCAGCCCTGGCAGCCGTTGACAGCTCGGCTCTCTACCCATATGATTGGTGATATGACAACAAATAATGCAGCTAATCAGGTAGAGGACTCCTCCCACACCACCGGTGGTGTGTACTCCCAGGAGGGCAAGGACTTTAATCGCGATACTCGCTATATCAACGACCGAATTACCAAGGATGCCCGCGAAGTAGGCGAGGGGATTAAGACGTGGCCGGTTGAAGCTGGTCGTTACCGCCTCATTGCGGCGCGTGCGTGCCCATGGGCGCATCGCACCCTTATTGTTCGCCGCTTGCTTGGCCTGGAAGATGCCATTTCGGTAGGTATCCCTGGCCCGGTCCACGACGCGCGTTCGTGGACCTTCGACAAGGGCCCGGGTGGCCGCGATGAGGTGCTCGGCTACGAGCGTCTGCAGGAGGCCTACTTTAAACGTTTCCCGGATTACCAGCGCGGCATTACTGTTCCGGCCATCGTCGATATTGAATCCGGCGAGGTCGTGACCAATGACTTCCCCTGGATTACCCTGGACTTTTCCACCGAGTGGACCGAGTTCCACCGCGAGGGTGCCCCGGATCTCTACCCGGAGGAGCTGCGCGAGGAAATGGATGACCTCATGCAGTTCATCTACACCGAGATCAATAACGGCGTCTACCGCTGTGGTTTCGCAGGTTCGCAGGAGTCGTACGATAAGGCCTATGACCGGCTCTTTAGCGCACTCGACAAGGTGTCCGAGCGTCTGGAGACCCGCCGCTACCTCATGGGCGACCACATCACTGAGGCCGATGTTCGCCTGTACACGACCTTAATTCGCTTTGATGCGGTCTACCACGGCCACTTCAAGTGCAACCGAAACAAGATTTCCGAGATGCCCGTTCTGTACAACTACCTGCGCGATCTCTTCCAGACTCCAGGATTCGGTGACACTACCGATCTGGTCGATATCAAGCGTCACTACTACGAGGTTCACCGCGACCTGAATCCGCTGGGTATCGTCCCGAAGGGGCCGGACTTCTCCGGTCTGCTGGAGCCGCATGGTCGCGAAGCACTCGGTGGCAGCCCGTTCGGCAATGGCACCGCTCCGGCTCCAATCAACCCGGATCCGGTTGAAGAGGGTCACCGTATTGAGGACCTCGTCGTAAAGCACTAACGCGTTTCCGCGCGTCCACGTACCCTTAAAGGCATGCTCAAGGTAGGACTCACTGGCGGTATGGGCAGCGGTAAATCGACGGTCGCGCGTCGGTTTGCCCAGCTCGGCGCCGTCATCATCGATGCTGATCAGATTGCTCGCGATGTCGTGGAGCCGGGGGAGCCGGCGCTGGCGGAGCTCGCCGAGGCGTTCGGTAAGGACGTTTTGCTTGACGACGGCTCCCTCAACCGCGGCGAGCTTGCACGACGGGCCTTCGTCTCTGCGGAAAAGACGGAGCTGCTGAATTCGATCACGCACCCGCGCATTGAGCAGCGCACGGAGCAGCAATTCCGCGAAGCGGGCGACGCGGTGATTGTGTTTGATTCGCCGCTTCTCATTGAGATGGGGCAGTCGGAGGCGCAGGACCTGGTTGTGGTGGTGCACACGCCTGTCGATGTCCGCCTCGATCGTCTTGTGGAGAGCCGCGGCGTGGATCGTGATGATGCCAAGCAGCGGATTGCGAAGCAGATTAGTGATCAAAAGCGGCTGCAGTTCGCCGATGTCGTGCTGGAAAATTCCGGCACGGAGGAGGATTTGGTGCAGCAGGTGGATCGAATCTGGGAGCGGATTATTCAGCCGTTAAACCAGATTCGCCAGCTGCAGGCTGCTCAGCGAGGTAGCTCCGAAGGCGCTCGATAGCCTCCGCGAGAATTTCGGGGCGCTTGCAGAAGGCAAATCGCACGAGGTATCGGTAGGTGTCAGACTCCGGATTATCGACAAATGCGGTGACGGGGATGGCTGCCACTTTGGCTTCTGTCGCTAGGCGGGTGCAGGTCTTAAGGGCGTCGCCAAGCCCCCAGCTCGAGACATCGGCGACCACGAAATACCCAGCCTGCGCGGGGTAGACATCGGCGCCGAGGCTTTCCAGCCCCTCGCGCAGAGTGCGCATGCTGCGCCCCAACTGACCTGCGAGCCCTGCAATCCAGTCGGAACATTCGGTTAACCCTCGCGCGACGGCCGACTGGAACGGCGTGGCACCGACGTAGGTCAGGAACTGCTTGGCCTTGACCACGCCATCGAGCAATTCTGCCGGTGCCAGCGCCCAACCGGTTTTCCAGCCGGTGACGTTGAGCGTTTTCGCGGCGCTCGACACCACAATGGTGCGTTCCCGCATGCCCGGCAGCTGGCTGATGGACTGATGAGAGTGGCCGTCGAAGTAGAGGTGCTCGTAGACTTCATCGGAAAGCACGAGGAGATTTTCGCGCTTGACGACGTCCGCGATTGCCTGTAAATCCTCTCGAGTAAGTACAGCGCCGGTGGGGTTGTGCGGCGAGTTGATGATAATCATCGCGGTGTTGTCTGTGATGGCCTTGTTCAGCGCATCTCGGTCGAGTGCCCAGCGCTTTGTATCACCGGTGTCCTGCGGCACTAGCGGAACAGCCGTATAAGTGGCGTTGGCCAGCGCAATTGCCGCTTTGTAGGCGTCGTAGTACGGCTCGATAATGATGACATGACTGCCCGGTTCGAGGTGTCCGAGAGCCGTGGCCGCGATTGC
Source organism: Corynebacterium sp. (assembly GCF_030532195.1). Classification (GTDB taxonomy): domain Bacteria; phylum Actinomycetota; class Actinomycetes; order Mycobacteriales; family Mycobacteriaceae; genus Corynebacterium. The sequence continues at coordinate 38,955 of NZ_JAUNLP010000002.1, read as the reverse complement.
TTCGGTAGCACCGACTGTGATGAGGCATTCAGTGTCGGCATCGTAGGTCTGGCCGGTGCGGCGGGCGCGATCTGCGACGACTGCATCGCGCAGCACCTTCATACCGCGGCCGGGGCCGTACTGATTATTGCCAGCCGCGATTTGGTTCTGGGCTTCTTTCAGCACGGCCTCGGGGCCATCCCAGTCGGGGTAGCCCTGTCCGAGATTGATGGCATCATGGTCGGCCGCGAGTTGAGACATAGTGGCGAAAATGGTTTCACCAAAGGGACGGAGACGCGAAACAGTCATGGTGCCAATCGTAGGCGGAATGGTGTAGCTGGGAATCAAGAGGCTTGAGACCGGTAGAAAACTCTAAAGAAAATTTGCAACTTTTCTGCGCAAACTCTTGACCCTGAAAATTACTGTTTGCATCATGCAAGACTGGTCAAGGTACGTACTCGAGGCCGCCGCATTGGTGCATTTGCGCGGCAGGGTGCCGGAAGTTATTGCAGTTGTAGTGATGCTGCTGACTTTGGCAATTCTCCTATGGCTTGTGGCGTGGGTGAGTCGCTCCAAAAAATCTGCACTGACCAGTATTTGTGCAATTGTTGCTGTTGCGGTGGCTGCAAGTGTCCTCAGTTGGTACGTGACAAACAAGGTGTGGCGGCCAATGCCGGACTATGTTGGCATTGAGGTGTTCGGGCCACTTGCATCGGGCCTGGCCAGCATCTTTGCGCTGCTGGTGATTGCTATTTCCAAGAAACCTAGGCGCATTGCGGTGGCTTCTTTGACCTGCGTGATTGCAGTGCTGACAGCGTACGCGGTGCCGAATATCTATTACGGCACCTATGCAAACTTGGCCAAAGTACTGCAGGGGACAGGCGATGTGCAGGACTTGAGTGAGGTCGAGGGCATCGCCCCAGTCGCAGATATATTTCATCCGAATCCAGCGCCGACTGCGCAGCGAGTGCCACTCGAGCAACAGTGGCAGCCACGCCACTCAAGCATTCTCGGCTCGGATGACCGCTCTGCTGCCAGTTCCATAGCGCAGGCTGAGATTCCCGCGACCAATTTCTCTCCGCGACCATCCATCATCTATATCCCACCCGCGTATTTTGCTCGGCCACGGCCACTGCTGCCGGTCCTTGTGCTAATGGCTGGCCAGCCCGGTGCGCCCGAGGGCTGGCTGGTCAACGGCAATTTGAAGCACACCATGGACCACTTTGCCGCGCAGCATGATGGCCTGGCACCGATTGTGGCAGTTGTGGATCAGCTCTCGTCGAACTTCAAGAACCCACTGTGTTCCGACACCAATCAAGGTGCGGTTGCTACATACCTAGAGCATGACGTGCCCACATGGCTAGAGCAGCACTTTCAGGTCGATACTCGGCCGCAGTCGTGGGCAGTAGGTGGCTTGTCCAACGGCGGTACCTGCGCAATGCAAGTCATTAGCCGCAGGGACGGTCCTTATCGCACAGTGCTGGACATGTCGGGCGAGGAGCATCCGAATCTGAACTCGCTCGAAATGACCATTGAAAAGGGATTTGGCGGCGACAAGGGAGCATTCGAGGCCAATAATCCGCTATCCATATTTGCCTCCGGAGCGGATTTCACAGGATATTCAGCATTCTGCTCAATTGGAGATAAAGAACCCGACGACGTCATCGAAGGGCTTTGGAAAGTCTGCCAAGCAGCACGCGACCAGGGAATGGACGTAGAAGAACGCACATATCCCGGCACACACGAATGGAAAGTGTGGGAGCACGCGCTTGACGACGAGCTTTCCTGGCTCACCGAGAAAATGCAGCTCATATAAACACAGTGCCACTAGGCATAGTCACGTACTGCAGCTCTATTTGTAATTGCACCAAAACAAAAGATCGGATGTCATAGCCATGCCTCTTCAACCGGTATTTCAGTGGGTTAAGTTACACGGAAAAACCCTCAAGATTATCTTCTATGGAGCGATAATCGCCATTATTGTGCTTGTGGCACGCGACCAATTTGCGTCTATATCAGGCAGTCAGCTTCGAGAAATTTTTACCGATACCTCGATGGACGTAAATGCAATCCTCTTGGGGCTTGGGCTAGTCGCTTTTAGTGCCACCGGTCTATATGACCTTGTGGCTTCCAAATACGCGGGAGTCGGTGTCTCTGCACGCGATGCATTGAAAATTGGATGGATTGCACAGGCGTTTAATAATTTCGCTGGATTCGGTGGGCTCACCGGCGGCACCATTCGCGCGCGGTATTACACTTGGGCGGGCGCAGACAGAAATAAGGCTATTGGTGTTTCCGCCAGCGTGTGGGCCGCCAACTTGCTCGGCCTCTTTGTGCTGCTAGGGCTCACCTTGCCCTATGCCGTGCATTTCGACGGCTGGCTAATTGTTGCGGCCATTATTTCCTGTCTGTACCTACCGCTGTTTTTCTTGGCCGATAGGTTCAAGTTTGGCCCTGTTGATTTGCGGAAGACTACTTTTGCACGGATTGGCCAGCGCGAAAAGTGGCTACTTCTGGGCGCCTCAGTTATTGACTGGGCAGCAGCTGCAGTCTTTTTCTGGGTATGTATCCGCGTATTTACACCGAACTTCTCGCTGCCGATTGCTTTCTTTATTTTCGCAACGGCAACATTGGCAGGGCTGATATCTTTTCTGCCGGCTGGTGCGGGCAGTTTCGATCTCGCGGTGATCGCGCTGTGCGCCAAGATTGGCTATGACACCAACCAGGTACTGCTGGGCATTGTGCTCTACCGCGTTTTTTACTACATCATCCCGTGGCTGCTGGCGGCGGTCTTGTGGGTTTCCGACAGTGTGAAAGAACTCGAGACCGATTTCCCGCACAGAGTCATGGCTCGAGTTTTAGCAATTGTCACTGTTGTGTCCAGTATCTTGCTTTTCATTTCGGCACTGACACCTGAGATTGCCTCCCGTCTTGAAGTCATCAGAGAAGTGGTGCCGAGCACGGTCCGACAGGCATCGCATCTGACTGTGCTGTTTACCGCTGTCATGCTGTTGATTCTGGCTCGGGGGATAAGTCAGCGGGTCAAGCGCTGCTACCAGCTGGTTTTAGTGCTGCTTGGCGTGGCCGCAATCGCGTGCTTGGCACGGGGAATTGACTATGAAGAGGCCATCTATCTCGGGGTGTTCGCCTTGGCACTATTTGCCTCTCGCAGTGCCTTTGACCGAGAGCCGCTGCCACTTAAATGGAGCAGTTTCGTCCCCACCGCAGCGCTTGCCATTGCCATCCCCATCCTGCTTTCCAGCTGGCACACGTTGCGGGTTAATAACTGGGTTACTGTGCCGGCACCATCTCCGCATGCCAACACGCATTGGCCGATGATTCTCTTCTACGTCATGCTCGCCTGTGCGGTGGCTATGGCGGTGTTGTTTTCTCGCTGTCGTGCTCCGGAATTCGAAGAACCGACTACGGAGCAAACACGCCGCTTTGAGGCATTAATTGAAAAATGGGGTGGAAATGCCTTTTCGCATTTGTATTACTTAGGTGACAAGCAGGTGTTCTTTTCCGTCGATAAGCGAAAAGGAACGGACCGAGCAGCGCTGTTGTACCGTCCCCACGGCACTATGCTGATTGCGCTCGGTGATCCTTTTGGCGACCCGGCGGCGTTTGATCAGCTCTTTGCGGATTTCATTGATTACGCGGATGCGTTTCAGTGCTCGGTCGCATTTTATGAAGTTGGCGAGGAGCATTTGGCGCGGTGCGTTAATGAGGGAATGAGCCTGGTCAAGCTTGGCGAGGATGCGACAGTGGATGTCTCCGATTTCACCAGGGTCGGAAACAAAGGCAAGACATTTCGGCGCATGTATAACAAACTGGAGAAATCCGGCTGCACTTTTGAGATTGTCGAGGCACCGTATAGCCCAGAATTCATGATGGACCTGCGTGATACGTCGAGGGCATGGCTTAAAGAGCGCACCGAAATGAGTTTTTCGCTTGGTTTCTTTGATGAGAATTATCTCTCTCGGGCGCCTATTGCGGTGGTGCGCTCAGCGGATTCGAATCGTATTGAGGGGTTCGCCTCGCTCATGCCGCAGGGGAGAAATGTCGCATCCGTGGATTTGATGCGCATTCGCCCCGATGCCCCAGATGGCGTGATGGATGGTATTTTCGTGAATTTGATGGAATGGGCGAAGAATCACGGTTATACCGAGTTCAATTTCGGCATGGCACCAATGTCGAATACCGGTGCGCGCCCGCATTCCAGGCTTAGCGAAAAGACCATTCGCTTGGTGTACAACTACGGCGGTCGGATCTATAACTTCCGCGGCCTGCGCAAATACAAGGAAAAGTTCAAGCCCACGTGGAAAGCGCGGTATTTGGCCTATACCGATGTGAAATCGCTGCCGGCGATTACGGCAAGTCTGTCGAAGCTGATTAACCGTCCAAAGCGGTATTCCGCAATTGCGCTATCAGCGAGCAAAAACGAAATGCCTACTTCCGAAATGGCTATCCAACACTAATTGATATAAATCCTCGCGTCATTGCCGCCGCTGCACTCCACGACACCGTCGGCCTGCGAGCCGCAGCTGACATCGTAGGTCTTGCCCGTCGTAGGGCTCGTCGCCTGAATATTCGGCTTCAAATTATCGCGGATGTTATCGGCGGAGGCGTTGAGGCCTTCGGTCTGCTGGTTGAAAACTTCCGTCGCAAATTCGCAGCTGGTATTCGGCCCAGCAACCACTAGATTCGTGCCGTAGCCATCACCAAACACACAGACGGTCAATTCCTCACCGCCGGCGGTAAACGTGGTCCCCGGCGACGGATTGCTGTAGACAAGGTCCCTCAGCGCTTGTCCGATATCTGCATTTTCGCTTGCCGACGAAGACATGGTTTCGGTATCTCCATTGGTTTCTCCACCATCCTGCGATGGGACTGTTTCGGAGGCATTTGTACCGTCGGCGTTATCGTCGGAATTTCCGACAGTGCCAGCATCAGGGTTTGAGCCAGTTGGGTTCGGCATATTGCCTGAGTTTGCGTTCGATGCGTTGCCGTCAGTCTGTTCCACGGTGGCGATGTCAGCTGCCGATTGGCTCGTTACTACGCCATCGTCTTGAGAGCAGGCGGAGAAGGCCAATGCGGTTGTGGCGAGGATACCGGCGATGAGTGCACGTCGTGAAGCAAAGATGCGGTGGTTGTTCATAGACGTCAGGCTAGCGGCCATTAGGTAGTTTTGCACTATGAAAGTAATAACGATTCGATGAAAATCAGGGTGGTATTGCTATCTGTTTTTCTACAGCCAGCCGTTGTCGCGAGCTATTTTCGCGGCCTCGACACGGTTTGAGGTATTTGTCTTCGTGATAATTGAGGACACCTGATTGCGCACCGTGCCCTTGGCAATGAAGAGCTGGCTGGCGATTGTGCCGGTATCGGCGCCCTGGAGAATTAGGCGCGCAATCTCGGCTTCGCGGTCTGTCAGGGGAGAGTCGGCCGTGAAAAGTGAGGCCTCGGCCAAGGCCGGATCGATAACACGGAGGCCGGAGTGGACGCGTCGAATGGCTTCTGCGAGCTGCTCTGGAGGGGTGTCCTTTGCCAGGAATCCGCTGGCACCAGCCTGAAGTGCGCGTTTGAGGTAACCGGGACGGGCAAACGTAGTGACGACGAGGCAGCGGCAGTGGTCAGAAATTTTCGCGATGGTGTCGATGCCGTTAAGGTGCGGCATTTCGATGTCAATAAGCGCGACATCGACGTCCTGTTCGGCGACTTTCTGAGTTGTTTCAATGCCGTCGGCGGCTTCAGCCACGATATCCAAGTCCGGTTCAGTTTCCAGTAGAGCCTTCAAAGCCCCTCGAACTAGGTGCTGATCATCAGCTATGAGAACGCGAATCATCTATTCTCCCGCGCGTATTCGGTGACGGTTGTGTCAGTGAAGTGGTTTTTAGAGCTAGTGGCGGATGAACTCCGCGGGCGGCCCGCGCGGCGCGAGCGATGCGACTGCGTCATCGTGGCCACGAGGCGAGTGCCGCGACCTGGTGCGGACTCGATGATGAGGTCACCGCCAGCATCCTGGACGCGCTGCTTCAGTCCGGTCAATCCGCCAGAGCCGACGGATTGGCCTTCCTCCGCGGCGGCCGCGGAGGAATCGCAGCTTAGGTCAGAAGTGTCGAAGCCAATGCCATCGTCGACGATTTCCACGCTGGATGGGGTGAGCTCGATTGAGACATTCTCCGCCTCCGAATGCCGAATGATATTGGTGGTGGCCTCGCGAATCACCCAGGAGAAGAGCTTCGCATTGGTGGTCACACCGCTGGAATCGTCGGGAAGCGAGGCCGTAATCTGTGCGGTGTGGAATGCCCGCGCGGCGGCGGCGAGCTCGCCTGCGAGATCCGGTTGGCGCATGCGTGTGACTGTTGAGCGGACCTCGGCTAGCGATGTGCGTGCCAGTGTGGTGATGGCCTCGAGCTCGGCAGTGGCGGCATCGGGATTGGTGCGAACCAAGCGTCGCGCGACTTCAGATTTGAGTGAGATGACCGTCAGCGAATGGCCGAGCACGTCATGGACATCGCGGGCGATGGAGTCGCGCTGCTGGCTGAGCTCAATTTCCTGGTTGAGCTGGGCTCGTTCCTGGGCGAACTTGCTGAGTTGAACAACGCAGCAGACCACGACAGCCCAAAACAGGGCATCGATGGGGAAGATGAGACCACTTTCTGGAGCCAAGAAATGACTGATGGCAACGATTGCCGCGCCAAGTACACCGATGCTGAGGATGGCGGGGATGATGGGCAGCATCCAACTGAGCAATGCCGCGACAAATGGCAGGAAAGCGCTGGCGCCATTTCCCACAAGTGGGATGGAGCCCAGGCCGAACGCTGCGACAATGCACAGGGCAAGTATGTTGCGAGCTCGTTGCTACCAGCCACGGGGATAGTAGTGAAGGGAGCCCCAGAGGAAGAAATACACGATGGCAAAGCTGGCAATCAGTGCAGTGAGCTTGAAGACGTTTTTGGCGCCGAAACCGAAGAACACAAAGGGTAAAACCACAATCCAGATGCCGGCCGACAGTGCGGAGTAAAGGTGGAATCCCCGGAAGGGACGGCTGAAGCTGTGTCGCAAAGTAGTTGTCATAGATGCCTAGGCGGTCTCGGTCGGTGGCGGTGGGGAGTTGGTCTAGTTTAGTCACAGGTTAGATGGAGGCGTCGGTTAGCGCTTGGGTTTCCTATCTAGTCGTGCTTCGCCGCGTTATTTACAGCCGCGACTTTTCGCGCTTGTTCAAATAAATACAGAAGCTGACCAGCAGGATGCTCCACACCGCAACATTGACAATGGGCACCCACAGCGGCTCGGTGTAAAGCCCGGCACCAGTATCCGTGCTGGGAGTAAAACCTGCAGTCAGCGGATACCGCGACAGAGTCACGGAACCGAACAGCGGCGTAAAGCGGCTGATAGTCAGCAACGTTCCCTGCATCGGGATAAAGAGGTTGCCCAGGAAGGACAGCACGACAATCGATCCCGACGCGATACTCAGCGCCGACGGCTTTGGCAGCAGCAGCGCCCAGGCATAGCCGTAGAAGCCAAATGGCAGACAGGTCACAGCACAGAGAATGAAGCTGACAATCCAGGTCCCCGGCTCCATCTCCGCGCCGATGACGAGGCCGAGAAGGTACATTGCCGCGATCGGCAGCACTGCGGCGAAGAGCACCAGAATTGCTTGGCTAAATACAATGCGCGACGTTGACATTGGTGTCAGCGCAAGCTGGCGACCCCATCCCGTGGTTTGCTCCATAATCGTTTGTCCGGCGCTGGCCACCGCGGCTGTGACACCGCCGTAAATAGCCATGCCAATCATCACGTAAGCGGTGACATTGCCGTGCGGGAAGGCATTGCCGCCGCGGTCGAGCGAGGCACCGAACACCAGAAAGAACAATATGGGCAGGCCGATGGAGAAAAACAGGTTCGACCAGTCAGACAGATAGCGTTTGATCTGAATTGCGATATATGTCGACAGGCCGTGGGATTCGGTCAGCTTCGCTGCGCCGGTGCCAGCAGCAGTCGCGCCGGGCTTGTCGGGCGAAGTTTCAGTCGCGGTGTACGTCATGGCGATCCTTTCTGGTTGTTTTCGTTAGTTCCCAGCAGCTACCGCGGCTTCAGCCGCGGCGTCAGCGTCTTGCTGCATGGAAATGAAAATGTCATCGAGCTTCGCGCGCTGGACCGTGAAGTCGGTCGCATCCGTCTCCATTAGCAAGTGGCGAAGCAGCGAGTCCGAATCCCGCGTCCGCAGCCGCGCGCGTTGTACTCGCCGACTCGTCCCGGCTGGCTCATCGGCGGAGCCACGCAACCAGGTGACCTCATCGACCTCAGTGCGCTCTGAAAGCTCCGGCGCCACTCCTGAAAAATTAGCCTCAACCAGCACAGATTTACTCAGTGCAAGCAAGCTCGGCGTATCCAAGTCCGCCATGATGCGCCCCTTGTGCAGCATGATGATTCGCTCCGAAAAATCCTCCGCCTCATCCAAGTAGTGCGTGGTGAACAACACCGTCGTGCCACGCTCCGCCCGCGCATGAATATCCGCCCAAGAATTCCGCCGCGCACTCGGGTCCATCCCCGCCGTCGGCTCATCCAACACGATCAGCTCCGGATCACCGAGCAGGGCCAACGCAAACTTCAGACGCTGCTGCTCACCGCCGGAGCACTTGCCGACTTTCCGCTTCAGCAAGGGTTCCAGGCGCGCTTGCTTTACGACGTCCACCAGCGCCACATGCTCCGAATAGCCACTGGCAATCATTTTGAGTGTGTCCTCGACCGTTACGTCGGGAAGCAAACCGCCCGTCTGCAAGATGGCGCCTACCTGCTGAGCGTTGACCGCGTTCCAGGGTGAGTGGCCGTTGACTTCGATTTGGCCGGCGGTGGGTGTGGTCAGGCCGAGGATGAGATCGATAAGCGTGGTTTTACCTGCGCCGTTTTCACCGAGGATGGCGACGACCTCACCGCGGCGGACGGTGGCGCTGACATCATCGAGTGCGGTGACGTGGCCTTTGCTGAATTGTTTGGTGATATTCGAGAACTCGAGGATGCTGTTCGTATTCATGGTTCTTAGTTCAGCGTGGACTGATGGCATGGACGTATAGGTAATGTCACGAATTGCCCATGACAGGTGTCATTGCTTGTGTCATTGCTTGTTGGCGTAGCCGACGGTGGGGTTCCACTCCCAGACGCGGGGAAGCCGGGCTGGTAGTCCTCGCGGGGTCGGCGCATTTGCACCCACTGGATTGCCTGCTCGATTTCGTCGAGGACGCTGTCGAGGTTCCAGTTGATGCATGAATCCGTGAATCGCAGGATAATCCAGCCGTGCAGCGTGCCGGAGTTGGCCTTCCAACGGTCCGAGATAAATGAGTCCTCATTGTTGTGATACTTGGCGGAGTCCACCTCGATGGCGATTTTCCACTGTTCAAGCAGGATGTCGAAGCAGTAGGGGCCGATGTACTGGTTCATTTTGACGCGGTAGCCCCGCTTAATCAGTGGTCTGGCCAGTCTGCGCTCGAGTTCGCTGCATGCGCCGATGGGCGTTGTTGTGATGGTCTCGCGGAGCCACTGTGGAACTCTCTGCATCCGGCTGAGGTCCTGGTTCAGCCGCTTTTCACCGTCCCGACCAGCGTAGTGCAGCTCCAGGATCATGCGTGCGAAGTCTGGGGCACCTCGCGCGGCCCACAGTGCTTCAACTACCGGAATCCCGTCAATCTTGGTGAAGGCGGGCAGGCGGCTGTGCTTGATAGAGAAGCTCTCGGTCTGAACAGATCCCGCGCCTTCTGCCTGGATAGGAAATGATAGAGGAAGACTTAAGTGCATCTGAGCCGCGCTTTTTCCGCACAACGCAATGCTTTTGTAGTGCCTCGTGATTGCTTGGGCGACCGAGGCCGGAGTGCAATTGTCTACGTATAGGCCGCGTATTAGCTTGAACAGCTTTCCCTGTTGTACGAGAGTTCTGGCCTTCTTCTCGCCGATGCCTAGAGCCCGCAACTCCGCGGTGGTGAAACTTCCCATGGTCGGGGACTTTATTTTTTCCAGGCTAGGTTTTTCTCTGTGAGAGAGGCTTCACGGCCAATCTGTGGACAACTTTTAGGGTGTGGAAAACCTCTGCTGTGCTCTCAAGCTTTCGTAAAAGCGTCGACAAGACGGCTTGCGCTTCACCAGGAGCTAGTTGCTGCGCAGTAAGCGCCAGCTGGTGAAGCGGAAGCCCGCCTAGGCCGACTGCAAGCCCGCCTAGAGGAACCGCCCAGGAAAATTCCCAGTGCCCCTTGGCTCTAGAAGAGCCCCCGCCAGACAGCCTTCGCTACGCTGGAGACTATGGCATTCGCAGCAGAGCAACCCGTCCTTGCGCACTCGGAGTTCCGTCCCGTCGGTGAAGTCGAGCGCACTGAGGGAAAATTCGAGGTCATCAGCGAGTTCGAGCCCTCGGGTGACCAGCCGCAGGCAATCGCAGAGCTGTCAGAGTGGTTGGAGCGGGGAGAGCGTGAGGTCGTACTTATGGGTGCGACCGGCACTGGTAAATCAGCCACAGCAGCGTGGCTGATTGAGAAGGTTCAGCGGCCGACGTTGGTCATGGCCCCGAACAAGACGCTCGCGGCCCAATTAGCCAATGAGCTGCGCAGCCTGCTGCCAAACAACGCGGTCGAGTACTTCGTCTCTTACTACGACTACTACCAACCAGAGGCCTACATCGCGCAGACCGATACCTATATTGAAAAGGACTCCTCCATCAACGAGGACGTGGAGCGCCTGCGCCACTCGGCCACCTCAGCGCTGTTGTCGCGTCGCGACGTAGTCGTGGTCAGCTCGGTTTCGTGCATCTATGGCCTGGGTACCCCGCAGTCCTACCTGGACCGCTCGGTGTGGCTGAAGGAGGGCGAGGAAGTTGACCGCGACCAATTCCTGCGCCTGTTGGTGGATATTCAATACGCTCGCAATGACATCGCCTTTACTCGCGGCACGTTCCGCGTCAAAGGTGACGTGGTCGACATCATCCCGGCCTACGAGGAAAAGGCCGTGCGTGTGGAATTCTTCGGCGACGAGATTGATTCCCTCTACTATCTCAATCCACTCACCGGCGATGTCATCGACCAAGTCCCTGAGCTGCGCATTTTCCCCGCTACGCACTACGTGGCGGGCCCAGAGCGCATGGAACGCGCCGTCGCGGATATCAAGGCCGAACTCGCCGAGCGCCTGGCCGACCTGGAAAACCGCGGTAAGCTACTCGAGGCCCAGCGCCTGCGCATGCGCACTGAGTACGATCTGGAAATGATTGAGCAGGTCGGCTTCTGCTCCGGTATTGAGAACTACTCGCGCCACATCGATGGCCGTGCGCCGGGCTCGGCTCCGGCAACGCTCATTGACTACTTCCCGGAGGACTTTCTCACCATCATCGATGAGTCGCACGTGACAGTGCCGCAGATTGGCGGCATGTTCGAAGGCGATGCCTCCCGCAAGCGCAACCTCGTCGATTTTGGTTTCCGCCTCCCGTCGGCGTTGGATAACCGCCCGCTGACTTTTGATGAGTTCGATGCCCGTGTCGGCCAAGTTGTGTTTATGTCCGCAACACCGGGTGATTATGAGCTCGAAAAGACCGGTGGTGAGGTCGTGGAGCAGGTTATTCGTCCGACCGGGTTGGTGGACCCCAAGATTGTCGTCAAGCCCACTGAGGGACAGATTGATGATTTGATCGGCGAGATCCGAAAGCGCACCGAGCGTGATGAGCGCGTCCTCGTGACCACGCTGACGAAGAAGATGGCGGAGGACCTGACCGACTACCTGCTGGAAAACGGCGTGCGGGTGCGGTACATGCACTCGGATGTGGATACGCTGAAACGCGTTGAGCTGCTGCGACAGTTGCGTCTGGGTGAGTATGACGTGCTGGTCGGCATCAACTTGCTGCGTGAGGGCTTGGACCTGCCGGAGGTCTCGCTGGTGTCGATTCTCGACGCCGACAAGGAGGGCTTCCTGCGCTCGGAACGCTCGCTGATTCAGACGATTGGTCGCGCCGCGCGAAATGTCTCCGGCGAGGTGCACATGTACGCCGATAAGATCACCGATTCCATGCAGTTCGCCATCGATGAGACCGAGCGTCGCCGCGAGAAGCAGATCGCGTACAACAAGGAGCACGGCATCGACCCGCAGCCCCTGCGCAAGAAGATTGCCGACATTCTCGATCAGGTCTATGACAACGCTGACACCGAGTACGACGGTAAGACAGGCGCGGCCGCCGATGCGCTTCTTTCGCGTGCCGACGGCGCCGGCGTGGCCGAAGGTGAAGGCGGCAAGCAGATGCCGCGCGCTGAGCTGGAGGCTCTTATCGCCGATCTTTCCGAGCAGATGGCCGCTGCGGCGCGTGAGCTGAAGTTCGAGCTTGCGGGCCGTTTGCGCGATGAAATTTTCGACCTCAAGAAGGAACTAAAAGGCATGATTGAGGCTGGAGTGGAGTAGTTTTTTGCTACTGTTGTGAACAGAAAAACTGTGTAAGCCTAAAAGGGCTTCTGGCCTGCGGTTGCTAGCTGCTGGTAGGGGCTTTATTCGGGTCGATTGCACAAACAAAAACTCTTCAATAGCAACTTCCGCAGTGAGGGATAGTTTTTATGAGTGATTACAACACCATTGTTGTCGGTACCGACGGTTCCAAGTCGTCGCTGCTCGCAGTCGAGCGTGCTGCATCGATTGCTGCGGCTTTCGATGCCACTTTGGTGATTGGCTGCGCTTACTACGAAAACGCGGAGCATGCATCGAAGACTCTGCGCCAGGATTCCGTCCAGGTTCTCGGCAATGACCCAGCTCTGGAAAACTTGGCTGCTGCGAAGGAAGCTGCTGAGGGAGTTGGCGCCACAAAGGTGGAGACCGAGGTGCGCTCGGGCTCGCCGGTTGAGGCACTGATGGGTCTGGTTAATGACCATCGCGCAGACCTGCTGGTGGTTGGTAACCGCGGTATTAACTCGCTGACCGGTCGTCTGCTGGGCTCCGTCCCGGCTGATGTTGCACGTCAGTCTGACTGCGATGTCATGATTGTTCACACCGTCAGCTAATTTAGCCTTCACTTTGAGTCGGCACCTCGTTTATGAGGTGCCGGCTTTCTTTTTTGGGCAGGCAGTTCTTATAGCCCTTACACCCAGTCCAGTTCCGGCAGGTACGCCGTCTGTTGGGCCTCAACAATGACCAGTCCCTGCGTTGCACGAGTTAGCGCCACGTAGAGATCCTGCAAGCCCTGCGGTGACTGCGCCACAATCTCATCAGGCGCAACCACGATGACCTCATCAAACTCCAGACCCTTGGAGGTGGTGATGTCGTAGACCGCGCAGTTTTCAAAGGGCGCAGCGCCTCCCGCAGCGCCTCCCGCAGCGCCATCCAAATATTCCTGCACCTCAGCTCGGGTATCGCCAAGCTTCGCAGTTGGCGCAATAACCGCCACTAGGCGATCCGGCTCTGCAACCTCGGCGACATGATTTAGTGCTTCGGCAACGGTGCGCGCCTGCACCGGCTTCCTGCCAGTGGCACGGATGGAATGAGGAGCTTCCAGCTCCGGATCAATCTGTGCCAACACACTGGCTGCCACCTCCATAATCTCGGCTGGTGTGCGGTAGTTGACCGTGAGTTCATGCAGTCGCCAACGAGAACCGATGATCGGGTCCAGGACATCGTCCCAGGTCTCTGCGCCAGCGGGAGAGCCGGTCTGCGCCACATCGCCGACCAGTGTCATCCAGCCATTCGGGCAGCGTCGCCGCAGCATTCGCCAGGCCATGGCGGAGAGTTCTTGTGCTTCATCGACAATGACGTGGCCGTAGGCCCACTGTCGGTCCGCGGCAGCTCGTTCGGCGGTGGAGCGCAGGTCCTGTTCGCGGTGTCGTTCGGCGAGTTGCTCGGCATCAATGACGTCGTAGGCCGACAGAATTTCGGCATCGAAACCGTCGTCAAGGTCTTGGGACGCGGAACTCGACAGGGTATCCAGCGCTCCCTGTGCCTCATCGACGCGGGCCTGCCAATCCGCATCGTCGGTTTCCTCGTCGCCGACGGGGCCTAGCAGCTCGGCCAGTTCGTCGAGAAGCGGAGCGTCCGACGGCATCCACGCCGTGCCCTCCTCACGGTAGAGAGCATCGCGCGTCAGCTCGTCGTAGTCGGCTGCTGCGTTGTCGATGACTTCGCGGGAGCTCAGCAATTCTGACAGCACCTGCTCGGGTGTCAGCAGCGGCCAGAGCTCGTTGAGGATGTCGGAGACTGCGCCGGATTCGTCGATTTCATCGCGCAGATCTGCCACATCAGTAATCGACAGCAGATTCTCGCCACCCAGCGGATCGCTGCCGATGATGTCAGCCATCTGGGAAGCCAGCAGCTCAACCACGTGGTCGCGGAAAATGGGCCGCGCCAGATTGTGCGGTTTACGGGTGCGACGCGCCCGTGTCCGCGCTGCCTTCACCATGGCCGGGGTAATGGTCAAGGTGATGTTGTCGCTGCGAACTTCCAGAGGCTGTTCGGGAAGATGCTGGTAGGCGCGCACGGCCTCGCGAAGAATGGTGAGCATTTCAATCGAGCCCTTGACCTCTTGTGTTACTAAAGGCTCGGGATTGTGCCCGTCGACAAGCGCGTCGGACGCGCGCACGCCGGGGAAGAGGTCGGCGATGGTTGTCAGCACCACGCCGGTTTCTCCCAGGCTCGGCAACACGCGTGAGATGTAGTCGAGGAATGTTGTGTTCGGGCCGATGATGAGCACGCCCGTTTTCGCCAGCTGATCGCGGTAGGTGTAGAGCAGCCACGCCACGCGGTGCAGCGCCACAGCTGTCTTGCCCGTGCCGGGTCCGCCCTGGACGACCAGCGTGCCGCGGGTGGAGTCGCGGATGATGAGGTCCTGCTCGCGCTGGATGGTCTCAACGATGCCGCGCATATGCCCCGTGCGGGCCTGATTCATGACCTCACGCAGCACTGATTCGCCGCCGACACCGGCGATTTCGTCAGTCTCAGGCGCGACATCATCGTCCTCGCCGGAGAGCCACTCATCGTCGATAGAGCGCACCTTGCGGCCATGCGTGCGCAGATGGCGACGCAGGCTGACGCCCTCCGGATGCGCTGTTGTGGCCAGGTAGAACGGCCGCGCACCGTCGGCACGCCAGTCCATAATCACCGTGCGATAGTCATCGTTTTCATCGGACAGACCGATGCGCCCAATGTATCGCTTATCGACGGTCGCCCCAGCCCCGGAGGCTGCCAGGGGATTATCGGGGTCTGGGTCATCGATATCGATGCGACCAAAGACCAGGCCAATCTCGGCGGAACGGTAGCGGTCCAGGTTGGCTTGCAGTCGGTGGTATTCCACCTCGCGCTCGACACGGGCTTGCGGGTCTGGGTCGTCGATAAGCATGACCTGGCGCAAGTACTCTTGGTCGCGCTCGCGTGCTCGGTCGAGGAAATCGAAGGCTCGGTCGACATAGGCCTGCTCCGCGGCGAGGATGGTGTCCTCGTGCTTTTCTGCCTGGCCAGAATGCTGAGCCTCGTCTGCCGACTCGGGTACGCGCGATGCCAACCTAGTCTCCTCCAACGTGGTCGAAAAATAATGAAACGCCCCCACACGCCAACCGGGGCGTGGGGAGCGTTTAAGTATAGCGCTTGTGCGGCAAGCGCAATATGGCTAGCGATAGCTAGCGGTGAATAGCGCAGTTTACAGTGCGGAATCGATGGCCTTCTCAGCCTTCTTCGTCTGCTTGCGAGCGTTCTTCTGCGCCTTCTTAGCAGCCTTCTTGGCTGCCTTGCGCTGCTTCTTGGTGTCCTTCTTGAAGTCCTTGGCGAAATCCTCAGCGCGGTCGCGAGCCTCTTCGGCGAGCTCGGTGGCCTTGGAGATCCAGTCGTCCTTGTTGTCCTCGACGTAAGCCTTAGCGTTGTCGAAGGCCTCGGTGACCTGCTCGCGCCAGTCGTCCTTGTTGTCCTCGACGTACTCGCGAGCGTCCTCAGCGACTTCAGCTGCCTTGTCGCGGAACTCGCCGGCCTTCTCACGGACGTTCTCGCCAGCGGAAGCGAAGGCCTTATTCATTTCCTCGGTACGCTTTTCCGCCTCGGACTTGGTCGGCAGTGCGGACTGAACCTGCTTGTTCAAGCGCTTACCGGCATCCTCAGCGCGCCAAGCCAGGCCCGGCTTTCCGTCAGTGTCAGCAGTAGCCAGGAACAGGCCGCCGAGCAGGCCGATATCAGTCAGGAAACCAGTGCGGCGGGAAGCCTTTTCCTGCTTGTCCTGAGTCTCCCAGAAAGCGTGGCGAGCCAGCATGGTGGGAACCTGTGCCAGGACCAGCGCGGTAGCGGCGACGCGAGGTGCCTTGCCGAAGGCGTAAAGGGAACCGGCGGCAATCTTGGTGCCGGCGACAACCTTAATCACAGTCTTTTCGTCGCTGGGAACGTAAGCGTTGTACTGGTTCGGAGTTACCGAGCGGACACGGGCAATCAGCTCGCGTGCGCCTTGCTCATGATCCTTCTGGTTCCGCAGCGTATCGACACCATCGGCAACGAAGACCGAAGCCAGCATTGGTCGGGCAAACTTGCGAATCATTTAATTCCCATCTCCTTCATCGTCCAGGTAAGACCACCATTTCGCAGCCGCCTGGTCGCTAATTTCACTATCAATCCTACGCAGCCCGACCTATTTATGTCGGGCGAAATGAAAAGGTTTTTCCCCTTTCTACCAGTCTGCTACCAACCGCGCTCCCGCCACTGCGGAACCTGTGGGCTTTCCGTGCCAACGGTGGTGTCCTTGCCGTGACCAGGGTGAATAACCGAGTCGGCCGGATAGACGCGGAAGACTCGCGCCTCTGTGTCGTCGACAAGCTGCGTGAAATCTTCCGGGGAATACGTTTTTCCGACACCACCGGGGAAGATGCTGTCGCCTACAAAGAGGTGGTGAGAGACGGAGCCGTCGTCAAGCGCGCCTGCTGCCTTGGAGGACAGTGCGAGACAGAGCCCGCCCTTGGTGTGTCCGCGCAGGATGAATGTGGGCAGTTCGATACCGTCGCCGAAGGCGATGGTCTCGCCGCCGTCTAGCTGTTGGTCGGCGGGCTCGGGGATATCTGCCGCGTCGAGTGCGGAGGTGATGTGGCGGGCGGGGAAGACTTCGAGCAGCTCGCCGAGAGCCTGGACGTGATCGCCGTGGGAGTGCGTGGTGACGATAGTGCGCACCTGCGCGCCGACATGGTCAACGAGGTTGCGGAGGTGCTCGGCATCCGTGGCGGCGTCGATGAGAAGGGAGTTGTCCGGCTTGCGTGAATCCACAAGCAGGTAGACATTGTTCTCCATCGGGCCGACCGAGGTCTTATAAATGGTGACGTTGCCGTAGTCGATGCGTTCCACGCCCCGGGTCGTTGGCGAATTGCTATAGGTACTGATAGTGATGTCGTTCATGCGCCCCAGCGTAATGATGACGTGCAAAGCATGCTAGGAATGCGCCTGATATGGGAGAACACAAATACGCGCTGAACACATGTGCGAAAAATTGTTTCTCGCCTGTAGACTAGTGAGCAGCAAATCGTCGACGAATTGAGGTTTCCCACTGTGGCTGAACGTCTAGTGGTCCGTGGCGCCCGTGAGCACAATCTAAAGGGCGTCGACATTGACTTGCCCAGGGACAAAATGGTGGTGTTCACCGGATTGTCTGGCTCGGGTAAGTCGTCGCTGGCTTTTGACACAATTTTCGCTGAGGGGCAGCGCCGTTATGTGGAGTCGCTGAGCTCGTACGCGCGTATGTTTTTGGGCCAGATGGAAAAGCCCGATGTCGAGATGATTGAGGGCCTGTCGCCGGCGGTGTCGATTGATCAGAAGTCAACGAACCGCAACCCACGTTCCACCGTCGGCACGATTACTGAGGTCTATGACTACCTGCGTCTGCTCTACGCGCGCACCGGTACGCCGCACTGCCCGACGTGTGGGGAGAAGATTTCCTCGCAGACTCCGCAGCAGATCGTCGACCAGGTCATGGAGATGCCGGAGGGAACTAAGTTCCAGGTGCTCGCGCCGGTTGTGCGCACGCGCAAGGGCGAGTTTGTGGATTTGTTCGAAAAGCTCGCGTCAGAGGGCTACGCTCGCGTCATCGTTGACGGCGAGATGCATCGTCTATCGGATCCGCCGAAGCTGAAAAAGCAGGTCAAGCACGATATTGACGTGGTCATTGACCGTCTGCAGGTCAAGGATTCGCAGCAGCGCAGGCTCACGGACTCCGTCGAAACGGCGCTTTTGCTTGCCGACGGCGTCGTGGTTATCGACGCTGTCGGGCTAGAGGCGGATGACCCGCGTCGAACCCAGCGGTTCTCGGAAAAGATGGCCTGCCCGAATGGTCACCGCATCGCCATCGATGAGCTGGAGCCTCGGTCGTTTTCCTTTAACTCTCCGTACGGCGCATGTCCAGAGTGTGACGGCATTGGCACCAAGCTTGAAGTGGATACGGACCTGGTCATTCCGGATCCGTCGCTGCCAACGCTGGAGGCGATTGCCCCGTGGCGTCAGACGCTGAATAAGAAGTACTTTGAAAAGCTTGTCGAGGGGCTGGCAACCGAGATGAGCTTTGATCCGACCACGCCTTTTGAAGACCTCACGGCGCCGCAGCGCAAGGCACTGCTGCATGGTTCGAGCCATAAGGTGACGGTGCGCTACCGCAACCGTTATGGCCGTACACGTCAGTACACCGCGCCATTTGAAGGCGTCATGCCGTACCTGCACCGCAAGTTGTCGCAGGCAGAAAGCGAGTCCCAGAAGGATCGCTTCCAGGGCTACATGCGTGAAGTGCCGTGTCCTGCGTGTAATGGCACGCGTCTGCGGCCAGAAATTCTGTCTGTCACGCTGGATTCGTCGGAGTTCGGGCAGAAGAATATTGCCGAGCTCACTGAGCTGTCGGTGCATGATAGCTCTGCGTTTTTGAACTCGTTGACGCTGGGCAAGCGCGAGGAGATGATTGCCGGCCGCGTGCTGCGCGAGGTGCAGGCGCGACTGAAATTCCTGCTCGATGTCGGCTTGGATTACCTGTCGCTTTCGCGTTCTGCCGGTACTCTGTCCGGTGGTGAGGCGCAGCGCATTCGCCTGGCCACGCAAATCGGCTCTGGTCTGGCCGGGGTGCTCTACGTGTTGGATGAGCCCTCGATTGGTCTGCATCAGCGCGACAATAACCGCCTGATCAAGACGCTGAAGAACCTCCGTGACCTGGGCAATACCCTCATTGTGGTCGAGCATGATGAGGACACTATTCGTGAGGCCGACTGGCTGGTGGACATTGGCCCGAAGGCCGGTGAATACGGCGGTGAGATTGTCTACCAGGGTGAACCAGGTGGCATCGTCGAGTGCGAGGACTCCCTGACCGGTGCGTACCTGTCTGGTCGCCGCGTGCTCGCCGTGCCGGAGTCACGTCGTGCGATTGATAAGTCCCGCATGGTGACAGTGCGCGGTGCCCGCGAGAACAATCTGAAAAAGATTGACGTGAAGTTCCCGCTCGGAGTGCTGACCTGTGTCACAGGTGTGTCCGGTTCCGGTAAGTCCACGCTGGTCAATGAGATTCTGGCGAAGGTAATGAGCAATGAGCTCAACGGTGCTCGTCAGGTGCCGGGTCGTCACAGCCGCGTTGAGGGCCTTGATCAGTTGGACAAGCTCGTCCAGGTTGATCAGTCGCCGATTGGTCGCACCCCGCGTTCGAACCCAGCGGCTTACACCGGTGTGTTCGATAAGATTCGCAACCTCTTCGCCGAGACGCAGGAGGCCAAGGTCCGTGGCTACAAGCCGGGGCGGTTCAGCTTCAACGTCAAGGGCGGTCGCTGTGAGGCTTGTAAGGGCGACGGCACCATCAAGATTGAGATGAACTTCCTGCCAGATGTCTACGTTCCGTGTGAGGTTTGCCATGGTGCCCGCTACAACCGAGAGACCCTTGAGGTTCGCTACAAGGGCAAGACCATCGCAGAGGTATTGGACATGCCCATCTCTGAGGCTGCCGAGTTCTTCGAACCAATCCAGTCGATTGCGCGCTACCTCAATACGCTTGTCGACGTCGGCTTGGGCTATGTCCGCCTGGGGCAAGCGGCAACCACGCTCTCCGGTGGAGAAGCGCAGCGTGTGAAGTTGGCCAGTGAGCTACAGAAGCGCTCTAAGGGGCGCACGGTCTACATCCTGGATGAGCCGACTACGGGCCTGCACTTTGAGGACATCCGCAAGCTGATGCTGGTGCTCCAGGGGCTGGTGGACAAGGGCAATACCGTCATTGTTATTGAGCACAACCTGGATGTCATCAAGTCTGCGGACTGGATTATTGATATGGGCCCCGAAGGCGGCTCCGGCGGCGGCACCGTGGTAGTGGAGGGAACTCCGGAAGAGGTCGCACAGTTTTCGGGTTCCCACACCGGTGAGTACCTGAAGCCTCTGCTTCAGTAGATAATCAGAAAACGGCGACCGCGGGTGGAACTGCGGACAACGTATTGGGGCTTCTGGCTGTCAGGAACCGCGTTGCCGCAGCACTGTTTTGCCTCGATGAAAGGGCTGTGCTACTATCTCGACTACGACCGCCAGAGTGCTTCGATATCTGCTGCCTGAAATCAGGTAGTGGGGTGTTAAGGGGCATTCGGCAGCGAAGAGGATTTAAGTCCCACCCTTGGAGCGCCAAAGAATTACGGTAGCGCCGGGGTCCACCCTAATCGGTGATTGTTTGGTCAATCACGTGATTGGAAGGCGTCCTTTTGCAGCACTGAGAATGTAGTTGTTGCAGACGCGTGGCTTTTCTTCCTTTCCCGCTTGCTATCGCGGTTTGAAACGAAGATTGTTCAGGTTCAACCTAGGAGGCCACATCAGCGCTGAAGCTCGTATTAACGAGGATATTCGAGTACCGGAAGTCCGCCTTGTAGGACCGAACGGTGAGCAGGTGGGCGTTGTCCGTACCGGTGACGCACTCAAGCTCGCTTACGAAGCAGACCTTGACCTGGTTGAGGTCGCTCCGCGAGCAAAGCCGCCGGTCGCCAAGATTATGGACTACGGCAAGTTCAAGTACGAACAAGCCCAGAAGGCGCGCGAGGCTCGAAAGAACCAGCAGCAGACTGTGGTCAAGGAACAGAAGTTCCGTCCGAAGATTGATGACCACGACTACGAAACCAAGAAGAACAACGTTGTTCGTTTCTTGGAAAAGGGTTCGAAGGTCAAGGTCACGATTATGTTCCGTGGCCGCGAGCAGTCTCGTCCAGAACTGGGATTCCGCTTGCTGGAGCGTCTGGCCGCTGACGTCGAAGAGTACGGCGTCGTTGAGGCTCGACCGAAGCAGGACGGTCGCAACATGACTATGGTCCTGGGGCCGGTTCGGAATAAGGGTAAGAAGTAACCGACCTGACCAGAAATGGTTGTAAACGAGATCTTTGCGCCACGAGCGTCAAAGATCGGTAGGGGAGAGTTTTAAAAATGAAGCAGAAGACCCACAAGGGCACCGCAAAGCGCATCAAGGTTACCGGTTCCGGCAAGCTGCGCCGCGAGCAGGCTAACCGCCGCCACCTCCTGGAGGGCAAGCCGTCCACTCGTACCCGTCGCCTGAAGGGCACCACGGACGTTGCTAAGTCGGACGTCAAGCGCGTCAAGCGTCTGCTGGGCAAGGCTTAATTTTTCAAGCCTCGTCCCAGGGCTATCGCCCTCTTAATTTCACTAGTTCTTAAAGACAACGAAAAGGAAGTATCACCGTGGCACGTGTGAAGCGGTCTGTTAACGCTAAGAAGAAGCGTCGCGAAGTTCTCGATTCCGCAAAGGGCTACCGTGGTCAGCGCTCCCGCCTGTACCGCAAGGCCAAGGAGCAGATGCTCCACTCCAAGACCTACGAGTTCCGCGATCGCCGCCACCGCAAGGGTCAGTTCCGTCGCCTGTGGATTCAGCGTATCAACGCTGCTGCCCGCGCAAACGACATCACCTACAACCGTTTCATCCAGGGCCTGAACCTGGCTGGCGTTGAGGTTGACCGCAAGAACCTGGCTGAGATGGCAGTCAACGACCCGCAGGCATTCGCTGCTCTGGTCAAGGTTGCCAAGGACGCTCTGCCGGAGGATGTCAACGCTCCAGCTGCTAAGTAAAGCAGCCGCGAGGTAGTCTCGCGTCGGACCGTCGACAAGCGCCCGGCTAAGCGTCAGCACTTAACTTGCTGATAGAAAAACCGCCGTATGGGTAAACGCCCATCGGCGGTTTTTCTTTATCAATCTTTATCAATCTCGTCCGGCACCATTAGGATTAGTCACCATGGTTAACACTGCGCTGCACCTCAACGACGAGCCGTACACCCCTCGCACGCCACGAGTGTCTGCGGCAATCCAGCTTCACCGCGCCGCAAAGCGCAGGAAGACCGGCCGGTTCCTCATCGAAGGCTTCAACTCCGTCGATGCCGCCATTCGCGCTGGGGCCATCGTGGATATCTTCGTCACCGCAGCCGCCGCCGAGCAATTTCACGATCTGCTCCTCGGTTACCTTGAATCGCCGAACGCGCGGCGCAATTCCGTTTCGCTTATCGACGACTCCGCTGCCCGCTCCTTAAGCGAAACAGTCACCACCACCGGACTCTTCGCCGTCTGCGATACCGAAGCGGTGTCCAGCACTCTTGAAGACGCCATCGCTGCGGGCAAAGCTGCCGGTTGCTTAGTCATTCCGGTCGAGTGCAACGACCCCGGCAACGTTGGCACAATCGTTCGCATGACCGATGCGCTCGGAGCAGGTGCGGTAATCCTCGCGGGAGACTCGGTCGATCCGCTGGGTTCGAAGGCCGTGCGCTCGTCGGCGGGCTCGGTCTTTCATACGTCGGTCGCACGCGAGCGCGACATCAACACCGTGCTGGAGAAGGTAGTGGAAGCGGGATTTACCACACTCGCCACCGCTATGGACGGCACGCTGACGCTCGGAGTCGATTCGCTTCCCGACGGTCCCGTCGCCTGGCTTTTCGGCAATGAAGCACATGGCCTATCGCAGGAGGTTACGGCGGTAGCAAATGCCAGTGTGTCCATCCCGATTAAAGGTAAGGCCGAGTCGTTGAACCTCGCGACAGCAGCGGCTATGTGCCTGTGGGAGACCGTCCGCGGAAAGTAGCGGAAAAATTTGCCCAATTGGCTCAAGGCGAGGTGCGTGCGCGGGCGTGAGAGTCCTCCGCTAAAATAACCCCTTATCAGTACTCAGTCTTAAACAGAAGTGGTTGTCACGTGAGCGATTCGCCAAATCTCATCGATCTTTCCGAGGATGCTCTGCAGGCGGCTGCGAAGAAGGCCACAGAAGCCTTTGACGCAGCTAGCAGTCTGGAAGAGCTTTCCATTGCCCGTCGCGAGCACTTGGGGGATGAAGGTTACATCCCGCAGGCACGCCGTGCACTGGGGTCGATTCCGAAGGCTGAACGCAAGGACGCTGGCCGTCGCGTGAATATGGCTCGCGGGGGCGTCGAAAAGCACTATGCCGCACGCCTTGCGGTGCTGGAGGAAGAGGAAAACCAGCGTCGTCTGGTCGCAGAGCGTATCGATGTCTCGGTGGACACCAACCGTGGTCAGCGCGGTGGTATGCACCCGATTTCGATTCTGTCTGAGCAGATTGAGGACATTTTCGTGGCCATGGGCTGGGAAGTTGCCGAAGGCCCGGAGGTTGAGGCGGAGTACTTCAACTTCGATGCCCTGAACTTCCTGCCGGACCACCCGGCTCGTACGCTGCAGGACACCTTCCACATTGCTCCGGAGGGCTCCCTGCAGGTGCTGCGTACCCACACCTCGCCGGTTCAGGTCCGCACCATGCAGTCGCGTGATCTGCCGATTTACGTCATCTGCCCGGGTCGTACCTTCCGTACCGACGAGCTCGATGCCACTCACACCCCTGTCTTCCACCAGGTGGAGGGCCTCGCAGTGGACAAGGGCCTGACTATGGGCCACCTGCGCGGCACCCTGGACCACATGGCCAAGGCCCTGTTTGGCCCGGAGACCAAGACCCGCATGCGCACCAATTACTTCCCATTCACCGAGCCATCCGCTGAGGTTGACGTGTGGTTCCCGAACAAGAAGGGTGGCGCCGGCTGGATTGAGTGGGGCGGCTGCGGCATGGTCAACCCGGCAGTGTTGCGCGCTTCCGGCATTGACCCGGATGAGTACTCCGGTTTTGCTTTCGGCATGGGCCTGGAGCGTACCCTGCAGTTCCGCAATGGTCTGACCGATATGCGCGACATGGTCGAAGGCGACGTCCGCTTCACGCAGCCGTTCGGTATTCGCAGCTAGTTCACTGACCTACAGATTAGGAGTTTTACTTACATGTTCATTCCACAGTCGTGGGTCACTGATATTGTTCGCGGCCCAGAAAATGCCACCAACCCGGACTGGTCTGTCACCCCGGATGAGCTCGATGCGGGCTTCATCCGCGTCGGTTTTGAAACCGAGGGACATGAGCCACTGGAGCAGATTGAAGGCCCACTGGTCTTCGGTCGCGTGGAGCAGATTGAGGAGTTGGAAGGCTTCAAGAAGCCGATTCGCTTCTGCCACGTCAATGTTGGCGATGCCAACGGCACCGGCGAGTTGCAGGAGATTATCTGTGGTGCCCGCAACTTCGAAGAGGGCTCCATTGTGATTGTCGCGCTGCCGGGCTGCGTGCTGCCGGGCGGCTTCGCCATTTCTTCCCGTAAGACCTACGGCAAGATGTCCAACGGCATGCTCTGCTCTGAGGCCGAACTCGGTCTGACCGATTCTTCCTCGGGCATTCTGACGCTGCCGGAGCTGCCTGCTGAAATCGGTGAGTGCGCCAAGTCCTTTGTGGGCTTGGACGATGAGAAGTTCGAAGTCAACATCACCCCGGACCGCGGTTACGCACTGTCTGCCCGCGGTCTCGGCCGCGAGATTTGCTCCGCTTTCGACCTTCCATTCACCGACCCGGCCGCGGTCAAGGAGATTCCGGCCGAAGGTGAGGTCTTGAACGTCACCATCGACGAGGACACCAACACCCGTCGCTTCGGTCTGCGCCGCGTCACCGGCATCGACGCCACCGCCCAGACCCCGTGGTGGATGCGCCGTCGTCTGCTGCTGTCCGGTCAGCGCCCGGTGAATCTGCCGACCGACATCACCAACTACGTCATGCTGCTGATCGGTCAGCCGATGCACGCCTTTGACGGTGCCAAGATTGCCGGTGGCCTGCATATTCGCAACGCCAAGGCAGGGGAGACCTTCACTACTCTCGACCACGTTGAGCGCAAGCTCTCTGACAGCGATGTCGTCATTTGCGATGATAACGGCATCCAGTCGCTGGCCGGCATCATGGGCGGCGAGACCTCCGAGATCTCCGACGAGACCACCGAGGTCGTCTTCGAAGCTGCTAACTGGTCCCCACTCAACGTCTTCCGCAGCGGTCGCCGTCACAAGCTCTCCTCCGAGGCTTCACGACGATTCGAGCGTGGCGTCGACACCGCTTTGGTAGAGCCGGCCCTGGATCTCGCCTGCCAGCTGCTGGCAGACCTTGCCGGTGGCACCATTGACTCCGGTCGCACTCTCATCGGCGATGTCGCCGAAATGCCGACCATCGAGTTCCCAGCCGACCGCGCCAGCGTTGTCGCTGGTGTGGACTACCCGCGTGAGACCGTCGTAAGCCGCCTGCGCGAGGTTGGCTGTGAGGTCGTTGACAACGGTGATGTCCTGGCTGTCACTCCGCCGACCTGGCGCCCGGATTTGAACATGTCCGCCGACTTGGTCGAGGAAATTCTGCGACTGGAGGGCCTGGAGGACATTCCGGTCGTGCTGCCAATCGCTCCGGCCGGTCGCGGTCTGACGCAGCGTCAGCGTCGCCGTCGCGCTGTCGGCCACGCGCTGGCACACACTGGCTACCTGGAAATTCTGCCGACTCCGTTTACCGCCAACGATGTCTTCGACGTTTGGGGTCTGGATGCCGATGACCCGCGTCGCAACACGGTGAAGGTCATCAACCCGCTGGAGTCCTCGCACGCACAGCTGGGTACCACGCTGTTGCCGGCAATGCTGGAGTCGTTGAAGCGCAATGTCGCCCGCGGTCAGGTGGATCTCGCGCTCTATGGCGTTGAGCAGGTCTCCATCGAGCGCGGCACTGGTAAGTCGCCGATGCTGTCGACCGCTCAGCTGCCGAGCGAGGCCGAGCGAAAGCAGCTGCTGGAGTCCCTGCCGGAGCAGCCACTGCATGTCGCAACCGTCGCTTGCGGTCGTATTCAGCTGGACACCCCGTGGGGTGACGAGAGCGCATACGGCGTGGCCGATGCCATTGAAGCCGCTCGCACTGTGGCTCGCGCCGCGAACGTGGAGCTGGAGGTCCGCAACGCCGAGGTGCTGCCATGGCACCCGGGCCGTTGTGCTGAGCTGCTTGTCGACGGCCAGGTTGTCGGCCACGCCGGTGAGCTGCACCCGAAGGTCTGCAAGGACGCTGGCCTGCCAGAGCGCACCTGCGCAATGGAGATCAACTTGGATGCACTGCCGCTGACCGAGCACCTGCCGGCACCTGTGCTCAGCCCGTTCCCGGCTGTTCACCAGGATGTCGCCCTGATTGTCAGCGATGAGGTCTCTGCCGCTGAGGTGGAAAAGACCCTGGCTGAGGGTGCCGGTGAACTGCTGGAGTCCATCCGCATCTTCGACGTCTACCGTTCCGAGCAGATGGGCGAGGGGGTTCGCTCCCTGGCTTACTCGCTGCGCTTCCGCGCACCGGACCGTACGCTGAAGGAAGAAGAGGCGTCGGCCGCGCGCGAAGCTGCCATCGAGCTGGCCGCCGAGCGTCACGGCGCCAAGCTGCGTGGCTAGGAGATACCAATGACTCGGGCACGGCAACAGGCCACAGTCGGTCGAACAGCTGAGCACCTTGGGCGTGCCGTCCGACGAGTAAGGATGCAGGCCGCAGCAGTCGCGGCAGCGCTGGGTCTGGCTGTTGCCGGGGCTCCGAGTGCCGCTGCGCTGGTGCACGGCAGCCCGGCCGTGGCAGGGGTGGAGGCGAATTCAGTTGTCTCCATTGCGGTGCCAAACAGTGCTTTGGGCCTCAATAGGTGTACGGGCACACTGGTCTCCTCGCAGTGGGTGATGACTGCGGCGCACTGCGTGCGAAATGCAGCACTGCCCATTGGTCATGTGAAGGTTGGGGCGGGGGATCAGGCTCGTCGAATTCCTATTGCCGGCTGGCGAGTTGCTCCCACCGGCGATGTCGCGCTGATGCACTTGGCGGTGGACTCTGGAGTTTCGGAATTTCCCGCAATTGAACGTCGTCAAGCGTTTTCTGACGCTGTGATTAGCAGTGCCGTCTACGGGCGTTCGCCGCTTGGGGACGGGGCAGGCCGCGAGGTGTCGACGGCGACGGCGAGTGCGGCGATGTGCCCTGCGTCGTATAGTCGCTGCGCTTTGGGGGATTCGGTGCTCGCGCATATTGAGCTGCCAACTGCTCTGCAGGAGGGTGACTCGGGCGGCCCGATGTTTGTGAATGGAAAGCTGGCGGCGATTTTCTCGGGCGCGGTGTCCTTTGACAAAAACGTTGCGCCGGAATCGACGGGCTACTACCTGTACACAACGACGGCGTCTGTGGCGAAGTGGGCGGATGACGTTATGGCGAAGGGTGTTGGCCTGGGGATTGATTCGCCAAATTTTCCACGCCTTCCGCAATATTCATAGTTCTCCTGTCTCACAGGAGTATCTTTCCAGCACTTTTACAACGAATTTCATGAATATCTTGCAATGAACTGAATAAAAGTGTTGAATGTGTGGCATGAGTATTTCAGTTGCCATTGCCGGTGCGACCGGTTACGCCGGAGGGGAAATCCTCCGACTGCTGCTTTCGCACCCGGCCTATCTTTCGGGCGAATTGACCATCGGTGCGCTGACAGGAGCTTCCAACGCGGGTGCTCGTGTGGGCGACATTATGCCTCATGTGGCACCTTTGGCTGATCGCCGAATTGAGCCGACTAATGGTGACACGCTCGCAGGGCACGATGTCGTGTTCCTGGGTCTGCCTCATGGCCATTCTGCTGCTATTGCCAAGCAGCTGGGGGATGACACCATCATTATTGACTGCGGTGCGGATTTCCGTCTGCAGGATGCTGCTGAATGGGAGCACTACTACGGCACCGAGCATGCTGGTACCTGGACCTATGGCATCCCAGAGCTGCCGGGTAACAGGGAAGTAATTGCCAATTCCACCCGCATCGCCGTGCCGGGGTGTTTCCCCACCGGCGGTACGTTGACTGCTCTGCCAGCAATGGCAAAGAAATTGGTCAAGCCGGAGTTGGCAGTTGTCTCCATCACCGGTACCTCCGGCGCTGGCAAGAAGGCTGCGGTGCCCATGCTCGGTTCTGAGGTCATGGGTAACCTGCGCGCTTACAACACCGCGGGCAAGCATCGCCACACCGCGGAGTTCCTGCAGAACTTGAAGCCGTATGCAGAAGACCTAACGGTCAGCTTCACGCCGGTTCTCGCACCGACATCGCGCGGCATTTTGACGACTATTACGGCCCCGCTGATGGATGAAACGTTGACGGAGGCAGCCGCTCGGGAGACGTACCAGGAGTTCTACCAGGGTGAGCCATTTGTTCAGGTTCTGGCAGAAGGCCTGCAGCCGCAGACGCAGTCGGTGATCGGCTCCAACCTGGTGCAGATCCAGGTTGAGGTGGATACCCGTTCGAAGCGTCTGTTGCTGACCTCGGCGATCGATAATTTGACCAAGGGCACCGGTGGTGCCGCAGTGCAGTGCATGAATTTGGCAACCGGCCAGAATGAAACCGCCGGTCTGCCGCAGGTAGGAGTGGCCCCGTAATGAAGAAGGAAAAAGAAGGTCTCGTGAACGTCGGTGGGGAAGAAGGCGGCGTTTGCGCACCGCAGGGCTTTGCCGCAAGTGGCATTACCGCAGGTATTAAGGCCAGCGGTAACCCAGATATGGCACTGGTGGTTAACCAGGGGCCAGAGAAGACGGCGGCTGCTGTCTTTACCACCAACCGTGTCCAGGCAGCGCCGGTCACTGTTACCAAGAAGCACATCGCGGATGGCAAGCTGTCGGCTGTGGTACTCAACTCCGGTAATGCCAACGCCTGCAATGGTCAGCCGGGTATTGCCGATGCACTTGAGGTCTGCCAGCAGGTTGCAGATGACCTGGGCGTTGATGTCAGCGAGATCGGTGCCTGCTCCACGGGGCTGATTGGTGATCGGCTGCCGATGGATATTGTGCTTGGCGGCGTGCCGCAGCTGGTGGAGAAGCTCAGCTCGGATGCTGCTGCTGGCACCGCAGCTGCTGAGGCCATTTTGACCACTGACTTGGTGGCTAAGGAAGCCGTTGCTTACGGTGAAGGTTTCACTGTTGGCGCTATGGGCAAGGGCGTTGGCATGATCAGCCCGGCCATGGCCACCATGCTCGGTGTCATTACCACCGATGCGTCTGTGACCGCAGAGATGGCGCATGCGGCCATCGCTAAGGCCAGCGAGGTCACTTTCAACCGACTTGATATTGACGGTTCTACCTCTACGAATGACACGGTCATCATCCTTGCGAACGGCGCCTCCGGGGTGAAGCCGTCACAGGAGGAACTCGACCGCGCAGTGCTGACAGTCTGTGACACCATCGCGCGCCAGATGCAGTCGGACGCAGAAGGCGTCACCAAGCGCGTGTCTGTGACCGTGCGCGGTACCGGCGGTGCAGATGAGGCACTGGTAGCAGCTCGCATCATCGGACGCGACAACCTGTTTAAGTGTGCAATGTTTGGTTCGGATCCGAACTGGGGCCGTGTCCTGGCGGCAGTGGGAACCGCTCCGGTGGAGATGGATCCGGAACACATCACGGTGTCCTTCAACGGTCACGTCGTTTGCCGTGACACCGGTGGCACCCCGGATGCCCGTGAAGTTGACCTGTCCGGCAAGGACATTGCCGTTGAGGTTGACCTGGGTACCGGTAACGCGGAGGAAGCCACGATTCGTACCACCGATTTGTCGCACGATTACGTCCACATCAATTCGGCGTACTCGTCATAAGAGCAGTTTTTAGGAGACTGTCATGGTTCACCAGTTGACCGAAGGTCTGACCTTCGAACAGCGGGCACACGTGCTGGCGGAGGCCCTTCCGTGGCTGCAGCATCACCGCGACAAGATTGTGGTGGTCAAGTACGGCGGCAACGCAATGACCGACCTGAAGCTGAAGAAGGCGTTTGCGCAGGACATGGTGTTTTTGCGCACGGTTGGTGTTAAGCCGGTCGTCGTCCACGGTGGCGGCCCGCAGATTTCGGCGATGCTGAAGCGCCTTGGGCTAGAGGGGGAGTTCCGCGGTGGTTTCCGTGTGACCACACCAGAGGTCATGGAAACTGTGCGCATGGTGCTCTTCGGCCAGGTCGGCCGTGAGTTGGTGAACCTCATCAATGCCTATGGCCCCTATGCAGTCGGTACCTCAGGCGAGGACGGTGGCCTGTTTACCGGCGCTCGCCGCACCGTCACTGTCGGCGGCAAGGAAACCGATATTGGTCTGGTCGGCAACATTACCGAGGTGCACCCGGAGACACTGATGGATCTTATCGACGCCGGTCGTATCCCCGTTGTGTCCACAATTGCCCCTTCAGAGGACGGCTCGGAGGTCTACAACATCAACGCCGATACGGCAGCTGGTGCACTGGCTTCGGCGATTGACGCGAATCGTCTCGTGATTCTCACTAATGTCGAAGGTCTCTACACCGATTGGCCGAACCGTGATTCACTGGTGTCTCGAATTTCCACCTCTGAGTTGCGCAAGATTCTTCCGTCGCTGGATGCGGGCATGATTCCGAAGATGGAGTCCTGTTTGAATGCAGTGGATCGGGGAGTGCCTGCGGCCCACGTCATTGACGGTCGACAGCCGCACTCGGTGCTGCTGGAGCTGATGACATCCGGTGGTATCGGCACAATGGTAGAGCCCGGATAAGGCAAAAACGACGAACGAAAACTTACCTACACAGATTTAAGGCAGGTCTATTACGACATGAGCGACTTCAAGCAGCAGTGGCAACACACGATGATGAACAATTACGGCACGCCGCGCATTGAGCTTGTGCGAGGCAAAGGCGCGATTGTCACTGATTCCGAGGGCAAGGAATACCTGGACCTGCTTGCCGGCATTGCAGTCAATGCCCTGGGGCATGCACATCCTGCGATTGTGAAGGCCGTGTGCGACCAGATTGGCACTCTCGGCCACGTCTCCAACATCTTCGCTTCTCAGCCGCCGCTGGACTTGGCGGACAAGCTGGTGGAACTGGCAGATTGGGATGCCGAAGACACCCGCGTGATGTTCTGCAACTCCGGTACTGAGGCCAATGAGGCAGCGTTCAAGCTGGCACGCTTGACTGGTCGGCCACGCATCATCGCCACTCATCACGGCTTCCACGGCCGCACCATGGGTGCGTTGGCCATGACCGGCCAGCCGGATAAGCGCACTCCATTCGATCCAATGCCAGCTGGTGTTGAGTTCGTTCCATACGGCGACATTGACTTTTTGACCAAGACCATTGAGTCCGACCCGCTGGGTGTGGCCGCCGTCATTATGGAGCCAATCCAGGGTGAGACCGGTGTGGTCGCCCCTCCGGAGGGCTACTTGAAGGCTGTGCGTGAGCTGACTAAGCGCTTCGACGTTTTGATGATTGTCGATGAGGTACAGACTGGCATGGGGCGTACCGGTAAGTGGTTTGCACACCAGCACGACGACATTGTTCCGGATGTTATGACCTTGGCCAAGGGCCTTGGTGGTGGACTGCCGCTGGGCGCCGTTGTCGCTAACGGTCGCGCAGCTGAGCTGTTTTCCCCGGGTGCTCACGGCACCACTTTCGGTGGCAACCCAGTGTGCGCTTCTGCAGGTCTTGCTGTCATCAACACTCTGGAAGAGGAGAACCTGCTCGCTCGGGTGACTGAAAAGGGCAAGGTGCTGGCGCGCAAGCTTGCGTCGTTAAGCCATGTTGACCACGTCCGTGGTCGCGGCTTCATGCTGGGCGTCGTGTTGAACGAGAACCTGGCAAAGGAAGCTGTCAGCGCCGGCTATGAGCGTGGCGTTATTTTGAATGCTCCGCAGGCAAACGTGCTGCGTATTGTCCCGCCACTGAACCTGACTGATGAGGAAATCAACCGTGCAGTTGAACTCATCGATATTTGCTTGGATGACGCTGCCAAGGCAGTGGCTGACAAGGAAAGGAACTAAGACTTAGATGCTTCGTCATTTTCTTGCTGATGATGACCTGACTCCCAAGGAGCAGGCAGAAGTTCTGCAGCTCGCTGCAGAGCTGAAGGCCGCGCCGTACTCGCATCGTCCATTTGAAGGGCCACAGTCGGTTGCCGTGCTGTTCGACAAGACGTCGACCCGTACCCGTTTCTCCTTCGATGCCGGTATCGCGGCACTGGGCGGCAACGCCATTGTGGTAGAAACTGGAAATTCCCAGATGGGCAAGGGCGAGTCGTACCAGGACACGGCAGCGGTGCTCAGCCGCTTTGTCTCGGCGATTGTCTGGCGCACCTACGCACAGTCTGGCCTGGAGGCCATGGTTGAGACCGCAACCGTGCCGGTGGTCAACGCGTTGTCCGATGAGTTCCACCCGTGCCAGATTCTCGCGGATCTGCAGACCATCATTGAGCACAAGTGCCCGGAAGAGGGCCAGGCTGGTCTGCGCGGAAAGAAAGCTGTCTACTTCGGAGATGGCGCCAACAACATGGCCAACTCCTACCTGGTCGGTTTTGCTACCGCAGGTTTGGATGTCACTATCTGCGCACCGGAGGAGTTCCAGCCGGAGCAGGCCTACGTTGAGCGTGCAGAAAAGGTCGCCGAGCAGACCGGCGCGACGGTGACCGTGACTGCAGATGTTGACGCGGCTATCGCCGGTGCAGATGTTGTCATCACCGATACCTGGGTCAGCATGGGCCAGGAGAATGACGGCCTCGATCGTCGCACTCCGTTCCTGCCGTACCAGGTCAACGCAGAGCTGATGGCCAAGGCCAACGATGATGCAATCTTCCTGCACTGCCTGCCGGCTTACCGCGGCAATGAAGTTACCGCTGAGGTCATCGATGGGCCGCAGTCGGTCGTCTTCGACGAGGCGGAAAACCGTATGCACGCGCAGAAGGCACTGTTGACCTGGCTGGTGGAAAGGCAGTAACGGCCATGACCGCAGCACAACCTGGTTCTCGCACAGCACGTCAGGCTCGTATCGCCGACCTGCTGGCGCAGCACCACGTGTCCAGCCAAGTGCAGCTTGTGGAACTGCTGGCCAATGAGGGAATCGATATTGCGCAGGCAACGCTGTCGCGCGATCTCGATGAACTCGGAGCTCGCAAGATCCGCGATGGTGCACAGGGCTCTCGGTACTCCATTGTCGAAGACGCGCTTGCTGTCTCCGGCGGGGCAGTGGCTAAGATGCGACGCGTACTGGATGAGCTGTTGGTCTCGATTGACCACTCTGGTGCAATCGCCGTTGTCCGCACCCCACCGGGAGCCGCACAGTATCTGGCCAGCGTGATTGACCGTGCTGGACTGAAAGAAATTGTCGGCACAATCGCTGGTGATGACACCGTGATGTGTCTGGCTAGAGAACCTCTTACCGGCGCAGACCTAGCCCAGCGTCTAGCCGCCGGAACGAACCAGTAAACTAATCCTCGAAATGCTTTAAGCACCGAATAAAGGAGCGCTTTACCCAATGACCAACCGGGTTATTCTTGCTTACTCTGGTGGCCTCGACACCACCGTTGCTATTCCGTACCTCAAGGAAATGACCGACGGCGAGGTCGTCGCTGTCTCCATCGATGTCGGACAGGGCGGCGAGGACATGGAGTCCGTGCGTCAGCGCGCTCTGGACGCCGGCGCTGTCGAGGCAGTCGTTGTCGACGCGAAGGACGAGTTCGCCGAGGAATACTGCTTGCCGACGATCAAGGCAAACGGCCTCTACATGAAGCAGTACCCACTGGTTTCTGCACTTTCCCGCCCGCTGATTGTCAAGCACATGGCAAAGGCAGCTGAGCAGTTCGGCGGCACCCACGTCGCTCACGGCTGCACCGGTAAGGGCAATGACCAGGTCCGCTTCGAGGTTGGCTTCGCCAACACCGCGCCTGACCTGAAGATCATCGCTCCGGCTCGTGACTTCGCATGGACCCGCGACAAGGCCATTGCCTTCGCTGAGGAAAAGGGCCTGCCGATTGAGCAGTCCAAGTCCTCCCCGTTCTCCATCGACCAGAACCTCTTCGGTCGCGCAATCGAGACCGGCTACCTCGAGGACCTGTGGAACGCTCCGACCAAGGACGTCTACGCCTACACCGAGGATCCGACCCTGAATTTCAGCTCCCCGGATGAGGTCATCATCTCCTTCGAGGACGGTAAGCCCACTGCCATCGACGGCAAGAAGGTTTCCGTGCTCGAGGCCATCGAAGAGATGAACCGCCGCGCTGGTGCGCAGGGCATCGGTCGCCTGGACATGGTTGAAGACCGCCTGGTCGGCATCAAGTCCCGCGAGATCTACGAGGCTCCGGGTGCAATCGCCATCATGACTGCTCACGCAGCTCTGGAGGATGTCACCGTTGAGCGCGAGCTGGCTCGCTACAAGCGCCAGGTCGAGGGCGAGTGGGCAAACCTGGTCTACGACGGTCTGTGGTTCTCACCGCTCAAGCGCGCTCTGGACGCCTTCATCGAGGAGTCTCAGAAGGGCGTTACCGGCGACATCCGCATGGTCATGCACGCTGGTCACTGCAACGTCAACGGTCGTCGCTCCAACACCTCGCTGTACGACTTCAACCTCGCAACCTACGACGAGGGCGACACCTTCGACCAGACCCTGGCTCGCGGCTTCGTCGAGCTGCACGGTCTGTCCTCGAAGATGGCCGCAAAGCGCGACCGCAAGCTGTAAACAATCCCAAAAGCGACTAGAGCGAAAGGCCTGCTGAGTTAAACAATGGTCGAAAAGCACGGTACTAATGAAGGCTCGCTGTGGGGCGGCCGCTTTGCCGGCGGTCCCTCCGAGGCGATGGCCGCACTGAGCAAGTCCACCCATTTTGACTGGGTGCTCGCGCCTTACGACGTTCTTGCGTCCAAGGCCCATGCTCGAGTGCTGCATGCCCGTGGGCTGCTGAGCGATGCCGACTTTGACACCATGATCGCAGGCCTGGACCAGCTCGGCCGCGACGTTGCCTCCGGTGACTTCGGTCCGGAGCCGACCGATGAGGATGTCCACGGTGCCATGGAACGCGGTCTGATTGACCGTGTCGGTGCGGAGGTCGGCGGCCGTCTGCGTGCAGGACGTTCCCGCAATGACCAGGTCGCCACACTGTTCCGCATGTGGCTGCGCGATGCTGTTCGCAACATCGCACTGGATGTCACCGACCTGGTAGATGCCTTGATGTCCCAGGCTAAGGCTCATCCGGATGCCATCATGCCGGGTAAGACCCACTCTCAGGCGGCACAGCCGGTGCTGCTTGCACACCAGCTGCTGGCGCACGCGCATCCGCTGCTGCGTGACCTCGACCGCATCCGTGACCTGGACCGTCGTCTGGCTGTCTCGCCATACGGCTCCGGTGCACTTGCGGGTTCCTCGCTGCACCTGGATCCAGAGGCCATTGCTGCGGAGCTCGGCTTTGATTCGGCAACGGATAACTCCATCGACGGCACCTCGTCTCGTGACTTTGCCTCCGAGACCGCATTTGTG
The DNA here is from genome assembly GCF_030532195.1 of Corynebacterium sp. Lineage (GTDB taxonomy): Bacteria > Actinomycetota > Actinomycetes > Mycobacteriales > Mycobacteriaceae > Corynebacterium. The sequence continues at coordinate 3,398 of NZ_JAUNLP010000002.1, read as the reverse complement.
CTGGCACAGATTGCCGTTGACATGTCGCGTCTGGCCGAGGAAATCATTTACTGGGCAACCCCGGAGTACGGCTACGTGACTCTGGCTGATGCGTGGTCGACGGGTTCGTCGATTATGCCGCAGAAGAAGAACCCGGATGTCGCAGAGCTGACTCGCGGTAAGACCGGCCGTCTGATTGGTAACCTCGCAGGCTTGATGGCCACGCTGAAGGCGCAGCCGCTGGCGTACAACCGTGACCTCCAGGAGGACAAGGAGCCTCTGGTGGACTCGGTGGAGCAGCTGACGCTGCTGCTGCCGGCGCTGACCGGTCTGGTTTCCACTCTGACTTTCCATGAGGACCGTCTCCGCGAGCTGGCTCCGGCCGGTTACACGCTGGCAACCGACTTGGCCGAGTGGCTGGTCCGCGAAGGCGTGCCATTCCGCGATGCACACGAGGCCTCTGGCCAGTGTGTCCGCATCGCTGAGTCCAAGGGCGGCATTGGCCTGGATGAGCTCACCGATGAGGACCTGGCAGGTGTCCACCCAGCGCTGACCCCGAAGGTTCGTGAAGTGCTCACCATTGATGGTGCTGTCGCTTCCCGTGACACCCGTGGCGGAACTGCAGGTGTTCGCGTTGCGGAGCAGCGTCAGCGTGTGGAGGACGCCAATACTGAGTACAAGAAGTGGGCATCGACTCCGGTACGCGGTGAATAAGCTGCTGGTCTGATTTTGCGAAGTGGGACAAGAATGCGGTGCGTGGCGTTGAAACGTCGCGCACCGCATTTTTCGTTTCAGAGGCAGCGCGACACCTTGGCTCTGCAGTGGCTCTGCAGTTCGGTAAGCTGGTGGACTATGAGCTTAGATTCGAAACTCCTTGAAATCCTCGCTTGCCCGCGTGACAAGGGGCCGCTTGAATACCTCGAAGACGAGCAGGTTTTGGTCAATCCACGCCTGAAAATCGCCTACCGCATCGATGACGGCATTCCCGTCATGCTCTCCGAAGAAGCCATCGCCTGGGACAAGTAATTGTTACTTACGCCCCATAACGGCTCGCTTCCCGACGGCTACAGTGCCCTTGACCGCGCCCTGCTTTCGGGAGCTCCCATTGACGCTGCGCACCACCTGATTGGGTGCGCGCTCATTATTCCGAGCGAGGACGTCATCGCCACCATCACCGAGGTCGAAGCTTACGGCGGCCCCGCCGAGCAGCAGTTTCCCGACCCGGCAGCGCACTGCTATGCGGGGCCAACGCCCCGAAACCAGGCGATGTTTGGCCGTGCCGGCCACTGGTACATCTACCGCTCCTATGGCATTCACTTTTGTGCCAACATCACCAGCGCCACTGATGGCATTGGCGGGGGAGTGCTGCTGCGCTCGGTTCGCATAGAGCGCGGTGAGGAAGCCGTGCGTCAGCGTCGCGGCGATAAACCGAGATACGTTGGTCTCGGCCGTGGCCCGGGCAATGTTGGTCAGGCAATGGGCCTTGACTTAAACGACTATGGCCGCGATGCGCTGGATCCGTCGTCACGCATCTTCGTTGCACGGCCGGATGGCGCCGAGACGAAAGACATCCATGCCGGCCCGCGTGTGGGCGTGCGAAGAGCGGCGAATCGGCCTTGGCGGTTGTGGCTGAAGGACGATTCGGTGTCGGCATATCGGCGCCATAATAAGGCGCTTGACGAGTTCTAGGTCACCCTCGCGGTGGACGATATCTGACGAGACGATACGATAGACAGCGTGACTGAACAGAACATTATCGACGAACTGCAGTGGCGTGGGCTGATTAATCAGTCCACCGATGTTGAGGCGCTCCGTGAGGCCTGCGAAAACCCAATCACTTTGTATTGCGGTTTTGACCCGACGGGAGACTCTCTGCATGCGGGCCATCTGGTTCCGATGATTATGCTCCGCCGCTTCCAGCTGGCAGGTCATCACCCGATTGCGCTGGCAGGTGGTGCGACTGGCTTCATTGGCGATCCGCGCGATGTCGGTGAGCGCTCCATGCTCAGCCAGGAGACCATTGAGCACAACCTGGAGTCCATCAAGGGGCAGCTGCGTCGTTTCATTGATTTCGAGGGCGATGCGCCGGCGACAATGGTCAACAACGCCGACTGGACTATGAACATGTCGGTTATCGACTTCCTGCGTGATGTCGGTAAGAACTTCTCGCTGAACACCATGCTCGACCGCGATACCGTGAAGCGTCGTCTCGAGTCCGACGGCATTTCCTACACCGAGTTTTCCTACATGCTCTTGCAGGCCAACGACTACGTGCAGTTGCGCCGCAATCACGACTGCGTTCTGCAGATTGGCGGCGGCGATCAGTGGGGCAACATCGTCTCTGGCGTTGATCTGAACAGGCGTATCGACGGAGCCAAGGTGCACGGCCTGACTGTGCCGCTGGTGACTGACGCGCAGGGCCAGAAGTTCGGTAAGTCCACCGGTGGCGGAAAGCTGTGGCTGGATGCCGAGAAGACCTCGCCGTACTCCTGGTACCAGTACTTCCTCAACGCTGGTGACTCCGTGGTTATTGATTACCTGCGTTGGTTCACTTTCTTGACTCAGGAAGAGATCGCTGAGTACGAGGTCGCCGTTGCTGAGCGTCCGTACAAGCGTGAGGCACAGCGCCGCCTGGCACAGGAGATGACCAACCTGGTTCACGGTGAAGAGGCCACCAAGGCTGTCGAACTTGCAGCTCAGGCGCTGTTTGGCCGTGCCGAGCTGGCTGACCTGGACGAGGCTACCCTGGCCGGCGCCGTCTCCGAGACCGAGGTTGCCGAGATTGCTGAAGGCGAACCGCGCACTGCTGTTGACCTGCTGGTTGCCGCTGGTCTGGCCAAGTCCAAGGGTGAGGCACGCCGCACCATCAAGGAAGGTGGCGCCTACGCAAACAACCAGCGCATCGAAGATGAAGAGTGGACACCTGCCGACGGCGACCTCTTGCACGGCAAGTGGCTGGTGCTGCGCCGAGGCAAGAAGAACTTCGCTGGTGTGAAGTTTGTGTAGTTAGCGCGCAGTAATTGGTGCACAGTAGCTAGCGCATATTGAGCCACTGCGGACAGGGTTTGGAGAAAAATCCAAGCCCAAGTCGGATTATCCGGCTGATCCGCAGTGGCCTTTTGCTATTTACCTGCGGTTTTGTCTTTTCTGGGGTGGTGTGTGTAATCTAGTCCAGGTCAGCGCGACAGAGCGTTGCGAAAGAGAAAGACGGATTCTGAACTGCGAGTTCAAACTGCTTTCCTTCGCGATATACGCAGACTGAACGCGTTGGGGGAAAGAATCTTTTTAACAAGAGCCGATTCGCTTTAAAAAGTTCCGGCAGGGACTTGACGAGTGATTGAGAGTTCTGCTAGGGTTTCTTTCCGCTGCTCACGAGGGTGGGCCTGCTGGTTTGGTGGGTTCGTTGTTTGTGGGTGTGT
>NZ_JAUNLP010000011.1 GCF_030532195.1 Corynebacterium sp. | reverse complement strand
ATACCGGGACCAGCGACTATCCCCATTATCAGGGACACTCACAAGGTAACGGGTAGGAGTCGGAGCGGGAGCAGGAGTCCCACGCAAGAGCAAGTCCCACCTGCAGCATCAGCCCCACCCGCAACTTTGGCCACTTGTGCACCTCGAAAGTCTGGCAAAACGGCCCAAAAGTACCTCAACTCGCATGTTTGGTGGGTTTTTCGGGCTTTTGAGTAATTCTGTTCTGGGAGTTTCTAATCTGTAGCCCACCAAACATGCGAGTCTGGGTAAAAAAGACCCCTGTGAACGGGGTTAACCGTTGTTTTCGTGCTCGGGGTTAACGGATTCGCCCCAAGAACGGTCCCTTCTGACCTCAACTCTCGATTTGTGTGGGCTTCAAATTAGAAACTCCCAGGTCGCAACCGGCCGAGCCAATCAAAAAGGCACACAAATCGAGACCTTAGGTCTGGAACCCCCGGATAAACATCGTTAAACGTTAATTCCGGCTCGCCAATCCCTCATCCCGCCCGCGCCTAAGCTCACACCATCCCACACCACCAGCCTCAACCCCAGCCCCGCGTCTACACTTATTACCCATGAGCCCTAAGAGCACATTCCAGCCCACCTCAATCGACGGCGTATTCATCTTCGATCCAGTAATCCACGGCGACAGCCGCGGCAGCTTCCACGAGTGGTATCGCCTCGACGCATTCGCCGAGGCCACGGGCTACCCGTTCTTCCCGGAGCAGGCCAACATGAGCGTCTCCGCCGCAGGCGTGGTCCGAGGCCTCCACTTCGCCGATGTCAGCACCGCACCGGATGGCCACCCTGGCCAGGCCAAGTTAGTCACATGCCCCGCCGGCCATATCCTCGACATCGCAGTTGACCTGCGCCGCGGCTCCGATACCTTCGGCCAGGTCGAGGTCTTCGAGCTCGACTCCAAGACGCGCCGCGTGGTCTATCTCCCCAACGGCATTGGGCATGGTTTCGTTTCGCTTGCCGACGACTCCGTGCTCACCTACCTCACTTCCACCGGCTACAACCCGGAGGCCGAGCACGCTGTCAGCATCAAGGACCCGTCGCTGGGAATCGACTTGGCAAAACTGCTGGCCAAGGGCAATCTCACGGAGAAGGACATGATTCTGTCGGAGCGTGACCAGAAGGCCCCGACTATCGAGCAGTTCGAGGCCCAGGGCCACAAGCTTCCGAGTCTCTATGATTGCCAGAATCTGGAAAACGCCGCCCGCGATGAGTGGGCTATCGCCAACGAAGAGGCTGGTCAGTAGTAACCGGACAATACGTTAGAAAGGCGCGAGCATCATGAAGGGCATCATCCTCGCAGGTGGCACGGGCTCTCGGCTGTTTCCCATCACGCGGGGAGTCAGCAAGCAGCTGGTCCCGGTCTATGACAAGCCGATGATCTACTACCCGCTGAGCACGCTCATGCTCGCGGGCATTCGGGACATTCTTGTCATTACGACACCACACGATGCGCCGCAGTTCGAGCGCCTACTTGGCGACGGCTCGCAGTGGGGCATCAACCTCACCTTTGCCACACAGGACCAGCCCCGCGGCCTTGCGGAGGCGTTCATCATCGGCGCGGATCACATCGGCAATGACTCCGTGGCCCTCATCCTCGGTGACAACATCTTCTATGGCGCCGGCCTGGGCACACAGCTGCGCCGCTTCCACGAAGTCGATGGGGGAGCGATCTTCGCCTACTGGGTCGCGGACCCCACCGCCTATGGAGTCGTGGACTTCGACAAGGACGGCCGCGCCGTGGCTATCCAGGAGAAACCGAAAAAGCCGCGCAGTCACTTCGCCGTGCCGGGTCTGTACTTTTATGATGCCGATGTAGTTGAGATAGCACGCTCGCTGCAACCGTCGTCACGTGGTGAATTGGAAATCACGGATGTTAACCGCGCGTACCTGGAGCGCGGAAAACTGCAGGTAGAGGTACTGCCGCGCGGGACGGCGTGGCTGGATACCGGCACAGTGGACAATCTGATGGCCGCGGGCGATTTCGTGCGCACGATTGAGCAGCGGCAGGGGTTGAAGATCGGCTCGCCCGAAGAGGTGGCGTGGCGCATGGGATTCATCGACGATGCCGCGCTTGCCGCGCGTGCCGACGATCTCAGCGCCAGCGGCTACGGCGAGTATCTGCAGCAATTGTTGCTGCGTGGCAAGGACGTTTAGTCGGTTTCGTTACCCTTGTCGCGCTCTTCGCGTTCGCGCTGTTCCTGCTCGCGCTTGCGGCGGTCGAACTCGGCTTTCTTGAGCTTCCAGAGGAACTCGGGGTCATCGTCAGGCGCGAGCGGACGTGGCTCCGGCTGGGAATTGGACAGGCGCTGCCATCCATCGCGGCGAGCGCCAGGGCCGAATGCCTTCCACAGCACGACCACAACGACGATGATGAACAGCAGCAGAATGAGCCGACCCATGGGAAAAGTTAACCTCCTATAGTTACCGACTAGAATACGCAAGGTGTCCAGTAGTGCCTAAAGCACATCAGCTTGAAACAGGCCAACTAGAAGGAATGTGAGATTATGACGAATCCGGCAGAGCAGGACAAGCAGGCCTCATCGCCATCGGCAGAGCAGTCAGCTGCGAAGGCTCCAGCTGCGAAGGCCCCGGCCGCTGACAAGAATGCTGGTCGTGGCCAGGCCATGAAGGGCATGTTCTGGTACGGCCTTGCGCGTCTGCTGCTGTTCTTCGTGCTCTTCTTCGTGCTGCTGGGAATTATCTACGTAGTCGGCGTACAGATTCCGGCGGCGATTACCGCAGTGTTTGCGCTGATCATCGCGATGCCGCTGTCTGTATTTGTGTTCCCGAAGCTGCGTATGCAGGCCAACGAGTCGGTTGCTGTGTGGTCGGCTAACCGTCGAGCCCACAAGGAATACATTGCTCAGCAGATTAAGGACCGCGAGGAAAACTAACCCCGTTATTCCCGCGCCTTCTCCAGCACCCGCTCAATCGCGCGGTTAACCGCACCCGGCGCCTCGAGCGGCAGCATATGGCCGGCCTCGTCGACTTCCACCAGTTCGGCGGTCGGCCACTTTTCCATTATCAGGTCGGCCTGCTCACGTGGCGTGACATCGTCCTTCTTACCCACCAGTACCGCACCCGGCAGACCATCTAGATACGGCGCAGCAGCGAACTCGTCGTGTTCCTGCAGATCATCGAGGTATCCCACGAAAGTCTCCAGCGGGGTCTCGTTAATCATGGCCGCGTGGAATTCGATGATTTCATAATTGGTCTTGCGCATAAACACCGCGACCGCCAGCGACGGCGCCATCAGCTCCGCAATCGCCTCGCGGAACTTACGAATATCCTTCGGTGAGGACTCAATGGCATTGCGCGCCGCATCCGCCACCGGTGTCGCAAGAATTTGCGGCACGCCCTGAGCTGCCAACTTATCGATCGATGTGGCAATCAACACCACGCCTGCTATACGACGGCGAATGCTGTCCTCGGCAGCCCGCACCATGTGTAGGGCCACCAGACCACCTAGCGAATGCCCGACCAGGATGAGCTTTCCGGTCTTAGCTCGCTCACCAATAACCGCCAGCGCATCGCTAGCGGCTCCCGATACTGTGCAGAGGTTGGCGGGGACGGCACCTGTCTGTCCGTGGCCGCGCAAGTCCATAGTGAGCAGACGTGCTTCTGGATGCGACTTCCGCAGTGCGTTGAACTGTCGGTACCAGGACTCACCGGCAAGGGTGAAGCCGTGAACAAAGACAATGGTCACGGGGTCTTGAGCAGAATCGCTGTCGTTGCCAGTCACAGACGGCGCCACCTCGTACCAGTGCACCGGAATATCTGTGGTGAGGGCATCGGGCTTGTCGCTGGCCGCACGCTCATCGTCCTTCGCCGCGAGTTCGGCCTCTGTCGGAACAGTGCGCACATGCGCCACACCGGTGGCCGAAAGATTTGTCAGGCCTGGTTCCCGAGTCTGCGAATGCAGCGCGCCGCGCTCCAGCGCCAGCCGCCGCCTGCCAGAGCCGGTAAAACGCAGTGCCAAACTGCGGGCCAAGGTCGGAGCTTTCGCCACAGTTGCGCCAAGTTTGGCGGTGGCCTCCTGGACGTCGTCAAGCATTGAGCAAACCTCCTAGCTCAAAGCGAGCGTCAGAGCGGTGATGACAGACCAGGCGAGCATCATCTTTCCGGTCGTGCCCAGCACTGGGATGAGCGCCTTGCCCTTCTTGTGCGTGCGGATGGGCTCGGAGGCCTTTACCCACATCGGCACGATGATGAGACCAATCAGCGCCCACGGACGCCAGAATGCGATAAAGATGCTGGCCAGCATGGGCATCGCGGCGAGAATCTGCCAGACAATGCGAGTGCGGAAATCGCCCAGTTTTACTGCCAGTGTGACCTTGCCGGTGGCGGCGTCGGTGGGGATGTCGCGCAGATTGTTCGCGAGATTCACGGCAGAGGAGACCGCGCCGATACCAATCGCGCAGGCCAGACCAATCCACGACAGCGTGCCGGTCTGTGTGAACTCCGTGCCGAGCACCGCGACGAGACCGAAGAAGACGAAAACGGAGACCTCGCCAAGACCGCGATAACCGTATGGATTCTTACCGCCGGTGTAGAACCACGCCGCCGCGATACATGCCGCGCCGACCAGAATCAGCCACCACGCGCTCATCAGCGACAGCGCGATGCCCGCAACACCAGCCACACCAAATGCTGCAAACGCAGCGTACTTCACGCGTTTCGGCTCGACCAGACCAGAGCCAGTCAGACGCAGCGGACCAGAGCGGTCATCGTCCGTGCCGCGGATACCGTCGGAGTAGTCATTGGCGAAGTTCACACCCACAATCAGTGCCCACGCGATAATCAGCGCGAGCACTGCGCGTCCCCAATTAATCGGCGCGTGCGATGCCGCCGCGCCGACGCCGACGATGACAGGGGCAAACGCGTTTGCCCAGGTATGGGGGCGGGCACCTTCCAACCAATCGCTTAACGACGCCGTTGCCGGGCTATTCGGAGTTTCAGACATGGAATTAATAATAGGCTGTACCCCGGATCGCCTAGAACAACCGCGCAACCTTGGCTCGGTCCACCTTGCCCGGGCCAATCAGCGGCAACGAGTCGACGCGGCGGAGATCCTTGGGAATCATCCAGTGGTTGATTCGACCGGCTTCTTCAGCATCGCCGAGGTCATCCATGACATCGCCCAGCTCAGCGGTGCCCTCATACGCTGCAACGATGGCCTGGCCAAGCCGCGGATGCGGAATCCCGACAACGCAGGCGCCGGTGACACCTTCGATGGCCAGCAGCTCGCGCTCGAGCACTTCGGGGTGCAGCTTCAGCCCACCGGAGTCGATGATGGTGTCCAAGCGACCGGTGATGACCAGGCGTCCATCGCGGATTTCACCGGCATCAGAAGTGGCGAACCAACCAGGCTTTGCAAAGGCCTCGTGACCTGGCGCATTGCGGTAGCCCTTGGCAATCATTGGCCCGCCCAGCCAGACATGACCATTTTCAATGGCGACCTGTGCACCGGCAATGGGCTGACCATCGTAGACGCAACCACCGGCGGTCTCCGAGGAGCCATAGGTGGTCACCACATTGATACCCAGCTCTTCCGCGCGCCCAGCAACTTGTGGGTTTAAGGCGGCCCCGCCGACTAAGACGGCATCGAAGAGTCGCAGTGCCGCCACACCGAATGGTTCTGTCATGGCCTTGGCCAGTTGCATGGGAGCAAGAGAAGTGTAGGCACGATCGCCTGTCATGGCCTCAGCGCCATCGGCGAAGGCGCCAATATCAAAACCATCGGTGACATCAACGCACACGGGATCCGTTCCCGCCAACAGTGAGCGAATAAGAACCTGCAGGCCAGCGATGTGATAGGCAGGCATGGCCAGCAGCCACTGACCTTCGCCACCGAGCCAGTCATGTGTGGCGGTAGCTGATGAAACTAGATTGTCGACGGAAAGCTGCGCACCCTTTGGTGTACCGGTGGAACCGGACGTGCCGACCACCAGTGCAATGTCCTCATCAATGGGTTCCCCTGCGCGTTGCGAGTTCCGCAGAATAGAGGCGCGCGTGCCGTCGTGAAGCGGAACGGGCAGGAGTGAGACCTCGCCGTCGAGCGCGGCGCTGAGGTCGGGCAGAATGCGGGTCGGGTCGTGAGGATTGACGGGAAGAAGGCTGAGCGTACGCACAATCCAAACCTTAGTCGGTAGGCCTCCGTAGTTACTTGTGGCGGAACAATCCACCGACGGGTGACGTTGCGCTGACCATAGACGGAAATAAGACGGAAATAGATAGGAAGGCATAAAAATGGGTTGGTTTTTTGGAATGCCCGCGGGATTAGTACCGGAGAATGAGGCGCTGAAGGGCGGCTCGCACCCGGTGCTGGAGGAGCCCCAGCCACATGCGGTGCTCGGCACGCCGATTACCGGTCCGTGGGAGGACGGCCAGGAAGTCGTCTACATCGGCATTGGTTGTTTCTGGGGTGCGGAGAAGATGTTCTGGGAGACCCCGGGCGTGCTGAGCACCTCGGTGGGCTACGCCGGTGGTGTCACTCCCAACCCGACGTACCGTGAGACCTGCACGGGGCGCACCAACCACACCGAAACCGTCGAGGTTGTCTACGATCCGCAGCAGATTAGCTTTGACCAGTTGGTTGCCAAGGCTTTTGAAGCCCACGATCCGACGCAGGGATATCGCCAGGGCAATGACGTGGGCACGCAGTATCGTTCAGCGATTTACACGACGACGCCCGAGCAGGCGCGCCGGGCGCAGGAAATCGCCGACGCGTATGCACCAAAGCTTGCCGACGCTGGCCTGGGCCCCATCACCACAGAGATTAAGCCACTGTCTGAGACCCCAGCAGGGAAGTACTACCTGGCCGAAGATGAGCACCAGCAGTACCTGTTTAAGAATCCGAACGGTTACTGCCCGGTTCACTCGACCGGGGTGGCCTGCGGGATTTAGCGCCGAGTCTTAGGCGCGTCGAAATGTTGCGATTCTTAAGCGTGATTTTTAGGCGCGATTAGTAAAACTAACTTCGATAAGTAAGGTGGTTATATCAATTAGATAGTGGAATAGGAGTGAACCCACGTGGTGAAGAAAGTACTGCGCGTCGCATTTGCTTTCGTCGGCGTAGTTGTCGGCGCAGGTTTTGCGACGGGTCAGGAAATCATGCAATACTTCGTCGCCTTTGGCATCAATGGTGTCTGGGGCGCCGTTCTCTCAGCGGTCATCATGAGCCTGATGGCCATGATTATTCTGCAGCTGGGAAGTTATTTCCAGGCCTCGGAGCACGGAGAAGTTTTCCGACGCGTTTCTCATCCCATCTTTTCTCGCGTCCTGGATATTGGCGTGATTGTTACGCTTTTCGCTACTGGGTTTGTCATGTTCGCCGGGGCAGGGGCGAACATGGAGCAGCAATGGGGAATCTCGGTATGGATTGGTGCCGTAATTATGGTGGCCCTGACCATTGCTGCAGGCTTCCTGGACGTTGACCGAGTGACCACCGTGATTGGTTCTATCACGCCGTTTATTGTGGGATTTATCCTGCTGGCCAGTATCTATACGTTGGCATTCACCGATGCCACCCCAGCGGCTGAGCAAGCTGCCGCGGTGGCTTCTGTGCCAACTACCTTGCCGAACTGGGTTGTCGCCGCAGTGAATTATGTCGGATTCAACCTCATGGTCGCGGTATCCATGGCGATTGTCATTGGCGGTAGCCTGTTCAATCCGCGAGCTGCTGGTGCAGGTGGTTTTGTTGGCGGACTGATTTACTCCGCGATGCTGCTGATTACCACCATCACGCTGTTTCACACTGTGGGCACTGTTGCCACCGATGCAGTGCCGATGCTCACTGTCATCAACCGCCTGCACCCGTGGCTCGGCCAGGCTATGGCCGTGGTCATTCTCGGTATGATTTTCAACACCGCGCTTGGCATGTTCTACGCACTGGCCCGTCGCGTGACGGCCAGCCATCCGGATAAGTTCAACATTGTCTACGTCGCCTTGGTGCTGCTGGGCTTCGCCTTGAGCTTCATGGGCTTCCAGAACCTGATTGGCTGGGTCTACCCAATTCTGGGCTACATCGGCCTGCTGCTGATTACCGTCATGCTCGTTGCGTGGCTGCGTGGTCGAGGCCGCATCAGTGAGGAGACAACGCGCCGTCAGCGCATTTTCCGTCTGGTACGACGTGGCAAGCGGAAGGAAGCGCGTGAGGAGATTGAGGACTCCAACCTCTCTGTTGAAGATGTACGCGACGCCATCGAATAAACGGTGGCACTAGTTTGTGGGATGCCATCCTGGTAGGAGGGGTGGAGGCGCTAGCGCCGTGTTGCCTTTAAAGACGTCGCTCGCGCCCAGGCCACGAACACGCCTGTAATAGCTGTGGACACCAGGACCATGATTGGCCATCGCTCGGGATAATCACGGACCACCCAGGTCCATCCCCATTCTGACGTCCACCACAGTGGAGTGGCGCTGAGTACATCGCCACCAATCATCACTGCCCAACCACCGAGTGCCACCGAGACAAAGATGGCGGCTGCCACACTTCTACGCGCAGTAAGGCCAATGATGGCCACAATCATTGCGGCCACAAATATTGACACCAGCGCCTGGTATGGCCACGGATTAATGACAAGCTGATTATCTGTGTTGGCTGCGTCACCTGCACCGGATTTACCGCCTGCGCCGCTGATTATGGCAGCGACAATCAGCACCGGTATCAAGAACACCATATCCAGGGCAAACAACCGTAGCGTCAGGCTGAGGCGCCTGCGCCTGTACATCAGTGCGGGCCACGCCTCAGCCTGGGCAGTCCAGGTCATGATGGCCACCACCGTCGCCGCTGTTGGTACACAGACAAAACTCAGCAGCCCCAGTGCATACTCGGCATCCCACACCGCCCGCACACCTGCAAGACCTGCACACATCAGTGCGGCCAGGCCCCACCACGTGCGCCACGGCAAAGTTGCCGCTAGACCATGACCGAAAGATGTATTCCTGCGCTCCTGACCTATTGATAAGCGGAAGGTCATGCCATGACTAAACAGCACGATGGCAAAGAAGATAATGCCAAGAAATGCATGCAGCAGCGCCGGCGGAAGAATATCGATACTCCAGATTTCGCTGCCCGCAGGGGCAGCCACTGAGTTAGGGAGCACTCCGTGGATGGGCAGCGTGGGGCGAATCGCCCATGTCCACGGCAGAAATAGCCAGGACGGACTCATGGCAGATAGTGTGCCAGCAATACCCCACGCGATAGCTACCAGCGGTGCAAGCAATAGCGCCGCCCGAGGGACAAGGCGCCACACCACTAGGCCGAATGCCCAGAAAACAAAGAACGACAGTGTGCTGAAAAGAGTGAACTGTAGAGCGTTTTCGAAGCTATCTGCCAGCAGTGCCGCCATCAGCGCATGCCCAATGGCTGCGGCAAGGATGACCGTGCCGACGCGTGCTAACAGGACACGACGAGGTGAGATGTTGCGCCAAGACAATCCACCGTGGCGGATCTTTTCCTCTCGACTTTGACCGATGACAGCGGTAAGAGCTCCCAGCGGAGGCAGCAGAACCAGCGAGTAGAAGTGTGCGCTGGCCATGGCCGTGGCATTAACGCCCGATGAAAAAGCCATACTGACCAGTGCGATTGCCACCATGATGACGGGCAGGAACATGGTGAAGGACCACTTTGCCCGCAGTAGCTCGGCGCGGAAGTAGTTCCGAGTGCTCATCGTGCAACACCTACTGCCGTGAAGAAAGCTTGCTCAAGAGATTGGCCGTCAGCTGCAAAATCAGCTAGTGGACCTTCGTAGACCAACCGACCGCCTGCGAGAACCCCAAGGTGGTCAACGCTCTTTTCCACTTCACCGAGTTGGTGTGAAGACACGACGACTGCTTTGCCAGAATCTGCCAGATGTCGAAGCAGGGTACGAAGCCCCACGATGGCTTCGGGGTCCAGGCCGTTCGTGGGTTCATCGAGAAGCAGAATGTCCGGATCTGTCAGAAGCGCCATTGCCAGTGCCAGACGGACTTTCATACCGGTGGAGAACGCTCGAGCGCGTTTGTTGCCCGCGTGCAGGCCAACCATGTCCAGCACCTCGTCGATGCGATCTTTATCAGTGCCAGTCAGGTGAGCGTGAACCCTGAGGTTTTCAGCAGCCGAGAGCTGTGGATAGAATGCCGGACCATTGATGGAAGCCCCGATGCGGTCAAGGTCCATGACAGTCCACGGCCGTCCCGCAATGCGGATTTCACCGGAGTAGGGAAGAAGCCCCAGCACCGTGCTCATCAGCGTGGATTTGCCGGCGCCGTTTAAGCCCAGCAGGCCATAGACTTCACCTGCGCGAACGCTCATATCAAGGTTGTTCAGGACAGGTTCGTTCTTGCCGTAGGCGACGGTGATGCCACGGAGTTGGAGGAGGGGAAGGGCTGTTCCTGCGGTGCTCATGCCTTTAGTAATAGGCCTGCCGAACTCTGACCGCGTCCTCCCAGAGAATGAACTGACAGAAATATCCTCCCTAGGGAGGAGACGCTAGAGAAGGCCGTTTTTCGCAGCCCAAATAACAAGATCTACTCGGCTGCGCGAGCCCGTTTTCGTCAGTAGCGATTTCACATGCGTTTTCACCGTGGTTGTGGCAACAAACAATTTTCGGGCGATTTCGTCATTGGACAGTCCCTGACAGACAAGGCCGAGAATTTCCTGTTCACGAGGCGTGAACTGAGCGGTCACAGTAGAGGGGCTGGCGCCATGCGCAGAAGAACCCGTCGAAGACTGCCCGGAGCGCGGCGTGCGCGGTGAAATATGTCTGAGCACCATCGGCGTTACCTTCGGATCAATGACACCTTCACCGCGGTAAATCCGAGCAATCGCCGAGAGCAACTCGCGCGGATCGGAATCCTTTAGTAGAAAACCAGAAGCCCCGGCATCCAAGGCGCTCAGCACCAGGTCCTCCTCACGGAAAGTGGTCAGCACCAGGACTTTCGGTGAAGTTGTACTGGTACCGCTTTCAGCTAACCCGCCACGCACGATTCGTCGTGTAGCTTCGATGCCATCCATCACTGGCATGCGGATATCCATGACCACCACATCCGCGCCGGGCGCGAGCTGAACCGCCTGCGCACCGTCACCGACGGCACCGATGACCTGCATCTGCGGGTGCGCATCAATAAGCTGTGCAAAAGACTGCCGAATCAGCGTTTGGTCTTCGGCGACCAACACTCGAATTACACTCATCGCTCGTCTTTCTGCAAGGTTGCTACACTCTGCCATCCACCGGACGCCTGCCTACAGTCGAATGTCGACGCGGAACGTGCCATCGGTTTCACCATAAGTCATCTCGCCGCCGAGCTCCGCGACACGTTCGCTCAGCCCAACCAGCCCAGCGCCAATGCGATGAGTTTTGCTGGAAGGAGCGCTCGTTGTCGGATTCGAGGTGGTCAGATGAGCTTTCGTCTGAGCACTATCACCCTCGGTATCCGTGGGAGTCTCAATCACCAGCGTCAACTGCCCCGGCCCCGACGAATGTTTAGCCATATTCGCAGACAATTCCGTGACCGCGCGCACCAGAGTCAGCCGCTTTGCCAACGGCCAGTCTGCCAGCTGCACATATGATTCTGGCAGGGTCACCGAAACACCGCGCTCCACAGGAAAAGTGGCCGCTACCAGGCGCGGAATCTCATTCGGGTCAGCGCTAATCTCGCCGCCGTCACGTAGCGCATCGACAAGCGCATGCACATCCCGCAATGATTGGTCCGCAGTCTCAGCGATACCGTGAAGCGCAGCCGTCTCCGGCCCACCATCACGCTCATTCATCTCCGCCAGGTACAGCGCAGTTTGGGCCTGCACCTTAATCGAGGTCAACCCGTGGCCTACGACGTCGTGAAGCTCCCTGGACAACTCCAACTTGTTGCGCGCGATAACGTTTTCCAACTCCGCAGCGTGCTCCTCGGCGTTAGTGCGCAGCCACAGTGGCACCGCGTACGCGCCCGCCGTAATGAGCACCGCCGGCAGACCAAAGACCAGCAGACGTTCGGACGTGAAGCCGAACGCGGGAACGGCGGGGTTGAGGAAGCTGCCGATTAGACCCAAAAATAGTCCCGCAATGCCCCAGGCTCGATTGGGGTCCCACCTGGTTATCGCCCATAAAGATACTGGGGCAGCAACAACAATGGGGCTTAGCCCAAGGTTTACCGGGGTGAGCCACACCAGCAAGGCTATCACGGCCAGGGCGCTGTACGTCACTACGAAGGAAGCGCGCATCGCTTTACGACGAAACACTGCGGCTCCGGCAATAACAGCGGAAAGAACCACGTTGGTGATGTACGTGAAGCTCGGGCCAAATTGAAACAGCGGTGTCGTTTCCACCCATGCGCACAACAGGAAAAAGACAGCGATTGCGATGTCTGTGACTGGGTATGGGCCGATGAAATACCGCACTCGGCTGCGCCAATCGAGCGGAGTGGGAAAGGCGCCGGGGGTGACAGGCGTGGCATGAGCGCTGTGCTGCATGGTTTCTAGGCTAGCGGTAAGAGTTTCGGTCAGTTTTCCACTTGCCGAAACGTGATGTTGATGCGACCTTCCCGTAGGCCGCAGCCCTCCGGTAGCGTGCCCGGTCGAGTCTTGGGCACCCCATGAAATGCCAGTCGCTTTGGCCCACCAAAGACAATGACATCTCCGCTGGTGAGAGTTACTTCATCCCAGGGCTTATTGCGGTTTTCCGTGCTGCCAATGCGGAATAGGGCCTCGTCACCAATGGAGACGGACACAATTGGGGCGGGGGAGTTTTCGTTGCGGTCTTGGTGCATCCCCATGGTTGCCTCAGGTGGGTAATAGTTGACCAACGCCATGTCAGGCCGAAAAGTGGTGGGCCACTGGTTCAGGGAATCGTCGTAAAGCGCGCAGGCACTGAGTGCTTCGGTGGCGAGCTGTAAGAGATTGCCGGGCACCGGCGGGATGCGGTGGCCGTCGATGTGTGTGACGTAGCGGTATGGATTGGTGACCCACATGCGCCCGAGATGCAGCATGAAGACCTGCATTTGGCCGCTTTTGAGCTGTGGGCGAGCCATGGCCAGCGGGGTGCTGGAAAGACTGCGGGCAATACCGCGCAGTTGCGTGATGATTTCCGCTTGGCGGCCCAGCGGAAGCCAACTCGGCAGATGAACAACTCCCGGCGTGATGCGGGTGTCACTGCGCGGGAGTTGGTCGAAAAGCATGCGCAATTAACCTGCGATGAGCGCGTTGACCGGACGAGCCAGGAACTGCGGCGCCAGTTTGCCCAGGTAGCGAAGGATGAAGTCCGGTGCGGACACGGAGTAGAAGTGACGCTGACGCTCAATGAAGTTCTGCGGATGTGTTGCCTTCCACACGGCATCAGCGACCTGCTGCGGCGTAATCCGCACGCCCAGACGGCGCGTCGAACCAGCAGAAACGTCCGCCAGCTTCGTCTTCGCCCACAGCGGCATGATGGCGACGACGCGAATCTTGTCCTTGCGCCACTCCAAATCCAGCGCCTGCGTCATGCCCTTGACGTAGAACTTCGATGCGGAGTATGGCGTGATGTGTGGCTGACCGTAGATGCCCGCGGCCGAACCCATGCTGACCAGGTGCGAGCCCTTCGTGCGCTTCAAGTACTTGTGTGCCGCCTTCGCGCCGAGTGTGACACCGGTGCAGTTGATATCGACCTGCGCGGCGATGATCTCCGGAGACTGGTCTGTGATATCGCCATCACCAATGATGCCGGCGTTGTTATCCAGTACCGTCAGCTTGCCGCCGGTGTGGGACGTGAAGTCCGCCAGTGCATCTTCCCACTGCTGGTAGTCCGTGACATCGAGCTTGCCGACGATTACCTCAGGGAGGTCCGCCTTAATCTTTTCCAGTGCATCATCGTTGATGTCGTAGACGCCCACGGTCCAGCCAGCCGCCAGGAACTTCTCGGCCACCGCGCGACCGATGCCCTGAGCGCCACCGGAGATGAAAATGGACGGGGAATCAGAAGTAGCCATAGTGCCTCAATCCTGTCTTTTCTTGCTGTTTTTATAACTGGAAGTCGTTAATCGCCAGCATAGATGAGCATTTGTGGTTTAACAGCGAAATAGCCAATCCGGCCCCTGCCTTACTCTGGAGGCATGACTCGGATGACAGCTCGGAAGACATCTCGTGGCACTGCTCAGAATCAATCGACGGCCGATCAGCCCACGCATATTGAAGTGCGCGGTGCCAGGGTCAATAACCTGAAAAACATTGATGTCGATATTCCGCTGCAGCAGCTCACCGCTATTGCCGGTGTGTCCGGTTCAGGTAAGTCCTCGCTGGCCATGGGCGTTTTGTACGCCGAAGGCTCGCGTCGCTACATTGAGGCGCTGTCGACCTACACGCGCCGTCGCATGTCGCAGGCCACTCGGGCAGATGTTGATCGAGTCACCCATGTCCCGGCAGCCCTGGCGCTGCGGCAGCGTCCCCCAACGCCGGGCGTGCGCTCCACATTCGGCACCGCTACTGAGCTGCTCAATGTCATCCGCCTGATTTTCTCCCGACTTGGCCGCCACCGCTGCCCGAATGGTCACTACCATGAGTCGACCCTCGCCGTCGCCGCAGAAAAACCGCTGACCTGCACCGAATGTGGAGTCGAGTTTTACTTACCAGGTGCCGAAGACCTCGCATTCAACTCCCGCGGCGCCTGCGAGACCTGTGAGGGCATCGGCACTATCCGTGAGGTCGACGATGCCGCGCTGATTAAAGACCCCGATCTCTCCATCGACGACGGCACCGTTTTGCCCTGGCAGACTTTCGGCTTCAACGTCCAACCGGCCATCGCCCGCGAATTTGGCGTGCGCACCGATGTGCCCTGGAGGGATCTCACAGACCATGAGCGCGACATTGTCTTCGCAGGTCCGGAAGAGAAAAAGCACATCACCGTCACCTCGAAGAAAGGCATCCACGAGCTCGACTTCACGTTCCGCAACGCGCGGCTAACCGTTACCGAAGAGCTCAAACGCGCCGATAACGACAAACGCCTGGCCAAAGTCTCCCGCTTCCTCACCGAGCGCACGTGCCCGGATTGCCACGGCACACGCCTGTCCGCCGCCGCTCGCACACCGCTGATCGGCGGGAATAACTTGGCTGACATCACGGCTCTCACGCTTGACGACGTTCTGGAGTGGTCAACCAGCGTGGTTGATCAGGTGCCCGCACCGATGCGCAGCATGGCGGCGACGCTCGTCGTCACGCTGCAATCGATGGCTAAGCGGCTGGTGGAACTTGGCCTGGGATACCTGTCGTTGGACCGCGCGGGGGCGACGTTATCAACGGGTGAGCGGCAGCGCGTGCAGTTGGCGCGTGCAGTGCGCAATGAAACCACGGGTGTGTTGTACGTACTCGATGAGCCTTCGATTGGTCTGCATCCGGCGAATATCGAGGGCCTGCATGGCGTGATTCGGGATTTGCTGCGTGGTGGCAACACAGTGGTGATGGTGGACCACGATCCGGCGGTGCTGGCTGCGGCTGACCACTTGATTGAGATTGGTCCGGGGTCTGGTCGCGATGGTGGGGAGGTGACCGCGCAGGGCACGGTTGCACAAGTGTCCGACAGCGTGATTGGTGGCTATATCACGGGGCGGACGAAGGTTTCGGTGCGCGGTGAGGCTGTGGCTGATGCTGGCGCGGGCAGTGGCAACGCTGGCGCGGGCAGTGGCGCGGGCGTCGGCACCATCCACATGGAAACCACTCCAATCCACACCGTGCAGGCGCTGGACGTTGATGTGCCATTGGGGCAGATGACGGTGGTGACCGGGCCTTCCGGCTCCGGAAAGACAACGATGGTGCTGGAATCGTTGGTGCCAGCGGTGCAAGGTGCGGCCGACGGTGAAAAACCAGCACACGTGCGTGCGGTTGATGCCGCTGGGATTGATACCGTGCACGTCGTTGATGCCACACCAATTGGGGCCAATGTGCGCTCTACGGTTGGTACATACACCGGGGTGCTGGATGCGTTGCGGCGCATTTATGCAGGTGCCAATGCTGATGCGGTGGCCAGTGATGGCAAGAAGCTGAAGCCCGGAGCGTTTTCCTTCAACACTGGCAGCTTGAAGTGCCCGGAGTGTGAGGGCACCGGCACCATCTCGTTGGATGTGCAGTTCCTGCCGGACGTGGATATCACCTGTCCAGGCTGTGGTGGCTCGCGCTACGCCCCGGAGGCTGAGTCTTACCTGGTGGCGGGGTTGTCGCTGCCGAAGTTACTGGCCAAGACGGTGACTGAGGCGCTCGAGTGGGTTACTGATGTTGAGGCCGTCGATAAGCGTTTTAGTGCTGTTCGTCGCACTTTGCAGGCCATGAGTGATGTTGGCCTGGGCTATCTCACCTTGAATGAGGCGACACCGGCGCTGTCCGGTGGTGAGGCACAGCGGCTGAAATTGGTCTCGCAGCTGCATAGGAAGCAGAACCGAGCGCTATTTGTCTTCGATGAGCCGACCGTTGGCCTGCATCCGCGCGATGTGGAGACGTTGCTGCGGGTGTTGCAGCGGTTGATTGATAAGGGGGCCACAGTCCTGGTTATTGAGCATGATGTGGATTTGATTCGCAATGCGGATTACATCATTGATCTCGGTCCCGGCGGTGGTGTGGATGGTGGCCGGATTGTCGCAACGGGCACGCCGAGTGAGGTCGCAGCCAATTCCGCAAGCGTTACTGGCCGGTATTTGTAGCTCGACTTGTAGCTAAATTCCCGGAATTTTTATGGGAATTTTCCGTTTCGACTTTACTAAGTAGTAAGTAACTACTAACTTAGAGGCTATGAGTTCGAGAATGAGTAGTTCAGAGCGCAGAGCACAGCTCCTGCAGATCGCAGCTGCCGAATTCGCGGCCAAGGGCCCGGCTAACGCCAATATTGATGACATTGCTCGTCAAGCTGGTATTACACAGGCGTATGTGTTCCGGATCTTCGGCACTAAGAAGGCGCTCTTTCTTGAACTCTTGGACTATGCGTTCGATCGCATGGCAGATGGTCTGGCGAATGCGGCGGATGGCACCACTGGAATTGAGGCTTTCGATCGAATGGGGCCGAAGTACATGTCTCTATTGGATGACCACGATATGTTGCGGCTGCAACTGCATGGCATCGCCTCGGCTACGGATGAGGAAATCAGAGATCGCACTCGCGCTGGCTTTGCCAAAATTTGGTCGACTATTCACCGAGCAACAGGTGCGGATGATGTCGCAATCAAGGCATTTCTCGGCTATGGCTTCCTTATGACTGCTTCGACATCGCTCCAGCTCAAAGAGGTAGATGAAGACTGGTCCAGATCCATCCGCACTCCTATCTACGGCGGACTCTTTAGCCAAATCACCGACGAGCGCAATAGGCCGGTGGAAGGCGAATAATGTCTCCAATGGCCTGTCGCATGAGCCCACCCATGGCTCAGAAAAACAGGCTTCCGCAAGCGGGGACACACCAGCTCCCGCGGAGCCACACATCACTCCATAACTGCCGAATCACATCGGGTAAACGTTAGGAAAGGACGAACATACATGACACGCGAAAACTACACCGTTGGCGACTACCTGCTCGACCGCCTGCACGAGCTGGGCGTCACCGAACTCTTTGGCGTCCCAGGTGACTACAACCTGCACTTCCTCGACACCGTCATCGATCACAAGGATGACATCAAGTGGGTTGGTACCTCCAATGAGCTCAACGCTGCGTACGCTGCAGATTCCTACGCACGTCTGCGCGGAGTTAGCGCGCTGCTGACCACCTTTGGCGTCGGTGAGCTGTCCGCAATCAACGGCATCGCGGGTGCGTACACCGAGTCCGCACCGGTCGTCCATATCGTTGGCGCTCCTGCTAAACCGCTGCAGGCTGCGGGTAAGGCGCTGCATCATTCGCTTGGCGACGGAGACTTCAAGCACTTCTACCGCATGTCAGCAGAGGTATCCAGCGCTGCTGCCGATCTTGAGGTTGCCACTGCGACCTTCGAGATCGACCGTGTTCTACGCACAGTGATGCACACCAAGAAGCCGGGCTACATCATGCTCGCGCACGATGTTGCCAAGGCACCGGCTTTCCCACCGAGCGCGCCACTGAGCGCAATCGAGATTGTCTCCAACCCAGATGCTGAGAAGGCCTTTGAGGAGGCATTGCGGGCAAACCTCTCCGGTAAAACCGTCTCCGTCCTGGGTGATGTCATGGTCCACCGCTGGGGCTACCGCGAGGACTTCAACAAGTTCCTTGAGAACACTGAGTTGCCATTTGCAACTCTGAGCTGGGGTAAGTCCCTTGCCAATGAGGACAACCCGAACTTCGTGGGTATCTATGCCGGAGCGGCCTCGAAGCAAAATGTCATCGATGCCGTCGAGGGCGCCGATGTCCTCATCACCGCAGGTGTTCAGTTCACGGATAACACCACCGCGGGCTTTAGCCAGAACATCAACGAGGACACTCGCGTCAACATTGGCCGTATGGAGATTTCCATTGGTGACCAGCTCTTTGCACCAATCGCAATGGACCGCGCCTTCGACATTGTCGAGCGCGTAATCAAGGAGGAATCCGCCAAGGCCGTCGAATTCACGCCGGCAGATCCGGTGAAGAATGAGGTAGAGCTTTCCGACGAACCACTGACCTCTGACCAGCTTTGGGCGCAGGTGATCAATGCTCTGACCAATCCGACAAATGTGCTGGCGGAGCAGGGAACTTCCTACTTCGGCATGTCTTCGATGCGCCTGCCGGAGAACTCGCAGTTCATCGGTCAGCCAATGTGGGGTTCGATTGGCTACACGCTGCCTGCAACCCTCGGTGCAGGTCTGGCTGACCGCTCTCGCCGCCCAATCCTATTAATCGGTGACGGCTCGGCTCAGATGTCCGCCCAGGAACTGGGTACTATCCTGCGCCAGGAGATTCCGGCTGTCATGTTCCTCGTGGAGAACAACGGTTACACCGTTGAGCGCGCCATTCACGGCGAGGAAGCCGAGTACAACGACATCGCCCAGTGGAATTGGCAGCACGCCTTGGACTTCTTTGGCGGCAATCCGGACAAGACTATGCTCTTCGACGTTCGTACCTCCAACGAGCTCCATGAGGCACTCCAGCAAACCCTGGAAAATCAGGATAAGTTCGTCCTCATTGAGGTACACACTCACCAGGCAGATATTCCGGAGTCGCTGCGCGCTGTCGCCGAGAACCTTTAACGCGCAGGTAATAACCGAGACACACGGCCGCGGTTGCTGCACCCTCTACACTGAGGCCCCTCTACACTGAGGCCCATGGAACCCCTGACAATCCCACCCGGCCCTGGCATTCCCAAGGGGCTGGTCATCCCGGCCGGCGAGCTCACCGAGCGCTTCGCGCGTTCCGGTGGCCCGGGCGGTCAGGGAGTCAATACCACCGACTCCAAGGTGCAGCTATCGGTTGACCTGGGACAACTCAGTGTGCTTTCCGACGTCCACCGCCGCCGCGCTCTCCATAATCTCAGCCACCGCCTGGATGGCACGACTCTCACCGTGTCCGTCACCACGCAGCGCTCCCAAGTGCGCAACCGCGCGGAGGCCCGGCGACGCTTGGCGGAACTCATCCGAGAAGCCGTCCAGCCACCGCCTCCGAAGAGGCGTCGTACTCGACCGAGTAGGGCTTCAATTGCCCGTCGTAAAGCGCAGAAGCAACGGCGCTCTGAGATTAAAGCGAACAGGCGCAGGCCCCGCTTCTACTAGCGGATATGGGATTTACGCGCATTCGTTGCAAGATAGAGGAATGAACGAAAATCAGGCCAACGTTGTCAGAGCCGCCGAAGCTGCCGCGGAGTTCAGCCGCGTGCCCTCGATTCTGTCCATTCAGTCGCATGTGAGTTACGGCCACGTGGGCAACTCCGCTGCCGTCTTCCCACTGCAGCGCGCTGGGTTCGAGGTCTGGCCGGTTCACACTGTCGATTTTTCCAACCACACCGGTTACGGCCAGTGGCGCGGCCCAATGATTCCCGCCACGGACGTGCGTGAGGTTATCAAGGGTATCGATGAGCTGGGCAAGCTTGCCGACGTCGACGCAATTATCTCCGGCTATCAAGGCGGTAGCGATATTGCGGACGCCATCATCGAAGCCGTGGCGCTGGCCAAGCAGCGCAATCCGAAGGCGATTTACTCGTGTGACCCGGTGATGGGAAATGCCAAGAGTGGCTGCCATGTCTCCGATGACATCCCGCCGTTGCTGCGTGACAAGGTCGTGCCGGTGGCAGACGTGATTACCCCGAACCAGTTTGAGCTGGGGTACCTGACGGGCCGTGAGGTCAGCGACCTGGAGTCCACCATTGCGGCAGCTCACGCTGCTCGTGAGATGGGTCCGGAGGCCGTGCTGGTTACCAGCGTGCTGCGTCCGGAGGGCAAGGAGGGCGAGATTGAGATGCTCGCCGTCAACGGCTCGGGCGCTTGGTTGGTGGCCACCCCGTACCTGCCGCTGAAGCGCAACGGTTCCGGCGATGTCACGGCCGCGCTGTTTGCCGGCAACCTGCTGCGTGGCCGCGGCATTGACGGCGACCTGTCGGTTGCGCTGGGCAACACCGCAGCCAGTATCTTTGAGCTGATTAAGGTGACCTACGAGTCCGGCTCGGGCGAGCTGGAGCTAATCCGCGCGCAGGAGGCGTACGCCAACCCGGAGCAGCGCTTTGAGGTTACGAAGGTGGCGTAGGAATCGTAAGGGGGGCTAGCGCGGCGCGGGGTAGGCGCGGCGACTCGTGCATGTTGTGCCTCGAGCGCACAAACAGGGGGAGGAACAAGTGGTAGCGCTGATGGCGCTACCGCTTTTTTGCGCCTGGTGGATGGCAATTTCTGAATAGCCACATTAGATGGCGTTGTTTGCGCAACTAAAAGACCAATGTTCAGGCCATTGAAATCTAAATCCCCCTTAGGAAATAATGAAAACAATTTCCAATTACTTGCGCCTATCCTTAACTAAAGGGGAAACTATGTTTGCTAAATATTCACGGCAAAACCTCGAGTTCCGCCTGTGCCGAGCGGCCGCTGTCTCAGTTTCGGCTCTCGCCATCTGTGGTCTCGGGCTGACGGCCTGCTCGAACCCCGATGACAAATCTGCGGCTGGTCCAGACGGCGCAGACGCTGAGCGCACCCTGGTTCTCCTCGACAACAATGAGACCGGTGCGTACAACCCGGTCTCCGGTTACAGCCGATCGGGAGATTCGCCAGTCTACGAGGGGCTATTCCGTCTCAAGCCCGCTGTTGGAGATGCTTCCAAGAGGCCGGTTGACTTTGAGCCACTCCTCGCTGCCGGACCTGCTGAGCCCAGCAACGGCAACAAGACGTGGACTGTAGCGTTGAGGGGCGGCATTACCTTCTCCGACGGTTCCACTTTCGGTCCGGAAGATGTTGTTGCGACCTACAAGGCAATTCTCGACGAGCGCTCCGCCTCCTCCGAAGCTCTGGTTTGGGAAATGCTCGACGATGTTCGCGCAGATGGCAACAAAGTCGTCTTTGAACTGAATATCCCGTATGCGGAGTTCGACCACCAGCTCCTCAACGGCATCGCACCGTCAGAGGCTTTCGACTTTGAAAACCTGAAGCCTGCCGAAGAATCATCGTTGAACACTAAGCCCGTGGGTACCGGGCCTTTCAAACTCGAATCGCTTCGTGCTGATGAAGCCGTATTTACCGCCCGCGATGATTATCATGGTGGGGCTCCTGAATTGAAGAAGGTCATATATCGCGTCAATCAAGACGAGAATTCCCGTGCCCAACAGCTCCGCGGTGGTGAAGGCGATGGCACCATCATGGAGCCAGCGCTGGCTCAAGAATTCGAGGGCAAGGATGGATTCAAAGTCGAATCAGCGCATTCGGCCGACTGGCGTGGCATTACTCTTCCGACCGGTAACCCGGTCACCGGCGATCAAGCCATTCGTAACGCTGTAAATCTTGCCGTTGACAGGCAAGCGATGGCGAAGGACGTGATGAAGGGACGCGCTAAGCCGAACTCCACCTTCCTCACGGACTTCTACGGTGATGCCTATGATCCTGCTGCAGAAATCAAGCACGACACTGCGAAGGCGGAGAAAATCCTTGATGAGGCTGGATGGGAGAAAGGACCGGATGGCATCCGGATTAAGGGCGGGCAGCGTGCCACTTTCGACGTTATCTATTTCCCGAACCGCGACCACGCACGAACTGACCTGACTCTGGCTACTGCCTCTGACCTGAAAAAGATTGGTATCGAGGTCAATCCCGTCGCGCGCGACTCCAAGTCTGTGAATCGTGAGGACTATGCCAAGACTCCCGTTATGCTCGGTGGCGGTGGAACGCCATACTCAGTCGATGGGCAGATTTACTCGATTCTGCACTCTAAGTACGCAGAGCCTGGTGCAGGCGCGAAGTGGGATAACGGATCCGATTACGTCAACCCGGAGATTGATAAGTTGCTCGACCAGGCTCGGATCGAGCCTGATCAGGCAAAGCGCGATGGGCTCTACCGCAAGGTGCAGAAGCTTTACGCCGAAAAGCCGGCCATGCTTCAGTTGGTCTACGTTGACCATGTTTATGTCGAGCGTAATCGCGGGTACAGCCACCCAACCGGAATACTTGAGCCACACGCACACGGCTTGAACTTCGGCCCGTGGTTCAACCTGGGAGCTTGGCACAAGTAAATGGCAAGAACCCAGATAAGGTCAACATATCCACGTGTCTCTCAACATCCGGGCTTTCGGAGTCGCAAAAGGCAGATTGCTGGAATCGTCGCAAGGCGAGTGCTGGTGGCGGTTCCCATCGTTATAGCGGTGACGGCTGCCGTGTTCGCGCTGGCAGCGGTGAGTCCCTTTGATCCGTTAGATGCCTATTTGAAGGGGCAGGCTGGCAATCTTACTGATGCCCAACGAGAGTCCATCTCGAATCAGCTCGGATTCAATCGCTCATGGTGGGAATCGTGGTTGGTGTGGTTGCAAGGCTTGGCGGTAGGTGACCTTGGCATTTCCCGCTCGTATGCACAGCCAGTAACGCAGGTGCTGGCAGAGCGATTGCCATGGACGATGCTGTTGGGTGCCTGCGGGCTTGGTGGCGCGATTGTGCTTTCCTTCGGTCTCGGACTGTGGGCGGCGGTAAACCGTGGCGGCGTAGCTGATCGGGCAATTTTGGCACTGTCCACAGTGATTCAAGCGACGCCTCCTTTTGTGGTGGCACTTGGTGGGCTAGGTGTATTCGCGCTGGCCTGGCAGCTTTTCCCGACCGGCGGTCTGACGTATCCAGGGCGACCCGTGACGTTTTCCTCCACGGTGGCTCACCTGGTATTGCCAGCGGTTGTCCTTGCGGTTACGCAGATGCCGTGGTTGGTGTTGTCTCTTCGTGAATCAATCGTGGAAGTTATGGACTCCGGTGCTGTGACTGGCGCACAAGTCCGTGGTATCCCACGTCGACGAATTATTCGCTCGCATCTGTTGCCTACTGCTGTGCCTCCGTTCTTAGCGCTAATCGGCGCGAGGTTGTCGGAGTTGGTTGTTGGCTCGACGCTCGTGGAAGCCGTCTTCGCGTGGCCAGGGCTGGGCACCGCGTTGGTTAAGTCTGCACAGAGCCTCGGCTTTCCATTGCTGAGCATTCTTACAATTGCGACGACGGTAATCGTTCTGTTCGGAAATCTGCTTGCCGACGTCGCCTTCGTAGTCCTTGATCCGAGGGTTGATGCAGATGTTTAGGACGAAAATTGCGAAAACAGAAACCGGTAGATTACTAGACTCCAAAACGACGCTAAGGCCCATGAAGAAAGGCCCGAAGTATTACTCGCCACGGGTGATTGTGGCGGTGGTATTGCTCATGGTGATTGGGCTTTATGCCTTGCTCGCTCCGCTACTTAGCGGCGCAGATTTGGTGCTGACAGACTTCGCTAACTCCGGTGCTTCCCCTGGGCGAGAGCACTTCTTCGGTACCGATTCCCAGGGGCACGATGTGTTCCTCCGCGTGGCCGCCGGCATGCGGATTTCGCTTTTCATCGCGATTGTCACGGCAGTGTTCTCTGCAGTTGTTGGTGTTGCGCTGGGCGTTGTCGCAGGCATGGTTGGTGGGCGCGTGGATCGAATTATCATGCGCGGTGCCGACGTAACTAACGCTTTGCCGCACCTGCTGCTTGGACTGCTGATTGTCAGCTTGTTCCGTGGCTCCATCATGGCGATTATCGCCTCATTGGTACTGACTCACTGGGTGACTATTACCCGAACGGTGCGCGCATCCGTGCTGCATTTGCGCAACGCCGAGTTCGTAGAGGCTGCGCTTTTATCTGGGATGAGCAGAGTCGGCGTGCTGGTTCGCCACGTTGTACCGGCAGCGCTCGGGCAGTCACTGGTTGGACTCGTCCTGCTGATTCCACACGTTATTTGGCATGAATCAACGCTGTCCTTTCTCGGTGTAGGTCTGCCACCGCACAAACCGTCGCTCGGCACTCTGCTTGCCGACGCCGAAGGTGCCCTCCTCTTGGGACATTGGTGGATTTTGGTGTTTCCCTCCTTCTTCCTCGTTGCAACAACTTTGTGCATCGCTGCGATTGGCAACCATTTGAAGAACCGAATTACTGGCCAGGAGGTGCTCGTATGAGTGGACAGTCAACACTTCTGGAGATTGAAAAACTGACCGTGCGTATTCCGTTGCGTAGCGGCGACATTGTGCACGCTGCGACGGATATCGAGCTGAGCGTCGGCAGGGGAGAAGTCGTAGCAGTAATTGGAGAATCCGGTTGCGGGAAGTCAATCATTGCTTCCTCTGTCGTAGGATCCCTGCCTCCACAGGCAATCACATCGGGGCACGTGCATTATCACTATCCCGATGGACGGTTCGTGGACATCTTGTCTCGTCGCTCAAAAACAGCAGCATTGGCACCAACGGACGAAGAGCTGGCAGGCCGTCGTATAGCTCTCGTGCCACAATCGGCGGCGACATTCCTGACCCCAGTGCGGACCGTTGGATACCAGCTGGCGGAGGCAATCGCCGTGCTAGGCAGTGGGCACAGAGCCGAGGAACTGCTCGCCAGAGTGCAGCTTCACGACGAAGTCGCCGCGATGTACCCGCACGAGTTATCCGGCGGCATGGCTCAGCGCGTGGCGGTTGCATTCGCGTTGGCCGGTGACCCAGACCTCGTGATTGCGGATGAACCCACTGCGGCGCTAGATCCCGAGCTGACCATGTCCTTGCTGCGAATGCTCCGTGATATCGCCGACGCAGGCGCGGGTGTCATGCTGATTACGCACGATATTTCCGAGCTGCGTGACAGCGCTATCGCTGACCGGATTGCAGTGATGTATGCATCTCGGTTCGAAGAAACTGGGCCAGCCCAGCAGGTGCTCGAGGCTCCATCCAGTCAATACATGCGTGATCTATTGGCGGCGCTGCCCGAAAATGGCATGCGCCCAATGCCCGGAGCAGTGCCGTCGCTGACGAATCTGGATGAGGACTACTGCTACGCACGTCGGCTTGAGGAGGCTCGTAAATGAGCGAGAAAGCACTGGTTGCCGAGGGGATTTCTAAAGCCTTCGGAGCTAAAGATGGTTCCACACGAACAGTTCTCACGGATGTGTCCATCCGGATTGAGCCGGGGCAGATTATTGGGCTGCGAGGCGCCTCAGGCGCAGGAAAGTCCACACTTGGCCGTATCCTCGCAGGTCTGGAAGTTCCTGATTGCGGTCGCTGTTTGTGTGATGGGGTACCTGTCGAGTCAGTGCGTAGCCGCGCCGGGCAGTTGGTGCGCGGGCAAATTGGCATGGTATTCCAATCGCCCCGCCGATCTTGTGATCCGCGGATGACGCTTGGGCAGACCATTCGCTTGGCTGTGCGAGGTGGGAAGGGCAAGGAGATTGACGGGCTTGTCCGGAAAGCCGGTCTGTCCTCGGACCTCTTGGCCCGTTTTCCGAGCCAGGTTTCTGACGGGCAGCTCCAGCGCGCTGCTGTCGTGCGCACTCTGGCTGCTCGCCCGCGTTATCTCATTTGTGACGAAATGACCGCAATGCTGGATGCCGCCAATTCTGCGGCGATTGTCGAAGTCATCCGTGACTTTGCTGGCACCGGTGGCGGTGTGCTGATGATTAGCCACGAGCACAGGCTTCTCGATGCCGTGTGTGATGGCGTTGTGGAGCTGGGGGGGGGAGAGACCGCGGTTGAAGCTGTAAGGGGAAATAGAACATTGAGAGCGACGAACAGCGTAAGTCCATTTTAGATAGCGAGAAAACTAATTAATTTTAAAATAAGGGTAGCCAAACCTGTTATGGGTAGCATATACTCATTTATGGCTATCTACTTAGATGGTCATAAAATCCCCTTATTTCAGGACGTAATATGAATAATCCAAAATCCCCTCGGCTCAGGATTTTGACTCGATCGGATATGGAAGATATAAATCTTGAGCCATCACTAGTCATCCGTGCAGTAGAAGATGGGTTTCTTGCGCTAGAAACGGGTGTGTCTGAGTGCCCGACAAAGATGATGATTGACTTGCCAGTGGAAAGCCGGGACTCAATCGCGTTTTCAATGCTCGGTTTTGATGCGAACCGAGATCTTGTTGGGTATAAGACGTCGTACCGGTACGGAAGTGATAATCCGGACAAGTACTACACCACCATCAGTCTGTATGACGACGAAAATGGGATGCCGTATGTCCTCATGGATTGTCAAAAGGTCGGCGCTTCTAGAACTCCTGCTACGACAGCGTTGATAGCACGGGAATGTGCTGGACCTGAACCGAGGACTGCGACGGTTTTTGGGACCGGAATTCAAGCAGTGAATACACTTCCGTACCTACTTACCGCAGTCCCGAGCCTTAAGACACTTCGCTTGCATGGAACCCACGCCGGTGGACTAAGAAAGTGCAAGGAAGTGTTCCACCAATGGTTTCCAAACCGTGAAATCGAATTGGTCGAACAGGATGATGAATCTGTTAAATCTGCGGTTCAAGACAGCGATATCACGGTAGTTTCCTCAGGCCGTGCCTGGCATCCGCCAATCCAAACCGAATGGATTCCTGAAGGTGGAGTGCTCATTTCTGTTGCTTCTAAAGGGGTAGCTGATGGTGCTGTAGCAGCTGCAGACAGAGTTGTCGCTACCAGTGCAGGTCAATTTGAGTTGGTGGGACAGCGACTACTTCAAGACAAACGAGTTTCGCTAGATGCGACGGTTCCAGAAATACTGACAGGAAAAGCGCAGAGCAGGACAAGTGAGAACGAACGTATCTTCGCATTTTCAACTGGCATGATTATTACGGACATTCCTATCGCGCAGGAACTTGCCGTACGTGCATTCGCTGCAGGGCGGGGAACAGAGGTGCCGCTGTGGTCGTAGTAAGCAATTGGCAAATTATGGGAAAGGGTTCTATGCAGGGGAAACAGGGGCGTTAATGAACTTGCAAAACTCAACCTCGACATTGCCCTCGATTGCATCTGCACTGCCGCCAATCAGAAAAACTTGGGAAGATGAGCTCCTTTTTGCTCAGGGGGCGAAGTTGCCAGAACTATATCGGATGGCTGTACTTGCATCGGGCGCATTTCATGTTCTGAATCCGAAAGTATTTCGCGATAATCTCAATGCCTTCGAAATGGTGTGTAAGAGACATGGAATCAAGTCATATATCTATTTTGCACGAAAGGCTAATAAATCCGATTGCTGGCTTCCCGTTGTCGCTGAAGCGGGTCATTGTGTAGATGTAGCCAGCGGGGAAGAGTTGACCGGTGCGCTCGGTGCGGGTATTAGAGCGGAAGATTTAATTCTGACTGGAGCCGAGAAATCGGAAGCATTGCTGACGCTGGCGCTCCGCCAGCAAATTCTAATCTCAGCAGATTCTCCCAGTGAACTATTGCGGATCAACTCGTTAGCGCATTGCCTGGGTATTTGTAACGTTCAAGTCTTACTTCGGTTGCTGCCCGATGAACAACCGGAAAGCCGCTTTGGTGCTACATGTGCTCAGTGGGATGAAATATTAGCACAATTGCGCGAGGAATCACAGTTGAAATTTGATTGCCGTGGCGTGACATTCCACTTAAATGGTTATAGTGCCAGCCAACGAATTCGTCAGTCTCATGCGGCGTTAGATTATCTACAGACGCTTCGCAGACATGGATGGACGGCTGAAATTCTGGACATTGGTGGTGGGTTCTCCATCCAATATTGTTCATCAGCTCAGTGGGAATCCTTTTCGTCGACGGTGCTGGATGTGAAAGATAAAAAGGATTATTTTCACGCGGGTCGTAATCCTGAAAGCGTTTATCCCTACGGTGGACAAGATAAAAATGGTCCGGAAATGCTCGATGAAATTCTCTCTGGTGTAAAAGCTACCGAGGGGAGAGGTTCAGGTGTGTCACTGGCGAAACGTTTACGGGACGGGCAGTTTCGCCTTGCAATTGAGCCTGGTCGATCCGTACTAGACGGTTGTGGGTTAAGTGTATTTCCGGTGCAGGGGGTTAAACGTCGAGCAGACTATTTCATCGTCACTGTCGCGGGATTAAGTATGAGTCTTTCCGAACAGTGGAAAGGCAGCGAATTCCTTCCTGATATGACCTTGTGGGGGAGTCCAGGATCTATTGCTGAAGACAATTCTAAGACTGATGTGAATGCTGTGGACGGTGCTAGCTGTGGACCACTCGCCATGTGTGTTGGAGGAGCCAGCTGCATGGAATATGACATGCTCACCTGGCGGAAGGTGCAAATCGAGCGGGTGCCTCGTATCGGTGACTTGTTGGTGTATCACAACACCGCTGGTTATCAGATGGACAAAAATGAAAGTAGTTTCCATCAAATTCGTCTTCCAGAAAGATTTGTGTGGGAAGGGGTGGGGAATCTTCCCAAAATTGATAGGCCATTTTATAGAGAATTGATTTAAGTAGTTACTTGAGAAATTAGTATGATCACGAAACCTTATGAGAAGAAAAGGTTAAACATGTGTCGCACATATTGTGGTCGAAGCTGCGATCTTATCGGCAACACCCCAATTCTTGAACTGTGCACTACTGGTTCGGGAAGTCGACTTTTGTTGAAGATGGAATGTCTGAATCCAACAGGAAGCGTCAAGGTTCGGATGGCATTGGAAATGATTACTGCTGCAGAAGAGTCTGGTGAGCTCAAACCAGGCGGGAGAATCGTCGAACCAACCAGTGGGAATACGGGTTTAGGTCTTGCATTCGTTGCTTCACAACGCGGTTATAAATTTACTGCGATTGTTGATCATCACGCGGCCAAAAATAAATTGCGATCAATGCAAGCCCTTGGGGCGGATTTGATCTTTGTCGGTGAGAAGTGCGCCGATGTTCCGTCAACCAGCCTGAGGAGAGCGAAAGCGGAGTCAATCGTTTCCGAAGACTCAAATGCCTGGTGGCCGGATCAGCACAATAACCCAAACAATCCAGCTGGATACGCCCAATTGGCTGCAGAGCTCGATGAACAGGTGACAAGCGGAATCGATGTCATTGTGGCAGCAATCGGCACAGGTGGAACTCTGTGCGGCACTACTCGTCGCCTGCGGACCCTGGGACATGCGGCCGAATCGATAGCGGTAGAACCGGAGGGCTCCATCATCTTCGGTGGGCCGTCAGGTCCGTATAAGCAGTCTGGCGCTGGTGCTCCGTCCGGGTTCAAAGTCGGCGCAAATATCCGATATGACCTAATTGACCGGGGTGTAAAGGTCGATGATGTGAAGGCATTTGCAACGGCCAGAGTCTTAGCGAGGGAATGTGGGATATTAGTCGGCGGAACAGCAGGAGCAGCCATTTATGAAGGTTTGCGTCGGTTGCAAGAACTTCCCACTGGTACAACCATGGTTGTCATTGTTTGCGATGCCGGTGAAAAGTATCTGGACACGATTTTTAATACTGAATGGTTGAGAAACAACCACGTGTACTCGGAAATAATGGAGCGTCAAGTCTCGCGCATACTTCGGGCCTATGGAGATTCCCACTCGATTGTAAAACCAGTCGAGGTAGCCGTATGACTGCCACGGTTCAAACAAGTCGAACGTCCGTGTCCTACCGAGATGTCTATTTGCTCGCGCTACCTATCGCGGGCGTGCAGCTGGCGACGGTCGCACTCACCACTACCGATGTATTGATGCTGCAAAGCCTTGGGGTAGTTGCGATTGCCGGCGGTGGCCTAGCAATGCAGTTTTATAACCAGATTCGGACCATGTGTGTTGGAATGGTGACTGCTGGAGGCAATCTCGTAGCTGAGGCTGCGTCAGAGTGGGAAAAGACTGGTGACGAAGCGGCAGCTGCACGAATTCGGCAAGTCGTGCGCAGCTGCATGACTGTGGGTACAGTGACCGCGGTCATCGGTGGTCTTGTAGTTGTTTCCCTTGGAGCGTTGGCGCTTGTCATGCCGATTGATGACCACGTCGCCTGGTTCGCCTTTGCAATGACAGTGGCTCTAGCCCCCGGTTTGCTCCCGATGATTTGGCTGAATGTCCAGCGGCAGTTTGCAGTCGGAATGCGTCGTCCAGGCTCGCTGCTAGTAGTCACGCTAGCTTCGATTGCCGTCAACGCTGTGCTCAATGCTTTGTTTTTATGGGCGGTCAGCAAAAACGGTTGGGGAGCTGTGTGGGGACTAGCGGGTATTGGTCTATCTACGACTTGCGTTCAGATCTTCACCTTCCTTTCTTTCGCCGGTTTTCTCTGGAGAGATCAGCATCTGTGGCCATTCTTTGCCGTTGTCCCGCAGCGTGGTGACGTGACATGCATGCGGCAGATTGTCCGGCTTGGTGTTCCAGTGTCGCTGACCTACGGCTCCGAAGCTGCAATTACCACTATCGCCGGAATCGTGATGGGACTTGTCAGTCCGGTCATGCTGGCGGCGCACACCGTTGTTAACCAACTCGCTTATATCGTCTACCAAGTCTGTATCGGCTTCTCACACGGCGGATCCATACTGGTTAGCCGTGCATTAGCCGATGGCGCCGAGGCAGTCAAGCAGGTTTCACGACGAGTTTTCCTCGCTGTGGGCATTTATCTCACCGTCGTCGGTTTGCTCTGGTTGTTGCTGGGCAAGTACGTCGTTGGACTGTTCCTTACTGATTTCAGCGTGGGTGTCAATCCCGATGCGCGCCATATAGCGACAATCTTGTTGTGTCTCGCCGTACTACAGCAGTTCGCTAAAGGATTCCAGAACGTGCTGGTGGGCATCTTGCGCGGACTGCGCGATACGAAGTCTGGTCTCAACGCGACGCTGTGGGGTTACTGGGGCGTCGGTGTTCCAGCTCTCCTGATTCTTGGCCTCGGAATGAGATGGGAGGGTTACGGCGTGTGGACAGGGCTTATCCTCGGGTTTTCAACAACAGCCTGTCTGCTCTACCGCGCTTTCCGACGCCACCTTGAACTTCACCAAGTTAACTCCTAATCCGAATACCCAATTCTAAGAATCCCGTGAAACAGGAGCGAAGACGACGCTGGTCTACTTCGCTTCGGAAAGAATCGAGATGAAAAACAATTCTACTCTCGCTGCTACCCTGCAGGAGCAGAAGACTCCGGTGCGAGTTATATTGGCTGCACTATTTGCCCTAGCCCTCGCGTTATTGACCGCGTGTTCAGGCGGAAATGGAGACGCATCCGCTGGCAGTGAAAAACGTACTGTTACCGATGCTCTAGGCCGCGAGGTCAAAGTCCCGCAGAATGTTGAGCGAATCCTGATGGGTGGGCAAAAAATGCTTTACACCACGGCGCTGCTGAACCCCGACAATCCGACTGACAAAATCGTCGCCTGGCCGGAGGACCTGAAGGAAAACGACAAGGCCACCTACGACCGCTACGCCGAGAAGTTCCCCAAAATCAAGGACATCCCGACCACGGGTGAAATCTACAACAACACTATGTCGCTGGAACAGGCGCTGGAGTCCCGCCCCGATGTGTTCGTCATCAATGCGGGGGTCTTCGACGCGGCTAAGGATGCTGGAATCGTCGATGGATTAGAAAAGGCAGGCGTGCCTACGGTGACCATCGATTACTTCATTGATCCTATGAAAAACACAGTGCCCAGCATCCGAATGATGGGACAGCTGCTGGGGCGTGAAAAGCAGGCGGAAGACTTCATAAACTACTACGAGAAGAAGGTCAACAAAGTCGCTGACCGCCTTGCCGAGAAGAAACCAGCACCGACACCGACCTTCCTGTGGCGCGCACCTGGTTACTTCGACTGCTGCTCGACCTTCGCTAAGTCTAACTTGGCACAGATTGTGAATTTTGCCGGTGGACAAAACCTTGGTGATGAAATGATTAACGCGAAGCAAGGGCAGGTATCGCCAGAGGCCCTCGCCGGAAAGAACCCCGAAGTCATCATTGCTACTGGCGCAGACTGGGATCAGGGTAAGACTCCGGTCAAGGAGGGAACCTACGTACCGCTGGGCTACTCGGAATCGAAGCCAGGGGCGCAAAAGGCCCTTCATGATGTCGTTGGTAAGCAGCCTGCCGTGCGTGAAGTCGATGCGGTGAAAAA
Source organism: Corynebacterium sp. (assembly GCF_030532195.1). Classification (GTDB taxonomy): domain Bacteria; phylum Actinomycetota; class Actinomycetes; order Mycobacteriales; family Mycobacteriaceae; genus Corynebacterium. The sequence continues at coordinate 2,305 of NZ_JAUNLP010000011.1, read as the reverse complement.
CAATCGCACTTTTGTCGCATGGCACCATTTCTACGATTCGCCATATAACTTCCTGGCGGTTGAGATGTTCGCAAAGGCCATGCACCCAGGCTTATTCGGTGACATTGATACCGATCGAGAGGTGCGTGACCTACACGATAGGTTTCTACCAATTGAGGCTTCCGGCACCTTCTGGGTGGGGCTGAAGTGATTTCTAACATGCAAGCTCCACAAGGAATTCTGGCAACGGCGTCGGAAAGCGGAGTCGCCGGTAGCGAGGTGAAGGAAGACTGTGCTGATAGAGCGGTGGTGGATTCGACATTCCACTGGTACCAGCGCGCAGCGCGGAAGAAGTGGGCGATAATCGCGCTGATAGCTGTGGTGCTGGCTTTGACATCGCTTGCTGACTTCCTGCTCGGTGGCGGCAGCATGCCTGCCCGTGAGGTCTTGTACACACTGACGCATCCGGCTGGCGCGCGGCCGATTGACCACCAAATCGTTTTCGACATCCGCCTTCCGATGACCGTGACTGCAGTACTCGTCGGAGCGACGCTGGCAGCGGCGGGCTCACAGATGCAGACGATTCTGGGAAACCCCTTAGCCGAGCCGTACACCTTGGGTGTGTCAGCGGCGGCCGGATTCGGTGCTGCCCTGGCTGCGGTCACAGGCTTCGCTTCAAAAGGAATCGGTGCGGCTCTTGGGATGGCTGGGACTGCGTGGGTTTTCGCGATGCTGGCCTGCATTGCAATCCTGCTCTTTTCCCGATTTCGTGGGCCAGGTGTCGAGGGGATGATTCTCCTCGGTATCGCGATTGTATTCTTTTTCGACGCTCTACTGGCGCTGATGCAGTACCTTGCCTCGGAAACGCAGTTGGAACAGGTTGTGTTCTGGACGATGGGCAGCCTTACTCGTTCCAACTGGATGCAGATTGCTTTGCTCGCGGTGATATTCGTGATGGGGCTGCTCTTCTTTTACTTCAATGCATGGTCGCTGACTGCGTTTCGAATGGGCGACGACCGCGCAAAAGCTCTTGGCGTAGACACTGATCGGTTGCGGGCGCTGACTCTCATTGTGGTATCCTTCATGGCGGCAACCGCTGTTACGATGGCTGGGACGATTGGGTTCATTGGTCTGGTCGGTCCGCACGTTGCTCGCCTATTGGTGGGCGAAGACCAACGGTATTTTCTTACTGCCTCGACTCTGACAGGGGCGCTGCTTCTGGTTGCTGCATCGGCAGTGTCGAAGCTGATTCAACCAGGTGTAATTCTTCCAGTGGGCATTATCACCGCAATTGTGGGAGTGCCCATTTTCGTCGCGATTATCGCTGGCCAGAGGAGGAAAATATGGGTTGGTTAAAAGCAAGAAGCACTTTTCGGAATGAAGTTGGCTATGGTCGTTGCTTCAGTTCCAGCAAGCCTGACGGTAAACCCCTCAGCAACACCCCTCCAGAGTCTCCCGCCCTTAGCGCTCGAGGATTGTCTTTCTCATACGACGGCCATCATGTCCTGCACAATGTCGACGTTGGACCGCTTCCGACGGGAAGCGTGACTGCGTTGGTTGGCCCCAACGGCGCCGGCAAATCGACACTACTGAGGTGCTTGGCGGGCCTTGAAAACTGCTCGGGGCAAGTACGTGCTGAAAGATCACTGTATTTGCCACAGGACCCTCCGCCGCTGAGCTCATTGACCGTGTACGAGAGTGTCCTCCTCGCCCGGCAACAGTCGTTTTCTGGTTTTTCCGCACTACGTGTCGGATCCACAGTGCGGGCAGAAGTGCAGGCCACTATTGAACAACTTGGATTGGTTGCCTTGTCCTCGCGCTTGATGTCGCAGCTATCCGGTGGGCAACGGCAGTTGGTGAGTTTCGCGCAGGCGGTGGTCAGGCGACCTAGAGTGTTGCTTCTCGACGAGCCCACCAGCGCACTCGACCTGCATAACCAATTGACGCTTCTCGAACAGGTAAGAAAGTGCGCGCGGGAATTGCCCTGCGCGGTAGTGATGTCACTGCATGACCTGGGACAGGCGGCGCGCTTTTGCGAACACGTGGTAATTCTGACGAATGGTCAGGTCAGGGATGCAGGGTCTCCGGCCGAGGTTATTAACGAAGACATGCTGCGAGACGTCTACCAAGTACAAGGTGAGGTGCTCCCGACCAGTGACGGCGGGCTAGCGGTCGAAGCATCGGAGGCACTCTAACTAGCGCTAAAGTGCGGCGCGGCGAGCTCCGCGGGGAGGGTCGCCAGCATCCGCCCCATCACAGTCGCCACCCATCGCCCGTTACCTTGTGAGTGTCCCTGATAATGGGGATAGTCGCTGGTCCCGGTATG
>NZ_JAUNLP010000007.1 GCF_030532195.1 Corynebacterium sp. | reverse complement strand
ACCCGCGACCTCCGCCGTGACAGGGCGGCGCGCTAACCAACTGCGCCACAGGGCCAATGTGAAATTTTTAAGTGGTACTCCCAACGGGATTCGAACCCGTGTTGCCGCCGTGAAAGGGCGGAGTCCTAGGCCTCTAGACGATGGGAGCCCGACTTCAAATATTGCTAAAAGCAAGCACTCGATGTGGGAGATCCACATGCCTTCGCGCACGCTCTCGGCAACGTAGCAAACTATAGAGGATTGTCTGACGAATTCCAAAATCCTACTGCTGAGCTGGCATTTCCCCGGCTCACTTGTAGTCTTAATTCCTGCCCTACTGCTCTGCTTCCTTTTCCGACGTGGAGTGAGGTTTCGATAAGCTCGTCACTATGGCAATCCCAGATTTCATCATTCAGCTTCGCGAAAAGGTCGGCCACGCCCCACTCTGGCTTCCTGGTGTCACGGCAATCGTTATTCGCGACGTTCCTCCGAACGCACCGATTTACCAGCTCCCCGAAGTACTGCTGGTTCGTCGCGCTGACAATGGCGAGTGGACACCAGTTACGGGGATTGTCGACCCCAATGAGCAGCCGCACGACGCCGCCGTGCGCGAGGTAAAGGAAGAGACTGGGTTGGATGTCCAGGTGGAAGCCCTGCTTGGAACTGGTGCCGTCGGTCCTGTTGAATACCCCAACGGCGATGTCAGCTCCTACCTCGATGTCTCCATGCGCTGCAGCGTTATTGGCAACGACACTCCTCATGTCGCCGATGACGAGTCCACGGAGGTCGGCTGGTTCCAGATCTCACAAATGCCACCGATGAAGCCACGTTTCCGACTCATGGTCGCTGACGCAGTAGCGCAGATGAAGCACCCGGGCGGCTACAAACCACGAATGGGCTACCACAAGCGCGAGAAGTAGATTCGCTGCACGTTTCGTCGTAAAGCATCTCTAATACGAGAAAAACCCAGGCGGGCGATGACCGAAATCATCAACCACCTGGGTCTTTCTGTTTGTGCAGTGGGCCCTGCGGGGCTCGAACCCGCGACCTGCGGATTAAAAGTCCGTAGCTCTACCAGCTGAGCTAAAGGCCCGCGCAGCGTCTTAGCATAGCAATTCCAGGTCAGGTTTTAATAATTCGACGCGCTTTATGCTGCTCACCTAGTCAGATAGTTCACACTCTGGAACTTTTTGAGTTCGACATCCGACTGTCTGAGTAGGCAGGAAAACTGCAGGCACACCATGCATACTTCGAAACCCACGAAGTACGTGCATGTATTTTTCTAGTTTTTCAGTCGAGGAAACATGGATGTCGTCGATATATCTCGTTGGCAATTTGGCATAACAACCGTTTACCATTTCATTTTCGTCCCATTGACCATCGGCCTGGCCCCGCTCGTCGCTTTAATGCAGACGCTGTGGGTGACCACAAAGAATGACCTTTGGTATCGCGCCACTCGCTTTTTCGGCACGATTTTTATCATCAACTTCGCCATGGGCGTGGCCACCGGTATTGTGCAGGAATTTCAATTCGGCATGAACTGGTCGGAATACTCCCGCATGATTGGCGATGTCTTCGGCGGACCACTGGCGCTCGAGGGACTCATCGCTTTCTTCCTGGAGTCCACATTCCTCGGACTGTGGATTTTCGGCTGGGGACGCATCCCCGCCTGGGTGCATACGGCATCCATTTGGGTTGTCGCGGTCGCGGTGAACATCTCGGCGTACTTCATCATCGTGGCCAACTCGTTTATGCAGCACCCCGTGGGCGCGGTCTTCAATCCGGAGACCGGGCGCGCGGAGCTCGTTGATCTTGGCGCGCTGTTGACAAACCCCACGGCCATCGCCGCCTTCACCCATGCGGTGGCCAGCTCTTTCCTAACCGCTGCCACGCTGGTTGTCGGCATTAGCGGCTGGTGGATTGTCCACAGTCGTCGCGGCGGTGAGAAGAACAATCTGTTTGAAAAGACCTTCCGCAAAACTATGAAGGTCGGGCTGTGGACCACCGTGATCAGCGCCCTCGGTGTCTTCATCACTGGCGATATCCAGGCCAAGCTCATGTTCGAGCAGCAACCGATGAAGATGGCCTCGGCGGAGTCGCTGTGTCACACGCAGACTGACCCGATGTTCTCGGTGCTGACCGTTGGCACGCACAACAATTGTGATTCGGTCAAGCACCTCATTGAGCTGCCGTGGGTCCTTCCCTTCCTGGCGGAGGGCAAGTTCTCGGGAGTCACCCTCCAGGGCGTTCAGGACCTGCAACAGCAGGCGGAGCAGCTCTTCGGCCCGGGCAATTACTCGCCAAACCTCTTTGTCACCTACTGGTCCTTCCGCGCCATGATTGGCCTCATGCTGGGCTCGCTGGCCATCGCCTTTTTCGCGTGGCTGTTCACACGACATGGACGCGTGCCGACGGGCAAGTGGTCCCGCATCTTCTCTGTTGGCAGTATCCTCGCCATCCCGTTTCCGTTCCTGGCCTCAAGCGCGGGCTGGGTCTTCACTGAGATGGGCCGTCAGCCTTGGATTGTGCATCCGAACCCGGAGAGCTTGGGCGATCCGCGAACAGAGCTCATTCGTATGACTGTGGACATGGGTGTGTCCGACCACGCCCCGGCAACGGTGATTGTCACCCTGGTGGGCTTCACACTTCTCTACCTGGTCTTGTTGGTGGTGTGGGTCTGGCTGATTCGCCGTGCGGTCATCGCTGGTCCTCCGACAGGAGAGATTGATTTCAGCAACACCACCGCCGGCCCTTCGAGCCCGATTGGTACCGAGCTGGGAGCCACGGTCTCCTCACCGGTCAAGACGGCTGAGGCCGTCGAACCCGTGCGCTTCGCACAGTCCCACGCCGATGCCTCCCCTGAGGCCACCGAGTAGAAAGGCGGATAGTCAAACATGTTCGGTGTAGAGCTTCCCGTTTTGTGGTTCGTCTTAATCGCCTTCCTCTTTGCTGGTTACTTCCTTCTCGAGGGCTTCGACTTCGGCGTCGGCATGCTGCTGCCTTTCCTAGGCCGTGATGAGCCGCGTCGTAAAGCAATGCTCGGCACAATCGGTCCGGTGTGGGACGGAAACGAGGTGTGGCTAATCACCGCCGGCGGTGCGCTCTTTGCGGCGTTTCCGGAGTGGTACGCATCGATGTTTTCCGGCTTCTACCTGCCACTATTCCTCATCCTGGTCGCGCTGATTGTCCGCGTGGTGGGCCTGGAGTGGCGTCACAAGGTCAATGAGGAGCGCTGGCGCGTGTGGTGTGACCGCGCAATCATCCTCGGCTCATGGCTGCCTCCGATTCTGTGGGGCGTCGCCGTGGCCAATCTGGTGCGCGGTGTGCCTCTAACTGCAGATAAGACGCTGGATTCGGGCCTCGGCACGCTGGTCGGTCTGCTGAACCCATACGCGCTGATTGGCGGAATCGCTTTCGCTGCGGTATTCGCACTGCACGCTGTGACTTTCCTACGTCTGAAGACCGCTGGCAAACTGCGCGACGAGGTCGGCAAAGCAGCCCGCATCCCAGCACTGACCGCTGTCATCTTCGGTGGCGCGTTCCTGATCTGGACGCAGCTGAGCTTCGGCAAGCCCTGGCTGTGGGCAATCGTGGTCATCGCCGTGGCAGGGCTCACCGTGGCCATCAGCGCAACCGTCAGCGACCGCGATGGCATCGCATTTACCGCCACCGCCATCGCCGTTGTCGCCATCACCGTCACGGTCTTCGGCGCGATGTACCCGTACTTGATGCCGACAACGCTTGCCGACGGCGTTTCTCTCGACATCTGGAATTCCGCTTCCAACCCCTACACGCTGAAAATCATGACCTGGTCTGCACTGGCGATTACCCCACTGGTCATTGCCTACCAAGCGTGGACATACTGGGTATTCCGTAAGCGACTGATGGCGGAGCGCAAGGTGTAGACAACCGGTCCTTTGAATTGGAAGGTGAAATTTAAGATAGTGGCACCTCTCGATCCAAAGCTGTTGAAACTATCGGCTCCCACGTGGCGCTGGATTATTGCCTCCGGTGTTCTCACCGCGGCAAGTGCCGGCGCCACCATCGCGCTGGGGCTGGTCATCGGCAGCATCACGGCCCAAGTTCTCGGTGAGGGCACTCCCAATTGGAGTGTGTTCGCCGCAGTTGCTGCCGTAGCGGTGCTTATCCGCATTGGGTGCTCGTATGCGCTTGCGCGCTTTGGCCAGTCCGCTGGCACGCAAGCCGCCACCGATTTGCGTGGACGCGCCCTGAAGGCGCTGGCCATGCAGGATCCACGCTCGGTCGATACTGCCCATTGGCGCGCGCTGTTAACCGTGGGACTCGACGGCGTGGCCGTCTATGTCGCGGAATTCCTCCCAGCACTGGTCGCCGCAGCACTTGCCACTCCCATGGCGCTGATTGCTGTTGCGTGGCTGGACCTGCCGTCGGCCGTCATCGCTGTCATCACACTGCCGTTGATTCCCCTGTTCATGTGGCTGGTCGGCAAGCTCACCGAGGGCCGTACCGAGCGCCGTCTGGCCGATATCGGCACAGTGCGCGGTCAGATTCTCGACCTGGTCATTGGTCTGCCCACGCTAAAGGCACACAACATGACCGCCGCCCCAAGCGGCGAGATCAAGCGCCTGTCCACAAGGCACCGCAAGTCCTCCATGGAGGTCCTGCGAATCGCGTTTTTGTCCTCCTCAGTGCTGGAATTTCTCACCACACTGTCCATCGCGCTAATCGCGGTCGGCATCGGTTTCCGACTTCTGGGAGGTCACATAACGCTGGCCACCGGGCTCGCAGTGCTCATCATCGCGCCGGAAATCTACGGGCCAGTTCGCAACGTCGGGCAGAAGTTCCACGCCGCGCAAGACGGTGTCGTTGCCGCAGCCGATGTCATTGCGCTGCTGGAAAAGGACACTGCAAGCCACGACGTGGAGGCGGTCGCGATGACGTCGTCAAGCGAAACGACGATTGCGCCGACCGTGCGTTTCAACCATCTCTCTGCGCCCGGCCGCGATGGCGTGCGCCCAAGTAACTTAAGCGCCACCGCGCATCCTGGCACGCTGACTGTGCTGGCCGGGCCGAACGGCGTGGGCAAGACGACGGCGCTGCTGGCCGTGGCGGGCATTGTCCACGAGAATCTGGAGGGGTCGGTGACGGTGCGCATCGGTGAGCGCGCGCTGCGTGGAGAGCCATTGCTACAGCGTATCGCGTGGCTGCCACAACGACCGGTGCTGGACACCGCAGCGGTAGGCGATAATTCGCGCAAGTCGCTGGGGCAACGTCAACGCGAGGCACTGCGACGGGAGCTTGTCGACGATTCCCGCGACCTTGTCCTCCTCGATGAACCGACGGCACACCTGGATGCAGACAGCGCGCAATCGGTCATCACGCTGCTGCGCACTCGCGCCCGGCGCGGAGCCACGGTCATTGCCACCAGCCACGATCCGCTGCTGATTGCCGCAGCCGATGAGGTTGTGGAGGTGCATGCCGTATGACCACCATGCAGGCCCTGCGTCGCCTGGTTAAACCCCGCGAGCTGATATGGCCGGTGCTCGCGGGCACCGTGACGCTGCTATCAGCGCTGAGTTTGACCATTGTTTCAGCGTGGTTGATTACCCGCTCCTGGCAGAAACCTCCGCTGATGGACATCACGCTGGCGGTGACGTCGGTGCGCGCGCTGGGTATTTCCCGGGCTGCGTTCCGCTATATCGACCGGTTGGTGTCGCACGATGTCGCGCTGCGCACCGCTGAGCGCTCGCGGGTGAAGCTGTGGGAGCACTTCGTCTCCGACCGCACGCTGGCAATGCGCGAGCGTGCCGACATTGTCACCTCGCTCGGCAACAACATCGATGCACTTGCCGATGTCGTGGTCCGCTCTGTGATCCCTGCACTGATTGCACTGACGACCTCTGTCATTGCGATTGTGTTCACCGCACTGCTCTCCCCCACCGCAGCGGTCATCTTGGCGGTCGGGTTGTTCATCGCCGGCGTGGCGGCTCCGTATCTCATTTACCGCGCCACCGCTCAGACGAGCTCACGGCGCAACTGTGCTCTGCAATCGCACGCCGGTGCTGTGGAGTCGTTGCTTTCCGACGCTGCGGGCCTTCGCATCCACAATCAACTGGAAGAGGCGCTATCTGCCGCGAGTTCATCCAGTCAGGCGGTGGCTGAAATTGATAACCGCACCGGCCGCGCGACGGCCCGCGCCTCTGCGCTGAGTACGGCCGCGGCTGTACTGACGGCTGTTCTCACTGTGGTCGTGGCCTCCTGGCTGATTACTGGTTCTGGCGTGCTTGGTGTTGGTGTCGCGGCATCGAGTGGTGTTGCGCTGACTCACACACCAGAGTGGCTCACTGTATTGGTACTTGTCCCGCTGGCGGCCTTTGAATCCATTGGCCCACTTCCCGCTGCGGCGCAGACACTGGCGCGGTCGAGGGAGGCACTGTGGGCCTTGGCCGCTGACACAGAGGACACTGGCGATACTGGTGCCATGGCTGAACAATCTGCGGCGCACGCGGCACAGTCGTTGCTGGAAGCACGCCCACAGTTGCAGGTCAGCAACCTAATCGTGGGCTACCCCACTTCTCAGGATCCCGCTTCGCCGAAGCCTACACACCAGGTCTCCGGCGATCACGCATGCCAGGCACCTCAACCATCCGACCTGCCCGAGCAAAACTTCGATATCGACTTTGGCGGGTACCGAGAGATCACGGCGCCGTCGGGAAGCGGCAAGACGACGCTGCTGAAAACCATCGCGGGATTGCTGCCGCCGGTGTCGGGGCGTGTCGCGGTGCGCGATAACTGCGGTGCCGTGCTGTGGCGCAATGAAACGTCACGCGGGCTCACACAGTGCCGCTGGGTTCGTTTTGTCGCCGAGGATGAGCACATCTTTGCCACAACTGTGCGCGACAATATCGCAATCGGAAATCCGCAGGTCAGCGATGCCACCATCTATGAGGTACTCGACGCGGTGGGGCTGCGCAAGTGGGTCGATAACGCGCCCGCTGGCCTGGACACCATCCTGCACAGTGGCGCAGAAAGTCTCTCCGGAGGTCAGCGCCGCCGACTGATCCTCACTCGCGCGCTGGTCAGCACGGCACCGATTCTGCTTCTCGACGAGCCCACCGAGCACATCGACGAACAGTCCAGCGGCATTCTGAAACTGCTGCAGCAGACCACCGATTTACCCGGTGTGCGGGATACCCGGACGGTAATCGTTGTCAGGCATCCCCGCGCCGACCGTTAGTTAGTGCGCGAGCAGATTCGAAAACAGCCAGCTCACGTGACACAATACTGAACGTGTTAGATACCCTGCCGAGTCCACAAAGTGCCGCCAAGCCAGCCGATGCCACGAAATCCCACGTGCACATCGGCCCCTTTGAGCTCGCCTCCCCCGTGGTACTCGCGCCGATGGCCGGAGTCACAAACGTGGCTTTCCGCACCCTGTGCCGTGAGCAGGAACTCCAGCGCACGGGTACGGTTTCCGGCCTCTACGTCTGCGAGATGGTAACCGCACGGGCCCTGGTCGAGCGCAATGAGAAAACCATGCATATGACCACGTTCGCGCCCGAGGAAAACCCGCGCAGCCTGCAGCTCTACACCACCGACCCGAAGTGGACGTATGAGGCTGCCAAGATGATCGCCCAGGAAAACCTCGCCGACCACATCGATATGAACTTCGGCTGCCCCGTGCCAAAGGTCACGCGCAAAGGCGGTGGCTCTGCGCTGCCGTACAAGCGTCGACTCTTCGGCAACATCGTCGCTGCCGCGGTCAAGGGCACTGAGGGCACCGACATTCCGGTCACCGTGAAGTTCCGCGTTGGCATTGATGACGAGCACAAGACGCATCTCGATGCCGGCCGCATCGCCGCTGAGATGGGCGCGCAGGCGGTTGCCCTGCATGCCCGCACGGCAGCACAGCGCTACTCCGGCCATGCCGACTGGTCCGAGATTGCGCGGTTGAAGGAGCACATGGTCGATTCCGGCTTCGACGATATTCCGGTGTTGGGCAACGGCGACATCTTCGCCTCCACCGACGCCCGCAAGATGCTCGATGAAACCGGCTGCGACGGCGTCGTCGTCGGTCGCGGCTGCCTGGGTCGGCCTTGGCTGTTCGCACAGCTTTCTGCGGAGCTGCGTGGCGAGCCCGTGCCGCCTGCCCCAACGTTTGGTGAAGTCGCGGGGATTATCCGTCGTCATGCGGAACTGCTGGTACAGCACGAGGGCGAGCGGAAGGGCTGCCGCGACCTGCGCAAGCACATCGCGTGGTACCTGCGCGGATACCCCGCTGGCGGCGAAATTCGGAAGGCGCTCGCTCGCGTCGATTCACTCGCCGCACTCGATGAGATTCTCGCACCGCTTTACGACGGTCCCAGCGCCTCCGCCCGTCCGGATGATGCCGATGGCGCTCGCGGGCGTCAGGGCTCCCCTGCAAAGGTGGTTTTGCCGGAAGGCTGGTTGGACGATCCTGAGGATGAGACCGTGCCGGAAGGCGCGGAGATTATGCACTCCGGAGGCTAATCCGCTGCAGTTGTGAGGCATTAGCGATTACGGCTGTTAAGCGTATGAGGGTAACCTGGCTAGTTCGGCAAATCAGCGCACACGGATGACTTTGCCTAGTATGAAATTCATGCGCACTGTCTATCGAGAGCAACTGGATAAACTGGCACACAGCCTGATTGTGATGTGTGACCATGTTGGCACCATGCACGCTGAAGCCAATAAGGCACTCTTTGATGCCGACTTGGTAGCTTCCGAGACCGTACTTTCCAAGATTGATCCTCTCGATGACCTCCGACATACCGCTGGTCAGCGGGCTTTTGAGCTGCTTGCTCGCGAAGCACCCGTCGCTGGTGATTTGCGTCAGATTGTCAGTGGCCTCTACATCGTTGAGGATATTTCCCGCATGGGTGCGTTGAGCGTGCACATTGCAAATATTGCTCGTCGTCGCCATCCGAACAAAGCCCTGCCGGAAAAGATTGAGGGTTATTTCCGCGAAATGGCGTCTGTGTCTGAACACATGACGCATGAGATTCGCCAGGTTCTCATTGACTACGACGTCGACCAAGCCCTGGCGCTGGACAAGACCGATGACAGCATCGACGACATCCACCAGCACCTGTTTACGCTGACCAGCTCAGATGAGTGGCCATATGCTCCGCACGAGACGGTGGATGTAACACTGCTGAGCCGCTTCTACGAGCGCTACGCGGACCACGCAGTTGAGGTGGCCGCCCGCATTGTCTACCTGGCCACTGGTTATAAGCGCGCTGAGTACTTAGATCGCCTTGAGGACGAGCGAGACAAAGAGAACTTCGATCGCCGCTTGGAAATGCTGGAGCGCCACCTGCGGATGTAGGTTGTGGCTCAAATCGCAACCGAGAAAGTGACTAGGTTTATGGCAATTGAATGCTGTTTACGGCCAACAAAATGCCATAAACCTAGTCACTAAGGTCACGCGATTGCGGCGTAGTGTTCTGCCTGCGCCCAGGACCGCTTTGATCCCACCCCAAAAAATGTATGCCTGCCGACGGCTCTGTTTAGCTCTCCGCTGCGCGACACCCGTCTGACAAAAGGAGCCGGTCCACACAAAACCGGCTCGGCCGAGCCCCTCTCCCCTCCTAAGAGACAGCGACAAACGATTTCTTGGACATCATGTCCGGAGTAACTGCGAGAACACCCTGATCAGCTCCGTCAACAGGGACAAGAATTACTACATTTCCCGCAATTTCACCGTTTTCATACACCTGAGTCAGGCTGTCGAAATTCTCGGGCCCAACCGCCATAAGCTCAGTGTTATCCATCGTCTTGCCATCCGCAGTCACGTAATTAATACCAACCCAAGCACTCTGCCCCTGAGGGTCGTTGCCCTTGTACTTTGCAGTCACATGGACAAGCCCGTATGAGAAACCTTCAGGCGCAGGATCATTAAAGGTATTTGCATTCATGACTTCATCGTTGGCATTCAAATTAACGCTATCGATGGTAACTGCCCACTGATCGCTTTCGATGGTTGTTCCAATCGGCAGCGGATTTTCACGTGTACTGCCGGCAGCACCAGTATCGGAGGAATCGGTTTTGCTACCATCTGGGTTAGATGCGGTCGTGTCCTGGTTGAAAGCATCATCCACGGCATTTCCAACCGACGAAACGAACACAATGGGTGAGATAACCAGCCCAAGGACAGAAAGAATTAGAGCGGCAATAGCAGGTTTCTTGCTTAGATTTCGCTGAAATAGCCCGACAATTGCCAAAATGAATGCGATAGGCAACGCCACCCAACCGACAATCAGTGCGCCCGGAATACATCCGAGGAGACCAATAATCGCAACGACAAGTGCGATATACCCGACAATTGGTTTTGCTGGTTTTTTCTCAATAGTTATCGGTTGCGTCTGCTGACCAGCTTGAGTGTACTGGTTTTGCGGCTGTGGATTTTGCTGCTCGCCCATGGCTCACTTGCTCCTATATAGATATATTCACCCAGGTCTCCATACAGATTTCTGGGGACACAAAATTGCGTCTTCAAAAGAATACATCAACAGTTAACGGCGATAAAATTCCACTTCAAAACAACGCAAATTGTTACCCCCTATTCATTACATAAAAATCAATTTAGTAACATAAATTGCACGAAAGCCCAGTATCTCACTTCAACAATTGTGAGATACTGGGCTTTCGTCGTTACCTGGAGATTACGCAGGCAATTTTTAGCCGAAGCGACCGGAGATGTAGTCTTCGGTCTCCTTCTTCTCCGGGTTTTCGAAGATAGTCTTGGTCGGGCCGACCTCGACCAGGCGCCCCGGCTTACCGGTGGCCTCGAGGGAGAAGAATGCGGTCTGATCGGACACACGCGCAGCCTGCTGCATGTTGTGGGTCACGATGACGATGGTGAACTCTTCCTTCAGCTCGTGAATCAGGTCCTCGATTGCCAGGGTGGAAATCGGGTCCAGAGCCGAACACGGCTCGTCCATGAGCAGAACTTCTGGCTCAACAGCAATCGCGCGAGCGATGCACAGACGCTGCTGCTGACCACCGGAGAGACCTCCGCCCGGCTTGTCCAGGCGATCCTTGACCTCGTCCCAGAGGTTAGCGCCACGCAGGGACTTCTCAGCAACTTCCTTCAGGTGAGCCTTGTTCTTGACACCGGCCAGCTTCAGACCCGCGACGACATTGTCCTCAATGGACATGGTCGGAAACGGGTTCGGACGCTGGAACACCATGCCGATGGTGTTACGGACAGAAACCGGGTCAATCTTCGGGCCATAGATGTTCTCGCCGTCGAGAAGCACCTCGCCTGTGACGTAGGCACCCGGGATGACCTCGTGCATGCGGTTCAGGGAGCGCAGCACGGTGGACTTACCACAACCGGACGGGCCGATGAATGCGGTGACGGAACGCGGAGGGACGTGCAGGTTGACGTTCTGCACAGCGTGGAAGTCACCGTAGTAGATGTTGACATCGTTAAGATCTAGGCGCTTAGCCATGGTCTTTTAAAAACCTTCCTTGAAATTTCGGACGTTTGGCGCCCAGAATTAACTGCTCTTGACGGAGAACCTGGCGGAGATGACGCGCGCCAAGATATTGATGACAGCAATGATGAGAACCAGCGTCATGGCTGCGCCCCACATCTTGTCGAATGCCGCGCCGGTGTTACCGGCCTTGTACATGTCCAGCATGAACAGCGGCAGTGAGGACTGAGACTGGCCGAACGGGTTGTAAGTGATGATTCGCGAGGTCGCGACCAGAATCAGCATCGGAGCGGACTCACCCATCACACGAGCAACGGCCAGCATGATACCGGTGACAATACCGGACAGTGCGGTCGGCAAAACGATGCGAGAAATGGTCTTCCACTTCGGAACGCCCAGTGCGTAGGAGGCCTCACGCAACTCGTTTGGCACGATGCGCAGCATTTCCTCGGTGTTACGAACAACAATCGGCAGCATCAGCAGGACCAGGGCCAGCGACACGGCGAAACCGGAGCGGCTCATGCCGAACATAACGACCCACATGGAATAGATGAACAGCGAGGCGACAATCGACGGCACACCCGAGAGAATGTCGACCATGAAGGTAGTGACCTTGCCCAGGCGAGAATTACCTGCGTACTCCACCAGGTAGATGGCGACAAAGATACCGAACGGGACGGTCATGATGGTCGTGGCCAGCGCCTGGATGAGGGTACCGACGATAGCGTGCGCGACACCACCGCCCTCACCACCGGCGGTGACACCGCGCTGGGAAGCGGACCACCACTCGCCAGACAGCAGCGACGGAGTACCGCGGGTGATGACCTCGAACAGAACCCACACCAGTGGAATCAGAGCAAGGGCCATGCAGAGGTAGATCAGGACAGTCGAGACGTTGTCCGTGATCTTGCGGGACTGCTTAATCTGGGTGAACGCGGACTCGGTGGTGGGCACCAGGTCGTTAGGGCCGTTAGGCGACGTTTCAGCAGTTGAACTAGTCATTGTACTTCTCGTTCCTTTTCCTACGGCCTTATTACTTCTTCGCAATCAGGCGGGCTGCGGAGTTGACCACGAAGGTCAGCAAGAACAGCACCAGACCCGCCGACATGTAAGCGCCGGCCTTGAGGTTGTCATTGAACTCCGGCGCAGCATTCGCAATTGCGGTTGCGAAGGTGGTACCACCATCAAACAGCGAACCGCGGAAAGCGGAGGACGGAGAGATTACGAGGTAGAGCGCCATGGTTTCACCCAGTGCGCGACCAAGGCCGAGCATCGAACCGGAGATGAAGCCGGAGCGGCCGAACGGCAGGATGGCCAGCTTGACCATTTCCCAGCGGGTTGCTCCGAGTGCCAGAGAAGCCTCGATGTGGCCGGTCGGAGTCTGGACGAAGACCTCACGAGTTGTTGCGGCGATAACCGGCAAAATCATAATTGCCAGCACGATGCCACCGGTGAACAGGTTTCGACCGGTTTCGAATGCCGGCGAGTTCGCATAAGTGGCGAAAATCGGGATGAAGCCGAGAGTGTCAGCCAGCCACTTGTAGAATCCGCCGAGAGCCGGGCCGAGCGCCATGAAGCCCCACAGACCGTAAACAATCGACGGAACTGCAGCGAGTAGGTCGACCAAGTATGCCAGCGGCTTGACCAGACGCTTCGGCGCATAAGCCGTCAGGAAGATTGCAATACCCAACGCGACGGGCATAGCCAGCACCAAGGCCAAGATGGACACGGCGACGGTCACCAGGAACATATTCGGAATACCGAAGTACATAGCGGAAGTGTCCGCCAGGTTCCATCGCTCAGAGTAGGTGAAGAAGTTTGCTTCGTTGCGAGAGATTGCAGGGACTGCGCGCAGGAGCAGGAACACCGCAATTGCGATGATTGAAGCAGTCACCAAAGCCGAAGAGCCCACAGCCAGAATCTTGAAGATTCGGTCACCAGGACGAACAACACCAGCCTTGATTTCGTGCTCTTCCGAGCTCTCCTCGCCGGTGGAGCCCATATGGGGCGCCGGAGACTGCAGCAGGCCGCTGTTTTCTGCGGCTTCCTGCTTTCCGTCGATAGGAGTCGAGGAACTCATGATCTCATTTCCTAAATAGAAGTGCTTTGTGCATTAACGCACATATAGACCGATTGGCTTTTGCACCACTTACGGGTGGTACATGATCAACAGGATGTCGATTTATAAAGCCAACCGGTCTACATCGGGTTTCGCGGCCTGAGAAAACCTACAAGGCCGGCTGTTGCGGTTGCGACGGTGTGTAGATGCCACAAGGCGCATTAAGCACCTGCGACTTCACCGTCACAAACTGCAGATTTACTTGATGGCGTCAACCGCAGCGGACAGCTTGTCCTTGAACTCACCCTGAACTGGGATGTAGCCCAGGTCCTCGAGCTCCTGGCCCTGGCCCTCTTCCAGAACGACCTTCAGGAAGTTCTTGACCAGGTCGCGGGTCTGCTCGTCATAGCCAGCGGAGCAGACAATCTCGTAGGTGGTCAGGACCAGCGGGTAAGCACCTGCTTCATCCATGGAGAACAGAGCGTCGGAATCAACGACCATGTCGTTGCCCTCGGTCTTGAACTTGACGCTGTCCAGAGCCTTACCAACGGTGTCCTTGTTCAGCTCAACCGGGCCGTGACCGAAGTCCATCTTGGAGATGCCCAGGCCCTTGTCCTTTGCGAAGCCAGCCTCGACGTAGGTGATAGCACCGTCGATGTTGGAGACCTCGTTGACAACACCGGAGGAGCCGTTAGCACCCTGGCCAGTAGCAGTCGGGAAGGACTTGGAAGCCTCGTGCTTCCACTGATCCGGAGCAGAAGCGCTCAGGAACTTCATGAAGTTATCGGTGGTGCCGGATTCCTCAGAGCGGTAGACAACCTTGATGTCCTTGTCCGGCAGCTTGGCGTCCTTGTTGACCTCTGCAATCTTCGGGTCATTCCACTTGGTGATCTTGCCGTCGAAGATCTCAGCAACCAGAGCCGGGGTCAGAGTCAGCTCGACGCCCTCCAGATTGTAGGCAACAGCAACCGGGCCGATGACCATCGGCAGGTGCCATGCGTCGTTACCGCCGCAGCGCTCCTTTGCCTCAGCAATCTGGTTCTTACCGTCCTTATCCTCCTTCAGCGGGGAGTCGGAACCAGCGAAAGCAACAGTGCCGGCAATGAACTGAGTCTGACCGGAGCCAGAGCCATTTGCGTTGTAGGACAGGGTCGAACCGGTCTCTTCAAACTTGGTGGCGAACAGGTCCATTGCGCGCTGCTGGGAGGTAGCGCCCTCACCCTGCAGCTCGCCGGTCACGTCGGTGAGACCCTCAACGTTGGAAGCGCTCTCGCCGCCCTCCTCAGAGCAGGCAGCCAGGGTCAGACTTGCGACAGCTGCCAGGCCGATAACGGATGCAGCACGGTTCTTCTTCAGCACAGTAATCCTCCGGTTAATACACAAGAGAGTGAAACAGTTCACGTGGAACCGTCACACTCCGGTCCACTGAGCCGAAAGTAACCAGCGATAGTAACCGGAACCTGTTACGAATATGAACAAATGGTGAACTAGACAAATAATTCTGTGGACATCTCACATTTTGCCTGAAAGAAGGCTATGAAAAGCCCTCTAGAACATTTAATGAGGAATCACCCCCGCTCCCCACTTAAGTAGGGAAAACCCCTTTAATCACCTACGCGCTCCCTTAAAAACCGCCTACGCGCCGTACATAACGTCACGGCGAGCAACCTCAAATCCCACTGAACGGTACGTGCGAATTGCCGCTTCGTTATCACCTTCGACATAGAGAATGACCTTCTCCGCGCCGCACCCTCGCAAGTGAGCAAGGCCAACATTGGTCAGCCATCGCCCCAGACCACGTCCACGCGCCCGTGCACTGAGCCCGATGACATAGACCTCACCAGTCGGCACCTCCTCCTCAGCGTGCCACTTAGTCCAGTGGAAACCACAAATTTCGTCGGCGCTATCGCTCGCAGCAGCCACATCGACGGCAAAGAACACGCCTTCCGGATCAAACCACGCGGTATCCCGCGCCCGATCCAACTGCGGCTGCGACCAACCACCCTGCTCCGGATGCCAATCAAAGGCCTCGTTATTCACGGACAGCCATGCCTTATCGACATCCGCCACACCCCACTTCGCGCGCGCTGCAGTCAAGGTCAGCGCCTCAACATCGTCTCGCTTATCGACGTCGCCCGCGGCCTTTTCCAACGCCGCACCGGAAATGGCCATCTGCAACAGCTCGCGGACGACCTTCCTACCAGTAACTTCTGCCAGTCGGCTGGCGCCTGCGATATCTCCGTGAGCCCACATCGGCAGCCGCTCGCCAACCTCGGCATCGATGTGTGCCAGCAGCCGAGAGCCGATTCCCTGTCGGCGGTGTTCCGGATCGACAACCATCTCGATGGCATCTGGGGCAACTCCGGCCAAGCCCAGGTACTGGCCATCTTGGACAATCGCAAAATGCCGGTGACCGAAGGATTCGTCGTCAAGCCCTCGCACAAAAGCCTCGCCGAACGCCTCTACCCCGTCGGTGTCGGCGGCGCGCTCCAGCAGTGCATGTGCGGCGGATGTGTCCACGTTGAGCAGTTCGGTAACGTCCATAGGCACCACCCTATACATTTCCGCAGGGTGAGTCGCTGGCGATGTCGTGGCGACCAAAACCGATGGGGTACTAATAGAGTGTGTCCATTTCCCAACGACAGAAGAAAATTGGCGGTTCCGTTCTCGCCGTTGCTGCGCTGATTGTCGCCGCCGATATGGGGCTTGCCAGCCACGCGGAGTACAAGCTCTCAGAGCACATCCGCGAGACGGCCAATTTGGAGATGACCCCATATGTCGCCATTGGCGGTAAGGCCTACCTGTCGTCATTTGTCACGGGCAAGTGGAGCTCCGTGAACTCCCGCATCCGCGATGTCGAGGTGCCGGACTTCGGTCTGGTGTCGTACGAATACGGCGCGGCCAATGTGAAAATTCCAGCGTCGTCAGTGCTCAGTGGCGATTTTCCAGAATCCCAAACAAAGCAGTACTTCACCAAGATGTCGCTCGATGGCGTGTCGCTCGGCAACAAGCTGGGGCTGACTGACTTAAGCATTCAGAGTTTGAAGGACTCCTCCCCCGCCGGCGGCTGGGAAACTGAGGCAATGTTTGAAGGCACTCCAAAGGGCTGGAAGAGCAAGGCCACAGTGTCGGCCAAGCTGCGCATTGTCAATCGCGATGTCATCATCACGCCGCTGGACATCATTTCCGCGCCCGCGTCAGCTACCGACACCAAGGCGGGAGACGCCTCCGCGCTTTCCGACGCCGATGCCCAGCACATCCGTGACACATTCAGCCTGACGCTGCGCGACCAGGACATTCCACTGGGGATGCCAGCCACTCGCGTGTACGTCTCAGGCGGCTCGGTCACCATTGAGGGCGAGCAGATTATGTGTACGGTCTCACCTGCAAACTTCATGCCGCCGACATCCAAGAAGGACGCGGAAGCTGCGTCTAAATCCGCAGAACAGCTACCGGAGAAGAACTGCAGGGTGCGGAGCTAGAGCCGTCGTAAAGCGGTGTTCTAACCCAGCTAGCGCAGACCCACGTCTTTCAATCCGGGGTTATGCGTAAAGTATGGGGTATGAGCGAACACAATGGCAGCGACAATAAGGACGCTTCTGCACCACAGCCGGAAGCTAAGACATCCGCGCCTCGCCTGGATGGCAATGAGGCCGTGAACCGTGCCGCTGAGCAGGCAAAAACTACCGCTAAGCGCAATATTACCGAGCTCGAGGGGCTCCCTATCCCGGATGAGACCGCGAACTTGCGCTTCGGCCCAAATATTCATGACGGACTTCTGGCACTTCTGCCACTCGTCGGTGTGTGGCGCGGTGAAGGCCAGGCCAACACCGTTGTTGATGGTGAATACAACTTTGGCCAGCAGCTTATCTTCAGCCACGATGGCGAAAATTACTTGAAGTACGAATCGCGTATTTGGACTCTCGATGAGGACGGTAAGACCGTTGGTCCGGATCAGCGTGAAACCGGCTTCTGGCGCATTAATGACAAAGATGAGATTGAGTTCGTCTGTGTCCACTCCACTGGTGTCACCGAGATTTACTACGGCAAGCCAGTCTCTGAGCGCGCCTGGGAGCTGCAGGCTGCGTCCACAATGGTGACGGCTACCGGCCCGGCGTCGCTGGGCCCAGGTAAGCGTCTCTACGGTCTGATGCCGAATAATGATCTGGGGTGGGTGGATGAGCGCCTGCGGGATGAAGAGTTCGTTCCGCGCATGTCCGCACAGCTCAAGCGCTACGCGGGCTAGTAACCTACGCCATCCCACCCCGCCCCCCGTTAGGGGCGCTGCCCCGCGCTACAGCGCCGTCAGCGCCTCATCGCAGAGATTTCTAAACTCACGCTCGGCGGCCTCATCCGGCTGACGGATGGGCTTGCCGTCGATGCTGTCCACAAAAACGGCGATACGCACGGAAGACACCAGCCATACTGCATCTGCTGTGTAGAGGTCATCTGGTGTTAGCACTGCTGGTGTGACCTTCCACCCCTGCTTGGCAGCGGCATCAAACAAAGCCGCCTGTGTTGTGCCTGGCAAGACACCCTCGCCGGGGTTTGGAGTGAGCAATTCCTTGCCGCGTTGGACAATGATGGTCGATGTCGGCCCCTCTAAGAGATTGCCCTCGGCCGAGGTAAAGATGACGTCATCGAATCCATTGGCCTTGGCATAGCGCAAAGCCGCCATATTTGCGGCATAGGACAGTGTCTTAGCACCAATGAGAGCCCAGGGCGCACGGGAGCCCAGATCGAGTGAGAAACCGCGCTCCGCAAGCATCACGCTCACCGGGTGCTTCCGCTTTTCTGCGACGGCAGCCGCCGAGCTTGCTAACACATAGCCGGTCGGCGTGCCAGTGGACTCACGGCCTCGTGAGTACACCCACCGCAACGTTGCATCCCCCTCAATTGACCTAGCACGCAACTCCGCCAAAGCTACCTGCGTTGCCGCATGCCACAGATTCACATCAGGTGTGGGCAAATCGAGCATCTGAGCAGAGGAGATAAAGCGGTTTTCATGCCGCTCCGTATTGCAGGTATGACCACCTCTGACCAGCAAAGTTTCAAAAACTCCGTCGCCTCGAATCGCTCCTAAATCATCTGCGTAAAGGAATGGTGCGCCAGCGTCTAAAGCAATAGGGCCACCGTCGGCAAATACGTCGATAAGCACGAGGGAGGAAAGTGAATTTGTCATACTTCCCAGCTTAATCCATGCTTAATTGCCCCAATTCTGGTTAACATGATGGGGTGAGTGTTGAGTATCTAAGTCCTTTGATGTCTCACGTGGCTGGCGCCGCCGCCCTTGAAGTAGAGGGGGAAACACAAGGAGCGGAAGTCTCGAATGAGCAGGCCAGTGTGGCATGGCACTACGGCAATCCGCTGGTTGAGCAGCGTCATCTGCAAGAGGATTGCGGTGTCGTGGATCGCTCGTACTACCGCGTCATTGAAATCACCGGTGAGGACCGTCTGACATACCTCAACACGCTCTTTTCGCAAAAGGTGGATGACGCCGCGCCCGGCACCGTCACCGAGGCACTGAATCTGGACGCTAACGGTCACGTTCTCCATCACATGACGCTGACGATTCTGGAAGAGTCCGTGCTTATCGACGTCAGCCCTGCTGGCTTCGACTCCCTGCTGAAGTACCTCAACATGATGGTGTTCTGGTCCAAGGTGGAGATTGCCGAGGTAGAACGCGCAATTATCTCTGTCATGGGGCCGAAGGCACCTGAGGTGCTAGTCGCAGCGGGCCTGGCGTTTCCTCAAGTTGGGCAGGCAACCACGGTTGGCCATTCCTACGTTCGCCACCTGCCGTGGCCCAGCGGCGGCCGTGTGGATGTGCTTGTTCGCCGTCCGGATCTGGTCGGCGCGTGGGACGCTCTCGTGGCGGCAGGGGCTTCACCGGTTGGTCTCATGGGCTGGGAAGCCGAGCGTGTGGTGTCGCTGCGCCCGGAGTTCGCTCTCGACGTGGATGACAAGATGATTCCGCATGAGGCGCCGCGTTGGATTGCCTCTGAGCTCGACACGGCTGCAGTGCATTTGGACAAGGGCTGCTACCGCGGCCAGGAAACCGTCTCCCGGGTTCACAATGTTGGTCGCTCCCCACGAGTGATGGTGATGCTCCAACTCGATGGTTCCGCAGAGCTTCCCCGCACTGGCGATTCGGTGATGATGGGCAAACGCACCGTCGGGCGTGTGGGCACTGTTGTCCACCACGCGGACTTCGGCCCCATTGCGCTCGCTCTGATTAAGCGCTCGGCGCAGGAACGCGAGGGCCTGACTGTTGGCAACTGTGCGGTTGCTGTTGACCCCTCCTCCATTGATCGCGCTGATGAGCTTCCGCCGGGACGCGTCGCAATCAACAAACTGCGTGGAAAATAGGTAAAACCGCCAATGCGCGCGGTGAAAAAATAACTTTTTCCATTCTTTTTTCGAAACTGCATTCTTGCAGCTCACAACCCCTAACGGGGTAGGCTTCAGCCCTGCTATGCCCCTCTGAAGCCCCTCTCGCATAACCTCTTTGTCTAAAAATCGGCTATGGTGTCTTACAGGAATTGATGCAATAAGACATAAGTGGGTCGGCCGTATCCCCGTGCCGTCCCACGAATTACACAAGGGGGTCAGGCCATGGGTCGCGGCCGTGCGAAAGCAAAGCAGGCGAAGGTAGCCCGTCAGCTCAAGTACGATTCACCAGAAATGGATTTGGAGCGTCTGCAGCGGGAACTCGTCGGCAAGTCGAACGAGTCCGATCGAGACGACTATTACTCTGACTGGGAGGAATGGGCCTCGGGCGCTGGTCGCGACAGCTAGCGCAAGCTATTGCTGTCGTCAATCCGCTAAGCGTGATTCTTACTTATCAATAAAACAAAGCACCCACTGACAGAAATGTCGGTGGGTGCTTTGTTGTAGTTAGGCCTTAGAAGCGCGGGTGGCTGCCACACAAGACAGCACCTTCCTCGCCTTCCTCGCTCTTGCGAACGGTGCCCAGCTCCCAAGCGTTGATGTGGCGGGCAGTCAGCAGCGCCAGTGCACGGTCACGGTCTTCCTCTGCAACGATGGCCACCATGCCAACACCCATGTTGAAGGTCTTTTCCATCTCTTCGCGGGAGACGTTACCCAGCTCTGCGATGGTCTTGAAAATCGGACCCGGGTTCCAGGTTGCGCGGCTCATGTCCGCAGTCAGGCCCTCCGGCATGATGCGGACCATGTTGCCCACCAGACCGCCACCGGTGACGTGGCAGAAGGTGCGAACCTCAGCCTCATTCATCAGTGCCAGGCAGTCCTTGGCGTAAATCTTGGTCGGCTCCAGCAGCTCCTCACCGAGGGTGCGGCCGAAGTCCTCAACGTAGGCGTCGAGTTCAAGGCCGGCCTTCTCCAGCAGAACGTAGCGGGCCAGGGAGTAGCCGTTGGAGTGAAGTCCGGAGGACTCCATGGCGATGATGACATCGCCCTCGCGGACACGGTCCGGGCCGAGGACCTTGTCCTCTTCCACAACACCGATGCCGGTAGCTGAGACATCGTACTCATCCGGCTTCATCACACCTGGGTGCTCCGCGGTCTCGCCGCCGAGAAGGGCGCAACCAGCCTGAACGCAGCCCTCTGCAATACCGGAGACAATCTCGGCCACGTGCTCCGGCACAACCTTGCCAATAGCAATGTAGTCCTGCAGGAACAATGGCTCTGCACCACAGACAACCAGGTCATCGACGACCATGGCTACCAGGTCGAGGCCAATGGTGTCGTGCTTGCCGACGGCCTGAGCAACAGCCAGCTTGGTTCCTACACCATCCGAGGATGCAGCCAGCAGCGGCTTATCGTAGTCACCCAATGCGAACAGACCGGCGAAACCGCCGAGTCCACCGCGGACCTCTGGGCGGGTGGCCTTCTTTGCAATCGGGGCGAATAGTTCAACAGCGCGGTCACCGGCTTCAATATCGACACCGGCGGCGGCGTAGGAGGCACCAGAAACGTTCTCGGTCATTAGAGGCTCTCGCTTTAACTTTCTCCCCCGGCGGCGTATCAACCGTGTCCGGGAGTGTTGGCGGACTATGCGCGATTAATCAACGCGAGATTGTCTGCGCTGATTAATCGCTCACAGTTCATGTTAGGGAAGTTTTCGAGACTAGTTACTCGACGCGGCTTTTGCCGCCTGAGCTGCCTGCATTCTTTCGACAGCCGCAGCATGTGGATTACTCTCGGGAAGTCCCAGCGGGTACTTGCCGTCGAAGCATGCGCAGCACACTTCGCTCTTGGCCTGCTCGGAGGCGGCAACCATGCCGTCAACGGAGACAAAACCAAGGCTGTCGGCACCAATGGCAGTAGCAATACCGGCAACAATGTCATTTTCGTCGACACCGTTGGCGATGAGCTCGCCCGGCGACGCAAAGTCAATGCCGTAGAAACACGGCCACTTCACCGGTGGCGCTGCGATGCGCACGTGCACTTCCTTTGCACCGGCTTCGCGGAGCATACGGATCAGTGCGCGCTGCGTATTGCCACGGACGATCGAGTCGTCGACAACCACCAGGCGCTTGCCCGCGATGACTTCCTTCAGCGGGTTTAGCTTCAGGCGGATACCGAGCTGACGGATTGTCTGTGATGGCTGAATGAAGGTTCGTCCCACATAGCCGTTCTTGGTCAGCCCCTGGCCAAAGGGAATACCGGATTCCTGGGCGAAGCCGACAGCAGCCGGAGTACCGGATTCCGGCACTGGCATCACTAAGTCACCATCAGCCGGGAACTCGCGTGCGAGTTGCCGTCCCAGCTCCAGGCGCACGGCATTGACGGAGCGGCCACGGATATTGGAGTCCGGTCGGGCCAGGTAAACGTATTCGAAAATACAGCCTGCGTGGGTGGTCTCAGCAAAGCGCTGGGAACGTACACCAGAAGCATCAATCGATACCAACTCGCCCGGCTCAATCTCGCGGACAAACGAGGCACCGACGATATCCAGTGCACACGTCTCAGACGCGACAACCCAGCCGGTGGACAGACGGCCAAGGGCCAGCGGACGCACACCGTACGGGTCGCGTGCTGCGTACAGGGTGTCACCATCGGTGAAGGTCAGGCAGAACGCACCCTTCAGGCGCGGCAGCAGAGCCAGCGCGGCTGCTTCCACGTTGGTGCTACAGCCGTGATCTTCTGGGTGATCAACCTTGCCGGTTTCGTCGGCAAGCAATGCTGTCATGATGGCGGAGTCACTGGGCAGATCGCCCTCTTCGCGCATCAGCCCCTTCTTCACGGCCTCGCGGAAGAGCGTGACGTGGTTCGTGAGATTGCCGTTGTGCCCCAGCGCGATGTCCGTGCCATCGGAGGCCATCTGGAACATCGGCTGTGCGTTTTCCCACGCCGGCGCACCGGCTGTCGTGTAGCGAGTATGCCCCACGGCGACGTGCCCCTTCAGGGCATCAAGCGTCTGCTCATCGAAGACCTGGGATACAAGGCCCAAGTCTTTGAATACGAGAATCTGATCACCGTCGCCTACCGCAATGCCCGCGGCCTCCTGACCGCGATGCTGCAGGGCAAACAAGCCGTAGTAGGTAAGTTTGGACACGTCTTCGCCAGGTGCCCAAACGCCAAATACGCCGCATTCTTCGCGAGGCGAAGTCTCCCCCATATCGTCGTACGGCGATATCGGCGTTGGTTTGGTTCCTGGTGCACCTGAAATGTTGGTATCGGCCACGTCCCCCACCCTAATAGCCGTACCCACTTCTGTACCAATTCATCGCCATCCTGTGAACCCCCCACTGAAATTAATCCACTTTTAATTCACCCGCGCGACCGGTAGGTGCATCGCAATCTCGCCAGCACGCGTGCCAGAGATATCGATGTGGCGCTCACCTTGGTCGAGCGAAATCATGCCGCTGGCCAGCGCCAACCAAATCTCCGGCGACATCTCTACGACGTTGGGCGGCGTACCGCGTGTGTGCCGTGGTCCCTCAATACACTGCACCGCCACAAACGGCGGCACGCGCACTTCGACGCTGTGCCCCGGCGCCTCTTGCGCGAGCATGCGCGCGGACAGACGCACCGCTTTGGCAAGGCTGCTACGAGTCGGTTTTTCGCTTGCCGACGCTTCGTTGGTGAAAGCTTCCGCCTCCTGGTCAGTCAACAATCCGCGCTCCACCATTTGTGCTGCTACCCAGGGCACCGTGGAAATTAAAGCGCTGCGGACATCGAAAGGCGAGATTTTGGTAACCATAACCTCATCCTAGGGTTATGCTTTCAATCATGGATACGCAGCCAATTGAAAATAACGACGAAGTCCGCTGCCCGGCCTCGCCATCGCTGACCTTGCGGTTTATGGCTTCCCCAACGGATGTCATTATGGCCGGCACTAATTCCGTCCACGGCGGTCGAGTGCTGCAGTGGATTGATAAGGCAGCCTACGCCTGCGCCACCGGCTGGGCCGGTAAATACTGTGTGACTGCGTACTTCGGTCATATCCACTTCAACCGTCCGATTCCGAGCGGCCACATTGTGGAGGTGCGCTCTAAAATTGCCCACACCGGTCGCACGTCTATGCACATTATTAATGAGGTGCTCTCAGCAGATCCACGCGAGGGCAAGTTCACCCGTGCCGCAGACTGCCTGGTAATTTTCGTGGCCGTCGACGAAAACGGCAAGCCGACTCCAGTGCCAGCGTTGGTACCGGAGACCGATGAGGAAAAGCAGACTGAAAAGGCCGCTCTATCTCGCGTGGAGCTCCGTCGCGATATTGAGGCCTCCATGCGCGCTCAGACATATTCCGCGGCGTCTTCCGCGCCGGAGATGGTGACTCGCTTCCTGGCGAAGCCCATGGATGTCAACTGGGGTGGCAATGTCCACGGCGGTACTGCCATGGAGTGGATTGATGAGGCCGCCACGGCGGTGACCACTAACTGGGCTGGTCGCCAGACTATTGCGGTCTACGCGGGTGGCATTCGCTTCTACAAGCCGATTCACATCGGCGACCTGGTGGAGGTGCGCGCACGCATCCTGCGCACCGGTACCACCTCTATGCACCTGTCGGTGCAGGTCTACTGCTGCGAGCCGCGCAAGGGGCTCGGTGGCCTGCAGAAGGCGCTGCACTCGACGATGACATACGTCGCAATTGACGATGACTTCAACCCGCAGCCGGTGCCACACTTCCAGCCGACCACAGACGAAGACAAGCGCCTCTACGCTCACGACCTGGAGCTCAAGGCTCTGCGCGACAAGTACAGCCCGCTGCCGCTGGTACCGCGCGAGGCCGCCAAAACCGACAAAAAGTAGCTGGCTGTAGTCACTCGGCAGCTACTCTGCTGATTCAGCAGCCTTCTGAGTGGAATCCGCCGATTCCTCCGCGGAAGGCTGCTTTTCGTTTTTACGATTCTTCCACCAGATTGACAGGAACATCCAGCCGATTAGCGCGAAGGTCAGGTAGGTCACGTACCTATCAATAGTCTCCAGGGAGGACTGAATACTCGGGCCAAAGCGCAGGCCCAGGTACAGGTAGAAACCCTTGAGCATCGCGGAAAAGACGAACAGATAGGCCGCAACCAACCAGCCGCGGACCTTTGCAATACCGCCGATGGCCACGACAATTGTTGCCGGAATCGGTGAAAACGGGATGAACGAGGCCAGCAGTGTCAACCCAATGTGGTTGTAAATAAAGTCCTCGGTCTTTTTAAACCACTTCGGCGGGTGTCCACCGAAACTCATCGTGATGAATTCCGGCCCCCACTTCTTGCCCATCCAGTAGAAAAACGGCATGAACTTAATGGTCGACAGCGCCGCAATCACAATGACAAACGCGAGGAACCAGGGCCGCTGCGAATTCTCCGCCGCCAGAATCAACACCGACAGGTTGGAGCCCGACAGCCAGGTGTGCAGGAAGGTGTACTTCAGCAGCAACACTGCACGGAATGGGATTAGCGCAAAGCCGTAGATCGCCACCAATACCAGGGAGGCGTAGAGGATCTTGTCCAGCTTGTCGGGCTCGCGCAAAAAGCTCGGCAGATCATCGCGGGGATCGTGCTCCGCGTGTTCGCTACGGCTGTCGGGAGAAGTCATGTCCCACAGTCTAACCGCGGGATGTGCCGGAAACAGCCATTGCAGCAGTTAGGCGCGCTTCAAACTGTGGGTTGGTATGAACATTTCGTGCCAAAATCCGCTCAATTTACTCATACGCATCCCCAGTTTGCGAACGCATAGGTGAGTGAAGGCACCCAGACCCCGGCTATCCTGTTAAATTATGTCCCCTGATTCACCCGCGCAGTCTCCTTCGCTTGACGACGGCACCGAGAACCCGTCCTCTCCCAGCTTTCTGCAGCGCGTCCGTGAGGCCATGCCTCCAGTCTCGATTCTGCTGCTGACCGCAATCTTTATCTTCGCTGGTTGGTTTACTCTTTTCGGCCCGGTCAACGTGTTGGCCTGGCGAGGTGGCACTTTTCCTCACACCGAGGGCGATCGCCCGCATTATCAGCAGGCGTTGAAGGACATTGCTCGCTACCAGTATGAGGAGCAGCCGTCTCCTGAAATCTATTTCGGGCAGGCATGCGGCGCCGATTCGGAGGAAATCCGCAAGGCTATTCCGAAGGTCGGGGCAAACCCAGACTCCGATGCGGATCCGGAGGAAAATGCGGAGTTCGCTGCGGCTGCGGCTGATCGAGTTGCGGGAATTACGGGGGATTCAGCCACCGGCGGCAATGACCGCGCAGGCGAGAGCGCAGAGGGCCTCAACCCGAAGCTCGATGCTTTCGGTAATGAGGTCGACTGCTCTGGGTCGTGGACTGCACCATTCTTGTCATTCCTGCTCGCCTCGGCGGGTGTGCCGTTGTATGAGGCGTCTGATTCTACGCAGGCTGGCTCCACCGCTTCGAGCGCATCCGCTAACCCGTGGCTAGTCACGGACGTAGAGCAGCTGATGCAGGCCTACCAAGATCACGATGCCTTTATGACTGACGAGGAATTCTCTCCGCAGGTTGGTGACATTATCTTCTACCGCTACCCCGCGGGACTTGGCGTCCACGCCAACATGGTTGTGGGCGTGCAAGGCGATTGGGTCACCATCGGTGGCGATGAACTTGGCAAGGTCGGCCTGGCCAGCATGACGGTGCGCAATCGGGGTGGCATCGTAGGCTACGGTGCCACCGGTCTGTTTGAGAATTCGCCTCTACAGGCGAAGTAACTCAGCTCGAAACCTCAAGCCAAACCGCTAAATTGGCAGGTTGTCCTCGATGAGGTCGCGCAGGTTTTCGTCGTCAGGCTCAACTTTGGAGCGGAACCGACCGACGACCTTGCCTGCGGGGCTGATCACGAACTTCTCGAAGTTCCACTTCACATCGCCGGCCTCGCCATCGGCATCCGGCGTCTGCTTGAGCAGCGAGTACAGTGGATGTTCGTTGTCGCCATTGACCTCAATCTTTTCAAACAGCGGGAATGTAACACCAAATTCACGCTGGCAAAAAGCCTTAATCTCCTCTGCGCTGCCCGGCTCCTGGCCGCCAAACTGGTTGCAGGGGAAGCCGAGCACGAAGAAGCCACGGGGTGCCAGTTCGTCGAACAGCGCCTGCAGCCCGTCGTACTGATCCGTAAAACCGCACTCTGATGCGGTGTTGACGATGAGCAGGACGTGGCCTTCCCAGTCCTTCAGCGTCGTTTCTTTGCCGTCGATGGTGGTCACTCGGATGTCAAAAAGTTCACTCATGACACCAGCCTAAGTCAGTTTCGCGCGCTGCGTAGGCCTGCTAGCTAGCCTTCTCTATACCGGCGACAATCTCCCTGCCCAGCGGCACCGCCGCATGATTGACCGGCTGCGCACCGTGATCAATGGCCTCATCAATAATGCTCATGACATCCTCGCGCAGCTTGTGTTCACGCAGTTTCGACGCATTAACCGAGATGCGAATCGCACGATTCTTGCTCAGCGCACGCTGCACCGAGGAACGTACCGCGCGACGCCACCACCGCGCGCCACCGAAGCCTTCACCAACAGCCAGCACACGAGTCGGATCAACCGCGCCTGTAGCTAGGTCATGCACGCCGTTGCGATCTGCGGCAATGCGGAAACCCAGCTCCGGCAGCACGTTGATGGTCTCCGGCGACATGGTCCACTTCGGTGGCGCAAACACGTCCGTCTCAAACCCCATCGCCCGCATCTGACGCGTCGCTGCAGTCAGGCGTAGCCGCGCTTCGTGCTCGCTTAACGACGCGAATTCCGCGACACGACCTCGAACTGATTGGTCGAACCCTGCAAGCACAATCTCGATGCCATCATCACTGCGACGACGAAGCCAATCCAGCACAGCCGGCGCATCCCGCAGAGCCCAGTTCTTTCCGGCGTGAGGCGCTACCAGCAGCGATGGTGTGATATCACGCTGCTCCATCGCAGCGACGAAACGGGCAACGTCGAGCAATGTGCCATCCCGCAAACCGGAGACCGATACCAAAAGCGGAGAACCAATGCTCTTGTCCTCAACGCTCACCAGCTTCTTGCCTGCCGGACGGACAACCTGGTTCTTCGGCCGAATCTGTTCCTGCACCCCACTGCCTGCCATGCGTCTAACACAAACAGGCGTACGTAAATTTTCGGTAACAATTACCTCAATGCTTCGGAAATACTCACGTGATTCTTAGTGTTCGCCTATTCCCAATGCACCACGTCATTGAGCGCCAGCCCCTTGCGCCAGCCAAATTTCTCCAGGTCCCGCTCGGCTGCCAGGTGTGTCACGGGCCCGATGCAGAGCCAGGCCACCGGCCGCACGGGGGCCTCGACGCCGACGAAATCGGCCAGGAAATCCTCGAGGTAAAAGCTGACCCAGCCCACGCCGAGACCTTCCGCAGTCGCAGCCAGCCACAGGTTTTGAATAGCCAATGCCACGGACATCAGACCCGTGTCGTCGATGGTGTCGCGGCCGAGGATGTTCTTGCCGCCACGAGTGGGATCGTAAGTCACCACGATGCCGGTGCCCGAGTCCACAATTCCTTCAATCCGAATCGGGTTGAAGGTCTCTCGCCGCTCGCCTTCCAGCTTGGCGGCGAACTCATCACGACGGCCTGCAACGTGGTCGGAAAACTCCTGCAGGCGTTCCGGATCTTGGATGATGTGGAAGTCCCACGGCTGCGACAGCCCGACCGAGGGCGCCGCATGCGCTGCGGATAAAACACGCATCAACCGCGGCTTATCCACCACTTCCCCGGCGAATTCACGGCGGACATCCCGCCGCCGAAAAAGGGTGTGGTAGACGGCCAACGTGTCGTCGTTAAGCGACTCGACGTCGATGCCCTGCGCGGTGAGCAGAGAGCGGATGTCCACGCTTACTTCACCGCGCCTGCCGTGTGGGCGATCCAGGCGTACTCGAAGGCAGTCTGGCGCCAGCGCTCGTAACGTCCGGAAACACCGCCGTGACCTGCGGCCATCTCAGTTTTCAGCAGGAACTGACCGGGCTCACCGCCGACGACATCGCGCAGCTTGGCAATCCACTTCGCCGGTTCAACGTAGAGCACGCGGGTGTCATTAAGGCTGGTGATAGCCAGAATCTTCGGGTACTTCGCATCAGCCGAAATGTTCTCATACGGAGCGTAGGATGCCATGTAGTCATAGACCGCAGCGTCGTGGTAGGGGTCACCCCACTCATCCCATTCGACGACGGTTAGCGGCAGCTCAGGCATGAGCATGGAGGTCAGGCAGTCCACAAATGGGACGACCGCCTGGATACCTGCGAAGCGATCACCGGCGATGTTTGCGACAACGCCCATCAGCATGCCGCCGGCCGAACCGCCGAGAGCAACCATCTGCTCGCGCGTCGTCCACCCGGAATCAAGCAGGTAATCAGCGACAGCCACGAAGTCCGTAAACGTATTCTTCTTCGTGGTCGCACGGCCGTTTTGCCACCAGCCACGGCCCATCTCGCCGCCGCCACGCACGTGCGCGATGACGAAAATCATGCCGCGATCCAGCAGTGACAAACGCGCAATGGAAAAGCCCGGATCCATCGATGCCTCATAGGAACCGTAGCCGTAGAGCAACGTCGGATTCGGCGTGCTCAGATCCAGGTCCGCGCGATGAATGATGGACACCGGAATCTGCGCGCCGTCAACCGCCGTCACCCATTCACGCTTAGCGACGTAATCACCGCGGTCAAACTCCCCGCGAATCTTCTGCTCCTTGAGCAGCACCCTCTTGCCCGACGCAATGTCGAGCTGCCAGAGCTGCGACGGCGTGGTGAAGGAACCGTAGCCGTAGCGCAGCACTGGAGTGTCCCACTCGGCATTGCCGGTGGTGCCAGCGGAGTAGAGCTCCTCGTCGAACTCCATCTCGGTGAAGTTCACTGCCGAGGCAGGTACTGAACCATTTGCATCATTTGCGGCAGCGCCTGCAGCATCATTCTGGTCGAGCACGGCCAGCGCCACACGACCAATGCCACCACGTCGGTAGCCAAAGGCGATGTGGCCAGCGAAGCAGTCCACGCCCTCCACACGGACATCGTCGCGGTGTGGCACCAGTTCAGTTAAGTCATCGACGCTATCGAAGGAACCGACCGGCACCATGGCCAGCGCAAAGTTCGATCCGGTCATATTGTGGGTAATCATCCACATGTCCTGGCCTGCGATAACTGCGTGGTCGACATCGTATTCAACGCCGGTCTCGCGCGGACGTACGCAAGTGAATTCACCTGTCGGATCGGTGGTATCGAGGTACCAAACCTCCGAAGTAATCTTCGAAGATGCCTCGATGACTAGGTACTTCTCACTGCGAGTCGAACCAACGCCCACCCAGTAGGACTCATCGGGCTCACGGAAGACACAGACATCCTCATCGGCGGAAGTACCGACACGGTGGCGCCACACCGAGTCCGGGCGCCAGGCCTCATCGACCTTCTGATAGAAAATCCACTCCGAACCAATCCAAGTAGCACCTGCGGCGATGCCCACGAGCTCGTCGTCAAGCAGCTCGCCGGTGCGTAAATCCTTAACGCGCAGCGTGTAGCGCTCATCGCCCGTGGTGTCGGTGGAGTAGGCCAGGTAGTTACCGTCCTTGGAGACGCTGGCCGCGCCGAGCGCGAAGAAGTCGTGGCCTTCGGCCAGCTCATTGGCATCCAGGATGACCTGTTCTCCCGGTGCCGGGGAGTCATCGGAGATGCTCGGCGGAGTCCATGCGTCCAGGCCATCGCCCGGCTCGGCGCGCAGGCGACAGCTCATCCCGTAGGACTTACCCTCCTGCGTGCGCGAGTAGTACCACCAGCCACCCAGACGTGTGGGAACCGACATGTCGGTTTCCTGCACACGCGACTTAATTTCCTCGAAGATGGCCTCAGTGGTGTCGTCGAGGTCGGAGGTAAATGCCTCCGTGTAGGCATTTTCAGCCTCTAGATATTCGATGACCTCAGGGTTTTCCTTGTCGCGAAGCCACTCAAAGTCATCTGTGAAGTCCCTTCCGTGGAAGGACCGAGTCACCGGCTTCCGTTTCGCACTGGGCGCGGGCAAATCCTTCACTGCAGGCTTGCCGACGGATGCCGGGGACGAGGTCACTTCACTCACGCAGGTTCTCCAATCCAGTCAGAAAAACGGCGGCCAGACAGGCGCTCATAGGCCTCCACGTACCGCTCTCGAGTTGCTTCCACAACACTACCTGGCAGTGCCGGCGGTGGGGTGCCCTCGTCCTTCTTCCAACCGGACTTGGAGGAGGTCAGCCAGTTGCGGACGTACTGCTTGTCAAAGCTCGGGTTGACCGAGCCCTCCTGGTAGGAGTCCGCCGGCCAGTAGCGCGAGGAATCCGGAGTGAGAACCTCATCGGCCAGAACCAGGTTGCCGTCGGCATCGAGGCCGAACTCGAACTTGGTGTCGGCCAGGATGATGCCACGCTCAGCAGCCAGTTCGGCAGCTTCGCTGTAAATCTTCAGGGTGGCATCGCGCAGCTCTTCTGCGCGCTTCTGCCCCAGCGATTCGACGACTGCTTCGAAAGTGACATTCTCATCGTGGTCGCCGAGCTCAGCCTTGGTTGCCGGGGTGAAAATCGGCTCCGGCAGCTTCGAGCCCTCAACCAGGCCCTCCGGCAGTTCGATACCGCAGACCTTACCGGTGGCCTTGTACTCAGCCAGGCCGGAACCGGTCAGGTAACCACGTGCGACGCACTCGAACGGCAGCATATCTAGCTTCTTGCAGACCAGCGCACGGCCGAGGCACTCTTCCGGAATGCGCTCGTCGTCAGCCGGACCAGCCAGATGGTTCGGGAAGTCAATCTCGTCGAAGAAGAAAACACTCATTGCGGTGAGCACCCGACCCTTGTCAGGAATCGGGGTATCCAGAATGTAGTCGTAGGCCGAAATACGGTCACTGACCACCAGGAGCAGAGTCTCAGGATCAATCTCGTAGATTTCCCGGACCTTGCCCGCAGAAAGATGGGTATACGAGGAAAGTTCAGGTCGCATGGCGATAAAGTCTAAACCCCCGCGGGCGTTAGCACTCTATTGACACCACCGGCTACCACCCCAACTAGTGGGGATAGGCGCAAAATACGTCGTAAAGCAGCAAAATTTATATCTTTTTGAGTGGCCGTTGACACACTCCTCGGCGGGTGAATGTGATTGTCCACCCGCCTTCCACCCCAGCGAATAACTATCTGCACGAAAATATTTTTAAAAACGTGACAGAAAACAGCGCTACCAGTATTGTCTAAATTTAGTAATTCACGTCACACTTCAAGAACTTTGAAGGGAACAATCACATGGCAGCTCAGGCCAACAAGAACTCTCTGCGCCGCGCAGTCGTCGTCGGCGGTAACCGAATTCCGTTCGCTCGTTCTAATAAGGAATACTCCAATGAGTCGAACCAGGACATGCTGACCGCCGCTATCGACGGCCTTGTAGCCCGCTTCGGTATCGCTGGCGAGCGTCTCGGCGCAGTCTCCGCTGGTGCCGTGCTGAAGCACTCCCGTGACTTTAACCTCACCCGTGAATCCGTCCTCGGCTCCGCACTGGCTCCGGACACCCCGGCCTTCGACATCCAGATGGCATGCGCCACCGGCATGGAGGCCCTCAACTCCGTGTCCAACATGATTAAGCTCGGCCAGATTGACTCTGCCATCGCCGGTGGCGTTGACACCACCTCGGACGCGCCGATTGCCGTCAATGACCGCCTGCGCAAGATTCTGCTGGAAGCTACTCGCCAGAAGTCCACGCTCGACATGGCCAAGGTCTTCCTGAAGGTCCGCCCGGCTGACCTGGCTCCGGACGCACCGTCGACCGGCGAGCCGCGCACCGGCCTGTCCATGGGTGAGCACCAGGCCATCACCACCGCTAAGTGGGGCGTTACCCGCGAGGAACAGGACCAGCTGGCCGCCGCATCGCACCAGAACATGGCTCGCGCGTACGACGAGGGCTTCTTCTCCGACCTGGTCACCCCGTACAAGGGCGTTACCCGCGACACCAACATGCGCCCGGACTCCACCCCGGAGAAGCTGGCGAAGCTCAAGCCGGTCTTCGGCCGTGGCCTCGAAGCCGAGCCGACCATGACCGCTGGCAACTCCACCCCGCTTACCGACGGCGCCTCCGCAGTCCTGATCTCCACGCCGGAATGGGCCAAAGAGCGTGGTCTGCCAGTGCTTGCCGACGTTGTCGATTCCGAGGCAGCCGCTGTTGACTTTGTCCACGGCGAGGAGGGCCTGCTGATGGCTCCTGCATACGCCACCCCGCGCCTGCTAGCCCGCAACGGTTGGACCTTCGACGACTTCGATTTCTTCGAAATCCACGAGGCATTCGCCGGTACCGTCCTGTCCACCCTGAAGGCTTGGGAGGACGACGAGTTCTGCCGCACCAAGCTGGGCCTGGAGGGCCCGCTGGGCTCCGTCCCGCGCGAGAAGCTCAACGTCAAGGGATCTTCCCTTGCTGCCGGTCACCCATTCGCCGCAACCGGCGGTCGCATCACCGCAACGCTGGCCAAGATGCTGCGAGAGAAGGCCAACGAAACCGGCAAGACCACTCGCGGCCTGATTTCCGTCTGTGCTGCAGGCGGCCAGGGCGTCGTCGCAGTGCTCGAGGCACGCGTCTAGTAGCGCATCACCGAAAAAGACACATTTACTTACAAGGAGATTTTCCCTATGACCGATAAGTACCAGGAACTCGTCAACGGTGGTCCGCTCACTGGGCTGGCTAAGGCAGCCGGCCTGCCACAGCCGCCGTACCTGCGCCGCTACAAGCCGGGCGCTCCGCTGCTGAACAATGACAAGGTCCTCGTCACCGGTGAAGGTGCCGACGCCGACGCCATCGCAGACCAGCTCACCGAGTGGGGCCTGCAGGTTCGTCGTGGCAGCGCTGCCGATGACAAAATCGGCGCTATCATCCTGGTTCTCACCGAGGCTAAGCGTCCTGCCGAGCTGCAGGGTCCGGTTATGGCTGCCGCTAAGCACATGCGCCAGCTGGACAAGACCGGTCGTATCATTTCCATCTCCCGTGCGAAGGACTCCCACCACAACGCATCCGCAGCTGAAATTGCTGAAAACGCCGTTGCCGGTGGCGTCGAAGGCCTAATCCGCTCCCTCGGCCACGAAGTCCGCGGTGGCTCCACCGCCAACGGAGTCCTGGTTGCTCCGGGTGTTTCCGTCACCGCTCCGTCGGTCATCTCATCCCTGCACTTCTTCCTCTCGGGCCGTTCCGCATTCATCGACGGCCAATTCCTGCGCGTCACTTCCGACGCTGGTGAAATTCCGGCGGACTGGGACAAGCCACTGGCTGGCAAGGTTGCCGCTGTCACCGGTTCGGCTCGCGGCATCGGTGCTGCTATTGCGCGCCAGCTCAAGGCTGACGGCGCAGAGGTCATCGTCATCGACGTTCCGCAGGCTGGCGAGGCACTGTCCAAGGTCGCCAACGAGCTCGGTGGCCTGGCCCTCCAGCAGGACATCACAGCTGATGACGCCGGTAACAACATCGCCGATGCAGCAATCAAGCGCTATGGCCGCCTGGACATCGTCATCCACAATGCCGGTATCACCCGCGATAAGATGTTCGCCAACATGGATGACGCCAAGTGGGGTTCG
Organism: Corynebacterium sp.; assembly: GCF_030532195.1. Taxonomy (GTDB): domain Bacteria; phylum Actinomycetota; class Actinomycetes; order Mycobacteriales; family Mycobacteriaceae; genus Corynebacterium. The sequence goes on along the minus strand of NZ_JAUNLP010000007.1, from coordinate 115,774 downwards.
GTCATCGCCGTCAACATTGAGTCCCAGCTGAAGATGAACGAGCAACTGCTCAAGCACAAGGCTTTCCAGAAGGCTCCGCGAGTTGCCACCATGGCATCGACTTCCGGTATTGCCGGTAACCGCGGACAGACCAACTACGCCACTTCCAAGGCCGGCGTTATCGCAGTCGTCGAGGCTTACGCTGAGGAGTTCGCAAAGCGCGGTGGCAACATCAACGCTGTGGCTCCGGGCTTCATCGAGACCGACATGACCGCTGCTATTCCGTTCATGAACCGTCAGGTTGCTCGCCGCGTCAACTCTCTGCAGCAGGGTGGTCAGCCAGGCGACGTTGCTCAGGCCATTGCCTTCCTGGTTTCCGACCGCGCTCTCGGCGTCAACGGACACGTCCTGCGCGTCTGTGGCCAGAACATCGTCGGTGCCTAAGCAGAGCTAACGCTTTGCACCAGGAATTCCGACAAGGAGGAAAGAGGAAAACATATGGCTAAGACCCTGGATGCCATTCCCAATCTGCTTCCGCTCTACGCCAAGGCAGCCGCAGGTTCGGCCAAAAAGCGCCCGACCTCGATTGACATCAAGGTCGATGAGCTGGCAGTCCGTGGTGTGACCGTTGACGCTGACCGCGACCAGGATTTCCGTGATGTAGTCGGCGCCGCGAAGTCCGAGTACGCCTTCTTCGGCCACATCCACGCGCTGATTATGCCTATTCAGATGGAACTGATGGCCGCGGATGACTTTCCGCTGCCAATGATGGGCTTGGTTCACACCGAGAACACGTACCGCGAGCTCTCCCCCATCACTCTCGGCGGAAAGGTCGACATCACGGTTAAGGCCGCGGCTTTCCGCGCACACCGCTCGGGTACTGAAGTTGTGCTCGCTTCGACCGTGACCTCGTCCGAGTCCGGCGCCACCCTGGTCGAGGAAGAATCGGTTTACCTTGCAAAGGGTGTCCGACTGAAGGAAGCTGAGGGCTTCGAAGAAGTCCAGGCTAAGCGTGAGGCCATCAAGTCCGGCGCTGAGACCATCAAGCGCGAGCCGTTCAAGGTTCCGTTCCCAACTGCTCAGTGGAAGCTGGCTGGTAACACCGGCCGCAAGTGGGCGAAGGTTTCGGGTGACTGGAACCCAATCCACATCACCTCGGTTTCCGCTAAAGCTCTGGGAATGCCGTCTGCCATCGCGCACGGCATGTACACCGCTTCCCGCGCTCTGGCAGAGTCGGATTTGCTACCGGGTCAGCCCTACGAGTTCAAGATCTCTTTCGGCGCCCCAGTTGTACTGCCGACCACCATCAATGTCGCACTGACTCGCGGCGCTGATACTCCAGGTGCCATTGACATCGTCGCCTGGGATCGCAAGAAGAAGCGCCCGCACTTCAACGGCACCGTACGTCCATTGAAGTAAGACACGATGAAGTAGCAAATACGCTTTTATTACGCCTTTTCAGGTAGCTAAAAGCTGTCAATTAAAAGACCGCGTCAGAGGTGACGCGGTCTTTTTCGTTCCAGCGCAAATTGCCTCTGCCATACACAGTTATTGCGAGTTATAATAAGAGTGCCGACAAGGTATCGGCATTCTGCACGGAAAGGGTCAGATTTCAAATGGATATGGATGTTGAGACTCTCCAGCTGAACAAGCTCACTGAAATTGAAAATCTCCTTGGTGAACTGGACGGAAAAGCTGACAAGGTGATTGCCGCATTGACCGAATTGATTGAACTCGAGCGCAAGAAGGATGCATAAGGCGCACAGTATTTGTGCACTTCGCATTACCTGTAGAAACAAGGACCGGTTGAAAAGTTTTCAACCGGCCCTTGTGCATGTCTATTAAATGTTAGTCACGAGCATTCCGAATCCGCCCGTAATTGGCCACACGCATTAGAGGTGTGCAAATTTCGCAATCGGGATTGTCTCCATGGTGACGTCGTCAAGCGCGTCAGCGTCGGGTGTCAATGCGTTCGTGAGCATCACTATGAACGCGCCGACGATTTCCGCGGCCCGCAACGGAAAAATTCGGCCGTTGATAAATCCGTCGGAGCTGGCCGTGAGAGCAAAGTTACCGGTCGCGGGGAACGCTTGTCTTTGAGATGACGTCGAAAGCCCGCAACTCATCGCACCAGTCAGTCCTAATGAGCTTGGACTTTACACCATTGATTGACACGTCATCAATCTTGCGTTGTAATACTCTACGAACTCAACTGATATGGAAATAAAGGACTAATTACATGAGCAGCACTCAGCTGGATGATCAGCAGGACAAGATTCGCCTCGGCCTCATCGTCGGCACGACCCGCCCAGGCCGCCTCAGCGCACCTATCAGCCAGTGGCTACTCACGCACCTGGAAAACGATGGCCGCTTCGACGTCACCGTCCTCGATCTTGCTGAAATCAATCTGCCGCTTTTCGACGAACCCCATCACCCTCGCCTGCAGCGCTACGAGCATGACCACACCAAGGCCTGGTCACAGCAGGTTGCCGCCCAGGATGCGTTTATTTTTATGACTGCCGAGTACAACCACTCCATCCCGGCATCGCTGAAAAATGCCATCGACTATCTATCCGTCGAGTGGGGCAACAAGCCCGCGAGCATCGTCAGTTATGGCGGCATTTCCGCAGGTATTCGCGCCGCCGAGCACCTGCAATCAGTGCTTGGCGCGTTGGGTATGAAGATCACGCCCAATGCCGTGACCATTCCGTTCCACTTCCAGCGCATCGATGAGGCCGGCTTCCACGCCACCGACATCGAAAACCAATCCGCCACCAACGCCCTCAACGACCTCGCTGAATGGGACCGCACGCTGCGCCCTCTGCGAGGTTAAGTTCCCGACATTAGGCTTAATCGACATGACGCTTTCTATCTCGTCCGTAATTGCGCTTAACGACGATCCCCGCGCCGCTGCGCGGTTTTACGCCGTTGCTTTCAACTCCACAATCAAGTCCAACTCCACCGAACTCAACATCGGTGGCATGGACTTCGAGCTCATTGAGGATGCGGAACGTCAGCTGACTCCGGCAGTGTCCTTCATGGTGCGGTTTGCCCCGGGCCAGGAAAATCAGCTGCGCAGCCTGTGGGAGCACCTGATGGGCGGTGACGATGCCATCGGTAACGGTGGTGCACTCATGCCACTGACTGGCTACGACTTCTCACCGCTGTTTGGCTGGATGGCCGACGGCAATGGTGTCAATTGGCAGATGATGATTGACCCGTCGCTTGGCGGCAGCGCCGATGGCGGCGCAGGCGACAAGGCCGCTGGTGATAAGGCCACTGGCCCCAGCGTTATCCCCTACTTCATGTGGACCGGCGATGAGCCGCAGGCACAGGCCGCAACCGAGGTGTACAACACCCTGTTCGGAGCAGGTAACTTCATGACTCTGGATTCTCCTGGCATGCACAAGTTCACCTTCGGTGATGGTGTCGCCATGCATCTAGCTGCCGATTCTGATCAGGAGCTGGACAGTGCCCGCGAAGCGCTGGGCCTCACCGACGCTGAGGTAGCTGAGGGCGCTGGGGCCGTCGTCAAGCCTCAGCCCGACCGATTCGGCGTGTACTGGACGTTGTAGCGTCTACTCGGCGTTAAACGCCCACAGCACGCCGAACGGATCCTTGACCTGGCCGTAATGCGAACCCCACGGTGCTTTAGCAAATGGCATCGCCTGCGTGGCACCGGCGGCGAGGAACTTGTTAATCAAGTCTTCAGCTTCAGCGACACTGCTGCACTGAATCATGAACGAGTAGACCTCGTTGTCCAGCCCAGGCAATTGTTCGCCGATGCCATCGCCGCCTGTGATGCGCAGCCAACCGGCATCGAGAAGGCCGTGCGCCAGCGCGTCCTTCGGCGGCGTAAACGGAAAGGGATTGGGCTGGCCGTCCGCGACTTCAGGGTAATCCTGAAGATGCAGTTCCCCGCCGAAGATGGACTGGTAATACGTCAGCGCTTCGCGTCCATTACCGGGAAAAGATATGTATGGGAAGAATTCTGTTGCCATGCCATCAATCTTAAACGCTAGCGAGACTGACGGCTCACCGCGATAATCACGCCCACAATCACCGCTAGAAATATTGCTCCGATGGACAGCCACAGCATGTTGATGTCCTCAAAGAAGGAGCCGATATCGCTGGCCTGGTTGGTTTCAGCGTCCTTGGCATCGTCGGTCTTGTCTGCCTGGTTCGCGGGTTTTTCCTGGGCACTTGTGGAGGACTTTTCGCTCGGTGTCCTGTGCGTGACTTGGCCAAAGGCTGGCCCAGGAATCTTCTCCCCTGCCAACTCGGTGGTGAGCTGGTAGGTAATCGGCACGTTTTGGTCCTCGGAGACATCCCGAGATTCACCAGCTCCCCAGCTGTCATTGAAGAACACAACGATGTACTGCTCACCATCGAGCCAGGCTTTTCGGGCATTGTAATCGTCTGGGAGATCGTCATCCTCAGTGGCGAGGTTTCGGTAATTAATGCGGGCTGCGTTGCCGAAAGTTGTCTCCTCTCCAATCAAATGCTCGTTTACCGACCGGTTTTCATCCTCACCTGCGACTTGGCGTGCCGAGTTCAGCGTCGTGATATCCAGCCCAGAGACATTGCCCAACTCCAAGTCCTCTGGCACGTCGAGGAGTTTGACCGCGCCACGGAGCTGCTGCCCATAATCGGATTTGATCTTGTAAACATGCGTCTCACCAGGAACGATGTCTGCCGTGACACTGTCGATGCCGTCGGCGGAGAGCTCCGTGGCATCATCGAACCACGTACCTGGGGTTACCTTCTTGGCATCCTCCGGCTTCGGCGTGGCTGGTGGAGTGTCCAGGCTTTTGTCATCAGATGAGAAAGCCTCCGGCACACCTTCCAGGTCTTCCTGCGCAAAGCGCTTGATCGTTACGTCTGTCGGGATTTCTTTGCCCTTAAAGGGGCCGCCTTCGCGCGTTACTGAGAACACCAGCTCACCTGGTTTGCAGTTGCCCTTGGCCTGCTTGGTTGTAATCGATGCGAAGAAGGGACCGTTGGCGTCGAGAATGCCGTTGCCGAAATCATTGGTGAGGAAGCAATTGGCATCGTCCAAGTGAATTTCCAGACTGAAATTGCCCACATCGGCGTCCATCAGGGTCGATCCGGATGTGGCACCCGGCACTGTTGCGGCACTGACGGTGACCCGTTCACCTGCGGCATACGGAACTGAGAAATACTCGGCGCCGTCTCCTTCGAGGTTGTTGATGCTGCGCTGATCTTCCGGTACCTTTTCGCGCAACTTGGTCGAGAACGTTTCCACGTCGGCAGGCACCTGCGTGGCGCTTGTCGGTGAGTCGCCGCCTTGGATTTCTGCCGCACTGGTTTGTGCCGTGCGCGCAGTGCGAGTAGCCAGTGTCTTCATGGAATCTGCCAGCGAATCGGAATCCTGGGCATCCAGGTACTGGCCACCTCCGGCTTCTGCGATGCACTGCAGTTCGGCGCGCGCTGCTGGGTCCACCAGGAAACCAACAGTGTTGATAACCAGGTCAATGCCCTGTTGCTTGAGTTCCTTGGCCACCTCGCACACCGGCGGTGGTGCACATGTGTCCTCACCGTCGGAGACCAGCACGATTGAGCGCGGACCTTCCTTCGGCAGCTCTTCGGCAGCCTGACGCAGCGCCGGGCCCATTGGGGTATGACCGGAGGCCTGCACCTTGTCTACTTCACCGGGAATCTTCCCCGCATTCCCGGCACCGACAGGGAGCAACGTGGTGATGTCTTGGCAACCAGCCTCTCGCTCCTCCGGAGAATTTCCAACCTCGGTGCCGTAGGCCATGAGTCCCACCGAGGACTCCTCTGCCACAGTGCCAGCGAACTTACTCGTAGCGGCCTTCGCTGCATCCATACGGGTTTGGCCACCCGCATCGTCGGCAAGCATCGACCCTGACGCGTCCAAGATCACCATGGTTGGCGGGATTGTGCTCGCAGCCTCCTGCGCCTGCGCACGCCCTGCGGTGAGTCCCACAAATGAGCATGCGAGAGTCAGCAGCATGGAGATGGTGAGCACGACCGCGGACAATTCTCTTCTGAAATTCATGTGGTCGGTTCCTTTTCATCCAGCTTAAAAGGAACTTAACATGACAAAAGTATGGCCGCAGTGGAAGCGCAGAAACCACTTAGCACTGCAATCAGCGCTTCACCCAATACCCTTAGCGCAGATGCGCTAATCCTGCCGCTCAGTGTGCTTCGAGCCACGCGGCAATATCGGCGTAGACCTCATCCTTATTCAGCTCATTGAGAATCTCATGCCGCGCATCCGGGTAGACCTTGAAACGCACATCCGTCTTGCCCGCGTTCAGGTACTTGCCCACAACCTCGGCCACACAGGCAGTACCACCCGCCGGATCAACCGCACCGGAGACCACGAAAAGTGGCAGCTCATCCGGCGCTTTCTCATACGCTTCAGGTGTGTTGACGTAGTGCGTGCCGACGAGAAGGTCGCGGAAAAAGGCATTGGTGGGAACAAAACCACACTTGTCGTCGGCGATATAGGCATCGACGACCTTATGGTCCCGAGAGAGCCAATCAAAGTTTGTGCGGTGTTCAAAGCCCTTGTTGAAATCGGCGAAGCTCAACGTGTTGAGCAGCTTGCCCGGCGCGGTGGGACGGAACTTGGCCAGCAACTGTGCAATCTTCAGCCCCGCATCCCCCTTAGCACCCGGCCCCGGCACGGTACCCATAATGATGGCACCTGCCAGCCCCTCGCCATACTTGGCAATGTAATTGCGGGTTAGAAGTGACCCCATGGAATGGCCCAGCATGAAGTGCCTGCTGCCGGCGAATTCCCTATCGACGAGCTGACGAACCGCATGCAGGTCCTCGAGAATAAGGTTCCAGCCGCCGTAGTCTGCGAAGAAACCCTGAATGCCCGCGTCGGTCTTCGTCAATCCGTGGCCACGGTGGTCATGCGCAACAACGGCGTAGCCCTGAGAGACCAGGTACTCCGCAAAGTGCGCGTAGCGGTTGGCGTATTCGGCCATCCCGTGAACAATCTGAACCACGCCCTTTGGCGTGACAGGTGCGCCCTTGTCATTTTCCGGGGCCCAGCGCAGCACGTTTAACGTTGCTCCTGGTCGAGAAAGCGAAGTCCTAACAGCCGAATTCACGTCGCGCACCTTTCGCGTAAGAGGTTTCGATACCTAATGCTCATCGTACCGACTAATCTGGCTGCTCACGGGCACTTTCACCAACAAGCTGAGAAAACCCTGCCGCATCCGCGACAGGGTTTTTAATGAGTGCGAGAAGTTTCCAGGTGCGAGAAGTTACAGAATCTCGCCCGGCTTGTAGGCTGCGGCCTCTGGGTACTTATCCACGACGGCCTGGACTCGCGCAACAACGCGGTCCACCTGGGATTCCGCGGCACCGATGAAGGCGTGGCGGTTGGCAAGGGCGTCGGCAAGCCCTGCGGCGTCCAGCGGGAAGCGGTCGTCGGCGGCGAGACGCTCGGTGAGATTCTGCTCCGCGCCCTTTTCGCGCATGTCCAGCGCGGTGGCAACGGCGTGCTCCTTGATGATCTCGTGTGCTTCCTCGCGGCCCATACCAGCGCGAACAGCGGCCATGAGGATCTTGGTGGAAGCCAGGAATGGCAGGTAGCGCTCCAGCTCGCGGTCAATCATGGCCGGGAATGCGCCGAACTCGGACAGGACGGTGAGGAAGGTTTCAAACATGCCGTCCATGGCAAAGAAGGCATCCGGCAGTGCGACGCGGCGCACGACAGAGCAAGAGACGTCGCCCTCGTTCCACTGAGTACCGGCGTACTCGGAGATCATGGTCATGTAACCGCGCAGAATGACCTGGAAGCCGTGGACACGCTCACAGGAGCGAGCGTTCATCTTGTGCGGCATGGCGGAAGAACCAACCTGGCCTTCCTTGAAGCCCTCGGTGACGGTCTCATTGCCGGCCATCAGGCGAATAGTGGTTGCCAGCGAAGCCGGACCGGCACCGAGCTCCACCAACGCAGACAGTGCGTCGAAGTCAAGGGTGCGCGGGTAGACCTGGCCGACAGAGTCAAAGACGCGGTCGAAGCCGAGGCCTTCTGCGATTTCCTTTTCCAACGATGCCAGTGCGGCCTCGTCGCCGTCGAGGAGGTCAAGCATGTCCTGCGCGGTGCCCATCGGGCCCTTGATGCCGCGCAGCGGGTAGCGGGAAATGAGGTCTTCCACGCGCTCAATGCCCAAGAGCATTTCGTCGGCAGCAGAAGCGAAACGCTTGCCCAGAGTGGTTGCCTGCGCGGCAACATTGTGGGAACGACCAGCCATGACCAGCGACTGGTACTCCGCAGCCTTCTCAGCGGTGCGAGCGGCAACCGCGACAGCCTTATCGCGCACGACCTTCAGCGACTGCAGGATCTGCAGCTGCTCCACGTTTTCGGTCAGGTCACGCGAGGTCATGCCCTTGTGAATGTGCTCAGTGCCAGCCAGGGCGCAGAACTCTTCAATGCGGGCCTTCACATCGTGGCGGGTAATGCGCTCACGAGCGGCGATGGAGTCGAGGTCAACCTGGTCGACGACCTTTTCGTAGGCCTCAATCGTGCCTTCCGGAACCTCAATTCCGCGGGCAACCTGAGCCTTCAAGACGGCAATCCACAGCTTGCGCTCGAGGATGATCTTGTACTCGGGGCTCCACAACTCAGCCAGAGTTGCAGAGGCGTATCGGTTTGCAAGGACGTTTGCGATCTTCTTTTTCTCAGCCACGCCTTCAAGTATTCCATGACCTTCGCGGACACGGTTACCTAGGCCATGGTTGACCACGCATTTCTTCCACGCCCTCATTGAACTTGCGCATCAATCGCACGAACTCCGCCAGCTCTTCATCAGGCCAGGACTGCGTAATCTCATCGACTGTGCCCACGCGCGCTTCGATCTCCCGGTACAGCAGCTGAAGTCCCTGCTCCGTCGCATGATGCACTTTCGCGCTTGACGACGGCGCGGACTCCCTCGCAATCAACCCCTGCCGCATGGCGGCGGCCAATTGGCGGTGCACCGTGGAGATATCAAGGCCCAGCGCATCGGAAAGCTCAGCGACAGTCATGTCCGGCTGTGATTCAAGTCGTGCGAGAAGTGCAGCAGCCGAGCGATCCAGGATGATGTCTTGGCGATGCGGGCGATATCCGCTCGAGCTGACCCTGGAGAGAAGCATGTTTTCAAATACGAGCGCTGCTAAATCATCTTTGCGCACGGTGCGAGTCAATCCTTTTTAGCTTGTCTAGCGAGTTCTGTAGGCGAGTTCTGTTTTGATGCTGCAGTTGAAACCGTTGTCAACCGTTGACTGTTAATTCTATCTCGTCACCGTCTGGGTGGGGCTTGGCGGCTATCTTTTGCACAATACAAACGATTTGCTACGATTCGACCCCTATCAGCCTTTTTGCATGATACAAATTTCTAGGAAGTCGATTTTTCAGGACTTTCTTCCGCGAAGACCCGACCTACGATCCAATCGAGAGCGAGTTCATAACTTCAGCATGACAACAGAAACAACGACAAAGAAGAAATCCTCCACGAAGGCGGAAAACTCTGGCGCAGCCCCCAAGCAGGACAAGCTGTTTTCTGGCGCCTTTATCCTCAGCTGGCTGATTAACTTCAGCATGTACCTGGTGTTCTACCTGCTCATCACGGTCATGGCGCTCTATGCAGTCGAGCGCTTTTCCGCTTCGGATGCCGCCGGTGGCTTTGCCGCCAGCTCCTTTGTCGTCGGCGCCACTGTCGCTCGCCTGTTTTCTGGTTACTTGGTCGACACCTTCGGTGGTCGCAAGATTATGCTCGGCTCACTGGCGGTCATTGCCGCTGCCTGCGCCGCATACATGTGGTCCGCTTCCCTGCCAATGCTCATTGCAGTCCGCGTCATTCACGGCCTGACCTACGCCTTCGCCTCCACCGCCGTGATGGCGACGGCACAAAAGGCCATTCCATCCTCCCGCCGCGCCGAAGGCACCGGCTACATTTCCCTGGGCACTACGCTGGCCACAGCGATTGGTCCTGCACTCGGCCTGGCACTGATTGGCTCTGTTGGATACGGCATTCTCTTTGGCACCTCGCTGGGCCTGTCAATTGTCGGCCTGGTGCTGGCACTGGTTCTGCCGCAGTCCACCAAGCCTGTGCAGGAAGAACTTGAAGAAAAGGCGACCGAGGACTCGTCGTCAAGCGAGACCAAGCGCGCGTTTTCCATCAGTGACATCGTGACCCCGAACGTCGTGCCGATTGGCCTGTTTATGCTGCTGGTGGGCCTGGCATATGCGGGCGTGATTACGTTTTTGAACCGCTACTCGCAGCTCAATGGTCTAACCAAGGGCGCTAGCTTCTTCTTCATCGCCTAAGCCGTCGCCATGATGGCGGCACGTTTCTTCCTGGGTCGTCTGCAGGATCGCCGTGGGGATAATCCGGTGATCGCCATCGGCCTGGTGTGCTTCACCATCTCGCTGCTTGTCCTTGCCGTCGCCACCGCGGACTGGCACGTGATTGCCGCCGGCGCGCTGTGCGGTCTCGGCTACGGCACGCTAATGCCGGCCTGCCAGACCATTTCCGTACACCTTGCACCAGCACACAAGCTCGGCACCGGGATCTCGACGCTGCTGCTGCTTGTCGACGCAGGTATCGGCCTTGGCCCCATTGTGCTGGGCTCGATTGCCTCCACGATGGGCTTCGACAAGATGTACGCGGGCCTTGCCGTTGTTGTGGTTCTGTCGGCTGTTTTCTACTGGTTCGTCCACGGCAACAAGCCGGTTGCCCGCCGTCACCATGTGGAAATGAAGAGCTAAATTCGATTCAGATTAGTGGGACACCTTCACCTCGGCAATAATCTCTGAAATTGCCCCTGGATATGTAGCGTGGCAAACACCGATAAGTACTATGTGTCCCGCGTCACCTATAATTTCGTTCATGTCTGAATCTTCTGAACCACAGAGCATGATTTCAATCGCCGGGGTGAATAAATACTTCGGCGATTACCACGCCCTGCGGGATATCAATCTGGAAATCCCAGCCGGCCAGGTCGTTGTCATTCTGGGCCCATCCGGCTCGGGTAAGTCCACTCTGTGCCGCACTATTAACCGCCTCGAAACCATCGATAGCGGTGAAATTCGTATTAACGGCAAGCTGCTGCCGGAAGAGGGCAAGGAACTCACTCGCCTGCGCGCTGAGGTGGGCATGGTCTTCCAGCAGTTTAATCTGTTTAGCCACATGACCATTCGGGACAATGTCACGCTGGCTCCCGTCAAGGTTCGCAAGCTACCCAAGGCCGAGGCTCGCGAGCGCGCGGAGAAGTTGCTCGACCGCGTCGGCATCGCTGCACAGGCCGATAAGTACCCGGCACAGCTCTCCGGCGGTCAGCAGCAGCGCGTCGCGATTGCACGCGCCCTGGCTATGGATCCGAAGGTCATGCTTTTCGACGAGCCGACCTCGGCGCTCGACCCGGAAATGATTAATGAGGTCCTCGATGTCATGACCGACCTGGCCAAGGGCGGCATGACCATGGTCTGTGTCACCCACGAGATGAGCTTCGCCCGCCGCGTGGCTGACCGCATCCTGTTTATGGCCGACGGTGCCATCATCGAAGACACTGCCCCAGAGACCTTCTTCACCAACCCGCAGAGTGATCGCGCCAAGGACTTCCTGGCGAAGATCGTCGGGCACTAGGCGGGGCGTGACACCATGAAGTTTTCACTGTTTAAAGGGGCCCGCCTTAAAGGGGCTCACTGTGGCTATAGCGGTCGCACCGACCGCAGCAGCCGCAGCGGTCGCATCGGCAAACGCGTGACGGCTGCTGTCATCGCCGTTGCCACGACGGTGAGCCTCGCCGCCTGCGGTAGCAGCGGACCACGAAACCTGCTGGCAGATATTCAGGCAGGTCACGTCACTCTCGGCACCAAATTCGATCAGCCGGGTCTCGGTGAGCGCACTCCGGACCGCGAGTTCGTGGGTGTCGACAACGACGTCTCCCGCTACGTCATCAAGTACATCGCCGATAAGAACGGTTGGGATGTACCTGAGATGGAGTGGCGTGAAACCCCGTCCGCCCAGCGTGAGACGCTGATCAACAATGGCGAGGTCAACATGATCGCCGCGACCTACTCCATCAACTCCGGTCGCCTCGCAGCCGTCGACTTCGCCGGCCCGTACCTGGTCACGCACCAGGCGCTGTTGGTCCGCGGTTCCATGGGCATCGAGGGGCTTGACGACGTCGCCCCGGGCACTCGGCTTTGCTCTGTTTCCGGTTCCACTCCAGCGCAAAAGGTTAAGGAAGCACTACCTGAGGTGCAGTTGCAGGAGTTCGATACCTACGCCGCCTGCGCGGAAGGTGTCAAGCAGGGTGTGGTCGATGCGTTGACCACTGACGCAACCATTCTCGCGGGCTTTGCACAGCGCTACAAGGAACGCTTTGGCGATGACTTCCGCGTGGTTGAACTGCGCAATCCAGATGGTTCGTACTGGACTAATGAGTACTACGGCATCGGTCTTCCCAAGGGCGACGATGCCAGCCGTGAGGCAATCAATGAGGCCCTGGAGGAGCTCTATGACTCCGGGGAGTTTGAAAAGATCGTCGAAAAGCACCTGGGCGACAAGTTTGAACTCGGCGACAAGCCGAATATCGGTGACCTGTCGTTCGTCGAGAAGAAATAGGAAGGAGGTCAACGCATTATGAATCCCGAACTCTGGGCAGAAATGGGCCCGCAACTATTGCCGGCTTTCTGGGTGACCATTAAGTTGACAGTCGCTTCTGCAATCGGTTCCCTACTCTTCGGCATTTTGCTCACTGCCATGCGCGTGAGCCCCGTAGGAATCCTGCGTACCCTGTCGGCCTGGTACATCAACATCGTCCGCAACACCCCGCTGACGCTCATTGTGCTTTTGGCCTCGATGGGTCTCTACTACAACCTGGGACTGCTGCTAGCTGCGGAGAATGACTCCTTCATTGTGAAGCAGAACTTCCGTCTGGCGGTGCTGGCGTTTGTCGCCTACACCTCGTGCTTTGTCGCCGAGTCACTGCGTGCCGGCATCAACACTGTGCCGTTTGGCCAGGCTGAGGCCGCGCGTTCGCTGGGACTTAGCTTCGGGCAGAGCTTCCGCCACATCATCTTCCCGCAGGCTTTCCGCGGCGCGATCGTGCCGCTGGGCAACACCCTGATTGCGCTGACGAAAAACACCACCATTGCCTCAGTGATTGGCGTTGCTGAAGCCTCGCTGCTGATGAAGACCATGACCGAGAACTACGCCAGCGACATCCTGGTGATCTTCGGCATTATCGCCGTCGGATTCATCATTCTTACCCTGCCGACCGGCCTGTTCTTCGGCTGGGCTGGTAAGCGTTGGGCGGTGAAGCGCTAATGGCTACTCGTGCAACAGTTCTCTACGATGCGCCCGGCCCAAAGGCACGTCGTTTCAACCAAACCCTGACATGGATTGTGGCTGCCATCGCAGTTGCAATTCTTGCGTGGGTGGGGTGGAAGCTGGCCGATAAGGGCCAGTTCGAGGCCAATAAGTGGTCCTTCTTCCTCGAGTCCACCACGTGGACAACCTACATTCTGCCGGGCCTGCTCAGCACCATTGTCGCTGCCGCAGTGTCAATTATTCTGGCACTGCTGATTGGCGCTCTCCTGGGTGTGGGCAGGCTGAACCCCATCGCACCGGTGCGCTGGATTTGCTCGGTGATTGTCGAGTTCTTCCGCGCTATCCCGGTGCTGGTGCTGATGCTGTTCGCCTACTCGGTGTTCGCCATCTGGCAGCTATTCCCGTCGAACTACCTCGGTTTTGCCGCCGTCGTGTTCGGTCTAACCATGTACAACGGCTCCGTAATCGCTGAGACGCTGCGCGCCGGCATTGAATCGCTGCCAAAGGGCCAGCGCGAAGCCGCAATTGCGCTGGGTCTCTCCCACCGCCAGACGATGGTCACAATTCTGCTGCCACAGGCTGTCGCCGCTATGCTGCCGGCGATTATCTCGCAGATGGTCATCGCTTTGAAGGACTCCGCACTGGGCTACATGATTGGCTACGTCGAGGTCGTCCGTTCCGGTCGCCAGCTTGGCGAGTACTACGGCGCCATGATCCCATCGCTCATCGTCGTCGCCATCATCCTCATCGCCATCAACTTCGGCCTGGCCAATCTTGCCGAGCGCATTGAGCGCCAGCTCCGCGCCGGTCGCGCCCGCCGCAACATCATTGCAAAGGTCCCACAACAGCCTGACGTCGGTGTCACCACCAAGGACCAGGCCAACGTGGACTGGCACGATGAGGACTACAAGGATCTGCGCGGTACCTACGAGTAAAACTCAGTTTCGGCACCGCGCCGACAACCGCTTTACGACGGGTACAGCGACGCCGCCCAGGGAAACTGCTTATGGTTTTCCCTGGGCAGCGTTTTCTATTTGTTTACTTGTGGTGACGGTTTCCGACCGTCCACGTGACTCCGCCTGCGGCGAGTGCCGAAACAATAATCAGCAGCACTAGCTCAGTAATGCCAATATTGCCTCCGATTAGCGCCACAACTGTTAGCGCGAGAAAACCAACGATTACGAAAACAAATAGAAATACTAGGCAAAGTACTAGCCTAGATTTCATTTATCGTCCTTGGATTCATCACCCAAATCAACATCGCCTTCCACCACGACATCGGACTGAATCACCAGACGGCCTTCTTCATCGTGGGTGTACTCCAGGCGTGGCAGCTCATTGCCTTCCTCGTCATAGCCCGGCGCGGGTGCGGCCTCATGCTTCTCCAGCTTCTCTGGGGTGTCGGTCTTGCTCCACTGGCGGGTGACCGGTTTGCGCACGGCCATATGGTCATCGCTCATACCCTTGACCAGGGAGTACATCATGATGAAGTGGAGGAAGAAGAAAGGCACACCAATAACAATCACCGCAGATTGCAGCGCTTCCAGTGCAGTTTCACCCGAGATCAGCAGCAGCGAGGCGGCTACGGCACCAATCATGATGCCCCACAGCACGCGGTAGAGAGTCGGTGTCTTGTTCTCTTCACCAGTGGACATCATGTCCATCACCATCGACGCGGAGTCAATGGAGGTGACAAAGAAGATCATGATTACCAACAGCGCGAAGACACTGACCAGCGTTGTCAGTGGGTACTGCTCCAGCAGGATAAATAGTGCCGGTGATGGATCGCCACCCTCGACAACAGGCTTAGTCAGAATACCTGGCTGCTCATTTTCCAGCTCAAAGCCCGCACGGCCGAAGATGGAGAACCACAGAATCGACACGATCGTCGGCAGCGCAATGACGCCGGCAATGAACTGGCGAACGGTGCGGCCACGAGAGATGCGAGCGACAAACATGCCCACAAACGGCGACCAACAAATGGTCCACGCCCAGTAGAAGACGGTCCAGGCACCCTGCTTCCACTCTGGGTTGACATCATAGGAATCCGTCCAGAACATGATGCGCGGCAACAAGTCCAGGTAGATACCAGCAGTATCAACGGTCTGGCGCAGCAACGTCAGGGTCGGCCCCATCAGCAGGACGAACACCATCAGACCCATTGCAGCCCAGATGTTGGCATTGGACAGGATTTTAATGCCCTTGTCCAAACCACGAGCCACAGAGATTGAAGCAATCACGATGATGATTGCAATGAGCACCAGCTGCACCATGGAGTTTTCCGGGGTACCCAGAACACGAGCAGCACCGGCATTAATCTGCATCGCACCCATACCCACCGATACCGCGATACCGGCAACGGTGCCGATGATGGCGACGGCGTCGATAAGCTTGCCCGGCCATGAGTAGATGCGTGTACCTAGCAGCGGCGCGAAGATTGACGAAACGCGTGGTGGGAGGTGGCGCTTATAAATGAAGTAGCCTAGTGCCAAACCCGGCAACGCCATGATTACCCACATGTGAATGCCCAGGTGGTAGATGGTAAAGCCCATCGCGGTGTTCTGTGCCTCGCGGGTCATGGGGTCGCCACCAAATGGTGGGTTGTAGGCGTGATTCAGTGGCTCTGCGACACCCCAGAACATGAGCATGGAGCCGGTACCGCCGGCGAAGAGCATGCCGAACCATTCGGCGATGGTGTATTCGGGTTCTTCGTCATCATCACCCAGCTGGATGCGCCCGTAGCGGGACACGAATAGACCAATGAGGAAGATGAAGCTTGCCGACACACCACCGATGAACAGCCATCCCAGGTTGGAAGTCACCCAGTCGGAGGCCGTGGCGTAGGCATCGCGGGCTTTGTCGCCAAGCACGATAGTCACTGCGACGAAGACGACAATGAAGCCTATCGACGTCAGGAAGATCAGTGGATCCGTCGGTAGCTTCTTTAAAGCTCTGCGCGGACCACTTTCTTGCGTGTTTGCTTCTGGCGTTTGTGTAGATCCCATAGCAGGGACAGCGCCTTTCGTTTCTAGATCGTCTACCTCAGTTACGAGGCAGCCCAGGAGTTCACCTCCCAAGACATGTATCTACGTTACAAAAGGGCGCTAACTGTCGTATGGGTTTACACCGTTTCGTTACCGATGGTTCGCTCAAACTGAAAATATAACTTTTCTTCGAGTTCATACTCGCTTCATAAGGAGTAAATTTCTACTCCCTAACGTTTGGTTCCATGCAGCTTTCCCGTCGTCGCGCTCTCCGTTTGGGCGCCTCCACAGCACTTGCCACCTCAGCCGCACTAGCTCATCCATCTGCGGCTCCAGCATTGGTTACACCGGGCTCGCCATCGTTGTCATCTCCGGGATTGCTCCGTAAGCGCCCTCAACTCACCCATGGTGTAGCAAGTGGCGACATCCGTGGCGATGGCGCATTGATTTGGGCACGCTCTGACCGGCCCGCCCGCATGGTAGTTGAAACTGCAGCTACTGAGAATTTCCACAATGCAAAAGTCTTTCGCAGCAACGCTCCGCTGACACCGGCCACTGACGGTACCGGACGCCTCCGCGTCGTCGGACTCGAGCCTGGCCAGGAAATCTTCTATCGTGTCACTCTCGAGGATGCCGACACTGGAATTTGTTCTGATCCTGTTATTGGCACTTTCCGCACCGCTCCTTCTCGAGCCTCCAACATCCGCTTACACTGGTCCGGTGATGTCGCAGGTCAAGGTTGGGGCATCAACAATGTAATCGGCGGCTTCACCGGCTTTTCCACCATGCTGGAGCGCAATCCCGACTTATTCATCCACTCCGGCGATACCTGCTACGCCGATGGCCCGATGGAGGAATCCGTCACGCTTTCCGACGGCACTGTGTGGCACAACCTGGTCACTCCGGCCAAGTCGAAAGTGGCCGAGACTCTGGAAGAATACCGTGGTCAGTATTCCTACAACCTCATGGATAGCAACTATCTAGCCTTCAACGCGCGAGTGCCACAGCTTGTGCAGTGGGACGACCACGAGACGGTCAACAACTGGTACCCCAACGAAGTTCTCGACGACGATCGCTACTCCGTCCGAGATGTCAATACACTCGCCAAGCGCGCTTACCAGGCTTTCCACGAGTGGCAGCCGATTGATGAGCAAATGGCCGTAGACGGTCGTGTTTACCGCAAGGTGTCCTACGGGCCTCTACTGGACATCTTCATCTTGGATATGCGCAGCTACAAGGGCGAAAACACATCTAACAACCCGCGTTCGGCCACTGCGGAACCAATTCTTGGTGAGAAGCAGACGAATTGGTTGATTGACTCACTCAAGGAGTCCCGTGCCACGTGGAAAATTGTCGCCAACGACCTTCCACTGGGCATCATCGTCCCAGATGGCGACAACGGCGACCAGGAGAGTGTGTCTAATGGGGCTAACGGCGCGCCTGCCGGCCGCGAGCGTGAAATCGCACGTGTCCTCAGCGCCATTAAGAATGTCGCCAACGTCGTTTGGCTCACTGCCGACGTTCACTACACCGCCGCTCATCACTACAGCCCCGAGCGCGCTCAGTTCACTGATTTCGCACCATTTTGGGAGTTTGTCTCCGGGCCGCTCCACGCAGGTGCTTTCGGACCTAATGAGATGGATTCAACCTTCGGCCCAAAGGTCGAGTACGTGCACGCGCCGGGCAAGGACAACGCCAACGCGGATCCAACTCAGGATTTTCAGCACTTCGGCGAGGTCGACATCGACGGCGATTCACGTGAAATGACCGTCCGTCTGCTTACCACCCGCGGCACCGAGCTATGGTCGACGACTCTGGAGCCGCAAGCATAAGTACGGAGTCCGTCACACACTACTCAAAGTCAGCCCGCTTTACGACGGTTCCCAGCCCCGCCGCCTGCCAGGCGACAATGCCACCCTCCAGGTTGATTAGCTCGGGCTTGGCGTTGTTTTTCGCTTCCGCCTTGACCTCGCCCTCAGCCTCACCATCAGTGTTCTCACTGTTCAGTAACTCAATCGCCTGCTGCGACCTCGCTCCGGAATGGCAGTGAACGATGACTTGCTCTGCACCGTCGACCTTGGCCAGCGCCTCATTGACTGCAGCCCAACCGCGGCTGCGAATCTCACCGAGTGGCACCAGCACTGATCCGGCGATGGCGGCCTGCTCGTGTTCCTCCGGCTCACGCACATCCAGCACCGTCGCGCCGTGGGAGATCAACTCCGCGACCGCATGCGGGCCAACGCTGCGTACACTCGGCTCCGAGACAGCATCGTCCTCCGACCAAGACGCTGCGCACACCTGCGCCATCTCGGTCAGGTCGGTGACGGGTTCGCGCTCCGGGTCGGCGGCAAATGACAGCGACCGAGTGGTGGCCTCCAGGGCGTCGATAAGCACAAGCTTGCCCACAGCGACGTTGCCGACGCCGGTGAGCACCTTGATTGCCTCGACGACCATCATCGAACCGACCTGGCCGACCATCGCGCCGAGGACTCCGCCGGCCGCGCACGAGGGCACGGAGCCGGGGTCGGGAATGTCGGGGTAGAGATCGCGGAGCATGGGGCCACGACCTGGCCAGAAGACGGACAATTGCCCGACAAATTGCAGAATTGTGGCCCAGACCAGCGGCGTTCCGGTCAGCTCGGCGGCATCGGAGGACAGGTAGCGAGTGGCGAAGTTGTCCGCGCCGTCAAGCACCACATCATGGTCGGCGAAGAGCTCAAGCGCATTGTCGACGCTGAGCCTGCCGACGATTGCCGTGACCGAGGCCTCCGAGTCGAGCCGACGCACCGCATCGGCGGCGGACTCGGCCTTGGGGCGCCCAATATCGGACTCACGGTGGATGACCTGGCGCTGCAGGTTGGACTCATCAACCACGTCATCGTCAATGATGGTGATGTGGCCGACCCCCGCGGCAGCCAGGTACAGCAGCGCGGGCGAGCCCAGTCCACCTGCCCCGACGACCAGCACGCGGGAGCGTCGCAGCGCCTGCTGCGCTGGCGCACCAAAGCCAGGCAAAGTTAGGTGACGCGCGTACCTGCGCAGGTCACGATCACTCAATGCGCTGCCGTGATCTGCCATTACAGCGAATCCTGCTCGCGGGAGCCGCTGACGCGCTCAGTGATGATACCTTCGAATGAGGAGCTGGCCTGTGCCAGACGACGCCGCGGAATCCGCCCCGACTCGCGAGCAGCAAGCCCCGCCTCAACACCCAGCCGCATAGCGGTGGCCATGCCCACTGGGTTGTGGGCGCGCGTCACAGCAGAGGCCAGCAGCACCGCATCGCAACCGAGCTCCATAGCCTGTGCCGCCTCGGAGGCGGTACCAATACCGGCATCGAGAATGATGGGCACATTCGCACGGTCAACGATGAGCTCAATGTTGTGCGGATTGAGAATGCCGAGACCTGTGCCAATTGGCGAGCCCGCGGGCATGACTGCCGCACAGCCGACATCTTCCAAGCGCTTGGCCAGCGCTGGGTCATCATTGGTGTAGGCGAAGACCACGAAATCATCGCCCACCAGCTGTTCCGCGGCATCGACAAGCTCGACAGGATCAGGCAGCAGCGTGTCCTCGTCGGCGATAACCTCCAGCTTGATCAGGTTGGTCTCCAGGGCCTCGCGGGCGAGCTGTGCGGTCAGCACCGCATCCCGAGCCGTATAGCAGCCGGCCGTATTCGGCAGCGCAGCAATATTATTACGCTGCAGAATCTCAAAAACGCTCTGCTTCGTCCCCGGAGTAAAGCGGCGCATGGCCACCGTAGTCAGCTCAGCGCCAGAGGCCACCAGCGCGCGCTCCAGCGTATCCATGCTGGTCGCGCCGCCAGTTCCCATAATCAGGCGCGAGGTCAGCTCCAGCCCGCCAATGCGCAGCGGCTCACGCGCCATCCCGACAGCGCCCTTAGCCGAATCCTCATTCACGGTTTGCTTCTCAGTCATGTCCTTAACCTCCCTGAACTGCAGTCACAATCTCGATATCGCCCACGGCCGGCGTGACGCTCCACTTCGCACGTGGGATCACCGCACTGTCGACGGCCACCGCAATGCCCAACCGAGTTCCGTCCGCAGCGGTGCCGTCGTCGTTAAGCGCATGTCCCGTGTGCTTTTCGACGAGCCTTGCGACCGTCTCTTCCGGTTCTGGTGAGTAGCTTGTTCCGTTAAGTGTCGTTTCGGTCATGTCAGTTGGCCCTTTCAGTTAGACGCTGAAGCGGAATGGGTTGACGGCCCGAATGAGTGCCGAGTCGGTGGCGCTTGTGTCACCGGCGACAATTTCTGCAGTGATTTTTGAGCCGATGGCGGTGAGCAAAATGCCATGGCGGAAGTAGCCGGTGGAGACGGTCAGCCCTGGCACAATGCGGCCAATCATAGGCACATCATCAGGGGAGCCGGGACGTGCGCGGGCGGTCATTTCATAGATCTCACAGTCCAGGATGCCCGGAACCAGACGGTAGGCATCGCGCAGCAGCTGGTGAACGCCCTCCGCGGAGACACCGGTCATGTCATCTTCGCGGGAAGTGGCGCCGAGGACGACGGTACCGTCGGCACGCGGGACGATGTAGACCGGTCGGCCCTGCACCACACCGCGAATAGTGCGGGTGACCAGCGGCTGCAGGCGCTCCGGCACGCGCAGACGCAGGATATCGCCGTAGACCGGACGCAGTGGCAGATTGAGATTCTCGGGCAGACCTGCGATTGCGCCGGTCTTGAGACCTGCAGCCAGCACCACTTCATCAGCGAGGTAATCGGTGCCGTCCTCACCGCGCAGTCCCACCGCACGGCTACTGCCCTCGGCATAGATAATCTCCGCAGCATTGGTACGGACGACGCGGTCGCCCAAAATGGTGAGCAAGGCATCGGCCAGCATGCGCGGATTAATCTGGTGATCACCTGGAATATCGACAGCACCCACGCAGCCCGGTCCCAGCGCTGGTTCCGCCCGGCGCGCCTGGGTGGCGGTAATGCGGGTGATGTTCATGCCCAGGTCATGCTGCAGTTCCACCAGCTCGCTCAAAGTCTGGCGGTCGGCTGAGTCGCCTGCGCAGACAAAGGTGGAATTTTCGATATAACCGACATCCTGCCCGGATTCTTCCGCAATCGCCAGGGCAAAGTCGCGGTAGAGCTTGCCCGATTCCACCATCAGTGGGTACAGCGTCGGCTGATCCCACACCACTTCTGCGACGGGCGCCAGCATGCCAGCGGCCGCAAATGATGCGCCCGAGACGGGCTCGGCATCGAGGACTGTGACCTCGAATCCCCTGTGGAGTAGTCTCCACGCCGTCGCTAAGCCAATGACGCCCGCGCCTGCGATGACGGCGCTTTTCGACGTGTTTTCCCTGCCTGCCTGGCCTTTTTCGGCAGCACGTGTCGTGGCAGCGTTCACTGCCATTCCTCCCTCCGGCGGCATAACCCGCATCAGGTATAAGCGGTCGGCGCTCCTCGCCCTCTCAGCCACAACGGCATCGGCATGACTTTTGCCGACGCATCCCGGGTGGCTCCCGCGGAATTGGTACTCCCCCATCATAAGACTTTCCCCATCGGTGGCTCGACACCGCATCGCAAACCTCACCTAGCATGGGGCCATGAACGCCTCCGCATCCAGCGCCACGCGCGCATCCCGCCAAGCACTCCTAGCCGATGCCCGTCTGTACCTGTGCACAGACGCCCGCTCCACCCGCGGCGATCTCCGCGAATTCCTGCACGCCTGCTACGAAGGCGGCACCGACATTATTCAGCTGCGCGACAAGAAGATTGACACTCGCGACGAAATCGCCGCCGTGGAAACCCTTGCCGAGGTCGCTGCTGAACACGGCAAACTCTTCGCCGTCAACGACCGCGCCGACATCGCCGCACTGACCGGCGCCGACATTCTGCACGTCGGTCAGGAAGATCTCACCACCGAGCAGGCGCGCCGCATTGTCGGCCCCGAGGTCCTGCTGGGTCGTTCTAATCGCACCATCGAGATGTTTACAGATTCGCTTGCCGACGATGGCATTGACTACGCCGTAATTGGTCCGGTGTTTGCCACCCCGACAAAACCCGACCGTAAGCCGGTGGGACTTGATGCGGTGTCCGAGGCAGCTTCACTGGTGCGACAGCTGCGTGCCCAGGGCTCCGCGGAATCTCATCAGGATTCAGTTGCCGATATTGTCCATCCCCACGACCGCGGCGCGGCCGACCCTGTAAAACCGTGGTGGGCTATCGGCGGCATCAATGCCGATACCGTCGAAGACGTTGTTTCTGCTGGTGCGGAGCGTATCGTGGTGGTACGGGCGCTCACTGATGCTGCAGACCCGGAAGAAGCGGCACGTGCGTTGCGGGCTGCTGTTACGCAAAGGAGCTAGCAAACCATGAAGATTTTCTCTCAGAAAGATGAGCTCTTGACTCAGGCGAAGGCCAGCAGCAATGGTCGCGCCGCCGAAATTGCAGTCCATGATGGTCCGTTGCGCCAGACTCTCATTGCACTGACCGAAGGAACTGAGCTGTCCGCGCACAACTCTCCGCCAGCGGCATCGATGTTCGTCCTCGCTGGTGAGGTGCGCATCACCGGCGCGGATGAGACGACTATCTCCGAGGGCAACCTCAAGGTTCTCACCCACGTCAAGCATGGCGTGAAGGCCCTGGCGGATTCGGTATTCCTACTCACCACCGTCACCGGTGTTGAGGGTATCGACAGCCACGGCGATAGGTAGCAGGTCACGGGTATAGGAAAGGGCTACTCGCCGGCGAAGGTCTCCAGCTCGCGGATACCGCCCGAGACAATTAGCAGGTCACCGGCTGTAATGCGATCGTCGGCAAACGCAGGACGGAAGCGCTGGCCTCGTTTGCGCACCGCGACAACGGTGACAGGCGCAATCTGGTTAATCTCCGCCACGGTCTTATCCAGACAGTGAATCGGCGGGGCGACCTTGCCAACTGCGTAATCGCGGTCAAACTCCAGGAAGTCCTGAACCTTACCGCCAATCAAGTGCGCTATGCGACGGCCAGTGTCGGCCTCTGGGCGCACAACATGATGCACACCAATCTGGCCGAGAATCTTCGCATGGGCCGCGTTGTCCGCCTTGGCCCAAATCATCGGCACACCCATGTCCACCAGCGCAGATGCGGTAAGCAATGATGCCTCGATATCACTGCCGATGGCGATGACCACGCGCTCGGCTTCATTGACACCCAGCTGTTTGAGCACTTCCGGCATGGTGGTGTCCGCTGTCACCACATAATCAAAGGTGGACGACAGTTCCTGCACGACTTTTTCGCGATGATCGACACAGAGAACTTCAACACCGCCGGCGACCAGTTCCTCGCCGAGTGCTTGGCCGAAGCGTCCCATGCCGAGAATGACAACGGGGGATGAGCTCCTTCGCTTGGATAAGTGCTCAGTGAACGCGGCAAAGGGATTCGAGTTAGCCAATGAAGGGCCTTTCGTCGGGGTAGTCAAAGATGCGCTGCTGCGGGCGAGCGGCCAAGGCTGTTGCCAACACAATAGGCCCCACACGACCAGCGAACATGAGAACGATGATGATTGCCTGCGCCGCCACGGGCAGACTGCCAGTAATACCAGTGGACAATCCCACTGTGGCGAAGGCACTGATTACTTCAAAGAAGATTTGATCAGTGGAAAATTGCGGCGCCAAATAACTAATTGCCAGCACCGCGACAATCACCTGGCCAATTGCGAAAGCCAGGATGACCAGCGCTTGCCGCAGCACCTTGGGGCTTAAGCGACGACGCGCCACGGCCACGGAGGAATCACCGCGGATCTCCGCCAAGACAGCGGCGAGAATGACCGCCGTGGTAGTAATTTTCACGCCACCGGCAGTACCGCCCGAGCCGCCACCAATGAACATCAAAATGTCCGTGCCCAGCAGCGTGGATGGGTGAAAATCGGCATAGTCGAGTGCGTTGAAACCAGCGGTACGCGGGCTGACACCTGCGAAGAATGCGTTGAGCAGCTTCTCTTTCGTCGTCAAGCCATCCATCGCGTTGGACCACTCGGAGAGCGCAACCATGAGCGTGCCGATGACCACGAGCGCGATGGTTCCTTGAATGGTAAAGCGTGAGGTCAACGACCAGCGGCGAGGTAGTTGCCCGCGAGTGCGCACGCTGAACCAGGCCTTCAAGTGACGCCAGGCCTCCAGCAAAACGGGGAAACCCAAGCCACCGACCATCAGCGCAAATGCCAGCGGCAGCAACACCCAAGCATCGGTTTGGAAGTCGATGACATTATCCGAGTACAGCGCGAAACCGGCGTTATTAAAACCCGAGATGGCGTGGAAGACGCCTTCCCATATAGCCCTACCCCAGGTGTATCCGTACCCCAGGTGAAACCGCAGCGTCAGTGCGACGGCGACGAGGAATTCAACAAGCAAGGTGAAGGAGACAGTAGCCCTGACCACCCAGGAGATCTCCCCCATGTCGGTGCCACGGCCTTCCACACGGGCACCTGCACGGCGGTTCAAACCAAGCCTGCCTGCAACAAAGAGGCCGAACAGGGATGCCAAGGTCATGAACCCCAGACCGCCGAACTGAATCAGCAGCATGATGACGACCTTGCCGAACATCGACCAATGCGTCGCGGTATCCAGAGTGATGAGGCCTGTCAGGCTGGTCGCAGAGGTAGCGGTAAACAACGCATCAGACACGGCAGTGGGAAGACATAGGCTGCCGATACGCGGCGGCTCACAGCTGCCTTCGGGGCTCGGATTCGCCGCTGAAAACGGCAGCATCAACAAAATCGTGCCGACAGTAATGAGACCGGCATAGCTCCACACCACCAAAGTCGTGGGACGAATTCCACGCCGTGACTTGGTGCGCGACTGCGACAACGTACTCACTCGAATAGACGTTAGTCTGCCGACTCAAAGGTGTCGATATCACGGCGCGTGTGCTGCCTCACGTCCGTAGCCAAGGCCGCGGCCTGACCCCCAATTACTCCCCCGGCTTTGCTCACGGCGGAAAACATGAGTTATTGTCATTTTCATGATGACACCCCTGATTATTCCACCCACGAAGTGGTGGTGGCTCGCATAATCCGGCGAGCGATATCACACGTCATCTTTTAAGTCTTGACGGCTAACCCGTCACGTACGAGCTCGCACGAGAAATAGGTAGCGGGCTCTTTTCTTTTGTCGCTTTAAACAGCACCAAGGGCCCGCGAGGAAAATAGCAACGAAAGGCCCTAACAATGACTGAGACAAACTCTGTCGTAACCGACGCAACCGATAACTCGCGCCGGGCTAGTACTCCCAGCCCGGAAGCCATTGCCAAGGCGTCGGCACCAACGGCAACCAGGGTTCCGTCGTCAAGCATTGACGGTGCCGGCGAGGTGCGCGAAACCCTGCTGCCGGCGTTCTTCGGTCGATTCGGTGGACAGGAAGTTCCGGATTTCCTGCTGCCGGCGCTCGATGAGCTGGAAGCAGCGTACGTAGACGCAATGAGCGATCCGCAGTTCTTGAGCGAACTCGATGATTTGCGCCGTGATTTCTTGGGGCGTCAGACTCCGCTGTTTGAATGTCGCCGTCTTTCGACGCCGAGTACCAAGATTATTTTGAAGCGCGAAGACCTCAACCACGGTGGCGCACACAAGGGAAATAACGTACTTGGCCAGGCACTTCTGGCTAAGCGCATGGGAAAAACCCGACTCATTGCTGAGACGGGTGCGGGCCAGCACGGCACAGCTACCGCAATGGCAGCTGCACTGCTGGGCCTGGAGTGCGTGATTTACATGGGCGCCCACGATGTGGCTCGACAGCACCCCAACGTCGAGCGAATGGAGCTTATGGGAGCCAAGGTTGTGCCGGTGACCAACGGTGAAGCTGGCCTCAAGGATGCTATCGATGAGGCGCTGGTCGAGTGGAGCAAGACGCTCGACACGACGTTCTACCTGCTGGGTACCGCTGCCGGTCCACACCCCTTCCCCACCATCGTGCGCGAGTTCCAGCAGATTATCTCTGCTGAGTCGCGCGCTCAGATGCTGGAGCGTTACGGTCGTCTGCCCGACGCTGTGATTGCCGCCGTCGGCGGTGGATCGAATGCGATTGGCGCATTTGCCAACTACATCGATGATGCCGACGTCGCACTCATTGGCGTGGAACCTGCGGGCGAGGGGCTGGACACCGACCACCACGGTGCACCGATTAACGCTGGCAAGGTCGGTATTCTGCACGGCATGCGTTCATTCGTCATGCTTTCCGACGACGGCGAGGTGTTGCCTTCTCATTCCATCTCGGCGGGCTTGGATTACCCGTCTGTTGGACCGGAGCATGGCATGCTTGATGAAAATGGCCGCGCCACCTACGTCGGTATTACCGACGAGGAGGCACTGGAGGCTTTCCAGCTGCTCAGCCGCATGGAGGGAATTATTCCGGCGATGGAATCCTCTCATGCGTTGGCGCAGGCCATTAAGATTGCGCGACTCCGCGAAGACGATAACTCTGCAGGTAGCGAGCTCGGCCTTCCGACTACCGATGGCGATGAGCCACT
The DNA here is from genome assembly GCF_030532195.1 of Corynebacterium sp. Lineage (GTDB taxonomy): Bacteria > Actinomycetota > Actinomycetes > Mycobacteriales > Mycobacteriaceae > Corynebacterium. The sequence continues at coordinate 89,008 of NZ_JAUNLP010000007.1, read as the reverse complement.
GCTGCTATTGGTAAATCTGTCGGGTCGCGGCGATAAGGATATGGAACAAGTTCAGGAATACCTGAAGAAATAGTTCGAACTATCCCGTCAACTTGGTCGGCCGGTTTTAGCGGCTGACCAAGGATCCTGATTTAGGCAGCGCGGCGGTCATCGGCGACAGTGCCCGACTGCGGGGCTGCCTCTACGATGGCCTCCGCCAGCAGCGGTGCCAACGCATCCTGCACGGATTCGTTCTTACCCTCGTCCACTGGGGACACAATGTCGATAATCTCATTAAGAGCGTCCATCAGAGGTCACCTCTTTCTGGTCTTGATAGTTGGATTTATCCAATCGATTTTTTGATTCTCCGCAGTATGTTCGGTGTTTCAATACCTCGATTAGAGCCTGTGACTACTGAAGTGTAGCGGGCAGCCAGACCCCTGACAAGTACTAAAGTTTCTATTTAGTTAACCAGTTGTTAACTTTCGCGCGGTTTTTTGGCCACTTTTCGCGTGCCGAAAGGCCGCTTTTTAGTGTCGCATCAACATCGCTTTGCCGAACCTTACAGACATTCCGACCGAGCGTTCGGACGACACTAAACCGCAGTTTGGCCAGACTCAAACTGCACACCGTTCAATAGCATCCTTCAATGACGACACTTCACCTCCACGCCTCTCCACCCCCGCACGCTTTTTATATGACACGACATCGAACTTGATAGCACCAAACCGTTAGCGTCCGATACTCAACACATACCCACATAAACAGACATTCACCTGCACAGATAAGTTGGCGGAAAATCACCGATAGTCGCTTACTGCAACCAACTGACAATGGTCTCCCCAAGCACCATCCGCTGACAATCTCAGCCACACTAAGCCATCCAAATCACAGCCTCCAACCCCCGACTAAACACGCCCTGACATGACTGCGACAAAGCTAGAAAACTGTGAAATCAACGCCGGTTTTTACCGCTTTACACTAGCGCCATTTTCACGCTCACCGAGCCCAATTGAGCCCCTGTCGCTGGCCGCAAAAAATAGGCAAAAATGAAGACCGTCAGTTTGGCGAAATCAATTCTCACAATGTGTCATAAATCACAGTTTTGGGATATTTTTGGACAGCTTCTAGCGCCCGGTTTTACCCGTAACAACGCTATCGGCTACCCGATATGCGCGCCGCGTCCAGTAAATTCACCGATACGTCGGATGGCATCGACCATGTCATCCGTTTCCCCGGCGAAGCACAGCCGCACCCACTCGTGACCGTTTTCAGTATCAAAGTCAATGCCCGGCGCGACCGCCACACCGGTTGCGGCCAACAATTCCCGAGCCCAGGTCATGGAGTCGACTCGGCTGGGGTCGTCGTAAAGCCCTGCGATGTTGGCGTAGATATAGAAGCCGCCGTCTGGCGGGGCGATGTTGTCCAGCCCCACGCGCGGGAGCCCCTCAAGCAGGACGTCGCGGTTGCGAGCGTAGCGTTTGACGTGCGAGTTCAGCTCGGCAATTGCCTCCGGGCTAAAAGCCGCCACCGCCGCTGCCTGCGAAATTGCTGGTGGACAGACAGTGAGGTTGGCCTCCAATCGATCGAGCGGGGCGCGCAACCACTCCGGCACGATAAGCCAACCCACGCGCCACCCCGTCATGGAGAAGTACTTGGAAACGCTGCCCACAACGACCGCAGCATCGGAGAACTCACGTGCCGACGCACACTGCCGCCCATACGTAATGCCGTGGTAAATCTCATCGGAAATGAGCAGGCAGTCATGGTGCTCGCACCATTTCGCGATGGCCTGAAGCTCCGCAGCATCAATGATTGTGCCAGTGGGGTTATCCGGGCTGGTGACAATTACGGCCTTGGGAACGCGCGGCAGCTGCTCAAGGTGCGCCACGGTGAGCTGGAAGCGCGACTCCGGCCCACAGTCAATCTCGACGATATTGGCGCCAAGCGCCTCCAGCGTGTTGCGGTAAGCGGGGTATCCCGGACGTGCGAGCACGATATCATCGCCGACATCAAGCGCAGCCAAAAACAGCGCGACAAATCCGCCCGACGATCCCGTCGTGATTACCACATCAGCAGCAGTCGTGTGCGTGCCGTACGTCTGGCTATGCCACGCCGCAATGGTTTCACGCAGCTCAGGCGTGCCGACGGCCGCAGTGTAGCCCAGCACCTGACTATCCAAATCCTGCCGAGCTCTAGCAATCGCCGGCATCGGTGCCGGCGTGGAGGGCTGCCCCACACACAAAAACAGCGCATCCCCATGAGTGCGCTGTCTCTCCTGCGCCGCGGCTAGAACATCCATCACATGGAATGGTGCAACCTCGCTGCGGCGCGAAGCGAGAGATGCCAAAGGCTGCTGGTGAGGCTGTGAATCGGGGTTCATACCTCCAATATTGGCAGCCCTTAGGGGCAGCTACCGAATCTAGGTAGCTCTCTTACCCCTGGACTGTGCTTATTAAATGACGATGCTCACTAAATCTTGATGCGGCCTTCAACGGCCGGCAGAGCAATGTCGGTGCGGTAGTGCGAGCCCTCGAGCTTGATGGTCTTGATAATCTCATATGCCTTGTTGCGGGCCTCTTCCAGAGTGTCTCCCACACCAATGACGTTGAGGACACGACCGCCAGCGGAAACCAGCTCACCTGCGGCGTTGCGGGTGGTGCCGGCATGCAGAATGCCGTCGGCCTCACGGCCGGGCTCTGCGCCCTCAATGACATCGCCAGTACGAGTGGATACCGGGTAACCCTCCGCTGCCAGCACAACAGTCAGAGCGTAACCATCGCGCCAGGACAGCGGACCGAAGTTAGCCAACGTGCCGGTAGCAGCGGCGTTGAGCAGCTGCGCCAGCGGGGATTCCAGCAGTGCCAGAACGGCCTGGGTTTCCGGATCACCAAAGCGGCAGTTGAACTCAATCACTGCCGGACCGTCCTCACCCCAGGCCAAACCCGCGTACAACAGGCCCTGGAACGGGCAACCGCGAGCGGCCATCTCACGGGCGACCGGCTCACAAACCTCGGAGACAATGCGCTCAGTTGCATCCTCCGGCAGCCACGGCAGCGGGCAGTAGGCGCCCATGCCGCCGGTGTTCGGGCCTTCGTCATTATTGCCAACGCGCTTGTGGTCCTGTGCCGGCAACAGCGGAACGACAGTTTCGCCATCAACCAGGCAGAACAGGGAGACCTCTGGGCCAGACAGGAAGGACTCCAGCAGAACTGGGTTGCCAGCTGCCAGCACGGCCTTGGCGTGCTCGATAGCGGCAGCGCGGTCCTGTGTCACCACAACGCCCTTGCCAGCTGCCAGTCCGTCATCCTTGACCACCCAGTTAGGGCCAAAGCGGTCAATTGCTGCCGCAATGTCCTCATCAGAAGCGCCTGGCTGAATAGCCTCTGCCGAAGCAGTCTTCACACCGGCAGCTTCCATGACGTCCTTGGCGAAAGCCTTAGAGCCCTCAATGCGAGCTGCATCAGCGTTCGGACCAAAGACAGCGAAGCCGGCATCACGCAGGGCGTCCGCCACGCCGGCGACCAGCGGAACTTCCGGACCAATGACAACCAGGTCCGCAGAAATTTCCTTTGCCAGCGCGGTGGCGGCAGCGGGATCGTCCACAACCAGCGGGTGCATGGTTGCCAGTTCACTCATACCCGCGTTACCTGGGGCTACGTGCAGTTCCGTAGCCTGCGGGTCCTTACTCATTGCGTACAACAGGGCGTGCTCACGAGCACCGGAGCCAATTACGAGGATGCGCATAGCAATCATCTTACTGATGGGGCCGGATAATACTTATCGAGCCTGTTCCCAATCCGCTATTCGGGTTACCCTTTAGCCATGAGCACAGTATTTACAAAAATCATTAATGGTGAACTGCCCGGTCATTTTGTCTACCGCGATGAGACGGTAGTGGCGTTTATGACCATCGAGCCGATTGCACCTGGTCACACGCTGGTTGTTCCTATCGAAGAGGTCGATAAGTGGACTGATACCTCCCCTGAGCTGTGGGCTCACCTCAATGAGGTTGCACAGAAGGTTGGTCAGTCAGTGGTAGAGGCTTTTGACGCTCCGCGTGCGGGTTACCTCATCGCCGGCTTCGAGGTTCCGCACACTCACATCCACGTCTTCCCGGCTCATGACATGTCGGGCTACAACCTGCAGTCGGTTGATCGCAATCCCTCGGCCGAGTCCTTGGATGAGGCAGCTAATAAGCTGCGCGCTGCACTCGGCACCGATGAAAATGGAAAGGTAGTCGGCTAATCGTCACCTCAGGCAAAGACTCACAGGATAAGAAGCCACCGATTATCCCAACCCCAGAATCGGCAGATGTAGAGCACTCAGACGCTCCGGATGAATCAGCGTCTCTGCCCTATGCCATTTATCGTCCGCTGCGCGGTGTTTTCGAAGACCATTGGGGCGCCAAGGTTTCTAAGCACCGGCCGTGGCCGATAATCCTCCTGCACGGAACTGGCCAGGTCAAGGGTATTTGGGAGTCCCTTGGCAACCAGTTGCGGGAGGATGGCTGGGCAGTCTTTGCCCCCGACTTCGGGCGCCGTGCCACAGAGCCCATCAATCAGTCCATTGACATGCTCGTGCCCTATATCAAGGCAGTGCTGCACGCCACGGGTTCCAAACACGCGGTTATCGTGGGGCATTCTCAAGGTGGCTTGATTGCAACGTTGCTGTCCCTGCGCATCCCCGAACGTATCAAGCATGTTGTCTGCCTGGCTGCGCCGAATCACGGCACCAGCCTGGGCGGTATCGCCGCTGGTCTCACCAAAATCCCGGGAACCAAGTCGCTGCTGAGTAACTTTGTGCAGAGCTACTGGGGCATCTCTGGCTTGGAACAGTTGACCGGCTCGAAAATGGTTCTGGATTCCAACTCGCACGATATCCTCGGCCCCGGTGTCTCCTACACCTGCATCGCTACCAAATTCGACCAGTTGATTTCGCCTCCGCAGTCTTGCTTCCTGCACGACGGCGACCGCGGTATGGTCACTAATCTCTATCTGCAGGATACGTTTCCTCAGGCCGTTGTTTTGCATGAGCAGATGGCACACGATTGGCGTGCGCGCGCCCTTACTCGCGAGGCACTGTTCAAGCTGGTAGGTGAGGATTTTGATCCGACCGAGCACACCGAATAGGCCGCTTTTGGCACGTATCTTCCCTCCAATTGCAACGCGCCCCACGCGTCCCAACCCACCGAATCCGTCCGATCCCGTGCCGGTCATCGCGCTACATGGCACGCTCGACAGTCCCGGTGCGTGGGCACCGCTTATCGACGGACTCCGCGCCCGCGGCCGCCTGGCGTACGCGCCAGCCTATGGTGAGCGCGGCACCGGGGCCGTTGGCGATTCGGTTGCCGAAGTCGAGGCCCATATTGACCGCATTTGTGCCGACACTGGCTCAGATGCTGTCGATCTTGTGGCTCATTCCCAAGGCGGGCTCATCGCCTTTTTGCTGTACACGGACCTTGTTGGCATGCGTCTAACTGATCGCGCGGATTCGCAACCTGCGGCGCGGCAAGTAACTCTGCGCCGCGTCATCTGTGTGTCGGGCTCGGTCGGTGGCATACATTTGTCCGGGATTGCACGTGCGTTGACCTGGTGGAATGGCGCGCTTGCCCGCTATCTCATGGGCCAGGCCTTGGTCGACCAAATTGCGGTGACAAACGGAGAATACCCATTGCCCGGATATACGCCCATATTGCGCGACCGGCCCACCAAGGCGGCTAGCCCCGACTGGATAAATGTCATCAGCCACAATGACCGTCTGGTCATTCCGTGGTCTGACACTGCGCAGCACTTCCTGCCGGATAGCCGAACTATATTGATCGAAACCGAGCTGGGCGGCAGGTCTGTCGCGCATTGGAAGCAGCAGACAGACCCCGGCGTAGTTGCTCTTTTGACTCGGCTATTGACTTAGAACTTTGTCAGCGAGTCGCGGGCCGTGACGACATCCGCAAGCAGCTGCTGTGCTGCTGGTGATGGATTCTCCGAGGTCAATGCCTCGATGACGACGTCGGGAAGCCCTGCCGCACGGTAGTCCTCGACGGTGACCTCACCGTATTCGAGTACGCCGTTCAGCCACGCCACGGCGCGGGACTCCGGCGAGATGCACCGGCGTGCGGTGCGCTCCTGCTGGACAAACAGGTCACGGTCTTCCACGTTTCGCATGCCCAGGCGGGCAAGAGTGCGCGCGGCCGAAATCAGGTTTGCGCCGGCGACTTCATCCTGCTGATTCGGGTTCGCCGGTGGCTTCTTGCGGCCGCGTCGGCGCACATAGAGCTCCTGCTGACCAATACCGACTAGCGAGCCATCGCGATTGCGAATCACCGAGGTGTACGGAATAACGGTGGAGTAACCGCCCTCGGTGTCTGCCTTGAGCTTGGCAACCATCTCATCAGATACCTCAACTTCAAGGTATGCGCCGTTTTTACCCGGACGGACGAACTCGAACGAGCCGGTTCGAGTCCAGGCTTCGTACTTCCTGGCATCCATTCGCTGCATGACCAGCGTGCCGAACAGCACGTCGGTCATCGAAAACAGGGCGCCACCGAATGCGGCACCGTGCATATTGGCGGTCAACGCATTAAGACGCAACTCCAGGCGTCCCGTCGACCAGTCATCCGAAATGTCCGTAATGCGAATACCGGTGCCAAACAGTGGCGGCCAAATATTCAGCAGGAACTTTGCTTTTGCCGGAGTCATTTTCTTCTCGGCGAGCTTGTACAGAGATCGTCGGAGCGATGGGCCAATAGTCATAGCTCTATACATTAGGTGCTGTCTGCTTGGACGCGTGCATTATTGCCAGAAAAACTATCGCTCAATCGGCTCACTCTGAGGAACTAGCCCGATGAACTATGGTGCGAAGCGCTTGGCCAACTCTGTAACTCGCTGATACAGCTCATCCCGCAGCTGCACGTAGCGCTCGACCCCGTAAATCCCCTTCTCCGCTGGATCTTCATACATCCAGCGCTCGGTTTTTACATCAGGTGCGATGTAGTCAGAGACATCAATGTTGCCCAGCACAATAACCACGTCGGCGTCATCAGCCAACGACGGTGTCAGCTGGTGCGGATCACCATCGCAGCGCGCCCCCACCTCAGTGAGAGCCTGTCGCGCGTCCTCATCCAACCCGCGATCATCTTCATCAATTGTTATGCCTGCGGACAAAACCGTGAGTCCCGGAGCAGCTTGACGCAGCAACCCCTCTAGCAGGCGCGAAAGTCCCATGTTTGAACTACTGACAAATAGCACCTCGGACATGGCTCTATCGTAAGTAGGTTTTGCTGGAAAAGCAGCCCCAGCTTAAGGATTTTTTGAACAAAATTCACAAAAGCGCCCATAGCGCAAGCCCTTCCCCGTGGCCAGCCCTATCGACGCTTGTGACTGAAAAACAAGTCTAAGCTTACACACATCTGAAACTCGTGTGAATAATGGGGCTAAAGTTACACATGTTCACTTCTGTGACCAGTGGTGACGGTCTGGTGAATTACCCCAAGATCACACCCCCGAGGTTCTTCACCACTGATACCCCGAGGTTCTGGCCACACAGTGAGCAAGCACGTAAACGAAAATAAGGACTGCAGTAACCCACGGTGACTTGACCGCTCTGCCTAAGCACACGACCCTCCCCTCTCATAAGAATCGAACTACTAAATAAATCACCGCACGATCAACCCCTGACCCAAATCCCCACCATTAGAGCTCTTGCGAAAGCTTCACAATCAATCCCCCTCGCAATTACGCTTGCTCAGCAACGGCCACCCCAAAAAACACGACTACAAACCATCAACTGCGATATTGAAGAATTCAACTCCATTTAACTACTCTGCTGATGCGTTTAAAACACCCTATTACCCCTTAGCAACATCCCGTATCGCCTTAGCCAAGCAATACGCCATCCACAACTTTACAGATTCATCTTGAATTTCCTCAGTTCCACCAGAGCTAAATACGACCAAGATAATCTGCGTGGCAAGAACTATTGAAAATTCACTATTTTGAAATAATTGACGCGGGCAATTTCCGAATTTTACCATTAGATTAATTGTAAAATCAGCTAATTTACTGAGGAGTACATTTGCACTCCCTCCATCGCATTCCAGAACTTTTCCAAAGCTTGTGTCATCGCATTCAATTGGACCGTCATCGTCACGCCAGCCTTCACCATCCACGCCATGCACAATTTCAACAGAGGCCATAACATCACGTAGCCGTTGTCGATTCAGATATGCATACCGCCCCAGCACGGCTTGAAATGCAGCTGAGCCCACTATCTCCAATTGCTCGTCATACCACTTTTGTGAAACGTTATTTGCCATGAACGGATTTGAAGCACTACCCATCACCCCTATTGCAGGCCCCTTGAAGTCACGTATCATTCGCGCTACCTGAACATCCAGGACCTCTTTAGGAGACGCGAAGTTCGCCCGAATCAGATCTCCAAAACATTCACCTGGAAACCTAGCTAACGCCATCGAGCAAAAATCAGGCTTTATCGCCGGTTTCGCCATTGAAGCCATGACATGTTCATAGATACTATTCATCACTCAAGTATCGCATACTGCCTATATCTTCCGCTACCGAAAGATAATTACGCCCTACGTATACCCTTATCCAATGTGTAGCCACTATTTCCCGGCTTACAAAATAGCGATACATGCTAGAATTATATCATTTCGCCTTGAACACAAGAAAGGACATAGTAAAACTACTGCACTCATAGTTATAGGCCATAGCAATATAGTCGACCCTCTCAATGGAAATCTCAGGAACACACCCCGCCCCCGCCACAGAATCAATCTCCTAATAATTATTATGCGAATGTCTCGCCTCATTCATCTACAATAAAATTAAAGAAACCTTTCTTTCCATCGACGAAGGGGTTTTAAATTAGGTTAAGGTAGCAGGCTCCTTGCTTGAATCTAAACTTTCATATTTTGTTGAGTTACCAAGTAATACTTGATTTCTAACCGACCTTGCTCGCCCTATGTACGCGGTACCTCAGCAGAATGATTCGCAAACGGTTCAAAAATTCTCAAATTCGCAAATGAGAGCACGCCAAAAAGAAGCGTCAGAACATTTGGACACTTGAGCATGCCCACCTCAGCTCAACCCGTCAAACTTCAGGTTGACACCCTGACCGTCGCGGTTGCCGCGCAATCAAATCGTGGAAGGAGTCAGCTTCTGCTAAGGGCTTGACAGCAGACCCCGTCGAGATGAATTGCTTTCACATCTCCACCCCGTTGGCAGCTCTGCCATTTGACGACTGGACCACCTTGGACGCAAACCTCAGTGCAATTGTTCAAATCGCCACTTAATTTGTTGTGGAAAGAGCTGACTTGCAGGCACTGACTGGTTATGAAAATCCGACAACACTATAAGGCAAGATGATGCTTGGCTCTATGGCATCAATGACTAAATATGCGCACAACATAATCTCGAAACACACAAACGCAGACCTGCAGGCGACGCACAGACGTTGCACAAAGCCGGGTCGCCTCGGAGCGTTGATACCGCTCGGGCTAAATGCCATGCTTGCGATGCCCCCTCCCTTAGCTAGCCGCACAGTGAAGGGAATCGCAGACGGGCCAAACGCAAGCAAATACACCAGCGGTTGCGCTAATCGCCTACTGTATACCCTGGAAAAACTTCGCTAACCTAAGTTGCCGGTTTTCACCGGATACCTTGCGGGCGCAAGCCCCCTACGGACATCACCGGCAGCCTCGTAGCAACGCGGCTATCTCGACAGGACTTCCGGAAGCGCTCCAGAATCTATGCTTTCGATGATGATGCCCACCCCACTCCCCCAGCAGCCGCGGTGCGAGGGAGCAGGATTCGTCGGCGCAATCCATGCCCCAGCCACCCCGGCCCGAGCACGCAGACTGCCCCTCACCCCAGAGACTTCTAGAGCATCGACGGCGTGGCCACAGAAGGCGAGACTGGGCGCTCCGACGAAATCTACCGCACCGGCGAAAATGATACGGTACGGCAGCAACCAGTCGTGCAGCAATTCCCAAGCGTCAGCATCAAATGCCGAGAGCATCTTTTCGCCCGGCCTCTTCTCGCTGCGCTACTCAAACAAGATTAATCGCAATTACCTGCATGTTTACGTTTTGCAACGCCCCCGTTTCGATTTATGACCCCCTAGTGTCGTAGGGTAGTTTGTATGACCATTTCGACCGGACCAGACGAGGCGACGGGCCTATACGACGTGAAGCGTCTTGCTGCCCTGCTGGGTAAATCACCAGCGACAGTTCGCACGATGCGCTCTCGGGGGCAACTACCTGAGCCTACCTCGCCTGACATCAATGGCGGCGCGGTGTGGGCCAGGGAGATTATCGAGGCTTTCGCTGCTCCGCCGACAGGCTCGGTTGGTGATACACCGTGTGATCCAGCGCTACCGACAGTAGTTGACCTTTTTGCTGGTTGCGGCGGTTTATCACTCGGTTTTCAGCTCGCCCAATTCAACGTTTTGTACGGTTTCGACAATTGGGCCTGCGCGGTGGATACCTACAACGCGAACCTCGGTCACCCCGCAGAACTCCTGGACCTCAGCAATGTCCCGGCCAGCGTAGAACGGCTCGCTCCATTCTTTGAAAAATCACCCCGCCCAGCAATTATTGGTGGTCCTCCGTGTCAAGATTTTTCCAGCGCTGGCAAGCGCAGAGAAGGTGCCAGGGCGGATTTGACGGAGAAATACGCAGCCATTGTTGCTCACTACCAGCCACCACTTTTCGTGATGGAAAACGTCGCGCGAGCAGCGGGTGCAGCCGCCTACAACCGCGCGTTAGGCACTATGCGCGATGCGGGGTATTACGTTGAGAAAATCGTACTTAACGCGGACCGTTGCGGCGTACCCCAGACGCGCAAGCGCCTAATCGCTTTCGGCACGCATTCAGAGGCTTTGACCACCCGTATTCTGGAGCTTCTGCAAGAAAACCAGTCAGACCAACCTATGACGATGCGAGACTATTTCGGCAATCGTCTGGGCGTGGAACACTACTACCGTCACCCACGCTCATACGCTCGACGCGGCATCTTCTCCATCGACGAGCCCTCCCCCACCATCCGTGGTGTCAACAGGCCCATTCCTGCTGGTTACCCAGGACATCCTGGCGACACCGCGCCAGTTTCGGAGGCTCGCCCTCTGACTACCACGGAACGCGCCGAAGTACAGACCTTCCCTCAGGGGTTCACTTGGGTTGGTTCCCGCACCAATATCGAACAGATGATTGGTAACGCTGTTCCTGTACGTTTGGGAAAATTCATCGGTGAGGCCATCGCCCAGGCATGGGTGGAGCACCACACCTAGATAGTTTCTCCTCCCAGAAATTCGATGTCTGCACCCTCTAACAAATCTTGAATCCAGAGCGATTGGTCAAGACGCCTCTCTGGCATCAGCTCAGGCACCGCTTCTGGGGCTAGGATTTTATGGCGTTCTTCGCGGGAAACGCGGGGATTAATGAACTCAGGAGACATAATGAACTCTCTGGTAGGTACGTTCGCGAAGGATCCAGCCTTATCAGTCTGAGGACCGTAGGCGAGCTTCTCGTGAGTACGTGGAAAATTCAGCGACCTCTGCATGCCATACTGCCAGAGCGCGTGAATGAGCCAGATAAGTGAGCGCTGCGGACGGGTAATCTGGCTGGTCTTTTTGCCCCTTTTCACAGTGTTCAAAAGTAGAACCAAGAAGCCCAAATCGGTTGCTACAAATGTGTCAAACGCATGATTATCAATCTTTGGCGTTTGCCCAACTGTCCTCCAAATTGCGATAAGGACAAGCGGTGTCTGTGATGAGACCCCAGCCGCGATGAGCGCTTCTGCAGCCTCAATAAATAGATCAATCTTGTCAGCCATAAACTCTCTGTTTGACCAGTCAAAATCTATTGGATGAATTAGAACTTTTGTGATGATGTCGAGCAGCTCAAACCGCCTCTCAGCACCGTAACTGTGCGCGATTGAGAATGCTAACTGCTCTATCGACGAGGGTCGAAAAACAATCTCACAAGACTGCTCTTCCCGCGGGCGACTTGCTGTACTTGAGGTTGGCACTACCACGAGCTTCACCTCAAACGCGCGACGATGCTCTCCCCGCTCGTTAATTACCACAACATCCGATTTGTTTGCAGAAGTGTGAGTGTATCGATCGAACTGGTCAAAGACGGTTTCAAAAAGGAATTTTGCGCGGGTGGATTCAGTCTCAATAATCTCACTCCACGGAGTCATTATATGTTCCGTCGTGATGTCACCTCTTGCATCCACTTTGGCACTAATGAGCGGAAGCTTCAGGCCCCTTTGCTGATCCATGTACTGTGCTAGCGCCAGAGGGAATGCGTTGGTGAAAACGTTCTTTCCAAGCGATTCAGTGTTCGTAAAATCGTGGTTACCGGAAAGTCCGTAGAGGTAAGGTTCTGCCATGGCCCAAAGGTTATCCGGTGCGATACTGAGGCATTAGAAACGGGGGCCCTCGCTCCCTGCCTGTATGGAGCACGGTCGGGGAGCGACGGAGGATTACGACTCGCCCCACCCGGATCGGGTCATTTTTTACATTGAAGCAATGAAATACGTTGCAAAGGTGTTGCAAGCACCCTCTTACACCAAAGAACCCCTGGCAGGATTTGTCTCCTACCAGGGGCTTTGGAGCCGGAAACGGGACTCGAACCCGTAACCTACTGATTACAAATCAGTTGCGCTACCAATTGCGCCATCCCGGCAACTTTAAAGCGACCTCTTGGCATAGCCCCTCTTGGCATATGCCGTTGCTCGTCCGAAAGATTCAGAGTCAACCTGAGATTCGAACGCAGCTGTGCCGCTGACAGGGGATTCTACAGGTTGGCGAGCAGAAGTAAAAAACCGGGCAAAAACAGCGCTTCGCTGTGAGCCAAAAGCCCCGTTCAGATAGGAATTTTCCTTGAGTCACGCAAGTCACACAAAAGTCGCAGATTGCGATTGAGAATCACGGACAACAAAGGGGTAGGGTGACTATCGCTAAACCACTGGGGACATGCCCCTGGGCAATATCGGGGAAAGGAAGTGTCGACATGTCATTCGATGGTGACAGCAATCCAAATAACGGAGAAAACTCCGCGATGGAAAACAATGCTTTCGATGTCAACAAAACCGACGACGCTACCGAGACCCACGACACCACAGTCGACAACGATGACCCTCCGCAGACGCAGTTTCCGGCGATTGAGGCAGTCGAAGAGCACTCGACGCTAAAAGATCGCGTCATCGATTTCGTCTCCGGCCCAACATCCACGGTCGACTTGGTTCAATCCACCAGCACCCCGCTGCCACTTGCACCTATCGACTACTCCGATCCCAGCCAGGTCACGGCAGTCCTCGACCTCTCCGCGCAAATCGGCGGCCTACTGCTGGCCTGCGGTTCCGGCAACCGCGACACCGAATTGCAGATTAAGGCCGTCGCCGCAGCCTACGGACTTACCCGGATGCAGGTCGACATCACGCTGACCTCCGTGTCGGTCTACCACCTCATTGGTGACCGTCGCACTCCAATCACGGCAATGCGCGTCGTCGCGGCCCCTGTCCCCGACTTTGAGCGCCTTCGTCACACAGACCGTGTCATTCGCAAGATTCGCGCGGGCCAGCTGCCTCTCGACGATGCCATCGAGGCCATCGACAAAGTCGAACGCGAGCCCGCGAAGTACCGTCTCCGCGTTATCTACAGCGGCTGGGCGCTACTTGCCTCCTCCGTGACAGTGCTGTTGGGCTCGGGCGCTGCAGTCGCAATCATCGCCGCTTTGGTCACACTCGCTATCGTCATCGTGATTGGCGAGCTCGCCGCCCGCGAGCTACCAACGTTCTTCCAAAATGCGGTCGGTGGCCTCATCGCCACACTCTCTGCGGCGGTACTCAACGCAGCCCAGGCATATCTTCCCTTTGAAATGCAACCATCAAGGCTGGTCGCCTCCGGTATCGTCGTCATGCTCGCAGGACTCACCCTTGTCCAAGCGCTACAGGACGGCATCACCGGCGCCCCCGTGACCGGGTCCGCACGATTTTTCGACACGATGCTGCTCACCGGCGGTATCGTCGCAGGCATCGCGCTGGGCATCGAACTATCCGCAGTGCTGGGCATTCCGCTTCCCGACGTCATCGCGGGCTCCGACGTGAATTTTGCGCAGGCAACGGTCCGAGTGCTGGCCGGAACCATGGCCTCGATTGCGTTTGCGCTGGCCTCCAATGCAGGGCTGACGGCGTTGGCAATCTCGGGCGTAGTGGCCTTCGTGGGTTCGATGACGCACTACTTCATCCTGACGCCGATGGGAATTCACCCTGTGACCAGTGCGGGTGCGGCGGCTACGCTGATTGGTTTAATCGGTGGCCTGCTGGCCCGTCGCTGGTCGATTCCGCCACTGATTACAGCAGTGGCCGGTGTGACTCCGCTGCTTCCAGGTATGACCATCTACCGTGGCATGCACGCACTACTGCACGATGACCCCATCGGTGGTTTCACGGCGTTGGCCTCTGCGCTGGGTATTGCGACGGCGCTGGCTGCTGGCATTGTGCTTGGTGAATGGATGGCCCGCAGGCTGCGTCGCCCACGCGCCCTTCGCGAGGACAGTGGTCTCAAGCGCCCAATGAAGTCCGGTGTGGGCCGCATCCGTCCGGCCAATCCGCGCGCCAAGATTCGTCGCCCACGGGCATACCGCTTCAAGGGCGGTATGAATCCTCGAGTGCGATAGCCATGGGCGGTCACACAGATGGTCATGCAAATCTGCGCTGCACAACCGAGCCCGCGCGACTTGACAATAACGTGGTAGAATAAGGTTTTTGTATTGTAGATAGCGCTTTTAGCTGTCTGCCGCAATCATCACGTCTCCCATTGCCGCCGCAACTGTCAGCGGCAATAGTGTGCCGCAAGGTGGCTGCGGAAGACCGCTGATGAGGCGCAGTAACCGGCCAGTTAGCCAGGAGGATTCGTGCCACCGAAGGTCACAGACACTCGCACTGCTCAGAACGAGGCTCTTCACAAGGTCGAAGAAAAAACCGCAGCTGGCGCACGGCGAATTGTGGCTACTTTCGCTGAGGACTTCTACGATGCTGTGACTCTGATGTGCATGCTTGGCGTGGAAAAGGAAGGCCTGAGCTTCAAGAAGGTCCACGAGGAATACGAGAAGGAACACGCCCCAAAGACCACGAAGCGCACACGCAAGTCCACCAAGAAGACTGCAAAGAAGTCCTCTAAGAAGGCTGCCAAGAAGAGCACTCGTAAGTCGACGAAGAAGGCTGCCAAGAAGGCAACTAGGAAGGCAGCAAAGAAGACTACGAAGAAGGCCGCTAAGAAGGCGACCAAGAAGGCAGCGAACTAATACCGCGGGGTCACACGCAATATGGGTCGACTCGGAACCAAGACGATGGCCGCTGTGGCCATCGCCGCCTCAGCAACGCTGACGGTTACTGCTTGCCAGGCAAAGCCGGCAGCGGAGATCGTCGGCAAGCAATGGCAAGTCACGGCGATTTATGACGACCCTGCGCTCCCCCACGCCATCCCCGACGGTGTTGATGCGCCGACCATTACGCTGGGGCAGACCACGTACACCCTCGCCGATGCGTGCGGAAATGAGTCCGGCGCCCTGAAGTGGAAGGGCGAGGCGGTTGAGCTGGGGGCTCCGGAGCAAGATCGCGCGACCGATTGCTCTGTGCAGGCGCAAACGTACGCGAAGCGCTTCCGCGAGATTATTGTTGGCGAGTTCACCTACACACGCGACGACAATGGTCTGCGGATGCGGGAACTCACGGACTCCGAAAAGGCCAGTGAGTATGACGAAAACCGCGGCTGGACCGCGGTGACATCTGGCTACACCGAAGGGCGCTGACGCCACTTCTGCTCGTACGGAGCATCCACACCCGCGTGAGCAACGCGCGCGTAGGAACCGCGGTGGTAAATCAGCGGGTTGACCTCATCGCGCACGCCGATGGCGACAATATTGGCAGTTACAATCCAGTGGTCGCCGCCTTCGTGCACGTCGGCGACGTTGCAATCAATCCACACCGAGCAGCCACGTAGCAGCGGATTGCCCAGCTCGGAACGGCTCCACTGACCGGTGTTGAACTTTTCGCCGTTACGACGGCCAAAGGCTGCAGAGATCGCTTCCTGATCTTCGGCCAAAACGTTGACAGAAAACGTACCGGTTTTCTTAATATGTGGCCAGCTACGCGATGTCTTCATAACGGTGAAGAGAATCATCGGTGGATTAAGGCTCAGCGAAGAGAAGGATTGGCAGGCGAAACCGTACTTTTCGCCATCATCTTCAGTCGCAACAATAGTGACACCGGTAGTGAACTCACTCAGTGCGCCACGAATGGACATCTCGTCTAATTCAACGGGACCGCCTAGCTCGGCAATGTCCTCACTGGTGACTTTAGGCTGGTCGTCGGCCTGATTCGATAGGGAGTTGCTCAAATTTGTTGCGTCTGTCATGCAATCAACCTTAACCACGTACCGAACCCTGTAAAGTTTCGTGAACGCACAGTACCCCAAAAACGGTCGGAGTTTTGACTAGGAAACACTAGGGGCCGCAGTGGTAGAGCGGACGACGAATTCCGTCTCCAACAGCACTCGCGGAGCTTTGCGCTGAACTGGCTCTTCGCTCTGCCCCACGCCTTGACCACCTTGGCCACCAACAGCGTTCGCGGTGTCACCTGCACTGTTTGCAGCCGTACCCGGGACACCATTTTCATCGCGCGCAGCCTTCAGCTCGGTGGCCAGGGCACGCCCCACGGCAATGCCCTTTTCCTTGTTAGGCTGCACCACCGTGGTCAAGCCCAGGAAGCGTGCCCGCTCAATACCGTCAAATCCAGTGACGGAGAGATCCTCTGGAACTCGAATGCCATTGTCACGGGCATATTCCAGCACGGCGATGGCCTGCGTATCCGTGGTGCACACAACGGCCGTGAGGTCTGGATTCTCAGTGAGCAACTGCTGTGCTGCATCACGGTTGTTCGTCCGGTCGTTGAGGTGGCGCTCAATAATGGGCACGTCCGCCTGATCAATACCAGCCTCAGCCAGGGCCTCTAGCGCACCTTCAACACGGTTCTTCTGCACCTGATGGTGCGCTTGGGCCAGGCGCTCGGCGGTGACATAACCCGAGTTTGGGGTACGCGACAGTCGCACCGACAAAATGCCAATCTTGCGATGCCCCAGTTCCGTCAGGTGACGCACAGCCGGCTTGATTGCCTCACGGTCATCAATGCCGACAAACGGCAAGGCTGCAAGATCTGCCGGCTGGTCGCACACAACCGTCGGCAAGCTGCGCGCACGAACCGCGGCGAGGAATGGATCATTGTCTGCCACGGAGTAGACCACAAAGCCGTCGACGACTGCCTGGCGGATCAAGTTGAGATCAACTTCACCGTCCTCCTGTGAGGAAGCTGGGATAACCAGCATGGAATCGCCCATCTCACCGAGCTCTTCTGCAAGACCTGCGAGGAAGTCCACGGAGGCGGGATCTTCGAAAGCGAACGGTAGATGCTCAGTGAACAACACACCGATGGCGCCAACGCGGCGCATGCGCAGGCCGCGGGCCATCGGGTCCGGCCCTGGGTAGCCTAGCCGTTCAGCGGTTTCCAGAATGTGCTCGCGGAGCTTATCCGAGAGCTGATCTGGCCGGTTGTAGGCATTGGAGACAGTCGTCCGCGATACTCCAAGCTCTGCTGCGATTGAAGCTAAAGTCCCCCGTCGACGGCGATTTTGCACGGAAAATACCGACCCTTCATGACATAAGTTCAAGTGAGGGCCGACCGCTGCTTTCCATGGCCCAAAAAGGCGACGGCGGCAGTGGGCACCACACGTATCATTCCGTCTGCAACTCTACCCAAGTTGGTACATTCATCCCGCATTCAACCACGGCATCTTGTTTCTCACCGACTGCGTTACCTACTATATAGACATAATCAAACGATAACCATTTTCAACAACGCTTTGCTGTCGAAGTTGATGCGCTCTTCGCTATGGCTTGGCAGCATGATTGGATACGCATATGAAGGCACGCTTTTCCACACGTATTGGTGCAGTAGTCGCAGCCGCAGGCCTGGTGGCCGGCCTGGGCGCTTGCTCCAGCGATGACACCAAGTCCACTGCAGGCCAGTCGCAGGACAATATCAAGGTCGTCACTTCCACGAAGGTCTGGGCAGATATTGCCGATGCCGTCACCGATGATGAAAAGGTCTCTATCGACCCCATCATCTCATCCAACGACATCGACCCGCACTCCTACGAACCAGCAGCATCGGATATGGCGAAAGTCGAAAAGGCTGACATTCTCATCGCCGGCGGCGGGCATTACGACGCCTGGCTGACCTCTTCCCTGCGAGATACGCAGGACAAGGTCATCATCTCCGCTCTGCCAACGGATGAGCACGGTCACGATCATGAGCATGAGGGCGAAGATGCTCACGACCATGAACATGAGGGCCACGACCACGATCACGAAGGCGAAGAAGGCCACGACCACGAAGAGCACGACGACACTCACGAGCACCATCACGACGGCGAGACCAACGAACACATCTGGTACGACACCGATGCTGTCGAGGAAACTGCACAGCAGCTGACAGATGCGCTGACAAAGAAGGGCGCTAAGGCCGACATGAACGCTGTTGACAAGGAGCTCAAGGCCATCGAAAAGTCCAAGTCCAAGATTAAGGCCGCTAAGGTGGCGCAGGTCCACCCACTCGCTGACGACATTTTGAAGGACACCAAGGTCAAGGACATCACCCCGAAGGGCTACCGTCAGTCCACGCTCAATGAGTCTGAGCCTTCGGCAGCTGATGTCAACGAGATGCTGAAGCTCATTGAGTCCGGCGATCTTGACTACCTCATCGACGCGCCGCAGACTCATGATCAGGTTTCGCAGCGCCTTGTCGAGGCAGCAAAGGCAAAGGGCGTTAAAATCATCAACGTTTACGAATCTCCGAGTGCCGATCAGTCTTTCTTCGACCTCTACAAGCAGACCTTGTCTGAACTGGAGTCCGCATAGCATTGCCCCACCTGACTTTTACTAACGCCGCCGTTGCCCCGCTATGGTCCGACCTGAATCTCAATGTCGAACCCGGCGAATTCCTCGCCATCCTGGGACCAAATGGCGTCGGCAAATCCACTCTGCTCACCACCGCATTGGGAACCCGCCGACTGACCAGCGGCACGGTAGAAGTCGAAGGCAAGCTGGGATACATCCCGCAGCAGCGCATGTTTGATTCCGCGCTGCCCATTAGAGTCCGCGATCTCGTCGAGCTCGCCGCTGGAAAAAATCGCTCCGCCACCGACGACGTGCTGGCTTATGTCGGCGCAACAGGAATCGCCGACCGTCGCGTCGGCACGCTCTCTGGCGGTCAGCAACAACTGGTCCGGCAGGCACAGGCGCTCGTCTCAGATCCGGACTTTTTGCTATGCGACGAACCCTTGCTCTCCCTCGATCCTGCGGCACAGCGCACCACGGTTGAACGCTTGGACCAACGCTGTCGTCAGCATGGCACCGCAGTTGTCTTTGTCACTCACGGCATCAATCCAATCTTGGATGTCTGTGACCGCGTACTGTATTTGACGCCTCATGGCCATGCTGTGGGGCCGGTGAGAGAAATCATCACGTCAGAGACACTGTCTGAGCTCTATCAGGCGAAGATTGTCGTCGCCGAAGTCGAGGGAAGGTTGGTCATCGCCTAATGGCTCAGTACTTTGCTGATACTGCCGAGCTTCTCCAGGTCGGCTTCGTCCACAACGCACTTATCGCCGCTGTTTTACTCGGGCTCATTTCCGGCGTGATCTCACCACTGATTGTGATGCGTCAGATGAGCTTCACTGTCCATGGCACCAGTGAGCTCGCTCTTATGGGCGCCTCAGCTGCTCTGCTTCTGGGGGTAAGCGTCAGCGGTGGCGCCATCGTGGGTTCGGTGATTATTGCGGTCATCTTGGCACTGCTGTCAATCAAGGGCGGCAAAGATGCTGTTGTCGGGGTGGTTTTAAGTTTCGGCATGGGACTATCCGTGCTCTTTATCCACCTCTATCCGGGGCGCACAAGCACGGCCTTTTCACTGTTGACCGGCCAAATCATTGGCCTGAATGACACCTCACTGTGGACCATGGCCTGTGTCGCGGTCATCGTGGTCGGTGGCATTGCGTGGAAATGGCGGCCACTTCTCTTCGCCTCGGCGGATCCGATTATGGCCGCTGCCTGTGGTGTAAACGTCAAGGGATTGGCAATTTACTTCGCAATTCTCACCGGTCTGGTTGCTGCTCAGGGTGTCCAGATTGTCGGCTCTCTGCTTATTATCGCGCTGATTATCACCCCTGGCGCTGCCGCCGCCTTCGTCACCGCATCGCCTGTTAAGGCCGTCATCCTGTCGACCATCTTTGCGGAAGTATCCGCCGTCGGTGGCATTATCCTGTCGCTGGCACCCGGTATTCCGGTGAGCGTGCTGGTAACCACCATCTCTTTTGTCATTTACCTAATCTGCTATGCCATCGGCGCTGTGCAATCACGCAAGGCAACACGTGATGACGTCCAGGCTGCGAAGTGGGAACAAAAGGAAATGCCGAACAGCCTTCCCGGCGACTAAGGCTGAAATACGTCCCCCCACGCATCAGCCAAGCCACTTATGAGAAGACTGCCCGGACTTCCCTTCAACTGCGGCGAGCCCCCCTATGCACCTCTGAGCGCTCATAAACTCGCCGCTGAAATCCCCCCACCCTTTTTGTGTGGCACTTCTTCCTAGCAAAGAGTTATAAGGATTTTGTTTATCCCCTGCCAACAGAAAACCACTGCTGAAGTCGCCTTGGTGGAGGCACTTCAACTACCCAAAAGTTGGCCGTGTAAGCCGCCAATCGGTCCGCAGAATTCATCACATTCAACCATTCATGCCCTCATTTTCAGGAGCATAATTGCGTCGCCCCTATGCTGAGAGACTGCGAAGAATTTCCTGTTAGCTGCGATATTAATGCGAGCATTTGCGCAGCGCACGCCGGAAAAAGAATTTCTTTTCCCAGCGTAAACTACCGGGGGTAATTATTAGCGACAGAGCTAATTACACCCTTGGCTATATCCACGTAGACACCGTTTTTATAACGAATTGATAATGCCAACAGTCGGGGGCAAAAGAACGCCCTGCTATTCGGCGCTCTTTGCCCTGCGCTGACGAGCAAATTCACTCAAAGTCACGCCAGCGGCAACCGATGCGTTGAGCGATTCCACCCAACCGGTCATCGGAATGGACATGATGGTGTCACAAGTTTCGCGCACCAGGCGCGACAGCCCCTTGCCCTCGGAGCCAACGACCACAACCACCGGAGTGGTGCCGTCGTAGGTATCCAGGGTGTGCTCGCCACCTGCATCGAGGCCTACCACCTGGTAGCCGGCCTTCTGGAACTGCTTGAGCGAGCGCACCATATTGGTCGCACGAGCGACAGGCAGACGTGCAGCTGTGCCCGCAGAGGTACGCCAGGTAACGCCGGTGACAGATGCCGAGCGACGCTCCGGAATGACCACACCGTGACCACCAAATGCGGCAACAGAACGGATAACCGCACCGAGATTGCGCGGGTCGGTGATGTTATCCAGGCACACGACGAGTCCCGGCTCGCCGCTGCTGGCCACAGAATCAATGAGATCTTCCACCGAGGAGTACTTGTATGGCGGAATCTGCAGACCAATGCCCTGGTGCATGGTGTTGCCGGTCATCGCATCGAGCTCGTGACGAGGCACCTCGCGAATCGGAATGCCACGCGAGTTGGCAATGAGCACGGCCTCCTGCAGGCGATCGTCATTGTCCGTACCCAGTGCAACAATCAGCGAGGCAGCGGGCACCTTCGCGTGGAGGCATTCCACAACTGGGTTACGTCCCACAACCAGTTCGGTGCCATCGCCCTTGCGCTCATGGCGCCCGGAGTCACGGCGACGCTTCTCATTGGCCCGCTTGTGCGCTGCGTGGTAGACGCGGTCTTCCGCCTTCGGGGTCGGGCCTTTGCCACGCAGTCCGCGCTTCTGGCCACCGGAGCCCTTGACTTGCTTCTTGCTGCTCTTGCGCACTGCGCCACGACGGCGGTCATTACCTGCCATTGCTACCTGCTTTCTGTAGGCGTTTGCGAGCCGGTTGTAATAGACCGGTTGTAATAGAAAAAGGAATTTTAATCAGCGACAGACCAAGCCGGACCATCCGGTGTATCAGTTACCTCAATACCCGCTTCCTTCAGACGGTCACGCACAGCATCGGCAGTAGCCCAGTCCTTCTCAGCACGAGCACGGGTGCGCTCTTCCAGCTGATGCTCCACCAGAACACCCAGAGCATGCATTGCGCCGTCCGAGGTAGAGGTCTCCGTTGCCCACTTCTCATCCAGCGGATCAAAACCGAGGACACCGGCCATTGCGCGGACAGCGCCGGCAATCTCCTTCGCCTTGGTCTCGTCGCCGTCGGCAAGCGCCTGATTGCCCGCACGCACGGCGTTGTGAATCTCCGCGAGCGCGCGTGGGACGGCGAGATCGGCGTCGAGCGCGGCTTCAAATTCCGGCGTCCACTTCCCCACTTTGATATCGCCGAGCTTATCGACGGCACGGTGCAAGAACGCCTCGATACGACGGTAACCCGCCGCTGCCTCCTGCAGAGCCTCCTCGGAGTACTCCAGGACGGAACGGTAGTGGGCGCTGCCGAGGTAGTAGCGTAGCTCGACCGGACGAACCATGGTCAGGATGTGCGGCACTGACAGCACGTTGCCAAGCGACTTGGACATCTTCTCACCGGCCATGGTGACCCAGTGATTGTGCATCCAGTAGCGGGCGAAGCCGTCACCGGCTGCGTGCGACTGTGCAATTTCGTTTTCGTGGTGCGGGAACTGCAGATCCAGACCGCCGCAGTGGATGTCGAACTCGGAACCCAGGTAGTAGGTCGCCATGGCGGAGCACTCTAGGTGCCAGCCCGGGCGGCCGTTGCCCCACGGAGTCGGCCACGACGGCTCACCCGGCTTGGCGGCCTTCCACAGCGCGAAGTCGTGCGCGCCGCGCTTGCCAGGGGTATTGGTCTCGCCCTGCTCCATATCTTCCACGCGGTTGCCGGACAGGCTGCCGTAGTCACTGCCCTCAGCCTTGGTCCAGGCATCAACGTCGAAGTAGACGCTGCCGTCGACATCGTAGGCAAAGCCGTTGTCCATCAGACGCTGCATGTACTCGACCATTTGAGTGACATGGCCGGTCGCGCGCGGTTCAACGGATGGCGGGAGCACGCCGAGCTGATTGTAGGCCCAGGTAAATTCGCGCTCGAAGCGGGAGACCCACTCCCACCAGGGACGGCCATGTTCTGCTGCCTTGGTCAAAATCTTGTCATCGATATCGGTGACGTTGCGCACGAATGCAACGTCCAACCCCTTGGCCATGAGCCAACGACGCAGGATGTCAAAGGCAACACCGGAGCGAACGTGGCCGATGTGTGGCTGCGCCTGCGGCGTTGCACCACACAGGTAGATAGAGGCATGCCCCTTACGGAGCGGCTCGAAATCCTTCAGCTGGCGGGATGCGGTATCGAAGATTTGAAAAGTCACGCCCCCGAGCATAGCGGTGGAACTACACGCGGGTGAAAATGCACAAAACGGCTGGTGCACACGTCGGATATTTGTGCACCAGCCGTCTTGTAAAAAGTCTGTCAGACCGGCCTATCGCTCAGCTCTATTTATCAGACAGCTCTATTTCTTAGCGTCGAGATCCACCGGCTTGTCATCGGCGTCGTCCTTCTTATCACCAGCAGCCTTTTCCTCTGCCAGTGCGCGGTGACGCTCAATGGTGGCATCAATGCGAGCAAAGACTTCTTCAGTCTTGGCCTCATCGACGCCCTCCGCCAGAGCCAGCTCGCCGACGAGAACCTGACGAGCCTTGCTCAGCATGCGCTTTTCACCTGCGGACAGACCGCGGTCCTGGTCACGGCGCCAGAGGTCACGAACAACTTCTGCGACCTTATTGATGTCGCCGGAACCCAGGCGCTCCTGGTTGGCCTTGTAACGGCGGGACCAGTTTCCGGCCTCTTCAACATCGGTCTCGCGCAGTACAGAGAAGACCTTCAGCAGACCCTCTTCGCCGACCACATCGCGGACACCGACCAGCTCGGCGTTCTTGGCTGGCACCTGGATATTCAGATCACTCTGCAGAATCTGCAATACGAGGTACTGAACAGTTTCTCCGTTCAGCTCTCGCTCCACGATGTTTTCAATCTTTGCGGCTCCGTGGTGTGGATAAACTACGGTATCGCCAATGCTGAATTCCATGTAATGCACACGCCCTTTCCAACGGCCTTCCACCCTATCATGTCCCCCCATGATTTTACGGGTAGTATGAGAACATCTTAGGAAGACACTAAGGTGTTCTTTAAATACAAAATCCTATCGCCCATCCTCGAGCTACTGGAGGAAACCTAGTCATGGCCTTCAAGTCCGTACTTCGCCGCAGCGCCCTCGTTACCGTCTCCGCGGCATCCGCAATTGCGCTGGCTGCCTGTGGCGCCGGCCAGATTTCGCAGACCGCTAACCAGCACCCAGCTGTCGACGGTGCAATGAACGCTGGCAAGGACGCTGCTGGCACCGGTGCTGGCGACGCTAACCCGGCTCTCGGCTTCATCAACATCCGCGACGCTCACATCCTGGTTGACCCGGAGGCTGGCACCGCTGGTCTGAAGTTCTCCGCCAGCAACCAGCAGCGCGCAACTGAGTCCGTCTACACGCTGGACTCTGTTGAGGTTGAAGGCCTCGGCGAGGTCAAGTTGACCAAGGTCGCTGAGACCCCGCGTTTCGCTAAGGCGGCCAAGGGCGATCTCTCCCTGCCGCGCGAGTGCCAGATTGTTGCTGGCCCGGAGGCTATCATCAAGCCACTGGCCAAGAACGCCAAGGAAGGCACCGGCTGCATCGCTTACTACACCAACAAGCTGGACCCGACCACCCTGGTTGGCGCCAACAGCAGCGCCGCTGGCCAGAACCGTGAGGCAACCTTCACCTTCTCTGACCCGCAGGGCAACAAGAACTCCTACGACCTGGACATCACCATCTCCGCCGACATCCTCGAGGCCGGTCAGCCGGACCGTGGCGCTGACGGCATGATTGAGTCCAAGTAATCATTCCTGCCTGCAGCGATAGCGCTGCTGCGGGCGGTCCTGTCCCGCATCACGCGAAGAGTTTTCATCGAGCGGGCACGGGCGATTGGTCGCTTGATACGGACCATGGGGCGTAAAAGTCTTCGAGACAGTCTTTTGGGCTTAGACCTTTTGTTAAGACACCGCCCCCTGGTCCGCTCTTGCGTATCTGGGGCAATTTTTATCCACTTTGATGCAAAGGCGGTTTGAGCTGTGGCTAAGGCCAAAGACGAAGCCTACGAATGCTCAGCATGTGGCTGGCAAGTATCAAAATGGGTCGGGCAATGCCCTAACTGCAAAGAGTGGGGCACGCTCGAAAAAGTCACGATTCGCACTGGCAGCGGGAAGTCCGGCGGCGGTCTCGAAGATTCAATTGCCGCACGCGCGGCCAAGAAACGGCGCCAGTCAGCCACCGCTGCGGGGCCGGACGGGCAGGGGCGCCGTCGTAAAGCAGCAGCGTCTACCCGCTCCGACATCGCAGCGACCAGTCGCAGGTTAGCTGAGCGCGCGCTTGACGACGAAGCCGGGGAGCGATTCGCCTCGGAGACATCACTGACAGACCGAATCCCCGCCTCTGACCAGTCAGTGAGAGCCATTACGGGAATTTCCGCCAAGGCTGCGCATGCGGTGCGCACGGGCATTGGCGAGCTGGACCGAGTGCTTGGCTCAGGTATTGTGCCGGGGTCATTGGTGTTGCTGGCCGGCGAGCCTGGTGTGGGTAAATCGACGCTGCTTCTTGAGGTGGCATACCGCTGCGCAGACGGTGATTTGGGTCCAACGCTGTACGTCACCGGCGAGGAGTCAGTAGGCCAGGTGCGCCTGCGCGCGGAACGCACTGGAGCGCTGTCGGATTCGCTGTATTTGTCAGCGGTGTCGAATATTGAAGATGTCATTGATTTAACGCTCGAGCTCTCCCCTGGGCTGCTGATTGTGGACTCGGTGCAGACCATGCGCGCTGATGTTGACGGTGCCCGTGGTGGCGTCGCGCAGGCAAGAGCTGTGACCTCCGCGCTGGCGGCGCTGGCAAAGGAAACCGGAACGGCGATTTTCCTGGTCGGACATGTGACCAAGGACGGCAATGTTGCGGGGCCTCGCACGATGGAGCACCTGGTTGATGTGGTGCTGAATTTCGAGGGCGACCGGCATTCGGGACTGCGCTTTTTGCGAGGCCTGAAAAACCGCTTCGGCAGCACTGATGAGGTGGGCTGTTTTGAACAGACCGCAGGCGGTATTGCGGAGGTCGAAGATCCATCTGGGCTGTTTTTGCACCACCGCACGCCGACATCGGGAACAGCAATTACGGTGGCAATGGATGGGCGCAGGCCCATTTTGGCGGAGGTTCAAGGCCTGGTTATCAATACTGAGGCGCACAATCCGCGTCGTAACGTCTCAGGGCTCGATCCGCGGCGTGTGCCCATGGTGGCGGCCGTGCTGACCGAGCACGGCAATTTCAAACAGTTGGCGCGGATGGAGATGTATGTCTCCACAGTCGGCGGCATGACGCTGTCGGAGCCAGCTGCTGATCTCGCAATTGCATTGGCGCTGGCTTCATCGATGACTAAGCGTACGTTCCAGGACAAGACCATCGCGCTGGGTGAGTTGGGGCTCGCCGGCGAAGTTCGCCGCGTCACTGACCTGGAATGGCGGTTGAAGGAAGCACACCGCATGGGATTCAAAACCGCGATTGTGCCCCGTGGTTCTAAGGGGCCCGCGGGAATGCGTCTTCTGGAAGCTGGCACGATTGCTGAGGCCATTGCGCTCGGCCTGGGGGCCGAGCGCTAGCTTCTCCCCCGCGCCTCGCACCCTCCCCTCCTAGCCCCCTCGGCAGTGCCTGAAGCTTTTCCGCAGCTGCTCTTACACGCGGTCAAGCACTTTAAGTTAGCGCAAGTTGAAAGTGTAGGCATCGGAGTTGTTATCTCCGATAAGGCCGTAGAAGAGGTAGGAACCGGAAGGAACCTCTACGCGGTCGGTCTCCGAGCACTTATTCGGAGCCGAGGTCAGGCGAGACCACTTTGCGGCGTAGCTGACTTCCTCACCGGGAGCCAGCACCAGTTCACCGTGGCCCTCGGAGTCATTGCAGTCCACATCCGACCACATGCGCTCGTAGGTTGCCAGGTCGTAAACCTCAAAGCGCAGCTGCTGCTCATCGAGATTGATGCGGCATTCTCCACCGGTTGGATTGTGAATAGTCATTGCCAGAGTCGGCTGTTCAGCACCGTAGTTCGGCTGGTCTGAGGTAGCCGTAATCTGCAAATCCGCCAGGGTGCAATCCTTCTTTTCGGCCAGAGCCTTGTTGGCATCGTCCTTGGCGGAGTCGCTGCTATCCTTGTCGCCCTTATCATTCTCTTCGCCCTTAGCTGCCTTGTCCTTGTCGGAGTTCGGCGCGTACGGTTCCTTGGGCTTTTCAGACGGGGTTACTTTCTTTCCGTCATCCCTGGTGACATTTACGGGGTCAGCGTCTTCGCTATCCCGATTCACCAGGGCGGAAATTCCCCAGCCCACAAGCACGAGGAGGATAAGGAGCAGCACCAGCGCGGCGATACGCCGACGCCGGTAGATTTCTGGAGGCAGCTTATTGGTCACACAATTAGGTTAGCGGGTTCTCGCTAACACCATGGGTAACCACAGTCTCAGCGCGTCCGTCGTCCAGGCGGTAGCGCAGGCCAACGACGCCGACCTCGCCGGTCTCCAGGCGCGAGGAGATCTCCGGCGAGCGGTCAATGATGTGATTGACAATTTCGCGCACGTGACGACGCTCGAACTCAGCAGTTTCAGTTTCACCGTCCTTGCGAGCTGCCAGCAGCGACGGGGTGACCTTTTCCACCAGCACACGCTGGAAACCACCCGGCAAGTCGCCACCTTCTAGGGCGCTCTTAGCAGCCGCGACAGCACCGCAGGACTCATGTCCCAGGACGATAACCAGCGGCACACCGAGGCCATCAACTGCGAATTCCAGCGACGCCAGCACCGACAGGTCGGTGATTTCGCCAGCGGTACGAATAACAAAAACGTCGCCCAGGCCCTGGTCAAAAATAATCTCGACCGGAGCACGAGAGTCAGAACAAGCCAGCACAACGGCCTTCGGCTTCTGGCCCTGAGTCAGTTGCTTACGACGGACAAGATCCTGGCGCGGGTGCGCCGTCTTGCCCTCGCAGAAACGCAAGTTTCCGCGAATCATTGATTGCCATACACTTTCAGGGGTCCACTCAGAGTTGCTCATACCTATATTGTGCAGCGTCACCACTACTTTTGGGAAAGCGAGAATGCAGCCAGCCTCCACTGATTGCCAGTTCGATGCCTTCGACGAGACCGTCGACGCGGAGCTCCGCGGTTGGTATCGAGCCAATATGCGCCCGCTGCCCTGGCGAGAAAAGGGCACTTCCCCATGGGCGGTGTTAGTAAGTGAGGTGATGAGTCAACAGACTCCGGTTACCCGTGTTATCCCCTCTTGGCGCTCCTGGCTGGCAAAATGGCCCACTCCGGCCGATTTAGCAGTCGCTCCAAAGGATGAAGTTCTGCGCATGTGGGGAAAGCTCGGCTATCCGCGCCGCGCGCTTCGGCTCCGCGAGTGTGCTCAAGCGATCACGGAAAATCACGGCGGCGAGGTGCCCAGCGATGTCGACACACTGTTAACCCTTCCAGGGGTAGGAGACTACACAGCTCGGGCAGTCGCAGCATTCGCATTTGGTGCTCGTACCCCTGTTGTGGACATCAATGTCCGCCGCGTTCTTCGGCGCCACCGACAGGCGACCTATCTTCCCGGCACTGCCAAGCGCGCAGATATGGATGCCGTCGAAAAGCTCCTCCCCGAAGAGCCCGCGAAAGCGGCCGAGACATCCGTCGCGCTGATGGAGTTGGGTGCGACGGTCTGCCGCACCACGCCCGACTGCCAGGCGTGCCCCATCGCCAGCAGCTGCGCGTGGATTGCCGCGGGCTGTCCCGAGCCCGCCGACCACGAAATCGCCGCCGCCAAACGGCGCGTCCAGAAGTTCGAAGGCACCGATCGTCAGGTGCGAGGCTTGCTTCTCGACGTCCTTCGCGCCGCCGACTCCCCCGTCGAACAAGCCGCGCTCGACGCCGTCTGGGATGACGCACCACAACGCTCCCGCGCGCTGTTTTCGCTGCTTGACGACGGTCTTGCGGAGCAAACCGCCGACGGCCGCTTCCGGCTTCCCCAATAGTTTCTAGCCCATTATTACCCAAATGGTTTGGGACATAGAATTAGCGATATGCCCTCTAACCCGCGTTCGCTCCGAGCTCGTCCTGCTAAGGATGCACAGCACTGGACGGTGACCTCGCGGGTTGTAACTGGGTTGGCGGCTGTGTCGCTAGTTATCGCAGGAGCGCTTGGTGGTTGTACTGACGCTCCTCACTCTGGCTCTGGGGCCGACTCTGGCCCCGGCCACAACGCCGGTGCTGCGAGTCCGGACGTTTCCCATGTCTCTGGCCGTGTGGTAACAAAGACGGCTTTTAAGGTCAATGCACCGGCGCGGGCACAGCGGATTGTCTTTACCTCCACTGGTGCACGTGACAAGCGGCAAACAGCGGTGTCAGGCACGGTGTTGCAGCCCTACAACCGATGGGCCAAAGATTCGGTGCGACCGCTGGCGGTAATTGCACCTGGCACGCTGGGCATGGCGGACAACTGTGCCAGTTCAGTGGCAATGCGTTACGAAGCCCCGCCGACACCACCTGCGCCGGAGCTACTAGCCGCAGGCTGGATTGTTGCCATTGTGGACTATCAGGGGCTTGGCACGCCGGGAACACATCCATATCTCAACCGCGCTGCGGCGGGTTACAACACCTTGGACATGGCTCGCGCTGCCATCAATGAGCTCGCACTGCCAGCGGATACGCCTATTGCGCTCTTTGGTTATTCGCAAGGTGGCGGGGCCACGGCAGCTGCGGCGGAAATGGCAGCAGAATATTCCCCGGAGCTGAATATCCGCGCGGTCTACGCCGGTGCTATTCCCGCCAATCTCACCGAGACCGCGCTGCATATTAAAGGTTCTGCACTCGCCGGTCTGGTGGGCTATGCCATGAACGGAATCATGGCCGAATACCCAGAGACGGTAAAACCCATCGAGAACATGATGAGTCCATTGGGCAAAGACTTTTTGAAACTCACTGCTGACGAGTGCATTGGCGCTACCGTCGAGCGCTGGCCACGAAATGACACCAAAGCTTTCACTGCGAATGGTTTAGGGATTGCAGAGAATCTGCGCTCTGCAAACTTCTCCCCCGTTGTCCGTCACCGCCTGGCGGAGCAAAGCCTGGGCATCAAGACTCCCAGTGTGCCTGTCTTTGTGACACATAATGTCCGAGATGATGTGCTCCCCGTGACGTCGGCACGCGAACTGGTGCAAACATGGCAAAAGGCCGGCGCCGACATCACCTATGTGGAGGTCGACAGTGACCTCGGTGATGGGACGCACGGCCTTGCCTATGCGCTCACCCACGACGAAGCAATGGAGTGGGTGAATCAGAAAATGGGCTACTAGCAGCTAGTACGGCTGCTAGTGACTGCTACTTCTTCCAGCGACCGCGGAAAGTCAGACCCTTACCCAGCCGGACGGTGTAGCCGCCACGGCTGTTAATGGTGACCGGACCAATGCGCTTGGAACCGGAAACACCCGAACCGGAATAGTTCAACCAGGTGTCGTCGTCCAGCTTCTGCTTCTTGCGGAAGAACAGCCCCATTTAGTTCTCTCCCTCGGAGTTGTCGGAGGAATCTGCGGAGTCAGTACTCTGCGAAGCCTCCTCAGCGGCCTTGTCAGCAGCACCCTCGATGTCGTCGGTGTCAACGCTCAGGGTGCCGTCTGCCTGGCCGAGGACATCATCAGCAGCCTTGTCCGCCGGCGCTGGCAGTGCGCCACCATCAGCATCGACGCCTTCGGCCTTGCCCTTATTGGTGAAGACGAACTTGGCCTTATCGGTGTCCTTGGACTCGCCGTCCCAGCCCTCAACGTCGATGGAGACGGTCTCGCCGAGACCGATATCGCCGTAGAGAATCTTCTCCGACAGCTGGTCCTCAATCTCACGCTGAATGGTACGACGCAGCGGACGTGCACCGAGCACCGGATCGAAACCGCGCTTGGCCAGCAGGTTCTTTGCACGATCGGAGATTTCCATCTTGATGCGCTTTTCACCGAGCTGCTCGCTCACGCGGGCCAGCATGAGGTCGACCATCTGGACAATCTCGGCCTGAGACAGCTGCTTGAAGACCACAATCTCATCAATACGGTTCAGGAACTCCGGACGGAAGTGCTTCTTCAGCTCATCGTTGACCTTGTCCTTCATCCGCTCGTACTTGCCCTGTTCATCGGACTCGCCGACGCCAGAGAAGCCCATACCAACGGCCTTGGAAATGTCACCGGTACCGAGGTTCGAGGTGAAGATCAAAACAGTGTTCTTGAAGTCCACCACGCGACCCTGCGAGTCAGTCAGACGACCGTCTTCCAGGACCTGCAGCAAGGTGTTGTAAATCTCCTTGTGAGCCTTCTCAATCTCGTCGAAAAGCACGACGGAGAACGGCTTACAGCGCACCTTCTCGGTGAGCTGACCGCCCTCCTCGTAGCCGACGTATCCCGGAGGGGCACCGAAGAGACGCGATGCGGTGAAGCGATCGTGGAACTCACCCATATCAATCTGGATAAGTGCGTCTTCGTCGCCGAAGAGGAATTCTGCCAGAGCCTTCGACAGCTCGGTCTTACCAACACCGGACGGACCGGCGAAGATGAACGAACCGGACGGACGCTTCGGGTCCTTCAGACCAGCGCGGGTACGACGGATTGCGCGGGAGACAGCACTAACGGCTTCGTCCTGGCCGATGATGCGCTTGTGCAGCTCATCTTCCATGCGCAGCAGACGCGAGGACTCTTCCTCAGTGAGCTTGAACACCGGGATGCCGGTCCAGGATGCCAGCACCTCAGCGATCTGCTCCTCACCAATCTCTGCGATGGTGTCGGACTCGCCGGCGCGCCACTTCTTTTCCTTCTCGCGGCGCTCTTCGCCCAGCTTGCGTTCCTTATCGCGCAGGCCCGCTGCCTTCTCAAAGTCCTGCTCGTCGATAGCAGCTTCCTTCTGGCGGCGCACATCAGCGATCTTGGCATCGATTTCCTGTAGGTCAGCCGGTGCGGTCATGCGCTTGATGCGCATACGTGCACCTGCCTCATCGATCAGGTCGACGGCCTTATCCGGCAGGAAGCGGTCATTGATGTAGCGATCCGACAGCGTAGCTGCGGCAACCAGAGCCTTATCCGAGATGGAAATGCGGTGGTGAGCCTCGTACTTGTCGCGTACACCGCGCAGAATCTCGATGGTGAGATCAACGCTCGGCTCCGGAACATTCACCGGCTGGAAGCGGCGCTCAAGAGCAGCGTCCTTCTCGATGTGCTTGCGGTACTCATCCAGAGTGGTAGCACCGATGGTCTGCAGCTCACCGCGAGCCAGCTTCGGCTTCAGAATCGACGCAGCGTCAATAGCGCCTTCTGCGGCACCGGCACCGACCAGCGTGTGAATCTCATCAATAAACAGGATGATGTCACCGCGCTGGTTAATCTCCTTGAGCACCTTCTTCAGGCGCTCCTCGAAGTCACCGCGGTAGCGAGAACCCGCAACCAGCGAGCCCAGGTCGAGAGAGTAAAGCTGCTTATCCTTCAGGGTCTCCGGCACACGACCGTTGACGATGTCCAGTGCCAGGCCCTCAACAACAGCGGTCTTACCAACGCCCGGCTCACCAATCAGAACCGGGTTGTTCTTGGTACGGCGAGAAAGAACCTGCATAATGCGCTCGATTTCCTTCTCACGACCAATAACTGGGTCAAGCTTGCCCTCACGAGCAGCGACCGTCAGGTTACGACCGAACTGGTCGAGCACCAGCGAACCGGACTGGTGGTTACCCTCCTGCACACGAGCACCAGAGGTAGCGCCGACCGGACGCTGCTCCGGGCCACCGTCGGACTCATCGCCCTGGAAACCGCTGAGCAGCTGAATAACCTGCTGACGCACGCGCGGCAGGTCCGCACCGAGCTTGACCAGCACCTGAGCGGCCACGCCCTCGCCCTCACGGATCAGGCCGAGCAGCAGGTGCTCAGTACCGATGTACTTGTGACCCAGCTGCAGGGCCTCACGCAGTGAGTACTCCAGCACCTTCTTGGCGCGCGGGGTGAACGGCACGTGGCCACTTGGCGGCTGTGCACCGCGACCAATAATGTCGACGACCTCCGAGCGCACAGCGTCCAGGGAAATACCCATGGACTCCAACGCCTTGGCTGCCACGCCGTCGCCTTCACTAATCAGGCCGAGCAGGATGTGCTCCGTGCCGATGTAATTGTGATTGAGCTCGCGAGCTTCATCCTGAGCCAGGACGACGACGCGACGTGCTCGGTCCGTAAACCTCTCGAACATCACTGCCCCTTCTAGTGTCTCGAGTCGATATTTGTCGTAATTTCCGTAAAGGTTGTTTCACCTAGCTTAAACGCGGTGTGCCGCAGAATAATCCTTATATCCGTACGCCATTAGCGAACAGGCTGGTCAACCGCAATACAGCGTGGAGTTGGCGGCGGAATTCGAGCTATAGCTCCACCGAAGCCAGCACCTCACCGCTGGGTGCCTGAGCCCCAGCCATCGGCTCCACCGTCACCTTCACTGCCATTGTGTCGGCGGGAAGCGGCATCCACACATCCTCATGCGGCTCTTGCCCAATGACTCCCGCCGAGCGGACTCGCCCGGCACGGTCAATCGACCACACCTGCGCGCCCATTCCCCTATCGAGTTTCGGCGTTCCGTTGACCATGGCTCCGCCCTTGTCCTTATCTTCCGATACGGCAACGTCGAGTCTGGCCCCATCTGCTGTAAAGGTTGCGGATACGGCGTCGCGGGCTTCCATAATTTCGTGCAACTGCTCCGCCCCGCTTGTCTGAGATCTGTCAGCACTGACCACCGCTTCTCGCCCGGCGCGGTCTGCTCCGTCCGGCCAAGCCACGACCACGCCTACGCCCGCGACAAGCACAAGCGCCGCTGCCACCGCCGTCAGCCCCATCCAGCCCCGCTGGAATCCGCCGTCTGTTTTCGCTTTACGACGGTCACCGAGTTCCACCATCTCAGCGACATTGGACTTCGCTGAGACCTGCTGAGGGTGATTATCCAGCTGGGAAAGGATTGATTCCTTGAGTTCAGCTGATGGCTCGACCGGTTTTGCGTACTGCGCCAGTGCCTCATCGAGTCCACTGTGCTGAGTGCCGCTTGCCCTATTGTTCATTGTCACAGCTTCCTCACCTCGGCCTTTGCTTTGGGTTCCGCACTCAGCTGAGCATTGTTGCCCTGCTCCTGGCGCACAAGCTCTCTGTGCAACTTGCGCAGCCCATCGCGGAGTCGAGTCTTTGCCGTTCCCAGCGCCACACCAGTGGCTTCGGCCAGCTCACGGTTGGTCAGGCCCTGGAAATATGCCAGCAAAATCGCGGTCCTATGCGGCTCACCGACTTTCTCGAGCGCCGCGCGAACGCTCTGCCGGTCCAAAATGGTGATTGTTTCCTGCTCAACCGATTCGACGTACTTCGCCGCTTCGAGAAAAGCATCCCGATCATCTCGAGTCACCGCAGCGCGATGAGAACGAAGCCGGTCAATTGCACGCTGACGGGTCAAGCGAAAAATCCAGGCTCGCGCGGTTCCCTTCGCCGGGTCGAAGGACTGCGCCTGTCGCCACAGCTCCAGGAATACTTCCTGCGCAATTTCTTCTGCCTGCGCGCGGTCGTGCAACACGTGCACAGCCAGGCCCAGAACCTGGGCGGCTGTGACGTCGTAAAGCGAAGAAAATGCTTGTCTATCGCCTTTTTGCACCCGCACGAGTAACTCGTTTAGGAGTTCGGGTTCGTGCATCACAGGGGTCGATAATAATTGACGCGCGCCCCTGGTGAGGAATGGAAAAATTAGTTGTTTACGCGATCGTCATCGTCCATGTCGTCGTCCATGTCGTCATCGTTGTCATCGCGATCATCATCCATGTCGTCACGGTCGTCGTCGCGATCGTCGCGATCGTCGCGGTCGTCGCGATCATCATCCATCCGCTCAGTGGCAGTCTCCGTAGCGGTCTGGGTTGGAGTCATGTCGGATTCGTCATCATTGCCACAAGCTACGAGGCCGAAAGCCGCGCCGGTGGCGACTGCACCGACTACAGCGACTCGGGCTGCCGAAGTGCGCAGAGAAACTCGGGTCTTGAGAGTGGAATTCACGGATACTCCTAAGTCATATTGAATGGCTTCACCCTGCTCTCCGGAGACGAGGGCGTAGTTGGATTGGAACATTTTTTGGGAACTTTTTCCACTGAAATAGCTCTCAATCGCAATCCGATTTCCATGGCGACTCCGTATTCACAGGTGCAAATCCACCTTGAAGGGGCACTATGATTACCGAATTAATACTGATTGGCATCGTCGGAGGCCTGGTCACAGGCATTTCGCCCTGCATTCTGCCGGTGTTACCCATCGTGCTGGCAGTCTCGGCCGACTCAAGACGCAAGCCCGCCCTGGTCGCGCTCGGCATCGCACTGAGTTTTGCCACCATTACGCTGCTCGGCACATTTGTACTCTCAGCGCTGGGGCTTCCCGGCGACACACTGCGTTGGGTCGGTGTCACGCTACTGGCGATCGTGGGTCTAAGCATGCTCATCCCAGCCCTGGGTGCATTCATCGAGCGCCCCTTTGCCGCCATTCGCGTGCCGACGTGGATCTATAACCGCACCAGCGAGCACACCGACTCCAATGGTGAGACCACTCAATCGAGCGGTTTTGGAATTGGTCTTGCCCTCGGTGCGGTCTACGCACCCTGCGCTGGCCCTGTGCTCGCCGCGGTAACGGTCGCAGGTGCCACGGGCAATTTCGGCTCGCACACCGTCATTTTGGCATTGTCCTTTGCTGTTGGTGCCTGCATTCCGCTGTTCTTTTTCGCGCTCGCGGGATCAGAGTGGTCCAAGCGCGCGGACTTTGCCGCAGCACATCGCACCGCTATTTCCCGCGTGGCCGGCAGCCTGGTTTTAGTTCTTGCATTGGCGATTGCCACCGATGTGCCAGCCAAACTGCAGCGCACACTACCGGATTGGACGGCCAGTGCACAGGAAAAATTCAATTCCTCATCGAATACGCAGGATGTGCTGGATGAAATCGGTCGGGCGAACGCGCACTCGATGTCGTCGAAAAGCCTGAATACCTGCCGCAATGGTGACCCGCACGTTGCAGCGGACTGCGGTGATGTGCCCGCGTTTGAGGGGCTGACACATTGGATCAACACGGATCATCCGGTCAATCCCGCGAGGCCGGAGAAAGTTGGGAATGTCCAAACAGTTACACTTGTCGATTTCTGGGCGTACGCCTGCATCAACTGCCAGCGCGCGAATCAGCACATCACCAAGCTCTATGACCACTACCGCGATTACGGTTTGAACGTTGTCGGCATCCACGCCCCGGAATACGCCTTCGAACGCGAGCCCGCCAATGTCGCCGCCGCGGTAGAGGCTCAGAATATTCACTACCCCGTTGCGCTGGACAATAACTTCCTGACCTGGTCCAACTTCACCAATCGCTACTGGCCAGCACACTATCTCGTCGATGCGCAAGGGCAGGTCCGACAAGTCCACGAAGGCGAGGGGGCCTACGCCGCCACCGAAAAGGTCGTCCGCGAGCTGCTTATCGACGCGAACCCGGGAGCAAACCTTCCTGCGCCGATTGAGCCAAAGGACGATGGCTCACCAATCGCGACGGAGAATCGAAACTTAGAGACCTACCTCGGCACTGACCGTGCCCAGTTCCACGCGAATCCGACACGGGAATACACACCGGGGCCTCATAACTTTGCATTTGTCGAGCCCGGTGACCGCGGCTACAGCTTGGAGGGGCCGTGGGAATTGCGCGGTCAATCGATTATTCCGACTGGCCCTGGCGCAAAAATTCACCTGAATTACTACGCTGCACTGGTTCAGATTGTGGTGTCGGGCGAAGGTGAGTTGAAAGTAACGGATCAATCCGGCGCGGTGACGCACTTCCCCGCCATGGCACTTCCGGGCACTATTGACCTACTTACATCGCCGGACGGTTCCCCGCTACAAGGACAGCTTTCCATTGAAGTTCCCGAGTCAATGACCGCATACTCACTGACTTTTGGATAACTTCACAGCCCACAAGCGCTGGTCATGAACACTTTCGTAAATATTTTGTGTTTTACACTAAAAAATTTTGCTAAAACAACACAAAACGTGAGCCACGCCACTTATTCTTACTGTGAAAGAAAGTATTCAGACCGCAGGAACCACGGAAGATGAGTGACAATGACAGCAAAGTCTCAGACCTCAATCCTTAACAAGGTCCGCAATGCCTCTCGGACAACCTCGGACATGATTCTCGGCCTCGGCACGGTGACACAGGCCGGAGTCCTTGGCACCATGGGGCCCGGCGCAATCGGCAAGGCACTGAATTCCATCTACCGATGGGACTTCCTGCCTGCGGGCCTGCTCGGCATAGCCGCTGGTCGCGATCCACACCACACGGCCATCATCGATGACGGTGGCTCGCTGACCTACTCGGAGCTGCATGAGCGCTCCATGGCTCTAGCTCGCGCGCTTCGCCACGGTGACATTCGTGAGCGAGACCGCATCGGTGTGCTGGCACGTAATCACCGTGGTTTCATCATGGCGCTGTGCGCACATGGCCGCCTGGGAACTGACTTGGTACTGCTGAACACCGGCGCTTCTGCTGAACAGACTCTGGCGGTTATTCGTGAGCAGAAGATTGACTTCCTGTTCATTGATGAGGAATTCACGCACATGCTCCCGGAGGACTTTAATGAGTGCCCGGTGGCTGTGTCCTGGTTCGAAAACTACAACGACACCTCCTGCGTGCGAGAGGGCTGGACCTCGATGCAGGAGATGCTGAAGACTGCGCCGCCTGCAAACTGGCCGACTGCTAAGCTGTTCACTCGCCCACGTCGTGGCCGTGTAATCATTTTGACCTCCGGCACCACCGGCACACCAAAGGGCGCGAAGCGTCCGGAGCCAAGCAGCTGGATGCCGGCCGCGTCGATCATGAGCCGCATTCCGCTGCGCCACCGCCGCCCGGCGTACCTGACTGCACCTATGTTCCACACCTGGGGTTTTGCCACAGTACAGCTGAGTATCGCACTGCGATCGACCATGATTATGCGTCGTCGCTTCAACCCGGAAGACAGCCTGCGCATCATCGAAGCTCACTCGCCAGACACCATTTACCTGGTGCCAACCATGCTGCAGCGCATGATGGAAGTCCTCCCGGATGACTACGACATTGGCGCTACTTCCCTGCGCGTGATTGCTTCGTGTGGTTCGGCGATTCCGGAGGGCATTGTGAAGAAGACTCTCGACCGCTTCGGTCCGGTTTTGTACAACCAGTACGGTTCCACCGAGGTCAGCTGGGCCACCATCGCCAATCCGGAAGACCTGAAGGCAAACCCAACTACCGCAGGCCGTGCGCCACTTGGCACCCGTGTTCAGATTCTGGATGAAGAAGGCAACCGTGTTCCGGACGGCGAGACCGGTCGCATCTTTGTGGGCAACGACATGCTCTACGAGGGCTACACTCGCCCCGGCGCAGACAAGCCAGTTATCGATGGCATGGTTTGCACCGGCGACCTGGGCCACATCGAAAACGGTTTGCTGTACATCTCCGGGCGCGAAGACGACATGATTGTCTCCGGCGGCGAAAATGTCTTCCCACGTGAGACCGAAGACGCTCTCAGTGAGCTCGACGGCATTCGCGAGTGTGCTGTTGCCGGTGTTCCGGATGAGCGCTTTGGTCAAGCCCTGGTCGCGTGGGTCGTGCGCGAGGATTCCCCGGAGGGCCGCGCCCTGACCAATGAGCAGATTCGTGCATTCGTCAAGCGTCGCCTCACCCGCTTCTCCGTCCCGCGCGAGACCATCTTCCTGGATGAGCTGCCACGCAACGCAGTCGGCAAGGTTGTCCCCCGCCAGCTGCCGAAGCCGTGGGAAAATGCCACAGAGGAAAAGGTGGCGTAACACCTCGCAAGTGCCGTCGTAAAGCACACCAAAACGTAAAAAGGACGCGGCGCTTTCCCGCCATCAGGGGGAAGTGACTGCGTCCTTTTTCGTAGTTTCGCACCAGCTAGCCGGCGTTCAGCACGCCGAAATCAGTGACGGAATCGCGGAAAATTTCCTCGCCATTCTTCGTCACCGTCACCGCGTTCGGAGTGATGGTGTAAGTGAAGTCCCCATTTTTCGCCTCAGCGCGATTCGTGGAGAAACTCTCAACCGTGTACGCATCCGGGTTAGCGGAAATCTCACCGAAATCACCAATGTAATGGCGCTGCTGCCGATTATTGGAGTTCTCGCAGATCACGGCCTTACCCGACGACGTCTCCGCCAACATCCGCGCGTAGTATCCGCCCGAGCAGTGCGCGCTACTGCCAACCCAACCGCCCGCATCGATATCGTTACGGTTCATACCGAAGGCTCGCTGCCCGAAATTACCGCGGGGCGTCGTCTTCGGCGCGCTGCTGGACTCCGGCTCAACGGTCTCGGTGTAGGTCTCCGTGTACGTCTCCTGCGGCGCCGGCGCCACAGTGTTTGACGTGCTTGACGACGACTCCCCTGCCGCAACCGGATTGGGAGACTGCGGGTCATTGTCGGAGGAATTGCTCAAGAAATATGCTCCACCAACACCGACCAGGGCGGCTAGCACGACGCCAGCGATGCCCACAGCCACGTACAAACCGGTGTTGCTCTTCTGCGCAGGAGCCGGGTTTTGAGGGTACGCAAAATTTTGCTGAGCGTATTCTCCCTGAACAGGCCCCTGTGGTTGTCCCTGAGGCTGCTGCCAGGCAGACGTTTCATTACTGTCCATCCCCCATTCATCTGGGTAGGACGAGTGCGGATTGTAGTCGTCAGCCATCGCTAAATTTCCTTATTACTTCAGGTTCGAACCAGTGCTTTACAAAAGCACCATGCGATGCCCAGCGTACCCGGGATCAAATTTAGTTTTAAGGCAATTGATGCCTTTTACTCACAGATTGCGTGCAGCGCTGGTGGCTGGTTAGTGCCAAGTGCTGCAGCCCTGAGGTAGATCCGCGGTAAGTCTGCGGTAGATCTGCGGTTGGTCAGAGTGCGACTTTGTTTTTGAAGAAATTGACGTAATTCCGATCCGAAATCTTGCCGAGCATGAATTCTGGTTCCAACCCGAACATGGACCAGCGTGTCTTTGTCGACCACGACAGCGATTGCGGCGTCATGGTGCGGTGATAGCTGATCTGATAGCCGTCGGTGTGGACACTGATCCGTGTGTAGCCTCCCGGATACCCCAGGGATGCGCCTCGCTCACAGAAGTCAGTTGCACCAACATCAGCGACACCACGGCGGCTACGGTGAGTGTGACCAGCGAAAACGCCCTTTGCGCCGGGGGTTGCGGCGAGGATTTCCTGGAAAATCTTTGCCTGCTGAGTCTCCATCATGAATGACTCACCACCGAGGTGCGAGCGCACCGCATCCTGTGTAAATGGGTGATGCGCGAAAAGAATCGTTGGCCGCTCTGGATCTTCTGCCAGCTCAGCGCGGATTGCACGCATTTGTCGCTCATTAATACGCCCACCCGCGTACCCAAATTCGGCAGTATCAACACCGATGAGGCGTACTTCGCCGACGTGGGTAGTCCAATGCTGCTGAGTTGGCACAAGGCGCTGGCTGAAGTAATCGGGCACAGCAGTCTTGCCCTTACGAATACCGCGTCCCCGGAAACCATTGATATTTGGCAGGCCCGGAGGGTGAACATCATGATTGCCGCGAGTTACAAACCAATCCTTACCAAATTCACCAAAGGTATTCAGGATGCCAATGAGCTCGTCATATTCCTCCGGCTGATTGCTGTCTGTGCAATCACCGTTAATGACCAAGGTCTCAATCCCCGCGTCCTTGACCGTATCCACAAGACCTTGGAGCTGCATAGATGCAAATGGCTGCTCCCCTGGGGCCGAGGACAGGCCGAGATTGCCAAACCGAATGCCGTCATGATTCGGCTTACCAATATGCGTGTCATTGGTCAGTGCGAAGGTGGCCAAGTGCTTTCCCACCAGTGCCGGCAAGGTGGTGAACACACCGGTTTTCTCCGGAGCTGTCTTGTGCATGGTGATATTCAACGAAGGAACCGCACGACAGTTGCGGGACCAACACTCAAAGCGGTATTCCCGCCCCGGTTCCAAGCCGTCAATGACCACGTGGTGGTAACCGGATTCCGAGTACCCTTCATGAACAAGCTCCAGCTCACCAGCGTCCACCGGGGCGAGCAGCACTCGCTCATCCGACGGGACAGTCGACTTAATAAAGCCATACGCTGTCTGCACCCCCGGAGCATATGTTGCCCACGTAAAAGCGACCGACGTATCCGTGACAGTGATTACTTCCAGGTCACTGGCCAGCACCTGCTGAGATTTGAAATCTGACTGAGATAGACCCAACCCCGACGAGACGTACTCCAAGCCATAGGCACCCGATGTTTTTGCAACCGCCATGGAGCTAGCGGCAAGTGTGGCAACAGACAGGTAAGCCCGACGGGAAATGCTCATAGAGACAAAGCGTAGAACGCGAAAATGAAGACTAGATTAATTTTCCCTCTAATCTCAGAAAAAAGAATGCGCGATTTTGGCCACACTTCGGAGGCACTGTGGACGTTCTTGGGTCGCGCTTCGGCCGCACTTCGGCCGCGATTGAAGGGAAACCAAATACCGCGCTGCCAATGACG
Organism: Corynebacterium sp.; assembly: GCF_030532195.1. Lineage (GTDB taxonomy): Bacteria > Actinomycetota > Actinomycetes > Mycobacteriales > Mycobacteriaceae > Corynebacterium. The sequence continues at coordinate 47,142 of NZ_JAUNLP010000007.1, read as the reverse complement.
GCAGCGCGGTATTCGACGAGTGTGGCGTGAGCATTTACGGTGAGCTTTTATGCGCTCACCTGCATGAATTCATGCTCTGAGGTAAATTACTTCAGTTCCTTGGAGGACAGCCCCAAGGTGCGGCGAGCCACGACGAGCTGCTGAATCTGCTGGGTACCTTCAAAGATGTCCAGGATCTTGACGTCGCGGGACCACTTCTCCAGCAGGTTGCGCTCAGAGTAACCGAAGGTGCCAGCAAGCTGAACAGCGCGCAGGCAGATGTCGGTACCGGCGCGGCCAGCCTTGGCCTTACACTCGGATGCCTCGAGGGTATTCGGCTGCTTGTTGTCTGCCATCCATGCCGCACGCAGTGCCAGCAGGTACGCAGCCTCCCAGTCGGACTCCAGCTTCAGGTACTCAGCTGCAGCAGCGCTCTGGGTGTGTGCCGGTGCATCGTAGTCAATCTCAATGCCAGCTTCTTCCAGGATGCGACGCAGCTCTTCAAGCGATGCGCGGGATACACCGATGGCCATACCTGCAACCAGCGGACGGGTGTTGTCGAAGGTTGCCATTGCACCGGCGAAGGACTTCTTCACGTCGATGTCCGGGGAACCCAAGAGGTTCTCCTTCGGAACGCGGACGTTGTCCAGGCGCAGAACAGCGGTGTCAGAAGCGCGGATACCGAGCTTCTCCTCCAGGCGCTCAACGGTGAAGCCCGGGGTGCCCTTCTTCACCAGGAAAGACTTAATAGCAGCGCGGCCCTTGGACTTGTCCAGGGTTGCCCACACAACGACGGAGTCAGAACGCTCACCAGCGGTGACGAAGATCTTCTCACCGTTGAGGACGTACTCATCACCATCGAGCTTGGCGGTGGTGGAAACGGCGGAGGAGTCCGAACCGAAAGACGGCTCGGTAATAGCCATGGAAGCCCAGGTCTTACCGAAGGATTCCAGCTGCTCATCGGTAGCAACAGCGGCAATAGCTGCATTACCCAGGCCCTGGTACGGAATCGACAGAGTCAGACCGACGTCGCCCCAGCAGGTCTCGATGACATTGAGCAGCGACGCCATGTTGCCGCCATTCTTGACACCTTCACGCTTCTTCTTTTTTGCGTCACCACGTCCGCCGGCAGCGCCGGAGAAACCGCGGCCGCCTGCAGCCATGCCGTCCATCATGGAGGCAAGGGTGTCGAGCTCCTTCGGGTACTCGTGCTCAGCGAGATCGTACTTACGGGAAATCGGTCGGAAGATCTCAGCGGCGGCCTGATGCGACTGGGACGCGCCCGCCTTGAGGAACTTCGGCAGTTCGAGGTTAATCATTTTCTTTCCTCTTAATTCTTTTCGGCTGAAGTATCTAGCGGTTTACAGAACGACGACGCCTTCGGCGACACCGATTGCACGGAGGTTGCGGTACCAACGCTCGACCGGGTGCTCCTTGGTGAAGCCGTGGCCACCGAGCAGCTGAACACCGTCGGAACCGATCTTCATACCCTTTTCGGTAGCAAAGGTCTTTGCCAGGCCTGCTTCACGGGCGAAGTTACGGCCCTGGTCAGCGCGGGAGGCACCACGCAGGGTGATCATGCGCAGACCGTCGAGCTCAATTTTGATGTCAGCGACCATGAAGGCAACTGCCTGGCGGTGGGAAATCGGCTCACCGAATGCCTGGCGCTCATTGACGTAAGGAATGACGTAGTCAAGAACTGCCTGGGAAGTACCCATGGCAAGCGCTGCCCAGCCCAGGCGGGAACGGCGCAGGATGTCCAGGTAGTTTTCCTCGCGCTCTTCAGCGGAGGTGTCAGCGCCACCGAGGATGTTCTCAGCCGGAACCTTGACGTCCTTGAGAACCAGGCGACCAAGAGCAGCACCGCGCAGACCCATCGACGGATCAGCCTCAACGTGCAGGCCCTCAGTGTCGGACTCGACGATAACGAGAGTCGGCTTGCCCTCGAGCTCAACGCCGACGATGAACAGCTCTGCTGCACCAGCGTTCGGAACGAAGGACTTCACACCGTTGAGGACCAGCGAGTCGCCCTCGCGCTTTGCAGTCGTTTCAAGCTTGCGTGCGTCGAAAAGCGGGCGTGGCTCGGAGATGACGACAGCCGCTGCTGGGACATCCTCACCAGCAAACGCCGGCAGGTAGGTCTTCTGCTGCGAGTCGGACCCGTGAGCGGTCAGGGTGGCAGCGACACCGGCCGGAGCCAGAACGGTCAGCGCCAGACCCATGTCACCGTAGGAGAGCGCCTCTGCGACGAGAGCGTTGGTGGTGACATCCTCACCGGTGGCAATACCTTCGAAGGCCTCCGGGACGTTGATCATGGTCACACCGAGCTCGGATGCCTCGGAGACGAGGTTCTCCGGCGGAGTTGCCTCGTGGTCGCACTTGTACGCAACCTCGCGCAGGCGGGACTCAGCGAACTGCTTGACCGTCTCGACGATCATCTGCTGATCATCGGTCGGAGTGAGGTCAAAGAGCTTCTTTGCCTTCTCCTCTGCAGCTGCTTCCTGCGCTGCCTGTGCTTCCTCAGCTGGGCGCTGCGGCTTGCCAGAGCTGGCAATCTTCTTAAACTGACGATTTGCTGCGCCAAGAGTCTTGAAACCGGACTTGGTGGACTGGTACACCACGCGGTCGATCTTGGGCTGAAGGTCGTACTTCTGGGCGAAGTCCGAACCAGTAATCGACGTGATGAACCGCATTGCCGCTCCGATAGCGTCGCGACCTGGGTTATTGCGGCCGACGGTCGAATCTTCGCGGTTCTTCTTCTCGCTCATGTGATCATGGCCTTTCGAGTCAGAACTATTACTCGGATAACAATAAAACAATCACGTGACCGCTGTCACAAGAATTGAGAAAACTATCTCAAGTAACAGAAAACTCTCAGGTTTAGACCAAATTAGGCAATTGCACGCTTTACGACGTAGTTGCGGTCGCCCAATTCACCCAGCAGCGCTTCAGGCTCAAAACCATACATTGCCCAGCGCGCACGAGCTGTCCAAGAAAGTGCATCATCGCTGCTCACGCGGTGGAAATTGACCTGGTAGCCGCCGGTGTAGACATGTAACAAGGTATAGCCGCCCGGATATGCCTTGCATGCGCCGGTCTCCACATAATCCACGCCGGCACCGATATCACCGCGCGTGCGCTTGGCTCGATGAGTGTGACCTGCTCCCGAGAAGAAGACACCCGGGGCGTCGTTAAGCAATCGCTGCAGACGTTTGCGATCGCGGCTATTGAGAATGAATGTCGGACCACCCGCATTCGTGAGCCCTGCTTCGGTGGTGACCGGATGGTGCGCGAGAACAACCGTCGGCTGCGTGGGATTGTATTGCAGTTCTGCTTCGAGCGCGACGAATTGCGCCTCATCGATCTCGCCGCCCGATTGATCGAGCTTCGACGAATCCAGGCCGATGACGCGCACTGGCCCCTGCTGCGTCACCCACAGCTGCTGGCGTGGCCGATTAAGAATCACACCGAACGGATCGCGGTGATCATCGGTGCCTTCCAGCACCTGGAATTCGTCGTAGCCTGCTGCGGGGTCGGCCTCCGGCTTGTGTGGGCGGTCGTGATTGCCGCGCGTGACAAACCACTGCTGCCCCTGCACACCAAAGGTGTTCATGATTTCCGCAAACCTGCGCACCTCAGCAGGACGCGCCTCAGAGGTGGCATCACCGTTGACAAAGACCTTGCCGATTCCCAATGCGCTGATCTCCGCCAGCGCCCCAGTCAGCATGACCTCTGGGTAGGGCGCGGCACCCGCCTCAGGGTAAATAGGTGCCGGGAAATTTCCGACGATAATGCCGTGACCGTTTTCGCCGATATGCGTGTCATTGACAATCGCAATGGTGGTCAGGTACTCCCCCGTCGGCGCCTCCAGCGTGGTGAATCGGCCGGTCTGCTCCGGTGCGTTAGGCAGATTGCGGGTAATCAGTCCCGGCTCCGCCACCAGGCCATTGGAACGGCACTCAAACTGGTACGTCGTGCCCGGCTGCAGATTTTCAATGGTGACGAAGTGATAGCCAACCTGGCTGTCATCCTTGTGCACCACGGGCAACTCACCGCCCGCGTCAGCCGGCGCGAGGGCCACCTCCGTGTCCGACGGCGCTAGCGGAGCCAACTTGCCCCAAGCCGGATGCGGACCGTCATATGTCGCCCACGAAAAGGTGACAGACGTATCAGTCACGGTCACAACTTCCAGATCCGTTACAACGAGTCCGCTGGTCAAACCAGTAAATGGGAACGGTGCTTGGTTCGGAGCCGCCAGTGCGACAGGTCGCGTGCCGACGCCATTTGCCACCACCGCAGTGGCACTTGCACCCGCAAGAGCACCGAACCTCAATGCAGTGCGCCGATTAATCTTCTTGTTCCCATATACCAAAGCCATGGGTGAAGAAATTACGGGATAAAGATAATCCCGGTGATAACACCGGGATAACTATTAGTGAATTCAGAAGTTATGCTTCCGGCTTCACAATCGGGAACAGCACGGTTTCACGAATGCCGAGGCCGGTCAGAGCCATCAGCAGTCGGTCAATGCCCATGCCCACACCGGTCGTCGGCGGCATGCCCTGCTCCATTGCATGCAGGAAGTCCTCATCCAGGACCATCGCCTCATCGTCGCCGCCGGCGGCCAGACGAGCCTGATCCTCGAAACGCTCCCGCTGGATAACTGGGTCAACCAGCTCGGAGTAGCCGGTGGCCAGCTCGAAACCACGAACGTAGAGGTCCCACTTCTCGGTCACACCCGGCTTGGAGCGGTGCTGACGAGTAAGCGGAGATGTCTCGACCGGGAAATCGCGGACGAAGATTGGGCCGTCCAACTGATCCTCGCAGAGGTGCTCCCAGATTTCCTCAACCAGCTTGCCGTGGCCCCAGCCGCCCTTTTCTGGAACCTCAAGACCGATCACATCGGCGATTGCCTTGAGCTCCTCGACGGTCGAATCAATGGTGACCTCTGGCTGACCAGGGAACTTGCGAGCAAGTGCCTCGTTCAGCGACGGGTACATCTCAATCTGCTTCCACTCTCCGCCGAAGTCGTACTCGGTGCCGTCGGCAAGCGTGACCTTCGTGGAACCGAAGACCGCGACGCAGATTTCCTGGATGACCTCGCGGACGGTGCGAGCGGAGTCATCGTAGGTGCCGTACGCCTGGTAGTACTCGAGCATTGCAAACTCCGGGCTGTGCGACGAGTCGATGCCCTCGTTGCGGAAGTTGCGGTTGATCTCGAAGACGCGCTCCATACCGCCAACCACGCAGCGCTTCAAGTAGAGCTCCGGGGCAATACGCAGGTAGAGGTCGATATCCAGAGCGTTGGAGTGAGTAACGAACGGACGTGCCGCAGCACCGCCGTGCAGTGTCTGCAGCATTGGGGTCTCGACCTCGAGGAAGCCGCGGCGCTCAAGCGCGTGACGCAGCTCGCGGATGACCTTGATACGGGTAAGAGCGTTGGTACGAGCCTGCTCACGCATAATCAGGTCCGTGTAGCGGTGGCGCACGCGAGTGTCCTCGGACAGATCCGCGAACGACACCGGCAGCGGACGCAGCGCCTTCGATGCCATCTGCCACTTGGTGGCCATGACGGACAGCTCGCCACGACGCGAAGAGATAACGCGACCGGTAATGAGGACAAAGTCACCCATGTCCACGTCGGCCTTCCACGCTGCCAGCGCGTCCTCGCCGACCTCAGCCTTGGAGAGCATCGCCTGCAAAGTTGTGCCATCCCCCTCCTGCAGAGCGGCGAAGCACAACTTGCCGGTGTTGCGAATAAACATGACGCGACCGATAACGGTCACGACATCCTGAGTCTCCTCACCCGCTTCGAGATGACCCCACTCCTCACGGACATCCTTCAGAGAGTGAGTACGGGGAATCTCAACCGGGTACGGCTCGATGCCAGCCTCAATCAGGCGGTCGCGCTTTTCGCGGCGAACGCGCAGCTGCTCGGGAACGGTGGCGTTGTTATCAGTGGTCTTCTTCGCGTCAGTCACGGCTATAGAGGTTAGCCGACGCTACCGCCGACCTGCTAGTTGGATGCCTTTTAGACGCCGATCTTGTCGCCGTCCTTGCGGACAACCTGGACAACGGCCGGACGTGGCTGAGCCTTGCCGCCCTCAGGCCAGTGGGAGGTCGGGTTGGTCGTCGGATCCGGGTTGTCACCGACCGGGTGACCCTGATCGGTCTCGATTTCACCTGGGTGCTGGACATTGACCATCACGCGGTTGGAGAAGACCTGCGGACCACAGGTCTCTGCAGCGATTGGGACAGTCAGGAAGCACTTGGTCTCACCGCGGCGATCACCTTCAACAGCGACAGCGAAGAGGCCATCGTTGGAGTCCAGGGCGTTGCCGTCAGTGGAAATCCACAGGTTGCCGTACTCGTCGAATGCCAGGTTGTCCGGGCAGGAAATCGGAGAGACCGAGTCCTTATCAAAGCCGCCGAAGTAGGTGTATGCCTCCTTCGGATCACCACAGACCAAAAGCAGGTTCCACTTGCCCTTGGTGCCAGCGTGATCATCTTCCATCTCCAGGACCAGGCCGTTCTTGTTCTCGGTCACCGGTGCGACCTCGACTGCGTCGGCAAGCGGACGACCTGCGCCGTCGGTGCGCTCCTTGCCCTTATCGTCCTTCTCGCCGGCCTTGCCGCGGTACTTGTTGTTGGTCAGTGCGGCGTAGACCTTGCCGGTCTTCGGCGATGCCTCGATGTCCTCTGGGCGGTCCATACGAGTTGCCTCAACCTTGTCGCCGGCCAGGCGGGTGTAGATGCAGACCTCTTCAGCGGTCATGCCATCGACGTGGGACTCGTGCTTGCCGTCGGCCTTGGCGGTCATCAGCGGCAGCCACTCGATGTCACCGTCGAAGCGACCATCCTTCGGCAGCTCGCCGGAGCCGTCGATTTCGGACTCGGAGTTGCCGGTGAACTTACCGACGTAGAGGGTGCCCTCGGACAGGATGCCCATGTTGTGCTTCAGGTCGCCCTCCTTAATCTTGCGGGAGGAGACGAACTTATAGATGTACTCAAAGCGCTCATCATCGCCCGAGTAGCACACGACGGTGCCATCATCGGTGACATAAATCTGGCCAGCCTCGTGCTTGAAACGACCGAGAGCAGTGTGCTTGACCGGGGTGGAGTTCGGATCAGACGGGTCGATCTCTACACACCAGAAGAAGCGGTTCGGCTCATTCGGCTCCTTGGAGACGTCAAAGCGGTCGTAGTACTTCTCCCATGCGCGGTCGGACAGTTCCTTGTTCTTCACCGAGTAGCGCTTGAGCTTCTTGACAGCTTCTTCGTCCTTCAGCTTTTCGACGTTGCCGAAGTACTGGTCAACATTTTCCTCGCCGGACAGGTAAGTGCCCCACGGAGTCACACCGCCGGAGCAGTTGTTCAGGGTGCCCTCAATCTTCATGCCGGTCGGGTCAGCCTTGGTCTTCAGCAAATCGTGTCCAGCAGCCGGACCGTCGACGGTGAACTCGGTGAAGCCGGTAATGCGACGGTTGCGCTTGTCACCCAGGATTGGCTTCAGGAAGCCCTTGTCGTCCTCTTCCACCGCGAGGATGGTCTGACCGTGAGCAGCAAGTCCGATGTCCACCTGCTCCTTGGTGGCATCTTCCTTCTTGTAAGCGCGGAACATCATCGGCTCAGTGGTGTACTCGTGGGAGCAGACGTAGAGCAGGGTGCCGTCTTCAGCCTCAATCAGGCCAGCGAAGTCATTGTTGAAGCCGAACTGCTGCTTCTGGTTTTCCGGGGTCTGCTTGTCGAAATCGAACTCCGGGCCACCTTCATGAATCGGATCGCCCCAGCGAATCAGCACATTCTGCTCGTAGCCATCCGGGATAACGACGGCATCTTCCTTATTCGGAGCGACCGGATCAAAGCGCATACCCTCCGGAGACTCACCCTTGTCGCCAGAGCCCGCGGTCTCAGAACCGGAGGCTGCAGCACCGCTGCCGGACTGACCGCCATTATCAGAGGAACAAGCTGCCAGGACAGCTGCACCGCCGACAGCGATGGCGCTGGCACCGGAGACTTTCAGTGCTGCGCGACGGGAATATGCGCGCTGAGAAAACGCCTGCTGTGCAACATCGCCGAAGTACTCGTTGTCAGAAAACTCATTGGGAGCATCTTCAGCACATGCGTTACCGCACTTGTAAGTACAGGTAAGAGAGCTACGAGAGGTAGCAAACGGATTTGTCAGCAGATTCTTGCCAATACGAACCACGGGGGAGACCGCCTTTATCTTGCTTCTTAGTTAGAGATAGAGAGATAACTATTAGTTCTCAATCCTCATAGAAGCTAAGTTTTTTATGTAAAGGTTTCCTTACCCTTAATCAACGGCGCGGTTAGCTTTGTGTGACGGTTTTATGGCAATTACTTGAACGATAAATGAACCTGCAGGAAGAAGCCCTGTTAATTCTTCGGGCTGCGTGGGTTCTTCAAATCCGACCCCGCCGGCACATCTGCCGGATCGTTGCCGCTTTCCAGAATCTTGTTGTCTTCATCGACGAAGATGACATTCGGCTGATAGGTACGCGCCTCAGCGTCCTCCATCATGCCGTAGCCGATGATAATGACCAGATCACCCGGGGAAATTAAACGTGCGGCAGCACCATTGATAGAAATGATGCCTGAGCCACGCTCACCGGTAATGCAGTAGGTGGTAAGACGGTTTCCGTTGTTGATATCGACAATGTCGACTGCTTCGCCCTCAAGCAAATCAGCCGCTTCCATCAAATCTGCATCAATCGTGCAGGATCCAACGTAGTGAAGATCAGCCTGAGTCACCGTGGCTCGGTGAATCTTTGACTTCAACATAGTGCGGAACATGAAAAAGGTAGGTCCCTTCCTAGATGCTTTGCCCTGGATGCTTCCCTACCGCGGCACCCCTTGGCGTGGCAGGTTATTGATTGGCAAACTATAATACGACAACTTGCCAACCACGAAAAATACTGCTTTTCTTCGTCGGCGATCCCGCTAGCAGTCGGCGGTCCCGCTGGCAGATCCGTCAGCCGACTCGCCAGCCTTCTCACCGCCAAAACCAGCATTCTTAAGCTTTTCGCGGCTGGCTTCATCCTTCAACCGAGCCTCACGCGCTGCATGAACCTTCTCCTGCAGCTCTGCCAGCTCCGCAGCTTCCTCCTCCGTCAGCTCTCCATCGAGCCCAGCGGCAGACAGTGCAGCCGAAGCAATCTCAGCGTCCTTCTGTCCCAGCATTCCGTGGCCATGAATGGCATCCGGACGAGGCGCGCCCAAAATGAGGCCGACATTATCAATCAGACGTGTAGTGCCGACCTTGGCGGCAATCAGCAGGCGTGCTTCGGTCTCCTCACCGTTTCCGCTCAGCACCTCGCTGGACAGCGGAGCGAGCGCAGCATCACGCAACTCCAGGTAATCCAGCTCTACCTCAGGCTGGCTGGCAAGGACACCACGGGCGGTCTCCAGCACGGCATCTGCACCGCGATCAGCGACAAAAGCACCGGCGGTCAAGGCTGCGGACAGGGTTACTGCCAGCCCGCGCTGCTCCTCAGAGAGATAACGGTTGCGCGAGCTCATCGCCAACCCGTCGGCCTCACGGATTACAGGAACGCCGTGCAGCTGCACTGGCATATTCAAGTCCGTGACCATCTGCTGCATCAGGCACAGCTGCTGGTAGTCCTTCTCACCAAACACCGCATCCGTGCAGTTGGTGATGTGGAACAGCTTGTTGACCACCGTGAGCGCGCCCGCGAAGTGTCCCGGACGAGTAGCACCTTCCAGCTCAGTGGCCAGCGGCCCCGGCTGCACCGTCGTGCGGAAACCGTTCGGGTACATCTCACGCGCACTCGGCGCAAACACCAGCTCCGCGCCGACAGCCTTCAGCTTTTCCACGTCCGCTTCGAGCGTGCGCGGGTAGGCATCAAAGTCCTCGCCCTCACCGAACTGCAGTGGATTGACGAAAATCGACACCACAACCACCGCACGCGGCAGAGTCTTCGCAGCCGCTACCAGTTCAAGATGGCCCTGGTGCAGCGCGCCCATCGTCGGCACCAGCACCACTGGACGGCCAGTTTTCCGCAACGCACGAGTAACCTGCGAAATTCCGGCAATAGTCTTGTGAACAGTCGTCTCTCCGGCGGTAAATCCCGTCATGTTTCCTCCGCGATAAAAAGTAACGGACCTAACTTTCGCCCGACGGCAATACCTTACGCCACCGCCCGGATTCCCCGAACCGCGGCTCCCCAGATCAATCGCGCAAGTACCGCAAGACCTCCGTAGCACCGCGCAATTCAGCTATCCGCTCTGCAAGCGCCACATACGCACCGCGTATCTGTGGTGCCGCCGCTTCAATTTCGCGCTCATGCTTGACGACGGTCCCAAGGTCATCACGCGTAACGGGGCCAGTCAGCCCCCGTGAGCCCCACTTCAAAGCATTGTCCAGGGATGCTTCCAGGAGCGGTCGCAGCAGCTCGGCGGCTTGGCCTCGGCGCAGCTCCCCCAGGTCGGTATCCTCCGCAGCGACATCCTCACCGATGGTGGCGGCCAGCATCTCCACCGCGTCAACCACAACCGCGCCGAGTCCGTTGGAACCGTGTGCCATGGCCGCATGATAGAGACTGCGGTGGCGTTCGTTAATAAATACCGGGCGGCCACCGAGCTCACCAATCAGCAGTTCACTGACGGTTTTAGCCAGTTCATCGCCAACTGTGATGCCCCAGGGACAACCGGGCAACAAATCGGCGTCGTCGGCAAGCCCTGCGAATGTCATCGCGGGATGTGCGGCGATGGTGAGTGCGCCGGTGAGCGCGACGGGATCGAGGACGGCGCGGCCGAGGGAACCTGCCGTGTGCAGGACGATTGTGCCGGGACCGACGTAGCGGGCGATTTCTTCGGCGACATCCGCAATGGCACGGTCAGGCACGGCGATGATGATGAGTTCGCAGGCGGCAGCGGTCTCTGCAACGCTGCTGATGTGAGCGTCGGGCAGACGAAGATGCGCGCGGGTGGTCGATTCGCTCGAGCGCGCGACGACGTGGGTGACGCGGTGACCGCATCGCTGAAGTGCTTCACCGAGGGCAACGCCGACTTTTCCGGCAGAAATAATCCCCACCGACAACCGCGGTGCGGATGTCTGGCGGGGATGGTGTGAATGCTGGCTTTGCGTCATGACTGACAAGGTTAGACCAAAGCCTGCAGCTGCGAAGAGTCGAACTCTTAGTTGTCCTGCTTCTTCTGTCGCATCTGTGCCATCAGCTCAGCGACAGTCAGACTGCCCTTGTTGTCCTCTGCGCGACGACGACCATGTGCTGGGGCCTCCTGCGCCGGCGACTCCTCCAGGTCCTCGTCCTCGATGGCCTGCAGCTGACGAGTCGGGGAATCCGAACCTTCGTCGGTCGGCCATGCAGCAGAAGTGTCCTGGCCGCCGCGCTGCTCGTGCGCACCGCGAGGCTGATTGTCAGCGGGAGTTTCCTGCCAGTTGATGGCGCGGAAGGAATTAGTGGAGAACTTCTCCCTGTCCGCGGTCTCCTCGCCGTCGTGGGAGTCGGCGACCTCAGAGACATCCACTGGCTGACCCGATGGCGAGAAAGTGCGCTGCATATCGGTAGCCTCCGCATTCTCCACTGGCGAATCCGAATTTCCGGAGCCCCCGCCGTGCTGCGTGTGCGCGCCGACGGTGCCATTAGCGGTGACCTCGACGCGGTGCGAGGTCGCACGCGGAGTCGGGCGATCATGGCCAGTCGGGTCCTTCAGCGGCGAAGCCTGCTGCGGGGAGTCCAACTCGCGCAGACGCTCTGCCTGAGCTCGCAGTGCTACCTGCTCATCGTCGAAATCCTCGCCCATGAACTCAGCCAGCTGGGCACGCAGCGCAAAAACCTCCGCGCGCAGCGCCGCAATGTTGTCGTCATTGCTGCCCTCGAGGGAGTCCAGGTAGTTCTGCTCCAGAATCAACTCCTGCTCGCGGTGAGTTGCCAACTCGCGATCGAGCTCGACCTTGTGCAGCTCCTCAATGGTCTCCAACCGCTTGCGCTCCAGCGCGATGGTCTTGCGGTAGCGGGTAACCAACACCGCACCAATCACGGCGGCCCACAGCGCCAACAGCACCGCAATCTTCATCCACCCCGCAGAGGAGGCAAAGAGCATGACAATGCTGGCAATTACAGCAAGCACCAGCAGCACAGCCATAAGGATGACCGCAGTCTTCTCAGTCATTCCATCCTTGGATTCCTGCTCTGCCGCATCCTGGGCCTGAATACCCGCCTGATTCACCGCGCCATCCGAGCCAAATTGGTCCGAATTATCAGCGGCGTTGGGCGATTGCGAGTTCGTGTCACCGTAGAAGTACGTGGCATCATCCGAGCTCGTCGGATCATTTCCGGCGTTGGAGAGGTCAGTCATAACTCCCACCCTACCGAGTTAGTTCCCAATTCCCCGTTAGGCGGTGAATTTTTTCGCCATCTGTCGGCAATTGGCATACTTTTTCCAGCCACAGGCCTGCTAGCGCAAGCAAAATCCCTGAGATTGTTCCGACAATCATGATAGGGCCGTCGTGCTGCGCCGCCGCCAATTCCGTCCACTTGGGCAATGCCCACAGCATGCCACCGGCGTACAGCCCACCGAGGATTGCCCCCAACCACGCCGACGAGGTGCCGACCACAAGCCAGCGCGACAGCGTCAACGGCTGCACTTGACTGCGGTCTTGGCCGACGCGACCTTCTTCAAGTACCGACTTAATCCACCGCGCCGCCGCCACGCAGACTGCCGTGAGCACCCAGGGAAAGCCCAGGTCCCACCAGCTTCGCGCGCCAAGGACACCGAAAAACCGCGCCAGAATCATCCACGACGCCAGCGCCAGCACAACTGCTGTGCCGATCAGAGCAATCGGCGAAGTCGGTTTCATCTCTAGGCCCCTTCTCCATCCTCGCGGCCATCTGCCAGGCGCACCGACGCCACATCCGATGGGTCCAGCTTATCGACGAGTGCCGCGACCGCCACCTCCCCAAGACGTGCATCCGGGTCGGCATCTAACCATGGCACCAGCACGAACGCGCGCTGCGCGGCCCACGGGTGCGGCAATGTCAGCGTTGGGTCATCAGAGATAATCTCCGTGCCATCTTCCAGATCAATGACCTGAACCACGTCCACGTCCAAAGAGCGCGGTCCCCAATGAATTTTGCGTACTCGACCGGCGTCATTTTCCAGTTTCCAACCGGCCTCGAGCAGCTCCCTGGGAGTGCGGGTGGTCTCCACAATCAATACGGCATTGAGGAAATCACCCTGCTCCACCCCGCCCCATGGCGGAGTTGCAAAAATCTGGGAGGCAGCTACCAGCTCATCGGCGAAGTAGTCTCGCACCGCGACCAAGTTCTCGCGTGCGTGGTCCATATTCGCACCGATGGAAAGGACTGCCCGAATCATGACAACCGCTTCTTTCGCGAACGGCGGGCCGTAACCGCGGCATCTTCAAACTCCAGCGGAATTGGTGCATTCGGCTTGTGGATGGTCACTTCCACTGCGTGCAGCAGTGGCGATAGCCCGCGTTCCGCCCGGGCATCGTCGTCGGCAAGCACTGCCTCAGCGATATCAGTGGCGACCGTTTCAATGAGATTGCGCGGTTCACCAGTCAAAATAGCGTGCGCGGTGGCGGCGACGTCGGCATAACTGACGGTGTCGTCGAGCTCATCGGAGGCCGCGGCAGCGCGGAAGTCCAGCCACAGGGTGACATCGCAGATGAAATCCTGGCCATCGCGACGCTCGAAGTCGAGGCAGCCGTGGTAGCCGTGCGCCTTTAAGCCTTTGAGTTCGATTCGATCCGCCACAGGTTATGCCCTTTCTGTCGTGGTAGTCGCCGAGTCGGCAGCGACGTTGCCCGAGTTGCCCGAGTTGTCGGCCGCACGGTTGCCGCCGCCTTCCGGGTAATCGCCAGCGGCACTGTAACCGGTGAGTGAGCGCCCCAGCCCCCATGCCTGTGCAACGCGCACAGCGTCGAGGTTATCGGCCACATTGTGGACACGCACTGCCCAGGCACCCGCGGCGGCGGAAAGCGTTGAGATAGCTGCAGTCGCGGCATCGGCTTCCTTTGGCGCACGAGCCTCACCGCCGATGGCAGCGGCGAATCGCTTGCGAGACGCACCGACGAGAACTGGGAAACCCAAGTCAATTAGCTCCGGCAGGCCGTGCAACAGAGCCCAGTTGTCATCGGCATTCTTGGCAAAGCCGAGACCTGGGTCGAGGACAATATTTTCCTCGACGATGCCGGCAGCCAGGGCGTCGTCGACAAGCCGGAGCAGGTGCTTACGGACATCGGCGACAATGCCGTCCGGGTGTGTTTCAGCGCGCCCCGATGCCGAGCCGAAGCGGTCGGTCTTCCAGTGCATCAGACAGATTGGAACCTCACCGTCGGCGCAGACGCGATACATATTCGGGTCGGCGAGACCGCCAGAGACGTCGTTAATAAAGACCGCGCCTTCGGCGATGGCGGCCTCGGCGACACTGGCGCGCATCGTATCGACGCTGACTAGGTGGCCTTCCTTGGCCAGCTCGCGGACGACGGGAACAACGCGGGAGATTTCCTCCTCCTCGCTCACACGGTGTGCACCGGGGCGCGTGGATTCACCGCCAATGTCGAGGATGTCGGCACCTTCGGCGGCGAGCTCATGTGCATGCGCGATTGCTGCATCGAAGGTCTTATACAGACCACCGTCGGAGAAGCTGTCCTCGGTGACGTTGACAATGCCCATCACCTTGCAGCGCTCACGCGCGTTTTCTGCAAGCATGCTCTGCATGCCCTGTACTTGCGCTGCCTGCGCTGCCGACCTCGCCTCAGTCACCTTGTTGTTCCAGCCTTTCCACTTAGTCCACTAATTCTTGCGAATCAGCGCCATTGCCTCCGCACGCGAACGAGCGTCCGACTTAAAGCCACCGCGCACTGCCGATGTCACCGTGCGCGCACCCGGCTTGCGGATACCGCGCATGGCCATGCAGAGATGCTCTGCTTCAATGACCACGATGGCAGAGGTCGGATTGAGACGCTCAACCAACGCATCCGCGACCTGGCTGGTCAAACGCTCCTGCACCTGCGGTCGCTTAGCGTAGAGATCAACCAGTCGAGCCAGCTTGGACAGACCGGTCACACGCCCGTCCTCACCTGGGATGTAACCGATATGGGCAACTCCGAAGAACGGCACCAAATGGTGCTCACAGGTGGAGTAAATCGGGATGTCCTTGACCAGCACGAGTTCCTGATGGCCCTCATTGAAGGTCTTTGCCAATACCTCAGACGGGTCGACGTGCAGGCCCGCGAAAATCTCTTTATAAGAGCGGGCCACGCGCGCCGGAGTTTCCCGCAGACCCTCACGGTCGGGGTCTTCACCGACGGCAATCAGCAGTTCACGGACTGCAGCTTCAGCCCGTGCCTGATCGAATTTATCCTCCATGATGTGTTTTTATCGCTCCTCGTTAGATTCCGACTCGCCAGTATTCTTTGGTTCTTCCGTGGAACCGTCAGCGGCATGCTTGCCCGCGTCATTGGCGGGTTTGTAGTCCGGCTGCTCATTTTCCGGCAGACGGAATCCACGAAGCTCCTGCGAAGAACCGACCGACGGAATCACCGAGGTGGGAGTCGCGTCGCTGTCGGAACTCTGATCGGCATGGCGGCCTGACGACGGCGACTGCGGCATCTGCGGCGGAGCCGGAATGTTGGCCGGGCCCTGTGCCGACGGGCCAGCTGGGTAATTGGCTGCACCTGGGTGCTGACCACGCTCGCGCGACTGCTGGGCGGAATCCTCCGGGCGCGGTGCCGGTGCCGGCGCCGGAGCCGGTGCCGGAGACTGCGCGTTGTTCGAGTCCTTCGGCGGCCAGCCCGGAGCGGTCCAGCCAGCCGGCGGCGGGGTGCCACCGTAGACCGGGACATTCGGACGGCTCTGCTGGGAACCGGCCGGTGGCAGTCCCTGGTTGCCGCGCCCATTCTGATCGACCTGGCCGCCCTGGTTGCCCTGCGCATTTTCCTGCTCGCTCGGCTCAGAACGGCGAACCGGAGCGAAGATGTTGACGCGGCGTGGCGGTTCCTCACCGCGCTCAATGGCCAACTCAACCGGAGTCTTAACCGGCTCTCGACCATCAGCTGGGTGCTTTGGATCGCTGTCGAAGAAGTTCAGACGCTCACGCGGCACAACATCGGTGAAGATAACTTCCAGATCCGGACGACGCAGGGTCTCCTTCTCCAGCAGCTTCTCCGCCAGCACGTCAAGGGTGTCGCGGTTTTCCTTCAAAATCGCGTACGCCTCATCATGAGCCTTGTTAATCAGCAGTCGAACCTGCTCATCAATCATCGCTGCCACATCCGGCGAGTAGTCGAGGCTGCCGCTTCCACCGCGGCCCACAAATGGGTCGCCCTGCTCTTCGCCGTACTTAACCGGCCCCAGCTTCGGCGACATGCCGTATTCGGTGACCATAGCGCGAGCAATCTTGGTGGCCTGCTCAATGTCGGCAGAGGCACCGGTGGTCGGCAGCCCGAAGACCAGTTCTTCGGCGGCACGGCCACCCATGGCGAAGACCAAGCGGGCAAACAGCTCAGGCAGGTTGTACATGCCCTTGTCATCTTCCGGCACAGTCAGTGCGTGACCGCCAGTGCGGCCACGAGCCAGAATGGTCACCTTGTAGACGCGCTCAATATCCTTCAGCGCCCAGGCGGCCAGCGTGTGACCGCCCTCGTGGTACGCGGTAACCTTCTTCTCCTGCTCAGAAATCACCTTCGAGGTACGACGCGGACCACCAATCACGCGGTCGACCGCTTCTTCCAGTGCATCCGCAGTAATGATGTTGCCGTTGACGCGGGCGGTTAGAAGAGCAGCTTCATTGAGCACGTTCTGCAGATCCGCACCACTCATACCGGCGGTGCGCTTGGCCAGCGACTCCAGGTCCGCATCCGGTCCCAGAGGCTTGTTGCGGGCGTGAACCTTCAGGATTGCCTCGCGGCCCTTCAAGTCCGGAGCACCCACCGGAATCTGGCGGTCAAAACGACCCGGACGCAGCAGCGCCGGGTCCAGAATGTCCGGGCGGTTGGTAGCGGCCATGATGATGACACCCTGGCGGTCACCGAAACCGTCCATCTCCACCAACAGCTGGTTCAGCGTCTGCTCACGCTCATCGTGGCCACCACCCATGCCGGCACCACGCTGGCGACCGACGGCATCAATCTCATCAATGAAGATGATGCATGGGCTGTTTTCCTTGGCCTGATTAAACAGGTCACGAACACGAGAAGCACCGACACCGACGAACATCTCAACGAAGTCCGAACCGGAGATGGTGTAGAAAGGCACACCGGCCTCACCGGCGACTGCGCGCGCAAGAAGCGTCTTACCGGTACCGGGTGGACCGTAGAGCAAAACACCACGCGGAATCTTCGCGCCCAGTTCCTCATAGCGAGACGGGTGCTGCAGGAAGTCCCTAATTTCATCGAGTTCCTGAACTGCCTCGTCGGCACCAGCAACATCGGCGAACGTATTCTTCGGCGACTCCTTGCTCAGCAGCTTGGCGCGGTTGCCGCCAAAGCCGAACATGCCGTTCTTGCCACCCTGCATACGGCTGAAGAAGAACATGATGACGAAGAAGAAAATCACCATCGGCAGCAGGAAGCTGAGCGTGGACATCAGGAAGGATTCCTGAGTGACCTTGGTGTTGTACTTCTCCACGCCCTTGGCGCCTGCGACCTTGTCAAAGACCTGGTCGGTGGCACGTGCTGGGTACTTGGCCATCACCTTGGTGACGTCCTCCGTACCCTTGACCTCCACGCCCTTCTTTAGCGTCAGACGGACTCGCTGCTCACGATCATCAATCTGAGCTTCCTTGACGTTGTCCTTATCCAGCTGGGTAAGCGCGACGGAAGTATCGACTTCGCGGTAGGACCGAGAATCATCCGTCAACGTGGTGATGCCAAAGAGGATGATCAGGATAATGCCGGCAATGGTGGCAAACCGGAATACCTTTTTCTTATCCATACAGTGGGTTCGCTTTTCGCTCTCTACAATCTATTAGTTGCTTTTATTAATTGTACGCATCAACGACTGCGAGCCGAAGATACGTCAAAAGAGGGGCCAGGGCTCACAGCACCTGACCCCACACTAGGTTTAACGATGCACTACCTAAAAGAGTTTCCACCGTGAGGAATTCGTAGGTTGCACTCGCAATGCTCGTCGTAAAGCATCGGACACTCTGTACCGGTGCCGCGCGATACTAGTTCTGGTACACGCGCGGGTGGAGCGTGCCGACGTACGGCAGATCGCGGTAACGCTCTGCGTAGTCCAGGCCGTAGCCGATGACGAACTCATTCGGAATGTCGAAGCCAATGTCGGCGACCTCGATGTTAGTGCGCACAGCCTCAGGCTTGCGCAGCAGCGTGATGACCTCCAGCGAACGCGGATTGCGGTTGCGCAGGTTCTTCATCAGCCAAGTCAGGGTCAGACCGGAGTCAATGATGTCCTCCACAATCACGACATCACGATTTTCAATGTCGCGGTCCAGGTCCTTCAGAATTCGCACCACGCCTGACGACGAAGATGAGTTTCCGTAACTGGAAACGGCCATGAACTCCATCTGGCTGGGGATGGTGAGATTACGAGCAAAGTCGGTCAGGAAGAACACCGCGCCCTTGAGCACTGCGACCAGAATCAAGTCACTATCAGCGTCCTTGTACTTCTCGCTGACTCGCTGTGCCATTTCGGCAATGCGTGCATGCAACTCCTCTTCAGAGATGAGCACTGCCTCTACGTCATCGCCGTAGGGGTTTGCGGGGACGTTGAAATCCTTCACATCATGCATCGCAATTCCTTTCCGCGCTTTACTTGGCGGTGTGTCGAAGGAGCCGTGCGGACTCCCAATTTTAGGCACCACAATTTAGGTCCATTACCAATTTTAGAGTGCCATCTTTTCGCTCGACGACCAACCTGACATCTCTGGGCTCGCCGGTACCAGCTCGTTTGCTACGACTGACAGCCACCCCGCCCTGCCCGTGATAGTCCGTCACCAGCGCCAGCACCTGCTCAATCTGCACGCTCGACGGTGCCGCACCAGCACCACGCAGCCAGCGCGCAATCACCCGCGTCGCCACAGCACGCGGAAGCTTGCCGACGTCCCGAGTTTTCAACCTCGGCGCTGCTAGCGGTTGCTGACTTGTGACCGGCTTTGCGGTGCCGTCGGCGTTCCCGGCGGTGAGCCCTGCCAGCTCTGTCAGCGCCTCCTCGGCCATGTGATCGAGCGCGTCGTTGTCAGCGGCGGCAATCTGCGCGGTCTTGGCCAGATTTTCGGCAACTCCTGGCCCAAGTTGCTCCTCCAACATGGGAAGCAGCAGCTCCCGCACTCGAACCCTGGCAAAACGATGCTCCCGGTTGTGCGGATCATGCCAGGGGTCGAGGTTCAGTTCCTCGCAGCAGCCGAGAGTATCGGCTCGCCGGACGGTGAGCAGTGGCCGCACAATCCTGGTGCCATCGGACCAGAGGGAGTCCCCGCGAATGGCCGATAGCGCCTGCGGGCCACCACCGCGCGCCAGCCGAAGAATCACCGTTTCGGCCTGGTCATCGAGAGTGTGCGCTAGCAGCAGCGGCGCCTTTCGCTTAGCTGCCACGGCACGCAGTGCTTCGTGTCTGTGCAGCCGCGCCGAGGCCTCAGGCCCCGCAGGGTCGTCTTCGTCGATGTCTACCTTGATGACCTCGGCGCTGGCACCGAGTTTCTTCACCTTTGCGACCGCCTGCTTGGCCACCTCATCCGAGCCTTCTTGCAGCCCGTGGTCAATCACCACGGCATGGACGGGGCTTAGCGGTCTCGCGCCACTTCCCTGCCCCAGCTCCCGCTCCTGCCCCAGCGAATACAGCAACCCCCGCGGGCTAACTGCCTCCGCACATGTGGCAGCCACCAGCGCCAGCGAATCCGCGCCACCGGAAAGCCCGATGACCACGCCATGAGTGACATCCACGCTCCGCAGTGCAGCTTTTACGGCATTGCGAACCTTCACAAAGTGCGGACTCGGCTCTGGCCAGAACGGCTCCACACGCTTGCGGCGTGCGGATTCGGTGGAATTAGCCAATGCGTCCACCAGAGGCGATGGTTTCCATTGCGGTGAGCAAGATGTGTTCCTGAGTTGGTCGAGCGATGAGTTGAACCGGCAATCCCGTGACCGGCTCCACCACGATTCCCGCTGGGAAACCGAGGTAGTTCCACGTCGAGACAAAAGGCGTGAAGTACAGGTTGGATACCAAGTTGGCAATCCAGGGCAAACGATGCCACGGCCTGTTTTTCACGGGCTCATGTGCGAGCGCCGGGGTAATCAAAATTGTGTCACCTGGAAGCTGCTTTTCCAATCGTGCCCGGTCGCGCACCACGTGTCGATCATTGATGATGTACCTCAAAACCCGCCCCAGATAGGCATGCACGCGGTTACGCCACTCCAGATGGTCGGGCTTCGGCCCCGACCGCAGTTCATCCGCAACGCCCGCAGTCCACCGCGCCACCATCGGCAGCGGATTGAGCGGATACGGCATCTTCTTTTCCGTAACCGCAATGCCGTTATCAGCGAACACTCTCGCCGCCTGGCGAGCGGCCTCCGCATATTCATCGGCCGCCGAAATACCGAAAACTGGCGCCGAGGTATCGACATTGACTGCGAAATTTTCGGGCAACGTTGTCGCGGGATTGTAGGCGTCGACGAGACCGTCGGTAAGCACCTTGGTGATAAGGCGAAGGTCGGAGTTGTTGGTGGTCAGTACGCCGTGCACCGACATGCCGTACCAATCGTTGCCGCCCACGCGCCCGGGCATGACGCCGGGCGTGGCCTTGAGAGTGGAAAGATGGCAGCACGCGGCTGGAATGCGCAGCGACCCCATGCCGTCATTGCCCTGTGCGAAGGGCACCATGCCCGCCGCCACTGCAGCCGCTGAACCACCCGAGGAGCCGCCCGCAGTATGACCGGGCTTGATGGGGTTATTGACCGCATGCCCCGGCAGCGTCGTTGTACCCCACGTGCAGAATTGCGGATTCACCGTCGTGCCCACCGGAATGGCACCGGCCGCGGTGAGCGTGCGGATGAAAATATTCTCCGAGCTGGTGTTTTCCTTGATAGCGAAGGGCACACCCGCCAGCGGCAGCTCCGCCACATCCGCGCGCTGCGCAAGTTCCTCGGCCTGCGCCAATGCGCGCTCACGCCAGACCTCTCGGAATGCCCCAATCTCGCCATCGAGTCGATCAATCGCCTCGAGACTCCGCTCCACTACCTCAACAGCCGGCACATGCCCGGCGCGGACCTGTTCGGCAATTTCATGGACCGGCAGATTGTGGGTCAAGAAAGAGGGCTGAGTTTTCGCATGCTTCGGGGCCATGGCGTCGGGAACTCCTCACAAAATCACACAAATATGTGATTCCTGAGATTACCTTTGCCAGGTGAAATACACGGCCGTTTGCGCTAAATTTCCGCCAACTTACTAGCCGCCTTGTCCGCCGCCGCCCTCGCCGGCAGCAGGCTGGCCTCATTGGAAATCAGCACGAACGTGAGCACCTGCCCACTTTCCGTCACCACATATCCCGCCAGCGCCGATGCCTTGTTCAGCGTGCCCGTCTTCGCACGCACCACACCGGCACCCGGCGTTCCATCAAAGCGCGTGGTCAGCGTGCCCGACACCCCAGCTACAGGCAGACAATCCAGCAGCGGACGCAGGGCTTTGCTTTCCGACGTCTCCCCTGCTTCCTGTGACCCCTCCGGACCAGCTGCCGCATTCAACACTTCTGCGAGGTGTTGCGGTGTAATCCGGTTGTCCGTGCTGAGCCCACTGGAGTCCGACAGCACCGCGCCATCGAGAGGAAAACCATGCTCGGTGAGGGTATCGCGGACAGCCTGCGCCGCCCCGGCAAATGTCGGCGGCAGGTGGCGGGCAATGGCCAGCTCACGGGCAATGGACTCTGCCAGTACGTTGTCACTGAAGTTCATCATGTCGTGGACTCGAGTAATCAGCGGAGCCGAATCCACCGTGGCCACTGGGCTGGGATCCAGTGGCAACTGCGCGCCGTCCTTTTCCGCCTCGGCGAGATTGCCACCATTTTTCGCGCCCAATGCCGTGGCGAGAGCCGCACCCGCATCCGCTGCCGGCGTGGCACTGCGCTGCGAGTCCTCATCGGTCGGGTCAATGCGGCCAGCATCGACCATGACTGACTCGACCGGTGCGATATAGCCGTCCGCGAGCCCCTCGCGCTCCCACTTGTCGTGGAAGGTCTCCGTAAACAACGAGGTATCCACATAAACAGTGCCGACTCCCTCCGGAATGGCCTTAGATACCTTCTCCGCCAAATCCGCAATGGAGGCCGCGTCGTTGAAGAAGCCCTCGCCGTCGACACTCAAGGTGGGGTCGCCCGCGCCCTGCAATACGACGTCATTGGTGCCTGTGACCCGCGAAACCGAGGTGGCCACGCGATGATTCTCCCCCAGGCCCAACAGGGCTGCAGCGGAGGTGAGAATCTTCAGGCTCGACGCGGGCGTGGCCAGCGCTTTGTCATCCTTAGCCCACAACTGCTGGCCGGTGGACGCATCAGAGACAACCGCGTGCAGCTGGCCGAAGGCCGGATCCGCCGCGGAGGCCTCCATGATTTCAGTGACTTTTTGCCGCAACGTACCGTCGTCAAGCGAAGACTGCGCAGCAGCGGCAGGTGCGGCGACGTGACTGACGGCGGGTGGTGCCTCGACGACAATTTGGCGGTTGTCATTGATGACTACCGCCGCGCCGCCGCCCAGTGCGAGCACAATCACACCGGCGATTCCGCCGCCAATGCGCAGCGCGCGCGACCGCTTGGGCTTAGCCGACTTGGCCGACTTTTCCGTGCCCTTGGAGGTTTTCGAGTCGGTTGAGGCGGATTTTCCCACGGTCACAAACACCTTCTTCCTAAAAACAAAACCCCGCTTAAGGTGCACGGATGAATGATTTTGAGCGGGTTTCGCATAAGATAGCCGTCAGAGAAGTGTACACCGATTATAAGGAGTCATCGCTGTGAGCGTTGAGGTCACTATTGAGATCCCGAAGGGCCAGCGCAACAAGTACGAAGTCGACCACGAGACCGGCAAGGTCTACCTCGACCGCTACCTGTTCACCCCAATGGCCTACCCGGCCGACTACGGCTTCATCGATGAGACTCTCGGCGAAGACGGCGATCCGCTGGACGCTCTCGTGATTCTGCCGGAGCCGGTTTTCCCGGGCGTTATTGTCAAGGCTCGCCCGCTCGGCGTTTTCAAGATGACCGATGAGGCCGGTGGCGACGACAAGCTGCTGTGCGTCCTGGATGACGTTCGCTTCGATAACTACCAGGATATCGACGATGTCTCCCAGTTCACCAAGGACGAAATTGAGCACTTCTTCGTCCACTACAAGGATCTGGAGCCGGGCAAGGAAGTTTCCGGCTCGGGCTGGGGCGACAAGGCAGAGGCTGAGAAGATTCTGGCTGAGGCTGTCGAGCGCTTCAAGTAAGGCGTTTGGGCTTTTGGGGCTCGGAGAGCTTGGGCCTCTGGCTGGCGTGGATTGAGCTAAAGCTGGCGAGGGCTGGCGAAGTACGGCCAGGCCGAGGCAGCCCCAGACCCACAACAGCGGCGAAACCGTCGGAGTTTTATGCTCCGGCGGCTTTCTTTTATGTAGCACATGTGAAACTGATTAGTTTTATGGCATTTTTCAGCCAATAATCGCCCCTAAACTGCCTTAAAGGTAATCACTTTCTTAAGGGCGGCGCCGGTGTGCAGGCAAAAGCGCAATGCACCATCCCGCACCGCCACTCCAGGTTTGCCGATGCCTCGCCGCTTTTTAACCACCCCTCACCGGTTGCGTATAGTGCGCACTATGGAATCTGTAAAAGTTACTGAAGTACCTGAGGGCGCACAGATCATCGACGTTCGCTCCCAAATGGAATGGGATGACGGCCACGCAGCTGGCTCCATCCATATCCCGATGGAGGAAATCCCAGTCCGCTACGGCGAGCTGGACCTGGACTCCGACATTTACCTGATGTGCCGCTCGGGTGGCCGCTCCGCGCAGGTCGCTTCCTGGCTGGAGAAGAACGGTATCGACACCATTGTCATTACCGGCGGCATGATCGACTGGGAGCACTTCGGCCGACCAATCGAAAAGGCCAACTAGGGCCCAACTAAGAGCCATCTAGGGGTCAGAGGTTAACAGCCTTCCCAAATACAGTGAGCAAACCGGCGGTGACCAACCATTTGGTCACCGCCGGTTTATCTATCCGCAGGAAATCGCGCATTAAATGATTGGGCATGTCCCATTATTGGGTTTTCCTCAGATTGTCTATGATAGGAAGTATGTCTGATTCATCCGTACTTCCATCGGGGGAGCCTGCACCTGCAGAATCCCCCGACATAAAGGCCGACAGACCGGCCACGAAAGCTCGCAAGAGCTCGAAATCTAAAGGCAAGAACAAGTCCGCGACCACAGAGCCCGCTGTAGCTCCGGCAGCGCTGCGCAAGTCTGCCTCATGGTGCATCGCACAGCTCGACTCGATGGTGCGAACCAGCGTCAATGCCGCACTCGCTCGCACTCAGATTGAGTCCATGACCATCCGTGGTTACTGGGTGCTCGAAGCGATTGCCGACGGCGGCGACATGGCACAGACCGAGCTCAGCGCACTGCTGGGCATGGACCGCTCGGACATGGTCCGCCTCATCGACTCGCTGGAGGCCGCAGATCTGGTTGCACGCACGCGTGATGCCAAGGATCGCCGCCGCCAGCTCATCGCGCTGACGCAGGCGGGCAACACCACTCGCGCATCGCTGCGTCGCTCGCTGCGCCGAGCCGAGCGCGCCGCAGTTGCCGAATGCTCACCCGAGGTGCGCACGTTGCTCGCATCGCTTGCCGACGGCTCCGCTGCCGACCAAACCGTGAGCAGCGATAATGATGCTGAGGATGCAGCTTCCGCTGAGGACTCAAAGGTTGCCAAAAAGTCTGAGACCAACTCGGATGCCGAGGTTACTGGGACCGTCGTGAAGCAAGAGCAGCAACCCAAGCGCAAGAAGTCGAAGAAGAAAAAGGGCAAGAAAAAGAAGAAGGGAGCTGCAAAGTGATCAGCACGGAGCAGAAGTTCCTGCGCGCCACGGAGCAGCCGCTTGAGCGCACGCTGATTGATATCGTGCGAGCGACTGCACGGCGCTTCCCCGAGGCTGAGGCGATTGATGACGGCGAGGTTGTCGTCACGTATGCTGACTTGGTCGCCGAAATGGATGCAACGGCGGCCTGGCTCTATGAGCAGGGCATTCGTCGTGGTGACCGTATTGGTGTGCGGATGCCGTCGGGAAGCCGCGAGCTCTACCTCGCTATTTTGTCCATCATGGCGGCCGGTGCTGCCTACGTTCCGGTGGATGCGGATGACCCCGACGAGCGTGCAGAGATGGTCTTCGGCGAAGCGGATGTCGCCGGTTACTTCGATGCCGACGGCCTGCACCTGTCGGGCTCACTGGCGGGGCATCGCCCGAAGAACGACAGCGACTCGGACGACGAGGACGATGAGGACGATGAGGACGATGAGCCGAAGCATCCGAGTGCGCACGACGTGATTTCGCAGGAACCTACACCTGACGATGACTGCTGGATTATCTTCACCTCCGGTTCCACCGGCAAGCCCAAAGGCGTGGCCGTAACGCATCGCAGTGCAGCAGCGTTTGTTGATGCTGAGGCCCGCTGGTTCCTCGCCGATCACCCGGAGGGCCCGCTCGGCCCGGATGACCGTGTGCTGGCCGGCCTGTCCGTCGCCTTCGACGCCTCCTGTGAGGAAATGTGGCTGGCCTGGCGCAATGGTGCCTGCCTGGTGCCGGCTCCGCGCTCGCTGGTGCGCTCCGGCGTGGACCTGGGCCCGTGGTTGATTTCCCGCCACATCACGGCTGTCTCCACCGTGCCGACGCTGGCTGGCCTCTGGCCGGCAGAGGCACTCGATAGCGTGCGCCTGCTCATCGTCGGCGGCGAGGCCTGCCCGCAGGAGCTGGTTGAGCGCCTGTCCACACCGGAGCGTGAGATGTGGAACACCTACGGCCCGACCGAGGCCACGGTGGTTGCCTCCGGCACCAAGCTGGAGCCGGGCAAGCCTGTGACCATTGGTTTTCCGCTGGACGGCTGGGATCTCACGGTTATCGATGAGGAAGGAAACCCAGTACCTCCGGGAACGCAGGGTGAGCTGGTCATCGGCGGTGTGGGCCTTGCCCGCTACCTGGATCCGGAGAAGGATGCCGAGAAGTACGCACCGCTGCCGGCTCTGGGCTGGAAGCGCGCTTACCGCACGGGCGACCACGTCATCATGGACGATGCCGGGCTGATTTTCTCCGGCCGTGTCGATGACCAGGTCAAAATCGGCGGTCGCCGCATTGAGCTCGGCGAGGTCGAAGCACATCTGGCGGCACTGCCGGGTGCTACGCAGGCCACTGTTGTCGTGCAGAAGACCGGCGCTGGCGACTCCATCCTGGTCGGCTATGTCGGCGCAGGTGGCGACGCGGACGCCATGGACTACGACAAGTGCATGGCCACCCTGCGCGAGGCCATGCCCGCCGCGATGGTGCCGCGCCTGCACATCATGGATGAGCTGCCGGTGCGCACCTCCGGCAAGGTCGACAAGGCGGCTCTGCCGTGGCCACTGCCGGCACGAGCTGGTGAAGAGAACGTCGACAAGCTGAGCCCTGTCGAAAAATGGCTGTCGGATATCTGGGCGGATGTGCTCTCCGTGCCGTCGCCAGGCGCGGCATCGGACTTCTTCGCCCTCGGCGGCACGTCGCTGGCGGCGGCGAGCGTGATTGCGCGCATTCGTGAGCGCGCGCCGCAGGTCGCCGTGCGCGACCTCTACGACCACCCGCGCCTGGGCAATCTCGCCGAAGAACTGATCAGCCGCGGTTTCGTGAGCGACGAATCGCTGGCCGACGGCACCAGCGACGCCACCGCCAACCTGGAAACGGTGCCCGAGCCGACACCAGTGTCCCGCAAGACCCGTTGGGCGCAGGTCGCGCTTATGGTGCCTCTGCAGTGGGCGCGCGGTGTGCGCTGGGTGACTTGGCTGGCAATTATCAACTGGGTCATCGGTGGGCCCCTGACGGTGCCGGGTTGGTTGGTTGCGCTGCTGGCCGTGCTTTTCCTGACTCCGCTGGGTGTTATGCCGGTCAATGCGCTGATTACGCGCATGCTGACGCACAACCTCACCCCGGGCGACTACCCACGCGGTGGTTCCGTCCATCTGCGCCTGTGGGCGGCAGAACGCCTGGCCGAGAGCTCAGGCGTGCGCTCGGTTGCGGGTGCGCCGTTTGTGCTGTGGTACGCCCGAATGCTCGGTGCAACCATTGGCAAGGGCGTGAACCTGCACGCACTGCCGCCGGTGACAGGTCTGGTCAAGCTGGATGATTACTGCTCCGTCGAACCAGAGGTGGACCTGTCCGGCTATTGGGTCGATGGCGATGTCGTCCATGTCGGCGAGGTGACTGTGGGCAAGCATGCCCGCATTGGCGCGCGCTCCACGCTGTTGCCCGGCGCGCGGATTGGCAACGGTGCGCACATTGAGGCCGGCTCGACGGTCACCGGCGAGAAGAAGGTCAAGTCCGGCGCACGCTGGTCGGGCTCGCCGGCGCGCAAGGTCGGTCGCTCAAAGCACCGCTTCCCGCAGGAGGTGCCGCCGGCGCGTCGCCACTGGGTCGCAGTCTATGGCCTCACCGCTATT
Organism: Corynebacterium sp.; assembly: GCF_030532195.1. Lineage (GTDB taxonomy): Bacteria > Actinomycetota > Actinomycetes > Mycobacteriales > Mycobacteriaceae > Corynebacterium. The sequence continues at coordinate 19,479 of NZ_JAUNLP010000007.1, read as the reverse complement.
TTGCTGACGCTGGTGCCGCTTTCCGCCGCGGTATCGATGGCTGCGGTCATCGGCCTGGGCACGGGGCTTATCGACGGCTCCACCCAGGTGACCACCACAACTCTCTGGCCAACTGTTGGCAGCGCCCTCCTGTGGGCCATCCCTGCGGCCGTGGCTGGCATCGCGGTCTACGCGCTGCTGACCTTGATTCTGGTTCGACTGTTCAGCATCGGGCTCAAGCCGGGTGTGTATCCAGTGCGTTCACGCGTGGGCTGGCAGGCCTGGGCGACCATTCGCCTGATGGATGCAGCTCGCCATGACCTGTTCCTGATTTACGCATCCATGCTGACCCCGGTGTGGCTACGTGCGCTCGGTGCTCGTATCGGCCACGACAGCGAGGTCTCCACCGCGATTGGTATTCCAAAGTTCTTGCATGTCAAGGACGAATCCTTCCTGGCTGACGACACGATGGTCGGCAGCTACGAGCTCGGCGGCGGCTGGATGCTGGTGGGTGACTCCCGCATTGGTAAGCGCGCCTTCCTGGGCAACTCCGGCATCACGCTGCCCGAGCGCAAGCTGGCGAAGAACTCGCTTGTCGCCGTACTGTCCTCTACTCCGAAGAAGACCAAGGCCGGCTCCAACTGGTGGGGCTCCCCACCGGAGCGCATGCGCCGCGTGGGTACTGTCACCAGCGATGAGTCCGCGAATACATACCGCCCGACCAAGGGCCTGAAGTTCGCCCGCGGCGTGGTGGAGACTCTGCGCCTGCTGGCGCCGATGGTCTCTCTCATGCTGGCGGTTCTCACGCTGTTTAGCCTGCAGTGGATTGGCGTGTTCACCACAGAGCTGATTGCTGCTGGTGGCGTTGGCGCTGCTCTGCTCGGCCTGCTGGTCGCGTGGCTGCTCTCCCCTGCCGTACTACTGATTGCAGGTGTGCTGGGGCTGCTGGTCACAATCCTGGCCAAGTGGGTGTGCGTCGGCAAGCACAAGCCGGGCGATCACCCGCTGTGGAGCAAGTTCGTCTGGCTCAATGAGCTGCAGGATGCCTTCGTCGAGATGGTGGCCGCACCGTGGTACATGAACCCGGCGATGGCCACCGGCGGTATCGCCCGCGCTATGCGTCTGCTCGGCGCGAAGGTCGGCCACGGTGTGTGGCTGGAGACCTACTGGCTGCCGGAGACTGACCTTGTCACCATCGAACGCGGTGCGACGGTTGGTCGCGGTTGTGTTGTTCAGACGCACCTGTTCACCGACCGCGTGATGACGCTGGACACCGTCCGCATCGGCCGCGGCTCCGTCCTCGGCCCGCACTCGGTCGCGCTGCCGGCGTCTGTGCTTGACGACGGCTGCCGCGTCGAGCCAGGCTCCCTGGTCATGCGCGGTGACCACGTTCCTGCGCACACGTCCTGGCGCGGTAACCCGATTGAACCGGTTGTGGCCAAGAAGAAGTAGGCACACTCTGGAGAGCTCGAACTCCTTCCAAAAGGGGCGGATGCAGCACAGCATGGACTGTGTTGTGTCCGCCCTCTTTTTTGTTGCCAGGTCAACAACATTCGCTATGGTGGAGGTATGAACTCCGCGGCTTCCCACACAGACGTCGATGTCCTCATCATCGGTGCCGGTCAAGCAGGCCTTTCCGCTGCCTACAACCTACAAAAGCGCGGATTCGAGCAGACCAAACTCCGCCCGGACACGAGCACCCAGACCCCCACCTTCGACATTGTCGACGCCAACCCCGGCCCCGGTGGCGCGTGGCAGCACCGCTGGGATTCGCTGACCATGGAAACGGTCAACGGTATCTACGACCTACCTGGCATGCCACAGAAAACCATCTCCCCGCATGCCAAGGCCTCCACGACCTTGGTGGAATACTTCAGCGAGTTTGAAAAGCGCAACAATCTGCGCGTTCGCCGTCCCATCACCGCAATGTCCGTGGAAAACGCAGCCGACAACCGCCTGCTCACCTCGCTTGACGACGACTCCACCATCACCTCCTCCTACCTCATCAACGCCACCGGCACCTGGACTCGCCCACACGTGCCATATATCCCCGGAATGGAAACGTTTCAGGGACGCATAATCCATACACAGACCTACACACGCGCGGAGGATTTCCGCGACCAAAAGGTCGCCATCGTCGGCGCTGGTATCTCCGCGACAGAGCACCTAGCCGAGGTCTCGAAAGTCGCCACGACCACGTGGTTTACTCGTCGCCCACCCGAATACAACGACAACTTTGATGGCCGAGAATCGGTGGCTGCCGTCGATAAGCGCGTGCATGACGGTCTGCCGCCACAGTCCGTTGTGTCGGTGACGGGGTTGGTGTGGAACCCCTATCTCATTGACGCTCGCAAACGCGGCGTACTCGTACCACACCCCATGTTCACGCGCATGGATGCCACTGGCGTTTTCACTGCCGAGGGTGAGCATCTGGATTTCGATGCCGTTATCTTTGGCACGGGTTTTCGCTGGGAAATGCGACATCTTGCGCCGCTTCGCCTGCGCAATAGCTCCGGCGGGATTGCGATGGACCCACCGCGAGTCGTCGCCGATCCGCGGATTTTCTTGGTGGGCTATGGCCCATCGGCCTCGACGGTTGGCGCCAACAGAGCTGGCCGCGATGCGGCGATTGCCATTCGCCGAGAGCTCAACAACCACAACTGAAAACCTGTGAACACCAGTGAATTTCGGGCCTATTCTGAGAAAACCCTCGCGTCTCTAGCCTGAAACATTTACTCTTGTTCACATGTCTTATTTCCCTAACAAAAATGGTCTAGATTTGCCCGTTACACCACTGCGATTCCTCGAGCGCAGCGCCCGCGTCCACCCGAACAAGGTCGGCTTCGTCGACGGCCCTCGCCGCATCACCTTCGCCGAGATGGCAGCGGATGCTCAGGCATTCGCGCACGCGCTTATCGACGACGGCCTGAAGAAAAACGACCGCGTCGGCGTATTGGCAGCCAACAGCTACGAAGCCCTGTTGGCACAGTTTGCCATTCCACTGGCCGGCGGCGTGGTGGTAGCCATTAACACTCGCTTGGCAGCCAAAGAAGTCGAGTACATTCTCAGCCACTCCGAGATCACTACCCTGCTCGGTGAAAAACCGCTGATTGACAAGGTACTACCGACGATTGGTCACCTGCTGAGGCAAGTCATCTATATTGCCGATGAAAAGGGCATCGAGCCCGATGTGACTGACACCGCCGGTCACCAGGCGGAGAATATTCAGGCGGCGACTTTTAGTCAGTACTTGGCTGGCGACGGCGTCGTAAAGCGTGAAAAAGATCGCCCCAACCTGCCCTACACCGTCGATGACGAGCATGACCCCATTGCCATTAACTACACCTCGGGCACGACGGGCAAGCCGAAGGGCGTGGTCTACACGCACCGCGGCGCGTACCTGAATGCGCTGGGGCAGGTGCAGACGATGCACTTTGACCACTACACCGTCTACCTGTGGACGCTGCCGATGTTCCACTGTTCTGGCTGGTGTACGGGCTGGGCTGCGATGTCGACGAGCGCGCGCCAAGTGGCGATTCGCGCCGTTCGCGGCCCCGAGATGTGGCGCCTGATTCTGGAGGAGGGTGTCACGGCGATGTGCGGTGCGCCGGCGGTGCTGACCACACTTGTCGACGATGACAACAAGCGTCGCGTGACCAACCTGCGCATCATGACCGCCGGCGCGCCGCCGAGCCCGACCATCATCACGCGCTGCGAGAACATCGGTGTGGAAATCACGCACGTCTACGGCCTGACTGAGTCCTACGGCCCGTTTACCGTCTGCGAATCGCAGCCGGACTGGAAGGACATGACCGTGCGCCGCCGTGCCGTGCTGAAGGCGCGCCAGGGTGTGGCCACCGTGACGAACCAGGACGTGCGCATCGTCGGACAGACAGACGCACTCGACGCGCCGCTGATTGACGTGCCTCACGACGGTGCCACGATTGGTGAAATCATCATGACCGGAAACGGCGTCATGAATGGATATTTCAAGGATCCCGAGGCCACTGAGTACGCCTTCCGCGGTGGCTGGTTTCACACCGGTGACCTGGGAGTTATGCATCCCGATGGCTATATTCAGCTGCTCGACCGTGCCAAAGATGTCATTGTCTCCGGTGGTGAGAACATCTCCACCATCGAGGTAGAACAGGCGGTGGTCAGCTACCCAGATGTATCCGACTGCGCCGTCATCGGCGTCCCGGATGACAAGTGGGGTGAGCGGCCACGTGCCTACGTGGTGCTGCGGCCGGAAGCTTGCTGCAATGGCACCGAGGAGGAAGTCGCCGAGCACAACAAGCGGGTGGCCGATGTTGTGATTGCGCACTGCCGCGCCCACATCGCGGGTTACAAGATTCCCCGCGATGTGGTGGTGATTGATGAGCTACCGCGCACCTCCACGGGCAAGGTACGCAAGAACGAACTGCGCGACCTGGCCTGGGAGGGTGAGAAGGTGCGGATTAAGGGGTAGTTGAGTTACCGGGGGATATTCAAAAGTTCGAACAAAATCGTTCACTTTTGTGCCCTCCGCACCTGCACAAATGTGATTATGCTCGTAGTCATAAAGGCAATTCATCCCACCTCTTTTTCTAGGAGTGACCTCGAATGACACAGGCTTCCGAAACCCCGCTGAAGGGTGCCAAGATTCCGTTCGATGCCCCTGTTCAGTCCGGCATTGAGCAGCCAGGCCAGGCACATCTTCGCCTCATCGCATTCGATCTCAAGGACGGCGTCGACGCAGCAGGCCTAAAGGATTTGTTCTCCACGCTTACCGACGTCGCCCGCCGCCTCACCCAGGGCCAGGACATCGAGGGGTACCTGGAGCCGGAGATGGTCGCAGCCACTGCCAACCTGACCATTACCGCCGGTTTTGGTGAGCGCATCTTCGACATCCTGGGCAAGCCAGAGCGCAAGCCGGCTGGCCTGCATGATATTCCGGCATTCCAGCACGACATGCTTCGCCCGGAGTGGGGTCAGTCCGACTTCGCTCTGCAGCTGTGCTGTGATGACCTCGCCACTACCTCTGCCGCAGCCCGCCTGCTGGAAAAGAGCGCTGCCCCGTGGGCAACCGTGAAGTGGTTCCAGAAGGGCTTTTCCTACGCGTGGGGTTCGCAGCCGCACGGCGCTACCCCGCGTAATCCGCTCGGTCAGCTCGACGGCACGGTCAATCCCTCCACTGAAGAAGAGTGGGCCGAGCAGGTGTGGATTGACTCCGAGGACAAGGCCATCAACAATTCCTGCATCATGGTCGTTCGCCGTATTGCGCTTGACCTCAATGGCTGGGATGAGCTCGACACTGACGAGCGCTCCATTGTTATCGGCCGTGACTTCCACACTGGTGCACCGCTTTCCGGCGGCGATGACGAGTTCGACGAAGAGGACATGGACGCCGTCGATGAAAATGGCGAGTACCTAATTCACCGCCAATCTCACCTGGCACTTTCCCGTGAGCAGGAGGGCCAGCCTGACGACGCTCTGCGTCGCCGCGCCTTTGCCTACGAGGACCAGCCTGGTGAGCCGGCCTTCCCATTCGAAGGGCCAAACGTTGGCCTAGTCTGGATTGCATTCCAGAAGAACCCGGACAACCAGTTCAGCGCAATTCAGGCTCGCCTGGACCGCGGTGACCTGCTCAATGAGTGGAACCGCCACATCGGCTCTGCTGTGTACTGGATTGCCCCCGGCACGACCCCGGATTCCTACTGGGGTCAGGAACTGATTGAGGGGTAGGAGCCACTTTTACTCTCAGCGTCTGTTCTGCGTTCAGCTGGCGACGCTAAGAGCAAATGTGAAACTGGGTGGTCATCGGCCTATTTCGTTCATACGCAGTGCCCTCCCCCCCTCCCAGTTCGGCGTGGTCTACAAAGGGATAAACAAGTACCAAAAAAGAAAGTGACTAGGTTTATGGCATTTGAACTGCATTTTTTATGCAGCTTCCTGCCATAAACCTAGTCACTAACTTGGGGCGTATTGCTCGCAAACGCCTGATAGTTCCAACGCGCCTCAATTTTCAAAGGAGCAATCAACGCTTTGTGGCCAATCAGCGCTATCTGCAGATTTGGGGATGTTCAACGGTCAAAACCTGAGTCGTTCCACAACTGACAAGTAATGTTTCCTGACCGCGATTTCACTGCAGCGTAATAGTACTTTCCGTCAGAACCATGCCCGAGGCTCATTACCGGCATGGCATCGACTGAGCGGTGAAGGAGCTGCGGAGGCATCCCACACCACATCTGATGGAGGAGTGGGATTCGACATAGCAGTAGCACAGGAGCCTGCTCAACCTGCGTGGCTTACTAACACCAACCGATTGCGCCTCTGCCGTTTCCCCGCCAGCGCCACAGCCTGAAATCGGCCCGAAATGAATAGGCCACAACCTACAACGATCGCAATCGCTGAGCCGATTAGAAGTTGTAACTAGTCACCAATCTGGTCACGGCCACGCTTCACAATCTTCGGATCCGGAGTACCGACCAACTCGTGGTCCTTCTCCGTGTACTCGAACTTGCTGAGCACGTAACGCATTGCGTTAATGCGGGCACGCTTCTTGTCGTTGGACTTAATGGTGATCCATGGAGACTCATCGGTGTCCGTGTAGCGGAACTGCTCTTCCTTGGCGCGGGTGTAGTCATCCCAGCGATCCAGCGAAGCGAGATCCATCGGAGAGAGCTTCCACTGACGCACTGGGTCAACCTGGCGGATTGCAAAGCGGGTGCGCTGCTCCTTCTGAGTCACGGAGAACCACAGCTTGGTCAGCGAAATGCCGGAGCCCAAAATCATGTTCTCCAGCATCGGAACCTCACGCAGGAACTCTGCGTGCTGCGACTCAGTACAGAAACCCATCACGCGCTCAACACCAGAGCGGTTGTACCAAGAGCGGTCAAAGAAGACAATCTCACCAGCACATGGGAAGTGTTCAATGTAACGCTGGAAGTACCACGAAGTGGACTCACGAGGAGACGGCTTTTCCAGTGCAACAGTGCGAGCACCACGCGGGTTCAGGTGCTCATTGAAACGCTTAATAGTACCGCCCTTACCGGCGGCGTCACGGCCTTCGAAGAGGATGATGTGCTTCTGACCAGTTTCCTTGGTCCAGTTCTGCCACTTCAGAAGCTCAATCTGCAGCTTCCTCTTAATCGACTCGTATTCCTTGCGAGTCATTCGCTCATCATACGGGTAGCCATCGCGCCAAGTATCAACCCGCTCACCGTCTGGGGTGACCAGTACCGGATCGTCCTCATCAGAGTCATCGACGACGTAACCTTCGGTCTTCGCCAAATCGACGATGTGGAATTCCTCTTCATTCTTGTCAGCCATACCGTTAATCTTACTGAATAATTCCGCGATACGTCCCCCAAGAGGGTGTCCTTACCAGCAATTTCCCAGCATTCATCAAGATTCATTCCCGATTATGAGGGGAGATTTCCGCCCCTGTTCAGGCTCCCGATGTCTACAGTGAAAAGTATGTTGTTATCCGAAGCACTTGCCTCACGGGCAGAGACAGCCGACCGGCTTGCAGAAGTTAAGCGTCGTCTAGCACTTGTCGCGCAGGTGCAGGAAGGCGATACACCTGATGAAAATCCGCAGGAGCTCATCGCCGAGGCCGAACGCCTGATGGTTCGCTTCGAGTGGCTGGTTCGCTCCATCAACACCACGAATTCCGCCACCGCATTCGACGGCACGACGCTTAGCGACGCACTTGCGAAGCGTGATCACTTGCTCTCCCAGCGGCAGTTCTACACTTCCGTGGCCGACGAAGGTTCAGCGCGACGCGACCGTTACTCGGCCTCCGAAATCCGGTATGTCTCCACTGTGGACATTCAGTCACTTCGCAAGAAGGCTGACCAGGCAGCAAAGGAATACCGCAGTTTGGACACTCGTGTCCAGCAGGTGAACTGGTCGACTGAGCTTATCGAGGCCGACAACAAACCAGCCGAGTAAGCCAGAGATCTGACGCAGCGGTCTTGCGCTGCGGCCTAGCACTGAACAGTTTTCCGCTACATTCGAAGTAAGTCGGTAGTTGCAACTAGATTGTCGGCGAGCGTGACGGCCCGTCTCTGGCCCTAAAAGAGACACCGAGATCTCACTCACCTGTACTGAGGCGGCAGGATCCTATTACTGACAGTCCTCAGAATCGCGTACATGAGTAAAGATTATCGATTATTTGTCACTACCGAGCGCTGAGGCATCTGTTGCAACGAGGGTGGGTTCGGGGACTTAATACTTCTTTTTCGCGGGATGACTCTCCCCCACCTGGTACACCTCATTAACTGTTAATTTGAGCCCTACCGGCGCCGCCACAGACCCCAAAGTATCGGTTAAAGCCGTCCACAAACCAGTAAATGACGCAGACTCGCATGTTTGGCGCTGTTTTCACGCTTTACGACGGCCGCGACCTGGGCTTTTAGCGAGCCAAAACAAAAGCGCCGATGGAACCAAATTGATCCCATCGGCGCCCCAAAAGCTCAGCCAGCCAGCAACCAGCTGGATGTCAGCTAGGTACTCCTAGATTAGAAGCCCATGCCGCCCATCTCGTCGCCACCCGGCATTGCCGGCGCAGCCGGTTCCGGCTTGTCAGCGACAACAGCCTCGGTGGTCAGGAACAGAGCTGCAATGGAAGCAGCGTTCTGCAGTGCGGAGCGGGTGACCTTCACCGGGTCGTTGATGCCAGCTTCCATCAGGTCAATGTACTCACCGGTAGCAGCGTTCAGGCCCTCGCCCTTCGGCAGGTTGGCAACCTTCTCGGTGACGACGCCGGCCTCGAGACCAGCGTTGAGTGCAATCTGGCGCAGCGGAGCTGCGAGGGCTGCACGGACGATGCGGACACCGGTTGCCTCGTCGCCGGTCATCCCCAAATCGTCGTCAAGCACGTGCGAGACCTGCAGCAGTGCGGAACCGCCACCTGCGACGATGCCCTCTTCCACAGCGGCCTTTGCGTTGCGGACGGCGTCCTCGATGCGGTGCTTGCGCTCCTTGAGCTCAACCTCAGTTGCGGCACCAGCCTTGATAACGGCAACGCCGCCAGCCAGCTTAGCCAGGCGCTCCTGCAGCTTCTCCTTGTCGTAGTCAGAGTCGGAGTTCTCGATCTCAGCGCGGATCTGGTTGACGCGGCCTTCGATAGCGGACTGCTCGCCAGCACCCTCGACGATGGTGGTCTCGTCCTTGGTGACGACGACCTTGCGAGCGCGACCCAGCAGCGGCAGGTCAGCGGTCTCAAGCGACAGGCCGACCTCCTCGGAGATGACCTGGCCGTTGGTCAGGATAGCCATATCCTGCAGCATTGCCTTACGGCGATCGCCGAAGCCCGGAGCCTTCACAGCGACGGACTTGAAGGTGCCGCGAATCTTGTTGACGACCAGAGTGGACAGAGCCTCGCCCTCGACGTCCTCAGCGATAATCAGCAGCGGCTTGCCGGACTGCATGACCTTCTCCAGCAGCGGCAGCAGCTCCTTGATGTTGGAGATCTTGCCGGAGACCAGGAGGATGTACGGATCCTCCAGGACTGCTTCCTGGCGCTCCATGTCGGTGGCGAAGTAACCGGAGATGTAGCCCTTGTCGAAGCGCATACCCTCGGTCAGCTCCAGGTCGAGGCCAAAGGTGTTGGCCTCTTCCACGGTGATGACACCTTCCTTGCCGACCTTGTCCATAGCGGTGGCAATCAGCTCACCGATAGCCGGGTCCGCAGCGGAGATACCAGCGGTAGCAGCAATCTGCTCCTTGGTCTCAATATCCTTAGCGGACTCCAGCAGCTTCTCAGTAACAGTGGAGACGGCCTTCTCGATGCCGCGCTTGATACCCATCGGGTTGGAGCCAGCAGCGACGTTGCGCAGGCCCTCAGAAACCAGAGCCTGAGCCAGCACAGTAGCGGTGGTAGTACCGTCACCAGCGACGTCGTCAGTCTTCTTGGCGACTTCCTTGACCAGCTCTGCGCCGATCTTCTCGTAAGGATCCTCAAGTTCAATTTCACGTGCAATAGAGACACCGTCGTTGGTAATCAGCGGTGCGCCCCACTTGCGCTCGAGGACGACGTTGCGGCCCTTCGGACCCAGCGTGACCTTAACGGCGTCGGCCAGGGTGTTCAGACCCTTTTCGAGACCGCGACGGGCCTCCTCATCGAATGCAATCATCTTAGCCATGAGGTTTGAAGAACCCTCCGTATGTTTAAGTGGCACTTACATGGAAAGTTGACCCAGGTGCCCGCGACGGCATGTGATTTGAGGGAAGCGCCGCCCTCTCCATCACCGGAGTCAACACTGTACTTGTATCAACACGACTTGTATCAACACGTTTGTCGTTGAATTTGTTAGCACTCAGTTAAAGCAAGTGCTAATTCACTTTTCTAGCACTCAACCCCTTCGAGTGCAAGGTTTACGAGCCTGACAGCACGACTATTGTGCGCCTAGACTGGTCGCTCATGAGCATTATTAATAAGGAACTCACGGACTCGCTGCGCGACCACATCAGCGCGCAGCGCGACACCATCCGCACCCAGCTGACCAAGCTGGTGTCCTACCCTTCCGTGCACGGCACCGCGGAAACGAAGCAGGCCTGCATCGACGCTGCTCAGGCCGTCACCGACATGTACGCCGAGCTCGGCATTGAGCTCGAGCACCATCACACCGTCGACGGCTCGATTGCGCTGTCGGGTTTCGTCCCCGGATCGTCGGAAAGCGCGAAGACCGTACTGCTCTACTCCCATTACGACGTCCAGCCGGCCGGCGACGAATCCGCGTGGACGGCCGACCCGTGGACGCTCGATGAGCGCGATGGCCGCTGGTACGGCCGCGGTACCGCAGACTGCAAGGGCAACGTCGTCATGCACCTCGCCGCACTTCGCGCGCTGCGTGACGACGCTATATCCGACCAGGTCGAGATGCCGAACATCAAGATTATTGTGGAGGGCTCGGAGGAGCGCGGTTCTGCGGGCCTTAATAATCTCATCGCCACGCAGCCGGCGCTTTTCGACGCCGATGTCATCCTCATTGCGGATGTCGGCAACGCGGAAGTTGGCCAGCCGACTCTGGTGACCACTCTGCGTGGCACTGCCGATGTCGAGGTTCGAGTGGACGCCCTGGAGGGGCCTGTGCACTCCGGCATGTTCGGCGGCGCTGCCCCGGATGCGCTGGCGGCACTTATTCGCATGCTCGATAGTCTGCGCGATGAAAACGGCTTTACCTCTATCGACGGCCTGGACTGCAGCCAGCGCTGGGAGGGCCTTGAATACGATCCGGAGACCTTCCGCGCTGATGCGGGCGTGCTGGACAGCGTTGACCTAATCAGCGATGACAACACCTCCGTATCGGACCTGACATGGGCACGCCCCTCCGTCATTGTCACCGGCATCGACTGCCCGCCGGCGACGAATGCTGTCAATGCCATTCCGGCGACGGCGAAGGCGCACATTAACTTCCGCATCCCAGGTGGCGTTGACCCGGCCGAGGCTCAGGAGGCACTGGAAAACCATCTGCGTGCACATGCTCCGTGGGGTGTGAAGGTCACGGTCGAGCGCGATGAGCTGGCCAATCCGTTCCGCGCGAATGTGGAGGGCGAGGTTGTCCAGCTGGTGTCCGACAGTCTTTCGGCAGCCTACGGCAAGGAGACCGCCACCTTGGGCGAGGGCGCTTCCATCCCGCTGTGCGCCACTTTGCTTGAGGCTGTTCCAGACGCTGATATCGCTCTCTACGGCGTAGAGGAACCGCAGGCTCGCATTCACTCCGCCGATGAATCGGTCGATCCAAATGAGATTCGCGATATCGCCATTGGTGAGGCCATCTTCCTGGCTTCGATCAACGGCATTTAGAGATTTAGAGGCATTTCTATACGTAGTTACTGACTCGTTTCACCAGCAGACTCGAAGATACGTATTTACCCTGTTCACGGCCGCTAGGATCAACCTGGCGGCCGTTGCCATTTCTTCGAAAATTGTCAAGAAATTTGCCGAATTGACTTGTGTCACAACTTTTGCCTGTAGTACAGTGCGACTCATGCAGACGAACATTCTTAAGCGAGTAGCGAAGGCTACGAACCCCGGTGGAGGCCGACAGGACTAACCCCTCCACACGGGGTCTCTGGCCGCAACTTTTTAAAGCACCTGGTTGGTCCGCCACTTAACCGCCACAGCAACCAAGCAAAGGACCACAAAGAATGTTTACCGCTCGCACCTCCAAGAACATGTCCACTTCGACGACATTCACGGGTAAGCGCCCATCGTTGGAGAATCAGGACGAAGGCAATGTGCGAACTTATTCCGACGATCCGTTTAGGGCTCGTTTCGGCCACCGCCTCCCTCGTGGTTTGAGGCAAGAAGCTCGCGGAATGAGCTGGCGAAATTTCAAGGAAACTTATTCGCCGACCAACGGCCCGGTTCAGATTAAGAACTTCGAGGCAACTCGCGGCACTCTGGGGCGCTGGAACTGCCACGCTGATTTGTCCATTACGGACGAGGACGGCAACACCCGCACCTTCACGCAAGAAATCACCGCTATGGGTCCGGTGTCGGCTTGCACCAACCTGCTGGCTGACGCTGGCTACCGCGTAGAGATTGTGGAATTCCACCAGTTCGAGATCTTCGAGGCTACAGCTACCTTCGTCTACGCTGGCCACAACAATGACCATGTGTGGACAATGGGCTTTGGCCAGACCCCGGAGGACTCGGTGCTTACCGCTCTGGTCTGCGCTGCTAACCGCCTGCACGGTTAAGCCGCTGCAATTACCCCCGAATTTGCAGTCCATTCGGGCGGTAATTGCCCATTTCCAAAAATATAGACTCGTCCCCAGCTCAGCACATTTTCCCCCGAACGGGGTTGCACGATGGTTCGTTTTTCATCCATGATGAAATAGTGATTACTCTCCTGTGCATCCTGTTTGCGACGGCAGCGATTGCACCATGGACGATTAAGTGGTTTGGAACCCGTGGTTTCCTCCTTCTCAGCCTTCCGCTGGCAGGTGGTGCTATTTACACCGGCACGCACCTGGTGCGCATAGCGCAGGCAGGAGCAGCGGAGGTAACACCAGCTGTCACGCATTTTTCGTGGATGCCACGAATCCATTTGGACGTGACGCTTCGGCTGGGGCCAATTGAATCGCTTTTTGGCACGCTGGTTTTGACCATCGGCTTTCTCGTACTGGTGTATTGCTCCGGTTACTTCGTCAATCCGCCGCCTGGCAAGCGCCGCAGAATCGGCGCGTTTGCCGCTCAGATGGTCGCCTTCGCCGCGGCAATGTACGGCCTGGTCATCAGCGACAACATCCTGTTGATGTTCGTCTTTTGGGAAATCACGTCGGTACTGTCCTTCCTGCTGGTTGGCTACTACGCCGAACGTGCCTCCTCCCGCCGCGCCGCTGGCCAGGCACTCCTGGTCACCACACTGGGCGGCCTTGTCATGCTGGTCGGCATTGTGCTGATGGGCGTGACCACCAACTTCTGGAATTTCTCCGACCTGACCGCCCCGGATGTACTCACCACCGCACAGCTAAACTCCCCGGCTATCGCCACGGCGGCTGTTCTGCTGGTCATCGGTGCCCTGTCCAAGTCCGCTATCGCGCCCTTCCACTTCTGGCTGCCCGGCGCGATGGCGGCGCCGACTCCGGTGTCGTCCTTCCTGCACTCTGCCGCAATGGTGAAAGCTGGCGTGTTCTTGGTCGCCCGACTCGCGCCAACTTTTAGTGCCACAAACGCGTGGCATCTCACTATCATTCCGCTCGGTCTTTTGACCATGATTATGGGTGGCTGGATGGCGCTTCGCCAAAAGGACCTGAAGCTGATCATGGCGTACGGCACTGTCAGCCAATTGGGCTTCATTATCACGGTGTCGTCGATAGGCACGCGTGCGACGATGCTCGCGGCGCTGGCGCTGACACTCGGCCACGCGATGTTCAAGGCCGCGCTGTTTATGGTCGCGGGCACGATCGACAGGCTGACGGGTACGCGCGACATTCTGAAACTGTCCGGGCTTGGTTCAAAGGCACCGCAGCTGTTGATTATTTCGATTCTCGCTGCGGCGTCGATGGCGGGTGTGCCGCCATTCTTCGGCTTCGTCGCTAAAGAAGCTGCGCTCGATGCAACGCTGAAGGCATCGCCACTGCACGGTATGCCGTCGGTGTTTACCACGCTCGGCCTGGTGGTTGGCTCGATTCTCACCGTCGCTTATTCGCTGTATCTGCTGCGCGCCGCGTTCGGCACCAAACCGCGCACGCACGCCAGCGGTGGCGGCACCTCGCAGGCCGTCGCGGAGATGGACTCGCCCACGTGGGCGCAGGTCGGCCCCGCCTGGCTGCTGGCGATTTCGGGGCTTGTCTTTGGCCTGGTGCCGCGCCTTCTTAACGGCATCATCTCCCCCTACCTGGCCGAAGCATTCCCGCAGTCGGACAATCGCTCCGAACTCGCACTCTGGCACGGATTCACGCTGCCACTGGCGCTGACCGCCCTCATCCTGCTCACCGGTGCCATCATGCACTGGCAACGCAAACTGGTCCGCCAGTTGCAGTTTGATCAGCCCGCACTGGGCAATGCCGATGCGCTTTACGACGGCATCCTGGACTTCGCCCGCCGTCTTTCTCTCCGTGTCACTGCGTGGACGCAGCGCGGTTCCCTGCCTCTTAATGAGGCCGTCATTTTGCTGGTTCTCATTGCCCTGCCTATTGGCGCTCTGCTGCTCGGTGAGCGCGATGAGCTGCGAATGGAGCTGTGGGACTCCGCCCCGCAGGGTGCGGTTGCTCTGATTATGATTGTCGCGGCACTTGCGGCAACGCGTCTGAGCAACAGGCTCTCGGGTGTGATCATGGTCGGTGTCACTGGCTATGGTCTGGCCATCATTTTTGCTATGTACGGCTCTCCGGATCTGGCGCTGACACAGCTGCTGGTGGAGACGGTCTCCATGATTATTTTCGTGCTGGTACTGCGCACGCTGTCGCCAAAGGCCCCGGCATCGAATCCGAAGTGGACTCGCCAGCGCGCCTGGCTCGCCATCGCAGTGGGTGTCACGGTTCCCATTCTGGCTGCGTTTGCCATGGGGTCCCGTCGCACGGACACCATCGCCGGTGATATTCCCGCGCTGGCCCACGATATTGCACATGGCCAAAACGCGGTCAATGTTTTGCTGGTGGATATCCGTGCCTGGGATACCTTTGGTGAGATTACGGTGCTGGTAATGGTCGCTGTCGGCATTACCTCGTTGGTGTTTCGCACCCACACGGTCTATGCCCGTTCTAAGATCAAGCACAAGTCGCAGCCACGCCTCGGTAATCGCTGGTTGAAGACCACAGATACCTCCGGGCAGGCCGAGCGGATGCGCTACCCCATCATGGTTTTGGTCGCCGCACGTCTGCTCTTCCCCGCCATGATGGTGTTGGCTCTGTACCTGTTCTTCGCTGGCCACAATGATGTCGGCGGTGGTTTCGCAGGTGGCTTGGTGGCTGCATTGGCACTGACTATGCGCTACCTCATCGGTGGGCGTCATGAGTTGGCCGCCACCTTGCCAGTCAGCGCCGAGTTTTTGCTCGGCGGTGGTTTGCTGTTGGCCGTCGTCAGTGCTGTCGGGCCGCTGTTTGTTGGCTGGGCACCGCTGAGTTCGTGGTACGGCTCGGCGGAGATTCCGCTGTTCGGCGAGGTCACGGTGGTCTCCCCCATGCTGTTTGACCTCGGTGTCTTCCTCATCGTGGTGGGCACCATTGTCTACATCCTGCGCAGCTTGGGTGGCCGCATTGACGTCGAGATGCAGCGTCGCGCTGAACGCAACCGTTCACGTCGCGTCTCGCGCGCAGCCATCGGGCACTCTCGCCACCTGCGCAACAAGCTAGCTGCAACGCAACCGAAGGCAGAGCCTGCGGAGGCGGCGAAGTCAGCTATTAAACAGGCCACTTCTAAAACCGAAGGAAAGGACGCACCTCAGTGATTCTCAACTCTGTGCTTCTGGCAACCGTCGGCACGCTCCTGGCCGCCGGGGTGTATCTTTTCCTCGACCGTTCCCTGACCAGGATGCTGATGGGGCTGCTGCTGATGGGCAACGGCATCAATCTGCTGATTTTGCTCGGCTCGGACGAACCCGGGCAGCCGCCCATCTGGGATCGAAATTCGCTGGTGAGCAACGCACAGGCTGACCCGCTGCCGCAGGCATTCATCCTCACGGCAATTGTTATTTCCATGGGTATGACCGCATTCCTGCTGGCACTGGTCTACCGCCAGCATGTCTACCGCGTCACCGACCACGTGCAGGATGACCATGAGGACCGCAGCCTGGCCAAGCGAAGCGTGAGCGATCCAGCGGCCGCACCGGACCACGACAAGTCCGACGACCCCATCACTGGCCGTCCAACGGAGGCCGGCGACAAGTTCGGCCCGAAGAGCTTCGAAAAGCCGATTAGCGCCGTGCCACCGCACTCCAAGGGAGGCGACGACGATGACGACTGAGCAACTCATTCTCACTCTGATTCCGCTGCCGATTATCGTCCCGGCAGCCACCGCGGCTATCGCGCTGCTGTTTGCGCGCTTTCCCCGCTTCCAGCAGGCGCTGTCGCTAGCTTCGCTCGGCGGACTGCTGATCATTTCGGGGGCGTTGGTCTACCTGATTCACGTCCACGGCATTCACACCGTCCAAGTCGGCGGCTGGGATGCACCGATCGGCATCACTCTGGTGGCCGACAACCTCGCGGTGCTCATGATTACCGTCTCGCAGCTAGTGCTCTTTGCGGTCATGTGGTTTGGCATCGGTCAGGGTATTAGCGATGGTGACGAAGATGAGCCCATCGCGGTCTTCGTTCCGACATACATGCTGCTCAACATGGGTGTCTCCATGGCCTTTCTGGCTGGCGATCTGTTCAATATGTATGTCGGCTTCGAGGTCCTGCTCGTGGCCTCCTATGTGTTGTTGACGCTGGGGGCATCGTCGTCACGCATCCGCGCAGGCGTGTCGTACGTGATGGTCAACATGCTGTCCTCCATGGTGTTCCTGCTGGCGATTGGCCTGGTGTACCAGGCGGTCGGCACGGTGAACTTCGCGCATATCTCGCTGCGTATGGAGGACATCCCCGACGGCACCCGCACCGCGATTTTCGCGGTCCTGCTGGTCGCGTTTGCGGTGAAAGCCGCAGTGTTCCCGCTGTCGTCGTGGCTGCCGGACTCCTATCCGACCGCCCCGTCGCTGGTCACCGCTGTCTTCGCGGGTCTGCTGACGAAGGTGGGTGTATACGCGATCATCCGCACGCGCAGTGTCGTCTTCCCCGACGGCAGGCTTGACAACGTCCTGCTGTGGGCCGGTCTGGCAACCATGCTGATGGGCATTCTCGGCGCCATGGCCCAAAACGACATCAAGCGACTGTTGTCATTTACGCTGGTGTCGCACATCGGCTACATGATTTTCGGTATTGCGATTGGCAATACGCTGGGGCTTAGCGGTGCGATTTTCTACATCGTCCACCACATTCTGGTGCAGACGGCACTGTTCCTGGTCGCCGGACTCATCGAGCGCCAGGCGGGCTCGTCGTCACTACGCCGCCTGGGAGGACTGGCCAAGGCCTCGCCGCTTCTGGCCGCGCTCTACCTGATTCCCGCGCTGAACCTGGGCGGTATCCCGCCATTTTCTGGCTTCCTGGGCAAGGTCATGCTCATCGAAGCCGGCGCCCACAACGGCTCGACCACTGCGTGGATTCTCATTGCCGGATCCATCATCACCAGCCTGCTAACCCTCTACACCATGGTGATTGTCTGGTCTAAGGCCTTTTGGCGCGACCGCTCGGATGCCCCCGACGGCGACGTCGTGCTGGCGCAGCCGGCCGCACTTCGCGAACGCACCAAGATGGTTGCCATCGAAGAGCGTGACGACGTCGGTCGGATGCCAATCGGCATGGTAATGCCAACAGCCCTGCTAGTCATTGCCTCTGTCGGCGTGACCGTGCTGGGCGGCCCACTGTCCAATGTGACTTCCCAGGCCGCCAGCAATGTAGCCAATGTAGATGAGTATCGCGCGGCGGTGCTCAACATTGACACCACGGATGCTGACGGCTTGCAAGAGTTGGAAAACCCCGGTCGTAACACGCGCCCGTGGGATCCTGATTCGAAGACACAACGCCCAACAAGCGCTATCGACGAGGCGGTGACAACTCATGAGTAACGAAACCACCAGTTCGACGGCCACTTCGACGGCTTCCCCGAAAACAAGCAGGAAGACGCGCCGCCCACCGCGGATTTCAGTGATGATCTTCCTGTTCACCCTGGTTATCTGGGTAATGCTCTGGGGCGAGTTGACGATTGCCAACGT
This sequence comes from Corynebacterium sp., assembly GCF_030532195.1. Taxonomy (GTDB): domain Bacteria; phylum Actinomycetota; class Actinomycetes; order Mycobacteriales; family Mycobacteriaceae; genus Corynebacterium. Next base: position 1,252 of record NZ_JAUNLP010000007.1, on the reverse strand, counting down.
GGTCACCGGCATTATTGTGGCCACGCTGCTCAACCTCGCTATGCCGGTGCCGCCGGCCACTGACCTGGATTTGAACGTCGGCGGGCTGGTACGACTGTTCGGCTCCTGGGCCATCGACTTCGTTGTCGCCTCGGTCCACGTGGCCTACCTGGCCATTCGCCGAGCAGATCCGCCACCGACCGCAATTATCAAAGTGCCGATGCGTACAAATGCCGACATTTCGCTGGCGACGGCCATGGCCCTTATCAACCTGCAACCGGGCGGCATCATTGTGGACGTCGACAAGCAGAAGAAAATCCTGACCATGCATTTGCTCGACGCTTCTTCCACGGGCAATATCCAGCGCCAAATTGCGCAGTTGACCAGGATGGAACGGCGAGTGATTCGCGCATTTGAAAACCGTGATGTCCATGAGCCGCCGAAATCCAGGGCGGCGCAGGCCGCGCAGGCCGAAAGGAGTAACCGATGAACCCGGAAGTTTTTAACACTCTGCTCGGTGTGGCTGCTGCGGGCTATTTCATTGCGGTGCTCATCACGCTTGGCCGCATGATTGCGGGCCCGAATTCACTCGACCGCCTGGTGAGCCTCGAATCCATGGCCGCAATGCTGCAGGGCATGCTCGCGGCGTTTATGGCCTGGACGCTGGACACTTCAGTGGTCTACCCCATGCTGGTCATGGCGCTGCTGGGATTTTTGTCCTCGCTGGCAGTGGCCAAGTTCCGTGTCCCCGATGAGCGCGGTAAAGCTAGCGGACCGACTGCTGCGAAGGGAGAAACAAAATGATTCTGGTGGCAGACATCATCGCTATTGTGCTCATCCTCGCCGGTTCACTTTTGTGCGTTGCGGCATCGGTGGGCCTGGCGCGCTTCCGAGACACCATCAGCCGCATGCACGCCTCGGGTAAGCCACAGACCCTTGGGCTGATGCTGACACTGACCGGTGCGCTGATTTACGTGCTCGTCCACGGGGCCGACAGCGTTCCGACCTACAGTGACCTGGCTCTTCTTGTGCTCATCATCTTCTTCGCCGTCGGCACGTCACCGGTTGTCAGTAATCGCGTGGGCCACGAGGCGTTCAAGGAGCGCCTCGTCGACGAAGACTCTCTTGCTCGCGATGACAGCCGGGAACCGCGGGAGAAGGCCTGATGCGACACAGTTAGTGACTGCGTTTATGGCAAAGTGACTAGGTTTATGCACGGGTAGGTTCTAGCGGTGAATGCATCACCACTTTTCGACCAGGAGAAGTAGTGAAG
>NZ_JAUNLP010000001.1:410668-646888 GCF_030532195.1 Corynebacterium sp. | reverse complement strand
CATACCGGGACCAGCGACTATCCCCATTATCAGGGACACTCACAAGGTAACGGGCATTGTGGTTAGAGTCGGGACGTTGGGGGTGAAATTGTTGCTCGCATTACTTAGTGATTTTTCTGTGGCGAGCGTCACGGCATACTATTCACATTGATTGTTCAACAACATTCGTGGGTATGCGCCCAACCGGGCATTGACCACAAATCGGAAAGGGCCTCGACTATACAAAAGCAAACAGCAGAGCATAAGGCTCGACGGGCAGGCCTCTTAGGCGCCATCTTTTTGATGGCTACCAGCGCCATTGGCCCTGGCTTCCTCACTCAGACCGCTACTTTTACTGCGAAGTTGGGTGCCGCCTTTGCCTTCGCCATTTTTGTGTCGGTTTTGCTTGATATCGCGATTCAGCTCAATGTCTGGCGTGTGATTGCGGTGTCGAAGATGCGAGCACAAGAACTCGGCAATGCTGTCATCCCGGGGTTGGGGTGGTTTATGAGCGTGCTCATTGTCATCGGCGGGGTGGTATTTAACATCGGCAACATCGGCGGTGCGGGTCTTGGCGCCAATGCGCTGCTGGGAGTCGATGCTCGAGTCGGTGGTATTGTCACCGCAGTTCTGGCCATCGGATTTTTCCTCTCGCGTCGAGCCGGCCTGGCCCTGGACCGCGCGCTCGTTGTGCTGGGCGTGGTGATGATTGTCGTCACCGCTATCGTGGCGGTGAAGTCCAACCCGCCAGTGGGCGATGCTCTGCGCAACATGGTTATGCCAGAAACTATCGATATGCTGGCGATTATTACTTTGGTGGGCGGTACGGTCGGCGGTTACATCACCTACGCCGGCGCCCACCGAATGCTCGACTCCGGCGCAGGCGGTGTCGAGCACCTCGCGCAGACCACGCGCTCGTCGGTGACCAGCATCATCGTCACAGCCATTATGCGGTTCCTGCTCTTCCTGGCGGTCCTCGGCGTAGTAGCAGCTGGTGCAAAGCTGAACCTGGAGGGAAATCCCGCGGCGGAGGCATTCCAATTTGTGGCAGGCGACCTGGGTATGCGCTTTTTCGGTGTCGTGCTATGGGCAGCTGGCATTTCCTCCATCGTGGGTGCGAGCTACACATCGGCTACCTTTTTGACGAAATCGTCGGCAAGCACTGCAACCTCCGCCGAACAAGGTGCTGACAGTGAGACGGAAAAGGCAGCACGAAAGCGGCAGAACACCGTTACAATCATGCTCATTGCCATCAGTACGCTGCTGTTTGGGGCGATTGGTACCGCACCGGCGACGCTATTGGTGTTTGCAGGTGCGTTTAATGGCCTGGTGCTGCCAATTGGTGTCACCGTGCTGATTTACATTGCGCTGTTTCGCAGTGACCTGCTCGGCGGCTATAAGTACCCAAAGTGGCTGGCAGCGGTTGGAATCATCGGTGTGGTCATCGCATGGTACTTGGCCTGGCGTTCGTTTGGCGGTGTCTTCGAGATGCTTGGCTAATGGGCGATACTTAACTGCTGCATTAGTTGATACATAGCGAACTGCGCACCATTGATACAGAGGGGGCGTGGGATTCGCCTTTTAGCTCCGTCGACAACCATGTCGGTGGTATAGCGAAAAAGAGAGACCCTCACAACAGGGAAGGAAAGTTCATGACGGCGATTATCGATCTCAACTCCGATTTAGGAGAGGCCTTTGGCTCGTGGTCGATGGGCAATGACTTAGCGCTGCTGGAGATTGTTACCAGTGTCAACATTGCCTGTGGCTTCCACGCCGGAGATGCTCGAGTCATGCTGGCTACTTCCCAAGCTGCCGCCAAGCGAGGTGCCCGCATTGGTGCGCATGTCGCATATCGAGACCTCGCTGGGTTTGGTCGTCGCCGGATGGACTATGCGCAAGAGGAACTCACAGCAGAGACTCTCTACCAAATTGGCGCGCTCATGGCCTGCGCCAAAGCCAGCGGCACTGAGGTCACGTACGTCAAACCGCATGGCGCACTGTACAACCGCATCGCCGTCGACGAAGAGCAGGCAGCGGCCGTTGTCTCAGCCATGAAATTGGCACAGACAACCGGGGCGATGGCGGGTAGCGCCAAGGAATTGGCCATTATGGCGCAGCCGGGCTCCGTGATCGAGCAGATCAGCCTGGCAGAAGGTCTGCCTGTAATCAGAGAGGCCTTCGCCGACCGCGCCTACAACCCCGACGGCACACTGGTCTCCCGCTCACAGGAAGGTGCCGTTGTCACCGATGCGGAAGAAGTGGTTGCTCGCGTGATTGCCATGGCCAAGGGAGAGCCGATTAAGACCATCGACGGCAGTGACTTGGTGGTTTCCGCTGACTCCATCTGCTTGCACGGCGATACACCAGGCGCAGTTGAACTGTCCTGCAAAATCCGCGATGGCCTCATCGGCGCTGGTGTCGCGCTGCGGTCACACAAGTAACGCGGGAGGTGTCACTTCTTATATGGCAGAAATACGGCCCATGGGCGAGTCAGCCCTCCTGGTTGATTTTTCCACCGCCGCCAATCCACTGGCACGAGTGCTGCGGGCACACAGTGCAGTCAAAGATTTAGCCGGTGTCATTGATGCTGTTCCCGCAGCGCAGACCCTGCTGATTCGTTTCGATGGCCCAGCTCGTGAGTACGCATCCGCAGTCAAGGATGCAGTGGAGCGCAGCAGGGCGGAAAATGTAGACGTCGAAAAGCACAAATCCGTGACCATCCCTGTGACGTACAACGGACCTGACCTGGCGTCGTTGGCACAGCAGTTGGGCATGAGTGCGGAGGCGTTGATCACCTGGCACACGCAGATGCCGTGGGTGGCGGCGTTCGGCGGTTTCGCGCCGGGCTTCTACTACCTCGTCCGCGGGGAAGGGCAGGGGTTTCCGCCCGCGCACGACGTGCCGCGCTTGACGACGCCCCGGACGCACGTGCCCAAGGGAGCAGTCGGCCTGGCTGGTCGCTTCGCCGGCGTATACCCCATTGAATCGCCTGGTGGATGGCAGTTATTGGGGCGCACGGATGTGGAGATGTGGGACCTGGGCCGTGGGGAACCGGCATTGTTGGCACCGGGAACCAGGGTGCAGTTTGTACCGGTGCGACAAGAGGTCATTAGAGCGGAGGCAGTGCAGTGAGCAGCAATGCACTAACAATTTTGCAGCCTGGTGTGCTGACAACCGTTCAAGATCTCGGGCGTGGCGGGTATGGAAGTATGGGCGTCAGTAGCTCCGGTGCATTCGACTTGGAATCAGCCACTGCGGCTAACCGAATGGTGGTCAATGACGAGTCGGCCGCTGTGCTCGAATGCGTAGCCGGTGGGTTGGAGTTTCAGCTGGACCAGGGCAGTATTGTCGCCTTTGCAGGCGCGCAAGGTCCGGTGACCATTGAGCACAAGGGCAAAAAGTTCAAGACGGCCATGAACAGTCGAATCGTGGTCGGAGCAGGTGCGATTGTGCGCATCGGCACTTTCGATACCGGCTTACGTGGCTATGTTGCAGTTCGTGGTGGCATCGACGTGGAACCGGTGTTGGGATCGCGTTCGACTGACACACTGGGCAAACTTGGCCCCGATATTGTGCGGGCAGGTCAAGTGCTAAGCGTGGGCAATCCTAAAGTTACGGCGGGTTCATCCATTGCGATCTACCCCGCGCCCCATTGGTCTAGCGAGCAGGCGAAATTGGATGTAATTCCCGGTCCACGAGCCGACTGGTTTGCCGATGATAGCGTTCATGCCTTCTTTAATCAGTCATGGGTGGTGACACAGGAGACTAACCGAGTGGGGATGCGGCTAGAGGGGGAGCCTCTGACAAGGTCAGTGACTGCTGAGCTGCCAAGTGAGGGTATGGTGCCCGGTGCGATTCAGGTGCCAACCTCTGGCCAGCCGATTATTTTTGGTCCCGACCATCCCGCCACCGGCGGCTATCCGGTCATCGGAGTGCTGACTCGGCGAGCGCTGTCGCGAGTAGGTCAGCTCGCGCCCGGGGCGAAGGTGACGTTCCGGCGTGCGCGCATGCGCTAATGCTGCTGCTTACGTGCGCGAATTGTGCACTCGGTGCAAACGCGTATAAATAGTGGAGTGATGCAACAAAACGAAGTAACTCCAGATCCGCGACGATGGCGTATTCTCGCAGTTCTTCTGACAGGCATTTTCATGGCATTGATTGCTGTGAGCATTGTCAACGTCGCGCTTCCGAGTATCCAAACAGGTCTTGATGCGCGCGACGCCGACATGCAGTGGGTACTCAGTGGCTACGCACTGAGCTTTGGCGTTGTGCTCGTGGCCGCAGGTAGAGCTGGTGACCTCCTCGGCCGAGGTGGCTTGTACATGCTGGGCATGTGCATCTACACCGCGGGCGCAATCGCCGCAGGCCTAGCTCCTAACGTTGAAATGCTCAATACTGCTCGTTTCATCATGGGCATCGGCGCAGGTCTCTTCAACCCGCAGGGTGTTGGCATGATTCAGCAGTATTTCCAGGGGCGTGAACGAGGGCTGGCCTTCGGTTATTTCGGCACGACTGTGGGCTTGGCAGTGGCCGTTGGCCCACCGCTGGGTGGTCTCCTCATTCGCCTTGGTGGCCCGGACTTGGGCTGGCGCCTGACCATGCTGCTCAACGTGCCAATCGGAATTCTGGCCATTGTGTTGGCATTCTTGTTCTTCCCGCGTCCCTACCTACGCAGATTGCGCAGAGCCGACGGCACTCCGATTGGCTTCCTCCGTACGGTCCGCGCGCTGGACCCGGTCGGTGCCTTGCTACTTGGCCTGACAGTGCTGTGCTTGATGCTGCCATTTATGGAGTCCGGCACTTCGCCACTGGTGTGGGGACTGCTGCTGGCCGCCGCCGTACTGCTATGGGTATGGGTGAAATGGGAAAAGCGCATGAAGGCCTCGTCCATTGCGCCGATGGTGGACTTGGATATTTTCCAGCTACGCCACTTCCGCAATGGCGTCATCATCGCCACCATGTGGTTTTTCGGTACTACCAGTGTCTGGGTTCTGGTCGCGCAGTACTTCCAAAATGGGCTGGGGCACTCGGCACTGGTTGCCGGTCTCATTGGACTTCCGGCGGCATTGCTCAACGCGGTGTCCGCAAACTGGGCTGGACATCACTTGGACAAGGGCGGCCGCAAGATCGTTATCGGCGGCATTATCATGTCCATTTCGGGCCTGATCCTCACCGTTGCAGTCATCATCCTGCACAGCAAGTTCGGCGTCAGCGAGTACTGGACAATCCTGACGCTGTGCTTCGTTGGCGGTGCCGGCGGTCTGGTGATTTCCCCGAATCAGGCACTCTCACTTCGCGATGTACCGCTGCAGTACGCAGGTGCCGCCGGTGCGATTTTGCAGACCGGTCAGCGCATTGGCACCTCGGTTGGCTTGGCAGTGATTTTGGCTATCGCATTTGCCGTCAAGAACGCCTCCGATTGGCAGTGGGGTGTCATCGCCGGCATGCTTTCGATTGCCACGACCTTCCTGCTCACGCTAATTGTCGCGTTCGCCGACCTGCGTGCACCAGTGCGTTCTGCGAAGTTGGAAAAGCTTGAGGACGAAGGACGCTAGTATCAGTCGTTGATGATTGAGCGCGCACACTTTACTGACCTCACCCCGACGGATGTCTACGCCATTTCGGCGCTTAGAACCGACGTGTTTTACCTAGAACAGTCATGTGCTGAGCCCGAAATGGATTGGCGAGACTTAGAGGACAGCGCGAGGCACTATCTCATCCGCGATGACAGTGATAGTCGCAAAATTATCGCCTACCTGCGTGTTATCGACACCAACGATGAATACGCAGAGCAATATCCACGTACTATCGGCCGCGTTGTAGTCGACGCCGCGGCTCGTGGCACTGGATTGGCCTCGAAACTGTTAGCCGCAGTGATTGCCGATTATCCAGATACCGGGCTGATTCTGCATGCCCAAACTCAGGCGAAGGGCGTGTACGCAAAAGCCGGCTTCCATGAGGTCGGGGAGACCTTCATGGAAGCCGGCATCCTGCACATCACAATGGTGCGCGACGGGCTTTAAGCGTTCACCTTGGATTCCGACAGGATGCGGTTCAAGGAATCGACGCTGGCCTTCGCGTCACCAATCAGCATGTCGGTGTTCTCGTTGAAGAACAGCGGGTTCTGCACGCCCGAGTAGCCCGAGCCCATCGAGCGCTTGAGTACAATCACGCGTCCCGATTCCCACACCTTCAGCACCGGCATACCGGCAATCGGGGAGCCAGGCTGCTCAGCCATCGGGTTGACTGTGTCATTTGCGCCGATGACCAGTGTGACATCAACGTCGGCGAAGTCATCGTTGACCTCATCGAGTTCCAACACAATGTCGTATGGAACCTTGGCCTCAGCCAGCAGCACATTCATGTGACCCGGCAGACGACCAGCGACTGGGTGGATACCGAAGACCACTTCCTTGCCGTCGGCACGCAAGTTGCGCACGAGATCGGCGACGGCGTACTGCGCCTGTGCCACAGCCATACCGTATCCAGGGGCGATGAGGATCTTGTCGGCACCGCGCAGAATCTCCGCGGTGTCTTCGTGGTTGACTTCGGTGTGGGAGCCTTCCACGGCGCTTGCCGACGAAGCTTCGGAGCCGAAACCGCCCAGAATAACGTTGGCGAAGGAGCGGTTCATGGCCTCACACATGATGTAGGACAGGTATGCGCCGGAGGAACCAACCAGTGCACCGGTGATGATGAGCAGGGAATTGCCCAGCATGAGACCGGTAAACGCGGCGGCCCAACCGGAGTAGGAGTTCATGATGGAGACAACCACCGGCATATCGCCACCGCCGATGGCGATGACCAGGTGCCAGCCCAGGAACAGGCCCAAAACGGTAACGCCAATCAGGCAGGCCCATGCGACTGCGCCGCCACCTGCGCCGGTTGCGATGAAGGCAACCATCAGTGCCAGAGTGACCAGCAGAATGCCCAGGTTCAGAGCGTTGCGGCCCGGCAGCAACAGCGGCGAGCCCTTGATCTTCTCCGAGAGCTTCAGGCCTGCGACGATGGAACCGGTAAAGGTGACCGCACCGATGAAGACACCGATGTAGACCTCACCCAGATGGAACTTCTGGGCATCAGCGGTGACATCCTCGGCGAAGATGTAGGAGTTGAAGCCAATGAGGATTGCGCCAAGACCAACCAGGCCATTGAACAGAGCAATCAACTGCGGCATGCCGGTCATCTCCACGCTGCGGGCGCGAGAGATACCGAAGACACCACCGATGGCGATGGCCAGCGCGATAAGAACCAGCGTGACCAGGGGTGAGCGGTGCAGCTCAGGCTTGGTGGCCGCAGTGACAATCGCCTGGAAGATGGCGACGACAACAGCGGTGGACATACCGGCAATACCGAAGGCATTGCCGCGACGTGCAGTCTCCGGCTTGGACAGACCGGACAGCGCGGCCAGGAAGAGGACTGCGGCGATAATGTAGCCGACGTTGGACAGGCGGTAGGTCCAGTCCAGAAGCGAAACGGAATCAATGCCGAACATCTGACTTAAGCCTCCTCTTTCACGAACATGCCGAACATGCGGTCGGTAACGGCGAAACCACCGAAAATATTGATGGAACTGACCACAATGGCCACAAATGCCAGTGCGGACACCAGCGGATTAGTGCTGCTGACCTGCAAAATTGCGCCAACCAAGACAATGCCCGAGATGGCGTTGGTCTCAGACATCAGCGGAGTGTGCAGACGCGGGGTCACAGCCGAGATGACGTAGAAACCCAGCACGATGGCCAGAGTCAGCACCATGAAGTTGGCACTGACGCTGTGCGGAGCACTCAGCATGATTACAACTGCCAGCAGTGCAGTGATGCCCAGTCCGAGTTTGGCTCCGAGGCCGGAGCCCATGAAGGAGACCTTTTCTGGTGCGTTTTCCTCCAGCGCGGCCTGCTGTGCCTGCTGCTCCTGGAGTGGGGCAGCAGGGGTGACGGCGACCTTAATAGGCGGTGGCGGCCAGAGGATATCGGCCGTCTGGCCCTTGGCTTGAGCATGAGTCACCGTGATGCCACGGATAATCTCATCGTCGAAGTCGAGGACAGGCTGACCATCCTTTTCCGGTGTAATCAGTTTGAACAGGTTGACAATGTTCTGGCCAAACAGTGACGACGCCTGGGCTGGCAGCCTGCCAGCCAGGTCGGTGTAACCGATGATGGTGACACCGCCCTCGGTAACAATGGTCTGGCCAGGAACGGTCAGCTCACAGTTACCGCCACCGGCGGCAGCCATATCCACAATGACGCTGCCTGGCTTCATACCGGCAACATCGCTGGCAGTCAGCAGCAGCGGTGAGCGGCGACCCGGAATGTTCGCGGTGGTTATGACAATGTCAGCCTGCGCAGACTGCTCGGTGTAGAGCTTGGCGGCCGCAGTGGCCTGGTCATTGGTCATTTCCTTGGCGTAGCCATCTTCGGACTTCTCGGTGGCTGCCGGAATCGGAATGAACTCCGCACCCATCGACTCGACCTGCTCGCCAGCTTCTGGGCGCAGGTCCGTTGCCTTGACAATGGCGCCCATCGAGTTGGCAGTACCAATGGCAGCAAGGCCACCCACACCAGCACCAATGACGTACACAGTTGCCGGTGGCATTTTGCCTGCAGCAGTCACCTGACCAGTAAAGAGACGACCATAAGCAGCAGCTGCTTCAACGACTGCGCGGTAACCGCCGATATTGGCCATCGACGACAGCACATCCATGGACTGCGCCCTGGAAATACGCGGTACCGCGTCCATCGCAAGGGCTGTGATGTTGCGTTGCGCGAGCTCTTCTACCAGTTTTTCGTTACGGCCAGGAGCAAGACGGCTGACCAGCATGGATCCGTCGACAAGCATGTCGCGGAACTGCTTCGGTGGGGTGTCGAGCGTGACGACGATATCGCTGCGCCATACGGACTCATCGACGATGGTGGCACCAGCGGATTCGTAATCTGCGTTGGTGAACTTGGCGGCAATGCCGGCGTCGGCCTGAACGGCAACTTCGTAGCCAAGCTTGACCAGCTTGCCGACGGTCTCCGGGGTAGCAGCCACAATTGTTTGCTGGGGATCGGGTTCTAAGGGGATGCCGATTCTCACGGGAGTTCTTTTCTATTCAGGGGTCATATCAGGGGCTCATTCGCACATCGTTGCGGGGTATGCGGTGAGTGCGGTCGTGAACGCTTTGGCCTCGGTGTCAATAAGGTATGTGCTGGTGATTGGCCTATGGAGCTCTTTGTAGAAAATAATGATGAAAATATGTGGGTAACAGTGGTGATAAGGGCTTTTTGGCTTTCCCACTACGCATACAGGGGGTAATTGACGGGGGTAAAGAGTGGCCCTAGTGTTGCGGAGCTAACATTTTTTCGAGTTCGAGTGATTGGTTAAGGGGTAAAAGCCGGGGGAGATGGGGTGAGGAAAATACTTCTTTTTAACGTCGAAAACCCCTTAGAATCCAAATTATGAGTACGAATTCGACCGAATGTGTAACGCGCGCTTCTCGTCGGTGGGCGCGCAGCGCTGCCAAAGCAGTGGCAGCTCCGCTGGCCTTTGGCCTTATTGTTGGAGGTCAGGCAACTGCGCAGGCAGTACCGAGCATCGGTAACCTGCCTGACATCACCGCACGCGAAAGCAGTATTGACTACCAAAATTCCGTCGCAGTTGATCGCATCAGCGAAGGTCTGATCAATGTCATGGGTGGCAAGGATGGCGAACGCACCGAGCCCTTCGCACCAGCTCCCGGCCAGCTGCGCCAGCAGTTCGGCAACGTCGGACCGCATCCAGTCACCGGAACCAGGGAAGCCTTGCCCTGTGATGGTTTTGTCTACACCATCTACAACCGCGTGCTGAAAGATCTACACGGCCTAAACTCCACGACCGGCTGCTACGACGTGCTGCCGGAATCGGCGAACGCCTCCCCGGTGGGCGCACAGCTGATTTACCCAGCGGATATTGACTCCATGGAGTCCGCACCGCTGATTGTTCTCAGCCCGGGCATTGGCACTGAGCCAGGCATGTACGACGCCCAGGCTCGCCTCTACGCCAGCCACGGTTACGTCGTCGCCCTCGGCTACAACTTCACCAACTGGTTTGCACCGCAGATGGTGCTGGCCGCCTCTGTCGCAGCTGGTGCCAACGCCGACCAGACCTCGCCGTTGGCAGGAAAGATTGATTTCTCGCGCACCATGTTGGTCGGCCACTCCGCAGGTGGCGGCTCCGCACTGTTTTTGAACAACAACCTGGATCAGGCGTTCAAGGCAGCTGGCGTTGATATGACCACCCGCGGTCTTGTTGCCATCAATCCAGGTCCGTCCGACGGTGGTTTGGTTTCCACGCCGTCAGAGATTCCGAGCCTGGTTGTCATCGCCGAGAACGAAGATATTGTCCCGGCCAATATGGACCGTCGCGGCTACCGTCAGGCAACGGGGCCTGCCTGGGAAGCTGTCGCCACCGGCACATACCATGGCACCTACCTGGATGAACCTGACAAGAACGTACTTGCCTCGATGGTTCTCTCCTTCGGCGAGTACGTCATTGACGGCACTGCTCGTGCAAAGGCCGTCTACGAAGGTGACAACTACAGCCTGGCCACCGACTCCGAGCTCAAGGATGTCCAGCGCAAGGGAATCTAGCGCCTACTCATAGGCGTACGCGGTCTGCTTCGGATTGCCACGGAAAGCCACCGCCGTGGCAATCGCCGCGATAAGCGCGAAGAAGATCAACACCACCAGGGTGGCTAAGAAAGCAGAATCGAGTCCGGCGCGGGCACCGTCGATAAGCGATTGCGTGTGCAGCGCGTCCGTCAGCGAAATATCGGCGTTGACCGGCGTGAACCATGCGTAAAACATGGGCAGAAGACTGCCGGTGATGGCGACGGTAAGCAGCGTGCCGAACTCGTACGAGACTTCCTCCATCGCCGAGGCCATGCCTGCTTTTTCCGATGGCGCCGAGCCGATAATCGCCGTGGACGACACCGACATGGTCGCGCCCGCTCCTGCGCCCAGCAGGATCAGTCCGATGACGGTGAGTGCAAACGCATCCGCTGCGACACCAGCGTAAATCCCAATGACACCGACAAGCGTGATTAGGAATCCACCGCTAATCAGCGTGCGGAAACCCACACGATGCAGCGTCATGCCACCAATAATCGACAGCGGGAACGACGCCACCGCCGCAATCGCCACTAGCAATCCCGCCTGTAGTGGCGTGTATCCCGCCGACATCTGGAAGCGCTGCGTGACCATCAACTCAGTGCCAGCCAGCACGAACATACCGAACGCCGCCGCCAATACACCGCCGGTGAACATCCGCGAGCGAAATACGGAAAAGTCGATGGGGGATTCGGGGATACGCGCTTGACGACGTCGAAACAGCCCCGCGCCCAGCAGCCCGCAGGCGATAGCAGCGACCAGAACCGTCAGCGAGCGATTACCGGCTAGCTCCTTAATGAGGATGACCAGGCCCAACATGGTCAGCATGGCGTAGATGCTGGACAGTAAATCCCAATGGACATCTGGCCTGGTGACATTCGGCGGAGCGAATATGGCGGTGCCGATTAGCGCCAGCGCGACGACTGGAATGTTGATAAGGAATACAGAGCCCCACCAAAAGTGCTCAAGCAAGAAACCGCCGACGACTGGCCCGGCAGCAGCTCCGATGGTGGCAGTGGAGCCCCAAATGCCGATGGCGGTGGCGAGTTCACGTGGATTGCGGAAGGTCTCGCGCAGCAGCGCCAGTGTCGCTGGCATCATCGTTGCCGCGCCGAGCCCCAAGAAAGCACGTGCGGCAACTAGTGCCCAAGCACTTGGTGCGAACGCGGCGGCCATCGACGAAATGCCGAAGATAATCAGGCCAACAGTAAACATCCGACGGTGACCGACGCGGTCTCCCAGCGTTCCGGTGCCCAGCAGCAATGCGGAGAGCACTAGCGGATAGGCATTGATAATCCACAGTCCCTGCAGCTCAGTGGTGTGGAGCTGTTCGCGGAGAACCGGCAACGCGGTGTAGAGAACCGAGTTGTCGACGGTAATGAGGAACAGGCCGCAGCTGACAACTGCCAGGAAAAGCCACTTTTGTGCAGTACTCGGTGGCTGGTCGAGTGGTGTTCTCGGTGTATTTCCTGCCTCGGTGGAGACGTTGTTGTCAGCATTGTCCATGCAGGTAACTGTAACCAACAGAGGAGATTGGAATCCGTGGTGGGTGCTCGCGGCGGTAGTGGTTTCTAGTGGTAGAAGCGCCTTCTAGCCTCTGACATTGTGGCCAATCACTGCGGGGATAGTGATGGGAGCATCTCCAAAGAGTTCACGCTGATACTCATTTTGCTCGAAGGCGCCTGCGTCGTTATCTCTAATAGTGGCGACATTGGTGACCTTGCGAGCGGACTTTCCTGCAGCTCCGCGGGCGGAGCCGCCACGGTTTCCGGCAGTAGCCGCATGAGCGCCCGAGGCGCCTGCTGCGCCATGAGTGGCCGTGCTCGAAGTGCCGACGATGCCACTTGCGCCAGCGCTACCTCCGCGAGCGTTGGCCAATGTATTCATTAAGCCACTGCCACGCTGTGCAGCATTGTTTGAACCATTGGAAAGTGATGAGTTGGCCGAGCCAGGTGTTGCCATAATCCCATTGCCTAGCGTGGGCAGCCCGGAGAACTTGCCGATTGGTGAAACTCGGCTGCCACCGGTGCTTCCCGCACCACCAGCACCGCTAGATCCGTACGGTCCGAGAGGCCCCATGCCAAGCTGACCTGTGCCGAGCGGTGGAATTGCCGATGGAGAAGCGAGCGTAGCTCCACGTGATGCGCTGCCCATATTTTGTTGGCCAATGCCATTAAAACGATTGGGGTCGGCTGTTGTTGCGGTAGGAGCAATGGCTGCGTGAGTGGTCCCGGATGACGGCATGTGCACATTTGACGGTCGGCTCGGAATGGAGCCCTGAGTGGGCGCCGCATGCGGACCGTTGGTTGTGCCGGTAGGAATCGGCATCTGCCGAATCTGCGCGGGTATGGTGGCGCCTGCAGCGTTCGGGGCAGAGACTGCATTGGGCACATTTGATGTAGCTGGCGCGCCGGGCGACACAGCGTGCGGACCAGTTGGGATAGTTGACTGAGTGCCTGCTGGTTGAGCACTAACCGATGCCGATGCTGGAGTAGTCGAGTGCGACATCGGGGTAGGAGAGTCTGGAATTGCTGACGTGGTTGCGGGAGCCGCACTTGCAGTCTGAACGTGACCGGTCATCCCTGTAGGAGAAAGACCAATTTGCGCGGTGCCTGAGCGTCCGGCGACCGTCGCGCCTACAGATGCTGACGAGGTGACACCACTTCCGGCATCAGCGGAAACCAAATTAGGGATTCGTGGAATCGCGGTCTGAAGCTGAGCAGTGTACGGGCCAGAAAGAAATGCGGCCACTTCACCTTGTTCGAATCCCTTTTGTGCAATCGGATTTTTGATTGCCTTGGACTCTGCCTGAATTGCCGAGAGAGAATTGACCGCCATCGCCTTTACTGAAGGCAGTACTTGAAGATGCCCGGCCATAACCTCGGATGCCGTTGCAATGCTGGCTGCTCGTGCTGCAAGCCCTTTCATTGTGGAGTCTGCGGCTGTAAAAACTTCCCCCTGATTACTGGCAACGAGACCAGAGGAAATCGAAGAGAGATTGCTGGCGAGTGTGGACATAGTGCTTGCAAAATTCGTCCAGTAGGCAATAGCCTCCGCAACCACTGCATCATTAGTAGCCGAGAACATTGACAGCAGTGTCTGCGCATCCATGCCCATTTCGGTGGATATAGTCACCGGGGCGAATGCCAGACTTCCTGCATTAAAGCTAGGCCGACGTTGAAATACGCCACTTGTCCGTGCCACCTCAGCCAGCGAAGTATCTCCGCCACTCAACGGATTAATACTGCGCAGAATTCGACTCATGGTGGATTCATGATCTTCGATTACTTGTCGGAAGTCGGAAAGATTGTTCTGTGCCCAGTGCAATTGTTTGCCCAAGGCTTGGCCGACGGTTGTCGAGCTGCCTGGACCGCCTGAAATTGCGAGCCCATGTTCCGTGGCGACTAGCTGCATGGATGGAACTTGAGAGTAACCGGCGAGATTCGGTTGGATATAGCCCGTGCCACCAGCCATGAGATTTGCAGCTTTAATTCCTCGAATCGCGGAATCGATGGCTGGAATTGTAGCTGTAATCATGATTTCTCCCCCAAATAATCAGTCAGCAATTCGTTGGCAGGTGTGCATTTCGTATCTTGCGGATCCGGATTTTCTTCTCCTGTGGTGTCTACGATGAATCCGAGCGCACCTTTCGCTGTCTCAACAGAAGCAATGCAAGCTGAGGTTCCGATAGGACTTGTTTGCTTGAACGTAATCCAATTAAAGATTCCGTTTGAATGCTTCAGTGGCGTTGCGTCGTAATTTCCCAGTTGCGAATGGGCGACAGAAGTATGCCAAACGGCAAGCAGATTCGAGTCGTTAGATTGAATTCCGCAACCGAGCTGCTTGTTGCCCTCAATTCGCATGTCGATACTGTCCTGCTCCCGGAAGCCAATCCTCTCTAGTCGCCCCATAATCTCCGGGTCATCACAGGGATTGGTCAGCACAAACTCCGGTGCGTCGTAGTTGTAGTGGCCGTCGTTACCCAGTGGTGCATCGCCCGGTTCAGGCGGATTATTTGGTGGCAGGACACCTGCTGGCAAAGTCACGCCAGCATCAGCAGTCATTGGCAAATTGTTGGTGGTTATTGAATTGCTCTGTTCCCCATTAGCTTCAGTCGGTGCACATCCAGCAGCCGCAGCTCCAAGCGCAATTGCCAGGAGCAGGGCAGTGGTATTCGCTTTTTGCACTTTCCCTCCCCAAAAAGTTTTCGTGAAAAAGATATAGCACCGTGGAGGCAATCGCGCTCGTCAAAAAGCTCAAAAATACAAGGAATGTGGATAACTTTCAGGGTGTGGATAACTTCAGTTGCGAGAGCAAGGGGGAACAGCTGCTAGGCCATTAACCAGCACTTTTTGGTTGCGTTCTCGTTAACGTCGTAAAGCGATGGCGGTGTTGTCGGGTGTAGTAGCCAAAGTAATCCGGGGGATTCGTTACACTGTGTAGCGCATTACAAAACCACGGGAGTGCCAACCGAATCACCGGCACTGAGAGGGCGCTAGGAATCGAGCGTCGACCGGACGAACCTGAATCTGGGTAATTCCAGCGTAGGAAAGGGATGTGTTGCTGCATGGCTGCACGCGTATCTGTATCTGCTCCGCCGAAAGAGGGCGAGGTCACTACTGGCCCTATTTACCGAAGCAACAAGCACTATGAAGAAGTTGCGTTCAACAATGATTTCGGTGAGGCCAGCCTGCGCGTTCCGGTGCGTCGCATCAATCTGACGGATGGCACGCACTTTGATGCGTACGACACCTCGGGTATTTACACCGAGGAAAACCCGAAGCTGAATCTGAAGGCCGGTTTGGCTAAGACTCGTGACGCATGGCCAAAGGCTCCGGCGGTTCCGGCGGTTGCGGACTCGGAGGAAGCTCCGAAGGTAAAGACGCAGTTGGCATGGGCACGTGCGGGAATTGTCACTCCGGAAATGGCATTTATCGCGGCGCGTGAAGGCGTGGATCCGGAAGTTGTTCGTGAGGAAGTTGCTGCAGGCCGTGCGGTGATTCCAGCGAACCACAAGCACCCGGAGATCGAACCGATGATTATTGGTAAGCGGTTTGCCACGAAGATCAACGCCAATATCGGTAATTCAGCTGTGACCTCCTCTATCTCGGAAGAGGTTGAGAAGATGGTGTGGGCAACGCGTTGGGGCGCGGACACCATCATGGACCTGTCCACAGGTAAGGATATTCACGAGACTCGTGAGTGGATTCTGCGTAACTCGCCGGTGCCGGTCGGTACTGTGCCGATCTACCAGGCGCTTGAGAAAGTCAAGGGTGACCCGGCCAAGCTGACCTGGGAAGTCTACCGCGACACCATCATTGAGCAGTGTGAACAGGGCGTGGACTACATGACGGTGCACGCAGGCGTTCTCCTGCGCTACGTGCCGCTGGCTGCCAACCGCGTCACAGGCATTGTCTCTCGCGGCGGTTCGATTATGGCCGCATGGTGCCTGGCACATCACCAGGAAAGCTTCCTGTACACCCGCTTTGCGGAACTTTGCGACATTCTCGCGCAGTACGACGTGACCTTCTCCCTCGGTGACGGTTTGCGTCCGGGCTCCATCGCTGACGCTAACGATGAGGCTCAGCTGGCAGAGCTGCGCACGCTGGGTGAGCTGACCAAGATTGCTAAGTCTCGCGGCTGCCAGGTCATGATTGAAGGCCCAGGTCACGTGCCGATGCACAAGATTGCAGACAATGTGAAGTGGGAAGAGGAGTGGTGTGAAGAAGCACCGTTCTACACTCTCGGCCCGCTGGCAACGGATATTGCGCCGGGCTATGACCACATCACGTCGGCTATCGGTGCTGCGATTATCGCGCAGGCTGGCACAGCAATGCTCTGCTACGTCACTCCGAAGGAGCACCTGGGTCTGCCGAACCGCGACGATGTCAAGGTCGGTGTAATCACGTACAAGATTTCCGCGCACGCTGCAGACTTGGCGAAGGGCCTGCCACGCGCTCAGGAGCGTGACGACGCACTGTCGAAGGCCCGCTTCGAGTTCCGTTGGCACGACCAGTTCGCTCTGGCCCTGGATCCAGACACTGCGCTGGATTACCACGATGAGACGCTGCCGGCAGAGCCGGCAAAGACTGCACACTTCTGTTCAATGTGCGGTCCGAAGTTCTGCTCGATGCGTATTTCCAAGGATGTGCAGGACTACGCGAAGGAAAACGGTCTGGATTCCGTCGAAGCCATTGAGGCCGGTATGGCGGAGAAGTCACAGGAGTTCGCTGACCAGGGCGGTCGCGTCTACCTTCCGATTACCTCGGAGTAGTTCTTCAACGGGCGCATGACCGCTTAATCCCCGACCCACTTTCCCTGGGGTGTTCTGGATTCTGTTAAAGCTCGACTAAAATTCAGCTTTGGCAGCGCAGGAGTTTTCCCAGGGCAGGAGGATTGTGGGAAGGCATAGCAAGGAGACCGTGGCAGGACGGCCGGCGGTGAAGACTCCGGGCATTCCTGCAGTGGTCTCATTGCCGATTCTCGTGGTGGCATTGCTCGGCGGTGTGGCCTCGCTATTAGTGTGGCGAGGGCGCACGCAGCCGGATGATTGGGCATCGTTATGGCTGGGTGGGCTGCTCATGCATAAGGGCGAGGGTGCCCACCTTTACGACCGTGACGCGGTCGACTTTAGTGCCATTGTCGGTGATGCGTGGATTGACGCTGCACAAGAGGTAAGTTCTCCTTTTCCGCATCCTTTTGTGCAGAATCCGCTGTTTGCTACTGTGCTTTCGCAGCTCACAAATATTATGAGCTTTGAAACATCAGTGCTGTGGTTGCTGTTTATCTCCGGGGCAGCAGTCGTAATCTTTGTAGCTGCGTCCTACCATCTGTGGTTCCACCACACTATGCCCTGGGGTATTGCAGCGGTTGTGGCGGTCGTGGTTTTGGCGATGCCAACCACCATAAACTCTCTGTGGCTCGGTCAGACCACACCCTTGATTGTTGCAGGTGTCGCGTACGGGCTCGCCGCATCACGAAAACGTCCGTGGCTCGCTGGCATTGTCCTTGGTCTCGTCGCGTCGATTAAGCTCACGCCGTATGCATTGATTTTTGTCATGCTGTTTTTCGCGTATCGACGCCGTGCAGCACTCTGGGCGCTGGGTACAACTGCGGTACTGGTGGCCCTGATGTTTGCCACCGTTGACGTAAATGTGATTGCCGACTGGATTGAGCGTGTGAACGAAGTCAGCGGCGCAGTCTTGGTTGGGGCCGCAAATCAGTCGATTTCCGCGATGCTTGCCCAAGACCTGGGCGACTCGGCGTTACTTGTTAGCGTCGTCCATGACTACCCGCCGAGCGTGAAACTGATCCCATTCGGGCTTGCGATTGTCGTGGCGATAGTCACAACTGCTGTTTCCTGGTGGAACAGGGAATATCGCTTCGAGCTGCTGGTCAGCGGCGCATGGTTAACTGCTACGGCGTTCTCAGCGATTGTCTGGACACACTACATGCTGATGCTGGTTACACCGGTGATGGGACTGTGTGCGATGGCTAATTCTCGCTGGACCAAACAGTGGCCGCTAATTGGAGTGGCAACAGTGGTTCTCATGCTGTCATTTCCGGTTACAAATCCGATTGCCGCGACACCGTACACGTCTGGGTATTTGCATTCGGGGATAGCAGCCATGGTGTGCGCTCTTGTTCTGATTATCGCAGTCGGTGCGTGCCATGCTGCATCACAGAGCTCAAAGGCTAACCAGCCTGAGCCTATGGTTTTATTCGATTTGTTTGAGGGACGGAACTAGCGGCTGAGCATGGTGACAATATCGCGAGCCGACATGTCGTGGTGGATCTGATTTCGGTGGGTGTCAAGACGGCGGCCAAAGTGTACTGCATTGGCATCGCTATTGTCGCCGCGGGCGAAAGCCTCGTGCAGCGGGCCGCTGAAGTGATTGCGCTTGCCGTCGAAGGAGCGGGGGAAGAAGCGTTCCAGGCTCACAGGTAAAGATCCTTTCTGCGTTCGGACTGTCTCGTATTTGCAAATCGCTACTATATGCCCGAATATGCCCGATATCCAGGAATAAGGGTGGAAAAGTGACGAACAAATTACCGTTCCCAACATGAAACCTGGGTCACACTGTGGTGTGGATTACCGGCTCGTGAAAGTCAATCCGGGGCGTAATCCGGGGCATCAATACAATGAGGGGCAAGAACAAAACACAGATTTCATTCCTCATGTATTAGGAGATTGTCCATGGCTATTTCCACGAATGAACCTGCTGCCGCACCACGCAGTGTGCCGGAGGCAGCCCGCGCTCACGCGGAGGACCTCATTTCCTTCGTCCAGGCCTCACCGAGCTCCTTCCATGCAGCTCAGCGGGTAGTTGAGCGCCTTGAAGCCGCTGGTGCAAAGCGTATTGAGGAAAGCCAGGAATGGCCCAGCGCCCCAGGCCCATACGTCATGCGCCGCGATGGAGCAGCAGTTGCGTGGATTGTGCCGGATCGCCCACAGGCAGAACTAACCGGTTTCCGTATTGTGGGTTCCCACACGGATTCCCCCGGTTTTCGGGTCAAGCCAAACCCCGCCGCGTCGACGGAGGGCTACTCGCAGGTAGCTGTAGAGGTCTACGGTGGCGCACTGCTGGGCAGCTGGACAGACCGCGAGATTGAGTTTGCCGGCCGTGTCATTGATAAAAGCGGCAAGGAACACTTGGCCCGCACTGGTCCCGTTGCGCGCATTCCGCAGCTGGCCATTCACCTCAACCGAGGTGTTAATGATGAAGGACTGAAGCTGCACAAGCAGAATCAGACAACACCCATTGTGGGATTGGAAACCTTTGGCTCTGATGTCCATGAAGTCATTGCCAATGCCGCTGGCGTGAATGTCGATGACATTGTTGCCTGGGACCTCATCTCTTGTGACACCCAGCCACCTCGCACATTTGGTGCACACGGCGAATTCCTCGCATCTGGCCGCCTGGATAATCTGCTCAGCGTGCACTCTTCACTGGTCGCCTTCGAATCTCTGCTGGCCAGCACTGGCCCGTACACCCGCACCACCATCCCGGTGATGGTCGCCTTCGACCATGAAGAAGTCGGCTCGGCATCGACCACTGGTGCAGCAGGGCCACTGCTCGCCGACGTTCTGGTGCGCATCGCAGCGGCCGCTGGCGCTGACCTGGAGCGCACCCAGCAGCTCTACCGCGGTTCTGTCTGCCTTTCCGCAGATGGCGCACATGGTGTCCACCCGAACTATGTCGCGGAACACGATGCCGGTCACCGTCCACACCTCAATGCCGGTCCGGTACTGAAAATCAACGCTAACCAGCGGTATGCAACCACTGCGGCGGGGCAGGCTGAGGTGGTCCGCATCGCAGAGGCCACCTCGCAGCGCATTGGCCAGGACGTTCCGGTGCAGTACTTTGTCTCGGCGAATCACAAGCCATGCGGCTCGACCATTGGGCCAATTACGGCCACCCGCCTGGGTATTGACACCATCGACATTGGAGCTGCAATGGTTTCCATGCACTCAGCCCGCGAGATGTGTGGCACAGTCGACCCTTGGTGGCTGGCGGAACTCAGCCGGGATTTTTGGCAGGCTGACAAGTAGCAATTAAAAACGCCAGGTCACAGGGTGCAACCATTCCGTCGTAAAGCGGAGCGGGAAAGAAAAATCGCCATGTCCCTCGTGGTGGGAGCAGTTTTCTGTCATGCTAGAAAACTATGACCGATGCTAACGACACTTTGCCGTCGCACCGCCTTGAAGTCCCTATTGAAGAGGCGGTGGCATGGCGCCGCCAACTTCACCAGTCCCCAGAGCTGAGCTTTCAGGAATACAAGACCTCGGACATGATTGAGGAACTGCTCAATAAGTGGGATATTCCGACGTACCGGCTGACGCCTACGTCGGTCATTGGCATCATTGAGGGCACCGCGGGCGATCCTGAGACTGGTCGGGCAATCGGTTTCCGCGCTGATATTGACGCGCTTCCGATTCAGGAGGAAACCGGCCTGGCATACGCTTCGCGCACGCCAGGTGTCATGCACGCCTGTGGCCATGATGTGCACACTTCCATGCTGCTGGGCACCGCAAAGGTGCTCTCCGGTATGCGGGATAAGCTGCACGGCAAGGTCCTGTGCATTTTCCAGCACGCAGAGGAGATGCTGCCGGGCGGTGCCCGCGAGCTCGTGGATAAGGGCGCAGCTGATGATCTTGATGAGGTCTACGCATTCCACGTCGCCCCACACCCTGTCGGGCATGTCGGGATTTGCCCCGGTCGCGTGACCACGATGTCGGGCATTGTCTCTATTAGCATCCGTGGCCGCGGTGGTCACTCCTCGAATCCGCAGCTGTCTATTGACCCGGTGCTCATTGCCAGTGAGGCGACGGTCATGCTCAACACCATTGTCTCCCGTGATGTCGACCCGAAGCACATGAACATTGTCAATGTCGGTTCACTCCACGCAGGTGAGGCCGGCAATGTCATCCCGGATACCGCAACCTTGGAGGTATCCATCCGCTCGGTCGACGAAATGGATTGGGAGCTGGTCTGCCAGCGTATCGAGGCCGTCGTCAACGGTGTCTGCAGTGCCCACGGAGCGCAGGCCACATTCGATTGGCAGATTCCGTACCCGATGGTGGTCAACGCGGAGCAAGCGGTCAATCGCGCCTGGCACGCGGCGACGAAGGCGATTGGTAACTCCAAAGTGTTCGTCGCTGACCCCTGGTCACCGTCGGATGACTTCTCCTACTTCTCGCGTGAAGCGCCGGGTTGCTACATGTTCCTCGGCACTGGTGGCCCGGAAGTGGGTAACCCGTACTTCCTCCACAATTCCAAGTTTAAAATTGTGGAAAGAGCCATGGTCAGCGGTATGCGCACCGAAATCCAGATTGCACTCGACGCGCTCAACCCAGATGCGGATCAGCCGCCGCAGATGCCCATGACGGAAACGACGATGCCCGCGGCCGGATCACTTCCACCGCGGCCGCGCAACGCAGGCCTTGGCACTCCTCGGTCTCATGCCGGGCAGGCAAGGACGTCGTCAAGCATGACAAACTCCGCAGCGGCGCCGAGCGTGCCGGATGCGGCCGAGAAAAACAATTCCCGTCAGCCCGTATTTTCTGGAGAGGATAGTTAGAACAATGTCCACGGACTCCAACGCCCCTGGTCAAGCTGCTGTACACGCGCCGGAGTGGACGAAATGGGCAATCGGATGGCATGTCTATCCGCTGGGGTTTGTGGGCGCGCCCATCCGTGAAAAGGACCGACAGGCAGCGCCGGTGGGGCGAATCCGCCAGCTCATTAACTGGCTCCCATATATCCAGGAACTCGGACTCAACGTGCTGCAGCTCGCGCCGGTATTTGAATCCACCAGCCACGGTTACGATACCGAGGACTACTACCGCATCGACTCCCGCCTCGGTACCGAGGACGACATGATGGCAGTCATCGCCGCCGCACACGAGCACGGTATCAAGGTGCTTTTCGACGGCGTCTTCAACCACATCGGCGCAGAAGCACCCGCTTTGGCAGCTGCGAAAAATGACCCAGAGTCTCCAGAGGCGCAGCTTTTTGCCTTCACGCACTCGAATGGCGATGTCACCGCGCCGGTGTTTGAAGGTCACGAGGCGTTGGTGGAGTTTGATCACACCAGCGATGCCACGGTCGAATTCGTGGTGAAGGTGATGGATTACTGGCTGCAGCGTGGCATTGATGGTTGGCGCTTGGATGCGGCCTATGCGGTGGATCCGACATTCTGGCACAAGGTGCTGCCGCAGGTGCGCAGTAAGCATCCGCATGCGTACTTCTACGGAGAAGTGATTCATGGTGACTACCCCCAAATTGTTGCGGATTCGTCGATGGACGCGGTGACCGAGTACGAGCTGTGGAAGGCCATTTGGTCCTCGCTGAAGGAAGAGAACTTCTTTGAGCTGGACTGGACTCTCAAGCGTCACAACACCTTCGGTGAAACCTTTATCCCGGTGACCTTTGTGGGCAATCACGATGTCTCGCGCATTGCCACACAGGTGGGGCCAGACAAGGCAGTGATGGCAGCGACGATTCTGTTCACTGTTTCTGGCGTGCCGCTGGTTTACTACGGCGATGAGCAGGGCTATACCGGAACGAAGGAAGAGCGCATTGGCGGCGATGATCAAGTGCGTCCGATGTTCCCGGATACCCCCGATGAGCTCTCCACACTGGGGGAGGAGTTGTTCCGCGCCTACCAGCAGCTGATTGCACTGCGACGTCGATTTGCCTGGCTGCATTCGGCTCGCGTGGAAACTGAAGACGTGCGCAATGGTTATCTGCGCTACCGCGTCACCGCAACCGATCCGCAGCTGGTCGGCGACGATGCGGGTGAGTCGGGCACGCCGTCTAGCGCAGGCAGTGGGCAACACATGCCGAGCCTCTTGGTGGAGCTCAACGTCGAAGGCGACAACACCACTGCCGTGGTGCGCAACGGCGCCAATACCGACATTGTGGAGTTCGAATACTCCTAGGTGACTTGTCTGCAACGCGTGGCTTCTAACGCGTGCAGCGAACACCTGAAATACAAAAACTGCCAGTATCGGTGAAGAAAAAGCCGCCACAATAGCGGCTCTTAATCTTCAGTGATACTGGCAGTTTTGGCTTGTGGTGCAGAAACTACATCTGAGCGTTCTCAGACGGCATCATTTCTTCCTCACCCGGCATAGTCTCGGAGGATGCCGGGGTCGAAGTCTTCTGCTCGTAAGACATCGACGGGTTCTCCTGGTCACCGACCGTGACGTTGGAGTCCTGCTCATTCGGGGGAGAGCAGGCGACCAGGGCTGCTGCGGCAATGGCGGATGCGGCGATAGCGCCGGCGATGCGGTTACGCATGGATGTGGCTCCTCTGTCGGAAAAACAATAGCTACATGGTGCTAAAGAACTTTTCTTACAATATCTTAGAGGAATCTTAACGGTTTGCGGGAACTAAGGGGCCAATCGCCCCCGTGCCGACACAAAGCGTTGCCCCCGGAGTGGCCTTTTCTACATCAATGTGCAGAGTGTTGCCACCACCATTGAGGTAGACGTAGCGCGGGCGCAGTTCATTATTCATCTCAACGACGGTAGAACCAGCGCGAGTTTGTTCTGCGGTCTCAAATGGATTCGGCAGGGAAAGGCGCACGTCCATGTCTTCGGATGCGGTGGCGGGAAACTCCAGGACCCAGTCACCGAGTTTGATGATGTTCTCCAGGCCGATGTCCTCTGAAGCCGTGCCGTCTGGGCCAACGGTGATCTGATGGCCGCATTTGTCGACATCGCCGCTTTGAACACGAGTGATTTCAGAGACCTTGGCGTCGATTAGCGTGCCCTTAGCGTCGAACATGCGCGGATGTCCGGTGACGCGAGCAAACGGCGGGCGGTCGTCGACCCCGTCGAACACGCGAGAGTACATGTTCATCGGTGCGGCTACCGGCACGAGAATCTCGAACGGGACGGGCTGATCAATCAAGTTGTAGTCGATGGCCTTGGCGGGGCCTGCGGCATCGGCTTCCTCCCGAAGCTGGGAGAGCGATGCCTGAGTGGTGGAAAGCCACTCCATATTGGTGTCATCGGACCACGCATCGCGATAAGTGAACACCGAAATGGTGGAGGTGATGCTCAGCGCCAAACCGAACGCCCAAATGAGCATATGGGTGCGCGCGGGAAGTGGCGCTGGTGCATCGGACTCGGGCGGCGTGCCAGCTAAGGAAATAGCAATGCAGACTGCTGCGATGAGTGCCACATCGGCGTAGTAATGCAACGTGTGTGCCAGAAGGCCCGACGTGTTCGCTCCAGAGCGGAACGCGGTGATCGCCAGCAACGTGGCGAACAAATATGCCGCCGACAGCGTCCATGGTGCCCAGCCGCGGTAATCTCGACCAATCAGTGTTGCGGACAGAATCAGCAGCGTAATGCCGCCGAGTGCAATGAGTGACGACGGTGCATACGCAAACGGCTGCCCCGGAGCCCACCGTTGCCATACAGTCGGACCACCAATCATGCCTGCAAAGACCTGGCCCAAACCGTTGAAGAAGAGTTCAGGCTGCAGCTGCTCGGCGATATAGCTTTTGGACTTGGCTGTGCCCACGTAGTACAACAGCGCCCAACCGCCGGTAAGCAGCATGGTGGGAATCCAGATAGTTAGACCACGACGCAAAGTCTGCAGAATACTGCTGCGTTCCATGTAGGCGATGGTGACAACGACCATAAGGGAAATCGGGGCGATTGCCAGGGACTTTTCAAAGAATCCCAATGCCACGAGCAGCAGGAGGAAAAGTCCGATTGACTCCCACGGGCGAGGTCCATACGAGCGGCGCACCGTTGTGCGGATGGAGACAATCATGAAGATGATGAAGATTAGGTGGAACGGCTGCGCGTTGACGGCAGCCGACCACCAGGTGTCAGTCGGCAACATCAGCGGAGTCCAGGCGACCAGCGCAATAAGAAACATCGACACCAAAGTGCGTCCGGTGATGAGTTCAAAAAGTCGCGATGATGCCACGGTGGTGACCACCGTCATCAGCAACATCGAAATCGCTGGTAGCCACCAGTTCCATGGGGCGATCGTGTGGAAAATGCCCTGAACCAAGAATGACAACGGAGCCAAGTGCCCGTCGTGATCTTGCAGCAGGTAATCCTTGCTGAATAAGGAGTGATCGTAAAGATCGCCAAGGATGATGAAATCGTCCCAGTAGAAGCCATGTGTGGTCATAACCATCACACGTGCAATGATCTGGACCAGCACGATGACACCAATGAACGGCCACCACTGGTTGGCGGAGAGATCTAGTCTACGACCGAAGGTCTGTTTCGGAAGGTAATATGGGTTGGAACTTTCCTGAGTCGAAGTGTTGTCGACCTCGAGGTTTTCAGACCCAGATTTCTCGGCAGTACCTACGACAGATTCCGCAGTTGGCATCTCGCCGGATTTCTCCGGGGGATGAGGCTGATTGTCAGTTGAGGTATCTGCAGAAGATGACCGTTCGGCTTTGTTCATGGTTACTAATGTATCGAGGCTGTGGCAGCATCGCGGTAGGCTTGGCCAGAAGTTCAAAACTAGAGCGTAACAGCATAAAATTGCAATACGCTAGAGCGCAAAGTGTAAATCATTTATAGGAGCATCATCGATGACAGACTCGGCGAGTGCAGCACGCGCTAATCTCTCCTGGCGCAATATCGACATCATCATCGCGGCCGTCATCGGCGTTGCCGTGGGCCTCATCTTCGTTATCTGGAACATCATCGGTGGCGCCGGCTACGAAGCCGTCAACGCGCTGACCCCGGGTCTGGGTGGTCTGGTCGCCGGCATGTGGTTCCTCGGCGGGCCACTGGGCACCTACATCATCCGTAAGCCAGGCGCTGCAATCTTCGTCGAAGTCATCGCGGCATCTGTCTCTGCGCTAATTGGCAATCAGTGGGGTATCACCACCCTGTACTCCGGTCTGGCACAGGGGTTTGGCGCTGAACTAGTGTTTTTGATTTTGGCGTACAAGCGCTACAACGTGGCCACCGTCATTATCTCCGGTCTGATGGCAGGCATCGGCGCGTGGACTTACGAGTTGTTTACGGGCAACTTGGCCAAGACCATCGAATTCAACGTCATCTACCTGATTTCCAATGCGCTCTCAGGTGCCATCCTGGCCGGTGTGCTGGCGTACTTCCTGGCCAAGGCCCTGGCGGCTACCGGAGCGCTGGATAGGTTCGCCATCGGACGCGAGCGGCACGACGACATCTAGGAAATTACAAGTGGCACAAGAGGGGTCGACGCAGAGGCCGTCGTCAAGCGCACACGCCCTGGCGGTAAAGGCACGTGGCTTCAGCTATCGGCACGCGGGGCGAAAAGCTACGGTGCTGCGGGACATCACGCTCGACATCGAGCGCGGTGAAAAGGTGCTACTGCTCGGCGCGTCGGGGGTAGGAAAGTCGACGCTGCTCGCCGCCATTGCAGGCGTGCTTGGCGACGACTCCGATGGCGAAGCCTCCGGAGAACTCCTCGTTGATGGTCGTCCGACCTCTGACGCCCGTGGTGTCGTCGGCTTGGTGCTCCAGGACCCCGATTCGCAGACCATTAGTGCCCGAATCGGCGACGACGTTGCCTTCGGTGCGGAAAACCTCGGTGTCAATCCGGTGGAAATTGGTAGAAGAGTGCGCGCCAGCCTGGACATGGTTGGGTTGGACCTGCCGCTGGATCATCCGACACGAAAGCTTTCGGGCGGGCAGAAGCAGCGCCTGGCCTTAGCTGGTGTGCTGGCGATGGGAGCGCGGATTATCTGCCTGGATGAGCCGACGGCGAACATTGACCCCGAGGGTGTACCGGTGCTGCGAGATGCGGCGATTGCTGCGGCAGACCGCACGGGTGCAGCGCTGATTGTGGTCGAGCACCGCGTTGATGCGTGGGTCGATGCTGTTGATCGCATTGTGGTGCTCGGGCCGGATGGGGTTATTGCTGATGGCGCACCAGACTATGTGCTGTCGTCCTACGGGAAGGTCCTGACAGATGCTGGGGTGTGGATTCCCGGCGCCCCGCCTGTACTTCCGGCGGCTGAGCGTGTTGCGTGTGATTCGGCAGGACGGCCGACCGGCGATATTGCGATTGCCAGCCACAGTTTGGATATTGGCTATGGCGCGAAGAAATCGTGGTTTAGCGGTGGCGATGGCAGCTTGCCCATTGCCACGGATGTGTCAGTGTCTATTCCAGCTGGAGCCTCGACCTGCATCATTGGCCGAAATGGCAGCGGCAAGTCCACGCTTGCGCTGACTCTCGGTGGGCTGCTGCAGCCGATGGGTGGCAAAGTGTTGGTGGCGCATGCCGGCCAGAAGCCAGATAGTGCGCCGTGGAAGTGGCCGTCGAAGAAGTTGGCCACGCGAATTGGCACGGTTTTTCAGGATCCCGAGCATCAGTTCGTTACTGGCACCGTGTTGGAAGAGTTGCAGCTGGGGCCGAAACTAGTTGGTGAAAATGCTGATCAGCGCATTGAAGAACTGCTTGAGCGCCTGCGCTTGAGTGCCCTGACTAAGGCCAATCCATTTTCGCTTTCTGGCGGGGAGAAACGGCGACTGTCGGTGGCGACGATGCTGGCGACTGCACCGGATATTGTCATTCTGGATGAGCCGACGTTTGGCCAGGACCGACGCACTTTTACCGAGCTGCTTACGCTATTGCGTCAGCTGGCCGACAGCGGTAGCACCGTCGTGTCCATCACCCATGATCCGCTGGTTATTGAGGCGATGGGGGATTACGTGGTGGATATGGACGGTTTCCATACTGGTAGCGCCCGGCCTGGCAGCGCCTCTGATGCGGCGTGCGAGAGGAGGCAAGCGCATGAATTCGGCGAATAATCATTCCACCACTGCGGATATCGATGTGTCCCGCGCTGCCGCGGAAACGCGTGGTGATCGCAAAGACATGCCGTATCTCGCCACCGTCAATCCGGTGGCGCGCGTGCTGGGACTCTTTGCGCTGACCACACCGCTGCTGATTTCTATCGACTGGGTCTCGGCAGCCGTCGCGCTTGCATGCACACTGTTTCTCGTCCCATTTTCCGGCCTGGGCTTCCGCCGCTTCCTCGGACGCTGTTTGCCCATCCTGATTGCCACTCCAATCTCCGGCATCTCTATGGCGCTCTACGGCAACCCCGAGGGCAGGGAATACTTTTCCTTTTGGCTCGCGCACGTGACTGATAACTCCATCTCGCTGGCTATCGCGATTATGCTGCGCGTGCTTGCCATCGGTGTGCCGGTCATTGTGTTGACCGCCAACATTGACTCCACAGACCTGGGCAATGGCCTGGCGCAAATTCTGCGTCTGCCCACGCGATTTGTGCTGGCCACAGTCGCAAGCGTCCGGCTTATCGGGCTTTTTATCAACGACTGGCAGGCTCTCACTCGGGCTCGCCGCGCCCGCGGGCTTGGCGATCACGGTGCTATCCGCCGGACGCTCTCGCAGGTTTTCGCGCTGCTGGTCTTCGCTCTTCGCCGCGGCACTAAGCTCGCCACCGCCATGGAAGCCCGCGGTTTCGGCGCTCCCATTAAACGCACGTGGTGGCACAAATCCACCATGGCACCGCGTGACTACCTCACCATCATTGTCTGCCTCGCCATCGCGGCCGCCGCGATTGGTATCTCGGTGTGGGCTGGCGAGTTCCGTCTGTTCGGAGTCACATAGAGCGATGATTCTGCTTATCGACGGCCGCTCCGGCAGCGGCAAGACCACCCTTGCGGCCAAATTTCACCGCGTACTGAGCTGGCCAGTTATCCACTTGGAGGATGTCTACCCAGGCTGGGGCGGCCTCGAGGCTGCTTCCAATGCAGTGGCGGCATCCATCATCAATCCCGCTCTCAGCCCGGATAAGCGCGGATACCGCCGCTGGGACTGGTATGCGAACTCGCTTGCCGAGTGGGTAGCAACCCCGCCTGATACCTCTCTCATTATCGAAGGCTGCGGAGCCATTACGCAGGCTAATCTCGCAGCCGCCCGCAGCGTCGGTGACGGTGCTGGATGGGGAATTTGGGTTGAGTTGGATACCCAGACGCGGTTCGAGCGCGCTATGGCCCGCGACATGCATTTCGAAGGTCATTGGGACATGTGGGCACGCCAGGAAGATCAGCACATCGCCACCCACAATCCCGAGACCCTTGCCGATTGGACCATCGCCGCCGCCACCTTGCCGTACTCAAACGGCTAGCCTGGAACGCGCCTATGAGAAAAATACTCACCGACCTCGGCATCGGATTCGGCGCGCTTCTACTAGCCGGCGGACTCCGCGTTGCCGCCGACTCCGAACTCCGCCCACCCCGCCTTCCCAATCGCCGCCCCGCACGCTGGGTGCTCCCAGCCGTCGGCGCAGCCTGGATTACCGCAAGTCAGTGGGCTCGGCGCTCTAGGACCCCACAGTGCTTGACGACGTCCACAGCCGCCGCCCTCGCCGTGCCAGGTGCCGCTGCCATAGCGTTCGAAGCCGTGCGAACACGCAGTGCCCTCTTACGCGCAACGGTGCCCGCACACACCGTGATTGTGCTGGGGTGTGCACTGAAAAATGACCGGCCCTCTGATCTGCTCGAACGGAGGTTACGCCGTGCCACAGCGGTCAGTGACGCAACGACAAAGCGGATAATTTGCTGCGGCGGTGTCGGCCATGAGTCGGTGACAAATGCTAAGCGCTCCGAAGCGGATGCCATGGTGGAGTGGTTAGCTACGCACGCAGCGGACGTCGTAAAGCATGGTGATATCGCGCTGATTAGGGAAGATGCGTCGACGAACACCTCGGAAAACATTGACTTCGCTTGCGAGCTAATCGGTGATGCCGACCTGGATGCGGGCACAGTTGTGGTGACAAGTGATTTTCATGTCCCGCGGGTGGCGAAGCTCGTGCGGGAGCGAGGATTGCGCAATTGGTGCGTGGTTGGGGCGTACACTCCGCTGAAGTATTGGGCGACATCAACGCTGCGTGAGTTTCTGGCGCAATTTATTTTGTGGGCGCCGGCGGGCAATGCGCGAATCTTGCAGATTTCGCGTTTCGCGGGTGCGTAGTGATGTTAGCCACTAGGATTGAACGGAAATAACAATTTCGCGTGGCGTAGCGCTGCGTGCAAAAACAACTTCGGGAGGAACACCCACATGGCTTTGACCCCAGGATTTGACCTGTTCCAGCTTCCAGAGGAGCACCAGGAGCTCCGCGCCGTTATTCGTGATCTGGCGGAGAAGCAGATTGCACCTTATGCAGCGGATGTTGATGAAAACGAACGTTTCCCGGAGGAAGCACTGAAGGCCCTGAATGAGGCCGGCTTCAACGCAATCCACGTCCCGGAGGAGTTCGGTGGTCAGGGGGCGGACTCGGTTGCAGCCTGCATCGTCATCGAGGAAGTTGCACGTGTCTGCGGTTCGGCATCGCTGATTCCGGCCGTGAACAAGCTGGGTACCATGGGGCTGATCCTCAAGGGCTCCGATGAGCTGAAGTCCAAGGTACTGCCGGATATCGCCAACGGTGCCATGGCTTCTTACGCGCTGACTGAGCGCGAGGCTGGTTCGGATGCCGGTTCGATGAAGACCCGTGCGGTTCGCGATGGTGACGAGTGGGTTATCAACGGCTCCAAGTGCTTCATCACCAATGGTGGCCGCTCCACGTGGTACACCGTCATGGCCGTCACTGACCCGGAGAAGGGTGCAAACGGCATCTCCGCGTTCATGGTTCACAAGGACGACGAGGGCTTCCGCGTTGGCGGTCTTGAGCACAAGCTGGGTATTAAGGGTTCTCCGACCGCTGAGCTGTACTTCGAGAACTGCCGCGTTCCGGCAGATCGCATGATTGGTGAAGAGGGCACTGGTTTCAAGACCGCCCTGGAGACCCTGGACCACACCCGCCCGACCATCGGTGCACAGGCACTGGGTATTGCTCAGGGTGCCTTCGACTACGCAGTCGGCTACGTTCAGGAGCGTCAGCAGTTCGGCAAGCCGATTGCCGCTTTCCAGAACACCCAGTTCATGCTGGCTGACATGCGTATGAAGATCGACGCTGCTCGCCTCATGGTCTACACCGCTGCTGCCAATGCTGAGCGCGGTACTGCTGAGGGCGGCGCACGCCTGGGCATGATGGCCGCAAACGCCAAGGCCTTCGCCTCCGACGTGGCTATGCAGGTCACCACCGATGCCGTTCAGCTCCTCGGCGGCTACGGCTTCACCCGTGACTTCCCGGTGGAGCGCATGATGCGCGATGCCAAAATCACTCAGATTTATGAAGGCACCAACCAAATCTGCCGCATGGTCGCAGGCCGCCAGATTCTCAAGGATTCCCAGAAGCGCTAATTGCTAGCTTCTCGGTCAGTCGGGATTTCCTGGTTGCTTCGGTAGCCAGTATTCCGGCTCAATGAATGAAACCCCCACCTGGTGGTGGGGGTGTTGTGTTTCGGGAGGGGGGGTGCGGGGTCTGGGCTGAGAGAGCCCAAGTGCCCTCCGGAACAGCGAAGAAACAGAGACTTCGCTAGGAAGTTACAAAAAACTTCTGGTTGCGCTCGCCACGGTAGGCCTGCACTGTCGCAGTTGCGGCGATAATTGATGCAATCGCAAGCAGCCCTGCAGTGATGTAGCCGAGAACAGTGCCAGAGCCCGCCGAAGCATTGGAGATAGCGCCAACGCCGGTGATGGCGGCGTTAATAACAAAGACAGCTGCCGCAACTGACAGAACCGTGCGTGCAGCGGTGGAGCCCTCCAGCAGCTTTCCAGCGAGCCACCAACAGGCAATGGCCGTTGCGGTCTGGGTGATGACGGCAACTGCAAAGCTAAATGCCAGGCTGGTCTGGGCAGATGAGACCTCGATGTTATTGGCCTTGGCCGCTGCCTGGACGGTGGCATCCCACTTCAGTAGGGAAGTGACCACCGTCAGAATCAAAGCCGGAATGTAAACGTACACCGACAAGCGCCACCAGCGGAAAGCTTGGGCGGCATGGAATGGGACATCTTTAGCCGAATTTGCTGCCATAATCACTCACCCTACACAGCGCTTGTGCGGTGCGGGTCAGTGAAGTCAACCCCCTGCTCGCGCCACACGCGTTGCAATTCGTCGACGCCCTTGGCGCGGGCGAGAGCGAATTCATTGGTAGTAGCCGGTACCGGCTGGAAGATGGTTACTTCCGTTCCCTCGGCGGAGACAGCGGGAATATCCGCAGTGGTAAGCACAAAGCCAGTAAAGCGGGACTGATTCCAGAGGGGCTGGCCGAAGTCAATCAGAGCGCCATCGGTAAGAACGAGTCCTTCGATGCTGGGAGAAGCGGCGAGAATACCGAGTGGGCGAACGACCTCGTCAAGGCCACCGCGAATGGGCAAAACTAGCTCAGCACGTGGACCAGAGGTAGTGTCCACCACCATTGCGGATGGGTCCTGCATGGCCTCGGCGCTGCAGCCAAGCGTTGCATAAGTGACCACGCGGTCGGTGTCCGGGCCAAATCGCAGCAACTTCAATGGGGAAGAACCCAAGAATGTCAGCTGAGCTTCGCCCGGATGCTGCTCTTCAAAGTAGGAGGTAAAAGCCGAACGAACCGCCTTGATAATGGCATTTCCGTCAGGCCCAGCCGGAGGAATGGGGCCGGTGAGATTATCAAACATGGGCAATGTTCCTTTTTGCGTTCAGTATTTACTGCGTTTCTGGCAATCTTCTCATTGCTGCTGGAGCTAGTTTGCAGGTGCGAGTTCTACGTCTTTTGCCCAGCTCGTAGCCATTTCAAAAGAGCTCAGCCAGGCATCAATTTGGTCACCGTGCGCGGCAATGTCAGCTCGCGCTTTAAGTGCCGTTTCGATGGCGGACTCTGTCACTTCATCGCTAATCAAACCTTGCGCGTGAGCAGCAACTAACTCGTCAACATCTTCAACGACAATGCTGGTCGGGGCATTAGCAGGCAGTGGGGCAACGGCATCTGAATCACGTGGGGCCTGCAGAATATCCAAGTACAGATCGGTCATATGCCAGCGGTCCGGGGTGGAGCAATCGATTGAAACAATATCGACGTAGCGAATGTGCTCAACCTTGATGCCCGGTCGGAAGTGGTAAATGCTGATTCGCAAGCCTTCGTCGGCAAGCAAGAAAGACTCCAGATAGCCGAACTTTGGGTGATCCATGCCGCGGCGCATGTACAGGCGGTTCGGGGTGATCATGCGGTAATCGTCGACTTCGCGGTGGAAACCCTTGGGGTCGATATTGATCATCTCGCTCAGATCAAAGGTTTCGACCTTCGGCGGGTGGGGCTGCACACTGGTGCGCAGCGGCGGGTGCGTAGAGGAATCCGGTGAAGTGGACATGCGAATTACCTTAACGTCAGCAGGCGAATTGTGGGCATGAAAAAGCCCTTTTTGCATACGCGATGCAAAAAGGGCTGGAAAGAACTAGAAAGTTTAGTTCAAGCCGACCGGGAAAACGCCGGCGGTCGGGGTGTAGTTGCAGTTGGTCGGACCCGGCTCTTCAGCAGTGGTGATGCCACCCTGCATGACAGCGATGACCAGACCCTTGCCCGTGTTAGCGGTGCCGTTGACAGCGCCCGGGCCCTTCTCAGCGTTGATACCGTTGTTCTGCAGGGTGGTCTTGCCGTACTTACCGTTGGCAACGTTGACCCAGTAGACGTTCATCTCGGTGTTCTGCTTCTGAGCCAGCTGCTTGGTGCCCAGGCCGGTGAAGATGAAGCCGAGCTGGTTCTCCGGAACGCCAGGCAGCGGCAGGTCAGCCGGACCCGGGACCGTGGTAGCCAGACCGAAGGAGCGGCTCTCGCCACCGATGCACTTGTCAGCGACAGTCGGCAGCAGGAACTGGTTGGTCTTCGGAGCCTGGTCAGGGACGTTGAAGCCCGGTTCGCCGCCGCCTTCACCGGTCAGGAAGTCAATTCCCTTGTTCAGAGCGCCGGAGATTTCCTCAGGAACACCAGGAGAGTTGATGATGTCGCGCGCGGTGCCGTAGAGATTCGGCGATGCGTTGTTGAGGATGTCCAGCGACGGGGAAGCAGAAGCTGCGGGAGTCATGCCCGCAGTGAGAATTGCAGCTGCACCCAAGGTCGCTGCGGCACGGCGCAGGAAGGAGCGTCCAGTCGAAACCACGGTGAAGAACCTCTCATTCGTGGGCTATTCGGATTGAATTAAATCGAAATTTCTTAAATTCGGAGTCGTGGCTCATCTTAGAACGACTTGAGCCAGGTGTGAAAAGATTTGGAAAAGAAATCTTTAGAAACTTCTCAGCAAATTGTCCTACAGATTCGCGTGTGTCGCCAGTCAACAAGAGTGAAAGTTGTAGTAAAGAGTGGCGAAGCATAACTGATGAGAAAAAAGATTACTAATGTGGCTAATGGCGTTTTGCAGTGGCAAAATTCCGAAAGTCAAGTCTGACCCCGTGGGTCACATCAGTGTTGTTTTGCCACAATTGTTACGAGGGGATTAGTTCTCCGGGGGCGTCGTAGAGCAGACGGGGAGTGGTTGAGAGGTGTCTGCGAGAAAAATCTCACGGGGGTATGGCAAGGGGGTAAATACAGCGCCCCGATGGTGTGACGCGGGGTGGGTCGAGTGAGGGGAGTGGCCTACTGGGATGCGCGGGCAAAAATCGGAGGAGTAAGGTGTATAACGCTTTATGCGTTGATGCATGAATCGTCGTATCAAAGTTTCTACCTCGTCCCCTTAGCTTGTAAGGAGCTACCCGCCTGTGAGCGAAACCGAGTTCCGTAATGTCGCTATCGTCGCACACGTCGACCATGGCAAGACCACTCTCGTGAACGCCATGCTGGAGCAGTCCGGCGTGTTCAGCGACCACGAAGAAGTTGCAGACCGAGTGATGGACTCTGGTGACCTTGAAAAGGAAAAGGGCATCACCATCTTGGCGAAGAACACTGCGATTCGCCGAAAAGGTGAGGGTAAAAACGGCGAAGACCTCATCATTAACGTCATCGACACCCCAGGCCACGCTGACTTCGGTGGCGAGGTTGAGCGCGCACTGTCCATGGTTGACGGCGTTGTGCTGCTGATTGACTCCTCGGAAGGCCCGCTGCCGCAGACCCGCTTTGTGCTGGGTAAGGCTTTGGCTGCGTCCATGCCGGTGATCATCGTGGTCAACAAGACCGACCGCCCGGATGCGCGTATCGACGAAGTCGTGGAGGAAGCGCAGGATCTGCTGCTCGAGCTGGCCTCCACCATCGAAGATCCGGAAGCTGCTGAGGCTGCAGAGCGCAACCTGGAGCTGCCTGTGCTCTACGCCTCCGGTCGCGCTGGCAAGGCCTCCACCGTCAATCCGGGCAACGGCAATCTGCCGGATTCTGAGAATCTGCAGCCGCTGTTCGATGTCATTACTGACGTCTTGCCGGAGCCGTCCGCTGAGATTGATGCTCCTTTGCAGGCTCAGGTCACCAACCTGGACTCCAGCTCCTTCCTCGGTCGTATCGGCCTGATTCGTATTCATAAGGGCCGCATCCGTAAGGGACAGCAGATTTCTTGGATTCACTATGACTCCGAGGGCAATGAGCACATCAAGACCGCCAAGGTCGCAGAGCTGCTGCGTACCGTCGGTGTGACGCGCGTGCCCACCGACGAAGCCATTGCCGGTGACATCGCTGCTATTTCCGGCATTGACGAGGTCATGATTGGTGACACCCTCTGCGATGTCGAGCACCCAGATCCGCTGCCGCGCATCCTGGTCGACGAGCCGGCAATTTCCATGACCATCGGCGTTAATACCTCTCCGCTGGCCGGTCAGGGCGGCGGTGACAAGCTGACTGCCCGCGTGGTGAAGGCCCGCCTGGATCAGGAGCTGATTGGTAACGTTTCCCTGCGCGTTCTGCCGACTGAGCGTCCGGACTCCTGGGAGGTCCAGGGCCGCGGTGAAATGGCTCTTTCCGTCCTGGTGGAGACCATGCGTCGTGAGGGCTTTGAGCTGACCGTCGGTAAGCCGCAGGTCGTTACCAAGACCGTTGACGGCAAGGTGCAGGAGCCGTACGAGCACCTGACCATCGACGTTCCGGAAGAGCACCTCGGTGCAGTCACTCAGCTAATGGCCGCCCGCAAGGGTCGGATGGAGCAGATGGGCAACCAGGGTACCGGCTGGGTCCGCATGGAGTTCCTCGTGCCGTCCCGCGGTCTGATTGGCTTCCGCACCATCTTCATGACGGAGACCAAGGGCACCGGTATCGCCAACCACTACTCGGCCGGTTACGGCGAGTGGGCAGGCGAGATCAAGGATCGCCCGACCGGTTCGCTGGTAGCTGACCGTACCGGCCAGGTCACCGCATACGCGCTGATTCAGCTGTCGGACCGCGGTACCTTCTTCGTCGAACCGGGCGACCAGGCCTACGAGGGCATGGTTGTCGGCCAGAACCCGCGTGATGAGGATATGGATATCAACATCACCAAGGAAAAGAAGCTGACCAATATGCGTTCGGCTACCGCTGATGCCACCGTCACCCTGGAGAAGGCGCACAAGCTGACTCTGGATGAGGCCATGGAATTCTGTGGCAGCGATGAGTGTGTCGAGGTTACGCCAGAGGGCATCCGCGTTCGCAAGCAGATCCTCAGCGCTACCGATCGCGCCCGCGCTCGTTCCCGCGCAAAGGCCATGAACAAGAAGTAAGCCACGAAAACATGCTACCACCATGTCAGTTCGCTTGTTTAAGCGCGCTGACTGGGTGGCTGAGATATCTTTGCCACCGCCTGGTCAAGTAATCTCTTGGGTATGTTCTCTTCCAGTCGTCGCCGCGCAGTTACCGATCGAATCTTTGTAGCATCGGCGCTGTGCGCAGCGACGGCTTTGCTGTCTTCCTGCATGGCCAATCCCGGTGATGCGCCGACAGTGCCCGGTCAGCAGGAAGCCCCGGTGCAACAGGAAGATCCAACCGCCGAAGCTGCGAAGATGCGCGAGGTCACCGTCGGCGTCGACGAGTTCGTCGAAGGCTTCAATCCGCATTTGCTTGCCGACGTATCCCCGGTCACCAGCCTTGTCGCGCGGTTGACGCTTCCCAGCGTTTTCAACCGTGCGCCCGAGCCGGCGCTAGCTGACTCACACTCCGACGCGGACGTTGGCACAGAAAACGCAGAAAACGCAGCCGCCAATGACACCGCCGGGCAGCAGCAGTGGCTGGTCAATGAGGAGTTGCTGGACTCCGTCCAGGTTCTCCAGGACGCGCAGGAGGAGCGCTCACCGGACGGCATCGAGGGCGACTCAGAGGCTAAGCTCGCCCAAGTCGATGTCACCAATCCCAATGTGGTGGCCAGCCATGTGCGTTATCGCATCCGCCCAGGTGCGCAGTGGAGTGATGGCACGCCAATTAGCGGTGAGGACTTCCGCTACCTGTATTCGCAGGTCACATCGACTCCGGGGGCGTTGGATGCAGCTACCTACGGGCTGATTAAAACAATCAAGGTCTCTGACGGTGGCCGTCAGGTGGACGTGACCTTCAAGGAGCCGGTTGCGCACTGGCAGCGCTTGTTTGCCAATCTTTTGCCCGCACACCTGATGCGTACCAATACCGATGGCTTTTCCCAAGGGCTGTCCAGCCGATTCCCGGCCTCCGGTGGGCAGTACACGGTCGAGTCGATGGATGTCGGACGCAACATCATCCGTCTTGTTCGCAATGACCGCTACTGGGGCCAAGACCCAGCGGCCTCGGAAGTCATTACGTTACGTGCGATGCGCACGGCTGTCGATGGTGCCGAGCAGCTGCGCTCTAAGCAGATCCAGGCTATCCAGGTTCGCCCACATGAGACCTCTGAGTTGACCTATGGGCTGGTGCCAGATGTGTCGGAGTTCTTCCATGAGCCCAACCGTGAGCTGATTTTCAGCACCAACTTGGCATCGAAACGGTTGCAGGACAGCGCAGTGCGCTCCGAGGTGTTGAGCACTATCAATGTCCGCCAGATCGCAGAGGTAGCAACCGGTCGTCGAGTCGGCGGTGATGAACCTGAGACAGGGCAGCCCAAACCGGCTGCGGTGGAAAAGGGAATTTTCACTGAAGACGACCCGCTGCTCATTGGCATTGTCAGTGATGGCCGCATCGCACGAGCTGCAGCTTTCGCGGTGTCCGACCAGCTCAGCGCCGCGGGTATTCCGGCGAAAGTGATCTCCTATTCTCCCCGCGATCTGCTGCGTTCTTCGTTGCCCTACGGCACTGTCGATGCAGTCGTAGCCTGGGAGGAGCAGCCCACCTCCGTGCCTGCTGCACGCGAGCGCTATGCCTGTACGTCTGGTTTGGTTGGCTCGATGCCGCCGGAAGGATCGGAGGGGATGGACAAGTCTGAGGCAAGTTCCAGCAGCTCCGAGGATACAGAGAGCATCAAGCCGGATAGTACGGAAACGGGCACCAAGAAGCCGGATACCGCGAAGCCGAACGGCACCAAGTCTGAAGTCTCCGATACCGAGGATGACGCTGCCGTTCCGGTGGCACCGAAGTCGGCAGCTCGCACGGAAAATCTCTCCGGCCTGTGCGATCGCCGCCTTGATGAGCTCCTCAGCCCGGATCGCACCGATGTGCCAGCGGAAATAGATGAGATTATTGCAGGTCATGCCATTGAAACCACGTTGGTCGAGGATAGCCTGCTGACGGTAATTAGCCCGGAAATTACAATTACTGGGCGTGAGAATCCTGCGCAGTGGGACATCGATCCGATGTTGGGGCGCCTCGGTATGCTCGGTGAGGTTCGTCGAGTAGGCGCACAGGAGACCGCGTCCGACAAGTCCGATACCGCTGAGCCGCAGGAACGAGCCGACAATAACGATGCCGACAACAACGACGCCGATAGTAAAGACGCCGACCAGGAGAACGAGAACAAGGAGAAGTAGGTAACCCGTGAAGTTACTTTTTGTTCATGCACATCCGGACGATGAATCCATTTGGACAGGTGGACTGATGGCGGCTGCTGCGCGCGCTGGGGCATCGGTAAGCGTGGTGACCTGCACAATGGGTGAGCTGGGAGAAGTCATTGGTGCGCCGTATCAGGGGCTGGTTGCCGATGAAGCCGATCAGCTCGGTGGCTTCCGCGTGGCGGAACTGCGTTCGGCGCTGCGTGCGCTAGGTGCAAATGGTCCGGACAACACCCCGCGTTTCCTCGGCGGTGCCGGTCGCTGGCGCGATTCCGGAATGGCAGGCGACAAGGGCAATGACCATCCGCGGGCGTTTGTAAACTCCGATGAAGAGGCCGTGAATCAGCTCCGCGAGATTCTTGAGGAGCTGCAGCCGGATCTGGTCATCACTTACGACGCCGACGGTGGCTACGGGCACCCCGATCACATTCGCGCGCATGACATCACCGTCGCGGCGTGTGGCGATCGCTTTCCGACGCTCTGGGCGGTTACCGACCGTGAGGCAATGGCTGCCGGGCTGGATGCCATCACAGTTGTCCCGGAGGGGTGGCAGGAAAGCGGTGTTGATGACTTTGCCACTGTGACTGGCCAGATTGAGGTTGTTCTCGATGATGCTGCGGTTGCCGCCAAGGTTGAGGCCATGCGCGCACATGCCACTCAAGTGTGGATTGCCGACGGCTCCGTCAGTGAGGTCAATCCGGTTGCGGTGTACGGGCAGGCCGATGACTCCGGCAATGCTCGTGCCGTGTGGGCATTTTCCAATCTGCTGTGTCAGCCAGTCATGCCAACCGAGGCGTATCGGTTTGGAA
This sequence comes from Corynebacterium sp., assembly GCF_030532195.1. Taxonomy (GTDB): domain Bacteria; phylum Actinomycetota; class Actinomycetes; order Mycobacteriales; family Mycobacteriaceae; genus Corynebacterium. The sequence goes on along the minus strand of NZ_JAUNLP010000001.1, from coordinate 607,211 downwards.
CCGCCACACCAGAAACTCTGAAACCCTTGGCAGAGCTAATCAACTTGAAAGTAACGGATGCGAGTGTGACGGATGGCTAGTGCTACCCAGCGAACCTTCGGCGACGAGCCACATTGGGGTGACCCCACGCGTCCACAGCCGCGGGAGAGTTTCCACAAGGGCGAAATTTCCGGTGCGCTAGCCTGGCTCTCCGTTGCTGCGTTGGTGAGCTTGATTATTGAGGTTGTGTTCCTCGGAGTCTGGATCACCGTGGGGTCCGTGGCGATTCCGTTTCCGTGGACCATTGTGTTGGCCTACGTGATGAACCTCATCATCACCAACACGGCACTGCTGTGGACTCGGGATCGGTCGAAGGCGGCAATACCTGTTGTTGTGTGGGTGATTGGATTCGCAGCCCTTTTGGTCTGGTCGGTCGTTCCTGCTGGCGGTGACTTGGCCATGGGACAGTGGCTGCGAACGATTTTGCTACTTGCTGCCGGTCTTTTCGGCGGTGCCTGGCCGCTGCGTCACCAGCGAGCGCTTTAAAACGCTTTATAAAGTCTTAAAATAACTGCGTACCGATCCAGGAATCTGCTCCATTGGTTCGGCATTGACCCGATTACTTGAAATTCACACCGGCAGTAGGTGTAAACTCCAATCTGAATATACCGCTCTGTCTATTTTTGCTCAGTTTCAAAGTGAAACGGCATAATCGACGGGGGAGTTGAAATCTCAATCCAATACTCGTGAGAAAGGTTCTTTAAAACCTAAAGCCATGACGTACATCATCGCCCAGCCATGTGTAGACGTTCTCGACCGCGCATGTGTCGAAGAATGCCCGGTCGACTGCATTTATGAGGGCAAGCGCATGCTTTATATCCACCCGGATGAGTGTGTGGACTGCGGCGCTTGTGAGCCTGTCTGCCCGGTTGAAGCCATCTTCTACGAGGATGATGTGCCGGATGAGTGGATTGAGTACATCGATGCCAATGTCGACTGGTTCGATGAGCTGGGCTCGCCGGGCGGTGCTGCCAAGCTCGGCCCGCAGGACTTCGACGTGCCATTCGTCGCAGCCCTTCCGCCGCAGGCAGAAGACTAGCTTAAATCCACTTTTTCCTCCGGAGAGGATGTTGTAAATTCCCCATGCCAGCTGCCTCACGTAAGCGCATCACGCCAGGTTCTCGGCTGCCAGATTTCCCTTGGGATTCACTGTCTGGAGCGAAGGCCACGGCAGCAGCACATCCAGATGGCATGGTCGATCTCTCCGTGGGAACTCCCGTCGACGAGGTCGCTCCGGTTATCCGCCAAGGGCTGGCCGATGGCGCTGCGCAGCCCGGTTATCCTCAGACCGTCGGCACGCAGGATTTGCGTATCGCGATTGTGGATGCGATGTCGCGCCGTTACGGTGTGACTGATTTGTGGCCGAAGATCGACGGCATGAATGTGCTGCCGGTTATCGGTACCAAGGAAGCGATTGGCTGGCTACCATTTCTGCTGGGTGTTGGGGCAGGACACACGGTTGTTATCCCCGAGCTGGCGTACCCGACGTATGAGGTCGGGGTTCGTATCGCCGGTGCGGAACTCATGCGCGCGGATTCACTGACACAGATCGGTCCGGCGCGTCCGACGTTGATGTTTATCAACTCGCCGGGCAACCCCAACGGCAAGGTTCTCGGTGTCGATCACCTGCGCAAGGTCGTCGAATGGGCACGTCAGCGTGATGTCATTGTCGCGTCTGACGAGTGCTATCTGGGCCTTGGCTGGACTGAGCAGCCGCTTAGCATCCTCGATCCGCGTGTGTGCGACGGCGATTTCACCAATCTGCTGGCCATCCACTCCCTGTCCAAGACCTCGAACATGGCGTCCTACCGTTCCGGCTGGTTCGCCGGCGATGCGGATCTCATCGCCGAGCTCACCGCAGTGCGACGTCACATGGGGCTGATGATGCCAGGGCCGATTCAGGCCGCCACAATCGCCGCGCTGAACGACGACACCCATGAGGCCGAGCAAAAGCAGCGATACCAAAACCGACGTGCGGTGTTGCTGAGTGCCCTGGTAGATGCCGGTTTCCGCATCGATGACTCCGAAGCTGGGCTCTACCTGTGGGCTACTCGGGAAGAAGATTGCTGGCAGACCGTTGATTGGTTTGCACAGCGCGGCATCGTGGTCGCACCCGGTAGTTTTTACGGCCCCAAGGGCAAGCAGCACGTGCGCGTGGGGCTCACGGCCACCGACGCGGACGTAGAGATTGCCGCTGCCCGCATTCGTGCCTAATTTCTCGCCGAGTTAGCGCAGAGCCGAGCAGGGGAGAGGTATAGAAGTCGTGGGGCGAGCAGCTGGAAATCGAGATTCCTGGTGGGGCGCGAGCAAGGATCGTCGCGCTGCCCAAGTTGATGCCGCAAGGCATGAGCAGGAAGAATACATCCCGTTCGAGCCGGTAATCGTGGCTGCAACCGATGACTATCTCATCGTGGATAAACCACCGTTTTTGCCTGCGACTCCCAACGGCCGCATCGTAGCCAACACTGTGCAGGAGCGCCTGCGCGAAGCGCTGGATGAGCCCGAAATCGTGGCTGGGCATCGCTTAGATCTCCTGACCAGCGGGCTTATGCTGTTTTCCCGCACGCCTGAGACTCGATCGGTTTATCAGCAGCTTTTCCAGACGCAGCAGATCCGCAAAGAGTACGAATGCCTCACCGTCATGCCGGATGATTGGCAGCCCGGCCAAACGCGCGAGGTGCACCTACTACTCGACCCCAACCCCGGTGGGCGCGGGGTCAAGGTAGTGCCTATCGACGATACGGAGAATGCCACCTCACCGAAATCTCAGCTCAAAATCGCTCACACCACCGTGACCTTCCTCGGCCCTCTTGCAGCGGATATCGGTGACCTCCACCAGGCGAACTGCAGCTGTGGTCACTGCAGCACCCGGATGCAGGTAGGACACTGGAGGCTGCAGCCGCATACGGGGCGCACACATCAGTTGCGGGCCACGATGGACTGGTTGGGGTATCCGATTCTCGGCGAGGATACCTATGGACCGTCGTCAAGCGATGGCGGCGATAAGTATCGTCCACAGTTGCGATTAACGGCAACGTCGTTGGAATTTGTCGACCCTATGACGGGCAAACGGCGCGCCTACCGCAGCGCGCGGGACATCGCGCAGGCGGCAGACGCGCCGAATGAAGCTAGCTAGCCGCTCCTAGCACTTAGTTCGCATGCAGTTGCGCACTGAGTTTCACACGCTCCGCAGCCCACGGGACAACCTCCACAGCGCCAGAGAGCGAGTTGCGGCGGAAGAGCATATTGGAGCCGCCAGACAGTTCCTTGGCTTTCAGCGTCTTGGTCACACCGTCAAGAGCGACGTGACACTTGGTGCCGGCGGTAATGTAGAGGCCGGCTTCCAACACGCAGTCATCGCCGAGCGAGATGCCAAGGCCAGCGTTGGCGCCGAGCAGGCAGCGCTTGCCGACGGAGACAACTTCTTTGCCGCCACCGGACAGGGTACCCATGATGGAGGCACCGCCACCGACATCAGAACCGTCGTCGACAATGACGCCCTGGGAGATCCGGCCTTCGACCATGGAATGACCCAACGTGCCAGCGTTGAAGTTGACAAAGCCCTCGTGCATGACAGTGGTGCCTTCCGCGAGGTGAGCGCCAAGGCGCACGCGGTCGGCATCACCGATGCGGACACCGGTGGGCATGACGTAGTCGACCATGCGCGGGAACTTGTCGACCGAATAGATGGTGACCTGTCCGCGGCGGGAGAGCTTGGCGCGGGTGGCTTCGAATCCCTCGACGGCGCAGGGGCCGAAGTTGGTCCACACGACGTTGGTTAGCAGGCCGAAGATGCCGTCGAGGTTGATGCTGTTCGGAGCCACCAGGCGGTGCGACAGCAGATGAAGTCGCAGGTAGGAGTCGATTGCGTCAACCGGAGCGTCGTCAAGCGAGCCGATAGTGGCGGTGACCAGACGGCGCGTGGTGCCGCGGTCGGCGTCGGCGATGGCGAGATCGGCGAGGTAGTCCAGGCCTGCTGGGAGCTCGTCGGCTTCGAGAGTGCCGGTGGCGGTTGTGGTGGCAACGCCCTGCTCAATCAGTTCTGGTTCGGGAAACCAGACGTCGAGAACAATATCGTTGCAAAAAGTGGCAATGCCGGTAGCTTGTGCTCCAAATTTCATGGAAAACAGGCTACCGGCATATCCCTATCTACGAAAAGTAATCCGCAAATCCGGAGGAAATGAATGGTGCAGATAGGGGTGATGGACTTGTGGAGGACTACTTAACCTCACCGTGAGTCTTTGCAACTGCCTCGCGGGCAGCGGCACGGTTCTTCTTAGTCACGGCCGCCAGGACAGCGAGGAATGCAGTTACGCACAGTACCGCGATTACCTGCTGGCGAGCTCCTGGATCGGTGAGCATGCCGATACCGAGACCGATGAGAAGGATGACGGCAACCCACGACAACACGGGGTAGCCCCACATGCGCACGGTCAGCTCGTTATTGGCTTCCATCTGCGGACGCAGCTTGATCTCCGACAGTGCAATGACGAACCAAATCACCAGCAAACAGCCACCCACAGCGTTGAGCAGGAACACCAGAACGCTGGAGCCGTCGAAGACGACCTGGAGGCCGACAGAGACGAAAGCGAAGACCATCGACATAATGACGGCGCGATTTGGAACAGAGTGCTCATTGGTGTGAGCGAAGAAGCGCGGAGCCTCACCGCGGGTGGACATGGAGTACACCAGGCGGGAGGTGGCGTAGATCTGCGCATTGAAAGCCGACAGCAGCGCCAGGACGATAATGGCCTCCATGAAGCCAACCGCACCTGGAATGTTGGCCTGCTGCAGGACCAGCGTGAACGGCGACTGAGCAGCGCTGTCAGCGCCATCAATCTGGGAGTACGGCAGCAGCAGAATGATAATGGTCACGCAGCCGATGTAGAACACGGAAATGCGGAGAATCACCGAGCGGACAGCAGCGGCGATGGAGCGCTGTGGGTCCTCTGCCTCTGCAGCCGCGATGGTGACAATCTCAATACCGCCGAAGGCGAAGGCCACGGCCAGCAGACCCGCGGCAATGCCGGAGACGCCATTTGGCAGGAAGCCGGACTCAGCGATGTGAGTGGAGCCGACGAAGGTGGTGCCCGGCAGTAGACCGAAGAAGATCAGCACGCCGATGACCAGGAACGCGATAATCACCGCGACCTTAATGAAGGCGAACCAGAACTCGAATTCACCGAAGCCACGGACGTTAGCCAGGTTGACGACAGCAAAGAAGACAACACAGATTAGCCCGGGAATCCAGCCGGGAATACCGAACCACGCCCCCATGATGGCGCCGGCACCGGTGATTTCAGCACCGAGCACCATGATGAGCATGAACCAGTACAGCCAGCCGAGGACGAAGCCTGCCGACGAGCCGAAGGCCATCTCGGCGTAGGTGGAGAAACTGCCAGACGCTGGGCGGGCGGCGGCCATCTCGCCGAGCATCTGCATAACAAGCACGACAATAAAGCCGGCAATGATGTAGGAAATCAGGACGCCCGGGCCGGCTGCCTTAATGCCGACACCGGTGCCCAGGAAGAGGCCGGCACCGATTGCGGAGCCAAGACCCATCATGGTGAGGTGTCGAACCTGCAGCCCCTTACCCAGCTTGACGGCGTCGCTGCTGGTGGAGGTTTGTTGCGATTCGGTCATGGCCGAAACTTTACCTGCCAGTTTCCAGGGGGAATAACTGTTATCCCGAGTTACCCCCGTTTCCAAGCTGAGCTACCTCTGCCAGGTTATCCAGCCAGTTCATCCGGTACGTCGGCAAGCTGAGCGAACTCAGCAGCACCTTCAGCGGTCGTGGCAGGGTCTGTATGGCGAACACACACAGCTGAGTGGTCGGGGTGGTGGTAGAAGTGCATGTTGTTGCGGCCGGATAGCTCCCACGCCTGGATGCGGCGGTTTTCGGATGGAATATCAACCGGTGTATCGCGGGCGATGAGAATGCTCCTGTCGATGATGCAGTCATTGCCCAAGCTGACACCAACGGTGCCAGCGGCGATGTCAATGTGGCAGCGTTCGCCGACGCTCAGCGGCAGGCGGTGTCCGCGGTCATCGTGCGCGGCGATAATCGAAGCTGACAGGCCAATCTTGGTGTGAGCTCCAATGACCACGCCGGAGGACAAGCGGCCCTCAATCTTGCATGGGCCAAGTGTGCCGGAGTTCAGTGACACAAAACCCTCACGCAGCACCGAGGTACCCGGAGCGAGGTAGGCGCCCAGCCGCACGCGCTCGGCCTCTGCGATGCGCACACCACTTGGCAGCACATAGTCCACCATTCGCGGCATGCGGTCGATGGCGTAGACGTGAATCAAACCGCGAACGCGCAGGTGCGTGCGGAGCTGTTCGAAGTTGTCCGGCAGACATGGCCCCTTATTGGTCCACGCCACGATGTTGAGCAGCTCAAACAGGCCCTTGGTGTTCATCTGATGCGGCTTGACCAGACGGTGTGACAGCAAGTGCAACCGCAGGTACGCATCGTGTGGATCGACCGGCGGGGCGGACAAATCTTCAATGGACGTACGAACGGCGACCTGCTCCACGCGGCGATCCTCGTCCAAAATCACCTGGCGCAGTAGCTGCGGGGTCAAATCCGCGGCGCCCAGGCGGTGAGTGCCAGTTTCCGTGACATCATCGCTTAATGCAGGTGCGGGAAACCAAGTATCAAGAACTGTACCGTCCATTGCGATGTTGGCGATTCCCGTAGCGACAGCACCAGATGTAATCATGATTCTTAATACTAGTATCCATGTGATGATTCTTCCCGGGAGGATGAACCATGCCCTTAGCCGGCATTGATAGGCCCCAAAGCACGGAAAAAATGAAGCGGTGGTTTCTCACAAGTCTCATCGTCGCCGTGGTTGTACTCGGACTCGGATTCATCCTGGCCCTACCCATTATTTTCTATGTCGGATTCGCTCTCTTCGCCGCTTGGCTGCTGGCTGTTGTCAGCGCATGCGGCTTCGTTCTACCGCCGCGCGCCATGCCATTTGGGCTGGTAGGAGTGCTCGCCGCCGCAATCGTCGCGGTTATTGCCACTAATCGGCTGGTCCTGGTGCTCGCACTTGCCGTCAGCGTCGGGTTGGCCGGAGGTATGCTCGCCAGGCTCCTGCTCGAGCGCAAGAATCGCAACCAGGAGGCACGTCTGGACGCACTGCCGATGTGGGAGCGCGACGAGCTCGGCGAGGTTGCACGCACGCTTCGTCCCGCTTATCGACGGAATCTCGATTCCACTCCAACGCCACTGCCTCATGCCACTGCCAAGATTGTCGCAGCCGTCTGCAAGCCGTTAGAAGGCTCGACGGTGATTGTCAGCACCAATGAGTTGCGACCAGTTATTGCTGTCTACGGCTCGCGGGTGGCCATTGTCTACGGCCCTGGGGCGGGTGTCGTTTCAGATGGGGCTGCCGGTGAGCGTTCGGGGGATGCGGCGCAGGTGCCGTCGAAAAGCGAAACCCCGGAGAACATCATCGCCGAGTCCCTGCCAGACGGTGCGAAATCCCTGGTCTTTGAGCTGTCGGAGGGGCTGGCGCACCCTGCGGAGGGGCGGATTGCGGTGACTAGCGCCGAGCCTCATGAGCTGGCGCTGTTCCTCGGCGGTGGTGCACCGGCTAACGGCACCGCCATTGTGGGGCGTGCGGCGCATATTCATCAGAAGAATTTGGTTTCGCTGGCGCACAATGGTTTGTACGCTGGTTTGATGTGAATTCGAAGTTAAATCTGCACCAAGACCCCATTGACTTAACCGCTGCGTTGGTCGATATTGAATCGGTTTCTCACCATGAGACAGCGATTGCCGATGCCGTGGAGGAGGCGCTGCGCGAGGTCGCGGCGGCTGACCCTCGGATTGAGGTCGTGCGGATTGATAACAATGTTATTGCGCGCACGCACCGCGGCCTGCCTCAGCGCGTGATTCTGGCGGGGCACCTGGACACGGTGCCGACGGCGGACAATGTGCCGTCAACTCGGGGTGTGGATGCCAAGGGGCGTGACACGCTTTTTGGCTGCGGCACGGTGGATATGAAAAGCGGTGACGCAGTCTATTTACATGCATTTGCGCAGCTTGCGGCCAGTGATGAGTTGCAGCGTGATGTGACGCTGATCATGTACGAATGCGAAGAAGTCGCCGCCGAGTACAACGGTCTGCGACATGTCAGTGAGAGCCATCCGGAGCTTCTGGCAGGCGATGTTGCGCTGCTGGGCGAGCCCAGTGGCAACGTCATCGAGGCTGGCTGTCAGGGGTCAATTCGCCTGCGCCTGACCGCACACGGCACGCGTGCGCACTCTGCTCGAGCGTGGATGGGAGACAACGCGGTGCACAAGTTGGCACCGATTTTGTCTCGGATCGCGGCGTATCAGCCGGCGACGGTGGAGATTGATGGTCTTGCCTACCGCGAGGGCCTCAACGTTGTCTGGCTGGACGCTGGTGTAGCTACCAATACGATTCCTGATGAGGCCGTGCTGAAAGTCAATTTCCGATTCGCGCCGAATCGCAGTGGAGATGAGGCAATGGTGCATTTCCGTGAGGTTCTGGGGCTCGAGGAGTTTTCCCCCGATGACCTGACGGTTGATGTGGAAGATATCAGCCCAGGTGCACTGCCGGGATTGCATGCGGCTGCGGCAAAGGAGCTGGTGGATATCGCAGGTGGGGTGGCCAAGCCGAAATACGGCTGGACTGACGTTGCGCGCTTTTCGGCGCTTGGGATTCCAGCGGTGAACTTTGGCCCGGGCGATCCTGCGTACTGCCACAAGAAGGATGAGCAGATTCCGGTGGAATTTATTACCGCGCTGTCGCACGATTTGCACCGCTACTTAACTGCAGTTCCAGCAGTCACGGATTAGCGCGTGGCTGAGTAAGTAATTGGGACAAGTACACCCGGGGGTTCGCCGGAGCGGGTGCGAGTGTGACCACCCTGGCCTACATTGTGAGGTTATGAAACCAGTGCGTACTCCGTCCCCGGCCAAGCGCCGCGCTCTGCGTGGCCCCATTGCGATTCGGCAGGAGGACGCGCCGCAGGCGTCCACTACTGATCGCAGGTTGCTGACGCACAATCCGAATACGGAGTGGCTGCACAATGACACCTGGCGGGTGCTGCGAATTCAGTCGGAGTTTGTCGATGGCTTCGGTGCACTGGCGGAAATTCCACCGGCCGTCACCGTCTACGGCTCGGCGCGCTTGACTGAGGACAGCCCGTATTACCAGTGGGGATTCGACTTGGGCAAGGCTCTGGCGGAGGCCGGTTACGCGACCATCACCGGTGGTGGTCCAGGCATGATGGAAGCCGCCAACCGCGGCTGCTATGACGCCGATGGGCTCTCCATTGGTCTGGGAATTGAGCTGCCGCATGAACAGCATCTCAATGACTGGGTCGACCTTGGCATGAACTTCCGCTACTTCTTCGTGCGCAAGACCATGTTCTTGAAGTACTCTCAGGCGTTTATCTGCCTGCCAGGCGGTTTTGGCACGCTTGATGAGCTTTTCGAGTCGCTGGTCATGGTTCAGACTGAGAAGGTGGAAAATCATCCGGTTGTCCTGATGGGCACGGAGTTTTGGTCGGGCTTGATTGACTGGATGCGTGACAGGCTGGTCGCCATGGGGCTGATTTCTCCGTCTGACATGGACCTTTTCCTGGTCACTGACTCCATCGACGAGGCGGTCGAGTACATCGAGGCCGCCCATGAGAAGCTTGTGGAAGAGCTTGATCAGGGCGCTGCAGCGCGGAGGGCGCGTCGTCGAGCTCGCCGATTCGGCGAAAGGTAGCGATTAAGTTTTGCGGAGTTTTTACCAGGACTCAGCGGTTCCGACGGTGATGGCTATCGTCAACCGCACCCCGGATTCGTTCTATGACCGCGGTGCCACCGCCGCGGAGGAAGCCGCGCTCGCGCGTGTCGATGACGTTATCGCCGCCGGCGCCGGCATCGTCGACATTGGGGGAGTCAAGGCGGGCATTGGTGCCGAAGTTACGGTCGCCGAAGAAATTGACCGTGTGGTCCCGACTATCGCAAAGGTCCGCCAGCGCTATCCGGACCTTCACATCAGCGTTGATACCTGGCGCGCCGAGGTCGGCGAGGCCGCCATCGCCGCAGGTGCCAACCTCATCAATGACACATGGGCAGGCCACGACCCGGAGCTCGCGGAAGTTGCGGGTTCCCACGGCGTCGGCTACGTCTGTTCACACACCGGCGGGGCACTGCCACGCACCAATCCGATTCGCGTGCGTTACGACGACATCGTCGACGATGTCATCGCAGAAACTGGTCGGCTTGCCCAAAGGGCAGTAGATGCGGGTGTGCCGGAAAATCGCATCCTCATCGATCCCACCCATGACTTCGGCAAGAACACCTACCACGGATTAGAGCTACTGCGACGCTGCAATGAACTGGTGGCCACCGGCTGGCCGGTGCTTATGGCTCTGTCGAATAAAGACTTTGTCGGTGAGACCCTCGACCGACCCTTGCGCGAGCGGGTTCCGGGAACACTGGCGGCGACAGCGCATGCTGCTGCAGCCGGTGTGGCGGTGTTTCGTTCGCATCAGGTAGCTGAGACACTTGATGTCTGCCGGATGACACTTGCCATCGCAGGTGAGTTTGCGCCGCTGCATCCGGTGCGCGGCCTGGTTTAGTGCGGCTCTAAAACGCAGTCTGAAACCGGATTGTTCAACACTCTGAAACATAGATTTACTGGGAAAGCGCGCACCTTATCCGCTGTGAGCTGCTGCGATAGTCAGAGCCACTCACAATTTCGGCCAAAAGACTATGATGAAGTGAAGTAGTGAAAAATGCCGACCGGGACCTGGCCGACCACAACCTGACCGACCGGGATATGAATTTTTCCCCAGCTCCTCTCAACCTGCGTGTAGGAAGCTGGATTACTCCTGCATCGACATTGTTTAGAACGAAGGAGTTCACATGGCAGCAATGAAGCCGCGCACGGGCGATGGCCTGCTGGAGGCAGTCAAGGAAGGCAAGAAGATCGTCATGCGTGTACCCGCTGATGGCGGTGGACGTCTAGTCGTGGAGCTCTCCCCAGATGAAGCAAAGGAGCTCGGCGCTGCCCTTGCTGCGGTAGTTGAGTAAAACTGGGAGCAATTAGCGGCTCACAGAACATGGTGATGAGGCAACCTACGCCCCAATGTGGCGTAGGTTGCCTCATTGCGTTTTGGGTGATGTGAATTACTGCATAAGGTGGGTTGTGTTGTTTGGCCCAGCAATGCGCGGGCTAAGATGGAAAAAATTATTTTTCTAGCTCGGTTTGAGGAGTGGTCGACGTGCTAGCTGACATCATTGATGTGCTTGCAGATCCAATTGATGGCACTGATCTGAAGTTTGGTGACGCCGAACGAATGACCCTCAAGTCTGAGTCCGGTCACAGCTATGACATCGCCCGCCAGGGGTACGTCACCCTCGCAGGTGGCGCAGGGCTCCGGTACACCGGCGACGATGCCAAGATGATTGCCGCTCGTGAGGAGTTCCTCTCCGGTGGTCACTACGCACCGTTTGTGGAAGCCGTGACTGGCAACGTGCAGGACGTGCTTGACGATGCCGGTGTGGCAGAGGCAGCCAGCCCGGTCATCTGCGAAGTCGGTGCGGGCACCGGCTACTACCTGGCCCACACGCTGGACAGTATTGCCAACTCCCGCGGAGTCGGTATCGATGTTTCCGTACCGGCCGCAAAGCACCTGGCCAAGAGCCATCCGCGGCTCGGTGCCGTGGTGGCTGACGCGTGGGCCCGCCTGCCACTGCGGGATAACTCCATCGATGCGATTACCGTTGTCTTCGCACCACGCAACGCTGAGGAGTTCGCCCGCGTGCTCAAGCCTGGTGGCCAGGTCGTGGTTCTTACCGCAACGACGGGTCACCTCGGTGAGCTGCGCGAGCCACTTGGCATCATCGATGTCGAGCGCGGCAAGGTCGAGCGCATGATTGCTCAGGCAGAAGGCCACCTTGTTCCCGTCGGCGACCCCGAGCTGGTCGAGTTCGGCATGAACCTCAACCAGCAGGCCATCGCCACGCAAATTGGTATGAGCCCGTCGGCACGCCATATTCACCCGGAGGTGCTGCAGGAACGCATCGCCGCCCTGCCCACCGAGATGCACGTCACCGCCCGCGCCTATGTCACCCGCCTCGGCCGACCGGGGGAGTAGCGGCTATTCCTTGACCTCGGTCTTGTGGATCTGATCATCCAAATCCTCCGGAGCCAGATCTGCGTCCGAGAACTCCGCCGTCAACGGCAAACGAAGCTGCAGGTCAGTGCCTGGGCATAGTTCGATGGTTCCGGAACGCAACTTGAAGTCCAGCACGTGCCCGCCACCCGTGCCACCGTCGGCGAGGAAGTGCACGTGACAGCCGGGCACCGAAATGCCCTTCTCATACACCGGCGTGCGGAACCCGGCAATCGTGCCCCGCACATTCTCAAAGTTGACCGACGCGTCTTCTTCCGTCGCATCAACCATCTTCTGGTACGGCTTCGCCTGCTTTACGACGGTTCGAGTCTTCACCCACTCAAATTCACCAGTAATCCGCAGTGCGTACATGAAGTTCTGGCTGGGCACCAGTGAGTCGATGATAGGGCTAATTTCCTTGCGAGTGAGATTCTCCGGCGCATCCATGGTCGTGTGTGGCACGAAGTTGGTCACAACCGTGTACGGGCTGCGCTGGTCCAAGGTGGCCTGGGTGGCGGAGCCGTCGTGACGCACTTGCCAGCAGACACCGTCGAGGATGATCATTTCACCGTCGAGACCGTCGAAGGTGCCGATGCCGAAGTTGCCGTGACCGAGAATCTCGCCGATGGTCATTTCGCCGTCGTAAATGCCATCGAGCAGCGCGGACATCAGCGAGTTCTGGAAGAACGTGTGGCGGACTGTGGGGAGATTGGTCTTAGTGGTCATACCCCAAATAGTAGCCTTGAAAAGGAAAAGTCCCGCCAGACAGCGCTTCGGTAGGAAGCACTAGCTGCCGGGACAAGAGGGGACTGACACTGAGCGCGGAAGTAGTTCTTACTGAGTGCTCAATCCCGTATTCGATTTATTTCGGATGGATTGTGACGGTGGTGTTGTCCGCAGCCGAGACAACCTCAACGGTATGGCCATCAGCGCCGATGGTGGCATAGCCGCCTTCGACATCGACAGTGAAACCATTCGGGTAGTTGATTGCTGGAACGGCGAGTTCGCTAGTGGAACCCGCACCAAACGTGCCCTGGCCATCGACGCGGGCGTTATTCCAGCTGGCGCGATAGACCTTGGCATTTGCATCCCACGTGGTCTCCAGCGGTGTGCCGGCAATCGCGCGAGCGTGCGGTGCAGCAACAATGGCTAGCTTTGCCGGGTTGACGGCATCGCTAGTGACCGGACCCGGCACCGTCGGATCAGCGACAATTCCCTGTTCACGCTGGTTTTGGGTGGTCGGATCATTGCACCCGCAGTACGCCCAGTACTGCCAGCCAACAAGGTTCCTGCGCGCCAGGCTAATCACGCCATTGAGCGTGTCGGCATCGTCGGTAGCGCCGAATTCCGACAACAGTGTCGCCGACCCATTGGCAGAAGAGACTGTTTCTGCGTTGTCGAAGGTGCGGCCGTCGAAGAAGTCACAACCGGTGTAGGTGTTGAATAGCGCGTTCGTCGTGCAGTAGACATGCCAGCTCAGCGCGGTACCCGCAGGCGGAGCCACCTTCGGTGCAGCAGGGTTGGTGTTCAGCCCGGTATTCCACATGGAGTACGGCTCGTAGTGGACAATGGCGTCCGGATCAGTCTTGACGATGGCATCAGCCGCTTTCTGGTGCAGACCATCGAGCTTTTCCTTTGCGGGCCCGCAATTGCCCAGTGCCAGATAGCACAGGGGGTAGGCAGATCCCGGCCACGGTTCGTTCATGATGTCATAGCCCATCACACCAGGCAGATCGCCCAGACGACTGGCAACGTGGCCCCACATCGCGGCATAGCGCTCCTGCAGGCCGACGCCACCGGGACCCTGCCGGTTATTGAGGAAGCTATCGTAGGCGCGAATCAGTCCGACATTGAGAGCCTGGTTGGCGGGAAAACCCACTTTGAGCAGGCTGGGGAAATTGTCATCAATAACGGCCCAGTCCGGAGCGAATTCACCTTCGAACTTCTCGTTATACATGTCCTGGTGCGCATCGATAAGCACAGCGATGCCACGGTCGGACAGCATCTTTGTGGTCCGTCGGATGGAATCGAGGTATGCGTCGTCGTAGACGCCGGGCTCTGGCTCGACGGCCTTCCAAATGATGCCCAAGCGAACGGAGTCAAAGCCCTGTTCTACGAGCCAGTCAGCGTCATTTTCATCGAAGCCACCGGCCTCCGGTGTGTAGGGCTCATGCTTGTAGACCATGTTGACGTCCTGAGTCAGGAATGCTCGGCCGTCGCCATCGGTGAACCAGCGTCCCGATTGCCCCATAGGGCCTCGTTCAGTAACCGATGCCGTGATGGAAGCGGCACTAGTGGCCGCAGTACTTGCAAGCGCCGGCTGCGGGACGACACAGGCCAGCGCAATGGTGATCGCGGAGCCAATCGCGGCTACGCGGCGTGTGAAACTCATAGCTCCAGTTTAACGCCAATGAAAGCCCGGATAACAGGAAAGTTGCTGGTTAACGCCATTTTCAATCTAAAAGACCGGATGCCTACCTCCTAAATAGGTCAAAGAAAGGAGGTAGAAGCAATCCGGTCATGAAAGCGATGCTGCGCTACATCAGTGACTTGTAGACCTCAACGGTCTGCTCCGCAATATTCTCCCAGCTAAAGACATCTTCTGCGCGCTTCTTACCAGCCTGGCCAATCTTGGCTGCGCGATTGCGGTCAGCGACCATGTTGTTGACCGCTGCGGCGATGCCGCGTTCGAAGCCTTCGGCATCCGATTCGTCGTAATGCACAAGCGTGCCGGTCTCGCCGTCGACGACGACCTCCGGAATGCCGCCCACATCAGAGGCGACAACAGCGGTGCCGCAGGCCATGGCCTCGAGGTTGACGATGCCCAGTGGCTCGTAGATGGACGGGCAGACGAAGGAATCCGCGGCGGTCAAGATTTCCTGAATCTTCTCCTTCGGCAGCATGTCCTGCACCCAGAACACGCCGTCGCGCTGCTCCTGCAAATCATGGACCAGCTGCTCGGTTTCCTTGGCAATCTCCGGGGTATCCGGTGCGCCTGCGCACAGCACCAGCTGTACGCCATCGTCGAAGTGAGAAGCGGCCTTGACCAGGTGAGCGACGCCCTTCTGGCGAGTGATGCGACCGACGAAAGCGACCATTGGGCGAGTTGGGTCAACGCCCAGCTCTTCCAGAACGGACCAGCCGTTTTGCTCCTTGGACTCCTCCCATGTCGGGCGTGGGTGCCACAGTTTGGTGTCAATGCCGTTGAGAACCACGTGGACCTTGTCAGCATCAATGCGCGGGTAGGCATCCAGAATGGCGTCCTTCATTCGGGCAGAGACGGCGATGACAGCATCGGCGTACTCCATGGCATTGCGCTCTGACCAGCTGGAAACGTCGTAGCCGCCACCGAGCTGCTCACGCTTCCACGGGCGGTGTGGCTCCAGCGAATGAGCGGTTGCCACATGAGGAATGCCCTTGAGCAGGCCAGTGAGGTGGCCACCCAGACCCGAGTACCACGTGTGGGAGTGAACGACATCAATATCGGTTGCCGCAGCGGCATTGGCCATACGCAGTCCGGTGGACAGCGTCTTAATGGAGGCGTTGGCGTCTTCGAGCTCCGGGTCGACACCGTGAACGTAGACGTCCTTTTCGGAGCGGGGACCGCCCATGCAGTGAACGTCGACGTCGACTCCGTCGAGCCCACGCATGAAACGAGTCAATTCGGTTACGTGAACACCTGCTCCGCCGTAAATCTCCGGAGGGTATTCCTTGGTCATCATGGCAACACGCATGATTCCAGCGTAACCAGATTTGACATATTCCGTCGCTTGATACGCCCCGGTGTGGGTGGTGGGTAGGGGAGACCGGCAGCGAGGATTGTTAATCACATATAGGTTGGTTGGTGTGAGGAGTCAACCACATGTTTTGTCCATTGTCCTTGCCGGTGGCGAAGGCAAGCGTCTCTTCCCGCTGACGGAAGACCGCGCTAAGCCTGCCGTGCCTTTTGGCGGCAGCTATCGGCTGATCGACTTCGTGCTGTCGAACCTGGTCAACGCAGGTTTTCTTAAGATCTGTGTGCTGACCCAGTACAAGTCCCACTCGCTCGACCGTCACATTTCGCAGGCGTGGCAGCTCTCCGGTATCACCGGTCAGTACGTCACTCCGGTGCCGGCCCAGCAGCGACTGGGTAAGCGCTGGTTCACCGGTTCGGCGGACGCGATTTTGCAGTCGCTGAACCTGGTTTATGACGAGGATCCGGAGTACGTCATCGTATTCGGTGCAGACCACGTCTACCGCATGGATCCGCAGCAGATGCTGGATGCTCACATCCAGTCTGGCGCTGGCGTGACCGTTGCAGGTATTCGCGTGCCACGCTCGGAGGCAAGTGCCTTTGGTGTCATCGACTCCGATGAGAACAACCGGATTACGGAATTCCTGGAGAAGCCAGCTGATCCACCCGGTACCCCGGATGACCCGGACTCCACGTTCGCATCTATGGGTAATTACATCTTCACCACCTCCGCGCTGATTGAGGCACTCAAGCGTGACTCGGAAGATGAGAACTCCAACCACGACATGGGCGGAGACATCATTCCGATGTTGGTGGAAGAAGGCGAAGCTTACGTCTACGACTTCAAGGAAAACTTCGTCCCGGGCGAGACCGAGCGTGACAAGGGCTACTGGCGCGATGTCGGTACCATTGATGCCTTCTACGAAGCCAACATGGACCTGATTTCCGTCCACCCAGTGTTCAACCTCTACAACAAGAAGTGGCCAATCCACACGTTCTCGGAGGAGAACTTGCCGCCGGCGAAGTTCGTCCAGGGCGGTATTGCTCAGGCCTCCATGGTTGGTGCCGGTTCCATCGTCTCTGGTGGTACGGTTCGCAACTCCGTGCTCAGCACCAACGTCATCGTGGAAGATGGCGCCACTGTCGAGGGGTCTGTGCTGTTCCCAGGCGTGCGCATCGGCCGCGGAGCTGTTGTGCGCCACGCAATCTTGGACAAGAACGTTGTCGTTTCCGACGGCGCAATTATCGGTGGCGATCCGGAACAGGATGCGGAGCGCTTCAAGATCAGCGCTGGCGGAGTTATCTCCGTCGGTAAGGGCCAGGTTATCTAGCCCGCTTTGAGTGAATAAAAGGCACGCGCCGAGTTGGTGCGTGCCTTTTTGCTGCCAGCCTTTTTGCGTAGTTTGAGCTTGTAGGCGGTATGCCTGGGAATCGGCATCAGAGAGCGCTTAATCCACCAGCCAGCGAGTCGGCTTTATCGTCCAGGTGCTCCAGTCAGCGTCGCCGACGAAGAAGAAACTACTTCTTTACCAAGATGGTCGTGCCAGCTGCCAGCGGCAGGCGCATAACCAGGGCATCTTCAAGCTGCATCAGGTACTCATCTGCCTCGCGCGCAGCAGCGGTATCGCGATCGCTGCGGGATTGGTCCGCAACCGTACCGTCGAGAAGCGCGCCGACGATGACGAGTGCGCCGCCGGAGCGGAGTAGCGGCCAGGCCTTTTCCTGGGCGGCGCGAATCGTGGCGGGCGCGACATCGAGGTAGACGAGGTCGTAAGAGTCCGCGGCCAGACGTTGCATGACTTCCAGCGGCTGCGAAGGCAGGAAGCGCTGGCGGTTCGGGCGGATACCGGCGGCTCGGAAAGCGGCCTTGGCCAGAGATTGATGCTCGATTTCCGGGTCGATGCAGGTGAGCACGCCGTCTTCGCCAAGCCCTGCGGCCAAGTGGAGGCCGACAACTCCGGCGGCAGGCGATGCGATGACTGCGGCGGGGTGGCCGTCGCGACGCGAGCTGGTCATGGCCATCAGCGCGGTCAGTGCTGCGCCGGCCATGTCGTCAGGAACAGCTACGCCGTATTCCCGGGCGCTTTCGCGGGCGTTGGTAATCGCTTCGGACGCCGGGGTGGTTTTGTTGACGTGTTGTGCAATTGCGTCAAGAGCGGAGTGCGGGCTAGCAGAAGTAGAGGTATCGGACACGTCCTATAGCGTAGGAAAAAAGTGTGTTCAGGGCAGCGGGGCGCGCCGGATGAGGTGTGACATGGTGGTGAAAACTTGTCTGGACTCTCAAAGTATTTTCAGGGTAAGGTCAATCCAACCCTAAGGTTGGTAAGGAACACTGAGCGCCATGACCGAACACGTCAACGCTGGCGGCACCCTCGGCGGCGCCCCAGATTCTGATTCAGATGAGCAACTGTCCGGCACCGCGGCATTTGATGCGGGTGTGGGGGAGATGCCTTCATGGTCGGAACTTGTCCAGGCCCACGCGGATAGCGTCTATGGCCTGGCATATCGGTTGACCGGTAATCAGCAGGACGCGGAGGATCTGACGCAGGAGACTTTCATGCGTGTTTTTCGCTCGCTGAAGTCGTACCGCCCTGGCACTTTTGAGGGCTGGTTGCATCGCATTACCACCAACCTGTTTTTGGATATGGTCCGCCACCGCCAGGTCATCCGGATGGAAGCTCTGCCGGAAAATTATGACCGCGTGCCGGGTACGTTGAAGACTCCGGAGCAGGCGGTCGAGGACTCCATGCTCGATCCGGACTTGGAAATTGCACTGTCGGAGTTGCAGCCGGATTACCGTGCAGTGGTTGTGCTGTGTGATGTCGTGGGGCTGACCTATGAGGAAATTGCCAATACCTTGGGCATCAAGATGGGCACTGTGCGCTCGCGTATTCACCGTGCTCGTTCCAGTTTGCGGGCCACGCTGGAGCGCCTGGAGCGGGAGCGCCAGGAGCAGGCGGAGGCAGTCACTGCCGGCTAGGTTTTCCACACTGCGCGTGCAGTAGGCGCTATTGTGGGGCTAGTTATATCGGTGTGATTTAAGGAGGTGCGGCGTCCTAGTGATTCGGCAGGACCACGAGAGTCGGTTTTTGTCCACGGAGCATCTCGGCACCGAGGCGATTGCCGCTTTTGTCGATGGTGAGTTGTCGCCAGCTGCAGAGCGTCGTGCGCAGGCCCACTTGATGGCGTGCTCGTCGTGTCGCCGGGAGGTCGCTAAGCAGCGTCAGGCGGCAAAGCGCCTGCGGGATAGTCAGGCGCTGCACATTCCTGCCGAGGTGCGGGCGCGGCTGGCGGGCCTTGCCGGTGAGTATGAAAATCGCCCGCAGGCGCCCAGGAGCTCCGTCCGCTATCTGGTGCATCGCCGCCCGGAGTCGCTGAGTGCTGCGCTGGAGCAGATTGTCCGTGACATCCGTAAGGGCGGGAGCCACTAGTGGCAAAGCACGCTTATGATAATTCGGCGTTTGCGCCTGGCGACGATCGTGCGGAGGACACCGGTGGGCTCCAGCGCGGTCCCGATTCACCGCTTGACGACGTTCCCAGCGCCGCCACCGAAGAGTATTCGCCGTGGCAGGATTCGTCGTCACGCATGACGACGGGACGTCCAGCGCGTAAACCCGCAGCGAAAAAGAAGCCTCGCCCGAAAACCGCTCCCCGCGTCAGCGCGCGGGAAGTGATTTTTGGCCGCGAGGTGCCGTGGCGCGTGATTGCGGCGGGGTCAGCTGTGGTGCTGGCACTCAGTGGCATCGGTGGCTATGTCGGCGGATGGGCTGGCAAGACGTTCCGCTCGGACTATCAGCGCGTGGAATTGCAGCAGGTCGAGGGACGGCCGGGGAACGGTGACATCACGGAGATTGGCAAGGTCGCTAACGCACTGCGGCCGGCTGTCGTATCAATTTCGGTGAGCGCCGGTGAGATGTCCGGTGTTGGTTCGGGTTTTGTCATTGATGGTGATGGTCATATTCTGACCAACAATCACGTGGTTTCGGCGGTTGCGGATCGGCCTGATATTGAGATGTCGGTGACCTTTTGGGACGGCGGGCATCTGAAGAAGGTGCCGGGCAAGATTATCGGCCGCGATCCGAAGACGGATATCGCGGTAATTAAGGTCGATGATGTCGCTGGCCTGACCGTGGCGCAGCTGGGGGATTCCGCCAAGGTGGCAGTCGGTGACACGGTGGTGGCTATGGGCTCGCCGCAGGGTCTCGGTGGCACGGTGACTTCCGGCATTGTCTCGGCGGTGAATCGTCCGGTGAAGCTTGCGGCAGAGGGCACTGATACCGATGGCTTTGCCGATGCCATCCAGACGGATGCCTCCATTAACCCTGGTAACTCCGGTGGCCCGCTGGTGGATATCCGTGGTGCAATCATCGGTATTAATACGGTGATTTTTACGGTGTCCGGTGGTTCGCAGGGCTTGGGTTTTGCCATTCCCATCAATTCTGCGGTCTCTATTGCAGAGCAGCTTATCGCTGGTGAGCAGCCGGTTCATCCGGGAATTGGCGTGACTGCGCGGACGGTGTCCAATGGGGCGCTTGCCGGCGCGGAGATTGCCAGTGTGCTTCCCGATGGCGTGGCTGACCGTGAAGGAATCCACGAGGGGGACGTGGTCACAGCTGTTGGCGAGCGCGCGGTATCGTCTGCAGATGAGCTCACAGTTGCGCTGTGGACTGTCGGTGCTGGTAACGAGGCAACGCTGAAGATTGTGCGCAATGGGGCGGAGCTCGAAGTGAAGGTCACGCCTGAGTAATTCCGGGGGCTCGAAAGTTTAGAGTGTGACGCTGTGACTTAATGATGCTGCATATCAATCCTGCGGCAACTAAGGTGGTATAACGTGTTTTCAAATGTTGGCTGGGGCGAGATTCTCGTAATCTTCATCCTGGGATTGATTCTCGTCGGCCCTGAGCGGTTACCGAAGGTAATTCAGGACTTCCGCGCTTTACTGCTGGCTGCTCGCAATGCCATTAGCGATGCCCGCGAGAGCCTGTCCGATGAGTTTGGCGAGGATTTCGATGACCTGCGCAAGCCGCTCCAGGATTTGGGGGAGCTGCGCCGTCTCAACCCGAAGACCGCCATCACCAGGACGCTTTTCGACGGCGATGACACCTACCTGGATATGTTGACCGGTGGCCCTGCTGCGGGTGGTAATCCAGATGCTAATCCTGGTGGCACCCCGAGCGCTCCGCAGGCACCACAGGCTCAGCCGACCCCGCAGGCGCCACAGGCGCCGTATAACCAGCAGGTTCCGCCGGCTCAGTACCAGGAGCCAGCGCAGCCTGCCGCTGGTGCGTGGCAGAATCCGGTGGAGCAGGCTCGCCAGGCGCAGCAAGCCCAGCAAGCTCAGCAGGCACCTCAGCCACAGCAGCCTCAGCAGCCTCAGCGGCCACGCGGGGTTCAGGCCTGGGTTGACGATGACAATCTCTAGAAGTCGTTAGCCCTCTCATACCGCCCAGAAACTGCCAGCGTTTATGGCAAAAATGCAGCCGAAAATAGGCCTGAAATGCCATAAACGCTGGCAGTTTCTGCATGCCCAGGACAGGACGGGGATACAAAAGTAAAAGGCCTCCTGCTCGAGACATGTATCAAGAGCAGGAGGCGTTCGCGTGGACGTCGTAAAGCGAAAAACTACTTGGGAGTGACACCCAAGCCGAGGGACTTGCCGGCCAGCGATTCGCGGCGGACGACGAGCTTGTCAGCGATGTCGTTGAGTGCCTTGCCAGCGCCCTTATCCGGCTCAGACAGGACGATTGGCGTGCCTTCATCGCCGCCCTCGCGGAGCTTGGTATCCAGCGGAACCTGGCCGAGCAAGTCGACCTTACCGCCGGTGATTTGGGTGAGACGGCGGGCGACAGTCTCGCCACCGCCGGAGCCGAAGACCTCCATCTTGGAGCCATCCGGCATTTCCATCCAGCTCATGTTCTCGATAACACCGGCGATGCGCTGGCGAGTCTGCAGTGAGATGGTACCCGCGCGTTCGGCAACCTCAGCGGCAGCCAGCTGCGGTGTGGTAACAATTAGCAGCTCGGCATTCGGGACGAGCTGAGCCACGGAGATAGCGATATCGCCGGTTCCCGGAGGGAGGTCGAAAAGCAGCACATCCAGGTCGCCCCAGAAGACATCGGCCAGGAACTGCTGGATAGCGCGGTGCAGCATCGGACCGCGCCAGACAACTGGGGAATTGTCGTCGATGAAGTGACCAATGGAAATCAGGGAGACACCGTGGGCCTGCGGAGGCATAATCATGTCATCGACCTGGTGCGGCTTATCCTCGGAACCCATCATGTGCGGGATGGAGTGGCCGTAAACATCGGCATCGAGAATGCCGACCGACAGGCCCTTTGCGGCCAGAGCAGTGGCGAGGTTAACGGTCACGGAGGACTTACCAACGCCACCCTTACCGGAGGCAACTGCGAAAACGCGAGTGCGCGAGTCCGGCTGGGCGAACGGAATCACCGGCTCGGAGGAGCTCCCGCGGACAGCATTGCGGAACTCACGGCGCTGCTCGTCGTTCATCACATCGGTGGTGACGGTGACATTGCCAACGCCATCAAGGCCCTTCAGAGCTTCCTCGGTGCGCTCGACGATGGTGTTCTTCATAGGGCAACCGGCGATGGTCAGGTAGATCTCGACGGCGACGTCATTGTTGTCCGCCACAGAGATGGACTTGACCATGCCAATCTCTGTAATCGGACGACGTACCTCAGGATCTTCGACCTGCGCCAAGGCGGTGCGAACTTCAGCTTCAGTAATCGTAGACATTATGTAGTGAATCTTAACGCGAGAGGGCGGCGGGAGAAGAACTTGCGGCCAAATCACCAAAATTCACAATCCGCGCGACAGCTGTGCACGACAGTGGTAAAGGGCAGGAACAATCCGCAGATGTGCTGCGTTGAACATAAATAGCATTAGAAAGCGGGGTCTGGCCGCGGTTGCCGTTAGGCTGGAACTAACGCTCAAGACAGATTTTTATAGCAGAGAACAGGTGGGAAACCGATGGCTGATCAGCAAAGGCAGAGCATGAGGTCCAGGATGCCTCAGCGCAAGGTACCTGAGGGCTGGCCGGTGGGCAGTTTTACAAATTACGAGGCCGCGCAGGCTGCCGTCGATTCGCTCAGTGATCGTGATGAGTTTCCAGTGTCTGACCTCACCATCGTCGGCGTCGATTTGATGCAGGTCGAACGCGTGGTCGGCCGCCTGACCTGGCCGAAAGTCATTGGCGGCGGTGCCCTGTACGGTTTGTGGATGGGCCTTTTCTTCGGTCTGATTCTCGGCCTCTTCCAGGAAGATTGGGTCAGCCCGCTTATTGTCGGCCTGGGCATGGGTGCTATTTTCGGCATCGTCCTGGCCGCTGTTCCGTACGCCATGCAAAACGGCAAGCGTGATTTCTCCACCACGACGGAGATTGTCGCGCAGCGTTACGACGTTCTTTGCAACCCCCGCAATGCCGAGCGCGCACGCGACCTGCTTGCGCAGCGGGCACTCGGCGGGAATCACAATTAGGTAGCTCCTGCAGTTAGGCGAAGTAAGGCGGGGTCCCATTACTTACGGTTAACGGGCACTTCGCCTCTGTCTACGTAGACATCGCCGTTGGGGTCCATATCGAACCGTGTAACAGGTGCCGTGCAGCCCATGGTGTTTTCGAGGTTGAAGCAGGTGTAGTCACCGATTGTTACGGATTCACCTGGGCGAAGTCGACGATCTGGGTTGATGCCATGTAGTGGGCTTTCAAGCATAAGCGCGCTTGCAGTAAATCCTCCTGGTGGGCCTCCAAAGACGAGGAAGTTTAGCGCTCCGTGGCTGTTAGATGAGCCGCCGTCGAAGTTGACGATTGGCCCCTGTTGCCCAGACTCAGCCAATGAGTCGACGTAACAGAAAATTCCATTTGTTTCGGTGTTGATGAAACAGCCGACTCCGCGATTTTCAATTTCGATGTAGTAATTCCCCAAGAATTCTGGTCCTACCCGTTGTTCAAACTCAGCAGGATCGACCGGCGTAGTCCCTTCAACATCAGTAGTGCTGTTCGAACCGTTCGCGTTATCCTCCTTTGCGCCACCAAATCCAGTTTCAACCCACTGCTGGTAGTCAGAGAAGCGATCTCCGCCGGTCGGGCGTTCTTCGGAGTCGCCGTCGGCTTCTGAGAGTCCCATTTCTCCGAGGAGTTTGCCGTCGGGACGCACGCCCATGTCCTTTGGCGTGGTCACTGGTGTGTTCTCAGTGACGGCATCGAGGACCTGCTGCTGGGTGACTGAGTCATCGTTAGTGATGCTTATTTCGTTTGAGATGCCGTCGTCAACGTTGATGACGTTGAAGGTGTTAATCGTGACATCGGTTTGGTAGATGGTCACAACAGTGCGTGGGTCGTAGCCGTCCCAGTTGGCCTTGGCGGTCTCGGGAGCGGTGTATCCATTCCAGGCCTCGGCAAGCGGGTTGCCACATGAGCATCGAACGCGGGGCGCTCCATAGGCATCAACCATGACAGCAGTACCACGTTGCAGCACAGCCTGAAACGGCACCGCATGGCCATTGTCGTAGCCGTGATTGGTAACCCATGTATCCTGCCGCAGAACCACAGGCGTGAGCGAGGTGACATACCGCGGCACGTCAGCTGCATTGATCCCGATACCCTCGGCAAACGCGGCGTTGAGGTCGCTGTTGTTCTGGAGATTGGAAACCAGCGCTGCGGCATCGCAAACGCTGAGCTCACCGGTTCCGCCGTAAATATTGGGATCGCTACCGGCAACAGCTCCCTGAGGAGACGTGTTAACCAGATAGGGATTGTCCGAGGATGGAGCCGCATCGGTATTGACCGTGGAATCCATAAATGGATCCGGTCCCGGGTCTTCGCTGGAGATATACGA
The DNA here is from genome assembly GCF_030532195.1 of Corynebacterium sp. Lineage (GTDB taxonomy): Bacteria > Actinomycetota > Actinomycetes > Mycobacteriales > Mycobacteriaceae > Corynebacterium. Next base: position 582,429 of record NZ_JAUNLP010000001.1, on the reverse strand, counting down.
CATTGCGGCAAGGCTCTTGCCGCCACCGGTGACGAAATATGCAGTGGTGCCTCCGGCAATTACCACGACAATAACCGCGACTATTGCGAGTACTTTGCCATTGAAGTTGAACTTCTTCTTACCGGACGATGGCTTTGATGATGCCAGCTGAAAACGCAGGGGATCGAATTGCGAAGATTCAGGTACGGCTGGACCAGGGCGATTCTCACTTTCCGCGTTTGGTGGAAGCGTCCACGCATCGGAATTGTTCTGCTCCGGTGGTGGGAGCTCCCAGGGGTTGTTACTCATTAAGGTGCCTTAAATCCGTTAAGAAAAGTTGATTCCTTAATGGAGTTTACCGACTACACCATCGGCCAGATACACATAACCTGCGTAAATACCGCTACAACGACGGAAGTCTAGGCGCAATGGCCGTCGTAAAGCGCGAAAGCGAAAGCGCCGAAGCTACAGCCACTTGTTGCGGCGGAGCAGCCAAATCAAGAACGCGACGATCGCAAACATGATGGCGAGCACGATGAAATAGCCGTACTCCCAATGCAACTCGGGCATCTTGTCGAAGTTCATGCCGTAGATACCAGCCAGCGCGGTGGGCACAGCCAGAATCGCCGCGTATGCCGAGATGGTACGCATGTCCTGGTTTTGCTGGATTTGGATTTTGACGGCGGCGGCGTCGATGAGGGCGGAGAGGCGCTCATCAAGTCCAGCGACGAGGTCCGCGGCGACCAGCTGGTGGTCAAGCACGTCGGAAAGGTAACGGCTGATTTCCTTCGGCATCATGTCCTCACGCAGATTCATCAGCGAACGCAGCGCGGGCGTCAGCGGCATGATAGCGTGGCGCATCTCCAGAATCTCACGCTTGAGGATGTACACCTCCTCAATATCCGACTCCGACTTCACTTCGAAGACGGCGTCTTCCATAATTTCAACGCGGTCTTCCAGCTGGTAGGCAATGCGCAGGTACGCGTCCACGAGGTTGTCCGTCAGCGCCCACAGCACACCGGCGGGGCCGTAGTCGATGGCGTCGGTGGTGTTTTCCACGCGATTGCTAATCCGCTGCATATCCGAGCTGGGCATGCCCATACGGATGGTAATCACGTACTCCGGGCCGATGACAATCATCAGCTGACCAGAGCGAATGATCTCATTTTCGTCATCCGCGAGGCCCTCCGGAGAGTAGTGGATAGAGCGGACCACGAACACCACGTGATCTTCGTGAATCTCAATCTTTGGGCGCTGACGATTGGTCAGCGCGTCCTCCACCGTCAGGTCATCGAGGCCGTAGAGCTCCGCAATGGCATCCATCTGAGTGGCGTTCGGGCGCGATAGCGACAGCCAGGTAAAGCCCTCGCCGAAACGCCGTACCTCCGCCAGCCCCGAACGATGATCGTACGTGCCGGGCAGACGCTTGCCGCCGATGTACACACCGCAGTCACGCAACGCGCTGCGTACTGTTTCAGCAGTCGGCGTTACTTCGCTTGACGACGAATTGTTGCTGCGCGTCACCTTCGAGACAGCAGTCTTCGCCACTGTCTTTGCGGCCGTTGTCGCTCGGGCCGTTTTGCTGGGCTTTGCAGCCTGCGTAGATCGCGGATTGCGAGCTTCATTAGCGGCATTTTCGCTGCTGTTATTCTCCGCTGTCATTGGGAGACCTCACAATCCGTTCGTAGGTTACGCTGTATATCGATGATTAATTCTAGACGTGCTCACGCTCGACTCCACTTTCGCCTGGGAAAGGTGGGGGAAAGGGGTAAAAACAGCCCCTCTACCTGGGGTTTTAAAGTGGTAATTAGCGGTCTTGTGGCCGGGCTAAGCCTCGGGGCTGGACTAACGGCGTGCGCGTCTCAAGATCCGCAGATGCCTGTGCCTTCGCAACAGCAGGCTGTCGTTACCGTTGGGGCCGATTTGAGCGATCCCGAGCAGGCAGTGCTGGCCGAGGTGTATGCGCAGAGCTTTGCCAACAGTGGCCGTGCTGGAAAGGTCGTCGGCCTCAAGGATGGTGTGGACCGTCTGACAGCTGTTCGTAATGGGGCAGTGCTGGTCTCATTTGGCTGCACCGGAGAGTTATTAGGCCTCAGCGATCCCGCCTCAGCCAGGGAACTGGCGCAGGAATACGCCGCTGATACCACTCCGGACAAGAAGTACAGCCCCAAGTGGCGTGACCGCGTCTATGATGCTTTCTCGCGCTCCCTGCCAGGCGAGGTCATGGCCACCGATGCCGGCATGGCTCAGGCCTGCGCGGATGTGCCATCGTCTAATCCTGGGGCTGACCTGCCGCAATGGTTGGTGCCTTTCTACATTAAGCCGGCTCTTGACCGCGATGATCGCGTGAAGGTCCTCAATGAGATTGCTGGATCGCTCAGTACTGAGGACTTGAAGGAGATGACCAGGTTGGTTGCCAGTGGGGAAGATGCCACAGCTGTGGCTAACCACTGGACGATGCAGCAGTATTTAGTAGTTTTAGCGGGGGAGGTTTCGTTGATTGTGACTTGCAGCTTGTGACTTGCAGCTTGTAACTTGTGCGGCCTGCAACCGGTGGCTGCCGGTTCCCGGCTCCCGACTTTCTCGCTGCCCTAAGCAATAAAAAGGCTCCCACCATGTGGTGGGAGCCTTTCGTGGCTTACGACTCTAGGTAAGCATCAGACTGCGGGGCTTAGCCGAGGTTAGCTGGGTTTAGCTGAAAGCCTCTTCCAGCAGCGCCTTCTCCTCAATCTGGTGGACCTTGGCCACACCAGTTGCGGTGGAGGACTGAGCACGACGGGAAACGCGAGTCAGCTTCGGCATATCCGGCAGAACCTCTGGGAGGTTCAGAGCCAGGAACGGCCATGGGCCCTGGTTAGCTGGCTCATCCTGAACCCAGCGGACTTCCTCGAGGTCCGGGTAGGACTCGAACAGCTCACGCAGACGGTTGTGCGGCAGCGGGTGCAGCATCTCCAGGCGAGCGATAGCGATATCGTCGCGCTTTTCCTTCTTGCGCTTCTTCTCCATCTCCCAGTAGATCTTGCCGGAGCAGAGCAGTAGGCGCTTGATGCCGGACTTGTCCTTGGAGGCAAAGTGCGGGTCATCAATGACGGAGCGGAACTTGTTCGGGTTGGTGAAGTCCTCGACAGAAGAGGTTGCCAGCTTGTTGCGCAGCATCGACTTCGGCGAGAACACAACCAGCGGACGGTGCAGGTCGGACAGAACGTGGCGACGCAGCAGGTGGAAGTAGTTAGCCGGTTCAGACGGCTGAGCCACCGTGTAGGAGCCCTCAGCAGCAAGCTGCAGGAAGCGCTCAATGCGTGCCGACGAGTGGTCCGGACCCATGCCCTCGTAACCGTGCGGCAGCAGGAGGATCAGCTTGGAAGTCTGACCCCACTTGGCCTCACCGGAGGCAACGTACTGGTCAATGGTGGTCTGAGCACCGTTGGCGAAGTCACCGAACTGTGCCTCCCAGAACACTGCTGCATCCGGGTTACCCAGGGTGTAGCCGTATTCGAAGCCCATGCCTGCATACTCGGTCAGTGCCGAGTTGTAGATCATGAAGCGGCCGCCATTCTTGGACTTACCGTAAGCGTCAATTGGGTTGTACTCCGAGCCGTCTTCGGCATCGACAAGCACTGCGTGGCGAGACGTGAAGGTACCGCGGCGGACATCCTCACCAGCGAAGCGGACGTCGATGCCGGCACCGGTGAAGGAACCGATAGCCAGCAGCTCGGCCATACCCCAGTCGATGCCGCCTTCCTGCGTCATCTCAGCGCGCTTCTTAGCGACCGGCGCAACACGCGGGTGAACCTTGAAGCCCTCTGGGACGTTGACGTAGGACTGGCCGATTTCCATGATCTCGGCCTTGTCGATGCCGGTCTTGAGACCGTGCGGCAGCGGCTGAGAACCGGCGATACCGGTCTGGTCGCCCGGCTTGGCATCCTGAGCAGCACGAACTTCGTTGAAGACGGCTTCCATCTGATCGTGGAAATCGCGGCGTACTGCCTCGTACTCCTCTTCGGAGATATCACCACGACCGATGAGGTCCTCGGTGTACTGAGCGCGGACGCTTTCCTTATCATCGATGATCTTGTACATCAGCGGCTGAGTCATCGACGGGTCGTCGGCCTCGTTGTGGCCGCGCTTGCGGTAGCAAACCAGGTCGATGAAGACGTCCTTGCCGAAGCGGTTGCGGTACTCCACAGCCAGCTGGCCAACCCAGACAACAGCCTCTGGGTCGTCGCCGTTGACGTGGAAGACCGGGCAGCCGTAGGTCTTGGCAATGTCGGTTGCGTAGTAAGAGGAGCGACCGGAGTCCGGGGAAGTGGTGAAACCAATCTGGTTGTTGACCACGATGTGGACGGTACCGCCGACCTTGTAACCACGCAGGGCCTGCAAGTTCAGGGTCTCCTGGACGATGCCCAGGCCAGCGAAGGAGGCGTCACCGTGCAGCAGCAGCGGCATGACGGAGTAGCCCTCTTCGCCCTTGTTGATCAGGTCCTGGCGAGCACGTGCCAGACCCTCCACAACTGGGTTAACAGCTTCGAGGTGAGACGGGTTAGCGGTCAGGGTGACGTCAATCTCGCCATCGCCGAACATCTGCAGGTGACGGCCGGTAGTACCAAGGTGGTACTTAACGTCGCCCGAGCCACCGATCTGAGCTGGGTCGATGTTGCCTTCGAACTCAGTGAAAATCTGGCGCAGCGGCTTGCCGACGATGTTTGCGAGAACATTGAGACGTCCTCGGTGCGGCATACCGATGACAACCTCGTCCAGACCAGCGCCAGCGGCGGTGTCAATGACGGAGTCCATCAGCGGAATCATTGCCTCAGCACCCTCAAGGGAGAAGCGCTTCTGGCCGACGTACTTGGTCTGCAGGAAGTTCTCAAAAGCCTCAGCAGCGTTGAGCTTCTGCAGGATGTACTTCTGCTCAGCGTGAGATGGCTTCGGCTGACCGCCCTCAATACGGGCCTCCAGCCACTCGCGCTCTTCGCGGTCGAGGATGTGGGTGTACTCGGAGCCGACCTTCAGGCAGTAGGCGTTGCGCAGGCGAGAGAGCACCTCGCGCAGGGTCATCTTCTCCTTGCCACCGAAACCACCGACGTTGAAGGTGCGGTCCAAATCCCACAGAGTCAGGCCGTGCTCGTGGATATCCAGGTCTGCGTGGTTCGGAGCAGCCATATTCGGCTGGTCATAACGCAGCGGGTCGATGTCAGCCAGGAGGTGACCGCGGGAGCGGTAAGCCTCAATCAGGCGCATAACGCGGGTGTTCTTATCGATGCCCGTGTTCGGCAGATCCTGTGCCCAACGAATTGGGGTGTAAGGAACCTGCATGGTCTGGAAGATGTGATCCCAGAACTTGTCATCAATGAGCAGGTTGCTCATGGTGCGGAGGAATTCACCGGACTCCGCGCCCTGAATAATGCGGTGGTCGTAAGTAGAGGTGATGGTCACCAGCTTGCCGATGCCCATCTCTGCCAAACGGTCCGCGGAAGCACCGGCGTACTGTGCCGGGTAATCCATAGCGCCGACACCGATAATGGCACCCTGGCCCTTGGTCAGACGCGGGACAGAGTGGCGAGTGCCGATACCGCCCGGGTTGGTCAGGGAAATGGTGACACCCTGGAAATCCTTGCCGGTCAGCTTGCCGTGGCGAGCACGAACGACAATGTCTTCGTAAGCGTCAACGAATTCCTTGAAGGTCAGGTTCTCACACTCGCGGATAGCAGCAACCACGAGGGAACGAGAGCCGTCCTTTGCTGGCATATCAATTGCCAGACCCAGGTTAATGTGTTCCGGCGTAACCAGAGTCGGCTTGCCGTCAACAACCTTGTAGTTGTTGTTCATGTCCGGGTGGAGCATGACTGCCTTCACCATGGCGTAGCCAATGATGTGGGTGAAGGAAATCTTGCCACCGCGGGTACGCGCCAGGTGGTTGTTCACCAGGGTGCGGTTTTCGAACATAAGTCGAGCCGGCATGTCGCGGACCGAAGTTGCCGTCGGCATCTCCAGCGAGACATCCATATTCTTAGCGATAGCTCGGGCAGCGCCCTTCAGCTGAGTTTCGCCGGATTCAACTGCCTCGGCCTTCGCCGCGGCATCCATCGGAGATTGCTTGGGCTTACGCGTCTTGGACTTGTTCGGGTTCTTAGGACCGTCGACGCCCTTGGACTCGCGGCGCCCAGTGGCCTGTGCTTCCTCCTTCGTGGCTGCTGCGGGCTTTGCCAAAGCGGAAAGATCCTCGCCCTTTTGGGACGGAGTATAGGTTGCGAAGAATTCGCGCCATTCCTGACCCACGTTTTGTGGATCCTTCTGGAATTGCTGGTACATCTCGTCGACCAGCCATTCGTTCTGGCCGAAGCTCATGTCGCTGCTCACGGCAGGTACTCGCCTCTTTTCGTCGTAGTTTTACTAACTCACGTTTATTCTAATGAGCGCAAGCTTTGAAGTGTCATTCAAGGATAACGAAGATTCTGAATTGCTACACCACAGCGCTCCCCATATGGTACTTGCTCCACAGCTCAGAGTAGTGGCCGCTTGCCTTTAATAGTTCATCATGGGAGCCATCTTCGACAATACGCCCGTGGTCGAGAACCAAAATTCGGTCGGCCCGAGCTGCGGTTGCGAGTCGGTGAGCCACGATAATTGCAGAGCGTTGGCGCGAAGCGCGGTCGGTAGCTTCCAGGATTGCCAACTCAGTTGCGGGATCCAGGGTCGCGGTGGCTTCGTCGAGAAGCAGCAGCTCAGGGCGCATCATTTCGGCTCGTGCGAGGGCAATTAGCTGGCGTTGGCCGGAGGAGAGACCGCGTCCGTCAGGGCCGACTGGGTGATGAAAACCACCCGGCAAGCTGGCGATGGTGCTCAAGGCGCCGACGTTTTTAGCTGCGCGCTGGATGTCAGCGTGGCTGCTGCCCGGCAGACCGTAGGAAATATTTGTTGCTACTGTCCCCGAAAATAGGTGTGATTCTTGGGGGACATAACCGAGGGTGCGTCGCCAATCGGTCAGCGGGAAGTCTCGAATGTCGGTTTCTGACGCGCGAACGGCGCCGTCGACGGGGTCGTAGAAGCGGGCGAAGAGCTTGATGATGGTGGACTTACCGGCACCGGTAGATCCTACGATGGCAACTGTTTCACCCGCAGTAATCGTGAGGTCCAACTCGTCGAGGACTTGTGGACGCTTCGTGGCTGCATCCGTTACGGGGTACGTGAAGGTCACCTTGTCCAGGCGAAGATCGCCCGCGGCGGCGTCAGCGGCACCGGTTAAAGTGCCGTGGTCGGGCATCGGCTCAGTCTGCAGCAAATCGCTAATGCGGTTCAGACCGACCTTGGCCTGCTGATAACCATCGAACACCTGTGACAGCTGCTGCACGGGGCCAAAGAGCATTCCCAGATACAAAGTGAAGGCAACTAGCACGCCAGCACTAGTGGTGCCAGCCGCCACTTGGCCTGCACCCACAGCCAACACTGCAGCTGTGGCAATTTCAGAGACGAAGTTGATGCCGGGGAAGAACAGCGCCACAGCGAACTGAGCGCGCTGCCTGATGCGACGGTACTTGTTGGATTCATCGGCGAAGGACTGTTCAATATCCTCGACGCGGTGGTACATCTGAATCTCGCGCAGACCACCGATAGTTTCCTGGAAGTCCGCGTTGACCAACGACAGCTGCTCACGGGCGGCCTTGTACAACCGCGAGGAGACTCGCCGGAAAACCAGAGTGGCGACCACGATAATCGGCAGCGTTAAAAGTGCGACGGCGGCAAGGGAAAGCTGAGTAGCAATAAGCAGACCAGAGACACCAATAAGCGTAAAGGTGGCAATGGCGCCTTGCGCAAGGCCCGTTTGCAGGAACGAGGACAGAGCATCAATGTCCGTCGTCATGCGCGTCATTATCGCGCCCGACCGGTTTGCCTCGAAGTAGTTGATGCCCAGTGATTGCAGGTGGCGATAGCAGCGCACACGCAGGGCATAGAGAAGCCGCTCGCCGGTGCGGGCGGTGACGACGGCATTGGTGGCGACAGCGAGCCAACTGATAAGCACCGTCGCCAAACCGCCAGCTGCGCAGGCCCACAAAATAGCCTCGTTGCGTTCACTAATGCCGTGGTCGATGGCGTAGCGGACAAGCATGGGGAAGGCCAGGTCCGCAACGGCAATGAGAGCCAGCAGTGCGATGACAGCGGCAAAGAGGCCACGGACGTAAGAAAGCAGCCGAGTCAGAGAGAATGCCTCGGAATTGTCGATTGCAGCTGCGGGAACTCGTGGCTTCTCGTCAGCCGGTGGGAGATTCCGGACGCGCTCGAGCAGTTCTGGCGTGGCCGGAGCATTGGCCAGGGCTGCGCCCATGCCGCCACGACCACCGCCGGGACGACGGCCATGACCTCCACCATTGCTGCTGGGACCGCCTGCGTTCCTGACCCCCGCACCGTTGCGGCGTCGTAAAGCAGATGCGTCAGTGGTGTCTGCGTCATCGTTGCTCGGCCAGAGTTCCTCGACGCTGGGCTCTTCGAAGTCGATGGGGTCGAGGACGAGGTTTTCGATCTCGGGGTAGTCGTTGCGGTCGATGTCCATGAGCTCGGTGAAGCGTGGGTGAGTGGCGATGAGCTCGTTTTTGGTGCCGATGCCGGTGATCGCGCCGTCTTCAAACACAGCAATTTCGTCAGCCTGCTCCAACGTGGAGGAACGGTGCGCGACGATGACAATCGTGGTGTCGGCAAGATCTCGCGACAGAGCGTTAAAAATATTCAGCTCGGTGGCGGCATCAATCGCGGAGGTGGCATCATCGAGAACCAAGATGCGTGGCTGGGCGAGGAAAGCGCGGGCAAGCGCCACACGCTGTGCCTGACCACCGGAGAGATTGTGACCGCGCTCGCCAATGGCGGTGTCCCAACCCTGTGGGAGTTCATCGATGAAATTGACCTGCGCTGCTGCTGCCGCGGCGGCAATCTCCTCGTCGGAGGCTTCTGGATTGGCAAAAGCGATGTTTTCGCGCAGTGTGCCGGCAAACAGATATGGCGTATCAGGCACGACAGTAATGGCCTGATATACGTCATCCGACAGCATCTGCGCGGTATCGGCAGAAGTGTCCTGACCAGGTGCATCGATGGTAATCGTGCCGGAATCGGGCAGGTAGTGCCGTGCCAGGAGCTCGGTTGCGATGGTCTTGCCGGAACCTGGCGGGCCGATGAGAGCCAACGTGGATCCCGGGGCGACGGTGAAAGAGACATCATCAATCAAGACCCGGCCACCGCGGTGGTGCGTGACGTTGTTGAAGCTCACGCCGACGGGGCCCTGCGGAAGTGGCAGAGGGCTGGTGGGCTCGGGGTTATCCGGACGTGCGTCGATGACCTCGCTGATGCGGTCGATGCTGGCGGATGTCAGCTGCATCGAAATCACCATGTTGGATACCAGGCGCGACAGTGTGGTCAAGCTGGTCAAATAAGTCGCAAATGCCACAAACGTGCCTATAGTGATGTGTCCGTGAATGGCCAGCCAACCACCGACAGCAATGTTTCCAACCAGCGAGAGTTGTGGTAGCGACTGCAGCGCCGGTTGGAACCGAGCGCTCAACTTCGCAGCTCGCAGACGCAGCGAGTAGAGCAGGGAGGAGTTGCGCTCCATCTTCGCAACTTCATTGTCTTCCTGCGCAAACGCCTTGACTACACGAACCCCCGACACCGTCTCCTCGACATGCCCGGCAATTTCGCCAGCCTGCTGCTGAGCGGACCATGTTGCCGCATGCAGTTTGTCGCGCGAGCGCACGGCAATCGCCACAATTACAGGGGTCACGGCGAGCCCAACCAACGTCAGCGGCAGCGACAGAGCAATCATGATGCCGACGGTGATTACCAGCTTTACGACGGACCCAAGTGTCAGCGGCAACATTGCCAACAAGCCAGACACCGCTTGCAGATCCGAGATAGAGCGGGACACGACCTGGCCTTTATTGACACGGTCTTGAGCAGGGCCGTCCAGCCTCTGGAGTGAGCTCAGGATTTTTAAGCGCAGGTCATGCTGAACATCAATGGACAGTTTGCCCGAGAAAAAGCGGCGACCTGCCTGAGCTGCAAATCGTGCCACTGCAACAATCAGGAAAACCGTAATAACAGCCTGAAGCGGAGTCAGGCTTGGCAATAGGCTAGCGGGAACTCCACCATCAGAAGCGCCCGTTGCCACATCGATGGCATCACGGGTGAGCAGCGGCAGGACAGACTCCAGGCTCACAACAATCAACGCCGCGACTATGACGCAGTAGAGCGGCAGCGGTCGCTGCTGAGACTGCTTCCACAGAAACCTCATGGTTGAAGGTTGTGAGGTGCGAGTTTTTGCCATGTGATTATCGCTCTTCCGTGGAGTTCGTCTCTAGTGAGCCGAATGTCTGTTACTTATTCTTCTCGGCCTTGTTCTTTGACCGCTTCAGTGCCTTGGGCAGCGGGAATCCAGATGATTTCTTGGAGCCATCGGCAGTGGCGGGAAGCTTGCGCTCAAATTCTGTCCAGTCACCTGGCAGCGGCCCCAGAGAGGCACGCGTCGAGTTAATCAAAATGCCACCGAGCTTTCGGTTTGCCGAGGCGCCGACAAAGGCGCCGACACCGAAGGGCAGCAGCTTACCGACAAGTGCCAGGCGAGCATTCTTCATAATGCGCTTCTGTGCCTGCTTAATCAGCATTCGATTGGCAGCGCCCAGCTGAGGCAACCCCAGACGGGGAAGTACAGAGCTCACAGACGTCTGCGAGCGCTTTCGCAAAGACTCTTCCCCGAGAAGGGAGGCCATGATTGCGGTGCCCTCGGCGCCACTCATGGCAGCAAGAATAAGAGTTCGCCGCCTGCGGGGATCGGTGATATCGATATTGCGCAAGGTAGCGGACGCCAGTGTGTGCCAAGCGGCAGCTTCTAAGAACACCAGTGACTCACTTGTCACTGCAGCCAGGCCGGTAATGAGGCCGACTCCAGGCAGGATGGCACTGCCGCCAGCGGCGCCACCAGTGCCTGTGACCAGGTTGATGAAGTGCTTATCAATACGCTTTTGGACTTCTGCAGGGGTGTCGTCCTTCTTATTTTTGTGAAGACCCTCTACGTATGCCGTGATAGCGGAGGATTGCCAGCGCATGGTCTGGTCAAGGGTCTGAATGAGCAAGGTTCCCAATTTGCCGGCGTCTCGCTCGATTGCTTCGGGAGTCGAGTTCACCGCATCGGTTACGGTGTGATTGGACTCATTCTTCTTCTTGCGGAACAAAGTGTTAAACCTCCTGCGCAGGTTACTGTGAGGTATCGGTGCCTATTCAAACAAATTTGAAGTGCGGAACATTCCGTCGCTATCTGTAACGGACGAGGTCGGCATCGAGTGCCGCAGAGTTGGAGTGAATTGGTGCACATGCTGCTTTCGCACGGCGGCAGCGCTATTTTCAGAAAAGGATCAAACCTGTGAATGACATCACCAGTGGTGCTCAACTCGCACCCGAATATTCCCACATGATGTCGGAGTTTCCGCGGTTTTCGGCTGACTTGATTCCACATGATGGAGCCCGAGAGTGGAAGCCCTCAGCCGATGCGGTCAATGAGGGGATCATTGCTGGACGCAAGCTTTTTCCTATGCCTGAAGTCGAACGGGATATTCGATTCCAGGCGCAGCTGTGGTGGTGGTCCATGTGCGGAGTATTGGTGGGGCCGTCGCTTGCGTGCATTCTCGTCACCGATCGAGGTCCCGTATGGCAGTGGGACAAATGGAACGCATTTTCTCGCGACGACTATTGGGTCGGGTTTCAGGCACAGGAATTTGTCGATGTTGCTGCAGATGATGCCGACCAGGTGCGAGATTGCGGTGAAGCACTGGCAAGATTCTTGGTGCCTTTGGCAGATGCCGTGGCCGAGGTAGGAGACATCAAGCCTGCGCCACTGTGGGCGGTAGCCGCTGATGCTATTGCCAATGCCGCTATCGCCGCCGGGAATGAATTGATGGAGCCTTGGCGTGGGGCGCTTCTGGGCACATGGATGGTTGAGGGCATGCAGCGCGTGCATAAAGTTCCGCTGCCACGATATGTCGATGCTTGCGACGGCGAAGTGCGCCCGTGGAACGAAGATGCTGCAGCCGCTGGGGAAGAGCCTGACTTTGACCTGGTGACGCATTTGGAACGAACTACGTGCTGCATGATTTTGCATAGTCCAGTAGCCGATCTGTGTGTCTCGTGTCCTAAGCGCTCGCGCGAGGAGCGGCATCAACTGTGGGCTTCCAGCTACTAGACGCATGTTTGCCGGGGGCATAGCCAGCCCCACCCGAGTGCATTTGTGGTTACGATTGGCTGCGGGTAGAGGTGACTTATCTTTAAAGGGAGGATTCCACCCATGAGCTTCTTCGAGCAGATTGCTGCGGCGTTGGACCGCGAGGGCATCGAAAGCCGTGTCAACGATGACACCCTTTTCGTTCCCATTACCTCTGATTTGGAAGTCCAGTTCGTCACTATCGACGAAGACATCCCGGCAGCTGAGGTCTACGTAGCTGCGGCTGATGTGGATGATGAGGATGACGAATTCGAAGCTGTCCTGGTCTCCGCCGTGTTCTCTGTCGAAGATGCTGTCGCTGCAGTTGCACACCATGTGGCTACCGACCAGGTGGTTGGTCTGCTGCGAACATTGCTGGATGGAGATGATGACCGTCTCGCAGATCTCGAATTTGAGCAGGACCCGGAAGAGGCAACTCTGGTAACTGCCGAGGTGGGGCAGTCCTCCCTGGTACAGGTGCTTGTCACCGCCCACAATAACTCGCCGAGTGCGCATGTGCGCTTCATCTCGCAGGACGCAAACTTGGACGACATCGTCGACCAAGCAATTGCGGAGTTCTGGGATTCTGACACCGAGACCGTCTTGACCGACGATGATCGCCGCAAGATGTTCGCGGACCTCTACGCCGATGTTCAGAGTCTCCGAAATGAGATTCTGGCACTGGGTGCCTTCACTGACTTTGACAAACTTCTCGACGTGCTTGCACTCGTTGTCGACCGCGCGGAAGAGTGGGAAGACCAGCTGGCGCCGGTTGATGATGGGTATGCGGAGTACATCTATTCGGATCACGTTGCCGCCTTGGGGGATGAGGATGAGGACGATGATGACGAGGATGATGATGACCTCTACGACGAGGGCGACTACGACGACTATGATGACGACGACGAAGATGCCGCCGACGCCGAGGAGTAGTATGACGGCGACGCGGACGACGAGGACGAGGATGACGGCGACGACGATGAGGATGATGACTCCGAGGAAGACGACTAGTCTGTCGTAGTCCGTCCTGCGGAGCTCCTTAAAGTAGTGCTATGCCGCCGATGACCGCGGCGAGAAGAGCTCTGCTGGGCACGGCAGTGGCTTTATATTCTGGGTGCCGAGCCAACTAAAACGGCGCCCAGGAAGGGTCAGGTCCGTGCCATTTTCGTATATATTGTGCGCATCTTGAGGTCGGTGCAGAGCTTCTGCCACCGCCCGAGTGCGCCGCCTGTTTTGCGCACGCGTATGGTTCGTACCACCAATCCCGCGGACAACTACCTCTGAGGTGGAATCCACCTTGATAGAGACGGAGTACATGTAAATCGGCTTGTCCTTCAGGATGAAGTACTCCACGTAGTCGTCGGCAAGCTGATTGATCAATGCGTGAGGCACCCTGATACGAGATGCACGGACGGTGACCCCGTGCCCGTCGGGAAGCGTGAAGCTGTGGTCGAGCGCGCCTGGACTGCGCCGTCGCCCGATGCTCGGATGATAGAGGATTGCGCGGATGAGGCCGAGATCCTCGGCACAATATGCGCGATATTGCGCTGACAGTGGGGGAAGCGGACGGTGGAGATTGGTGCGGAAGTCGTGTGTGTTGGTCATGGCCCGTAATTTATCGAACACGTCGGATGAGCAATTCGAAAAGGCGAACACGTGTTCGAATGTCTGTAATAGTCCTCCCAGATAGGGGTAACCCTTTGGTGCAGGTGATCTGTTAGTGCAGGGGATAATGGGGTAGTTGAAACGATTTGATAACAACTTTTTTAAAAGGCCAGGACGTTCGAAAAACTGCAATTCAGAGGATGGGTAAGTGCGTTAGGGTATGGCGTAGACCCCACGTAAAACTAATAATTTGAAAGAGCTATCTTATGAGGCACACTCGAAGCCGGGTTTTGACCGCGGCTTTCGCAGCGCTTTTTGCAATGGTGACTCCGGCGGTGGCAAACGCAGTGGTCGTTGGGCCGGGAGATCCTATTCGTACTCCGATGGAAGCAAGCCCGTGGAATGGCTTTCGGCATGTAAATTCGCCGATGTGCTCAGCTGGCGTTCCTGGTACGGTCACTGATTACTACGGTCAGGAACATCGGGTGATGTTGACCGCGGGGCACTGCCTGAATTCGGATCCGGTGCCTGGGCTGCCAATCGTCACTGGTGAAGTTTATGTACCGACCACGGAGGGCGATAAGCATATCGGTACAGCGGGTGCGCACCGCTGGGAAACGCCACCGGAAGATGGTGGGCTTGAAATGATTCCAGCTGCGTTCAATGGTGCTGACTATGGAGTTATTGTCCTTGATTCGGATGTGGAAACCACCGCAGCCAGCTATTCCATCGACGAGTATGGTCAGAGTCGCGGTGAGCCTGTAGTGATGACGGGCATCCAAGACAATCCGGATCTTGAGCGGGGAGAGGTTTCCTTCGATAACCTCGGCAAACCTATTTGCAAGGATGGAACCCGTACCGGTCGTGCCTGTGGCTACCAGGTCTTCCGCGCTCGTAACGGAATTTGGACGGTTGGAATCGGGGTGGATCACGGAGACTCCGGCGGAAACGCCTATGACCCGACCACAAATGAGGTTATCGGTATGAATTCGATGGTCATCGGCCCAGTCTCTCGTGTTCAGCCGGCCGATATTGCTATTGAAGAGGCCTATGGAATTCCGGACGGAGAGGTTAACGATCACTTCCAAGTTTCGGATTCGACCGCTCAGCGTGACTCTACTTACCGCACGCTGGATGAGGATATGACGGCCGATCAGGAATACTACGAGCAGAATAATCCTCAGCCGACGCTTGAGGATGTTGTCCCAGGATTGGGGGAGCTGAAAGAGCAGCTGCCAGAGTTACCAGAGGGGCTAGAGTCACCACAGGTTCCAAAGTTGCCAGAGTTGCAGGAGTTGTCAGAGTTTCCGCAGGTAAATGACCTAAAGCTGCCGGAGCTCACAGTGTAGTTAGCGCTACCCCCGAAATCCGTAAAGTGCCGGAATCATCAGTATTTGATGGTTCCGGCTTTTTCATTGCAGATGAGTCGGGGTTTTTCGTTAACTGCGATTGCAGTACGCATCGTTGAACAAAACTGAACAGCCGTGAAAACTCCCCTCACTTCCAAAAAAGAGACGCATTGATAAGCAGTCACTAATACACTGTGCCGTACACACTTTCTGTTCGAAATGGAGTACCGCACGATATGAAAAATTCGAAGAAGGCCGTCGTCCTAACCACAGCCCTGGCGGCCGCTGCGGGTGGCTTCGTACCGGGATTGGCGCCTGCCACCGCAGCACCGACGAGCTCGGATGTGGTAGTTGGTCCAGGCTCGCCGATGCGTATGCCGTTCCCCAGCAATGAGAAGGTCGAAGGCCGCCACGTGGGAACGCCAATGTGTTCGCTGGGCGTTCCGGGAACAATCGTGGATCAGAACGGCGTATCTCACCGCGTGATTATGACCGCTGGTCATTGCGTCATGGCTGAGGACATGGAAACCGGTGAGAAGGTCACTGGCCAGTTCTACATTCCCACCAAGGATGGCGACAAGCTGCTGAGCAAGGACTGGGTCGGAACCGACATCATGCCGAGTGAGTCGGAAATTGAGGCAACCGAAGACCCGGCAGAGTTCTTCAACATGCTCTTCAACAGCCCAGACTACGGTGTCATCGAGGTTCAGGATGATGTGAAAACCACCTCGATGTCTCACTCCGTTGACGAATTCGGTGGTGTCCACGGCGAGCCAGTGCAGATCGTAGGCATTGAAGATAAGCGCACACTGGAGCCGATGGAGATTTCCATCGATAACCTCGGTGAGCCAGTGTGCACCGATGGTTCTCGCACTGGTCGCGGCTGTGGTTTCCAGGTATTCCGCGTTCGCAATGGCGTGTGGGCAATCTCCCCGATTGACCACGGCGATTCCGGCGGAAATGCGTACAACCCGGAAACCCGCGAGGCCATTGGCGTCAACTCCATGGGCATTGGTCCGCTGAGCCGCTTCCAGCCAATCGATGTCGCGCTGGAGGAACAGTACGGTATTCCAGATGGCCAGGTCAACGACCACTTCAAGGTGGAAACCGCCACCGAGCCACAGTCTGAGTTCCGCACCATCGAAGAGGACTCGCAGTTCACCCTGGAGCACACCAAGCCGGAGATGCCGGATCTTGGTCCAATTGGTGATTTGATTCCGGAAAGCCCAGCGCTTCCGGAACTGCCGGAGATTCCGGAACTCGATTCCCCGAATCTGCCGATTGCTGGCGCTGAGACCGCTCCGCAGCTCAACGTCTCCAACGTCCGCCAGCAGGCTCACGACACCGTCAACAACCTCACCTCTCAGGCAGGTCTGCCGAGCCTGTTCTAGTCGGCTCGCCGTAGTCTCACAGATACGGTCTTTGCTTGACGACGAACCCAGCAACCCCCTTCTCGCCAATGCGGCGGGGAGGGGGTTCGTAGTTTAAAGTTTATTTATGCAAAATACTTTGAATGGTTACGATCCTGAGGTTGAAAAGATACGGTCGCTAATCCGTGAAGCTGACCCTAATGGGGATCGATTCGCCAAAGTATTTAGGGAGACCTACTACCTGCTATATAACGGCCAGAAAACGGGCCGCTATCGTTGGGAGCAGCTGTACAAGACTGAGAAGACTCATTTCGGCACATTAATTGAAATTGCTATCCGGCATGAGTTTTCAGATCTGATTGACGACGGTATACAGAAGCACCTTGATTATCGGATCGGTGGAATCGATGTCGACTGCAAGTTCTCGATGAACAAGGGGGCCTGGATGATCCCTATTGAAGCCGAGAATGAGATCATTATTGGTTTGCATTCGTCTGATGAAGATTCCTGCTTCAGTGTTTGTGTCGAGCGAGCGTCTTCGGACAAATTAACTAAAGGTGGGAATCGAGACAGAAAGCGTACGTTTACTCAGGCGGCAAGATCTGGCATTGAATGGATTTTTGACGATGCCCCGCTTCCTGTCAATCAACTGCTTCATTTGTCTGATGGAGCACGTGCGAAGATTTTTGCTAATCGTTCTGGCCAGGCGCGTGTTAATGAGTTTCTTCGACAGGCGCTGGGGCTGGTTATTAATAGAGAAGAAATTGCGACTGTAGCTCAACAACGTGACTATATGAAACGAGTGCGTGGCAATGGTGGTGCGCGAACTGCTCTGGCTGCTGAGGGGGTAATAATTTTGACGGGGGCGTACAAGCGGCAGATGGAAATTGCGCAGCAGTTGGCAGGGGTGTACTTGTGCACCGATGAGCTGATTGCACTGAGGGTTGTGCCGGTTGATGATGTATCTAGCCATGGGGCCACTGCTCAGATTGACGGGCAAAGCTGGCGTCTGGCATCGAGTGCTGATCCAGTGGTGCAGGCACCTGTAACCTTCTAACCAGGGGTGTTGACCTGTAGGTCAATTGGGATAGTAGGGTAGATAACGCTATCAAGCATGGTGTCGAATGGGTGTTCGAATAGCATCTCTTGGTGAATCCGAACCATCAGATAGCTTCCAGTTCGAAGGACCATTGGCTGGCGATGTAGGAGGTGGCGTTAGAGATGAGTGGATTCACATCGCTAGAGATTTGCGCCGGTGCTGGCGGCCAAGCTTTGGGGCTTGAGCAAGCCGGTTTCCATCATGTTTGCACAGTGGAAAATGACCCTGATGCCTGCAACACACTTCGTCTGAATAGAGATAACGACCTCGTTCCGGTGAAAAAGCGTTGGAACGTTCGCGAAGATGACGTTCATAATCTAAACGGTGCGGATTTCAGAGGTATTGATTTAGTAGCCGGTGGTGTGCCATGCCCGCCGTTCTCAATTGCCGGAAAACAGCTTGGTGCCGATGATGAGAGAGACCTTTTTCCGAAGGCGCTTGAAATCATTGCTTTGGCAGATCCGAAGGCTGTGCTGTTGGAGAATGTGAAGGGACTATCGCAGCCGCGATTTAAGACGTACCGTGCATCAGTGTTGAGTGAGCTTCATAGGCTCGGGTATGAGCCGCATTGGCGGTTGATCTATGCTTCGGAGCACGGCGTGCCACAACTTCGTCCTCGATTCGTGCTGGTTGCCGTAAAGCAGGAGTTTGCTCCGTTTTTCCATTGGCCTGAGCCACAAGGCCAAGCGCCGACTGTTGGTGAAACATTGTATCCGGAGATGGCTTCTCGAGGTTGGCCAGGCGCGGAGAGCTGGGCTGAGAATGCGAATAAGATTGCGCCTACTCTAGTAGGTGGCTCCAAAAAGCATGGTGGACCGGACGTAGGCCCCTCGCGTGCAAGAGAAGCTTGGGCCAAACTGGGAGTTAAGGGATCATCTATTGCAGAGCATCCACCTGCAGCCGATGATCCAGTTGATCAGCCCCCAAGGCTCACAGTAGCTATGGGTGCACTGATCCAGGGCTTTCCCCCGGAGTGGAAAATTTCTGGAAAGAAGACTGCTGCTTGGAGGCAGGTTGGCAACGCGTTTCCTCCGCCAGTAGCAAGGGCTTTGGGCAACTCAATTTCGAATGCGTTGAATAAGACTGCAGTACCGGTGTCGATTCAAGAGGTCATCGCCGTTTAAGGTTTTAGTCTTTTGATGATTTCGGTCTGCTAAGCAAGAAAGGACCGTTACCTTGTCACCTTCCCGTTCGCGCGACATGCTTCGTCGTAAAGCAAAGTGCGAATCTCAGCCAGACATTTCGTCCGAGGTGGGAAGTAAAACACAAGTTTCGGCACCTGAGCCGACCGCGCCGGATCCGAAGAAGCAGCCAATTCCTCGGGAAATCTGGATTTTGGTCAGCGCGGCGTTCATCATCGCCCTGGGCTTCGGTCTGATTGCACCGATTCTGCCGCAGTACGCGCGCAGCTTCGATGTGGGCGTGTTCGCGGCCAGCTTCGTGGTCAGCTCGTTTTCCATTTTCCGGTTGATCTTTGCGCCGGCGTCGGGCTCGTTAGTAGAGAAGATTGGATACCGTCGCACGTATCTAACGGGCATTAGTATCGTCGCTATCTCGACGTTGCTCGTGGGCGTTGCGCAAACGTATTGGCAGCTGCTGGCGTTCCGCGCGCTCGGTGGCATCGGTTCGACGATGTTCACGGTCTCGGCAATGGGGCTAATCGTGCGCATCTCGCCACCGGCGATTCGTGGTAAGAGCTCGGCGGCCTATGGTTCGGCATTCCTGCTTGGCAATATCTTCGGGCCAATCATCGGCGCTGCAATGGGTGCGTGGGGTATGCGCGTGCCGTTCTTTATTTACGGCGGTGCGTTGATTATCGCGACATTCGTGGTGGGCACAATGCTCAGCGCTGAGCATTTGCGCCACGTTGTGCCCAAGCGCACCTCGCCGGTGCTGCGCTTTAGGGAGGCAATTAAGGACTCCGCCTACCGCAGTGCTTTGGTCTCGGCGTTTGCCAATGGTTGGTCCAACTTCGGTGTGCGCGTGGCAATTGTGCCGCTTTTCGCTGCGGCAGTACTCTCTAGCGCCAGCACTCCGGAGCCGGGCAGTGATGGGGCAGTGGCGGCAACTGCGACAGCAGGTTTTGCGTTGACGGCCTTCGCAATCGGTAACGTCACGGCACTGCAGTTTTCCGGTCGTCTGTCTGACCGCATTGGCCGTCGCCCGCTGTTGATTACGGGCTTGCTTATCAACGGTGTCTTCACCGGTGCCATTGGCTTTAGCAGCGGCGCAGTTCCGCTCCTCGTTCTGTCCGTTCTCGCGGGCTTCGGCGCCGGCATGATTAACCCGTCGCAACAGGCCGTGCTTGCCGATGTCATCGGTGCTAACCGTCAAGGTGGCAAGGTGCTCGCCAATTTCCAGATGGCGCAGGATCTCGGAGCTATCTCGGGCCCGCTGATTGTCGGCGCAATTGTGGACGCAGCTGGATTCAAGGCAGGTTTCGTGGTCTGCGGTGTGATCTCGCTAGTTGCGATGGTCGGCTGGATCTTTGGTCGAGAGACGCTACCGACGCATTCGTCCAACCACGTGTTGAAGCCGTAGACGGCGCTAGGCGTCCAACTTTTTGTCTTCATCCAGCTTGCGGCAAATGGCTACGTAAATAGCGCCGGTGATGTTGTGCACCACGGCGGCCACCGCACCCGGCAGCGCCGCTTCAGGAGTAAAGAACTTCGCAGACATACCAGAAGCCAAACCAGCGGACTGTGTGCCCACTTCTACTGCGAGAGTGCGCTTGCCGGAGGTAGGCATACCCACCAGTCGGCCCGCGAGGAAGCCCAGCACATAGCCCAGAATGTTTTGGACAATCACTGCGACAAAGACAATCAAACCAATGTGCGCCAGGCTCTCGGCATTTTTGGCGACAGCGCCGAAGACGACGCCACCGATTCCCAGGATGGAAATCCACGGCAGAATCGGCAGAATCTTGTCAATAAATTTGTCCGCCACAAAGCGAATTGCCAGGCCACCAATCACCGGCAGTAGGACAGTCTGGCACAGCGACCACGCCATCCCCAGTCCGTCGACCTCCGTGTGCGCGTCGGCAAGCATGAGCATGAGAAACGGCGTCATGATTGGCGAGACCAGCGTCGACACACTGGTCATGGCGACGGACAGTGCGACGTCGCCGCGCGCGAGGTACGCGATGACGTTCGAGGACGTACCACCGGGGACGGATCCGAGCATCAGCAGACCGACGGCGAGTGCCGGGTTGAGCCCCAGCATCTTCGCCACGGCGATGGCCAGCAGCGGCATAATCACAAACTGTGCGATGACACCGAACAGAATTGCCAGCGGACGCTTCGCCACTTGCTTGAAGTCCGGGATGGTTAGGGTCAGTCCCATCGCGAACATGATGATCATCAGGAAGTAATTGATGTAGTTCGTCAGCGGCGTAAATAGCGCGGGGAAGAAGAATGCCAATGCCGAACCCGCCAGAATAAAACCGGGGAAACCGAGAACTTCAATCAGTGCCGAGGCTTTGGACGGCTGATTTGGGGTCTCGTGAGTTCCCATGTCATTCCCAGATGGAATCTGGTTGGAATGTGGGTTTTGTGGGCAGCTCTCGGGGGATGGTGACTTTGCTGAAGAAGGTGGGGTAGTGCTGGACATGTTTTCTAAAAGCCTTGTGTCGTTGGGTTTTAGCGCCAGATGGTGGGTGTTCCGAAAGCGGCAAATAATTGATATGTGTACAAATCTGTAAACAAAATGTTAACTGCGTCACCCCCTGTATTTGCAAGGCGATTACCCTGAAGTGGGTGCATTTTCATCGCTTTACGACGGCTGTAGCGTTTCAGCCGGGTTGCGTCAACCGGTAACCCTGATATGTGACATTGCCTACCTGGAATGGTTTTTTATGCGGTGGTGGCGTAGCCTAACAAGTCGGTGTTTAATGCTGTCGACTATGTCGCAGAGATTCTGACAGCGGTAAAAATGTGCTGGTGAAACGCTAGATAGTGCATAGTGCATGAGCGCGCGTCCGCCGTGAGTGGCAGACAAAATCTGGGAAGCGATGCGGACGCGAATTTTTTGAAATATGTGCAGTTAGCGATGTCATCGCTGTACCGATGTGTGAGCACTTAGGAAAAATAACTATCGATTGGGCGGGTCAAGATGTGCGACCCATTTGTGAGTAAAAACTGTGAGTAATGAGTGTGCGGGCAATAAGGCCCAGGAAGAGCCCCAAATGGCCAATAATGAAATGAATGACAGCGTCGACGAGGTCCGCGAGGAAAACCGCGAAGAAAACCTCACCACAAAAAATGAGGACGTAAACGCCAAGGTCGACGAAGTGCAGGCCAAGGCCAAGAACAACAACGCTGAGAACAACAACGCTGGCGATGCCAAGGAAACCGAAGAACGAGTCGGTTTTGAAGACCTCAACCTGCCAGAGGACATTGTCAATGCTGTCCGCAAGGTTGGATTTGAGACTCCATCGCCAATTCAGGCAGCAACTATCCCGACTCTGATGACCGGCCGCGACGTTGTCGGCCTGGCTCAGACCGGTACGGGTAAGACCGCGGCTTTCGCGCTGCCGATTCTGGCTCGCATTGACCGCTCCGTGCGTGCACCGCAGGCACTGGTTCTGGCTCCGACTCGTGAGCTGGCGCTGCAGGTCGCGGACTCTTTCCAGTCCTTTGCAGACCACCTGGGCAAGATTCACGTCCTGCCGATCTACGGTGGTCAGGCATACGGAGTACAGCTGTCGGGTCTGCGACGTGGCGCGCAGATTATCGTCGGCACGCCTGGTCGTGTCATCGACCACCTGGAGAAGGGTTCCCTGGACATCTCGGACCTGCGCTTCCTGGTGCTGGATGAGGCCGATGAGATGCTGCAGATGGGCTTCCAGGAGGATGTCGAGCGCATTCTGGCCGACACTCCGGATGAGAAGCAGGTGGCACTGTTCTCCGCAACGATGCCGGCTGCCATCCGCCGCCTGTCCAAGCAGTACCTGTCGGAGCCGGAAGAGATTACCGTCAAGTCCCAGACTCGCACGGCCGACAACATCCGTCAGCGCTTCCTGATGGTCAGCCACCGCAACAAGCTGGACGCTCTGACCCGAATCCTCGAGGTCGAGGAATTCGAAGCGATGATTATGTTCGTGCGCACCAAGCACGAGACTGAGGAGCTTGCCGAGAAGCTGCGTGCCCGTGGTTTCTCCGCAGCCGCCATCAACGGTGATATTCCGCAGACCCTGCGTGAGCGCACCATTGACCAGCTCAAGGACGGCCGCCTGGACATCCTGGTGGCAACTGATGTCGCCGCTCGTGGCCTGGACGTCGACCGCATTTCGCATGTGGTCAACTTCGACATCCCGCACGACACCGAGTCCTACGTCCACCGCATTGGTCGTACCGGTCGCGCTGGTCGCTCCGGTGAGGCGCTGCTGTTTGTCACTCCGCGCGAGGGCCGTCTGCTGCGCCAGATTGAGCGCGCCACTAAGTCCCAGCTGCACGAGATGAAGCTGCCGACCGTGGACGAGGTCAATGAGTCCCGTAAGCAGAAGTTCTCCGATGATCTGACCGAGGCCCTGGCCGATCCGCAGGTGCCGGTGTTCCGCGAGCTCATTGAGGAGTATGCAGAGGAGCACGACACTCCGCTGGTGGACATTGCCGCTGCAATTGCCGCACAGGCACAGTCCGGTGACTTCCTGATGAAGGAACCGCCGCGTGGTCGTCGCAATGACCGCGACCGAGACCGCTTTGAGCGCGACCGCAACCGTGGTCGTGACGGTCGCTCCCGCGGTGAGCGTGGGCAGGGCAAGCGCGCTGATCTGGTCGAGTTCGATCGCGAGGGCACTGCCACCTATCGCATCAACGTCGGTCGTCGTCAGCACGTCCGCCCGGGCGCTATCGTCGGCGCGATCGCCAACGAGGGCGGCCTGTCTTCCAAGGACTTCGGTCACATTGACATCCGCGGCGATCACACGCTGGTCGAGCTGCCGGCAAACCTGCCGCAGGAAGTCATTGACAACCTCGCCGACACGCGCATCTCCGGTCAGCTGATTGGTCTGACGCTTGACGACGGCACCTCAGTTGATGACGGCGATGGTTACCGCGGCGGCCGCGGTGGATACCGCGATGATCGTCGAGGTGGCCGTGGCGGTTACCGTGGCGGCCGTGGTCGTGGTGATCGCCGTGGTGGTCGTGGCGGTCGCGGTGGCTACCGCGGAGACCGTGATGGCTTCGGTGACCGTGACCGTGGAGACCGCGGCGGCCGTGGTCGCGGCGGATACCGCGGCGGCCGTGATGACCGTCGTGGTGGCTTCCGCGGGGGCCGTCGCTAAGCCTTGCCTGCCCGAGGCCCTGACGCAGAGTCTCGATTGCGCATAGCAAAACTGCCGGTGTGTAGGAACGTCGAGCCGTGATTTCTTGGCTTTATAGTTCCGTCCACACTGGCAGTTTGTTTTTTATGTGCCGCAAACCGGCTGCGGCACAAACGCTCTATTGCGCGCTGATTAGATGAAGAACATCAAAATGCCGGCGATAACCCACAGCAGGGAGAAGATGCCGGAGAACATAGCCAGCTGGCCCTTCTGCTTCTCCCAGTCCAGCTCCTCGGCCTTCTTGCGACGCTCAACGAACTCCGGATCATCCAAATCCTCGTCCTCACCAGCGATGCCGAGACCAGCCATCATCAGACGCTGACGCGGGATGACCAGGAAGAACAGCAGCGCCCAGGCAATGATGGCCAGCAGGATAGCGGCGTGCATTGCGCCGGACTTCATGTAGGTGGACACATCGGTGAACATGACACCGAAGCCGAGCAGCGGCACCAGCAGCGACCACATACCGTACGTGCGCGAAATGGCGTGCATGGTGCGAGCGGCGCCGACTGTTCCAGCCTCTCCGCCGCGGGCTGCAAGCGCGAGCTTCGGGAACATCGAAATTGCGACGGTCACCGGTCCCAGCAGCAGAATTGCCGCCAGAACGTGAACCATAAGAACTACGTTTTGCACGTATAACCTTTCCACGTCTATCAATGAGCCCCGAGTAAACGGGGTAAAAATAGCCTTGTTAGCGAAAACAAAGGCCCCACCTAACTTAACGCGCTGCGTCTGCTTTTTCTATTCCGCATGCTGTGGCTATGGCCTCCCAATCTGCAACGGAGACTGGTAAGTCCCACTTAATCGCCACGGCCAAATAGCGGTGCGAATAGTTGCAGGCTTCGTCAGCTTCGGGGAGCCATTCCGCAGGGCTGGCATCGCCCTTGTCACGATTGACCGCGCTTCGAGTGGGAACGAGGTTTGCCGCCATGTCGTTGCCAAATTCTCGACGCCGCGAATTGTCCCAAGCGTAGGCACCAAAATCCCACGCGGCCGCCAGCGGATAGATGTGGTCGATATCGACCTCGTGGGATCCGACCGGGTCACCGGTATAGGGGTCTGGGATGTCGCGCTGGGTGCCGTCGTCAAGCGAACATGCGGTGCCCCCAAACCACGTCGCCAGTACCTTGTCGCGCGTATCGCAGTCGGCGGGACCGTCCCAGACGGAGAAACGCTCGCGTTTGTAACCGGTAACGGTGGGGCGCGCGGTGACGACGCGAACTCCGCGTAGCTGCTTTACGACGGCTTCTGCGTCGGCCTGGGCAGGGGAGTGGACCAGGGCGCGCGTAGCCGAAAAGGAGAGGATGAACAGGGCGAGAATGAGAGTGGAAAATAAAAAAGAGCGCATATCTAGTTGGGCGCGAAACTTGCCGTTTCGGTTCCCTTTTAGATATGCGCTCTACAAGCGTTCGGGGGTAGCGAACTAGGTCTTAAACAAGAGCCTCAGTCGCTGCGCGATCGAACTCTTCGCGAATCTTCTGACCCGGCTCCTTGGTTGCCAGGGTGACAACAACCATGACGATGGTGGCTGCCAGGAAGCCCGGAACAATCTCGTAGAGAGTGTCGGTCAGCGGGCTCATGCCCCATGCGAAGGAGACAACTGCACCGGTGATCATGCCGGCAGCAGCGCCCGGAACGTTCAGGCGTGGCCAGTACAGAGCGGCCAGCAAAACCGGACCGAATGCGGAGCCGAAGCCTGCCCAGGCAAAGCCGACCAGATCCAGAATGGAGCTGTTCGGGTTAGCTGCGATGAGTGCGGCGATAACAGCAATCAAAGCGACCGCCACGCGGGAGAGCGTCATGTAGGTCTTCGGACGCAGGGACTTATTGACCGTTGCCTTGAACAAGTCCTCAATCAGCGCGGAGGAGGACACCAGCAGCTGCGAGGAAATCGTGGACATGATGGCAGCCAGAACTGCGGTCAGAATCAGACCTGCAATCAGCGGGTGGAACAGGACGCGAGTCATGTCCAGGAAGATGGTCTCGTAGGACTGAGCGTCGGTGACGGACGCATCCGGGTTGGTGGTGAAGAAGACCGTCGCAGTCAGCGCCACGAAGACGGAGCCGACCATGCACAGTGCCTGCCAGCCGACGCCCCAACGGCGTCCCTCGGTTGCGTCCTTCGCGCTACGCAGGGCCATGAAGCGGACAATAATGTGCGGCTGACCGAAGTAGCCGAGGCCCCAGCCCAGTAGACCGATGATGGTAATCAGCGGAATACCTGCAAATGGGTTGAAGAAGTCAGGTACCGGCTGGCCTTCGCTACCCGGGTACGGGTTCTCAGCGGCGAAGCTGAAGATCTCGGAGAAGGGCGTGCCGTTGCTGGTCAGGTAAATGATGCCGGCAATCGGGACGGCCAGCAGCGCGATGAACATGATGATGCCCTGCACCGTATCGGTGTAGGACACTGCCAAAAAGCCGCCGAACAGGGTGTAGGCGACGGTAATAGCAGCTACTAGCAGCATGCCGGTCAGGTAGTTGCCCCCGAAGGTGGACTCCCAGTAGCGACCGCCAGCGACCATACCGGAGGAGACATAGAAGGTGAAGAACAGCAGAATAATCAGGCCAGCGGCAACGCGCAGGACCCTGGACTTATCGTGCAGGCGGTTCTCCAGGAACGACGGCACGGTAATCGAGTTACGAGCAATCTTGGTGTAACTACGCAGACGCGGGGCAGTGAACTTCCAGTTCATCCAAGCTCCCACTACCAGACCGATTGCAATCCAGGTCTGGTTCAGGCCGGACAGGTAGATGGCACCTGGCAGACCCATCAGCAGCCAGCCGGACATGTCTGACGCGCCTGCTGACAGCGCCGCGACAAATGGGTGCAAGCCACGGCCGCCAATCATGTATTCGTCATACTCTGCGGTCTTCTTCCACCCGGTCCAACCGATGTAGATCATCAACAGCAGATAAATGACTAGCGCGATAATGAACCATGTGTGTTGGTCCACAGGGCAACTCCTCATTCATTGTTGTGTGGTCATTTCGGACTCGCGCTCTCACATGGCACACCGACGGCACACCAGCGCATAGCATTTTGCTTTACGACGTAAATTGCGCTCTCATAGCTGCCCTTCACACGGTGGCGGACAGCATTTATCGCGGTCATCACCTGGTGGGTGCCTGCAGATGCCTGCGGCGAATGCCGACCTTTGGGCGACTCCAGGCGACATCCGGTGATTTCCAGCGACTTTTGGCGACCGTTGGCTAGGCCGCTGTTAGTCCGTAATCCGTACGTGGGCCTGGCCAACCTGAAGGGGGACAAAAGCCCACCCTGAAAGTCAACCGCGAGAGCGAAGTATTACGCGAGTCACACAGATTTACTTTTCGTAGCTCATAAGACGTTTGCATGTGACGCGCTGCATTGCAAGGTAAACGCCGAAGAAAGTTCGCATAAAAATCGGTTAAGAGTGGCCAAACATCGTGTAGAAGCGGGGTTTTGGATATTTTTGAAAATTTATCGAATTGGCATCAAATTATCAGGAAACCCCATAAATACTTTTAGTGGCGAAGGTAAAAACACTGGTACTTAGCGATGTCAATTCGAACATGTGTTCTAGTATTGGGGGTGTGATTACAGGCGGAGTCCGGGGTGCGTGGCACAATCATCATGGAATCGAAAGCGTCCCCGTGGCGCTGTAGAAGCTACCTAGTTAATTAGTCACCAGTAAGAGCACGGCAGTGGGGGAGGAAGTAATGGAAGAAGTTGCTCAGCCAGCGGCACCGTTGCTACTGCATGCGGTCTGGAAGGAGGATTCGGGTCTCCACCTATGGGTAGAGCGGCCGGAGGGGCACCGCATTATTTCAGAAGTGGACTTGTTGGAGGTCCCGGCTCATCAGCGGCGGCTTTTTGCTGTCCTCGACCAGGGGCAGAGGGCGCAGCTGTCTTTAAAGCTGCGAACGCCGAAGGGGCGGCCGGTGGAGAAGGTTGTACCAACCTGGTCATTTCCGCCTTGGTCGGCGGTGAAAGTGCTGGTTTCTCTCCAGGAAGATGTCACGTCTGCTGCCATGGCACCGGACTTGCGCTTCTTCGTTGACGTGGTGCGTGGGTTAGATGTTTTCGCACGCTCTGGACGGGCATTAATTGCTCTGACGTGGGAGGACAATCAGTGGTGGCCAACGTGGCGGATGTCGGAGGGGCTTGCTGAAATTGGTTGGCAGACTCAGGTGATTTCTCGGACGCCACCGGTATTGATTGATAACGGGGGCGCGACAATCGCCGAAGACTTCATCAACCGGATGTTCCATTGGGTGACTAATGCCCTGTTGTCAGATCTCGATGAACCAGCACCGCAACGCCAGAACTTTGTGCGTGCGCTGCTGCAGTCGGAGGCACTTGACCGTGCGGCACCTGGAATTGCTCAGGCTCTTGCTCGTTGGCGGCTGTCAGCTGACGGGGAAGATGTCCGCCTGCAGTTTATGATTCAGGAACCAGTTGGTTTTGAAGGACAATTGGAAAACCTGCCAGATGCGGATTTGCCACAGCTGCTTGATATTCGTGGCCGCGAAGACGAAGCGGACCAGGCAGTAACGCGCTTTCACCCGCGTGCTGCTGTAGCGGACCATGAAACGCTATGGCCACTGCGTATGTATTACCGCGTAGGCGTCGCAGCTCCGGAGCGGCTCAATCCGGATATGTGTCGGCGTTCGGTACTGTCGCTGCTCCGCCCCCAATTGCTCGATGCCCAAGAGGCATTCCCACCGTTGAAGGAAGCCAAATCTGCTGGTCCTGGGGCTGGGCTGGACTTGTTGCTGACCTCGGAGCAATTGGTAGACCTCATGAGTAACGGCGTCTCTGAGCTGGCGAAGGTCGGTATTGATGTCATGCTGCCGCCAAATTGGAAGACTGTGGAACCAACATTGCAGCTTCATACATCGGTGCCACAGCTTGATCCCACAGGGCCAGCAGGCCGTAGAGCAGAGCCAAAGCTCGGCTTCGACCAGTTGGTGGATTATGAGTGGAAGCTGGCGGTGGGCGACGCTGTGCTCACTGAAGCGGAGATGCGTCAGCTCGCAGCATCGAGCACGGGGCTCGTGCGCCTGCGTGATCACTGGATTCACGCCAATCCCACAGTGGCTCGAGAAGCCCTCAAGTTCTTAGTGGAGCAAACTAAGGCGGGCGAGGAAACCGGTCGCGGACAGGCCACTTTAAAGGAGCTTGTTTTTGACGGCGGTATGGAAGCCAAAGCGCCGGCGCCGGTGCCAGTTGCTCCACGTGACCCATCGTGGTTGAAGGCATTGGTGTCCAAGTATTCAGAGGGCACACCGGGAGAGTCCGAAAAGGTGGAGGTGCCACCGACCTTTACTGGGCAACTGCGCGACTACCAGCAGCATGGTGTGGAATGGCTTGCCGATATGTCACACCGCGGTTTTGGAGTCATTCTCGCCGACGACATGGGGTTGGGAAAGACTATCCAGATTCTGGCGCTGTTGGAATACGAACGGTGTCGTCGTGAAGCAGCTGGCGGAAGTGGCGGTGCAGAGCACAAGACATCGTTGCTGGTTGTCCCGACCGGTGTGCTGCGAAATTGGGCTGCGGAGGCAATTAAGTTCACCCCGGAGCTGAAAGTGGGGCTGCTCCACGGGTCGGGGCGTCCGCACGGTGATGACTTACAGCGCTTTGTCGCGGAGCATGATGTTGTAGTGACCACCTATGGTGTGGCGACGCGTGACCGCGATGAGTTGGCGCACTTCCAGTGGGATCACATTATTGCGGATGAAGCGCAGGCCATTAAGAACCCAAATGCGCAGGTCTCTAGGGCGTTACGGAGCTTGCGCTCCCGGCACAATATCGCAATGACGGGCACGCCAGTGGAAAATGATTTGGGTGAGCTGCGCGCGATTATGGATTTTTGCAATCCGGGCATGCTTGGCTCAGCCAATGCGTTCCGCAATAAGTTCGCCATTCCCATCGAACGGGATGGCAACGCCGAGATGCTTTTGCAACTGCAGTCAATTACTGCGCCGTTTATCCTGCGCAGGCTGAAGTCTGACCCGAAGATTGCGCCTGATCTGCCAAAGAAGAATGAGCAGGTTGAAATGGTTCCGCTGACAGCTGAACAGGCGTTTTTGTACCAAGAAGCGGTCCGCGATTTGGAAGCAAAGCTCAAGCGCGCCAAAAAAGGCCGGACGGGCAATTTTGGCCGCAAGAGTGTCATTTTGAGCGGCATCATGAAGCTGAAGCAAATTTGCAATCACCCAGCTCACTATCAAAATGATGGCTCTGGTTTGCTGGACCACGGCAAGCACCGCTCGGGCAAGGTCGCTCGGTTGGAAGAGCTTGTTGATGACATCGTCCAAAGCGGTGAACGCGCGCTGATTTTCACGCAGTTTGTGGAGTTCGGAAAAATGCTCGCGCCGTATTTCAGCAAACGGTTGGGCGTGGACATCCCATTTATTGAAGGTTCAATGACACCAATGCAGCGTGAACGCGTGGTGCAGGAGTTCAATTCTCCCGAGGGGCCGCCGATTATCCTGCTGTCCACTCTTGCCGCGGGCGTCGGCATTAACTTGGTGGCGGCAAACCATGTCATTCATGTTGATCGGTGGTGGAACCCGGCGGTAGAAAACCAAGCAACCGACCGCTCCTACCGTATTGGTCAGAGCAAGGACGTCCACGTTCACAAACTGGTCAGCGTGGGAACGCTCGAAGAGCGTATCGACGAATTGATTTTTGAAAAATCGGAACTGGCAGATGCAGTCGTGCGCGCTGGAGAGACCAAGTTGACGGAGATGGATTTCCACCGACTTCGTTCCCTGTGGCAATTGGATAAGGAGAAAATTAAAACACTGCGGCAGGAAATGAATAAGAGATCGGCGTTGGAGGCAGCAGCCCAGCCGGAACCCGAACCAGAGCTGGAGTCCGAGGAAATTCCAGATAACGTTACGCCGTTTACATCGCGGAAGAGGTGGTACTGATGGCCGACAATGAGGATGTGACATGGGGCGACAACGTCATCTACGCCGAGTTCGGAAAAGGTCCTTCAGGTAAACGCCGCGGTCGGCGGTCGAAGGTTCGTCCAAAACCACCAACCAGCTCGACGATTGAGAAGCTCCTTGCCACTCAGGATTGGGCAGGTGCATTCACTGCGCAGCCGAGGAGGGGAACCACAGCTAAGGCTGCGGTTGAACCGCGTACGACCTTTGCCAGGTGGATTTGGGAATTTATTATCCGAGGCGCCGACGCAGGTCGTGTCCACCGAGGAGAAAAGTACCGCTTTGATGGAAATGTACTTGGCATTCGCGTCGCCGAAGGCTATGTCATTGGGGAGGTCCAAGGCAGCCAGCCCGAACCCTTTTCAGTGTTCATTCGCTTTCCGCGCAGGGACCACAAGCAGGTCGAAGAGGTCCTGCGGTGGTTGGTCAACAACCCGTCATCATTTACTGAATTTGAACGCGGTGAGTTGCCATTCGCGCAGATGGAGAAACTTTTCTGCGACGGTGATGAACATGTCTACAGCGAATGCACCTGTCCGGATCCAGCTCCAGTGTGCAAGCACACCGTCGCAGTGGCAGCTCAACTAATAGCTGAAATTGACCAAGACCCGTTGTCGTCAATGCAATTGCGCGGGTACACACAGCGAGAGCTGCAACGCAGGTTGCAAGAACTCACCGCACTGCGCAACCGAAGTGCACCAAAACGGCTGGGGCTTGGCGGCGTTGTGCGGGAAGAAAATAAGGACAAGCCGCAGCCCGAAACGGAATCCAGCAATCAGGAAGCAAACCTTTTTGCAGTTGAAGCCGATTATTGGGGCAATGACTTGGAACGTGTCGAAATACCGTCGTTGGACATCATCGAGCCGTTGGTCGTCACAGATCGAACTTTGCTTCACGACGCGCTACAGCCGGCCTGTGTAGTTTCGAGGGAGACAATCCGTGCCGTCGCTGACCTGGAAGATTGTTGGTACCACTTGCAGCAGTCACTGAGCCTCGGGCAGAAGGAGCTCTAGAAATGAAATTCATTCATACATCAGACTGGCAACTTGGCATGACTCGCTGGTTTTTGGAATTAGACGGCGGCGAAGCACAGGCCCGTTTTAATGAAAGCCGTCTAGATGCCATTGACCGCATTGGCGAGTTAGCCACCAGCGAAGATGCTGAATTCATCGTTGTTGCAGGTGACGTGTTTGATTCCAATACGCTGCCGGAGAAGGTATTTCTGCGAGCGCTGGATAGAATCGCCAAGTTGCCCGTGCCGGTCTACCTCCTACCAGGCAACCATGATGCGCTGGATGCTTCGTCAATCTACCGTCGTAAAGCGTTTGAATCCCTTGAGCAGCAGGGAGTTTATGTGCTGCGAGACACCAATCCCATAGCAATTCGTGAGGGCGTGGAGCTCGTTGGTGTGCCGGTGCGTGGCAAGTATTCGGCGGATGACATCGTGGCGGAGGCTGCTGCGGAGCTCGAACCGACGGATGGAATTCGTGTCATGGTGGCGCACGGTCAGGTGGAGGGCTTTGGTGATGAAGGTGGTGCCACGATTGATCTGGCCAGCCTTGAGCACGCCATAGAGCGAGGCGCCCTGCATTATGTAGCGCTTGGGGATTCGCACTCGACAAGTCAGCTCGACGGCTCTGGGCGCGTGTTTTTCTCCGGGGCGCATGAGACCACGGCGTATGACGACAAGGAGCGGGGCTCGGGCAACGTACTTGTTGTGGACATCGCAGAAAGCGGACCTGATCGGGGCGAGGTGACTGTGGTCCCGCACCGAGTGGGAAAGTGGTCGTTTCACGCTATTGATATGCATATCTCGAGTGCGGAAGATGTTGACGCATTCTTCGCTGAGCTTGATGGGATCGAATCCAAAACTGATACAGCCGTGAAGTACTCCCTGCGTGGCACCGTCACGCTGTCGGAGTCAACCAAATTTGAGTCTCGTCTTGAGCGCTATCAGCAACTTTTTGCGGCACTCTATCGTCGCGGTAGCGGCAGCGACCTGACCGTAGTTCCGTCAGAAGGCGATATTGCCAATCTCAATCTCACTGGATACCCGCTCCAAGCTGCGGAAAAACTCAGTGAAATCAGTAAGGGGCGCACTGAAACAGGTGTGCTGATTTCCGAAGCGGATGCCACGGCAGCCGCCGATGCACTGCGGTTGCTGGCTCGGTTGGTCGGAGAAAAGGAGTAACTCGTGCGCTTTCACGACATCGAATTACAACATGTACGCGCAATTGATTCGCTTTCGATTACAGGGCTGGCGAATCGCGGTGTCACGGTTATCTCTGGCGAAAACGAGTCCGGTAAAACCACTATTGCGAAGGCAATCCACGTTGCTCTGACGACAAAGTGGAAGTCCCGCGCAGCCGAGGCAACGAGTTTGAGCAGCCATCACAGTCAGGAGAAGCCACGGGTCAAGGTCCGTATGGAGCTTGATGGCTACGAGTTCACGCTCGACAAAATCTTCGGTACCACCAAAGACACCGGCACCATCGTGACGGTACATTCTCCGACGGCTGAGGTATTCAAGGATGACCAAGCCGAGGAATGGTTGGCGGCCCGCATGCAAAGCGCGGATACCAAGAACCTGTGGCAAGTATTTGTCGCCGAGCAGGGGCAGGCACAAAAGACCTTGTCCCTCGGCGGATTTGCCCATGTCACCAGCGCTTTGCAGTCAGCTTCCGGTCAGCGCTCCGACACCCCGGAGGAGATTGGGCTCTTCGAGGCTGTCCAGGCAGAGTACGACCGGTACTACCAAAAGAACGGTAAAGAAAAGAAGCTCCTTACTGAGGCTGACGCACAGTTGAAAGATGCTCAGCAGGCTCATGCCGAAAAAGCGGCAAAGGTGAAGGAATTCGACTCGCTAAACGTGAAAGCGGCTCGGAATGAGGAAAGCCAGCGCAATCAGCGCGAGTTGCTCCCGGAGGCCAAGCAAGAGGTTGATCGGTGGGCTGCGGCGCTGGAAGAGCTTGAGAAGTTCCGCGACGCCGTGAACCAGGCTACGGAGGTCTCGGTTGCCTCAAGTAAGCTACTGGAGTCAGCGAAGGAAGCCAAGGTTGAGCGAGAGAACCTCATTGAGAAGGCAAAGACAACTGCAGATGAGGCGGCGGCAAAGGCCGCGAAAGTTGCAGAGCTCAAAGAGTCCTTCGAGGCAGAATCTGCTGCACTGAAAAAAGCACAGGAGTCCCGCGATGCCGTAGCACATACCTACCGCGAGGCGCGCAAACGCGAAGAGCTCGCCGCAGCTGAGGTGACTTTGGGGGAGAAGCGGAGCTTGGTGGCGGCGTTGTCGCAGCGCGTTGGCAAGGTTGAAAAGCTCCGTGAGCAGTTAGCCGAGCACAAGGAAGTCATCGCTCGCAATAACGTGACTGATACTGCACTCGAAAAATTGCTTGGCTGTGAACGAGAGGTCACAACGTCTGCTGCAATTTTGAAGGCTTCGAGTCCGAGTGTGCAACTGACAGCCAAGAAGAAAACGCAGGTCACAGTTGATGGCGAAAGTGTAGAACTGTCTCCGGAGGCTGAGGCGGTTGAAAGGGCAGTAACTAAGCCGCTGGCAGTTGATGTCGGAGATGTGACAGTTGCCATTCAGCCCGGTGATGGATCGGAGTCCCACCAGCGCAGATTGGAAAAAGCAAAGCAGCTGATGCGGGAGCAGTTAGAGGCTGCAGGAGTGGACTCGGTTACTGCGGCGCAGGAGGCGCATTCGCGACGTCGTGAAGCAGAAAAAGCGAAGTTCCAAGTGGAGGCAGCTATTGATGCTGTGTCTGATGGTGCGGAATACCATCAGCTCACCGAAGAGCTGGATAACGCGAAGGAAGAAGTGCGTGTTTATGGCGAGCGTTACCGCGAGCTTGCGGGCGAAGAGGCTCCGGAGA
The DNA here is from genome assembly GCF_030532195.1 of Corynebacterium sp. Taxonomy (GTDB): domain Bacteria; phylum Actinomycetota; class Actinomycetes; order Mycobacteriales; family Mycobacteriaceae; genus Corynebacterium. Next base: position 547,653 of record NZ_JAUNLP010000001.1, on the reverse strand, counting down.
ACATCGATGTAGCGGAAGCCAAGGAACGGTTGGAGGCTGCAGGAAGACAGCGTCGGGAAGCAGAAGCAGAGCGTGATAATGCCGATTTGCGCTTGTCAAAGCTGGAAAAGCGTCCTGCGCACGCTGCCTATACAGAGGCCAGCAGTCAGTTGGAAGGTTTGCGCTCGACAGAGAAGGTGTGGTCCGAATCGCTGATGCAAGCGCGGGAGAAGGCAACTGACGCTGCAATTTTTGCAGCAGTTGAAAACCGGCAGCGTGACTTTGAAACGGCAGAGAAGCTGCTTGCTGAAAAGCGCACTGAGCTGGCAAAGCGGGATGCTGACGATGTGGAGGCCTCTCTGGCCGGTGCACGACAGCGAAAGGAGACCCTGGAACAGCGTCTGGCGAAGTTGGAGCATGAGCGTCAGGAAATCGCAGTTCATCTGGAGTACTTTGTCAGTGCCAATGAGGATTTGGCAGCTGCGAAAAGTGCGGTGCAGCGTGCAGAGCGTAAACAGCAGTCGCTGCGTAGGCGAGCTTTAGCTGCGAAGGTACTTCACCAGGCCATGTCGGAGGCGCGGTCTGAGTCGCGCGATGCGCTGGCGGAGCCATTGCTGCGAAAGATGGATGAATACGGTGGCAGCGTGTTCGGTCCGGGCACCGAGTTTGTGATGAATTCCAACCTGGAAATTGAGTCTCGCTCCAATGCTGATGGCAAATTCAAGGTCACCGAGCTGTCGGGTGGTGCGCAAGAGCAGCTGGATATTTTGTTGCGTTTGGCCGTAGCCGGTGTGATGGAGGGCGGCCAAGGTGCGCCGGTGATTATTGATGATGCGCTGGGATACTCTGATGAACACCGTTTGCGGAAGATGAACAACGCTCTATCTAAGGCCGGCCGAGATATGCAGGTCATTGTTCTCACATGCGATGAAAGTCGATTCGATCGCGTGACAGGAGCGGAGTTTTTGCAAATTCAAGATTTAGTCTCTAGATAGTATGCTCGGTAAACATGCAAGATATCCAGTGGTTAACTGAGGAAGAACAGGGGCTTTGGCGTTCAATCCTGAACGCAAAAAGGGCTGTTGATAGGTCGATTGACCTGCAGTTGCAAGATTCTCTCGATATCTCCACTGCAGATTTTTCGGTTCTTGTCGTTCTTTCCGAGGCCGAAGGTCATGTAGTGCGCATGCGTGCCCTCTGTGAGGCCCTCGACTGGGATCGCAGCCGCATGTCGCACCAAATCACTCGCATGGAGCGTCGCGGGCTGGTCACCAAGGAGCGCTGTGCCTGCGACAATCGCGGTATCGATGTCGCATTGACTGATCATGGTCTGAAGGTTATCCAGCAGGCGGCACCGAGCCACGTGAATCTCGTGCGCCACGTCGTGTTTGATGTTCTCGGTGAGAATATTGATTACCAGGGAATTTCTGCAGTGTTAGACAAGATTGCAGAGACCGCCGACGCAGAGCGTGAAAAGCTGGACTCGTAGTTAGCGTAGGTCAGGTTCGTAGCTAAAGGTTGCGAACCAGCATCTACGACCACAGGGTTCCGATGCACACACGCGGGTCCGATGCGCACGCGGGGAGGGGGCGGGGCGTCATCTGCGTGCCCCACGGGGGTTTAAGGATTCCGCAGAATTCTCTAACGCTTATTCTCGCAATTGCCTTCTGTGAACAGGCTTGCACCATTAGCCTAGGGAAGTATGAACCCAAATGAGTGGCTCACTGATGACGAACAGAACTTCTGGCAGACGATGGTGCAAACCTTCCGCGAGGTGGAGCGCAATATTGAGCGCAGCCTACGTCAGCGGACAGGAATGACTTTCGCAGATTTCACGCTGCTTATCGCATTGCATGAGACCGAAGATGGAATCCTGCACGTCGACCAGATTTGTGACCGTCTGAAGTGGAACCATCCTCGCGCCCTGCTGCATACCAATCGCCTGGAAAAGCGCGGATTTATTCACACCGAAGAACATGGTGAAGATCCCGATTCCGATTATGTTGTTGTCCTCACCGGTGTCGGTCGAACGGTATTTGCCGAGGCAGCGCCGGATTATGTCGACACTGTCCGCACCGAAGTTATCGAGCCATTGGCGGATGTTGACCGCGAAATGATGATGAAATGCTTCCACGCGGTCCTTGGGAGGTAGTAGTTGTGGCCACGCTCGCTCGCCCGCTTGCAGCTAAGACCCATGCGCCTTGCTGCATAGCGCTGATGCTCTCAAGCGCACCTACACCCATCAATGGTTAGTTTTTACCCCCACGAATTTCTTAAAGCCCTGCTCAACCAGTTGGTAGAGCAGGGCCTCTTTTCTATCAATAAATTGAAATGTAAGGTAAGGCACGCCTAAGGCTAAAGGGTTAGCAAAGGGTACCCAAAAGCCAATAATCCCATTTCTGAATCCTAGAACTAAACAACTAACGAGGAATTCGCACACCGATGAAACTGACCAAGACATTCGCAGCGCTCGGCTGCGCGGCCTTGAGCTTCGTTGCCGCAGCGTGCGGTGCCGACGCAGGATCCGCAGAGCAGAGCGACAAGGCAGCAGGCGCAAATGGTAACGGAGCAGCTCTCAGCGTTACTGATGTAGCCGGCCGTACTGTTGACTTCGACAAAGCGCCCGAACGAGTTGTGCTCGGCGAAGGCCGCGCAATGTTCGCTACCTCGCTTTTGAATAAGGACAATCCAGGTGAAAACATTGTCGCAATCGGCAGCGACCTGCACCAGGCAGCCCCATCCTTCGAGGCCAAGCTCTTTGAGGCCAAGCCGGAGCTGAAAGATCTGCCGACCATCGGAAGCATTGCCAAGGGCGATGTCACAGTCGAAAATCTGATTGCGCAGAAGCCCGACGTCGTGGTGATGACACTGGACCACAAGAAGGCTGCCGAACAGTCCGGCTTCCTGACCAAGCTCGACCAAGCAGGCCTGAAGTACGTCTTCACCGACTTCCGCCAGAAGCCACTGGAGAATACCTCCAAGTCCGTCGAACTACTCGGCCAGATTCTGGGTGAAGAGGACAATGCCAAGAAGTTCACCGATTTCTACACCGAGCGCGTCAACGAAATCACCGAGCGCGCCGCAAAAATTGACGACAAGCCAAAGACCTTCATCTGGCGTGCAGCCGGCATGAAGGACTGCTGTGCCACTGTCAACAAGTCCAACCTCGGCGATCTGGTCACCGCAGCTGGCGGCGAGAACCTCGGCGACAGCCTGCTGGATACCGAATCCGGCGACGTGACTGCCGAAAAGGTCCTCTCCGTCCAGCCAGAACAGATCATCGCCACCGGCGGTTCGTGGGCGCTCGACCCGAAGAAGCCGGAAGTCCTGCCGCATGTCGAACTGGGCTACACCGCCGAGCCCGCAACCGCCGAGCGCACCCTCGAAGGGCTGCTCAAGACCCCGGGCTTTGACACTCTTACCGCGCCGAAGGATGGCAATCTCCACGCCGCGTTCCACCAGTTCTACGACTCGCCATACAACGTCTTCGCCCTGGAGCAGTTCGCAAAGTGGCTCCATCCGAACGAATTCGCCGACCTCGACCCGGCCGCCGACTTCGCCAAGTTCCACGACGACTACCTGCCGTTTAAGTACAGCGGCACCTTCTTCACCTCCTTGGAGCCCACCAAGTAACCCACCGACATCACCCACAAAGTCAGGATTTTGATGACGTACACCGACCTCCGCGCGCAGGGCGCATCGCTTGACGACGGCCCCAGCGAGCACACCTCCACAAACACCAGTGGCACGCCTCAGCGGCAACAGGCTGACAGCCAGCCGGACTCGGCGACACGCTACCGACGTCGTTCAGCGAAGAAACTCTTCATCATTGCTGTACTGACCGGACTTGCTGTGTGTGCCTTTGTCATCGCCACGATTGTGGGGCCGGTGCCGCTAACGGTGGGGGACGTTGTGCGCGGCATCTTCAATCCGAGCTCCGTCGATGAGACCACGCACACTGTGCTGTGGAAGCTACGCCTGCCGGCATCGGTCATGGCGGTCCTGATTGGTGCTGGACTCTCGCTGGCGGGCGCGCAGATGCAGACCATTCTGGACAACCCGCTTGCCGAGCCCTTCACCCTCGGCATCTCTGCAGCCGCTGCCTTCGGTGGTGCGGCCTCGATTGTGCTGGGGTGGGTCATCATTCCGCATGCGCAGTTCAATCTCGCAGCGGTGGCGTGGGTGTCATCGATCATTGCCGTCGCCATTGTCGCGGCCGCATCCGTGTGGCGTGGCTCGGGTAAAGAATCGATGATTCTGTTGGGCATCGGCTTAGTGTTCCTATTCCAGGCACTCCTGGCGCTGCTGCAGTACCGCGCCACCACCGAGGCTCTGCAACAGATTGTGTTTTGGACGATGGGCTCATTGCAGCGCGCAACGTGGGTGGCCAATGGCATCATCGCAGTCTCACTGCTTATCGCGATTCCGTTTACCATTCGCTACGCCTGGGCACTGACTGCGCTCCGGCTGGGCGATGCCCGTGCCAAGGCACTCGGTATCAACGTCGATCGGCTGCGCATCGCAACCTTGGTTGTGGCCTCGCTACTGGCTGCAACCGCAGTGGCCTTCGCCGGCATTATCGGCTTCATCGGCCTGGTCGGGCCGCATATTGCTCGCATGCTGGTCGGGGAGGAACAGCGCTTCTTCGCGCCTGCTTCCATGGCGGCCGGTGCAGCGCTGCTGGCGGGCGCACACGCAGTTTCCATCACGGTGGTTCCGGGAGTAGCGGTGCCAATCGGCATTATCACCGCGATTGTTGGTGTCCCATTCTTTGTCGGGCTGATTTTCATGCGCAAGAGGACGGTGTGGAACTAATGAGTGTTGTCCTTAATGTCAATGACGTGGTTGCCGGCTATGGCAGGCGACAGGTCTTGCAAGGCGCGTCGTTAAGCACGCTGAAACCGGGGACGGTGACGGGCCTGCTGGGGCCAAATGCGGCGGGCAAATCGACGCTGATGACAACCCTTGCGGGGATTCGCAAGCCGATGTCCGGCGAGATTGCCGTGACTCGCGACGACGAGCGCATTACTGGCTCTGATCTGCGAAACGTCGTGGGCTATGTCCCGCAGGACCTGCCCTCTGGGGCATCGCTCACCGCCTTTGAGTCGGTGCTGGTCTCAGGGCGACGCGCCGGGCGGCTGCGCGTGCGCGGCACAGAGATTGAGCACACGGCGGCAATTCTTCGAAAAGTCGGTATTGAGCACCTTGCCGACCGCTACGTCGGTGAGCTCTCCGGCGGTCAGCGGCAGCTGGTCGCGGTTGCGCAGATGCTGGTGCGCGACCCGGAGGTCATGCTTCTCGACGAGCCCACCTCCGCCCTCGACCTGCGTCATCAAGTGGAGTTGCTGCAGCTCATTCGCGCGGAAGTCTCCTCCCGGAGCTGCCTCGCGCTGGTCGCCATTCACGATCTCAATCTCGCCGCCCGTTACTGCGATGAGGTCGTCGTGCTTGCCGACGGTCACGTGGTGGCCCAAGGAACGCCTGCTGATGTTCTCACTCCGGAGCTTCTGGCTCGCGCTTATGGAATTCGGGCGCGTGTTCTGGATGATGGTGGCGTACCCGTGGTGTGCCCAGTCGCAGAAGAAGCTACTGCTGATGTCTTTGGCGCGTAGTAGGGGCATTTAGCTAATCGCAATGCGCTAGTGGTAACATCCATGTTCGTTGCACTAGTTGCATGCGCCCCCGTAGCTCAGTGGATAGAGCGCCGGTTTCCGGTACCGAAGGTCGGAGGTTCGACTCCTCTCGGGGGCACTATTCATCCCTTAAGCGATTGGGTTTCCCGGTCGCTTAAGGGGGTTTTTGCGTTTGGCGGGGGCTGCGGGGCGGATCAGCCTGGACAAGGACGGCTTCCGCTTCACCAAAACGGGTTTAGTGTGCAGCGACAGGCTGCTGGTGAAGCGCAAGCCGTCCCCGTCGCGTGCGTGATGGCCGATTAATTGTCCGAGGGGCGACGAACCGTGCCATCGGGATAGCGGGCAAAGCGGCCCTGTTCAAATGGCGCGACCGGATCGGTGGAATCAAACGGCCATGCGCCAAACTCGCCACGCTGGTAGGCATCGAATGCCGCAATGAGCTCTTCGCGGCTATTCGCAACAAATGGGCCGTGCTGATAGACGGGGGCACCAATTGGTCGGCCTTGGAGGACAAGTGCGAAAGCGCCATTGTCACCTGCAGCGATGTCCACAGGTTCAGTTGAGCGCAGTACTGCCCCTTCTTGCTTTAAGGTCTCACTGTCGACAGTGAGGCTGCCGCGCAGAGAGTAGAGAGTGCGAATCGTCTCTGCATGGTTGGTTGGCGGCAGAGTCAGCTGCGCGCCCGGCTGCAGGCGCAGCACCCACACGGCAACATCGGAATCCGGGTTGGAGGCCCAGGACTCCGGCGGTGGTGCAAGTGGCTGAGTATCGCCGAATGCGCCGGCGATGACCTTTACGTCGTAGCCGTTGCCATTGTCATCAGTGCCGGTAACGTGTGGAGTCTCCTCGGCCCAAAACATCTGGAAGTGTGGCTTTGCGCGCTTGCCCTCCGGCGGCAGGTTCAGCCAAATCTGGAACATGTGGTGGGGATTCGGGCCGTCGCTATGCAAGAGTGGGAACATCTCTGCGTGTGCTGTACCTGCGCCTGTGGTCAGCCACTGCGTGTCGCCCTCACCGTAACGAGCCTGTGCGCCCTCGGCATCGGTGTGGTCGACAAAGCCTTCCTCGACGATTGAGATGGTTTCAAAGCCGCGGTGCGGGTGAGAGGGGAAGCCGGGAACGGTCGTGCCGTGGTACATGGACCAGCCGTCCTTTTCGGAAAAGTCCATGCCGATATTGCGGCCGAGAAGTGAGGCATCGGGGGTCATAGTTTGACCCTTGGCCTGCGGGTATAGGTCATAATGGTGGACGGCAAACAGAAATGGGTCCATGCCGGGAAGTTGTGGATTACCGGCTACCGAAAATTTTTGAATGATTGCGCTCACGACGAACTCCTTTAACCTGCTGGTCGGTTAGTCTCATTTTGTACAACGCAATGTTGACATGTCAATATTCCGGCAGTCTGTTGAAACGCTGTGACGATTCGGGGGGGGGGCTAACCTGGAAAATATGACGAAAGCGCAAGTAACACAGAAACAGCCCAAAAGCTCGAGCTCGGTATGGGGACAAGCAGTAATCTATGCTGCCATTTTCGGGTTCTTGTCCGGAGTCATTGCATGGGCGGGATTGACAACTAAGTGGGCTTTTCCCGGTGTGTTGCTACTAATCGCGGTTCAGTTCGTTTTTGATTACCGCAATAGGGAAGGGGTCTTTGACTCGAACTGGGCGGACAATGCCTTTAAATGGGACAAGAAAGCGAAACAAAGCTGGGGCGCCGTCCTTGCGCTGGTTGCTGTGCTGCTGATTGCGCCGAATGTGCCGCGGCACAATGTTGGCGCTACCGCCGCGGTGACAATCGTAGCGGTAGCGCTGATGCTCTTTGTGTCAGTTAAAAAGTACTGGCCAGGGAAATAGTCGCGATAGCGGCGATAGCGACGGTCGTGGGGAGAATTCGCCGCTAGCCAGCAATAATCACAATCAAGGTACGAGGGCCGTGGACGCCCTCGACGCGGGAAAGCTCGATATCCGACGTTGCAGAAGGCCCGGAAATCATAGTGATCGGGGCCGTGGGGTCAGTCTCTCGCAAGCGGGAAATCGCCTCCGGAATGCCATAGACAATCGTCTCAGCTGGAACAACACAAATATGCTTGTCCGGTACCAAGGTCAGAGCGCGGCGCCCAGAAGTGGCCGAACCGTCTAGGAAAATGGTGCCGGTTTCCGCACAGGTGACTGCAGAGCTGGTGACAATAGCATCGAGCTCGTCCAACTCGCGCGCGTCAAAACCATTGTCCACGCGGATTTCGGTCGCGCCTTCACCGGCGACCTCGTCAGAGCCAAGCCCCGCAACCCAGGAGCGGTCCAGGCCCTCTGGAATACCGATCAGCGAGGCCCCGGCATCAGCAATAGCTTTCTTTACAGCTTCATTGATTTCAGTTGCCGAGCTGCCACAGCGGCGCACATCGGCTTTGTAATCGGCGATGCGTTCGTCGGCAAGCGAAACGATGTCCTTGTGAGGCAGCTGTGAACTGCGCTCATAGTCACGGGGGACGGTAAAGTGCGCGCCGGGCTCGCCGGTGATAATGCCGACGTCGGAGGCCAAATCACGGCCTTGAAAAGCAATCTTCTGCGCATTGCGGATGCGACCTAGGATGTCGTTCTTGGCTGCAGAATTGGTCATCACTAGGACTCCTTTTCGCTTCGACCATTGATGTTGGTGGGCACCTGATGGGCCGATTCGCGGGCCAGCTGCGCCGAGAGATCCTCAGAACCCCACAGGGAACGGAACGGCTTCTTCGGCGGCACGGGCGTATCGCGCGCATCGGACCACCCACTGAGGAATAGCGGCAGGGCGTGCATCTCGCCATCTTTCAGTCCCAGCACACGAGCCAGCGAAGCCATCTTCACCGTCATATTCCACAGCTTCTGGTTGCCCATGATGAACCCGAGTGTGGCAAAGAGCTTGCCCTCCACCGGCGGACGGTGCTCCGTGACCTTGCGATGCCGCAGCTCCAGCAGCGCAGCGGGGATATCAATCCGCACTGGGCACACCTCAAAACAGGCACCACACAGTGACGACGCATACGGCAGCGACGCATTCGGGTCATCGTAGGAATCCATACCGGTTAGCTGCGGGGACAAAATCGCACCAATCGGCCCCGGATAGACCGAGCCATAGGCGTGACCGCCGACATGCTCATAAACCGGACAGATATTCAGGCATGCTGAGCATCGAATGCATTTCAGCGCCTCGCGCCCAATCGGATCAGCCAGCGTCGCCGAGCGGCCATTATCCAGCAGCACAATATGGAAATTCTTCGGACCATCGCCGTTTGTGGTCCCCGTCCACAGGGAGGTGTAGGGGTTCATGCGCTCGCCTGTCGACGACCGCGGCAGCAACTGCAAGAAAACTTCCAAATCCTGGAAGGTGGGAATCAGTTTTTCAATACCCATCACTGAAATCAGTGTCTCCGGCAGTGTCAGACACATACGGCCGTTGCCCTCAGACTCGACGACAGCCACCGTGCCGGTTTCGGCCACACCGAAGTTGGCGCCGGAAATCGCGACCTTTGCCTCCATAAACTGTTGGCGCAAAAACTTGCGGGAGGCCTCAGCCAAATCGGCCGGATTGGCCTGCAAATTTGGGTCCACTCCAGGAATTCCGTTTAAGAAAATCTCCCGGATATCCTCACGATTGCGGTGAATAGCAGGAACGAGGATGTGACTCGGCATATCGTCGGCAAGCTGAACGATGAGCTCGGCGAGATCGGTCTCACGCGCGGTGATTCCCGCCCTGGCCAGCGCTTCGTTCAGGCCAATCTCCTGCGTCGCCATCGACTTGATCTTGACGACCTTCTCCTCGCCGGTCTCCTTGACCAGGTCAGTAATGATGCGGTTGGCCTCGGCAGCATCGCGCGCCCAGTGCACATGCCCACCGGCGGCCGTGACAGCCTCCTCGAACTGCTCTAACAGCTCCGGCAACCGCGCCATGACATCGCGCTTGATATGGCTGCCCGCCAAGCGAAGCTGTTCCCAGTCATTCTTCTCCGCGACCACCTTCGCGCGCTTTGCGCGAATGCTGTGTGTGGCATGGCCGACGTTTTCGCGCATGCGAGTATTTCGTAGCTCATTGTGGGCAGCGGCGGTAAAACCGCGTTCCCCACGCAGATGTCCAACCCCGTACGGTGCGCGTGGGGGAAGGGCTGGCATGCCGACGTTAATTGCGACCATTACTTCTCACCTCGCAGTGGAACTTCCTGGCGATTGTGCAGGTTGAAAGGGGCATCCTTAGTGGAGGCCAGAATCTCCGCCAAGTGGATGGCGTGGACTCCGGCGTTCTGGCGGCGCAGGGCTCCGCCGATGTTGAGCAGGCACGAGGCATCGCCAGCGGTGACAAACTCTGCCTCTGTCGAGCGAATATTGGCCGTTTTATCAGCGACCATTGCAGCTGAAGTCTCAGCGTTTTTCACCGAGAAAGTGCCGCCGAAACCGCAGCACTCCGCTGCGCCGGGCAGCTCGCGCAGATCAATGCCCTCGACAGCGCTCAGCAACTTCCAGGGGCGGTCACCGACCTTGAGCACGCGCAAGCTGTGGCAGGTGGAGTGGTAGGTCACCGAGTGTGGGAAGTAGGCGCCGACATCCGTGACGCCTGCGATGTCAACAATGAATTCGGAGATGTCAAGCGTCTTGCCCGCGCAGGCCTGCGCCGCATGCGTCTGCGACCGTGTGCCGTAGCGAGCCGCAATCATCGGGTGCTGATGGCGAACCGCGCCAGCGCAAGAGCCAGAGGGCGCGACCACGTACTCAATCGAAGGATCTGCGAAGGCATCCGCGTAATTATCCAGTTGGGGCAGGATTTCCTTCTGATACCCAGTGTTCACATGCATCTGGCCACAACAGGTTTGCTGCGGTGGGAAGACGACTTGGCAGCCAAGACGGGTGAGAATTCTGGCTGTCGCAGCGACGGCATCCGGAAACATGGTGTCGCCGATGCAGGTTGCAAATAGAGCTACCTTCACGGTGCCTCCAAAACAATTGTGGAAAGGAGCGGTTTTCCTACCCAAATGGTACCCCCAAACGCGGATTGAGCTGGATCGTAAAAGCGGCGCGAGGGCAGTGGCAGTACAGCGGCACTGCGGACGCGCAGGGGAGGTACGTTGGGGAGGTGAACCCCAAGCTTTTGGTAGCTGATGTGTCGAAGAGCTCGCCTACCTAATAGGATAGGCAATCGTGAATCCTGCTGATCTTGCTGTACTAGTCCGAAAAGTCACCATCGATGTGCTGACTTCCCACGATGCCGATGTTTCTATCGTGCCGGAGAACCCGACCGTGGAGCGTCCGCGTAACCCTGAACACGGCGACTACGCAACCAATATCGCCATGCAGCTGGGCAAGCGCGTTGGCATGGTGCCGCGCGACTTGGCAACCGAAATCGCCACCGCGCTCGGTGCCGCCGACGGTATCGACGAGGCAACGATTGCAGGCCCGGGCTTCATTAACATCCGTCTGGCTTCCGACGCGCAGGGCAAGATTGTTGCCGAGGTGCTGGAAGCAGGTGCCAAGTGGGGCCACGCTGACTTCAACTCCGACCTCAATGTGAACCTGGAGTTCGTCTCTGCCAACCCAACTGGCCCAATTCACCTGGGTGGTACCCGCTGGGCTGCTGTCGGTGATGCGCTGGGTCGCGTTTTGACGGCAACTGGTGCCAAGGTCACCCGTGAGTACTACTTCAACGATCACGGCCGTCAGATTGACCGCTTCTCCAACTCGTTGGTCGCCGCAGCAAAGGGCGAGCCGACTCCGGAGGATGGCTACGGCGGAGACTACATCCAGGACATCGCCGCTGCCGTGATGGAGAAGAACCCGCAGGCACTCGAGGGTTCCGAGGATGAGGTCCGCGAGAACTTCCGCGCCATCGGTGTGGACATGATGTTCGACCACATCAAGAAGTCCCTGCACGAGTTCGGCACCGACTTCGATGTCTACTTCCACGAAAACTCCCTGTTCGAGTCCGGTGAAGTCGAAGCGGCCGTCAACTACCTGAAGGAAAACGGCAAGCTCTACGAATCCGAGGGCGCCTGGTGGCTGAAGTCCACCGACTACGGTGATGACAAGGACCGCGTGGTCATTAAGTCCAACGGTGACGCCGCCTACATCGCCGGCGACATCGCCTACGTCAAGAACAAGTTCGACCGTGGCCACAACCTGTGCATCTACATGCTCGGTGCCGATCACCACGGCTATATCGCACGTCTGCGCGCCGCTGCAGCCGCCCTTGGCTACAACGCCGATGGCGTCGAGGTGCTGATTGGTCAGATGGTCAATTTGCTTCGCGACGGCAAGGCTGTCCGGATGTCCAAGCGTGCGGGTACCGTAGTGACCTTGGACGACTTGGTTGAGGCCATTGGTGTCGATGCCGCTCGTTACTCTCTGATTCGTTCGTCGGTTGATTCGAGCCTGGACATCGATCTCGGACTGTGGGCCTCGCAGTCCAGCGACAACCCGGTCTACTACGTCCAGTACGGTCACGCCCGTCTGTGCTCCATCGGCCGTCGCGCCGAGGAAGCCGGAGTTATTAGCCAGGGCGCTGACTTCTCCCTGCTGGTCGAGGACCGCGAAGGTGAGCTCATCCGCACCATTGGTGAGTTCCCAGCCGTTATCAAGTCGGCAGCCGACCTGCGTGAACCGCATCGTATTGCTCGCTACGCCGAGCAGCTGGCCGGTGTTTTCCACCGCTTCTACGACACCTGCCAGATTCTGCCGAAGGCCGATGAGGAGCCGACCAATCTGCACCGCGCCCGCCTGGGCCTGGCGGAGGCAACCCGCCAGACGCTGGCCAATGCGCTGGAGCTGCTCGGTGTTACGGCTCCGGAGCGCATGTAGTAACAAGCGCTTGTAGAACACCCCACCTGCGCGGCGTGCCGCGCACAAGAAAGAGAGCTGTTTCGTGCCTATTCTCGGCAATGGTTTTGAAATGGGCGGGTACTCCCGCCCAGATGCCACCGAATTCAATGAACTGCCAGCACACGTCTGGCCGACAACTGCCCGCCGTCGCGGTGACGGCGAAGAGCGCCCGGGATCCGTTGAAATCGGCGGCGTTTCGCTGGCGGATATTGCCGAGGAATTTGGCACCCCAGTTTTCGTTGTCGACGAAGAGGATTTCCGCTCTCGCTGTCGCGCTATGGCAGCGGCATTCCGCGGTGCGGAAAATGTTCACTATGCCTCCAAGGCTTTCCTGTCCAAGACCATTGCCCGCTGGGTAATGGAGGAGGGGTTGCACCTCGATGTCGCCTCCGGCAACGAGATGGCGGTGGCGCTGGCAGCTGGTTTCCCAGCCAAGGACATGACCTTCCACGGCAATAACAAGTCCACGGCTGAGCTACGCGATGCCATCGATGCAGGTGTCGGCAAGATTGTGCTGGATTCCTTCTCGGAGCTGCGCCGTCTGTCCGAGGTCGCTGCGGAAGCTGGTGTTGTCCAGGATGTCTTGGTGCGCGTCAAGCCGGGTGTGGAGGCACATACCCACGAGTTCATCGCGACGGCTCACGAAGACCAAAAGTTCGGATTCTCCCTGGCATCGGGCTCGGCGCTGAAAGCCGCCGATGCAGTGGAAGCCGACGAGAACTTGCGCCTGATTGGTCTGCACTGCCACATCGGTTCCCAGATTGTCGATGCCGATGGCTTCATCCTCGCGGCAGAGCGTGTCTTTGGCCTGGTTGAGCAGCTGGTAGAGCGCCACGGAACGGAGATTTCTGAGCACTTCAGCACCCTCGACCTCGGTGGCGGCTTCGGCATTGCCTACACGGCGGGGGAGCAACCATTGGAGGTTGCACCGCTGGCAGATGAGATTCTCGCTGCCGTCGAAAAGCTGGCGCGTCGTATCGGAATTCCCACGCCGACCGTTGCCGTCGAGCCGGGTCGCGCGATTGTCGGGCCGTCGATGGTCACGGTGTATGAGGTGGGCACACTGAAGGACGTCACCGTCGATGATGGTGTCACCAGGCGCTACATCTCGGTTGATGGCGGAATGAGTGACAATATCCGCCCAGCGCTCTACAGCTCTGTCTATGATGGTCGCGTTGTCAATCGGTCTGTTTCTGGTTCCAGGATTCCGACTCGTGTCGTCGGCAAGCACTGCGAATCCGGAGACATTCTGATCAATGACGCGCAGTACCCGGACGACATTGCCGAGGGTGATCTGTTCGCCCTGGCCGCAACTGGTGCATACTGTTACGCAATGGCTAGTCGCTACAACATGCTGACCCGCCCACCGGTGGTGTCGGTCCGCGATGGCCGTGTAACTCAAATGTTGAGACGAGAAACCGTACAAGACCTACTAAGCCTGGAGTGTGAAACGCCACAATGACAGCCGCAACGAATAATCCTGGAAAGGGCGAGGGCCAGAAGGTTGGCGTCGCGATTTTAGGTCTTGGCACCGTCGGCACTCAGGTCTACCGCCTGCTCAATGAGAAGGCCGAGGACTTCGAACGCCGCATTGGCGGTCCGGTCGAGGTCGTAGGCATTGCCGTTAGTGACAAGTCCAAGCCGCGCCCGAACGTGGATCAAGACCTCATCACTGATGACGCGTTTACGCTGGTTCAGCGCGATGATGTCGACCTGGTCGTCGAGGTTATCGGCGGTATCGATTACCCACGCCGCGTTGTGCTGGAGGCTCTGCGCGCCGGCAAGTCCGTGGTCACCGCGAATAAGGCACTCGTCGCAGCACACGGCGCTGAGCTTTCCGACGCTGCCGATTCTTCCGGTGTTGACCTGTTCTTCGAAGCAGCCGTCGCTGCCGCAATTCCAGTTGTTGGCCCGCTGCGCCGCTCACTGGCCGGTGACACAGTCAACAAGGTCATGGGCATTGTCAACGGCACCACCAACTTCATCCTCGACGCAATGGATTCCACCGGCGCGGACTACGAGGAGATGCTGGCAGAGGCCACTCGCCTGGGCTACGCCGAGGCTGACCCGACTGCCGATGTCGAGGGCCACGATGCCGCATCCAAGGCAGCCATCCTGGCAGGTCTGGCATTCCACACTCGCGTGACCGCGGACGATGTCTACTGCGAGGGCATCACCAAGATCACCGCTGATGACATTGCGGCTGCTAAGAGCGCAGATTGCACCATTAAGCTGCTGGCTACCTGTGAGCGCGTCAAGGACGAAAACGGCAAGGAAGCTATCTCCGCCCGCGTCTACCCTGCACTGATTCCGCGCCGTCACCCGCTGGCAACTGTGCGCGAGTCTTTCAACGCTGTGTTCATTGAGGCTGAGGCCGCAGGTCGCCTGATGTTCTACGGCAACGGCGCCGGCGGAAACCCGACTGCTTCGGCAGTGCTCGGTGACCTGGTCGCAGCTGCTCGCAACATTGTCCACGGCGGTCGCGCACCGGGAGATTCCACCTACGCCAACCTGCCGATCCTGGACTTCGGTGAGGTTCGCACTCGCTACCACATCGATCTGCACGTTGATGATCGCGTTGGGGTGCTGGCAGACGTCGCGCGCACCTTCGCTGATCACAACATCTCCCTGCGCACCGTGCGCCAGGAAGAGGGCGAAAACGGCGCGCGCCTGGTCATCGTCACCCACAAGGCCCTGGAGAAGGACCTCGAGGCCACCGTTGATGAGCTGCGCGCTAACGACGCCGTGCTGGAGATCAACAACGTCATTCGTATCGAGGGAATGGATATCTAAATGGCTCAGGAACTTTTCCCAGGCCAAAAGGTGAAGGTCACCGTCGCAGGTTCGTCTGCGAACTTGGGCCCTGGCTTCGACACGCTCGGACTGGCCGTTGCACTCTACGACATCGTCGAGGTGGAGGTCATTGAGTCCGGTGTCGTTGTGGAAATCCACGGCGAGGGCGAAGTAGACCTGCCACGCAACGAGTCCCACCTGGTTATCCGCGCCATCCGTGCTGGTCTGCGCGCCGCAGGCGTCGAGGCCCCGGGGCTGAAGGTCGTGTGCCACAACACCATTCCGCAGTCCCGCGGTCTGGGGTCGTCCGCCGCAGCTGCTGTTGCAGGCGTTGCTGCCGCCAACGGTCTGGCGGGCTTTCCGCTTACCGACGAGCAGGTTATTCAGGAATCCTCCGTCTTTGAGGGCCACCCCGACAACGCCGCTGCATCTGTCCTCGGTGGGGCAGTGGTGAGCTGGACTGACAAGCCGGTCGACGGCCGCACCGCACCGCAGTACCACGCGGTGGGCATCCCGGTGCACAAGGACATTCGCGCCACCGCACTCGTGCCGGCGTTCCACGCCTCCACCAATGCCGTGCGCCAGGTGCTGCCGAGCGACGTTTCGCATGTCGACGCTCGCTTTAATGTCTCCCGCACTGCGGTCATGACCGCCGCATTGCAGTCTCACCCAGAGCTGCTGTGGGAAGGCACCCGCGATCGTCTCCACCAGCCGTACCGCTCCGATGTACTGCCGGTGACTGCTGAGTGGGTTAACCGCTTGCGCAACCGTGGTTATGCAGCTTTCCTCTCGGGTGCTGGCCCGACCTGTATGGTGCTGGGTACCACCGCTGTCGATGACAAAATCCTCGACGATGCTCGCGAAGCTGGCATCAAGGTTATGGAGCTGGGCATCGGCGAGCCGGTCAAGGTTGAGGTCGAGGGCTAGCGGCTAAAGCGCTGGTCCCGCCCCTGGTGGGAGGTTATTTTTCGCCGGGCCCCTTCAACTTAATGATGTCGAATTTGCCTGCGCTCAAGTACGAGCGCAGGTCTTTTTTGTCGAACTTGCCCACGGACGTCTTATCGATGGAGTCCACAAAGGCCCAGTACTCCGGCAGCATCCACTTTGGCAGCTTGGGGCGCAGCTGATCGCGCAGCTGCTCTGCAGTTTCCTTGGTCGGTTCGATGCCGGGCAACAGAACGGTAACCGCTAGCGGGCGTTCACCCCACTTCTTATCCGGCATGCCGATAATCGCGCACTCGAGTACGCCGGTGTTCTCCATGACAAAGTTCTCCAGCTGAGCTGAGTAAATCCACTCACCACCAGAGCGAATGACATCACGAGCGCGGTCCTGAATGGTCAGGTAACCGTCGTGAGTAATGGAGCCGACATCGCCCGTGCGCAGCCAGCCGTCATCAGTGAACTGCTCGTTGGCATCGGTGACCTCATTACCGCGGAAGAACTCCGCGGTGCCACCGGACTCCTCGGCGGGTGAGTGGTAGTAGCTCGAGGTCACTGTGTTGCCACGGACTTGGAGCTCACCCTGATTGCGGTCGTGCAAATCCAACACGCGATCATTGTCGTCGACAATGCGGAACTGCATGATGTCGGGGAAGCGCCCCTGGCTGGCGCGATAGCGTTCACGGGCCTCACCGGAGGCGCCGTACGGAGGCCGTGCCACAGTGCCGATAGGCGAGGTCTCCGTCATGCCCCAGAAATGAATGACATCCACACCGTAGCGTTCCTCCCACAGACGAATGAGTGCCGGTGGAACAGGAGAACCACCTGCGAAAATCTCCTGCAGGCTCATGCGCTTTGGC
The DNA here is from genome assembly GCF_030532195.1 of Corynebacterium sp. Classification (GTDB taxonomy): domain Bacteria; phylum Actinomycetota; class Actinomycetes; order Mycobacteriales; family Mycobacteriaceae; genus Corynebacterium. The sequence goes on along the minus strand of NZ_JAUNLP010000001.1, from coordinate 530,609 downwards.
GGGTGATTCAAGTAGTGCGCCATGAGGTTAATCCACAGTGTCGGCACGCCTTGGCCGACACGCGGCATCGAGGTCTCAATGATTTCCGCAAGCCTTGGCGCGGACAAATCCGGACCGGGGAAAATCAGCGATGCGCCGCACATGAAGGATGCCAGCGGCACGCCCCAGGACAGCACGTGATAAATCGGTACACAGCACAACCAGGGATTACCGTGCGAGATGGCAAAGGAATCGGTGGTGCGCATATTCAGACTGTGCAAGTACAGCGACCGATGGCTGTAGACCACGCCCTTTGGTGCCCCTTCGGTGCCGGTGGAGTAGCACATGGCAGCGCCGGATTCCTCATCCAATTCTGGCCAGTCATAACGGCTGGGGCGACCGTCGAGAAGCGCTTCGTAGGAGTACCACGCCATGCCCTCTGGCAGGCGCTCAGCCACCTTCGTCAAATCCTCAATACCGATGAAAATGATGGCACGCACGCCGGGGCAGTGCGGTAGAACCTCCGCCAAAAGCTCGATTTCGCTGGGATCTACGATAATGACCTGGTCATCGGCATGGTTGATAATGTGCACAATCTGGTCTGGCATCAGCTGCTTATTCAGCGGTTGAAAGACCGCCCCCATGGATGCCACGCCCAAGAACGTTTCCAAATGCTCCGCGCAGTTATACATAAGCGTGCCAATGCGCTGGTCACTGTCGATGCCGAGCTCGTCGTGAAGCGCATGGGCAAGCGCACTCGCGCGGGCGGCAATGGAAGCGAACGTTGTGGTTTCGGGGCCATCGGCATTCCATGACGTCACCGGAGTGCGGCCGTGAATCTTGCGACCGTACTCAACAATTTGAGCGACGTTGAGTGGAATGTGGGGCATCGTACTGCGCATAGGTTCTACAGTACCGACTTCGAACACTGTGACCTAGATATCCGGTGGCTATCTGACGGGCTGGTGTTGCTACCTGACTATTAGGTGACTATTCTTTATCTCTAGGTCGTTTTCAATCGGCGGTTCATTGCATCGACGCTATGGGGGATTTCCCATAAGTGCACCCGCAAATCACAGTGACCGCGAAAGAGCTCCAGCTTGCCGGTGATGGCGAATCTGAAGCATTGAAAACACGTTTATGCAGTATTGCGGCTGGTTTTTGTGTCGGGATGCTGTGGGCCTACTTTTTCCTTACAGTCTGGACTCGAAAGATGCTCGAGTCTCAAGATGCGGAATTTTGCAGGCAGGAAGCCTCATATAGCAGTAGTCGTGAGACCTTTTTGCCTGGCTTTTTCGATAATTTCCTGTCATATACCCGCGCATTTTCCGGCGCAGAAATGAAATTGGCGGCGGTGTACACGCGGGTCGGCGGGGAAATGAGTGCGAAAAAGTGTCAATGACATACCCCCTGCAAAATTGACTTCAGGGAACGTCGATGAAAGGACATCCGTGACCGATACGGACACCACTGCCAAGGCAGGCGGCCCAGAAAATCTTGCGGCCCTCCGAATGGCAGAATTGCGTGAAATCGCTTCGAGTAAGGGCATCCGTGGCATCTCCGCTATGCGCAAGCATGAGCTGATTGAAGCCATTAAGAATGGTGCTCCTGCAGCCGGTTCCGCTCCCGCGCGCAAAACTCGCGCGCGCAAGGCCGCCGAGCCGAAGGGGGATGCCGACAGCACCGCAAAGGATGCCAAGGATTCGACGTCGCAAAGCGCAAAGCGCAATGATCAGGGCGACGCGAGCGACAAGTCCGCCGAGGCGTCCAATGATAAGGCCAAGAACAAGGGCTCCGATAAGGGCTCGGATAAGCCTGACGACGGCAAGCCGGAGGGGCGCGAGGAAATGTCCCGCTCGCAGCAGCGCCGAAACCGTCGAAACCGCGCTCGACAGCGCGAGCAGGAGAATAACGAGCACCGAGATAATCGCGACCGCGATAACCGGGACGACTCTGATAACCGTGATAACCGCGACAACCGAGATAACCGCGACGATCACAAGGATCGCGACGACCGCGATAATCGCAACAACCGCAACAATGATCGCGGCGATCGTAATAACAAGAATGACCGCGACAATGACGATGATGGCCATGGCAATCGCAACCGCGGCGGCCGCAATCGTCGCAACAATGACCGCCACAATGATGGCGATAACCGCAATCGCCGAGGCCGCCGCAACCGTCGTGATCGCCGCGGCCGCGACAACCATGGTGGGGGACATGGTGGTCAGGACGAGATTCGCGAGGACGATGTCCTGCAGCCGGTTGCCGGTATCGTCGACCTGCTGGACAACAAGTCCGCTTTCGTCCGCACCTCCGGCTACCTGCCGGGCCCGAATGATGTCCTGGTAAGCGCACAGATGGTGCGCAAGTACGGCCTGCGCAAGGGCGATGCTATTACCGGCCAGGTGCGCATGCCGCGTGAAAACGGCTCTGGCCAGGTCACTCACGGCAACGGACGCAACCGCCGCAAGTACAATCCACTGGTCAAAGTCGAAAGCGTCAACGGCCTTGATCCGGAGCAGGCAAAGCAGCGCCGAGAGTTTTCCAAGCTCACGCCGTTGTACCCGAACCGCCGTCTGCGTCTTGAGACCGAGCAGAAGATTCTCACCACTCGCGTCATCGATCTGATTATGCCGATTGGTAAGGGCCAGCGTGCGTTGATTGTCTCGCCGCCGAAGGCCGGTAAGACCACGATCCTGCAGAACATCGCCAACGCTATTGCGACGAACAACCCCGAGTGCTACATGATGGTCGTGCTTGTCGACGAGCGCCCGGAGGAAGTCACCGACATGCAGCGCAGTGTCCGTGGCGAGGTTATTGCCTCCACCTTCGACCGCCCGCCGTCAGATCACACCGCAGTGGCCGAGCTGGCAATTGAGCGTGCGAAGCGCTTGGTCGAGCAGGGCCAAGACGTTGTTGTCCTGCTGGACTCGATTACTCGTCTGGGCCGTGCGTACAACAACTCTTCGCCGGCATCGGGCCGAATCCTCTCCGGTGGTGTGGACTCCAACGCGCTCTACCCGCCGAAGCGCTTCCTGGGTGCTGCCCGCAACATTGAAGAGGGCGGCAGCCTGACCATCATCGCCACTGCGATGGTGGAGACCGGCTCTGCTGGCGACACCGTGATCTTCGAGGAGTTCAAGGGCACCGGTAACGCGGAGCTGAAGCTCGACCGTAAGATTTCCGAGCGCCGCGTCTTCCCGGCAGTTGACGTCAACCCGTCGGGTACCCGCAAGGATGAGTTGCTACTGGCACCGGACGAGGCCCGCGTGATGCACAAGCTGCGTCGCATCCTGTCCGCACTGGAGTCGCAGGCTGCAATTGATCTGCTGATTAAGCAGCTGAAGAAGACCCGTAATAACCAGGGATTCCTGATGCAGGTCGCGTCATCTGCGCCGATGGCCGCCGATGTTGATGTGGACGACATGCTCTAGCTGGGGTTAGCCAACGTCCAAGCGCAAAAGCTAAGTCCAACAACACATACATCGAAATTGAGGAATGACTAATGGCTAATCAGGTTTCCGCAGTCGACGACATCCTTTCTGAGTACCACGGTTTGGAAGCACAGCTGGCCGATCCCGAGCTGCACAATGATCCGAAGGCTGCTCGCAAGGTCGGTAAGCGCTTCAATGAGCTGCAGCCGATCATCCAGACTCACAAGAAGCTGACCCAGGTTCAGGAGGATCTGGAGGCTGCTCGCGAGATGGCCTACGAGGACTCCGAGTTTGCAGCTGAGGCCGACCGCCTGGCTGAGGAGTCCGAGGAACTGGAGGAAAAGCTCGCTGACCTGCTGGCGCCGCGCGATCCGCACGATGGCGACGATATCGTCATGGAGATTAAGTCCGGTGCCGGCGGCGAAGAGGCATCGCTGTTTGCCGGTGAACTTGCCCGCATGTACCAGCGCTACGCCGAAAAGCACGGCTTCAGCACCGAAATTCTGGGTCTGTCCGAGTCGGATCTGGGCGGTGTGAAGGACATGACTATGTCCATTCGCGCTAAGAACCCGTCCCGCGACGGTGCCTGGAGCGTGTTCAAGTTCGAAGGTGGCGTGCACCGCGTCCAGCGCGTGCCGGTCACCGAGTCGCAGGGTCGCATCCAGACCTCCGCCGCCGGTGTGCTGGTCTACCCAGAACCTGACGAAGTCGAAGATGTCCACATCGAAGACAAGGATTTGCGTGTGGACGTCTACCGTTCCTCTGGTAAGGGCGGTCAGGGCGTTAACACCACTGACTCCGCAGTTCGTCTGACCCACTTGCCGACTGGCCTGGTTGTTACCTGCCAGAAAGAGCGCTCGCAGATTCAGAATAAGGCCCGTGCCATGCAGGTGCTGGCTGCTCGTCTGCAGCAGATGAAGGAAGAGGAAGCTGCTGAGGCCGCTTCTGACCAGCGCAAGTCGCAGGTGCGCAACATGGATCGCTCCGAGCGCATCCGCACCTACAACTTCCCGGAGAACCGTATCTCCGATCACCGCATCAACTACAAGGCGCACAACTTGGATTCCGTCCTTGGCGGTGACATGGATGACCTGCTCAAGGCCCTCCACGACGCGGAACGCGCTGAGCGCCTTGAGTCCGAGTAAGCGAAGCGCCAACACCGAAAACTCGCCGACACTGCCGGATACCGTCCGCACCCTCGGCGAGTTATTTCGCTATGCGCGCACCGTGCTTAACGACGCCGCGCTGACCTCCCCGGACGCAGACGCTCGAGCGCTCTTTGCAGCCGCTACAGGTGCGGGGCCAGGTGACATCATTTTCCGCGGTGATGAACCGTATACCGATTCTGCGGGACGTGCTCGACTAGTCCACATGCTTGCGCGGCGAGTAGCCCGCGAGCCATTGCAGCATATTCTCGGCACTGCTCCGATGATGAGCCTGGAGCTCAAAGTTGGGCCGGGTGTCTTTGTTCCTCGACCAGAGACGGAGCTCCTTGCGCAGTGGGCTATTGAACGAGCCGGTGAATTGGTCGCAAGTGACGTCGTTAAGCCCAAGATCGTCGATCTGTGCACGGGATCGGGGGCGCTTGCGCTTGCGATTGCCGACGCCCTGCCAGAAGCACAGGTCGTAGCAGTGGAACTGTCGGCGGCGGCGCGAAAGTGGGCGGAGCAGAATATCGCGGCATACGGCGATGGGCGCGTGCGTCTGCTTGCCGGGGACGTGACCGATTGCGAGCTGATCGGTGCTGACGGTGCATTGGCCCAGTGGGCGGGGCAGACCGACATCGTTGTATCCAACCCGCCGTATGTACCGGAGGCCACGGAAGTGGCCCCGGAGGTGCGCGCCGATCCGCATGATGCGGTATTTGGCGGCGACGATGGTTTGGATGTCATTCGTCCTATGATGAATCTGGTAGATGGTCTGGTGCGACCTGGGGGATTCGTCGGTATTGAACACGATGATTCTTCAGGTGGTGATGTCAGTGCATTGCTGGCAGATAGCTGGCACTACGCTGATGTGAGAGTTCACCAAGACTTCGCGGGGCGCGATCGTTTTACCGTCGCACGCAAGCCGGGTGCTTGAAATTACCTAAATATATACGCATGAGTTTTGAAGCAGGAGCAAAAATCTGATGAGCAGGATTATGGACTGCAGCACAGATGAAAATCGCGAACGCGCGATCACGACGGCAGTGGACGCTGTCAAGGCTGGTCGGCTGATTGTGATGCCGACGGACACGGTCTACGGCCTCGGCTGCGATGCCTTTGATAATCAGGCAGTCGCGTCACTGCTGCGTGCCAAGCACCGCGGCCCGGATATGCCGGTGCCGGTTTTGGTCGGCTCCTGGACCACCATCGAGGGCCTTGTTCGGGAATACACCCCGGCAGCCCGCGCACTGGTTGAAGCCTTCTGGCCGGGCGGCTTGTCGCTCGTGGTCAACCAGGCCCCGAGCCTGCCGTGGAACCTCGGCGACACCGCCGGTACCGTCATGCTGCGCATGCCGCTGCACCCGATTGCAATTGAGATTCTGCGTCGCACTGGCCCCATGGCTGTGTCGAGCGCGAACATCTCCGGGCAGGCGCCGGCCACCAACGCCGTGCGCGCAAAGCAGATGCTCGGTGGGGAAGCGGCCGTCTACGTCGACGGTGGCGAGGCCACTATTGGTACTCCTTCAACAATTGTCGACATTTCGACTCCGACTCCGCGTATTCTGCGCGAAGGGGCAGTCCCGGTGGAAGCCGTGGCTGAGGTACTCGGCACTACGGCCGAGCGTCTTCGCGGGCAGTAATTTCTAGCAGCAGTTTTCAGCAGGGACTATGACAAGCATTTTGGCAGCGCAGTCGGGTGGAGCAGGTGTGCCCATCCGAGAGCTCGCCATGCTTGTTTTAGTCGCAGCCGCGGTGAGCTATCTGCTCACGGGCGTGGTGCGCTACGTGCTGGTGCGCTCCGGGTGGCTTGATCAACCGCGCCTGCGCGATGTCCACGACATCCCAAAGCCAAGGCTTGGTGGCGTGGCGATGTACTCCGGAGTGCTCGCCGCCGTGGCGTTGGCCTCGGTCATGCCGGCACTCAACCGCGGTTTTCCACCTATGACACCCGATATGCGCGCAATTGTGGTTGCCGCATCAGTGCTGTTAGTGGTGGGAATTTGGGATGACCTCTTTGACCTGGATGCAATTACCAAGCTGATAGGCCAAATCGCTGCAGCGCTCTTGATGTCTTTCATGGGCGTCAACTGGTATCTGCTCTATATCCCATTTGGTGGCGGTTCCACGCTTATTCTCGACCCAATCATGTCCACAGTCTTTACTGTGTTGTTCACGGTCGCGCTCATCAACGCTTTCAACTTCGTCGACGGCATCGACGGACTCGCCGCCGGCCTGGGCATGATCGCCGCCGGCGCGATTCTGGTCTATTCGATGGTCATGCTCCATGACCAAGGTGGAACGGTTTCCGCATATCCGCCGGCCATGATTTCGGCGTGCCTCTTTGGCGCCTGCCTCGGCTTTCTGCCGCACAACTTCGAACCGGCGCGCATCTTCATGGGGGACTCCGGCGCAATGATGATCGGGCTGCTGCTCGCCGGTGCCTCCGTCTCGGCTTCCGGTCGCATCGCACCGTCTATGTACGGCACTGCCGACGTCATCGCCTTGATGTCGCCGATCTTGGTCGTCATCGCCGCCATCAGCGTGCCGATGCTCGACCTTCTCCTCGCTGTCATCCGCCGCGTCAGCCAGGGCAAGTCGCCCTTCTCACCAGACAAGATGCACATCCACCACCGTCTGCTGTCGATGGGGCACAGCCACCGCCGCGTCGTGCTGGTGCTCTACCTGTGGGTCTCCGTTGTCGCGTACGCCGCTGTCGCGACCACCGTGTTCCCATCGGAATTCGTCGCAATCACCTTTGGTCTGCTGCTTATCGTCGCGGTTATCTTCACCGTCCGCAGGCGCAATTCGCTTAACGACGGAGCCTCCAGCGGTAAGCAGCCTGGAAATAGTGGCGGCAGCCGACAGGCCCGCAGACAACGGCATGGCGGCAGAAGGTACAATCTTCGACCGTGACTGAAAAAACAACACCGGAGCCAGAGTCAAAGTACGACGACTCCAGGCGACCTTTGCTCGCAGCCCTTCGTTCGGGTGCCATCGCCCTTGCCGCCATCACAGTGCTCTCACTGCTTGTCTGGGGTGGTAAGAACGGCATGCCCGGTGTGTGGGGAGTACTGCTAGGTGCCGGTATCAGTGGTGGATTCGTATTAATTACGGTGCTGGGCATTCTCTTTACTGCCCGTACAACTCCTGCAACGACGCTCGCTGTCGTGCTCGGTGGATGGCTGCTGAAGATTATCGTGCTGATCGGAATCTTGGTTCTTATTAGAGATCTTGAGTTTTACGACAACATGACATTCTTCGTCACCGTGATTCTTACATTGCTGGTTACACTCGGCGCTGAAGTGTGGGGAATGTCGCAATCTAACCTCACTTACGTCCAGCCGGAGAAGAAAGAATAGTGTTCTGACCTGCTGAGAACATGAAGTTTGTCTACAAAACTGCAGGTTAAGGACATTTTGCAGGAAATCTGCAGCGCATGCCACAAATAGAGGCCAAAACCCAACTGGGGTGTTGGCCTCTTTGTGGTTTTCGGGGTCGGTTTCGCGGGGGTGTACCGGGTGGGGAATTTGAGTCGAAACTGTTATCCTGAGTTTCGGGTAAGACGGCCTGTAGGGGATTAAACAGAGTTTCCACAGGTACGGTCCCCGTGAGCGCCGTGCTGATGAGCGAATGGAATCCGCGGCGCGACACGTTAAATGACGTCCTTCGCACCGCTTGACAATAGTTCTAGCGGCCCAATCACGGGAGAGAACGCTGAGCGTTACAACACTTGCCGAGATGCGGGGTGAGTTCCACTCACCCAACTTGCAGGAGGAGTATTTCCCGGGTGAACAATTTGGTGACTTCATCTTCGGAGGTGCTGGCGACTGGTTCGCCATGGACCGTCTGATGGTCGTTCGCCTTTTGATGGCCGTTATCGTCGCCGTGTTCTTCGTCGTCGCAATGCGTCGTCCGAAGCTCGTGCCGACTGGTATGCAGAACGTTGCGGAGTTGATGCTGGACTTCGTCCGCATCCACATCGCGGAGGAGATTCTGGGTAAGAAGGAGGGGCGTCGTTTCCTTCCGGTTCTGACCACCATCTTCTTCCTTGTTATCTCGATGAATATTGCGGCCGTTATTCCTGGCCTCAATATTTCGCCAAACGCCCGAATCGGTATGCCGCTGGTTCTGGCGCTGTTCGCTTACATTGCCTTCATCTACGCGGGCTCGAAGAAGATGGGCTTCTTCAAGTACGTGAAGTCGACCGTAGTGATTCCGAACTTGCCACCGGCGCTCCACATCATCGTGGTGCCTATCGAGATTCTCTCCACCTTCGTTCTCCGTCCAGTTACGCTGACCATCCGTCTGATGGCCAACATGCTGGCGGGCCACATGGTTCTAGTCCTGCTGTTCGGTGCCACGAACTTCTTCTTCTGGCAGCTGAATGGTTGGACCGCCCTGTCCGGGTTGACCCTCATTGCTGCTGTAGCATTCACGCTGTTCGAGCTGCTGGTGATTTTCCTGCAGGCGTACATCTTCGCCCTGCTGAGCGCCGTATACATCGAACTGTCGCTACACGCAGACGAGCACTAGCCCACAATAAAGAGGCCGCACACTTCGGCAATAAGGCCTCGTCAATTTAATAGCAAGACCCACTTGACCCATAAACCCCGGTTTTACCTAAATAGCAACTGATTTCTCCGGGGTCATCCTTTAAGAAAGGGAACGGTTCATAATGAACGACGTCATCCTCTCCGCCCAGGACGCTGTCCAGGCTGTCGACACCAACTCCGGCCTGAAGACCATCGGTTACGGTCTGTCCACCCTGGGCCCGGGCCTCGGCATCGGCATCGTCGCCGGCAAGACCGTTGAGGGTATGGCACGCCAGCCAGAGATGGCCGGCCAGCTGCGTACCACCATGTTCCTGGGTATCGCCTTCACTGAGGCCCTCGCCCTGATCGGCCTGGTCGCAGGCTTCGTTTTCTAAGTCCGGACCTCAAGCGGAGAACATTAAACCATGACAGATTTCACCTTTTTGCTGGCAGCGGAGGGCCTCCCAATGGGAGAGTCCATCAACCCGCTGCTGCCAAAGACATATGACATCGTCTGGTCTCTTGTCCCGCTGGTAGTTATCCTGGTTCTCTTCTGGAAGCTCGTTCTTCCGAAGTTCCAGGAGGTCCTGACCGAGCGGGAGGACCGGATTGAGGGCGGCATTGAACGCGCTGAGGCTGCACAGGCCGAGGCAAAGGCCGCTCTGGAAAAGTACAACAGTCAGCTCGCTGAGGCCCGCACTGAAGCAGCAAAGATTCGCGACGAAGCCCGTGCACAGGGTCAGCGCATCATTGCAGACGCTACGACCAAGGCCAACGACGAGAGCGCACGAATCATCGAGTCCGGTGAAAAGCAGCTTGCTGCCCAGCGTGAGCAGGTAGTCGCAGAGCTGCGCAAGGAAATGGGCCAGAATTCCATCAATCTGGCTGAGCGCCTCCTGGGCGAGCAGCTGTCCGATGAGGTTCGTACCTCCTCGACGATTGATAATTTCCTGTCCAACCTTGACACCGTGGCTCCGGCCGGAAAGTAGGCGACATGCACGCAGCAAGCCGCGAATCCCTGGCAGCACTGAGCAAGCGCCTGGATGCCGCCGTCGGCGGCGACCAGATTTCAGTCGCTCAGGCTGCTCAGACTGGTTCCGAGCTTTTCGACATCGTCGAGGTCCTGGACTCCGACCGCGGCCTGCGTGTCGCTGTCGCCGACCCTTCGGCGACTGCGGAACAGCGTTCCGGCCTTGTCCGGAGCCTGTTCGCGGGCAAGGTATCTGAGACGACACTTAACATCGTCGTGGATGCTGCCGCGCAGGTATGGTCCACCCCGCGTGAACTGCGCGAGGGACTGGTGGAGCTGGGTCGTCGTGCCCTTCTTCGCTCCGCCGAAGGCCAGGGACAGCTCGAGACCGTTGAGTCCGAACTGTTCCAACTAGGACATATCCTGGCTGAGCAGTCGCAGCTTGAACAGCTGCTGGCCGACAAGGCCGCAACCCCCGAAGCCAAGCGTGGGCTCCTGGCCTCTGTGCTGTACGGCAAGGTCACCTCGGTGACTGAGACCCTGGCACTGCAGGCTGTTGGACGCCCATCCAAGCGCCCCGCGGACGACATTGACTCCCTGTCCCGGCTAGCCGCCGGCCTGCGGAACCACGTCGTCGCTCGCGTGACCAGTGTCACCGCCCTCTCTGACGAGCAAGAGCGCGCACTGGCGGACAAGCTCGGCCGAGTCTACGGCAAGGCGATGTCCATCCACACCGTTATCGATAAGTCGATTATTGGTGGACTGGTCATCCGGGTTGGCGACGAGGTCATCGACGGTAGCCTTTCAACGAAGCTTGAGAAGCTGCGCGTCGGCCTCGGCTGACGGATGGTTTAGACGATTAATCACTGGAAGAATATTACCGAGAGCAGGAAGAACATGGCGGAGCTGACGATCTCCTCCGACGAGATCCGTAGCGCGATTGCGAACTACACCTCGAGCTACTCCCCGGAGGCCTCCCGCGAGGAGGTTGGCGTTGTTATCAGTGCAGCTGATGGTATCGCCCAGGTTTCGGGAATGCCGTCGGTCATGACGAATGAGCTTCTTGAGTTCCCAGGCGGCGTCATTGGCGTCGCACAGAACCTTGACACCGACAAGGTCGGCGTCGTGGTCCTGGGTAACTTCGAGTCGCTTAAAGAGGGTGACGAGGTAAAGCGGACGGGTGACGTCCTTTCAATTCCGGTCGGGGATAACTTCCTCGGTCGCGTTATCAACCCCCTGGGCCAGCCTATTGACGGCCTGGGCGACATTGAGGCTGAAGAGGACCGCGTCCTCGAGCTGCAGGCACCTTCCGTGCTGCAGCGTCAGCCAGTTGAAGAGCCGATGGCTACTGGTATTAAGGCCATCGACGCTATGACCCCAATTGGTCGTGGTCAGCGTCAGCTGATCATTGGTGACCGTAAGACCGGTAAGACCGCGGTCTGCCTGGACACCATCTTGAACCAGAAGGCTAACTGGGAGTCCGGCGACCCGGACAAGCAGGTGCGATGCATCTACGTTGCCGTTGGTCAGAAGGGCTCGACCATCGCTGGTGTGCGCCAGACCCTCGAGGAGCAGGGCGCACTTGAGTACACCACCATCGTCGCTGCCCCGGCGTCGGATGCCGCAGGCTTTAAGTGGCTTGCACCATTCGCAGGCGCCGCACTGGGACAGCACTGGATGTACCAGGGCAAGCACGTCTTGGTTATCTACGATGACTTGACCAAGCAGGCAGAGGCATACCGTGCCATCTCGCTGCTGCTGCGTCGCCCACCGGGACGCGAAGCTTACCCGGGTGACGTCTTCTACCTGCACTCCCGTCTGCTGGAGCGTGCTGCAAAGCTCTCCGACGACATGGGTGCTGGCTCGCTGACCGCACTGCCGATCATCGAAACCAAGGCAAACGACGTGTCGGCCTTCATTCCGACCAACGTCATTTCCATTACTGACGGCCAGGTCTTCCTCGAGTCTGATCTGTTCAACCAGGGTGTCCGCCCGGCTATTAACGTCGGTGTCTCGGTCTCCCGTGTTGGTGGTGCCGCTCAGACCAAGGGTATGAAGAAGGTTTCCGGTAACCTGCGTCTTGACCTCGCTGCTTACCGCGACCTGGAAGCATTCGCAATGTTCGCTTCCGACCTGGATGACGCTTCCAAGCGTCAGCTCGAGCGCGGTCAGCGTCTGGTTGAGCTGCTGAAGCAGAAGGAAAACCACCCGCAGCCGGTCGAGTACCAGATGACCTCCATCTTCCTCGCAGGCGAGGGCGAGTTCGACGATGTCCCGGTTGAGGATGTCCGTCGCTTCGAGGCTGAGTTGTTGGAGCACCTGCAGGACACCCAGAAGCCGGTCTTTGAACAGATCGCTGGCGGCGTCCCGTTCTCCGACGAGTCCAAGGCTGCTCTGAAGTCCGCAACTGCTAACTTCAAGAAGTCTTTCCAGACCTCCGAGGGTGCCCCGCTGGCTTCCGAGGCTCCGGTCGACGCACTGAACGCCGACGAGCTGAAGAAGCAGCAGATTACGGTCTCCCGCAAGACTGCCAAGAATTAGGCAGGTTGAGCTACTCAATGACCGTTTTCGCAAAAGAAGGGAGGGAATAGGACATGGCGAATCTTCGTGAACTTCGAGCTCGCATCAAGTCGGTGAACTCGACCAAGAAGATCACCAAGGCCCAGGAGCTTATCGCTACCTCGCGCATTACTAAGGCGCAGCGTCGCGTGGCAGACTCCCAGCCGTACGCCGACGAAATCGAGAAGGTCATCGGACGTCTCGCATCGGCTTCGTCGCTGGATCACCCAATGCTGGTTCAGCGTGAGGGTGCCCAGCGTGTCGCAGTCCTGGTTGTCACCAGTGACCGTGGCATGTGTGGCGGCTACAACCACAATGTCCTCACTAAGGCCGCAGAGCTGCGGACCGCCCTGGAGGAAAAGGGCCATGAGGTCGTTCTCTACGTAACTGGCCGCAAGGGTATCGAGTACTACGACTTCCGTGGTGTCGAGCTCGCCGGTACGTGGGAGGGCTTCTCTCAGGACCCGGACTACGCCGCAACGCACGACGTGCGTCGCCACCTCATCGATGGCTTCACCGCAACGTCGGATAGCACCGCGAAGTACCGCGAAGGCCTGCGTGTTGCCGAGGGCGAGCCCATTCAGGGCTTCGACCAGGTACACGTTGTCTACACGGAATTCGTTTCCATGCTTTCTCAGACCCCGCGTGCACACCAGATGCTCCCAATCGAGCCTGTGTACGAGGACGTCGAGATCGCACAAGGTGAGGACATGCTTTCCGACGGATCGGATGAGCTCACCGCGGACTACGAGTTCGAGCCTGATCCCGACACCCTGTTGGCAGAGCTCCTGCCGCAGTACGTGTCTCGCACCCTGTTTGCAGTGATGCTCGAGGCCGCTGCCTCTGAGTCCGCTGCCCGTCGTAACGCTATGAAGTCTGCGACGGACAACGCTACCGAGCTGGTCAAGGACCTCTCGCGTGTTGCAAACCAGGCACGTCAGGCACAGATTACCCAGGAAATCACAGAAATCGTCGGTGGCGCCGGTGCGCTCGACGACAGCGGAGAAAGTGACTAGATATGAGCACAGCTCTAAATGAGCAGAACACCACCACGGCTGTGGGCCGTGTTGTGCGTGTCATCGGTGCCGTCGTCGACGTGGAGTTCCCGCGTAACGAACTGCCGGCACTTTACAACGCGCTGACCGTGGAAGTTACTCTTCCTTCGGTCGCAAAGACCATCGTCCTCGAGACTGCTCAGCACCTCGGTGACAACATGGTTCGTACCATTGCTATGGCCCCGACCGACGGCCTTGTCCGCGGTTCCGAGGTCAAGGACACCGGTAAGCCGATTTCGGTTCCGGTTGGTGACATCGTCAAGGGTCACGTCTTTAACGCAATGGGCGACTGCCTGGATGAGCCGGGTCTGGGTCGCGATGGCGAGCAGTGGGGCATCCACCGCGAGCCGCCGGCTTTCGACCAGCTCGAGGGTAAGACCGAGATTCTGGAAACCGGTATTAAGGTCATCGACCTGCTGACCCCGTACGTAAAGGGCGGCAAGATTGGTCTGTTCGGTGGTGCAGGTGTCGGTAAGACCGTCCTTATTCAGGAGATGATTACTCGTATTGCACGAGAGTTCTCCGGTACTTCGGTCTTCGCCGGTGTTGGTGAGCGTACCCGTGAGGGCACCGACCTCTTCCTGGAAATGGAAGAGATGGGCGTTCTCCAGGACACCGCCCTGGTCTTCGGCCAGATGGATGAGCCTCCGGGAGTCCGTATGCGCGTCGCGCTGTCCGGCCTGACCATGGCTGAGTACTTCCGTGACGTTCAGCACCAGGACGTGCTGCTCTTCATTGACAACATCTTCCGTTTCACCCAGGCCGGTTCTGAGGTCTCGACCCTGCTGGGTCGTATGCCTTCCGCCGTGGGTTACCAGCCGACCCTGGCTGACGAGATGGGTGTTCTGCAGGAGCGCATTACCTCCACCAAGGGCCGTTCGATTACCTCTCTGCAGGCCGTTTACGTTCCTGCCGACGACTACACCGACCCGGCCCCGGCAACGACCTTCGCCCACCTCGACGCAACCACCGAGCTCGACCGCTCGATTGCTTCGAAGGGTATTTACCCGGCAGTGAACCCGCTGACCTCGACCTCTCGTATTCTCGAGCCGTCGATCGTCGGTGAGGAGCACTACCGCGTTGCTCAGCAGGTTATTAACATCCTGCAGAAGAACAAGGAACTCCAGGACATCATCGCCATCCTCGGTATGGACGAGCTGTCCGAGGAGGACAAGGTGACCGTGCAGCGTGCACGTCGTATCCAGCGATTCTTGGGTCAGAACTTCTTCGTTGCACAGAAGTTCACGGGTCTGCCTGGTTCGTACGTCCCGCTGAAGGACACCATCGAAGCCTTCGACCGCATCTGCAAGGGCGACTTCGACAACTACCCAGAAATGGCCTTCGACGGCCTGGGTGGCCTCGACGATGTCGAGAAGAAGTACGCTGAAATGCAGAAGAAGTAAGGGGCATCCTCATGGCTGAAATCACCACTGAACTGGTCGCTGTTGAGCGTCCGCTCTGGAAGGGCAAGGCCACCCTGGTCTCTGCCCAGACCACTGAGGGTGAGATCGGCGTGCTGCCCGGACACCAGCCGTTGCTTGGCCAGCTGGTCAACAACGGTGCGGTGACCATCAAGACCGCTGACGGCGAAACCCTCGTCGCTTCGGTCCAGGGTGGGTTCATTTCCGTGTCGTCCTCGAAGATTTCTATCCTCGCGGACAGGGCAATGTGGGCTGACGAGGTTGATCTTTCCGACGCCGAGTCCAAGCTTGCTTCGGATGACCCTGAAGTAAAGGCACAGGGTGAGTCGGAGGTCCGCGCGGCTCGTCGCGCAACTTCGAAGTAACCTAGTGGCCTGAACATCCGGTCGCACGACCGTATTCTTCCTGCTTCTATAAGACGAGGCGGTGAGTTTTCCAAGATGATTCTTGGGAGGTTCGCCGTCTCGTTTTTCTTATACTTTTTTCATACCTTTGCAACAATCGGGTAAGATTTGTAAAAAGCCTCTACTGCGCTTTTGACCCAAGGTTCGTCATCTATTCCCCGGATTGCGAGGCTGGCAGGCTGTGTTTTCGAGCGTAACCCTGATGTCTATCGTGTTTATGATCATCGGTGCGATTTTGATTATTGGCGGAGCTCTTGCTCTGTGGCGTTTCGCAAGCCTGCATGCCAAGGGGACGCCGATGATTGCCCGACCGATTCCGGCCGCTGACGGCGCTCATTGGCGTCATGGTGTCATGGTTTACACCGAGTCCTGCCTAAAGCTGTATAAGCTACGTTCGCTGCGGCCCGGTCGTGATGCTGAGTTTGCCCGTAACGATGTCAAGATTCTCGATCGTCGAGATCCCACTGACGTCGAAGCGGGCTTTTTTCAACCCGGTTTAAGGGTAGTGCGCATTGACTCGGCAAAAAATGGGCAGTGGGAACTGGCTCTGGACTCATCTGCGGATACCGCGCTTGTGGCGTGGGTGGAATCGAAGCCGTCGTCACGCCAGACCCGAGAACTTCCGACCAATATTGAGCGCCGGTTCCGTCACGTGGCTGACCGCGGACGTCGGGCGCAAAAGTAGCGGCAAAAGTAGAGGGAAACGGGTTCTAAGTTTTTGCCTTGACCGGGCGCACGTTAGGGTAGGGGAATGCGCCTAGTCATTGCCGAATGCACCGTCGACTACGTCGGTCGCCTGAATGCCCACTTGCCGCTTGCCCCACGCCTGCTGTTGGTCAAGGCGGATGGTTCGGTGTCCGTACACGCCGATGACCGTGCATATAAGCCACTGAACTGGATGACTCCTCCGTGCACGCTGACGGAAAAGGAGATTCTCGACGAGTCCGGAGAGGACACCGGCGAGATGCTTTGGGTCGTAGAGAATAAGAAGCGTGAGCAGCTGCGTATTACCATCGCCAAGGTGCTTGCTGATAGCACCTATGAGCTCGGGGAAGACCCGGGACTTGAAAAGGACGGTGTGGAAGCACACCTGCAGGAGCTGCTCGCAGATCAGTTTTCCACCTTCGGTGAGGGCTATACCCTGATTCGTCGCGAATACCCGACGGCAATTGGTCCGGTCGATCTGCTTGGGCGTGATGAAAACGGCGCGACTGTTGCCGTCGAGGTCAAACGTCGCGGCGGAATCGACGGTGTGGAGCAGCTGACTCGCTATCTGGATATGCTCAACCGCGATGAGCTGCTCGCACCGGTGACAGGTATCTTTGCCGCCCAGGAAATCAAGCCGCAGGCCAAGACACTCGCGGAAGATCGTGGTATTCGCTGTGTGACCGTCGATTATGATGCCCTGCGCGGTCTGGAATCCAACGAATTGCGGTTGTTCTAGTTATGCCTCGCAGAAATCACAAGCGTCGCGGTAACGGACAGGGCAGGGGCGGCAAGAATAGCCGCAGGCGTGGCGGGAACAGTTCACTGCCGGCCTTCGGCTCCACCTTCCAGTCCACTCGAACTGAGTCCGGTCCGGCCGGTTGGCAGGACGTGGACTTCTCAGTGCGCAACATCAGTGCCGGACAGTCCACCAAGGTCTACCGCTGCCCGGGCTGTGATCAGGAAATTATGCCGGGGACCTCTCATATTGTCGCCTGGCCGCAGCACTATGGGGCGGGTGCCGATGACCGTCGCCACTGGCACACCAACTGCTGGCGCAACAGAGCCCACCGCACCATCACTCGGCGCTGGGGATAAGGGAATAGCGACCGATACGCGATGGGAAGCGATGGGCTCTGGGGCATGGCGCCGTCGAAAAGCAATCAGACGGCGTAGTGCATAAATTTACTTAGCCGGCTCAACGAGCTCCAGCAGCACGCCACCTGCATCCTTCGGGTGGATGAAGTTGATGCGCGAACCCGCGGTGCCGATCTTCGGTTCCGGGTAGAGCACGCGGGTGCCCTGCTCCTTCAGATGAGCCATCAGGGCCTCCAGATCAGTGACGCGAACTGCGTACTGCTGGATACCCGGGCCCTTCTTATCCAGGTACTTTGCAATGGTGGACTGCTCATTCAGCGGTGCGAGAATCTGAACCAGAGTGCCGCCCTCGACCTTGTCAGCCGGGC
Source organism: Corynebacterium sp. (assembly GCF_030532195.1). Classification (GTDB taxonomy): domain Bacteria; phylum Actinomycetota; class Actinomycetes; order Mycobacteriales; family Mycobacteriaceae; genus Corynebacterium. The sequence continues at coordinate 512,930 of NZ_JAUNLP010000001.1, read as the reverse complement.
CGAGCATTGCCTCGTGGACGCCCTGCTCTTCGTTGACCTCATCGTGGTAATTGATAAAGCCGAGATTTGCGCGGTACCACTCGACAGCCGCATCAAAATCCGGAACTGCGACGCCGACGTGATCGACGGCGACTACGTACTTATGGGGAACTGGAATCTGTGACTCACTCATGATTCCAAGAATACCCGCTATCATCGGCGCCATGATTGTCGCGTTTTCTGTTGCCCCCACTTTCTCCGATCCTGACCAGGGAATGGCCGAGGCCGTCGCCGAAGCCGTTCGGGTAGTCCGCGAATCGGGACTGCCCAATGAGACCAACGCAATGTTCACGCTCGTGGAAGGCGAGTGGGATGAGGTCATGGACGTCATTAAGCGTGCCACCGAGGCCGTGACGCGCGTCAGTCCGCGCACGTCGCTGGTGATTAAGGCGGACATCCGCAATGGGTACACCGGGCAGTTGCGCGCAAAGGTCGACGCGGTGGAAGACGTCTTGAATGAGGCCGACTAGCGTAGGCTTTTAAGGCGCTTGACGACGACTTGAGAGAGGACCCAAATAATGCCAGCTGGACATGGTCACTCGCACGGCCATTCGCACTCCCATGGCCATTCCCACAGCCATGATGGCCACCGTGAATGCTCAACTCCGCCGCCGCCTCCGGGCACGGTTGATTTGGAGCAGCTCGCTCAGCGGGCCGAGGCCGAGCGGCAGCGCCGCGAAGAAATCCAGCGGGCCAGCGGGGATCAGGGCGACGGCTTGCCGCCGGTCGTAGAAATTACCCCCGCTAACCTGGAGGCCGAAGTCATTTTGCGCTCGGAGCAGGTTCCGGTGATTGTGCTCATCGGAGCCGCCGGTGCTGCCGATTCGCTGCGATTGCGCTCTGAGATGGAACAGGTGGCGCGGGCAGCGGGGCTGCATTGGATTTTGGCGTGGGTCGATGCTGATGCGTCCCCACAGTTGGCGCGCGCATTCGGTGTGCAGGCTCTGCCAACCGTGACTGCCGTGGCTATGGGCAGCCCGATTGGCATGTTTGTCGGCGAGAAGACTCGCGAATGGCTGGATCAGTGGATTGCTCAGGTTATGGAGGCAACTCGTGGTCGCCTGAAGGGACTGCCGGCGGGTACGCGCATGGCAGGTGAGGGTGCTGATCAGCCGGAGCCGACTGATTTCTTCGGAAATCCGGTGCCAACTGATGATCCACGGCTGGAGCAAGCGGAAGGCCTTCTTTCCGAAGGCAACTTTGATGAAGCCCTCTTGCTGTATGAGGCAATGCTGCAGTCCGAGCCCGCAAACCAGGGGCTCAAACGCGCTCGCGCGAATGTGGCGTTCTTCGCGCGTGCCGCCAAGATTGATCGCACCAGTGATCCGATTGCGAAGGCCGATGCCGCTCCGACCGATGTCACGCTAGCGCTCGACGCTGCTGACGTCACTATGCTTGTGGATGACCCTGCGAAGGCACTTGACCGCTTGTTGGTGCTCCTGCCACAGGTAGTTGGTGACGACCGCGAAAAGGTCAAGACCCGCCTGCTAGAGCTGCTCTCGCTATTTGATACCGCCGATCCAGTTGCTCTGGATGCGCGCCGTCGAATGGCAAGCGCTCTGTACTAGAAAGCGGAAGGTGCCTCCAATGTGGCGCGCCTAGCCGGAGGCATCGGTGTACGGCCAGTCCTCCGGCGCAATGAAGTAGTACGCACTGCCCATGCACGTGGCCATGAATGCCAACAGCAGAACGAATAGGGTGGCCTTCGTGGCTATATGACGTTTGCCATACCACTCGTAGAAGGCATCCAGTTTGGCCGCGAGCCAAATATTAAAGTGGCGCGTCGGCGGGTGAACTAGCGACAAAATGCCCAGTGCCACAAAAATGCACAGCCATCCCGGCGCTGGGGTCGGCAAAATGATGATGCCGAAAATGAGGAGCGCAAAGCCTGCCACGACCAGAACAGGGGAAAGTACAGGCCCATACCATGTCTTTCGCATCTGAGCGTGACGAGCCTGCATCCGGTCCATCAACCGATGTACCTTCTTTTCCATGGCACCTCACATTCATTGACACTTTTTTAATGTGCCGATATCCCTCCTATTCTCGCACAGATTACAGGCCTTAGTGCAACCGCTTTTACTGGTGAAGATGTACCGGTGGTAAAGTCTCAGACCGTTCTTAACTGAATTTGGTTAAACCGAATGGCTCACCAAAGATTTAACGGCCCAAGACCTTTTGGGTGCCGTTAGAAATTTCTCACCAACAAGGAGCATTGCATGCGACTGCGAGTTGGCGCCCAGCGCAAAACATCGACTTTGGTCGTCGCAGCACTTTCTCTCAGTACTCTGTTGGCGGGTTGCACGATAGATACCGCTAAGGACACGGCTTCGAAGGCTGAAAAAGCGGTAGAGCAGCCAAAAGAACCTGACAATGGCTGGGATACCTCCGAAGAAATTGAGTGGACGGATGCTCAACAGGTTCTCGATCAGGCCGCAGAGAATTTCTCCGAAAACTATGGCATCAAGCTCGGTGTGTACCTGCGGGTAATCGATGGCCCGTATAAGGGGCTCACGGCGTCGGTAGGCAAGGACAAGACGGAGTACTCCGCGTCGACCATTAAGGCGCCGTTGGTTGTGACAGCGCTGAAGAAGTTTGGCGATCAGTTGGATAAGACCGTCACTGTTGACTGGGATGACGCCGTTGGCGGAAGCGTGCTGAGCGTTGGCGAGTACACGATTGACACCCTGTTGTCCTATGTCATGCGCTACTCGGACAACACCGCTGCCAATGGGCTTATTGATGCCGTCGGCGGATTCGATGCCGTCAACAAGACCATTAAGGAAGCCGGTGTGGACGAGTCCCGCTACCACATGGGCAATAAGTTCAACATTCCCAATCCCAGTGGCGATCGCTCCTGGTTTACCCCTTCGCAGGCCGCGCTGTTTATGGCGCGCATTCAGGAAGTCGCGGACGGTACCGCAAAGCACAAGTTCCTAGACCAGGAAACGGCAGAAACGGCGCTGACCTATCTGACGTATGGCGGTTCGCAGAAGTTCGTCATGAACGTCGGTGCAGCAGTGCAAAAGACCGGCGACACCGAAGAGGGCGTCAACGATCACGGAATCATCTACACGGGCGCAGGCCCTATCGCATACGGCATTACGACGCGCTTTGACGTTGCGCTCAACGAGCTTACCGACGCCCTGCTCGGCCAGCTCGGTGCTCAAATTGCCCCGCTGTTGCCGGATTACAACCGTCTCGGTAAAGACGGCAAGCCCGTGACGCCCAAGCAGGCTGCGGTCTGGAGTGCCGATGAGGATGGGGACGGAATTGCAGATCGTCTCGGTAGCGGCGACTTCGATGACTCCGGCTCGGCGAACTTTGATGAGTCACTCGAGCCGGATTGGTTCAACCCGTTCCGGGCCTAGGGCGTTGTTTATGTGGGCGGGGTAGGGGCGGGGCTGCCAATGTGAAACTGGGGCTGAGCTGGTCACCGAACGGGTTGGGTTATCCCTGCCACTTCAACCAGATTGCAGTGTGAGCTGGCAAAACCAGGTCAACCGAGTGTGCCTGGCCGTTCCAGCCGAACTCCTCAGCGGTGACAGTGCCGTTTTCTCCGTAGCCGGAGCCCTCGTACCGCCTGGCGTTGGTGTTGAGAATCTCTTCCCACTGGCCGCCGCGAGGAAGGCCAATCTTGTAGACCTCCTGCGTGGTACCGGACAGGTTGTAAACACACGCAATCACCGAACCATCGGTGCCGTAGCGGACAAAGGAGACCACGTTGTTAGCCGAGTCATCAGCGTTAATCCACTGGAAGCCGTCTGGGTTGTTGTCCTGCGTAAAGAATGCCGGATTCTCTTTGTACAGGCCGTTGATGTCCTTGACCAGCAGCTGAATACCGCGGTGGAACTCGCCGGCCCAACCCTCGAGGTTGTCCCAGGCGACGGACTCGTCATGGTTCCATTCATGATTCTGGCCGAGGTCCTGGCCCTGGAAGAGCAGCTGCTTGCCCGGGTGCGCCCACATGAAGGACAGGAAGGTACGCAGACCGGCGGCCTTATCCCAGTCGCCGCCCGGCATGCGCTCCCACAGGGAGCCCTTGCCGTGGACGACCTCATCGTGGCTGATTGGCAGGATGAACTTCTCGGAGTAGGCGTAGACCATGGCGAAGGTCAGCTCATGGTGGTGGTAGGAGCGGTAAATCGGCTCCTTGCTGAAGTACTCCAGGGTGTCGTTCATCCACCCCATGTTCCACTTCATGGAGAAACCCAAGCCACCATTTTCGGTCGAAGCGGTAACGCCCGGCCAGGAGGTGGACTCCTCGGCGACAGTCAGGAAGCCTGGGTGGTGCTTATGAACTGTTGCGTTGAACTCCTGCAGGAACTGCACCGCATCGAGGTTTTCGCGGCCACCGTACTGGTTCGGCAGCCATTCGCCCTCGTTGCGTGAGTAGTCCAGGTACAGCATGGAGGCGACGGCATCCACACGCAGACCGTCGATGTGGAACTCCTCTGCCCAGTACAGAGCGTTGGCGTAGAGGAAGTTACGGACCTCATTGCGGCCGAAATCGAAGACGTAGGTACCCCAGTCGCGCTGCTCACCACGGCGCCAGTCCGGGTGCTCATAGCAGGCGGTGCCGTCAAACCGGGCTAGCGCGAACTCGTCCTTCGGGAAGTGACCCGGAACCCAGTCCATAATCACACCGATACCGGCCTTGTGGAATGCTTCAACCAGACCACGGAACTGATCCGGGGTGCCGAAGCGACTGGTCGGCGCGTAGTAGCCAGAGACCTGGTAACCCCAGGACCCGGAGAATGGGTGCTCGGAAACCGGCATGAACTCTACGTGGGTGTAGCCCATGTCCACGACATAGCGCACCAGCTTTTCAGCCATGACCTCATAGGTCAGCCCCTGCTTCCAGGAGCCCAGGTGCACCTCGTAGATCGAAACCGGCTCATCATCCCAGTTGGTTTGAGCACGCTTTTCCATCCACTCCTGGTCACCCCAGGTGTACTCGGATTCAGTGACCACAGAGCCAGTAGCCGGCGGCAGCTCCGCCGCACGCGCCATCGGGTCAGCCTTATCGCGGCGGTGCCCCTCCGGCGTGGTGATTGCGAATTTGTAAATATCACCAACACCCACACCCGGCAGGAACAGCTCCCAAATGCCGGAGCCACCCATCGAACGCATTGGGTACTGAGCGCCGTTCCACATGCAGAAGTCACCGACAACAGCGACACCCTGCGCGTTCGGAGCCCAGACAGTAAAGGACGTGCCGTCGACTACGCCCATCTCGGTCTCATAGGAAACGGTGTGCGCACCGAGAACCTTCCACAGCTCCTCATGACGCCCCTCACCAATCAGGTGGAGGTCACCCGGCTGAATAGTGGGCAGGAAACGGTAGCCGTCGGCACGCTCTACGGTGTCTCCGGATTCCCACTCAATGCGCAGGCGGTAGTCGAAGTCATCGCCGCCGGGGACGAGTGCTGCAAAGAAGCTATCGCCCAGATCTTCCGCCTCAAACTCACCGCGCGTACTTACGACGGTGACTGTCTTCGCACCGAAAACCCTGGTGCGAATGACCGTGTCACCATCGACGACGTGAGCGCCGTAGATACTGTGCGGGTCGTAGTGAGTGCAGTAGCGCAGTCGATCCATATCGCCGGAGTCGATTGCGAGGCGGGGATCGGTGTGGACTCCCATGGAAGATCCTTCCAAAGCGTTCTAGGTAGGTGGATGTAAAGAAGTTAGGCAGGGTAGAAGATTTGCTGAAAATCACCCGTCAGCTTAACGACGAATCTTGCGTCCCGTGGCGGGTGCAGCGGCTAGCTAACCCCGAAACTAGCCCTCGTAGTCTGGTACCTCGCGCCAGGCCAGCTTATTGCGGAGGTTTTCATCGATGACCGGCAGCTTGATGATGTGCGCGACGTTTTCCCATGGAGCCAGGCGGACGTAGTTGTCCTTGCCCCAGTTGAACTGGTTGCCGGTGATGAGGTCAGTGACATCCATGCGGTCATGGTTGCGGTGACCGATGCGGTCCATGTCGATGTGAAGAGTGCCCTCCTGAGCGTTCCACGGATCGAGGTTGATGACCACCAGGATGGCATCGCCCGTGACCGGATCCAGCTTGGAGTAGGCGATGAGGTTGTCATTGTCGATGTCGTGGAAGTGCAGGTTACGCAACTGCTGCAGTGCTGGGTGCTCGCGGCGGAGCTTGTTCAGCGTTGCGATGAACGGCTCCAGCGAATTGCCCGTGGCAAGCGCCTGGTCGTAGTCGCGGTGGCGCAGCTGGTACTTCTCGCTGTCAAGGTACTCCTCAGAGCCCTCCTTGACCGGTACATTCTCAAATAGCTCGAAACCGGAGTACATGCCCCACAGCGGCGACATGGTGGCAGCCAGGGCTGCGCGGATAGCGAATGCGCCACGGCCGCCCTTGACCAGGAACTCGTGCAGGATGTCCGGGGTATTGGTCCACAGCGCTGGGCGGGCGATGTCCGCGTGGCGGACAATCTCCTCACCGAACTCGGTCAGCTCTTCCTTCGTGGTCTTCCACGGGAAGTAGATGTAGGACTGCGTGAAGCCCGCCTTGGCCAGGCCGTAGAGGCGAGCCGGTGCGGTGAAGGCCTCAGCCAGGAAGATGACTTCAGGATTGGTCTCATGCACGGTCTCAATGAGCCATTCCCAGAAGTTGCCCGGCTTGGTGTGTGGGTTATCCACACGGAAGACCTTGATGCCGCGCTTGATCCAGAACTTCACCACGCGCAGAACCTCTGCATAGAGGCCCTTGGCATCATTGTCGAAGTTCAGCGGATAGATGTCCTGGTACTTCTTCGGCGGATTCTCCGCGTAGGCAATCGTGCCGTCCGGCAGAACAGTGAACCACTCAGGATGAGCCGCAGCCCATGGGTGATCCGGAGCGCACTGCAATGCCAAGTCAATGGCGACCTCCAAGTCGCGGTTCTTAGCTTCCTTGATGAACTCCTTGAAGTCCTGCTCATCACCGAGGCTCGGGTGGATTGCGTCGTGGCCACCTTCGGCAGAGCCGATAGCCCAGGGAGATCCGACATCGCCCGGTTCCGGAGTCAGCGTGTTGTTACGGCCCTTTCGATTGACCTCACCAATCGGGTGGATTGGCGGTAGGTAGACGGTGTCGAAGCCCATGCGCTGTGCGCGTTCGAGCTGTGCGACAGCGGTCTTGAAAGTGCCGTGGAGGAGCTCGCCATTTTCGCCAAAGCCACCGTTAGAACGTGGGAAGAACTCGTACCAAGAGGAGTAAAGAGCCTCACGGCGGTCAACCTTGACCTTGCGGGTCTTGCCGCGGGTGAGGAGGTCACGCACCGGGTGCGCCTGCAGAATGGCCCTGGTTTCGTCGGAAAGCGCGGCAGCGATGCGTGCTCGAAGATCGCCCTCCCCGCGCAGACCTGCGGCGATAGAGCGCAGGTGATTGCGGTGAACAGCGGCGGCGCTGGTGGCGGCGCGGTCGAACAGTGCGGCACCGATTTCCAGGTCGTTGGAGAGTTCTTCTTCGGACTGGCCGGCTTCGTACTTCTTCGTAATGGCGTTGCGCCAGGTTGCCATAGGGTCCGACCATGCATCGATACGGATAGTCCACAGACCCGGAACGTCGGGGACGAAGGTGGCGTTGACCTGATTTGGATCATGGTCAGAAAAGTGCATTGGGATGCGCTGGGAGCGGGCGGCAAAAGCCGATTCCTTCGGGCCCTTGACGTTGAGCGTTGCGTTCATTGCGTCGTGGCCTTCGCGCCAGATGACGGCGAAAGTTGGAACGACTTCACCCACTACGGCCTTCGATGGAGTTGCACCACCGTTGATTTGAGGGCGAATATCGTCAATACCGATTCGACCAGTCATAAAAGACGTTCTCCTAAATTCTTGGCGAGCTGTGGTGAAAGTCGAAGTAAAAGGCATCTCGAGTGAACTCGATTTGCTCTCTACCGAGAATAGTTGAGAATGTCCAAGCGCACATTCGGGCAAAGTTAGGGCACCATAGATGTGTGGCTGAATTGGAAGAAGACTTTAACGAAGATCTGCTAATCGACTTTCGCGGAGTAAATCTCGTCCGCGGCGGCCGTACGCTGGTCGGGCCGGTGGATTGGCAAGTAGAACTCGACGAGCGCTGGGTCATCATGGGCCCAAATGGCGCAGGCAAAACATCGCTGATGCGTATCGCCGCGGCTGAGGAGTTCCCGTCTTCAGGGGTGGCGCGCGTTATGGGGGAACAGATTGGTCGCACCGATATGCGTGATTTGCGCACGATGATTGGCCTGACGTCATCATCAATTGCGCACCGCATTCCCAACGATGAAAAGGTCGCGGACCTTGTCATCTCCGCGGGGTACTCCGTGTTGGGGCGATGGCGTGAGACCTATGAGGAAATGGACTTCGAACAACTCGCCGAAATCCTTGAGCGCATGGGGGCAGAGCATCTCGCCGATCGCACCTGGGGAACACTCAGTGAAGGTGAGCGCAAGCGCGTTCTCATCGCACGCGCCATGATGGTCAACCCAGAGCTGCTGCTTCTCGACGAACCGGGTGCCGGCCTCGACCTCGGCGGCCGCGAGGACCTGGTTGGTTATTTAGGAGAGCTCGCACTCGACCCAGACGCGCCGGCGATGGTGATGATTACCCACCACCCAGAGGAAATTCCCTACGGGTTCACGCACGCAATGTTGTTGGATGAGGGCAACGTCATCGCACAGGGGCTTATCGACGACGTCCTGACCGGCGAAAATCTGACGAAGGCCTTCCACCAGGAAATCGTGGTTGACCGCATTGATGGTCGCTACTTTGCGCGCCGGGCACGCATTGCCGGCAAGCACCGGAAGCGTTCATAGCCATGACTACTCACACTCCACCTGTAGAACCACGACTGGCCGCGACAGTGCTGTTGCTGCGTGATGGTGACCGCGGACTTGAGGTCTATGTGCAGGAGCGCGTCTCGTCGATGCGCTTTGCGCCAAATATGACAGTCTTTCCCGGCGGTGGCGTGGATAGACGGGATTTCCCGGCCGAGAACACACCGGGCCTGGCCGCTGCATCACGCATTGCCGCTGCATTCGATGTTGACCGTGCGCGTGCCCATGCATTGACGTGTGCAGCGGTGCGAGAGACCTTCGAGGAATCGGGCACGCTGCTGGTGCGCGATGCCAAGGGGGATATTGTCAGCGACGGTCACCGGTTCCACCGCCAGCGTCGTCAGTTGGAAGCTCACGAGCTGTCCCTGACTGAATTTTTGAGCAATGAAAAACTGGCGCTGGATGAGCAACTGGTCAGCCCCTGGGCAAATTGGGTGACACCTGAGTCCAACCCGATTCGCTATGACACATATTTCTTCCTTGCGGCACTTCCGGAAGGCCAGGATCCCGACGGGGACACCACCGAGGCATCGTCGGTGGGCTGGTTCCGGCCAGCAACGATTCTCGATGGCTGGCGCCGAGACCTGCTGGGGCTGATGCCGCCGACATGGGCACAGCTCATGCGTCTCGATGGCGTAAGCACCGTAGCCGAGGCGCTCACCATGGCCGACGAGACTCCTGTGCGCCGTACCAGCAGCGACTTTTTCGAAGATCCATTCATGGATGAGTACTTCGCTGTTGCCACGCACATGGGGCATCTGCGTAAGAACGTAAAAGACCATTAATAGAAACAGTGAAAGAGGAGTAGCGCGTGTCTCTGTCTGTGGCGGAGGTAGCGGCCATCGCAGAGCACCCCGAGTGGGTGCAGGAAGCCGACGAATTGGCGCTGACAAAGAAGTCGCTCATCGCCGATTCAGAGAAGATGCGCGCGCTCTGCGGAGATTTTGGCCGAGCAATCATCGAAGTCGCAGCAGCGAGACGGTCGGCGGCGGGAAAGCTTCCCGCTGCCTGGATTTTCTCATCAGAAGCGGCGCAACAGGCCACACCCTTTGTCGTTGCTGCTGCGCGTGCCAAGCGCCTGGCTGAGTACGGTGCCGAGGCAGTTGCCGACGTGACGTGTTCAATCGGCACCGAAGTCGCGGCACTTGACAGCGAAGGCGTGGGTGTTGTCGGCTCTGACATCGATCCGGCCAGACTGGCTATGGCCCGCCACAACGTGGGCAAGGCCATTTTTGCCCAGGCCGATGCACTGGTACCGGCATTCGACGCACCCGTTATCGTCGCAGATCCCGCTCGCCGCGCAGGTGGGCGTCGCATCACCAACCCAGAGGATTTGCTGCCCCCGTTATCGAAGCTGATTGAGGCATGGCCGAATCGCGAGCTGGCAATTAAATGCGCCCCAGGTCTCGACTTCAGCGACTGGAGTGGGGAAGTGGCTCTGACCTCAGTGGATGGATCCGTTAAAGAGGCGTGTTTGTATACGCCGGGACTGGCTGGAGTAAATGGTAGGCAGCAGGTGACACGGTCGGCGACGGTTATCGAGCACGTCGATAAGCACGATTCTCTGAGCCTTTCGGCGGCGCGCGTGACAACATACGACGACACCATGCCTGACGATGTCGATGTGCGCGCTGCCGGCCGCTACATTATTGATCCGGATGGGGCAGTGGTGCGCGCCGGGCTGGTGCGGCATTTTGCGGCGACGCATGGGCTGTGGCAGCTCGATGAGCGGATTGCGCACGTCAGCGGGGACACGCTGCCGGAGGGGGTCGCCGGTTTTGAGGTCATCGAGCAGGTGGGGCTGAAGCAGGTTCGCAAGGCGCTGGCGGCGCTGGATTGCGGTTCGGCGGAAATCCTGGTGCGCGGGGTCGACGTGAATCCGGATGTGCTGCGCAAACAGTGGAAATTAAAGGGTGCCAACGCGCTGGCGGTTGTTGTCACACGCATCGGCCGCAGTGCGACGGCGTTTATTTGTAAGGCGCGTGAAGTGGGATAGCCGTCGCTTTACGACGAAAAATCGGTGGGGGTAGCCGCTTGGGGATCAGTGTTTGCTGATGGCGAATCTGGCCGCGGCCCCTGTTGTCGCGCTCACATTTGCGTATGATGACGTGCAGAAATGTTGTTAGCACTCGAGGCGCTGCTATAGCGGCTCGGAAAAAATTTAAAAAAATAACGACATTGTTATCTGGATCACCTTCGCAACGCCGATAGGTTCTGTTATCTTCAACACAGACGACCTAAAGCGTGGCCTGGTTCACTAAGTAGTGAAGTAGCTCGCGAAGACGGGTCAGATAAACGTTCACCAGTAATCAACTAGTAAGGACGACAGAAAAATGCCGAACATCGTGGTTCTGGTCAAGCAGGTTCCGGACACCTGGTCTGAGCGCAAGCTCACTGACGACAAGTTTGTCCTCGATCGCGAGGCTGCGGACGCAGTTCTCGACGAAATTAATGAGAATGCCGTTGAGGCTGCTCTTCAGCTGAAGGAAGAGCACGGCGGTAACGTCACCGTCGCTACTGTCGGCCCGGATCGTGCCATCGAGGCACTGCGCAAGGCTCTGTCCATGGGCGCTGACGACGCAGTCATTCTCTCGGACGAGGCTCTCGAGGGCTCCGACGCTGTTCAGACTGCTTGGGCACTGTCCAACGTCATTGACACTTTGGATGACGTTGATCTCATCATCACCGGTAACGCTTCCACTGACGGTGGCACCGGTTCCGTCCCGGCAATCCTTGGTGTTTACCGCGACCTGCCGGTTCTGACACACCTGCGCTCTGTCGCTATCGACGGTGACTCCATCACCGGTGAGCGCGAGGTTGAAGACGGCGTCTACCAGCTCAAGGCTTCCCTGCCGGCAGTTGTCTCCGTCACTGAGAAGGCAAACAGCCCGCGCTTCGCATCCTTCAAGGGCATCATGGCCGCTAAGAAGAAGCCGGTTACTGAGTTGACTCTGGATGACGTTGCCGCTGAGGCAGAGCAGGTCGGTCTTGAAAACGCTGCTACCGGCGTCACTGGCGTTACTCCGAAGCCGGAGAAGACCGCTGGTGAGCGTGTTACCGATGAGGGTGATGGCGGCGTGAAGCTGGCTGAGTACCTCAAGGCCCAGAAGTTCATCTAAGTCGTTTGACGCGAATAGAAGACTAATAGAGATACAAGTAGGAGAAAGATCACTATGACCGACGTCCTCGTTCTCGTCGAGCACGCAAACGGCGAGCTGAAGAACAACACCGCTGAGCTGCTGACCGCAGCATCCGCATTCGGCACCCCGGCAGCAGTTGTCGTGGGTACCCCGGGCACCGCTGCTGGTTTCGCAGATACCCTGGCTTCCTACGGCGCTGGCGAGATTCTCGCTGCCGAGTCGGATGACGCTGCAAAGTACCTGATCACCCCTGAGGTTGACGTACTGGTTGGCCTGGCATCCGAGCGTGAGGTTCCGGTGCTGGTGTCCGCTTCCGCAACGGGCAAGGAAATTGCTGGTCGCGTCGCAGCACTGACTGGTTCCGGTCTGCTTTCCGACGTGGTTGCTATCAACGATGACCGCTCCGTGAAGTACTCCATCTTCGGTGGCGAGTACACCGTTGACGGTGTCGGCTACGGCGCATCCCCGGTTTACGCTCTGCGCCCGGGTTCTGTTGACCCGGAGGAGAAGTCCGGTTCCGCAGATGTCACTGAGATTGCATTCCCGGAGATTGGTAACAACGCTGTTGAGATTGTTTCCTTCGCTCCGTCTGAGGGTGGCGACCGTCCGGAGCTGACCGAGGCCAAGCTGGTTGTTTCCGGTGGCCGCGGTGTTGCCTCCGAGGATGGCTTCAAGAATGTTGTCGAGCCGATGGCTGACGTTCTGGGCGCTGCAGTTGGTGCTTCCCGTGCCGCTGTCGACGCTGGCTACTACCCAGGTCAGTTCCAGGTCGGCCAGACCGGTAAGACCGTTTCCCCGGATCTCTACCTCGCACTGGGTATTTCCGGCGCTATCCAGCACAAGGCTGGTATGCAGACCTCCAAGACCATTGTTGTTGTCAACAAGGACGAAGAGGCTCCACTGTTCGAGATTGCAGACTTCGGTGTCGTCGGCGACCTGTTCGACGTCGTTCCGCAGGCAATCGAGGAACTCAAGAAGTAATTCTTGGAAAGCCCAAATGCACTCAGGCTAGGCACAACTTCGTTGTCAGACGTTTGCCAGCCGTGAGCTGCATCTGACAAGCGGGTCAGAACTTCGCTTACACATCGTTATTGAAATCGATGATGTGAGTGAGAAGTTCTGGCCCGCTTTGCCATTGAACAGCTTTGTTAGAATCGAAGGCCATGTCACAGGACATCTCTTCAGTCGCCACCGAAACCACCATGTCGCGCTCGGATAAGAACGCGGCCGCTAAGAACACCGCAGCCCGGCATTTTATGGATCACGCCGCAACCACCCCCATGCGTTCTGAGGCGCGGGAGGCGCTGATTGAAAATTTGGGGCTGTCCAATCCCTCGGGGCAGTACGCCACGGCACGCGCCGCCAAGCGAGTGCTGGAGGAATCCCGTGAGGAAATTGCCCGGCTGCTGGGTGCCGACCCCATCGAGGTAGTGTTCACCTCCGGTGGCACAGAGGCCGATAACTTAGCTATTTCCGGTCTCTATTTCAAGGCATCCGGATCGGAGATTGTCGTCCCGCCCATTGAACACGATGCTGTGCTGAAGTCCTGTCAGCACCTGGAAAAGGAGCACTGGGCAAAGATCGTCGAAGCGCCAGTCGGGCGCGATGGCCGCGTGGATATGGCCAAGTTCCCGGAGATTAGTAGGCAGAACACAGCGCTGGTGACGTGTATGTGGGCGAACAATGAAACCGGCGCCATTCAGCCGGTAGCGGAGATTGCCGCGCTGGCAAAGGATGCTCATGTGCCGTTTCATATCGATGCTGTACAGGTGGCCGGGCATCTGCCGATTGATTTTCACGCAAGCGGCGCTACTACCATGGCCATTTCCGCACATAAGTTCGGCGGTCCCCGAGGGATTGGGGCGCTGCTTGTTCGTCGTGAAGCGAAACTTACCCCGCATAACAACGGCGGCGGGCAGGAACGCGGACTGCGCTCTGGCACGCAGGACGTGGCATCGGCAGCGGGCATGGCGTCAGGATTGCGTGCGGCCGTGGATGCGATGTCGGCGGACACCGAGCGGATTCGCAATCTGACGCAGCAGCTCATGGCGGCAATTGCGAAGATTGACGGGGCCGTCATTCATACCAACGATCCCGCTTTGCCGGGGCATGTCTACGCCAGTTTCCCCGGCGCGGAAGCAGACAGTCTGATTATGCTTTTTGATGCTGCAGGTATTGATTGCTCCACCGGATCGGCCTGTAGTGCAGGTGTCAATCGCCCCTCGCACGTGCTGCTCGCGATGGGAGTCTCTGAGCCGGACGCGCGGTCATCGATTCGTTTTACGCTGGGGCAGACCTCCACACAGGCTGATGTCGATGCTGTGATTGCAGCACTACCGGATACGGTGGCGCGGGCGCGAAGTGCGGGCATGGCTTAGTTTTTGACTCGTGGTGGTATGGTGACACGTGCACAAAATCTAGGTGGGAAAGGGACAACGCACATGCGAGTTCTAGCAGCAATGAGCGGTGGTGTGGATTCATCCGTGGCGGCGGCGCGGGCATTGGCCGCAGGTCACGAGGTCGTCGGCGTGCACTTGGCGCTGTCGAAAGATCCGCAGTCCGTTCGCGCCGGATCCCGCGGCTGCTGTTCGTTAGAGGACTCCGGCGATGCCCGTCGCGTCTGTGATGAGCTGGGCATTCCTTTCTATGTCTGGGATTTCTCCGAGCGCTTTAAGGAAGAAGTCATGGATGACTTCTATGACTCCTACGAGCGCGGCGAGACCCCGAATCCGTGCCTGCGCTGCAATGAACGCATCAAGTTCGCAGCACTGCTAGAGCGCGGCGTGGCGCTCGGTTTCGACGCTGTGGTCACAGGCCACTACGCGTTGCTTGGCGACGACGGCCTGCTGCGCCGTGGCCGTGACGCGAAGAAGGACCAGTCCTATGTACTGGGCGTGCTCGACCGGGAGCAGCTGCAGCGCTCGATGTTCCCGGTTGGGGACACGGAAAAGCCGGAGATTCGTGAAGAAGCTCGCGGGATGGGGCTCGGCACCGCCAACAAGCCGGACTCCTACGACATCTGCTTTATCCCAGATGGCAACACCAAGGCATTCCTCGGTGCCAAGATTGGCCGTCGCCCGGGCACCATTGTGGATAAGGAAACTGGTGACACCGTTGCTGAGCATGATGGCGTCTACGGTTTCACCATTGGTCAGCGCAAGGGAATTGGCCTGGCTGGCCCCATGCCAGACGGCAAGCCACGCTACGTAACGGGCATCGATGCTGAGACCGGCACGGTAACTATCGGCACGGCCGCGGACTTAAATGTCAACGTGTTGGAAGCTGACCGCGCAATTTGGCTGTCCGACCCCGATGACGTGCTCGCCGCCTCTGAGTCCGGCAAACTGCAGGTGCAGGTGCGCGCACATGGCCGCCCAATCGACTGCCGCATCGAAGTGCTGGCGGGACCGGACGATGACACCACCGGTCGCGGTGGCGCGTTCCGCGTGCAGTTGGATGAGTCGCTGCGAGGCGTTGCTCCTGGTCAGGCCGCGGTTTTGTACCACACTGACGCTGCTGGCGACTACGTATTGGGCTCGGGCACAATCGTCTCGACTGCCCGCGAAGAGGATTAATCGTGACCTCTTTTGTAGGCCTTGGCCCAATGCCAGGGCGCGATCCACATGAAGTGGCTGACATTGTCATTGGCGAATGTCTTGATGGCCACGTCGCCCTGCCGAGCCTTCCTGCCCGAGGACTCGGCGCAGACGCTGTCGGCCGCACGGCAGCCATCATGGCCGACTTAGTCGTGGATAGAGGAGCGCGCTCCTGGCGTATCGCCGACCGCCGTGGCCGTGCCAGCGCGTTGGCCACTGATTATCTTCACCGCGACGTCGATGCCTGCGAAGAGGTGTGGGGTCGAACCCCACAGAGGATCCGTCTGACTTCCCTGGGGCCGTGGACTATGGCTACCTCTGTGGAAAATGCGACAGGCCATCTCATTGCCATCGACCGCGGGGCCGTAAAGTACTTCGCGCAGTCACTCGCGGCGGGTCTGGCTGCACACATCAACGACGTTCGGCGCCGTTTTGACTGCGATATCGAGGTATTTCTGGCAGAACCTGCGCTCGGTGCGGTGGCCCAGGGCAAAATCAAGGCACCGTCAATGCTGATGGGCAACGCGAGCTATCTTCCCGCCCAGGGACACCGCGAAATCGCAGAAATCTTTCGCGAGGTCACGGGGCCACTGCGTGACGACGGCATCGAGGTGACCATCGCACTTTCCAGCCCCACAGGTCTTTCAGTCCAGGCCCTGGCAGATTCCGAGGCGACCGGCGTATGGCTGCCACGGCAAGAACTCACCACCACTGCGCAGCTGGATTTCGCAGCCGCTCTGGTGGGTGCCGGTATGTCCTTGGAGCTGGGCATTGTTCCCGTCACGGTGGCCGAGCGGGAAGAACACACAGGTAAGCCAGTGGCGACACCTGCCCGAGACCTCGCCGAACAGGCGGCATTGTTTTGGGATGAGCTGGGCTATTCCCGGTTGCAGATTGCTGAGAGCCTGAATCTGGCACCAGTTGGTGGGTTTACCGCCAGCTCCATTGCAGAGGCGCAAGCGCAGTTGGGTGCTGGGCGAAGCGCCACGGAGCTGCTTCGCCGGGCAGCTGGTGACTTGGCGCGCGACGAATAGCGGCCTTAATCCACCAGTGTGTTGAGGTAATCGGCGAAGTAGGGAAGCGTGAATTCCACATATCCCGTCGATGCCGGCACAATGAGTTCGCGGTAAATCAGGTCATGGCGCAGTTGTGAGACCCCAGAGGGTTTGCGTCCCATGGCCTCTGCGATGGCATTTGTTGCCACAGGTTGGCCGTCAGGGGAGATGCGCGCCATCTTTTTGAGGAAATCGATTTGGCGAGGTGGAACATTTCGCAAGCTGGGCGCGTGTACCTGCAGCCCGATGCGGCGGATGGATTCCGCTGCGGCATCGGAGACATGCTCTGCCGTAATGGTGTCTGAGTTAGCCAACCGCGCTTTTGCCCAGGCGACAGAGCCAATGGTTTGAATGAGATACGGGTAGCCATGGCTCAATTCCGCAGCCAGCTCAACGGCTTCTTCAGTCATCGCTCGTTCACCGAGCTGTGCAGTCCGGTGAATGATGTCTTTGGTTGTTGCCGCATCTAATCGACCGAGAGACACGCGCTCGGCACGACGTAAGAACGTAGCGCCTTCCAACTGGAGTAAATCCTCAATACCGCTGGGCAGTCCGGCTGCTACGAAGGCAATTTCGGCATCGTCGCGGTTGAGATCTTGAATCGCATGAGCAATTTCATTGAGCTGTGCGGGATCGGCACTTTGGACCTCATCGAGGGTGAGCAAAATTCCAGAGCCCTGTGGCATGAGCAGAGCCGAGAGATCCTGAAGCTGACTGAGTAAATTCCGGCCTGGCTCGGGCTGAGTATTGCTAAGTTCCGTCCTGAATCCGCCAATGCCGGCGATGGAGATGCCAGTGAGGTGACGGCCGGTATCAGTCGGAGCGCTGTCGATGGTGGCTAGCGCACGCGGAATGGTGACGTCGGTGAGCTCAGAAATCATTTCAGAGCCGATGTGTGCACGCAGAACAATCCAGCCCAGCTGCTGTGCGCCCTCCTCAAATTCATTGAGAAGAACCGTCTTTCCAATTCCTCGAGTACCGGAAATCAGTGCCGTCCGCCATGGGTTGCCCGGTCCTTCCGCAAGTGCCAGTTCAAAGGAGTCCAGCTCAATATCACGCCCGCCGATGACGGCAGGAGAGCGTCCGAATGTGGGATGGAAAGGATTACGAGGGAGGGGATTGGCCATGTCACTGCGATTGGTCACGCATCAATCGTAGCAATGGATAATCACCATTGGCTTAGATAGTTTGGATATTCGACAGGATTTTGGATAATTACCGTTTCTTTGGATAATCGAGAAACTCTGGATACGCAATGCGGAACTTCCATTGTGGAAATGCGCTCCGAGGCTGTGAAAAGCCGCGCTAGCTAATCCATCGGCCAACCGAAAGTGAAGTCCGACGTGTCCTTGCCCTTGCCAGCTAAGTACTGCTGCAAGTTCTTCTTGTACCTGTAGTAGGCGACAGCCTGCAGCTCCATGAGCTCCTCGCCGGACTTTTCCGTAATCTCCGGGTAGTGGCGGGCCATCACCCACGCAATGCGGGCGGCGGCCAGCGCATCCTCCGTAGCATCATGAGCACTATCCAGCCGCACCTGATAGTGGTGGCACACATCAGTCAGCGTGCGCTTTTCCCGCCGGTCCGGATCGAAGTGATGATCGAGCACAAAAGGATCCACAATCAGGCCATCCACAGTAAAAGTCGGATCCTGGGAGCGCAGTACGGTCAGATCATACGCAGCGTTATACGCAATTACTGCCAGCCCATCGCGCCATGCAGCACGAAGACCTGCGATGGTATCGGCCAGTACTTCATCATGAGGACGACCCTGCGCACGTGCCTGCTCTGTCGTAATACCGTGAACATCCGAAGCGGCCTTAGGGATTTCAACCCCAGGATCAGCCAGCATGATTGTGGAGTCCTTGCCGCCATCAGCCAGCCGGACCAGCGCAGAAGTGACAATTTTGCAGGTGTGAGGATTGGTGCCAGTAGTCTCCAGATCAAACGCCAGCATGCGCCGCGGATCGAAATTATGCATGCCTCAACTGTAGCGGAGGCCCCGGATTCGTTTGCTTGACCGCCACAGTCCACTCCGGGCCATGGCATAGAATGAGCCACGTGACTTCCTCTACCGATGCGAACTCCGACATGTCGAACTCCGACTTGCCACCAACCTCAACTGCTAGTGCGCCAGCCCCGGCGCCGGCGGAAATCCGCCAGCAGTGGGAGGAACTAGCAGCCCAGATTCGAGATAACGCTGCGCTGTACTACACCGCACAGCCGGTTATTTCGGATGCTGAATATGATGCGATGTTCCGCGAGCTCCAACAGTTGGAGGAGCAGTGGCCGGACCTTGCCACTCCGGACAGCCCCACGCAGCAGGTGGGTGCCCGCGTGGACAAGCCCGCTGATGGGGAGATTTTTGAGCCTGTTGAGCACCTTGAGCGCCTCTACAGTTTGGACAATGTTTTTGATGAGCAGGAACTGCTCGATTGGCTCGCTCGCACTCCTGCCACCACGTATCTCACTGAATTGAAGATTGATGGCCTGTCCATTGACCTGGTGTATGAGCAGGGGCGCTTGGTTCGCGCTGCCACGCGAGGGGACGGGCGTGTGGGCGAAAATGTCACCGCTAATGCCCGCACTATTGCGGACATCCCGCATGAGCTCACCGGGGACAACATTCCTGCCGTGCTTGAAGTCCGTGGTGAGGTCTACATTTCGCTCGAAGAATTTGAGCGTATTAATGCAGATCGTGTTGAGTCAGGTCAAAAGCCTTTCGCCAACCCGCGCAACGCGGCGGCTGGCTCTCTGCGGCAGAAGGATGTTGCGGAAGTCGCCAAGCGCCGCCTGTCCATGATCTGCCACGGCATTGGTCATATCGAAGGCTGGCGTCCGCAGTCCCAGCATGAGGCTTACCAAGCCTTGGGTCAGTGGGGATTCCACGTGTCGCCGTATACCAAGCAGGTCCACAGCGCTGATGACGTCGTCAAGCAGATGCAGTACTGGGGCGAGCACCGTCATGACGCTATCCATGAGATGGACGGTCTAGTGGTGAAAGTCGATTCGCTGGCGGAACAGCGGGCGCTGGGTGCGACATCGCGCGCACCACGGTGGGCGATTGCATACAAGTACCCGCCGGAAGAGGTCACGACAGATCTGCTGGATATTCGCGTCTCCATTGGTCGCACGGGACGTGCGACGCCGTATGCCGTGATGAAGCCAGTGTTTGTCGCAGGCTCTACGGTTGAGATGGCGACGTTGCACAATCCCTCTGAGGTGCGCCGCAAGGGCGTGCTGATTGGGGACCGCGTGACTATCCGCAAGGCCGGCGAGGTGATTCCGGAGGTCTTAGGGCCTGTCGCCGATGTCCGCGATGGCAGCGAGCGCGAGTTCATTTACCCGACGCTGTGCCCGGAGTGCGGTACGCGATTGGCGCCGTCGAAGGAGGGCGACGCTGACTGGCGCTGCCCGAACACGCGTTATTGCCCAGGTCAGCTGCGTCGTCGCGTAGAGTTTCTCGCCTCCCGTTCGGGGTTTGATATTGAGAATCTGGGGGAGCGCGGCGCCGCTGATCTCATCCACCGCGGCGTGCTTGACGACGAATCACGGCTCTTCGACCTCACCGAGGACGATTTGCTGGGCACCGAGGTCTACACCACCGCTTCGCGCAAGACGCTAAACGCCAACGGCAAGAAGCTGCTGGCCAATATTGAGGCGGCCAAGGACAAGGAACTGTGGCGGGTGCTGGTTAGTTTGTCCATCAGGCATGTCGGCCCGACGGTGGCTCGCACACTGGCGCAGAAGTTCGGCTCCATGGCGGCGCTGCGTGCGGCATCGCGTGAGGAAATCTCAGCAATTGACGGTGTTGGTGAGGTAATCGGCAACTCCGTGGCTGACTGGTTTGAGGTGGACTGGCACCGCGAGGTTGTCGAGCGCTGGGAGGCCGCCGGGGTTCGCATGGCCGATGAGGTCACCGATCGCCCTGAGCAAGTGCTTGAGGGCCTGACAGTCGTGGTGACCGGCTCGTTGGAGGATTTCACCCGAGACAGCGCAAAGGAAGCAATCATTTCCCGCGGCGGTAAGGCTGCGGGCTCCGTGTCAAAGAAGACCGACTTTGTGGTTGTCGGTGAAAATGCCGGCTCCAAGGCCACGAAGGCCGAGGAGCTCGGCGTGCCCATCCTCGATGAGGATGGGTTCAAGAAGTTGCTGGAAACCGGCCAAGCTTAAATCTGGGTCGGCTCCAGCTTCCAGACCTCGTTAGCGTAGTCGCGGATGGTGCGGTCGGAGGAGAAGCGGCCCGAACGGATGATGTTCAGGAAGCACTTCTTGGCCCATGCCAGCTCATCGCGGTAATCCTGCGCCATACGGTCACGGGTTTCGCGGTAGTCAGCGAAGTCACCGAGGACGTAGTAGACATCGGCAGGCTCGTAACCGTTGGACTCCAGCAGCGAGAAGTGCAGGTCATGGAACATTCCGCTGCCACCGTCATCAAAAGTGCCGTCGATAAGCGAATCTACGGCGCGCTTGAGACCTGGGACGGTCTCGTACGTACCGCGCGGGCTGTAGGTTTGACGCAGCTCCGGCAGCTCTTCTTCCAGCGCACCGAAGATGTAGGCATTTTCGGAGCCAGCAGCGTCGACAATCTCAACATTGGCGCCGTCCATGGTGCCGAGAGTCAGTGCACCGTTCATCATGAACTTCATGTTCGACGTACCCGAGGCTTCCTTACCTGCGGTGGAAATCTGCTCGGAGATATCGGTGGCAGGAATGATGTGCTCAGCCGGGGTGACGTTGTAGTTCTCAACGAATGCGACCTGCAGGCGGCCTTCCATATCCGGATCGTTGTTGACCAGGTTGGCAATCTCGTTGATGAACTTGATGATTGCCTTAGCGCGGACGTAGCCAGGCGCAGCCTTAGCGCCGAAGATGAACACGCGCGGCGGAACATCCAGCGACGGATCTTCCTTAATACGGTAGTACAGATCCAGAATGTAGAGCGCATTGAGCAGCTGACGTTTGTACTCGTGCAGGCGCTTGATCTGGGTATCGAAGATGGCATCCGGATTCACCGAAATGTCCTGGCGGTGCTTAAGCCAGGTGGCGAAGTCCTTCTTGTTCTCATGCTTGATGTCGAGAATTTCGCGCAGGACATCCTCATCATCGGCGAACTTCTCCAGCTCAGTGAGCTTGTCCAGGTCAGTCACCCAGTCATCGGAGCCCGACAGGCGGGTCAGCAGTGCCGACAGACGTGGGTTGCACTGATTGAGCCAACGACGCGGAGTAACACCATTGGTCTTGTTGTTGAAGCGCTCCGGCCAGATGTCGTACCAGTCACGCAGGGTCTCGCGCTTGATGATTTCGGTGTGCAGCGCCGCGACACCGTTGATGGAGTAGGCGGCGTAGCAGGCAATCCATGCCATATGGATGCGACCGTGGGAAATCGGTGCCATGTAGTCAATCTTGCCCGGGTCAAAGCCCTCTGCTGCCAGCTGCTCGCGGAAACGGCGGTCAATCTCGCGGGTGATTTCCAGTACGCGGCCGAACAGACGATCAAAGATGGAGTACTCCCACGTCTCCAGTGCCTCAGCCAAGACGGTGTGGTTGGTGTAGGCAAAGGTGTTGGACACCACGTGCCATGCGTCATCCCAGCCCAAACCGTGCTCATCCATCAGCAGGCGCATCAACTCCGGAATAGCCAGCACCGGGTGGGTGTCATTGAGCTGGATGGAGTTGTACTTGTGGAAATCACGCAGGTCATCGCCGTGATTATCAATGTAGGCATCAATCATCGTCTGCAGCGATGCCGAGACGAAGAAGTACTGCTGGCGAACACGCAGCACCTTGCCGTCATAGGTGGAATCATTCGGGTAGAGCACACGGCACAAATCGTGCACGCGTTCACGCTCGACGATGGCATCGGTGAAGCGCTGAGAGTTGAAGGCGTCGTAGTCGAACTCGCGCATCGGCTCAGCGCGCCACAGGCGCAGCGTGCCGACGTTATCAGTGCCGTAACCGGTAATTGGCATGTCGTACGGCACTGCGCGAACAACCAGGTCATCAAAAGTGACAATCTTGGAGCATTCCTCGCGGCGGACAACGAAGGGGTAGCCCTCTTCCATCCACGGATCCGGGTGCTCTTCCTGGAAGCCATTTTCGAAGGTCTGCTTGAACAGGCCGTAGCGGTAGAGGATGCCGTAGCCAGTAACTGGCAGATTCTGTGTGGCACAGGAGTCGAGGAAGCAGGCGGCCAGGCGACCAAGACCGCCGTTGCCCAGTGCTGCGTCATGCTCAGCTTCCAGTACGTCGGTGAGGTTCTTGCCGTACTTTTCCACTGCCGCCGATGCCTCATCAACAAGACCGACGTTGAGGAGGTTATTCAGCAGAGCACGTCCCATGAGGAATTCAGCAGAGAAGTAGTGCTGCTGACGCGTAGCGGCGTAGGCCTCAGTGGTGCGCTGCCAATTTTCAGCGATGTTATCGACGACAACGCGCGACAGGCCGGACCAGAATTCCATTTCATTGGAAGACTGAGGGAGACGGCCCGATTCAGCGCGAACGTGGGATCCGACGAGGTCACTCATGTTCGACATTAAAGAAGACTCCTTATAGGCGGGTTTCGATTCCAGACTCTACCGTTAAGTCCGGATCACCGCGCCTTACAGGGGAGGAGTACAGCTGATATTTCACATGGGTGAAACTAATCGATGATGGCTCCGACGATGGTGCCGATGCGGCCCAAATGCTCGACCTCGCTCGGCAGGAAATCAGGTCCACCTGGGCGGCCAATAATGAGGACGAGGCCTTCGCCCATAGGAGTTGCCGCGATGGCGGAGTCCATCACTGTCCAGTCCTCCGGCAGCCACGTTTCCTCCTCCGGATCGAGGTTGCGCGGAGAACTGATTGGGGCCTCAGGCAGCGTCTGCCCATTGTCCTCAGGGGCTGCGACGGAGGACGCGCGACGCACCCATTGACCGTCTTGTTCACCCAGGACAAGAGCCCAGCCCGCGGTCATCGTCCGCGGCATGCCGTTAACAATGTCGCCGAGTGCGCGATCCAAATTCTTGGTGTGTTGAGAGAATTCCGCCAGCAGCGCAATCTGGCCGCGGCGGTCGACCGAACCCGAAAAAGGTCGAATGGAATCAACTTCCACGCCGCTGATGGATTGCGCGGCAGTAATCAGGGTGTCCGGCAGCAGGCCGGTCGGCAGATCCACAACAATGTCATCAATGACAACTCCGTCGTGGCCAAAGTCGACCACGTCGACGCTGCGAATATCGCCTTCCACTTCGCCGAGTGCTGCAGCGACATAACCGAGGGAGCCGGGTTCGTCGGGCAGCTGGATGCGAAGTAGGTAACTCATGGCTGCGTGCACAACCTTTCGAATAAGTGAATGTGATTCTTACGGGTTAATCATAGGAGCAGTGATTCAGGTTACAGGGTAAACCTTTAAAATGGTAGACCCTGCGGCAAACAGGCGCGAGTGGAGCGACTACTGTTGGCAAGTACAGCCCGCCGCGGCCGTATAAATCTAGTTTCAACTAAACTTTTCTGCACTAGCTTCTTAAGAAGGAATGAAAGGGGTACTAGCGTGCCAGCTATCTCACGTGATGAGGTCGCCCACCTAGCGCGACTGTCCCGTCTGGCACTGACTGATGCAGAGCTCGACGAGTTCGCCGGTCAGATTGACGGCATTATTAACCACGTCCAGGCCGTTCAAAAGGTGGCTGCGGAAGATGTGGAACCGATGAGTCACCCCTCCTCGCTGTCCGGTGTGATGCGCGAAGACGTCGTCAAGCCCACGCTGACGGCAGAGCAGGCGTTGGATCAGGCTCCGTCCCAGGAGCGTCAGCGCTTCGAAGTTCCCCAGATTCTCGGCGAGTAGGAGTACGTGGAAGAAATGACTGCAGCTAACCCGAACCTGCATGCCGCTGTTGCTGATGACCCCATTCTGGGGCTCAGCGCATTCGAGCTCGCGCAGAAGATCCATGCCCGTGAGCTGACCTCCGTGGAGGTTACTCAGGCATTCCTCGACCGCATTGCGGCCGTTGACGAGGACATCCACGCATTCCTGCACGTCGGTGCCGAAGAGGCACTGGCTGCGGCTCGCAAGGTAGATGAGTCGCTGGATGCTGGTGAGGAGCCGGCTTCCGCCCTGGCAGGTGTGCCGCTGGCCCTGAAGGACGTCTTCACCACCACGGATGCGCCGACCACCTGTGCCTCCAAGATGCTCGAGGGCTACATGAGCCCGTACGACGCAACAGTGACCGCCAAGCTGCGCGCGGCTGGTATCCCGATTCTGGGCAAGACCAATATGGATGAGTTCGCCATGGGCTCGTCCACGGAAAACTCCGCATACGGCCCGACCCACAACCCGTGGGATGTTGAGCGCACTGCAGGTGGCTCCGGCGGTGGCTCGTCGGCAGCACTGGCCTCTGGTATGGCTCCGCTGGCAATCGGTACTGACACCGGTGGCTCTATTCGTCAGCCAGCAGCACTGACCGCAACTGTCGGCGTGAAGCCGACCTACGGCACCGTGTCCCGCTACGGCCTGGTCGCTTGTGCCTCCTCGCTGGACCAGGGTGGCCCAACAGCGCGTACGGTTCTGGACACCGCCCTGCTGCATGAGATCATCGCTGGTCACGACGAGAATGATTCGACCTCCACGAATCAGCCGATCGCAGATGTTGTCGCTGCCGCCAAGGAAGGTGCCACCGGTGACCTGACCGGGGTTAAGGTCGGCGTCGTCAAGCAGTTCGACCGTACTGAGGGCTACCAGGAAGGTGTTCTGGACAGCTTCCACGAGGCCGTCGAGAAGCTGAAGGAAGCTGGCGCCGAGGTCGTCGAGGTGGACTGCCCGAACTTCGACCACGCACTGAGCGCTTACTACCTAATTCTGCCGTGTGAGGTCAGCTCGAACCTGGCTCGCTTCGACGGTATGCGTTATGGCCAGCGTGTTGGCGATGACGGCACGCACTCGGCAGATGAGGTCATGGCAATGACCCGCGCTGCTGGTTTCGGTGATGAGGTCAAGCGCCGCATCATCATCGGTACCTACGCTCTGTCTGTCGGTTACTACGATGCCTACTACATTCAGGCGCAGCGCGTTCGTACCCTCATTCAGCAGGACTTTGAGCGCGCCTTCGAGCAGGTTGATGTCCTGGTGTCGCCGACCACTCCGACCACCGCCTTCAAGCTGGGGGAGAAGGTCGACGATCCGCTGAGCATGTACATGTTCGACCTGTGCACCCTGCCGCTGAACCTGGCTGGTATGTGCGGTATGTCTGTTCCTTCTGGCCTGGCATCCGACACCGGCCTGCCGGTTGGTCTGCAGATTATGGCTCCGCGCCACGGTGATGACCGCCTGTACAAGGTCGGTGCAGCCTACGAAAAGGCGCGCGGCCCGGTCGCATAGCCTGAGGTAGCCACCTCACCAAAATTCATAAAACCTAAAACCGTCGTCTCCTCTCACGCGAGGGACGGCGGTTTTGGGTATTTTGGCAAGTTTTCGTTTTCAAGCAGGGACGCAAATATTTCGATGATGACAAGGTTTCGATGGGATGCATCGCCCGGTGGCACATCGACAGCGAGATGGAGGTGGACGCTGCCCGTCAGCTATGGGGTTGTCACTGTCATTGCAATTGCACTGAGCATTGCTGGTGCAATGGTGTTAGGCTCCGCCGACATCACGTGGTCAACCACGCTGCAGGTGATTTCGCACCATCTGTTCAGCACAGAACTCGATTCGGCAATTCCACCGAGCGCGGACACAATTGTGTGGAAACTGCGCGCGCCCAGGGGAGTCCTGGCCGCGATTGTGGGGGCTGGCCTGGCTGTGTCTGGCGTTGCCATGCAGACACTGGTGCGCAACCCACTGGCAGACCCCTATTTGTTGGGAATTTCCGCTGGGGCTGGGGCAGGTGCTACCGCGGTCATTATCTTCGGGGCTTTTGCTGGCACTCCGATTGCGCCACTGACAGTCGGTGCGCTTCTCGGCGCCCTGGCGGCAACGCTGGCTGTTGGTGCTTTTGCCCGCGCTGGCGGTGGACTTACACCACTGCGGTTGGTGCTGTCAGGTGTGGTGCTCTCGGCGGCATTTTCAGCGCTGAGTAGCTTCCTGGTCTTTGCCGGGCCAGATCCGCGCGCCGCTCAATCGGTGATGTTCTGGATGTTGGGGTCGGTGGCATCGGCTACCTGGCAGCGCACCCTGCTGCCGCTGGTTGTTCTGGCTATCGTGCTCATTTTCTTCCTCATTAAGGCTCGTCACCTCGATGCCTTGGCCACGGGAGATAGCACAGCTGCGGCGGTTGGCATTGATGTGCCGCGACTGCGAAAGCAGATTTTTGTGGCACAGGCAATACTGGTCGGCACGCTGGTTGCAGTCTCCGGCGGTATCGGTTTTGTTGGTCTGGTAATTCCGCACGTCACTCGGATTCTCGTCGGAGCCGCTCACCGAGTGGTACTGCCCATCGCAGCGCTGTTCGGCGGATTGTTCCTGGTCTGGGTGGATATTCTCGCCCGCGTTGTGGGAGGCGCCCAGGAAATGCCGCTGGGTGTGGTGACGGGATTGGTGGGCGCGCCGCTGTTTCTCTACCTGATGAGCCGGAGCAATTACAGCTACGGAGGCAGCGAGTAGATGAAGAACATCTCCCCAAAACTCGAGGCCACGAATGTGCGCTGCGATATTGCGGGTCGCACGATTGTCGACGATGTGAACCTGCAATTCGGCGATGAAGCCATGACCGCAATTGTGGGTATCAACGGCGCCGGTAAGTCAACGCTGTTGCGCGTACTCGCGGGTATTGACGCACCGAGCGCTGGTCAGGTGCATCTGAATGGTCATCAGATGAGCACGCTGGACTCGCGCAAACGTGCTCGCGATCTCGCATTTGTCGCCCAGAGTGAAATCCCGCCGGCAGAAATGCGCGTAAGGGATTTCGTCTCGCTCGGACGACTGCCGTACCAACGTCTCTTCGCAGGCAACTCCGAAGAAGATTGCACGCATATACAAAAGGCACTGGCCAAGGTCGAACTCGACGATTTGGCCTATCGAGCCTGCGGGCAGCTCTCGGGTGGACAACGCCGTCGGGTGTGTTTGGCGCGTGCTATCGCGCAAGACTCGCCGTTGATGCTGTTGGATGAGCCGACGAATCACCTTGACGTGCGCCATCAGCAGGCGGTCTTACGGCTTGCTCGCAACACCGGCACCTGCGTCATCGCCGCTATCCACGATCTCGATCTGGTGATGAATCACTTCGACCGCGTTATCGTCATCGCCGATGGCGGGGTAGTGGCGGATGGTGCGCCGCGCGAGGTGCTCAGCCACACCCTCGTCGCTGAGGTTTTCCACGTCGCCTCGCATCAGCTGAACTCTCCGACTGGCCGGAGGCACCTCGCTATCGACAGCGAGCTCCATCACGACAAGTAGAAATTGAGAAGATTAATGAAAAGCAACGCTTTACGACGGCTCCTGCGACATGCAGCCGCCGCAACAACCGTGGCAGCCCTGACTGTGGGTGCCACCGCGTGTACTGACCAGGATGACCCGCAAGCGTCGTCGACAAGCATCACTTTGACCAACTGCGGTGAGGAAGTGAACTACGCGGGCACCGCGCAGAAACTGCTGATCAATGACAGCAATCTGGTGTCGATGGCGTTGGCGGTCGGCGCGGCGGATCAGATAGCTGCGGTCAGTTCGGTCAATACCCAAATGCCGGTGTTGGAGGCCGCGTATGGCGATGCCATTACTAAGATTTCGGAGATCTCGAAGGAATATCCGAGCTTGGAGCAAGTGATTGCCGCCGAGCCGGATGTGATGCTTGCCGGCTGGGGATACGGCTTTAGTGAAGACCGCGGTATTACGCCCGAGTCACTGCGTGAGTACCAGATTGGTGCTTATACGTTGACTGAGTCGTGCCGTACTGGTGCGTCGAATGCCAACGCGAAAACGGACAGTGGCGATCCTGAGCATATCCGAGGTGTGGTCAATCCGTGGGAGGCGGTGCGTATTGATGTGGCGAACATCGCCAAGCTGACCGGGCACGAGGAAAACGGTAGGCAGGTCGTATCCGATATCGATGCTCGATTGAAGAAGTTGGATCAGGCACCGAAGGAAAACCGCAAGCCGGTGGGTTTGGTGTTTGACTCCGCAGCCGACGCGCCGTTGACCTCAGGTGCATTCGGTGCGCCGCAGGGCATCCTGGATAAAGCCGGAGCGACACATGCCACTGAGTCAATCAAGGACACATGGACCACGACCTCATGGGAGCATGTGGCCGAGACCGAACCGGATTTCATTGCGCTGGTGGAATATCCGGGGCAGAGCTTTGAGGAGAAGATTCGGACTCTGCGTACGAACCCGGCGACCAAGGATTTGCGGGCTGTCAAGGAAGAGCGCTTTATTAATCTTCCGTATGTCATGTGGACGGAATCACCATTGAATGTCGATGCCGCAGAGCATGTGCGTAAGGCGTTGGAAAAGTTTGGTTTGCAGCCGGAATCCGAAATAACGACATCGATGAATCTGCCCGCTGATCTGCCGGGGCGTGAATACTTCCATTAGTCCAGCTCACGTTTTGTTCGCAGGTTCTGCCAAGCACGATGCGAATATCGCGACTAAGGTGGGCATCATGCGAATTGCGACCCTTACCTCCGGTGGAGATTGCCCCGGTTTGAATGCCGTTATCCGTGCAATTGTCCGAACAAGCTCGAGTGAGTTCGGCTCAACCGTCGTCGGCTTTGAGGACGGTTGGATTGGTCTCATGGAAGACCGAAGGGTTCAGCTTTACGACGATGAGCGGATTGACCGCATGCTGCTGCGCGGTGGCACAATGCTGGGTACCGGCCGTGTCCACCCGGACATCCTTATGTCGAACCTTGACCGCATCAAGGAGAACTTGGATGATGCGGGCATTGATGCCCTCATCCCAATCGGCGGTGAAGGTACCCTCAAGGCCGGTAAGTGGCTGTCGGACAACGGTGTCCCGGTTGTCGGTGTGCCAAAGACCATTGACAATGACGTCAACGGCACCGACTACACCTTCGGTTTCGACACTGCAGTGGCAGTGGCAACCGATGCGGTTGATCGCCTGCACACTACGGCAGAATCTCACCAGCGTGTGATGATTGTGGAGGTCATGGGACGCCACGTCGGCTGGATTGCCCTGCACGCTGGCATGGCCGGTGGCGCACACCACATCGTCATTCCGGAAAAGCCCTTTGACATCAATGAGATTGTCAAGTCCATGGAACGCCGTTTCCAGATGGGCGAGAAGTACGGCATTATCGTCGTCGCCGAGGGCGCAACCCCGAAGCCGGGCACGATGGAGTACGAAGAGGGCGGTGTTGACCAGTTCGGTCACCAGACCTTCAACGGCATCGGTCAGGTCATTGGTGCGGAGATTAAGAAGCGCACCGGCTACGATGTCCGCACCACGGTGCTTGGCCACATCCAGCGCGGTGGTACTCCGACGGCGTATGACCGCGTGCTGGCCACTCGCTACGGTGTCCACGCAACCCGGGCAGTTCATGAGGGTGACTTTGGCAAGATTGTTGCGCTCCACGGTGAACATATTGAGCGCATCACCATCGATGATGCTGTCTCGGAGCTCAAGGTCGTTCCGGAGTCCCGTTATAAGACTGCGGCTGCACTCTTCGGCTAAAAGTGGGCTATGAGGTTGTACTTGTGGCTCAATTAGAGAACGAGTTGGCTAAATCTCTATAACGATATAGGCACTTTGCCCGGATTGATGATAGATGCACCAATCCGGGCATTATTGTTATTGCGGTCCCTTTTTGGAAAATAGACGTACTTTTAGGATTTTCTCACCATGTGGAAAAGAGCCACATCAATTGCAATGGCCTTTGTAGGCCTAACCGTCGGTGCGGGCTTTGCCTCCGGCCAGGAAATGATGCAGTACTTCGTGGCATTCGGAGAAAACGGTCTGTGGGGCGTTATTCTCGCCTCGGTCGTGATGATCATCAGTGGCCTGGCCGTCCTCTCGCTGGCAAGTTACTTCCAGGCTGACGAGCACTCTGAGGTCTTTGATGAAATCACTAAGAAGTGGATTTCCAAGATCTTGGATATCGCAGTGATGGTCACGCTATTTTGTACCGGATTCGTCATGTTTGCCGGTGCAGGTGCAAACCTCAACCAGCAGTTCGGCCTAGACGTGTGGATTGGTGCCACAATCATGGTGGCACTGACCCTCGGCGTAGGCATGCTGGACGCAGACAAGGTCAGCCGTGTTATCGGCATGATTACGCCATTCATCATCGTGTTCTTGCTCGGTGCCGGTATCTACACGCTGGTCACCAATGACACCTCAATGGCAGAGGCTGCTCAGTACACCACGGAGCTGCCGACAACTCTGCCGCACTGGTCGATTTCGGCGCTGAACTACGTCGGCTTCTGTGTCATGGTGGCAGTCTCCATGTCGATTGTTATCGGCGGCAGCTACCTCAATCCCCGCGAGGCGGGTATTGGCGGTTTGATGGGCGGCACCATCTACGGCGGCCTGTTGACGTTGGTGACCTTCGCCCTGTTCTTCAAGGTGGAAACCGTCGGCCATGAGGATATGCCAACTCTGGCCATTGTGGATGACATTCATCCGGTGCTCGGCACCATCATGGCCATCATCATCTACGGCATGATTTTCAACACGGCCATCGGTATGTTCTACGCCCTGGGCCGTCGCCTGACCCGCAACACGCCGCACCGTTTCCGCCTGGTGTTCATCGTGACCGTACTGATTGGCTTCGGCTTGAGCTTCTTTGGCTTCAAGTCGCTGGTCGGCTCGATTTACCCGGCGCTGGGCTACTTCGGTATCGCTCTGATTGCGGTTCTGTGCGGTGCCTACCTGCTGGGCCGTAACAAGTTGGTCGAGGAATCCAAGCGCCGCGGTCGCATCCGCAAGCTGGCACGCCGCAAGATTCATCCGGACCGCAAGTTCACCACCGCCGACCAGAAGAAGCTGGATCGTGCCGTAGCGGATTCGAACGTCTCCAATGTGGACTTGCAGGAAAGTGTTCGCGATGAAATCGTCGACGAACTGGTCAGCGATGACGATGTGGACTTCACTGAGGAAGATGCGGAGCGCATTGTCGAAAAGGACAATGAGCGTCTGGAAAAGCTCGCCGAGATTGAAGAGGAACACGAGGATGACAATCCGCGTGTGACCGCCAAGGATTCCTTCCCAGGCGAGGCAACTGCCACGGCTTCGGATAAGTTGGCTAGCCAGACCAAGAGTGCCATCAAGAGGGTGGCGGGGCCAATGAAGCCCAAGCCAAAGCAGCCAAAGCAGTCGAAGCAGCCAAAGCAGAAGCCCTCGGCCGACAAATAACGAAAACGTCAGCGCAAGCTAGCTGGCTCGAAAATAGAAGGCATCGCACCGATAGGGAAGGGCGATGCCTTCTTCGTATGTAAAGCCCAAATGCTCATGTAGATACCAATGCAGGTTGGCTTCCACCTTCTCACGCGTGGCCGGCTTCGAACGCAGCCAATAGGAACGTGTTCGCGCCAGCAGCACGATGTCCTCCAACGTGAGAGTTTGTTCCCACGTTGTGCGCACCTCATCGGCCAAAGTCAGTTCGGGGCCTACCTCGGGGTAGAAGCCGGGGCGCAGCACATCTCCGGCGTGCATGATGCGGCTGAGACGATGCACCCACGGCACGGAGACATCGAGGTTGTTCCACACCAACATGGCCACGCCACCGTCGCTTAAGATGCGTGCGAACTCCTTACTCGCAGCGGCGGTGTCCACCCAGTGCCAGGTTTGCGCGCAGGTGGCGACATTGACGCTGCCAGTGGAAAGTCCAGTGCGCTCTGCTGTGCCGTCGGTGCACTGAATACCGGGAAGATTGTGCGACAGGGCCTGCCGCATCGCAGTCGAAGGATCGAGCGCGAGTATGGCCGCGTCGCGGTAGACGTCGTCAAGCGCGGCAGTGAGTTTTCCGGTGCCGGCGCCGATATCGGCGACGACCTGTGGCGTCGGTGCTAATGCGGTCAGTGCCGCGATGACTTCGGGCGGATAGCCGGGGCGCACGCGGTGATAGCCGGTTGCGCCGTCGCGGCTTTCCTGCAGCTCATCGTCAAAAGTAGCGCCAGCGCGGTGGCGGTCGGCGGGAGTGCGAAAGGTGGGCGTATCGCGTGTCGACGTCGGTGGAATCGGCGGATGTTCATTTACTCCAGGCACGAGTTCTACCCTAGGGCACGCCGCAGGCGGTATCGCTAGTAGACTGTACAACCATGACCGCTGCATACGCTGATGACTTGATGGACTTTGATGAGGTCCTCGAACGATTTGACCCGGTAATGGGCATGGAGGTCCACGTCGAGCTTGCGACGAAGACCAAGATGTTCTCGTCTTCCTCGGCAAATTTCGGTGCCGAGCCCAATAGCAACGTCGACCCTTGCAGCCTTGGCCTGCCGGGCGCGCTGCCCGTGGTTAACCGTCAGGGCGTTGAGTGGGCCATTAAGATCGGTCTGGCTCTCAACTGCCAGATTGCGGAGTCCTCTCGCTTTGCACGCAAGAACTACTTCTACCCGGATCAGCCGAAGAACTACCAGATTTCCCAGTACGACGAGCCAATCGCATACGACGGATATCTTGACGTTCAGCTTGACGACGGCACGGAGTTCCGTGTCGAAATCGAGCGTGCTCACATGGAAGAAGACACTGGCAAGCTGACGCACCTGGGCGGTGCCGATGGCCGTATTCACGGCGCCACGCGTTCGCTGGTGGACTGCAACCGCGCAGGCATTCCACTGATTGAGATTGTGACGAAGCCAATTATCGGTGCTGGCGAGCGTGCGCCAGAGGTTGCTCGTGCGTACGTTTCGGCACTGCGTGACTTGGTGAAGTCCCTCGGTGTCTCCGATGCTCGCATGGATCAGGGCTCGATGCGTGTGGACTCCAACGTTTCCCTGCGCCCGATTGGCCAGGAGGAATTCGGTACTCGTACTGAGACCAAGAACATCAACTCTCTGAAGTCTGTTGAACAGGCTGTTCGCTACGAGATGCAGCGTCAGGCCGCTGCCATCGTCAACGGTGAGGAGATTGTTCAGGAGACCCGTCACTACCAGGAGACCGACGGCACGACGTCCAAGGGCCGCCCGAAGGAGTCGCAGTCGGACTACCGCTACTTCAATGACCCGGACCTGCCTCCGGTCATCGCTCCGCGTGAGTGGGTGGAGGAAATCCGCGCAACGCTGCCGGAGCTGCCGTGGGTCCGCCGCGCACGCATCCAGGAAGAGTGGGGCCTGAAGGACGAGGAAATGCGCGACCTGGTCAACGCCGGCGCACTCGACCTGATTGTGGACACCGTCGAGGCCGGCGCTGGTCCGGCTGAGGCTCGCTCCTGGTGGGTTGCCTACCTGGCACAGAAGGCCAATGAGGCGGGCGTGGAGCTGGCTCAGCTGGAGATCACTCCAGCACAGGTCGCCCGCGTGATCGCTCTGATTGAAGAGGGCAAGCTGACCAACAAGCTGGCTCGTAAGGCTGTCGATGGCGTTCTCGCTGGCGAGGGCGACGTGGATGAGGTTGTTGCCGCTCGTGGTCTGGAGGTCGTCCGAGACGACGGAGCTATTGAGAAGGCTGTCGACGATGCCCTGGCTGCCAACCCGGACATCGTGGAGAAGTACCGCGCCGGCAACAAGAAGGTTGTCGGTGCCATCGTGGGCCAGGTCATGAAGGCCACCCGTGGCAAGGCTGACCCAGCTCAGGTCAACCAGCTGATTGCTAAGAAGCTGAACTAGCAGCTCGGAGGTTTAATCCGGGGAACCGCCGGCGGCGCCATCGCTCGGCAGTCGGACGACTCGCTCGTCCGACTCCGAGGGCTTGGCCCCGGCGGTTTTATTCGTTGTGGCACCCCACACTTCGATGCCCTGACCCGAGGCAACGGCTGCCACGTGGGAGATTTGGCCAAAGTCACCGTCAACCAGCACGTCCGGTGATCCCTTTACTTCCCAGCCGCTGCCAGGACCATTGAACTCCGGCCCAATCGGCAGTGAAATCACCTTTTGTGCATTCGGAATGGCGATGACCGCTCGGTCACCCATCACGGCACACCCGCCGATGGAATCATTGAGGTCAACGCCTCCGAGCGGATCAATAATGGGGCCGGTGAGCTGCACTAGCTGTGGTGTGCCATCGAGAATTGCGGTTGCCAGCGGTGGCATGGATTCCGGTCCGTGGCAAAACTGCTGGAATTGAATGCCGGGGTCACCGACCAAGAGCTTGCGGGGTGCTTCTTCGCCGAAGATGCGGTCAAAATAAATTCCCAGAATGCCGGGTTCACTCAGCTCAGGTAGCTCACGAATATCAGCGGGAGCATCGTCCAAAATGGTGACTCGAGCGAGGGTGTCGTCGTTACGCAGCACAAAAACCTGACGGTCTTCGGTGACAGCGGGGCTGGGCAGAAGCTGCTTGGCGGGCGCGCCGATATTGGCGATTTCGCGCGGCTTCTTACCGGGAGCGACCACGGTGAGCGCGCCGTCGTCAGTTGCGACGAGCGCTTGACCTGGGCCAATCGAAGTTAGCGCGGTCGTTAGCGGCAGGCAGGCGGCCAGCGTGACATCGTCAATGTCGCACGGCCCCGACTCCTTCTTCTTCCGTTCTGTGGTGGGAACAGGGGAGTCAGGCAGATCCGGAGACGAGAACTTGGGCATCGCAATGCCCGTGGGCTCGGCGGTGTCCTCAGCGAACGGCGCTTCAAGCGATGCCGATGAGCTCATGCATCCCGAAAGCACGAGCGTGCCGACGGCACCAGCAGCGAGTGCAGCCCTGCGGGGACCGCGAAAACGGGACTGCGGACTGCGGCTGTCGGGGCGTGTGCAATCGTGGCGGGAACTCATAGGCCTACACAATACCGCGCCGAATCACGGCCACGCCTGCGACCAAAAGTGAATCAGTGGTTTTAATGTTGACGGTGTGAGCGACTCAGAGAAGTACCCGAACGACCGCGCCCTCGAGAATGTGGAGGACGGATTCGATGACGATCTCGACGTCCCGACCTACCGCAAGCTCGCTGAGCCGATGAACGACGACGTAACAGACGACACCAGCGATGACAGTGACAACACTGCGACGCAGGTCTTCCCAGGTGTGCCTGAGAAGAACGTAGCTTCAGAGGCCGAGGAGGCCTCCAAGAAGTCTGCACCAGAGCCAGGACCAGAATCAGAACCGGACCTTGAGCCGCTGACGGACGCTGATATGGCGGAACTGCCGGAGACCGATTCGGCTGCGGTTGAGTCGGAAGCAAAGCCGGAACCAGAGCCTGAGCCTGAACCCACTCCGCGCAGGCGTTATGATGCCTACGCTGCAGCCGGGCGAACTGCTCCACAGGTGATTAGCCCTGCCGGCAGACCCAAGGAGGAGCCCGAGGCCCCGGAGCCACAGGACGCTGCAGCTACCGAAATCCTGCACAAGCCGAACCAGGGGGAGTCCGTCAACCCTGATGAGGACTTCGGTCAGCCGACCGAAGCTTTCTCCGCTAGGGAGAACGAGGAACTCCACCCAGCAGCAGGGGACACGTTTAATGATTCGGCCCAGCAGTCCAACGCCGAGACCGAATTTCTCGACCGCACGGACTTCGCCGAGCCGACTCCGGCGGCCGAGGCTGCACCGACTCAGGTCGCAGCACCTGCAGGAGCTGTGGCAGCTGACGGCCAGGTGGACGAAGACACGGACTTCTACGACGGCGATGAGCCGGAGTACCGCCGCGGCACCACCGATTTCGGTTTGCTGCTGGTGCGTCTGGGCCTCGGCGCGTTGCTGTTGGTCCACGGCCTGACGACGCTGCTGGGGTGGGGCAATTCCGGTGGCACCACCGCCTTGGAGGCGCAGTTTAACCAGAACAACTTCGCGTTCGGGGCAGTGATGGCCACGGCCATTCCGACAACCCAGCTCATCGCTGGTACCTTGCTGGTGCTCGGTTTGGCCACACCGCTGGCAGCAGCGCTTGCGTTGGCACTGTCGGCCTACCTCAGCATGTTTGATGTCGCAACGACGTCCGGCGGGTTGAGCCTGGTCGGCGATGGTGCCGCTGACCTGCAGCTGCAGCTGCTCATGACGGCCATGGCACTGGGACTGCAGTTCACCGGCCCAGGTCGAATTGGTATCGACTTCGGCCGCAGCTGGGCACGTCGCCCGCTGGCATCGTCGTGGATTTTCGGTGCTCTGGCCATCCTGGCCGCAGTGGGACTGTGGTGGCTGACAACGAACACGCTGCCATTTGTCCGATAACGACAATTCACCGCCACACCGCAGACAGGACTCGACCGAATAGGATTAGCGGAGCAGGCGGGGGTACAATGCCCCCTATGCTGAAATCGAGTCGCCGACTAAAGACCACCCTCGCGGTGGTCTTTTGCATGTCTGCAGTCGGTGCTGCGGTTGCGGTCGATGACCATTCCGGTGCCGTTGCCGATGCTCGCAACTCGGATACAGACTCCGGGCCGTCGATAAGCACCGTAACGCCATACGCGAAGGATTTGCCGCGGATGAACGTCAACGGCGAGGGGCGCATTCAAACCAATCCGCGCACGCAGATGTCGGTGAGCTATTCGCCGATTGGGGTGGGGTACAGCACTGATGAGGATCAGCGACCGCTGCCGGCGCTGTCGCTGATCAAGCTCTACATCGGTCAGTACGTGCTGGAACACGGCGCTGCCGCGGATGCTAAGCGGGTGGAAAAGATGGTGTCGCGTTCCGATGACGACCTTGCGGCCGAGTTCTACGAACTGTATCCGGAATCGGTTGACAGCATTGCCGCGGAATACGGTCTTTTTAGTACCTTCGGCGGGCAGAAGTGGGGCGTCTCGCGAACGACCGCAGCTGACGTCGTGTCCTTTATTTCGCAGTTGCGACTGCGCGATTCTGACTCGGTTGTTCTCAAGGCAATGCGCCAGTGGTCTCCTGTTGCCGCAGATGGATATCGTCAGGATTTCGGTCTTGCCGGATTGCCGGGCTCTGAGGGCGCCAAGATGGGTTGGTCCAATGGGCGCACGTGGCACTCTTCTGTTGTCTTCGGGCCGGGCTATGTCATGGCTGCCATTACGGAGGGCAGCAAGTTGGACCATACGAAGGATGTCGCCGAAGGCATCGACGGTGTGGAATACCAGCAGTTGCTGAAAAACTCGACGAAGGATGACGCGAATAGCACAAAGGCCCGTGCAAAGAACACGGGCCTAAAGTCCTGAGAATTTAACTCAAGTGACCAGCTAACTAGTCAACTACACGCACAGCGCCCTTATCAGCGCTGGATGCCATCTTTGCGTAAGCACGCAGTGCCTTGGACACCTTGCGCGGACGCGGCTTGTGCGGAGTAAATGGCTTGTCGCGCTTGAGTTCCTCATCGCGGCGTGCTGCCAATTCCTCATCGGAGACCTGAATCTCGAGACGTCGTTCAGCGACGTCGATGTAGACCGGGTCGCCGTCGCGTACCAGACCGATGGCGCCACCAGCAGCGGCCTCGGGGGAGACGTGGCCAATGGACAGGCCTGATGAACCACCGGAGAAGCGGCCGTCGGTGACCAGTGCACAGACCTTGCCCAGGCCGGCGCCCTTGATGAATGCGGTTGGGTGCAGCATCTCCTGCATGCCCGGGCCCCCGGAAGGTCCCTCGTAGATGACAAAGAGGACCTCGCCTGGCTGCAGTGTGCGATTCAGAATGACCGATACGGCTTCTTCTTGGCTTTCGACGACGCGAGCCTTGCCCTCGAAGTGGAACTGGTCTTCGCTAATACCGGCGGTCTTGAGCACGGCACCATCCTCTGCGATGTTGCCGCGCAGGACGCACAGGCCACCTTCCTTGGTGTAGGCGTGATCGATGTCGCGAATGCAGCCGTTTTCGGAGTCGGTGTCCAGGCTCTCCCAGCGGTTGGACGTGGAGAACGGCTCGGTAGTGCGAACGCCGCCCGGAGCTGCGTGGAAGAGCTCGATGGCCTCATCGGTTGCCTTGCCGCCACGGATGTCCCAGTTATCCAGGTGCTCCTCCAGAGATGGGGAGTGCACCGAGTGGACATCCATGTTCAGCAGGCCAGCGCGACGCAGCTCGCCGAGGATGGCCGGAATACCGCCGGCGCGGTGGACATCTTCCATGTAGTAATCGGAGTTCGGAGCCACCTTGGACAGGCACGGCACGCGACGCGAGATGGCATCGATGTCGGCCAAATCGAAGTCAATCTCGCCTTCCTGGGCGGCAGCCAGGATGTGCAGCACCGTGTTGGTGGAGCCGCCCATGGCAACGTCCAGGGTCATAGCATTGACGAATGCTTCGCGAGTAGCGACGCTGCGTGGCAGCACCGACTCGTCGCCGTCGTTGTAGTAGCGCTTGGCCAAGTCCACAATCAGCTTGCCGGCGCGGGTGAACAGGTCGCGGCGAGCCTTCTGCGTGGCCAGCGTAGAACCGTTGCCCGGCAGTGACAGACCCAGCGCCTCGGTCAGGCAGTTCATGGAGTTGGCGGTGAACATACCCGAGCAGGAACCACAGGTCGGGCAGGCCGAACGCTCGATGTCGAGGAGGTTCTTGTCATCGACCTTGTCGTTGGCGGATGCAGAGATTGCAGAGATCAGGTCAGAGCCAGGCTTGACGACGCCGTCGACAACAATCGACGAGCCTGATTCCATTGGACCACCGGAGACGAAGACCACCGGAATATTCAGACGCAGAGCCGCATTGAGCATGCCCGGGGTGATCTTGTCGCAGTTGGAGATACACACCAGGGCATCTGCGGTGTGGGCATTGACCATGTACTCCACGGAGTCGGCGATAATCTCGCGCGATGGCAGGGAGTAGAGCATGCCATCATGTCCCATGGCGATACCGTCATCGACAGCGATGGTGTTGAACTCGCGGGGAACACCACCGGCCTCAGTAATGGCCTCAGCGACGATGTCGCCGACGTCCTTGAGGTGAACGTGGCCGGGAACAAACTGCGTGTAGGAGTTTGCAATTGCGATAATCGGCTTGCCGAAGTCGCCGTCGGTCATGCCGGTTGCTCGCCACAGGGAGCGGGCACCAGCGGCATTGCGGCCAGCAGTGGTGACTTTGGAGCGAAGGGGAATCATGTGGGGTGCCCTTCCTAGATAGGGTGCAAGGTAACTACTTGTTCATACTAATCACAAAAAGCCCCTAATGTCTCATTTCGTGGTCATAGGTGTCCACATAATGAGATTTAGGGGCCTTTTGGTTGGTGCAGGCGCTACTTCTCGGTTGGCTTTTCGACCTTCTTCATCACCGAGTAGCCGTCGCGGTCAAAGACTTCGACCTTGTCATTTTCCGCCATACGAGCCGAGGAAATCGGATCTGGAATCATGCCGCCGGTAGCTTCCTTCAGCGCCGGCAGGGAGTTAAAGGAGATTGCGGGCAGTGCCACGCGCTCCTTGTCCTTGGTCACGGCAAAGGCGCGGCCGCGCTTATCAAAGAACAGCCCCGCAAAATCGCTCCACGGCACCGAGCGGCGCTTATTGAGCAAGTAGACCGCAGTGATACCGCGCGGCCCCACCGTGGTGCGCACCCGGAAAATCCAGAGTGTGTAAATGAGTGGGGCCAGCAGCGTGACGGCCAACCATGGCGTGAAGCCGATGGCGATAATGCACAGCACGAGCATGAACGCAACAATGAAAAGGTGCGTCTTCGCAGGGCGAAAACGCTGCGTTGCAATTTTTGGCTGCGAGGTCGAATTAGTCATGGCCTTTGATTGTAGCGGGTTGTTCGGATGCGGTTAGGAAGCGGTTATTGGACCGTTGCGGAGTTTGGCTCCACCTGGTTTGTGGAGTCCGACGACTGCGAGTCGCCAGTGCCGGAGTCATTCTGCTCGGTGGTCGGCTCGGTGGTCTCGGTTGTCGTCTGCTGCTGACGCTGCTGGGTGCGCGTCGGCTGCTGAGTATTCTCCGTTGTCTGCTCCTCGGTAGTCCGCTGCTCCTGCGTGTTCGGTGCCGTCGTCTCGGTTGTCTGGACATCCTGCTGTGTCGTCGTCGGAGTCTCGGAAACCTGCGACGAGGTCGGCTCGGTGGTCTTTTCCTCCTTGGTTGCCACGCGATCGCTCCAGCGGCTCGGTGCCAACCAGCCGGATGGGCCGTTTTCGGTCTCCACCGTCATCAAATTCAAGATGGCGAGAATGACCAGGGTTACCAACAGCACAATCGTCGATACGCGTGCACGACCACCTGCCGACAGAATGCGACGCGCCTTCTGGCGAGTAGTAAGCGTCGACCACTCAGGGTGGCTTGTCAGCTTCTTAATCTCATCATCCTGTTCCTCTTGCTCACGACGAGCTTCATCGAGCTGCTCGCCGGCGTGCGGGATATCAGAACGGGCGACGTCATCTTGCTTGTCGACGGCCTGGGTTGCCATCACGGCAGTTTTGGCGGTCTCGGCATCTGCGACAGTTGGCACGAGTTCGGTCGGCGTGCTGTCTGCGTCGTCACGCTTCTTCGCCTTGGCGGCGTTGAGCTGTTCGATCATCGCGTCATCGCGAGCGTGACCCGTGACCTCTTCGGCCGGTTCGAACGGTGTCTTCTGTGCGCGCTCGCCGTAGTCGTCCCACCAGGTGTCGATGACTGCGGCGCGGATCGCGCGTTCGATCAGCCACTGATCACCTGGCTTACAGTCGACGACCAGACGCATGGTGACAGTCCACGGCAGGCCCATGACCGTCGGGGGATTGAGTTCCGTCGAGGACTGCAGCGTGATGTCGGACAGCACTGCGTCCTTGATGGAGTCCAGCGAGATGGCGTGCTCAGCCGCCGCGACAGTGCGCTCTTCCAGATCCTTAATGGAGCCGCCGGCCGTCATTGGCACTGGCACTTCAACCACGGCGCGCGACCACTGCGAGGAGTAGTTGATACACATGCGCGACTCGGAGTTCGGCACAATAATCTCTTCGCCGTTGAGCGTACGAATCGTGGTAGCGCGCAGCGTCATATTGACCACGTCACCCTGGACCGTGCCGGAGGGGGAGTGGAACTCTACCCAGTCGCCGACACCGTACTGCTTTTCAGCGATGATGAACACGCCGCCGAGGAAGTCAGCGATAACGCCCTGCGCGCCAAAACCAACTGCAGCGGAAACAACCGTTGCGGGGATTGCCGCGGCGGTAAGTGAGATACCGAATTTGGACAAAATCGCAATAATCAGGACGAAGTATGCGATAACTTCAACGAGATAAACAACTGCGCCAATCAGCGCACGTTTTCCCTTGGACTGTTCATCTTCGGAGGACATGTTTCCGGACGTCATCGCCAGAATGAAGCGCCGGATACGTGGCACAAGAATTAGCAGAATGGTCAGGCAAGCGATGGATAGGCCGTTGTTGGCCACCCACTGCCATGCCCGCAACAACATATATTGCAAAAATTCCATGCCTTCCACCGTAAGGGGTCGGCCTTAATACAGGCTGAATTTATTAGTAAATAAACTTCAGCTCATCGCTGACTCGGTACGGGGGTGTCCAATTGGCGGGATTGACTTCTCACTATGTGGACGCTATGGTTGTTTCCAGCGTCACATTCATAGTCAGAATGTGTGTCCAGGAATTGTCCACCAATTACCCAGGAGCGAAATCGTGAACGCGCACGAGCAGCACACCCCATCGCCCGCCCAATTCGCGGCCAAGGCGCGCACCAATGCACCCGAGCGAATCTCTGGTGCAAAGGCCATTGTCCGATCCCTTGAAGAGCTCGGTGTCGAGGTAGCCTTCGGTATTCCCGGTGGTGCAGTGCTTCCGCTCTACGATCCGATTTATG
Organism: Corynebacterium sp.; assembly: GCF_030532195.1. Classification (GTDB taxonomy): domain Bacteria; phylum Actinomycetota; class Actinomycetes; order Mycobacteriales; family Mycobacteriaceae; genus Corynebacterium. The sequence goes on along the minus strand of NZ_JAUNLP010000001.1, from coordinate 470,593 downwards.
ACTCGGAAAAGCTCCGCCACGTCCTGGTCCGCCACGAGCAGGGTGCGGGGCACGCCGCTACCGGCTACGCGCAGGTCTCCGGCAAGGTCGGCGTCTGCATCGCAACGTCCGGTCCGGGTGCTACCAACCTGGTGACACCGCTTGCCGACGCACAGATGGACTCCGTCCCAGTCGTTGCCATCACCGGCCAGGTCGGTCGCCCGCTGCTGGGCACCGATGCGTTCCAGGAAGCCGACATCCGCGGCGTGACCATGCCGATTACCAAGCACAACTTCATGGTCACCGAGGCAGAAGATATTCCCCGCGCTATCGCAGAGGCGTTCCACCTGGCTTCTTCTGGCCGTCCGGGTCCGGTTCTGGTTGACGTTCCGAAGGACCTGCAGAACACGATGATTGATTTCGTGTGGCCGCCGGAGATTGACCTGCCGGGTTACCGTCCGGTCACCACTCCGCACCAGCGTCAGATTGACGAGGCTGCAGAGATGATCGCCGCAGCAAAGCGCCCGGTGTTCTACATCGGCGGCGGTGTGATCAAGGCCGACGCTTCGGAGGAACTGCTCACTTTCGCAGAGCAGACCGGCGTGCCGGTGGTCACCACGCTGATGGCTCGCGGTGCTTTCCCAGATGCGCACCGCCTCCACATGGGAATGCCGGGTATGCACGGCAAGGTCTCAGCTGTTGCAGCGCTGCAGAAGTCGGACTTGCTCATCACCATCGGCGCGCGTTTCGACGACCGCGTCACCGGTGACCTGAAGTCCTTCGCGCCGAACGCCAAGGTCATCCACGCTGACATCGACCCGGCCGAAATTGGCAAGCTCCGCGAGGTAGACGTACCGATTGTCGGCGACGCCCGTGAGGTCCTGGCCGCCCTCAGCGAGTCCTATACCAAACTGGGACTTGCGCGTCCGCAGATCTCCGACTGGCTAAAGCTTCTCGACGGACTCCGCGACGAGTTTCCGCTCGGATGGGAAGATCCGGCAGACGGTGCGATTGCACCGCAGTTTGTGCTCAAGACTCTGTCGGACATCGTCGGCCCGGATGCAATTTACGTTGCAGGTGTTGGCCAGCACCAGATGTGGGCTGCACAGTTCATTCAGTACGAAAACCCGCGTACCTGGCTGAACTCCGGTGGTGCTGGCACGATGGGCTACTCGGTGCCCGCCGCCATGGGCGCCAAGGCTGCTGCGCCGGATAAGGAAGTGTGGGCGGTCGACGGTGATGGCTGCTTCCAGATGACCAATCAGGAGCTGACCACCTGTGCCATGGAGGGCTTCCCAATCAAGGTTGCGCTGATTAACAACGGCAATCTGGGCATGGTGCGCCAGTGGCAGACCCTGTTCTACGACCAGCGTTACTCCAACACGAAGTTGCGCCCGGAGGACAACTCCTACCTGCCGGACTTCGTCCAGCTCTCCGAGGGACTTGGCTGCGTGGCAATTCGGGTAACCAAGAAGGAGGAAGTCGCACCGGCAATCCAGAAGGCCCGCGAGATCAACGACCGCCCGGTGGTCATCGACTTCATTGTCGGTGAGGATGCTCAGGTGTGGCCGATGGTTGCAGCTGGCAAGTCGAATGACGAAGTCGAGTACGCCCGCGGCCTGCGTCCGCTGTTCAACGACGAAAATTCGGCAGCGGAAACCCCGGCTGACATCCACGGCACTGTCGTGGAAAACGCCGACGATGCCGCGAAACAGCCCGCAGCGAACCACCCGACCATGAAGACCCGCTAATCGGGATTCGAAGCAACAGGAAAGCGAGTCACAAAATGGCTGAACTGCACACTCTATCCGTGTTGACCCTCGATGAACCGGGTATCTTGGTCCGTATTGCGGGCATGTTCACCCGACGGGGATTCAACATTCAGTCGATCACCTCGGGCGAGACCGAGACCGAAGGTGTCAATCGCATCACCGTGGTGGTTGAGACCGAAACTCTGCCAATTGAACAGATTACGAAGCAGCTCAACAAGCTGGTTCCAGTGTTGAAGGTTGTCCGCCAGCCCCCAGAGACCCTGGTTTCGCGCGGACTGCTGATGGTGAAGGTTTCCTGCGACAACACCAACCGTCCGCAGGTTGTCGATGCCGCTAACCTCTTCCGTGCCCGTGTGGTGGACGTAGCTCAGGAGTCTGTCATCATCGAGGCCACGGGCGAGCGCTCCAAGCTGGTGGCGCTGCTGGAGGTACTTGAGCCGTTCGGTATCCGCGAGCTTATTCAGTCCGGTAGTGTCGCAATGGCACGCGGACCGAAGCCAATGCTCCAGTCCCGCTAACGACAAAAACGCAAGAAATTCACGAAATTCACGAACCTGATTCGAAAAGAGGCTAATTACTATGGCTATTGAACTGCTGTACGACGACGATGCTGATCTGTCCATCATCCAGGGACGCAAGGTCGCAATCCTGGGTTACGGTTCCCAGGGGCACGCTCACGCTCAGAACCTGCGTGAGTCCGGCGTTGAGGTCGTTATCGGTCTGCGCGACGGCTCCAAGTCCGCAGTGAAGGCCAAGGAGGCTGGTTTCGAGGTTAAGTCCAATGCTGACGCCGCCGCCTGGGCAGACGTCATCATGATGCTGGTGCCGGACACCACTCAGGCAAAGGTTTACAAGGAGGACATCGAGCCGAACCTGAAGGACGGCGACGCACTGTTCTTCGGCCACGGCCTGAACATCCACTTCGACCTGATTGAGCCGGCTGACAACATCACCGTTGGCATGGTTGCCCCGAAGGGCCCGGGTCACCTGGTCCGTCGTCAGTTCGTCGATGGCAAGGGCGTTCCTTGCCTGATCGCCGTTGACCAGGATCCGAAGGGCGAGGGCCGCGACTTGGCTCTGTCCTACGCCGCAGCTATCGGTGGCGCTCGCGCCGGCGTTATCCCGACCACCTTCGAGGCTGAGACCGTCACCGACCTGTTCGGTGAGCAGGCAGTTCTGTGCGGTGGCACCGAGGAACTGGTCAAGACCGGCTTTGAGGTTCTGGTTGAGGCTGGCTACGAGCCGGAGATGGCATACTTTGAGTGCTTCCACGAACTCAAGCTGATTGTTGACCTGATGTTCGAGGGCGGTCTGGCCAACATGAACTACTCGGTCTCCGACACCGCTGAGTTCGGTGGTTACCTGTCGGGCCCGCGCGTCATCACTTCTGAGACCAAGCAGCACATGCGTGAGATTCTGTCCGACATTCAGGACGGTTCCTTCACCAAGCGCCTGATTGCCAACGTTGAGGGCGGTAACAAGGAGCTCGAGGAGCTGCGCGCCGCTTCTAACGACCACCAGATTGAAGAGGTCGGCTCCAAGCTGCGCGATCTGATGAGCTGGGTCAAGGTTGACGCTCGCGCTGAGACTGCCTAAGTCGATTCTGCTTTAGTTCTAAGCAATCCCAGTGAGAGGGCTTCATCACAGTGGTCGCTGTGATGAAGCCCTCTTTTGTAATTTAACGACCTTTACACCTCGTATCGTGTGAAGGTTCGATAGTCTGATTACCTAGGTCAATTCATATACGGAGGTAAATGTGCGAGTATCCGCAATGGCGCGACGCGTCACTGCCACAATCGCTCTGGTCACCAGTCTCGCGCTGGGGTCGAGCGCGCTGGTCGCGTGTGGCGGTCCCGACAATGGCGTAGCTGCGAAGTCCGTGCCCGCCGAATCGGAGGTGCTTGGCGACGATATCGCTGCGTCCGAGAAACTGCTCGACAGCTCGGAGGCCGTCATTGTCTCTTCGGCCGGTGCCACTGAGCAGCGTCGTGCAGCAGGCATTGCGGTAGCTGCAGGACTTCCGATGTTGGTGGTGGGCTCTGCCGATGAGGTAGAGGATGAGGCCGTCGCTAAGAGTCCGAAGAAGGATTCCCGCGGTCGCGATACCGGCGCTGATATCGCCGAGGTGGAAAAGGAAATTGACCGCCTGGGTGCCAAGACAGTACTCACCGTCGGCGCTGTGGACTTGACCGGGGGAGAGGACCTGCAGGTCGTATCCGATCCGGGAAATGCTGAAGGGCTGAAGAAGCTTCTCGATGTCGACTTCAAGATTCTGGACAAGCCAGAGTCGAAGCCGACCCGCGCCATCGCGGAGATGGATGCAGAAAAGCCGAGCATTGTCGATGCCAAGGTTCCGGGTGAGGGCACCGCTGACCAGGAGCGCCTGGACCGCGCCAATGATGGCCAGGATGACAAGGGACAGGAAGAGGTAACTCTGCCGAAGGGCACTCCAAAGGAGGAGTCCGATGCCTTGGCGCTGGCCGCTCCCGGCACGGGGCTGGCCTCTATCGCCACGGCACGTGCGGCTGGTCTGAAGGTCAGCTGGTTGCCGGTTGGCGATGCTCGCGCCACGTCTGAATCCATTGCAGCTGCACGCGACGGTAAGTCTCTGATTGCGCTCGGAAAGGTCTTCGGCGCCAAGGGCAAGTTCGACCAATCCATCAAACTCGCCAAGGACGACAAGGTGAAGGAGCTTCCCGGCGGCGGCACGCTGCTGTTCCCAGGTCGTCACTTGGTTGCCACCTATGGTCACCCGGGCGTTGCTCCGCTGGGTGTGATGGGTGAAGATGATCCGGAGGGCGCGGTCAAGCGCGTTCAGGACTACGTCAAGCAGTACGAAAAGCTTGCCGACGATTCGGTGCTGCCGGCATTCGAAATCATTGCTTCTGTCGCACAGGCCGATCCAGGCCCACGCGGTGACTACTCGGAGCCAGCACCGGTTGAAACGTTGAAGCCATATGTCGATGCGATGACCAAGGCCGGAGGCTACGTCATCATCGACCTGCAGCCGGGAAGTGCGGACTTCCTGGATCAGGCGCAGTTCTACGAAGAACTGCTGAAGATGCCGAATGTTGGTCTGGCACTCGACCCGGAGTGGAAGATGGAGCCGGGGCAGGTTCCGGCAACTGAGGTCGGCCACGTTCAGGCCGAGGAGGTCAACCGAGTCGCTGATTGGTTGGCCAAGCTGACCCGTGAGAACAATTTGCCGCAGAAGATGCTGATGCTGCACCAGTTCCAGCTGCAGATGATTCGTGACCGCGAAAAGCTCGATTTGTCTCACCCGGAGCTCGCTTACGTCCTGCATGCCGACGGCCATGGCACCCGCCAGGAAAAGTTTGAGACCTGGAATGTGATGCTCCAGGATCTTCAGCCGGAGATTTTCGAGGCGTGGAAGAACTTCATCGACGAGGACAACCCGATGTTTACCCCCGAGGAGACGATGAACATCGAGCCTCGTCCGTGGCTGGTGACTTACCAGTAATGCCGGCGACTCCTCGGTGACCCGGTATTTTCCGCTATTGCGATAGCGGGGGCAGCGGCGCTTACTCCCTAAACAAAGGGTGGTAAGCGCCGTTTTGTTTAGGTATGTCCCCCCGAGCCTCACCCCCAGAGTTTATGATGAGAGTTAATGCGCGTGTGCACGTTACAGAGACTGTTCCAGTGTCAGCGCAAATACTTAAAAATTACGAGACTAACCAGGAGATGCTTGTGAGCCAGAACGCTCGCCCCGTTGTCCTCATCGCCGACAAGCTGGCACAGTCCACTGTGGACGCATTGGGGGATTCCGTTGAGGTCCGTTGGGTAGATGGCCCGAACCGCCCTGAGCTCCTGGCGGCAGTTGGTGAGGCTGACGCATTGCTCGTCCGCTCTGCCACCACCGTGGACCAGGAAGTTCTTGAAGCCGCTCCGAACCTGAAGATTGTCGGTCGCGCCGGTGTCGGTCTGGATAACGTTGACATCGATACCGCTACCAAGCGCGGCGTCATGGTCGTTAACGCTCCGACCTCCAATATTCACTCTGCATGTGAGCACGCTATCGCTCTGCTGCTGGCTACTGCACGCCAGCTGCCGGCTGCTGATGCCTCGCTGCGTGAGGGGGAGTGGAAGCGCTCTTCCTTCAAGGGTGTGGAAATCTTCGGCAAGACCGTCGGCATTGTTGGCTTCGGCCACATTGGTCAGCTGTTCGCACAGCGCTTGGCCGCTTTTGAGACCAACATCATCGCATACGATCCGTACGCTAACCCGGCTCGTGCTGCTCAGCTCGGTGTCGAGCTGGTCGAGCTCGAGGACCTGATGGCCCGCGCGGACTTCGTTACCATCCACCTTCCGAAGACCAAGGAAACTGCTGGCATGTTCGATGCCGAGCTGCTGTCCAAGGCTAAGAAGGGTCAGATCATCATCAACGCCGCCCGCGGCGGTCTCGTCGACGAGCAGGCGCTTGCCGACGCGATCAAGGCTGGCAACATCCGTGGTGCTGGCTTCGACGTTTACGCTACCGAGCCGTGCACTGACTCTCCGCTGTTTGATCTTCCGCAGACCGTTTGCGCTCCGCACTTGGGTGCATCCACCGTGGAGGCCCAGGACCGCGCTGGTACCGACGTTGCTAAGTCCGTTCTACTGGCACTGGCCGGCGAGTTCGTTCCGGACGCTGTCAACGTCTCCGGTGGTGCTGTCGGTGAAGAGGTCGCTCTGTGGCTCGAGCTGGCTCGTGAGCTGGGTCTGGTTGCCGGTGGCCTGCTCGACGCTGCTCCGGCCGCTGTCGAGGTCACCGCTCGCGGTGAGCTGAGCACCGAGGACGTCGATGTCCTGGGTATGGCTGCTGTCCGCGGTCTGTTCTCCCAGATGGTTGAAGAGCCGGTTACTTTCGTCAACGCTCCGCGTATCGCTGAGGAGCGCGGCGTGACCTTCACTGTTGAGACCGAGCCGGAGTCCGTCTCCCACCGCTCCGTCCTGGAGGTTAAGGTCATCGGTGCAGATGGCTCCACCGCCACTGTCGTTGGTGCTCTCACTGGCCTTGCTCGCGTTGAGAAGATTGTCCGCATCAATGGTCGCGGCATCGACATGCGCGCTGAGGGCCGTAACCTGTTCCTGCTGTACAAGGATGTCCCAGGTGCTCTGGGGCGCGTTGCCACCACTCTGGGGCAGGCTGGCATCAACATCGAGGCCGCTGCACTGTCCCCGCAGGAAGCAGACAAGACCGCTATCCTGGTTCTGCGCGTGACCGAGGAGGTTCCGGAGGAGATCATCGAGAAGATCACCGAGGATATCTCCGCTTCCCACGCTCTGCAGCTGCAGCTGGATTAAGCCCGAAGATATTAAAAAATCCCCTCCGCCTGGAGGGGATTTTTTGTGCCTGTTAGCGGCTGAAAAGTTGCCTGAGGAAGGGACTAGCCCTTCATGGAGCCCTTTTCAATCATGTTGATGTGGAAGTCGAAGGCCGTGCGCAGGTCGTGCGGGGTGGCCATAGCCGGCGCGGTCTTCAGAGCGCGCTCGTAGTACTCCTCCAGCAGCGGCTGGTAGTCCGGGTGCGCAACGGAGATCATCTTGGCAACGCGGTCACGCGGAGCCAGGCCACGCAGGTCGGCGAAGCCGCGCTCGGTGATGATGACCATAGCGTCGTGCTCAGTGTGGTCGATGTGGGATGCGAACGGCACGATGGTCGAGATTGCGCCATCCTTAGCCAGCGACGGGGAGATGAAGGAAGAAACGAAAGCGTTACGGGTGAAGTCGCCCGAGCCACCGATGCCGTTCATCATGCGCGAGCCGTTGATGTGGGTGGAGTTGACATTGCCGTAGATGTCAGCCTCAATCATGCCGTTGGTAGCAATCAGGCCCACGCGGCGGACAACCTCTGGGTGATTCGAAATCTGCTGCGGGCGCAGGATGATGTTCTTGCGGTAACGAGCAGCCTCGTTGTTCATCTTCTCCGCAGCATCCGGGGACAGGGAGAAGGAGGTAGCCGACGCGACAGTCATTTTGCCGGCGTCAATCAGGTCGATCATGCCGTCCTGAATAACCTCGGTGTAGGCCTTGATGTTCTCGAACTTGGAATCCAGCAGACCTGCCATCACAGCATTCGGCACGTTACCGACACCGGACTGCATGATGTACTGGTCATATGCCAGGCGGCCAGCGCGAACCTCGCCCTCGAGGAAGTCGAGGAAGTGGCCGGCAATTGCCTTCGAGGTGTCATCCAGCGGCTTGAACGGGGAGTTGCGGTCAGGTGCGTTGGTCTCGACGACAGCAACGACCTTTTCCTTGTTGATGTCGATGTACGGGGTACCAATGCGGTCGCCCGGAGCGTTAATCGGCACCGGGGTGCGGTTCGGCAGATGCTGGATACGGTAGATATCGTGCATGCCCTCGAGCTCTTCGGACTGCCAGGAGTTGACCTCGAGGATGATCTTGTCGGCGTTGTCCATCCACTCGACGTTGTTGCCAACGCTTGACGACGGAACGAGGTGGCCATCTTCAGTAATACGGGTGACCTCAACAATTGCAACGTCAATAGGCAGGAAGCCCTGCTCGATGTACTGTGCCGACTGCGACAGGTGAATGTCCTGGTACTTTGCCTTACCAGCGTTGATGGACTTACGCAGAGCCGGGTCGCCCTGGTACGGCATGCGGTAGCGAATGATATCCGCTTCAGCCATCACACCGTCACAGTCCGGAGCGGTAGAAGCGCCGGTGTAGATATCGACTGCGAATTCCTCGCCCTTGGCGTGGAGCTCCTTGCCGCGGTTTGCCAGTGCGGTCGGCAGCGCCTTCGGGTAGCCAGCGCCAGTGAAGCCGGAAATGCCGATGGCATCACCGTGATTAACCAACTGAGCTGCTTCGTCGGCACTCATTACCTTGCTGCGCAGGCCTGCGTGTGCGATGCGATCAGACATGTCAACTCCTAGATAGACTGTTCGACACTTATTTTGTGGCCTAACGTAGCACGAGCTAACAGTGTGCTGCCACACACGCAGGTAGGCAAGTGATTTGGGCCACGATACAGCTCGAATAGTGTCTTTGTCGAGGGGAGTTACAGCAAAGCTCTGACTTCTTCGTCGGACAACATTGCGTCTTCAAAGGCCTGCAATGTTGCATCCGGGTCAAAGTTGACACCGATAAGTACTACTTCATTTGACGGCGGGACATCTGTCTGTGCCCACATGATTGCTGGAGTGATTTTTAGATTCGGGCCGGCCTGGCTCCAGACGTGCGCCACTTCCAGGCGGTCGGCAATCCAGCAGTGACCCTTGGAGCGGACGAGTCCCTTGGTTGCCCGCAGTGCCTTGATGAGGCGGTCGCGGTCGAACGGCCTTGAGCCACGGAATACTACAGAGGAGATGCCGTATTCCTCAGTCTCGGGCGTGTGTGGATTGGCAAGTTCTTCGGCGTAGCCGTGGAATGTGGCCGCAGTTCCTTCGTCGTAAAGCGCGGCATCGAGAATCGCGGCGGTGGCGATATCGCCGTTGGTGACCCGGACGATGCGGGCACGCGGATTCATGGCGCGGATGGTTTCTTCGGTGCCGCCAGTGAGTTTCTCGCCGGCGAGGTCAGATTTGGTGACGAGGATGAGGTCCGCGAATTCCACCTGGTCGACAAGGAGGTCGGCGACCGTGCGTTCGTCGTCAGGCAGCGCGCGTCCGTGACGGAGACTGTCGAGGAATGTGGAGGCGTCGACGAGTGTGACCATGGTGTCGATGGGAGCGATGTCGGCGAGACGGCGGCCGTCGTCGAATTCCCATTCAAAGGTGGCGGCGACGGGCATGGGCTCGGAGATGCCCGTGGATTCGATGACGATGTGCTCGAACTTGCCGCTGCGCGCGAGTTTGCCGACGTTTTCGACGAGGTCATCGCGAAGAGTACAGCAGATGCAACCGTTCGACATTTCGATGAAACGATCTTCGCCGCGTTCGAGGTAGCTGCCCTGTTCAATGAGGGCGGCATCGACGTTGACTTCGGAGAAGTCGTTGACGATGACCGCAATCTTGCGGCCCTGGGAATTGGCTAGCAGGTGGTTGAGGAGTGTGGTTTTGCCTGCGCCGAGGAATCCGGACAGAACGGTAACGGGAGTGGTTTGGGCGTGGTTGGTCTGTTGAGAAGTCACTCGACAAGAATAGCGAAATGAAAATGATTGTCAATAATATAAAGGCTTGTGGCGTGCGTTACATTGTGTTATGAAGTGTGTTCTAAAGCGCAGGTGTCGGGAGGGGTGAAAACGGTGTTGTCCTTGCCTTAAAACGGGGGAGAGAGTGGGCATCTGAATGAATGTGAATAACCACTTCGTTGATATGGTTGGGGTGTGCTTCGGTGTTCGTAGCGCCACCCCCAATAGCCGCTTTGGGGGTAAATAGAAAGGTGAATTGATGTCAGATCGTATTGCCCATGCGGGTCTCAAATCCAAGGTGATGACCGCGGAAGAAGCCGCGCAGTTCATCAATCATGGAGACATGGTGGGCTTTGCCGGTTTTACCGGTGCTGGTTACCCGAGGGTTGTGCCGCCGGCCCTGGCTGAGCGTATTGAAGCTGCTCATGAGCGTGGCGAAGAGTTCAAGATTAAGGTCTTGACCGGTGCTTCCACGGCCCCGGAGCTAGACGGCGCACTGGCTAAGGCCAATGGTGTCGAGTGGCGTATGCCGTACCAGTCTGACCCGGGTATGCGTAACCGCATTAACGCTGGCGACGCCTACTACAGCGATATTCACCTGTCGCATTCCGGCCCCATGACGGAGCAGGGCTTCTTTGGTCCGGTCAACGTTGCTGTCGTTGAGGCAGTGCGCATTAAGCCGGATGGTTCCCTGATTCTGTCTTCCTCGGTTGGCAACAGCGTCTCGTACCTGAAGGCTGCTGAGAAGATCATTATTGAGGTCAACTCCTGGCAGTCTGAGGATCTCGAAGGTATGCACGACATCTACAGCGTCGGCCTGCCGCCGAACCGCAAGGAGATTCCGATTCTGACTCCGGGTGACCGCATTGGTACCCCAAATGTTCCGATCGACGTCGACAAGGTTGTCGCTGTCGTCGAGACTAACGCCGAGGACCGTAACTCCCCGTTCAAGCCGCTGGATGATAACTCCAAGGCTATCGCTGGCTACCTGCTCGACTTCCTTGATGGTGAGGTAAAGGCCGGTCGCCTGCCGGAGAATCTGCTGCCGATGCAGTCCGGTGTCGGTAATATCCCGAACGCTGTTCTGGCTGGTCTTCTCGACTCCAAGTATGAGAACCTGATGTCGTTCACCGAGGTTATTCAGGATGGCATGATCGACCTGATGGATGCGGGCAAGCTGACCATGGCTTCCGGTACTGCATTCTCCCTGTCGCCGGAGTATGCAGCTCGCATGAATGAGAACGCTGCGGACTACCGTGAGAAGATTGTTCTGCGCCCGCAGGACATCTCCAACAACCCGGGCCTGACCCGCCGTATGGGTCTGATTACCACCAACGGCATGATTGAGGCCGACATCTACGGTAATGTCAACTCCACTCACGTGGCTGGTTCCCGCATGATGAACGGCATCGGTGGTTCGGGTGACTTCACTCGTAACGCCTACATTTCCACCTTCGTGTCTCCGTCCACCGCTAAGGGCGGCGACATCTCCGCCATCGTCCCGATGGTCTCGCATGTTGACCACACCGAGCATGATGTCATGGTCATTATCACCGAGCAGGGCCTTGCTGACCTGCGTGGTCTGGCTCCGCGTCAGCGCTCCCGCGTTGTCATTGAGAAGTGTGCTCACCCGATGTACAAGGAAGCTCTGCTTGAGTACGTCGAGCGCGCCGAAAAGGCTACCCCGTACATGCACACCCCGCATGACCTGGGTACTTCCTACGACTTCCACCGCCGTTTCCTCGAGAACGGTTCGATGAAGCCGGTCGACTAATCGTCGCGTTTTCCCGCTTTACGACGGTGCTTGCGTTGTAGGGCGGGATTTTTCTATCGCTTGGCTCGAATAAATGTTCGAATAACTGAGGGTTGATTCTCGAAATTGTATCCGGGGTTTGGCATAAGCTTTGGCTGACTTGAAAAGGCAACTGTTCGTAAGGGGACTCGTAAGGAGGAACAGTGCAATGTCAGGGACGGAACCAAACGGAGAATTTCGATTTAGTCATGAGGTGAGAGCGCATCCGCTCGCAGAGGCTGCGCGGGAGATAAACCGCTTGCATGTGGCTATTGCGCTACAGGTCGCACCGCCCGATGATGGGGATGTTGAAGCGCATCTGGCTTATTGGTCGGTGGTGTTGGGGCTTTCGCGCTCTGAAGTTAATAAGTATATGGAAATCGGTTACATGCTTGGGCGGATGCCGCAGTTGGCGGCGGAGTGTGCCGGGCGTGGTCACTTGTCTTTGCGGCATTTGGCAATGCTTGGCAGGCATACCCGGCCTGTGGCGGATGACAAGATTGACGCAGTGGAGCCGGGGCTTATGGCCGTCGTCAAGCCTCGTCGTGATGGGGAAGCGTTACGTGGTGTGCAGGCGCTGGCGGTGCGCGTGCAGCGGGTATTGGATGAGTGCGTGCCTGAGGTGCGCCCGCGTGACATCGATGTCGTCGGAGCTCAGGCCGATCAGGCCTTGGCGCAGAATGTGGATGCGACGGTGGATGCGGCTGTTGAGGTGCTGGCGGATGTGGCGGCATATGAGCTGGATGGGGCTGATGTTGCAGCTCCAATGGAGTCTCCGGAAGTCTGCGAAGTTCAGGCTGTGGCACTCGACTATTTCGGCGACCGAATGACGCCGCGGGAGTTTGTTGCTGTTGATGACCGCGATACCACGGGTGCGACAACGGTGACGGCGGTCTTGGAGCGGCACCACGCGGTGGAGGCGATGGCAATCGTCGATGCGGTGGCGGCAAAGCTGAAAGTCAATCGAGCTGAAGCTTTCATGCATGCGCTGCGTGGAACCTGTGACGTTGAGGTAAATCTTGAACTCTTTCGAGTTTTGACGCCAGGGACGGATGGTACGCCCGAAAATACTCCGGTATGGCTGTCGGGTGCGGGGTGGCTATCGCCGCTGGCTGCGGAGTCGTGGATGAATCGGGTCTCCACGTTGCGTGTGCTTGGAGATAGCGCGGTTGAGGGGTATCGGCCTTCTGAGTCGCAGCGGGCATTCGTTCGTGCTCGTGATGGCGTGTGCAGCTTTCCGGGGTGTGATGTTCCTGCGGAGAGGTGCGATATCGACCATATTGTGGAGTTCAATCACGATCTCGCTCCAGGTGAGCGTCTGCAGGAGGCCTCTACGCACACTGATAATCTGCACTGTCTTTGCCGGAGGCATCACAATCTAAAGACTGCTGGAATGTGGCGCGTGGTGCGCGGAGAAGGTGGAGTGGAGGAGTGGACTTTTCTTTCTTGTGATGAGGGACCATTTGCCAAGTCGGGTAAGGCGCACACCGGCCATGGTCGTTACACCTTCGCGTCTCAGACGGAAAAGAAAACAGCGGCGCTGGTGGAACATAATGAAAGGCGTCGCAAGTTGCACGATAAACTCCGCGAGTTGGTGGAAAAGGTGCAGCGGGAGGTGGGGAAAAACCAGAGTGCTGGAGAAAATCAATCGGATGGCTAGCGTCTGCTACACTCATGAGTGTCCATATAGTGAGAAGGGTATCTCAAAAATGACAGAGGAACGTAAGCTAAAGATTGCGGTCATCCCGGGTGATGGCATCGGCACGGAGGTGACGGCAGAGGCATTGAAGGTCCTTAAGGCCGCCATCGGTGACTTCGACACCACAGAGTACGACCTTGGATCGCGTCGCTACCTGCGCAATGGGGAGCTGCTTACTGATGCCGACTTGGATTCCCTGCGCGAGCATGATGCCATTTTGCTCGGCGCTATCGGTGACCCGGAAAACGTTCCTCCAGGAGTCCTGGAGCGTGGTCTGCTGCTGAAGATGCGCTTTGCTCTGGATCACCATGTCAATCTGCGCCCGTCGAAGCTCTTCCCAGGTGTGGAATCACCACTGAAGAACCCGGGCGAGATTGACTTTGTGGTTGTCCGTGAGGGCACGGAGGGTGCCTACACCGGTAACGGTGGTGCTATTCGTGTTGGCACTCCGCACGAGGTCGCTAACGAAACCTCCGTGAACACTCGTTTCGGTGCCGAGCGTGTCGTGCGCTATGCATTCGAGCTGGCGATGACTCGCCGCAAGAAGCTCACGCTGGTCCACAAGACCAATGTCCTGGTTCACGGCGGTGGCATGTGGCAGCGCACAGTCAACGAGGTCGCGAAGGAATACCCAGAGGTTGAGGTTGATTACTCGCACATCGACGCTGCGACGATTTACCTGGTCACCAACCCTTCGCGTTTCGACGTCATCGTTACCGACAACCTCTTCGGTGACATTCTGACTGACGAGGCCGGCGCAGTCTCCGGTGGCATTGGTCTGGCAGCATCCGGCAATATCGACGCTTCCAACACCAACCCGTCAATGTTTGAGCCGGTACACGGCTCTGCTCCAGATATTGCTGGTAAGGGCATCGCTGACCCAACCGCTGCAATCCTGTCTGGCGCTATGATGCTGCGTCACCTTGGCCGCGAGGAGGACGCTCAGCGCATCGAGGCCGCTGTGGAGGCAGACATGGCCAGCCGCGGTAATGGCCCAATCAAGACCACCGAGGTCGGCGATCGCATTGCAGCAGCGCTGAAGTAACTACTCGCCAGAACCAGCCTAAAAAACCACATTCCTGCCATCGACGGTTTCGATATGAGTCCTGCCGTCGGTGGCATGTTCAATATGGTCGGCTGAGTGACCGACCTGGCGTAGTACGTCAATCACAGTGTCAAGGGCCGAGTCTGTTGCTCCAGCTGCTCCAGATGCCGAGTCCGTACCCAGACCTGTGGCCAAGGCATCTCGAGTAATTTCGGCATGCCCAAGGTGTTGCGCAGCCTCGTGGAACACGTGGACAATAACGCCCTCGATAGACGCACACCACCAACGCTCCTTGTCAGTTGGAATCACAGCAGGAGCTTGTGAGCGATTCATACCCTGCAGTTCAGCCAGTGCAGACTCAATCGCGGCTCGGTCTCGGTGGTAAATTTCTAGTCTGTCCGCAACGCTGCAATTTGCAGAAAACTCGCCCTCGCGGTCACGAACATAATTACGGCCAAGGCATACAGCCTCGAGCCAGTACCTCGCGGATCCTGTTACATGTCGAAGTAATACTGCCAGACTATTGATGGCGGGAATGGGCAGGGTGGCATTGAACGTGCCGTCGTCAAGCGGTTCGACGAGTGCTGCGAGCTTGTCCATGCTTGCGAGGATGTGGGAGTCGAGTGGCCATTCGGGGTTGTTGGTACTAGTCATGGTTCCAAGTCTTCCAGCAAAGTGGTCGTATCAGCAGCAAAAATAGGGAACAATTGTCCTCATGACCGTCGAGCTTGCGGAGATCGCAAACTTCCTCAGCCACATTCGCCCCTTCTCGGAGCTTTCCCATGATGAGTGTGGGACCATTCCACCGCTTCTGACCATGCGTTATGTGCGTCGTGGTACCGAAATTATTCGCGCTGGCGCGGAAAATCGGAACTGTTTCATTATTCGTGCAGGGTTGGTGGACGTCTTCGACCCCGCCGGAACTTTGCTGGATAGGCGCGATGTGGGAGATCACTTCGGCTATTCGACGCTGCTTTCCGGTGACCCCTCGCTGTATACCATGACGGCGGTGGAAGACTGCGTCTTTCTGGTGATATCTCAGGAGGTATTTGACCAGCTAAACGCGCAGTTTGCGGAGGTGCGTCGCTACTATGGCGGTGAGAATGCGCGTATCCGCGCGGTTGCCTCTCAGCTGCGTAACACGGCTGCGTCGGAGTCTTTGCGCACGCGCGTGTCGGAGCTTATGGAGCCAAATCTCATTACCTGCGGCACGGAAGCAACAGTGCAGCAAGCCGCAGCCATTATGTCGGAGAAAAATGTTTCCAGCCTGCTGGTGATGGATGACTCCAGCAAGCTCGTGGGCATCATCACTGACCGCGATCTTCGTCGCCGAGTGTTGGCGCAGGCGAGACCTGCGAGTACGTCGGTAAGTGAAATAATGACGCGCAACCCCGAAACCGTGAGCCCGAGTCTTCTCGTGTTTGAGGCGATGCTGCTGATGGCTGAGCGCGGGTATCATCACCTACCAGTACACGACGGTGACCGTGTCGTGGGAATGATTGTCATCGGTGACCTGCTGCGCAGTCTGCATACTGATCCCGTCTACGCCACCGCGACACTTGCGCGTAAGCACGACATCAGCGAAATTGCAGAGATTGCAGCAAACGCGCGCAGGATTGTGGGGCGATTCGTCGAGAGGGGAGACTCCGCGGAGGAAGTCTCCAAGCTGCTCACCGCTGTCGCGGATGCCGTCACGCGTCGTATCGTGGCGCTGGCGGAGGAAAAACTAGGGGCCCCGCCGGTGTCGTACGCGTTTGCGGTTCTCGGCTCGCATGGCCGTGGCGAAATGGGGCTCGCCTCTGACCAGGACAACGCGCTGGTGCTCTCCGACGACTACGACGCGTCCGTGCACGGCGACTACTTCGCCTCGCTTAGCGACGAAATCTGCGCCAACCTTGACCGTGTTGGTTATCCGCTTTGCCCTGGCAACATGATGGCGAGTAACCCCGAGTGGCGCATGCCGCTGTCGCAGTGGCTGCACACTTTTCACAGCTGGATTACAGCGCCGGAAGCAGAGGCCCTTCTGCATGCGCAGGCTTTCTTCGATATGCGAGCCGTAGCAGGCGAGACGCAAATGGTAGATGACCTGCGTGCGTCGTTCCTACCGTTGGCGCAAAACTCGCTGCGCCTGCACGCGCATTTGGCGAAACTTGCAGCCCGGCGCGAGCCGCCATTGGGCTTCTTCCGTGGCTTTGTGCTGGAAAAGGGCGGGGAACATGCGGAGACCCTGGATATCAAGAAGGGCGGCGTGGCAGCAGTGGTACAGATGGCTCGGCTGTTTTCGGTGGCCGCGGGGCTGCCGCAGCTGTCGACGCGTGAACGGTTGGCCGCAAGCAGTGGTGCCGGCAGCGTCAGCCGCCTGGGAGCTCAAGATCTCGCGGACGCCTTTGAGTTCCTCTGTACGGTGCAATTGAGTCACCAGCAGTCGCAGGCGGATATGAAGAAGGAGCCGGATAATTACGTGTCTCCCAAGCAACTGTCGAGCCTGGAGCGAGAGCATCTGCGCGATGCTTTCGGAGTGATTCGCAAAATGCAGCAGGGGCTTGGGGCGAAGTACCCGATCAGGGCGATGTCGTGAGAGCGTTGTCATGAGGCTCTTTCTTCCCAACAGACTCAAAGCTACCGGTGCGCTCAAAGAGCTCTATGAGACGCCCGTGCGCCACGATGCCTGGCTTGCCGTCGATGTGGAAACCACCGGCCTCGACCCCGCCACAGACAAGCTGGTCTCCATTGGTTGGGTAGCGGTAGAGGGGAGCGATATCGTGCTGGCCGAGTCTGAGCATCTCATAGTCCGACCTGAGCAAAACACGGAGAGCGTGGGCGATTCAGCGACGCTCCATGGGCTTACCGACGACATCCTCGCAACCGGAGTACCGGCAGAAGTGGCCGTCGAAAAGCTGTTACACGCTCTGCGCGGGCGGACGTTGCTGGCGCATTACGCGCAGATGGAGATTGGCTTTCTAGATCCGCTGTGCCGAAAGTACTTCGGTGCGCGCTTTAAAGTGTCGGTGGCCGACACGATGCAACGCGAGTATGAAGCCATGTTGCGCGCTGGCAGACAGCCCGTGCGAGATGAGTTGCGGCTGTGGTCACTGTGCGATAAGTACGGTATCCCGCACATGAAAGCGCATCATGCGCTCAATGATGCGGTGGCGTGCGCGTTGGTGTGGCAGGCCCAGAATTCGGGGGCGATGCAAAAACCATAGAATGTGACGTGTAACCTATTTTTATGCGTATTGCTCGAATCGCCCACCCAGAGGGCATGTGCTTCGCGCTCGTTGAGGGCGAAGGCAATGAAGTTACTTTGCACGAGATCGAGGGACACCCCTTCGGTCAGATCAACAAGACCGGCCGTTCATGGCCGCTTGCCGACGTGCGTCTGCTCGCCCCGATGCTGCCGTCGAAGGTCATCGCCATCGGTCGTAACTACGCTGATCACGTCGCCGAGGTCTTCAAGAAGTCGGCCGAGAAGCTCCCGCCCACGATGTTCATCAAGCCGCCGACGGCCGTAGTTGGTCCGGAAGCGCCGATTCGTATCCCGGAGTTCGCCACGAATGTCGAGTTTGAGGGCGAGCTGGCGCTGATTATTGGCAAGCCGTGTAAGAACGTCAAGAAGGAACAGGCCCACGATGTGATCTTCGGATACACCATCGTCAACGATGTTTCTTCCCGTGACCTGCAGTTTGCCGACGGTCAGTGGGCACGCGCCAAGGGCATTGATACATTTTGCCCGCTGGGCCCGTGGATTCAGACTGAGCTGGATTACAACGAGCTGCCGATTAAGGCACACCTGACGCATGAGGGTGTCACCGAGACCAAGCAGGACTCCAACTCAAACCAGATGATTATGTCCATCCCGGAGATTATCGAGTTCATCACGGCCTCAATCACTCTGCTGCCGGGCGATGTGATCTGCACCGGTTCTCCGGCAGGTACCGCGCCGATGTTCCCGGGCGACCGCATTGAGGTTGAGATTCCGGGTATTGGCACGCTGGCCAATCCGGTGGAGCGAGCTTAAGCTTTAACTCCAAACGCGCGGAGCACGGTGCCCATCTTGGCGCTGGTCTCCGCGACTTCTTCTTCTGGGTCGGAGTGCGACACAATGCCGCCTCCGGCCCATAGTCGTGCCACGGTGCCACCGGTATCGACTTCGGCGCAGCGAATGGACACGACAAACTCGCCGTCACCATTTTCATCGCACCAGCCCACCGCGCCGGAGTAAAAACCGCGGTCGGTCTCGACGGCCTTAATCACTCCGAACGCCGACTCCATCGGCGTGCCGCAGATAGCTGGTGTGGGATGCACGACCAGCGCCAAGTCCAATGCCGACAGCGAGGCATCCTTCAGGCGTCCACGGATATGTGTCGCCAGATGCCACATCTCGGCAGTGCTCATCAGTTCAGGGCTCTCCGGCACTTCCAGCGAGCTGCACAGCGGCGCCAAATTCTCGGCGATGTCGTCCACGACAAAGGCGTGCTCATCGAGATTCTTGCGCGAATCCGCTAATCGACGGGCTGTTGCGCGGTCCACCTCTTTATTCCGCGACCTCGGCAGAGATCCAGCCAGCGGAAACGCTTCCACAATGTCGCCGGTGCGGCGCACTAGCATCTCCGGGGAGGAACCAATCAGCAGCTTGCCGTCGAATGCAGAGCCCGCGGGGGAGAGATCGACGACAAAGCCATCGCGGTTGGGGGACCCGTCGATAAGCCTGGCAGCGAGCAAAAGCGGATCAATCGGCGGATCAATTTCCAGCTCCACAGCGCGCGCGAGCACGACCTTTTCCAACCCGGAGTGGGCGATGGTGCGGATTGCGGCATCGACACGATCGCCGTGCTCTTCGGGGACGGGATCATAGGCGACAACGCGAGCCTTCGGCTGTGGTGCGTTCCAGCGGTAGTGAGCTGGTGGTTCCAGCGGTTGACTGGAGCGGATGACCTCGCGGGGAACGGTCAGCGCGGCCGGCGCGTCGAGGTCAAAGGGGAGAGCTCCGACGACCATCTTGTGCATACCGGCGTGTAGCTGCTCGGCGGCGAGCCACGGGTCGGAAATTTGCTCCTCTACACCCTTTGTGCGGATGGAACCGTGCGCGCGGGAGAGCAAAAAGTCGGGAGCGGTATCTGGGCGTGATTGGTCCCAGCGAGAGGAGCGCTGTGGCTGCTTCTTCTTCGGCGGTTCCTCGAAATTGCTGTCTCCGCCCAGCGAGGGATGATTGTTCATGGACATAGTCCCTTGGAAACCCTCCTCGCTCCAGTCGCTCCAGTCCACCGACTTCCCAATTACGCTCTAGTTTAAGGGGCGCGCTACCCCCTACCCAAAAAGGGCATACCCGCAGCGGTAATCGTCAGCTCATCAATGACGGCTTCACGTGGCAGATTCGCGGCATGCAGGAAGGTCTCCGCAGCGTGCCGCGCATCGAACATCGGCTCGCTGCCGGTAAACGTCCCCAGCAGATCAGTCTGCGCATTGCCGATATCAATGCGCGTCGCAGTGATGCCGTACTCGCGCCCGTCCAGGGCCAGCACTCGGGTCATTCCCGCAAGCGCGCTTTTCGACGTCGCGTAGGCGGCCGTATGCGCCCGCGGTACCTGCGCTGCGATGGAGCAGTTGACCAGGATTCGGCCGCCGCGATCCTTCATGCGGTTGAATGCTTCGCGCGCGCAGAGAAAGGAGCCAATCACATTGGTATCGATAACCGCGCGGAAGTCGGTGATATTGGTGTCGCCGAACTCAGCCGGAGTGCCGGGCAAACCTGCGTTCAAAACTACCGCGTCCAGTCGGCCAGTATGCGCCTGAGCCTGGGAAAACATCTCGACTACCTGAGCTTCATCGGTGATGTCGCACTGTGAGTAGGTGATGTTGTCGCTTTTAGCTGCGGTATCCGCAAGTGCGTCGACACGTCTGCCGCAGATATGCACGTGCCAGTCCGTGGCGGCAAAAGTCAGGGCAATTTCGCGACCAATCCCGCCTCCGCCGCCGGTTACTACTACCGTCTTATCCATGAGCACCATTATTAACTGCTCCACGGTCTACGCACATCTATCTGCCACAGATGCCGTGGCGGCCGCGCGTGCCGATGGCTACTCGACGGTCGAGTTCTGGTGGCCTTTTAACCGCCCCGTGCCGAGTCCCGAGGAGATTTCCGCCTTTTGCAATCTCTTCGATGACGGCGTGCAGCTCTACGCCATGAACTTGTGGGGCGGTGACATGGGCTCAGGTCAGCGGGGAGTGCTCCATGTTGAACCGCTGCCTGTGGGACACCTTGAGGTAGTTGAGCGGATTGCTGCCGAAACGGGGCTGCAGTGCTCAAATGTATTGCTCGGGCGCTCGGGTCAACTCACTGATGCCCAGGTCGAGCGGCTGGCCGAAATCACCGCGCAGCTTAAGACCGGTGGCGTGCGTGCCCTGATTGAGCCGCTGTCCGGGATGACGGACTACCCAATCACCAATCCATGGCAGGCCGATGAACTGGCCAAACGCACAGGAGCAGGAGTGCTCGCAGACTTCTACCACTTCGCGGCCAATGGAATAGACGTGGAAGAGTGGCTGGCAGATGTCAGCAGTGGAACTGTGAGCCTGCCCGAGCATGTTCAGATTGCCGACTTCCCGGGCCGCGGCGCGCCGGGCACGGGCTCCGCTCCGTTGACTGAGTGGATTAACCGACTGGCCGCCGCTGGATATTCCGGTCGCGTGGCAGGCGAGTGGACTAGTTAGCCCTATGCATGCCTGCAGGTGAGAGGGCGGGTATCGTGGGAAAGCATGTCAGATGTTCGCGTACGCTTTTGCCCGTCGCCAACCGGAACCCCGCACGTTGGCCTCATCCGCACAGCCCTGTTCAACTGGGCTTATGCCCGCCACACCGGCGGCAAGCTAATCTTCCGCATCGAAGATACCGATGCCGCTCGCGATTCCGAAGAGTCTTACCAGGCCATCATTGAGGCACTGAATTGGCTCGGAATCGACTGGGATGAGGGCATTGACGTCGGCGGTCCGCACGGCCCATACCGCCAGTCGCAGCGCAAGGACATCTACGCTGATGTGCTTCAGCGCCTGATTGATGCCGGTGAGGCCTACGAGGCGTTCTCCACCGCAGAAGAGGTCGAGGAACGCCACAAGGCCGCTGGTCGTGATCCGAAGCTGGGCTACGACAACTATGACCGCAATCTCACCGAGGAGCAGAAGGAGGCCTTCCGTGCGGAGGGCCGCAAGCCGGTGATTCGTCTGCGCATGCCGGACGAGGACATTGTGTTTGAAGACCTCGTGCGCGGCCGCGTCGAGTTCAAGGCGGGTCTGGTTCCGGACTTCGTCATTGCCCGCTCCAATGGTGAGCCACTGTACACCCTGGTCAACCCGGTTGATGACGCCCTGATGGAAATCACCCACGTCCTTCGTGGTGAGGATCTGCTGCCGTCGACCCCGCGCCAGATTGCGCTGTATGAGTCGCTGAAGCGCATTGGTGTTGCCAAGTTCACCCCGCAGTTTGGTCATCTGCCGTTCGTGATGGGGGAGGGCAACAAGAAGCTGTCCAAGCGCGACCCACAGTCCAACCTGTTCATTCACCGTGACAACGGTTTCATCCCAGAGGGCCTGCTGAACTACCTGGCTCTGCTGGGTTGGTCCCTGGATGGTGACAAGGACATCTTCACCATGGATGAGATGGTCGCTGCCTTCGACATTCACGACGTGTTGTCCAACCCGGCCCGCTTCGATCAGAAGAAGGCCGATGCCATCAACGCTGATCACATCCGCATGCTCGACCCGAAGGACTTTGAGCAGCGTCTGCGTACCTACCTCGAGAGCCACTTCGACTTCCCGGCTGATTACCCAGCCGACAAGTTCGCATTCCTGGCAACCCTGCTGCAGACTCGTGTGAAGACGCTTTCCGACGCCTGGGACCTCTCGAAGTTCTTGGTCGTGGAAGAGGATGAGTTCACCTTTGATGAGCGCTCGGCGCGCCGTAACTTCAAGGAAGAGGCCGTGGCGGTGCTCGAGGCAGCTCTGGCAGCTGTTGAGCCGCTCAGCGATGAGGAGTTTGTCACCGACAAGCTCGAGGCCGCACTTCAGAAGGCTCTCATCGAGGATCTGGAGCTGAAGCCTCGTAAGGCATTTGGCCCGGTGCGCGTGGCTGTTACCGGCGCACAGGTCTCCCCGCCGCTGTTCGAGTCCATGGAGCTGCTCGGCCGCGAGCGCTCCATCGCTCGTCTGCGCAAGGCGCTTGAGGTGACTCCTTGGCAGGGAGAAAATTAGTTTGACCAGCTGATTTGCTCAATTCGACGAGAATTGGCTATATTATTCCTCGTTGCGTTGAGCAGCGATGGCCTATGGTGTAATTGGCAACACAACGGTTTCTGGTACCGTCATTCTAGGTTCGAGTCCTGGTAGGCCAGCAGTGAAGAGATTCACTACTTGAAAAAGTTCTAAGCCCCGTTCGTCTAGCGGCCTAGGACGCCGCCCTCTCACGGCGGTAACACGGGTTCAAATCCCGTACGGGGTACAAAGACAGCGTGAAAGCGCCAGTCTTTATTGGCCTATGGTGTAATTGGCAACACAACGGTTTCTGGTACCGTCATTCTAGGTTCGAGTCCTGGTAGGCCAGCAGTGAAGAGATTCACTACTTGAAAAAGTTCTAAGCCCCGTTCGTCTAGCGGCCTAGGACGCCGCCCTCTCACGGCGGTAACACGGGTTCAAATCCCGTACGGGGTACCAATTAACTCCCCAGCCACTTATCGGCTGGGGAGTTTTCTTGTCTTAAGAATCGAGGCGACAATGACGACAGTGACCAGTGAACGATTCGCGCGACTGCGGCTCATCCTCGGTGAGGAGGGGCTGGAAAAACTCGCTGGTTCCACCGTCATGGTCGTCGGTCTGGGCGGAGTGGGTTCCAGCTGTGCGGAGGCGCTTGCACGGGGTGGTGTTGGCAATCTCATCCTGCTCGATGGCGATGTGATTGAGGAGAGCAATCTCAACCGTCAGGCGCTCGCGTTTGTCTCTACTGTGGGGCGCGTCAAGGCTGAAGTGATGGAAGCCATGGTCGCCGACATCAATCCGGACTGCGCCACTTATGCCCAAAAGGTCTACCTCACCAGGGAAAATCTTGCTGATACATTTGCGCAGTTCCCGCGCCCGGATTACGTCATCGACGCAATTGACAACGTCACCGGCAAGATTGAGATTGCGCAGTGGTGTGCGGAAAACCGCGTCCATCTCATTTCCTCCATGGGCGGTGGGAATAAATTGGATCCGTCGTATCTGACTTTCTCCAAGATCAATAAAACAAAGGTCTGCCCATTGGCAAAGATTGTTCGCCAGGTGTGCATCCGTCGCCGCATCCGCGGTTTGGAAGTGCTGTACTCCACGGAGGAAACCGTGAAGATTGCGAATAAGGGCAGCGGCACCAAGTCGGAGACTCTCGGTACCATGAGCTATATCCCGCCCATTATGGGACAAATGCTGGCTGGCAAGGTCATTCGCCGAATGCTCGGGCTGGAGGAAACTCCACTGGCGCCGCGTATCGGTCAGCCGGCCGACGAGACTCAGCCACCGACGGAAAAATAATGCGTCTTATCGATACCCACTATCACTACGACTTTCTCCCGTGCCACGCCCGTGAGAATTTTCGCACTGCCATGGCAAACGAGGGTATCGGCTTTATCGCGCAGACTGTCCTGCCGTCCGGTTTCCTACAGCTAGAGCGCGAAGAGCTCGCGATGCCCGCCGTCGGTTTCCACCCGTGGTATATCGCCGAAAACTACCCGCGCGAACTCGAAATCTTTCGAGAGGCACTGCAACGCACCCGCTTTGTCGGCGAGATCGGTCTGGACTTCGCGCCGCGCAGGCTTGACGACGTATCGGCCGCGACTCAACTCCACGTGCTGAGAAGCATCCTGGAAGCCATCCGAGACACCGCTACGCCTGAACCATGTGTCCTTTCTATTCACACGGTCCGCAGTGCTACTGCTGTTCTCGACCTGCTGGAGGAAGTCGGAGTTGGGCCGGAGCATGCGATCCCCATCTTTCATCGCTTCGGGGGCACCAGCGATGAGCTCACCAGGCTCGTCCGTAGCGGTGGCTACATCTCCGTCAATCCGCTGATGCTACAAACGAAACGCGGTAGGGCATATGTGGCACAAGTGCCCGTCGATAAGCTGCTCTTAGAGACAGACCTGCCGCGTGCAAAGGACTGCGATGCGTCGGACCCGGCGGGGCAGGTGGCTGCGGCGTTGCGTGAGACTGTTCGAGACGTTGCGAAGGCGCGGAAGATGGACGTCGATGAATTTTCCGTAGCCCTCGAAAACAATGCTCAGAATTTGGGTTTTTAGGACTTTGAACTGCGGGTTTGCAGTAAGTGGACAGTCATAGGGTATGGTTAACGAGTCCGCGGCGCAGTGCAGAACTCCGTCGGCGGAGAAAGTTCTAAGCCCCGTTCGTCTAGCGGCCTAGGACGCCGCCCTCTCACGGCGGTAACACGGGTTCAAATCCCGTACGGGGTACAAATTTTAAAGCCTCCACTCGAAACTGAGTGGGGGCTTTTTCATGTGCGTCAATTTTTCTGCACCAAGTTTTTTCAGCAGTCCTAGTATCGAGACCTAGTATCGAGACTATGAAACACTCAAAGCTTGTATGTATCGGTCTCGGTCACGTTGGTTCGTATGTGCTGACGTATGCCATGGAATCGGGACTTTTTGCTGAGATTGCCACGATTGATACCGCACCTGGTGTCGCGCATGGGGAGGCGCTTGATCAGTCGCAGTCCACCGGTGTGCCAGGTACTGACTATGTCGATGTGCATGTCGGCGACTACAGCGACTGCGCTGATGCAGACATGATCATCATCGCTGCCGGCGCGTCGATTGTGCCCGATCCGGATGACCCCAATTCACGTCCAGACCGCGCTGGATTGGCCAAGCTCAGCGGGGAAGTGGTGCGGGATGTCATGCCGGGCATCGTGAAGCACACGCGTGACGCGATTGTCCTGTTTATTACCAATCCGCTCGACGCTGTGGTCCATCTGGCGCACACAGAGTTTGATTACCCGCAGGAAAAGCTGTTCGGTACTGGCACAATGTTGGATTCAGCCCGGTTGCGCTGGGTAGTTGCCAAGCAGTTGGGCATCGACCCGAAATCGGTGACGGGGTACATGATGGGTGAACACGGTCTTACCGCCGTGCCGATTCTGTCCACGCTCAATGTCCAGGGTGTCGGCTGGTCAGACCTTGAAAAGTGGCATGGAAAGCCACTGCCCACGGCACAGGAGATTCAGGATGCGGTCGTGGGATCGGCCTATGACGTGCTCAATGCCAAGGGCTGGACAAACGCGGGTGTGGCGCGTTCTGCTTTGGAGATTGCCCGCGCCGTCATGCTGGATCAAAACAGCGTTCACCCAGTGTGCACGCGTCTGGACGGCGAATATGGGCTGCCGGATGTGTCACTGTCCATGCCTGCAGTAATCGGTCGCGAGGGTATCATTCGCCGCATGCCGCCACAGCTCAATGATTGGGAGATGGAGCAGCTACACGCTTCAGCAAAGTACATTCTGAGCACCGTTGAGAATATGTAGGGCGAGCTTTGGCATAAAATTACACGGTTAATACTTTGCTCGCTTAACATAATTGGCATGAAAGCGCCCACGTCCACCTATGTTCCGGAGCTCACCGGCATCCGTGCAATCGGTGCCTTCGGTGTTCTTCTCACCCACGCCGCATTCTGGACTGGCAACTATACCGATGACTGGACGGGGCGTCTCAACGGACGATTCGAAATCGGCGTGACCATTTTCTTCGTCCTCTCGGCATTTCTGCTTACAGGACGCTGGTTCGCATCGCCTAACGACGGCCACGCGAGCCCACCTAGTCTGCGAAAGTATTTCATCAGCCGCGCAAAAAGAGTCCTGCCGGCCTACTGGATCGTGGTGACGGCGGCGTTCCTCATTCATGCCTCGGACAATCCGCCGCCGGCTGCTGGGGGAATAAGTGGCTGGCTGCGCACGATGTCTTTTACCCAGACGGTGCAGTTCGGTTGGATTCACCCTGGTCTGTCGCAGATGTGGTCGATGGTGGTCGAGGTCGGCTTCTATGTGGTGTTGCCGCTGGTCGGCCTGGCGCTGTGGACGGTCACCAAGGACCGATTGCGTCCTGGGCCGGTACTGGCCATCATCATTGGCTTCGGCGCCATAGGCCCAATCTGGACCGTTCTTTCTCATCAGCAGGATCTTCTGCCAGTGGTGTCGCGGCTGTGGCCGATGGCGTACTTTGATTGGTTCGCTATTGGCATGCTGTTGGCCTACGGCCGCAAGGTTGGCTGGCGCGTGAATCTGGTGGGCAGCTGGCTGGTGTCACTGGCGCTGTTCTTACTCGCCACAACAACTCAGGTGGGTCCGGCCACGCTTGTGCCGGATGATGTTAATCAGGCATTGTGGAAGACCACAATCTATGGGCTGTCCGCTGGCGTGTTCGTAGCACCTATCGCTCTCGGCGCGGAAGTGAAGTGGCTTCGCCATCCGGCCATGATTTGGTTGGGCGAGATTTCCTATGAGTTTTTCCTCATCCATGTCCTGGTGATGGACTGGACGATGAAAATCATGGGCTACCAGACTTTCCAAGGTTCGATGTTCGCGGTGGCGGTAGTCACCGCTGTGGTCACCATTCCGCTGGCATGGCTGCTGCGTCGAGTTACCGATGTCATAACTCGTAGGCCGGGGCCGGATAGCCCATGGGCTGACTATTCTTCGTCGTCAAGCGGACCGAGCTCTTCGACGAGCACCTCCTGCGCGAC
The DNA here is from genome assembly GCF_030532195.1 of Corynebacterium sp. GTDB lineage: Bacteria > Actinomycetota > Actinomycetes > Mycobacteriales > Mycobacteriaceae > Corynebacterium. The sequence continues at coordinate 443,440 of NZ_JAUNLP010000001.1, read as the reverse complement.
CTTCATGGCGGACAGGGCGGCTGGTGCGCCGCAGTAGCCCGAAGAATGGACGATGGCTTCGGTGATTTCGGTGCGGGTGAGACCGTTTGCGAGTGCGCCCTTAATGTGACCGCGCAGTTCCTCAGTCGCTCGCAGTGCCACCAGCATGCCGATGTTAAGCAGAGAGCGATCGCGCTTGGCCAGGCCTTCGCGGCTCCACACTGAGCCCCAGACAGTGGCGGTGATGTGCTTTTGCAGTGTCTCCCCGTCCGAACCTGCGTTGCGGGCGAGGGCGGCATCGACGAATTCGTCCCCCATTACCTCACGCCGAATTTTGATTCCGGCATCGTAGCGTTCTGGGGAAAAGAGGTCATCATTGGGATTGCTCATAGGGAATTATTCTAGGCTCTATAACGAAAACTGGGGCGATTTGAGCACAGCCGAGCAAAAGTGAATACGGTGTACTCATGACAAAATCCACACATCGTGATGTGCTGGCGCCACCCGGTCCTGCATGGGCTGGGTCGCTGATGGGCACCTCGATTTTTGCTTCACTGGCTCACCTCCACAATTGGCCGGTGATTCCACTCATACTTTTCATTGTTGCCGCAGGCATTCTCGGCTTCATGATTGTCGGCTGGATTCGATTCAAAAATCCGCCGTTTCGTTCAAAGCTCATGGCTCCGTGGGGCATGCTGGCCATGGGTATTCTGGCCTTCGGTTCCGCCGCAGCGCCACTTTTTACCAACAGCCTGTGGCAGTTGGTGTCCTGGTGGATTGGCGCACCGCTGGCGGTCATTGTCAGCATCCGTCAGCTTCGTGGATTCGAAGGTGAGCCGACTTTTCAGTGGGGTCTCGCGCTGGTCGCACCGATGGTCGCAGCCACTAGTGGCGCGCAGTTGAGCTTCATCTACGGCAATTTCTATTACGTGTGCGCTCAGGCTTTCTTCTGGTGGACGTTGATTACCGTGCTGCCGATTTTGGTGCGCTGCTACCTGGCAATGCTGCGCGGTCGGATGCCGCTTCCTGACAGCCTCGCTGGCACCACGTGGATTCCACTCGGCGTCGTGGGACAGTCCACGGCTGCTGCACAGTTGCTGTTCAATCCGGGTTTCGCCACCGTCTATGGCGCAGTCGTGCTGATTCTGGGCGTGTTCATGGCGCTCATCGCTTTCCGACGGTTCGGTCGCGCCGTATTCCGTTGGGCTGGCTACAGCCCTGCATGGTGGGGGTCGACCTTCCCCGTGGGCACGCTCAGCCTGGGTACTTTCTTGCTGTTTATTACCACCGAAGCTACTTGGCTATTCATTGCCAGCCGCGTACTGCTGTGGCTGCTGGCAATTCACTGGGTAATCTGTGTGGCCCGTTTTGGCACGTGGGCAATGTCTGCGCACCAGGCGCAGAAGATCGCTGAGGCCGCTTAGTCCAACTCGACCCGTCCATCGCGGCTCTCGTCCTCCCGCGGTGCAATTGCCAAAGCAGCCGCGGGGAAGAGCGCGGTGACGGCAAAGAGCGCCGGGAAGCCGACCGCGCCGACGATGGCGCCGGAAAGCGGTGGGGTAGCAGCATAGATGATGTTTTGAAAGGTATTCTGCGTGCCCATCGCACGCCCAGACCAAAACGGTCCCGCGTATTCGGCCACGGCGGTAAAAGCAAGGCCGTTGGGGCTGACAACGGCGACCGCGAGCGCACAGATGATGACCGTGCCAAACGCACGCCAGTCAGCCCAGCCGACAATAATCATGGTGACTGCCAGGACAAAGGTAGTGGCGGAAACCCATCGATACGGCTTGATGCGGGAGCGCACGCGGTCAGAGATTACTCCCATCACAGCCCTCGATCCGGCGCCGAGCAACTGCGCGACCATGACAATTGTGCCCGCCGTGGCATCGGCGTAGCCCACTGATAGCAGCCATACCAAAATGTAGGCCCCCATCATCGACTGCGGCCAGGACAGTAGCGCCGAAGCAATGTGAATGCGCACCAGGTAGCGACTACCACGGTAGGGGCTAGCCGTCACAGCGGGATTCGAGGTGTCCGGGCGCGGCGGATTCTTCACGCCCACTAGCACCAACACTGCCAGCACGGTACACAGAATCGTCGGCATGGCAAGTGCGCCGCCGATTCCGTAATTCTGTGCCAGCGGGTGCAAAGTCACGGCGGACAGGGCGGCACCGAGTGGCTGCGCCATCTGTCGGATGCCCATTGCAGTGCCGCGCTGATGCGGTGGGTACCATCCCGACACCACACGCCCTGATGCTGAATTCACACTTGCCGCCGCGCAACCGGCGAGGAAGAGCGCGCCGCCGAGTAGGGCAGGGCTTTTCGACGCAGCCAGGGCCGCAAGCCCCGTCGTTACGGCAGTAGAGGACAAGCCTGCAAAAAGGGCTGCTCGTTCACCGTAGCGGTCAACGAACCAGCCCCAGGCAATGAGTGTGACAACAACACCGGCTGCCGGCATTGCGGCGATAAGACCTGCGACCGACAGACTGAGGCCGGTGTCCTGCAGAGAGGGGATAAGGAAGGGCACACCCATGTGGACTACCGACGAGCCCACCGCCGCGAACATGGACAGAAGGAGGACGAGGTGGCGGTACGCAGGCATTACAGGCGGGAACTCATATCTTTAGCTGCGGCTAGTACATCGGCACCCCAGCATTCATAGGGCGACGGCGTCATACGTTCAACCGGACCGGAGACGGACAGTACTGCAATCATGCGGTGATGCGTATCAAAAACCGGCGCGGAAACGGAAGCAAGCGCGGGATCGCGCTCACCCATAGATTCCGACCAGCCAAGCCTGCGGCAATCCTCGAGGTCCTGCTGGGAGAAGTCGGCATCGGGCAACACGCGCTGCGCCAGTTTTTCCGGGCCAAAGGCCAGCAGCACGCGTGCTGCAGAGCCTGCGGTCAGCGGCATGCGGGACCCAACCGGCACTGTATTGCGCAGGCCGGTGGCCGGTTCCATGGAGGCAATGCAGGTGCGAGTATCACCCGTTAGTCGATAAAGCTGCACCGATTCGCCGGTGACCTCAACCAGCTTCGGGAGGATGTGCGCGGCGGCGTCGGCAAGCAAGTCCGTGGTGACGGGAGTGAGCTCGGTGAGCCCGGGACCAGTCGTCCAGCGACCATCGGGAGTGCGGGTGACTAGGCGGTGTACTTCCAGCGCGGTGGCCAGACGGTGGGCGGTGGCGCGGGGAAGCCCGGTGTCCTCGCACAGTTCTGCAAGTGTGCGCGGAGTTTCTGCTACCGACCGCAAAATCAGTACTGAACGGTCGAGAACTTTAATGCCGCTTAGGGCTGGAGTCTCGGATGTGCTAATCTGTCCCATGCCATGATATTAACATCTCATACTTTGAGATAAAAGCGATATATCCGGAAGGCGGCTCACCCACTATGCGCACCACGGACACTAGCCCGAAGACACTGGCCGAGAAGGTCTGGCGTGACCATGTAGTCAAGCAGGGCGAAAACGGAGAACCCGATCTGATTTACATCGATCTCCACCTCGTCCACGAGGTTACCTCCCCGCAGGCGTTCGATGGTCTTCGTCTGGCAGGGCGCAAGGTTCGTCGTCCGGATCTGACGATCGCAACCGAGGACCACAATGTTCCAACCACCGTTTCCGGTGGCAATATCGATCTGATTAAGGAACCGACCTCACGCACTCAGATTGCAACTCTGCGTAAGAATGCCGAGGAATTCGGCATTCGCCTGCACCCGATGGGCGATACCGAGCAGGGTATCGTCCACGTCGTCGGCCCGCAGCTGGGCCTGACTCAGCCGGGCACCACGGTGGTCTGCGGTGACTCCCACACGGCAACGCACGGCGCTTTCGGCGCAATGGCCTTCGGTATCGGCACCTCTGAGGTTGAGCACGTTCTCGCAACCCAGACGCTGCCGCTGAAGCCTTTCAAGACCATGGCGGTCAACGTCACCGGAGAGCTGCAGGACGGCGTTACTGCAAAGGACCTGATTCTGGCGATTATCGCCAAGATCGGTACTGGCGGCGGTCAGGGCCACGTCATTGAATACCGCGGCGAGGCCATTGAGAAGCTGTCGATGGAAGCCCGCATGACCATCTGCAACATGTCCATCGAAGCAGGCGCTCGCGCCGGCATGATTGCTCCTGATGAGACCACCTTCGAGTACCTGAAGGGTCGTCCGCACGCTCCGAAGGGCGAGCAGTGGGACGAGGCCGTCGAGTACTGGAAGTCGCTGGTCACGGATGACGACGCCGAATTCGACAAGGTTGTCGAAATCGATGGCTCTGCACTGACTCCATTTGTCACCTGGGGCACCAACCCAGGTCAGGGTGTCCCGCTGGGCGAGGAAGTCCCAGATCCGGAATACATTGCCGAAGACTCCGAGCGCATCGCCGCCGAGCGGGCACTGGAGTACATGGATCTCAAGCCCGGCACTCCGATGCGCGATGTCAACGTCGACGTCGTCTTCGTCGGCTCTTGCACCAACGGCCGCATCGAGGACATGCGCGCAGTTGCCGACGTACTGAAGGGCCGTAAGGTTGCCGACGGAGTTCAGATGCTCATCGTCCCCGGCTCTGCCAAGGTTCGCGCGCAGGCTCAGGAAGAGGGCCTGGACAAGATCTTTGAAGCAGCGGGTGCTGAATGGCGTATGCCGGGCTGCTCCATGTGCCTGGGCATGAACCCGGACCAGCTCACCCCAGGTCAGCGCTGTGCTTCGACATCCAACCGCAACTTCGAAGGCCGCCAGGGCAAGGGGGGTCGTACCCACCTGGTCAGCCCGGCAGTCGCAGCAGCTACCGCAGTGGCAGGCCATTTCGCCGCGCCAGCCGATCTGTAAACAGCCGAACTTTTACACCTAGCCCCACACAGAACTTCTAAGGACCTCTCACCATGGAAAAGTTTGATACTCACACCGGCGTCGGCGTTCCTCTGCAGCGTTCCAACGTGGACACCGACCAAATCATCCCGGCTGTCTACTTGAAGCGTGTTACTCGCACCGGCTTTGAAGATGGCCTGTTTAGCAACTGGCGCAATAACGAGTCCGACTTCGTGCTCAACCGCCCGGAGTACGCCAAGGGCTCCATCCTCGTTGCAGGACCGGACTTCGGTACCGGTTCCTCTCGCGAGCACGCCGTCTGGGCGCTGATGGACTACGGCTTCCGCGTCGTCATTTCCTCCCGCTTTGCCGATATCTTCCGCGGCAACGCCGGCAAGTCCGGTCTGCTGGCTGCACAGATGGAACAGTCCGACGTCGAGCTGCTGTGGAAGCTGCTCGAAGCCAACCCGGGCATGGAGCTCACCGTCAACCTGGAGACCCGCACCGTTGAGGCAGGCGATCAGGTCTTCCCGTTCGAGGTTGACGATTACACTCGCTGGCGTCTGATGGAGGGGCTTGACGACGTCTCCCTGACGCTCCGCAATGAAGAGGATATTGTGGCCTACGAAAAGAATCGTCCGGCCCACAAGCCGAAAACGCTGTAGTCTTCCTGTTCGAAAAAAACGAACATTTCAATCTGCGGCGGCGTTAGACTTGCCGCATGTATCTGGCAATCACCAAACACGCTCGGCCTGATGATTCTGCACGTGATCTGGGATTTATTCTGCGAAAGCATCCCGATCGCGTGCATGAGGCCACATTAAAGTTCGGTGTCGCCAGGGTTTTCTTCCCGCAGGCCACCGATAGCGAATGCACGGCGAGCCTGTGGGTTGTTATCGATCGCGATGAGCTGCTTCGCCTCAAGCAGTACCGCGCCGATACATTCAATCTGACCGGCTACATCAATGACCGGCAGTGGGCAGCGTCATCACTTCTGACCGTGGCGCTGAAGTCCGTCTTTTCTACGGCGATGACGATGGGGAAGCCCTCGCATTACGACGAAGCCGCAAGCGAGCTCACCGCGACGGTCGCTGCGGTGCCCGGAACAGAGGAAGAAATCCGTGCCCTATTTGAGCCGCTCGGGTGGGTGGTGGCGTGTGATTTTTCCAACAATATCGCAGGTCAGAAGTTCTCACCGACGGTGACTCTCTCGGGCTCCGCAACTGTGCGCGATTTGCTCAATCACCTGTATATTTTGCTGCCTGTGCTCGATGGCGGGAAGCACTATTGGGTTGATGACCGTGAAATCGATAAGTTGGTCTCCCGAGCTCAGGACTGGCTGCCAACGCATCCGCAGCGGGAGAAAATCCTGGGACGCTACCTTGCTGATCAGCGAGGGCTGGTCAACGAAGCCGTCGTCAAGCTCGCCGGGAATGTCGACGTGCATAGAAGCGAAAAACCGCTGAATCGTCAGCGGCAAGAGCGCGTATTGCGCGAGGTAAATGCACTGCGCCCGCGCAGCGTGGTGGATATCGGATGTGGCTCTGGCGTGCTGCTCGGGCCGCTGTTGGAGAATCCGCGAATCGCGCAGGTTGTCGGCACGGATGTCTCGCCGGTGGAACTTGCCAAGGCGCACAAGGCGCTAAATGTGGACCGCATGCCGGAGCGCAAAGCTGAGCGGCTTGAGCTTTTCCAGTCATCGGTGACGTATGCCGATGAGCGCATTGCGGATATGGACGTGGCCATTTTGATGGAGGTCATTGAGCATATTGATATAGACCGCCTGCCTGCGCTGGAACGCAATATCTTTGGGCATGCGCGCCCGCAATATGTCATCGTCACCACGCCTAATAGCGAGTACAACGCGTGTTATCCAAATTTGGCGGAAGGCGAATTCCGTCACTTGGATCACCGATTTGAGTTCAGCAGAGCTGAATTTCAGCAGTGGGCGAAGACGGTGGCGGAGAAATTCAACTATCTGGTGGATTTTGACGGCATCGGTGACATAGATCAAACGCATGGTCAACCGACACAAATGGCAGTATTTTCCTACGATTTCACCGTGGCGGAGGAGAACTAATCATGAGCGTGATTTCTATTCCGAACCTCAGCCTGGTCATGCTGGTTGGTGTTTCAGGTGCCGGTAAGTCGACTTTTGCGGCGCGGCACTTCGGCCCATTTGAGGTGGTTTCTTCAGATACCTGTCGCGGGATTGTCTCCAATGACCCGAATAACCAAGCGGCGACCGCGCCTGCCTTTGAGCTGCTGGAGTCAATCGTTGGTAAGCGCCTCGACGCAGGTCTGCTCACGGTGGTCGATGCGACGAATGTGAAGCCACAGGACCGCGCTCGGCTGGTGAAGCTGGCGCGCAGCCACAATGCGTTGAGCGCGGCGATTGTTTTGAATTTGCCGTTGGCAGAAGTGAAGAAGCGGCATGCTGAGCGCACTGACCGCGATTTCGGCGCCAAAGTGTTGGAGCGCCAGCACCGTGACCTTCGCCGAGGGCTGAAGCACATCAAGCGGGAGAAGATTCACAATGTCTTCGTGCTCAATTCTGCGGCGGAAATCAATGATGTCACCATTGAACGCACACCGTTGAAGGTCGACCGCAGTAATCTCCACGGTCCCTTTGACATCATTGGCGATATCCATGGCTGTTTCGACGAGTTGACCAAACTGCTGGGCAAGCTTGGATATGAGCTGTCTGCGGACGGCAAAAATGCTCATCACTCCGATGGCCGCACGGCTATTTTCGTCGGCGATTTGGTGGACCGCGGTCCGAATAGTCCTGCGGTATTGAAGCTGGTCATGGGCATGGTTGGTGCCGGAAATGCGCTCTGTGTGCCGGGAAATCATGACTCGAAGTTGGTGCGCGCGCTCGACGGCCACAACGTCACGACGAAACACGGATTGGCCGAAACGCTGGAGCAGCTGTCAGGCGAAACCCCAGAGTTCCGCAAGCAGGTGCGCGATTTTATCGACGACTTGCCCGTGCACTTCGTGCTTGACGACGGCTCCCTGGTGGTGGCCCACGCGGGTCTGCCGGAGTACTTTCATGGTCGTGCCTCTGGAAAGGTGCGCGAGTTCGCGCTCTACGGAGCAACAACTGGAAACCTCGATGAAAACGGCCTGCCTGAACGCCTTGACTGGGCAGCTGACTATCGCGGCAGTGCCCGCGTGGTCTATGGCCACATGGAGACTACGCGGCTGCGCTGGGTCAACAACACTATGTGCATTGACACCGGTTGTGTCTTCGGCGGCAAGCTCTCTGCACTGCGCTACCCAGAACTGGACACCGTGCAGGTCGATGCCGCACAGACGTGGTGGGAAGCACCCGTGCGTAGCACGCCAGAGCGCCCAGAGTCCGAGCTGCGGATTACCGACGTACTCGGTATCGACGGTATTCAGACTTCCCGCCATGGTCGCATCCGCATTGATGATGACCGTGCCACCGCGGCACTGGAAACCATCAGTCGCTTTACGCTTGCCCCAGAAAAGATTCCCTACCTGCCACCGACGATGTCACCGGCGCCGACTGCGCGGCGGGACGGTTTCTTGGAGCACCCGGAAGAGGCGTTCCGCTACTATACCGAGCACACTGACCAGGTGATTTGCCAAGAAAAGCACATGGGGTCCCGCGCGGTACTGTGTCTCGTCCGCCCTGGAGCAACGACTCGTTTTGGCGATGCCACTTATGCATACACCCGCACGGGTCGGGCTTTCTTCAATGGGGATAATCCAGCACTGAAGAAAATGACGGAAGCCGCCGAGCACGCGGGCCTGTTTGAGCAGTTCGGCGATTGGGTACTGCTCGACGGTGAAATGCTGCCGTGGAATCTGAAGGCACAGGGGCTTATCGACGACCTCTACGCGCCCACCGCTGCCGCAGGTATTGGTGCTGCGACCGAACTCACCGCAGCCCTCCATGCGGCAACTGCGAGGGGAGTAGACGTCGATGGTCCGGCGCCTGATCAGACGCTGCGTGAACTCGAGCAGTTCCGTGCCGCCTATAACCGCTATGTCGACAGCGACAAGAACATTCAGTTCGCGCCGTTCCAAGTGTTGGCCAGTGAAGATGCCACGTGGCACCACCAGCCACATTCATGGCACCTTGACATCGCGGACAAACTGGTTGCAGCTGACAGTGAGATTTTCCGGCACACCCGTCGCTACGTGCTGAACCCCGGCGACTCCCAGGAAACGCAGGCAGCAGCGCAGTGGTGGTTGCAGCTAACGGAATCGGGTGGCGAGGGAATCGTCGTCAAGCCGATGGAAAACGCAGGAGTATCACGGCATGCACAGCCGGGCATGAAGGTGCGCGGACGGGATTATCTGCGCATGATTTACGGTCATGACTACCTGCACCCGCAACGTCTGGAGCGACTGAAGCAGCGAAACTTGCAGCATAAGCAGTCCTCGGCGCTGCGCGAGTATGCGCTGGGCATTGAGGCGCTGGAACGTCTGGCGGCTGGCGAGCCGTTGCATCGGATCCATGTCCCGGTCTTCGGCGTGTTGGCGCTGGAGTCAGAGCCAATGAATCCGAGACTCTAGGAAACTACTTCACCGGCAGGGCAGAGGCGTAGTAATCGGCGGTGGTCATCACACCGTCGTTGAAGCCGAGCACCCACGCCGAACCCTTCTTGCACAGAATCTCGTCATCGAAGGGCAGGGTGCCCTCGGCGGACCAAGCTGCCAGCAGATCGGGGATGGTGATGCCCTGTGAGCAAATTACGCTGACGCCGCCCTGGGCGACAATCTCCTCAAATGCCTTCTTGGACTCAACCTGGTTGGCAATCCAGTGGTTATCGCCGAGGCGCTCGTCGACGGTGACCTGCAGACCCAGCTCAGCGGCCAACGGCGCGACGGTGTCCTGGCAGCGAACCGGCTCAGCGGAGTAGATGCGCTCTGGGCGGAATCCCTCCAGCTCGGAGACCAACAGCTCAGCCTGGCGGCGGCCCTTCTTATCCAGCGGACGCAGCGCATCGTTGCCGCTCCAATTGGCGCGACGGTGAGCGCGGCCGTGACGCACCAGAATCAGACGAGTGTCCGGCTCATTGTTCATGCGCTTGCGGGCCTTTTGCAGCACACCGCGGTCCAGCTCGTAGGAAACTAGCTTTTCCGCCTCGTCCCAGGAAACCCAGCGCAGCTCGTTGACCTCGGAGTTCTGCTCGAAGTCACCATTGATAACCTCGGCGGTCCAGTACCAAACCAGCTTGGTGCGGCCTGCGACAGGGTAGGAGACGTTTCCGACGAGCTTGCCCAGGCGCACCTCGTAGCCGGTTTCTTCCCAAATCTCACGCACAGCGGTGGCAATCAGATTCTCACCGGCATCGAGCTTGCCCTTCGGCAGAGACCAGTCGTCATAAGAAGGGCGGTGGATGACACAAATTTCAGGGTTCTTGACATCACCGCGCCACAGAACTGCGCCTGCTGCGTAGGTCGGCTTGGTCACGTCCTGGCCTGGCTTCGTCGGAATTTGGCGCAGGCGGCCAGTCACAGATGTATCGCCCTTAAGGTCTTTGTCCTCTTCGTGCATCATCGTGAATCCCCTTTCAGTGCTGTATCGCCGACCTAGTTTAGTATCGCTGGCGGGAGCACGTCTCGCTAGACTTGTGGGAACTCGCTCACAATTTTAAGTAACGGATGAGAGGTCGCGACGATGGTACAGATTGCAGTAATGGGCGCCGGCTCATGGGGCACGACACTGGCCAAGGTTTTTGCCGATGCCGGAAATCCGGTGAAGCTGTGGTCGCGGCGCCAAGAGCAGGCACAGCGCATTCAGATTTCGCGTGAAAATCACGACTATCTGCCGGGGCTGTTCCTGCCGAACAACATCGAGGCGACCTCCGATGCTGCATACGCGCTTGCCGACGCCGACGTCGTCGTCCTTGGTGTTCCCTCCCAGACGCTGCGCGAGAACCTGGCTAAGTGGAAAGACCTCCTCGGGCCGGAAACTATTCTGCTCAGCCTGGCCAAGGGAGTGGAGAAGAAGACGCACCTGCGTATGAGTGAGGTCATTGCGGAGGTCACTGAACTGCCGTCGGAACGCATTGCTGTGCTGTCCGGTCCGAACCTGGCTCGTGAGGTGGCGCTGGAGCAGCCGGCGGCGACAGTGATTGCCTGCACGGATGAGAACAACGCGAAGATGATTCAGGCGGCGGTGGCGACCAATTACTTCCGCCCGTACACCAACACCGATGTCATCGGCTGTGAGATTGGCGGTGCCTGTAAGAACGTTATTGCGCTGGCCTGCGGTATGGCCTCTGGTCAGGGGCTGGGGGAAAATACGCTGGCGACCATCATTACCCGTGGCCTGGCCGAAATCATGCGTCTGGGCAACGCCGTCGGAGCCGAGGAAAAGACGTTCGCAGGTCTGGCGGGCCTGGGCGACCTAGTGGCGACGTGTTCCTCGCCGCTGTCGCGTAACCGCACCTTCGGTGACCGCCTCGGTCGTGGAGACACCTTGGAGCAGGCACAGCACGCCACGCGCGGACAGGTCGCCGAGGGCGTGATCTCCTCGATTTCCGTGCGCGATCTGGCTCGTCGCAATGGCGTGGAAATGCCAATTACCGAGGCCGTTTACGCCGTTTGCCACGAAGGCGAGAAGGTTGACAAGATTATTCGAGATCTGATGGGGCGCAGCCGCAAGGCGGAGTAACCAATTAAGGCGGCTCGGGGCTAAACTTAGTCACCATGACTTCGTCGAATAGCACCTCTGCCGACCGCATTTCCGTCGCCGTCATCTACGGCGGCGCGAGCCCGGAGCACAGCGTCTCCTGTGTATCGGCCGGCGCAATCATGGATCACCTGGATACAGACCGCTTCCGAGTGGTCCCCGTTGGCATTACCAAAGATGGCGTCTGGACCGTCGGCACGCACGACACCGACACTCTGCGCACACAGGGACGCACCATGCCTGAGGTTGTTCCGGGTGAGGAAATTGCGCTGAGTACCAGCCCTGCGCGCCGCGGCGAATTCCGTTATGTCACGGGTTCGCGTGCCGGCGAAGTGTTTGACACCGTCGACGTTATTTTCCCTGTCCTGCACGGTCCGAACGGTGAAGACGGCACGATTCAGGGCTTATTTGAGCTCTCCGGTATCGCGTACGTCGGCCCCGGTGTCCTCGCCTCCGCCGCCGGTATGGATAAGGAACGCACAAAGAATCTGCTGCACGCGGCGGGACTGCCGATTGGCAAGCAGGTCATTTTGCACGAGGGCGAAGCGCTTTCCGACGAAGACAAGGAGACCTTGGGGCTGCCGGTGTTTGTCAAGCCTGCCCGCGGTGGATCGTCCATCGGCATTTCTCGGGTGGCCGAGTGGGATGAACTGGATGCGGCACTGGAGCTTGCTCGTCAGCATGACTGGAAGGTCATCGTGGAGGCCGGCATTGACGGCGCTGAGGTAGAAATTGGCGTGCTGCAGCGTGCAGACGGCAGCGTGGAAGTATCCGTGCCCGCGCTGCTGCGAGGTACTGAGGACTCTGATGAGGGCTTCTACGGTTTCGAGACCAAGTACTTGGACGATGTGGTCTCCGCCCAGATTCCGGCACCGCTGCCGGAGGATGTGCTGGCGGCGCTGACAGCCGATGCGCGCCGCGCATTTCGGGCGCTCGGTTCGGATGGGCTGACTCGTGTGGACTTCTTTGTCACCGAGAACGGTCCACTGATCAATGAGGTCAACACCATGCCGGGCTTCACCCCGATTTCGATGTACCCGCAGATGTTTGCGGCTTCCGGGGTGAGCTATGAGGAGCTGCTCAGCGCCCTGATTGAGCGGGCGCTGGTAGCTCGGCGATAACTTACTTTTCCTCGCTCGGCGAGATGTTTTCCAGGTTGTCGGCGATGACCGACGACAGCACTGGCATAAGTGATGCGGTCTCCGACATCGGCAGGTGAACGGCGACGAAGCGCTCGCGGCCCATCGCGTACCAGGTGGCCGAGGTACCAGAGGACAGCGATGGTTCGTTGAACCAGACAATGTCACCAATCTGCGTCAGCTGCTGCGTGGTGGCGCTGTAGCCCGCTGGCTCGTCGACACCGCAGCGCAGAACCACAGGATCTGCCGGAGTGCCACCCCAGATCACCATGTCCTTTGGCAGGCCCTTCGGCATTTCCTTGTCACTCAGGCGATGGCGTTCACCGAGGTCGCGCGGCAGTGCAGCCTCGAGACCGCTGCAGCGATTATCGGCCTCCGGTGCGGCCAACTCCGCCAGCGGCACGCCACCGCGCTCAGGGGACTTCTTGTACTCAGAGTCCGGGCGTAGCGCCTCAGACAAATCGCGCAAGGCATCCTCGGCATCGGCATTGCCCTCTGGCGTGATGGCTACTACTGGCTCGCGGCCGACAGTAAACCACGTCGACAGTGAGTCATCAGTGCTGTCTACCACGCGGAGCCACTTAATGCCGTCGATGTCCTCGGTGGTGGCCAGCTCGTTGTATTGACTCGGCACCGGTGCACCACAGCGAAGCGTGATGCGATCCTGCTCCAGGTTGCGGTACACAGCTGCACCTTCCGGCGCCGGATCTGCGAGTTCCGCGCGGACAAGTCCGGCAGCGTGGTCAGGCAGGCGGTCGAGGAGAGCGGCGCACTCAGGCGAATCATCAGCGGGCAATTCCGGGTTGGAGATTGCCACTGGCTTTGCGGCCTGGGAATCTTGGAAAATCTTTGCGGCGAAAATGACGCCGAGGATAGCAACAATGGCGATAACGAGTGCGATAGCGGCTCGTCTCCGGCTACCCTTGGACTGAACTGTTTCTCCCGGTTGGGGTGCGTCTACCATAGGCCTGATTCTACGTGGCCGTGGGCTATCGCCAAGATTTGGGTGCAAACGGAAAAATTTCCGCTAAGACATAACGTTAATTAATAAGGATCGTGACACTTTACTGTGACTGAACCGACCATTGCCGATATTGGAGAGTTCGGCGTTATTGAAGCTATTCGCGCCATCGCTCCATCAGCGCGCAATGGTGATGATGCCGCTGTTTTGGCGCAGACAACTCCCAATGCTCGCTTCGTGGCCTCTACCGACATGTTGGTGGAAGGGCGCCATTTCCGTCTGGATTGGTCCACCCCGCAACAGGTGGGGGCCAAAGCCGCAGTGCAAAATTTTGCCGATATCGAGTCGATGGGTGCCAGGCCGACCGCCATGCTTTTTGCCATCTCAGCACCGCTGTCCACGCCGGTCAGCGTTGTCACCGGTATCGCCGAGGGGCTGTGGCAGCAGGGCAAACAATGCCCGGCAGAGCTGGTCGGCGGAGACGTAGTCAGTGGCGATTCGCTGGTGATCTCAATCAGCGCCATGGGGGAACTCGGTGGTCTGGGGCGGCCACTTTTGCGCTCCGGCGCAAAACCGGGGGACACGTTGATTGCGTCGGGGCGCATTGGTTATTCCGCAGCGGGGCTTGCGCTGTTGGAAGCCTGTGGCGGGCCGTCGAAGGTGCCTGCGGAGTTTGCGCAGCTGGTAGAGGCACACTGCACACCGGAGTTTGAGTACCGCCGAGGTTCGACGGCGCGGGCCACGGGTGCTCGGGCACTGACAGATAACTCCGATGGGCTGGTCGTCGACCTGAAGGCCATCGCGCACGCCTCGGGCGTGACAGTTGAGGTCGATGGTTCGGCAATCGCGCCTGATGAACTGCAGATTGCCGCCGGTGAGTTTCTCGGCTGTGACCCGTGGGAGTGGGTGCTTACCGGCGGCGAGGATCACACACTCATCGGCTCAACACCGGGCGAACCACCGACGGGGTTCCGCGCTATCGGTTCAGTGACAAGGGAAAAGTTCGATTCGGTGCTTATCGACGGGCACCGCCCAGCGTGTGATTCCGGTTGGGTTTCGTTCTAACAGAAAGGGTTTAAAAACATGGATCCGTTGCCGGTCGAAGAGGGTTGGCGAAAAGCGCTGGCTCCTGTCGAGGACGATATCCATCGCATGGGGCAGTTCCTGCGGGAAGAAAATGCGGCTGGCTACGGCTACCTGCCTGCTGGAACTGATGTTCTGCGGGCTTTTACGTACCCGTTTGACCAGGTCAAGGTGCTGATCATTGGGCAGGATCCATACCCGACACCAGGTCATGCGATGGGTCTGAGCTTTTCGGTCAAGCCCGATGTGCGCCCAGTGCCGCGCTCGCTGGCGAACATCTTTAAGGAATACAGCTCCGATTTGGGTTTGCCGACACCGTCTAACGGTGACCTGACTCCGTGGTGTGAGCAGGGCGTTGCACTGTTCAACCGAGTGCTGACTGTGCGTCCAGGCGCAGCCGCGTCGCACCGCGGCAAGGGCTGGGAGAAGGTAACCGAACATGCGATTAAGGCGCTGGTCGCACGTGATCAGCCACTCGTTGCCATCCTCTGGGGGCGCGATGCGCAGAGCTTGCAGAAGTGGCTGCCAGGGGTGGACTGCATTTGTTCGCCACATCCGTCGCCGTTGTCGGCATCGCGTGGTTTCTTCGGCTCCCGACCATTTAGTCGTGCCAATGAGTCTTTGGTCCGACAGGGTGCTGCACCTATTGACTGGACGCTAGGATAAGGATTCATGTCTTCGCAGATTGATTCTGCCGCCATTGTCGGTTGGGTAGCCCGCGGTATCGATGCACTTCAACGTCGCCGTGATGAAATCAATGGGCTCAATGTTTTCCCGGTGCCGGATTCCGATACCGGATCAAACATGATTGCCACTTTAACCTCGGCATATGAGGAAGCAAGCGCCGTCGATGTCACCGATGTTCGAGCCGTGACCGCAGCGCTTGCCGCAGGTGCTGTGCGCGGTGCCCGTGGCAATTCCGGAACGGTGCTCTCGCAGGTATTCCGCGCTATGGCGGAGGCTGCATCGGGTGATGGCATTGGGGTCAGTTCTGTGCAGCACACCTTAAAGTTGGCGGTTCGCCATGTCTCTCATGCCATTGCGAATCCCGTGGAGGGCACCATTTTGACAGTGTTGCGCCACGCGGCCATCGCGGCTGAGGAATACGGAGGCGAGTCGGTTGCCGAAATCGCTGACACGATTGCGGAGGCCGCGCGCGAAGCGTTAGCGAAGACCCCGTCTCAGCTGCCGGCGCTGCGGGAAGCTGGCGTGGTCGACGCCGGTGGCGCTGGCCTGGTTATCTTGCTCGACGCTCTTTCCGACGAAATCAGCGGCCGCGTAGCCGCCCCAGTCGATCTCCATGTCGATGCACCATCGATGAACACCATCGAAATGGAAGTGATGTACCTGCTGCGCATGGCCGGCAGCGAGGCAGTGGCTGAACTGCGCGGTCGGTTGGAGCCACTGGGCAATTCGCTCATTATCGCTGGCGATTCCAACAGTGATGAGGACGCTCAGCACATGGTGCATATCCACACCACTGAGCCCGGTGCCGTCATTGAGGCGGCGCTCGATTTTGGCCGCCCTGAGGGGATTCGCATTGAGGTTCTCGATGAACCCGTGGCTGCCCCCGAGCAACAGCGTGTCATTATCGTCGTGGTTCCGGCGGGCGCACTCACCGATCTGATCACCTCGGCCGGTGCAGTTGCAATCAGCCCGACACCGCGTAATCATGCCGACAATGCCGACCAAGAGTTCGCCGATGATGTGGTCACAAAGGTGCTGACCTCCATTCGCGGAGCCGATGAAGCTATTTTGCTGCCCAATGGCCTGGTCAGTGAGCAGGAGTTAGCCGACATTGAGCTCAGCGCCGGTGCCGCCACACCAGCACTGGCAGTGGTGAGCACTGATTCCATCCCAGCCGGTCTTGCAGCCCTGGCTGTGCACTCCGTCGACTTGCCATTAGCCGTTGCGGCATATGCCATGGGGGAGGCCGCCAATGGCACGAGGTCGGCTGCGGTCGCGGGGACCGTCGATAAGCCGTTGGCAGAGGCGATGATGGAGACGACCGCGCAGCTTCTCGACAGCGGTGGTGAGTTGGTGACGGTGTTGCTCGGTGACGGCGCTACGGCCACGGACGTGGAAAAACTGCGTGCGCAGCTGGGCTCTAAGGTCGAAGTCGTGGCCTATGACGCCAGCGGAATTGCCGAGCGTGCGCAGATTGGAGTCGAGTAGCGCGATGCTCGGCTGGCTTGGTTCGGATTATGCGCGAACACCCCTAAATATCGTGGTGGGGCCGAAGATTGCGAAGAAGCTGAAAACGGCGTTCGGCATGGAGACCGTTGCGGACGCGTTGACGAACTTCCCGAAGCGCTACGTCGCGCAGGGCAAAAGCCTGGACGTGTCGTTTTCCGATATCGGCGACACCATCACCACGGTGGTGGAGGTCTATAACGTCGCCCCCGCGCCGGCTGTGCCGGATCGCCGTAAGCCTCTGAAAATAATCGTCAGCGATGGCGTGCGGCTACTGCCCGCTGCAATTTTCGGCGCCGAGTGGCTGCGCAATGTTCTCTACCAAGGAGTGCGCCTGCTAATCGTCGGTACGCTCAGTGAATTTCGCGGAGAACTGCAGCTCAAAAACGTCGACTGCATGGTGCTCAAACCTGACGGCTCCGTCGGTGCGGCAACGGGCAAGTTGGCAACATTGACGAAGTCCGCAAAAGGCGTGGCGGAGATGCAGCGCCTCCTCACACGTCCGTATCTGCCCATTTACCGTGGACGCAAGGGCGTGGCAGGAATCCACTTAGCGCTATATATGCAGCGCGTCTTAGAGTGGCTACCGCTTCAGCCAGAACCACTGCCGACCACACCGGAAGGGCTCATCGACTTCGATCAGGCACTGCGGGGCGCACACTTTCCCTCCGTCGCAGGCCCTGACATCGCCATTGCACGCCTGAAATACGACGAAGCCCTGGAACTCCAGCTCGCCGTCGGAGCACGCAAACTCACCCAAGCCAGTCTCACCGCGCCGGTGTGCACAGAGGTCGCGGCAGGCGCGCGCGAGAAACTCCGCCAGGGCTTGCCGTTTTCGCTTACCGACGGCCAAAGCTCCGTCGCCGCCGACATCGCCCGGGATATGGCAGCAGATATTCCCATGAACCGTCTGTTGGCCGGTGAGGTCGGCTCCGGTAAGACCGTGGTGGCTCTGCTGGGAATGCTGCAGGCCGTCGATGCCGGCCGTCAGTGTGCCATGTTGGCTCCCACTGAAGTGCTGTCTCAGCAGCACTACCGGTCGCTATCTGCCATGTTGGAAAAAGCGGGGGTGGACGTCAATGTGCGACTGCTGACAGGCTCCATGGGTACCAAGGAGCGCAGGCAGACGCTACTGGAAGCAATAAACGGCCAGGCAGATATTGTCGTCGGCACGCATGCGTTGCTCAGTGATGGCGTGGAGTTCTTTGACCTCGGTCTTGTGGTGGTCGATGAGCAGCATCGCTTCGGTGTGCGTCAGCGCGATCAGCTGCGCAGTCGGGGACGAAATGGGCTGACACCGCATTTGCTGGTGATGTCGGCGACCCCGATTCCGCGCACCGTGGCGATGACTATTTTCGGTGACCTGGCGGTCTCACAGCTTACGGAATTGCCGCATGGGCGCCAGGAGATTCAGTCCTTTGTCGTGCCGACGTTGGAGAAGCCGCGCTGGGAGGCGCGCACGTGGGAACGCATTGCCGAAGAGGTGGCCAAGGGCAACCGCGCCTTCATTGTGTGCCCGCGCATTGAGCGTGATTCGGAGCAATTCCTCGACGAATCGGTGGAAGCCGTCTATGAGCGCGCCCAGAAGAAGTTGCCGAACCTGCGTATCGGGCAGTTGCACGGCAACTTGTCCCCGGAGACCAAGGACTCGGTCATGCAGGCGTTTGCGGCGGGGCAGTTGGACGTGCTGGTGTCCACGACGGTCATTGAGGTTGGCGTGGATGTTCCCGAGGCGACGGTGATGATGATTCGCAAGGCCGAGAGCTTCGGTATCTCGCAGATTCATCAGTTGCGCGGCCGCGTTGGTCGAGGCGACCGCGGGGGATTGTGCTTCCTGTGCACGCACACGCACGACCAGACTCCCGAGCGCACCCGACTTGAGCGCATTGCTGCTACCAATGACGGCATTCAGCTAGCAGAGCTCGACTTGGCTACGCGCAGTTTTGGTGACTTGTTGGGCGACGATCAGTCAGGTCTGGCAACTGGCCTGGGGTTGGTGGATCTCACCACCGATGGCGAGATTATTGAGCGCACCCGCGATGATGCCGCAGTCCTGCTGGAGGACAACCGTGACCTGGTCACAGCTCTAATCTCCGATATCGACGAGGAGCAGTCCAACTACTTAGATCGCTCCTAAGTAGACTGATGGGCATGGTAGATGTCTGTGCACCTTTTGCAGGAGTAGTCCGCTGGGAGGTCGCCGAAAATGAGTCGGTGACAACCGGTCAAGTGATTGCAGTTGTTGAAGCGGTCAAACTCGAGGCCCCCGTGGTGGCGCCGTGCCCAGGTACGGTTACCTCGCTGGCCACAGCGCAGTTCGCCGATGTCGAAGGCGGCCAGCTACTGGCAAAAATCAATCCGTCGCAGAATCAGACGCACGAAGGGGAGTAAATGACCCGCATTATTGCAGGTGAAGCACGCGGCCGCAGACTGGTCACGCCGAAGGGAGACCACACCCGCCCGACCAGTGACCGCGCTAAGGAGGCAATCTTTTCCTCCTGGTCCACACGCTTTGGCCTAGAGGGCACACGTGTGCTCGACCTGTTTGCCGGTTCCGGCGCACTGGGGCTCGAAGCCGCCTCCCGCGGTGCTGACTCCGTGGTGCTGGTGGAAAATGATCCAGGCGCGATTGCGGCAATTGAGAAAAACATGCGCACGGTCGGGCACCCCGATGTCACCCTGGCGCCGATGAAGGTCTCCAGTTACCTGGCCGGCGCGCCGGGCAGGCCCTTTGATCGCGTTATCGCTGACCCACCGTATGAGCTGGCAGGAGAGGCCGTCACGGAGATGCTTGAGGCCCTGCGCGCGTTCTTGGTGCCGGGTGCGGTGGTGACGGTGGAGCGTCACCGCGACGATGCGGAAACGCAGTGGCCGGAGGGCTATGAGCCGCTGGAGCAGAAGCTCAAGCGCCGCATCCACGGCCTGGCTCGCTTCGACACTGCTATCTACAACGCATAAAGTCGCTTGAACAACGCTTTACGACGTATCGAAGGTGGTTTAGCTCCCCAATGACTCACGCATGTTGCCCCGGCTCCTACGATCCGATGACATCCGGCCACCTCGATGTGGTGGAACGCGCCTCTCAGCAGTTTGAAAAGGTCACTGTGCTGGTCACGCACAACCCCAATAAGCAGGGAATGTTCGATGTCGATGAGCGCATGGACCTGATTCGCCAGTGCACCTGCCACCTGGATAATGTCGAGGTGGACTCGTGGTCGAAGTTGCTGGTGGATTACACCTCAGCCCATGACATCTCGTGCCTGGTTAAGGGGCTGCGCTCTGCTGCGGACTATGAGTACGAAGTGCCAATGGCGCAGATGAACCGTCGTATGACCGGCATTGAGACGCTGTTTATGGAGGCCGATCCTCGGTACGGTCACGTTTCCTCGACCTTGATGAAGGAAGTCGTTCGCTACGGCGGTTCGGTGGAAGGTTTGGTTCCTGAGCCTGTCTTGCGCGCCCTTCAGCGCCGACTCAAGTAGCATGAAACCATGTTTCGCGTCTTTGAATCCCTCGATGAACTAGTCCAGATCCTGGAAGAAGCTCATGGTGTGCCGCTGTCGGCCAACTGCATGGTGCCGCGTCAGCGGGTTCTAGAGCTGCTTGATGAGCTACGGGATGCTTTCCCGACAGAGCTTGATGATGCACAGGATGTGCTGGATCAGCGAGATGAGATTCTCAATGACGCGGATGCTCGCGCGAACAACACCATCACCACTGCGGATGATGAAGCCCGCCGTATTGTCGACGAGGCGGAGGCGCGCGCCAACCACACCATTGAAGATGCAAACGCACATGCCGCGGGCACTG
This sequence comes from Corynebacterium sp., assembly GCF_030532195.1. GTDB lineage: Bacteria > Actinomycetota > Actinomycetes > Mycobacteriales > Mycobacteriaceae > Corynebacterium. The sequence goes on along the minus strand of NZ_JAUNLP010000001.1, from coordinate 422,797 downwards.
TTGCCGCTGCTGAGGACGATGCCCGTCGCATCCGCGACAATGCTCAGCACGAGTACGAGACGGTAGTTGACCGTGCTTCTGCTGAAGCAGATCGCCTGGTCACGGCCGGTAATGAATCGTATGAGCGCTCGGTTGCCGAAGGCCGCGAAGAGCAGGCTCGCCTGGTTTCGGAATCCACCGTGGTCCGCGAGGCCAACGAGGAATCCCGTCGCTTGCTCGCTGACGCTCACGCGGATTCGTCCCGTCTGCGGGAAGAGTGTGACCGCTACGTTGACAGCAAGCTCGCTGAGTTTGAAACGACTCTGCAGGAGACTCTGCGCAACGTTGGCCGCAACCGCTCGGCACTACGCTCTGGCGCTGGTGCCGTGGGCGGTAGCTCTGTTGCAGGTAACCAGAACCAGGCCACCGGCGCTGCTGAGGGGTACGAACGCCGCCGGTACGAGCGTTAGGGCGTCTTCAGGGTAGACTGGCGTCTATCATGACTGACTCATCCCCTTTTATTCTGGACGTCTCTACGTGCTTGCAGGACGATATGCCCGAGCAGTTCCGCAAGGTAGGCGATGCCCCTGTGCGCGTTGGCGCTGAGATGATTGGTATCGCTGCTGGTACAGAGGTCGTTGTTGACGGCATTATCACGAACATCGGCACTGGTGTCATGGTTGACGCGACCGTGACGGCACAGGCCACAGGTGAGTGTGCTCGTTGCTTGGCCCCGCTTCACCCGGAACTGTCGTTCCACATCTCAGCGGTATTTTCCAACGAGGAGGACTTCATCACCGGCGATGACGCTGATGAAGACGAGGTGGACGAAGAAGTCGGCAAGATTGTCGACGATACGGTGGATATCACTCAGGCTCTCATTGACGAAGCCGGTTTGAAGCTGCCGTTTAATCCAACCTGTGAGACCTACGGTGGCACCTGCGAGCAGTCGGGCTCTGATGTGCCGGAACCGGATGGAATTTCGGGTGAAGAGGAGCGAATTGATCCGCGTTGGGCTGCCCTGGCGGAGAAGTTTGGCTCGCTCGGAGAAGATAAGAAATAAATCAAAGGAGATATGACGGATGAGCCGCAAGCGTCGGCTAACCGGTGAGGCGGCTAGGGAGGCTGCATTTGGTGCAGTCGATCACGCCCCGCTTATGGAAAATCTCGGTGTTGAGCTGCCAGATGATGCTCTCAAGCTGGCTCTGACGCACCGCAGTTTCGCAAATGAAAATGGCGGACTCACCAATAACGAGCGCCTGGAGTTCTTGGGTGACGCCGTGCTGGGCATGTGCGTTGCTGAAGAGCTCTATCGCCGCTTCCCGGACCGCGCTGAGCAGGACATTTCCAAGATGCGTGCCGGTGTGGTGAATATGTACGCCCTGGCTGATTTGGCGCGCAGCATTGGCCTTGGCCAGCACATTTTGCTCGGTCGTGGTGAAAAGGCCACGGGCGGCGAAGACAAGCATTCGATTCTCGCCGACACCACCGAGGCGCTGCTGGGTGCAATCTACCTGCAGCATGGCTTTGAGGTCGCTCGCGATACCGTGCTTCGTCTGTTCAGCAAGATGATTGATGACGCTCCGACGGAATCGCGCGGCCGTGACTGGAAGACGCTGCTGCAGGAGCGTCTGTCGGCCAAGCACCTTCCGGCACCGGAGTACACCGTGCGCACGACCGGCCCTGACCACGACTTGACGTTCTACGTCGATGTGCTGGTCAACGGCGTGGTCAAGGGCAGCGGCACTGGCGCGACAAAGAAGGAAGCCGAGATGCACGCCGCGCACCAGGCACACACTGCGCTGGCCTAATGCCCGAACTCCCTGAGGTCGAGTCCGTTCGCCGCGGGCTTGACGCGTATGTCGTCGGCGGTCGCATCGACCAGACGTTCGTCTACAATCCGCGCGCTGTGCGTCGTCAGCCCGGTGGTGCCGCCGAATTTATCGCACGCACGCAAGGCCGACGCGTTATCGCTACCGATCGGCGCGGCAAGTTTATGTGGCTCGTGCTTGACGACGACTCCGCCATCGCCATCCACTTGGGCATGAGCGGCCAACTGCGCGTTGAGCCTCCGTACACGCCAGAGACAGATCCCGGTCGCCACACCCGGGCAGCCTTTGATATGAGCTTGCCGGACGGCGCACGGCACCTGATCAACTTTAATGATCAGCGCACATTTGGGTGGGTCTGGGCCTGCGAGCTCGTGGAATCCCGCGGCCGCATGGTGCCCGAACCGGCTGCGAATATCGCGTCTGATTTGCTTGAGCCAAATCTCGATGTGGTGGCGCTTGCGCACCGCATGGTGCGCTCGCGCGCAGCTGTCAAAAGTGTGTTGCTCAACCAGAATATTGTCTCTGGTATCGGCAATATTTATGCCGATGAGATGCTGTGGGCGGCAAAGGTTGATGGTCGCGTACCGGCTAGTGACCTGTCGATTCGTCGGTTAGCGAAGCTCTTGCGTGAAGGACAGGTGGTGCTGCGGCGCGCACTCGCGGCGGGTGGGACAAGCTTCGACGCGCTATATGTGCACGTCAATGGAGAAAGTGGCTATTTTGAGCGGAGCCTCAATGTCTATGGTCGCGCGGGTGAGCCGTGCCCGCGGTGTGGGCGCGCGATTGTGCGGCTGCCATTTGCGAATAGATCGAGTTATCTGTGTCCTAGGTGCCAGCGCTAAACTTTTCCCATGAGCTTCATGGAAACGGCGACCGATTGGGTCAACGCCTGGAACGACAAGTACTGGCTGTTCATGATTCTGCTGCTCAGCGGTGCGGGCCTGTACTTCTGCTGGCGGACCATCGTGGTGCAGCTGCGCTACATTCCGGAGATGTTCAAGGCGATCACGGAAAAGCCTTCGGACATCTCGGAGGGTGTCAAGGGAATTTCGGCCTTCAAGGCCTTCACTATTTCAGCGGCATCCCGTGTGGGTACCGGTAACGTCGCAGGCGTTGCGGTGGCAATCACCACTGGCGGTCCGGGCGCGGTGTTTTGGATGTGGTTGTTGGCCGCAATCGGTGGTGCGACCAGCTTTGTGGAGTCCACGCTGGCGCAGCTGTACAAAGTGCGCGATAAGGATTCCTACCGCGGTGGTCCGGCGTACTACATCACCAAGGGGCTGGGGGAGAACTGGCGTTGGGTGGCAACGCTGTTCGTGCTGGCTATCACGGTGACGTACGGTTTTGTGTTCAATGCTGTGCAGTCGAACTCGATTACTGCGGCGGTGGCGGAGTCGACTGGCAATGACTCCACTGGCTTCAAGCTGGGTGTTGGCATTGTGCTGGCGATTCTGACCGGTGTTGTTATCTTCGGTGGCGTGCAGCGCATCTCGGCGGTCACGCAGATTGTCGTGCCAATCATGGCAGTGGCCTACATCGTTCTCGGTCTGATTGTGCTGGCGCTCAACATCACCGAGGTACCGGCCATGATCAAGCTGATTTTCGAGCACGCCTTTGGCATCCGTGAAATCGCAGGTGCAGCCGTGGGTACCGCGATGATGCAGGGTATCCGCCGTGGTCTGTTCTCCAACGAGGCCGGTATGGGCTCGACCCCGAACGCCGCTGCTACCGCATCGGTGTCGCATCCTGTCAAGCAGGGACTTATTCAGACAATGGGTGTCTACTTCGATACCTGGGTCGTCTGCACCATTACGGCCGTGATTATTCTGCTGTCCGACCCGCAATTTGGCGGCGACGCAGAGGGCACCGCGCTGACTCAGGCCGCCCTGTCCGCGCAGGTCGGTAGCTGGGCCATCCACGCTGTCACCGTCATCATCTTCTTCCTGGCGTTTTCCTCGCTGATGGGTAATTACTACTACGCCGAGGCCAATGTTCCGTTCCTGGCCAAGAGCAAGGCTGCACTGAACACTGTCCGCGTGCTGGTCGTGCTGTGCGTCGTCGGTGGTGCAATCGGTTCGGTGCCGCTGGTGTGGGCACTGGCGGATACGTTCTCGGCAATCATGGCAACGATTAATATCATCGCCATCCTGCCGCTGGGTGGCGCGGCGGTCGCGCTGCTGAGCAACTACTCCGCGCAGAAGGCCAAGGGCCTAAACCCGGTGTTCCACCGCGATGATCTGCCGAATCTCCCCGGTCACGACAAGATTGAATGCTGGGATGGTTCCGATCCAATGACGGTACGTGATGCCAATGCCGCTTAACGACGTCCGCCTCACCGCGTGGGTACACGGTCGTGTCCAAGGTGTCGGCTTTCGCTGGTACACCCGCGCTCGCGCACTGGAGTTGGGGCTGGTTGGGTATGCGCAGAACTATCCGGACGGTCGAGTACTGGTTGTTGCCGAGGGGCCACGGGATGCGTGTGAGTCCCTGCTGTCCTGGCTAGAAGGTCCGGATACTCCGGGGACTGTGACAACCGTGGTGCCGATGTTCAATGAGCCGAAGGGGACATTGAGCAGCTTCGACCGTCGTTAAGCGGGCATATGCTCCGCGTGTTTTGCCCCCGTGTTGGTGTAGCGCGTTAAAAAGTCAAAAGTTTTTCATCCCTCGCCCTGTGTGGAATTTTCTGTGCAGGTAGCGGGGGGTTTTTCTGTGCCTGAGCGTAATGCGGGCGGGTGGGACTAACGGTGTTGTGGGGTGGGAAGCTAATGTAAATACTTCATAAAGAAGAAAAAGTCTACGCAAATACGGAGGAATGTCGTTTAAATTTATTACTACCTACTGAAGAAACAGGGAGGCAGAGATGACGCCTGAAGAAGTTATTGCACAGTCGGGAAACTCAGCGTGGATGCTGATCTCGGCTTCGTTGGTTTTGCTCATGACACCGGCGCTTGCGCTGTTCTACGGCGGCATGTCGCGGCAGAAGTCGGTGCTCAACATGATGATGATGAGCTTTGGTGCCGTTGGTGTCGTCGGTGCCATCTACGTCTTGTGGGGTTGGTCGATGTCGTATGGCACGCAGTCCATCGGCGGAATTTTTGCCAACCCATTCGAGTTTTTCGGCCTGCGTAACTCGATTACAGATGCCGACGGCAACTACATCGCAGGTGCCAGCGGCTACCCGAACATCATTGATATCGGGTTCCAGCTGACCTTCTGCGCCATCTCGGTGGCGCTTATCTCCGGCGCACTGGCTGAGCGCGTGAAGTTCTCCACCTGGCTGATCTTTGTCGGCGCATGGTCGACGGTGGTCTACTTCCCGATGGCCTTCATGGTGTGGGGCGGCGGACTGCTGAGTCACTCCGCGGAGAGCTTGTCGGCAAAGCTCTTCGGCGTGGCCGACGGTGAGGCGCTGATTGCTCCAATTGACTTTGCCGGTGGCACGGTTGTTCACATCGCCGCAGGTACGGCAGCTCTGGTGCTGGCGATTATCGTCGGCAAGCGCAAGTCGGTTATCAACAGCCAGCACCGTCCTCACAACCTGCCGCTGGTCATGCTGGGTGCGGCCCTGCTGTGGTTCGGTTGGTTTGGCTTCAACGCGGGCTCCGCATTTGCCGCGGATGGCAATGCCGGTCTGGCCTGGGTAAACACCACTGTTGCTGCCTGTGTCGGCATGCTCGGCTGGATTACGCTGGAGCGTATTCGTGATGGGCACGCCACCTCGCTGGGTGCGGCCTCCGGCGTCATCGCAGGTCTTGTGACCATCACACCGGCAGCCGGTGACATGAACCCGGTGACCTCCATCATCCTGGGCTACATCGGCGGTGCGCTGGCGTGCTGGGGTGTCAGCCTGAAGTACAAGTTCAATTTCGATGACACACTCGACGTAGTCGGGGTGCACCTGGTCGCTGCACTGTGGGGTACGACTGGTGTCGGTCTGTTTGCCAATGACCGTGGTCTGCTTACCGGCGGTGGCATGGAGGGGCTCAAGCTCTTTGTTATTCAGATTCTCATCGCCGTGTTCGCTGTGATCTTCTCGGGCATTCTCACCTGGGTTATTGCGACGGCGTTGAAGTCCACCGTGGGCTGGCGCATTGATAGGGAAGACGAGTTCTCCGGCATCGATGTCAGCCAGCACGGGGAATCCGCATACGCTTCCCCGAATCAGGCCGTGGTCTAGCGGAAACATAAATGGCTAATAGATAAGGAGTAAGCCATGAAACTCATTACTGCAGTAGTCAAGCCATTTACTATCGAAGAGATCCGCGACGGCTTGGAAGAAATCAATGTCAGCGGCATGACCGTTGTCGATGCCGAGGGCTACGGCCAACAGAAGGGACACTCTGAGGTTTACCGTGGCGCGGAGTACACGGTCGAATTTGTTCAAAAGTCCCGCGTTGAAGTTGTTGTGGCCGATGAACAGCTGGAACAGGCTCTCGAGGCCATCTGTACGGCGGCGCGCACGGGCAAGATCGGTGATGGCAAAGTATGGGTGACAAATGTCGAACGCGTCGTCCGTGTCCGTACTGGAGAAAGCGGTCCAGCAGCGGTTTAGGCCTATCCCTAATCAGATAGGTAGAATTTAGCCCCATGTACTTGAAATCGCTGACTCTGAAGGGCTTTAAGTCCTTCGCTTCGGCGACGACTATGAAATTCGAGCCGGGCATTTGCGCAGTTGTCGGCCCCAATGGCTCAGGAAAATCCAACGTCGTAGACGCACTTGCCTGGGTTATGGGAGAGCACTCGGCCAAGACACTGCGCGGCGGCAAGATGGAAGATGTCATCTTCGCCGGAACCTCCGGTCGAAAGCCCCTGGGCCGCGCTGAGGTCACGCTGACCATCGACAACTCCGATGGTGCGCTGCCCATTCAGTACAAGGAAGTCTCCGTTACCCGCCGCATGTACCGCGACGGTGCGAGCGAATACGAAATTAACGGCTCCCGCGTACGACTGATGGATGTCCAGGAGTTGCTCAGTGATACCGGCATTGGCCGCGAGATGCATATCATCGTCGGCCAGGGTCGGCTTTCGCAGATTTTGGAGTCCCGTCCAGAAGAGCGTCGCGCTTTCATTGAAGAGGCGGCAGGTGTGCTCAAGCATCGCCGCCGTAAGGAAAAGGCGCAGCGCAAGTTGCAGTCCATGCAGGCCAACTTGGATCGTCTGCAGGATTTGACTGGTGAACTGTCGCGACAGCTCAAACCTTTGAAGCGGCAGGCAGAAGCCGCCTCGCGCGCACAGACAGTGCAAGCGGATCTGCGTGATGCCAAGTTGCGCCTGGCCGCTGCGGACTTTGTCGACTTGCAGTCGAGCCTCGATGACATTGCAGGTCAGGCCAAGCTTATTGAAGAGAAGGTAGAGGCAGCTACCGAACGGTCAGAAATCGCCGCTGAGCGCACTGCCGAACTCGAAGTCGAGCTCGAGGAAATCACGCCTGCAGCTGATGCCGCGCGCGACTTGTGGTTTAGGCTCTCCGCACTCGGCGAACGTGTGCAGGCCACCGCTCGTATTGCCGCTGATCGCGCTGCCGATCACTCTGTGACTCCGTGGGTTGGCCCCGATCCGGACTTCCTCGAACAGCGCGCCGATGACGCTGCTACAGAGGAGGCCACACTCGCTGAGGCGGAGACCGAGGCCCGCGAGAAGCTGGAGGAAGTCCGCGAGACTCTCTTTGATGCCGAAGAGGCTTTCCGCGAGGCCGAAGCAGAGCACCTCGCCGCTGTTCGCGCCATCGCTGACCGCCGCGAGGGCGTTGTCCGCCTCATCTCTGCCGAGGAGTCTCTGCGCACTCGACTGGAAGCTGCTGAAGCAGAAGCCGCACGGCTTACTGAGCAGACCGATGAGGCCGATGAACGCCGCGCCGATGCCACCGAGGCCGTTGAAATCGCAGCTCAGGAACTTGCAGAGGCTGAACTTGAAGGCCCCGAGCTGCAAAGTGCGTATGAGCAGGCGAACCGTGAAGCCGAGCTTGCATCCGCTCGCCTGAAGGAACTCCGTGCCGACGAGCGTGATCTGGAGCGCACTGTTTCCGGATTGTCCGCGCGCATCGAGGCGCTGGAGACCGCTCGCACCGCCGCTGCAAACGACGGCACCGCGTGGCTGCGCGAAAACCACGGACTCGGCGCGCTCTCTGAGGTCATCGATGTCGATTCCGGCTGGGAAAAGGCCCTTACCGTAGCTCTCGGTGCCGCCGCCGAAGCGCTGGTCAGCGAGGGCGGTGGGGAGTTGCTTATCGACGAACTGGTCGCGTCCGGCAAGGGCAGTGCCGTTGTTATCGATGCTGCGACTGCAGCTGACACCTGGCGGCTGGACATTACTCTGCCGGCAAAGGCCAGTTGGTTGCTCGACCATCTGACGATTCCGGAAAATCTCTCTGGGGCTTTGACTACCTTGCTGGTCGATGTCGTAGCTTGCGACGACGATCAGCAGGCCAGGGAATTGGTTGCGCAGGACACTCGATTGCGGGTTGTTGACCGTGACGGTGTCCTGCGCGGTTCTGGGTGGATTGCAGGTGGCGCTGGCGGTCGTGCCTCAGGTGTGGAAATCGCCGCCGACATTGCGAAGGCTCGGGAAGAACTCAGTGCAGCGCAGACGCGTCTAAGTGATCTCGGCGGTGTGCTCTCCGGCGCCGCTGCCGAAGAAGAGGACCGTCGCACCGATGCGGCGGCAGCTCGCGCGGCGTTGCGTGAGCATCAAAGTCGTATGAAGGTTCTCTCTGATGCGCGTACGCGTGCTACGGCACAGCTGTCCGGAGTCGTCCATGACGCGGAACGAGCCGAGCAGCGCGGAGCCGAGGCAACCGAGCGTGTGGCCAAACTCCGGAAGGAATTGGAGGAAGTCGCAGACCGCTTAGCTCGCGTAGACCGTGACCCCGAGGAGGGGGAACCGTCGACAAGCGAACGTGACCGCACGTCAGAAGCTCTGACGGCAGTGCGTGCGATGGAGACGGAGGCGCGTCTTGCCCTGCGTACGGCGGAGGAGCGGCACAACAGCGTGCGTGGTAAGGCGGAGCGGCTACGCAGGCAGGCGGCGTCGGAGCGCGTGGCGAAGAACCGCCACGAGCAGGCGCAGTTGGCGAAGGTCGCGCAGCGTGAGTTGGCGGAGGTCGTCGCGGAGCTCGCGGAGGACCTGCATGCCAAGGTCAGTGTGTCGCTCGCGCGTGCCGAGGCCGACCGCGATGATGCCGAAGCGCAGAAGCAGACGGTGTCGCAGGCACTGTCGGCAGCACGCACTGAGGCGAACAACGCGCAGCGCGACCTGGCGCTGCTCACCGATTCTGCTCATCAGGGCGATATTGCCCGTGCCCAGGCACAGGTGCGTGTCACGGAGGCGGAAGAACGCATTGTCGATCAGCTGGGACTCTCAGTCGATGATCTGCTTGCTGATTTCGCGCCGGATGAGGATTTTGACCGCGCTGCCGTGACTAAGCAGCTCAAGCAGGCTGAGAAGGACTTGCGTGTGCTGGGGCGCGTTAATCCGCTGGCGCTTGAAGAATATAAGGCGATGGAGGAGCGCTACTCCTTCCTGTCCACGCAGCTCGATGATGTCTTAAAGGCCCGCAAAGACCTCATCGACGTTGTCGAAGAGGTCGATGCGACGATTCTGCAGCTGTTCGCCGATGCGTGGAAGGACGTAGAGGCGGAGTTTCCCGCTGTCTTCGAAACGCTGTTTCCCGGCGGCGAGGGGCGATTGGTTCTCACCGAACCCGATAATCTGCTCACTACCGGCATCGAAGTCGAGGCGCGTCCGCCGGGGAAGAAAGTCAAGCGCCTGTCGCTGCTGTCCGGCGGCGAGAAGTCGCTCACCGCGTTGGCTATGCTCGTCGCCATCTTCCGCGCACGGCCAAGCCCGTTCTACGTGCTCGACGAGGTGGAAGCCGCGCTTGACGACGTCAACTTGCGGCGTCTCATCGCCCTGCTAGAGGAACTCCGCGAGACAAGTCAGCTGATTGTCATTACCCACCAGAAGCCCACGATGGATGTTGCCAACGTTCTTTACGGCGTGACCATGCGTGGCGACGGCGTGACGCGGGTAATTTCCCAGCGCATGTCCCCGGCATCGGCATCCGCGAAGGAACAAGCAGGCGATATCAGGCAGTCGGAGTAGTTAATACTGCATAATAAGAGGTATGACTCCTACTCAGTGGATTATCCTCGTTGTCGCGATCATCGTTATTATCGCGCTGATTTTTGTCGTCGGGTACCGCCGTCGGCAGAATCAGCGCATTTCTTTTTCCAAGGAAGAGACGAAGGAGCTAACTCAGCAGGAAAAGTCTGGTAATTACCAGGCAACCAGCGGTTTCAACTTCGCTCCTGCTGGTGGCGGCACTGATACCCGTGAAAAGCAGCCGGTGGAAAAACCGATTGCGAAGCCTACCGAGAAACCTGTTGAAAAGCAGGTTATTCCGCCGGTTGAGAAGCCAACGGAGCAGCCGAAGGATAAGGCGGACGGTAAGGCTACGGACGGCTCATTGCTGTTGCCGGAAGGCCGGCTGGAAATCCCGGATAATCCCACTGCGCTGCAGACTCCAATTGATCAGGAGATGCCGGAAATTCCGGTTGAGCTGCCTGATTTGCCGGAGCCCAAGGCGGAGCCGGATGTAGAGCCAGAGCCGGAACCAAAGCCGCAGCCGACTCCGAAGGCGGAACCTGCGCCTGAAGCAGCGCCAGCACCAGAGCAGGAGCCGGAGCAGACACCAGAGCCGGAGCCGGAAAAGCCAGCCCATCAGCTGGACACAATTGACCCTGCAGAGGGCCGTCTGAATCGTCTGCGCGGTCGCTTGTCACGTTCGCAGAATGCAATTGGCCAGTCTGTCCTCGGCATTCTGGGTGCCGGTGACTTGGACGAGGATGCCTGGGAGGAAGTCGAAGACACCCTTGTCATGGCGGACCTCGGTGCTGCCGCAACGCAGCGAGTTGTCGATAAGCTGCGTGAACGGATTGCCAGCCAAAAGGTTAACTCTGAAGAGCAGGCTCGTGCCTTGCTGCGAGAAGTACTGATTGAAGAGTGCCAGCCGCAGATGGATCGTTCCATTCGTGCATTGCCGCATGAGGGCAAGCCCGCTGTGATCCTGGTCGTTGGTGTCAACGGCACGGGTAAGACGACGACTACCGGTAAGCTTGCGCGAGTCCTCGTTGCCGGAGGTCATCGAGTTGTTCTGGGTGCTGCGGATACCTTCCGTGCCGCCGCGGCCGACCAGCTGGAGACCTGGGGGCGCCGCGTCGGTGCCGAGACCGTTCGCGGTGCTGAGGGCGCAGACCCAGCCTCGATCGCTTTTGAGGCCGTCTCTTACGGCATTGAATCCGGTGCAGATGTCGTACTGATTGACACCGCTGGTCGTCTGCACACCAAGGTTGGCCTGATGGATCAGCTGGACAAGATTAAGCGCGTTGTGGAAAAGAAGGCACAGGTTGACGAGGTCATTCTGGTACTTGACGCGACCGTCGGCCAAAATGGTCTGCTGCAGGCTCGTACCTTCCGCGATGTTGTGGATATTACCGGTGTTGCGCTGACCAAGCTGGACGGTACCGCCAAGGGTGGCATTGTCTTCCAGGTTCAAAATGAGCTGGGCGTGCCCGTCAAACTGGTTGGTCTTGGTGAGGGCGCTGACCACCTTGCGCCGTTTGAGCCCGACAGTTTTGTCGATGCGCTGCTCGGCGGCCGCTAAGCTCTCATAATTTAGATTTCCCGCAGTTTGGGGGCCTTATCGAGGCGTCCGCTGCGGGTTTTCTATTGGCTCACATTTCGCAGGGCGTATGGAGCATTACATGATATCTTTCACGCCCGAGCGACCTGTGTTGTGCGTCGAAAAGCGTTAAGCGCTATCTGGGCAGACCGCCAAAGAACGTGGAGTAGGGGGCAGGGGAGAAGACTGTAGGCGCACGCAAAGTTGTTGTTGCTGCTGATTTTGCTTGACGACGTCGTGTGCTGCCCCAGGAGCACGTGTTTTTTAGGCAGAAATTAAAACCCCTGACAGCACTTCCTTGTGAGGAAGGTGTCAGGGGTTCAATCGTTGAGGAACGAACCTTAGCTCGTCAGGATCTTACAGAACCTTCAGAGCCTGGTGAGCAGCGTTTGCGCCACCGACCAGCACAGAGACAGTGTTGTCGCTGATGTGGAAGGAGTCAACGTTAATCATAGCCAGTGGGCACTTCGGAGCGGCTGGCTGCTGAACGGTGTTGTTCTGAGCTGGCTGCGGAGTGCGCGGGGAAATGTGGATCCACGGCTCGACATTGGTCTTCGGCTGCGGAACAACGTTGGTACCATTCTTGCCCGGCTTACCGTCCTTACCTGGCTTACCGTCCTGGCCTGGCTTGCCCTCCTG
>NZ_JAUNLP010000001.1:0-410658 GCF_030532195.1 Corynebacterium sp. | reverse complement strand
GCCCGGTTCTTCAGTGTCGCCTGGTTCTTCAGTGTCTGGCTTCTGGTCATCCTTGACGCAGACGCCGAAGACGCCTGGGTGTCCTGGGACCTCGATGCTCATGTCGAAGTGCTCGCCCTCGGCGCACTCGGTCGGGATTGGGTTGGATGGTTCTTCGGTGTCTGGCTTCTCGCCATCCTTGACGCAGGTCCACTTGCCGTTGATCATCTCGTAGTGAGTGCCTTCCTCGCACTCATCTGGGCCGAGGTAGTCCGGACGGTCTGGGTTGACGCCGGTGTTGTTGTCACCCGGCTGTTCGGTGCTTGGCTCCTGGTCGTCGCCGCCCTGGTTCTCACTCTGATTGTCGCCGCAACCTTCGCCGTTATTCACGTTGCCGGGCTTGTTCTGGCCATTGCCACAGTTGGCATTGCCCTGGTTGTCGCCATTGTTGCCCTGGCTGGCTGGGTTGCCATTGTTGTCGTGGCCCGGGTTGGCGTCAGCAACGCCTGCGCCGAACAGCATGCCTGCAGTCAAAACTGCAACTGCTAGTGCGGAAGCCTGCTTCTTCATGGTGTGTTCCTCAACTTTCAGTCAAGCCTGCGGTGATATTTAATTACATTCATCCATGACTTTAACGCCATTAACGCAGGGAGGCTTCCTGGGCTTGGCAACGGGGGGAATGTGCAATTCTTAGAAAGCGCTTAACATGGGGCAATGCAGGGTAGGGTCCGTCGAAATAACTAATCAATTACCCCCGTGAAGTAAGGATTTCTCAGGAAGGCGGGGCAGCCCTGCTCGTCGTTAAGCGTTGCGGGTGTAGAAGTCGTGGAAGCTGTGCGGGTGTTGTATGTGTACTGCCACGTGCGTTGCGGGTACGGTAGAAAAGTTAAGACATTTAAAAGCAACAGGGGAGCTAGAGAACTTTGTTTGAGTCTCTTTCCGATCGATTGACCGGTGCCCTCCGTGGGCTCGGCGGCAAGGGTCGCCTCACGGAGGCGGACATTAATGCCACCGCGCGCGAGATTCGGCTTGCGCTGCTGGAGGCCGATGTCTCCCTCGAGGTTGTCCGCGCATTCATTAAGCGCATCAAGGAACGCGCTAATGAGATTATTGGCAACCAGACCGTCAACCCGGCCAACCAAATCATTGAGGTCGTCAACGAGGAACTAATCAATATTCTCGGCGGCGAAACTCGACGTCTCAACATGTCCAAGCAGCCGCCAACGGTCATCATGTTGGCTGGTCTGCAGGGTGCTGGTAAGACCACCCTGGCTGGTAAGTTGGCGAAGTACCTTACTAATCAGGGGCACACCCCAGTTCTCGTTGCTTGTGACTTGCAGCGCCCAGGCGCTGTGCAGCAGCTGCAGATTGTGGCAGAGCGTGCGGATGTTCCGTGCTTTGCGTCGTTCCCGGGTACCAGTCTTGACTCCACCCATGAGATGGGTACCAGTGAGGACAACCCAGTCGATGCCGCCTTCCGCGGTCTTGCGTATGCCCGTCAGCACCGCCATGATGTGGTGATTATCGATACCGCAGGTCGCCTGGGTATTGATGAAGTGCTGATGAAGCAGGCGCGTGACATCCGCGATGCCATTAAACCGGATGAAGTCCTTTTCGTCATCGATTCGATGATTGGTCAGGATGCCGTCGAAACTGCCAAGGCATTCCGCGACGGTGTGGACTTCACTGGCGTTGTGCTCACCAAGCTCGACGGTGATGCCCGCGGTGGTGCGGCGCTGTCTATCCGTGAGGTCACTGGTAAGCCGATTCTCTTTGCTTCAACTGGTGAAAAACTGGAGGACTTCGACGTCTTCCATCCTGACCGCATGGCCAGCCGAATCCTGGGCATGGGCGATCTGAAGACTCTGGTTGAGGTTGCTGCCAAGGAAATTGACCAGGAGCAGGCGGCTAAGTCCGCACAGAAGATTGGCTCTGGTGAGCTGACTCTTGAGGACTTCCTCGAGCAGATGATGATGGTCCGCAAGATGGGGCCGATCGGCAACCTGCTGAAGATGCTCCCCGGCGGTGCTGAAATGTCGAAGGCCGCAGAAATGGTCGACGAAAAGCAACTCGACCGCATCGAGGCCATCATCCGCGGTATGACTCCGGAAGAGCGCGAAAATCCGAAGATTCTTAACGCTTCACGACGTCGTCGTATCGCCAATGGTTCCGGTGTATCCGTCTCCGAGGTCAACCAGCTTATCGAACGCTTCAATGAAGCCAAGAAAATGATGGCACAGATGGCTGGTCGGTTTGGTATGGGCGGTCGCCCATCTAACCGCAAGGCCAAGCGTGGCCGAAAGGGCAAGGGCAAAGGTAAGAACAAGCGCAAGGGCGCCAATCGCGGACCGACGCCGCCGAAGTCCATGCGCGGTGGCATGCCCGGAATGCCAAACATGCCGGGTATGCCGGGTATGCCGAATATGCAGGAGCTGCAGAAGCTCCAGCAACAGATGGGCAACCAGCTTCCAGAGGGCATGGAAAACATTGACCTCAACAACCTCGACTTCGGTCAAGGCAAGAAGTAAACAGTAGGAAATAACGGCAATAAAAAAGGCGAGCGGTCCGCACGCCTTTTTCATTTAGCTTTTTACTTCCTCAAGCTCGCCTGAATCTGACGATCCATCTCCGCGCTAAAGGTCGAAGCCAACTCATCGGTGATGTGATTGCTATCGCGGTAGACGTAGATATTGCCGATGACGGTTCGACAGGTTTTCGGACCGCAGAAAATATCGGAGAAGTCCAAGTTGTGGCCGTTGGGGAAGTTCTCCAATATCTTTTCCGCGGGATTTTCCGAGCTCAAGGCCGTATCGCGGTTAATTGTGCAATCCTCGTCAGCCTCACAGATACTTGGCTGGAACTGCTCCAAGTTATCGTGCAATGCCCACGGAGTATCGCGGATTGCAAAGAAATCAATGTCACGCTGCTGCAGCGCATCAAAGAATGCAGTGTATCCGCTTGGCGTATAGTCTCCAGGCTCAGGCGGATCGGCCTGGAACAGTGGGCGGGTAGAAGTGGTGAACACCATCTCAGGCTTAATCTGGTCAATCCGGTTCAGGGCTTCAAAAGTCCATGGGACACAGATATCACCAACACCGTGAATTGGCTCCAACGTCGCTGGGCATCCCTGGCGCAGCAGAACAACCACGCGGTAGCCGTGCTTCTTGCCGTAGGCGTTAATTGGCGCAAACCAGTGCTCCATATGAGAGCCGCCAATCATCACTATCGACTTTTCCGCAGTTGGATCGCCGTAGACGCATGGCTTGGAGTCATCGCGCCAACGACGATTCTCCGGGAAATAGCCCACATCTTCGCCACCGGTTGCCAGGCAGCCATCGAGTGCCGGCTCCGGCCATAGGTCACGAATGTAGTCGGTATTTGGCTTGGTAGCTGCCTTTGGCACGTTGAATCCGTCGGTAAGCGCGAGTGCGCCGGGGTAGACGGCGGGGTCGAGCTTGGCGTTGACGGCGCGGTCGACGCGCGTCTGCTGCACCGTGTACAGGCTGGTCATGCCGGCGAACATCGCGACACACAACACGCCTGCAGCTGCTTTACGACGTGCCGAGCGGCGCGTCCTCAACGCGTAACGAGCATCACCGAGAACTGGCTGCGTGCGTGTCGGACGGCGAGTCGATTGCGCCAGTGGCAGTTCGACAAACTTGTTGGTGAGCTTGGCCAGGATGAACGAAGCGATGATCACCGCCGTGCCGAGCTTGATGCCCGGCTTATCGCGGTTGAAGTAGTTCGTCGCCAGAATCAGCAGTGGCCAGTGCCAGAGGTACAGCGCGTAGGCGCTTTGACCGATATCGCGCATCGGGCGACTGGCGAGGAACTTCGACACCCAACCGGCATCGGAGCCGGCCATGATAATCAGTGCAGCGCCGCCGAGTGGCCACAGAGTCCATGGTCCTGGAAACTGTGCAGCACCGTCGAAAATGAAACCGGTCGAAACGACCAGCCCCAGTCCAATGAGCGCGACGATAACACGCAGTGGCTTTGGCATCGGGATGCTGCCGCGGGTGAGAACGAGGCAGAGGAGTGCACCGAGGCCAAGTTCCCACAGGCGGGAGACCGTGGAGTAGTAGTTCCACGCCTGGTTTTCGGAGTGCATATAAAAGGCATATGCAATGGAACCGAGCGTAATGACGGCCAGCAGCGGAATGAGGATTTTGCGCAGCTTGCCGCCGGTGGCATCGACGCGCTTGGCCTCAACCGGGGAGGTGACCGAGCCGACAACTGCAGAGGAGCGGGTCATCCATGCCAGAAGAGAAATCAGCAGGATGGAGCCTAGGTAGAACTGCCCCTGCACTGACATCGACCACAGGTGCTGCAGTGGGGAGGTCTCGCTGTCAGCTGCGGCGTAATCCGCGCCTTGCAGTGCTAGTTCGTAGTTCTGGTAGTACAGCAAACTTGCCCGGAGCTGCTGGGCGATATCGCCATTGCGCAATGACGGAATGAAGAAGACGACAAACAGCGTCGTGGCAAAGAGAACTAGAACAAGTGTGGGGATGAGGCGGCGCAGAGTGCGCCAGATACTCCACCATGGGTTGATGGACTGCCGCGGGTTGATGGCGTTTCGGTACTGCGCACCGAAGAAGAAAAACCCTGACAGCAACAGGAAAACATCCACACCACCGGATACACGTCCGACGTAAACGTGGAAAAGGACTACCAAGGCGATAGAGATGCCCCGTAGTCCGTCCAGGTCGTATCGATATTGGGTGCCGGTGGTCTTCATAGGCGTTTACGATACCGTACTTGTAATGGTGTTCAGCATTAGCAGGTGACGAGAGTCGCAAAATGGGATTTTGTTACTTTCGCAGTTGTACTGGTAATATACGCCAGGTTGTCTCAGTGGGAAGTTGTCTTATCTGAGGCGCGACTGCGAATTCATCGGATACGGCCACGGCCGCCCGGTGGTCACGCGCAGTGTAAATATCCCAAGGGCAAAACCGGTTCGCACCTTATTTAATAAAGCTTGAAACCGCATGGGTGCGAATGCATAAGTATTGTCCAGTGACATTAAAGAAAGAGGACTCCTCATGGCAGTCAAGATTAAGCTGCAGCGTGTCGGTAAGATCCGCACCGCACAGTACCGTGTCATCGTTGCTGACGCTCGTACCCGCCGCAACGGCAAGGTCATCGAGAATCTGGGTATCTACCAGCCGAAGGAAGAGCCGTCGGTCATCAAGCTGGATTCCGACCGCGTTCAGTACTGGCTGGGCGTTGGCGCACAGCCGACCGAGCCGGTTCTGGCTCTGCTGAAGGTCACCGGTGACTGGGAGAAGTTCAAGGGCCTCGAGGGCGCGGAGGGCACCCTGAAGGTTGCTGAGCCGAAGCCGACCAAGCTCGAGCTGTTCAACAAGGCTCTGGAAGAGGCTAACAACGGCCCGTCCGCTGAGGCCATCACCGCTAAGCGCCGCGAGGCCAAGGAAGCTGCAAAGGCTGCCAAGGAAGCTGAGGAGGCCGCAAAGGCTGCCGAGGCTGAGGCTGCTGAGTCTGAGTCCGAGGCTTCCGAGGAAGCTTAAGCTAAACTCCTAGCTGCGTAGCTAATCCGGGCGCTACCTTATACTTCGGGAAGAAGTTTTTAGGTAGCGCCTTTTTGCTTGCTCAAATGCTGGAAAGGAAGTGTGCGCGTGTCGGTAGCTGACATGGTGCTAATTGGCCGAGTTATCAAACCCCACGGTGTGCGCGGTGAGGTCGTCGTTGATGCGACAACTGATGATCCGGAGGGCCGATTTCGCTCGGGCGAGACTCTGCTGGGAATCCAGGCCGGCCGTGAGGTGCAGATGACAGTGAAGTCGATGCGCCCGCATCAGGGGCGCCTGTTGGTGGGCTTTGAAGAAGTGCCGGGTCGCAATGAGGCTGAGCGTCTGCGCGGCATGAAGTTCTATGCGGAACCGGTCTTCGAAGATGAGGATTTCTACGACTTTGAGCTAGAGGGCCTTCGCGTCATTCACAATGGCACTGACATCGGTGAGGTCACGTCCGTTGTCCGCGCACCGGCACACCGTCTGTTGGAGGTGTCACTTGACACCGGCGCACGCGAGGTGCTCATCCCGCTGGTGGAAGACATTGTCCCGGAGATTGATCTGGAAAATTCCACTGTGACAATTACGCCACCGGAAGGACTCCTGGAGCTGTAATCATGCGCCTTGATGTAGTCACAATTTTTCCGGAATATCTCGATCCGCTTCGCCATGCACTTTTGGGCAAGGCCATTGAGCGCGACATTTTGAGTGTCGGTGTGCATAACCTGCGCGACTGGGCACCCGGGGTGCATCAGGCCGTGGATGACTCGCCCTATGGCGGCGGTCCCGGCATGGTCATGAAGCCAGAGGTCTGGGGCCCAGCGCTCGATGCGGTAGCGGCGCTTGATCCGGCCGCAGATGAGGGAGCTCTGACCTCGGCAGTGCCTCATCTGGACAATATTCGGCACGATCAAAAGCTGGGGTTGGCGGAGGAATCTTCGTATGCTGCCGCAGACGTGCCGTCGACAAACGCTGCGGACGCGGACAAGCCACTGCTGATTGTGCCGACGCCGGCGGGTGAGCCGTTTACGCAGCAGATGGCGCAGGAGTTCTCGCATGAGAACCACATTGTGTTCGCCTGTGGTCGCTATGAGGGCATTGATCAGCGCGTTATTGATGATGCCGCTAATCGCTACCGTGTGCGTGAAGTTTCTATTGGGGACTATGTGCTCATTGGCGGGGAAGTGGCGGTGCTGGTGATTACTGAGGCTGTGGTGCGTCTGATTCCGGGAGTGCTGGGCAACCGCAAGAGCCATGAGGAGGACTCGTTTTCCGACGGTCTGCTCGAGGGGCCGTCCTACACCAAGCCGCGGCAGTGGCGCGGGCTGGAGGTGCCGGAGGTGCTGTTCAGCGGCAATCACGCGCTGGTGGATCGCTGGCGGCGTGATCAGTCACTGATTCGCACCGCTCGGCGCCGCCCCGATTTGCTTGCCGACGTTGACTTAAGCGAGCGTGACCGTGACGTTCTCGATGCATTAAATGACGCATTAAATAAGGAGCAGTAACCGCAGTGGCACGTGTCCGAATTGCCCGTCCCATGCATGTTGTGGGCTGGGGTATTGCATTGGTTGCACTGGCGTGGTTCACCGGCACGCAGACGGCCGGGAACATTGACCGTGACTTCGCAGGTTGGGTCAGCGGCTTTCACGGCCAAGGCGGCGGCAGCGTGGACTCTTTCATGCTGAGCCTCAGCGAGATTATTCGCCCGTTGTATATAGCACCTGTCACCGTGGTGGGCGCGCTTGTGATGTGGTCGCGATTTCGCGCGTGGGCGCTGTTGCTGCCAGCTTCTTTCGGTTCGGCCATCCTGGTGACGTACGCGATGAAGTGGTACCTCGACCGCGATCGCCCCGGTGCGGAATTCTCCCTGGTCAGCCTGAATGATGCGGCATTCCCGTCCGCTCATGTCGCGGCGGTGACCTCCAGCGGCATGGCCACAATTCAACTAGCCATGCCGGTGTTGCGTCGCACGGCTAAAAAGCTGCTTGACCTCGCGATTATCGCGCTCATCGGCGCTGTGGCACTATCCCGCGTGTGGGTAGGTGCGCATTGGCTCACCGATGTTATCGGTGGCCTCATCGCAGGAATTATCGGCCTGATTATTGCGCTGTTAGTGCTTAGGAGATGGCCACGAGCACGGCGCTATGCGCATTTTTAGTGTCCTCGTAAAAGTCCACTAGCTCGCGGTAGCGCTTGGTCGCAGTGGCTTCGTCGATAAGCGAGCCGTTGTCCTTGATACGTGCTTCAATGTCGACGCCGGCGAGTGTCTGCAGCACCTCGCCCACGCGATCAGCGCGGATGACAGCGGCCAGCGGCTTGCGGCAGACGCGGTCGGCGCCGAGGATGGCCTCAGCCATGGGATCACCGAGCGCCTGGCCGTCGATGGGGTTTCCGGTCAGCGTGCGCAGCAGGGACTCCCAGTCGGTGTCGATGTCGAGGGCATCCTCATCGGGAACATCGACGAAGTGCTGCAGAATGAGCTTTTCCGCACCGTCGGCAACGAGACCTGCCGTGCCACCCTCAGTCGTCGACGCCGGCGCTGCCAGCTCCGTCAGCCGACCGGCTTCCTCGTCGGAAATGCGAAGGTATTCGGCGCAGAGTTTCTGCATCTGGGGACTCCTTTTCAGCGGGGCGCGTGCGATTGGGTACTTCTACGATAGTAAAGTGACCCGGGTGATTTCATCAGTTATTGCCCGAGAACTCGCCGACACTGGCGTAGACGTTGCCGAAAGCAGCATCGCCGCTGCCATCAAGCTTCTCGATGAGGGAAACACCGTCCCCTTCATCGCGCGCTACCGCAAGGAAGTAACCGGCGGGCTCGACGACACTCAGCTGCGTTTCATTGAAGAACGCGTCACCTACCTGCGCGAATTGGAAGATCGTAAGCAGACAATCCTCGCCGCTATCGAAGAGCAGGGCAAGCTTAACGACGATCTCAAGGCGCGCATCCTCGCATGCGATACCAAGGCTCGCCTGGAGGATCTCTACCTGCCGTACAAGAAGAAGCGCAAGACCAAGGCCGATATTGCCCGCGAGGCCGGTTATGAACCGCTGGTCAATGAGCTGCTGGCAGATCCCGCGGCAGATCCCGAGACCTTGGCCACCAAGTACGGTGAGGCAGCAGGCGCCGATGCCAAGGCTGCCCTGACCGGTGCCCGCGCCATTTTGGTGGATCGCTTTGCCACTGACGCCGACTTGGTCGGTTCCGTGCGTGAGCAGGTGTGGTCCAGCGGTTCCGCAGCCGCCTCCGTAGTCGAGGGCAAGGAGTCTGCGGGCGCGAAGTACCGCGACTACTTCGACCACAACGAACCGCTGGAGACCATGCCCAGCCACCGCGTGCTGGCTGTCCTGCGTGGTGAAGCCGAGGGGATTCTCACCCTTAATATCGACGCTGGCGAGGACGAAACCTACGAGCACATGATCCGCGAAGCCTTCGAGCTTCCCGACGGCGGCACCTCCAAGTGGATTGACCAGGCCGTTCGCTTTGGTTGGCGTACCAAGCTGGAAGTCTCTGCTGCCCTGGACGCTCGCACCCGCCTAAAGGAGCGTGCCGAGGCAGAGGCCGTCGAGGTCTTCGCCCGCAACCTTCGTGACCTGCTACTGGCAGCTCCTGCCGGTCAGCGTGCCACTCTCGGCCTGGATCCGGGATACCGCAACGGCGTCAAGTGCGCAGTTGTCGACTCCACCGGCAAGGTTCTGGACACCGCCATCGTCTACCCGCACCAGCCCCGCAATGACTGGTCCGGTGCCAAGGAGCAGCTGGCCACTCTCTGCGCCACGCATCGCGTGGAGCTCATGGCCATCGGCAACGGCACTGCCTCCCGCGAGACCGAGACTTTGGCCCGTGAAATTGCCGATCTCATCGCCCAGGCCGGTGGAAAGAAGCCGACTCCAGTAGTCGTCTCTGAGGCCGGTGCTTCTGTCTACTCCGCATCCTCGCTGGCTGCGGCCGAATTCCCGGACATGGATGTCTCCCTGCGCGGTGCGGTCTCCATCGCTCGTCGCCTGCAGGATCCGCTGGCCGAGTTGGTCAAGATCGACCCTAAGTCCATCGGCGTCGGCCAGTATCAGCACGATGTGTCCCAGACCAAGCTCGAGCACTCTCTCGATGCCGTGGTGGAGGATGCTGTCAACGCCGTCGGCGTCGAGGTCAACACCGCCTCCGCACCGCTGCTCGGCCGCGTCGCCGGTGTGTCTGCCACCGTTGCTGACAACATTGTCGCCTACCGAGACGAAAACGGCGCCTTCACCTCCCGCAAGGAGCTTCTCAAGGTTCCGCGCCTCGGCCCCAAGGCCTTCGAACAGTGCGCCGGTTTCTTGCGCATTCACGGTGCCGCCAATCCACTGGATTCCTCCGCAGTACATCCAGAGTCCTACCGCGTTGTCGACGCCATCGCCGCCGCAACCGGCGTCAGTGTTCAGGAACTCATCGGAAACACCCGTGTACTTTCCAAGGTCCGTGCCACAGACTTCGTCGATGAGGCCGCCGGTATTGGCTTGCCCACCGTCCAGGACATTTTGTCCGAGCTGGATAAGCCTGGTCGCGACCCACGCCCCGAATTTGTCACCGCTACTTTCAAGGAGGGCGTGGAGAAGGTCTCCGACCTCACGCCCGGCATGATCCTCGAGGGCACCGTCACCAACGTCGCCGCCTTCGGAGCGTTTGTCGACGTCGGAGTCCACCAGGACGGCCTCGTCCACGTCTCCAACATGGCGCGCGGCTTCGTTTCCGATCCGCACGAGGTGGTCCGCTCCGGCGAGGTCGTCAAGGTCAAGGTCCTCGACGTTGACGTCGAGCGCAACCGCATCGGTCTATCGCTCCGGCTTGACGACGACGCTTCGGATGCCAAGCCCAAGCGTGACGAAGGCGGCTCCCGCAGTAAGAAGCGGAGCAAACGCCGTGGCGGAAACCGGGGTGGCGGCGGTGCCATGGCCGATGCTCTTCGCCGCGCTGGTTTCTAGGCCCGCAGTCTATCCAGGCGGGCGTTGATATCGCCCGCCACCGCTCTGGCTTGGCCATCCGGTACGACCACTGTGTAACTCGCGCCTGTAGTCTCGATTTTGACTGCCTCGCCTGAGCGTGCCGCCAGCATCATCTGGCCATCGAAGTTGTAGCGCAGCCCCAGACCACCACCGTCTGCCCAGTTGTACTTTGATGGCTCGGCATACTTCACAGTTTTTAGGTCTAGCGGGATGCGAACTTTGAGTGGGCCACACCCCATGAAAAGCAGAATCTTGTCATCGTGGACATCTAGGCCGGTTTCGTAGCCAATCAAGAGCAGGGGAGTGCACAGCAGGAAGACCACGCCTACGCTGGGCATGAAAAATAGCAGCACTATGGAAACTGCCACCCACAGGCCAATAAAAACCCGCATGCTGTTCGAATATTTGACGGACATCCGTTCCGTTGGCCGCTCCCGCGGAAGACTTTTGGGTGGCGTGTCGGTTACCGGGACGTCGTAAAGCGAGCTGTAATCGCGCAGACCACGTGCTACCAGAAAGCCGATGGCGAGGCCGAGGAGCGTGCCCAAAACTACCCACTGCCAGGGCAATTCGACTGTTGTGGGGTCTTCGATGCCCATTTGCGGAAGTGTGATCCCCAGCGGAATGGCGCTGATGAGGCCGAAAATTGTCCATGCTGCCATCGCATTTATACGGCGGAAAACGAGTGGGCTTTTTGTTGAAGCGCTGAACCAGCCAATCTGAACTACGGCAAGTGACACAATGAGACAAGTCACCGCGCTTGCCAGCGGCGACATGAAGCCGTCTGGTCTACCTGAACCGCTCCAATGCGTTGCTACTTTCTCCGGCAATCTATCCGAAAGTGCCAGTACGAGGCCGAAAATTGCCGCAGCGACGATGCTTGGGACGATGATGGTGCCCCAGACCGCTCTGGAATCGAACTTGGGCACGGTTTTCTCTGCCATGAGGTTAGGGTAACAAAAGCGGCGGATTCATTGGCCTAAGTGTTCGAAAAAAATACGAGAAAAAGTCAAAAAGGGTATTGACGATTCGAACGTAATTGCTAGAATGGAGATATCAAGCATGAAAGTACTTGAACTTCTCTACTCGGCGCCGGGGCGGTAATTGGCGCCGGGTGGGGTTTGGGGAACAATGACTGATAGCAATAGTCCGACCGGCCAACCAACCGATGTTTACCAAGCGGCACTGCTGCCTGAAGCTCCGCAGTTTTTCCACGAAATGTCAGACAATCCACTAGCGGCCTTCGGTATCCATCGCAATCGCGTTGAGCTGGATATTGTCTTTAACTGTGTGCCGCCGTCTATGGATGTAGATGTAGAGGCATTCATTGCGGAAGTCGCACCAGAGCTGGGCATTTCCCGGTCAAAAGCGATTGGGTATGTCGAAATTGGCATTCAACTAACTGCCATG
Source organism: Corynebacterium sp. (assembly GCF_030532195.1). GTDB lineage: Bacteria > Actinomycetota > Actinomycetes > Mycobacteriales > Mycobacteriaceae > Corynebacterium. The sequence goes on along the minus strand of NZ_JAUNLP010000001.1, from coordinate 398,755 downwards.
CCCCGCCTTGCTGCTTTCCTCAAAGCTCGAGCGCACTTGCCCATGTCGCACTTGCTCACCATCGCCCGTGCCACCGCACCCCTGCGGAAGCCGGAGGTGCTTACGGAGGTAGAGCAAGAGCTCGCGCGCTTTGTTATTCCGCGCAAGCATGGGGAGGTCCTCCGTGGTGTACGTAGCCTGCACAAGTTCCTGCAGCGCGTCATCGAACAAATCGAGCCTCAGCTGCGTCCGAAAAACCTGCCCGGCGATGTCGATCCACTTCTTCCCGCAGGTGAGCGCGAAGTAGCAGGCGAGAGTATTGGGTTTGAAGAAGGTGAATATTTCTCAGAGGTATTCATGGAACTGGAGAAAACCCGCGCCCTCGAACTCAAAGCAACGCTGGAGGCTATTTCCACCTCGGCTGGTTGTACCCGCGTCGAGGCGCTTACACATCTCCTTCGTGGAACTGCTGAGGCTAAAATCGTGCTCAACCTCTACTGCCCGGCCACCGAGGAGCGCCCCCGCGTTGCGTGGCTCGGCGGTGCCGGCTGGATCTCGGAAATGGCGACGCAGGCGTGGATAGACAAGGTCACGCATATCCGCTTGCTTGCCGACGAAACCACGGAGGGCTACGTCCCGACCGAGAGCCAGCGGGCCTATGTGCAAGGGCGTGATGGTACGTGCCGTTTTCCAGGCTGTGACGTCCCCGCGGAGTACTGCGATATTGACCACATCAACCCCTATAACAAGGAAAAGCCAGAAGAGGGTGGGGCAACCGAAACGCCCAACCTGCACTGCCTGTGTCGCAGACACCACAATTTGAAGACCGCAGGTCTCTGGAACGTCACACGTGACCGGGGCGGAGTAGAGGTGTGGGCGTCGTCAAGCACTGGAAAGCAAGCGGTGAGCATGGAAGACGGACCGCTCGCCGGACACGGTCGGTATAGCTTTGATAAGCGTGGGCTGCGGATGGCGCAGACTTTGGCGGAGTGGAATGAGTACCGGCGGCAGTTGATCGAAGGATCGGAGTTGTTGGTTGAGAAAGCTCGCGAGAAGGTGAAGCAGGATCGCGAGGCGCAAGAGGAAGCCGCCGATGCCACAGACAACAATCCCGACAAGGTGAGTGACACCTAGTTTGGTTTCTGACCTGGGAGTGTGTAATAATCTCCAGGTTGTCTTTATAGACAGCTTTACCTGTTTCGGGCATGAACCGGCCGAGCGTCCCAAGATATGGGAAAGAGCCGCCAGGGTCCTCTGTCTATGCGAAAAGTAAAGGAATAAGTTTCCATGAACATTCTTGACAAGGTTGATGCAGCGTACCTGCGCGACGACATTCCGGAGTTCCGCGCTGGTGACACCGTTGAGGTCGACGTGAAGATCGTCGAGGGTAAGACCGAGCGTATCCAGGTCTTCAAGGGCGTTGTCATCCGTCGCCAGGGTGACGGTGTCCGTGAGACCTTCACCGTCCGCAAGATGTCCTTCGGTATTGGTGTTGAGCGTACCTTCCCGGTCCACTCCCCGAACATCGATGAAATTCGTGTCGTCTTCAAGGGCGATGTCCGCCGTGCCAAGCTGTACTACCTGCGCAACCTGCGCGGTAAGGCTGCACGCATCAAGGAGCGCCGCTAATCTCTTAGCAGCTCCCAGCACTACTTGGTGCACAAAATCCCCGTCGGTACTCGGCGGGGATTTTTTAATGCGCTTTCGTCGCCTTAAGCGCAGTCGCGTATAGTCTTTTCCCATGACCGCCGACGAATCTCGCGAACAGTCCGAAGGCTTCTCTGGCTTTCGTAACCTCGATGAAACCCTAGATGAAGGAACCGAAAAGTCCACTCCGTGGTACATCGAGATTCCCATCATTGTCCTTATCGCTCTGCTGATTAGCGCAGGTGTGCAGAGCTTTATCGGACGTGTCTACGTGATTCCGTCCGAGTCAATGCAGCCGACCTTGAACGGCTGCGCTGGCTGTACAGGCGACCGAATCTGGGTGGATAAGGTCTCCTACAACTTCTCGGACCCCGAGCCTGGCGATGTCGTCGTCTTTAATGGCCCAGAATCCTGGAACAGCACGTATGTGTCGCAGCGTTCGACCAATCCGATTGCGAATTCTCTGCAGACCGTAGGCTCCTGGATTGGCCTTGTCGCGCCTGATGAAAATGCGCTGGTCAAACGCGTTATCGCAACTGGTGGTCAGACCGTCCAGTGTCAGCCAGGTGACCCCGGCATTATGGTCGACGGCAAGCTCACCGAGCAGGACTTCATCAAGACACCGCCGGACAAGCTAGTTAATCCGACCCTCGGCTCGGAACAGTGCGGTGGCCCGTACTTCGGCCCGGTGAAGGTCCCGGAGGGAAATTTGTGGGTCATGGGTGACAACCGCACCAACTCTGCTGACTCCCGCTACCACATGGGCGATGAGCTGCAGGGCACTGTGCCAATGGACAACGTCGTCGGCAAGGTTCAGGCAATCATCCTGCCGTTCAGCCGCATTGGTGGCGTCGATGATCCGGACATCCAGCACAATTAACGCCAGCACAATTAACCTGCCGCCAGCCCCCAAACTGCGCAAACTCAAGCAGGCGCGCACGATGGAAGTCGCCCTGTCCAAGCGCGGCTTTGGCCCGGTCGCGGGTGTCGATGAGGCCGGTCGCGGGGCCTGCGCAGGTCCCATCGTCATTGCGGCGTGTTGTCTGCCAGAGCGCCCCATCTCCGAGCTGGACAAACTCACCGATTCCAAGAAACTCACGCCACATATGCGCGAGCATCTGTTTCCTCTGATCAAGCGGTTTGCGACGTCGTATAGCGTGACGACGATTCCTGCGTCCGACATCGACCTATTCGGTATTCAGGATGCGAATGTGTCCGGAATGCGCCGAGCCGTCGCGGGGTTGGCACACAGACCTGGATATGTGCTGACCGATGCCATGAAAGTGCCAGGCTTTACCGCGCCCTATTTACCCGTAATTGGCGGGGATGCGGCATGTCGTTGCATCGCTGCTGCGAGTGTCTTAGCCAAAGTCACCCGTGACCGCATTATGGTTGACCTATCGGAAAAGTATCCGGGCTATGGTCTGGCGGAGCATAAGGGCTACGGCACTGCGTCGCATATGGAGGCGATTGCCAGCTTGGGAGCGACACCAGAGCATCGCTGGTCCTATCGCAATGTGCGCACCGCACAAGCGAAGTACCAGGCACTAGTAGCGGAATAACTTTGCCCCTCAACTATTTTTCAAAGGAGCCGTCGCGGTCGTGAGCGCAGAAGATCTAGAAAACTACGAGGCTGACGTTGAACTCTCGCTGTACAAGGAGTTCCGAGATGTTGTTAGCCAGTTTTCCTACGTCGTCGAGACGGAGCGCAGGTTCTATCTGGCCAACGCCGTGGAGCTGATTCCGCACAACAGCGAAAACGAGGTCTACTTCGAGCTGCGCATGTCGGATGCCTGGGTGTGGGATGTCCATCGCCCGGCGCGATTTGTTCGCTACGTGCGTGTCATTACGTTCAAGGACGTCAATATCGAGGAGCTGGACAAGCCTGACCTGCGGCTTCCGTAGCGTTTGGGTGCATGCAGCTAGTTATCCACAACTGAAAAACTATCCACAGATTGAGCCTTCCGGAACGCTTTCGGAAGGCCTTTGTTGTCTTTGTTATGTCACTGTTGAGTCCACGCAAACGGATAACAGGGGGACGGGGTCATGACGAATTTCAGTCAGTTGGATAACAGAGCGCTGGGCGCGGCCGGAGAGAGTCTGGTTGCGGGGATTCTACAGGCTGACGGGTGGGAGATTGTGGCTCGCAATGTCCGTGTGGGCCGCTTTGAACTCGACATTATCGCCACCGATGCGGATGGGCGTCTGCACGTTATTGAGGTCAAGACTCGCCGCGGCAACAACTTTGGCGATGGGCGAGAGGCAATCACAGACCAAAAGTTGAGGCATCTGCGGGTGGCATCGGCACGGTGGTTGGCGAAGCAGGACCGGTTGTGGACGGGCGGTATTGCCATTGACTGTGCGGAAGTCACAGTTTTGGGCCAGACTACGGCGCGTGTTGATTTCCTCGAAGAAGTGAGCGCGTAAATGACCGTTGGAACGGCACTGGCGGTGAGCCTCAGCGGAATTGAAGGAACAATTGTGCAGGTCGAGGCCGATGTTGGTAGAGGTCTGCCCGGTATGTACATCGGTGGGTTGGGCGACGCAGCAGTTGGTGAGGCGAAGCACCGCGTGCGCACGGCAGCGGCGAATTCGGAAATGCCATGGCCGAAGACCAAGGTCGTGGTGAGCCTGTCTCCTGCGCACATCCGCAAGCACGGCACAAGCTTCGATTTGGCAATTGTCTGTGCAATTCTCATCGCCTCCAGCGATAATGCGGAGGCTCGCGGTCGTCTGCGCCGCACTGTTCTCATCGGCGAATTGGGGTTGGACGGCTCGATTCGCGCAGTCCGCGGTGTGCTCCCACAGGTCCTCGCTGCCCGCGACGCCGGCGCGCGGTGGGTTGTCGTCCCCGCCGCCAACGCCGCGGAAGCAGCGCTCGTAGACGGCATCGCTATCGGCACCGCCGACACGCTCGCCCAACTATGGCAGTGGGTGGAAACCGGGGCAGGGCTTGCCACTGCGCTTGCCGACGGCCACAGCGACCCCACCTTCACAACAGATTTGGCCGATGTTGATGGTCAACCCGACGCACGCTTCGCGCTTGAGGTAGCCGCAGCCGGTGGCCACAACCTGTTTATGCAGGGCTCCCCGGGGACGGGAAAGTCCATGTTGGCGCAGCGCCTGCCAACTATCCTGCCGCCGCTTGAAAAGTGGCAGCAGCTGGAGGTCACCGCCCTACACTCGGTAGCAGGCGCACTGGGCGATACGGACACACTTGTGCATCAGCCACCGTTTGTCGCACCACATCACAGCGCGACGGTGGCAGCGCTGGTGGGAGGCGGAGCCGTCCCGAAGCCAGGTGCCATGAGCTTGGCGCACCATGGAGTGCTCTTTCTCGACGAAATCACGCTTATGCGCCCGGCAGTGCTCGATGCCCTGCGTATGCCACTGGAAAGTGGCGCGATCATTCACATGCGGTCGCACCATCGCGTCGTTTTCCCAGCCCGCACGCAACTGGTTATGGCCGCCAATCTCTGCAGATGCGGTGCGGCCTATGCCAGCGAGTGCACTTGTTCGAGTACGGAGCGCGCTAAGCACCAACGCGCGCTCTCCGGCCCGCTGCGTGACCGCATTGATTTGCATGTCACGCTGAGCCCCAGTGGTACCAGCCTGGGAAAGCGGGGTAATGAAAGCTCAGCGGTAGTGCGTGACCGCGTATTGGAAGCCCGCGAGAGAGCCGCCTGCAGATGGTACAAGTTGGGCATCGCCGAAGATGAGGTCACTACTAATGCGTCGGTGCCGAGACCGTGGCTTCGTCGTCAAGCGGGATTGGACGAGGAAGCGATGGCGCTTTTGGATTTTAAGCTCAAAGCGGGGGAGATAACGCAGCGGGGAGTGGACAAGGTGATTGCCGTGGCGTGGACGCTCGCGGATTTGGCGGGACGCGAGACCTTCGATTTTGAGCATGTGCAGCGTGCCTGTCGCATGCATGATCATTAGGAGGGGGAATATGGACGAACTGCACGCGTGGGCGTACCTCAACCGCGTGGTAGAGGCAACGCACCCAGAAATTGTGCCGCTCGTTGAGGAATTTGGGCCGGTCGAGGTGGCGGAGCGAATCAAGGCGCGCGCCGGGCTGACTCCAAGTGCTCTCAGCACAACCGGGGCGCGCGCCGATATCGACCGCAGCGCTCAAGATCTTGAGGAGGCCTGGGAACTCGGTTGGCGGCTGATTCATCCGGGGAGTCCCGAATGGCCGACAGAGCAATTCACGTGCTTTACGACGCTCGATGTCCGTGACCGCGCCGATGCCCCGCCTTTGGCGCTGTGGGTAAAGGGACAGGATTTGCGGGAGGCAGCAGCGGAGGCGGTCGCACTGGTGGGAACTCGAATGGCCAGTAGCTATGGACTGCAAGTGGCAAGCCAGTTCGCACAGCAGTGTGCTGAGCACCGCATTGGTGTCATCAGTGGTGGAGCCCTGGGAGTGGATGCCGCAGCGCATCGCAGCGCATTGGCTGCGGGCGGGACAACAGTGGTGGTTTCGGCAGGCGGTGTAGGCGTGAACTATCCAGCGTCGCATGCGGAGCTTTTCGACGACATTGCGCAGTCGGGCACGCTGATTACTGAGTATCCGCCGGGTGTGCGCCCGGCGCGGCATCGGTTTTTGACCAGGAATCGGCTGGTGGCAGCATTGGCGCAGGCCACGGTCGTAATTGAGGCGGGGTGGCGTTCTGGGGCCCGCAACACGGCGACGTGGGCAACGCGGTTGAAAAAGCCGCTGGGAGCCGTGCCGGGACCGGTGACCTTGCAGACAACCACTGGGTGTCACGATTTGATTCGACGCGGGGAAGCGGTGCTGGTGTGTAATGCCGACAATGTGCGCTCGCTCTATCAGACTGTGGGCTCTGTCGATGAGGATGGTCAGTTGGAATTGCAATGGGCACATTCGCCGGTACAAAAGCTCTCGCGCAATGAGCTTGCGGTGTACGACGCGCTCAATCCGGTAGAGCCCGTGGCGGTTCGAGAAATCGCCGCGCAAGCTGGCTTGTCAGTTGCCCTTACTACGCACCTGCTGCTGGAGCTGCAGCAGCAGGGCTTGACCTGCAGGGTTAGCGACGGCTGGATGCGCAGTTGAAGTCTTTCCAAAACTTTTTCAAAATCTATTGCATTCCCGCTCCCAATAAATATAATAGGTAAGGCAAGCCTAACTGGTTAGGGCTGGGCTTGTGACATGGGTGAGGCACGAGGCAGTGGTTCCGGCATAAGTCGGGGCCACTGCCTCTCTCGTTGTCTATAGCGCGTCCACTAGGGTTGACTGCGTGGCTATTGAATACGACGTGCACGATGAAGACCTGGGGCTCTCGCCAAATCTCGAGGCGATTGTCATGGACTTCCTCGATGAGCTGTCGTTTTCCCGCGGCCTTTCCGATGCCACCGTCCGCGCCTATAAGTCCGACCTGGTCCCGCTGTTGACCGGTCTCGACACCATCAACGATCTTTCAACCGCCGTTATCCGCGCGCACCTGGGGGCTAAGCACGCACAGGGTGCAGCGCGGTCATCGTTAGCCCGCTTGACGACGTCCATTCGGCAGTTCTGCAGCTGGCTTGTCGCACGGCAGATATTGGATGTGGACCCGTCGGCGCGGTTGTCGTCGCCAAAGAAGCATCGTCATCTCCCTGAAGTGCTCTCACCGGAGAAGATGGAAGGTGCCATCGACAAGGTAGCCCACGACGACAGTCCGACGGCTGCGAGGGATTTGGCCATCGTTGAGCTGCTCTACGCCACTGGAATGCGCGTTGAGGAACTCTGTAGCGCGGATATTGGCGATGTTGACTTCGGCGCTCATGTGGTCTCGGTGGTGGGTAAGGGCAACAAACAGCGCATTGTGCCCTTTGGCAAGCCGGCCGAAGCTGCACTCAAAGGCTGGCTGAAGGCGCGTGCAGAGATGATTGCGCAATCCGACAAGGCTGACACTCAAGCGCTCTTTTTAGGTGTTCGCGGTGGACGGCTCAACCCTCGCCAGGCGCGCAGGGTGGTGCATAAGTGGGCAGATGTCTCGCCACACGCGCTGCGGCACTCGGCGGCCACCGCAATGGTCGAAGGTGGTGCAGATCTGCGAGTGGTCCAGGAAATGCTAGGACACGCTAGCCTTGCAACCACCCAGATCTATACCCACGTATCCACCGACCGTCTCCGCGAAGTGCACAAGCGTACTCATCCGCGGGCGTAGCGGCCTTATTGCACTGGTTTATTGCGCTGGTTTCAAAACAATCGACCGACGCTGAAGTAAATCCAGTGGATTGAGGTAATCCTGGCCACGCAGCGCGCCCCAGTGAAGCCCCGGCTCAGGATGCTTGAGGTTAGAGGAAAGATGGCCGATAACATCACCGGCTGCCACAAGGTCGCCCTTTTTTAGCTCGGTCGTGATGGGCTGATAGGTGGTGCGAATGCCGTCGGCATGCATGATGGACACCGACGTCATGCCGGCAATGGAGCCGGAAAAGTGAACCACTCCCGCGGCCGAAGCGCGGACTTGCTGGCCGGGCCGAGCGTTCAAATCTACGCCGCGATGTCCAGCTTGCCAGCGCTTTTCGGGTGGGGCAAAGTCGCGCACAACAGTGCCATCGACGGGGCGGGTGTGACGGATGGTGGACAATGGTGCAGTAGAGGTTTCAGCGGCAGCGGTCGACAGGACGGCTACTGCGAAGAGTGCTACGGTGCCAACTAGCGAGCGCCTGATTCGCGGAAGAGTTCTCATGCGCGAAGTGTGACGGACGCAAGGACCGTCGACAAGCGAAAAATGCTCTTTTGATGGCGAGCTGTGGATGATTGCAGACCCCTGTGGATGCCTCGGCGTGTCAAATATTGCGGCTAGCGCGATATATCGGATAAGATGACGCTCGCGGTGTCTGCCTTAACTGGTAGAAACTAGCAAAAAGACTACGCGCGCGCCCCATTCCGGCTGTTTCATGGGTGCTCAGCAGAAAGTTGTTGGGTGTGGAGCAGCGGGGGAGCGCTAGGGCACAGGGAAAGCCTGTGCGATGACTCTAACCACCTATATCGGATAAGAAAGGAAGGGAAGCAGCCGCAGCCCTAGTCAGGCTGGCCGTGAGGATCTTCCCTGAACATGACATGGCTGTTGTTTCCATGCGAGAACTGCTCGATGCCGGTGTCCACTTCGGTCACCAGACCCGTCGTTGGAACCCGAAGATGAAGCGTTTCATCTTCACCGAGCGCAATGGCATCTACATCATTGACCTGCAGCAGACCCTGACCTACATCGACGAGGCTTTCGAGTTCGTCAAGGAGACTGTCGCCCACGGCGGCAACATCCTGTTCGTCGGTACCAAGAAGCAGGCTCAGGAAGCCGTCCAGAACGAGGCAGAGCGCGTTGACATGCCATACGTCAACCACCGCTGGCTCGGCGGCATGCTGACCAACTTCACCACCGTTTCCAAGCGCCTGGCTCGCCTGAAGGAGCTTCAGGCAATGGACGCTGCAGAAAACGGCTACGAGGGCCGCGGCAAGAAGGAAATCCTGATGCTGACCCGCGAGCGCACCAAGCTGGAGCGCACCCTGGGCGGCATTCGCGACATGTCCAAGGTTCCGTCCGCACTGTGGATCGTTGACACTAACAAGGAGCACATCGCTGTCTCCGAGGCTAAGAAGCTGGGTATTCCGGTTGTTGCCATCCTGGACACCAACTGCGATCCGGATGACGTTGACTTCCCGATCCCGGGCAACGACGACGCAATCCGCGCTGCTTCCGTGCTGACCCGTATCATCTCCACCGCTGTTGAAGAGGGCAAGAAGGCTCGCGCTGAGCGCGAGGCATCCGCTGCTCGCGAGGCAGCAGGCGACGCTCCGATCGAGTCCGCCGCTGAAAACACCGATCAGGCTGCAGAGATGGACGCCGAGGGCTCCGCTGCAACTGAGACGGCAACCGCTGAGTAAAGCTGAACTTTCTAACCACAACAAGGAGGAACGCCCAGCATGGCGAATTTCACCGCTGCTGACGTCAAGAAGCTCCGCGAGCTGACCGGCTCCGGCATGAAGGCTTGTAAGGACGCTCTCGTCGAGACCGATGGCGATTTCGACAAGGCCGTCGAGATTCTGCGTATTAAGGGCGCTAAGGACGTCGGCAAGCGTGCAGAGCGCACCGCTGCCGAGGGCCTGATTGCTGTTTCCGGCAACACCATGGTTGAGATCAACTCCGAGACTGACTTTGTTGCGAAGAACCAGGAGTTCATCGACTTCGCTAACAAGGTTGCCGAGGCTGCAGCTGCAGTTAAGGCAAACACCCCGGAGGAGCTCGCTGCCGCTGAGGTCGACGGCAAGACCGCTGCTGAGGCCACTCAGGAGCTGTCCGCCAAGATCGGTGAGAAGCTGGAGCTGCGTCGCGCAGTCACCCTCGAGGGTGAGAACATCTCTGTCTACCTGCACCGTCGTGCAGCTGACCTGCCGGCCGCCGTTGGCGTGCTGGTTGCCTACACCGGTGAGGGCGAGCAGGCTGAGGAAGCCGCTCACGCCGCTGCTATGCAGGTTGCCGCTCTGAAGGCTCAGTACCTGACCCGCGAGGACGTCCCGGCTGACCGCGTCGAGGCTGAGCGCGCTGTCTACGAGAAGATCACCCGCGAGGAAGGCAAGCCGGAGCAGGCTATTGCCAAGATCGTCGAGGGTCGCTTGAACGGCTTCTACAAGGACGTCGTCCTGCTGGATCAGCCGTCTGTCGCAGACCACAAGAAGACCGTCAAGTCCCTGATGGACGAGGCCGGCATCACTCTGACCGGTTTCGCTCGCTTCGAGGTTGGCCAGCACTAATTGCTGCTCCTTAGAGCATGTCTAGCTGCTAGCTAGGTTTCACAAACGCCCCGTCCTGGGTAAGGGTCGGGGCGTTTTTGCATGGCTTCGCTGCTTGTTCGCGCTGCTTGTCGATGGCGCTTATCGGTAGCCTCGGTGAGTCAAGTAGGCCTGACTGCCTCGATTAGGTAGACTCATCTGCGACTTTTTAATCGGCGAGAAAGGTGCAATAGAGATGGCGGAATCTGTCGAGCGCAATGGCTTCAAACGTGTGATGCTCAAGCTCGGTGGCGAGATGTTCGGCGGCGGCAAGGTTGGCGTTGACCCGGACGTGGTGCAAAACGTCGCCCGCCAAATTGCCGAAGTTGCTCGCGAGGGCGTCGAGGTCTGTGTCGTCATCGGTGGCGGCAACTTCTTCCGCGGCGCTCAGCTCCAGCAGCGCGGAATGGACCGCGCCCGCTCGGACTACATGGGCATGCTCGGTACGGTCATGAACTGCCTGGCGCTGCAGGACTTCCTGGAGCAGGAGGGCATTGACTGCCGCGTCCAGACCGCCATCAACATGGCGCAGGTAGCAGAACCGTACCTGCCGCTGCGTGCAAAGCGCCACCTGGAAAAGGGCCGCGTGGTCATCTTCGGTGCCGGCATGGGCATGCCGTACTTCTCCACCGACACCACAGCCGCTCAGCGCGCCCTGGAAATCGGCTGCGAGGTGCTGCTGATGGCCAAGGCCGTCGACGGTGTCTACTCCGCCGATCCGCGCGAGGTCCCGGATGCAGAGCTGTTCAAGGACATCACTCACCGCGAGGTCCTCGAACGCGGCCTGCGTGTCGCCGACGCCACCGCTTTCTCGCTGTGCATGGACAACGATATGCCGATTCTCGTGTTCAACCTGCTTACCGACGGAAACATTGCGCGCGCGGTTGCCGGCGAGCAAATCGGTACTCTGGTTCACAGCTGATAAATTTGTTGGTACCAAGCTTTTTCCCTCAAACACGAGAAATTCGAGGTTAACGAAATAATGATTGATGAAGTCCTGCTGGATTGCGAAGAAAAGTACGGTAACTCCGTGGAGCACTGCCGCGAAGAGCTGACCCACATTCGTACGGGTCGCGCAAACCCGGCAATGTTCAACGGTGTCATCGCTGAGTACTACGGTGTGCCGACTCCGATTACTCAGATGGCTACGATCTCCGTGCCGGAGCCGCGCATGCTGCTGATTAAGCCGTATGAGCTCAGCGTCATGGGCGATATTGAAAACGCAATTCGCAATTCCGACCTCGGTGTGAACCCGACCAACGACGGTCAGGTCCTGCGTGTGACCATTCCGCAGCTGACTGAGGAGCGCCGCCGCGAGATGGCCAAGGTCGCTCGTGCCAAGGGGGAAGATGCCAAGATTGCCATCCGCAATGTCCGTCGTAAGGGCATGGAAACTCTGAAGAAGATTCAGAAGGATGGCGACGCCGGTGAGGACGAGGTGCAGGCTGGCGAGAAGGAACTCGACCAGGTCACCAAGAACTACGTCGAGAAGGTCGACGAGCTGGTTGAGCGCAAGGAAGCCGAGTTGATGGAGGTTTAGGCCTTCACATTCGTCCGGGAGAGGGGAAATGAGGCGTCTATGCCATCGACGAGTCGGGATAAGGTCCTAGACGATATACGTCATATCAAGCCGCGAAATTCGGCGGGCAGGAATCTGCCGGTCGCAATTGGTGTAGGCGTCGCACTCGGCGCCCTTGTCATTACCTGCCTGCTACTGGGAACAGTCGCGTGGAACATTTTGATTGCCGTCGCAGGTGGCCTCGCTACGTGGGAGGTCTGTGAGCGACTGCGTGAATCCGATTGGCAGGTTCCCCGCCCGGTCATGATTGTTGGCGGGCAGCTCATGATTTGGCTGTCCGTCTTTTGGGGCGTTGACGGCCTCATCATGGGCCTAGCTGTCACATTGATGTCTCTGTTTGTGACGCGGCTATTCCTCCACGGTCCCGATGAATCACCGCGCAATTGGCTGCGCGATGTCTCTGTCGCCGTGTTTGTGATGATGTGGATTCCATTCTGCGTGGCCCTGGCTGCTCGCCTGGCGCAGATGGAAAACCCCTGGGGAGTTGATCCTCGGTGGGTGATGGTGACCTTCATGCTGGGCGTTGTCGCCAACGATGTCGGTGGCTACGCCGCCGGCGTGATGTTTGGTAAGCACCCGATGGCGCCGAAGGTCAGCCCTAAGAAGTCGTGGGAAGGATTCGGCGGCTCACTGCTGCTCGGCGGCATCACCGGTATCTTGACCACCACGTATCTCTTGCATGGTGAGTGGTGGAAGGGGCTCGTGCTCGGCATCGCCCTGGTTGTCTCCGCCACGTTGGGGGACTTGGTGGAGTCCCAATTCAAACGGGACCTGGGCATCAAGGACATGTCCTCGATGCTGCCAGGTCACGGTGGCCTCATGGACCGCCTCGACGGCATGCTGCCGTCAGCCGCGATGACGTGGCTGATTCTGCAGCTGTTTACCCTCGTCTAAAAAACCTACTTGTTGCCCTTGCGGATCTGTCGACGCAGATCCAGCATGCGCCAGCCACCAATCAGCGCGGTAATTAGCGCACCCAGGATCGCCGCGAACAGCATGCCCACGCCAACCGGGAAGTTCCAGGTCCAACCAAACAGGTGCAGCGCCGACTCCTGCTGGTTCTGCAGAATGAATACCAACAGGACAATCAGCAAAATAGCGCTGACAACAAGACCAACCCACATCGAGCCGGCAGTTGTCTTCTTCACCTTGGGCTTCGCCGGGGCAGGAGCCGGCTCCGGCTGTGTGTCAAAATCGCGGGTGGGCTCGAGATCGCGGCCAGCTCTAGCAGAGCCGGTTGCCGAAGGCGCCTGCGGGGTATCGAACGAAGCATCGTCGAAAAGCGGTCGGTCGCTTCCTGTCATGTCACCTCGTGGGGTGTCGTAGTTAGGCTGATTAGCGTTAGTCATACCTATTATTCAACACGCTTTTCCAAGTCTGTACCACTTGTAACGCGCACATAAATTGCGCGCATTAGGCCAAAACTGCCAGTACATGCGAAAATGGGAGCCATCATGGCATCTTCACTTCCAATTGTTCTTAACGCCCCACGTCGCGGCATGCCTGCGACTCACTTTGCGGACCTTGATGTTGAGGAGCGAAAGGCCGCGGTCAAGGAGCTGGGTCTGCCAGCATTCCGCGCTGACCAAATCGCGCGTCATTACTTCGGGCGCCTAGAGGCAGACCCGATGACGATGACGGACCTGCCAGAAGCAGCTAGGCAGAAGGTCAAGGACGCACTGTTCCCGGAACTTCTCACACCCGTACGCCACATCACCTGTGATGAGGGGGAGACACGCAAGACTCTGTGGCGCGCAGGCGACGGTACGTTGCTCGAGTCGGTACTGATGAAGTACCCAGACCGCGCCACGCTGTGTATTTCTTCTCAGGCCGGCTGTGGAATGGCCTGCCCGTTCTGTGCAACGGGGCAGGGAGGCTTGCAGCGCAACCTGTCGACTGCCGAGATTGTCGATCAGGTCCGTGAGGCCGCAGCGACAATGGCCGCAGGAGGCGGACGTCTGACCAACATCGTTTTCATGGGTATGGGTGAGCCGCTGGCTAACTACAAGCGCGTTCTTGCCGCCGTGCATCGCATCACCCGCCCGGCGCCGGAGGGCTTCGGTATCTCGATGCGCAACGTCACCGTATCCACCGTCGGTTTCGCGCCGAATATTCGCAGGCTTGCCGACGAAGACCTCTCGGTCACTCTGGCCGTCTCGTTGCATACGCCAGACGATGAGCTGCGCGACGAATTGGTGCCAATCAATAACCGATTCACCGTGGCCGAGGTCCTTGACGCCGCTCGGTACTACGCGGATAAGACCGGCCGTCGTGTGTCCATTGAGTACGCACTGATCCGTGACATCAACGATCAGGATTGGCGCGCAGATCTACTGGGCAAGAAGTTGCACAATGCATTGGGCTCCCGCGTGCATGTCAATCTCATTCCACTGAACCCAACTCCGGGCTCCAAGTGGGATGCGTCTCCAAAGAAGCGACAGGAGGAGTTCGTCCGTCGCGTCCAGGCTCAGGGTGTGCCATGTACCGTGCGCGATACTCGCGGCAATGAGATTGCCGCAGCCTGTGGTCAGCTGGCAGCCGAGGAAGTATAGAACTGGTCTGCTCCCCGCCATTTAAAGGGGAGCACATAGCAAAAAAGACCCGCACACCGAAAACAAGGTGTGCGGGTCTTTGTAATGTATACGCTTACTTGTCCTGGCCCTCCGGCAGTCGGTTCCAAGAACGCAGCTGGGAATCGGTCAGCTCAGCGTAGACGCCGGTGCCGTTAACCTGGTCGCGAGCCCACTCTGGCTCGATGTGACCCTCCGGCTTGTTGTGGCCGGTAACAGTGCGGACCTGAGAGCCACGCGGGGAGAACAGCTGCAGCAGCAGGCCGATGGCAATCAGAGCAGCAATGGCGATCAGCCAGTAATTCTCAACGTTGCCCTTGTGGTTACCAATGGTCATGCCCAGCAGGAAAATCACGGAAATCCAGCCGGCCTTCTGCATAGCGCTCTTGCTCAGACCGTGCCAGCCCCACTTCGCCGACGGCTCGTCGAGGGTGCTGACGCCGCGGTAAATTTCTTCCTTTGGCTCGTGGTTGCTCACTTGAAAGTCCTCCTGTTAACACTTCCGGCGAATTGCACTTAGTTATGCACTTCAGTCTAAAAGGCGATTTTGCTGAAAGCGACTGAGCGCATTTTCAGACAATCTTGAGTATCGGGTGTAAGGATACCTTAGAACTTGCTGAAATTGGGACTTAGCCCCGCGCGAAACTCCTTGACCGTGTGCTGGTTTGCCCAAAGTGGGGGTAGGGTGAGCTGTCGTGACATTTCTTCTTGGAGTTTTGCTCTTCGCTGTGGGCATCGCGGCGACTATCGCCCTTCACGAGTGGGGTCATCTCACCGCGGCTCGCCTTTGCGGGATGCGCGTGCGCCGATACTTCGTCGGATTTGGCCCAACGCTGTATTCCTTTAAACGCCATCACGAAGCAGGTGGCGGACACGACACGGAATACGGCATCAAGGCCATCCCATTCGGTGGCTTCTGCGACATCGCAGGCATGACGGCTCAAGATCCCCTCGAGCCGGGTGAAGAACCCTATGCCATGTACAAAAAGCCGTGGTGGCAGCGCATTATTGTGATGCTCGGCGGCGTGACCATGAACCTGATTATCGGGTTTTTGATCCTATACTTTATCGCCGTGACCTGGGGTCTGCCCAACATGGGAAAGGAAATGGCGCCGCGTATTCAGGCGGTGCAGTGCGTTTCTCCGGCACAGCGTGACGACGGCACCCTGGAGCCCTGCACCGGTGCCGGCCCTGCTGAGCGGGCCGGTGTGCGTCCGGGAGACGTAATTGAAAGGGTAAATGGCACCAAAATCACCTCATATCCCGAGGCCGTCTCTCTCATCGGCAGCGCCGCCAGCGGCGATATCGAGCTGACCCTCAATCGCGGCGGCACCGTTCACACGGTGACGGTCACTCCAGAGGTGGTCAAGCGCAAGACTAACGACGGTCATGACATCGACCAACCTGCCATCGGTATCGCCTTCCAGCGGCCAAAGACCATTGTCAATGAGTACAACGCGGTCAGTGCCATCGGTGGCGCGGCTAGCTTCACTGGCAGTCTTTTTGGTGCGGTCTGGACTGGTTTGTTGTCGATTCCGGAAAAGGTACCGGGAATCGTCTACTCCATCTTCGGTGGACAGCGAGATCCGGCCAGCCCAATGAGTGTGGTCGGTGCTTCTCGCGCCGGCGGCGAGCTGGTGGAGATGAACCAGTGGCCATCATTCTTCCTGCTGCTGGCCAACCTCAACTATTTCCTGGCGGTGTTCAACCTCGTGCCACTGCCGCCACTGGACGGTGGCCACATCGCAGTGGTGATCTACGAGCGCATTCGCGACCGTATTCGCCGCCTGCTGGGCAAGAGCGAGTTAGGACCTGCCGATTACACCAGGCTGATGCCGGTAACACTGGCTTTTACTGCGGTACTCCTAGTGTTCGGTGTGCTGGTTATGGCCGCCGATGTCGTCAACCCCATCGTGCTCAACCGCTAACCGTAAAGCAGATGTCAATTTGCGGCGTGCCAGCGTCGTCGTAAAGCATTGCGGTGCTAACGTCAGCCCACATGGAACATACTTCGCGCCGCAGGCCTCTGGCCCGGAGCATTTCGGCTGTGACAATTGCAGGACTTGTCATGTCGCTCGCCGCGTGTACTCCGCGGCCCGATACTGGGCGCGATGTTTTGGAAGAGTTCTTGAGCGCGCTGGGGTCGGGGGACGTAGCGCGGGCAGCGGCATTGACGGATCATCCGGAATCTGCGGAGGGGGATTTGCAGGCCGCGAAGTCGGGTCTGCAGGAAGCCGGACTGGACTACGAAATCGACAGTATCGATTCCAGCGGGAATCAGTCATCTGCGGATGTGGCGATGAATTGGAAGTTGCCACATGAGCGACACTGGAACTACGACACAACCTTCACGCTTACCAAGACGGAGTCGGGGCAGAAGGATTGGACACTGCGGTGGACTCCGGCATCGTTGCATCCACAGCTGGGGCGGAATCAGCATCCGGAGTTGCGTACTATACCGGCAACTCGACCGTCGGTAGTTGGCTCAGATGGTGCAGCTCTGCTGGAGCCGGGCACGGTGCACCGCGTCATTGTGGACCGCGATGCGGTGGTTGATGTGCAGTCGGCAATTAACCGCGCCGCCACGGTGATTAATAACGAAATGCCTGAAGACGGGCCGAAACTGGATGCCCGCAAAGTCGGGTCTGAGGCAATTGGTGGCAAGGGCAATTACTCGTTGATTGTGCTGCCGGCCAATACTCCGGATCGCGTGAAGGACGACCTGAATAATATTGACGGGATTACTGTCAACGATGAGGCCGCGATGGTACGTCCTGATCCCGGCTTTGCCCCGGATCTGATGAGCCGCGTGGAAAAGCTCGTGGCCGAGGGGGATTCCGGAGCTGATGGCTGGAATATCGTGGCTGCCAATGAGGATGGCGCGGTCGTCGGCACGCTCTTTGAAACCTCGCCGAACGTGGCGCCGGCCATTCAGGCATCCATTAGCAAGAAGGTCCAGGATGCCGCGCAGAAGGCCGTGGACACTCGCCAGGATGCGAAAGCAATGCTGGTGGCCATTCAGCCGTCGTCGGGAAAGATTCTGGCGGTCGCACAGACCGAGGAAGCAGACAAGGACGGTGATCTGGCGCTGATGGGGCAGTTCCCGCCGGGCTCGACGTACAAGATCATCACGGCGGCGGCTGGCGTGCAACATCAGGGCCTGACGGCTAGCTCCACGGTGCCGTGCCCAGGGTCTATGGAGATCGGGCCGCGAATCGTTACTAACTACAACGGCAGCGGAGTCGGAGATACCTCGCTCAGCGATGCGTTCGCGAGGTCTTGCAACACCACCTTCGGTAACATCGCCCACCAGCTCAAGCCAGGGGAATTCAAGGAAGAGTCCCAGAATTTCGGCATTGGCATCAATTACCACATTGCTGGGCTCGACACGATTACCGGCAGTGTCTCCGATGGGGAAAACGAAGTAGAGCGCATCGACGCCGGCTACGGACAGGGACACGACTTGGTCAGCCCGTTTGGCATGGCGCTGGTATCCGCTACGGTTGCGGCAGGTCGCACGCCGACGCCATCGCTGGTGCCGAGCGCGGGAACGTGGCAGTCGAAAGTCTCGCAGCCCATCGATCCAGCGGTGCTTGACCAGGTGCGCCAACTCATGCGTGCGGTGGTGACCTCCGGCACTGGTACCGCGATTGCCGGCCGTGGCGAAGTCTATGCCAAGACTGGTGAGGCCGAGTACTCTGGCGGTTCCCACGCATGGTTCACCGGATACCGCGATGACCTGGCCTTTGCCACACTGATTGTCGGTGGCGGCGGATCGGAACACGCGGTGGCCATCACGGACAGGTTCTTTGCCAATCTCGATGAGGGGCCGGCCGAGGACGAGGGAGATGCTGGAGCAGCTGAATAGCTAATCCGGGGTGGGGAGTAGAGTATGTGCCATGACTCAGCGTTCTCCACTTACTCAGCAAAAGTCCACGCCAATTCGAACTGTTCCGGCTCATATTGAGCGTCCTGAATACGCGTGGAAGGACGAAGTTCAGGAAGGAGTCGGCGAACCACTGGTTCAGACTCCGGAAGATATTGAGAATATGCGGGAGGTCTCTCGCATTGCCGCCAATGCCTTGGTTGAGGCCGGTAAGGCAGTTGCCCCTGGTGTAACCACCGATGAGATTGACCGTGTGGTTCACGAGTACCTGCTCGATCATGACACGTACCCGTCTACTTTGGGCTACCGCGGATATGAGAAGTCCTGCTGTGTTTCTCTCAATGAGATTGTCTGCCACGGCATTCCGGACACACAGGTGATTGAAGAGGGCGATATTGTCAATGTCGACGTCACTGGTTACAAAAACGGTGTCCACGGCGATACCAACGCCACTTTCTTCGCTGGTGAGGTCTCGGAGGAGCACCGCCTGCTAGTAGAGCGCACTTACAACGCCACAACGCGCGGCATCAAGGTCATCAAGCCGGGTCGTGAAATCAACGTTATCGGCCGCGTAATTGAGTCCTACGCCAAGCGCTTTGGATACAACACCGTCCGTGATTTCACTGGTCACGGTGTGGGGACGACCTTCCACAACGGTCTGGTTGTGCTGCATTATGACGAGCCGAGCCAGGACACCGTCCTGGAGCCAGGCATGACTCTGACGGTTGAGCCGATGATCAACCTCGGTGAGCTGCCGTACCACATCTGGGACAACGGCTGGACTGTCCAGAATGATGATTTCAAGTTCACCGCTCAGTTTGAGCACACCGTATTGGTGACCGACAGCGGCATGGAGATCCTGACCCTGCCGGATGAAAAGAATGTTCCTGGCCAGTTCCAGACGGGCTGGAGGCCAGAGGCATAAAAACAGATGCAGGCACCAGCATCGCTTATCGCTGGCTGTACGTCAGATGCCGGCAAATCGGTGCTAGTCGCCGGTATGTGTCGGCTGCTTGCGCGCCGTGGCGTAAAAGTCGCCCCTTTTAAAGCGCAGAACATGTCCAACAACTGCGCCGTCACACTTGACGGTGGAGAAATTGGTCGCGCGCAGGCGCTGCAGGCGCTGGCCTGCGGGCTTGAACCGGATGTCTCCTTCAACCCGGTATTGCTCAAGCCCGGCTCCGATCACACCAGTCAGGTGGTGGTCAAAGGCAAAGCTGACGGGCACGTCAGTGCGTTGACGTATCGGTCACGTCGTAAGGCGCTACGCAGTATCGTCGGCGAGACGCTGGAGCAGCTGCGCGCGGACTACGAGGTCGTCCTGTGCGAAGGCGCCGGAAGCCCCGCGGAGGTCAATCTGCGAGACTCCGACATCGCCAATATGGGGCTCGCGGAAATGGCGAACTTGCCCGTCGTCGTAGCTGGCGATATTGACCGCGGTGGGGTGCTGGCGCATTTCGTCGGCACACATGCAATTGTTAGTCCAGCTGACCGCGCGCGCATCACGGGTTTTATCGTCAACAAGTTCCGCGGTGATGTCTCACTGTTGACCCCGGGTCTGGACGTGGTGCGCGAGCACACGGGAGTGCCGGTGCTTGGGGTAGTGCCTTTTATTTCCGGGCTGTGGATTGATGCTGAGGATTCACTCGGCACCGTGGCGGGTGCTGCAGTCGGTCCTGCCACCGCACCGCTGGGCACGGAGACGCTGTCTGTCGCTGCAATCCGTTTGCCGCGCGTGTCCAACGCCACTGATATTGAGGCGCTGGCGTGCGAGCCAGGCGTGTCCGTGCACTGGACGGTCGATCCGTCAGTCATCGCCCGCGCCGATCTGGTCGTGCTGCCCGGATCGAAGTCGACGGTCGCCGATTTGGCGTGGCTCCGCGCCCAGGGGCTTGACGACGTCCTGGTGAACCGAGCCTCCCAGGGGCTGCCGCTGATGGGCATTTGTGGTGGATTCCAAATGCTTTGCACCACAATCAGTGACTCGGTGGAATCTTCCGCTGGCACTGTCCAGGGCCTCGGTGTGTTCGATATCGACATCGACTTTGCACAGACCAAGACTCTGGTGAGCCATCCGGATGGCTCATATGAGGTCCACAACGGCCAAGTTGTGCGCAGTGCGGAGCAGCCTTTTATTGAAGATGCCGCAACCGGAGAGACCGAAGGCGCGCGTCGCGGCATGGTCATTGGTACGCATCGCCATGGTTATCTCGAGGTTGACCAGGTTCGGCGTGACCTGCTTGAACAGGTTGCGGCGGCTGTGGGGCGCGACGGCTTCGTCGTCAACCCCAACACTTCGTTTGCCGCTGAGCGACTCCGACAGGTGGACCTGTTGGCGGATGCCGTTGAGCAACACCTGGCTGGACCTGCATTGGCCCGGGCAACAGGTATTGAACAGTTGGCCTAGTCGTCGAATTCCAGGCCCAGGATAGCGTTTTCAATCAGCTCTGGCAGCGCTGGGTGAATCCAGTGCTGTCCCTTGACAACTTCGCGTACGTCCATCTCGAAGCTCATCATCTGGATACACTGCTGAACCAGGGTAGCGGCCTGCTCGCCGATGAAGTGAGCACCTAGCAGACGACCAGTTGCACGGTCGGCGATGAGCTTGGCAAAGCCGTCCTTGTCCTCCAGTGCCCAGCCGTAGGCCACGTCACCGTAGTTCTGAATCTTGACTGTGATTTCCGTGCCGTTTTCCTTGGCCCAGGCGCGAGCCTCATCCTCGGTCATGCCGACCTGGCCAATCTGCGGGTGAGAGAATATGGCCGACGGAATGTAGCGGTGGTCGAAGGAACGCAGGTCATCCGGGTGCAAAACATTGTGGAAGACAACCTTGGCCTCGTGGTTGGCAATGTGCTTGAGCTGGTACGGGCTCGAGACATCACCGAGTGCCCACACGCCGTCTGCGGTGGTGTGACCGTGCTGGTCAACCTTGACTCGACCATCTTCATGCATCTCCACACCGCCGGCCTCGAGGTTCATGCGGTCGCCGTTTGGAACACGGCCGGTGGCCACGAGCAGAGCATCGGCTGCGAGCTCCGTGCCGTCGTTAAGCGAAGCCGTAATAATCTCGCCGTCCTGGCGAAGAGCGGTGATAGAAGTGTTCTTGCGGATGTCAATGTCGCGGGCGGCGACATCGTGGAAGCGCTCGGCGATATCGCGATCGCAGCCGCGCAGCATGACATCGGAACGCACAAGCATGTGTACCTTCGTGCCAAACGACGCGAAGACATGAGCGAACTCGCTGGCGATATAGCCGCCGCCGACGATAATCAGCTCACGCGGGAGCTCGTCGATGCGCATGATGTTTTCGTTGGTGTAGTAGTCAACACCTGACTCGGCGATGAGGCGTGGGATCTGCGCGCGCGAGCCAGCGGCGAGAATGATGTTGTCAGCGGTGATTTCGACATCTTCTTCACCGATGTCGGTGCGAATTGTGCGCGGGCCAACAAAGGTGGCGTGACGGTCGTAGACATCGATGTTCGGAGTTTCATCGCCGCGACGGTAGGCCTCGCCGCCATCAGCAATCTGGTCGATGCGCTGGGCAAAGACGCGATCCTGAATCTGCTTTAAATCGACAGAGTCGAACGTGCCGTGAACGCCCAGACGGCTGGCCTCACGGATATTGCGGGCGGCGTCGGCTGCGAGCACAAACATCTTGGTGGGAATACAACCGACATTAAGGCACGTGCCGCCGAATCGGCCTTCTTCGACCAGGGCGATCCGGACATCGTCATACTCCGGGGTGGGAATGGAATTACCAGACCCAGTACCGATAATGATGACGTCATAGTGGCGTGGGGAAGTCTTAGCGGTCACAAACTCTCCTAGCATTCTGGTCGAACTAGTCTGTTTCAACTGTACTTAGCCTTGATTTATTCCGACTCCGTGCCGGAATCGACAGTGGCGAGGAACCGGAATGTCTCATCGAAGGCGCGTTCCAGGGCATCTGGCTGCGACAAGTAGACATCGTGGAGGGCGCCCGGAATTGCGACATCGCGAGCCTGCGGGCCTAGGTTCGAGGTGGCCTCAGCAATCTGCTCGGTATTGAGAACAGAGTCCACGCGGCTGAGCTCTGGTGTGTAGTCGGAGCCGAGCAGGTAGTTGTCGGAGTGGAGCACCAGTGTGGGCACACCAGTGTCGATTCCGCGAGCGACACGACGCTGACCGGTCACAATGGCGCTGAGCCACTGCCAATTCTTGTCGTGGCCAGTAATGGGTTTGAAATTTTGGTCATATTCCCAACGTCCCTCGTGCTGGCCGCTAATGGATTTGCCGTAGCCGCCAGAGGACTGCACCGGGATGAGATTGTTCGGGCGAATCTTTGACATTACGCGGGCAGCCAGCGAATAGACCGGAGCCTTTGCCTTTGAGACATGCAGCGTCAGCCAGGGGGAATTCAGCACTGCCGAGGACACCGTAATCTGGCGGGTCGATGGGGCGTGGCCGCCAACAGAACGCAGCCAGTCCAGCCACAACACGGCGATAAGGCCCCCGGTGGAGTGTGCATTGATGGTTACCGTCGTGTGCCCAGCTTTCTCCAGCAATTCGAGTGCGCGGTTGAGCTCCTCGAAATAGTGCGTCAGATCGCTGCAGCCGTGCCACGTCTGTCCCGGCAGGTGGGCGCGGCCGCACTTGCGCAGGTCAATGGCATAAAAGGCATAGCCCTCGGCGTGGTAGCGCTCGGCCACGTGCGTTTGGAAGAAGTAGTCCGACATACCGTGAATCCAGAGCGCTGCGGGCCGTATGTGGAAATCGCCTGCCGACGAATCGGGGCAGTAGCGGACCAGTACTGCGCGGATGTTGCCCTCGCCATCGGGGTCTTCACCGAGCTCGATGACGTGTTGCCCATAACCTTCACCGAGGTTATCGGGGTTAAATCCGGGGGTAGTGAAATCTGGAATATCGGTAGTCACAGGCCCTAGCCTAGCGCCGAATTCCGGGGGTAGTGGGTTTGTGTGACACAATGGTTATTGGACTGAGTCGGTAGCTCTGTTTCGCGCCTACAAGATGTGCGCGCGTTCGTGCGCGGGCGCCAGTTGAATCGCCAGTTGAATTCAGTAATCAAGTTAGAAGGATGTTGACAGCAAAATGGCTGATAGCAAGCTTCCTGCTTCCAAGGGCGACGAAGTAGATGTCGTCCTCATCGGTGCAGGTGTAATGAGTGCGACGCTGGGTGTGCTGCTCAAGGAGCTCGAGCCATCCTGGTCACAGGTCCTGTTCGAGCGCCTCGATCAGCCCGCCAAGGAGTCTTCCTCCCCTTGGAACAACGCCGGTACCGGTCACTCCGCACTGTGCGAGCTGAACTACACGCCGGAGAAGAACGGCAAGGTCGATGTCACTAAGGCAAAGACTATTAATGAGCAGTTCCAGGTTTCTCGTCAGCTGTGGACCTCCCTGGTTGAAAACGGCACTTTGACCGACCCGAAGGCCTTCATCAACGCAGTTGACCACACCACCTTCGCTCAGGGCCCGGAGCAGATGGCATTCATGCGTCGTCGCTATGAGGCACTGGAGCAGGAGCCGCTGTTCCACGGCCAGGAGCTCATTGAAGATCCGGATCGTTTCGCCGAGTACCTGCCGCTGATGTCGGAGGGCCGTGACTTCTCCAAGCCGGTCTCCGCAATTCGTAACCCGAACGGTACTGACGTTAACTTCGGTGCACTGACCAAGCAGTACCTGGAGGCTCTGTCCGAGAAGGGCACTGAGATCCGCTACGGCCACGAGGTCACCGGTCTGAAGCGCGACGGTTCCAAGTGGATTGTCACCGTGAAGAACCTCCACACCAAGGACGTTCGTACCCTCGTTGCCAACTTCGTCTTCGTTGGTGCTGGCGGCGACGCACTGCCGCTGCTGCAGAAGGCTTGCATCAATGAGATTCGCGGTTTCGGTGGTTTCCCGGTTTCCGGTCAGTGGTTGCGCTGCACCAACGAGGAACTGATTGCCAAGCACGACGCTAAGGTTTACGGCAAGGCTACTGTCGGCACCCCACCGATGTCCGTTCCGCACCTGGACACCCGTGTCATCGACGGCAAGCGCGGCCTGCTGTTTGGCCCGTACGCCGGCTGGAACATGAAGTTCCTGAAGAACGGCAACAACCTGGACCTGATTAAGTCCCTGCGTCCGGCTAACCTGCCATCCATGATCGGTGTCGGTATTCAGGAGATGGGTCTTACCAAGTACCTGATTACTGAGGTCATGAAGGACTTCGATGCTCGCATCGAGTCCTTGCGTGAGTACGTCCCGAACGCTCGTCCGGAGGACTGGGAGCTCATCGTTGCTGGCCAGCGCGTGCAGGTCATTAAGCCGATGAAGGCTCCGAAGTTCGGTTCCCTCGAGTTCGGTACCGCTGTCATCAATTCCTGGGACGGCACTATCGCCGGCCTGATGGGCGCTTCCCCGGGCGCTTCCATCGCCCCGGCCGTCATGATCAGCCTGATCGAGCGCTGCTTCGGTCGCCACATGGGCAAGTGGGCTCCGAAGCTCAAGGAGCTCGTCCCGTCCTACGGCACCACTCTGGCTGATGACCCGGCTCTGTTTAAGCAGGTTTGGGAGGCTTCCCAGAAGACCCTGAAGCTGGAGCGCTAAGCCGCATAGGCCAAAGAGTTCAACTCGCTTAACAGTTATCTACCCCGCCCTGAGCGCTTCACTCACGGTGGGGTAGAACTGTATCTATGGAAAAAATCGCGTCGACAAGCCCTCGCAATGTGGAACCCACTTTTCCGTTTACCGCAATCGTGGGGCAAGAGCGGCTCCAGCTGGCGTTGATTCTCACCGCCCTCGTGCCTGAGATTGGCGGTGTTGTCATTCGCGGTGAGAAGGGCACTGCGAAGACCACGACGGTTCGCGCATTGGCGCCATTCCTCAGCGGCTTACTGGTCAATCTGCCGCTGGGTGCGACAGAGGACCGCGTCGTCGGTTCCATCGATGTCGAAACTGTGCTGACCACCGGTCATGCCCGCTTTAATCCTGGGCTGCTCAGCGCCGCTGATGGTGGCATTCTCTACGTCGACGAAATCAACCTACTGCCGGATCACCTGGTGGATTCCGTGCTCGACGCCGCAGCTACTGGTCGCGTCGTCGTCGAGCGCGATGGCATCTCTCATTCGGCTACATCACGCTTCGTGCTGGTGGGCACCATGAACCCCGAAGAGGGCGAACTGCGCCCACAGCTTCTTGACCGCTTTGGTCTCGCCATCGACGTGGTCGCCTCGAAAGATCCGTCGATACGCGCGGAGATTGTCTCCCGTCGGCTGGATTTCGACGCCAATCCTGAGGACTTTGTCACGCGCTTCGCCGACGCGGATGCCGCGCTCAAGGATCGCATCGAACGGGCGCGCACGCTGCTTGACGACGTCGCCCTGACCCCGACCGTCCTGGGGCAAATTGCCAGCGTCTGCGCTGCTTTTGATGTTGACGGTATGCGTGCGGATATCGTCATTGCGCGCACTGCCCGCGCTCATGCCGCATGGCGGGTGGCCGAAGATGAGTCCGCGCAGCCTGGTGAGCCTATTGGGATTGACCAGGAAGACATCAAGGTAGCCGCCGAGATGGCACTGCCGCACCGCCGTCGCCGCGATCCCTTTGACGAGCCCGGTCTGGACCAAGATCAGCTGGACGATGCCTTAGATCAGGCACAGGAGGAGTTTCCGGAGGAACCCATCGAAGAGCCGGATGATGCGGATTCGATAGGCCAGACAGAACAAGATGCCCAGCCAGAGCAGCCCGAGAATCAGCCTGCTGCTGGCGGAAAGGCAGGTCGCGCCAACGCTGGCGCCCCCTTTCGCCGTTCGTAAGATCAGCATCGACGGGGTCGGCCACGGTTCGGCCGGCAGGAGGTCCAAGGCTATCGGCCCGCGCGGCAGCACCATTGGCGCCAAACGCGGCGGACACGGAGTCCACGTGCCGGCAACCGTGCTGGCAGCCGCCAACCGCGGTGCCCGTATTGATCAGACAGCAACCGATGCGCAGGTTTTGCCGCTTATTCCTACGGACATTCACGGTGCGATTCGGCAGGGCACTGAATCCGATCTCGTGGTCTTTGTGGTCGATGCTTCAGGCTCGATGGCGGCCCGCGACCGCCTGGCCGCAGTCACCGGGGCCGTGACCTCGCTACTGCGCGACGCCTATCAGAACCGTGACAAGGTTGCCGTTGTAGCCTTCCGCGGCGGTGGCGCAGAGGTGCTGTTGCCGCCGACGAAGTCGATTGATGCGGCAGTGCGCAGGCTTGCAGATGTCCGCACCGGCGGCCGAACTCCACTTGCCCAGGGTCTCATCACCGCTCATGATCTGGTGGCGCGGGAGGCTCGCAAGGAGCCATCGAGGCGCGCAATCATGGTGCTGCTCTCTGACGGCCGCGCCACCGGCCAGGATGGCCTGCGGCAGGCGCGGGCGGCGGCCGCAACGATTCGTCGTCAAGCGTTGGCGGCATCCGTTGTCATCGACTGCGAGCGCTCCCGGGTGCGCCTCGGACTAGCGCAGGAAATTGCGGCGGAAATGGGCGCGACCTGCGTCAACCTCACCGAACTGAGTGCTGAATCCGTTGCCGGTGTCGTTCGTGCATATCATCATAGCCATGGCACAAGGAAAGCTTGACCCCAAATCTATTCCCGACGACGGGCTGACCACGAGGCAGCGTCGCATGATTCCGATCACTGCCGTGCACACTGGCCCCGGCAAGGGCAAGTCCACGGCGGCGTTCGGCATGGCGATGCGCGCGTGGAATCAAGGCATGAATATCGGCGTGTTCCAATTCGTTAAGTCTGCCAAGTGGAAGGTCGGCGAGGAAGCTGTCATGCGTCGGCTCGGCGCGCTTCACGACGACACGGGCGAGGGCGGCCCGGTCGAATGGCACAAGATGGGCGAGGGCTGGTCCTGGTCGCGCAAGAAGGGCACCGAGGAGGACCACGCCCAGGCAGCGGCGGAGGGCTGGCAGGAGATTAAGCGTCGCCTCTTGAATGAAGAGCACGACTTCTACGTCCTCGATGAGTTCACCTATCCCATCAAATGGGGCTGGATTGATGTCGACGATGTGGTGGAAACGCTGCGTAACCGCCCAGGCCGCCAGCATGTGGTGATGACCGGCCGCGATGCGGATCCGAAGCTCCTTGAGGTCGCTGACCTTGTCACCGAGATGACCAAAATCAAGCATCCGATGGATGTCGGGCGCAAGGGGCAGAAGGGCATCGAGTGGTAGCTCCTGGAATTGTCATCGCGGCGACGGCCTCGGGGACGGGAAAGACCACCATCTCCACTGGTTTGATGCGGGCGTTGTCACGCAATCACCAGGTCGCGCCGTTTAAGGTTGGCCCTGACTACATCGACCCTGGCTACCACGGTGTCGCGGCAGGGCGGCCGGGCCGTAACCTGGATTCGTTCATGTGCGCGCCAGAGACTATCGGTCCGCTGTATGCGCATGGCTCCGACGGCTGCGATATCGCGGTCATCGAGGGGGTCATGGGGCTTTTCGACGGCCGCATTGGGCACGACCCACTGTCCATCGAGGGATCCACTGCGGAGATTGCTTCGCTCCTGGGCCTGCCGGTCGTTCTAGTTGTCGACGCACGGCACATGTCGCAATCGGCAGCCGCAGTCGTGCATGGTTTTTCCACTCTGCGTACCGATGTGCGCGTCAGCGGTGTCATTATTAACCAGGTGGGAAGCCAGCGACATGCTGACATCATCACTCGCGCTGTCGAGGCAATGGGAATTGAGGTACTCGGCGCTATCCCGCGTGTGACCGATATCGAGGTGCCCAGTAGGCATCTGGGGTTGGTCACCGCAGTTGAGCAGGGCGAACAGCTGGAGGCCGTCATTGAATCGATGGCCAACTTGGTGGAGCGCTTTATCGATATCGAGCGGCTGCAAGGCCTGGCCAGTATGCCGTATCCCGCTGAGCCCTGGGATCCTTCGAGGAAGGTTCAGCCACTTCCAAACAAGCGCCGCATGCGCGTGGCAGTTGCGGCTGGCCCTGCGTTTTCCTTTACCTATGCCGAGCACCGCGAGCTGCTGCGCGCCGCCGGTGCCGAGGTTGTGGATTTCGATCCGCTGGTCGATGACCTGCCCGCCGCCGATGGCTACATTGTCCCCGGCGGCTTTCCAGAGGAGCACGCAGAAGCTCTGTCACTGCGCGATGATATTCGTCGCGATCTTGTCCGCGCTATCGATGACGGGGCTCTAGTCCACGGCGAATGCGCAGGTTTGCTGTGGCTACTGGAGGACTTGGGCGGTCGCCGCATGTGTGGTGTCATTCCGGGCCGCGCATTTATGGCACGGCTGAAACTCGGCTATCGCGAGGCAGTGTCGTTGACGGATTCGGCCTTGTGTCCCGCCGGCACCAGGGTTCGTGGCCATGAGTTCCACAAGACCGCGCTGTCGAAAGACACCGCAGCGGCCGCAGAAGCAGCGGGCTGGCGGCCAGCCTGGGCGTGGCGCGGCTACCACGGCGAGACTGTTCACGACGGTTTCATTTCCGAGTCAGGACGAATTCACGCTGGTTACCTGCACGTTCACCCTGTGGGTGCGCCAGCTACCGTCGGTAGTTTTGTCCGCGCGTGCGCCAGGTAAAGTAATAGCCATGAGTTTGCTTCTCAAAGACTACGGTGTGTTGGTGATTGGCGGTTCCACGGCTGCAGAGCGCGTGATTCCTCGGTTATTGGACTCTGGCGCCGACGTCACCGTGTGTGAAGGCGGAGAAGTAACCACCGCTATTGAAGCCTGGGCCGCAGATGGCCGTATTTCACTGTCTCGCACTGGTTTTACCGAGGCAATGAGCTGGGGCAAGGCCCTGATGGTGTGCTGCGATGAGAACCTGCTGCGCGAAGTTACTCGGGAGGGGCATCGCCGCGGCATTCTGGTCGACGATGAAACCGGTTCCGCACGGCCACTGACTCCAGTCGCGCTGACGGGACGCCGCGCGTCCCGCGCAGGTGATTTGGCAGGTCAGGTCGCGCTCGTCGGCGGTGGCCCGGGCGATCCTGGATTGATTACCGTCGAAGGCCGCAGGCTCCTTCGGCTTGCCGACGTCGTCGTGGCCGACCACTTGGGGCCGCTGTCGCTACTCGGTGAGTTGGAACCCGATGTCGAGATTATTGATGCAGGCAAGCTGCCCTATGGCCGCGCCATGGCGCAGGAGCGCATCAATGAGCTGCTGGTCCACCGCGCTCGTGAAGGCTACTTCGTTGTGCGACTCAAGGGCGGTGACCCATACATCTTCGGCCGTGGCTTTGAAGAGCTGAAGGAACTGCAGAAGGCCGGTGTACCCGTGCGCGTCGTGCCGGGTATTTCCTCCGCACTGGCAGTACCGAGCTCAATCGGCATTCCGGTGACCATGCGCGGCATCAACCACGAGTTCACCGTGGTTTCTGGCCATGTTCCTCCAGGGCATAAGACCTCGCTGGTCAACTGGGATGCGCTGGGGCGCATGCACGGCACCATCGTCATCATCATGGGCGTGAAGAACGGTCCGAAGATCGCTGAAGCCCTGATGAAGGCCGGTCGTAGTCCGAAAACACCGGCTGCTGTCATTCAGGACGGCACGATGCCGAATGAGCGCTCCCTGCGCTGCACACTGGGCGAGCTCGGCGAGCAAATTGTGGAGGCGGGCATCAAGCCCCCGGCCGTCATCATTATCGGCGAGGTCGCTGGTTTGGATGCGAGCAATGACGAAGCAGAATAAACCGAACAAGCAGAACAAGAGGGCAGGGCTTTTTACGCGCTTGCTTGCCGACGAACAGTTGCGCAGCGCCATCTGGTTCGGTGCGGCGGCCTTCCTGGTGTTCTACTTAGGCGCAATGCTGCTGCTTCGCTTAGTCATGGTTGACGGCAGCGGCTCCAGCTACGACAGCATCATTATCGCTGTCGTGGCGCTGATTGCCGCTGTTATTGCAGGCCGGAAGCGCTATAACGACGACGTTTAATTTTCCGGGACGCGGAAGATGAGGGTGCCGTCGTCAAGCGTGACATCGTGAACAGCAGCGCGTGCGATATCGACGGCATCATCCGGGGTGGCCGGGGCTTCGTCAGCGAGCGCAATCGTGCGCGCGAACAGGCCCTTGTAGTGCTTGTTGAAGTGACTGACCACCTTGTCATCGGCGGTGAGCACAGTCATGGTCGTCGCATTTTTGACTTTGCCGAGGTTGGCGTAGGTGCCTGAGCGTAGATCGATGAGGAAATCCACCTGCTCAAGTGCCTCGGTAATCGCTGTGCCCCAGCGACGTTTCATTGTCGGTGCAGGCGTACCTGGCTGATCAGCGTAGGGGAGCTTGACCGTGCCGGAGAGCCGATAGTGCGGGATGAGGTCCTCACCGCCGATGACACCGAAAAGGGCAGACCCGATGGCGAGCCGCGCGCGGCCGGTGGCGGGGAGATCCGCGGGGGAGAGCGCGTCGTAGAGCACGCCGGTGTAACGCTCGAGCGCGGGCATCGTGGGGGAGGCCATGAGCTCTGCGTTGGCGGTGACCTCATCTGCCAACCGAGGCCCCAATTTCAGTGTTTCCATTGCGAGCGCGGGGTCGGCACTCAGTGCTACCAAGTCCGATGCGATGTGCCTGCGAATTGGGGTGAGTGAATCGAAACTCAAGGTGGAAAAATTGAGTTTGGAATGGCTGCCACCTCGGGCTTTGGTCTCAGATGGGGGTAGGACAACGAGCATGGGCACCATAGTAATGCCCCACATGTTGCAAAGAATTGTCGGCGGGTAAAATCATCACTCATGATTACGCGAATGTCCCAGTTGTTCCTGCGCACCCTGCGCGAGGATCCCGCTGACGCCGAGGTCCCTAGCCACAAGCTGCTCGTCCGTGCCGGCTACATCCGGCGAACTGCTCCCGGCGTGTACTCCTGGCTGCCCCTGGGCTTGAAGGCTCTGCGCAACGTGGAAAAGGTTGTGCGCGAAGAGATGGAAGCCATTGGCGCACAGGAATTGGCATTCCCGGCACTTTTGCCACGTGAGCCGTATGAGGCCACAAACCGCTGGACCGAGTACGGCCCGGAGCTGTTCCGTCTGAAGGACCGCAAGGGCGCGGACTACCTGCTCGGCCCGACGCATGAAGAGATGTTCGCGCTGGCCGTCAAGGACCTGTTTAGCTCATACAAGGACTTCCCGACGACGCTGTTTCAGATCCAGACCAAGTACCGCGATGAGGCACGTCCGCGTGCCGGTATTCTGCGCGGCCGTGAGTTCGTAATGAAGGACTCCTACTCCTTCGACATGGATGATGAGGGACTGGAGCAGTCCTACCTCAAGCACCGTGGCGCCTACCAGCGCATTTTTGACCGTCTCGGCATTAAGTACGAGATTTGCCACGCAACCTCCGGTGCGATGGGTGGCTCGGCCTCCGAGGAGTTCTTGGCTGTCAGCGCCAATGGTGAGGACTCCTTCGTGGTCTCCTCCGATGGTCAGTACGCCGCAAATGTTGAGGCCGTGGATATTCCAGCGGCCGAGCCGCAGCCGATTTCGGGCCAGCCGGCGGCAGAGGTCCGTGAGACTCCGGACTGCACCACCATTTCCGCATTGGTGGACTGGGCAAATACTGCTGGCAACCTGGGCCGCGACATCACCGCTGCCGATACCCTGAAGTGCATCCTCGTCGCTGTTGACCCGAAAAAGGTTGACAAGGAGGGCAATGCACTGCCGGAGCAGCTGACCGCTATTTTGATTCCGGGTGACCGCGAGGTCGACGACAAGCGCCTGGAAGTTGCCTTCGAACCGGGCGAGGTGCGCCTGCTGGAAGACAAGGACTTCGCTGCCAACGACTTCCTGATCAAGGGCTACGTGGGCCCGAAGGGCCTGGCAGACCACGGTGTGAAGGTTCTCGCGGACCCGCGTGTCGCAGAGGGCACGTCATGGATCATCGGTGCCAATGAATCCGGCAAGCACATCGTCGGTGCGGTCGCTGGCCGTGACTTTGCCATTGAGGGCATCTGCGATGTCGCAGAGGTTCGCGATGGTGACCCAGCTCCGGCAGGCCACGGCACGCTGAAGATTGAGCGCGGTATCGAGATCGGTCACATCTTCCAGCTGGGCCGCAAGTACACCAACGCCTTTGAAATCGACATCCTCGACGTCAACGGCAAGCGTGCTCGTCCGACCATGGGCTCCTACGGCATTGGCGTCTCCCGCCTGGTGGCTGTGCTCGCTGAGCAGCAGCTTGATGAAAAGGGGCTGAAGTGGCCAGTCTCGGTTGCACCGTACAAGGTCCACATTGCTGTGGCCGGGAAGAATGCCGACGCCGCCGCTGCCGCTGAGAAGCTGGCAGAGGATTTGGACGCTTCCGGCATTGAGGTCATCTTCGATGATCGTCCGAAGGTCAGCCCGGGCGTGAAGTTCAAGGACGCTGAGCTGCTGGGCATGCCGTTTGTGGTCATCTTTGGCCGCGGCTACGCCGACGGCAAGGTGGAGCTGCGCAACCGACTCAGCGGAGAGACTATGGACGTGGCTGCTGACTCGATTACCGAGCAGTTAATCGAGCTGACCCGGCAGGCCTAATTGGTCAGATTTAACTCAGAGCCCCGGTAGGGGCTCTAGGTCATTTCCGGCCATCGCTGCCGCACCACCGGCAGCCACCCCAGCGGCCTGGAGCGCGAACAGGCGCATTGAACCATTCTTGGCCGCCTTGAACACATCCTCCCAGGCCTGCGCGCAGTAGCGCTCCAGGGCAGTGATGTATTCCACCGGCTTTTGCTGTGGTGATGGCACATCCTTAGGCATATAGCCAGCAGCCCCCTCGGGCACTTCTGCGCCGCTGGCCTCCAGCACGGTGCGGGCACGGTCGCGCAGCATGCGGTGGCGATCACCGCGAGCCATCAGTGCGGACGTGGCATCGGCAGTAGTCGCAGGCGCCGCCACACCAACGCCGTAAATCAGCATGTACTCGGCTTTCAACGCGGTGGTCAGCTGTTCCTCCGCGTCCGCGGTGAGTCCATCGCCTACGGGGACGGGCGGGATTAACTCCTCCCAGTCCGCACCTGCCGCACGAAGGCCCAAGACCAGTCCGCCGTCAACCGCCGTCGCCAAGCGAGCAGTGTGGTCCGCGCGCAGCGTATTGCGATTTTCCAGGCAGTCAGTTAGCGCCACATTGGACCGTGCGTCCATCAGCACATCCTTAGGTGTGGCGTTCGGGGGCAGAGGCACATCAATGGCCCGATCAGTGCCACATTCTTCAACTGGTTTGCCATCTTTACGAGTACCGCAGGCACGCGTGATTTCCTCGTTCAGTGCAGTCAGCTGCGCTTGACGCAGCGCTGCGAGGTTCGCGTCGGCGTCGTTAAGCACCTTGGCATCGCGCGATGCGAGGGCACTGAGGACCTCCACGCCGTAATCAGGCCGTGGCGCCACCAGATTCGAGCATGCGGCAAGCGCTGGCAGCGTACCCATCGCGAGTGCCGCGCCGAGAAAACCGCGGCGGGAGACGGCGCGCGAAGTGGTTGACGCGGAACCAAAAGCGGGGGAGGAGGACTGATCAATCACCTCACTATGGTGCCACGGCCGCGCGAACTTTGTGTCAATGTGGTGCTAGGAAACGGCCCCACCTGCACGCTTAAGGATTCGTGACCTGTACACTCTGTGGTTATGGCGATACCCGCACCCGAGAAAATTGAAGAGTTTGTGTCTCCCGTGCTCACGGAGATCGGTCTTGATGTGGAAAACGTCAAGGTCATTCGCGCTGGGGCCAAGTCCCAAATCATTGTGCAGGTTGACGCGGATGAGCGTCCTGACCTGGACGTTCTAGAGCAGGCGACCCACGAGGTCTCCGCAGCTCTAGACGCCGCCGAGGCGCGCGGTGACGCCGACTTCGGCACACAGGGCTACACGCTGGAAGTCTCCACGCCAGGAATCGACGCCCCACTGACGCAGCCACGCCATTGGCTCCGCAACCGTGGGCGCATCGCAGAGATTTCGCTTGCCGACGGAACGTCGCTGGCAGCCCGCATTGGCGCGCTGTCGCCAGATGGAGATTCGGTGATTCTGGTCACCTCAAAGGGGCCAAAGGGCCGTTTGAAGGCTGTCGGGCAAAGTGTCCAATTAACCGATGTCGCACGTGCAGTGGTACAAGTTGAATTCTCTAATCCACCCGCAGCTGAAACGGAATTTGCGGGTCTAGACTATGACGATGCCTTGACCAGGCTGGAGGATAACAAGTGAAGATTGAACTAGCCGCCCTTCGTACCTTGGAAAAGGAAAAGGGCATTCCCGTCGACGAAATGCTGGGACTGGTCGCCCGCGCATTGCGCGAGAGCTACCGCGATACCACTGCGCCGGCGCGCTACGCACGCGTCGAAATCGATCGTGAGACCGGTGACGTCATAGTCTTTGCCCAGGAACGCGATGACGAGGGCAACCTCATCTCCGAGTGGGACGACACCCCAGAGGACTTTGAGCGAACCGCTGCCTACGCAGTGCGCCAGACTATCCTGTCGCGTCTGCGCGATGCGGAAAGCGACAAGGTTCTCGACGAGTACGGTGATTTGTCTAACCAGGTCATCTCCGGCGTCGTCCAGCGGGATGTCTATGCCAATGAAAAGGGCATCGTTGTCGTACACATCGGCTCTGAGGCCAATGGCCGTGACGGCATCCTCATGCCGGCTGAACAACTGCCGGGCGAAGAACTCAAGCACGGTGACCGCATTAAGTGCTACGTCGTCGGCGTGAATAAGACTCCGCGTGGTGTGGCAATTCACCTTTCGCGTACGCACCCAGAGCTGATTCGCAAGCTCTTTGAGCTGGAGGTGCCGGAGGTCGCAGACGGTGCAGTTGAGCTGATTTCGATTGCCCGCGAGGCAGGTCACCGGACCAAGGTCGCTGTGCGTCCAACCGTCAAGGGTCTCAACGCCAAGGGTGCATGCATTGGCCCGCGTGGTCAGCGTGTGAGCTCGATTATGAACGAGCTCAAGGGCGAAAAGATTGACATCATCGACTACGACGAAGACCCGGCGAAGTTCGTTGGTAATTCCTTGGCTCCGGCCAAGGTGGTTAGCGTCAAGATTATCGATATGGAAGAGCGACGCGCGCATGTCGTTGTTCCGGATTACCAGCTGTCGCTGGCAATCGGTAAGGAAGGTCAGAACGCGCGTCTGGCCGCTCGGCTGACCGGCTGGCGTATCGATATTCACTCGGACGCGGAGTAATCCCCGGTTTCGCAGTAGCGAAGTTGCTGTCAGGGCGGAGAAGTTGCCTGGAGGTTGGCACTTTTCCGCCTTTTCGGGTTATGCTTAGAGGTGGCCAAACGACATGGCGTGGTTTTCTATGCGATTTTTCACGCCGAGATACAACGCAGAAAGGTGGGTGCGTCGAGAGTATGACGACATCGCGGGTTTTAAACCCGAATTCGGCTACTCATGCACCCACGCGTACTTGTATCGCAACCAAGCAGCGCCGAGATCGTTCGCAGCTGCTGCGCATTGTCGCAACTACCCGCCCAGATGGATCGGTTGCCGTAGTGCCAGACCCGTATCGGAAGATGCAGGGCCGAGGCGCATGGATTACGCCGACACTGGATGCCTGGGAAACAGCAAATCGGCGCCGAGCATTTGGCCGCGCACTGAAGGTGTCTACGCAGGTGGACGCGTTTCCGGTTAAACAGTTTATCGCGACACACTATGCCACGGAATCGCCTGATTCCTCGGCTGCTGTGGATTTCGATAAGCAGGGAGGCAGGAAAAATGAGAACAGAAAGTCCTAAACACTGATGAGCACACGATGAAGCATCAGCGATGAACGGCAATACGTAAAGAGGGAGCCCAGCAGGCGCTCTCGGTGCGCGGACCAATCCGTCACCGGGCGCTGCTCGGCCCCCACTAGTGAGGAGAGCAGTGTCCGGAAAGCTACGTGTCCATGAGCTCGCAAAGCAGCTCGGGGTCACCAGCAAAGAACTACTCGCCGAGCTGAAGGCTCAGGGCGAGTTTGTCAAGACCGCATCGTCGACCGTGGAACCCCCGGTCGTTCGCAAGATGAAGAAGGTCTACGAAGAGAAGAATGCAGCCGCAGGTGGCGGCGCTGCAGACGCCTCCAGTGAGGCAGCTGCGGCCAAGCCTGCCGCAAAGCCAGGCGCCAAGCCTGCTGCAAAGACTTCCGCTAAGCCGGCAGCGAAGCCAGGTGCAAAGCCTGCCGCCCCGTCGGCTGCTAAGCCTGCGGCAAAGCCAGGTGCAAAGTCTGCCGCCCCGTCGGCTGCTAAGCCAGGTGCAAAGCCTGCCGCAAAGCCAGGTGCTAAGCCGGCTGCTAAGGCAACCCCGACACCGGGGCCGGCGCCCAAGCCGGGTGCACAGCCCAAGCCGGCAGCCAAGCCAGCAGCAAAGTCCCCGGCCCCCAAACCGGGTCAGGAAATGCCACGCCCGCAGAAGCCGGCTGGCCCGAAGCCGGGTCCGAAGCCAGGCGCACGTGCTCCGCGTGTAGCAAACAACCCATTTTCCACTGGTGGGTCCTCTCGCCCGGCTCCGCGGCCATCGAATATGCCGCGTCCGCAGGGTCGTCCAGGCCCGAAGCCGGGCGGACGCCAGGGCGGACCGCGCCCACAGGGCGGCCACGGCCGTCCGGGACCGAAGCCAGGCGCACGCCAGGGTGGTTCTCGCCCACAGGGCGGACAGGGCCGCGGCAATAAGCCGAGTGGCAATCGTCCGACCCCGGCAATGATGCCGTCGCACCCGAACCCGGGGCAGATGCCGGCAAAGGCTCACCGCGGTGGCGGTGGCGGCTTCGGTGGTCGCGGCCGTGGGCCGGGCGGTCCAGGTGGCGGCCCGCGTGGTGGTCGTGGTGGCCGCCGCGGTGGAACTGCAGGTGCATTCGGGCGGCCAGGAGGCGCCCCGCGTCGCGGACGTAAGTCGAAGCGCCAGAAGCGGCACGAGTACGAGGCAATGCAGGCCCCATCCGTTGTCGGCGGCGTCAAGCTGCCTAACGGTAAGGGCAAGACCATTCGCCTCGCGCGCGGTGCATCTCTGTCTGACTTCGCTGAGAAGATCAATGCCGACGCAGCATCGCTGGTCCAGGCACTGTTCAACCTCGGCGAAATGGTGACTGCAACTGCGTCTGTCTCCGATGAAACCCTGCAGCTGCTGGGCGACGAGATGGACTACAAGGTTCAGGTTGTCTCCCCAGAGGACGAGGACCGTGAGCTGCTCGAGTCCTTCGACCTGCAGTTCGGCGAGGACGAAGGCGACGACGAAGACCTGCAGCAGCGTCCGCCGGTGGTTACCGTCATGGGCCACGTCGACCACGGTAAGACCCGCCTGCTGGATACCATCCGTAAGGCGAATGTCGGTGGTCACGAGTCCGGCGGCATCACTCAGCACATTGGTGCATACCAGGTGCCGGTGGAGCTCGATGGTGAGAAGCGCAAGGTGACCTTCCTGGATACTCCGGGTCACGAGGCCTTTACCGCTATGCGTGCTCGTGGTGCAAAGTCCACGGATATCGCCATCCTGGTTGTCGCAGCTGATGACGGCGTCATGCCGCAGACGGTTGAGGCAATCAACCATGCGAAGGCCGCTGATGTGCCGATCGTGGTTGCAGTCAACAAGATTGATAAGGAAGCTGCGGATCCGCAGAAGATTCGTGGTCAGCTGACTGAGTACGGTCTCACTGACGAAGAGTGGGGCGGCGACACCATGTTCGTCGACATCTCCGCTAAGCAGGGAACCAACATCGACCAGCTGCTGGAGGCAGTGCTGCTGACTGCAGACGCTTCGCTGGATCTGCGCGCCAACCCGGATATGGACGCTCAGGGTGTTGCCATTGAGGCTCACCTCGACCGCGGCCGTGGCCCGGTTGCCACCGTCATTGTCCAGCGCGGTACATTGCGCGTCGGTGACTCCATCGTCGTTGGCGATGCCTACGGTCGCGTTCGCCGCATGGTCGACGAGTACGGTCAGGATGTTGAGGAAGCCGGTCCGTCCCGTCCGGTTCAGGTGCTCGGCCTGACCTCGGTTCCGGGTGCAGGTGACAACCTCCTGGTGGTCGACGAGGACCGCACGGCTCGCCAGATTGCGGACCGTCGTGACGCACGTCGTCGCAACGCTATGCAGGCACGTCGTCGTAAGCG
Source organism: Corynebacterium sp. (assembly GCF_030532195.1). Taxonomy (GTDB): domain Bacteria; phylum Actinomycetota; class Actinomycetes; order Mycobacteriales; family Mycobacteriaceae; genus Corynebacterium. Next base: position 360,282 of record NZ_JAUNLP010000001.1, on the reverse strand, counting down.
CGTCTCCCTGGAGAACCTGGACGAGATTCTGAAGGAGACCAACACCCTCAACCTGATCCTGAAGGGCGACAACGCCGGTACCGTCGAGGCACTGGAAGAAGCCCTGCTCAAGATCGAGGTCGACGACGAGGTTGCGCTGAACATCATCGACCGCGGTGTCGGTGCTGTCACGCAGACGAACGTCTCGCTGGCTGCTGCGTCTGACGCCGTCATCATCGGCTTCAACGTTCGCTCCGAGGGCAAGGCCACCGAGGTTGCCAACGCTGAAGGCGTTGACATCCGCTACTACACGGTGATTTACCGCGCTATCGAGGACGTTGAGGCTGCTCTGAAGGGCATGCTCAAGCCGGTCTACGAGGAGAAGGAGCTGGGTCGCGCAGAGATCCGCGCCATCTTCAAGTCCTCTGCAGTCGGCCTCATCGCTGGTTGTATGGTCGAGTCCGGCAAGGTTCGCCGTAACGCCAAGGCTCGCCTGGTGCGTGACGGCAATGTCATCACCGACTCGGCGACTATTGAGTCGCTGAAGCGTGAGAAGGACGATGCCACCGAGGTCGCAGCTGGTTACGAGTGCGGTATGGTGCTGTCCTACCCGGACATCCAGGTCGATGACATCATCGAGGTCTACGAGATGGTTGAGGTGCCGCGCACCTAATCGCTGGATTTGCTTCCGCGTTAACAAGCGCATAACTGCTATAAAAGGCGTCCCGCAAGGGGCGCCTTTTTGCGTACCATCCAGCATATGGGGGTTAGACAACGATGGTGGTCACGAGCGTGCTTAGAAGGAGGGCTCGCTGAAAATCGTCGTAACGCAATGCGTAACGCGCAGGCGGTGATTTTTCCGTGCGCCGTCGGCGACTAGAACAACTGATACAATTACGCAGTTTGGAAAAACCTTCCGCCAACTGATCGAGGAGATGATGGTCATGGCAGATCCGGCACGGGCACGTCGCCTGTCCAAGCGAATTCAGGAGATTGTCGCCAGCTCGATTGAGCGCGAAATTAAGGATCGGCGTCTTGAATTCGTGACTATTACCGACTGTCGTGTCACCGGCGATTTGCACGACGCGACGGTGTACTACACCGTGCGCGGTCGTTCTCTGGATGATGAACCCGATTACGAGTCCGCAGCGGCGGCGCTGGAAAAGGCCAAGGGCCAGCTGCGTTCCCTGGTCGGGCGCGGCACTGGCGTGCGCTACACGCCGACGCTGACTTTCGAGGTCGACACGGTGCCGGAAATTTCCGCGCATATGGAGGCGTTGTTGGATAAGACTCGCGCTCGCGACGCGGAGCTTGCAGAGCAGGCAAAGAACGCCAAGCCTGCCGGCGACGCCAATCCATACCGCGACGAAGAGTAAGTTCTTCGCAGACGCCACACTCTCTGATGAAAGGGGCACTTTTACCGTGACCACTTCTCCGCAGGCTCAGGAGCAGGCCGCTCACCAGCTTTCTCAGGCGATTGGTCGCCGTATGTCAAAGCCGATTCAGCAGACGCAAGACATGCTTGCCGACGCGAAGAAAGTCGGTGTCATCTGCCATGTTCACCCCGATGCGGATGCCATTGGCGCCGCGTCTGCGATGGTGATGGCTCTCCGGCAGCGCGGCATTTTCGCTGAAGCCTCCTACGGCGAAAGCGACCTACCGGCTAAGTCGCTGCTGACAATCCCAGGTTGGGACCGCTTTGTTGAGTACGTTGACCTGGAAGAAGACATCGACACCTGGATCACGGTTGATTGTGCCAGCCCGGGGCGCCTCGGCGCGCTGGAAGAGCGCGTGATGGCTTCTGATCGCATCATCAATGTCGACCACCATTCGACCAACACTCGCTTCGGCACTGTGAACTTGGTCGATGAACTGGCTGAGTCGTCCACGATGGTGCTGCTGGACTTCTTCGGAGTGTGGGGCATCAAGCTGACCCGTGAGATGGCGCATGCCCTCTACGCGGGTCTGCTGACAGATACGGCTTCCTTCCAGTTCGGTCGCTCCCGCATGCACACTGCAGCGGCGCGTCTGCTGGATAAGGGCCTGGACCCGCGCACCATTGGCGCGCAGCTGCTGGAAGAACACCCCTTTGAGTACCTGCCATTCCTCGGCCGCGTTCTGTCGACGGCCACACTGGTGCCGGAATGGGGCGGCGGCGCAGGTCTGATTCATGTCGTTGTCGACTACGACCAGACTGAAGGTGTCGGCCACGACGAAATTGAGTCGGTGGTTGATATCGTTCGCACCACTAATGCCGCTGATGTGTGCGCGGTGCTCAAGGAGTATGAGCCGGGGCAGTGGGCGGTGTCGCTGCGCTCGCGTGAGCGTGTCGACGTATCCCAGGTCGCCCTGGCAATCGGTGGCGGCGGCCACCAGCGTGCGGCAGGACTGACACGCGACTGCACCCGCGCGGAGTTGCTCCAGGCAATCCTGGACACCAGCGATGTTGCCGCAAAAACACTGACCGACGACAGCTCTAGCGAGGCCTAAAAGGATTGTCGGACTCGGCTCATACTGAAATTCAACAGACACACGCCCCAAGCGACGTCAGCCTCCGGGCAATAGTTTCCCTGGCGCTGCCGGCGCTGGGCGTGCTGGCGGCTCCAGCGCTGTATGTGCTGCTGGACACCGCCGTCATCGGTCGACTGGGAGCCATTGAACTGGCGGCCCTTGCTGCGGGGTCGACGGTCTTTTCGGTTGTCACCACGCAACTGACATTCCTCGCCTACGGCACAACTGCGCGGTCTGCCCGCGCGTTTGGGCGTGGCAATGTCGATGAGGCAGTGGCGGAGGGCCTGCAAGCGACGTGGGTCGCGGTTTTCGTCGGCCTTACTCTCTGCGTAATCATGCTGGGCTTTGCGCCCACCTTTACCGGCTGGTTGGCACCACAATCAGATGTTGCCCACGATGCCGGCCAATGGTTGCGCACAGCCGCCTTCGCCATTCCACTGGTGCTTATCGCGCAGGCGGGAAATGGCTGGCTACGCGGCATTCAAAATACGCGTGCGCCACTTGTGTATGTCCTCTCAGGCCTTATCCCAGCGGCAATTATTATTGTCCCGCTGGTCCGCGCTTTCGGGCTGGTGGGCTCGGCCATGGCAATCCTGGTCGGTGAACTGATTACCGGTGGACTCTTCCTGCGCGCCCTGCTTGTGGAGTGCAACAGCCGCCACTTGCCACTTCGCCCGAATGGTTCGACCATCAAGAGCCAGCTGGTTCTCGGCCGCGATCTAATCGTGCGTTCCCTGTCGTTCCAGGTGGCGTTTCTTTCCGCCGCTGGCGTCGCTGGTCGCGTCGGCCCTACCGCCCTTGGCGGACACCAGGTCATGCTCCAGCTGTGGAACCTGATTTCCCTGGTACTCGATTCGCTTGCGATTGCCGCGCAGACGCTAGCTGGCGCCGCTCTCGGTGCCAGCTCCACAAAGGTCGCACGCTGGACCGGCAAGCGCGTCACACTCTGGTCGTCAATTATTTCGCTCGGTCTGGCAGCAATTTTCGCGCTGGGAAACGTCTTGATTGTCCGCATTTTCACCGATAACCAGGGCGTCACCGATGCGATTACATCGGGTCCATGGTGGATACTCGTAGCGATGATTCCCATCGGCGGCGTGGTCTTCGCTCTCGACGGCGTGCTTCTCGGTGCCGGCGATGCCGCCTATCTTCGCAACGCCACCGTCATCGCTGTGCTCGCAGGCTTCCTGCCGCCGGTGTGGTTGGCACAGGCTTTTGGTTGGGGCTTGGTCGGCATCTGGTGCGGCCTACTTCTGTTTATGATTTTGCGACTGGTGTTCGTCGCCACGCGCTTTAGCGGTGAGAAGTGGTACGGCGTCACGGCATGATTTCGCTTGACGACGTCCACGAGACGCTCATCGCCAATCTGCCAGCGGGAACAAAACTGGTGCTGGAACCCAATGCCACGCGCCCTTTTGACCCGCAGGAACTGCAGCAGCTCCACGTGCTCGAGCAGAAAGTGTGCGATGGTGCCGTGGCAACTCGGCAGCGAGATTTTGCCCGTGGCCGCAAAGCCGCGCACGAAGCGCTTGAGCAGTTGGGGCTCCCGGAAAGCGATGGCATTGGTGTGTCGGCCGCCAAAGCGCCGCTGTGGCCGAGCGGGGTCGTGGGCTCGATTAGTCACTGCGATGTTGCGGTCGCTGCGGTGGTGGCGCATGCTGCGCAGTTGCGTGGCATTGGTCTCGATGTCGAGGTTGACCAGGACATGGAACCGGGTGCCATTGACGCTGTGCTGCGCGCCGATGAGGAACGTATCGACTCCCTGGTGCAGTTCAGTGCCAAGGAATCGATGTACAAGGCCTGGGAACCAATCATGGGGCAGTGGCTGGACTTTTCGGAAGTTTCTGTGCAGCCTGTCCGACTCAGACGGCAGCCGCTGGCACATCTATTTCGAAAGCGCAGCGGTCTAACCTCCGGAGAGTTGGGAATCACGTTTCATCGCGACGTGCCGCAGATCTTCCGAAACATCAATGGATGTTGGGTACGTGGCGCTAGTGTGGTAGCCACCGCTGTGTGGCTCCCGCGTGACTAAAATACCGCAGGTTAGAGAGTCGCAGGGCGCACTACGAACACCGTCTTGGCGCGTTTGCCAGACTCAGTGACCAGTGCGGGGACGCGACCACTTGGTGCTACTGCCGCGTAGACACCGCGCATCCCAATCGGCTCAAGCCACTTACCTTGGGTCAAATCGTGTGCTTCTTGCTCCGTGACCTCGCGGGACGCAAAGCAGCGCAAACAAGCCTGGTCAAGGCTCATCGGCAGCAGATGTGCCGCGCGCTGTGGCAAAGGACGGCGCATCTCGGCAATTTCTGGGTGCTCGGCATCGTATTTTTCGGCCATGTCTGTCAGCTGCGGGATGGTCAGAGCATCATCGAGTGTGAAGACGCCGGCAGCCGTGCGACGCAGTGCCGTCAGGTGACCGCCCACGCCGAGGGTTTCACCCAAATCGCGGGCGAGAGCGCGAATGAAGGTGCCGGCGGAGCAATCGACCTCCACATCGATGTCAATACATTCTCCTGGGCGCGCGGGGTCGGTGTCGTGGCGGATATCCACTACCTCGTAGCGGCTAATCGTGACTGGACGGGCGGGGATATCGACCTTCTCGCCACGGCGAATACGCTCATAGGCACGCACACCATCAATCTTGACGGCTGACACCGCAGCGGGCTTTTGCATAATCGTGCCGGTAAATTCCGCGACTTTGTCCCGAATCATCTCATCGGTTACCGCTGCCGCCGATGATGTGGAGAGCAATTCGCCCTCGGCGTCGTCGGTAAGCGTGGCGGCGCCCAGCCGAATAGTTGCGCGATAGGACTTGGTATCGGCGTGCACGTGCGGTAGAAAGCGTGTGCCACGGCCGATGCCGAGGACGAGCACGCCGGTGGCCATGGGGTCGAGCGTGCCGGAGTGGCCGACTTTCTTGGTGCGGAAGATACGGCGAAGTTTGCCCACGACATCATGGCTTGTCCAGCCCTGAGGCTTGTCTACAATGACGATTCCGGAGTCTGCAATCGGATCGAGGTCGGTCATAGTGGCAATCCTATGTTGCGGCATTTGCAGTGTGTTAAACGGCAACCAGTTACACTTGCTCCTTGTGGAGATTTGGAATGGCTTGGACAAGGTGCCCGCTGACTTCGGTGACTCGGTAGTTACCGTCGGAGTTTTCGACGGTATTCACCGCGGTCATCAGCAGTTGATTAACCAGACCGTGCAGGATGCGCAGGCGCGCGGGGTGAAGTCGATTCTGATGACTTTTGACCCCAATCCGGTCGCGCTGTTCGCCCCGGATAAGGTCCCACCGGCGCTGTCGACGGTTGCTCGCCGCGCGGAACTCGCCGAGGCCGCGGGGATCGACGCGATGTTGGTCGTCGCATTCGACAAGAAGTTTGCCAGCATCCCCGCTGACGAATTTGTCAGCACCGTCATTCGCGATCAGCTGCACGCCAAGGCGATGTTTGTCGGCCAGAACTTCACTTATGGCCAAAAAGCCAAGGGCAATGCGGACACATTGCCGGAACATGGTCGTGCGGCTGGGGTAGAGGTCACTATTGTCGACCTGCTTGCCGTCACCGCAGAGGGCACCACGGACCGTGACTCGTCGACACGTATTCGCGGTCTGCTTAACGACGGCGCCGTGGCCGCAGCCGCCGAGTGCCTGGGGTACTACTACCGTGTCGATGGCCGTGTTATCCCAGGCCAGGGTCGAGGGGGCGCACAGCTGGGCTTCCCTACGGCCAATATTGATTTTGCCGACGGCCTGGCTATTCCGGCCGATGGTGTCTACGCCGCCTGGTTTAGCGCTCAGCCGACCGAGGCGCGGCCAGAGGCCGATGGTCAGGGCAATATTGAGTTCGGCGAGCGCTACCCGGCAGCGGTGTCGGTCGGCACCAATGTCACCTTTGGCGATACTGACCGCACGGTTGAGGCATATGTCATTGACCGCGAGTCCAATCTCTATGGCACATACGGTCAGATTGAGTTTGTTCGCCGTATCCGCGGGATGGAAAAGTTCGATTCTGTGGAAGCTCTCATTGAGCGCATGAATCAGGATGTTGTCGATACCAAGGCCATCCTCGATGAGGCCATTTTGGATAAGAACAGCTAGCTGATAGAGTATCTCCTCGGCTGTAACTGCGGTCCACAAGCAGTTACCACGATTGAGCGATTGATTACGGCGGTTATTCGCCGCAGCGTTGCTTGGTTGCTTGATGCCGAGTTAGTGGACTGAAACAACGATTACAATTGGATTTTTGAGGAGCTAGATTTTCATGGCTTTGAACACTGCACAGAAGGCAGAGATTCTCAAGGAGTTCGGCCTGCACGAGACCGACACCGGTTCCCCGGAGGCTCAGGTTGCACTGCTGACCGCTCGCATTCGTCAGCTGACCGAGCACCTGAAGCACCACAAGCACGACCACCACTCCCGTCGTGGCCTGCTGCTGCTGGTTGGTCGCCGCAAGGGTCTGCTGCAGTACCTGCAGGACAATGACATTCAGCGTTACCGTAAGCTGATTGACCGCCTGGGCCTGCGTCGCTAAGCCTCTGCAGCTGCATCTTTCGTAGCTTAAGACTTTTCACCCGTCGCGCGTGAATTCCCTTAGTTGGGAAGCTCACTGCGGCGGGTTTTTGCATTTGTGAATTGGATGCGGGATGTACCTGCCAGGGGCACCGGGTGCATAGTTGATACGAGAACTTCCCGAGTTACCTGGTAGAATGCTGGGCGCAAACAAAGTCCACTCGATTTGATGAAGGCGACATCGATGATCGCCGCTAGTTCTAGGAGTAAGACACCTATGGCCAACAGCAAGGCTGTTGAATACTTTTTTGACGAGGATTACGGAATTACCGAGGCAGTAGCCACAATCGATAATGGCGATTTCGGTACCCGCACCATTCGTTTTGAAACCGGTCAGCTGGCCCGTCAGGCAGACGGTTCGGTGACCACCTACTTGGACGAGGACACAATGTTGCTGTCCACCGTCACCGCTTCCAACCAGCCCCGTGAGGGCTTTGACTTCTTCCCGCTGACCGTCGATGTCGAAGAGCGCATGTACGCTGCGGGCAAGATTCCGGGTTCGTTCTTCCGCCGTGAAGGTCGCCCGTCCACCGATGCCATCCTGGCATGCCGTCTGATTGACCGCCCGCTGCGCCCGACCTTTGTCAAGGGCCTGCGCAATGAGGTTCAGGTTGTCGTCACCGTGATGTCCTGGGATCCGAAGGACCGCTACGACGTCGTGGCCATCAACGGTGCTTCTGCCGCCACGCAGCTATCCGGCCTGCCGGTCTCCGGCGCCGTCGGCGGCGTTCGCATTGCACTGGTTGCAGATGAGGATCACCCGAAGGGCGCTTGGGTTGCTTTCCCGACGGAGGAGCAGCATGAGCAGGCTCTGTTCGAGATGGTTGTCGCTGGCCGTATTGTCACCCGCAAGCGTCGCGGCAAGAATGTCGAAGATGTCGCCATCATGATGGTGGAGGCCGGGGCAGGGGAGACCGTCGTCAAGCGCGTTGCCGACGGTGCGCCGGCACCGACCGAGGACATCGTTGCCGCTGGCCTTGAGGCTGCGAAGCCGCACATCAAGGTGCTGTGTGAGGCACAGAAGGGCCTGGCTGAGCGCACGGCGAAGGAGACTCAGGAATTCCCGCTGTTCCCGGCGTACAGCGACGATGTGTTCGCTGCGGTCGAGAAGAAGGCCACCAAGAAGCTGGCCAAGCTGCTGACCCTGCCGGGTAAGCAGGAGCGCGATGAGGCGACGAACTCCTACATGGAGGAAGTCGAGGAGCAGCTGGTTGACCGTTTCGTCAGCGATGATGTTGATGAGCAGGATGCATCCAAGCAGATTCGTGCGGCATACAACGCTGTCATGAAGCAGATCGTCCGCGACAAGATCCTGACCGAGGGCTTCCGCATTGACGGCCGCGGTGTCACCGACATCCGTGACCTGGGCGTTGAGGTTGGCCTGGTTCCGCGTGCGCACGGTTCCTCGCTGTTTGAGCGCGGCGAGACTCAGATTCTGGGTGTGACCACCCTGGACATGCTGAAGATGGAGCAGCAGATCGACTCGCTGACTCCGACCAAGTCCAAGCGCTACATCCACCACTACAACTTCCCGCCGTACTCCACCGGCGAGACTGGTCGCGTCGGCTCCCCGAAGCGCCGCGAGATTGGTCACGGTGCGCTGGCTGAGCGCGCACTGGTGCCGGTCATTCCGTCCCGCGAGGAGTTCCCGTACACCATTCGCCAGGTCTCTGAGGCGCTGGGCTCCAACGGTTCGACCTCGATGGGTTCGGTTTGTGCATCGACGCTGTCGCTGTACAACGCCGGTGTGCCGCTGAAGGCTCCGGTCGCTGGTATCGCTATGGGTCTGGTTTCCGGCGAGGTTGACGGCGAGAACCGCTTTGTCGCCCTGACCGACATCCTGGGTGCGGAGGACGCATTCGGCGACATGGACTTCAAAGTCGCCGGTACTGCTGACTTCATCACCGCCCTGCAGCTGGATACCAAGCTCGACGGCATTCCGTCGAAGGTCCTGGCTGATGCGCTGTCGCAGGCACGCGATGCTCGCCTGGCAATTCTGTCCACCATGGCAGAGGTCATCGAGTCCCCGGATGAGATGAGCAAGCTGGCTCCGAAGATCACCACGGTCAAGATTCCGGCTTCCAAGATTGGTGAGCTGATCGGCCCGAAGGGCAAGACCATCAATGGTATTACCGAGGAAACCGGCGCTGAGGTCTCCATCGAGGATGACGGCACCGTGTTCGTCTCCGCCACCAGCGGTGAGGCTGCTGACGCGGCACTCGAGCAGATCAACGCGATTGCTAACCCGCAGCTGCCGAAGGTCGGCGAGCGCTACCTGGGCACCGTCGTCAAGACCGTTGCCTTCGGTGCTTTCGTCTCCCTGACCCCGGGCCGCGACGGCTTGATCCACATCTCCAAGCTCGGTGGCGACAAGCGCATTGAGAAGGTTGAGGATGTCATCAACGTCGGCGACAAGATTCAGGTCGAAATCGCTGACATCGACAACCGCGGCAAGATCTCGCTGGTTCCGGTCGAAGACGACTAATGCGTGACGACGTAAGGATTTGCTCTATGTAGCCTCCGACAACGCGATTAGCGACGGCGCGGTTAGGTCATAATTGACCTAACCGCGCTTTTGTTTTGGGTTAATCTCGGGTTGCGAAGGGATTAATTTTCGAACCCACGTGGAAGGTGATTTGCGCATGCAACTTTTCGCGCACGATCATGAATTCATCGACATTGCCGCCGGTGACTATGCTGCGAGCATTTCCCAGTTCGGTGGCGGCCCGAGAGCTCTGGAGTACCGTGGCCTGCCACTGCTGACGGACTATCCCAAAGGATTTAATCCACCCCTGTCCGCAGGTACCCTCCTGGCACCCTGGCCGAACCGAGTCGCCGACGGAGTATTTATCTTCGATGGGGAAGTACATCGGCTAGATATTTCCGAGCCGTCGCGGGCCAATGCTATTCACGGCTTTGTCGCCGACCGCATCTGGTCTGTTGCCGATGTTGATGCCAGTAGCGTCACCTTGCAGGTAGAAGTTGAGCCACAGCCGGGCTGGCCTTGGGAACTCGAAATGACCGTGCGTTGGCAGGTCACGGCTGAAGATGGTCTATCAGCCCAGTTCACAGTGCATAATCGCAGCGATAGTGAGTGCCCGTTTGGCCTGGGCTGGCATCCGTACTTAAGCGCTTTGGGCGCTGATTTTGCCAGCTGCACACTGCGGCTGCCCGTGGATAAAAATCTGCCGCTAGAGCCAATTCGAAACTTGCCAGCTGGTCCGGCGGTGTCAGCGGATTCGGTGCTCCCCGGTGTTCGAGAGGGAGTATCAATGGAGGGGCTGTGGCTGGACCACTGCTTCGTTGCCGCCGAGGAGACAGCGGAAGGCGGCTCACCGCGCCGTCGTGAAGCGCACTTGGTTGGACCAAGTGGCAAGGGGGCAGCACTCTGGGCTGATGATGAATTCCGGTTCTTCCAGGTCTACATTGCCGACGCGGGGCGTCGAGAAGGTTTTCCTGGGCACGGAAGTGCGATTGCGGTGGAACCAATGACATGTCCGCCGGATGCGCTGCGCTCCGGTACCGGTTTGCTGCGAATTCAATCGGGAGCGACCAAGACTTTGGCAATGGGGCTTCTAGCGTTCACGAATGAAGATTAGTTTTGCCCAGTTGAGGGGCGTGCGGCCCCCTCAATCGGGTTAAATCCTTCTTGATTAATTCATCTTGAATTAAGAAAGAAAAATACACTGGAGGACGAATGTAAAAGAATAGGTCTTCCTTTTGTGCGGGGTAGTGGCAATCTGACCCTACAGTTCGCGGTAGGTCTAACCACTTTCACGGCCGTCGCTGGGCGTGCGCCATATCTCAGGTGCCGAAATAAGGGAAATCCCTATTCGTGCATTTCCTGAATACGTTTCAACCGCCTAACCGCAAGGAGGCCGTCGTGATAGTGGCGCAATCAGCCCTAAGACTCGACGCGACATGGGTGGATTACTCCATCGTTGCTCTCTACTTCCTATTCGTTCTCGGCATTGGCTGGGCTGCTCGAGCCAAGGTGTCCAGTTCCATTGACTTCTTCCTCTCAGGGCGCTCGCTGCCGGCCTGGGTGACAGGGTTGGCGTTCATCTCAGCCAACCTCGGTGCCGTGGAAATCGTCGGTATGTCCGCAAATGGTGTGCAATACGGTTTCCAGACCATGCACTACTTCTGGATTGGTGCCGTCCCTGCCATGGTGTTTTTGGGCATTGTCATGATGCCCTTCTACTACGGCTCCAAGGTCCGTTCAGTACCGGAATTCATGCTGCGTCGTTTCGGCCCCGGTGCACACCTGGTCAACGCGATTTCATTCGCTATCGCGCAGCTGCTAATCGCGGGTATCAACCTTCTGTTGCTGGCCAAAGTGGTCAATGCACTACTTGGCTGGCCACTGTGGCTGACGTTGGTTGTCGCGGCAGTCATCGTGCTGTCCTACATCACGCTGGGCGGACTGTCCGCGGCAATCTACAACGAGGTGCTTCAGTTCTTCGTGATTGTCGCAGCTTTGTTGCCACTGACTCTAATCGGCTTGCACAGCGTCGGCGGATGGTCTGGGCTGAAGGAAAAAGTTGCCACAGAATCGCACTTCCACACCTGGCCGGGCACGGATATTTCCGGTTTTGATAACCCCGTAATTTCCGTCATTGGACTGGTGTTCGGTCTCGGCTTCGTGCTGTCGTTTGGCTACTGGACAACCAACTTCGTGGAGGTTCAGCGCTCCATGGCCGCCGATTCACTGTCGGCCGCACGCAAGACTCCAATCATCGGTGCTTTCCCAAAGATGTTCATCCCGTTCATCGTCGTGCTGCCGGGCATGATCGCCGGTGCCACCGTCGCACCAATCATGGATCAGACCGCCAAGCCTAACGACGCAATTCTCTACCTAATGAGAGATTTGCTACCCAACGGTCTGCTGGGCATCGCAATCGCCGGTCTACTAGCAGCCTTCATGGCAGGCATGGCAGCGAATATCTCCGCGTTCAATACAGTCTTTAGCTACGACATTTGGCAGACCTATGTCATCAAAGATCGAGCTGATGACTACTACCTCAAGGTCGGCCGTATCGCTACCGTTGGCGCCACCGTCATCGCAGTGTTCACCGCATTGATTGCTGATAATTTCGGCAACGTCATGGACTACTTGCAGACGCTATTCGGCTTCTTCAACGCACCGTTGTTCGCCACCTTCCTCATCGGCATGTTCTGGAAGCGCATGACACCGGCAGCAGGTTGGTCGTCTCTGCTCGCAGGTACAGGTGCTGCGATTTTGTACTGGTACATCTCCGAGTTCACGTCGGCAAGCGCAACCATCTTTGACCTGCCGGGGCAGGGCACTGCCTTCGTCGCCGCCTCCGTCGCATTCGTCGTCGATATCGCGGTGGCCGTGGTCGTTTCCCTCATGACAACGCCGAAACCCGATGAGGAGCTGGTGGGCTTCGTCAAGTCTGTCACTCCGAAGGCCAACCTCACAGATGCTGCCGAAGCAGAATTGCCACTTCTACAGCGAACTGTTCCGCTGGGTATCTTGTGCCTGGTGATGGTCGTAGTTCTCAACATCGTTTTCGCATAGGAGCTAGTGAGAGATCATGTCGCGCACACAAAACAATTCAGCTGACAAAGCGACTGCCAGCACCGGTAAAAAGAAGGCAGGTGCCTTTGACATTCGCAACGTCATTGGGGCTCTGATTGGTCTCTACGGCATCATTTTGCTGCTGTCGTGGCTGTTCCTCGATCCCGGAGTAAACCCAGAGACCAACGTTGCCAAAGAACCGATGTATAACCTGTACAGCGGAGTAGCACTGGTCGTCTTTGCAATCGTTTTCTTTGTCTGGGCAAAACTGCGCCCAACGGTTGTCGAAGAATCATAAGGAGGAGAAAGTGACAACCGACACCCCGCATTCTCACGCTTTTTCGGTAACGCGCACTACGCTTGCCGACGGTCGCGAGCTAATCTACTTCGACGATGAACCGGACTATGTTTCGGGTAAGAAGACTCGAAAGTTAACGGACGAACGTGATCTGCCCAAGGCGATTACGGAGTCAGAGCTGCGCCAAGACCCTCTGACAGGTGATTGGTACTGCTACGCGGCACACCGTATGAACCGCACCTTTATGCCTCCTGCCGGTGAGAACCCATTGGCGCCGACGCTGCCTGGTCAGCTTCCCACAGAGGTGCCTGCCAGCGACTACGACGTGGTGGTGTTTGAAAACCGCTTCCCATCGTTGTCGATGCACATGGAGGTTCCAGATGACTTTGCCACAACAGTCGACGGTGCCGAGATATTCCCTCGCAAGCCGGCCTTGGCTCGGTGTGAAGTTGTGTGTTTCACGCCGAATGTTTCCGACTCCTTCCGCGATCTGACCTTCACACGTGCCCGCACCGTTATTGAAGCGTGGGCGCACCGCACAGCGGAACTCAGCAAGATTGACGGCGTGCGGTTGGTATTCCCCTTTGAAAACAGGGGCAAGGAAATCGGGGTGACACTGCAGCATCCGCATGGGCAGATTTACTCCTACCCTTATCTGCCACCTCGTGCGGCCGCCATCGCGGCACGCGCGAAGGCCCACTTTGACACCACCGGTCGCGACCTTTTTGATGATGTCCTGGCGGCTGAAAAGACTTCAGGTCGACGCATCATCGCAGAAGGGGAATACTTCACCGCCTTCGTGCCAGCTGCAGCAAAGTGGCCAGTCGAAGTCATGCTGATGGCAAACCGCGCCGTCGGCGACTTCCAGGAGCTGACCGATGCGGAAAAGGACGAGCTGGCGGCAATGTATCTTGACCTGCTGCGACGTATTGACCGGTTCTTCCCCGGCATCGACAAAACGCCGTACATCGCAGCCTGGAACCAAGCTCCGGTAGGCGAGGATCATCAATTTGGGCGCTTCCACCTACAGCTCTATTCCATGATGCGCTCCGCAGGACGCATGAAGTTCCTTGCCGGTTCAGAGTCCGGGCAGGGAGCCTGGATTTCGGATACAACACCAGAGGCAATCGCGGACCGCTTCCGGGAAGTTGGCCAGACTCGCTGGCTGCCTACTCGTACCCATAAGCAGGCAGTTTCTGATGTAACTGAGCAATTCCGCCGTAGTTTCGGATCAACACCACAGGGCGTTTTCGCAGCCCCAGGCAGGGTGAACCTGATTGGTGAGCACGTCGACTATGCCGACGGTATCTGCCTGCCGTTCGCGTTGACGCAGAATACTTTTGCAGCGGTGAGTGCTCATACGGATAGTAGCCCGTGGACCGTGCGAATCGTCTCGGACCTGATGACAAAGGACGATGCCGCAGAAGGTGACAATCCCGTTGTCATTCCAATGTCCGATGTCGGCCCGAGTTCACCTGCGAATTGGACAGGCTACGCAGTCGGCACCGTCTGGGCGATGCGTGAGGCAGGGCTGCTGCCTGCAGATTGCCCAAACTTTGACATTGCAATTTCCTCGGATGTTCCAATCGGCTCTGGGCTGTCCAGCTCTGCCGCATTGGAGTGCTCCGTCGGCGTTGCAGCCTTCGAGCTCGTGCACGGTCGCAGTGCCAACGAGGAGGAGAAGCAGGGAATCATTGAGGCGGCCATCCGCGCAGAAAATGAGGTAGTTGGTGCCTCTACCGGTGGTCTGGATCAGCGTATTTCCATCAAGGGCAAGGAAAATCACGCGCTGGCCATTGACTTTGCGAAGAATTCGGACCAGCTTGTAAAGGCCGCCTTCGCAGACAAGGACCTCGAAATTTTAGTAATCAACACCAATGTGCGGCACAGCCTCTCTGATGGACAGTATGCGTCGCGTCGAGGAATTATCGATGCTGTGACAAGCGGTCTTGCGGTACCGAACTTCCGCGGGATGAGTGATGCTGTGGGAGCTGCTATCGATTGGGCCCAGGACAATGTTCCTGCAGACACCGATAAAGATCAGTGGGTGGATACGGTAGCGCGCAGAGTTCGTCACGTTGTTACCGAAACCGATCGGACTGCGCAGGCCATTGAAAAGCTCGCTGAGGGCGACTTCGATGCCTTTGGCACTTTGATGGTGGCAAGCCATCTTTCACTGAAGGAGGACTACGAAGTTTCCTGTCCTGAGCTGGATGTGGCCGTAGATGTGGCACTAGAGCAGGGGGCACTAGGTGCCCGAATGACCGGCGGCGGCTTTGGTGGCAGCGCCATTGCGCTGCTGCCACATGACCACGTCAGGGCTGCAGCCGATGCAATCGCTACAGCCTTCCGTGACCGAGGAATGCCTGAACCGGAATTCCTCGTTGCCAACCCGGGGCCGGGAGCAAGCCGGCTAGTCTAGTCGCCTCCCTCCCGCGCCCCTGCGGGGAAAAGGAAAACTACTGCAGCTCAAACTTCTTACGCTGAGGTTTGAGCAGCGTGGTCATAAAGATCAGCACAATGCCGAGAGCCGCTGAGACAAACATCGAGATGCCGTAACCGCGAATGATGTCGTCGGTGTTGGCATCGGCGACTCCGGCACCCGACAGGCCCGCGGTAATAATGGCGGACATTGCCACAAACAGTGCCGTACCAACTGCACCGGCAACCTGCTGCAGCGTATTCATAATTGCCGAGCCATCCGGGTAAAGATCGCGTGGCAGGTCGCCGAGGCCGAAAGTAAACAGCGGCGTAAACAGCAGACCAAGGCCAATCTCAAACACAATGTGGCAGGTGACAATCCACCACAGTGGTGTCGTAGCCGAAATAAAGCCCAAGCCAAAGAGTCCCAGGGCCAGCAGTACAGCGCCGGGGATTGCCAATGGCCGTGGGCCGTACTTGTCAAAGAGCCGGCCGATGGCTGGGCCCATCAGACCCATAATCAGCGGACCAGGCATGACAATCAAGCCGATGGTCTTGACATCGACACCACGCTGGCTGAGGTAGAGCGGCAGGATGATGATGACACCGAACATCAACATGAAGCCGACCGACAGAATAATGGTGGAAAGCCTAAAGCTCTTGGTACGGAAAGCCCGCAAATCAATGAGGGCACGATTGTCGGGTGCGAGGCGACGCTGACGCACCACAAAGAGCACAAGCAGCACAACTCCGGCCGCGCCGAGGATTCCGTCGATAAGCGTGAACTCCGCACCCACGCGGCTGAGCGAGTACACCAGCGGGCCAAACGCGCCGGCGCTGAGGAACACGGAGAGGACGTCGAGATGCTTGGTGGAGTCCTCTTCGATCTTCGGGACGAGGAATGCGCCGACTACCAAAACAATGAGACTCAACGGCAGCATCGTGTCGAAGAGTGCGTGCCAATTGTTGTTGGCGACCTGCAGAATTAATCCGGAGATGGTCGGGCCGATAGCAGGTGCCACGGCGATGACCACGCTCATGCGTCCCATCATGCGACCGCGTTCGTGCTCGGGTACGACATTGAGCACCGTGGTCATAAGTAGCGGCAGAAGCACGGCGGTGCCGCTGGCCTGCACAATACGAGCGAGCAGAACGACTGCGAAGTTCGGCGCAAAGACACCGATAGCGGTACCTGCGACGAAGAGTCCCTGACAGACGGTGAAGAGCGTGCGGATGGGAACTGTGGAAATCAAGTAGCCGGTCATCGGAATGACGACGGCCATGGTCAGCAGAAACGACGTCGTCAGCCAACCGGCAGTCGCAGCGGTGATACCCAAATCGGCTTTGACGACCGGAATTGCGACACTCATGACAGTCTCATTCAAAATTGCCATAAATGCCGCTGCCAGCAGCACATAGATTGCCATATAAGCGTTGGCAGGTGCCGAGGCGGAATGGGATTCCGAGTTAGATGAGACGTGCGATGAGGGCTCGGAATCGTGAGACTCAGAAACCAAGTGAAGCTACTTTCTAGTTATCGTTATTGAAAAATCAAAAAATCAAAATCTTGGGATATTGACGACCCAATGACTGGGGGCGTTGGCACACAAGTTGCCACGAACATCCTAAGGTAAAGGTTAAAGATTAACCCGTTGGAAAGGACTCGATTAGTCGTGAGCAATATCAAAGTGGGCGTTCTCGGCGCCAAGGGCAAGGTTGGCAGCACAATCTGCGAGGCAGTAGAGGCCGCCGATGACCTGGATCTGGTTGCTGGCATCGATCACGACGATGAACTGACTGAGCTTGTTGACGCTGGAGTCCAGACCGTTGTCGACTTTACTCAGCCTGACGCCGTCATGGGGAACCTGGAGTTCTGCATCAGCCACGGCATCAACGCCGTCGTGGGTACCACGGGCTTTACTCAGGAACGTCTCGATCAGGTACAGCGCTGGCTTGACGACGCCGACGGTGACGTCAACGTCCTTATTGCCCCTAACTTCGCAATCTCCGCGGTCCTGACCATGAAGATGGCGGAGCTGGCTGCACCGTACTTCGACTCGGCGGAAGTTATTGAGATGCACCACCCGTTTAAGAAGGATGCGCCGTCGGGCACTGCAATTCACACTGCTGAGGCTATTGCGCGCGCTCGCAAGGAAGCTGGCATGGGCGCGCAGCCTGATGCCACCGAGCAGACGCTCGACGGTGCTCGTGGCGCTGATGTGGAGGGTATTCCGGTCCATGCAGTTCGTATGACCGGCTCCGTTGCTCATGAGACTGTGATTTTCGGTGCAGAAGGTCAGTCGCTGACCATTAAGCAGGATTCGTACTCGCGCACCAGCTTCGTTCCGGGCGTTCTGCTCGGCGTGCGTAAGATTGCTGACTTCCCGGGTCTGACTGTGGGACTGGAGCCATTCCTGGGACTGTAAGCACCAGGAGTTACGTGAAAATGTCGGAAAACGTCACTTTATCGGCGCAGCTGATTGCCGCGACTAATTTTTTCCCACCGGAGGACATCGGTTTCGAGACCGACGCCGACGGTGGGGAAGCGCTTATCGAGTTTTCGGGACGTGCGTGCTACGAAACGTGGGACAAGCCCAATCCGCGCACGGCGACCAACGAGGGCTATTTGCGCCATGTCCTCGAGGTGGGGCATACCTCGCTGTTTGAGCACGCTAGCGCCAGCATTTATGTTCGCGGACTCTCGCGGTCGTGTGCACACGAATTGACGCGGCATCGTCATTTTTCCTTCTCGCAATTATCACAGCGATTTGTGCCTGCTAGCTCGAACAATGTGGTTGTTCCACCCGCCATTGCGCAAGACCCCGAGCTGTTGCGAGTTTTTGAAAGTGCGGTCGATCAGTCGCGTTTCGCCTATGGTGAATTATTAGATGCGCTTGAGGAGAAGTGGGCGGACGAGCCCAATGCTATTTTGCGCCGTAAGCAAGCGCGGCAGGCTGCCAGGGCAGTATTGCCCAATGCCACTGAGACTCGAATCGTGGTCACAGGCAACTTCCGCTCGTGGCGTCACTTCATCTCTATGCGCGCAACCGAGCACGCCGACGGTGAAATCCGCGAGTTGGCGGTCGCTTGTCTGAAAGAGCTACAGCGCTGTGCGCCCGTGGCATTCGGGGACTTTGAGATCAACACGTTGCGTGACGGATCGGTCATCGCATCGAGTCCTTACGCCTTCGAAGGCTGATGACACGTACAGTGTGAAGATATAGTTGATAGGAATTTTTAGGAAAAGGTAGTCAACAATGAGCACAGGACTTGTCTCAACACGCGGTGCTGACATTTTCGGCACCGTTGCCGTAGCTATGGTGACCCCTTTTGATAAGGAGGGCAACCTGGATGTTGACGCTGGTGTACGGCTTGCCGGCCACCTCGTTGACAACGGCCTGGATGCCCTGATTTTGGCTGGTACTACCGGTGAGTCGCCGACGACCACGACGGAGGAGAAGCTCACTCTGCTCAAGGCCGTCCGTGCTGAACTCGGTGATTCGGTCAAGCTTATGGCCGGTGCTGGCACGAACAACACCGCTAGCTCGATTGAGCTGGCCAAGGCTTCGGTGGCTGCGGGCGCGGATTCGCTGCTCGTGGTCACGCCGTACTACTCCAAGCCGAATCAAGAAGGTCTGTACCGCCACTTTACGGCGGTAGCAGATGCCGCTGACGCGCCTGTGTGCCTGTACGACATTCCGCCGCGTTCGGTTATTCCAATCGAAGTTGATACCATTTACCGACTGTCGGAGCACCCAAACATTAAGGCTGTTAAGGATGCCAAGGGTGATTTGGGCGCTGCCGCAGGAATTATCGCTAATACTGATTTGGCGTGGTACTCCGGTGACGATGTATTGAACTTGCCGTGGCTGTCGATTGGCGCTACTGGTTTTATCTCCGTTATCGGGCATGCTGCTCCGAAGCTTCTGGCAGAAGTTCGCTCGTGCTTTGACAAGGGCGATTTGGCTGGAGCTCAGGCGGCCCACGCAAAGATGACTCCGCTGTTTGCAGCTCAGGCTGCGCTCGGTGGTGTAAGTTTTGCTAAGTCCGCTCTGCGTCTGCAGGGCATTGAGATAGGAGATCCGCGCTTGCCGCAAATCGCACCTAATGACCAGCAACTTGAGTTGCTTGAAGAAGCTATGCGGAAGGCAGGTGTTCTGTAGTGGCTGAAGGACGCAATCGCGCCCGCAAGGTGACTCGGAAGGCTGGCCCGCCGTCTGAGTCCGATGTTGCTGTAGCAGAGCAGCAGCAGAAGAAGAACTCCGGTTCGAACGAGTCGAAGTCTTCTCAGCGCTCCGGGGACCGTAAGAACTCCGGTGGCAATGGACGTTCGGAGAAGAACGACTCTCGCGGCGGAGCTAAGAAGTCGCAGAATTCGTCGTCACGCAATTCCCGTGGGGGACGTGGCGGGCGTGGCGGCAATCGCGGTGGCCGTGGCGGTCGCGGCGGACGCGGAAATCGCCGTAACGTCGTGCAGTCGATGCAGGGTGCTGACCTGACTCAGCGTCTGCCCGCACCGCCGAAGGCGCCGAAGGACGGTCTGCGTGTTGTCGCGCTCGGCGGTATCTCGGAGATCGGTCGTAACATGACCGTGCTCGAGTACAAGAACCGCCTAATCATCGTTGACTGTGGTGTGCTGTTTCCGAGCTCCGACGAACCGGGCGTTGACCTGATTCTGCCGGACTTCTCCTACATGGAGGACAAGTGGGATCGCGTTGAAGCACTGGTAGTAACCCACGGTCACGAGGACCACATTGGTGCTATCCCGTGGCTGCTGAAGCAGCGCGCGGATATTCCGATTATCGCTTCCCGCTTTACCTTGGCGCTGATTCAGGCCAAGACGCAGGAGCACCGTCAGCGTCCGAAGGTTATCGAGGTCAACGACACCAGCCACATCCAGCGTGGCCCGTTCGACCTGCGCTTCTTCAACGTTAACCACTCCATTCCGGAGTGTCTGGGCATCGTCATCAAGACCGGTGCCGGCATGGTTGTTCACACCGGTGACGTGAAGATGGACCAGACTCCGCCGGACGGAAAGCCGACTGACCTGCCGGCACTGAGCCGCTACGGTGATGAAGGCATTGACCTGTTCCTGTGTGAGTCCACCAACGCAACCATTCCGGGCTTCTCGGACTCGGAGGCAGAATTGGCTCCGACTCTGCGTCGTCTGATTATGGATGCCAAGCAGCGAGTAATTGTTGCCGCGTTTGCCTCTAACGTCTACCGCGTGCAGGCCGTTATTGATGCTGCCGTGAAGGCCGGCCGTAAGGTCGCTTTCAACGGTCGTTCGATGATTCGTAACATGCGCATCGCGCAGGAGCTGGGTCTTTTGACCGCGCCGGAGAACACCATTGTGGAGATGAACGAGGCAGCTCGGATGGCTCCGCACAAGGTGGTGCTGGTTACCACCGGTACGCAGGGTGAGCCGATGGCCGCTCTGTCGCGCATGGCTCGTCGTGAGCACCGCCAGATTACGGTTCGCGATGGTGACTTGATTATCCTGAGTTCCTCGCTGGTGCCGGGCAACGAAGAGGCCGTTTTCGGTGTCATCAATATGCTCGCCCAGATTGGTGCGACGGTTATCACCTCCAAGGACGCCAAGGTTCACACCTCGGGCCACGGTTTCGCAGGCGAGCTGCTATTCCTCTACAACGCTGCTCGTCCGTCGAACGTCATGCCGATTCACGGTGAGTGGCGCCACATCCGCGCCAATAAGGAATTGGCAATCTCTACCGGTGTGAAGCCGGAGAACGTCGTTCTGGCACAAAATGGTGTTGTTGTGGACCTCGTCGACGGTCGCGCTCGCGTGGTTGGCCAGATTCCGGTCGGTAATCTCTACGTCGACGGTGTCACCATGGGCGATGTCGATGCCGACGTTCTAGCTGACCGCGCTGAACTGCGCGAAGGCGGTCTCATCACTGTCACCGCCGTTATCGACAACCGTACTGGCCGCCCGCTGGAGAAGCCGAAGGCGCAGGCCCGCGGTTACTCCGACGATGCCAAGGAAGTGCTCGCTACCGTAGAGCAAGTTGTCGATGACACGCTCTTCGACTTGGCTGGCAGCGGCGAAAACAATCCGTACCGCATGGCACAGGAAGTCCGTCGTCGCACCGAGCGCGTCATCAACCAGAAGTGGCGCCGTAGCCCAATGGTTGTCCCAACGATCGTTCCGATGTCCTCTGAGTCCACCGATGAGGTCACCGACGACGATATCCGGGAGTCCCGCGAGAGCGTTTAAACCGACGCGCATCGTGGGGCGACTACCCGCCATAGGTCGCTGACAAGCCCGCATCATAAGCACGAGTTTTCGTGCGGATGCGGGCTTTAGTGTTTCTGGTCTAGGCTGGTGCCATGACTTTTGCAGAACAGGAACGTGAAGCTCTAGCTAACCTGCTGCTCGCCGTCGGCCCCAACGCGCCAACGCTGTGTGAGGGCTGGACCACTCGAGATCTGGCTAATCACCTCTATATCCGTGAAAATCGCCCGGATGCTGCCGGCGGAATGTTTGTCAAGGCTCTGACTGATCGTCTGAACTCCGTAACGGCAGAGGTTGATCAGATGCCGTACGCAGAGGTCGTGGGGAAGTGGGGCAGTGGTGCTCCAAAGTGGAACCCGATGAAGTGGGCGGACAAATATGTCAACACTGTCGAGAACTTCGTTCACCACGAAGACGTGCGTCGTGCACAGGAAGGCTGGACAGTCCGTCAGCTTCCGCCGTCCGCAAAGACCGATCTGTGGAAGATGGTCACTACCTCTGGCCGCATGATGCTACGTGGCTCGACCTCGACGGTTGTTTTCATGCGTGACGACGGAGTTGCTGCGACCTTGGTCGACAATAGTGACAAGAGTGCTCCGGTTGTGACTGTGAGCGGTAGCGTCGGTGAACTTGTGCTGTGGCTCTATGGCCGTGATGAGGTTCGCGTCACCATTGATGGTGATGAGTCTGGCATTAAGCGCAACAGCATCTAATTGAGTGCTTCAATTTAACTCCGGCTTTACCCCAACCTCGTAATTCAGCCATCTCATCGTGCGCTACTATGCCTAATGCCTCGCTTGAGGCCAGCCCTCCCTGATCACGTAGTGAACACCGTATTACTGGTGTTAAGCAATGACACGCGTGTTACTAATGTGAAAACGGTCCGGGATTGGCTGTAAGGTATTGGGCATGTCAGCGACCAGCCGAACCAGAACCGACAATCGTCGAGCATCGAACCGCAATGCGGACATCGATGCCACTCGTCGCTATCCCGTGCACAATGCGACGGAGGAGTTTGAGCGCACGCCAAGTGCGATGTCCTTCGTCGGTAAAAGCCTTGCCAACGCCTGGTCGGAAACGGCCCGTGGCGTGGCAGGTGTTGCCCGGAAGATTGGTGGTCGCAAATCAAAGCGAGATGATGAGGAGAATATGGCGCGGCGCGAAAGTGACGCCGATTTTTCAACGACGACGCCTCGCAGGAAGCGTCGTAAAGCTGCCAGCGGATATGACGATGGCTTGATTGACCCACCGGCACCAACCGACGTTGACGACGTTGACCTGGATGTTCATGACAGCGGCGAGTCTGGCTCGAAGGACGGCGTGGCCTTGTTGGTCATGGCGCTGGCCATTGTGCTCGCCGGGTCGACATGGTTCCACCTGGCCGGTCCGGTGGGAGAGGTCATTGAGACATCGGTGCGAACCATCATCGGCATCGGTGCCTTTGTGCTGCCCATCGCGCTCGGCGCGATTTCCGTGATGATGATGCTGGAGACGACTCCGCGCTCGGAGCGTCTGCCAGCCGTCGCCACGGGCGCGACCCTTATTACCGTCGGTCTGCTGGCGATCGTCCACATCGGGTCGGGCTGTCCTGCTGACTGGGAAGGCCGACGCGCCGCCGGCGGTGCGATTGGCGGATACATCGGTTCGCCGCTTGCTGCTGGCTTTACGTCATGGGTCGCCGTCATTTTGCTGCTCGGCATTATCTTCTATGGCGCGCTTGTGCTCTCTGGCGCCACTGTGCGTCAGCTTATTGATGCCGTCAAGGAGTACCTCAACTTCAGCGAATGGTCCTCACGCGGCAAAAATGATGAGATCGAATCCGATGACCCCTACGGCGATGTGGACGCCATGCTCAATCGCCGTGCCAGTGCACCGTCCGATTCGGACTACGCCGACGAAGATTTCGATAAGCCCACGCAGCTAATTGAGCGTCGCCCTCGCCGCTCGTCCCGTTCGGCTGAGCGCTCCCGTTATCGCGCACCACGCCGTGAGGCCGAGTCGCGTCGTAGCGCTAGTGCTGCGCCTTACGACGATCATGATGGTGACGGCAACCTCTACGATCTTCTAGATGAGGCTCCGCGTTCCCGCCGGAGTGTTCCGAAGAATACGCAGTCTGTGGAGGACATCGATTACGACTCCGCTCGCACAATGCAGTTTGACCGCGCCGATTTTGGTGCCTCGGCAAAGCGTGCGCAGCCGGAGCCGGAATTCCCGGCAGCCGAGTATGTCGATGAACCGACCTCGGATGCTGTCCACCGCGATACTGAAGAGACGGAATCGACCATTCCGGCAGTTGGGGCTACCTCTGCTCAGCCGCAGCATGAGCCTGACTATGCTGCCCCGGAGTATGACGAATACTCCGAGTACCCAACTGCCCAGGCACAGCGGGCTGCTCAGCAGCGGTCGCAGCATGAGGTAGTGGAGCATAAGCCAGTGGAGCCTGCGACCAAGCCGCAGCCGCAACAGTCCGCACCACAGGCGGAACAGGCGCGGCCGACTGCTGCCGAGGGCAATGACGATGCAATCTCTGATGCCACCCGTCGCACGATGAATGCTATCGCTGCGCGCTCCGGTATCGATGCCTCCAAGATTCCGGCAACGACTCCAAAGTCGGAATTGGAAAAGGACAACGCTGGCAATGAATCTTCGGCGGCACGCGAGGCCGAATCCGACTACCAGCTGCCGTCGACAGACTTGCTGATTCCGGGTGAGCGTCCGAAGACTCGCACTGCGACCAATGACCGCATGATCGAGGCAATCACGGAAGTCTTTGCGGAGTTCAAGGTCGATGCCGCGGTGACTGGATTCTCGCGTGGCCCGACGGTGACCCGTTATGAAGTCGAGCTGGGCCCGGGCGTGAAGGTTTCGAAGATCACGAACCTGCAGTCCAACATTGCCTACGCTGTGGCGACTGACAATGTGCGCCTGCTGACTCCGATTCCGGGTAAGTCGGCAGTCGGCATTGAGGTGCCGAATAATGACCGCGAGATGGTCAGGCTCTCCGACGTACTGCGGGCGCCGAAGACCGTTGCCAACGATGACCCGATGCTGATTGGCCTGGGTAAGGATATTGAGGGCGAGTTCATTTCGCACTCCATCCAGAAGATGCCGCATCTGCTCGTCGCTGGTTCGACCGGTTCCGGTAAGTCGGCATTCGTCAACTCCATGCTGGTGTCGTTGCTCACCCGTGCCACGCCGGAGGAGGTTCGCCTGATTCTGGTGGACCCGAAGATGGTGGAGCTGACTCCGTACGAGGGCATTCCGCACCTGATTACGCCAATCATCACTCAGCCAAAGAAGGCCGCTGCCGCACTGCAGTGGTTGGTGGAGGAGATGGAGCAGCGCTACATGGACATGAAGGCTGCTCGCGTGCGTCACATCAAGGACTTCAACCGCAAGGTCAAGTCCGGTGAGATTACGACACCGCTGGGCTCGGAGCGCGAGTACCGCCCGTACCCGTACATCGTCTGTGTGGTCGACGAGTTGGCTGACTTGATGATGACCGCGCCACGCGATATCGAAGACGCCATCGTTCGCATTACGCAGAAGGCTCGCGCCGCCGGTATCCACCTGGTGCTGGCAACGCAGCGCCCGTCTGTTGACGTGGTTACCGGTCTGATTAAGACCAACGTGCCTTCCCGCCTGGCATTTGCCACCTCATCGCTGACCGACTCCCGAGTGATTCTGGACCAGGGCGGTGCAGAAAAGCTCATCGGTATGGGTGATGGCCTATTCATTCCGCAGGGCGCCGGCAAGCCACGCCGTATCCAGGGTGCCTTCGTTACTGACGAAGAGATTCAGGCCGTCGTGGAAGCCGCTAAGTCTCAGGCGGAACCGGACTACACCGAGGGTGTCACCGAGGACAAGAACGCAGAGGCCGAGCGAAACATTGATCCGGACATTGGCGATGACCTCGAAGACCTGCTGCAGGCAGTCGAGCTGGTCGTCACTGCCCAGCACGGCTCGACGTCGATGCTGCAGCGCAAGATGCGCGTCGGCTTTGCCAAGGCCGGTCGTCTGATGGATCTGATGGAGACTCGCGGCGTGGTCGGCCCTTCGGAAGGCTCCAAGGCCCGTGAGGTACTGGTCAAACCGGAGGAACTTGAAACCATCCAGTGGATGATTAAGGGCGCCAACCCAGAAGACGCGCCAAAGGAAGAAGTCAATGTCGTCGACGCCGACCCAAATCAGTCGATGGCATAGGCAACGGAGAATACGGTGACGTGTTGAGATTGTTTTCTCAGCACGTCACTTTTTCTATTCGGGCGATACGCACTGAGTTTGGTGCCCGGCGCTCCTAGACCCCATACCGACGTGTATAGTTTCATCACGTGGAGGGGAGTATCCCCGGTAAGTGAGAATTTCTCACTTTTCCGTGACGGTTATCGTCAGCACGGATTGAGGGCGTAGCCACGGCTCGCGTCAGACAATCCCGGTGCCGTCACTTCTGCCACAGGCTCGGCCCGCCCGATGAGGCGGGGAGACCAGCGGTAGGAGCAGGAGAGACCTCCGGTTCATGTTCGCACGACCGGAGGTCATATTTAAAAATGCATGTGCCCGCATTGGTATGGATTATCACCATTGTGGTTGTCTTGGGCTTCCTCACCTTCGACTTCTACGCACACGTTCGCACCCCGCACGAACCCACCATCAAAGAAGCTGGTCTTTGGACGCTGTTTTATGTCGTCCTGGCCTTGATATTCGGCGGAATGGTGTGGCTGCTGTGGGATCACCACCGTGGTATCGAGTTCTTATCGGGCTACATCACCGAAAAGGCGCTCAGTATTGACAATCTGTTCGTCTTTGCGCTGATTATTGGTGCGTTCAAAATTCCCCGCAAGTACCAGCAGAAGGTGCTGCTCTTCGGTATTGGCCTGGCCCTGGTATTCCGAGGTCTGTTCATTTGGGCTGGTGCCGCCGTCATTAGCGCATGGTCGGATGTCTTCTACCTGTTTGCCATCTTCTTGATTTACACGGCTATCAAGACGATTTACGACGAAGCCGTCGATAAGCCAGAAACCGACCCTTCAGACATGAAGATTATTCAGTGGCTGCGTCGCGTCGTGCCGATTACGGATCACTACAACGGTGACAAGCTGACCAAGAAGGAAAATGGCAAGCACTACCTGACGCCGCTGGCTATTGCTCTGGTTGCCATTGGTCTCATTGACGTCATGTTTGCGTTCGACTCCATTCCGGCCATTTACGGCCTGACGGATGAGGCATACATCGTCTTTACCGCCAATGCGCTGGCCCTGATGGGCCTGCGGCAGATGTACTTCCTGCTGGACGGCCTGCTTGACCGCCTTGTCTACCTCGCCTACGGCCTCGGTGTCATCCTGGCATTCATTGGTGTCAAGCTGCTGCTGCACGCACTGCACGAAAACAACCTGCCGTTTATTAACGGCGGTGAAAACGTCAGTGTGCCGGAGGTATCCACTTGGACGTCGCTGGCATTCATTGTCATCGTGCTGGTCGTTACTGTTCTGGCCTCCTGGCTCAAGATCAAGCGCGATGAGAACATGGGCGGCATCGCCCTGCCGCGCGAGCAGCATGATGATCCCCACGACGTCAGCGACAGTGGCACGGCATCGGCAACTGCGGAAGAATCCTCCACCACCGGTGGGGATTCACAGAAGTCGACTGGGCGCTAGTCGAACGCGATTGTGAGATAAGGTAGCAATTGTGACTGCTTCTACTGCTGAATCGGGCCCCGTCTCCAACTGGAATCTGCCGAATGTCCTGACTGTCTTGCGCATCATCGGTGTACCGGTGTTTTTGTGGGTGTTGCTTCAGGAGGGCGGAATGGACACCACCTGGCGGTGGTGGTCGTTCGCTGTATTCGCGCTTCTGATGGCGACCGACAAGCTGGATGGTCATTTGGCGCGCAGCCGCAATCTCATTACTGATTTCGGCAAGATTGCAGACCCCATCGCCGATAAGGCGCTTATGCTCGCTGCGCTGATTGGTATGAACATCATCGGCATCCTGCCGATTTGGGTCACGGTCATCATCGTGATTCGTGAAGGCGGTATCACCATTTGGCGCATGTTTGCCCTGCGTCAGGGACGTGTAGTGCCGGCATCGCGTGGCGGCAGAATTAAGACTGTGCTGCAGTCTGTGGCAGTGGGGCTATTCCTCATGCCAGTGTCGTGGATGCTCTGGCCGGCCTGGATTGTCATGATTGCGGCGATTATCGTCACCGTCGTCACCGGCGTTCAGTACATTGTGGACGCCCGAAAAGTAGAGCAGCCGAAGTAAAGGATTTCCGCCTGTGAGCACGACACTAAATGACGGCCTTATCGACGACGTGGATAGCGCCGCTCACAGGCTGGTCACACTGCTTTCGGCACGCGGTGAGACACTCGCCGCTGCCGAATCTCTTACCGCAGGCTTGCTGTGTGCCACCGTCGCATCCGTGCCTGGAGCCTCTGCGGTTCTGCGCGGCGGCGTGGTCACTTACGCCACGGATGTCAAGACACTGCTTGCCGACGTCCCGGAGGACGTACTTAACACCTACGGCCCAGTGGCCGAAGTTACTGCGCGATACATGGCGTTCGGCGCCGCCAGCAGGGTAGTGGCCGACTGGGGCGTTTCGCTGACCGGTGTAGCCGGCCCAACCATGCAGGACGGGCATCCCGTCGGTGAAGTATGGTGCGGAGTACGGCGACCTGGTGCACAGACTGTAGAGGACGTAACTGCAGTGCGCTTACCAGTGGATGAGAGCGGTTCGCGTTCGCAGATTCGTCGGCAAGCAGTGGAATTAGCCTTGGAGTTGCTGATTCGAAACGTGAATGTTGATTAATTTTTAGAAATTGGGAACAGGTCGGCCCGCTAAGACGTTAGAGATAGTGATGAGCAACAATACTGCACTTATGACCGTTCGTTACCCAAAGGTTGATGGGCCCAAGGTAGATGGCGCTGCTTCGGCGGAGTCCGCGCGCGCGGCCCTGGCGGATCAGCTGGGCTCTGTAACGCAGTCGCGTGAGCCGCTGTTGCGCGAAGCACTGGGGGAGACCTTGCGCGACATTCGTTCGCGCAGTGGTCAGACTCTGCGTGAACTGTCGGAAAATGCTGCCATCAGCCCTGGTTATCTCTCGGAGCTGGAGCGGGGACGCAAGGAGGTGTCCTCGGAGCTGCTGGCCTCGGTGTGCGCCGCGCTGGGGGTGACGGTGTCGGACCTCATGATGGAAGCGGCAACCGCGATGGCTTTGCACTCCGCAAGCCCCGAAATGGCGGCTATGTAGAATTTTTGTTGATAGCGGGAATTGTTTCCCGCTATTGGCGCTTAGTGCCCCAAACTGCGCACTGTTCGTTAAGATTAGTTGCGCAATTAACGCTAACCTGCTCATACGGTAGTTACCTTTAGAAAGGTGTATGGAACACTATGGCTAATCCCTTTGTGAAGCTGTGGAATTACTTGATGGCCGCTTTCGATTCCAAGATTGAGGAAAACGCTGATCCGAAGGTTCAGATTCAGCAGGCCATTGAGGACGCACAGCGCCAGCACCAGGAACTGTCACAGCAGGCGGCAGCTGTGATTGGTAACCAGCGTCAGCTGGAGATGCGCCTTAACCGCCAGCTCGCTGAGATTGAGAAGCTGCAGGGCAATGCCCGCCAGGCACTGCAGTTGGCTGATAAGGCGCGCGCAGAGGGAGATGCTGCGAAGGCAACTGAGTATGAAAATGCCGCTGAGGCATTTGCAGCTCAGCTGGTTACCGCAGAGCAGTCGGTAGAGGATCTCAAGGCACTGCACGACCAGTCGCTGCAGCAGGCCGCACAGGCTAAGAAGGCTGTGGAGCGCAACTCCATGCAGCTGCAGCAGAAGGTCGCTGAGCGCGCAAAGCTGCTCAGCCAGCTGGAGCAGGCCAAGATGCAGGAAAAGGTTTCGGAATCCCTGCAGTCTATGAATGAGATTTCTTCTGGTTCGACCCCGAACCTCGATCAGGTTCGTGACAAGATTGAGCGTCGTTACGCTAATGCTCTGGGGCAGGCAGAACTTGCACAGAACTCCGTACAGGGGCGTATGGCTGAGGTTGAGGCAGCAGGTGTACAGCTTGCTGGTCACT
Organism: Corynebacterium sp.; assembly: GCF_030532195.1. Taxonomy (GTDB): domain Bacteria; phylum Actinomycetota; class Actinomycetes; order Mycobacteriales; family Mycobacteriaceae; genus Corynebacterium. Next base: position 330,627 of record NZ_JAUNLP010000001.1, on the reverse strand, counting down.
CCCGCCTGGAGCAGATTCGCGCAGAAATGAATGGCTCGAATGAGCTTTCTGGTGGCCAGCAGCAGAAGTCCATTGAGGGCACTGGCAACACCGGTGCATCCAATGTTGATCCGGCGGTCGCTGAGCGTATGCGCCAGCTGCGTGAGGGCAACTAGGTTTTACATAGGTTTTACACCTAGTTTTATTCACCCTCGCCGCGGGCGATAAGTGAGTCTCCCATTGCCTTGGCACGGTTAATCGTGCGGATGATAACCGGTACGCCAAAGGCAACAATGGAGGCGTTGGCACCACGTGCCTTGCGGGCCTCCAGTACTTCAGAGGCGGCCATGACCTGCAGCGGAATCATGCGCAGCGTCAAAGACAGAGCCAGCGAGATGGTTTCTACCGGCACGCCAAAGCGGGCTAGCGGCTGCATTGCATGGGTCAGCGTATCCATGATGTCGCTGACGCGAGTTGTGAGCGTGAGCAAGATTGCCGCAGCAATTGCGGCCAAAAGCGTCAGAAATGTAGTCAGAGCCGTCAGCCCGTCGGCACGCCACCACAGCAGAAGCGATAGCAGTGCCAGGATAATGACGGCACCGCGCAGTTGCCGAAAGGCAACGCGTGGCGGAATTTTCGCTACTGCATAGGCGAGTGCCACAATGCCGACGGAAACGGCGCCGCCGACCCAGCTTTCCACCAAAATTGCGCTGGCCAGCATGAAAACGATAACACCAACAATTTTAGCGGCGGTTGGCAGCTTATGAATTGGGGAAGTGTGGTTGAGATACAGCCCGAGCGGAACATTGGCGGCGTGAATCATTAGCGATTCCCCTCCGCCCGCGACATCTCGTCAACATAGCGTGCGATGACCTCGCTCGGTGCACCGTCATCGACAATTTGTCCGCCACCGACGCGGATGACGCGGTCGAAATCGGCAATGAAATCCAGGTCATGCGTAACAACGATCACCTGCTGGTCAAGCTCTGCGAAAATATTGCGAATATGCAGACGATTGCGCAGGTCTAGCAGAGTAGTGGGCTCATCGGCGATGATGGTCGTAGGACTAAGAATCAGCACCGCAGCAAGCGCCAAAAGCTGCTTTTGCCCGCCTGACAGCAGATGCGGCGACGTATCCGCATGATCTTCCAGGCCGAAACGCTTAAGCGCTGCATGGACCAGTTGGTCGCGTTCCTGGCGCGGGAGCTTGCGCTTTCGCAGCGAAAAAGCAATGTCCTCCGCAACCGTTGGCATCACAATCTGGTTGTCCGCATCCGAGAAGATAAAACCGACTTGTTTGCGGACTTCTTTTGCCTGCTTGGCGACGTTCAAACCCTCGTACATTACTGTGCCACCAGTGATCGCGCCAAGCCCATTGATCAATCGGACGAGCGTGGATTTACCACCACCATTCTCACCGATAATGCCAATGCGATTTTCTGACAGAGTCAGCGTAGTCGGCTGCAGAATCTGGCGGCCCGAATAGTTCGCGGCGGCCTGGTTGAAAGTGATAGTGGGCATGGTGTGCCTTAAAGGTCTTTCAGTACGAGTTTGTGAGGCGGTGAGTAAACGACTTAAACAGCCTTTGCTTCTTCGATGTCGCGGTTTTGCTTGCGGTTGACAGCGTCGGGAAGCAAATCTGGAAATGCCTGCAATACGGCGGTGGCAATTACGGCTGCGGCGACAACCTTAATCAGATCGCCAACAATGAACGGCACGTTGGTAGCCAGTGCCTCGCCGAAGCCGAGGCCCATACGCCAGACCAGGCCGAGGGCGCCGAAGAGGTACTGAACTATGACACCGACTACACCAGCGCCGATGAAAACTCCGACGCGGGCGGCCTTAGCGCGCGGAGCCTGCTGAGCAATTGCGCCGATGACGAAACCGGCAATCAGGTAGCCAACAATGTAGCCCACGGTCGGGCCTGGGAGCGCAGCAATCAGTGGTTTCCAACCTGCCATGTTAGGAACGCCGACAAGGCCGACAGCGAGGAACAGGGTAGTGGCAAGCCCGCCACGCTTAAAGCCCAGAATCATGCCGGCCAGCGCGATGCCCATATTCTGCAGGACAATCGGAACGCCGAGACCGCCAACTGGGATAGCAATACCGCCGAGCACAATAATCAGTGCTGCAAAGGCGGCAATAATGGTGAGGTCATATACCTTTGAGTTATTCACAGGCTCTATCTTAATCCTCGCACTTGAGCGCTGTTCAGGAGGGGCTAGTAGGCGTGCGGCCGTTCGAAAATTATTGAAAGTGTGCCTTCAAAAATGGCTATCCGCAAAATGCATCTTGTACGTTGGTCTCATGCGATTGGCTGACTTCCACAACTTCGTCATCCACGAATTTGGTCCTGAACAAGGTCCGTGGCTCCTGCACTCTCACGTTTTGATGGGCTACGGCAAGACACCAACGGATTTATTGGAGGACGGAGTCGAACCGCGCGACATCTGGTGGGCGCTGTGCAAGGAGTTCGACGTGCCGGAAGAGCGCTGGTACGGCCCCGACGAATAGGCGCCAGGCACGCGTTTTCGATGCTTGACGACGATTGCAGCGTGGCGTTGCCATTCGAACAGGATTTCGCATATTATCGGTTGTGTTAACGAAGTCAATCCGTTCTAGCCGGTATCTTCCGGGTGTAACCAACCTCAGCGGTGTCGCCGATCAATTTGGAACCAGAATGGGATTTTTCGCGCCTAACTAGGTGTGAGCGAATTTACCGTTGTGGATGAAAATCGGGATGCAGTTTCTCTGAGTACGGCTCCGGAACCCGATACCGTACGTGACAATGACGATAAGGAAGAACAACACACTATGGCTCGTAAGAAGACTACGGCTTCGAACCAGGGCAATGATCGTCTCAAGGCGCTGGATGTAGCGCTGGCGAATATTGAGAAGGATTTTGGTAAAGGCGCAGTTATGCGTCTGGGCGATGACAATCGCCCACCGATTCAGGTCATTCCCTCTGGCAATATCGCGATCGACGTGGCGCTGGGCCTGGGTGGTTTCCCACGCGGTCGTATTGTAGAGATCTACGGTCCGGAGTCTTCGGGTAAGACCACAGTTGCTCTTCATGCAATTGCGGAGGCACAGCGTCAGGGCGGCATTGCCGCTTTCATTGACGCGGAGCACGCACTGGATCCGGTGTATGCGCGCAAGCTCGGTGTGGATACGGACAATCTGCTGGTCTCTCAGCCAGATACGGGTGAGCAGGCGCTTGAGATTACGGACATGCTGGTTCGCTCTGGCGCGATTGACATTATTGTGGTCGACTCCGTGGCTGCCTTGACGCCGAAGGCAGAGATTGACGGTGAGATGGGTGATTCTCACGTCGGCCTGCAAGCAAGGTTGATGAGTCAGGCGCTGCGTAAGATGACCGGCGCGCTGTCCAGCACGGGCACGACGGCGATCTTCATTAACCAGCTGCGTGAAAAGATTGGCGTTATGTTCGGTTCGCCGGAAACTACCACCGGCGGTAAAGCACTGAAGTTCTACGCCTCTGTGCGCTGTGATGTTCGCCGAATTCAGACATTGAAGGATGGACAGGACGCGGTCGGTAACCGTACCCGCCTCAAGGTTGTTAAGAACAAGGTCTCGCCGCCGTTCAAGCAGGCAGAGTTTGACATCATTTACGGTGAAGGCATCTCCCGTGAAGGTTCCTTGATTGACATGGGCGTTGACAATGGCATTGTCAAAAAGTCTGGATCCTGGTTTACCTATGAGGGCGATCAGCTGGGGCAGGGCAAGGAGAAGGCCCGTACGTACCTGCGGGAAAATCCTGAGGTCGCCAAGGAAATCGAAATCAAGATTAAGAAAAAGCTCGGTGTCGGTGAATACGCTGACATGGAGGAAGAGACTGATATTGATGCTCCGGTTGATGTTGTCCCAGACATTGATTTCGATGATTTGGATGAAGAATAGCCACTCGAGAATGAGAAGTGAGGATTGTGGATAATCGCGACGGTCGCGATGTGCGAGAAACCATCGAAAAGCTGGCAGAACAAATTGCAGCAGCAGATGGCAGCTCGCTTTATGACGCCGGACGTGAAGAATCCAAGGCTCCCATTCGTGCCAAGGCACTGCGGTTGCTGGACCAGCGGATGCGGTCTCGGCAGGAACTCCTTGACCGGCTCAGCGCTGTTGAGGAGTTTCCGGCGGAGATGATTGAAGAAGTCATTGAGGACCTCGCGCGAAGCGGGCTGGTCAATGATAATCAATTTGCGTCTGAATGGGTGCGGCAGCGTTTCGCCGCTCGTGGCAAGTCCAAGATGGTGCTCGACAGGGAACTGCGGGACAAGGGCATCGGTTCCTCGCAGCGTGCGGCAGCGCTGGAGCAGATTACTCACAATGATGAAAAAGTTGTCGCCCGCAAGCTAGCGGCGAAGAAGGCAGCGACTATTAAGACTGTAGCGGCGGACTACAACGCTAAGCAGAAGGACCTCCGCCGAGTGGTGGGAGTACTCGCGCGGCGTGGCTTCCCCGCGGAGCTGTCCATGGAAATTGCTCGTGAGGAATTGGACGAGCAGTACCGCCGCCTGCAGCAGGATGCAGACTAAGGACTTGGGCGTTGAAGTGCCCAGGTCAAACACGAGTCCTAATTGTGGAAATGGGCGGCAAACCGCTAACCTAAACTGCCGTGACTACCCCTTCTTTGAACTCTCAGCAGCAATCCTCGCCTCGCACCTATGAGGTACGTACCTTCGGCTGCCAGATGAACGTCCATGACTCGGAACGTCTGTCTGGTCTGTTGGAAGAAAACGGTTATGTAGCAGCTGCGGAAGGTGAAAACCCAGACCTCGTGGTCTTTAACACCTGTGCCGTGCGCGAAAATGCGGATAACCGCCTCTACGGTACGTTGGGGCAGCTCAAACCAGTCAAGGATGCAAATCCCGGCATGCAAATTGCCGTTGGTGGCTGCCTGGCGCAGAAGGACAAGGACGTTGTCGTCAAGAAGGCGCCGTGGGTGGACGTGGTCTTTGGTACTCACAACCTCGGTTCTTTGCCGGCGCTGTTGGAGCGCGCTGCGCACAATGAGCGCGCTGAGGTGGAAATCAAGGACGCGCTGGAGGAATTCCCGTCGGTGCTGCCGGCGAAACGTGAATCGACCTACGCGGGCTGGGTCAGTATCTCGGTGGGTTGTAACAACACCTGTACTTTCTGCATCGTTCCGAGCTTGCGTGGTAAGGAACGCGATCGCAGGCCAGGTGATATTCTGGCCGAGGTCCAGGCACTTGTTGACCAGGGCGTTACCGATGTCACCCTGCTCGGCCAGAACGTCAACGCCTACGGCGTGAACTTTGCTGATCCGGACATGGAGCGTGACCGCTCGGCATTTTCCAAGTTGCTGCGCGCCTGCGGCGAAATTGAAGGCCTTGAGCGTCTGCGTTTCACCTCGCCGCACCCGGCCGAGTTCACCGATAATGTCATCGACGCCATGGCTGAGACCCCGAACGTCGTCCACCAGCTGCACATGCCGCTGCAGTCTGGATCGGACCGTGTCTTGAAGGACATGCGCCGTTCCTACCGCACCAAGAAGTTCCTGGGCATTTTGGACAAGGTGCGCGAGAAAATGCCGGATGCTGCTATCACCACCGACATCATCGTTGGCTTCCCGGGCGAGACCGAAGAGGACTTCCAGCAGACCCTGGATGTAGTGGAAAAGGCCCGCTTTAGCTCTGCATTTACGTTCCAGTACTCGCCACGTCCGGGTACTCCGGCGGCCACGATGGAAAATCAGGTGCCACCGGAGGTGGTCAAGGACCGTTACGGTCGCCTGCTCGCACTTCAGGAGCGTATCTCGGAAGAGGAAAACGCAAGGCTTGTCGGCCGCGAGGTCGAGCTGCTGGTCAGCCAGTCCGATGGCCGCAAGAATTCGGAGACACACCGCATGTCGGGTCGTAGTCGAGATGGCCGCCTGGTGCACTTCAGCCCGTCGGAAAGCGAGCCGGGAATTATTGACCGGAAGATTCGCCCGGGAGATTATGTGACTGTGCGCGTTACCGATTCGGCGCCGCACTTCCTCATCGCGGATTCCGGCGTGCTGTCTCACCGCCGCACCAAGGCGGGGGATAATGTGGAGGTTGGTCAAACTCCGACGACCGCTCCCATCGGAGTCGGTCTGGGCCTGCCAAAGATCGGGCGCCCGGAGAAAACGAGTGTAAGTGAGGGATGCGGCTGTGAGTAGTGACAATGCTTCGCCGGAAGGTGACATGGAATCGACGCAGGCAATGGAGTCCGCGCAGCAGTTGCGTGCTGAAGAGCGCAAGGCTGCCGGCGAGCTGGATCTCGGCCCGGCCGCCATACCCATGATGATTGCGGTCGTCGGCCTGATTACCGCTTTCTTCCTTCCGCACTCGGGCGTTGTGCTCGGCTTCGACGTGCTCCTGGATACGGACGTGGCACGTGAGTACTTCACGGCGCGCCCGGAGCGCATTTACACGATTTTCGTGCTGTTGGGCGTGCTGCTGGCCATTGCCACCCTGATTACGCGCACGACGATTCTGGCGTTTGTAACGTGGGTAGTGTCGTGCATTCAGGCGGTCTACTCGGTGTTCGCCGGTTGGATGCGTCAGGCGCGCCCGCAGGAGCTTCCGGGGGAGGGCATTTCCTTTGGTCTGGGGCTCAGCATCGGCTGCAGTTTCACTCTGGCGATCGCCATGACGTTCATCGCTTTTCGACGGAACAAGAAGCAGCTGGAACTCGCGTCGAAGCGACGCGAACACCACGACACCGATCCGGTTCTGCGCGCGCAGCAGGTGTACCTGCGCTCTGGCCTGACTCCGAATACGTCCACGGATGTCAAGGTGGTAGATGACCGCCGTGCACGTGCTCGCCGCCGAAATCGAGCTGAGTCCTAGTCGTAGCTTCTTTGACATAGCAAGAGAGCCTATCCCCAGTGGTTTGGGGATAGGCCATCTTTTTTGGGTGTGCGGTGCGGTTCTAGCCGCGTGCAGGCTTAGAGCTCCTTGAGCGTCTCAGCAGCCTGGTCAGCCCACTGACGCCACTGCTCGGCCTGCTCGCGGGCCTTTGCAGCCTGGGAAGCCTTGCCCTTGGCCTCCAGGTCTGCGGCCTTCTTTTCAAACTCCGCTGCGCGGTCAGCGAACTGCTGCACGCGTGCCTGTGCCTCCGGATCGGTGCGACGCCACTGCGAGTCTGCGGCATCGGCGACACGCTTTTCCAGCTCACCAATTCGGTTTTCGTATTCGCGGACGCGGCCACGCGGCACGTAGCCAATGGCCTCCCACTTTTCCTGAAGTTGACGCAGCTCGGCGCGAGCGTGGTCGAGGCCCTTTTCCGGATTAATACGGGAGTCATACTCAGCCAACAGCGCGTCCTTGGCCGCAGCGTTTTCCTCGAACTCCCTGTCGCGGGCGGCATTGACTGCGTTGCGAGCGCCAAAGAACTCATCCTGAGCGGCCTTGAATTGCGCCCAGAGCTTGTCATCGACCTCGCGCGGTGCGCGACCAGCGGCCTTCCATTCCGACATCAAATCGCGGAACGCGGCCGCGGTTGGGCCCCAATCAGTCGAGGACTTCAGTGCCTCGGCGCGCTCAATGATGTCCTCCTTCGCACGACGAGCGGCCGCGCGGTTGCGGTCGAGCTCAGCGAAGTGGGAACCACGGCGACGGTTGAAGGCGTCGCGAGCGCGCGAGTAGCGTCGCCACAGCTGGTCATCCGTTTTGCGGTCGATACCGCGAATCTGCTTCCACTCAGTGAGGATCTCGCGGATGCGGTCACCAGCGGCTTTCCACTCAGTGGAGTTTTCCGCAATGTCCTCGGCCTCGGCGGCAAGCTCTTCCTTGCGCGCAATGGCCTTCTTCCGGCGCTCAGCCTTATCGTGGGCGACCTTTTCCTCTGCCACCTTGGAGGACTCAATAACCTGCGCCAAACGAGCATCAAGCGCATCGAGATCGCCGAGCACCGTGGCCGTGGCCAAGCTTTCACGCAGGTCCGCGGCATTGTGAGAAATGCTCTGTGCTTCCTGCGGGTGAGTCACAATTCGAGACTCCAGCAGCTCGACCTCCGTGGCAAGGTCATCGAAGCGCTTGCCATAGTGGGCATAGCCCTCCTCGACGGTGCCGGCCTGCCAAGAACCAATGTTGCGTTCCCCAGCAGCGGTCTTCAGCCAGACAGTGCCGTCCGCGTCAATACGACCAAACTTCTTCGGGTCACTGTGGACTGCGTGAGGCGTGGCGGCTGTGGTAGCACCAGCTGGCGTTGCAGCAGCGCCTGGGACCCTACGGTGAGCCGGCATTGCACCCGGTCGTGGCCCGGGATGCGGTCCGGGGCGAGGACCTGGCTTCGGAGTATTGCTGGTACCGGTCATAGTGGGTGAACCTCTTCCAATCTTCTTTTAGAACTGCCGCGCGACACGGCTGCCATAAAACACTTGCTGTATGTGGTCGAGTATCCCAAAAAATCTAGCGCAGCGCGCGTAACCCCGCCGGAATAAGGCACTGATTAGCCCCTCACGGTAGCGTTGGGAGCGTGAATTCGCGTTTTCCTCGGCTTGTAATCGTCCCCCGTGCGCTCCTCATCGTCGATGAGCTCGGTGGCACGCCTGCCGTTGCAGTCGCTCTGCGGGAGGCGGCTCGCGAGGCCGTGGCAACGCTGTGGGGCGCCGATGGCCCTGGGGAAGTGGCCATCATCACCGGCGACATTCCAGCAGCCGAGCAATATCACGACAGCACGCCAGGTAGCTTTCGCCCTTACGGTGCCGATGTGCGTGTGGCGGCAGGAACAGCACTGCCGGAACTCCTCGGCCGGTGGCTCATCGAAGACAGCGCCAAGCGTCTCTTTGGTGACACCGTAGCGGCCACCTGTTACGCCCACGCGGACGACGCGCTGCGCGACGGTCAATCTCGTTTGCTCGTGCTTGTCGACGGCGCATTCGGGCTTGCGGACAATTCCCCGGTCGGCGAAATAGCGGGTGCTGCGGAGACAGACGCCCTGTGCCGCACCATTGCAGGACACAGCTGCGTATCAGTTGACCTAGTCGGTACCAAGTTCCCCGCGCCAGGTGAGTATGCGGCAGCTCTGTGGCGGGAGTTGTACGAGGTCGCGGCAAGGTGGGAGAAGTCGGACAACGTGGACGTCGTCAAGCATGTGTATTACAGTCACGCGCCCTACGGTATCGGCTACCACGTGGCTAGCTGGCAGTGTGTGGGGAAGTAAGCTCCCAGCCAGGAGATAGTTTTCCAGGAGTGTGAAGAAACAAGTGACGACATCGCAAGGCGTGAGCCTGCCGGTTCCGATTGCAGTGGTGGGGCCGACGGCGTCGGGCAAATCGGATTTGGGGTTGGTGCTGGCAGAGCAGCTCGGCGGTGAGGTAGTCAATGTTGACTCGATGCAGCTCTACCGGGGAATGGATATCGGCACGGCGAAGCTGTCGGTGGCTGAGCGTCGGGGGATTCCGCATCACCAGTTGGACGTGCTCGATGTCACGCAGCCGGCATCGGTGGCTTCGTACCAGCGTCATGCCGTTGCGGATGTCGAGGATATTCGCGCTCGTGGGAAAGTTCCCATCCTTGTCGGTGGCTCAATGATGTATGTCCAGGCGCTGGTGGATGACTGGCAGTTCCCGCCAACGGACCCTGAGGTACGTGCGAAATGGGAAGCAGTGCAGGAGGAGATCGGGCCTGCGGCATTGCATGCTCGCCTCGCGGAAGTTGATCCGGATGCGGCGGCGATTATTGAGACAAACGATCCGCGTCGCACTGTGCGTGCGCTGGAAGTCATCGAACTGACCGGCAAACCCTTTGCCGCGTCGAAGCCCTCGGTGGATGCGCCGCCACGCTGGGGAACGCGCATTTTGGGTTTGCGCACCGAATCTGAGTGGCTGAATCCGCGCATTGAGCTGCGGACAAATAAGATGTTCGAATCCGGGCTGGTGGAAGAAACTGAGACGCTGATTGAGCAGGGGCTTCGCGAGGGGGTGACAGCCAGCCGTGCGATTGGGTACGCACAAGTCCTGGCGCACTTTGACGGCGAATATGACCTGGACACCGCGCGTGAACGCACGATTACGTCAACGCGCCGTTATGTGCGCCGCCAGCGCTCCTGGTTCAACCGCGATCGACGTATTAGCTGGCTGGATGCTGCAGGCGATGTGCCGGGACAGGCATTTTCGGCCCTGGGGCTTTAGTCGTGGCGCTAAAATAGCACCCATGGTTTCTTTCGCTAAAGGTCACGGCACGCAAAATGATTTCCTCATTTTTCCGGACGATTCGGTCAGCCTCAATCTGACGGAGTCATTGGTGGCAGCAGTATGCGACCGTCAGCGCGGTCTGGGTGCCGACGGTGTCTTACGGGTTGCGCGTGCAGGCGATCTGGTCGCTGCAGGTGTGTTAGAAGCCTTGCCGGCTGATGTCGAGGCCAGCGATTGGTTCATGGACTACCGCAATGGCGATGGTTCAATCGCTGAGATGTGCGGCAACGGCGTGCGTGTTTTCGCGCACTACGTGGCGACAATCCACAGCCCGGGCAGTGTTGCGGATGGAAAACTCCGCGTCGGGACGCGGGCTGGTTTGCGTGAGGTCCGTATTGGTGATCTCAGCGATACTCACGCCACCGTTGGCGTCAATATGGGACTGCCCGAGGTTCTGGGCGTGGGCACCGCCTTCATCGGTTCTACGGGCGACGCAAAGTTCGCGGGCATCGGCGTGGATGTGGGGAACCCGCATTTGGCGTGTGTCATGCCCGGACTCGACGCTGAGGGGCTGGCAAAGCTGGATTTGGAGGGGGCGGGCTCATCTGCCAAGCCAGTGCTTGCCGACGAAGCCATGTTCCCACACGGGCTGAACCTGGAAATTGTCACCCCATTGGATGACTCCGGTGCGGTGAACATGCGTGTAATTGAGCGGGGAGTGGGAGAGACCCGTTCTTGTGGCACAGGCACTGTCGCAGCAGCGATTGCCGCGCTGACCGATGCCGGTCGCACGGAGGGCGAGGTCACAGTTAATGTTCCAGGAGGCCAGGTTACGGTGACCATTAGTGAGGCGCCTGCCAAAGACGGTGCCTTTGCGGCCACGCTGACCGGTCCGAGTGTCATTCACACCCACGGACAAATCGACCTCGAGGCGCTGTAGCAGCACGCTCGAGGTCTTTAGCGGTTAGTGCCCACCGCAGCCGCCATCACCGCAGCCACAGCCGCCGTCGCCGCAGCCACCACCGCAGCCCTGCGGTGCAATAATTTCGCCGGTGAGCAGGAACTTACCGGAGACAACCATGCCTGGCTGCGGGGCTACGTCGCCACCCGGCACCAGGACATCCATTGGGGTTGGCAGCGCCAGGTTGAGCACCCAGAACTTCTTACCGGTCAGCTCGTTGACATGCTTGCGGGAGTTGTTGATAACACCTGCCAGTTCGACGGCAGCACTGGGGGAGGTCGCACCAGCCTGCTTGCCAATGAGCGGCTTTGCGCCGACAAAATTGAGCTTGTTCGGCTTTTCGCCAGTGCGCTTTTCGTATTCCTCAGCTGATTCGTCGAATGCGTAGTCCGTGGCCAGTGCCGACAGTGCGACATGTTCAAAAGTCTGCGTGCCGGCATCGACAATCATCGGGCCCTGTGCAAGAACGCAGCACGCAATTTCAATGACCTTGTCAAAGTCCTCAGAAGATGGGTCGTCACCGACGATTTCCACCAGAGCGAGGACATCATCCACGCTGGAGACATGTGCTGTCACGGTCGGGTCACCGGCAAAACCGGCGTAGGTGGAGAAAGGTTCAACGCCGAGCATGTGCAGACGAGCGCCCGACGGATCTTCGAAGCGAACTAGCTGGCCACCACGAACCTCGCCGAGAACCGAGAGATTATCGCTGGCAATCGCGGCTTCCATCGCCTCACGCCAGTTGGAGTAGTCCATGCCAATGCTTCGCAAGTCAGTAGTCATAACTGTCGATGATACTTGCGCAATCTTAAAGTGTGAACCCTTTTGCGTATTTTGCGTGCGTGATTTGTTTAGCGGTCTTAGATATGTAGGAGTTAATAGTGCTCGCATGCCATATAACTAATTCCTAAATGTGACATAAAAGACTTTCCTAGGGTCTGCTAATTATGTTCCATTTAGGGCGGGCTAAGAGTAGGGTAGCCTTTGTAAACAATATTCGTTTAGCCAAAATTGGTTGCTTTTCCATGGCTGACTTGGGGTTTGGCAGCGCGGATATTGCATGAATGTTCTCGATTAAAGGGAAGGCCACTCATGCTTGGATTGCGGTTACGAACTCGAGCCAACATTGCTCGTACGGATTGCGCACAATCGCTTGCCGATGTCGCGGTGGGCAGCACCGTCGTACTAGGGGCGCCTGAAGTAGATGCGCAGCTGTGCCGCAGGCTCTCTCAGCTTGGCCTTCGCCCCGGTATGCGTGTCACTGTCGGCCGCAACACCAGCGGCGGCGGTCGCATTATTCACTCAGGTGCAACGCGCTACGCCATTGATGGCGCCACGCTGCGTCACATGGCGGTGGCTGCTTAGCGCACGTGACGCGCTGTTTTCCTTTTCTGCTTTATAAAACCGTTCTTGTTCACCGTGGTGTCGGCCCGAATCGCGACCTGCGTCCACGGGCTCCAATTTCTGAAAGTTCTCAATGCCAACACCCACGGAATCGACGTCCCGAAAGTTTGCCGCCACGCCGAGCTGCCACGCCTGTAGTGGGGGAGCACCAGCTAGGGACGGCGCGCCTGTAATCGCAGTAGTCGGTGCACCAAACTCCGGAAAGTCCACTCTTTTCAATGGACTGACCGGGGCCAAGGCCCAAATGGGCAATTGGCCTGGTACATCCGTCGAGGTCAGTCGCGGTGCATGGCAGACCGCAGACGCGGAATATGACGTCATTGACTTTCCCGGCGCGTATTCGCTCGATGCGATGAGCCCAGATGAAGAGCTCACCCGCGAAATGTTGGTGGAAAAACCCTTGGCGGAGCGGCCGGACTTGGTGGTTGTCGTAGTCGATGCCACAGCACTTGGTCGTGGTCTCTACATGGCTGCCGAGTTGGCAGAGCAGCCACAGCGCATTGTTTTGGCTCTGACAAAGCTCGATGTTGCCGAGGCTAAGGGCATTCGCGTGGACCCAGCCGCGTTGCAGTCGGCGATGGGAATGCCGGTTGTTGCTCTCGACCCCCGTCGTAAAGCGGGCATGACGCTCTTGGCGGATGCTGTAGCTGCGTCGTTGGCAGGCTGCAGCACGGTGATGGCGCCAGCGCGACCGGCAGCGGGACAGTCCCAGGAAAGCCTCGATGATGCGCGCTTTGCCGCCATCGACGCGGCGGTCGCGGCGGCGACCGGGGATGTGGAAGATCGCCAGACCGTATCTGACCGAATTGATGATTTTGTCCTTCACCCAGTGGTGGGGCCAATTATCTTCCTGGCAGTGATGTGGGGTGTTTTCCAGATCACCACGACGGTGGCGGCACCTCTGCAGGACGGTCTGGAGACGCTGATTACCGGCGACTTCGCTGACTTGGTCACTCGTGGGCTGGAGGCGATCGGCTGGGCACATCCGATTGTGACCGGTTTGCTGGTCAACGGCATCATCGGCGGTGTCGGCATGGTGCTGACCTTTGTGCCGCTGATGGCGCTGATGTTTCTGTGCCTGGCGGTGCTGGAGGACTCCGGCTATATGGCGCGTGCGGCGGTGGTGGCCGACCGTGCCATGCGCGCAATCGGCTTGCCGGGTAAGGCCTTCATCCCGCTGATCGTGGGATTTGGCTGCAACGTTCCAGCAATCTCGGCGACGCGAGTGTTGAGTAATCCACGGCATCGAATTTTGACAGCGCTGCTGGTGCCGTTTACGTCCTGTTCAGCTCGATTGACTGTGTACGTGATGTTGGGCGCGGTGTTTTTTCCGGAAAATGCAGGCACCGTGGTCTTTGCCATGTACGTGATTTCAATTCTGCTGGTTATTCTGGCCGGTTTAGTGATGCGCAAGACACTGTGGCGCACGATGCCGTCGGAACCGCTGGTTATTGACCTGCCGACGTATCAGCTGCCAACGGCACGTCTGGCACTGTCGGTGATGTGGATGCGATTGAGGGGCTTTTTGCAGACCGCCAGTGGCATCATCGTCAGTACCGTGATTGTGGTCTGGCTGTTGATGTCTATTCCTGTCGCTCCGGGGCATTCGTTCGCCGATGAGGATCTGGCTCCACGCGATTCCGCCTACGGCGCGGTGAGCGAAACCATTGCACCGGTTTTCAATCCGGCTGGCTTTGGTACCTGGTCTCTAACCGGTCCGTTGGTGACTGGTTTTGTCGCCAAGGAAGCTGTGATCTCGACATGGGCGCAGACGTATGCGGTGGAAGATGTCACTGACGCTGAGGCAACGGAGCAAGCAAGCAGCCCGCTGGCACAAAACATCAAGCGGGACTTCGATGAAGCCTCTGGCGGACACGGACTGGCTGCAGTGTGGGCGTACATGATCTTCCTGCTCGCCTACACCCCGTGTGTGGCGACCATGGCCGCACAACGTCGTGAAATTGGCGCCAAATGGACAGCCTTCGGTGTGGCGACACAGCTGCTGACAGCATGGATTCTGGCAGTTGTGGTGTTCCAGGGGCTGAAGCTGTTCCTCTAATCCTCGAATACAGACATCGATATAGAAAGGAGCTAATCTCATGGCACTTTTTAGTTCTCTCGGCACTCGAAAGAAGGCTGAAGCATCTCGTCAACCAGCCGAAGCCGTGCAAGAAGCAATTGCTCAGGGAATTAGCTCCCGCCGAAAAATCGCCGAGATGACCGGACTGCAGCCGACAACTGTGGACCTCATCCTAGAAAGAATGGAGCGAACCGGTCAGCTGCGCCGTGAGCCGCTCGGCGGCATGTGCCCGGGCGGCGGTTGCTCCAGCTGTGGCATGTCAACCTCTGGTACGTGCGCTGGCGGTACCTCTAACAACGGTCCGGTGGCACTTGTACTGACTCGTCGCCCCCACAACGATCGCGACGATCATATCGCCGCCAGCGCCCGCAACGCATAACTCCGCCGCTTAATTCTCACCGCACCTTAGGCGGTTTCGGGTTTTCCCTCGGTGCTCAATGCGGAGATTTCGCCATGTCATGCAACAATGGCACGTAGTATGACTAATCTTTCCAACAACTTTGATGAGGTCAGCGACGACTCGTCGCATGAGTTCGACAACTTCTTTACCGACGACTCAGAAGATGCTGACGCTGTGGCGGGGGTCGACACTGCTAATGCCGACGAGGACTCCTCGGATGATGCGTTCGCGGAACACGTCGGCACGCACTTTGAACCGACAGTCGGTGACCTGGACCTGGAAGCGCGCTCCTCACTGCGCCGTTTGACCAGGTCAGTAGCTCATACTGATGACTCTGATGAGCTGATGGTCGAGTATCGCCAGCTGCGTCTGGAACGCGTTGTGCTGGTGGGTGTGTGGCTTACGGGCACTTTGCAAGAGGCCGAAGTTGCCATGGAGGAATTGGCGGCGCTGGCAGAAACCGCTGGTTCTGAGGTCCTCGAAATGGTGCTGCAGCGCCGTGATAAGCCGGATCCCGGCACGTATATTGGCTCGGGCAAGATTAACGAGCTGCGCGATATTGTCGCCTCCACGGGCGCGGATACGGTGATTTGTGACGGTGAGCTCTCGCCGGGCCAGCTGGTCGCGCTGGAGGACCGCCTCAACGTCAAGGTCATTGACCGAACCATGCTGATTTTGGATATTTTCGCTCAGCACGCCAAGTCCAAGGAAGGCAAGGCGCAGGTTTCTCTGGCACAGATGCAATACTTCTACACGCGCCTGCGTGGTTGGGGTGGCAGCCTGTCGCGTCAGGCCGGCGGTCGCGCTGGCTCGAATGGTGGCGTGGGTCTGCGTGGTCCGGGTGAAACCAAGATTGAGACCGACCGTCAGCGCCTGCGTCGCGACATGGCACGAATCCGCAAGGAACTGGCAGCCATGAAAACCGCGCGAGAAATCAAGCGTGCTCGTCGTAAAGCGGGACATCTCCCGCGCGTCGCGATTGTCGGGTATACCAACGCCGGCAAGTCCTCGCTGCTCAACGCGCTGACCGGCGCTGGCGTGCTCGTTGAAGACGCCCTGTTTGCCACGCTGGATCCGACAACGCGCCGTACCAAGCTTCGCGACGGGCGCACGGTAATCATGACCGACACAGTTGGATTTGTCCGCCACCTGCCAACCCAGTTGATTGAAGCATTTCGTTCGACTCTGGAAGAGGTGCTCGAAGCCGACATCATCATGCATGTCGTCGATGGCTCTGATCCATTCCCGCTGGAGCAGATCAAGGCGGTCAACAAGGTCATCAATGAGATTGCCGAAGAAGAGCACGCCGAGATGCCGCCAGAGCTGCTGGTCGTCAACAAGATAGATAAGGCTGACGGCATCACACTCGCACAGCTTCGCCATACGCTTGACGACGCAGTTTTTGTCTCCGCCCGTACAGGCGAGGGCATTGGTGAGTTGGAGACCCGACTTGAGCTCGCGCTCAATGAGCTGGAGTCGCATGTGCGGCTGCTCATTCCCTATGACAAGGGCAATATTGTCTCCATGCTCCACGAGGATGCCACGGTCCTCGAAGAGACCTGGACGGAGCAGGGAACTGAGATGGATGTTCGGCTGCCAACCAGCCTGGCTGAGGAGTTATCTCCGTACCGCATGAACTAGCATTACAACCATGAAATCCACTTCTTCGTCGGAGGCTGAAACGAATTCCTCCGCAGACCCAGCCGAGCGCGGACGCCTATTCGGCTGGGACATTCATGGTGATGGTCGGAAAATTGAACCTGGGGCAGTGGTCGCTCCAAATGAGCGACTGAACTGGCCTCGAACTATTGGCATCGGCGCGCAGCACGTCATTGCCATGTTTGGTGCCACCCTGCTGGTGCCACTGTTGACGGGGTTTCCCATCAACACCACGCTGCTGTTTTCCGGTATCGGCACAATCGTCTTTCTGCTGATTACCCGTAACCGGCTGCCGTCGTACCTCGGCTCATCCTTCGCGTTTATCGCACCGCTGAGCGCCACACAGGCACAGGGAATTGGCGCGCAGCTGGGCGTGGTGCTCACCGCTGGTATCGCGTTGATGCTGGTCGGGTTTGCAGTGAAGTTTGCCGGTAAGCGTGTACTGGATTTGATCATGCCGCCGGCAGTCACAGGTGCCATCGTTGCTCTGATTGGTTTTAACTTGGCGCCGGCTGCAACGGAGAACTTTGCATCGCAGCCGCTGGTGGCTTTTATCACGATGCTTGCCATCCTCATTGCAACGGTTGCCGGTCGCGGTATGGTCAGCCGCCTCGGTGTTCTCATCGGTGTGCTCGTGGGTTGGGCATTCGCCGCAGCTACGGGCAACTTATCGCCTGAGGCCACCGAGACGGTGGGAAACGCCGCATGGTTTGGCCTGCCGCAGTTCCACGCCCCGGAATTCCACCTCAACGCCATGCTTATTGGCCTGCCGGTCATTGTGGTGCTAATTGCGGAAAACGTCGGCCACGTCAAGGCCGTTGCCGCCATGACCGGCCGCAATCTTGACGATATCGCTGGCGACGCCCTCATTGCCGACGGCCTGGCCACCACCATCGCCGGTTCTGCCGGTGGTTCGGGCACCACGACCTACGCCGAAAACATCGGTGTTATGGCCGCTACGCGCGTGTACTCCACGGCTGCCTACTGGGTGGCCGCCTTCACCGCTATTGCGCTGGCCTTTATCCCGAAATTTGGCGCACTCATTCTCACCATTCCAACCGGCGTACTCGGCGGTGCGACCATGGTGCTCTACGGCTTAATTGGTCTGCTGGGTGTGCGAATCTGGATTGATGAAAAGGTCAACTTCAACAACCCCGTCAACCTCATGGCCGCCGCCACTGCGCTGATTGCCGGTATCGGCAACCTCACCCTCAACGTCGGTTCCCTTACTCTCGAGGGTATCGCCTGGGGCTCGGTCGGCATCATCGTCGGCTACCCAATTTTGAACTGGCTCTACAACACAGTTGGCGAAAACCGCTCTTAGCTAAGGGGGAGGGGGGCAGGCGCACACAGCGCAAAGCGAAGGCTTAACGACGAAAAACTGGCGACCGCAGCCACCAGGTTTCGTCGTTAAGCCTTCTTTTTTAATCTCCCAGTTCCTTGGCGATGAGACTTGAGATGGTGTCGACCGCTGTCGCGTTAGTGCTGGTGACAGTGACTTCATCACCATATTCGGCGCCAAGTGCCATGAGCATCAGCGATGAGGTGGCATCAGCCGGTTCATTATCGGGCTCAGGAGAATCCAACAGCTCAACCAGAATTTCCTCTTGGAAACGGGAAGCGCGTTGCGCGATAACGGTCGCGGGGCGAGCGTGGATGCCCACCTTGGAACCCACGTGGACGTGTTTCGTGACCATAAGCGGCACCATGCCTTCCTGCTAATTGAGTTCTTCCGCGTCTGCTGTGGAGCTTAGTATCTCGGCGGTGGCTAAGAGAGCGAGTTTGCCTAAAAATTTGCTTCAGGTCAGCAAGGCTTAAGAAAGCATTCGTCTATGCCTTTGTCTACACCGCAGTTTTCACATGCGAGGCGCTCCCAACTTCCGTCGCCGACTTCGGTGGCCAGAACTGCTTGAACACCACAATGAGCGCCGCAGCCACAATACTGCCGAGCACGATTGCGAGCAGCCAGGCCAGCGGATTATCGATGGCAAACAGCACAAAGATGCCGCCGTGCGGAACGCGGGTAGCGGCCCCCAGCGCCATGGAAGTACCGCCGGTAATGACACCACCGACCACCACTGATGGAATGACACGCAGTGGATCGGCAGCAGCAAATGGGATGGCGCCTTCAGAAATAAACGCCGCGCCAAGCACCCAGCCTGCCTTCGCGTTCTGCCGTTCTGCCGGGCTGAACAACTTTGGGCGCGTAATGGCCGCCAGCGACGTGGCAAGTGGCGGAACCATTCCCGCTGCCATGACTGCGGCCATCACCTTCCATGACGCAGGATCGGCGGAGGCGGCGCCGGCCACGGCGAAGAGGTATGCAGCCTTATTGATCATGCCGCCCATATCCACACACATCATTGCACCCAAAATGCCGCCGAAGAGGAATGCCGCACCAGTATCCAGCGACTGCAACCAGTGCTGCAGACCCGTCATCATCGATGCCAGTGGAGCACCCAGCAGTAGGTACATTGTCAGCCCCACGCCCAGCGCGCCGATGAGCGGAATGACTACCACCGGCATCAGGGGCTTGAGGAAATCAGGCACCCGCAGTTGCAGCAGCCATGCCACGATGAAACCGGCCAAAATACCTGTGACCAGGCCACCGAGGAAACCCGCGCCCACGGAAATCGCCACGGCGCCACCAATAAATCCCGGCGCAATACCCGGCCTACCAGCCATGCCGAAAGCGATGTACGCACTCATAATCGCCACGATGACCTGCATGCCTTGGCTGCCTATTACAAACAGCGCCGATCCCAGGTACAGCCACAAACCGTTGCCCTCTACCTGGACCACACCGCTACTTGTCGGGATTGAAATAGGAGAGCGCAAACCAAGCGCCTCCGAAATAGTCAGATTGCTCATCACTGCATCGGCGACAGCGCCAATCTGATGACCACCGACCAAAAATCCCAGCGCAATTAGCAGGCCCGATGCCGCAACGAACGGCACCATGTAGCTCACGCCGGTCATTACAGCATCCCGAATCCAGTGCCCGATGCTCTTGCCACCGCTTATCGACGGTCCCTGCGACTGAGCCTTATCAGAGGATGATGCCCCACCATTTGCGCCATCGCTTACGGCATCGCCTGCCTGCGGCTTGTCATTGTCCTCGGCATCCTTGCCTGCGGAGTCACCGCGCTCATACGCACGAGTGCGGGACTTCTCCGCGAGTTTCTTGGCTTCATTGATGACATCGGCCGGTTTATTGACGGCCTGTCGAATCGGAACCTTTAGCTGCGGTCGGTCCCCAAAACGTTTCAGTCCGGTCACCCCGATATCAGCTGCAATGACGACGATATCTGCACGCCGAATTGCGTCTGCTGGTGCTTCTTGCGTGCCGGCCGAGCCTTGGGTTTCTACGGTCAGTGATACATCCGGCATGTTTTGCGCGGCACCGCTGAGTGCTTCTGCAGCCAGATAGGTGTGTGCGATACCAGTAGGGCATGCGGTAATAGCGACAATGTTGGTCTTCGTTGTGCGCTTCTTGGATTTCCGCTTTGGCGCACGAGAAAGGTGCTCAGTGATGATGCGAGCTGCCTCAGCGTCTGTTTCCGCACCACGCAGTGCAGCTCGGAAGCCCTTGTCGCGCAGAGCTTTGGCTAATGCCGCCAGGATTTCAACGTGAACATCGCTGTTGCTTGTCGGTACGCCAATGAAAAAGAGCAGGTCAGCGGGCCCGTTGGGAGTAGTGAACTCCGTAGTATTTGCCAGTCTGGCAAACAGCAGTGTTGGTCGAGTCCAGTCTTCATGACGGCAGTGCGGAATTGCGATACCGCCGGGCAGCCCAGTAGGCGCTTGCTCCTCGCGTTCGAGTGCAGCTGCAACGATGCCCGCGCTATCTGTAGCTCGACCGGAAGTAACAGCAGCACCAATCAGATGGTTGAGTACCTGTTCCTTACTTGAACCCGCATTGAGATCGAGGAAAACCGTCGATTCATCGGCTAATTGTGCCGCGGTGGAGGAAAAATCAGCCGAGGAAGACATGAGAGAGAGATTTCCTTACTGCTATATATCCAATGGCCATGATTGGCCGTTTTCTGGGTGAACCTGCTCGGGGTAGGGAATAGTTGTACCGGGCAAGCTGGTCGCCGCAGCACCGTAGGCGACTGCATTAGCGAGCGCATCCTGGTAACTATCTCCACGTTCACGTGCCATGACGTAGCCAGCAAGAGCACAGTCTCCTGCCCCCACCGTGGACTGCGCCACGATAGATGGGGAAGTAGCGGCGAAGCAGCCGCCTGATTTCACGGACAGAACTGCGCCTGCCTCACCGAGAGTGGCGAGAACTTCCTGCACACCGAGTTCGTTGAGAGCGCGAGCAGCCTCTGCGACCGGAATGTAGTTGCCCTCCATCGCAGCAGCTTCCAACTCATCACCATCAGCGTCGATAATCTGTGCCAGCTCAAAGGCATTCGGTTTCATCAAAAATGGCTGAACGCGTGGGAAAGCGCGCACAATCTCAGTCAGTGGACCATCACTGGTATCCATGGCAACTCGAATTTCCGGGTTGACGGATTGCACGGCCTCCATGCATTGGACGTAGAAGTCCCCGGGGACTCCAGGTGGCAATGAACCGGCGAAAACAACCCAGTTTGCCCGCTTGGCGTGGTGCACCAACTTCTCTAACACACGGCGACGGTGTGCCTTGGTCAAGGTCATACCGGGGGAGTTGAGCTTCGTGGTTGTTCCGTCTGCCTCAGCGAGAGTGAGGTTCACACGCGCTTCATTCATAGTGTTGATGGCCTCATGCGGAATGCCAGAGACCTCAAGCAAACGGGTGAACTTACCGTAGTTGGAAGCTGGGTACAGCGCGAGTGTGTCCACGTCTGCATAGTGCAGAGCCTTCGACACATTGATGCCCTTGCCGCCGGCCATGTCTTCCGACATCGGTAGACGGAAAACACCACCTCGCTTCAGCTCAGTGTCAAGGCGCGCCAGGCGGTCAATCGAAGGATTAACTGTCAGCGTGAGAATCATGAAGCAACCACAACCTCAACGCCGTGTTCCTTCAAGTCATTAATAAATTGCTCCGGAGCCGACGCATCAGTAATAACGACGTCGATATCTTCCAAAGCTGCGAAACTCACCAGGAAGTCGCGGCCCAATTTTGTCGAGTCAGCCATGACGACGACCTTGCGAGCATTGGTAATCATGGCGCGTTTTACTGCAGCTTCTTGCGGGTCTGCCGTAGACAGACCGTGGTCAATAGT
Source organism: Corynebacterium sp. (assembly GCF_030532195.1). Lineage (GTDB taxonomy): Bacteria > Actinomycetota > Actinomycetes > Mycobacteriales > Mycobacteriaceae > Corynebacterium. The sequence continues at coordinate 308,778 of NZ_JAUNLP010000001.1, read as the reverse complement.
CAATGCGTTGGAGCCAATAAACGCGACGTCGGCTCGCATGACCGCCAACGTGCGAAGTGCGGTATCGCCAACCACAGCCTGAGTAATAACTCGGACTTGACCGCCGAGTAGCTGAAGCTCAATGCGATTGGATCCCGCAAGAGTGATGGCGTTGGGAAGAGAATTTGTGACAACCGACCAGCGGCGATTGTCAGGAGAGTGGACCATCAACTCTGCGAGAGCCTCAGTAGTAGTACCCGCGTCGAGGAAAACGCCACCGCCGGAGTCCGGCAGAAATTCTGCGGCATGCCGTGCGATAGAGAGCTTGGCATCTTTCTGGGCATTCTTACGAGCTGCCACGGTAAATTCGACCGTTTGAAAGGAGCGTGTTGCTACCGCGCCACCGTGCACACGGTGTACTGCACCTTCGGCATCAAGCTGCGCGAGGTCTCGGCGAATCGTCTCTGCGGTGACATCAAATGCCTCAGCAAGATCGGCGACCGTTACACGTCCTTCCACAGCAGTCAGGGACGCGATTTTCCGGCGGCGTTCCTCGGCGTACATACCCGCTCCTTAATTATCGCAGACGGCACCTTTTATTCCTTAACTCAATTATGCCCGTTTATGTCTGATACGGGCAATGAAAGTGTGGGATTTAAAGGCTGCGGAGTACGCTGACAACCTTTCCCAAGATTCGGGCATGCTCCGCGGGCAGGGGATCAAAGGCGCGGTTATGCGGCATAAGCCACTTGCCGGCTGCGTCTTCGTGCCATTCCTTGACCGTAGCTTCGTCTTCAAAAAGGGCAGCGACGAAGTCTCCCTGCTCTACAACTTCCTGGGAGCGGACTACGACCCAGTCACCATCGAGGATGCCGGCATCAACCATTGAGTCGCCGACAACCTTAAGCAAGTAAAGCTGGCCGCTACCGGTAATTTCCATTGGCAGCGCCATGTGGCCTTCCACATGCTGCTCGGCCAAAATGGGGTTACCCGCGGCAATCTGGCCAACCACGGGGACAAAAATTGGCTCCGGCATATCATCCGGCATCTCGGGCGTTTGAGAATTGTTTGTGGCCTTGGGTCCTGGCTTTACCGGAGTGAAGGAGCCGGCTGAGGACCGGGAGTCGCGAACATTGACTGCACGAGGCTTGTGCGGATCTCGACGAAGGAAGCCCTTCTTTTCCAGTTCCTTGAGCTGATAGGCCACGGAAGACGTTGAATTTAGCCCGACCGCGTCACCAATTTCACGAATGCTGGGCGGATAGCCCCGCAAAACCACTGCATCCGAGATGACATCAAGGATGCGGCGTTGCCGTTCGGTGAGTGTTTTTAAACTTTGCTTCTTCTTCTGCGCCACAGTTCTTCCCTTTCTCAAACTCTTTCGAACAAATCATATCTCAAAACTGTTCGAATTTGCGACCATCTTGGGGAGTATTCGTCGAGGAATTCTTGCGAATTTGCCTGCTCTTTGGTTGTTCGGTGGACGCCAGGTGGAAAAATTCGAAAATCTGTCCGTTAAAGTCTGGACAAGATTCGAACATAGTGTTATAAATCGAACATAGCGAATTACTCGAACAGTCGTTTGATGCTCTTGGTTGTGGCTTGCTTGTCGGGTCCGCCCTTGGGCTTAGCCTCCACGGTATCCAGGCACTGAGAAAAGGGAGTAACACAATGTCCACTGCAATTCTCGCATCTGCAACTAACAGCACTACTGATATTGACTTTGCTCAGTCTTCCACGCGTTCGACCAATACTGAGCGGAAGGTTCCGGTTGTATGGGGAGAGCGCAGCGCCTGTCGCACGCAGGATGTCGTCCGTCCAGGGCAGCGAGCGCGAGTGGCTGACCGCCGGTCGGGAGCGGGGGCGTCCGCACGTAACCGTGCAGATGGATCTCGTCCAGGCCGCACTGCAGTCAACTATGGCAGGCCATCGCTATCCATAAGCAGGGCGACAAGGCCGGTTCGTCGAGACGTGTCAGTCGGCACCAATCTCTCACGCATGATGGTTGTGTGGACGTTGGGGCTGGGAACCTTCTTTGGAGTTCTCGGTGGGGTGGTGTCTGAGCAAGGGCAGCAGGACATCGCTGATGCCACGTTCACACCAGCATATGCGTCGTATTCAGCTGAATAACTCTCTGTCGCTATAGAGGCCGATAGTTTCTGCGGCGGCAAGGTCGTGAACGAAGTCGACGTAAACTAGTAAGCGTGCATTGCCAATTTTGTCATCATGATCAGACTCGTGTTTTGGATTCGCGCCTTATAGATAACGGGATGGGCATCCGTCGCCGTAGAGAATGTCTGAACTGTGGAAAGCGGTTTTCCACTATTGAGCGTTCACAACTGATGGTGGTCAAGCGTGATGGTATCCCGGAGGAATTCAACCGTGACAAGGTGATTCAGGGTGTTCGGCGAGCATGCCAGGGACGTGAAGTCTCGGAATCGCAGCTCAAGCAATTGGCGCAGAAAGTAGAGGAGAGTCTCCGTGAAAAGGGCACTCCACGGGTGGACTCAAACGATATCGGTTTGGCAATCCTGGAACCTCTGAAAGAGCTCGATGAGGTGGGCTACCTTCGATTTGCATCAGTGTACAAGTCCTTTTCCTCTGCTGAGGATTTCGCTGAAGAAATCCGCAGCATGCGAGCTGACAAGAAGGAAAAGGACTCGTAGCACGCAAACTTCGTAGGCAGCACACGTCGGTGCCCGGAAAAACACCGAGCTTACCGCAATTTGTCCACTCGTTTTTTCACTCGAGTTAGAGAAACACTTTGTGCCGTCCCCAGACGCTGCGCAAAGAGACTGACCCGAAGTTCCTCAATCAGCCACTGAATATCGCGGACATCAGCAGATTTTGCTCGAGCCTTCGGCAGTTGCTTGAGCTTTGCTTCCAGGTACTCGCGTGCTTCCGCAACTTCATCCTCGCGGTCTGCGTCACGGTCTGGATTAAGATTCATCTCTTCCAGGCGAATTCCCATTGCCTCAAAGTAGCGCGATAAGTGGCGCAAGTGTTGCCAACCGTGCTTGGCAACAGCGCCCTTAGGCAGCATAAAGTCCAACTGTCGGCGCATGTCATCGATGGCATCGCCTTCCCACTTATTCAGCTGGTTCGTCACCGAGACATACCGCGGCATTGACTTCGCAATGCCCACAACGAGCTGGCGCACCTCCGACGCAACTCCAGCGCGCACAGTGGCTAGTAGCTTCGCAAATTCTTCAGGGTCTCGGACGGGGCCGCCGGCGGCCAACATTCGGTCACGAACAACAGCTACTCGGCAATCCTCGACGAGTCCCTCCGCACCGCCATGCGGCCACGCATCGACGCCGACACGCTGCTGCAGTGGCAGTCCCTTCGTCATTTGGGTGACATTAACTGGGCACTGTCGAAGTAGCATGGTCAGATTGGTAGTGGCCAACGTAGTCTCTGCCTGAGCCTTTGTCGGCTTGACCTCAACCGCCACACCATCCTTAGTAGCAACCAGTGTCGGGTACATGGTCACCGATTGACCGTCGACAGTGCTACGCACAGTCTCGGCCACTGTGCCCAAGTTGTCGGCTGTCCAGTCCTTGACTGCCTCGTGGGCTGCGGCTTTTGCTCGCTTGGATACGGCAGTCGATACGGTGGCTGCATGCTTTGCACGCAGTGCGGCAAGGTCGCGGCTTTGATCGACAATCTTGCCGTGACGATCGATGACAGCGTAGTTAAAGCGCAGGTGCTCGGGCAGCCTCGACGAATCAAAGTCAGCACCGTTGATGCCGGATCCTCCGAGACGTCGTAAAGCATCGGCAAATACGTCGACGAAGCGGCCGGAATAGGGAACCATCTGATCCAATGCACGGCGAGCAAAATCCGGGGCGGGGACCACGGACTTACGCAGTGCCTTAGGCAAAGTGCGGATATAGGCCTCGGCCAGTTCGGCACGCAGGCCAGGTACTTGCCAATCGAATCCGTCTTCGCGAAGACCAGCCAGAAGTGGCACAGGAACACGCAGCGTCACGCCATCATCTGGTGCGCCCGGCTCGAATTTGTAGCTGAGCGCGAAGTCAACGGAGCCCTGCTGCCACATTTCCGGAAATGCGTTGTCGTCGATGTCGCCGGCATCGGGGTTGAGCAGCTTATTCGGATCGAAATCGAGCAGATCCGGCTGCTTCTGCTTAGTCTTCTTCCACCAGCGATCGAAGTTGGCCGCGGTGGTAATAGATGCGGGTAGCTTCGAGTCATAGAACGCGTACAGGACGTCATCATCGACGACAATGCCGCGGGAACGCTGCTTTTCCTCGATTTTTGCAGCCTCGGCAAGCTTTTCCTGGTTAGTTCGGAAAAACTCGTGGTGAGTATTCCATTCGCCCTCAACAAGCGCGGAACGAATAAAGATAGACCGCGCGGCATCTGCATCAACGCGGTGGTAGGGAACCAGTCGATCGACCACAACGGGCACACCGTAGAGTGTCGACTTCTGGTACGCCATGGCGGCGCCACGCTTAATGGACCAATGCGGCTCGGAGTACTGATGTTTGAGCAGGTGAGCACCGGCCTTCTCGGCCCACTGCGGCTGAATAGTGCCAACATTGCGGGCAAAGGTGCGGGAAGTTTCCACAATTTCGGCCGCCATCACCCACCGTGGTGGCTTCTTGGCCAGCGCAGACGACGGGTGAATGAGAAATTTCGTACCGCGCGTACCGGTGAATTCCTTACCTTCGCCTTCGCGGGTGCCAATCATGGACAGCAAGCCTGGGAGCAGGGATTTTGCCACTTCATCCGGATTATCCACACCAGCAGTTGAACTGCGGGCAGTGAGGTTCCAACCCAGCTCGGCGGTGGCCTGGTGCAGTTGGCGAACCAAATCCTGCCACTCGCGAACACGTAGGTAATGAAGGTATTCGCGCTTGCACAGCTTGCGGAACTGGTTGCCACTGAGCTCGCGGCGCTTTTCCTCCAAGTACTCCCAGAGCTTTAGCAGGGAATTGAAGTCACTGGTCTTGTCCTTAAACCGAGCATGCAGCTGATCGGCCTGTGCCTGGAATTCCAGCGGACGCTCGCGAACATCCTGAAGCGATAGTGCGGCGACAATGACTGTTACCGCACCGAGCGTGGTGTTCTCGTATCCCTCAACCAGCATGCGGGCAAGTCGTGGGTCGACGGGAATACGCGCAATCTGGCGGCCGATATTCGTCAGCTCCGGAGTGCCTGAGTCGGTGGTAATCGCCTGCAGCTCGGTCAGTAGATTAATGCCATCGCGAATGGCCTTGTGCTCCGGTGGCTGGACAAAGGGGAAGTCCTCAATGGCACCGAGACGCAGTGAAATCATCTGCAGCACGACTGATGCAAGGTTCGTGCGCAAAATCTCCGGGTCCGTAAACTCCGGGCGAGAGAGAAAATCCTCTTCGCTGTAGAGACGGATAGCCACACCATCGGCCACACGACCACAACGGCCAGAACGCTGATTGGCAGACGCTTGGCTGATGTCCTCGACCGGCAAACGCTGAACTTTCGTGCGGGTAGAGTAGCGCGAAATACGGGCGGTACCAGTATCAACGACGTACTCAATGCCCGGTACGGTAAGCGACGTCTCCGCAATGTTGGTGGCCAGCACAATGCGTCGACCGGAGTGCGGAGTAAAAATTCGATGCTGTTCGGCATTGGACAGCCGGCCGAACAGTGGAACAGCTTCGACACCCTTCCAGTGTTTGCCTTCAATGGCTTCGGCCGCTTCGCGAATTTCACGCTCACCAGAGAAAAAGACCAGGATATCGCCGTCGCCGAGCCGCATAAGCTCCTCGCAGGCAGCAATGACACCGTCGAGCTGCTCAATGGCAACTTCCTTTTCCTGCCCGTTTTTCGCAACGACCGTCTGTACCAGCGGGCGATAGCGGATTTCCACCGGGTAGGTGCGTCCTGACACCTCGATGATGGGCGCCGGATGATCGTCGTCAAGCGCGAAATGACGCGCGAAGCTGTCCGGATCGATCGTCGCCGACGTAATAATGACCTTCAAATCCGGGCGTTTCGGCAGAATATGCTTCAGATATCCCAGCAGAAAGTCGATGTTGAGGCTGCGTTCGTGCGCCTCATCGATGATGATTGTGTCGTATTCGCGCAGCAGGCGGTCGCGCCCGATTTCGGCGAGCAGAATACCGTCCGTCATCAGTTTGATGCAGGTGTCTTTGCCCACGCGGTCGTCAAAACGCACGGCATAGCCGACGTGCTGACCAATCTTTTCGCCCAGCTCGTCGGCGATGCGCTCGGCGACAGAGCGCGCAGCAATACGACGAGGCTGCGTGTGGCCAATCTTTCCGCGGATACCGCGGCCTAGCTCCAGACAGATCTTCGGAATCTGCGTGGTCTTACCAGAACCGGTTTCACCAGCGATAATGACGACCTGATTATTCTCAATCGCCTCGGCGATATCGTCGCGGCGCGCAGACACCGGCAACTGCGCGGGATACGAGATTGAAGGGATCGCTTGACGACGCTCTTCCAATCTTTCCAGCGCAAAATCAAGATCTGCGGAGATTGCAGACAGCGCCTTTGGCGCGGATGCTCGCTTCAACCGACGTCGAAACGACTGTGCCTCCCGGATGGGAAGCTGATCAATGCGCTCATAGAGTTCCTGCTTGCGCGAGTTCTTGCCCGATCGATGGTGCTTCGGACGGTCGCCTCCGGGCTGAGAGCCATGTGCGGAGCCCCCAGCGGAGCTATTAGAGCGACGAGCTGGTGTATCAGTGCGGCCTTGAGTAGTCATGGTTGCCTACTAGATTAGCCGGGACTGCTAAGCCAGCCCACATGTACCCAATACCCAACTTGGTGTGAGGGGCTCTGCAGCTTTCTATTTCAGTTGGGGCGCAGCGGCCCCTTAGAGCCAGGTTTTAGCGAGCAGCTGCGAGTTTTTCTGCGACTTCCTTGCAGTCTTCGCGGCCGCAGTGTTGAGTCTCAGTGTGCTGCCAGCAGTCATCACAAATGAGCACCTGACGGCGGCAGGTGTCCTCATTGATGCAGTTCTGGAAGGTATTGGTGGGCTTGCCACAGTGCACGCAGTGACCGAGCTGCACGTAGTCTTCATCATCGACGCCGTCGCCGAACTCCATGTGCATACGCTTGTCAAAGACATAGAGGGAGCCTTCCCACAGTCCCTTGTTGCCGAACTTTTCGCCGTAGCGGACAATGCCGCCGTCGATTTGATAGACCTCTTCGAAGCCGCGGTTCTTCATCAGCGCGGAGAGAATCTCGCAGCGAATACCGCCGGTGCAGTAGGAGATTACTGGCTTGTCCTTCATCCAGTCGTACTTGCCGGACTCCAGCTCATCAATGAAGTCGTGCGTGGTTTTGACATCCGGGACGACGGCGTTTTTGAATTTGCCAATTTCCGCTTCCATGGCATTTCGTCCGTCGAAGAAGACAACCTCATCACCGCGTTCTTCAACCAGCTTGTTGACTTCTTCCGGCTTGAGGTGGACGCCGCCACCGATGACGCCGTCGGCATCGACCTTGAGTTCACCCGGAGCGCCGAAGGCCACAATTTCGTCGCGGACCTTCACCGAGAGCTTCGGGAAGTCCTCAGCGCCGCCCTCACTCCACTTGAACTGCATGGAGTGGAACGCGGGATACTGCTTCGTCTTCTTGATGTACTTCTTGCACGCATCCAAGTCACCGCCGACGGTGCCGTTGATGCCGTGTTCGGAGACCAGGATTCGGCCCTTGAGTCCTAGCGATTCGCAGAGATCGCGCTGCCACAGCATGATGGCGCGCGGATCTGACAGTGGGGCGAACTGGTAGTACAGAAGAATCTTGCTGATGCTCACGCGGTCTATTCTAGTCAGCTGACGCAGTTATCCTATTTTCAGCGTGGGCACCCCTTTGACCAGCAAGTTCGAAGTGAACCGCTAGTGCTTCTGGTAGAGCCCCTTCTTCTGGAACTTCGGCTCTGAGGTAACGAGCACACCAAGATTGCGGAAGATTGATTCATCGACACTGCCCAGGATGGTGGTGGTGTGAACATCGCAATTGCGGAGGTTCTTCAGCTGAGCAAGTGCAGCTCTGGCATCATCGCTGGTTGCCGCAGACACTGATAGGGCAATCAACACTTCGTCGGTATGCAGGCGCGGATTGCGGCTTCCCAAGTGGACAGTCTTGAGCGTCTGGATCGGCTCAATAGCTGCAGGGGAGAGCAAGTGCAGATCTGGGTCGATGCCCGCGAGCTGCTTGAGCGCATTAAGCAGCATCGCAGCCGAGCATCCGAGCAGTGCAGAGGTCTTACCGGTGATAATCGTGCCGTCGTGCAGCTCAATGGCACTGCCCGGCGCGCCGGTGGCCTTTTCAATCTCCAGGGCTGGTGCCACGACACGTCGATTAGCGGTGGACACGCCAGCCTTGCTCATAATCATGGCGATGCGCTGCGAGACTTCGTCATCGCTAGCGGTCTTGCGCTCGTCGACAAGCGCCTTGTAGTAGCGGCGGATGATTTCCTGGTTCGAGGCTTCGCGGCAGACCTCATCATCTTCGATGCAGTAGCCGGCCATGTTGACGCCCATGTCGGTCGGGGACTTGTAGGGCGACTCGCCCGCGAGCTTTTCCAGTAGCGTGCGCAGCAGCGGGAAGACTTCAACGTCACGGTTGTAGCTGGTGACCTTCGTGTCGTAAGCCGCCAAGTGGAAGGGGTCGATGAGGTTAATGTCATCGAGGTCGGCCGTGGCTGCTTCATAGGCCAGGTTGACTGGATGCTCAAGCTCTAAGTTCCAAATGGGGAATGTCTCAAACTTGGCGTATCCGGAACGGATGCCACGCTTGTGGTCGTGGTAAATCTGCGACAGGCAGGTGGCGAGTTTTCCAGAGCCCGGGCCCGGAGCAGTCACGACGACCAAATCGCGTGTTGTCTCAGCCCACTCGTTGATGCCAAAGCCCTCTTCGCTGACGACCTTTTCCGTATTTGCCGGGTAGCCGTCGATGAAACTGTGGCGGATGACGTTTAATCCAAGTCGTTCCAAGCGCGCAATAAAGTTGTTCGCCATGGTGTTGTCGTCGGCAAGCTGCGTGACGACGACGCTGCCGACCAGAAAACCACGTTCGCGAAAGACATCGATGAGGCGGAGAACGTCGTCTTCGTACGTGATGTCGAGGTCGGCGCGTACCTTGTGGCGTTCCAGATCCTTGGCATTGATGCAGACCATGATTTCCAGATCGTCCTTCAGGCGATCGAGCATGGCGATTTTATTGTCCGGAGTAAAGCCCGGCAGGACGCGGGAGGCATGCATGTCATCAAAGAGCTTGCCGCCCATTTCGAGATAGAGTTTGCCGTCTTCACCTGCGATTTGTTCACGACGCTGCTTGATGTGTGCGGATTGCATATCGATGTATTTCTCGCGGTCAAAACCGACAGCCTGAGCCATGTTGCCCTTTCTCGAGTGAGGTGGTCCGAGGAGGTTTCCGATAAACGCCGGAATTCTTCGGTGTCTATCGTAGTCGACTCCGCACAGCAGAACTGCAGCGGAAGAGCTGGGGTACGTGAGCAGAAATTGTTTTACAACTTAAATGAAAAGTGACCACGCAGAAAGTCCTGACCTATTAGAGTTTGGAATGTTGTTATCCCAAATGAAACATCAAGGATGTGACATGCATCAGACCCGAGTATCTGCGTCATTGAATGGCCAAGAGCGAGCCACCAACGCTCAATTCCAGGTTGGGAGGCGAGGTTTCCTCGTTGGCGCCTCCGCGGTTTCCGCCGCGGCAGTGCTGCCAACAGTGGCTCATATGCCTGCTGCGAGCGCGACTCCTACGGCGGGCGGCGGACAGTCATCGGTAAACCTCAATGTCGGCAGGGGAATGGCCGATATGACAGGTGAACCATTCGGCGCTGGTATGAACGGCTACGCCGTCATGGATCAGACCTCCTCAGGTCTGCGGTTGCGCCAAATGGCTAGAGCGTTCATCTTCGGCGATGAAGCAGGTAACCGCGTCGTTCACGTCACAGCAGACATGGGACTGATGTTTCAATCCATTCAAATGGAGGTGCTGCGTCGCCTGCGTGCCATCTTCGGTGACCTCTACCACGAGGGCAACGTATTAATCGGCGCATCTCATACTCATGTCGCGCCGGGCGGCACCTCAGGACACCTCATGGTGGATTTAACAACGTTGGGTTTCCGACCGGTCACTTTTGAGGCAGTCGTCGTTGGTGTGGTCAAGGCAATCGAGCGCGCGCACGCTGACTTTCAGCCGGCAAACGTTCACCTGACCAAGGGTATTGCTCATGACGCAGGCGTTAACCGCTCCCTCCAAGCTTTCCGCCGAAACCCGGATGAGGAGCAGCAGCGCTTTCCCAATGGGGTGAATCCGGAGAGCCACACTCTGCACATCAGCCGCGGCGGCAAGGAAGTCGGCTTTATTAATTGGTACGGCATTCATCCGACCACCTTCGGGCCTGAGCACACAATTATTGAAGGCGACAATAAGGGCTACGCCGCGTGGAAAGTGGAAACTGACCACGGTGTTGTCCACCGAGAGCCGGAGAACGCCCCGTTTGTCGCAGCATTCGCCATGTCATGTCCAGGTGATATCAGTCCCAACATGGGATTAGTCCCCAACTCCGGTCCAGGAAATGGCAACGAGGAAGAGTCTGCCCGCATCCTCGGGCAAAGGCAGATTGATGCCACAACCGGTGAGACCATTCCGCTGCCAGGCGGCGGTATCGACATCGTGCACAAGTGGGTAAATCTTGCCGATGTTTCCATCAATCCTGAGTTCACCCCGGACGGCAAGCCACATCGCACCGGCCCCGCCATCCTCGGCGCAGCGTTTGCCGCAAGTAGTCAGGAAGATGGTGGCGGTGAGCCACTTCTGGGCTTCAACGAAGGCGAGCGCGGCGGCACACCGTGGGTGCGCCAGCTTAACAACGTCGTCCTGCCAGCCAATATCCGAGAAATCCAGGGGGAGAAGGAAAACTTGCTTCCGGTTGGCTACATCGATGGTCTGCTTCAGCAAACGCACATGTTCGCCATCACCCGCATCGCAGGCTTTACCCTCATCACCAATGGCCTCGAGCCGACCACAATGTCTGGCTACCGCATGCGCCAGCACGTCGCGAAAGTCCTCGGCGTACCAATCGATACCGTTATCTGCCAGGGTTACACCAACAGCTATGGGCACTACGTCGCGACGCCCGAGGAATACTCGCAACAGGATTACGAGGGCGGCGCCACCGCCTTCGGAAAGTACACGCTGTGCGCGATTGTTTCGACGTACGATGATCTCGCTCACGCGCTTAACGACGGTCTTGCGCTCAATCCCGGCCGTGCCGCTGGCGACCTGACAGGAATGATTCCGCCATCACCGTCGGGAGGAAAGATTATTGATTCACCACCACTTGGTAAGAAGTTTGGCGATGTGTTGGAATCCACTGCGACCGTGAAGGTCGGTGACAATGCAGTAGCTAGCTTCGTCGCGGCGAATCCGAACAATGACCTACGCCTGGAAGACGGATACTTGCTTATTAAGAATGCTCGCGGAGAAATCGTCTCCGACGACTGGGATCAGGCGTCAATTATTGAGTTTGTCAAGGACGGCATCTACACCACAGCAAAGGTCACCTGGGAAACCGCTGGGGTCGCGCCGGGCAAGTACGACATCATTGTGCGCGGCAGTGCACTGGGAGTTGGCGACTCGCTGAAAGAGTTCGAGGGTGTGGCCTCTGTGCAGCTGACTTAGGCGATGCCAGGCGTACCTAACGTATAGTCCGTAGTGCGTTTTGGAAAAGTAATTTTTCGTCAATGTGGCAGGAGCTTATGCTCGATGAGTAATCCGAACGATCCATATAATTCCAACAACCCTAACGAATCCCGCGAATCTAACGGATCGCACAACCCGTATGATCCGTATTCCGGTGGAGCTCACGGTGACGGAAACTCGGCCTACAATCCTTTCGGCTCGGATTCCGGTTCGAACGATGTCCCGCGTGGCCCAGAGGACTCTCCTCAGTGGGGTCAGCAGTGGAATCAGGGCGGTAATCAGCAGCCTTTCGGTAGCCAACCGTACGGAGGTCAGCCATACGGTCAGCAGTCTTACGGCTACGGAGGATGGCAGCAAGACGCCGCCGGTGCTGATACCTTGGCTCCCGGGGTCCGGATGCCCGGTGGGGAACAGCCACCGGTGAACCCGGTGGCACAGGGGCCGACGAAGGTCAGTATCTCTGACGCGTTTTCGACGGCTTTCCGCTACTTAAACAGCTCACTGGGAACCTGGCTTGGCGGCATGGTGCTCTTCGGCGGTGTCATTCTTGCTATCAGCATCATTGCTGTCGGCTTTATGACCGCACAGATGGGTTTTGACCCGAACTTCGACCCCGAAAATCCGCCCATCCCTACGGATGAGCAGTTCCAGACGATGATGACTGGCATGATTGTCATGATCTTGGTCATGGCAGTCTTTATGTTCCTCATGCAGCTGTTCTTGTTGCGAGGCGCATTTGAGATCATGGATGGTCGGCCGTCGACGTTTGGTGCATTTTTCAAAATTGGGCGCTGGGGCTCGATGCTCGGTGTCTACATTGTCATGTTCTTGGTGCAGCTACTGTGCGCTTTGCCGGGCATCTTGCTCTTCATTGGCGGTGGAGTGCTGACTGGCTCCACCGGTAGTGGCGGCGGCGCCGTATTGATGGTCATTGGCTATGCACTAATGATCGGCCTTGCAGTATTTATCATGCCTGTCGCCTCGACAATGCCGATGCTGGTGATGGATGGTCAGTGCAGCGCTCTGGAAGCCCCTGTTGTGGCATGGCGTGTAGTCAAACCTCAGTACTGGACCATGCTGGGTGCCTTCATTTTGGTTTCGCTGGTATCTGCTGCAGGTACGCTGCTGTTCTATATCGGTGTTCTTTACACCATGCCGTTGGCAATCATCGTCCAGGTCCATGTCTACCGTCAGCTTGTTGGTGGCCGTCGCGTGATGCCTAACAATCCGCAGGCGCAGGGGTACTACCCGCCACAGCAGGGATACTAAGTAGTTGCGGCTATTGCCTGCACAATCGAGGGAAGGCAGTAGAAGCTAAAACTGAATAAAAAATCGCCCGTGGTGCCAGATGAAATCTAGCGCCGCGGGCGATTCGTCATCAGCGGTCGGACGACCGTTTTAGGCGTGAGCCTTAGCGAGTAGCCTCAGCGAACACAGCCTGTGCGATACCGGAAACAGTGCCGGCAATCTTTACAGCCTCCCAGACCTGCTCCTTGGTCAGACCAGCGTCACGGACGACCTTTGCGTGAGAGGTAACGCAGGCTTCACAGCCGTTGATCGCAGAAACAGCCAGCGACCACAGCTCGAAGTCTTCCTTCTCAACGCCAGGGTTGGAGATGATGTTCATGCGCAGGCCGAACTTAACCTGTGCGTAGTCATCGCCGAGCACGTGACGCGTGCGGTATGCAACGTTGTTCATGCCCATGACGGTGGCAGCGCCCAGTGCAGCCTCGAAAGCCTCGTCAGACAGGTGCTCCTTGGCTTCCTCAGCAATCTCGGAGAAAACGGTCTCGTTGTGAGTAGCTGCAGCGGAAGCAACCAGGGTGCCCCACAGTTGCTGCTCAGACAGCTCCGTCGAACGGGTGAGAGTGCCAAGGTTCAGCTTCATGTCCTTGGCGTACTCCGGCAGACCGGAACGAAGGTTGTCAATGCTCATATGAGTTACTTCAGCTCCTGCTTCAGAACGTCCATCTTGTCGATGTTCTTGGTCGGGTCATTCTTCTGCCAGTTACATGCGCAGACCTCTTCAGACTGAAGAGCGTCGAGAACACGCAGAACCTCGTCGACGTTACGGCCAACAGCGTCCGGGGTAACGGAAACGAACTGAATGATTCCGTCCGGGTCAATGATGAAGGTTGCACGGTCTGCAACACCCTCAGCGTTTTCGACGCCGAGTGCGCGCATCAGGTCGTGGCGGATATCAGAGAACATCGGGAACGGAATGTCCAGCAGGTCCTCGTGGGTTGCACGCCAGTTGAAGTGGGAGAACTCGTTGTCGCCGGAGCCACCCAGAATAACGGTGTCGCGGTCCTCGAACTCTTCGTTCAGCTTGCCGAATGCAGCAATCTCAGTCGGGCAGACGAAGGTGAAGTCCTTCGGGTAGAAGAAGACGACCTTCCACTTGCCCTCGTAGGACTCGTTGGTCACCTGCTCGAAGTAGTCATCCGGAGAAGCGGCATTTGCATCACGCAGGTTGCCACCCTTCAGTGCGGTCAAAGAAAACTCGGGGAACTTGTCGCCAACAGTCAAAATTGCCATGGAATCCTCCTGAATGTATTCCTTCTGGGGTCGGTTCCATTATGCCTATGTATTTTCAGACCGTCAAGAGGAAAATGTTAATAAGCTCGTGTAGGCTTATAGGTATGCGTAATAGAGATTATCGGCCGACGTTGCCTCAGTTACGTGCTTTTGTCGCGATTGCCGATACCGGTCACTTCGGCCAAGCTGCAGCTCGGCTGGGCATTTCGCAGCCCAGCCTGTCCCAGGCGCTGTCCACTCTAGAGCAGGGACTTGGTGTCCAGCTCGTGGAACGCTCTACCCGTCGGGTTTTGGTGACACCGCTTGGTCGAGGTCTGATTCCGTACGCACGCCAGGCGGCTGAAATTGTCGACGAAATTGTCGCACGTGCCGCTGGCCGTACTGATGATCTTTCCGGTCCGCTATCCATCGGCGTTATCCCGACGGTGGCACCTTATGTTCTCCCGACATTCCTGCGCCTCGTGCGCGAGGAGCTTCCCAACTTGAAGCCACGCATCGTGGAGGAGCCCACCGAGCGTCTGATCGAATCGCTCCGCTCCGGCACCATCGATGCCGCCATCATGGCTCTGCCTTCGGAAGTCCCGTCCTTCGATGAAATCTTCCTCTATGACGAAGAGTTCTACATCGTCGTCCCTGAGGATCATCCATTGGCAGGAAGGGAAGACGTAGAGCTGGAAGCTCTGCGTGATCTGGATTTGCTCCTGCTTGACGACGGTCATTGCTTGCGCGACCAGATTCTGGATATCTGTCGCAAGGTCGATGCCATGCATGGGGAGTCTTCCAGCCTGGAAACCCGCGCGGCCTCGCTGTCGACGGTCGTGCAGTGTGTTGCAGGTGGCCTTGGTCAGTCGCTAGTTCCGGAATCGGCGGTGAAGGTCGAGGCAAAGCGCCCTGGCCTTGCTATCGCACGCTTCCAGGGCCCAACACGTCCGGGCCGTACCATTGGCCTGGTACACCGAGCATCGTCGGTACGCGGTGGTGAATTCAACCGCATTGCCGAACTTGTGCGGCAGGCATACAAGGAAGCCGTGGAGTAATTTTTAGGCTCCAGTAGGAAAAGGGCCAGGCCAGAAGTGGCCTGGCCCTTTTTGGCCGTATTTGTAGCTAGCTCCAGATAGGACTAGCCCTGAATAATGCGCAGCGATGCCAACCTGACCTCGCCGTACTCATCCGAGGCGGTGAGGTCGACTTCTGCCTCGAAGCGCCAACCGTGGTCACCCTGTGGGTCATCAATAATCTGCACCACGCGCCAACGGCCCTCACCCGCATTGCGGTCGATGGAAATCATGTCACCACCACGAGCATTCGCATCAATGCCGATGTCGTCATACTCGTCGAAGTAATCATCCATCGCGGCAGGCCAATCCGGCGCATCCTCAAGATAATTGTCCAGATCCGCGAGCTCTTCTTCCTTCTCGAAGGCAAACAGCTGGACATGTCGGAACATGAGGTTTCGCACCATGCGAGTAAATGCACGCTCATTGCCAGTCAGCGGTCGAGATTCATCGCTACCAAAGGCCGCTTCCTTCAGAGTCTCCTCATCCAGCGGCTTATCCGGATCGGCCATCTGCGCCCACTCATCAACCAGCGAATTATCCACCTGCGCGACCAACTCACCGAGCCACTCAATAATGTCGCGGAGCTCATCATTGGCCGCCTCCGGCGGCAGAGTGTGGCGAAGTGTGCGCCAGGCATCGGTGAGGTAGCGCAGGAAAATACCCTCGGAGCGGGCAATTCCGTATTCGGAGACAACATCCGAGAACGTCATGGCCTTTTCCACCATCTCGCGGACTACCGACTTCGGTGACAGCGAGAACTCCCGCACCCATGGGTGACCTTGAGCATATGTGTCGAACGCACCCTCCAGCTCGTCGGCAAGCGGCATTGGCCAGGTGATGTCTTCGACGATATTCATGCGTTCGGTGTAATCGACGCCCTCGGCCTTCAGCGCCGCGATTTCCTCGCCGCGTGCCTTCTTCTGCTGTGCGACAAGTAGCGGGCGCGGATCTTCCAGAATCGACTCGAAGACGCTGATGACATCGAGCGCGTAGTTGGGGCTCTCCGGATCGAGAAGCTCCAGCGCTGCCAGCGCGAATGGCGACAATGGCTGGTTGAGCGCGAAGTCACGCTGCAACTCCATGGTCAACTCGGGGCGACAGTTATCGCCTTCGCCACGCGTGACGACGATGCCAGCGTTAACCAAACCGCGATAGAGCTCGATGGCGGTCAAAATCGACTCGTTTTGCTGGTGGCGAGTGTCGTGGTTGGTGCGCAGCAGGTGCCGCATGTGCTCATAGGTATCGCCACCGCGGGCGATGACGTTGAGCAACATGCCATTTGTCACGGCAAAGCGGCTGGTCAACGGCTCCGGTGGCTGGGAGACAATCTTGTCAAAGGTCTTTTCCGACCATGTCACCTCGCCCTTGGGCACAGACTTCAGGCGCAACTTCTTCAGTTTGGCCTCGTCCTGACCGGCACGACGACGCAATTTTGCGTTTTCGATTTCGTGCTCGGGAGCTTCAACAACAACGGTGCCCTCCGTGTCGTAGCCA
Source organism: Corynebacterium sp. (assembly GCF_030532195.1). Classification (GTDB taxonomy): domain Bacteria; phylum Actinomycetota; class Actinomycetes; order Mycobacteriales; family Mycobacteriaceae; genus Corynebacterium. The sequence goes on along the minus strand of NZ_JAUNLP010000001.1, from coordinate 291,997 downwards.
GCACGACCTGCACGGCCGGCAATCTGGTGGAACTCGCGCGACTTCAAAATGCGGCTGCGACGGCCATCGAATTTGGCCAGGCCGGTGATGAGCACTGTGCGAATTGGCACATTAATGCCGACACCGAGCGTGTCTGTGCCACAGATGACCTTCAGCAAACCGGTCTGTGAGAGCCGCTCGACCAAGCGGCGATACTTGGGCAGCATGCCCGCGTGGTGGACGCCAATTCCCTGACGAACCAGCTTTGAGAGCACCCTGCCGAATGCGGTGGTGAAACGGAAATCGCCAATCTCTTGGCGGATACGCTCCTTTTCCTCCTTGGTCAGCAGCTTCAGGCCGGTTAGCGCCTGCGCCTGTTCAGCAGTCTGACGCTGGGAGAAAAAGACGATGTAAATTGGGGCTTTGCCTGACTTCAGCAATTCAGCCAGCGTGTCATGGACTGGTGTGTAGACATAGTGGAAGTCCAACGGCACCGGGCGAGTCGTGCCGGTCACCAGATTGACGTCACGGCCCGTGCGCTCCTTCAAATCCTTTTCAAACTTGCTGGTATCACCGAGCGTTGCGGACATGAGAAGGAATTGGCACTTCGGCAGCTCGAGCAGCGGCACTTGCCAAGCCCAACCGCGATCTGGATCGGCATAGAAGTGGAACTCATCCATCACCACTTGGTCGATGTCGGCATCAGCGCCGTCACGAAGGGCGATGTTGGCAACAATCTCGGCGGTTGCACAGATAATCGGTGCACCGCCATTGACAGTTGCATCGCCGGTCATCATACCGACGTTTTCCGCACCAAAAACCTCACACAGGGAGAAGAACTTCTCGCTCACCAATGCCTTAATCGGGGCGGTGTAAAAGCTGCGCTGCCCTCGAGCCAGCGCGCAAAAATGGGCCGCGATGGCCACCATGGACTTTCCCGAGCCAGTCGGCGTGGCGAGAATGACATGGTCACCCCCGGCCAGGCCAATAGACGCCTCTTCCTGGGCAGGGTAGAGCGTAATGCCCTGATTCCTGGTCCAGGCAGTAAACGAATCCAAAATCGCGTCTTCGAACAGCGATTCAGGAACCTCAGCTAGGTCGGGAAGCATTTCAGATAAAGACACGCTTCCCACCCTAGCGGCACCGAGCGAATTAGAAGCGGAACCAGGGCTTCCAGCCACGTCGGCGTGGCTTCTTCTGCTCTGGCTCGTTATCCGACTTCGCGTCGCTTTCCGAGGCTTCCTGCTTATCCGCAGCGTCCTCCGAAACGTCCGGCTGTTCCAGTTCGGCTTCGGAGTTATCCTCTGCTGCAGTCCCACTTTCCGCAGTAGCTTCGGCGTCGGAGGCTACCTCAGGTTCAGCATCGGTTGCGACCCCAGCTTCGTCGTCAAGCGAGGAAGACTCCTGCTTGGCTGGACGAAGCGGCTGCGAGGCGAGGAATTTCTCAAACTCCGCGCCCAGCTCATCGCCCGACGGCATCTCGCCGTCAGGTCCGAGCAGAGGAGACGACTCCAGTGCTTGACGACGGCGAACCTCCTGGTCATACTGCTCCTCGAGCAAATTGACCAGCTGGGAGACCTCCCCGGACTCATTCGTTTGAGCGTTGAGGATTTCTGCAACCCGTGCGGACTCCCGCTCGAGAGCCTCCAGCGGCAAATCCAGCCCAGCAATCTTCGCTACCTCCTGTAACAGCCGCAGAGAAGCCAGCGGATATTCAGAGGCTGCGACATAGTGCGGAACCTGCGCGGTAAAACCGAATGCGTCGCGGCCGCGACGGGTCAACTCGTACTCAATGTTCAAGCTGGCAGCACCAGGAACAGTGACGCGGTTGCCCCACTTGTGCAGGTCCTTGAGCTTTCGCTGGTCACTGCCGTGGGCAATGATGCCAAGTGGGCGAGTGTGTGGAACCGTCATCGGGGCGGAATACAGCGACACTGTGCGGCCGACATTGTAGCGTTCCGCAAGATCGGCCACTGCAGCCGAGAAAGCTTCCCAGCGCATGTCCGGCTCAGGGCCAGATAGCAGCAGGAATGGCTTGCCCGAGTTGTCGCGTACGACATCGAGGGAAAGGTTCAAATCGGCGACATCCACAATCTCATCATGATTCATGGTCACCGCAGGACGGCGCGAGCGGTAATCAACCAGTTCATCGATGGAGAAGTTCACCAATGGGCGATGCTCCAGCGCATCCAACAGAAAGCGTGCCGACTCTGTGATTGCATGACCGGCATCCGCATAGCCATTAAGAGCAATGACCAGCGTTAGATGTTCTTCGCCTCCCGTTACGTCCGGTACCGGGAAAACAACCTCATACATATTGTCCTGAGGCTTGTCGGTCGGATTATTCACGTGCGACTACCTCCTGTGTAATTCCTTATTTGCCTTTTGAAGTAAGCAACCAGGATACCGCACGAATTATTCCAGTTATCCACAACTGAAAAGTAGTCCACAGCTTCGCCCAGTTTGCGGCCTTCCGCTCCGCACGAAGGCGCGGCTTTCGATAACAATAAGGGCCACACCGAAACGGCGGCTAAACCGAGGTTGCCGCCAAGAGATTTTCCACGGGGGAAAAGGGGTAGGGAACTAATGGCTATTACAGAAGACTTTGACGCACATCGAGTGCCAGAGATTGAACCAAGCGTGTTCTTGACTAATTTGCCGGGAATCGTGGGGTTCTATCCACGCGGCCAGGTTGTTATCGCGGCACTATACCGTCGTCAAGCCGAGCAGATTGGTCGGGGTGAGATTGAGATGGATCCGTCGTCGCACGCAGGTCCCATGCTGATTAAGGATGTCGCGACGATGGAAAGCGATCCCGAGCTGGTACGCGCGGCGGCGGACTTCTTGCTTGATGAGGGATGCACGCACGCGGATGTCTTCATCATTGAAGAGTCGTGGGGGATTGAGAAAGACTCCACGCCGATTGTCGGATGGCTTCGGGAAGGCGGCCTGCATGAAGTACGGCTGGCGGGTGTCGCGAGCATTGCGGCGGGGGAAGTTGTCACTGACGAGCGGGGAGAGATTATTGGCATTGTCGGCGATAGTTTGATGACCACCAATGCGGATTTGCTGTCGCGACATGGGGAAAAGATATTCAGCTCGTACCAGGAGTACCGCGACTATTTCCGCGGTGGCCAATTTGAAGACGGCGTAGACCGCGGGGTCATTGAAAGCCTGCGGGAGCGGGCACTGATGATTGATAAGCCTCGGACGTTGAAAATTGGCTCCGACAATGCAGCGCTAGTTGAGCATTTTGACGTGCTGACGTCGACCGTGGAAAGTGTTGCCGCCGGAATCACCGATGCGCATGACGCAGTGCGCGATGACACAAGTGGTTTTGCCATTGCCGCGGCGTTGAGCAATGTCACCTTGCGTGACATGTCGCTGATTTTTATTACGTCACCATTTGCACAGGCGATTGGCCAAATCTGGCATGAAGCGGCCATTGTGCATAGGGGGAAGCTGCGCGCCAATGCTCTGGCATGTTTTGCGATTGCCAAATTTGCTGAAGGCTTGGAGAACTTCGCGCAGACCGCACTTGATGAGGCGGCGCGCGAGCAGCCCAATCATTCGCTTACGCAGCTGTTGGAAATTGCCTCAGCCAACCAGATTGTGCCGCGATGTGTCGGAACAATCTTAAGCGCTGCCCAGGAGGTTCTGCGTAGGGTCTACAAGGTGAAATTACCTCGTATTGACTAGCAGTCTAGGCAGCGCTGTAGTAAACGGACACTGTTTTTTCGTCCGGGTTGCCTAAGCGGCGGGACTAACGATGTGCGGAGTGTGCACGTTCACCAAGACCCTTGGTGAACTCCCACGCATCAGCCACGATTGTCTCCAACTCCGTGTGGCTTGGCTTCCAGCCCAATTCATCCATCGCACGCTGAGAGGAAGCAATCAGGGTTGCCGGGTCGCCAGCACGGCGCGGGGCATCTTCCGCAGGAATTGGATGGCCAGTGACCTTGCGGCAGGTATCAATCACCTGGCGGACAGAGAAGCCGTCGCCCGAGCCCAAGTTAAAGATGCGGTGCACACCTGGCTTGTTTGATTCAAGAGCCAGGACGTGTGCATCAGCGAGGTCCTTGATGTGGATGTAATCGCGGACTGCAGTTCCGTCCGGAGTTGGCCAGTCATCGCCGAAGATGAAGATCTTGTCACGGTGCCCTAGAGCAACCTGGAGAACAAGTGGGATGAGGTGGGTTTCAATTTCGCGGTTTTCACCGAAGCCGCCCCACGCCCCGGCCACGTTGAAGTAGCGCAGGCTCGTTGCAGCCAAGTTGTAGGCCTTGGCGTACGAGGAGATGGCGTAGTCCACCGCCAACTTGGTTGCGCCATATGGGTTCGTCGGCGCTGTCGGAAGGTCTTCAGTAATCGGCACCTGCTCTGGCTCGCCATAGGTGGCGGCGGTAGAGGAGAAGACCAGATTGTTCGTACCGGTGTCCCGCATGGCGTCAAGCAGCTTGAGAGTCTGGCCCACGTTGTTGTGCCAGTAGTCGGCCGGGGACTCAACCGATTCGCCGACGAGGGACTTAGCGGCGAAGTGTACGACGCCATCGTAGGAATCCGCAGAGAGGACCTCGAAGGCCTTGTCGCCAACGTTTCCCTCAATAAGCGTTGCCGCCTCCGGCACCGCATCGCGGTTACCGGTGGAGAAGTTGTCCAGAATTGTGACCTCGTGGCCGAGTGAGAGCAGTACTGCTGAGCAAACGCTACCGACGTAGCCGGCGCCACCTGTGACTAGGAGTTTCATTTAACTACCACCATGATTGCGTGCGAAAGAGTATCCGGGATATCGAGCGAATGATCACCGCGGGCAAGGGTTACGCGACCAGTTGCAACCTCAGCAATAGCATCCGCGCCGGGCATGATACCCGCCTTGTGCAGACGCTTCATGTAGCTCTGCTCAACCTGCAGAATCTCGTTGATCTGCACGACAGTAATGGTGTACTCGCCAGCGCTGAGGTCCGACAGGCGCTGCACATTGTCCATCGGTTCTGGTTCCTCGGTGCCACCGATTTCTGCAAGCCCCGGAATCGGGTTGCCGAACGGAGAGCACGAGTAGGAATCGAGGACGCCCAGGAGCTTTGCTTCGACCTCGTCGCTCATAACGTGTTCCCAGCGGCAAGCCTCGTCATGGACCTTGTCCCACTCGAGTCCGATGACATCAGTAAGCAGAAGCTCTGCCAGGCGATGCTTGCGCATCACGGCAGTGGCCAGCTTGCGGCCTTCATCGGAAAGCTGAAGGCTGCGGTCGGGGGCGACAACGAGAAGTCCGTCGCGCTCCATGCGAGCTACGGTCTGACTAACGGTCGGCCCGGACTGCTCGAGGCGCTCGGCGATGCGAGCGCGCAAAGGAATAATTCCCTCTTCTTCAAGCTCGAAAATGGTACGTAAGTACATTTCCGTGGTGTCGACCAAATCCCTCACGATGTCCTCCGATAACACAGTCTTAGATTAATTCGCTCAACTATTAGGATAGCCACACTTGCGCCCGAACAGGTTAAGGCTCGCAATATCGATATCTTGATGCGACAGAAGTAAAAACCCATAGCGTGACGCCAGAAAAGCAAAAACCGACCGCAGCGGGGAGGCTTTTTTCCCCACCGATACGGTCGGTGGAAATAATCAGCGCCTTCTACAGTGCCGGTAGAGGTGTTTTACTGTGCGTATTCGCGCAGCTTGTCAGCGCGGTCACCCTCGCGGAGCTTAGCCATAACCTCACGCTCAATCTGGCGGACGCGCTCACGGGAAAGGCCAAAGTGGCGGCCAATCTGATCAAGAGTGCGTGGCAGGCCATCATCCAGACCGTAGCGCAGCTTAATAACTTCTTGCTCACGAATCTCAAGCGTGGACAATACCTTGCGCACGTCGTGGTGGCGCAGGGAAGCGACTACAGCCTCTTCTGCGTCGGTGGCCTCAGAGTCCTCAATAAAGTCACCCAATGGTGCCTCTTCATCAGTGCCCACCGGCATATCCAAGCTCACCGGATCGCGGGACTGGCGAAGCAGCATTTCAATCTTGGCCTCCGGAATACCGGATTCTTCCGCCAGCTCCTCATTCGTGGCCTCACGGCCGAGCTGCTGATACAGCTCACGCTTAATGCGAGAAATCTTATTGACCTGCTCAACCAGGTGGACTGGAAGACGAATTGTGCGGGACTGATCTGCCATGCCACGAGTGATTGCCTGGCGAATCCACCAGGTTGCGTACGTGGAAAACTTGAAGCCCTTGGTGTAGTCGAACTTTTCCATCGCACGAATCAGCCCCAGGTTGCCCTCTTGGATTAGATCCAGCAGTGGCATGCCACGGTTGGTGTAGCGCTTAGCCAGCGAAACCACCAGGCGAAGGTTTGCTTCCAGTAGGTGGGCGCGGGCTGCCTTGCCCTCCTTTGCCAGGATTTTTACGTCACGCTTCTTTGCGCGAGTCATCTTCGCGCCGGATTGCAGCAGGTGTTCTGCATATACGCCAGCTTCAATACGCTTGGAGAGTTCAACCTCTTCCTCCGCGCTGAGAAGTGCAGTCTTGCCGATGCCATTCAAATAAACACGAACCAAATCGGCAGAAGGATTGGCGTTATTTCCGCTACGGCGCCGCTTGTCCTGTGTCTTGCCTTCCAGTTCGTTATTTTGAATTTCGGCACTCTTCATGAATCTGCCTCCTGGATTTTAGTCGGACTCACTTAGTGCAACGCACGAAGTATTAAAAATGTTCCCGTGAATAAAAACGAAAGTCAATAGGTAAGTTTTGAGATAAAAAGATAATTCCGTGTGAAATTGCGCTATCTAGCATTCTACGAGAACTGTAAAGGGTCCATCATTGACGGATGCTACCTCCATCATTGCTCCAAATTGGCCAGTCTCAACATGAAGCCCCCGATTTCGCAGATTTTCCACAATCTTTTCAATAATCGGCTCGGCCTGTTGGCTCGGTGCCGCATCAACCCACGACGGCCTGCGCCCCTTCTTCGTCGCACCCATCAACGTAAATTGGCTTACGACGAGCACCTCGGCACCGGCATCCACTGCACTGAGTTCACCATCGAGAATTCTCAGCTCGGCAATCTTGCGTGCCATGGTTTCCCACGCATCCGGGGCATCGTCACGTCCGACACCAACAAGCGCCAGAATTGCGCCGGTATCGCCGCCATCAACGTGGCCAACAATGTCGCCGTTAACCGTGACAGAAGCGGATTTAACGCGAGTGAGAACTGCCTTCATGTAAGTAGGACTCCTTAAATCAAAAGGGGCAAAAGACGAACCGAGGCAATATGATGCGGTTTACAGAAGCTCGGTGGGGACAATCAGACCGTGGCGGACCAAGTCCACGACAATCGGGACGAGGGCTTCCTTAATCGCGGGTACCTGCTCCTCGTCGAAAGCCCCAAACATGGCCATGATGTCAACGATAGAGCTCAGTGCCGCCTCAGGATGGAGCGCACCGAGAATTTTGACTACCGATTCATCGACGGAATGAGACCAGGCTGGGCCATCAGTACGGGAGATTCGAATATCGAACTCCGCAAAGCCCTGGCCGCGGTCGACGTCGGCAAGCGAAACCCGCTCGATTGCGACGCCGGGGCGGACTGTAAACGGTGCGTCGAGAATCGCCTCGGGCGTCTGCGCGCGCAGCCACTCGGCGCGACCGAGATACTCCTCGGCTTCCGGGGCGAAAGGGCTGGCAAGCGGTTGCGGCATCTCTTCGCAGACTGCGGAAGTGGGGCCATCGATGCGCTGAACCGTGATGTAGCCAAAGCCGATGCCAACCACGCCACTATGTCGGAAGTGCTCCAACCACTCGCGCGAGCGCTGGCAGCCTTCGGCGCTGCGGGGATCGATGGACTCGTCGCGCAGCCAGGTGCCGATGTACTCGGCAGGCGTTGCAATGTCGCGCTGTGTAACCCAGACCTCAAGGCCTTCGGCGGGCAGCCACGATGCGATGCGCTGCTGCCAGCTCTCGCCGTCAATATGGGCCCAGGCGCCGAGTAGGTGAGCGGTGCCGCCGTCAGCCAGATGGTCAACGAGACCGCGCAGCATCAGCTCTGTGGCACCGTCGAGGTCAAGTCCGGAATCGCGGTAGACGTGTTCGACACTCGGAAGACCGACGACGAAGGGTGGATTGGCCACAATGCGGTCAAACTTTTCACCCGCGACCGGTTCGAACCACGAGCCCTCACGGACTTCGGCCTGGGAATAGCCATTGGCTGCGAAGTTAGCGCGGGCAAAAAGCAGCGCACGAGGATGAATATCGGTCGCCACAATTGTCGACGCATCAGGTTGGCCCAGACTCTGAATGCCGCCGCCAGCGCCGAGATCGAGGACAGAACCAACTGCAGAGCTCGGCGAAATATCTAAGAGCGAACGAGAAGCCCGTCCCACACCGAGGACATGGTTAGCGCCCGGCACGTGGTCACTCATTGAGGCATCGCGGTCAGAGAAAATAATGCGATCAACTCCGGCGACCTCAACCGGACGTACATCGATGCACACCCGAGCGCGCTCTGGTGAGCCCGCCAAAATGCCGCAATCCAGCAGGCAAGTGGTGAGTTCAGCACCGAAAAGTGCCTCGGCATTTTCGTAGTCGCCCAGAATCAGAAGGCGGAAAAGCGCAATGAGCTCAGCGTTCGCACCCACATTGGCAGACAACAGCACATCGACAATGCCAGGTTCGCCGCGGTTGAGCGCCGCAAGACCTTCATCGCCAAGGACATTGCGCAGGGAGTCACTGGAAAAACCCAGCCGGCGAAGCACTGAGGAAAATTCCTCGGCGAGTCGAACAAACGACTGTAGCTGCTGGTCAGTCGGCGGCGTAAAGGTGGACGGGGCAAAGGTCATCTGTGGCACTACCTTCGTCGTAAAGCGTGGTGATGGGCGAAAGGGCTAGGGTTTTGCGCTTGGCTATGCGCTTGACGACGTATCGTCGTCAGGCATATCGATGACATTCGCGTCATCGGCTGAGGGTATGTCAGATTTCTGTGTGGACTCGGTCGGGGCAGGAGCGTCCGCTTCGTCATTGGCGGCGGATCCCAGAGCGCGCATTTCGGCTTCCTTGAGCGCGCGCTCGCGCGGTTGTTCTTCCCACCTGCGATTTTGTTCGCGGACAATGGCGGGCTTGTAGACGCGCGGTTGGCGCTTGTCCTCTGGCTCGCCGACGCCGTTGGCAATAACGACGGCAATCCAGGGCATGGGAACCGAAATGATCATGAAAATGGCGGCCAGCCAGGGCATATCCCACCAGAGATAGAACGCTCCAGAAAGAAGCAGGAGGGGAACACGCGACCACTGCAGGGCTGCGTAGACATGGCGGCGATGGTCGTAATTGCGAATCCTCGACCCACGAGCGTCCGTAATTAACGCCGTGTCCTTCTTACGTCGCCTGGCGCCTGCGCGTTTTGAAGTATTAGCGGAAGCGCTTCGGCGTTTATTGGTTCCCGCCATGGTTGTCAAGCATACGCCTGTGTAAAGTGCGTGGCTCAACTGGTGGTGGGCTGGGGCAGAGCACGTTGCCGCGGCGCCTATAACAGTGCAGCGGCATTGGTGAAGCATCGGCTAGGCATCGGTTAAGCACCAGGGGCGCTAGGCATAATTTGACCGATGGGGCACAATTGGACTTTGTGAGCACTCCATTGAAGACGACAAAGACGATTGAACGCACCGATACCCGCGTCGATGAGTCGACGAGGGACGACACCCCGAAGTTCTTCCATTACGTCAAGAAGGACCAGATCGTAGGCTCCGCGGTCAACGGTTCCTACGTGGTTGCTCTGTGTGGTGAGACCTTCCCGGTGAAGAAGTCGGCTAAGCCCGGTTCTCCGGTTTGCCCTGATTGCGAGCGGATTTACAAGTCTCTGCGTCGCAAGTGAGTGGGCTTCGTAAATGGCAGCAGGAGGCTTTAGACAAATATTTAGCAACTAACCCCAAGGACTTCCTTGCGGTGGCAACGCCGGGCGCGGGTAAGACGACCTTCGCCCTGCGTATTGCCAGTGAGTTGCTGACGCGCCGCATTGTCGAGCGCGTCATTGTCGTTGTGCCCACCGAGCACCTCAAGGTGCAGTGGGCTGCATCCGCTGCTCGTTCGGGGATTGCGTTGGATCCCAAATTCACCAACGCCAAAGGAGTTGTGAACCCCTCCTACCAGGGCATTGTAGTGACCTATGCGCAGGTCGCCGTGCATCCCTTCAAACACCATGCCGTGGCCACCGCTCGGCCGACGCTGGTGATTTTGGACGAGGTTCACCACGGCGGTGACGCGAAGAGTTGGGGCGACGGCATTTCCGAGGCCTACGGCGATGTTGAACGCCGTCTCTGTCTGACCGGTACGCCGTTTCGCTCGGACGACGCTGCGATTCCGTTCGTGCGCTACTCGCCAGATGGCGACGGCTACTCGCGCTCCGTCGCCGATTACACCTACGGCTATTCCAACGCGCTTGCCGACGGTGTCGTGCGTCCGGTGGTCTTTTTGGCCTATTCCGGCGAAGCTCGTTGGCGGGACAGCGCCGGTGAGGAGTTCGCCGCGCGGCTGGGTACGGTGATGAGTCCAGAGGAGACCACCAGAGCGTGGCGGACGGCACTCGACCCAAAGGGAGAGTGGATGCCATCTGTACTGCGGGCAGCTCATACCCGCTTGACACAGATGCGTCAGCACATTCCTGATGCGGGCGGTTTGGTTATCGCCTCCGATGCGGCATCGGCGCGCGCATATAAGAAGATTCTCGAGCAGATCGCCTCCACCCCAGTGGCGCTGGTGCTCTCGGATGAGCCTGGCTCATCGGAACGCATTAAGACATTCTCGGAGTCCACTGACGAGTGGATGGTGGCCGTGCGCATGGTTTCCGAAGGCGTGGACGTGCCGAGGCTCGCCGTGGGCGTCTACGCCACCAGTTCCTCGACACCGCTCTTCTTCGCACAAGCCATTGGGCGATTCGTGCGAAGTCGCATGCCAGGGGAGACCGCCTCGGTATTCCTGCCGTCGATTCCGGTGCTTCTCGACCTCGCCTCTCAGATGGAGGTCCAGCGCAATCACGTGCTGGGCCAGCCCGACCGGCCTTCGGAAGGCTGGGAGGATGACCTAGTTGCCGAAGCCAATCGGCGCAAAGACGAGCCCGATGAGCTGCTGCCGGCCTACGAATCCATCGGCGCTGACGCCGAGCTGGACTATCTGATTTATGACGGTTCCTCCTACGGCACCGCGACCATCGCCGGTTCTGCCGAAGAGGCCGACTATCTAGGGCTGCCAGGGCTTCTCGACGCCGACCAGATGCGGCTTTTGCTGCGGCAGCGGCAGGAAGAACAGCTCAAGGCTGCCAGTGCCCGAGAAAAGCAGGCGCGTGAGGAGGCCAAGGAGGCATCGTCAAGCGAGAGTAACGGCGCGGTGCACCGAATTGAGGGCTCGGCCTACCCGCGTCCGCAGCGCGTGGCCAGCGAGATTCTGCCGAAGCTGCGCAAGGAGCTCAATACGCTGGTGTCGATGCGAGCCGGCCGGACGGGTAAGCCGCATGGACAGGTGCACAATGAGGTCCGTCGTGCGTGCGGCGGGCCACCGACGGCGTTGTGTACGGAGGAGCAGTTGCGCGCTCGGATTGACTACCTGCGCAATTGGTAGAGTCTGACATATTGCGCGCGTGAGCCACGACGCAGGAGAGTGGGGAGTAAAAAGATGTCCGCAAAATCCGGTAAAGGGCCAGAAGTTAGCCTTGCGACGGAGGGCTACGGGCCTGATGGAATAGATGGGGCAGCAGTTGGCCGTGGTGTGGGAGTGGCTGCACTGCTGACTGGTGTTATTGGCATCCTGTTTTCGTGGGTGCTGGTTGGCGGCATTGTAGGCGTCGTTGCCGTGGTGCTGGGCATTGTTGCGATGGTGAAGTCGCAGGGTGCAAAGAAGCGCATTGCGGATGCGGGCCGAATGCCGCGGACCAGTGGCGTATTCGGGTTGGGAATCGTCGGCATTATTACTGGCCTAGTGGCGGTTGCGGTGTCACTCCTGCTGTACACCGCCTCTGAGGACGCAATTTCCAAGTGCGACAATTTAGAGCGCACGTCGGCCGAGTATGCCGATTGCATCTCCAAGAATATGGGCACGGACAAGCCGAAGTAGTTGAAGCTTTAGGCAACGGGCTATTCGCGGTATCCACGCACGACAAAACGATTAAGCTTTTGTAGATTGCGTGAAATCTATTAGCCCCACGAAATCACCCCCGAAAGCCAACTGCCAGCAGGTTCGCTCGGGGTTTCTCAGTGAAATCTCATCTTATCCATGGTCGCGGCTATGGTGGTGGCGTCGGAATGTACCCACTTTTGGCGTCACTTTGATGCGACTCGCGCTCGAACAGTAGCGGGATGCGGTTGACGCCGACTGATTGAAACTTAAGGAGCGTGAACCGTGTCAGCGACTTCCACTCGTGACAATTCGCAGGAATTGTCCGAGGGGCAGAAGGACCGTGGTGAGCTTGGTCGCGAGCTCTTCCGCAAGCGCACAGGATTGGCGTTGGGCGTAATCCTGTCACTGCTGGTCTACTTCATAATGCCGTCAGATCTGGACTACAACTTGCGTGCGACCGCTGGCGTTGCGGTGCTGATGGCAGTGTGGTGGATGTCTGAGGCTATCCCCATCGCAGTAACCGCCCTATTGCCCCTGGCGCTATTCCCAATTCTGGGGCTTTCCGAAATTAAGGAATTCTCCGGTAAGTACACCGATCCCACAATCTTCCTGTTCATGGGTGGATTCTTACTAGCTTTGGCCATGCAACGCTGGAATTTGCACCGACGTGTGGCGTTGTGGGTGCTAGTACTGATGGGCTCGTCACCAAAGATGCTCATCCTCGGCTTCATGGTGGCTACCGGTTTTCTGTCCATGTGGGTCTCCAACACGGCAACAGCCGTGATGATGCTGCCAATCGGTGTTTCAGTTCTGAGCCTGATTGTGCGTATGCTCCACGAGGAAAAGACCTCTGCAAAGGCCGCAGCTACCGGTGATGCCACCGGTACCCCAGGTGGGGAAGAGCTGGAGAAGGCCGAGGAGTCGTCGTCAAGCTATGACCCGATGCCAAAGTCGAACTTCGGTATTGCGTTAATGCTCGGTATTGCGTACTCGGCGTCGATTGGTTCGCTGGGCACAATTATCGGTACGCCGCCGAATGCGATGCTGGCCGCTTACATGTCCGAGCAGGGTATTGAGATTGGGTTTGGGCAATGGATGCTGCTTGGCGTACCAGTTGCGATTGTGCTGATGCTGTGTGCATGGTTCCTGCTAACTGGTGTGCTATTCAAACCGGAGATTTCACATATTCCGGGTGGCCGCGAGTTGATGCGCGATGAGCTCAAGCGGCTGGGCAAGATGTCTGCCGGTGAGCGTCGAGTGCTGATTGTGTTCATCGTTGCAGCACTGGCATGGGTGTTCGTGCCGGTTGTGCTGGAAGGCTCCATGATTGCTGACGCCGTCATTGCTATGGCGGTTGGTATTGCGCTGTTCCTGATTCCAGGCGGTCCCAATGGTGTCAAGCTCATGCGGTGGGAAAATGCTCTTGAGCTGCCGTGGGGCGTTCTGCTGCTGTTTGGCGGTGGACTTGCGCTGTCCTCGCAGTTCAATGCTTCTGGGCTGTCGGACTGGATTGGTCAGCAGCTCTCGAGCCTTGGCTGGTTGCCAGTTGCACTGCTGGTTGTTGTCGTCGGTGTTGTGGTGCTGCTGCTCACGGAGTTCACTTCGAACACGGCAACGGCTGCGACCTTCCTGCCGCTTGTGGGGGCCATGGCCGTTGGCCTGGGACATGATCAGATGCTCTTTGCCGTGCCAGTGGCACTGGCTGCTACCTCGGCGTTTATGATGCCGGTGGCCACTCCGCCAAATGCTATCGCGTATGGCTCTGGCTACGTCAGCATGAACAATATGGTCAAGGCCGGTGCTTGGCTCAATATTGTGGCACTGATTGTTATCTCGGTAGCATCGCTTACTCTGTTGCAGTGGGTCTTCGGAGTTGTGTACTAGGTAGATGGCTGTGTGAACCCCTTTAAGGGGAGGAGAGCGAAGCCGGTGTACCAGCATTGTTGGGGCACCGGCTTTGTTAATTGCCTCCGGAATCGACGACCAGCGTTGAACAAGCTCGAATGCCAAATGAGCTATATGCGGTGGGAATGACTTCATACGGATTCCCGTATGACGCGACAAGTGCTGGTGCAGCTGCGCTGGCTCCAGTAATGAATGAGTTCGGTCTCACGGTCGTCGATTAACAGCCAGAAGGTCTCGCCTGTCGGCCTTAGACTTTGAAGCCACAAGCAGCCAGAAAAAGGCTCCGAGGAATCACATGCGATTCCTCGGAGCCTTTCCCTATGGATTGAGCTAACTTGCAAGCCTTACCAGACCCGAATTACTCCAGGTAGTCGCGCAGAACCTGGGAGCGTGATGGGTGGCGGAGCTTCGACATGGTCTTAGACTCAATCTGCCGGATGCGTTCACGGGTCACGCCGTAGACCTGACCAATCTCATCGAGGGTACGCGGCATACCGTCGGTAAGGCCGAAGCGCAGTCGGACGACACCGGCTTCACGTTCGGAGAGAGTCTCCAGAACGTCGCCAAGCTGATCTTGCAGCAGCGTGAAGCTGACGGCGTCAACGGCGATGACTGCCTCGGAGTCCTCAATGAAGTCACCCAGCTGGCTGTCGCCTTCATCGCCGATGGTCTGGTCCAGCGAGATAGGCTCGCGAGCGTACTGCTGGATTTCGAGAACCTTCTCCTCGGTGATGTCCATCTCCTTAGCGAGCTCCTCCGGAGTGGGCTCACGGCCCAGATCCTGCAGCAGCTCACGCTGGATACGACCCAGCTTGTTGATGACCTCGACCATGTGAACCGGAATACGGATGGTTCGAGCCTGGTCAGCCATAGCGCGAGTGATGGCCTGACGAATCCACCAAGTGGCGTATGTGGAGAACTTGTAGCCCTTGGTGTAGTCGAACTTCTCAACAGCGCGAATTAGGCCGAGGTTACCTTCCTGAATCAAGTCCAGGAATGCCATGCCTCGGCCGGTGTAGCGCTTAGCCAAGCTGACCACGAGTCGAAGGTTTGCCTCCAACAGGTGGTTCTTAGCGCGCTGGCCATCACGAGAAATCTCGCGCAAGTCACGTTTCTGCGCGTAAGCAATGCGCTGTCCGGCTTCCTTGGCCTCTTCGAGCTTGTGCTGAGCGTACAGACCGGCCTCAATGCGCTTTGCCAAGCTGACCTCTTCCTCAGCCGTCAGCAGCGCGACCTTACCGATCTGCTTGAGGTAGGCGCGGACAGAGTCAGCCGATGCGGTTAGCGCGGCATCCTTGCGGGCCTGACGCAGACGAGCGGACTCATCTTCATTCCAGACTTCGTCGCCGTCGTCTTCGTCGTCATCGTCCTCGTCGTCATCATCCTCATCGTCGTCCTCGTCATCGTCGTCGAGGTCGTCATCATCGAGGTCATCGTCGAGATCGTCATGAAGATCGTCTTCATCCAGATCGTCGTCCATATCATCGTCGAGATCTGGATCGTAGTCCTGCTCTTGGTCCAAGCCGTGGTCGAGGTCCTCGTCTTCGAGCTCCTCGTTCTCAGTTGCATCAAGCGCCTGAGCGTCCTTGGCCTTTGCAGCAGTAGCCTTTGCGGCAGTTGCCCGCTTGGTTGCCTTCTTTGCAGCGGCCTTACGGGTAGTCTTCTTCGCCGTGGTCTTCTTAGCGACCGACTTCTTGGCTGCCTTCTTTACGGTCTTCTTAGCGGCAGTTTTCTTTGCCGCAGTCTTGGTAGCCGTCTTCTTGGCTGCAGTCTTTTTCGCAGCAGTCTTTTTGGCCACGGTCTTCTTTGCCGCGGACTTCTTGACTGCCTTCTTGATGGCCTTCTTCACGGCCTTCTTTGCAGGAGTAGCTGAACCGGTGCCACTCCCGGTGGATTGGTCCTGAGCTTGCCCCAGTTCGTTGCCTGCCACGAACGCCCTTTCACGATGTACGTTGCGTTGCGCCACCAAAACCGCTGCCAACTTCTCCATGCCTTCTTGAAGGCCCGGAGAAGTTCACCGCGCCACTGGTGCGCCTTTACTTCGTCTATAGCCAGCTAGCCGAATGAGTCACCATTCAGTGCCGACATTGTCGTGCCACGGTCATCAGTGTTGCCTAAATGGCCCCTAGTAAAGAAGCGGTCAACCTAGATTTTGTCGACGCCTCTCGAGCCTGTTGATTATTCAACCTTGCCGTGAGTCAACTTCCTATTGTAAACCAATTTGGAAATTTGCCGCCAAGAGGGATTGTGTCAACCACTTGCTCTGCACATGACACAACATGCAGTTAGTTGTACAAAAACATTTCCAGTTACGGGTAAAGTCCCTGTTCAGCCGCAAATGCAGCGCCTGCAATACCGGCGTTATTGTCCAAGCTGGCCGGAATCACTGGAGTCTTACACGTAAGAAGTGAAACCCACTTTTCGTGCTCCCTACTAATCCCGCCGCCAACAATAAACTTCGACGGCCAGAACAGGGACTCATAAACCTTCAGAACCTTGCTTACCCGCTCAGCCCATTCCGCAAAACTCAAGCCCTCGTCTTCCTTGACCTTTGCAGAGGCAAAATGCTCGGCCTCTATGCCGTCGATGACGAGATGACCTAGCTCCGAATTGGGGTACAGAAGGCCGTCGTGAATAAGCGCAGAACCGATACCAGTGCCGAAAGTCAGCAGCATGACAGCACCGTGCTTATTCTCCGGATCCCCAAACTGCACCTCAGCAAGCCCGGCAGCGTCGGCGTCGTTAAGCACGTGCGCCGGATTATTGGGCAGAAACTTGGTAAAGAGCGCTTGGCAGTCGGTGTGGACCCAAGAATCATCGATATTGGCCGCAAGCAGCGCAGTTTGATTCTGGATCACGGACGGAATGGTGATGCCGATATCGCCCTTCCAGTCGGCGATATCCACAATCTCAGCGATGGTCTTGGCGACCGCCTCCGGAGTTGCCGGCTGCGGAGTCAAAATCTTAATGCGGTCGCCGATAAGCGCACCGGTATCCAGATCGACTCGGCCACCCTTGATGCCTGAGCCTCCGACATCAATACCAAATCCAATTCTTTGTCCCATAGCTGAAATTGTACGAAAGGGACACAATAGGTGACATGACGAATAATTCCCGGGTTACCGACATTTCCGACGAAACCGCAGCTAGGGCTGCATCTTCCAGCGCCCAAAATATCCCTGGCGAAACACCGACTCCAGGCGAATTGCAAGCTCGCGCGGTGCTCTTTGCCCGTGCCGCACGGGCTCATATCATTGCGCGCCGCAATGAACTCGGCACCGACGGCGTCCTGGCTGCCACGGAAACGAAATCGTCGACAGTCGATCCCGTCACCGTCGTCGACCGTGAATCCGAGGAACTAATTCGCAGTCTCATCAAGACGTTTGGCAGCACCGACCGTATCGTCGGGGAAGAGGGCGGGCTTGACGACGGCGCGAGCCACCACGACAGCACAACCGACACCGGCGCAGAGGTGACCTGGATTGTCGATCCCATCGACGGCACCGTGAGCTTTCTCTACGGAGTCCCCAATTTCGCGGTGAGCATTGGCTGCGCCATTGGCAATGAGATTGTGGCAGGTGCGGTGGCCAATGTCGCGACCGGTGAGATTTACAGTGCAGCCAAGGGGGAAGGGGCAACTGTTGAGCGTCTGGACGGTTCGGTGCGCAAGCTTCGCTGTTCTGGCACCTCAGAGCTGGAAAAGACCCTGGTAGCAACGGGTTTTAGCTACTCATCGGAAATTCGTCAGGTACAGGGCTCAGTGGTATCGCAGCTGATTGGACAGTGCCGCGATATTCGCCGAATGGGATCTGCCGCGCTTGATTTGTGCATGGTCGCGGCGGGTGTGGTTGATGCGTACTACGAGCATGACATCAAAATCTGGGACTATGCAGCTGGCAGCGTGATTGCATCGGAGGCCGGTGCCAAAGTGCGCGTGCCAGAGTTTGGACAGTGCGCTAACAGCGCTGGCAGGCCGGAGGGCAATCCGCTGGACTTCGGTGTCAGCGCAGCCAACGACGCGATTGCAGAAGATTTCTTTGCAGCGATGGATGCTGCGGTAGCGCAGGCTCGTCAGTAACTACTGCCTGGTTACGAGCACGTGCTGGATCGAAGATTGCTCAAGCCTTCAATATCGGCCTGCTCACCGCGGTTTAGCGCCGCCATGGTCTCTTCCACCTGGCTGCCCGCGTCGAGGTCCTCGAACCCCTTGCCCAGGGCGATATCGACGGTGGAATCTGGGCGGTCATCATGAATGAGCTCAAAACAGGGGAATAGGGCGTGAAGTGCCGCGGCGTGGCCATTGAAGTTGCGGCCGAACCTAAGTTGGCCGAAGCAGCTGAGATCCTGCGATTCCACCAGCGGATCATTGCCAAACGTAATGTGCTCATCCGGTACAAAGCCCAAGTTTCGCAGCTGCTCGGCGACCGTGGTTGCCTGTCCCACTTCACCATTGGCGTTATATACGCGGACGCGTACCTCAGATGGGGGAATGACATGTTCGCCAACAAGGGCTGTCGATGACACCGGAGTGCCCGCTACTGGAAGCGAACAGGACACCGGGTAACTGGTGGGTTGGCTGCGCCACGCAAAGACCCACGACATCGCTGCAACCAGCACGGCCACGACTGAGACCACTACATATGGGATGACTTTCCGGCTGCGCTGTGCTCGGTGTCCGTCTGTGGTTCCTGCACTCATGAGAGTCATGTTAACTGGTTGTTACTCAATCAACCTAGAAACACTGAATGACCTGCAGAGATGACAGATTGAGTGAATTGCCTTAATATCCGCTGAGAAAGGCGCTGAAATAGACGCGAAAAAGAAAGTTAGGGACATGGCTGTAAACTACGATGCCCCGCGTACTCGCGACGGCGAGGAGCTGGAAACCGATTCCCTCGAAGGCCTGCAGGCTGCAACGGCTGAAAAGGAAATCGACGACAACGATGACGGCGAAATTGTGGAGCCGTTTGAGCTTCCAGTTGCGGATATTGCCGGGGAAGATCTCGACATGGATGTCGCGCCGAAGGGCGATGACGAGTTCACCTGTGGCTCCTGCTTCATGGTGATGCACCGCTCGATGATTGCCATCGATAACGGTGACGGATTCCCAATCTGCCAGGACTGTGCTTAAAGCGGCTGGCACAAAGCCACTTCCGCGTTTAGGGCTGTTGCACATAAAACAAAAACCACCGCTGTCACACTGGCGGTTTCCGACGCTGTGGCCGTCGTCAAGCGTGAAGCGGTGGCGGGGAGAAGCTGGCGCGTGCTAATTAGCTCTTGCGGTCAAAGAGCTTGTCCAGCAGTTCTTCCGGGCTGCGGGTGGACACCAGCCAGTAGGGTGTTGGGTCATCCGGATCATCGAGGACAAGCAGCACCATTGTGGGAATCCAGGTGTGAGTGACCAGGAATGCTGCTGGGTCGAGCTGTCGGCCCAGGGCGTTGCGCTGTGCTGACTTCGGCACGACCAGCGACTTGGCAATGACAGAGGCGGGCAAGACGGCAGTGCCTGCGTGAAGCCAGCGCTCACCAGTACTGTCGACCTCGACGGAGACCTTGGTCTTCGACATTGCCATCAGCACCCAAATGCCGACCGCGAAACAAATGATGCCGCCGACAATCAGCCAAATGGGCGAGCGGTTGAAGCCAATCTGTGCGGTACAAATTGCGGCACCGATGGCGCCCACAACCCAGTACCACCACGGGACCCACAGCTTTTCGGAATAGACAATCGACGATTCTGCGTTCGAGTTCACCGCGGTGGCAGGCGCCGATGGGGCGCTTGCGAGACTGTCGTCGCGGCGAGACTGCTGGTTATCTTTTCCACTCACATCAATCCATCTTAGGCCACCGCTATGCTCGTTACTGATTAGGTCAAGTGCGCCTTTGTGAGGCGCTGCTTGGCGCCGGAAAAAAGTCAACGAAGTAAAGGACCTTTGTCAGATGGAATCGTCGTATGCTCCAGTGCGAGTTAAAAAGCTGCACCCAGATGCAGTCGTCCCCTCACGTGCGCACGCCGGCGATGCCGGCGTGGACTTGAGCTCCATCGAGGACGTTGTGCTGGCCCCTGGGCAGCGTGCGCTGGTGGGCACAGGTATTGCCATCGCGCTGCCGGAGGCAACCGTGGGCCTGGTTCATCCGCGTTCTGGTCTGGCGTTTAGAAAGGGGCTGTCCATTGTCAATGCTCCTGGGACGATTGATGCGGGATATCGCGGAGAGGTCAAGGTCTGCCTGATTAACCTTGATCCGGACAACGATATTGAGATCGCTAAGGGCGATCGTATTGCGCAATTGGTTGTTCAGAAGGTGGAGTTGAGCCCCATGGTTGAGGTCGACGAGCTCGATGAGACTGAGCGCGGGGTCAGTGGCCACGGTTCCACCGGAGTCAGCTCCGCACTGTAAACGGCTGCGGTTGGCTTTATCCGAAAAAGCAGCCGGAAGCAGCCGACAAGCACCGGGGGGTGCCAGGCTCACACACAAACGGGGCCTGTCCGCTAAGAAATCTGCCCATTTCCGCTTTTCCACGGCGCATTGATCTGGTGACTTGTGGTTCAATGCGGGGAGAACAGAATTTAGCTTTTAAATTCGCCTACAGAGTATTCATTCAAAGAGGTGTCAATTAACTATCATGTGGCCATTCGGTAAGAAGAAGCAGAATTCCGAGGAAGCAAATGCCCAGGCTGAGGTTGCTTCCACCGCATCGGACGCATCCGGAGTGGCCGGCGCATCGGCTGCTGACGCGTCGGCTGCATCGGAGCCCGCCGGCGCTGACCAGGCTGCGGCATCGACTCAGGGAGCGCCACAGGCATCTAGCCAGGACACGCAGGCAGGTGGTCCGTTCGACATTGGTGCTGCCAAGCCAACTGAGTTCGATTTCTCTGACTTTGCCAAGGCCAGCTTGAACTTGGGCTCGATGCTGCTGCCGATTCCACACGAGGGCGACATTCAGGTCGAAATGGGCCCGGACGGCCCGACTATGCTTCACGTTGCTACACAGTACGGTCGCGTCACGCCAGTCGCTTTCGCCGCACCGACCTCCGGTGGTCTGTGGGAGGAGTCCGCAGAGGAAATCAAGAACGGTCTCGAGTCCGACGGTCTCGATGTCCACGTGGAGCAGGGTCCGTGGGGCTCTGAGGTCGTTGGTACCACCGCTGACATGGAGCTGCGCATCATTGGCTTCGACGGCCCGCGTTGGATGCTGCGCATGACCGCATCCGGTCCGGCCGGTAGCGCCGAAGAGCTGGCAAACCTCGCACGCGGTGTCATGGCTCGTAGCTTTGTCTCCCGCGGCGATAACCCCATGCCGGCTGGCCAGCCGCTCCCGGTTACCTTGCCAGCTGCAATGGCCGAGCAGATTCGTGCTGCCTACCAGCAGCAGACGCAGCAGGCACAGGCCGCGCAGTCTGAGGGCAATCCGGGCCAGGTTCCGGGCGCCACCGGCATCAACCCGGACGGTTCGACCAACTAATTAGAGCCAGTCGGGTGTATGTCTCACTAAGCATTTTCCATTGAGTGCGCCAGAAAGCGCCCGCTAAAAATGATGGCCGCCGAGTCTCCTCGGCGGCTTTTTCAGCTGCAAGGGGTAGTATTTCACTGCGTGAACATCGAAGTGACTATTGACCGTCCCGCCGCCGGCGGCGAAACCATTGCCAGCTATGACGGGCGCATCGTTTTCGTCACTGGCGGCATTCCAGGCGAACGCGTTGTAATCGAGATTGCTGACCCCGATGCCAAACTCTGGCGCGGAGAGGTCGTCGACGTTCTCGAGCCCTCCGCGCATCGCATTCCGCAGTCGTGTGCGGCCGCCAGTCAGGGGGCTGGCTGCTGTGACTGGGGCTTCATCGAACCGCAGTATGCGGCAACGCTGAAGGCGGATATCGTCGCTGACTGTCTGCGCAGGCTCGGCCACTTCAACACCGATGAGCTGCCGTCGATTGACGTTCTGCCGCTCGACCCAACAACACATTGGCGCACCCGTGTTCGTCTCGGCGTCGACAGCCAAGGTCGCGCTGGTCTGCGCCGCGCCCGCTCCCGCGAGCTGGTCGTGGGTGCCACGTGCGCACAGACGGTACCGGGTCTCACCGATGGCTTTGCGACGCCCGGAACCCTGCCAGTCACCACATCCGGCAAGGGCAGCGGTAGGCAGCCACGAAATCGTGGCGAGTTGCACGTGGCTATGGACATGGAAGGCAACCGCAATGCGGTGTATGTCGTCGGCGCTGGTCGGCACCGTCGTGAAGCAGTCATTGAAGGAAAGCCGACCACCCGTCATACGGTGCATGGTGTCACCTTCGATGTGCCGACTACCGGCTTCTGGCAGGCGCACCGCGCAGCTCCTGAATTCTACGGTGACCGCATCATCACGTTGCTCGCCGGCAAGAAGGTTTCCTGCGCATGGGATCTCTACGGTGGTGCCGGTGTTCTGGCAGCGGCACTGCGCAAGATTGTCGAGGCCGACGGCTCGATTGTGTCCGTGGAGAGCTACCGCGCAGCGGCTTCCGCAGAGCGTGAAGCATTCGCTGAGGCTGACCACGGCCAAGGTGCGGATTCCGACGCTGCACCAGTGCGATTTATCACCGGCGATGTCACCAAGGTGGTGCGCCGTGAAGTCGCCAATGAAAAGACCCCGAACCCTGAGGTCGTTGTTCTTGACCCACCGCGAGTCGGTGCGGGCAAGGAAGCCATCGCGGCCATTGCAGCGGCCAAGCCTGCCTCAGTGATTCACATTGGTTGCGACCCGGCTACCTTTGCACGAGATGCCCGTTACTGGGCAGAGCAGGGCTACCAACTGCGCCATATCGAAGTTGTCGATGCATTTGGTCTCACGCATCACGTAGAGACCATTGCGCTGCTGGAGCCAGGCAACTAAAGCGGATACCGCATTGGGGCGAGGACTTGGCCGCCGATGACGTCGGAAAGCACACTGGCCTGCCATGGACGAAATCCTGTCGCTCGTAGATGAGCGGCGATGGCGGAGGTGGTAGGCAGTCCGTCAGCGTAGCGGTTGAACCGACACCACTGCACGGATTCGAGCGCGCGGCTGTGCATCCACCACACCAATTCGCGAATCTGTGAGGTGGTGATGAGTGTGTCGCCTCGAACATGCAGCTGGGTACACGCCGCGTCGATGGCCGCGCGGGTATCTTCAAACAGCGACGCGGCTTGTGGCTCGTGCTCTGCCCAACGCCGGAAGTGAGGCATGTCGCTGCGCGATGGTGCTTCGAGCGTGGGCCAGGCCGATTCTGGCTGGCGACGAGCCTTGGTCACGACATTGAGCCACGCCTCGGTGGCGCCATGACGACGGCGGGGGAAGCCACGGATATTTTTTAGCTCGCGGTGGGTGCTTGGCAGTTCTTCAGCGATGGTCCGCAGCACCTTATGTCCCAGAACGTGGGTGGGGGAGATGTCTTTGCGCGCTGCGATTTCATCGCGCCTCGTCCACAGTGCACGGGCGACGTTGAGCTGCTCAGGAGTGCGAAGTTTGCCGATGCCTTTCAGTCCGCGCCAGGTGCGTCCGACGTGGAGGCCCTTTGCGTATTTGCGGTTGGTCACCAACACCTCAGCGCATTCCTGCTCGAGCCATTCCAGGCGGTCGAGTTCTGACAGCGCTTGGGTGAGAACCTCGGCTAGCTCAATGAGAAGCTCAACGTCGAGCGCCGCATAGTCGAGCCAGTCAGCAGGAAGCGGGCGAGTGGACCAATCCTCGCGGCCATGCCCCTTAGCCAGTCCGACGCCAAGCAGCTGCTCTGTAAGGGCTGCGAGGTTGACTTTTTCCAGGCCAAGCAGGCGGCCTGCCAGCTCAGTGTCGATGACTTTGGCGGGGTAGAGGCCGATGGCGGCGAGGCATGGAAGGTCCGAGTGTGCCGCGTGGATAATCCAGGTGAGGTCATTGATGTGCGTGCCCAGGTCAGCCATAGCTTCGTGACCGAGCTCGGGATCAATGAGAAAAGTGCCCGCGCCACGGCGGCGAAATTGGAGCAGGAAAGCGCGGTCATCGTAGCGATACGCGGAGGCGCGCTCAGTATCGACGGCCAGCCAACCGGTGCCCTGGGCCAGTTTCTCGCCGGCGGCGCGGATATCCGCTGCGGAAGAAAGTACTGCGGGAGTGCCCTCTTTGGGGGCCAATCTCATTTCAACGTCAGTACTCACTACTAAATGCGCTCTTTCAATCCCTCAGGTCTCAGCTGCTGACTAGTGGCCCAGCATAGATACGCCTACAGGCGGCAGACCGGCGACGTTGGCCAGCACTTGGGCAAATGATTCCACATGGGCGCGCAAATCGGTTCCCGCTGCAGTCCACGAGGCACGCATCTCCAGCTGGAAGGCCTGCGGCTTGCCACCAATGTCGCCGTAGCGAACGGAGTTGGTGGTCGTCACAGTGCCGCCCAAGTTGGTCATATCTGCGTTGTTTTCGGACAGCGCCTCAGTGAGCCACTGCCATGCCACCTGTGGCAGTAGTGGGTCTTCGGCCAGCGACGCATCCATGTCGGCCTGGATGTAGGCAACCAGGCGCATATCGCCGTCCCATGTTTCCTCGCTGCGCGGATCATGAAGCAAAATCAAGCGACCGAAGGCATCGTCGTCGGATGTCTCCGGGACTAGATCAGCAACGGGCTTAGTGACCTCGAGCGCAACAGCGTGGCTAAATGGTGCCAGCTTCTGCGGTGGCCGAACAGTGCCCAGAGCAATCTCAGGTCGCAGCTCAGCAGAGTGCATTGACTCGACTGCGTCGAGGAAGTTCTGTGGCGTTGAATCGGTTCCATTCACGCGCCTGAACTTATCCATATGTCAAGGCCGGTAGTGGGAGGCACGCCGAAAAAATGCCGTATATAGAGGTGTTTGAACCACATCAACAACATTAATTCACAACAGTCCCGATGCCGTTACAAAGCAGACACGCGTCAGGTGATTTGCGGGTGGCGACGCGCGGCGACACATGGGTACGCTGCGGGGACGGTTCGGGTTTTGGATTTCTTAGAATCTCGCATACCAATTTTTAAGGAAAGTGGGGCATGATTGTGCGTATGAACAATCGTCGCACTCTTTCAGATGCCCCGATTCTCGATGCCGCCTATGGTCGCACTCCATCTCGGCGCCCCGTGTGGTTTATGCGCCAGGCTGGACGCTCACTCCCGGAATACCGCGAGGTGCGCAAGGATATCGGCATGTTGGAATCCTGTTTCCGACCGGACCTACTGGCGGAAATTACGATGCAGCCCGTGCGCAGGCACGATGTCGATGCCGCGATTCTGTTCTCGGACATTGTGGTGCCGCTCAAGGCCGCAGGCGTGGCACTTGATATCGTTCCAGGCCGCGGACCGGTTATGGACCACCCAGTGCGTTCGGAAGAAGCTATTAAGGCGCTGCCAGAAGTCACCGAGGAACAGCTTGCGCCAGTGGCAGAAGGCATCGGCTTAATTTTGGAGGAGCTCACAGACAGCCAGGCTCTTATTGGTTTTGCTGGTGCTCCATTTACATTGGCGTCCTACCTCATCGAAGGTGGCCCCTCCCGCAATCACGAGCGCACCAAGGCTTTGATGCACTCGGACCCAGAGCTATGGCACCACCTGATGCAGAAGATCACGCCGATGGTCATCACGTTCCTGCGCGCACAGATTGATGCCGGAGTCGACGCGATCCAGCTCTTTGATTCCTGGGCGGGTTACCTGACGGAACGGGATTACCGTAACTTCGTGCTTCCGTACTCCACGGAAATCTTTCAGGCAGTCGCTGATGCTGATATCCCGCGCATTCACTTCGGCGTGGGCACCGGGGAGCTGCTCGGTGCGATGGCTGAGGCCGGCCCGGAAGTAATGGGTGTGGATTGGCGTGTACCAATGGATGTGGCGGCTAGCCGCATTCGTGCCACCTTGGCCGAGGCCAATCCTGGCAAGTCTCCGGAGGAGACCGCGTTGACGTTGCAGGGCAACCTCGACCCGGCCATTCTCTTTGCTGGTGAGGATGCCATGAAGGATGAAATTCACCGCATTTGCACTGAGGCAGATCGTGCAATTGAGCGTGGCGATACCCGCGGTCACATCTTTAACCTGGGCCACGGTGTTCTGCCTAATACAGAGGCGGATGCGATTACCCGTGCTGTGGAAATCATCCACGCCACTTAAGTCCCACACCGAAGTTCTAACTACAATCGTGCCCCACAACGGACACAGGAAAGCGTACGAAATATCGTGGTTGCACAACCTTCTACCATCGCCGTCATCGGTGGCGGTATCTCCGGCCTGACCGCAGCGTATGAGCTGCGCAAGAACCTGGGGCCCGCCGCACGAATTGTTCTCGTAGAGTCGAATTCGCAAGTCGGTGGAAAGCTCAAGACGACGCAGGGAAGTCAGGGGCCGCTCGAAGCGGGCGCGGAGGCCTACCTGGCATTTCGCCAGGATGCCACAGACTTCTTCAACGAGCTCGGGCTGGCCGATCAGTTGGTTCAGCCATCTGGTCTGCCGTCAAAGCTCTACATAGGCGGTGAGCTGAAAAGCCTGCCGCGCAATACCGTCACCGGCATTCCCGGCAGCGCGGACGGTCTGGACTACCTGCTCAGCGAAGAGACCATGGCAAAAATCGATGCCGAGTCGGATCCTGAGCGCACTCCAGCGCTTCATTGGATTCCCGGCGACGATATGAACGTCGGCCAGCTGGTCGCTGCTCGGCTGGGCGAAGAAGTCGTTGATCGCATTGTTTCGCCACTGCTCGGCGGCGTGTACTCGACCACCGCGTACGACCTGGGCTTGCGTGCCACTATTCCGCAGCTGGCCGCCAAGCTCGATGAGATGGCAAGTGTCGGCGACCATGTCAGTCTCACCGGTGCAGTTCAACAAGTTCTCGACGCCCGTCGTGACGCGCATCAGGCACGTCTGGCCAGTGAGGACGCGAACGAGGAGGCGAAGTCAAAGCGCCCCGTCGTCTTCCAGACATTCCGGGACGGCTTCGAGGTCCTGTACAACACGCTTGTCGACGAATCGGGCGCCGACCTCCTCCTGTCCACCAAGGCCACTGGGCTGACGAGGACTGAGCGTGGCTTTGAGGTCACGGTGGAATCGGCGTCGGAAAGCAGCGTCATTGCGGCGGACGGCGTTGTCCTTGCGGCGCCTTCGGCAACCACCTCGCAGCTGCTCGGCCAGATTGCGCCGGAGGCAGCGGAGCTGATTGGTGGAGTTGATACGTCAAACTCGGCAGTGGTGGGCATGTGCTTTGACACAGCCGAGGGCCTTCCGGAAATCAACGGTGTGCTCTGTGAAATTGGTGCGGATTTGTCTGCGAAGGCGTTTACCGTGTCGTCGCGGAAGTGGCCACACATTGGGGATCGCTATGCAGCCGTTGTCCGTGCCAGCTTTGGGCGTTTTGACGATGATTCGCATGTGCACCGCAGTGATGAAGACCTGATTGCACGAGCTAAGGCAGACTTGGCGAAGGCAACTGGCTTTGATGCCGAGCCAACCGATGTCTTTGTGCAGCGTTGGTGGGCGGGTATTCCGCGCTTCAACATGGGGCACGGCAGCCTGATGGACTTTGCCCGCCAGGATGTTGATTCCGTGCGAGGACTCGCCGCCACCAGCGCGTGGCTGAGTGGGCCGGGCATCCCGGAGTGCATCTCTAACGCCAAGGCAGCAGCTGCCAAGGTTGTGTCCGAGGTCGCGTAAGGGACCTTCAGCAGTAGAATTTTGTCCGAAATAATAAGGAGAATTTTTAAATGGCAAAACTCGATTACAAGAAGCTCAATGAGACCATTCGCTACACCATGTGGTCGGCATTCAAGGTCACCCCGGGTGCTCTCGGTGAGGACCGCGCGGCAGCTGTGGCCAAGACTCAGGAATTCCTGAACCGCTACGAGGACGAGGACCTGATTATCCGCGGTTTCTACGACCTGTCCGGCATGCGCGCTGAGGCGGACTTCATGTTCTGGATTCACGCGGAGAAAATGGAGGATCTACAGGCCTTCTACAACGCTTTCCAGCGTGAGACCCCGCTGGGCCAGGCCTCCACGCCACACTGGTCGAACACTGCGCTGCACCGCCCGGCAGAGTTCAATAAGTCCCACCTGCCGTCGTTCATCATGGGCGAAGAGCCGGGCCGCTGGATTGCCGTCTACCCATTCGTCCGCTCCTACGACTGGTACCTGCTGGAGCCGACTGAGCGCCGCCGTATCCTCGCCGAGCACGGCATGGCCGGCCGCGACTACCCGGATGTGCGCGCCAACACCGTCCCGGCTTTCGCCCTGGGTGATTACGAGTGGATTCTCGCCTTCGAGGGCCCAGAGCTGGATCGCATTGTCGACCTGATGTGGAAGATGCGCTACACCGAGGCTCGCCTCCACGTCCGCAAGGAGATTCCGTTCCATACCGGTCGCCGCGTCGACGATATCGCGGAAATTATCAACGCACTGCCGTAAGAACACTTAGATCCGGCCTTTGGCAGCGCGGTGGTTATAGGAACGACGCCGCGCTTGCTATTTCTAGAAACTAAAAACGCCACCTGCCGATTCCCACGAGTAAGGGAATCTGCAGGTGGCGCTTTCTATTTCCAAATGGTCACTGAAGGGGGAGGGGCGAACTGGGGGTGGCTTAATTAGTCCTTATCCTCAGCCACGCTGCCTGGCTCCAGCGTCAGCGAAATCGAGTTGATGCAGTAACGCAGGTCAGTTGGGGTGTCGTAGCCCTCACCTTCAAAGACATGGCCGAGGTGCGACTTGCAGCGTGCGCACAAAACCTCGGTGCGAACCATGCCGTGGCTGGTGTCGCGGCGCTCGATGACATGGTCGCCGGCCAGTGGGGAGAAGAAGGATGGCCAACCGCAGTGAGAGTGGAACTTCTCCGTTGAACGGAACAGCTCGTAGCCACAGGCGCGGCAGCGGTAGACGCCTTCAGTCTCCGTGTCGGTGTATTCACCGGTAAAAGCGCGTTCGGTGCCCGCCTGACGGAGGACCTGGTATTCAGCGGCGCTAAGTCGTTCACGCCATTCTTCGTCGCTTAAGTTCCAGTCTTCAATATTCGAGTCAGACATTGTGCGAAGCCTCCTTAAGGTCCTTAGTCGAATTCTTCTTACCGCCAATCTTCCACTTGCTCAACCAAGTGAAACCAGAGACGAAATCACGGCCGTTGACGGAATCGACGATAGTCATGCGAATCATCAGCGCTGCAATGGCAAGGATGTAAACGCCCCAGCCGATGCCACCAATCGCGATGGTCAGCCAGTTGGTGAATACATCACGTGGGGAAATGATCCAGCTTGCGTAGAAAAAGCAGAGTACGGTCGCTAAACCGGTTGACCAATTCAGCATGACGGTTGCAGCCGCATTGCCTTCGTCGTCACGCTCGCCCGTCAGCGGGCGAAGTAGCGTCAGCACCATTGGCAGAAGCATTAGCGAGTAGTACTGCTGGCCAAGGCTGGACAGGAAGAATGCGCCGATGAACAGAATGCCGGAGGTCGTGGCAAGCCAGAATTTCTCGTCGCGTTCAAGCCAGCGCAGAAGTAGCACGACGGCGATGACAACGAAGATGCCGAAGAAAATGCGCCACAGCAAAATCAACGTGGGGTCTGCACCGAGCCACACCAATTGTCCGGTCAGCGATGAGTTTGCGAAGTCACGAACCACGCCGAGGTACGGGATGGTGATGTCGATGTAATCGCGTGGGCGCTCCATAAGCGGCCATGCGACGGCGTTTGCAGCGATTACCACGCCAATCGAATAGAAGATCGTGGAGAACTGCCTGCGCATAAACGGCAGGAAGAGCAGCGGCAGGAACACAGGTTTGATGGTGATGCACAGGCCGAGCACGATGCCGGCGAAGGCGTTGCGGCGCTGATGAAGAGTCATCAGGAATACAACGAGGCCAAGGAACAATCCGCCGTTGACATTGGTGAAGTCAATCGTGTTGGTCACCGGCTCCGACAGGAAGCACAGCGCGATAACACCCGGAATGAGCGGGCTGCGGCGCGGCACACCGTACCAGAGCAGCAACAGCACAATTGCAACGAGAATTGATGCCGACTGTGCAATGGCAAACCACGTACGCCCTGCTTCCATCGAGCCGAGAAGTGAAATCGGTGTGAGCAGCAGTGTGCCGCCAGGCGAGTAGAGATAATGCGGATCCGTGGTCAGATAGTTTTCGGTATAGACCGGAACGCCACTGGTAAAACGCTTTACCGCTTCCCACACTGTGGTGAAGTCATCTGTGGAATCGAGATTCTGGGGCAAAATCCATGTTCGGTGGAAGATGACCACAACGGCGATTGGCCACAGGAACGCGTTGAATGCGCGAGCTAGGTGGGGCTGTAGGAAAATAGCGCCATGGGCGGTTTCCTGCGCAGCGTCCGATGAGGATTGCTGCGATGAGGATTGGGAAATCGTCTGTTTGGCTGGGGAATTCACAGTATCTAACCCTAGTGGGTCAGACTGCGGGAATAGCGTAGGAAAATGTGTGAGTCGGACCGCAACATGTCGCGAAGATTAAACCGCTGCGGATCGGAAGCGTCATCGGGCTCGGTCTCGCCAAAAGTCAGGGGACCGTGGCCGACCCACGTTGGTGACAGCGTAATGAACAACTCATCCACACCCCCGCTTTCAATCGCTGCACGGTACATCGTCGGTCCGCCTTCAACGACAATGTCGCGATATCCGTTCTGCTTCAGCCACGTCAACGCCGACGCCGGTGTGGGCTCCGCCAGCTTGACGACGTTCGCCCCAGCCATCTCCATCCTTTTAGCTTTGTCCTCGTGAGCGGATGCATTGTGGGCATCGCCAAAACTGTCTTCGCTCGGAGTGAAAATAATGGGTGGATTGTTTTTCGCATCGGCGAAGAAATCGGAGTCCACGTCGAGGTCAAGGGAGCGGGAGAGCGTTGTCATTACAACGTTGTCTTTGCGGCCAAGGTCGCGGCGAATCTTTTGTAGATGCTGCGGGATTTCGACCGGGCCGTAGTTTTCGGCCACAATTGTTCCGGTGCCGACGAAAACTACGTCGGAAAGCGCGCGGAGCGTATTGAAAATGGTTGCGTCGGTGTCGTTTCCGAGTCCACCTGAGGCACCGTCAATTGCGCCACGCCCATCGATGCTGGTGACGGCGATGGCTGAGACCGTGGTGCTCTTGGGGCGTTCGAGGAATGTGAGGATATCGGAAGTGGTCGGGGTGGAGGATGAGAGTGTACCCATACCTCCGAGGGTAAGTCGGTGTTTAAAGAGTAGGCAAGGGCTGGCTTATAAGGTAAGTGGCATAATCATTGCCACAATCGAGGGATTTACTTATGATTGAGATTATGCGACTTACAGACACTCTTGAGAAGGCATTTAACGACCAGATTACTCTGGAATTCTCGGCATCGAACGTCTACCGCCAGCTGGCAATTGAGCTGGATTTGCTGGATCTTTCCGGTATGGCTGAGTGGATGCGCGCGCAGGCTGATGAGGAAATCTCTCACGCCAACCAGTTCATTGACCACCTGGATGCTCGTGACAATCGCCCGCAGATTGGCGAAATTCCGGCACCGAAGGTCAAGGTCACTTCTGCACTCGACGCATTCCGCATTGCTCTTGAGCATGAGGAGAAGGTCTCGGCGGCCATCCGCGACCTGCGCAAGCTGATTGATGAGGAGGGTGACCTGGACTCCCGTCCGCTGCTGGACGGCTTCATCGTCGAGCAGATTGAGGAAGAGGACACCGTCCGTGGCATTATCGGCCGCCTGGAGATCGTTGGCGACGACGGTTCTGGTCTGCTGCGCCTGGACAATGAGCTCGGTGCACGCGACGCTGAGGTCTAGCGAAGCTGAAGTCTAGTTTTAGATAGAACCGCCCCACAGTTTTTCAGCTGTGGGGCGGTTTGTTCTATTGAGGTGCCATTAAACGGGAGTAGGGCTCGAACGTAGAGAGGCTGAAACGTAAAAGGAGCCTAAAGCAAAACCCTCTCTCGGGAAACCGAGAGAGGGTTAATCTGAGCGGATGACGGGACTCGAACCCGCGACCCTAACCTTGGCAAGGTTATGCGCTACCAGCTGCGCTACATCCGCAAATACGTTTACCCGCAAGGGCTAACGTGGTGCGCGATACTAGGATTGAACTAGTGACCTCTTCCGTGTCAGGGAAGCGCTCTCCCACTGAGCTAATCGCGCTGGGGCAGAAGCTTCTTTAAGCTTCCATGCACAACCCCCTCCGAAAAAGAAGGGGGTTAAGCACTGAGCGGATGACGGGACTCGAACCCGCGACCCTAACCTTGGCAAGGTTATGCGCTACCAGCTGCGCTACATCCGCAAATACGTTTACCCGCAAGGGCTAACGTGGTGCGCGATACTAGGATTGAACTAGTGACCTCTTCCGTGTCAGGGAAGCGCTCTCCCACTGAGCTAATCGCGCTGAACATCAAAACCCGAAGGCTTTTCTGCTGAGGTGGAAACGGGAATCGAACCCGTGTACACGGCTTTGCAGGCCGTTGCCTCGCCACTCGGCCATTCCACCGTGAGGCTTGCCGCCTCAGTGGTTGTCTCGAAGTTATACCATAAGGCCAACTCGATGGAAAACCAGAGCGGATGACGGGACTCGAACCCGCGACCCTAACCTTGGCAAGGTTATGCGCTACCAGCTGCGCTACATCCGCATTGCGTTACAAGAGAAACTCTATTGCTCTCTTGCGGTGCGAGAGATACTTTAGCGTGATTCGCTCTTTGATTACAAATGCGCAGGTCGGAATCTCTATTGATCGCCTTTCAAGATTCTAAAAACCACATTTATGTCCAGCGTGAATCTCATGACTGTGATTTGGTGGCCTGTGTCTCTTGGCGCGGAAGTTGGCACGCTCCGCGGTTCGGGCATCATATTTGCAACCTCGGTCGGAGGAATTGAACACGAAGAACGGAGCGGGGGCTTAATGCTGGTTGCTGTCGGAAAGAAATAGCGGCCTTTGGAGTGGCTAAAAACGATCCCATTAATTTCCGAACTGGTCAATTAGGGGAATTTCAAGTCAGCGTGCTACCTTATTCCGCAGAGCAACGAAGTCCTTTTAGATTTTGTGCGCAACAGTCCCATAGCTCAGTGGAAGAGCGTTCCGTTCACACCGGAAAGGTCGCTGGTTCGAACCCAGTTGGGACTACCAGGCAGTAGCCCTGGTCGGAGTGGAACCTCTGACCAGGGCTTTTTCGCCTCTGTAGAAGATTGTGACCTAGAACATATTTGCACTTTTGGGAACTTTTCTCGGCTAACATCCGACAAATAGGGATAAGAGCAGTTGTTAGCTAATGGCTGTTCTTCCCGAACTGTCCCGCTTAAAGGAGTTGAACTGTTCTAGTGAGTCCCCGGGTCGCTTCAGCAGGAAGGCGTCGGCACGCGCTGTTGAATCGTCGTGTAGCGGCATCGCTTGCAGCACTTTCAGTAGCCGCTGGGGCTGCAGTGCTCGACGCGCCAATCGCCGCTGCACATGATGCAGTGATGTCCTCAACGCCTGCAGATAAGCAGGTAGTTAATGAGTTCCCGCGCAAGGTATCGCTCAAGTTCTCCGGCAACCCCAAGGACAACTTCAACACCGTTGCAATCAGCGATGCAGATGCCAAGAAAGTCCTTTACACCCACGAACCTGAGGTTGTGGGCAACGAGGTCAGTCTTGAAATCCCGGAGGATATCAACCCGGGTCCTGGCAACTACATCATTGGTTTCCAAATCACGTCTTCGGACGGTCACTCCACGCGTGGAAAGACGTCCTTCTCCGTCGCTGGTGCGGATGCTGCAGGTGCAGCCGAAGATGGGGCAGTATCTCGTAATACCGATGCGAGCGCCGATGAAACGAAGTCCGTTCCCATGTGGGCCTGGGGCCTCGGGGTCGGACTGATTGTCATCATCGCCGTAGCCGTCATCGTCATTAACCGAAAGGCAAAATAATCCCATGAAGCTCAACCGCACTGCGTCTGCCCTAATCGCTGGCTCCGCCGCCCTGACCCTGGCTCTGACGGGTTGCTCCTCTGATGACAACCAGGCAGCCGATTCGACTGAGTCCACTGCCTCTACCGCTACTGAGTCCACCTCTGCACAGGAGCAGAGCGGCGATGCCGTAGAGCTTAATGACGCATACATTAAGGAAAAGTCGGCTGAGAAGAAGATGACTGGCATCTTCGGTGTCCTGAAGAACAACACGGACGAGGACATCAAGATCTCCTCCTTCAAGATTGAGGGGCTCAAGGAGGGCACCAAGTTCGAGCAGCACGACACCAAGGACGGCAAGATGTTCGAGGTGCCGGAAGGTCTGACCATTCCTGCAAACGGTGAGCTTGTTCTACAGCCGGGCAGCACCCACCTGATGATTATGGGCAATGATGAAGCCATGGAGCAGGGCGCAGAGTACAAGCTGGTCGTTGAGCTCTCGGATGGTTCGAGCATCACTCAGGATATTGAGGTTCGCGTTCAGCCTTCGGGTGAAGAGGACTACGGCAGCGACGGAAGCCTAAACAATCCAGAGCACATGGGTGGCGACATGGACCACGGTGAAATGGACCACGAGGGCCACTAATTCCACCGAGATCTGCATTTGCAGCGAGGTCAATGGGCCGTCGTAAAGCGGGCATGAGCCCGTAGGCGGCGGATGACTGACTGTAAATATTGGCTGAGAAGCGCCGGGGTTGGGGCAGATTCGTGTAAAAGTCCTGTGAACTCCGGCGCTTCTGTTTTTCTAAAATCAGTCATTAGATACTGTCGAGTTGGATAGGTGACAAGCCGCTTTGCGTTTGACGCTGTTACCGGCGAATCACTGAGTGTGCTCCAGCATGACGTGATCAGAAAGGTAAGTGTGCACATTATGTCCGATGGCTTTAGCAGGAGGCATTTCCTCGGCGGCCTGGGGGTCGCGGCGGGTGCGTCAGCTGTGGCGCTCGGAGCTCCAGAAGCTCACGCAATTGGGCTCGAGCGCAAACAGGAGGAACCGGAAAAGCCGCCGCTGCAAACGGCGACGGTGCCTTTCGACGGCGCGAACCAGGCGGGAATTGAAACACCGGCACAGGCGAACCTGTGGTTGGTGTCCTTCGATGTCAAGAAGGACGTGGGCCGTGAGCGGATGCGCAACCTGATGCGTGTGTGGACTGATGATGCGCGTCGAATGACCTCTGGCCAGGCCAGCCGCACTGACCTCGAACCGGAATTGATGGTGGCGCCGGCCAACCTGACCATCACGGTCGGTTTTGGTGAGAACTTCTTCACGATTATTGACAAGGAGAGCGAGAAGCCCGATTGGTTGGCCGACCTCCCGGAGTACGGCAATGATGAGCTGAAGCCGGAGTGGAGTGGTGGCGACCTCTGCCTGCAGATTTGCGCCGATGACCCAGTGATGGTGTCGCACGCTGCTCGAATGATGACTCGCAACTCCGCGCCGTACCTGGACGTGCGTTGGGTGCAGACTGGCTTCCAGCACGCGCAGGGATCCTTGCAGGAAGGGGAGACCCCGCGCAATCTATTCGGCCAGAAAGACGGCACCATCAACCCGCATACTCGTGATGAGTTTGCCAAGCAGGTCTGGATTGATAGCGGCCCTGACTGGCTGCGCGGCGGATCGGCAATGGTCGTGCGTCGAATTGAGATGGATCTGCCCGGCTGGGACGTTCTTGACCGCGAGAGCCGTACGGTTATTACCGGCCGTGAGATTGGCTCGGGCGCGCCGGTCGGCGGCAAGGACGAGTTTGAAACCGTTGACCTGTCGAAGACGGATGAATACGGGCTACCGCTTACAGATCCGCACAGCCACGTCGCGCTGGCGATGCCTCCAAAGGAATACCCGAACCAGAAGCTGCTGCGTCGCGTGTACAACTACGACCTGCCGCCGGAGTCGGACGGAAAGTTCGATACCAATACCGGGTTGGTGTTCATCTGCTACCAGAAGAATCCACTGGAGCAGTTCCACCCAATCCAGGAACGTCTGGCTGAAAATGACCGCATGAATCAGTGGATTTTCCACATTGGATCGGCGGTCTTCGTCATGCCACGCGGAACCTCGGAAGACGAGTACTGGGCGCAGGACCTTCTCGAAGACTAGGTAGAGCCTTTGCGGTAAAGTGTGTGTGCGACTGACGAAAGTCACCAGGTATGTGATTTTCGAAGACACTTTGAAAAGGAGTACACGCGCGCCGTGTCAGAAGAATTTGCAACCCCAGCACCATTTACCGTGCCCGCGGGAGTCTCCGCGGGCGAGGCGATGAGAGACCTGGGTTTCCCCAATAAGGGAGTTGACGCCATCGTTTGCGTCCGCGACCCGGAAGGCAACCTCAAGGACCTGTCCTTCAAGCCAGAGGTGGAAACCGTCTTCGAACCCGTTCCGGCCAACACTCCGGACGGGCGCGATGTCATTCGCCACTCGGCAACCCACGTCATGGCTCAGGCCGTGCAGCTGGAATTCCCAGGTACCAAGCTGGGTATCGGCCCGGCCATTGATAATGGCTTCTACTACGACTTCCGAGTCGCTGAGCCTTTTACACCGGAAGATCTCAAGCGCATTGAAAAGCGTATGAAGAAGATCATTAAGTCCGGTCAGCGGTTTGAGCGCTTTGCGTTCGAGTCCGCTGAAGAGGCTAAGAAAGCGCTTGCCGACGAACCGTACAAGCTTGAGCTCATTACGGAAAAGTCCGCCGGTAACGTCTCCGAAGATGATGAGGCCAATGTCGATGTCGGTGGTTCTGGTACCACTCTGACCGGCTACCGCAACGTCAATCCACGTACCGGCGAGACCGAATGGTTCGACCTGTGCCGTGGCCCGCACGTTCCGACGACGCGTTACATCCCGGCGTTCAAGATCACTCGTTCGTCCGCAGCCTACTGGCGCGGCGACCAGTCCCGCGATGACCTGCAGCGCGTCTACGGCACCGCATGGGAGTCCAAGGAAGCTCTGGATGAGCACCTTGACCGCATGCTGGAGGCAGAAAAGCGCGATCACCGTCGCCTGGGCGCTGAGCTGGATCTGTTCAGCTTCCCGGACGAGATTGGCTCCGGTTTCCCGGTGTTCCATGTCAAGGGCGGCATCATCCGAAACGAGATGGAGCAGCACTCGCGTCGTCGCCACATTGAGGCCGGCTACGACTTTGTCAACACCCCGCATGTGACCAAGGGCGACCTGTTTAAGAAGTCCGGACACCTGGACTTCTACGCAGACGGCATGTTCCCGCCGATGCAGCTCGACGGTGAGTACGACGAGCACGGCAACTGCACCAAGGAACCGCAGGACTACTACGTCAAGCCGATGAACTGCCCGATGCACAATCTGATCTTTGCATCGCGTGGCCGCAGCTACCGTGAACTGCCGATTCGCATGTTCGAGTTCGGTACCGTCTACCGCTACGAGAAGTCCGGTGTTATTCACGGTCTGACCCGTGCGCGCGGCTTCACGCAGGACGACGCCCACATCTACTGCACCGAAGACCAGCTGGAAGAAGAGCTCACCAGCGTTCTTGACTTCATCATTTCGCTGCTGCGCGACTACGGTTTGGATGACTTCTACCTGGAGCTGTCCACGAAGGACGAGCAGAAGTTCGTGGGCTCCGATGAGATTTGGGAGAAGTCCACCGCAATCCTGCAGCGTGTCGCCGATGCTTCCGGCCTGGACCTCGTTCCAGATCCGGGCGGAGCCGCCTTCTACGGTCCGAAGATTTCGGTCCAGGCCCGCGACGCCATCGGTCGTACCTGGCAGATGTCGACTGTTCAGCTGGACTTCAACCTGCCAGAGCGCTTTGAGCTGGAGTACACGGCACCGGACGGCACCAAGAAGCGTCCGATTATGATTCACCGTGCGCTGTTCGGTTCTATCGAGCGTTTCTTCGGTGTCCTGCTGGAGCACTACGCAGGTGCATTCCCAGCATGGCTGGCACCGGAGCAGGTCGTTGGTATTCCGGTTGCGGATGATTTCGCACCGCACCTGGAAGAGTTCACTGCCAAGCTGAAGTCTCGTGGTATCCGCGCTCACGTGGACACCTCGGATGACCGCATGCAGAAGAAGATTCGCAATCACACGCAGAACAAGGTTCCGTTCATGATCCTTGCTGGTGCTCGCGATGTTGAGGCCGGAGCAGTCAGTTTCCGCTTCCTCGACGGCACTCAGATCAACGGTGTTGAGGTCGACAAGGCTGCAGACATCATCTGTGAGTGGGTCTCCTCGCGCAACAATGAGCAGCCGAATAAGGAAAATGTCTCTGCCGTCTAATCTGGCATGCCGGTAACGGCAATCCAGCACAGGTCTCGGTAGAGACCGTAAAATACAGCAGGACAATATAAGCAGTCGCGGGAAGTGATGGTCCCGCGACTGTGCGATGAAGGGGCAGGTAGTGAATCACTCGGGAAGCGAAGAGCCA
This sequence comes from Corynebacterium sp., assembly GCF_030532195.1. Lineage (GTDB taxonomy): Bacteria > Actinomycetota > Actinomycetes > Mycobacteriales > Mycobacteriaceae > Corynebacterium. The sequence goes on along the minus strand of NZ_JAUNLP010000001.1, from coordinate 253,715 downwards.
ACGCTGCCACACGAGCAGGGAAACGCAGAACAGCAGGCGTCTGACAACGTCTATGTTGATAGCGGCTACGGAGAGCCCGACCGCCTTACGCGGCTGTGGGCACCATACCGACTGAACTACATCACCAAACGTGGTGTGCATGAGAAAAAGCCGCCGCGAAACCCCTTCGTCGATTTGCCCAAGCAAAGCGATGAAGACGCGCTCATCGTCGCTCGAGGTGAGCTGGTCTATGCCATCTTGAACCTGTTCCCGTATAACCCTGGCCATCTGATGGTGATTCCGTACCGTGAGGTCGCCAACCTTGAAGACTTGACGGCGGAAGAATCCGCCGAGATGATGCGGTTTGCACAGCATGCAATTCGCACGCTGAAGAAGGTCTCGAAGCCGGACGCAGTCAATGTCGGCTTCAACCTGGGCAAGGCCTCCGGCGGTTCCGTCGCCGATCACCTGCACATGCATGTCGTTCCGCGCTGGGCAGGCGATGCCAACTTCATGACCGTCATCGACGGCACCAAGGTGCTGCCGCAGGCACTGCGTGATACGCGCAAGCTGCTTGCCGACGGCTGGCGTGCCCTCGAACAGGAGGATGCCACATGCTAAGCGTGCGTGGTCGGGAACCGATTAAGCCAGTCGTAGAACCAATGGCACTAGCGCTGCTGCGTGCTGGCATCAGCCCCAACACTGTCACGCTGGTGGGCACCGCAATCTCTGTCGTGATTGCCGTTGTCCTGATTCCAACCGGGCACCTCTTCGCCGCGGCAGCCCTGATGGGTATTTTTACTGCCTTCGATTTGCTCGACGGCACCATGGCGCGATTGCAGGGGCACGGTACAAAATACGGTGCCACGCTGGATGCGTCCTGCGATCGCATCACCGATGCAGCTCTGTTTGGTGCCATCGCTTACTGGGTTGTCTATCGCTATGACGCCGACTCCACGCTGTTGATTCTCACGCTCATCACCATGGGTTCTTCTCAGGTGATTTCCTACGTCAAGGCACGTGCTGAGGCCAGCGGTCTGAAAGTCAACGGCGGTTTGGTGGAGCGCGCTGAGCGACTGATTATTGGGCTTGTCGGCGTGGGCTTGCAGGGCCTTGGCCTGAGCTACTCCATTTATGTCGCTATGTGGATTCTGGCTGTTGGTTCGGTATTTACTGTCGTCCAGCGTCTATACATGGTGGCAAAACAGCCGGGTGCGCTGGATGCGATTGCCCCGCCGGCAGGCGCAACGGACGCTGACTCCACACAGCAGTCCGGCTCGACTGATGCCAACTAATCCACGGTCATCTTTAAGGGAGGCAGCCCAATGTCACACTTCTTCGTGCCCCGTTCCAAAGAGGATGTCGCGGCCCTGGGGTACCTAGCGGGATGGAAGATTTTCGGATTGCTTCCAGAGCGCATGGCCTATGGTCTTGGTAACTTTGCTGCCGACCGAGTTGCGAAGAATCCGTCGACAACGCGCCAGCTGCGCAAAAACCTCGCGCGGGTAATGGGGTGTCATCCAGATGAAGTGCCGCAGGGCCTGATTCGCGCTTCCATGCGCTCGTACCTGCGCTATTGGGTAGAAGCATTCAGGTTGCCCACCATCGCCTCACCTGAACTCGCCGCCGAAGTTCAGGCCACCAGCATCGGGCTTGCGGAACTCACCGAGCAGATTGAGGCCGGAAAATCCGTGGTCATCCCGCTGCCGCACTGTGGTAATTGGGACATGGCCGGCATGTGGTTGGTCGATCGCAGCGGCCAATTCGCAACCGTCGCCGAGCGTCTCAAGCCCGAGGTGCTTTACGACGCATTCGTCGAGTACCGCGAATCTCTGGGCTTTAAGATTCTTCCGCTGACCGGCGGCCAGCCCGCTATGCCACAGCTGAAGGAAAGGCTGGAGCAAGGCGGTGTGGTGTGCCTGCTGTCTGACCGCGACTTCGGTGGCCGCGGTGTGCCCGTGACCTTCTTCGGAGAAGAGACCACGATGCCGGTCGGGGCAGCAAAACTGGCTCAGGAGACAGGCGCACTGCTTGTGCCTGCGGGGCTTTCGTACATCCGCGACGGATGGCGGTTTGTGGCACACCCACCAGTGCCCACGGAGAATCGTAGTCTGAACGATATTGTTCAGGATGTCGCGAACATTTTTGAATCGGACATTGCGCAGCATCCCGCCGATTGGCACATGATGCAGCCGCTATGGCCGGCAGATCGAAAGAGGAAATAGATAACCGTGCGCATCGGAATGGTCTGTCCTTACTCTTTTGACGTTCCAGGTGGCGTGCAAGCGCACGCCATCGACCTCTGCGAGGAATTCATTCGTCGCGGTCATGAGGTCAGCCTTATCGGACCCGCCAGCCCTAAGGCCGACGTGCCCGACTTTGTCGTGCGCGGTGGCGCGGCTGTTCCCATCCCGTATAACGGCTCAGTGGCCAGGCTGTCCTTTGGCCCACGCACCAACCGCAAGGTGCGTGCTTGGATAGATGAGGGCAATTTCGACATTTTGCACATCCATGAGCCGAATTCGCCCAGTTACTCAATGCTGTCGCTGTTTAATGCAGTCGGACCAATCGTTGCCACCTACCACTCAGCGGCGACGGAATCGCTGATTTTGAAGCTGGCTACGCCAATTTTGCGCAAGTACCTGGAGCGCATTCGAGGAGGCATCGCGGTCTCCGAGGTCGCACGTCGCTGGCAGGTGGAGCAACTTGGTGGTGATCCTGTTCTGATTCCGAACGGCGTGCGCGTCGGTGACTTTGAAAACTGTCTCCCCGCGTCCTCGCTGCCGGAAATCCCACCGCGCAAGCAGGGTGTGTTCCGACTCGTCTTTCTCGGCCGCTTCGACGAGCCCCGCAAGGGCTTCGACGTGCTCCTGGAGGCGCTGCCCGCAATCCGCGCGGAGTTTCCCAACGTTGAGGTCTGCGTGGTCGGTGATGGTGATGCCGCAGGTGCCCGTCGTAAAGCGGGAAAGCACGCCGAAGTGCTGCACTTTGTCGGACGGCTGTCGGAGGATGCCAAAGCGGCCATTCTCGCCGACGCCGACGCCTATATCGCACCACAGCGCGGCGGCGAGAGCTTCGGAATTGTGCTGGTAGAGGCGATGGCGGCGGGTGCGCCCGTGATTTCCAGCGACATCGATGCATTCCGACTCGTGCTTGACGACGGCCGTTTCGGACTTCATTTTGCAAACGGCGACTCTGCGGACCTGGCCGCTGAAGTGGTCAAGCTGTTGCGACAGCCCGAGCTGGGGGAGAAGCTGCGCGTAGCTGGCCATGAGCGGGCGTGGGAGTACGACTGGTCGCGAGTCGCCGACGGCGTTTTGCGTGTGTACGATACGGTGCGCATGGACGGCGAAAAGGTCGTCACTACGACGTAACGTGGCGGCCCCGCTATAGGCGTGGTTGAAGAAGGAAAGTGGGTTTTCGGTGAACGTAACCGTTCCAGTCTGGGGCGTAGTCCTGGCTATTGCGCTGATTATTGTGCTGGTAGTCGGTCTTATCGCCTCTTCGACGGCAACGCGCCTAAACCGCATGCATATTCGCACAGACCTGGCGCGTTCCTCTCTGGAAGCGGCCCTGGGGCGGAGGGCAGCGGTGGCGCGCTCGGCGTACCCGGAGCTGTCGGGTGACACGGCGCGCGCCGAAGCTATCCCCATCCGCGCGACTCACACAGGACAGCGTGCTGATGCGGAAAATGAGCTGACGCGGCGCATTGTGGCGTTGGTGGAACAGCAGCCACCAGAGCGCACGCTTGCCATTGAGCTTGCCGACGCGCACACGCGCCTGGAGCTGGCTCGTCGTTTTTATAACGATGCGGTGACTGATACCAAGGCGTTGCGTTCTAGGCCATGGGTACGCGCTTTGCGTCTGGCAGGTACGGCGCCTGAGCCTGAATACTTCGATGTCGCCGACGTATTACCCCCGGTATAGGCTCGATTCCCAGCAATTGCGGTGGAAAAAGTTGGGTTTTACCCTACTCAATGAACAGCCCGGTCTAGTTGACACGTTATAGTGTTATTGGAATTTTTCCCTAGGGAAAAAGTAACTGATATCACTTTTAGGAAGTAGGGTTCGTTGAGCACCGTTGAAAATACCTCCGGGCAGGGTACCGCGCGCGTCAAGCGTGGTTTCGCTGAGATGATGAAGGGCGGCGTCATCATGGACGTCGTTACCCCGGAGCAGGCCAAGATTGCTGAGGATGCAGGTGCGACCGCGGTGATGGCGCTGGAGCGAGTTCCGGCCGATATCCGCGCGCAGGGTGGCGTTTCTCGTATGTCTGACCCGGACATGATTGAGGGCATCATTAACGCCGTGTCGATCCCGGTTATGGCCAAGGCCCGCATTGGTCACTTCGTTGAGGCGCAGGTGCTGCAGTCCCTCGGCGTGGACTTCATCGATGAGTCCGAGGTTCTGACTCCGGCCGATTACTCCAACCACATCGACAAGTTCGACTTCACTGTGCCGTTCGTCTGTGGTGCAACCAACCTCGGTGAGGCGCTGCGCCGCATCAACGAGGGCGCTGCCATGATTCGCTCCAAGGGTGAGGCCGGCACCGGTGATGTTTCCAATGCTGTCACCCACATGCGCACCATCCGCGCCGAGATCAATCGCCTGCGCTCGATGGCTCCGGACGAGCTCTACGTCGCAGCTAAGGAGTTGCAGGCTCCGTACGAGCTGGTTCGCGAGGTCGCAGAGACCGGCAAGCTGCCGGTCGTGCTGTTTACCGCTGGCGGTATCGCCACCCCAGCCGATGCCGCAATGATGATGCAGCTCGGCGCCGAGGGTGTCTTCGTTGGCTCGGGTATCTTCAAGTCCGGCGACCCGGAGAAGCGCGCCAAGGCAATTGTCCAGGCAACGCAGCACTACGACGACCCGAAGGTCATCGCAGATGTCTCCCGTGGTCTGGGCGAGGCAATGGTCGGAATCAACGTTGATGAGATTCCGCAGCCGCACCGACTCGCAGAGCGTGGCTGGTAAACAGAGTATGGCTGTAAAAGGCGATGCGGTAACCGCGGTGGCACCGACCAAGCGTCGCAAGGACTTGGATGGTGTGCGTGGCCTCGCCATCGCCCTCGTAGTCATCTTCCACGTCTTTGTCGGCCGGGTTTCCGGTGGTGTGGACGTGTTTCTCATGCTGGCCGGATATTTTTTTCTCGGCTCTCAGATTCGTTACGCGGGTCGCCCGGGAGCACTGGCCAATCCGTTGTGGCCCCTGCTGCGAACCATTCGCCGTCTTGTGCCGTCGCTGGTGATGTCGATGGCCGGGGCGGCGCTAATCATGTTCTTGTTTGCCCCCGAATGGATTTCGGAGGAAATAACCAGGCAAGTTCGAGCGGCCTTGACCTACGTGCTCAACTGGGAACTTATCGCCCAGGATGCCGCGTATGCCGCTGCAACGACGACACCAAGCCCGCTGCAGCACCTGTGGTCTATGTCGGTGCAGGGGCAGTTCTATCTCATGGCAATCCTCGTCGGATCGCTGTGCGTCGTATGGCCTTTCTTCCGCACGCGGCTTGTCGGTCCGCTTCTCATCGTAGTGACGATCGTGTCCTTCGCATGGGCATCCCGCGGTGGCCTGTACGGAGGAATGGCCGACTACTACTCGACATGGACACGTCTGTGGCAGATGACGTTCGGTGGCGTTCTCGCCGTGTGCGGACACAAATTTCAGGTGCCCGCGAAGCTCAACGGTGTCGCCTCGTTTGTCGGCGTCGTGATGATGGTGGTGACGGGTTTTGTCATCCGTGACACGACGGCCTTTCCGGGCCCCCTGTCATTATTGCCAATCGGTGGTGCCACGCTCATTGTCCTGTCTAACGGCACGGGACGCACCAGCGATGTCCTACAGTCCGACTTCATGCAGTGGCTGGGCCGCATTGCCTATCCGCTGTACCTGTGGCATTGGCCGTTGCTGATTCTGATCTCCCATGCGACCGGCAACTGGGACGTGCCGGCGTGGCTCGGTGTCTTGGTCATTGCCCTGTCCCTTCTGCTCGCCGATGCGACGAATAGGTACATCGAAAGGCCTTTGCAAGAGCAGGGGCCACGTCGCACCCGTGATATGTTGGCCGTTCAAGCGTCGGATACCGTTCGCAAACCAAAGATTGCGGCGACGGCGGTTATCGGCACTCTTGTCGTGGCAGGCCTGTTCGCCAACACGGCGTGGATTGCCCATCTCGACCGGATCGATGCCCGTGAGCTGGATCCGGCCGTGTATCCAGGGGCTATGGCCGCATCCGGCAAGGTGTATGTACCTCCGACGGAGCTGTACCCGGAGCTGCCTGAGCACATCGGTACTCGGTCATGGCGCGACGGATGTCTGGTAAAGATGGATGCTCCCACCGACGAGTACCCAGACTGCGTCTACGGCGATGTTAGTGCGCAAACAACGGTGGCAATCGTTGGACACTCCCATGCGGACACGTATGTCGAGCCGTTGCATTTGCTCGGCCTGCAGCGGGGATTCCGCGTGGTGACCATGTTGCGCGAAGCCTGTCCGCTGACTGTGCGGACATCGTGGCTTGTCGACCGTGACTGCGTTGTTTGGTCCGGAGGCGCAATCGATCGTCTCATCGAGCTTGATCCCGACCTCGTTGTCTCTATGAGTACTACGTCGTCTCGTGGGCAACGCGACGAAGTCGAGCAGATTGTCACCGGCGCCGACGCTTTCTGGGCTGCGTTGGCTGACCATGGAATCCCGTTCCTCGGTCTGCGCGACAATCCTCGCCTTGTCGACGAGCACGGTGAGCCTTTCTATCCAAACAAGTGCATGCGCCAGGCTGATCACTGGGACAAGTGCGCCGTGGCGCGATCCCTTATATACGAGCCGGTCAACCCCGCTGACCGATATCTTTCGCAGTGGCCGACGGCACGATCCGTGGACACGTCCGACTGGTTCTGCCCGTTTGGCTGGTGCTCCCCGGTTATCGGCAATATCGTCGTCTACCGCGACCGTGACCATATGACCAATGCCTACGCCCGTTCGCTCGCCCCGCTCCTGGGAGAGGAAATCGATGCGGCGTTCGCCCAAGCGAACGCCGCTGGCGTAGGCGACAAGCATCGGAGATAATAAACATCATGTCTGACATCCGCGAAGTACTCGACCTCGAGCGTATCGACCGCGATATCTACCGCGGTCCCGTTATCGAATCGGTTCTCCAACGTACCTTTGGTGGCCAAGTCGCTGGGCAGGCGCTTGCGGCGGCGACGCGGACGGTAGGCAATACCTTTGCGGTGAACTCACTCCACGCCTACTTTGTAGGTCCGGGCCGCCCCCATATCCCGACGGTGTACTTGGTCAATCGCATTCGTGATGGCCGCTCTTTCTGCCACCGCTCCGTCGAAGCAGTTCAAGATGGCCGGACAATCTTTGTCATGCAGGTCAGCTTCCACCGCAAGGGGGACACCGGTATTGAGCATTCGGACATCATGCGCCGAGCGCCACAGCCGGAAGATGTGGTCACGGATACATCGCAGATGACCAACACCCGCAAACTGCTCATGCGTGAGTGGGCTGATTGGGACATCCGCGTTGTTCCGGAAGACCAATACGATCACAACAAGTACACGAAATCGCAGCAGCTGGTTTGGTTCCGATGCAAGGACCGCCTGCCAGATAATGAGACATTCCACGTGTGCACCCTTGCTTACATGTCGGATATGACGCTGCTATCGTCGGCTTTGGTTCCACACCCCGGTGTGGAGGTTCAAGAGGCCAGCCTTGACCACGCAATGTGGTTCATGCGTCCATTCCGCGCGGATGAATGGTTGCTCTACGACCAGATCTCACCGTCTGCACATGCAGGTCGCGCACTGACACACGGTCGCATCTTCAACCAGAGGGGCGAACTCGTTGCCGTCGTCACGCAGGAGGGGCTTACCCGCACGCTGGAACCGGGCGTTGAGCCAGTGCCAGTTGCGGCGAATTTCGATCCTCAAAGCGAGAACATCGATTAATGACCTCAGACCTCATCGGCATTCTTGCCCTGCAGGGCAATTTCGCCGAACACGGATACATTCTTGACAAGCTCGGTGTCGCGCATCGAAAAGTGCGATTGCCGCGCGACCTCGAAGGCCTCAGCGGCCTGATTATGCCCGGTGGGGAATCCACCACGATGAGCAAGCTCATGGTCTTCAATGAGCTAGAAAAGCCGCTGCGTGACGCACTGGCGAGTGGTCTGCCGGTATTCGGTACCTGCGCGGGCATGATTTTGCTTGCCGACGAAGTGTTGGACACCCGCGCGGACGCCATTAGCCTTTCCGCGATTGACATGACTGTTCGTCGTAACGCGTTTGGCCGGCAGGTGGATTCTTTCGAAACTGACCTGGATATGCCGACACTAAAGATTGCCGATGGTGAGCCGCCTGTGCATGCGGCCTTCATTCGAGCTCCGTGGGTGGAACGAATGGGCGAGGCCGTCGAAGTTTTGGCACGAGTTCCTGAAACCGCTGGTGAAGCGGCTGGAACGGTTGTTGGTGTGCGTCAGAATTCGGCAATGGCGACGAGTTTTCACCCGGAGTCAACCGGCGAGACGCGGGTGCACGAGTACTTTTTGCGTGAGCTTGTCGGAATTTAGCCCACCAATTTGTATAATGAACAGTCGAAGAATTCCCATCTACGTGGGTCTTAACGAGAGGATGGTTGGAACTAGCAGATGGCAGGTCATTCAAAGTGGGCGACCACTAAGCACAAGAAGGCTGCTAATGACGCCAAGCGCGCCAAAGAGTGGGCAAAGATGATCAAGAACATCGAGGTCGCGGCTCGTACCGGTGGCGGTGACCCGGCTGGTAACCCGACCCTCGATGACATGATTAAGAAGGCCAAGAAGGCCTCGGTTCCCAATGACAACATCGAGCGTGCGCGCAAGCGCGGTTCCGGTGAGGAATCCGGCGGCGCTGACTGGGAGACCATTGTCTACGAAGGCTACGCACCTGGCGGCGTTGCCCTGATTGTGGAATGCCTGACGGATAACCGTAACCGTGCTGCATCCGACGTTCGTTCGGCCTTCAACAAGAACAACGGCAATATGGCAGATAACGGTGCCGTGGCCTACCTCTTCGAAAAGAAGGGTGTTGTCGAGCTGCCGAAGGGCGACCTTACCGAGGACGACCTGCTGATGGCTGTGCTGGATGCAGGTGCCGAAGAGGTCAATGACCTGGGCGAGAAGTTCGAGGTTGTCTCCGCATTCACCGACCTGATGAACGTTCGCACCGCTCTGGTTGATGCGGAGATTGAGTACGATTCCGCAGATCAGGACTACCGCGCTGAGACCACCATCGCCCTCGATGCCGATGGAGCTCGCAAGCTGTTCCGCCTGATTGATGCTTTGGAAGAGTCCGATGACGTCCAGAACGTCTACTCCAACGCAGACATCAGCGACGAAGTTATGGCTGAGCTGGACGCTTAATCTTCAATCCGCTGCGTGCTGTGCTTTGCAGTTTGAAGCCGCGGTTTGGCTGCGCGGTTTTGCATTCGGCTGTGAAGGTTGCTGTAAATGTCCAGTGTGCAGGCTTTTGCAATAAATAATCCCCATCGGAGAGTGGTCCGATGGGGATTTTGCATAATAGCACCGTGTCGGCGCGCGTTCGGGCGTGCTAGCTGTTCTTCTTAGCTCATGTCGATGAGCTATCCACTTGCCGATGCGCTATAGCGTGGCCATGGGTGAAAATCTCATCGATATGTGGCGGCCAACGCAGGTTACAACGTCCTGCCAAGAGGTTTTAAGAGAACCACTGTGTGGGTGGTCCGGCCATAAGCAGCAGGGTAAAGACAATGAGAAGGATGCCCAGGATAACGAAAGCGGAAACAAATGGGCGACGGATAACCATCGAGAGCACCCATTCGAAGATATCAGCAGGCTCTTCTTCGGGGTCGGTAAAGCGCCACGGCTTATCCAACAGTCCTGCCTTGAGCGTGTTCTGCTCAAACGGATAGGTGGCAAACGGGATGATGGACGAAGCCAATCCGACTACGCCTCGGCCAAAGCTCCAGCGCTGATTAATCCACACCAAAATGGTGGTGACCAAGTAGCAAAGGAAGGTGAAACCGTGGAGACCACCGAAAATTGAGGTCGCCGCATCGGTAACCTTGAATACGTACTTCAGCGCCATTCCCAGGATCAGCAGCGCCCACGTAATCATTTCGGCTGCAGCCAAGACACCATAGAGTTTCTTTGGTGAATTCATGGTGACTAAATTAGCAGAATCGCTGAAAACTGCCCCTCAATGACATCCATGCAAACAGCTGTTCGAAATGTGGTATTAGTTGTTACGTGAGTTATCGAGCTAAACCGTTGCGAGTAATGGGCATTGACCCAGGGCTTACGCGCTGTGGTCTCTCAATTGCGGAGGGGGCACAGGGCAGAAAAGTAATCCCCATCGCTGTCGGTGTTGCTCGTACGCCAACCACGGCCTCGTTGGAGGATCGTCTGCTGCGGCTATCAAACGCGGTTGAGCAGTGGATGGATGAATATGAGCCGGATGTTGTCGCCATGGAAAGGGTATTCGAACGTGGCAATGTCTCCACGGTGATGCAGACAGCGCACGCGGTTGGGGTGTTAGTTCTGGCAGCAGCTCGCCGCGGGTTGGAAGTGCATATGTATACCCCGTCAGAGGTCAAGAAAGCACTGACCGGCAACGGCAGAGCAGACAAAAAGCAGATGACTACGATGGTGACGAGGATTCTGGGGCTGGAGACTCCGCCTAAACCTGCGGACGCGGCAGATGCTTTAGCTATTGCCATCTGCCACTGTTGGCGTGGTCCGGTGCTCCAGCGTCAGAAGGAGACGTTGGAAGCTATTGCGGCACAACAACGGGCTCGAGAAGCGAGCTTTGCTCAGCGGCACAGTGCATCGAAATAATCGGCTCGAATGGCCAAAGCGAAAGGACTTGTGAGAAGTGATTGCATCCCTGCGCGGTGAGGTTATCGACCTCGGTGCTGATTTCTGTGTGATTGAGTGCGGCGGTGTTGGACACTTGGTCACCATTACCGGGAAAGTGGCCTCGCAGCTGGTTCGTCATGAAGAGACCTTTATGTTGACCACGATGACGGTCCGCGAGGATGCCATCACGCTCTTCGGTTTTGCCAATTCGCAGGAACGCGAAATGTTTGCACTTCTGCGCTCGGTATCGACTGTCGGGCCGAAGGTCGCCATGGCCATTTTGTCGGTTCTAACTCCGGCGGAGATTGCCAATGCTGTGGCCTCTAAAAATGGTAAGGCTCTGCAGGCGGCAAACGGCGTCGGAAAGCGCCTTGCGGAGCGCTTGTTGGTGGAGCTGAAGGACAAGGTCGAGGTATTTGCTGACCGGGCGGTGTCCAGTACTGAGGGGACAGCGGGAGTTGCGGCCCCGGGCATCGAGCTCAAGGCTGACTTGGATCAGGTTGTTGGTGCTCTGGTGGGGCTTGGGTTCCCTGAATCGGAAGCAAATGCTGCTGCGGAATCGGTTGTTCGGATTGATCCGTCGCTGGATACGTCGATGGCATTGCGTGCTGCACTGAAGACGTTGGGGGAGAAGTAGCTGCTGTTCGCAAGGTCAGAGTCGGTCGAGGATTGTGGGGCAGTGGTGAACTAGGATGAGGGGACTATGAGCGATATCGAGCGCACGGAATTTAATGTGTCTGGCAACTCCTTCGGCGGTGGCGTATCCGGTGCCGGTTTCGGTGCTGACACTGCGGCCGGCGCTGGAGCAGGAGGCGATGGCCACCGCGATGTGGATGCTCGAGCGCAATTTGAAGAGCTCGACGCGGAGTCGAATCTGCGCCCGAAGTCGCTGGGTGAGTTTATTGGTCAGCCAAAGGTTCGTGAACAACTGGATTTGGTTTTGGCCGGTGCGAAAGGGCGCAAGGTAGCGCCGGATCATATTTTGCTCTCCGGTCCGCCCGGCCTGGGCAAAACCACGATGGCCATGATTATTGCGCAGGAGATGGGCACGTCGTTACGTATGACATCCGGTCCAGCGCTCATTCGCGCCGGTGACCTCGCAGCCATGCTGTCGAACCTGATGGAGGGCGATATCCTCTTCATCGACGAGATTCACCGTATTGCCCGCCCAGTGGAAGAAATGCTCTATATGGCTATGGAGGATTTCCGAATTGATGTCATTGTCGGCAAGGGGCCGGGTGCTACGTCAATTCCTCTGGAGATTCCGCCGTTTACTCTGGTAGGTGCGACAACTCGGTCGGGTATGCTCACCGGTCCACTGCGTGACCGCTTCGGTTTCACCGCGCAGATGGAGTTCTATGAGGTAGAGGACCTGACTAAGGTGGTGACTCGTGCCGCTGGAATTCTGGGAGTCGACATAAGCCCAGATGCAGCAGTAGAGATTGCCTCTCGCTCCCGCGGTACCCCACGAATTGCCAACAGGCTGCTGCGTCGAGTTCGTGATTTTGCCGATGTGCATTCCGGCGGTGTCATTGACCTTGGAGCCGCCAGGGCCGCGCTGATCGTTTTTGATGTTGATGAACTGGGGCTGGACCGTCTGGACCGCGCTGTCCTGACTGCGCTGGTCAAAGGACACGGTGGCGGCCCGGTTGGCGTGAATTCGCTCGCGCTTGCAGTAGGTGAGGAGCCATCGACTGTTGAAGAAGTGTGTGAGCCGTACCTGGTGCGTGCCGGCATGATTGCGCGTACGTCCCGCGGACGTGTGGCCACCGCACGTGCCTGGGAACATTTGGGTATGGAACCGCCAGCGGGAACAATCGGCACCTAAAACCAGATCTAATACGGCGCCAAAAACATCTGAATAGGTAGAAGGTTGGCGGGGTCATGTGGAATTGCGACCTGGCAATTCGTTAGACTCGGCAATCATGGATCAATTTATTCTCCTCCTACTAATTGTCTTGTTCTTGGCCGTGCCAATCTGGCAGATCATGAAGCAAAACAAGCAGGTCCGCAACATCCGGGATATGCAGTCGAAGCTGGTTCCGGGCGCTGAGGTTATCACCGGTTCCGGTATGCACGGTGTCGTCGTCGATACCTCGGACACCACTGTCGACCTGATTATCGCCGACGGCATTGTCACGCGCTGGGAGAAGGCTGCAATTGCCCGCAACCTGTCCGAGGGCACTGGAGCTGATTACGCCCACCGCGATCAGCGCGCTAGCCACGCCGACAACGCTGACGCAACTGGTGAGGATTCCTCTACCAACGCATCTGAGGATTCCGCCAACCCAGGCGAGCAGCCGGGCGAGACCACCGATAAGTAGGAAAATCCAGTATGGCCGCTTGCATCATTAAAAGCAGCGGCCATTTGCCATGTTGAGGGCAATCGACCGTAGACATCACGGCGCACTCTGCCCCCGAGCGTGGAAAATTTGCCAATCAGGTACCAGCAAAACCGGCGCGCAGCGCTAAATCGGATATTCTCTAGCGGTTGGTGTTTATAACTTTGCTTGGCGACGTCCGCAATGTCTCCTCAATGGAAATTGCGTGGGTTCGCGGTGCGGTTATGGACACGCGTTTCTATCCGAAGCGTCTTTAAGTACCTAAACGTCACTATTCAGGAGACTTTGCTTTGAACAGCAAATCCAGATCAGGTGCGAATACGTTCAAGAGGAATTGGCCACAGTGGCTGCTGGCCCTGTTCGTATGCTTCCTCGTTCTCACGTACGCACTCGTCCTATTCACCGGCGACAGATCGCTCAAGCCGAAACTTGGTATCGACCTGCAGGGTGGTACTCGAGTGACTCTGGTGCCGCAGGGTGAGAACCCAACTCGTGACCAGCTCGACCAGGCTCGAAAGATTCTGGAAAATCGTGTCAACGGTATGGGCGTCAGTGGTGCACAGGTCGTTACTGACGGTGACACGTTGGTCATCACGGTGCCGGGCGAAGACTCACAGGAGGCTCGTACACTGGGCCAGACATCGCAGCTGTTCTTCCGCCCGGTCGTCCAGCCCACAGAGGGGCCGGATGAAGCTCGTTTTAGCGAGGTCGTCAAGAAGACCGCCGAGGACTGGGTTTCCGTTGGCGTGCTGTCGAAGGAAGATGCCACCAAGCGCGTCGATGCCCTGTACAAGGACATGCAGGCCACCCAGAAGCAGGCAATCGATGCCTTCAAGCAACAGAACCCAGGTCAGCCGGTTCCGGAGGAAATGTCCAAGTCGCTGGGCGAGGCCCCGAAGCTGGAAGCCACGACGCCGGAGAAGCCGGGTAACTCCATCGAGGCCGCTGAGCTGCGTACGAAGGTCCGCGATGTCATGCTGGCTACCCGTCAGTCTGATGACGTGACTACGCAGTTCGCCGCAGCGTCGCTGATGAAGTGTGACGACCCCAATGCCACCGACCCGCTGCAGGGCGCAGATGATCCGGCCAAGCCGCTGGTGACCTGTGCGCCGGAGGGTGGCAAGGCCATCTTCTTGGATAAGGCACCGCTGCTGATTGGTGAGAAGGACGAGGTCAAGGGCAAGCGACTGTCTGGCGATGACATTGACACCAATGCACCAATCAACGGCGGCTACGACCAGCAGTCCGGCCAGATCCAGGTTTCCTTCAGCTTCAAGGCCGGCAAGAATGACACCGGCGCTCGTTCCTGGACAAAGCTGACTGAGGACTACCAGCAGCAGCAGGTAGCAATCGTGCTGGACTCGAAGGTCATCTCGGCACCGGTCATTCAGGAGCCGACCCCAGTCGGTTCGGCTACGCGCATTACCGGTGACTTCACCATCGATGAAGCACAGGCCCTTGCCAATAACTTGCGCTACGGTGCCTTGCCGCTGTCGTTTGCCGGTGAAGATGGCGAGCCGGGTGGTACCACAACTACCATTCCACCGATGCTCGGTAGCGCCTCGCTGCAGGCAGGTTTGCTCGCCGGCATTATCGGTATCGCACTCATCGTGGTCTACGCTGCAGTTCTCTACCGCGGACTTGGTCTAATCTCGATGATCTCGCTGGCATCTGCTGGTGCGATGGTCTACGGTGTCCTGGTTCTGCTGGGCCGCTGGATCGGCTATTCGCTTGATCTTGCTGGTATCGCCGGCATCATTATTTCCATTGGTGTGACCGCCGACTCCTTCATCGTGTTCTTCGAGCGCATCAAGGATGAGATTCGCGCAGGCAGGACGTTCCGCTCCGCAGTACCGCACGCTTGGCGACGGGCACGGCGCACAATCCTGTCGGGTAACTTCGTGTCCATCATTGCGGCCGTGGTTCTGTACATCCTGGCAATCGGTGATGTTCGCGGATTCGCATTCACACTCGGCCTATCCACGTTCTTCGATATTGTGACCGCATTCCTGGTCACAGCACCGCTGGTGATCCTCGCTACTCGGAAGTGGCCGGCACTGTCGAAGCCGTCCATGAATGGCTTTGGCTCGGTGATGGATGTCGCTCGCAAGAACCGTGCATCTGCCACTGCTGAGGCAAGCACCTCCGGCTCGAATGAGGGGAAGTAAGAACCCATGAAAACTACTCAGACGACACCGGTTATTACTGAAGAATCCACCTCGGCTTCCGAGGACTCCTTCTTCCGCCGCCTCTACACCGGTGAGGGCGGCATCGAGATCGTCGGAAAGCGTAAGCGCTGGTACCAGATCGCCGCTGGTGTCATTATTGTTGCCGTGCTGTCGATGCTTATCCGCGGTTTCAGCCTCGGCATTGACTTTGAAGGCGGCACCAAGATGACGATGCCGCCGGCATCGGTGACTACGGAGCAGGCCGAGAAGGTCTTTACAGACGCCACCGGCGTAACCCCGGAGATGGTTCAGATTATCGGCTCTGGCGAGGGCCGCATTCTGGAGATTACTTCGGAGAAGCTGACGCAGGATGAAATCAACCAGGCTCGTATCGCCTTGGATGATGCGTTCAAGCCAGTCAACGAGCAGGGCGAACAGACTCCGGATGCCATCGGTGACTCGACGGTCTCCGAGTCCTGGGGCTCGTCAATTACCAACCGCATGCTAGTTGCGGCAGTGGTGTTCCTGGCTCTGGTGTTTGCGTACATCACCATTCGATTTGAGCGAGATATGGCAATTGCGGCGATCCTCTCGCTGCTTGTCGATGCCGTGGTCATCATGGGCATCTACGCTCTGATTGGTTTCGATGTCACTCCGGCAACGGTGATCGGTCTTTTGACCGTGCTGTCGTTTTCGCTGTACGACACCGTGGTGGTCTTCGACAAGGTCGATGAAAACACCGCAGGGTACCGTTCGTCGACACGAAGGACTTACTCGGAACTGGTCAACCTCGCGGTGAACCAGACAATCATGCGTTCGATCAACACCACTGTGTCGACGATGCTGCCGATTCTGGCGCTGATGATTATCGCCGTTGGAATGCTGGGCGTCGGTACGCTGAAGGACCTCGCCCTGGTTCAGCTGATCGGCATTGTGCAGGGTACGTTCTCCTCGATCTTCCTGGCGGCGCCACTGCTGGTGTCCTTGAAGTCGCGCCAGCGGGATTACCGCAAGCACGATGAGGCAGTGCTGGAAGCGCGTGCACAGGGCTCGGCCAAGGTCTCTGTAGCTGCCGAAAGTACAGATGAGGATGGCGTCGCGGTGGATCCGTCGGCAAGCGATATTGAACAGAGCGCTACGCCGAAGCGGACAGTGTCCACCCCGAAGCCGCCGTCTGAAGGCGGCGATGACGGCATGCCGTTGTCCTGGCGTCCGGGGCAGTAAATACAAGGTGTGCGCCCCGTGAGATAGGGGTGAAACTACTTTCAAAACGCACAGTGCGGGTATCGTTGACAGGTACCCGCACTTTTGCTTTTCCTTAAAAGGAGCTTAAACCTGTGTCGTATGCACACGCGCGAGAGGCGTTGAAGGACAAGATTCGCCTCGTACCTGATTTTCCCGTCGAAGGTGTCCTCTTCGAGGACTTGATGCCTGCGCTTGCCGACGCAGATGCATTCGCGCTCATCGTGGATGAAATCGCCGAGAAGGTGGAAGAATTCGGTGCCGACTGTATCGGCAGTCTGGATGCGCGTGGCTTCCTGCTGGGCTCGGCCGTGGCATACAAGCTGGGACTGGGGGTACTGGCTGTTCGAAAGAAGGGCAAGCTGCCGCCGCCGGTGCTGACCGAGGAATATGACTTGGAGTACGGCACGGCAGCACTGGAGATTCCGGCCGATGGCATGGAGCTGAAGGGCAAGAGGGTAGTCCTCGTTGATGATGTGCTCGCAACTGGTGGCACCATGGCAGCGGCTCGAAAGCTGCTAGAGCACTCCGGGGCTGAAGTCACAGGCCTGTGCACTGTTCTGGAAGTCCAGGGCTTGGGCGCTCGGGAGAAGTTCGCTGATCTTCCCGTGTTTGTCGTTAACGAGGAGTGAATGAGCGATGGCTGATGGGCCTGCACGTCGGTATGGTGCGCGCTTAGCGCGAAGCCTCACTGGTAACCGGACACGTATTCGTCCGGTGCTCGATCCGCTGGTGGCGGTGCACCGACAGGTGCATCCACGCGCGGATTTGGCCGTGCTGCAGCGCGCCTACGACACCGCTGAGCGCCTGCACGAGGGCGTGTACCGCAAGTCCGGTGAGCCGTACATTACTCACCCGCTGGCTGTTGCGACTATTGCCGCCGAAATTGGCATGGATACCACCACGCTGGTGGCAGCACTGTTGCACGACACCGTCGAGGACACCGACTACACGCTGGCAGACTTGGAAAAGGACTTTGGCCCGGAGGTAGCTCGACTGGTTGATGGCGTGACCAAGTTGGACAAGGTCGCGCTCGGTTCTGCTGCGGAAGCAGAAACAGTCCGCAAGATGATTATCGCCATGAGCCAGGATCCACGTGTGCTGGTTATCAAGGTCGCGGACCGCCTGCACAATATGCGCACGATGCGCTTTTTGCCACCCGAGAAGCAGGCTAAGAAGGCCCGCGAAACACTCGAAGTTATCGCTCCGTTGGCGCACCGCCTGGGTATGGCCAGTGTGAAGTGGGAGTTGGAAGACCTCTCCTTCGCCATTTTGTACCCGAAGAAGTATGACGAGATTGTGCGCCTTGTCGCCGATCGCGCACCCCAGCGCGATCGCTATATCCAAGAGGTCTCCGACATTATTCGCAAGGAGCTCAAGGAGTCGCACATTTCGGCTGAGGTCCAGGGACGGCCGAAGCACTACTGGTCGATTTACCAGAAGATGATGGTGCGCGGCCACGAGTTCGACGAGATCTTTGACTTGGTGGGCTTGCGTGTCTTGGTGGATACCACCAAGGACTGCTACGCCGCGATGGGTG
Source organism: Corynebacterium sp. (assembly GCF_030532195.1). GTDB lineage: Bacteria > Actinomycetota > Actinomycetes > Mycobacteriales > Mycobacteriaceae > Corynebacterium. The sequence continues at coordinate 235,567 of NZ_JAUNLP010000001.1, read as the reverse complement.
CTGTGCACTCGCTGTTCAAGCCGATGCCTGGCAGGTTCAAGGACTATATCTCCGCGCCGCGTTTCGGCGTCTACCAGTCGCTGCACACAACGGTGATTGGCCCGGGTGGCGCGCCATTGGAAGTGCAGATTCGTACCCACGAAATGCATTACAACGCTGAGTACGGCATTGCCGCGCATTGGCGTTATAAGGAAACCAAGGGCTCTCACAAGGGAGACTCCGCTGAAGTCGATCAGATGGCGTGGATGCGTCAGCTGCTGGATTGGCAGCGTGAGGCAGCCGACCCCAACGAGTTTTTGGATTCGCTGCGCTATGACCTCTCGGTAACCGAGATTTTTGCCTTCACCCCGAAGGGCGATGTCATTACTCTGCCTACGGACTCCACTCCGGTGGACTTTGCCTACGCGGTGCACACCGAGGTCGGTCACCGCTGTATTGGTGCCAAGGTCAACGGCAAGTTGGTGGCGCTGGAATCGCCGCTGAAGACCGGCGATCGCGTGGAAATTTTCACGTCCAAGGACGCTCATTCCGGGCCGTCAAAGGACTGGGAGAAGTTTGTTAAGACTCCGCGCGCGAAGGCGAAGATTCGTCAGTGGTTTGCCAAGGAGCGTAGGGAAGAGGCGCTCGATGCCGGCCGCGATGCGCTGGCCGCTGAAGTGCAGCGCGGTGGACTGCCTATGCACCGCCTGTTTACGCCCGCCTCAATCAAGCAGATTGCCTCGGAGCTGCATTACGCCGACGTCGATGCGCTCTACACCGCTATTGGTAAAGGGCAGGTCTCTGCACAGCATGTGACCAATCGGCTGGTCGCGCAGTTCTCCAGTGCCGATGATGCTGAAGATCAGTTGGCCGAGCGCACACCGCTGTCGAAGATGCAGGTTGCGAACACTGCCCGTCGTGCGGACAGCACCGGTGTGCTCGTTGCCGGCAGTGCGGACATGGCTGCCAAGCTCGCGAAATGCTGTACGCCGGTGCCGGGCGACTCCATCTTCGGCTTCGTCACCCGCGGTGGCGGTGTCAGCGTGCACCGAACAGACTGCACGAACGCGGACAAGCTACACGAAGAGCCCGAACGCATCATTGATGTGTCGTGGGCCACGGATTCGTCCGGCGCCGTCTTCATGGTTACCGTGCAAATTGAGGCACTCGACCGTCACGGTCTGCTGTCGGAAATCACCCGCGTCATCTCCGATCAGAAGGTCTCAATTCTGTCGACCACCTCTCACACAGCAGAAGATCGCGTCGCAGTCATGCGGTTCAGCTTCGAAGTCTCCGACACCAAGCAGATGGGCTACATCATCAATGTTCTGCGCGGCGTCGAGGGAGTCTTCGATGTCTACCGCGTCACCTCTGGTCAGTAATCGCTTGACGACGTCCGCCTGGTTGCCGGCCTAACCGCGCGGAGGGCTTCGGTGTCCTCCTGTGTCGTGTGGGACCTACATTAGGCACGAAAGAGCCCTGGAGGAGTCAATTCACAAGACTCCATCCAGGGCTTTCGCGGAGACCGAATTTACTCAGAGACCTTGGCCTTCTCGATCTTCACTTCCTTGGCCGGCTTGCCGTCAGAGGTGCCGCCGCCTTCGATACCGTTCTTGGCAATCTTCTCAACGGTCTTGGTGCCGTCATCAGTCATCGAACCCAGCAGGGTGTACTGCGGTGGCAGCTGGGAATCAGCCCAGTTGAGGAAGAACTGGCTGCCGTTGGCATCCGGATCGCTCGGGTTAGCCATTGCGATGGAACCCTTCGGGTAGACCAGCGGGGTGTTGGGATCCAGGTCGGCGTCCTTGACCGGCCATTCGCCAGCGAACTTGAATCCCGGACCACCGGTACCGGTGCCCGTCGGGTCACCACACTGCAGGACATTCAGGCCACCACCGGTAATGCGGTGGCAGACGCTGTCATCAAAGTAGCCAGACTTAGCCATGTGCTCGATAGCGTTGACACCACATGGTGAGACGGAGCGGTCGAGCTCCATCGGAATTTCGCCCTGGTTGGTGTTCAGAGTGACCGTGACAGTGCCAGTGGCCGGAACATTGTCGGTGGCTGGCTTGTCAATGTCCTTGGAAGCCTGGCCGTCATCCGGGTACTCACAGGTGACGGTCTCCGGCAGAGCGGTAGTGCGGCTCATCGGAACCTTCTCACCGCTGACCGGGGTAGCCTCCAGCGCAACTGGCTCAACGGAGGTCTCAGAGGACTGATCGGCTGCCTGGTTGTCGTCAGCGCTACCTGCTGTCGTCAGCAGGTAGATGCCACCGCCGATAACCACCAGGATTGCCAGCGTGGTCACGACAACGCCCAGAGGCTTCAGCTTCTCGGCACGGTCGCGGCGCTTTAGTTCGCGCTCCAGCGTCCGCATCGCATCTTTGCGCCTTTGTTCATTGTTGGCCACTAGTTACTCTCCGTATCTATTAAGTCGTCTGTTGCCGGTGACATCATCACCAAGGCGACAAGCCTGCCCATCGAAATGACCGAGGAAGAGCAATTAGCTCACTCCGTCACTTCTCGCATACACAAACGACCATTATGCCCGCAACGCCTCATCATTTGCGAGATGACAGGCCAATGAACGTAGGGAAGGTGTGAGTGGATTGTTCTCGTAGAGCTTCGACGGCCTCCATGATGCCGACACCGGGGTGCTGACGACGGTGCTTTTTGACCTTTTCCGGAGTGATGCAGCTCCTACTTCGACCAGCGGCTTCAACTGCCTGATCAGTGGTGCGACTATCGCGATAGCCCAGCCAGGCGACAAACGCGGCGATAGCAGAAATGATGGCGGAGATCTGGAGGTGGCCGGTCATGCCGAATCCCACGGCCGCCATCAGCAGGGCAGCGCCGGTGAGGTAGTACGCAATCTTCATAGAAATTCCATTCGTGTTGGTTCCAATTGCCAATGAACAGTTCTACGAGCATCACCAAGCGGCAGCCGATGTTTTAGCAAGACCTTAACAGCGTAGAAAAATTTACGTTCGGATGTTCTTCGAATGGTCTTCGGATGTACTTCGTATGGCCTCAGTGCAGGTTGAGAATCTATAGAATGGGTCGGCATGGAGATATTTGGATTTGCAGCCGGCCCGTTCCAGACCAACTGCTATGTCGCCACTGGCGCTCCGAAAATGGACGAGCTTGCGACACCATGCGTAATCATTGACCCCGGCATGGGAGCATTTGACGTTGTTCGTGCTGAGGTGGAAAAGCGCAACTGGAAGCCCGAGGCCATTCTGCTGACCCACGGTCATATCGACCACATTCGTGACGTGGCGCAGGCTGCGGCTCACTGGGATATCCCAGTTCTCATTCACCCTGAAGACAATTTCATGCTGGCCAATCCAAAGATTGGTGCGTCGCAGTTCGCGCAGCTGTTTGATGTCGATAATATGCAGGCCTACTCGGAGGCTGAAACGTACGTCGATGGTGATGAAGTAAAGTGGGGTGGCTTGAACTTCGAGGTCATTCACGCCCCTGGTCACTCGCCGGGATGCGTTATGCTCCGCGCATCCGATGGCAGCGATGAACTCGTCTTCAGTGGTGATGTGTTGTTCCAGGGTTCTGTGGGGCGCACGGACCTTCCAGGCAGCAATCCTGAGCAGATGCAGCAGTCTCTGAAGAATAAGGTCTTGCCACTGCCGGATGAGCTCATGATTCTTCCGGGGCACGGACCCGCCTCGTCGATAGGCGATGAGCGCGCGACCAACCCGTTTCTGCAGGAACTGACCTAGCCTGGCTGACACGTCGCCATGTGCGGCAGGTAGAGTAAGCGGAGTGAACTCTAGCCAGAAACCAAAGAAGATGAAGCCATTCTCCGCGCCCAAGGGTGTGCCGGATTACGTCCCGCCGGTATCCCGCGAATTCGAGGCGGTGCGTAACTCTTTCCAGCACCGTGCTCGGCTGGCGGGTTATGAGCACATTGAGCTGCCAATCTTTGAGGAAACAGGGCTGTTTGCCCGTGGCGTGGGTGAGTCCACCGATGTGGTCACCAAGGAGATGTACACTTTCGCCGACCGCGGCGATCGCTCCGTTACGCTGCGCCCCGAAGGCACCGCGGGCGTGATGCGCGCAGTGATCGAGCACAATCTCGATCGCGGTCAGCTGCCGGTCAAACTGTCGTACGCCGGCCCCTTCTTCCGCTACGAGCGCCCGCAGGCCGGTCGTTACCGTCAGCTGCAGCAGGTCGGCGTCGAGGCAATCGGCGTGGACGACCCGGCGCTGGACGCTGAGGTTATCGCGCTTGCCGACGCATGCTTCCGCGGCATCGGTCTCGATGGATTCCGTCTTGAGCTAACCAGCCTCGGCGATAACACCTGCCGCCCGGAATACCGCAAGAAGCTGCAGGAATTTCTGTTTGATTTGCCGCTCGATGAGGAGACTCGCCACCGCGCTGATATCAATCCGCTGCGCGTACTGGATGATAAGCGTCCGGAAATGCAAGAGATGCTTGCCGACGCGCCTTTGATGCTGGACTACCTGTCAGATAGTGCCCGCAGCCACTTTGAGATAGTTACCGGTCTGCTGGATGACATGGAGATTCCGTACACCATCAACCCACGTATGGTGCGTGGCCTGGATTACTACACCAAGACGTGCTTCGAGTTCGTTCACGACGGTCTCGGCGCACAGTCCGGCATTGGCGGTGGTGGACGCTATGACGGTCTCATGGCACAGCTGGGTGGGCAGGAGCTCTCCGGCATTGGCTTTGGCCTGGGTGTCGACCGCGCTCTGCTAGCGCTTGAGGCAGAGGGCAAGCAGGCCAGCGATGGTCGCCGCGTTGATGTCTACGGTGTCGCTCTCGGTGAGGAAGCTGCACGCGAAATGGCAGTTCAGATCAACAAGCTGCGTCGCGCTGGTATCCGCACTGATATGTCCTACGGTGGTCGCGGTCTCAAGGGCGCCATGAAGGGCGCCGACCGTGCAGGTGCTCGCTTCGCACTGGTTCTCGGCGAGACCGAGCTGGCCGCTGGTGAGGTTCAGGTCAAAAACCTGGAATCTCACGAGCAGCACGCAGTGAAGCTGGCCGACCTGGTGCAGGAACTGCAGGCGCGCATCTAACGCTGCATCACATTGGCCGTCTGACGAGCCAAGTTGGCGCTGCGGCGCTTTAGCGGTATACGCCACGCTGCAGCGTGTCGCACTGAGACATCTGACCGGTCTTGTATCCGGTCAGGAAATACTCGGTGCGCTGCTCAGCAGAACCATGTGTCCAGGAATCCGGCTGGACGCCCTGACCACTGTGCTGCTGAATGGTGTCATCGCCAATGGCCGTGGTCGTCTTGAGGGTGTCAGCAACCTGCTCGTCGGAAAGCGGCTCCAAAATGGCATCCGGCCCCTTGTCGGCGTAGTGCGCCCAAATGCCCGCGTAGCAGTCTGCCTGCAGCTCAATTTTCACCGCATCGGAGTCAGCGCCAGGGTTGTTGTAGTCACTGAGTCCCAGCGTGCCTTCCAGTTTTTGAAGGTGGTGGCCGAACTCGTGGGCTACTACGTACTCCTGAGCCAGCGGGCCGTTGCCGCCACCCATCTGCTCCAAGGTGTGGAAGAAGTCTCCATCGAAGTATGCGGTTTCGTCAGCGGGGCAGTAGAACGGGCCTGTTGATGACGACGCCGCACCGCAGCCCGTGCGGGTGCCTTGCGAGAACAGCACCAAGTTGGGCTGAGTGTATTCAATGCCGGCTTGAGCTGGTAGCTGCTGCGACCAGACATGGTCTAGGGAAATTCCGGTGAACTCGACGCGGCAGTCGACTTTTTCATTGGCGTCGGCGCCGGTTTGGCAGTTGTCTTGGGAAGCTGTTTGCTCGACGGAGTTGGGGGAATTGCCGCCCTGCACACCAGTGATTTGATTGAGGTCTGAGGGGTCTCCGCCCAGAAGCAGGAAGAGCCCGATCAGGACTAGTCCGCCGAGGCTGCCGCCGCCGATGGCGATGGTGCGGCCGCTGCCACCGCTGCGGCGTTCAGCGCGAGCCGAGCTCTTTTGAAAATCATTCCGGAAGGTCATGACTGATAGCCTATTGCACTGGCCGTTACGGTGACTCGGTATGAATGCAAAAGTTATTTAACCGGGGTCGTCGTATAGGTGTCCGCGCTTCAAGGTAGACTACACGGACGAAACCGCTATCTTCAGCGTTAATCCATATAGCACCAATTTTGGAAGGACCAATTCGCAGTGCTTCGTACGCATCTTGCCGGAGATCTCCGCGCTGACCTCGCCGGCAGCACAGTAACCCTGACCGGATGGGTCGGACGCCGCCGCGACCACGGTGGCGTGATCTTCATTGACATGCGTGACCGCTCCGGTTACGCCCAGGTCGTGTTCCGCAACAGCGAGGTCGCTGAGCGGGCTCACCACCTGCGCAGCGAGTACTGCATCCAGGTCACTGGTGTCGTGGAGAAGCGCCCGGAGGGCTCGGAGAACCCGAACCTGGCCTCGGGTGAAATTGAGGTCAACGTCACTGATTTGACCATTCTCAATGAGTCTGCTGCGCTTCCGTTCCAGTTGGAGGATGTCGGAACTTCTGGCACCGTCGGTGAAGAGGCACGCCTGAAGTACCGCTACTTGGACCTGCGCCGCGAGGGCCCGGCAAAGATTATGCGTCTGCGCGCTGCCGTCAACCGCGCTGCCCGCAAGGTTCTGGACAGCCACGACTTCACTGAGATCGAAACTCCGACTCTGACGCGCTCCACTCCGGAAGGCGCACGTGACTTCCTGGTTCCGGCTCGCCTGAAGCCGGGCACTTTCTACGCTCTGCCACAGTCGCCACAGCTGTTCAAGCAGCTGCTCATGGTCGCTGGCATGGAGCGCTATTACCAGATTGCCCGCTGTTACCGCGATGAGGACTTCCGTGCTGACCGTCAGCCGGAGTTCACTCAGCTCGACGTTGAGATGAGCTTCGTCGACCAGGATGATGTCATCGCTCTGGCTGAGGAAATTCTGGTCGCCATCTTCGCTGAGGCTGGCGTAACTGTGCAGACTCCGATTCCGCGCATGACCTTCAAGGAGGCCATGGAGAAGTACGGTTCCGACAAGCCGGACCTGCGCTTCGACATTCCGTTGGTGGACTGCACGGAGTTCTTCAAGGACACCACCTTCCGCGTGTTCCAGAACGACTACGTGGGTGCAGTTGTCATGGAAGGTGGCGCATCCCAGCCACGTCGTCAGCTCGACGCATGGCAAGATTGGGCCCGTCAGCGCGGCGCTAAGGGCTTGGCCTACATCCTGGTTCAGGAGGATGGCACCCTCGGCGGCCCGGTCGCCAAGAACATCACCGACGCAGAGCGCGAAGGTATCGCCGCTCATGTTGGCGCTAAGCCGGGTGACTGTATCTTCTTCGCAGCAGGCGACGCCAAGAGCTCCCGCGCACTGCTGGGCGCTGCCCGCGGTGAAATTGCCAACAAGCTCGGCCTGATCAAGGAAGGCGACTGGGCCTTCACCTGGGTCGTCGACGCACCGCTGTTCGAGCCTGCAGCAGATGCCACCGCCTCCGGTGACGTTGCACTGGGCCACTCTCAGTGGACTGCAGTTCACCACGCCTTCACCTCTCCGAAGCCGGAGCACATGGATACCTTCGATAAGGATCCGGGTAGCGCTCTTGCTTACGCTTACGACATCGTCTGCAACGGCAACGAGATCGGTGGCGGCTCGATCCGTATCCACCGTCCGGACGTTCAGAAGCGCGTCTTCGACGTCATGGGCATCGGTGAGGAAGAGGCACAGGAGCAGTTCGGCTTCCTGCTGGACGCATTCCAGTACGGCGCTCCGCCGCACGGCGGCATCGCATTCGGCTGGGACCGCATCGTGTCCCTGCTGGCTGGTGTTGACTCCATCCGTGAAGTGATTGCATTCCCGAAGTCCGGCGGCGGCGTCGATCCGCTGACCGATGCTCCGACTCCGATTACCGCTCAGCAGCGTAAGGAGTCCGGTATTGACTTCAAGCCGAAGCCGAAGGCCGAGGCTGCGAAGGCTGCTGCAGGTAACGCAAAGACCGAAGCTAAGTAAGACAACCACCAAAAAGAAGGGGCGCAAGGCTCGGGCTCACGCATGAGCCGAAGCGCCCCTGAACAAAGGCGATAAGAGGCCACTTCGCACTTTCCTTATCGCCTGACTGACTGGCTCATTGAAAGGGCATTCAATGGAGTACTCGGACGACGACGAAAAAGCTGTGCAGCAAGTCGTAGCCGACGCAGAACAATTGCTGTCAGCACGCTTTGGCGGCAAACCTAATCTGTCTGAACCCGAAATCCTTGCAGGCCAGTCAAATGCCCTGGTGGTGCGTGTCCGAGTCGGGTCAAATCCGTTCATGCAGGAGCGCACCGCCGTCGTCAAGCAAATGCCCGCAGCCTCGGAGGGCATCGACCCCGCCGTCCTGCGTGAGGTAGTGGCATACCAGTTCCTCAACACACTGCCTGACGACGTTCGCCCGGGCCCACAGCTGCTCGCGTATGACGTATCCAGGCAGTTGCTGGTCCTGAGTGATGTCGGCGTGGTCGATACGTTGGCCGATGTTCTTATCAGCGGCGATGAAGAGCGCCGCCTTCGGGCATTCCGCGGACTTGGCGCCTCGTTGGGGCGTATGCACATTCATACGCACACCCGTGAAGAGGGCTTTGAAACTCTGCGCCGTCGGCTGTGGACCAAGAACAAGGTCAAGGGCGAGTCTCTCTACGCGCGCGATAAGGGCATCGTCGACGCGATTGACTTTGGAATCCGTGCTTTTGAGGGCTCTGGAATTGCCGTTCCCGACGCGGTGCGTTCGTTTGGAGCAGACGCTGCTCGTCGGATTGAAAAGGGCACGCACCGCGCTTTTACTCCATTTGACCTGGCGCCTGACAATATCCTGCTGGCCGACAAAGTCCAGTTCCTCGACTACGAATGGGCCGGATACCGAGATGTGCTCTTTGATGTCGCAAGCGTTGTTGCCGGCTTCCCGCTGCATGTCTTTGTGGAGCGCCCTACGGAGGCGGAAGTCGATGTCTTCATTCGCGCTTGGATTGAGGAGATTCGCGACCAGTGGTATCGCGGCACCGATGAGCGCCGACTGCTTGCCTTCATTGCAGCGGCACTCGTAGGCTGGTTGTTCATTTCAGCAACGGTCGTGTTCTTCGGCTCGCCCATGGAAGCACTGTGGGTGGACCATGAAGACCGCTCCGATCTGAAACCCCAGCTCGGAGGCTCGGCGTTGGAGCGACGCGACATGGCCAACACCGCGCGTGCCGTCGCTCAATTCGCGCAAAAGTGCGACGACGACCGCGCTGTAGAGCTCGAGCAATTCGCGCACACGGTTATCGAGTTTCTCGAAAACGAAGAGGAGTAGAAGCAGTGGCGGACCCGGATCAAGTCCCATCGAGTGGTGTAAATCGCAGCTCCGCCGACTCCGAGCCCGCGCTTTTCGACGAGCCTTCGGTGCCCAGCTCGGCTGCGAAAAAGAACTCAGCAGTGGGAAATAGCTCCAGTTCGGATGCGCAGACCTATTTTCATCCCGGTGCCCATGCGCCGCTGGCAGTGCGGATGCGACCACGCAATCTCGATGAGGTTGTGGGGCAAGATCACTTGCTCGGCCCAGGCACGCCACTTCGCAGGCTTGTCGACGGCGGCGGTGATACCTCCGTCATTCTCTTTGGCCCACCCGGGACGGGAAAGACGACTCTAGCCAGCCTGATTTCTTCCGCGACTGGCCGCCATTTCGAGGCACTATCGGCGCTTAATGCTGGTGTGAAGGAAGTTCGCGCTGTCATTGAAACGGCTCGTCGCACACTGATCAATGACGGCGTCCAGACGGTCCTTTTCATCGACGAAGTCCATCGTTTTTCCAAGACTCAACAGGATGCTCTTCTGGGAGCGGTGGAAAACCGCATTGTGCTGCTGGTGGCAGCAACGACGGAAAACCCATCGTTTTCCGTTGTTTCCCCGCTGCTCAGCCGCTCGTTGCTCTTGCAGTTGCATCCGCTGGATGATGACGCCGTCGGCACGCTTATTGACCGTGCCTTGGTCGATGAACGTGGTCTGGCTGGGCGTGTGGCTATGTCGGATGAGGCACGCGGGCAGCTTATTGCGCTGGCCTCGGGCGATGCTCGTCGTTCGCTGACCTATTTGGAGGCCGCGGCAGAAGCGGTCGCTGATGGTGGCACAATCAGCGCGGAGACGTTGTCGGCATCTATTAACCGAGCCGTGGTTCGATACGACCGCGATGGGGATCAGCACTACGATGTCACCAGTGCGTTTATTAAGTCGGTGCGAGGTTCCGACGTGGATGCTGCGCTGCATTATCTGGCCCGCATGATTGAGGGTGGGGAAGACCCGCGGTTTATTGCTCGGCGCATCATTATTTTGGCAAGCGAGGACATCGGTATGGCTGATCCGACCGCGCTGCAAACTGCGGTGGCTGCCGCGCAGGCAGTTGCGATGATTGGCATGCCAGAGGCGCGGCTGACGTTGGCGCAGGCGACAATTCATCTGGCCACGGCGCCGAAATCGAATTCGGTGATAAACGCCATTGATTCGGCTCTCAAAGATGTGCGCCAAGGCAAGGCGGGACCTGTGCCGCCGCACCTGCGCGATGGCCATTACAGCGGTGCCAAGGACTTGGGCCATGCGGTCGACTACGTCTATCCCCACAATGATCCGATGGGGGTGGTGGCGCAGCAGTACCCACCGGACCAGCTTGTTGGTACCGACTACTTTGTTCCGTCCAATCACGGCCGGGAAAATGGCATGGCGGATTACCTAGGCCGGATTCGAAGGATTGTCAGAGGCAATCGTCGTAACGCAAAGTAGGAGTGGCAAGCGTGGTGCCGAGGGGAAAAGCTCATTGCTTCGGACTCGGCGGGGTGGGTTTAAACTTGCTCGAACTAAGCGGGTAGACTGCTAGTTTTGTATTAAACATCTCGGACGCTCGACGTGAAACGAGGAATTAGAACACCGTGCAGACTCATGAGATTCGAAATCGCTTTATCCAGCATTTCGTCAAGGCGGGACACACCGAGGTCCCCAGTGCCTCCCTGGTTTTGGATGATCCGAACCTGTTGTTCGTCAACGCCGGCATGGTGCCGTTCAAGCCATACTTCCTCGGCAACGAGACTCCGGAGTTTTCCACCGCTACGTCCATTCAGAAGTGCGTGCGCACCCTGGATATTGAGGAAGTCGGCATTACTACTCGCCACAACACCTTCTTCCAGATGGCGGGTAACTTCTCCTTCGGCGATTACTTCAAGGAAGGTGCCATTACCCACGCTTGGAGCCTGCTGACTAGCTCCGTGGAAGACGGCGGTTACGGTATCCCGGCCGAGAAACTGTGGGTGACCGTCTACCTCGACGACGATGAGGCTCACGATATTTGGCACAACAAGGTCGGGGTGCCGGAAGAGCGCATTCAGCGTCGTGGCATGGCCGACAATTACTGGTCCATGGGCGTTCCCGGTCCGTGCGGCCCGTGCTCGGAGATTTTCTACGACCGCGGCCCAGAATACGGTGCTGAGGGCGGCCCGGAGGCCGACGAGGATCGTTACATCGAGATTTGGAATCTCGTGTTCATGCAGAATGAGCGCGGCGAGGGTACGGGAAAGGACTCCTTTGAGATTCTGGGCCCGCTGCCGAAGAAGAACATCGATACCGGTATGGGCATTGAGCGCGTGGCATTCCTGCTGCAGGGAGTCGACAATGTCTACGAGACCGATCTGCTGCGTCCGGTTATCGACGAAGCGGAAAAGCTGACCGGTTCGAAGTACAACTCGAACCAGCAGGACGATATTCGCTTCCGCGTTATTGCTGACCACAGCCGTACTGGCCTGATGCTGATGCTCAACGGTGTCACCCCGTCGAACTCCGACCGCGGCTACATTCTGCGTCGTCTGCTCCGTCGCATTATCCGCTCGGCTCGCCTGCTGGGCGCCAAGGGCCCGGTTCTGGAGAAGCTGATCGGTGTCGCTGCCGAGACCATGACGCCGTCCTACCCGGAAATCGCTGAGAACTGGAACCGCATCCGCCGCGTTGCAGTTGCTGAGGAGAAGGCATTCACCAAGACTCTTTCCGCTGGTGAAGAGCTGTTCTCTCGGGCGGCTTCCAAGGCTAAGGCCGAGGGTAAGACTGTCCTGTCCGGTCACGATGCCTTCACCCTGCACGACACCCACGGCTTCCCAATCGACCTGACCATCGAGATGGCCGAGGAAGCGGGGCTAACCATCGACCGCGAGGAATTCGATCGCGAGATGGCAGAGCAGAAGGCCCGCGCTAAGGCCGATAGCCAGGCTAAGAAGCAGTCCCACACGGACCTGCACGTCTACCGCGAGTTCCTCGACGAGCATCCGACGTCGTTTACCGGCTATGACCGCTTGGCAGACGAAGCCACGATTCTCGGCATCGTTGCCGGTGGCGAAAAGCAGGCATTTGCTGCCGAGGGCGATGAGATTGAGGTCATTCTTGACCGCACTCCGCTCTACGCTGAGGCCGGCGGCCAGCTGGCTGACCGCGGACGTATCGTCACCGATTCCGGCGCTGTTGTCCACGTCAACGACGTGCAGAAGGTCGGCAAGAAGCTCTGGCTGCACAAGGGCATTGTCACCGCCGGTGAATTCACCCCAGGCGTCTCCGCTGAGGCGCTTGTGGATGAGCAGTGGCGCCATGGAGCTCGCCAGGCTCACACGGCAACGCACCTTATCCACGCAGCTCTGCGCCAGGTTCTCGGCGATACTGCAACCCAGGCTGGCTCTATGAATAAGCCGGGCTACCTGCGCTTTGACTTCAAGTATGGCGAGCAGCTCACACCTGATCAGCTGCGCCAGATTGAGCAGATCACAAACGAGGCCGTGGACAACGACTGGGCTGTCAACACCGCCGAAATGCCGTTGGAGGAAGCCAAGGCCACCGGTGCTATGGCTCTGTTCAACGAAAACTACGGCGATATTGTCCGCGTCGTTGAAATCGGTGGACCGTTCTCGATCGAGCTGTGCGGTGGTACTCACGTATCGCACTCTTCGCAGATTGGTCCGGTGGCAGTGCTTGGTGAGTCCTCCGTCGGCTCCGGTGTGCGCCGCATCGAGGCTTACTCGGGTATGGATTCCTTCCGCTACCTGTCCACTGAGCGACTGTTGGCCGAGCGCCTGGCCACTGAGTTCAAGGCTCCGTCGGCCGAGCTGCCAGATCGCATCGCAGCGCTGGCTGAAAAGCTCAAGGCTACCGAGAAGCAGCTGGCTGACTACAAGGCGAGCCAGCTGCTGGCCAACGCGGCATCTCACCTGGAGTCCGCACGCACGATTGGCGATGTCACTTACCTCGGCCTGAAGCTTCCCGACGGCACGGAGATGAAGGATATCCGCTCGCTGGCTAACGACCTGTCGAAGCGTCTTGCTGATCGTCCGAGCGTCATTGCGCTTATCTCCGACGCCGGTGCCAAGGTCCCGTTTGTGGTCTCGGTTTCCGAGCAGGCTGTTGACCGTGGCATCAAGGCTGGCGACCTGGTCAAGCTCATGGGCGCCAAGGTCGGCGGCAAGGGCGGCGGAAAGCCAGCTATGGCTCAGGGTTCCGGTTCGGACGCCTCCGGTATCGACGCAGCGCTGGCTGCAGTCGAAAACGAGTTGCAGTAAGTCACAGGAGCGGCAGCAATGGCGAAGCCTTGGATTGATATCCCCGGAATGGATGACCCCGGTCGGGGGAGAAGGCTCGGTATCGATGTCGGTGATGTCCGCGTCGGTGTGGCCGTGTCAGATCCCTATTGCATCCTGGCAACTCCGGTAGAAACAGTGGCGCGGGCTACAGGGCGCAAGGATCCTGACGGCCCGGACATTGATCGACTGGTGGAGTTGGCAACCGAATACGAGGTTGTTGAAATCGTCGTTGGCATGCCGCTCATGCTTGACGGATCTTTTGGGACGTCGGCTCGAAAAGCCACTGACGTTGGCTTTCGGCTCAAGCGGCGCTTGGGCGACGATGTCGTTGTGCACTACGCAGACGAGCGCATGACCACCGTTATGGCGCAGTCTCGTCTGCATGACGCAGGCATTGATGTGAAGTCCGGACGGAAGGTTATCGACCAAGCCGCTGCCGTCGAGATTTTGCAGTCGTGGCTTGATCGACGCAATAAGGCGCTTAAAGAACAGGGTTAGGTGAACACGCCAAAGTTACCAAAAGGTGACAATTGAGCCTGTTTTGCGCAATTATTAAGTGTGTAATGCCTAACTACGTCTAGCGCGTATGAGGGCTGCGGTTATGAGTAATGGTGAATTTGTTTCCGCTTTGTGGATTTCTGTGACAATCTCCACCGAAGTCTGCACGCAATAGTTCCGGGCTATTGTGCGGGGCACGTTCGCGTCCGAGGAGTTTATAGATGAGTAAAGACGCGCAGACTGCGCGCCGCACTGAGAGCAGCGGAACGAACCCCACCCGCGCTCGTGCTCGTAGCGGTGGTGCAAAGCCTAGAGTTCGTCACCGGCAAACGGCTTTGGCAATCAATGTCACCTCAATCGTGCTGTGCGTATTAATCGTCGCCGTTATCGGACTTGTCTGGAAACGAGGTGGCATCGTGGACGACTACGATGGCAACGCCATGGGACCGGTTACAGTCGTTGAGGTTGCTGATGGCACGTCACTGACGGATTTGTCGAACAAGCTCGTTGAGCGTGACGTGGTGAAATCTTCTCAGGCTTTCATCGAAGCCGCGAACGAAAATACTCATTCCAGCGAATTGCAGCCAGGTTTCTACCGCCTCCAGGAGCGCATGTCCGCCGATGATGCGGTGGCAGCACTTCTGGATGTCGAAAACCAGATTGGCACTGTGGACATCCCGACTGGTGCACGATTCGCCGACACCCGCATTGTCTCGTCCTCGGACGTCCGTAAGGGCATTTTTACGCTCGTTTCTGAGGCATCTTGCGTGGAAGACAATCAATGCGTTTCCAAGGCAGATTTGGAAAAGGCTGCCGGTGAAGCCGACCTGGATGCACTCGGTGTCCCGGAGTGGGCGCGGGCCGCAGTGTCGGCTCGTGGAAATGACCCGCGCCGCCTCGAGGGATTGATTACCCCTGGTATTCACCACCTGGACCCTCAGCTGTCGGCACAGGAAATGATTGCCAAGCTTGTCAAGGAATCCGTAAAGAACTACGAGGACACCGGTTTGGTCTCGTCGGCAGAGAGTGTCGGGCTGTCGCCGTATGAGCTCATCACCGCTGCATCCCTGATTCAGATGGAGTCTCCGGATGGCGACTTCGACAAGGTTGCCCGCGTAATCCTCAACCGCCTGGATGAGGATATGCAGCTGCAGTTCGACTCCACAGTCAACTACGATCTTCCGGATCAGGAGATTGCAACGACGGATGAAGATCGCGCCCGCGTGACCCCGTGGAACACCTACGCCAAGGAGGGCCTGCCGGATACGCCGATTGCCTCGCCTTCCATTGAGGCAATTAAGGCGATGGAGAACCCGGCTGACGGTACCTGGCTGTACTTCGTCACCGTGGATAAGGACGGCCGCACGGTATTTAGCACCACCTTCGAAGAACACGACCAGGCGATTGCCGAGTCGCGTGAAAACGGCGTGCTGGATTCCAACCGCTAGTCGCCACTGCCTGTAGCTGAGAGGGAAGCCAATGTCCATTACCCATCGCGCCGCTGTGCTCGGAGATCCAATCGAGCACTCCTACTCACCGGCAATTCATAACGCCGCCTACCGCGCGGCGGGGATGGACGATTGGCACTACGACCGCATTCGGTGCGACGCCGAAGCGCTTGCCGACGTAGTGGGTAACGCAGACTCCAGCTTCAAGGGGTTTTCGGTGACGATGCCCGGCAAGTTCGCAGCGCTGGACTTCGCGGATGAAGTCAGCGACCGAGCAACGCTTATTGGCTCAGCCAACACATTGGTTCGCACGGACTCCGGCTGGTTTGCCGACAACACCGATGGCGATGGTGTTTTGGGTGCATTGCGAGAGATTGACTGCGTGGATGCCCCGCGCGGTCGGGCCATAGTGGTGGGCGCTGGTGGTACGGCGCGGCCGGCTCTTTGGGCGCTGTCTCAGCTCGGTGTAAAGCATGTCACTGTGGTGGCCCGCTCTAAGCGCGCATACGACATTGAACCATTGGCTGCGGCTTTGGGGATGGAGTTTGCGTGGGTCACTTTTGATGCCCCAAATCTCGCGGACATTGCCGGCAACGCCGATGTACTGGTCTCTACCGTGCCCTCCGTCGCGATTGAATCAGTCGCCGGTTACCTGGCGCGCGCTCCGAAAATTCTGGATGTCATTTATGACCCATGGCCGACACCGCTTGTAAGTGCCGCCGAGCGCCGTGGCTCGCAGGTCGTCGGAGGCCTGTCGATGTTGCTCCATCAGGCAGTCGGACAGTTTGAACAATTCACCGGCCGCACTCCCGATGTCGAAGCCATGAGGGCAGCACTGCCATTGTAAAAACTGCTAACGGGTACAAAACCGGATAAAATGCCGGTTTTATGGGGTGGGGAATAGGCGCTCTACATATCGGCGCCGTTATTTGGGGCATACACGGCTGTTGGCTCGATTTCGCTTATCGACGGCTCCCCAATTGGTGGCTCGCATGCGGTGCAGCACTTCTCTTTATCGGCGCTTTCATTGGAGTTGTCGCTGTACCTGCCAATGCGGCTTACCCAACATCGGCGGGCATCGACACCGCATTGGTTATGGCCACTGTAATGCCTATGGCGTTGGGTAGTGTGCTGTGGTTTTCCATCTATTTTTTGCCGTTTATGTTATCGCCCACAGCAATTGGCGCTGGTGACGTAAAATTAGCTGCGCTGCTCGGCGGCGGAATTGGGCTTATTGTTGGTGCCCCAGCTGCGACCGCAATTTGGACATGTTGCGCAGTGGTGCTGGCGGCGGTTTTTACGCTCGTAGTGGCCGTCGCTAGTTCTTTGCTGGCCGGGCCAGGGGGCCGTCGTCAAGCGCGTATAGATGCGATGCGTCGAAAGACAATTGCGCACGGCCCGGCGATGATGGCATCGGTAGCGGTGGTGTGGGCAATTGCTGCCGGGTAGTTGTCAGCGGGCGCGGTGTGGCCGACAAGCTGCGAGAAATACGAGACATATTTATTGTTTGAGTGCCCCCTATTACACACTGAGGCAGGCAAACGTGACATTATGATATCTATGCTTCGTTGGACTACCGCCGGTGAATCTCACGGCAAAGCGCTGATTGCACTCGTTGAAGGCGCTCCCGCTGGGCTTCCCATCACTACAGAAGAAGTTTCACGTCACCTCGCGCGCCGTCGTCTGGGCTATGGCCGTGGCGCGCGAATGAAGTTTGAAGCTGATGAGGTCACCCTGCTGACCGGCATCCGACATGGTGAAACCCTGGGGTCGCCAATCGGAATCATGATTGGCAACACTGAGTGGCCAAAGTGGACTGAGGTCATGAGTCCGGATCCAGTTGATCCGGAAGCGTTGGAGACCGCCCGCGGTGCGACTCTGACGCGTCCGCGCCCGGGGCACGCTGACTTCAACGGTATGTGCAAGTACAACCACACCGATGCGCGCAATATTCTGGAACGCTCATCGGCGCGTGAGACCGCTGCTCGTGTGGCAGCTGCTGTGGTGGCTCGCTCGATCTTGCGCGAGACCCTTGGCGTGGAGGTTGTCAGCCACGTAGTTTCTATCGGCCGTTCGGAGCCCTACGAAGGCCCACTGCCGACTATCGATGACCTGGACGCCATCGATGCCTCTCCGGTACGGGCATTTTCCGCTGCGGCCGAAGAGTCCATGATCGAGGAAATCAAGACTGCAAAGAAGCAGGGCGATACCCTCGGCGGCATTGTTGAGGTCGTTGTCCACGGCCTGCCCGTTGGGTTGGGATCGCATATCTCCGGTGACGCTCGCCTGGATTCTCAGCTCGCCGCCGCGCTGATGGGCATTCAGTCGGTCAAGGGCGTCGAGATCGGGGATGGCTTTGAAGAGGCACGTCGTCGTGGCACCGAAGCCCATGACGAAATGGTGCGCACTGAAGATGGCGTGGACCGCGAGACCAACCGTGCAGGTGGTCTTGAAGGTGGTATGACCAATGCGCAGCCATTGGTTGTCCGTGCCGCGATGAAGCCGATATCGACGGTACCGCGTGCACTGAAGACCGTCGACATGGCAAGTGGTGAAGCCGCGACCGCTATCCACCAGCGTTCTGATGTTGTGGCAGTGCCTGCAGGTGCTGTTGTGGCTGAGGCCATGGTCGCACTTGTACTGGCGCGCGCCGTGATGGAGAAGTTCGGTGGCGATAGCCTCGAGGAAACAAAGCGTAACGTTGAGGGCTACCTGGAGCAGACCCGACGCCGCCTTACTTGGAACTAGCGTGACTGCTTAAAACGTAGAAGGGTAATACGAGGGGAATGTCTGTTCCAACAATTGTCCTGGTGGGACCTCCCGGAGCCGGAAAGTCGACCATTGCGCGTCGGCTGTCACGCGCACTGAGCACGGCTTTGACAGATACTGACGAAATGATTGAGCAACGCATGGGAAAACCCTGTGGTGAGGTTTTCTCTGAGCTCGGCGAGCCCGAGTTTCGTCGACTCGAGGAAGAAGTTGTGGCGGAAGCTCTGACACATGAGGGAATTGTTTCGCTCGGTGGCGGCGCCGTTATTTCCCCGGTGACCAGACAGCGTTTGGCTGAGCATAACGTGGTCTACCTGGAAATCAGTATTGCCGAGGGAGTCCGTCGCACATCAGGCAACAACACCCGTCCTGTTTTGCAGGCCGAAGACCCAGAGGCTCACTACCGCGCACTGTATGAGTCACGGCGCGCTTACTACGAAGAAGTAGCCAGCTTCAAGGTGCGCTCGGACGAGCGATCCCCACAACGCGTGGTAGCAGAAGTCCTAAGCTACCTCGATGAAGCGGGCGATGACGACGCTTAATCACTAATAACGCCTGCCTGTGCAGGCGTTTTATATTTTCATTACACGTAACTTACGACAGGGGCTGACAATGAACTCCACCCGCACTATCCGCGTTGACGGACCCTCGCCCTACACAGTGACCATGGGACACGGCCTGACCGAACAGATTGCAGAAGCGGCGACGTTTGCTTCGCAGGTTGCCGTGATTCATCAGGGCAGTGTCCAAGAGCTGGCTTTTGGCGTAATCAAGGCGCTAGAGGACAAGGGCTTGGATGCCTTTAGCATTCAGATTCCGGATGCCGAAGAGGGCAAGACACTTACCGTCGCCGAAACCGTCTGGGACACGTTCGGTGAGCGCGGCCTTGGCCGCCGCGACGCGGTTATTGCAATCGGAGGTGGCGCCGCCACGGACTTCGGTGGTTTTGTTGCCGCCACCTGGATGCGCGGTGTGAAGGTCATCCAGGTGCCAACCACCTTGCTTGGCATGGTCGATGCTGCCGTAGGCGGCAAGACTGGCATCAACACTGCGGCAGGCAAGAACCTGGTCGGCGCATTCCACGAGCCCACCGCAGTTTTCTGCGATCTCGACGTTCTGCGCACGCTGCCGAAAGCAGAACTCATTGCGGGTTCGGCCGAGATTATTAAGGCCGGCTTCATCGCCGACACCAAGATCTTGGACCTCTACGAGGCTAACCCGGCTGCATGCCTCGATGTTGATGGCGATCTGCCGGAACTGGTGGAGCGCGCTATCGCAGTCAAGGCGCGTGTTGTGGCAGAGGATCTCAAGGAGTCTGGCCTGCGCGAAATTCTCAATTACGGCCACACCTTTGGGCATGCCATTGAGCACTTTGAAAACTACCGCTGGCGCCATGGTCACGCAGTGGCCGTGGGCATGATTTTCGTCGCTGAACTGGCCAAGATCACCGGTCACATCGATCAGCCTCTGGTGGATCGTCACCGCGCAATTCTCGAGTCGATTGGTCTGCCAACCACCTATCAGGCAAACCGCTTCTCGGAGCTCTACGATGCCATGACAAGGGACAAGAAGAACCGTGAAGGTGCCATTCGATTCGTGATTTTGGAAGCACCCGGCAAGACCGCACGCTTGGAAGGCCCAGAGATTACTGAACTCGAGCAGGCCTACGACCTGGTCTGCAGCAATGGCCGCGAGGCATCAGAGGAGTCCGCACGCTCATGACCACTCTTCGCGCAGCTACAGAACCAACCTCAGTAGCACCCACCGTACTGGTGCTCAACGGTCCCAATCTCGACCGCCTGGGCAAGCGCCAGCCGGACATCTACGGCTCCACCACATTGGCGGATGTCGAGGCCGAGCTGGAATCTTTGGCAAAGAACCTCGGCGTTGTCGTCGACTGCCGCCAGTCCAACTATGAAGGTCAGTTGATCGAGTGGGTTCATGAGGCCGCTGATTACGGATGGCCAGTGATTATCAACCCAGGTGGCTTGACTCATACGTCGGTCGCACTCCGTGACGCTCTTGCGGAGGTCTCCGATGGAGCCGGTTTCCACGAGGTACACATCTCAAATATTCATGCCCGCGAAGAGTTCCGTCACCACTCCTACCTGTCACCACTGGCGGCCGGCGTTATCGTCGGTTGTGGAACTGATGGCTACACAATGGCACTGAGAAGGGTGAGCAGCACACTATGACAAATAACCCCACAACCGACTACGTCGCTCGTCGAGCAGCCCTGATTGACGCACTGCCGAAACACGGCTGCGACGGCTTCCTCACTGTCGATCCGACACATGTCGGCTGGTTGACTGGTTTCCACGGCTCCAATGCAGGTCTGCTGATTGCCGCCAACGGCAAGGCACTGCTGTCGACCGATGGTCGATACACCGTGCAAGCGGGCAAGCAGGCTCCGGATGTAGAGTTGCTCACCGCCCGCGACACCGGCACCGCGCTTCTCGGTCAAGCTCGCGGACTGGACATCGCCAAGTTGGGAATCGAGTCCGAATTCCTCACCATGTCGGCTTTCGACGCTCTCAACGACGCACGGCCGCAGTCTCTCGAGCTGGTCTCGACCGCTGGGGTCGTCGCCAAGCTTCGTGAGCTTAAGTCCGATGCCGAACTCGTCGCACTTCGTCACGTCGCTGACATCGCGGTCCGCGCGTTCGAGGACTTGCTTCACGACGGTATCGTCGTTGCTGGCCGTACTGAGCGTGAGGTGGCAGCGGAGCTGGAGTACCGCATGCGTATGCACGGGGCGGATCGTCCGAGCTTTGACACGATTGTGGCCTCGGGGCCGAATTCGGCGAAGCCGCATCACGGTGCGGAGGACCGCGTTATTGAGGCCGGGGATCTGGTCACTATCGACTTTGGTGCTTTCGCCGGTGGCTACAACTCGGATATGACCCGCACGCTGTTTGCGGCGGATGCAGAGACGGTGGCGGCTATCGACAAGATGGATGTGGCTGCTGGCATTATTGCTGGTGTGGAACAGGCGGAGGCAAAGTCGCGCGAGATTTACAACGTCGTGTTGGACGCGCAGTTGGCGGGTGTTGCTGCCGCTGTGCCTGGTGCGAAGTTGGTTGATGTCGATGCGGCTTGCCGAGACATCATTGAAAAGGCTGGCTATGGCGAGTACTTCGTGCACTCCACTGGACATGGTGTGGGCATCGAGGTTCATGAGGCGCCGTTTGCCGCTCGCACCGGTAAGGGGGAGCTCGTCGAAGGTATGACGTTGACCATTGAGCCGGGAATTTACGTTCCGGAATTCGGTGGCGTTCGTATCGAAGACACGCTCATCGTCACCGACGGCGAGCCGGAGATTATTACGGAATTGCCCAAGCCGCGGGCATAACACCAGTGTCAAAACCGCGTTGGCGGTGCGGCGTTTTATTTTTCATCTCGATGAAATACGGAGTATCGTGGTTTCGTCAGAGACGCTTTTTAACAATTTCAGGAGAGTTTAGTTGGCTACCACCGCAGATTTTAAGAACGGTCTAGTTATCAAGCACGACAACAAGCTTCAGCAGATCGTGGAGTTCCAGCACGTCAAGCCAGGTAAGGGTCCGGCATTCGTGCGTACCAAGCTGAAGGACGTTCTCACCGGCAAGGTTGTCGACAAGACTTTCAACGCTGGTGTCAAGATTGAGACGGCAAACGTTGACCGCCGTGACATGACGTACCTGTACCACGATGGCGAAGGCTACGTATTCATGGACGACAAGACCTACGACCAGATCTCCATTCTGGATGCTCAGATGCCAGAGGGCGCTAAGTTCCTGCTGCCGGAGACCACTTGCCAGGTTTCCTTCCACGAGGGCAACGTGCTCTTCGCTGAGATGCCGGTTTCCGTTGAGCTGAAGGTGGAGCACACCGATCCGGGTCTGCAGGGTGACCGTTCCACCGGTGGTACCAAGCCGGCAACGCTGGAAACTGGCGCTGAGATTCAGGTTCCGCTGTTCATTGAGACCGGTGATGTCCTGAAGGTCGACACCCGCAATGGCGCTTACCTGTCCCGCGTCAACCACTAATTACTAGGTCATTTCTTCCCACCACTTTTTGTTGAGAGCGATACACACACATCAATGACTGATAAGGATCACAATTCGGCCGACAACGCCAGCGCGCAGGAATCCAGCGGGCATCGCGAGCCGAACTATAAGCGTCACGGTGCACGCTACCGCGCGCGTCGTCGTGCTGTGGACCTGCTTTTTGAGGCCGAGCAGCGCGGTGTGGACGTCGTTGAGCTCCTCGACGAGCGACTGGAAATGGCTCGCAATCCTGAGCTCGACGTTAACCCCATTGCGGAATACACCGAGCAAATTGTGCGTGGTGTGGCAGCCGAGATTATTGGCATTGACTCCACGATTAAGTCGTACCTGACGGAGGAGTGGCCGTTGCGCCGCATTCCGGCAGTTGATCGCGCTATTTTGCGTCTGTCCACCTGGGAGCTGTTCTACAACTCTGAGGTTCCGCCGCGCGTCGCTGTGGTGGAGGGAGTCGAGCTGGCTTCGGAGTACTCCACTGATGTAGCAGCGCCGTACATCAACGCGGTGCTCGATGCCGAGGCCAAGATTGCCGACCAGGCTCGTCTGGCAGCTTCCGCCGTCAGCGTTTCCAGTGGTGAATCGCAGTTCAGCCAAGCTATTGAAGAGCAGGCTGAGGCCAACAGGGAAGCTGACAGGGCGCTTACTGACTCCGATGCGACAGCCCAGATTACCGGCCTGGATATGAGCGAAATCGCCAAGCTTGTGGCAGCCGATGTGGCTAGCAGTGAGACTGCGTCGGCCAAGGAAGACTGAGGCTTAAACGCTATAGCCGACTGTCGGCAGCCAGGCGTTGGTGCGCACGCACTGAAAACTCATTGAGTAGGAAACTCCAAGACCTTTTCGGGGGTCTTGGAGTTTCGCTGTATTTAAAGCAACAGTGCTATTCTGGTTCCGGAAGTTTGTACATGCGTGCAGGCTGAAATAAGTGAATACACACATATCAAGACATCCTTTAACGGACCGCACTGAGAGGCGGGGAAGGAGGTCACGATGAGCGAAGGCACGACGCAAACCACTGAACTGCTCAATGCAGATGAAGTTTCGCGTACCATCGCGCGCATCGCGCACCAAATTATTGAAAAGACTGCGCTGGATAGCCCGAAGGCTGGACGCGTAGTTCTGCTCGGCATTCCCTCTGGTGGCGTACCGCTGGCAGAAAAGCTGGCAGATTTGATTGAGCAGTTCTCCGGCATTCGCCCTGAGACTGGCTCGCTGGACATCACCCTTTACCGCGATGACCTGCGCAAGGGCCCGCACCGCGCCCTGCAGCCAACCAACATTCCCAATGATGGAATCGATGGCACTACCGTCGTCCTGGTTGATGACGTTCTCTTTTCCGGCCGTACCATTCGCGCCGCACTCGATGCCATTAGCGACATTGGTCGCCCGCGCATCATTCAACTAGCTGTCCTTGTTGACCGCGGTCACCGGCAGCTGCCAATTCGCGCCGATTATGTCGGTAAGAATTTGCCCACTTCACGCGATGAGGACGTTGACGTGCTTGTAGAGGCACTCGATGGCCGTGACGCAGTTATTCTCACTCGGTCGGAGGACAAGTGAAGCATCTAATTAGCATTGCGGATCTGACCAAGGATGAAATCATCGGCCTGATGGATGAGGCCGATCGCTTCAAGGAAGTCATCCGTGGTCGGGAAATTAAGAAGCTGCCGACGCTCCGCGGTCGCACCATCTACAACCTGTTTTATGAGAACTCCACTCGTACCCGCTCGTCCTTTGAGACGGCTGGTAAGTGGATGAGCGCCGATGTCATCAATATTTCGGCTTCTTCGTCGTCGGTGAAGAAGGGCGAGAGCTTAAAGGACACCGCGCTGACTCTGGATGCAATCGGCGGCGATGCCATCGTCGTCAGGCACCCATCGTCTGGTGCCGCACAGCTGATTGCAAAGTGGACCGGCGAGTTCGGAAATGGTCCGTCAATCATTAACGCTGGTGACGGCAAGCACCAGCACCCGACGCAGGCACTGCTCGATGCGGTCACACTGCGTCAGCGCCTCGGCGGAATCGAAGGGCGCAAGGTCGTCATCGTCGGCGATATTTTGCACTCGCGTGTGGCACGCTCGAATGCTGACCTGCTGAGCAAGCTCGGCGCTGAGGTTGTCTTTGTCGCGCCGCCGACGCTGCTGCCGTTTGGTGTTGAGACTTGGCCGGTGCGCGTCGCACACCGCATGGAGCCGGAAATTGTCGACGCTGACGCAGTGATGATGCTGCGCGTTCAGCAGGAGCGCATGCACGGCGGATTCTTCCCGTCGCACCGGGAGTACGCTGCTCGATACGGTCTGTCGAAGGACCGCGAGAAGATGCTTCGCGACGATTGCATCGTGATGCACCCAGGTCCGATGCTCCGTGGCATGGAAATTAATGACGCCGTCGCTGACCTGCCTCGCACCGCAGTGCTGCAGCAGGTTGCCAATGGTGTTCACGTTCGGATGGCAGTGCTCTTTACGCTGCTGACTGCTGGTGTTTCCGCCAACTTGGAAGGACAGGCATAAATGTCGAATCACAATGAGTATGACGAAGCCTCGTACCCAGAGGTCGGCCCACTGGCAGCGTCCGCACGTGGTCAGCTGCTGCTCAAGGGCGTGCGCCCCTACGGCGAGGGCGAAGATGTAGACGTCCTGATTGAAGATGGCGTTATCGCTGAGATTGGCGAGAACCTCACGGCCAAGGATGGGGCAGAGGTCCTGGAGTTCGACTCGCTGGTGCTGCTGCCAGGTCTGGTCGACATTCACGTGCACTTGCGTGAGCCGGGCCGCGAGGACACCGAAACGCTGGCTACCGGTTCTGCCGCTGCCGCCCGCGGTGGCTTCACCGCTGTATTCACCATGGCCAACACCGCACCGGTGACTGATGCCCCATCGATTGCTGAATCGGTCTGGCTGAAGGGCCAGGCTCTGAACCTGTGCGATATTCACCCAGTTGGCTCCATTACTAAGGGCTTGAAGGGCGAAACCCTGACTGAGTTTGGCATGATGGCTGACTCTCAGGCGAAGGTCCGTCTGTTCTCCGACGACGGCAAATGCGTGGATAATCCGCTGATTATGCGCCGCGCTATTGAGTACGCCCGCGGTGAAGACGTACTGCTGGCTCAGCACTGCGAAGATCCGCGCCTGACCTCTGACTCCTCCGCTCACGAAGGTCCAAATGCCGCACGCCTGGGGCTCACCGGATGGCCACGCGTTGCTGAGGAATCCATCGTTGCTCGCGATGCCATCATGGCCCGCGACTACGGCGGACGTATGCACATCTGCCACGCATCCACCGAGGGCACCGTCCAGCTGGTTAAGTGGGCCAAGGAACACGATATTCCGCTGACCGCCGAGGTCACCCCGCACCACCTGATTCTCACCGATGATCTGTTGGAAACTTACGACGGCGTCTACCGCGTCAACCCACCGCTGCGTGAACAGCGTGACACCCTGGCTCTTCGCCAGGCTCTGATTGACGGCACCATTGACTGCGTCGCCACTGACCACGCACCGCATGGCTCGGAAGAAAAGTGCTGCGAGTTCGAGCATGCCAAGCCGGGCATGCTGGGGTTGGAGACCTCGCTGCCGATTATCGCCGAGCAGTTCGTTCTCTCCGGTGACTGCGATTGGCGCTGGCTGGCCAAGGTTATGAGTGAGCGTCCGGCACAGATTGTGAAGCTGCCAGGCCACGGTCGCCCGATTGCAGTGGGCGAGCCGGCAAACCTCACTGTCGTTGACCCCGGTAAGAAGTGGACCGTTCACGGCGAGGACTTGGCTTCCAAGTCCGAGAACACTCCGTATGAGGATATGGAGATGGCCGTCTCTGTGGCAGCTACCGTGCTGCGCGGCAAAGTGACCGCACTCAACGGAGAGGTCGCTGGATAATATTCATGTCAACGCATAAAGATTCACATGCGTCCCGTATGATTGATGTAAATTCCTCGCACGCTTCGCAACTGAAAGGCAATAACGTGAGCAACGAATCGCAGGTCACGGCCGCTACGGCAGCCGTGCTGGTTCTGGCAGATGGCCGAGTGTTCCGTGGACGCGGTTTTGGCGCCACCGGCACGACCCTGGGTGAGGCTGTTTTCACCACCGCCATGACCGGCTACCAGGAGACCCTGACGGACCCGTCCTACCACCGTCAGCTGATTGTGGCCACGGCGCCGCAGATTGGTAACACAGGTTGGAACGATGAGGACTATGAGTCCCGCGGCGACAAGATTTGGGCAGCTGGCTTTATTATTCGCGACCTGTCTCGCATTCCGTCCAACTGGCGCTCCAAGCGCAGCCTGGAAGATGAGCTGAAGGCTCAGGGCATCGTCGGTATCCGTCAGATTGATACTCGTACGCTGGTTCGCCATCTGCGCGATAACGGCTCGATTGCCGCAGGCATCTTCTCGGGCGAGGACGCGCAGCAGCCCGTCGATAAGCTGCTGGAAATTGTTCGCGCACAGCCTGCGATGAAGGGCGCGGACCTGGCTCGCGAGGTCAGCACTGATGAGGCCTACGTGGTAGAGGCGCAGGGGGAGAAGAAGGCACGCGTTGTCGCCTATGACCTCGGTATTAAGTCCAATACCCCGCGTGAGCTGGCTAAGCGTGGCATGGAAGTGGTAGTCGTGCCGGCTAACACTCCGTACGAGGAAGTTAAGAAGGAATACCAGCCGGACGGCGTGTTCATGTCCAACGGTCCGGGTGACCCGGCAACCGCTGATGAGATGGTTGCAGTGGCAAAGGCCGCACTCGATGACGGTATGCCACTGTTCGGTATCTGCTTCGGTAACCAGATTCTGGGCCGCGCTTTCGGCATGGACACCTACAAGCTGGTCTTCGGTCACCGCGGCGTCAACGTTCCAGTCAAGGACCACCGAACCGGCCGCATTTTCATCACCGCTCAGAACCACGGCTTCGCGCTGTCCGGCAAGGTCGGCGAGAGCATCGATACGCCATGGGGCGAGGCAGAGGTTACGCACACCTGCCTTAATGACGATGTCGTGGAGGGCGTGGCACTGAAGAACGGCATGGCCTTCTCTGTGCAGTACCACCCGGAGTCCGCTGCTGGCCCGCACGATGCGCACTCTCTCTTCGATGACTTCCTGGAGCTGATCCAGAAGGTCGATATCAACAAGTCCGCAACCGAGAACTCGAACAAGTAGGAAAGGGCTAAGGGACCTAACACCATGCCACGTCGTACAGACATCAACCACGTACTGGTCATCGGCTCCGGCCCGATTGTTATCGGTCAGGCCTGCGAGTTCGACTACTCCGGCACTCAGGCGTGCCGCGTGCTGCGCGAGGAGGGCCTGCGCGTCACGCTGGTCAACTCCAACCCGGCAACGATTATGACCGATCCGGAGTTCGCGGATTCGACCTACATCGAGCCGATTGAAACCAAGTACATCGAGAAGATCCTGGCCAAGGAAGCTGCAGAGGGCAACCCGATTGACGCTGTCCTGGCAACCCTCGGTGGTCAGACCGCACTGAACGCGGCCATTAAGCTGGATCGCGAAGGCATCCTGGAAAAGTACAACGTCGAGCTGATTGGTGCCGATATCCCGGCTATTCAGCGCGGCGAGGATCGCCAGAAGTTCAAGGACATCGTGGCCAAGATTGGTGGCGAGTCCGCTCGCTCCCGCGTCTGCCACAACATGGATGAAGTCCACGAGACCGTTGCTGAGCTGGGCTTGCCGGTCGTTGTCCGACCGTCATTCACCATGGGCGGCCTGGGCTCCGGCCTGGCCTTCAACCAGGAGGACCTCGACCGCATTGCAGGCGGCGGCCTGGCAGCATCGCCAGAGGCCAATGTTCTGATTGAGGAGTCCATCCTCGGCTGGAAGGAGTTTGAGCTCGAGCTCATGCGCGATGGCGATGACAATGTCGTCGTTGTCTGCTCCATTGAAAACGTTGACGCCCTTGGCGTTCACACCGGTGACTCGGTCACCGTCGCACCGTCGATGACTCTGACGGACCGCGAGTACCAGACCATGCGTGACCAGGGCATCGCCATTCTGCGTGAGGTCGGCGTCGACACCGGCGGCTGCAACATTCAGTTCGCCATCAACCCGGATGACGGCCGCATCATCACCATCGAGATGAACCCGCGCGTGTCTCGCTCCTCCGCTCTGGCCTCCAAGGCAACTGGCTTCCCAATCGCGAAGATCGCTGCCAAGCTGGCTATCGGCTACACGCTGGATGAGATCACCAACGACATCACCGGTGAGACCCCAGCCGCATTCGAGCCGGTTCAGGACTACGTCATTGTCAAGGCTCCGCGCTTTGCCTTTGAGAAGTTCCCGGGCGCTGATGACACCCTGACCACCACCATGAAGTCGGTCGGTGAGGCCATGGCTATCGGCCGTAACTACATCGGTGCCCTCGGCAAGGTCATGCGTTCTTTGGAAAACAAGCCGGCCGGTTTTTGGACTGTTCCGGATGAGGTTTTCGCTGGCGAGCGTGCGGGCGATGTCAACGCTGTCCTCGAGGATTTGAAGCGCCCGACCGAAGGCCGCATCTACGATGTTGAGCTGGCTCAGCGCCTGGGTGCTTCCATTGAGCAGATCCACGAGGCCTCCGGCCTGGATCCGTGGTTCATCGCCGAGATGGAAAACCTGCAGGATATCCGCAAGGCGCTTATCGACGCTCCGGTGCTGACCGCTGATTTGCTGCGTGAGGCCAAGTACTGGGGTCTGTCCGACCGTCAGATTGCCGCGCTGCGTCCTGAGCTGGCTGGCGAAGATGGCGTTCGAGAACTGCGCTGGCGCCTGAATATCCACCCGGTATTCAAGACCGTTGATACGTGCTCGGCTGAGTTCGAGGCCAAGACCCCGTACCACTACTCGGCATACGAGCTCGACCCGGCTGCTGAGTCCGAGGTTGCCCCGCAGACCGAGAAGGAAAAGGTCATCATCCTGGGCTCCGGCCCGAACCGTATCGGTCAGGGTATTGAGTTTGACTACTCCTGTGTCCATGCTGCTCTGGAGCTGTCCCGCGTTGGTTACGAGACCGTCATGGTCAACTGCAACCCGGAGACTGTCTCCACTGACTACGACACCGCAGATCGCCTCTACTTTGAACCGCTGACTTTCGAGGATGTCCTGGAGGTCTACCACGCTGAGAGCCAGTCCGGCACGGTCGCCGGTGTCATCGTCCAGCTCGGTGGCCAGACTCCGCTGGGCCTGGCTGAGCGCCTGCAGGCTGCCGGTGTGCCGATTGTCGGCACCAGCCCAGAGGCAATTGACCTGGCCGAGGACCGTGGTGAGTTCGGCAAGGTTCTGGCTGCAGCTAACCTCCCAGCACCGGAGTTCGGCACTGCTACCTCCTTCGAGGAGGCTCGCAAGGTTGCGGCTGAAATCGGTTACCCAGTCCTGGTTCGTCCGTCCTACGTCCTCGGTGGCCGCGGCATGGAAATCGTCTACGACGAGGCCACTTTGGAAGACTACATCAACCGCGCTACCGAGCTTTCCAATGAGCACCCAGTGCTGGTTGACCGCTTCCTCGACAGCGCCATCGAAATCGACGTCGATGCACTGTGCGACGGGGAAGAGGTCTACCTCGGCGGCGTTATGGAGCACATTGAGGAAGCCGGTATCCACTCCGGTGACTCCGCGTGTGCACTGCCTCCAATGACTCTGTCCAGCGGAATCATCGACAAGGTCCGCGAGTCCACCAAGGCACTGGCACACGGCATCGGGGTAAAGGGCCTGATGAACGTTCAGTATGCACTGAAGGATGAGACCCTCTACGTCATCGAGGCCAACCCACGCGCATCCCGCACGGTGCCGTTTGTCTCCAAGGCAACCTCTGTCCAGCTGTCCAAGGCTGCTTCTCGCATCATGATGGGCGCTACCATCGCGGAGCTGCGCGAAGAGGGCATGATTCCGTCCAACTTCGACGGTGGTTCGCTGCCGGCCGACGCTCCGATTGCGGTCAAGGAGGCAGTCCTGCCGTTCAACCGCTTCCGCGACTTCGAGGGCCGTGCTCTCGACAGCCTGCTGAGCCCGGAGATGAAGTCCACCGGCGAGGTCATGGGCCTGGCCGACAACTTCGGTGCCGCATTCGCCAAGGGCGAGCTGGCCGGCTTCGGTGAGCTTCCGACCGAGGGCACTGTGTTCGTCTCCCTGGCAAACCGCGACAAGCGCACCCTGGTCTTCCCGATTCTCTCACTGGCCGGCATGGGCTTCCGCATCCTGGCCACGGAAGGAACTGCAGGAATGCTGCGCCGCAACGGTGTCGAGTGTGAAGTCGTCGCTAAACGCACGACTGACGCAGAGGCACCGGCAGAGGGCCGCGACATCGTCGACATGATCCGCGATGGCGAGGTTGACATCATCATCAATACTCCGTCCGGTTCCGCGGGCGCTCGCTCTGACGGATACGAGATTCGTGCTGCAGCTGTCAGCCAGGGAGTCACCTGCGTGACCACCGCGCAAGGTGCCGTCGCCGCCCTGCAGGGTATCTTGGCGCTGCGCAACGGCGAAATGAGTGTCAAGGCCCTCCAGGAGTTGCACCCGGCAGAGCTCGCTGCTCAGGAACAGGCCTAATATGACCGCACAGGCTGGAGATTCCACAGTGAATACAGTCAAGGGCTTCGGCGACCGCCTTAGTGAGGTTGTCGCCGAGCGCGGTCGGCTCTGCGTGGGCATCGACCCGCATCCGGGGTTGCTGGATGCGTGGGGTCTGCCACACTCCACTGAGGGCTTGGAGCGCTTTGCTGCCACGTGTGTCGAGGCGTTTGGCGACCTTGTGTCCGTCGTCAAGCCTCAGGTGGCGTTTTTTGAGGCCTACGGTGCCAAGGGCTTTGCGGTCCTGGAGCGCACGTTGCGGGATCTCAAGGATGCCGGTGCGCTATCGATTGCCGATGCCAAGCGTGGCGATATCGGTTCGACTATGGCAGCGTACGCCGACGCGTGGCTGTCGGATGGCTCGCCGCTTGCGGCGGATGCTCTGACGGTGTCTCCGTACCTCGGCTTCGGGGCACTGGATCCGGCTGTGTCGCTGGCGCTGGAAAATGGCCGTGGCCTATTTGTACTGGCCGCGACGTCGAATCCTGAGGGTGCGTCGGTGCAGAAGGCAAGTGTTGCAGGCACGACTCTCGCGCAGACGATGGTCGATCAAGCAGCAGAAATTAATGCCCGCCAAATTGAGGCTGGCGCAAGCGCTGGCAGTATCGGCGTAGTCGTCGGCGCCACGCTTGACGACGCACCGGAGCTCGGTGGCCTCCGCGGCCCTATCCTGATGCCCGGTTTAGGCGCTCAAGGAGGCACTCCGGCCGATGTGGAACGTCTGGCAGGGGAGTCGTCAGCCCTGGCGCTGCCGAATATCTCTCGTGCCATTTTGAAGGCCGGTCCGGATGTGTCGGCGTTGCGTGAGGCGACTCTAGCGGCTGCCGCTCCGTTTCGCGCAGATCCCTAACCACGTTTGATCTAGCAGTAAGAAGCCCACAGGGCGCGCTTAGTTAGCTGGTGCACCCGTGGGCTTTTGGCGTATCTAGAGGCAGTGGTTTTCCGAAACTGTGCAGCAGGACAAGATTAGATAGGAGCTAGCTAACGCCTTGGCACATGCAAAAGTAATTAATAGGAATATTTTGCATAACTCCTACTCTTTGTGTAGCAGCATGCTATACGTACAGTGCGGGTTCATGACCACACATGTTATCCGTTTGGGTAGGAGCTTGAAATGTTTCAAAATTTTAAAAAGCGATAGGCGCCTTAGTAGTTGGAATCCTAGGGATTTTTACTCCAGCAGTCGCTAGCGCAGAGAGTCGTGTGTTTTACGAAAGGGATAAGTTCGCAACTGAACACGAGATATCTGCTGCAATTGATCGATTCGTTGCATACAACGGAAAAGCAAAATTGTTCGATGCCAAGGCTGCTGCACTTGCGAGGGTTGAGAAAGACATTATTGATGTTGGATTGGTCTACAACGAAATGGTGATAGGCGAATCTGAAGCTGACTATTCTCAAACTCGAGTCGCTAATCCCTTAAATAGATGGCGGTATTGTGGCAAGAACAATTCGGGTCCTGGTGCCCCCGTAAATTCAGCAGACGAGGCATGTAAGCGGCACGACAACTGCCTGGCTGCGGGTACTGCAGTCTGCTGGTGTGATACACAGTTTGTTTACGACCTACGCCGCATCCGAAACCAGTATTCCGGCGCGGATCGTGTTTATATTGAGGCAGCAATTCAGGCCGTGCCGCGATATCACGGTTGCCAAATTCCTGCGTGACGGGCGAGGCATCTACCACTGTTTTTAATGCAGGAAAGGAACTGTAGATATGGTTAAACATAAAGTACCTCAGCCCGCAGAGTGGATTGCTTGGATGGCCGCCGGGATTGGGTGGCTATGTTCAGTTTTGATCTGGGCCTCAGGTAGTCCTGAACAGCGGCTATTGAGCATTGTAGCGACAGTATTGGTGGCTGCATCGGTGATCACAATCACCATTATTGCCATTCTAAGACGCAGCTCCGCTCTAGGTGTACTTGCGTTCATCACTTTGTTAGCACCGTTACTTGTTCTTCTTGCATCGTTTGCGACCTGGTAACGCGAAGCGGCGTGCGTTCAGCGCTCGCTGCTTTCCGGCGGCGGTATCGCGGTA
Organism: Corynebacterium sp.; assembly: GCF_030532195.1. Classification (GTDB taxonomy): domain Bacteria; phylum Actinomycetota; class Actinomycetes; order Mycobacteriales; family Mycobacteriaceae; genus Corynebacterium. Next base: position 202,642 of record NZ_JAUNLP010000001.1, on the reverse strand, counting down.
GGCAATCCGCCTAGCTGTCGAGGCTGCCGCCTTTTGTGTAAAAACCGTGGTCAATTTCCAATCTCCTGGGCAAACGGTGCTACAATCGCCGGAGTTGGTTGGCCATGACCGAAAAGATGGGACGTAAATATCCCAGGTGTGATTTTTATCGACACCCCGGCAGCATTTGCAGCTAAACGCAGTAAATGCGGTACGGTCACCAATCGTTGAGCACAGTGTCGTCGCCTGTCTTTGGTGGGTGCGGGGCTCGTGCAACTGAAACAAGAAACTAAACAATCTATTTTTACGGAGGAACACGTGGCCCTTCCGCAGTTGACCCCGGAGCAGCGTGCAGCAGCACTCGAGAAGGCAGCTCAGGCCCGCAAGGTGCGCGCAGAGCTCAAGGACAAGCTGAAGCGTGGCGCTATCGACCTGCCAGAGGTGCTCAAGCAGGCTGACGAGAATGAGATCATCGGCAAGATGAAGGTCTCCGCTCTGCTCGAGGCTCTGCCGAAGGTCGGCAAGGTCAAGGCACAGGACATCATGAATGACCTGGAGATTGCTCAGACCCGCCGTCTGCGTGGCCTGGGTGACCGTCAGCGTCGTGCTCTGCTGGAGCGTTTCGGCTACGCAGTGGAGGACTAGTTGCCGTGACCGGGAATGAAGATGCTCAGTTGGTAGTCCTCGCCGGCCCCGCCGGTGTTGGTAAGTCCACTGTTGTGAGTCGGCTGCGCGCCGAAGTTCCCGGCCTGTACTTCAGCGTTTCCATGACCACTCGGGCCGCACGGCCCGGTGAGGTCGATGGTCGCGACTACTTCTTCGTCACTCCGGAGAAGTTCCAAGAGCATATTGATGCCGGCGAGATGCTCGAATGGGCTGATATCCACGGTGGTCTGCAGCGTTCTGGTACGCCGCGTGGCCCCGTGGAGAAGGCCCTCGCCGAAGGGCGTCCGGTTCTCGTAGAGGTGGACCTGGCAGGTGCCCGTTCCATCCGCAAGGTAGCTCCGAACGCTCATCTGCTGTTTTTGGCTCCGCCAAGCTGGGAAATCCTCGTCGATAGGCTCACTGGTCGTGGCACGGAAACCGAGGCACAAGTCAAGCGTCGCCTTGAAACGGCGCGAGTTGAAATGGATGCACAGCACGAATTCGACGAGGTTGTTATCAATGACAACGTCGATGAGGCTGCGGCTGCCATCGCTCGAGCGCTGACTGCTGGTAAATAGCACAGCGATTGCGCAATATGGATGGTGAGGCGTGGTTACGTCGCGCCATCTTTTACTAACCCACGTTTTATTGAGGAAAGATTTCTCGTGACCCAGGAAAATACCGCCACTGAGGCAGTGTTCGATCCGCCAGTTGGTATCACCAACCCGCCGATTGATGAGCTGCTGACGAAGGCTTCATCGAAGTACGCTCTGGCGATCTTCGCTGCGAAGCGTGCCCGTCAGATTAACGACTACTACCAGCAGGTTGACGAAGGCATGCTGGAGTACGTTGGCCCGCTGGTAACCCCGGGGGTCGCGGAGAAGCCTTTGTCCATCGCCCTGCGTGAGATTAACGCTGGTCTGCTTGACCACACTGAGGGCTAAAACATTTCCTTAAAGGAGATTTTTATGCATGCCGCTGGCAATGCTGACGTATCCGAATCTTTAAAGGTTGTCGTCGGGGTTGCCGGCGGCATTGCTGCATATAAGGCCGCACACGTCATTCGCGGCTTCAAGGAACTCGGTCACGACGTGCGCGTTGTTCCGACCGAATCCGCACTGAACTTTGTTGGGGCCGCAACGTTTGAGGCGCTGTCGGGCAATCCAGTTTCCACGACAGTCTTCGACGCCGTCGATGAGGTTCAGCACGTCCGTGTCGGTCAGGAAGCCGATTTGGTCGTCGTCGTTCCGGCGACTGCGGATTTCATGGCGCGCGCAGCACACGGGCGTGCCGACGATCTGCTCACCGCAACGCTGCTCGTGGCCACCTGCCCGGTTGTGCTGGCACCTGCCATGCACACGGAGATGTGGAATCATCCGGCTACCCGCGATAATGTCGCGACCCTGCGTCGCCACGGCACCATTGTGCTCGATCCGGCACATGGCCGTCTCACTGGCAAGGACAGTGGCCCCGGTCGTCTGCCGGAGCCGGAGCAGATTGTGGCGTTGGCACTGGCTGCAGTGGAAAACCCAAACCATTTCCGCCGTGATCTGGAGGGAACGCGAGTGATGATTACCGCCGGCGGTACTCGCGAGGCCATCGATCCGGTGCGCTTTATCGGCAACCATTCTTCCGGTCGCCAGGGCTTCGCGCTCGCCGAAATGGCTGCTCAGCGCGGTGCCGAAGTCACCTTGATTGCCGGGCATACCGATCAGCTACCGACACCACTGGGCGCAACCGTCGTCGATATTGACTCCGCCCTGGATTTGGCCGACGCTGTGGCAGAGCACGCCACGACAGCGGATGTGTGTATCTTCGCGGCTGCCGTGGCTGATTTCCGTCCTTCTTCCACAGCGGAATCGAAGATGAAAAAGGGCGTGGCCGACGACGCACTGAGCCGAATTGAGCTGGTGGAGAATCCAGATATTTTGGCTACTACTGTTGAGCGTCGGAAAGCAGGCGAAATTGATGCGGAGACGACAATGGTCGGCTTTGCTGCGGAGACCGGTGATACGGACGCCACGCCACTGGAGCTGGCTAAGCAGAAGATTGTGCGTAAGGGCTGTGACCTGCTGATGTGCAACGATGTCTCAGGTGGCCAGACATTTGGTTCAAAGGACAATGTCGGCTGGTTGCTGTCTGCAGATGGGAAGCAGTGGGATGTTCCGCGGGGGTCGAAGTTCTCGGTTGCAGGTTCGATTCTCGATGCCGTCGTAAAGCTGCGGGAAATGAACTAGTCGGCGTGGCTCGATGGCCAAAAATGGGGGTCGGCTGTCAGCCAAACTGAACCGCTTGGTCTATACTCATTTAGACAAATTGATGTTCCCCATCATTTTTCAACGTGTGGGGAAGTAAACCTGGAAGGAAGTTGTACCGCTCGTGGCCTCTAATCTTCGGCTATTTTCCAGTGAATCTGTTACCGAGGGGCACCCAGATAAGATCTGTGACTCCATCTCGGACTCGATTCTTGACGCTATGCTCGCGCAGGATCCGGATTCAATGGTCGCAGTGGAAACTGTCGTGACCACCGGCCTTGTGCACGTTGTCGGTGAAGTGCGTACCAAGAGCTACGTCGATATCCCGGGCATCGTGCGCAGCCGTCTGAAGGAAATTGGCTTTGACTCCTCGGAAAAGGGATTCGACGGTAAGACCTGTGGTGTGTCTGTTTCCATCGGTGAGCAGTCATCGGATATTAACGCCGGTGTTTCCACGTCTTTGGAGGCTCGCAGTGCAGACGGCGAAGTCGAAATCGAGGACCTCAAGGGTGCAGGCGACCAGGGCCTGATGTTCGGTTACGCCACCAACGAGACTCCTGAGTACATGCCACTACCGATTGCCCTGGCACACCGCCTGGCACGCCGCCTGACTCAGGTGCGCAAGGAAGGGATTGTCCCGTCGCTGCGTCCGGACGGCAAGACGCAGGTCACATTTGCTTACGACGAGGACAATAACCCGGTTTACCTCGATACCGTGGTGGTTTCCACGCAGCATGACCCGGATGTCAGCCAGGATTGGATTGCGGACCAGATTAAGACTCATGTGGTCGAGTGGGTGCTCGATGATGCCAACCTGCGTGAGCGCTTCGTCACCGATGAGCTGAAGTTGCTGGTAAATCCGTCGGGACAATTCATTATCGGTGGCCCGATGGGCGATGCTGGACTTACTGGCCGCAAGATTATCGTTGACACCTACGGGGGCATGGCTCGCCATGGCGGTGGCGCTTTCTCCGGTAAGGATCCGTCAAAGGTGGACCGCTCCGCAGCGTACGCCACTCGTTGGGTTGCCAAGAATGCGGTTGCCGCGGGCCTGGCTGATCGCATCGAGATTCAGGTTGCCTACGCCATTGGCCGAGCACGCCCGGTGGGTCTTTACGTTGATACTTTCGGCACCGGCCACGTACCGGCCGAGATCATTCAGGAAGCTATCAACAAGGTCTTTGACCTGCGCCCGGCAGCCATCATCCGCGACTTGGACCTGCTGCGCCCAATTTATGCACAGGCAGCCACCTACGGTCACTTCGGCCGCACCGACCTGGATCTGCCATGGGAGCGCCTGGACCGCGTTGACGAGCTTCGCGCAGCTGCTGGTCTGGGCTAGTCCGCCAGCCCAAGCGCAGTCCCCAAACCCGCCAATCCGGGCAGGGAAGTAGAGTATGACTCTATGACCGATACCCCATTTGCACCCGCCGCGGCAGCTGAGACGCTGCCGGTTGCGCGGGTGCTTCCGCTTTTGGGGCTGCCGCAGCTGGATCGGCCATTTGATTACCTAGTCCCCAAAGCCCTCGGCGACGACGCCCAAGTAGGCTGCCGCGTTCGCATTCGCTTTCACGGCCAACTGGTCAACGCCCTGGTGCTTGAGCGCTGCGCCACGCCAGCGCACGAAGGTAAATTGTCCTATCTCAAGGATGTCATCAGCCCAGAGGTGGTCTATCCGCCGCAGTTGCGCAATCTGGTGGACTCGTTGGCGGAATACTACGGTGCGACTAGGTCGAACATCATTCGCTCAGCTATTCCGACACGTCACGCCAGGGCAGAGCGAGCACGCAATGCCAAGACCCCGCCTACCTGGGAAGAGCTGGGCAAACTTGCTACCGAAGACCCTGATCTCAGCGGTTGGCAGCGCTACGTATTTGGCGGTTCTTTCGTTGACTCATTGCGCGCTGGTGCCCCTGCCCGGGCCGCGTGGCAGCCGGTTCCGGGCGAAGAAGTAGAACGCTTGCTGGCGGCGCTCAGCGTGGCCATCGCCCGAGATGGTGGTGGAGTGCTGATCATCGTGCCGGATGCTCGCAGCCAAGCTCGGTTTGAGTCAGCGTTTAGAGAGCTGATTTCCGCCCGCCAGCTCACGCTGCTGGGAGCTGGCCTCGGACCGGAGTCGCGCTACCGCCGCTACCTGGACATCCTGCATGGTCAGGGACGCATTGTCGTCGGCACGCGCTCTGCAGCCTACGCGCCGGTGCAGAACTTGCGCCTGGCGGTGATTGTCGACGATGGCGATGACAACCTCGTCGATCCGCGCTCGCCGTATGTTCATGCCCGCGAGGTGCTGGTCACGCGCAGTGCGCAGGAGGGCTGTGGGCTCATTTTCGCCTCGCACAGTCGCACGGCGGAGGTGCAGTTGCTCGTCGCGTCTGGGTGGGCGCACAATCTGGTCGCGGACACCGAGGTGCTCACTGAAGCGATGCCGGAGATGATTGCGTCGACCGACACGTCCACCGATCCGGATGATGTCAGTCGTGGCCGTCTTCCCGCCGTCGCTTTTCGACGGGCCAAAGCCGCCCTGCGCGAAGAGCTGCCCGTCCTGGTACAGGTGCCGCGCAAGGGGTATGTGCCCACTTTGTCGTGCCGCAGTTGCGGCGCACCGGCGCGCTGTCGGTGGTGTAACGGCCCCCTGGGCATTCCACCGACGGATAACCCCAACGATCCCGCACCGCCAACCTGTCGGTGGTGCGGGCGCATCGATATCCACCATCGTTGTCACAGCTGTGGCTCCACCAAAATCCGCCCGGTAGTGCTGGGCAGTGAGCGCACCGCGGAGGAGTTTGGGCGAATTTTCAGCCCACATCCGGTTGTCGCGTCCTCGGGTGAGAGAATCGTGGACGAGATTCCCGAGGGGCCTCGGGTAGTGGTAGCCACCCCTGGTGCAGAACCCGCAGCGCCGGAGGGCTACGGTGCCGTCATGCTCCTGGATACCTGGGCAATGCTGGGCAGGCAGGATTTGCGCGCTCATGAGGAGGCCTATGCCAACTGGGCGCGGGCTGCGAACTTGGCTCGGCCTAAGAGCTCCGGCGGTGCCGTTGTCATCGATGCCGATGCGGCTATTCCAACTGTCGCCGACTTGCTCGCTTGGGATGCAGTCGGTGCGGCCGAACGCGAGCTTGCAGACCGGAGCGCCGCAGCCCTGCCACCGGCGTACTACGTGGCGGCTGTCGATGGCACGGAGGAAGGCTTGCGGAATTTCCTGGAATCCTTCGACGTTCCGGAGGGCGCTGAGATTCTCGGTCCCGTGGATCTTCCCCGCAGTGCCAGGCCGCCGGCGGGTGTGGAACCGGGCACCCCTATTCAGCGGTTGTTGGTTCGCTGTGACCGTCGTCAAGCGCGCACGGTCGGCGCGGCGCTAAAGGCAGCTCTGGTGGTGCGGGCGACCAGGAAGGACCCGGAGCCGGTGCGCGTCGTTGTCGATCCGGTTAATTTTGGCTAACTGCTAAAATAGCCGCATTATCCCACTAAGTCACGCAAAATTTTTCTTGGAGGCCTAAGACTTATGGCAGTTCGTGAGGTACGTCTGTTCGGCGATCCGGTATTGCTGTCCAAGGCGGACACCGTCACTGATTTTGACGCGACCCTGTCGCACCTGGTTGATGACATGCTGGAGACAATGGACCAGCAGCAGGGCGTTGGGCTGGCCGCTAACCAGGTTGGCGTGCTGCAGCGCGTTTTTGTCTACGACTGCGAGGGCACGCGTGGGCACATCGTCAATCCGCAGTGGGAGGCCATTGGCGATGACAAGGTTCATGAGGCCGAGGGCTGCCTGTCCATCCCGGGTGTGGGCGGTGTAGTGGAGCGTCACGCCCGCGTTCGCGTCACTGGCCAGGACCGTCACGGTGCGCCGGTGTCATTCGAGGCCGATGGTCTGCTGGCCCGCTGCGTGCAACATGAGAGCGACCACTTGGATGGTGTGCTGTTTTTGAAGCGTCTTGCCGGTGAAGAGCGCAAGACGGCAATGCGCACCCTGCGCGAGCAGGAATGGTTTGCCAAGCGCGACTAGTATTCGCGCTACCCGGCGCTAGTGCTCGCCCCGCGCAGTAACGAGCCTGCGCTCACGTTTTCTCTTAAGGAAGGATCCGTCTACCGTGCGCCTTATTTTTGCCGGTACTCCCGAACCCGCTGTTGTCGCTTTAGAAAAGCTGTTGACCGATGGTCGGCATGAGGTTGTCGCTGTTCTCACTCGTCCCGATGCTCGTCGTGGCCGTGGCAAGACGCTGTCGCCGTCGCCGGTGAAGGCGCTGGCTATGGAACACGGCATTCCGGCACTGACTCCGACTTCGCTGAAGGATGAGGAGATCCAGCAGCAGATTCGCGATCTAAATGTTGACTGCATTCCGGTCGTCGCCTACGGCAATCTCGTGCCGGAAGAGCTGCTCGACGTCCCACAGCACGGCTGGGTCAACCTTCACTTTTCACTTCTGCCGGCATGGCGCGGCGCAGCGCCGGTGCAGGCCGCTATCGCCGCCGGCGATGAGATTACGGGTGCGAGCACGTTCCGCATTGAAAAGGGCCTGGATACCGGCCCGGTTTTCGGCACCGTCACCGAGGCCATTAAGCCGACCGACACCGCTGACGATCTGCTGACTCGCTTGGCGTACTCCGGTGCCGACCTGCTCTCCGCCACGATGGACGGCATTGAAGCCGGCGCACTGCGTCCCACCGCCCAGCCGGAACAGGACGTCAGTTACGCATCCAAGTTCGGTCCGGAAGACGCGCGCATTGTGTGGACCCAGCCACGGCATCTCATCGACCGTCGCGCCCGCGCATTTACGCCTGCTCCTGGCGCATGGACAACGCTCGATGGCGCACGTCTGAAGGTCGGTGCGCTTTCACCGCTTAACGACGACGACAGCGCCGCAGTCGATGAAGTGCGACAGGCAACCGCCAGTGCGGATGCACCTGCGACACCTGGTGAATTGGTGGTGGAAAAGCACCGCGTATCGGTGCGCTGTGGTGATGGCTATGTCCAGCTGGACAAGGTGCAGCCACAGGGTAAGAAGATGATGGACGCGGCCGATTGGGCGCGCGGTAGCCAGCCCAGTGGAAAGGTCTGCGAATAAATGGCACACGTTAAGCCGCGCCGCGGCGGCGACAACCAAACTAACCGTGGCCGTCACAACCGCAGTGGTCAGCGCCGTGGTGGGGATAACCGCGGTGGGCATAACCGAGGTCCGCAAAATCGCGGTGGCAACCGCGACAACCAGGGCGGTCTTGATCAGCCGCGCAAGATTGCGCTGAAGGTTCTTGCCGAAGTTCGCGAGAACGATGCCTACGCCAATCTGCTGCTTCCCAAGCTGCTCAAAGAGCAAAAGATTAAGGGTAGGGACGCCGCTTTTGCCACTGAGTTGACTTACGGCACGCTGCGGGCTGAGGGGCTGTTGGATGCCGTGATTGAGACATCGTCGTCACGCCCACTCAGCGATATTGCCGGACCGGTGCTCGATGTGCTGCGCTTGGGCACCTACCAGCTGCTGCGTACCCGTGTTGATGCGTATGCGGCGGTCGATACCTCGGTGCGCGCAGTGGCCAAGGTGGCTGGACCCGGTGCACGCGGGTTTGTCAATGCCATCCTGCGTAAGGTCTCCACAAAGACTGAGGATGAATGGGTAGCGGAGGTCGCCCCGGATCCAGCGTCGGACCCGATTGGTTATGTGGCCATGAAGCACGCCCACCCGCGCTGGATTGCGATGGAGTTTGCGCGTGCGCTGGGTGCACAGGCCGGTGAGCTGCAACGCGCACTGGCTGCTGATGATGCTCGCCCGCAGGTTCATCTGGTTGCTCGACCCGGTGAGATTTCCGCCGAGGAACTAGCGCTGATTACCGGTGGGGAACAGGGACCGTGGTCGCCGTACTGTGTGCGGCTCGACTCCGGCGCTCCAGGCGAATTGGAACCTGTGCGGCAGGGACTGGCCGCGGTTCAGGATGAGGGCTCACAGCTGATTGCGCGTGCGGTGACGAAGGCACCAATTATTGGCGAAGATACTGGTCGTTGGCTGGATTTATGTTCTGGCCCAGGTGGTAAGGCAGCTTTTATCGGTGGTATCGCCGCCATTGAGGGAGCCACCGTCGACGCCGTGGAAGTATCTGAGACACGCGCGAAACTGGTGGAAAAGGCAACCGCCGGATTGCCGGTCACAGTAACCGTCGCCGATGGCCGCAATCCTGGTCTGGCAGGGGGCTATGACCGCATTTTGGTCGATGCTCCGTGTTCTGGTTTGGGTTCGCTGCGTCGCCGTCCAGAGGCACGCTGGCGTAAGTCCCCATCGGATATCAACGCGCTGACCACACTGCAGTTTGAGCTTCTCACTGAGGCCGTTCGACTGGCTCGCCCCGGCGGCATCATCGTGTATTCGACCTGTTCGCCACATTTGCTGGAAACTCGTGGCACGGTGGATAGGGCTGTTGCGGAATTGGATGTCACCGAGCTCAATGCTCATGAATTGGTGGCACCCATGACCGATGTGGGGCCATTCCCATCAGTGCAGATGTGGCCACACAGGCATGGCACCGATGCGATGTTCTTCTCAGTTTTGCGCAAAAACGGCTAGGCTCAATCAATATGAACGCACCAATCATCGCCCCGTCCATTCTCGCTGCTGATTTCGCTCGGCTCGACCGCGAAGTCGAGTCGGTTTCCAATGCAGATTGGCTGCATATCGACGTCATGGATGGTCACTTCGTCCCTAACCTCTCCTTCGGTGCACCTGTGCTGGAAGCAGTGGCAAAGGTGACCGACAAGTACCTCGATGTGCATCTGATGATTGAGGCCCCGGAAAAGTGGGTGGACACCTACATTAAGGCCGGTGCTTCGTCAGTTATCTTCCACGTCGAAGCAGCTGAAGATCCAATTGAGCTGGCTCGGCAGATCCGTGCACAGGGTGCGAAGGCCGGTTTTTCGCTGCGCCCAGGCACCCCGATTGAGCCGTGGCTCGATTACCTCGCCGAATTCGACGAGGTCCTGGTGATGAGCGTCGAGCCGGGCTTTGGCGGGCAGTCCTTCATGCCGGATCAGCTGGCAAAGGTGGAAAAGCTGCGTCAGCGCATTGACGCTGATGGCCTGGATACTCTGATTGAGATCGACGGCGGTATTTCCGCGAAGACCATTGAGTCCGCAGCCGCTGCTGGTTGTGATGCTTTCGTTGCAGGCTCGGCCATCTTCGGGGCCGAGGACCGCGCCGCCGCTGTCGACGAGCTGCGCGCGCTGGCCACTGCTGCACAGTAGTCAGAAGGCAGTACAGTGGCTCAGTTTCCCGATTTAGTCTCTGCACAGCCGCTCAGTGATGCGGCTGCTATGGAACTTGCCATCGAGGCCGGTCAACGTGTTCGCGGTACAACGTATCCTAACCCGCCGATTGGCTGCGTTGTCCTGGACGCGCAGGGGATTGCAGTGGGAGTTGCGGGTACAGAGCCCGTTGGCGGGCGACATGCCGAACCGCAGGCGCTGGCGATGGCCGGAGCTCGGGCTCAAGGCGGCACTGCAGTGGTAACTCTTGAGCCCTGTAACCACATTGGTCGTACGCCACCGTGCACAGAAGCTCTCGCTGAGGCTGGCATTGCACGCGTTATCTTCGCTGTGTCCGACCCAAATCCGGTGGCAGCAGGTGGAAGTCAGTGGCTGCGATACAAGGGCATTGAAGTTGTCGAGCAGTTTCAGCGCGACCGAGTCGCCGATGGTTATCTGCGGCCATGGCTGCATTGGCAACAGGCCCGCCGCCCGCATATCACGTTGAAAACGGCCGGCACGCTCGACGGTTTCGCTGCCGCGACCGACCACACTTCGCAGTGGATTACGGGGGAGCAGGCCAGAGCGCGGGTACATGTGGACCGATCTCGTCGTCAAGCGATCGTCGTCGGAACGGGCACGGTGCTCGCCGACAACCCACGCCTTACCGCGCGTACTCCGGATGGCGCGCTGGCGCCGACGCAGCCGATGCGGATTGCAGTGGGGACCTCGGAGATTAGCGCCGATGCGCTTATTCGCGGTGAGAATTTCAGGCAGATTCGCACCCATGACATTGAGGTAGCGCTGGAAACCATGGCTGACATGGGGCTGGTGGACGTGCTTGTCGAAGGCGGCCCGCGCTTAGCCAGCGCTTTCCTCGAGGCCAATGCCGTTGACGCCATCGAGTCCTATATCGCGCCTGCGTTTTTGGGCGCAGGTTTGCCGGTGACGAACGCCACGCATGAAACCACCATCAGCGATATCTCGCGGTTTCGCACGACTGGTGTTGAACAGCTCGGCGATGACATTTTGATTACAGCAGTGCGAAGTGGCAAAAACTAAAGGGGCGAGCAACTAGAGTTATTTTTGCAAATATTCTTAGAGTTATAGCTACTAGTAAAGGATTCGCCTCACCACCATGTTTACGGGAATCGTTGAGGAGCTCGGCGAAGTTCGCGAAATCAAGCGCGAAACCGACTCCATTACCATGACTATCCACTGCGCCACCGTGCTTGACGACGTCCACCACGGCGACTCCATCGCTGTCAACGGTGTCTGCTTGACAGTCGTTGACTTTGGCGATGATTACTTCACCGCTGACCTCATGCAGGAAACCCTCGACCGCTCGAGCCTGGGCCAAGTTGAGGTCGGTTCCAAGGTCAACCTCGAGCGCGCAACCGCCGTCGGCCAGCGTCTCGGTGGCCATATTGTGCAGGGACACGTCGATGGCACTGGGGAAGTTATTTCGCGCACTCCCGGCGAGCGCTGGGAAGTTGTCCGCATCTCGCTGCCCGAGCAGCTTGCAAAGTACGTCGTTGAGAAGGGCTCCATTGCCGTCGATGGCACGTCGCTGACGGTCTCCGCAGTTGGTGACGGATTTTTCGAGGTCAGCCTGATTCCGACCACACTCACCGACTCGGTTATCGGACAAGCCGGAATCGGCACAAAGGTCAATCTGGAAGTCGATGTACTGGCCAAGTACGTCGAGAAAATGCTGGAAAGATAAGCTACAAGACTGTGATTAAGTTCGATTCCGTAGAGCAGGCTATCGCGGACATTGCCGCCGGCAAGGCAGTAGTCGTCGTTGATGACGAAGATCGCGAGAACGAAGGCGATATTATCTTCGCGGCGGAAAAGGCAACTCCAGAGTTGATTGCCTTTATGGTTCGCTATTCCTCCGGCTACATCTGCGCGCCGCTAACCGGTGAGGACTGTGAGCGTCTCAATCTGCCGCCGATGGTGACGGAAAATGAGGATGCCCGCGGTACCGCTTACACCGTCACGGTTGATGCCAATACCGGCACCACTGGTATTTCCGCTACCGACCGTGCCAACACTATTCGCACGTTGGCGGACCCGACATCCACTCCGCATGACTTCACCCGCCCGGGCCACGTGGTGCCACTTCGTGCCCGCGAGGGCGGTGTGCTGGTTCGCGCAGGTCACACCGAAGCATCCATCGATTTGGCCCGCCTTGCGGGGCTTCGCCCAGCCGGTGTGCTGTGTGAGGTCGTCTCCGAAGAGGATCCGACGACCATGGCACGTGCTGAGGAACTGCGTCGTTTCTGCGACAAGCACGACATGTCGCTGATTTCCATTGAGCAGCTCATTGAGTACCGCCGCCGTCACGAGCAGCTGGTAGAGCGCGTGGTGGAGACCAAGCTGCCGACCGAATACGGCGACTTCCGCGCAATCGGCTACCGCAGCCTTGTCGACGGGGTCGAGCACGTGGCCCTCGTTGTCGGCGATGTCACCTCTGATGACGGCCATGATGTGCTGGTTCGCGTCCACTCTGAGTGCCTCACCGGTGACGCACTGGGCTCGCGTCGCTGCGACTGCGGTCAGCAGCTGCACAAGTCCATGCAGATGGTTCACGAGGCCGGCCGTGGTGTCATTCTCTACATGCGCGGTCACGAAGGCCGCGGTATCGGCCTCATGCCGAAGCTGCAGGCCTACCACCTGCAGGATGAGGGCGCGGATACGGTCGACGCTAATTTGGCGCTCGGCTTGCCGACGGATGCCCGCGAATACGGCACTGGTGCCCAGATTCTGCAGGATCTCGGAGTCAAAACCATGGCGCTGCTGACCAATAACCCGACCAAGCGCGCTGGTCTCGGTGGCTACGGTCTGGAGATGAGCCGCCGCGTACCAGTGCCGGTTGAGGTCAATGAGGACAACTTGAAATACTTGTTGACAAAGCGTGAACGCATGGGCCATGAGCTGCCATGGTTGGATGAGTACATGGAGTCCCACGGCACACAGACAAAAGGAGCACAGTAGATGAGTGGCGCAGGTCTTCCAGACGTTTCGGTTCCCGATTCCACTGGTGTGACAGTCGGTGTGGTCACCTCGCACTGGAATGAGAAAATCACCGGGCAGCTTCGTCGTGAAGCAATTGCGCAGGCAGAGGAAGTCGGCGCGCAGGTGACGGACGTGACCGTCGTCGGTGCACTCGAGATTCCGGTCGTCGCCCAGCAACTGGCGCGCACGCACGACGCCGTTGTGGCGCTCGGCTGCGTCATCCGTGGCGGCACGCCGCACTTTGACTACGTCTGCGACTCGGTGACTGAGGGACTCACACGCATTGCCTTGGATTGTGAAACTCCAGTTGGCAACGGCGTTTTGACCTGCAACACTGAACAGCAGGCAATTGATCGTGCCGGCGGCGAGGGGGCAGTGGAAAACAAGGGCCGTGAGGCCATGGCCGCTGCGCTGCATACCGTCGCCGTGCTGAAGTCCCTTCGTGAAGGTGGAGCTGAGTAAATTGAGTACCTCCGAACGCCAGTCGAATTCCGCCACTGCCACTGCAAGTGGAGATCAGTGGCTGCTGGAGATTACTTCGCAGAAGCTGAAAATGTGGGCGATTATCGGCTCAATTCTGGTGCTTGCCATCCATATTTTCATGGGTGTCGTTGTTGACTTTGGTAACACCGGTGCAACCGTGACGTTCATTGATCAGCTGGCATTCCCGCTGATCGGCATTATTATTGCCGGTTTCATTCTGCTGCTGACACGCGCTCGTGTCCGTGTCAATGCTCACGGTGTGGAGGTGCGCAACCTGCTCAATGCGAAGTTCTACCCGTGGGTCGACATTTACGGTCTGAGTTTCCCGAAGAAGTCCCGCTGGGCTCGCCTAGAGCTGCCTGACTTTGAGTTCGTGCCAATGCTGGCAATTCAGTCCGCTGATGGCGCACGCGTCGTGGAGAATGTTCAGCGCTTCCGCGAACTTGAAGACAAGTTCATGCCGGAGGACTAGCTCTTTTCTTTAAGGACCATTCAGTGACTGACCCCTCTCAGTACCGTCCCGCCCCCGGCACCATTCCCACGGAGCCGGGGGTGTACCGTTTTCTCGATTCGACTGGCCGTGTGCTCTATGTCGGTAAGGCAAAGAACCTGCGGGCGAGACTGTCGAACTATTTCCAGGACTTAACCAGGCTGCATCCGCGTACCCGCCAAATGGTGCAGTCCGCCTCAAAGGTGACGTGGACTGTCGTTCATAACGAAGTCGAGGCGCTCCAGCTGGAGTACACCTGGATTAAGCGATTTAATCCGCGGTTCAATGTCATGTACCGCGACGATAAGTCGTACCCCATGCTTGCCGTCAGTGTCGGTGAGCTCTACCCGCGGCTGTTTCTCTACCGCGGCCCGCGCCGCAAGGGTGTCCGCTACTTCGGTCCATACTCCCACGCTTGGGCAATCCGTGAAACGCTGGACTTGCTCACGCGCGTTTTCCCAGCTCGTACCTGTTCCAAGGGCGTTTTCAACCGACAGCAGGCGCTGGGGCGTCCTTGTCTGCTCGGATATATCGACAAATGCTCGGCACCATGTGTGGGGCGCGTCAGCGCTGAGGAACATCGCGAGATTGTCAAGGGTTTTACCAGCTTCATGTCTGGCAATACCGGCCCTGTGACCAGGCGGTTAAAGAAGGAAATGGAGCAGGCCGCCGAAGAACTCGACTTCGAGCGCGCCGCCAGTCTGCGCGATAATCTCGCTGCCATTGACAAGGTCATGGAGCGCCAGTCAGTCGTGCTTTCCGACGCTGCCGATGCCGACTTTATTGCGCTTGCAACCGACGAGCTGGAAGCCGCCGTGCAAATTTTCCATGTTCGAGCAGGTCGTATTTATGGTCAGCGCGGTTGGGTAGTGGAGAAATCCGGCGAATACGCCACCACGGAGTTCCAGGAAGGCGAGACCGATCCCAGTCTCGGTGGTCTGCTAACGCAATTCCTCACTCAGTTCTACGGCGATGCGGCCAAGCATGCGGATGTTGACGGCGATGAGACCACAACCGCAGCCCAAGTCGTGCCGAGAGAAATTCTGGTTCAAGCAATGCCGGACGATATCGATGAAGTCACCGCATTCTTGGAAAAAATCCGCGGCACAAACGTCGATATTCGTGTGCCACAGCGCGGTGACAAGCGCACCTTGATGGAGACCGTGCACAAAAACGCTGTAGAGGCATTGCGGCAGCACAAGCTCAAGCGCAGCGGCGATCTCACGACTCGCTCGCAAGCGCTGTCGGAACTGCAAGACGCGTTGTTTATGGATGAAGCACCGCTTCGCATCGAGTGTACGGATATCTCACATATTCAAGGCACAGATGTTGTGGCCTCGCTCGTGGTTTTCGAAGACGGGCTGCCGAAGAAATCCGATTACCGCCGTTACCGCATTAAAGAAGCGGCTGGCGACGGACGCTCTGATGACGTTGGCTCCATCGCGGAAGTCGTGCGACGCCGATTCCTGCGACACAACGAGGATAAACGGGCCATGCCGGAAGATTCATCCGAGATGTTTGTCGAGGAGACTACCGATGCGGTGGAGGAGCAAGCGCGAACAAGTAGGAAGTTCGCCTATCCGCCGCAGCTATTTATCGTCGATGGCGGCGCACCTCAGGTCGCGGCCGCGCAAGCCGTACTCGATGAGCTCGGCGTCACCGATGTGACACTCGTCGGCATTGCCAAGCGGCTGGAAGAACTGTGGATTCCCGATGACGATGAGCCGTTGATTCTGCCTCGAAATTCCGAGGCGATGTACCTTATCCAGCGCATTCGCGATGAGGCACACCGCTTTGCCATCACATATCACAGGCAGCAGCGCTCCAAGCGCATGCGTTCTTCGGTACTCGATGATGTCAAGGGGCTGGGCCCGGCACGCCGCAGCGAGCTGGTGAAGCACTTCGGGTCCGTCGCAGCTTTGAAGAAGGCCTCTGTCGATCAGATTGAAGAGGTACCGGGCTTTGGCCCGATGCTGGCGAAGAATGTCTTTGAGCATCTGCACCCGAGCACTGCGGGCACTGCGGGCACTGCGAACGCTGCGGATGGTGCATCAAGCAAGGACAGTTCAGCCAGTTCACAGGAGTAATTTTCGGCCACCAATTAATCAGCGAGGTCACCGAAACCAAGAGCGAAGTGCTGCAATTGTATTAGAGTGAGGGCATGGTTACTTCGGGTTATTCCCCTCAGGCTGAAAAGTCACTTGTGCTGATTACCGGCATGTCCGGCTCTGGTCGCAATACTGCTGCCAGTGTGCTCGAGGAGATGGGCTGGTATGTCGCCGACAACCTGCCACCCGAACTGATTATGCGAATGGTCGAGTTGTCGTTTGAGGCGGACTCGCCGGTGGAGCGTCTGGCTATTGTCACCGATGTGCGTTCCCGTGCTTTCGCCGGAAGTCTAGGTGAAGTCCTTGACGGCCTGCGCAATGAGGGACGTCAGCCCTACGTCATCTTCTTTGATGCCAATGATGACACCCTCATTGCCCGCTATGATTCTGTGCGGCGCATGCATCCGCTGCAGGAAAACGGCACGCTCTCGCAGGGCATTGCCGCCGAGCGCCAGATGCTGCTGCCGATAAAGGGCATGTCGGATTTGGTCATTGATACCTCTGACATGAGTGTCCACGATCTGCGCCGCGAGTTGGAACACCAGCTGTCGGATTCCACCAACAAGATCCAGCAGGTCACCATCGAGTCCTTTGGGTTCAAGCACGGTGCACCGCGCGATGCCGATATGCTTTTCGACGTTCGTTTTCTCCCCAACCCATATTGGGTGCCGGAGCTGCGTGCCGGCCGCGGTACCAACAAGGCCGTCGCCGACTATGTGCTTCAGCAGCCAGAGGCTGAGGGCTTCTTAGACAATGTCACCAACTTGATTGAGCTTGTGCTGCCCGGCTACCGCCGAGAGGGCAAGAGCTTTATGACTATCGCGGTGGGCTGCACCGGCGGTCATCATCGCAGTGTGGCGATGTCCGAGGCACTGGCCAAGAAGCTTGAGGGAGTCTCCGGAATCGATGTTCACGTAGTCCACCGTGATATCGATCGCAACTAGTGGTCTCCAAGAGGTGTAAAAATTGACATCGATTACCTGCCTCGGCGGCGGTCATGGACTTTTCGCCACCTTGCGTGCTGCTCGGCGCGTAGCCGATCACGTTACTGCGGTTGTCACCGTCGCCGATGACGGTGGATCCTCCGGTCGTCTGCGTCGTGAATTGGGGCAGATTCCGCCGGGCGATTTGCGTATGGCGCTGGCAGCTCTGTCGGCGGACACAGAAAAGGGCGATTTGTGGGAGACGACTCTCCAGCATCGTTTCGGTGGCACCGGCGCATTGGCTGGCCATGCTGTTGGCAATCTCATCATCGCCGGTCTCACCAGTGTGATGGGAAATGAAGTCGCTGCACTTGACGAGCTCAGTCGGCTGCTGCAAATCCAAGGCCGCGTCGTTCCCATGTCTCCGATTCCATTGGAGATTGAAGCCGAAGTCGTAGGCCTCGAGGTCGATGCCCGCGTCGTGCGCCAAGTCCGCGGCCAAGTTGCCGTCGCCACCACGCCCGGCCAGGTACGCCGCATCCGTCTTATTCCGGAGCAGCCACCAGCGGCGCCAGAGGCGGTTGAGGCAATTCTCAATGCTGATTTGGTGACGCTCGGCCCGGGTTCATGGTTTACCTCGGTGCTGCCACACCTACAGGTGCCCGAGCTCCTCGATGCCTTGCAGAAGACCACCGCCACGACCGCAGTCGTGCTGAACTTGGTCGCTGAGCCAGGGGAGACCGCCGGTTTTTCCTCCGAGCGCCACATCCACATGCTCTCGCAGCACGCACCTGAGCTGAAGCTTGACTATGTGCTTGTCGACGACAACACGCCGCTCGCGGATACCGAGAGGGCCTATCTGCAACGAGCAGCCGATGGCCTGGACGCCAAGGTTGTGTTCGCCGATGTGCAAGAAATTGATGAGCATGGCCATCTGACTGGCCGACACAGTTCAGAAAAGTTGGCCGCTGCACTGAAGCAATTCCTCTAAGTAGCCGGGGCAATTGCTTTTTAACCATCCTCGGTTACTATCCTTGGGGATTATTGCCCTAAGGGTTATCGTTCTAGCCCTTTACTCATTTTCCCACTACGTCATGAATCGAGGATGGACAGCACCGTGGCACTGACGGCGAAGGTCAAAGACGAACTAGCCCGCGTGTCTGTGTCGCAGGAAAGCGCTCAGGCTGCGGAGATAGCGACCCTTTTTCGCTTCTCCGGTGGTCTCCACCTAGTTGCAGGTGCCATTGTGCTGGAAGCCGAGTTGGACTCCGGCGCGGTTGCTCGCCGCCTGCGCTCAATGCTTGCTGATCTCTACGATGTCAAAGCCAGCCTGAATGTGCTGTCTCCGGGAGGGCTGCGCAAGACCTCGCGCTACATTGTGCGGGTTACCGATGGCGCGGAACTCGTCGTAAGGCAAACGGGTCTGATTGATTCCGCTGGACATCCTGTGCGTGGCCTGCCGCGCAAGCTCATCATGGGGCAGAAGGTGGATCAGGAGGCTGCCTGGCGTGGGGCGTTCCTGGCGCATGGTTCGCTCACAGAGCCGGGACGCTCATCGGCGTTGGAGGTCAGTGCGCCGTCGGCGGAGGCAGCCTTGGCGCTGGTCGGATGTGCACGTCGACTCGGGATTACCGCCAAGAGCAAGGAAAACAAGTCCCGCGGTGGTGACCGAGTAATCATTCGTGAGGGAGATGCCATCGGTGCGCTGCTGACTCGCATGGGTGCGCAGACGACTCGCCTGGAATGGGAAGAGCAGCGCATGCGGCGCGAGGTGCGTGCGACGGCAAATCGCCTGGCTAACTTTGACGATGCCAATCTGCGCCGTTCTGCTCGAGCGGCAGTTATTGCGGCAGCTCGAGTGGATAGGGCGCTGGAGATTCTGGGTGACGACGTTCCGGATCACCTGGTTTCGGCTGGTCAACTTCGAGTGGAGCATAAGCAGGCCTCGCTGGAAGAGCTCGGCCAGTTGGCCAATCCGCCGATGACCAAGGATGCCGTTGCCGGTCGAATCCGTCGATTGCTGTCCATGGCGGACCGGCGAGCAAAGGAACTCGGAATTCCCCCCACAACAGCGGCTGTGACAGACGATCTTTTCGACAAAGAAGTCGAAGACTAAAGAAAACGTTTTGCCTTTTCAGGGGCATAATTTTGGTCTTGTGTCCGATTCCTTCTGAATTTTTGGACTTGACCGCGCTGCACGATTGAATATCCACACGTACACTTCTTTAGTGAAGCAGTCAGAGCGCACTTTCAGCGCCCTGGCCTGTGGCATCGTTTCGCCAATCCATTAAGGAGATTATTGTGACGGTTCGTGTTGGTATTAACGGTTTCGGTCGCATCGGCCGCAACTTCTTCCGCTCCCTGGTCGCTTCTGGTGCGGACCTGGAAGTCGTTGCCGTAAACGACCTCACCGATAACAAGACCCTGGCTCACCTGCTCAAGTACGACTCCATCATGGGCAAGCTCGATGCAGAGGTCACCTACGACGATGAGTCCCTCACCGTCGACGGCAAGCGCATCCGCGCTTACGCTGAGCGTGACCCGAAGAACCTGCCGTGGGCAGAGCACGAGGTTGACATCGTGATTGAGTCCACCGGCTTCTTCACCGATGCAAACGCTGCTAAGGCTCACATCGAGGCAGGCGCCAAGAAGGTCATCATCTCCGCTCCGGGTAAGAACGAAGACGCAACCTTCGTTGTCGGCGTCAACCACACTGACTACGACCCGGAGAAGCACAACATCATCTCCAATGCTTCTTGCACCACCAACTGCCTGGCTCCGATGGCCAAGGTTCTGGACGAGAAGTTCGGTATTGAGCGCGGTCTGATGACCACCATCCACGCTTACACCGGTGACCAGCGTCTGCACGACGCTCCGCACAAGGACCTGCGTCGCGCTCGTGCCGCTGCTCTGAACATTGTTCCGACCTCCACCGGTGCTGCTAAGGCAGTCGCACTGGTTCTCCCGCAGCTCAAGGGTCTGCTGGACGGCTACGCACTGCGTGTTCCGACCCCGACCGGCTCTGTCACCGACCTGACCTTCACCGCTAAGAAGGAGGTCTCTGTCGAGGCTGTCAACGCTGCTATCAAGGAAGCAGCTGAGGGCGAGCTCAAGGGCATCTTGGGCTACAACGAGGATCCGATTGTCTCCAAGGACATCGAGGGCGACCCACGTTCCTCCATCTTCGACGCACCGCTGACCAAGGTCATCGGCGACCAGGTCAAGGTTGTCTCCTGGTACGACAACGAGTGGGGCTACTCCAACCGCCTCGTTGACCTCGCTGTCTACGTCGGTGAGCGTCTCTAAACTTCACTCCTGGATTTCCCAGAACCCGAACGGGCCGGGGTGGTAGTGCCTGCTGGGCACCCACCCAGGCCCGTTTTTCAACAATCACACAAGGATGAAATTGCGATGACTGTTAAGACTGTCAAGGACCTCATCAACGAAGGCATCGAAGGCCGCTACGTTCTCGTCCGCTCTGACTTCAACGTGCCGCTGAAGGATGGCGTCATTACTGACCCGGGTCGTATTGACGCTTCGCTGCCGACTCTGTCCGCACTGGTCGAGGCCGGCGCCAAGGTCGTTGTTATGGCACACCTGGGCCGCCCAAAGGGCGAGGTCAAGCCGGAGTTCTCCCTGGCCCCTGTCGCTGAGGCACTGTCGGAGCGTCTGGATCAGTACGTTGCGCTTGCCGGTGATGTCTCCGGTGAGGATGCACACGAGCGCGCCAACGGCCTGACCGACGGCGATGTCCTGCTGCTGGAAAACGTTCGCTTTGACCCACGTGAGACCTCCAAGGATGAGGCTGAACGCGCAGAGTTCGCAGCTGAACTGGCAGCGCTGGTTCCGGACGGTGCATTCGTCTCCGACGGTTTCGGTGTCGTCCACCGCGCACAGGCATCTGTTTTCGACGTTGCCAAGAAGCTGCCGCACTACGCCGGCAACCTGGTTCAGGCTGAGCTGGATGTTCTGCGTAAGGTCGCTGAAACTCCGGAGAAGCCGTACACCGTCGTTCTCGGTGGCTCGAAGGTCTCCGACAAGCTCGGTGTTATCGAGGCTCTGGCGCCAAAGGTTGACTCCCTGGTCATCGGCGGCGGCATGTGCTTCACCTTCCTGGCTGCCAAGGGCTACGCTGTTGGCTCCTCGCTGCTGCAGGAAGAAATGATTGACACCTGTAAGGATCTGCTCGAGCGCTACGGCGACAAGATTGTTCTGCCGACCGACGTTGTCGTCGCTGACAAGTTCGCTGCTGACGCGGAGCACAAGGTCGTTGACGCAACCGAGATTCCGGAAGGCTGGATGGGCCTGGATATCGGCCCAGCCTCTGCTGAGGCATTCGGCAAGGTTCTGGCAGAGTCCAAGACCGTTTTCTGGAACGGCCCGATGGGCGTCTTCGAAATGGAAGCTTTCGCAGACGGTACCCGCAAGCTCGCACAGGCAATCATCGACGCCACCTCGAACAACGGTTGCTTCTCCGTCGTCGGCGGCGGCGACTCCGCAGCTGCAGTTCGTACCCTGGGACTCGATGAGGCTGGCTTCAGCCACATCTCCACCGGTGGTGGCGCATCGCTCGAGTTCCTCGAGGGCAAGACTCTGCCGGGCGTATCCGTCCTGGAAGACTAAGAAATTTCCATCACCGCAATCCGCATAGAACAAGGGAAGTGAATTCCACCACTATGGCACGTACACCATTTATCGCTGGTAACTGGAAGATGAACCTCAACCATCTCGAGGCTATCGGTGTGGTGCAGAAGCTGGCCTTCGCGCTGCCGAAGGAGTACTACGACAAGGTAGATGTCGCAGTCATCCCGCCTTTTACCGACCTGCGTTCGGTTCAGACCCTGGTCGAGGGCGACAAGTTGGCTGTCACCTACGGTGCTCAGGACGTCTCCGTTCACGAGTCCGGCGCCTACACCGGCGAGATTTCCGCAGCAATGCTGTCCAAGCTTGGCTGCACCTGGGTTGTTGTCGGCCACTCTGAGCGTCGTGAGATGCACGGCGAGACCGATGAGCTGGTCGCTAAGAAGGCAAAGGCCGCCCTCCGCGAAGACATCAACCCGATTGTCTGCGTTGGCGAGCCGCTAGAGGTCCGCGAGGCCGGCGAGCACGTGGAGCACGTTGTCGCTCAGGTCAAGGGCTCCCTGGCAAACCTGACCAACGCTGAGCTGTCCAAGACCGTTATCGCTTACGAGCCGGTCTGGGCGATCGGTACTGGCAAGGTCGCCTCTGCTGCAGACGCACAGGAGGTCTGTGAGGCCATCCGTAAGACTGTCGCTGAGATTGGCAATGAGGACATCGCCAAGAACATGCGCATTCTCTACGGTGGTTCCGTCAAGGCTGAAAACGTCGCTGAGATTGTTTCCAAGCCGGACGTGGACGGCGGCCTGGTCGGCGGTGCTTCCCTCGACGGCGAAGCATTCGCAAAGCTGTGTGCTCTTGCAGCAGACGCTGCTCAGAACGCATAAACACTAGTTACTTCCGCCAAAGACGGAATAATAGGTGTTGCACTCGACCCCGACATGGTTTTATTAGTATTTATAAAACCATAATCGGGGTCGTCGCGTATTTCGTGTCGAGCAGCTTTGTCGAGCAACTTAAAGGATGTGCTCTATGAGTAACCAACTACATAAAGACACCGACATCAGCGCTAGCACCGATGAGCAAAACTCGTCGAGCGGAGCGCCGAAAGACCTGCTCTGGGAGGATATCCGTCACCTAGGACGGATTCTGGGCCAGGTAATCCGCGAGCAAGAGGGCGAAAATGTTTTCAATCTCGTCGAAAACGCCCGCCGCGCCGCCTTTGAACTGCATCGCGGTGACGGTGACGTGGAAACTCTCACCGGACTTTTCCGGGATATCGACCCAGTTGATGCCAACCCAGTCATCCGCGCGTTTACCCACTTCGCACTGTTGGCAAACCTCGCAGAGGATTTGCACGAAGAACTGGGCATTGAACGTGCTCTCGATGCCGGTGAACCACCGCGGGATTCCACGCTTGAAGCCACCTGGCAGAAGCTACGTGAGGCCAAGGTCCCACACAGCGCAATCGCCGACATGATGGAGCACATCGAGGTTGTGCCGGTGCTCACCGCACACCCGACAGAAACTCGACGTCGCACTGTTTTCGACGTGCAGAAGCACATCACTGCTGCCATGCGCCGTCGCCATGAAATTCAGGCGGCACCGCTTAATGCTCGTACCGCTGATCGACTGGCGGAAATTGATGCGGATATTCGTCGCCGCATCCTGACGCTGTGGCAAACGGCTCTGATTCGCATGAACCGACCGGATATCCGCGATGAGGTCGAGGTGGGCTTGCGCTATTATCAGCTGTCTTTGCTGGAGGCAGTGCCACAGATTAACCGTGACGTCGTCAAGCATCTGCGACAGCTCGGTGGAGACAATCTACCAGCAAACCCGACGATTCGTATGGGCTCGTGGATTGGCGGCGATCATGACGGCAATCCGTATGTGACGGAGGAGACGCTGCGTTATGCCTCGGATAGGGCAGCGGGCACTATTTTGCGCCATTACCTGTCGCAGCTTCACTCGCTCGAGCGTGAGTTGAGTCTGTCAGATCGTTTGACCAAGGTCACAGTTGACCTGGTGGCGCTGGCTAGCCGGGGACATAACGACGTCCCCAACCGCGTTGATGAGCCGTACCGCCGCGCCATCCACGGTATTCGCGGCCGTGTGGCAGCTACGGCAGTGAACTTCTTCGGCGAGTCAATTATCGAAGGGGACTGGTCGGTATTCGAGCCGTACGACAATGCAGATGAGCTGCTGGAAGAGCTTGCCATTGTGGACAGCTCGCTACGCTCTAGCCATGATGATTTGATTGCTGACCACCGCCTGCGTGATCTGATTGCGGCAGTGGAGGTATTCGGTTTCCACCTGTACTCCATTGATATCCGACAGAATTCCGACAGCCACGAGGAAATCCTCACCGAGTTGTTCTCAGCCGCTGGTGTCGCTGAGAACTATGCGGAGCTGAAGGAGGCTGACAAGGTCAAACTGCTGACCAAGGAGCTGCAGTCCTCGCGTCCGCTGGTATCACCCAATGCTGACCTGTCTGAGCCGACAGCTCGCGAACTCGGCATCATGCGCGCAGCTGCCCGTGCCGTGCGTAAGTACGGCGACAATGCCGTGCCGCACTGCATTATCTCGATGTGCACGTCGGTCTCTGATCTGCT
This sequence comes from Corynebacterium sp., assembly GCF_030532195.1. Taxonomy (GTDB): domain Bacteria; phylum Actinomycetota; class Actinomycetes; order Mycobacteriales; family Mycobacteriaceae; genus Corynebacterium. The sequence continues at coordinate 178,314 of NZ_JAUNLP010000001.1, read as the reverse complement.
CGAGCCGATGATTTTGCTCAAGGAAGTTGGTCTCATTCGCCCGGACGGCGCGCACCCATCGGGCACCATCGACATCATCCCGCTGTTTGAGACCATTGAGGACCTGCAGGCCGGCGCAAACGTCCTGCGCGAGGCATGGTCGATTCCGTTCTACCGCGCATATGTCACGGCGCGTGGGAACCTCCAGGAAGTCATGCTCGGCTACTCCGATTCGAATAAGGACGGCGGGTACTTTGCGGCAAACTGGGCGCTTTACGACGCAGAGACTGCGATTGTGGCAGCCGCAAAGGACAACGACATTCGCCTGCGTCTCTTCCACGGCCGCGGTGGCACCGTGGGCCGTGGCGGTGGACCTTCCTATGAGGCGATTCTCGCCCAGCCAGACGGGGCAGTGCAGGGCTCTGTGCGTATCACCGAGCAGGGTGAAATTATCTCGGCGAAGTACGGGCACCCGGCGTCGGCACGCAGGAACCTCGCCGCGCTGGTGTCGGCAACAATCGAGTCCACGCTGCTCGATGTCGAGGGCTTGGAAAATCCCGCCCGCGCGCACGAAATTATGTCGGAGATCTCCGATTTGTCCCGTGAGGTCTACGCCAAGCTCATGCACGAGGACCCGGGCTTCATTGACTTCTTCACCTCGTCGACTCCGGTCGATGAAATCGGCAGCCTGAATATTGGGTCGCGTCCGACCTCGCGCAAGCAGACCAAGACTATCTCAGATTTGCGCGCAATTCCGTGGGTTCTGTCCTGGTCGCAGCAGCGCTCCATGGTACCGGGCTGGTTCGGCGTTGGCTCCGCGCTGCAGGCGTGGATTGGCGAGGACGAGGACGGTTCCCGCCTGGCAGAGCTGCGCCAGCTCAATGAGGACTGGCCATTCTTCAACTCCGTGCTGTCCAATATGGCGCAGGTGATGTCCAAGGCCGATATGCACCTGGCCCGCGCTTACGCTGGCCTGTGCAAGGACGCAGCAGACGGTGAGCGCATTTACAAGATCATCGAGGCGGAGTTCGAACTGACCCGCAAGATGTTCCTCAAGGTCACCGGCTACGACACGCTGCTGGACGACAACCCGCTGCTCAAGCGCTCGGTGGACATGCGATTCCCGTACCTGATGCCGCTAAACATCATCCAGCTGGAGATGCTGCGTCGTTACCGCGCCGGCGACAACCGCGACAAGGTGCGTCGAGGCATTCAGCTGACTATGAACGGCCTGGCCACTGCGCTGCGCAACTCCGGCTAGTGGCGCTACTTAGCCGAAAGGGGCGATTGCGCTAAGATAGGTAGAGTTATCGCCCCACGGTGTGCGCCCCCTGCGCGCACGGGCCTTAGAAAAGAAGATCTGCAAGAACCAACGTTTCAAAAGGAAGTGCGCGTGTACCTCGCCATTCAGATTGTCTTGGTCATCACATCCATCCTGATGACGCTGTTCATCCTGCTCCACAAGGGCAAGGGTGGCGGACTGTCCAGCCTCTTTGGCGGCGGCGTGCAGTCGAACTTGTCCGGTTCGACCGTGGTGGAGAAGAACCTCGACCGAGTCACGATTGTCACCGTGATTATTTGGCTGCTGTGCATCGTTTTGCTGCTGCTGTTTAACACCTTTGGTTGGTAATAGATCTTCAACGACCAAGCGCTGTTAGGCCAAACACTTTCAGCAGGCACAAAAATTCCCGTCGACACTGCTTGTCGACGGGAATTGCTGTATCTGGCCCTAATCTGCCAACTGCAACTTAGAGCTCGCTGGCTGCGGCATCATCCACAAAGACAATGGTTTCCGCCGCACCACGGACACCTGCCGCTGGCCAGTCGGCCGAATCTGCCTGGGAGGAAATAGCGCCGATTGCCTCGGCCTTCTCCGCACCTGCCACCAGCAGCCAGACGCGCTGGGAGCTGGCAATCGCTGGCATGGTCAACGTAATGCGTGTCGGCGGCGGCTTCGGACAGTTGTGCACATCCACAACCTTTAGTTCCCGCTCCGCCAGTGCTGGGGTGTGCGGGAAAATCGAGTTGATGTGGCCTTCCCCGCCCATGCCGAGCAGGTGCAGGTCAAAGCCGTCTGCAGCCTTGGCCTCCAGGATTTCTGCATAACGAGTAGCGGCCTCGGCAGAGCTGTAGCCAGAGTCCGACGCATCGAATTCGAAGATGTTGTCCTCTGGTACTCCGGCTGGGCCGAGCAGGCGCTGGCGCGCAGCCAGCGCATTGCGGTCCTCAGAATCGGCGTTGACGAAGCGTTCATCGCCGAAGAACACCAGTACTCGGTTCCAGTCAATGTCTCCGGAATCGTCGGCAAGCGCGCTGAGCAGCGCAGTGCCTGCACCGCCGCCGGTGAGCACGACGCGCACGAAGCCGTCATCGGTAACTGGGGTGGCGTCGCCCTTTTGCAGTGCGACGACTGTGTCTACGAAGCGCTTGCGGGCAGCGGCGACAATGCCGGCCTGATCTGCAGCGCGGTCAAACTGTGGGGCGTTAGTGGCAGTCACTTGTCAGACACTCCTGGCTCATTTGCGAAGCTATCAGTTAGGACAGTGTGCGAACCGGCCGAGGGATTTCCCTGCGCGCCGACGCGATGAATCTGGCTGAGACCTCGCAAGGCGCGCCCATAGGCGGTATCCGGGTCGAGGTGGCGCAGCTCCTCTGCCAGGCACTCAGAGCGGGCAGGGCGGTTCAGGGCGACCTTGAACGGCGGCTTGTCGCCATTGGTGACGGTTGCCGTGGTGGCACTTTCAATGTCCACACGCAGAGTCTGGCCATTTTCCCGCTCGAATGCGACAGAGGTCACCGGCGGTTTGGCTCGGCCCTTGTCATCCAGTGGAATCTTCGCCTCATCGGTTGCGTAGCGATTCACCTGCAACCCCAGACGGTCAGCCAACCACCCCGCGGCAACTTCCACCGACGGCGAATCCTCCGGGCCATAAATCGACACCGAGGTCACGGCAGAATGCGGCGGCAAATCAAATGCCGAGGCCAAAACGCCACGCCAATTAGTCAGGCGCGACCAGCACAGATCAGAGTCGCCCGGAGTGTAGCCAGTACGACGCGTATAGACGGCATTATCGCTGGGATCCCACAGCGAGTCCGTAATACGACGCTGCGCAATTCGACCAATCGGCGTGGCCGCGGGCACCTGCGGAGCCTCCGACGGCCACCACGCCACCACCGGCGTATCCGGTAGCAGCAGCGGGGTCACAACGGCACTGTGATGCTGACCAATCTCGCCTGCCATATGCATAACGACGATCTCAGCGGCACCGGCATCGCCACCGACGCGCAGTTCCGCGTCGAGGCGATTGTCCAGGCGCGGGTCATCGGAGACCAACACCAGCACACGGGAAGGATGCTCGCGCGAGACAGAGTTGACGGTGGTAATGATGCCTTCCAGATCATCATCACTCTTGGCCAGAACAATCAGCGTCAAAACGCGGCCGGTGGTGACAATGCCACCCTGCTCACGGAGCTTGACCAACTGGCGCGCAATACTGGCGGTATCAGTGTCCGGCAAATTGACAATCATGCAAAAGTTCTTTCTGTCAGAATAGTGATTTTCAACCTATGGACGTCGCCAAGCGCGACCATCGCGCTCGAGCATGCGGTCAGCGGACGCCGGGCCCCAGGAGCCAGCGGCATAGCCTTCGGGGCGCCCACGCTTGGCCCAGTATTCGATGATGGGATCGAGGATCTTCCAGGACAGCTCAACTTCCTCATTAGTGGGGAAGAGGCTGGCCTCATCGAGCAGGGCATCGAGGATGAGGCGCTCATATGCCTCCGGCGACTGCTCGGTGAAGACCTCGGAGTAGGAGAAGTCCATGTTGACATCGCGAACTTCCATTGCCGAGCCCGGCACCTTGGAGCCAAAGCGCATAAGCACACCCTCATCCGGCTGGACGCGGATGACCATGGCGTTTTGGCCGAGGGCGGCGGTCATGGTCTCTGCGAACGGCAAATGCGGAGCGGACTTGAACACCAGCGCAATCTCCGTTACGCGGCGGCCCAGGCGCTTGCCCGTGCGCAGGTAGAAGGGGACACCGGCCCAGCGGCGGGAATTGATCTGCAGAGTACAAGCGGCGTAGGTCTCGGTGGTGGAATCGGGGTCAAAGCCCTCTTCATCACGCAAGCCCGGAACGAAGTTGGAGCCCTGCCAGTCCGCAGTGTACTGACCGCGAGCGGTGTACTTCGACAGCGGACGCACCGGTTCAACTGCGCGCAGGACCTTAATCTTCTCCGCCTGCAATTCCTCCGGGGTAAAGGCAATCGGCTCTTCCATGGCCACCAGTGCCAACAGCTGCAGCAAGTGATTCTGAATCACGTCACGAGCAGCGCCAATACCGTCGTAGTAACCGGCGCGGCCGCCCAATCCGATATCTTCGGCCATGGTGATCTGGACATGGTCGATGTAGTGGGAGTTCCACAGCGGGTCAAACAGCTGGTTGGCAAAACGCATGGCCAAAATGTTCTGGACGGTTTCCTTGCCCAGGTAGTGGTCAATGCGGAAGACTGCATCCTCCGGGAAGACGGAGTTAACAATCTGGTTGAGCTCCTGTGCCGAGGCCAGGTCATGGCCGAACGGCTTCTCAATGATGACTCGACGCCAGTAGTCCTCGCCGGCCTGCGCAAGACCGGCGCGGTCGAGCTGATGGCAGACATCCGGGAAGTTCGCCGGTGGGATGGACAGGTAGTAAGCCCAGTTGCCCGCAGTACCGCGCGACCGGTCGAGCTCTTCCAGCTTGGCAGCCAGGCGGTCAAAGGCCTCGTCATCGGTGAATGTACCGGTGACGAAGTGGATGCCCTCGGCAAGGCGCTGCCAGACGCTCTCGCGGAAATCGGTACGAGCGCCGTTTTCCACTGCGGTACGGACATAGTCCTCAAAGTCCTGCTTAGACCATTCACGGCGGCCGTAGCCGACGAGTGCGAAAGATGCTGGCAGTAGACCGCGGTTTGCAAGGTCATAAATAGCTGGCAGCAGCTTCTTGTGGGCCAAGTCGCCCGTGACACCGAAAATCACCATGCCACCAGGGCCTGCGATACGCGGCAGGCGCTTATCCTGCGGATCTCGCAGGGGATTGACATAGGTGCAGCGCTTGGTGCTGGCATTCGGATTATTGCTATGCAAAGAATCACTCACGGTTTACATATTCTCACATCAAGAAAAGTCCGGTGTCATCATTCGACTTTCACCGGACTTTTGGCTAATTAACGTGCGCTGTCGAGCTTTAGCTTCAGCTCGTGAACTTGCTACTTCAGCTGTCCCATGCGCTCTTCGATGGACGACAGCAGTGACTCCCACGAAGTCACGAACTTCTCCACGCCCTCGCGCTCCAGAACAGCGAAGACATCCTCGATATCAATGCCGACCTCACGCAGCTGGGCGATCACAGCCTCAGCTGCCTCACCCTGACCGCTGACAGCATCGCGCACCTCACCATCGAAAGCCGCAGCCGCACGCAAAGTCTTCTCCGGCATGGTGTTCACGGTCTGCGGAGCAGCCAGCTCCGTGACATACAGGGTGTCCGGGTATGCCGGATTCTTCACACCGGTGGAAGCCCACAGCAGGCGCTGCGGCTTAGCGCCAGCGTTTTCCAGCTGAGCCCAACGGATATTGTCTGCGGAGAAGGTCTCCTCGAACTTTGCGTAAGCAGCACGAGCATTGGCCAGACCAGCCTTGCCACGCAGAGCCAGCGCCTCTTCCGAACCAATCTTCTCCAGCCGAGCATCCACCTCAGTGTCTACCCGGGAGACAAACAGAGAAGCCACCGAGTGGACCGAATCCAAGTCCACGCCGTTGTCCTTCGCACGCTCAATACCTTTAATGAAGGCCTCAATGACCTGCTGGTAGCGCTCAACAGAGAAAATCAGGGTGACGTTTACCGAAATACCCTCCGCCAGAGCATCAGAAACGGCCGGCAGGGATGCGTCAGTCGCCGGGATCTTAATCATCGCATTGCGCTTACCGACGCGTTCCCAGAGCTCACGGGCTTGCGCAATCGTGGCCTCGTAGTCGTCGGCATAGCGAGGATCAACCTCGATGGAAACGCGGCCATCCACGCCATCGCTCTGCTCCGAGATATCGGAGAAGAGATCGCAAGCATCGCGAACATCGTCTATAGCCATCGCGAAAACAGCCTCTGCTGGGGTGGCCCCCTGAGCGGTGAGCTCTGCCAGCTGAGCATCGTAGTCCTCGCCGGAGGTCATCGCAGAGGAGAAGATGGCCGGGTTGGTGGTCACACCGACGACGCGGAGTTCATCGATGAGATTCTTCAGATCACCCGAGGTCAGACGCTGGCGCGAAAGGTCATCGAGCCATGCGGAGGTTCCTACAGCAGCGAGTGCTTCCATTGTGGAGTTGCTCATAATAATAAGTACCTTTCTGTCTGCCCTAAATTATGCCTAAGTTATGCCCAAAGTGTGACGGATTATTCCAAGGGCATCAACCGCACGTCCTAACAAAACAAAAGGGCGCCGCCCGCAGGCAGCGCCACTTTCACGGTATCTACCTGCTACTTAGCAGCCTCGATAGATTCCTTTGCCGCATCGACAACCGCATCTGCAGTGATGCCGAACTTCTCAAAGAGCTCCTTGTACGGAGCCGAAGCGCCGAAGTGCTCCAGGGACACTGCGCGACCAGCATCACCCAGGTGGCGATACCACGGCATAGCAATACCGGCCTCAACAGAGACGCGCGCGCGGACGGCCTTCGGCAGGACCTGCTCGCGGTATTCCTCATCCTGCTGCTCGAACCAGTCAAGGCACGGCACGGAGACAACGCGGGCGCTGACGCCCTGCTCAGCCAGCTTCTCAGCGGCTTCGACAGCGAGGTGAACCTCGGAACCGGTACCCATCAGGATGACGTCCGGGGTCTCCTTGTTTCCGTCGACAAGCACGTATGCGCCACGACGAACGCCCTCGGCGGCCTTTTCCTTCGTGCCCTCCAGCACCGGGATGTTCTGGCGGGTGAGTGCCAGCGCCTTCGGGCCAGCCTCGCCTTCCAGCACAGCGGCCCAAGCCTGGGCAGTTTCGTTGGCATCTGCCGGGCGGACGGTGGCCATACCCGGGATAGCGCGCAGCGATGCCAGCTGTTCAACCGGCTGGTGCGTCGGGCCGTCCTCACCCAGACCGATAGAGTCGTGCGTCCAGACGTAAATCGGGGAGATCTCCATCAGGGACGCCAGACGGACTGCCGGACGCATGTAGTCGGAGAAGATAAGGAATGTGCCGCCGTACGGACGGGTGCCGCCGTGGAGCAGGATGCCGTTCAGAATCGAGCCCATCGCGTGCTCACGAATACCGAAGTGCAGGTTACGGCCGTACGGGTCGGTGCTCCAGGTGTTGGTGGTAATAGACTTCGGACCGAAGGACGGCTCGCCCTTCAGCACGGTGTTGTTGGAGCCAGCCAGGTCGGCCGAGCCACCCCACAGCTCCGGCAGAGTCTTGCCAAGTGCCTGCAGTGCGGCCTCGGATGCCTTACGGGTAGCGATGCCCTTCTCATCCGGCTCCCAGGTCGGCAGCTCAGCGTCGAAGCCCTCTGGCAGCTCACCGGCAGTCAGGCGGTCCAGCAGAGCCTTGCGCTCCGGGTTGGCCTCAGCCCAAGCGTCGAACTTGGTCTGCCACTCCTTGTGTGCCTCCGCACCACGGTCAACCAGCTTACGAGTATGCTCGATGACCTCATCTGCGACATCGAAGTGCTTGTCAGCATCGAAGCCCAGGGCCTCCTTGATGCCGGTGATCTCGTCGCCGCCGAGAGCAGCACCGTGAGAAGCGCCGGTGTTCATCTTGGTCGGTGCCGGGTAGGCGATGACCGTGCGAACGCGGATGAAGGTCGGACGCTCGGTGTCCTTCTTAGCTTCCTCGACTGCGGCCTCAAGAGCCTCGACGTTCTCGCCGCCGTCGACCTCAATGACCTGCCAGCCGTAGGCGCGGTAGCGGTCAGCGACGTTCTCAGTAAAGGCAATAGTGGTGTCGTCCTCGATGGAGATGCCGTTGTCATCCCAGAAAACAATCAGGTTACCCAGCTTCTGAGTGCCCGCCAGGGAGCTTGCCTCTGCGGTGACACCTTCCTGAACGTCACCGTCCGAGGCAATGACGTAGATGTAGTGATCAAACGGGGACTCACCCGGAGCAGCCTCCGGGTCGAACAGCCCACGTTCCCGTCGTGAAGCCATGGCGAAGCCCACAGCCGACGCCAGCCCCTGACCCAGCGGGCCAGTGGTGATCTCAACACCGTCGGTGTGGCCGTATTCCGGGTGACCCGGGGTGAGAGCACCCCAGGTGCGCAGTGCCTTCAGATCATCGAGCTCAAGGCCGAAACCGCCGAGGTAGAGCTGAATGTACTGCGTCAGGGACGAGTGACCGCAGGACAGGATGAAGCGGTCGCGGCCGATCCACTTCGTATCCTTCGGATCATGGCGCATGACGCGCTGGTAGAGGGAGTAAGCCAGCGGTGCCAGGCTCATTGCGGTGCCGGGGTGGCCAGAACCTGCGTTTTCCACAGCTTCCGCGGCCAAAACACGGGCCGTGTCCACAGCCTTTGTGTCCAGGTCGGACCAGTCCGAGGGGTAGTTGCGAACAACCCGTGCTTCTTGCTCAGTCGACAGTGTCACGTGAATGACTCCTAGTATCCGGATGGATTATTAAAGATCTCTTCCATATTAACGATGAATGCAATGTCGCGGTTTCACTTGGCCACGACACGCGCGGTTGCGGGGTGAGATGGGGGAGTCGTTCGTTCTCGGCGCGCGGCGCGGGCTTCACGACGGCCATTGTGGGAACCGTTATGCTTATCGGTAAACTAATTGCCCACCCCACTTAATAGCTGCGCGATGAATTCGCTGAAAAGTAGTTGGGAACTATTTGCACCTCGCATCCGACTATTAATAACCGGGGGTTTGTTTATGGCGCGTGAAAGGGACATTGCTTTGTTGGACACAGTCAAGGCGTACATTGCACTGACTAAGCCAAGAATTATCGAGCTCCTGCTCGTCGCGGCCATTCCCGCAATGCTTCAGGCAGACCGTGGCCATGTGCACGTCGGCCTGATTTTGCTCACGCTCTTCGGTGGCTGGATGGGTGCCGCTGCGGCTCACACCTTCAACATGGTGATGGATTACGACATCGACCAGAAGATGCGCCGCACTCGCCGTCGCCCACTAGCTCGCGATCAGATTAGCCGCCGCTCGGCCGCAATCTTCGGCACCGTGCTGATGGTTGCGTCCTTCCTGTGGCTGTGGTTGCTGTGCAACTCGCTTTTGGCTGCAGTCTTCATTCTGATCACCATCGCGTTCTACATCTTCGTCTACACCTTGTGGCTGAAGCGTCGAACTGATCAGAACGTCATCTGGGGCGGCGCTGCGGGTTGTATGCCGGTAATGGTCGGCTGGGCCGTGATTACTGATAACAATCCGGAAATCACCGGATTGGCTCACTGGTGGCAGGCATTCATCCTGTTCCTGCTCATTTTCTTCTGGACTCCGCCACACACCTGGGCACTGGGACTCCGATACAAGGAGGACTACAAGGCCGCTGGCGTGCCGATGATGCCAGTGGTTAAGCCAGCAATTGTCGTCACCCAACGCATCATCTGGTACACCGCAGCGACTGTGATTACCACTCTGCTGCTGGTTCCATATGCTGGTTGGCTTTACCTGATTGGCGCTGTTGGCGCCGGTGCCTGGTTCCTGTGGGGTGCAATTGACCTGCACCGCCACGTCAAATCCGGTGGCAAGATCAAGCCGATGAAGTTGTTCTTTATGTCGAACAACTACCTGTCCATCGTTTGTGTGGCACTTTCGCTGGACGCGGTGCTGGGTCTGCAGACAATCTCCAGCCTGTTCTAGGTGGTTTGCTTGGTTAGCTTTTGTTTGGTTAGTTAGCTTGGTTTGCGGGCTAATCGAGTTTAAAGAGGCCGTCCCCTTTTATAGTGGGGACGGCCTCTTTTTCTTGTTGAGCTTCGAGCTGTGTTTTTGGCCTATGCCACTGTGTGGGGCTACAGCGACATGTTGGCCTACACCAACGGTGACTTATGGCTTGAAAGTAACGTTTGGCTCTGTATACGCGACCATATGTTCATTTTCGAGCCATAGGTCATTTCAAAGCCATAGGTGGAGTGGAGAGATCAGTGCAGCGTGCAGTCTGTAAGGCCCGCAGCCTGCAAGGTACACAGTCTGTAAGGCCCGCAGTCTGCGACGCGTGCAGCCTGCACCTAGGACATAAACACATGTGGGTGGCTTGGAATGCGCCGGAGGTGGGGTGTCCCGCTTCGCCTGCAGACGAACTCTTAGTCCGAGCCCCAGTGCCGGAACGGCGAAGGCGAGAAAAGCCATATCCATTGCTCAAATAAAAAAACACCTAAACACGCGCACAAATCGCGCGTGTTTAGGTGCCTGCGCGAGACAGACCGATAGCTACCGACTAGCTAAGCGGAAACCTGCGCCTTCTTTTCACTTTCAGCACCGGCGGCAGCGGCATCGCCAACCAGCGAGCCGGTGACCGTGGCCTGGCCGCCAACCAAGCGGTAGCCAAGCTGGAACAAGACCGCGGTCAATGCGGTACAGATGCCGGAGCCTGCAACGTGGACAGGAACCAATCCCTCCGGGACGCCGCTCCAGTACTGAACCATGCCAACTGCACCTTGGGCGATGATGAAGACCACCAGTGCGATGGAAACCTTGCGGACAGAGTGGAAGGTTTCAGCAGCGAGCAGGCCAAAGATCAAGCCGATAACCAAGCCCAGGTAGAGGTACATGAAGCCCGCGTGTATGTGGGCCAAGTCAACAATAGGCAGCTGCAGACGGTCTTCCGGCAGCACGGAGGCATCGCCTGCGTGCGGACCGGCACCGGTGACCATCGTGCCGGTTATCAGGGTCATGGTCAGGGCCAGACCAGAACCGGCAGCGAGGTAACGCAGGTAGCGCGGGTACATGCGGGTGGCGGTGCCGTCGTCAGGCTCATCGATCTTCACGTAGAGCATGCCGGCGAGCCAGACGAGAATCATCGACGGCAGGAAGTGCAGCGCGACGGAGTACCACTTCAGGTCAACGAGGACTGAGATACCGCCGATAACGGCCTGGAGGACGACGCCGAGACCATTGAGCAGAGCCAGCACCTTGATTTCGCGGCGGCGGCCGACGCGCATGACAGAGAGGAACAGCGCCAGCGTCAGTGCGACGAGCACGAAGGTCAGCAGGCGGTTGCCGAACTCAATGACCTGGTGCAACATCTCAGCCTGCCCCGGAACAGGGACGAAGCTTCCCGGGTGGCATTCCGGCCAGGACGCACAACCGAGACCTGAACCAGTGACGCGAACGATGGAACCGGTCACCGCGATGGCTGCCTGAGCAATCAAGACAAGCAGCGCATAGACCTTTTGGCGGCCAATCGGCGTCAACGGCAAAAACGACATAGGCAAACTTCGATCCGCAGTATTCACAATAGGAAATTCTACCTACGCTGACGGAAAATAGTAATACGCGAAACCCCGCCGTTCAGCATGCGTTTCTGCAGCTCGACAGCAGGGTCAAAGACAGCGTCAAAGGCAAGGCCAGGGCAGCGGGCGAAAATGGCGCATTAATCGTTCGGCATATCGAAACGGAACAGTCGCGTCGCCAGCGCAGCACCGGCAATACCCCACACAAACAGCACCACCACAGCCGACCAGTTGATTGACAACACCAACGCTGACGCGAGTGCCTGGCTAAGAGCAACAGAGGGCAGTAGTCCCAGCAGGATAGCCCCGACGCCATCGATGGACGGTGCGATCGCTTCGTAGGCAGCAGCACCAATCAAGATGAACCAAATCAAGTTAGCCAGGCCGAGAATCATCTCCGCACCAAGCGTGCCACCCATCAGCAGGCCCAACGAGGTGAACACGAATGTGCCCAGCAGCATGCCCACGTACGCGAGCAGCCAGCCACCAATGGTCAAACGCGCGCCCAGCAGCATTGCCACAACACTAAACAGGATGAACTGCAACGTGACTGTGATGCAGACGGAGACGATCTTGCCGGCAATGATGCCCCACGGTGGCACGCCGGAAGCACCGATGCGCTTCAGCGCCCCATAACGGCGGTCAAAGCCCACGGCAATCGCCTGACCAGTAAAGCCTGCAGACATGACGGAGATAGCCAGCACCATCGGGAAGACAGTGTCGAGCGGATTTTCAATCTCCAGCACGGGAAGCATGGTCAGGCCGATGAGCATCGCAAGCGGGATCACGATGGTCAGAAGCATCTGCTCGCCATGGCGCCAAAACAGCTTCGTTTCCAGTCGCGCCTGGGAGGTAATCAGCTTCGAAGTCTCGGAGCGCTTCGGCGCCGGGGTAAACGTCCCCTCCGCAAAGCGTGAGGCTTCGGGCCTCGGTGCGGTAGTCATTTAGCTCCTCATCTCCGTTCCAGTTATCTGCAGGAAGACTTCTTCCAACGAGCGCGTCGCCTTGCTTAACGACGTAATCAGTGCATCCTGTGTCTCGCAGCTCTCAGCCAATACAGTCAGAGCTCGCGGGGAGGGCTCGCCGATAAGCGAGTAGTCCTCGCCGCCGACGCGGCGCAGCTGATGCGGCAGATTCTCCTGTTTAAAGGCTCGGTTCACCGCATCTGTGCTAACTCCGCCGCGGATGGTCAGCTTCAGCGAAGAAGCTGCAGCCGCACCTTGCAGAGCCGACGCACCGGTGGACGTGATTTCTTCAGTGGTGCCGGCCACCACGAGATTTCCGCGGTCGATGATCGCAACGTCGTCGGCAAGCGATTCCGCCTCATCCATGAGGTGGGTGGTGAGGACGACGGTGACGCCGTCGCGACGCAGAGACGAGATGAGATCCCACACGGCGAGCCGTGACTGTGCGTCGAGACCGGCGGTGGGTTCGTCGAGGAAGACGAGCTCTGGGCGACCGACAAGCGCGCATGCCAGCGAGAGGCGCTGCTGTTGACCGCCGGAGAGACGGCGGTAGTTGGTCTTGCGGTGGCGCTCCAGACCGACGACCTGGAGAAGCCAATCGGTATCTAGCGGGTTGGCGGAGTAGCTGGCGACGAGGTCTAGCATTTCGCCGACACGGACGCCGGGGTAGGCGCCACCGCCCTGGAGCATGATACCGATGCGGCTGCGAAGTGCGGTGGTCTGGGTGACCGGATCGAGTCCGAGGATGCGGATTTGGCCGCTATCGGGCTTGATAAACCCCTCGCACATTTCAACGGTGGTGGTCTTGCCAGCGCCGTTGGGGCCTAGAAGTGCAAGCACTCGGCCGCGGTCGAGGGAAAGCGACAGGCCCGATACGGCCTCGACGTCACCGAACCTCTTGGTGACGTTTTCGAGCCGTAAGGCCGGGGAAGAGGCAGCGTTCATCACGATAAGTCAGTCTAATCTCACGATATTAGTGGAGTCTAAATACCTTCGAGCGGGTCGAGTACGCCAGGAGGGCGGCCATGACCGCGACGAAGAATACCAGCGCTAACAGGTAAATCTGTGCGACGGTACCCGGCGGAAGTCCGAGACCTCGGGGCAGTACGACAAAACTGAAGACTGCCGAGTAGAGAACAACCGCAATACGGAACTGTACTCGGTTCGCCCACGCCGACAGCGGCACGATGGCCCACAGCAGATACCACGGGTGCACGACGGGAAAGAGAACCACGAGGGCGAACATGGCCAGGCCATAGCCGCCAAGTGGATGAATGCGGCCGCGGAAAGTCGCCAGCAGCATCCGCAGCAGCCAGGCAACTGCCAGGATGACGCCGATGCCGCGGGTGAACAGGAGGGCGCTGTCGCTGATGTCACCAAGGCCGAGAAGTCTGCCGAAGAATCCAGCAATGATGCCGAGCAAGGTGGTCAGCGACATCCAGCTGCGCACGGTGGCCGCACCACCTTGGGCGGTAATCCAGCCGAAGCCCAGGCCGGTTCCCACAGACACCGCAATGGCGGTGGCACCTGCAATCAGTCCAGTCACGGCAGCCGACGCGCAGACTGCCTTCCAGGTGGTGCCGAACTTGCGCGCCAGCCACATACCGGCAAAGCCCAAGGCGACAAATCCGGTGACCTTAACCATTCCAGCCAAGCTAATCAGTGCAATACCGGCAATATAGAGCCACCATGCGCGGGCTCGCCCCTGTGACTGGCCAAGTGGTCCGGGCTCTGGCAGCAGGTCCGGGTCAATGGCGTGGGCTGGCCCATGGATGGCACGCAGGCACAATTCCAATCCGACCAACAGCAGCGCCAGCAGCAGGGCCTCGTTGTGAATGCCACCGATCAAGTGCAACAGCACAAGTGGATTGAGAATGCCCAGCCAAAGTGTGAACTGAGAGCTCACGCCACAGCGGCGACCGAGCTGCACCAGTGCCCAGGATGCGGCGAACAACGACAGGATTGCGATGATCCGGTGCAGGAACACCGAGGCAATAACCCCGTCACCGGTGATCTTGGCAATGAGCCACGCGCCAGATAAGGCGGTCGGCCCATATGGGCTCGGGGAGTGCGACCAAATAAGTGGCACCGATCGTGCCAGCGGATCATTGGGCCCGAGTAGGTCAACGGGACCTGCTAGGTATGGGTCCATCCCGCGCTCCACAATCGCAGCTTGGGCGAGGTAGGAGTAAATATCCTGCGTAAACAGAGGAGCGGTAAACACGAGCGGCAGCACCCACGCTGCGTAGGTGCGCATCAGCATCGGTGTGGTCACCGCGGTTATACGAGTTCTTGCACCTGCCAGGACGAAGGCGCCGACACCGAGCCACGCAGCCACCAACAGGCCGATTCCGACAAATGTCACCACCGTAGTGGCGACGAGCATGCGCCCCAGCACCAATCCGAGTGGCGTATTCCAGAAGGCATTGCCCACAACTGGTGTTGCACCGGCACCGATACCCGCGACCATGATGAAAATGGCGCCGAGCGTCCCCAGCCATCGCAGCCAAGTAAAGCGTCGGAGTTCGCGGTAATTAATACGGTGCTGCAGAGGCTGCTCGGAGCCTTGGTGCAGGGTTGCTGACCTGGACCCGGCCAAACCGATTTTCGGAATCGCATCGCGCACCCATGAGGCGGTATCGGATACATGGGCGCGCAGTCGAGTCGGTCGGGTTGATTTCACAAGGTCACATAGTACCGGCACGACACGCCGAAAGGGCGTTCTAATCAGCGGTGTTGCATTGATATCAAAATGCGTTGGACATTATGCCCTAATTACGACACAATTGTGTTGTCTAATACAACAGCGGTGCAAGTGGGATATTTGCCTCGCTGTACTACCTAGACATGTTACTTAAGACCAGCAGTCCAATCGCAGGAGGTGACTCACCAGTCATGGCTGATCGGAAACCGACCGTCAATGACGGTGACACGCGCAAGCGAAT
Organism: Corynebacterium sp.; assembly: GCF_030532195.1. Lineage (GTDB taxonomy): Bacteria > Actinomycetota > Actinomycetes > Mycobacteriales > Mycobacteriaceae > Corynebacterium. The sequence goes on along the minus strand of NZ_JAUNLP010000001.1, from coordinate 162,994 downwards.
TCTCCAACTGCTTCTGGAACACAATCCGGCATCCGCGACCTTTATCGCTGACACGCTTGGATTGTCCGCTGCAGGCGTTCGTCGCCACATCGACATCTTGGTCGATGAAGGTCTTGCTGAAACCGCGCCGGCCCCTCAAACTGGCCCTCGCGGTCGCGGCAGGCCGGCGAAGTCCTACCGCCTGACAGACCGTGGACGCGCTCGCTTCGGGCACGCTTACGACGATCTTGCGGCCGCCGCTTTGAACGCATTGCGTGAGGCCGGTGGCGAGCAGGCAGTTACACAATTCGCTCGTCAGCGCATCGATGACATTCTTCTCGGCGTCACCCCTGTGGGCCAGGATGCGGAGAAGGAGGAAGTGGTCGAAGCAGTTGTTGACGCTTTTCGACGAGCCGGGTACGCGGCAACCATCAATGAGAACACCGGTGGCGTGCAAATCTGCCAGCATCATTGCCCAATTAGCCACGTGGCTTCCGAATTCCCGGAGCTATGCGCAGCGGAGCATGAGGCTGTCAGTAAATTATTAGGGCAGCACACCCAACCACTGGCCACTATCGCCGATGGAAACGGTATCTGCACAACAAATATCCCACTTATTCCAGTTACAAAAACAGTAGATAATGTGCCACAAGAAAGGAGCGGACAATGACCCTCGCCCATGAGAACTCCACCGACGTGGCTGAATCCACGAAGGCTGCCACTCCGCAGACTGACGAAGAAATTATTGAGTCCATTGGTGCCTACCAGTACGGTTGGCACGACGAGGACTCCGCAGGTGCATCCGCACAGCGCGGCCTGTCTGAGGCAGTCGTTCGCGATATTTCCGCAAAGAAGAATGAGCCGGAGTGGATGCTTGAACGCCGCTTGAAGGCTCTCGAGATCTTCGAGCGCAAGCCGCTGCCGACTTGGGGCGCGGATCTGTCGGGTATCGAGTTCGATAACATTAAGTACTTCGTTCGCTCCACCGAGAAGCAGGCCCAGACCTGGGAGGACCTGCCGGAGGATATTAAGAACACCTACGACAAGCTGGGTATCCCGGAGGCTGAGAAGCAGCGTCTGGTCGCCGGTGTCGCAGCGCAGTACGAGTCCGAGGTTGTTTACCACCAGATTCGTGAGGATCTGGAAGCACAGGGCGTTATCTTCCTGGACACCGACACCGCTTTGAAGGAGCACCCGGAGCTGTTCAAGGAGTACTTCGGCACTGTCATCCCGGCTGGTGACAACAAGTTCTCCGCTCTTAACACCGCTGTTTGGTCCGGTGGCTCCTTTATTTACGTTCCCAAGGGCGTCCACGTGGACATTCCGCTGCAGGCCTACTTCCGTATTAACACGGAGAACATGGGTCAGTTTGAGCGCACGCTCATCATCGTTGATGAGGACGCGTACGTTCACTACGTCGAGGGTTGTACCGCTCCGATTTACAAGTCCGACTCGCTGCACTCCGCAGTCGTTGAGATCATTGTGAAAAAGGGCGGTCGCTGCCGCTACACCACTATTCAGAACTGGTCGAACAACGTCTACAACCTGGTTACCAAGCGCACCAAGTGTGAAGAGGGCGCCACCATGGAGTGGATTGACGGCAACATCGGCTCCAAGGTCACAATGAAGTACCCAGCAGTGTGGATGACTGGTCCGCACGCCAAGGGCGAGGTGCTGTCCGTGGCTATGGCCGGCGAAGGCCAGTTCCAGGACACCGGCGCAAAGATGGTGCACATGGCACCGCACACCAGCTCCAACATTGTTTCCAAGTCCGTGGCCCGCAACGGAGGCCGCGCGGCATACCGCGGTCTGGTGCAGGTCAACAAGGGCGCTAAGCACTCGCACTCCAACGTTGAGTGTGACGCTCTGTTGGTGGACACCATTTCCCGCTCGGACACGTACCCGTACGTCGACGTGCGCGAGGACGATGTCACGCTTGGCCACGAGGCAACTGTCTCCAAGGTCTCGGACGAGCAGCTGTTCTACCTGATGAGCCGCGGTATCGAGGAAGAGGATGCCATGGCCATGGTTGTGCGCGGCTTCGTCGAGCCAATCGCCAAGGAGCTCCCGATGGAATACGCCCTCGAGCTCAACCGCCTCATTGAACTGCAGATGGAAGGTTCGGTCGGTTAAACCAAATGACTACGACTATCAACAACGAAAACCAGGCTGCTCATAACCGCCGCGTGCTCGCCAACAAGGGCGACGTGTTCTCGTCCTTCAACGTCGAGGATTTCGCAGTACCGCACGGCAAGGATGAGGAGTGGAAGTTCACCCCGCTGCGTAAGCTGCGCGGTCTCCACGACGGCACTGCCGCCGATGCAGTCCCAGCATCGATTTCGGTTGAGACTGGCGATCAGGACGGTGTCGCTGTGGACGTCGTCAAGCGTGACGACGAACGCCTTGGCCGCGCCGGCGCCCCGACGGACCGAGTGGCAGCTCAGGCGTTTTCCAACTTCGATGAAGCGCACATTGTCACCTTCGCGAAGGATTCGGTGGCCAAGGAGCCGGTTGTCATCAACATTGATGGTCCGGGCGAAGACAAGGTCGCCTACGGTCACATCGTCGTTGATGTGCAGGCTCACGCCGAGGCAGTGTGCGTTATCAACTACCGTGGCAGCGGCACGTTCGCGGACAACGTTGAGTTCGTCCTGGGCGACGGAGCAAAGCTCAGCGTTGTAACCATGGTCAACTGGAACAATGACGCCGTTCATGGCTCTGCCCACCACGTTCGCGTTGGTCGCGATGCCACGCTGCGTCACGCAGTCGCCACTTTCGGCGGCGAGGTTGTCCGCATTGTCCCGCGCGTTGCATTCACTGAGCCGGGTGGCGACGTGGAGCTGCTCGGTGTCTACTTCGCCGATGCTGGTCAGTACTTCGAAAATCGCATGCTCGTTGATCACGCAGTTGCCAACTGCCGCTCCAACGTCATGTACAAGGGCGCGCTGCAGGGCGATCCGGAAGGAAACCACCGCGAGGAAGCTCGCACCGCTTGGGTGGGAGACGTGCTCATTCGCGCTGCAGCTACCGGCACCGACACCTACGAGCTGAACCGCAACCTGCTGCTCACCGAGGGCGCGCGTGCCGACGCCGTTCCTAACCTGGAAATTGAAACCGGTGAGATTGCCGGTGCAGGTCACGCAGCTACTGTGGGCCGTTTCGACGAGGATCAGCTTTTCTACCTGCTCTCGCGCGGTATTCCGGAGCTGGCTGCTCGCCGTCTGGTCGTTCGTGGCTTCTTCAGCGAGGTCATCAACTTGATTCCGGTGGAGTCTGTTCGTGAGAAGCTCGAGGAGCTTGTCGACGAAGAGCTCAGCACCGCTGGCTTCTAACCGCTTATCTACATTCTCACCCCTTGTTCGCCTTGTAGCTCCAGGTTTGCTGGGGCACTGGGCCACTAACTTATGAAATAAGGAAAAGATTTCACTATGAGCACTTTGGAAATCCGTAACCTCCACGCGCAGGTGCTGCCGACCGACGAGTCCGCCGAGCCGAAGAAGATTTTGAAGGGCGTCAACCTGACCATCAACTCCGGCGAAACCCACGCCGTGATGGGTCCGAACGGCTCCGGTAAGTCCACTCTGAGCTACACCATCGCAGGTCACCCGCGTTACCAAGTCACCGAGGGCGAAATTCTCCTCGATGGCCAGAACATCCTTGAAATGAGCGTCGATGAGCGCGCTCGCGCTGGCCTCTTCCTGGCAATGCAGTACCCAGTTGAGGTCACCGGCGTGTCCATGTCCAACTTCCTGCGCTCGGCCGCCACCGCAGTGCGCGGCGAGGCTCCGAAGCTGCGCCACTGGGTCAAGGAAGTCCGCGAAGCTATGGCTGACCTGGAGATTGACCCGTCCTTCTCCGAGCGCTCGGTCAACGAGGGCTTCTCCGGTGGCGAGAAGAAGCGCCACGAGATTCTGCAGCTGGACCTGCTGAAGCCGAAGTTCGCCATCCTGGATGAGACCGACTCCGGCCTCGACGTCGATGCCCTGCGCATCGTCTCCGACGGTATTAACCGCTACCAGGAAGAAAACGACGGCGGCATCATGATCATCACCCACTATCAGCGCATCCTTAACTACGTGAAGCCGGACTTCGTCCACGTTTTCCACGACGGTCACTTCATTACCTCCGGTGGTCCGGAGCTGGCTGACGAGTTGGAGGAGCACGGTTACGAGAAGTTCATCAATGCCTAATTCCGAACTGCTAAGCCCATCACTCCGCGAAGACTTTCCGATTCTGTCGCGCACGGTTCGCGACGGCAAGAAGCTGGTCTACCTGGATTCTGGTGCTACCTCGCAGCGCCCCAAGCAGGTCATCGACGCTGAGGTTGAGTTTCTGACTCACCACAATGCGCCGGTGCACCGCGGCGCATACGAGATTGCTGAGGAAGCAACTGATGCCTACGAGGATGCTCGTGAGGCCATCGCCAAGTTCATTGGCGCTGACTACGACGAGCTGGTGTTCACCAAGAACGCCACAGAGGCGCTCAACACGGTTGCTTTTGTTCTCGGCGATGATCGCGCAGGGAAGTACCAGGTCAAGGAAGGCGACGAGATTGTCGTCACCGAGTTGGAACACCACGCCAACTTGGTGCCGTGGCAGGAACTGGCCCGCCGTACCGGTGCAACGTTGCGCTGGTACGGCGTCACCGACGACGGCCGCATCGACATGGATTCGCTGGAGCTCACTGACAAGACGAAGGTCGTGGCCTTTACTCACCAGTCCAATGTCACCGGTGCAGTCACCGATGTCGCTGAAATGGTGCGTCGCGCACGCGAGGTCGGAGCTTTGGTGGTACTCGATGCCTGCCAGTCGGTTCCGCACATGCCGGTCGATGTCAAGGCACTCGACGTGGACTTCCTGGCCTTCTCCGGCCACAAGATGCTGGGCCCCAACGGGGTCGGCGCTCTCTATGGCCGCCGCGAGCTCCTCGATGCGCTGCCACCATTTTTAACTGGTGGCTCCATGATTGAGGTCGTCACCATGGAAAAGACCACGTTCGCAGCGCCTCCGCAGCGCTTCGAGGCCGGTACCATGATGACCTCACAGGTCGTGGGCCTGGGCGCAGCAGTGAAGTACCTGGAAAGCATTGGCATGGACAAGGTCGCCGCTCATGAGCACCGCCTCACAGAGCTGGCCTTGGAAAAGCTGCAGGAAATCGATGGTGTCACCATTGTCGGTCCGACCACCGCTGACCAGCGCGGCTCCGCCATTGCTTTCAAGGTTGAGGGGATTCACCCACATGATCTGGGTCAGGTTCTCGATGACCAGGGAGTCTGCATTCGAGTCGGACATCACTGCGCATGGCCGATTCACCAGATTCTGCAAGCTCAGTCAACAGCTCGAGCATCCTTCTACATCTACAACACCGAGGAGGACGTTCAGGCGCTTGCCGACGCCGTGCGGTACGCCCAGAAGTTCTTTGGTGTTGACCAGTAACTAGGCCGGCACTCGCCAGCTATCAAGCTAAAAATTCACACCTCATGTTTGAAGAAAGGAGAAGGACATGAAGCTCGAGCAGATGTACCAGGAAGTCATCCTGGACCACTACAAGCACCCGCAGCACTCCGGTCTGCGGGAGCCGTTCAACGCTGAAGTGCATCACGTCAACCCATCCTGTGGTGACGAGCTGACTCTTCGAGTCACATTGAACGATGATCTCTCAGTCGTCGATGACGTCTCCTATGACGCCGTGGGCTGTTCTATCTCGCAGGCATCGACTTCTGTCATGGCCGAGGAGATTGTCGGCAAGCCGGTCGAGGAAGCCATGGAAAAGCTCGCCGAGTTCGAGCGCATGGTCACCTCCCGCGGCAAGATCGAAGGCGATGAGGATCTCATTGGTGACGGCATCGCCTTTGCTGGTGTCTCCAAGTACCCAGCTCGCGTGAAGTGCGCACTGCTGGGCTGGAAGGCATTTCAGGCCGCGACCGCCGAAGCACTGTCGAAGGCTGCCGACGGCGATGGTGTCGGCACCGCAACCGTCACCGTAACCTCCGACGAGGAAGGCCATCATCATGACTGAACCTAATGCTCAAACCTCCGCACAGCCGAACCCGGCCGACGAGGATGCCATGATTACCGGTGCCCCGATTGAAGAGCCGGATCCGTACGAGTCCATGACGGTGCCAGAGCCTCCAGCCCAGACTGAGGCTGACAATAAACTGGCTATCCAGGTCGAGGAAGCAATGTACGAAGTCGTTGACCCGGAGCTCGGCGTCAACGTCGTCGATCTCGGCCTCGTCTACGACATCTGGATTGAGCAGGGCGATATCGCCGTCATTTTCATGACTCTGACGTCGCCGGCATGCCCGCTGACGGATATGCTCACCGACCAGACCGCCAACGAGGTTATGCAGGTCGAGGGCGTGCGCGACTTCCGTCTCAACTGGGTCTGGTCCCCGGCGTGGGGTCCGCACATGATTACCGAGGAAGGCCGCGAGCAGATGCGCGCCCTGGGCTTCTCCGTCTAGGCAATCTGTCACGGCAGTCTCAGGGCTGTCATCAAAGGCGCTTGACGACGAGTTTCTTGCTCGTCGGCCAAGCGCCTTTTTCGTTGGCAGATATAGTTGCCATACATAAAAGCGACCCCGTACCGCACTTGTGATGCGGATTCGGGGTCGCTTTTTGTCTTCGACTAATGGTTCAAGTCGTGGGAGCTAGGTTTTGTGTTGGATCCGGGGCTATTTGCGGCTTACGTCCTATTCGCGGCTCATATCTGCCTCGGCCGGATCAATGAGCTTGGAGCCAGTGGCCTTCTTATGGATGAACCACAGGAGGATAAAGACCGGAATACCCAGGTACGGCGTCAAAATCGCGAAGAGATTCTCACCGGTTCGAATCGGTTCGAGTGCCTGGCCAGCGACCACAAACAAGCACATAATCAGTGCCAGAATGGCGCCGGCGGGGAAGAAGTTGGCCTGGTAGGGAAGGGAATCCAGCGGAATGTTCTGGGCCTTCAGACACTTGCGGAAACGGTAGTGACTGTAGGAGATACCAAACCAGGTAATAAATCCGGCCAGCGCCGACAGCGTCAGCAGGAAGGTGTAGGCAGCGCCGTCGCCAACCAGGGAAGTAATAAAGCCAGCCATACCGACAATGGTGGTCGCAATCAGCGCACGCAGCGGAATACCGTGGCCGGCGAGCTTGCCGAAGTAGCGAGGCGCGTGTCCCTGACGCGCCAGGGAAAACAGCATACGAGTGGACACGTACATGCCCGAGTTACCGGCAGAGAGCACCGAAGTCAAAATGACGGCATTCATGAGACCAGCGGCAATCGCGATGCCGGCGCGGTCAAAGACCAGGGTAAATGGCGACACCGCAATGTTGTCCTCAGCGGCGTTCAGCAGGTTTGGATCGGTGTAGGCAATCAGGAAACCAATAACGGCAATCGCGCCGATGTAGAACAGCAGGATGCGCCAGAAAATAGTGCGGATGGCACGCGGAATGGTGCGCTCCGGATCTTCCGCCTCACCGGCTGCAACGCCGACCATCTCGGTGCCCTGGAAGGAGTAACCAGCAACAACGAAGACGGCCAGCAGACCCATACCGCCATCAACAAAGGGCGCATCGCCAACAGTCCAGTTGGAAAAGCCTGGGGATTCGCCGCCCATGATGCCGAAAATCATGGCCACACCGAGGATGAGGAACACCACAACGGTGATGACCTTGATGGTGGCGAACCAGAATTCACCTTCACCGAAGGCACGCGCGGACAGCGCGTTGAGACCAAACAAAAAAATTAGGAAGAGCGCCGACCACACAATCGACGGCACATCTGGGAACCAGTAGCGCATCACAAGTGCTGCGGCCACTAGCTCGGCGGCAACGGTAATTGCCCAGTTGAACCAATAATTCCAGCCCATGGCAAAGCCGAAGGACTCAGAAACGTAACGTCGGCCGTATTCCTGGAAGGAACCGGGCACTGGCAAGTATGCGGCCATCTCACCGAGTGACTGCATAACCAGCCACACCATGATGCCGATAAGCGCATAAGCCACCAGGGCACCGCCCGGGCCTGCAGTAGAAATGGTCGCACCGGAGGCGACAAACAGGCCAGTACCAATGGCACCGCCGATGGCGATCATATTGAGGTGACGAGCTCTTAGCCTGCGCTGAAGCTTGTGCTCGTGAGAGGAAGTTCCCTCAGTTTGCGTCGAAGTCATTCATCAATCATAAGCTTTAGAGCACCTGAGAACACAAAAGCTTCACTGCCCATGACTGTTGGTGTTACCCCACAAGTTGGCACCCTTGTCAGTTTGTCCACCACGAAAGCGCCAGCTGGCAGGGCCTCGAAGGAACCCTCCCATCAGCAACGCACACGTCCACGGGCTTATCCGCGCAAGCGGCCTTGCCACCTTCGCCATGGTTCGCAGCGTAAGAAGTGGGGAAGTACCTATCAAATACGCAAACACGTCGTCGTCCGGCAGCGAGAAGAACGCGTCGAAGAACTCCGCCGTCTGCTGCGCGTTGAATCCGAGCAATGCCGAGAGCCCCCGCTCCCGCAACCAGCGCTGTACACGATGGCGCGAATCGCTAAACCCGCTTGTCAACGCGCTGCTTAACGACGTCCACCGCGCCCCTGCCCATCCCGCGCGCTCCGATTCCAGCTGCGTGAGAAACCTGTCGCAGTCCGCAAGTACCGCGCCGACAGAGTACCCAGTGGCAGGGTGCATCCATCCGCCGGCAAAGCCGAAAAGCGCTACCCGCGGCTTGTGCGGTTTCCAGCTGTGACCAGGTAGCTTTGCCAGCAGCGAGAAGGAGACGACTTCCTCATCTAAAGCGCACTTTTCGTCTACCCCGAGGGCTGCCAATCTTGCGCTCTGCCGCCTGCGCAACAGCTGAAGCAGCGCGGTGTCATCGGCTCGCCCCTCAATGATGTCGACGGGGGTAGCAAGAATGGTCTCTTCGATAAGGAATGTCGAGTGATCCAACGCAATACGATAGGAAAAACTCGCTGGTTCGTCCTGAGCGGAATGCGGCTCAGCCGGTGTGAAGTCCATGAGCACGGGGCGGCGAGAGCCGCTGGGGACGTCGTCAAGCGAAAAAATGTGCCCAATGGCGAGTTGACGTACCTGACCGCGCGGACCAACTGCGGCGTGTGCGGCACCGGTGGTGACGACCGTGATGTCGGTGTCGCTGCCGGAGTCGGCCGGTTGGAGAATGCGGCGTTCGACTGAAAAACCGCCGAGCGCGTCGAGTGATTCCTTATTAATTACTCCGTAGCTGCGGTTAAGGGTACGTGCGCTGCCATCGGCGAGAATGACGCTGGGCTGAAATGTGGCGGAGAGGAAATCTGCAGGCGCCCAGTCGGGAAGTTGGTCGCACCAGATGCCGATGGTGGAGGGCAGTTTGCCGCCGGCGGGGTCGAAGGCGGTGACGTCCCAGCCTCGTGCGGCGGCACGGTGTGCGGCGATGCGGCCGGCAGGCCCGAGGCCGACGACGGAGGCGGTCACGGGAAAATTGCTCATAACTGGTAGGCTACTCGTTCGTGATTGTTACCCATGACCTTGAAGTCCGCGTCGGAGCCCGTACCCTGCTTACTGCGCCGGGTGAGCAGCTGCGCGTCCAGCCGGGAGACCGGATTGGACTGGTCGGGCGCAATGGTGCCGGTAAGACCACAACCATGCGAATTCTCTCGGGGGAAACTGAGCCGTATGGCGGTTCCGTGACTCGCTCGGGTTCGATTGGCTATCTGCCGCAGGACTCCCGCGAGGGCAACATTGATATCTCCGCGCGCGATCGTGTGCTGTCGGCCCGTGGTCTGGATCAGATTCGCCGCAGCATGGATCGTCAGCAGGAGATTATGGAAACTGCGACGACCGATACCAAGCGCGATGCGGCGATTCGCAAGTTTTCGCGTCTGGAGGAGCGCTACCACGACCTCGGCGGCTACGAGGCAAACGCAGAGGCCGCCCGCATCTGCGACGCGCTGGGGCTGCCGGCTCGCATTCTCGATCAGCCGTTGAAGACGCTCTCGGGCGGTCAGCGCCGTCGTGTGGAGCTGGCGCAGATTCTCTTCGCCGCCACCGAAGGCTCGGGTAAGTCCGCTACGACCTTGCTTCTCGACGAGCCGACGAACCACCTGGATTCAGATTCGATCTCGTGGCTGCGTGATTTCCTGAAAAATCACGAGGGTGGCCTGATTATGATTTCGCACGATGTCGAACTGCTGGAGGCCGTGTGTAATAAGGTCTGGTTCCTCGATGCCGTGCGTGCTGAGGCCGATGTGTACAACATGGGCTGGAAGAATTACCTGTCGGCTCGCGCCACTGATGAGGCACGCCGTCGTCGCGAGTTTGCCAATGCGGAAAAGAAGGCCAGTGCACTGCGCAAGCAGGCCGAAAAGCTTGGCGCCAAGGCCACGAAGGCACGCGCAGCCAAGCAAATGGTCGCTCGCGCTGACCGCATGATGAATAACCTCGACGAAGTGCGGGTCGAGGACAAGGTCGCTCACATTTCATTCCCGGAACCGGCACCGTGTGGCAAAACCCCGCTCAATGCCAAGGGGCTGACCAAAATGTACGGCTCACTCGAGGTCTTTGCGGGCGTTGACCTGGCCATTGACAAGGGCTCCCGCGTTGTTGTCCTCGGTTTCAACGGTGCTGGTAAGACAACCTTGTTGAAGCTGCTCGCAGGAGTGGAGCGCACCGACGGCGAAGGCGGCATTGTCTCCGGCCACGGTCTGCGCATCGGCTACTTCGCACAGGAGCATGACACCATCGACCCGGACAAAACCGTGTGGGAAAACACTGTCTACGCCTGCCCGGATGTCAATGAGCCAGAACTGCGCAGTTTGCTGGGTGCCTTTATGTTCTCCGGCGACAAGCTGGAGCAGCCGGCGGGCACGCTCTCCGGCGGTGAGAAGACCCGCCTGGCACTGGCCACGCTGGTGAGCTCCCGCGCGAACGTCCTGCTTCTCGACGAGCCCACGAACAACCTAGACCCGCAATCCCGCGAGCAGGTCCTCGATGCACTTCGCACCTACACCGGTGCGGTCGTGCTGGTCACGCACGACCCCGGTGCCGTTAAGGCGCTAGAGCCCGAGCGCGTCATCGTGCTTCCCGACGGCACGGAAGACCTCTGGAGCGATGACTACATGGAACTGGTTGAATTGGCCTAGCTCTTTTACAAGTCCATCGGGCCAGGGAGGTAGCCGTCTTGCTGTGCAAGGCGGTACATCTCCGACTTGTTCAAGCTATTTTCGGCACGACCGGCCGCCGCATACTTGGCGCGGATACGGCCCAGGTAGTCGAGCACCGTATTAGGCGTCAGGCCAGTCATCGATGCCACACGCTTGGTGGATTCACCCGAGGCATAGAGCTCCAAAACCTCACGCTGGCGCTCAGAGAGGTCAACCGAATCCAACAGGGGATCGGAATCTACAACTGAGGCCCACTCCGTAGTCAAAGCGCCCTTGCCAAGCGCGGTAAGGCGAACGGCAGCAACAATGGTCTCCGGCGATTCCGTCTTTTGCACCACCCCCATCACACCTGTACGCAAAGCCTTGCGCACAAGATAGGGACTCTCGGCCGACGAGAGGATGAGCACATGATCGGTGACGAGTTCCAATGACAGGACGTTTTGAGCAGGGTCAGAGTGATCTGCCAGACGCAAATCCAATACCACCGCATCGAGGCGATCGTCGGTTCCGACGTCAGCCAGCAACTCCGGCACCGTCTGATAACAACCGACCAACTCAAAATCAGGCTCAGCGCTCAGCAGGGTCTTCAGCCCCTGAAGGGTAAGCGCGTGATCATCGATAGCTGCGATGCGCAATACGCGTCCGGAATCGGCATCGTGATCGTCAACATCACCGGAGTGAATCCGCGAAGACACGTCGAAGGGTGCATCACCCATGCCGTCAACACTTTCGCTACTCACGCGACATCACGATCCTTTCACCGGAATCATCAAATCTTTGCACTCCATTGTCATCAGAAATTGATGCAAATGCACGTCTACCGGGTGGGAGCAGTCGAATGGTAACTGCCCCCTGTTCGGCATTGTCGATTGACTCGAGGAAGCGGGGCATCAATTTGGCTACCGCAGCATCGTCGTCGACAAGCGGAATAGCGCGAACATCCGGACCATCAGACCCAAACGGTGTGTGCCTGCGGTCGTCGAGAAGTCGAACCTGGATGCCGCGCGCACGTGCGTCCCAGACGGCTTGATGGAGTGACTCGTCATCGAGGCGAGGAGAGCGAAGTACGTCGCGGAGGCGTTGCTCTGTCAATCGCGCACGCAGCTGCAGACGCTTGGTGGGCTTATCCATCATGGCGGCGGCGTTGAAAACCGGGCCGACCTGACGCTGGAGCCATTCGTAGTTGCTCTGGCTGCTGGTTTCGTACTCCTGAGCTGCACCGGCGGCGTAGAGAGCGCGATTGTAGTCCTCGATGGACTGAGGAACAGTGCGCATGAGGAAGCCGACCATGATGGAGGTCAAGATACCGGCGACGAGCATGACAGACCGCAAAATCAAGTCGAGACCCGAAATTGTGCTGTGGCCAGCGTCCTGCGGAACCCAGGAAAACAGTTTGAAGACCTCGACGGCCACGGCACCGGCAAGCACAGACTGCAGAGCGATCCATGGCCGACCGCGAATAGCCAACAGCGCGGCGGTAAAAGAAATCACGCTGAAGTGCCAGAAATACGACCACTCCATATTGTTCGGAATGGGCTGATAAAGACCAATGACCGCGAGTGCAACAATGCCAATTGCAATTCCAACGGAGCGTTTTAATGGTAATTGTTCATAGCGCCCATACATTAGAACAACCAAGATTAACGCTGCCAACACTAGACTGAGTTGCCCCGCGGTTGTATAGAGCTGTTCGTTACTGACGAGCACAATGAGCAAGATGCCGACAATTGCACCATAGAATTGCCAGGAAAAGACAATTGACATACCCATGAGGTCATAGATTGACGTGGTCTGCGCTGAAGAATCAACAGATTCATCCTCGTCGACCGGAGAGGTATTACCATGCCATTTCAGTGCTACTCGCGTACCTTTTCCAGGCGTGGATTCAACAGTTGCCTCGCCTCCGCGCAGGGCGTCCATGCGTCCCTTGACGCTCAGCCGAATACCGGCGCGGTACGGATCGGTTTCCTCCGGGTTAAAGCCGGAGCCGGTGTCTCGATAGTCAATAACGACTTCTCCAGGCACAACACGGATTAGGCACTTCTTTTCCGCGTCCACGCCGGCATGGCGCTGAGCATTATTGGCCACTTCAGTAACAGCCAGCAGGAACGTGTTGGCTACCTCGCCGGGCAGCCGCACAGGACCATTTTTTAAGCTGGCATCCACAGTGACTGCAGTATCCGGGCTGATAGACATCAGCTGCGCACGAACAGATTCGGCAAATGTCCGTCCGCTGACTGTTTGCCGTGGCGAGAAAAAGAGCCCAGTCTGCTCATCGAGCGAAAAGTCAATCTTAGACCCCTTACCGATTGCCGAAAGTGCAGCCAGCACATAGTCGTGCACATAGGCGGTAAAGTTGCTCATCGCCTCGCCGCGCACTCGCATCCGCTCCGCACGCTCGTTGACCTTGCGGGAATTTTCGTACGTGTAGTCAATGAGCTTTGCGACGGGACGAGCCGATCCGGCGAAAATCACGAATGGGAACGTGTTGACAATGTTGAAGCCGACATCTGCAAGCATGTCCAGCCAAAACGTGTGTCCAAGTAGCCAGGAATTCAACACTGCAATTAGGCCCGGCACAAAAACCATGACTGACAGGCTTATATGCAGCGGCACCGTCAGGGCAAATGCCGCCAGCGCCAAACCGGAAAAGGGGCTATACCACAGCGCATTTCCGATCTCATTTTGCGGCAAATCATCATATGTCGATACCAGCATGAGGAATACCAACATGATGTAAATCGGCATCCGAAGCGCTGAAATTAATACTCGGTGAGTATTGTTGATAAATGCCCACAACAGGAACATATCGCTGAGTATGAGGACGAGCAGCGAAGAAAAAGGGAACCAATGATTCCAAAAAGCTTCAATCGGTATTGAACGAATAGCCGATTCTATTTGCCACAATAAACCGGTAATAGCGATAATGATTGCGCCGGACCGCAGCACGGACATTTCAATTGACGGGGATTGCCCGGCAAGCGCCGAATCCGGGTTCCATCGCGCCATGCGCCCATCACTTTCCTTATATACGCAATGAATTCGAGTTCATCAGTCCCGTCGAGCAATGTGGAGTCGAGCGAAATTGCGCAAAATGCGTCCGCTGCGGGCAACATCCAATTGACGCGCGGCAGCCACTGCCTCGAGATCTGTTCCGGGTAGATAGTAACCCTGATTCGAATAAATCTGGAGACGCTGCGCAAACGTGTCGGCATCCAATTCCGGATGAAATTGCGAAGCATACTATGGCGTGAAACTGCGTCGGCACGCCTGTGAGAATCGGATCGGCAGCGCCTTCCGCCGTCGATGAGACTGATGAAGCTTCGCCGGAGCGAGCCCGCTGGTGCGGGCAAAGGAGAGGTGCTCGGCATGGGCGGCCGCGTCCTCGCCACGGGTGGAAAGCAACAAAAAGGGCGCCGTGGAGTGGCCAGTGGCGCTGTCAGTGGGCGGAATTGGTGTGTGAGGGATTGTTGGGGCGGTCATTTTCGTTCAAAAGCTAATGGGTGGCAAGGACACTGTGCGCAGTGGGGTGCAGACACACGTCCATGAACCGAGGAATGATAGAGGCAACTGCTGAAAGATCGACGTCCTCCACAATTGCGCGAATCGCATCGACCTCTTCCGGTTTAAAGTACCCGGCATCGGTATAGAAGGACATGCGACGCAGCAATCCCTTCGCGTTCATCTCGGGGTGGAACTGCATGACCCAGTTGTTCGACCCAATTGAATACATCTGCACCGCGCAGGTCGGCCCAGATGCGAGCAGGGTCGCGCCAGCGGGAAGCTCCGCAACGGATTCCTTGTGACCGGTCAATGCGTAGAAGGTCTGCGGCAGAGCGGAGGCAATGGGGTCGCCAGCTGCGGCCTCGGTAAGCTCTACGCGAGTTTTGCCTGCGACCTCTCCACCTTTGAGGTCCACCAATCCGCCGAAGGTAAAGGCCGTGTAGCTGGCGCCGTAACAGATGAGCATTGTGGGCACAGGGCTCGTCAGAACGTCGTAAAGCAAATCGTGCGAATGTTTTTGCAGACTGCAGTGCTCCCAGTCAGTGATGTTGAATGGGCTGCCGCCGACGAACACGCCGTTGTAGGCAGTGAGGTCGGGCAACTGGGCATCGACGGTATCGATGGTGAATAAATCGAGGGACTCACGGTCAAGGCCTGTGGCCTCGAGGAAGTCCAAATACTCAGCTTGTCCTGCGCCATCGGCGGGGCGCAGTGCCACCAACAAAAACTTACCCACATTCATAAATAGACAGCTTAGTCCATTTAAGTCGAAAAACCGTCATTGCCCTCGATTTTCACGCCGAATTCAGGGGAGAGGGTATGCGAAAACCCGCTCCACACGAGGCGCGGAGCGGGTTAGTTTAGGTAGCAAAGCTGAAAGTGATGAGCACACCGCGACTCAGAGACACGGGCGGAAACTGCGTAGAAAAACCCACCAGTTTCCGTTTGAGTTAGTCCCTGCGTCGGACGGCGTCCTCGACCAGATCAAGCACGGAATCCAATTCGTCGACAGTGCGACCAGATGCCAGACGAACAATGATGCCATCGAGCATCAACTCGAGAAAAAGCTGCATAGTGCGGGCGGAGTAATCCTGCCGCAGCGACCCCGAAGATGCGGTCTGGGCCAGACGATGGGCAACGGCCTCATCCAATTGGTCCTGGTGGCCTAGCCACCGTTCCTTAAACTCCGGATCGCAGCGGAGACGGCGGGCAATTTCCAACCGCGTCCCCAGCCATTCATGCTTTTCCGGGTGCGCGATAATGTCCCTCATGACTTCCACTAGGCCGGAGGATTCCGCGACTTTCGCCATATTGGCGGCATCTTCCTCCGCCAGCGCGAGAAAGAGCCCTTCCTTCGAGCCAAAGTGGTGAAAGATGGCTCCGCGGGATTTTCCGGTAGCGGCTTCCAAGCGGGAGACCGTGGCACCGTCGTAGCCGTATTCTGCGAAACACTGCCGAGCGCCGTCGAGAATCTCGTGCCGTCGTTGAGCTAAATCCTGATTACTCACTTTTGGCATGGGGAAATCTCTCTCCTAATGGCGACGCCCGAGAGCTTGAAAATGCAGGTCAGTCAATCCTTATCCTGCTCAAACAGCTATGGGCAGATAAGACCGAGGCCGGCAGGACGCCAGCCGTGGGGGTTAAACCCGCGGACTAGAGCGACCTACCGGCCTGATAGATGCGCTGCTTGCAACAAGCCCTAGCGCACACGAGTCAAAGGGGATTAGTTGCCCTTGATCATGTTGCGGAGGACGAACTGCAGAATACCGCCGTGGCGGTAGTAGTCAGCCTCACCCGGTGTGTCGATGCGGACAACAGCGTCGAAGTCGAAGGACTCGCCGTTTTCCTTGGTGACAGTGACCTTGACGGTCTTCGGGGTGGTGCCCTCGTTGAGCTCCTCCAGGCCAGCGATATCGAAGGTCTCGGTACCGTCGATGCCCAGGGACTTCCAGGACTCGCCCTCCGGGAACTGCAGCGGAACAACGCCCATGCCGATCAGGTTCGAGCGGTGAATACGCTCGAAGGACTCAGCGATGACAGCCTTGACGCCCAGCAGCAGGGTGCCCTTAGCAGCCCAGTCACGGGACGAACCGGTGCCGTACTCCTTACCACCGATGACGACCAGCGGGGTGTTCTGCTTCTTGTAGTTGATAGCAGCGTCGTAGATGAACGACTGCGGGCCACCCTCCTGGGTGAAGTCACGGGTGTAGCCACCGGTAACACCGTCGAGCAGCTGGTTCTGCAGACGGATGTTAGCGAAGGTACCGCGGACCATGACCTCGTGGTTACCACGACGGGAACCCAAGGAGTTGTAGTCCTTGCGCTCAACACCCATGGAGTCCAGGTACTGAGCAGCCGGGGTGCCCGGCTTAATGGACGATGCCGGAGAAATGTGGTCGGTGGTCACGGAGTCACCCAGGGCTGCGAGAACGCGAGCGCCCTTGATGTCTGCAACCGGTGCCGGCTCCATTTCCATCTCATCGAAGTACGGTGCCTTGCGGATGTAGGAGGACTTGTCATCCCAAGCGAAGGTCTTGCCGCTCGGAACCTCGAGGTTCTGCCAACGCTCGTCGCCTGCGAAGACGTCCTTGTAGTCCTCGTCGTACAGCTCGGAGGAGATGGAAGCCTCGATGGTGGCCTCAATCTCTTCGGTGGACGGCCAGATGTCGCGCAGGAAGACGTCGTTGCCCTCGGAGTCCTTGCCCAGAGCCTGAGTCTCGAAGTCGAAGTCCATGGTGCCCGCAATTGCGTATGCGATAACCAGGATCGGGGAGGCCAGGTAGTTCATCTTCACGTCAGGGGAGATGCGGCCTTCGAAGTTTCGGTTACCGGACAGAACTGCGGTAGCAGCCAGGTCAGCCTCGTTGATGGCGGAGGAAATCTCAGCCGGCAGCGGACCGGAGTTACCGATACAGGTTGCACAACCGAAGCCGGACAGGTAGAAGCCCAGAGCCTCGAGGTCCTTCCAGAGGTCAGCGCGCTTGAAGTAACCGTTGACGACCTGGGAGCCCGGAGCACAAATGGTCTTGACCCATGGCTTAGCGGTCAGGCCCTTCTCGACTGCCTTGCGTGCCAACAGACCGGCGCCGACCATGACGGACGGGTTCGAGGTGTTGGTGCAGGAGGTGATGGAAGCGATAGCGACCATACCGTGGTCGAGGGTGTACTCGCCGCCCTTCGGGGAAGTGACGGTAATCGGGGAGGACGGACGACCCTGTGCGTCCTCAGCAGCGGACTCGCCGTGGCCCTCGCGGGACTCGTTGTAGTCCGCAGCCAGCTCGGTGTCCGGTGCAGAAGCCTTAACGGTCTCCTTGACCTCACCGTCGGAGTAGTTGTGCAGATCCTTGCGGAACTGCTCCTTAGCGGAGGACAGCTCGATGCGGTCCTGCGGGCGCTTCGGGCCAGCGATGGACGGAACAACGGTGGACAGGTCCAGCTCGAGGTACTCGGAGTACTCGACCTCTGGGGTGTTCTCGTCCAGCCACATGCCCTGAGCCTTGGCGTAAGCCTCGACGCGGTCCAGGGTCTCCTGGTCGCGGCCGGTCAGTGCCAGGTACTTGATGGTCTCCTGGTCGATCGGGAAGATAGCGGCGGTGGAGCCGAACTCCGGCGACATGTTACCGATGGTTGCGCGGTTAGCCAGTGGGAGCTTGGAGACGCCAGCGCCGTAGAACTCAACGAACTTGCCGACGACGCCGTGCTGACGCAGCATGTCGGTAACGGTGAGAACAACGTCGGTTGCGGTAACGCCCGGCTGGATATCACCAGTCAGCTTGAAGCCGACAACGCGCGGGATAAGCATGGAAATCGGCTGGCCGAGCATTGCAGCCTCGGCCTCGATGCCGCCGACGCCCCAGCCCAGGATGCCCAGGCCGTTCTGCATGGTGGTGTGGGAGTCGGTACCGACACAGGTGTCCGGGTATGCCAGGCCGTTGTTCTCGAAGACAACGCGGGCCAGGTACTCGATGTTGACCTGGTGGACAATACCGGTTCCCGGAGGAACAACGCGGAAGTTGGAGAAAGCACCGGTGCCCCAACGCAGGAACTTGTAGCGCTCGTCGTTGCGCTGGTACTCAATCTCAACGTTCTTGGCCAGAGCGTCTTCGCTACCGAAAGCCTCGATGATGACGGAGTGGTCGATGACCATCTCAGCCGGGTTGAGCGGGTTGACCTGATCCGGGTCGCCGCCCAGAGTCTTAACAGCCTCACGCATGGTAGCCAGGTCGACGATGCAGGCGACACCGGTGAAGTCCTGCATAATCACGCGAGCCGGAGTGAACTGAATCTCGATCGACGGATCAGCCGACGGAACCCAGTTGGCGACAGCCTTGATGTGCTCTTCAGTAATGTTGGCGCCATCCTCGTTGCGAAGGAGGTTCTCACCGAGAACCTTCAACGAGTACGGCAGCTTCTCCATACCCGGCACGGCATCGAGGGCGAAGTAGTCATACGACTTATCGCCGACCTCGAGCTTGCGCAGGGCATCGAAAGAATTCTTGCTTTCAGCCACAGTCAGCTCCATTTCTATTCGGGTGAGTTGTCGCCTTCAGCGGAGAAGCCTGCACTCGAATACGGCTCTCCACAAGGCACAGGTGCGATCACGCCGCCCCTTATCAACCAATTAAAGCAATAATCACGAAGCGGGGCATTTACCTCCGCCCGCATGTTTACAAGGAAGCGTTACCGTCCCTGCGTTTAACCATAACAGTACGAACGTTCTGTATGTAGATTCCCTGCGGCACGCCGATACCGGCTACCCCCGTTCGCAGAAAAAACACGCATTATATAGAGAGCGTATATGCGTTGACCGCGCATGAGGCGTGCACATCAAGCACACCATTTAAAAGAACCAACCCCCGGGAAGGCAGTAAACGACAATGGCAGAGGAATTGTACTTAGATGACCTCAGTGTCAACGAGGCTGTTGCCAAGCTGCACAATGACAACATCATTACGGCCAACGAGCAGCTGCGCGAAGCAGTTCAGCCAATTGTTGACGATGCCGCGAATCGGGGAGTGGAAAACCTCAACGTCATCTATATCGATGGCGAACCGGAGGACGTTGATGCCTTTTCCTTTGCACGACAGGTCGTCGATCAGATTGGCGGAACAACTATTGTCCGCTCGCCGGGCAATGTCAGTGTCGCCTCAGAGGATTTCTCCCGTGCCGCCATCGCCAACGCGGAGCACAGCATGATGGAAATCCCGCGCGACTACCCCAAGGGGCTCGATCTGCTTCTCGCCAATCTCACCGAATACGTCGTCCCGTGGACCATGTACAGCATCATCGTCGGCCTTATTATCGTCGCCACATTCGTCGGCTTGACGTTTTACTGGCTACGAACTCGCCCCTCGGCTTAGGGGCTTGCTTCACGACGGCCGCAGCGACCACACCATGCCCCAAAAATTGGTTGCAGGACCGAGAATGCAACAGCTGGCACCATAACCAATTACGACGCTTTCCACTGCAACACCCCGCAACAGCACCGAGGCAAGGTTTACGCCTTGACTCTTTTTTAATGCAATTATCGGGAATCATGTCATCACCAACGCGACACGCCGAAGATGTTCACATTAGTGACATAATTCACACACAATTTACAGCTATCCCATAACTGCTGGCCAGGACATGTAACGAAACGGTTACAAAATGAGATAGCAGTGTTGATTTTGTTACTTATGTTTTTTTAGAGCTTATTGACCCGTAAAGTTCTTCGTGATGTCAGTAGTGGACTCAAGTGTCCAGTATTGACTAAAGAAAATTCGTGTTAAAGCCGTTGTTGTTCTTCCAAGTGACTGAGCAACACCGGATTGCTATCCAACGATGGGGAAGTCGCTGGTTTCGAGTCCGGGAGTTTTAACGCACCCCATAGGAGATAAGTAGGAGTTACACGGTGCCGAGTAATCGCAAGTCCCGTGCATCTTATTGGACACGTCCAATTGCCGGCGTCATCACGGCAGGCCTTTTGGCAACCAACTCACAGGTGGCCGTGGCGCAACCTGTAAACCCGAGCGACGCCCAGATCCGCCAGGCTCGTGAGACTGCGGATAACGCAGAGTCGTACCTGCAGTCCCTGGTCATCGAGGTGACTGCCAACGAGCGTCGTGTTGCATCCCTCGAATTGCGTATGGGCACCCTGCGCGAGGACGTCAACAAGGCAATGGTCGACCTTGAAACTGCCCGTCAGGCTGCCGACCGTGCCCGCAAGGCCGTCGACGAGGCTCGCGGCCGACTGGACAAGTCCCGCACCGAGCTCGCTCGTGCGCAGAGCGAGTTCAATAACCTCGCCCGCACCATCATGCGCCAGGGTCGCTCCAGCGGTTCTATTCTCGAGGGCGCAAAGGGCGCATCGGAAGCCATCAACCGCATGTCGGCACTCCGCCGCGAGGCAGACCGTCAAGAACAGACAGTTGACTCGCTGGATAAGAGCCGTACCCAGGCAGCAAACGAAGAATCCGCCCTGCGTGACAAGCGCACGCAGGCGGAGGAAGCTGAGACTACTGCAGACCAGCGTCATACCGACGCCGAGAACGCTTACTCGCAGGCTAATCAGGAGCTGCAGAAGGAGCAGGCTGACTACCAGCAGGCTCAGATTGACCGCGATGCTGCGAAGGCCTCTCTGGAGGCAGCTCGCGACGCTGTCAACGAGCTCAATGAACAGCGCCAGAGTTACGAGAGCGAACAGGCTCGTAAGGAAGCTGAGGACGCCGCTGCAAAGAAGGCAGCGGAAGAGGCTGCTGCAAAGACACGCCAGGAGGCCAAGGAGAAGCAGGCCGCGGTCACTTCGGACTCGACTGACTCCACCGCCTCTGACTCTTCTGCATCCGGTTCCTCCGAGTCCGACTCTGACTCCGAGTCGACGGACTCGACCGGTTCCACGGGTACTTCCAGCACGACCGGCACTACCGGCTCGTCTGACTCGTCCGACAGCGAATCGACCGATTCCAGCGACAGCGAGTCCAACTCCACTGAGTCCGATTCCTCCGATTCCACTGGCTCTGACTCCAGCTCGGAGACCGAGTCCTCGGAATCGTCGAGCGACTCCAGCTCGTCGTCAAGCGGAACCCCGGCACAGACGGCAACGCCGACGAACCCGGAGACGGGACAGATCACGTCGGGATCGTCGAGCCAGAAGGTCGAGACCGTTATTGCCCGTGCAATGAGTCAGCTGGGCGTTCCGTACGCCTGGGGCGGCGGTGACGCCAACGGTCCGACCAAGGGTATTCGTGACGGCGGCGTGGCCGATGCTCACGGCGACTACAACAAGGTTGGTTTCGACTGCTCGGGTCTGACCCTCTACGCATACGCTGCAGTGGGCATCACCCTTCCGCACTACACCGGCTACCAGTACCAGCGCGGTACTCACTACCCGGCCTCGCAGATGAAGCGCGGTGACCTGCTGTTCTGGGGACCGAATGGTCACGGGCATGTCGCAATTTACCTGGGCGATGGCAAGATGATTGAGGCTCCGCAGTCCGGCTCGGTGGTTAAGATTTCGCCAGTCCGTTATAACGGAATGACACCGAACGTTGTCCGACTCGTCTAATTCCTAACTCCGCACCTTTAGTGGTCGGGGGACCGACCTGTGAGAGGGTTTTTCAGTGACCTACCCAACGCCCACCGCCCACGCCGATCTTGAGCGCGCCTATGCCGAGCTTGGGAAAGTCGTGGTCGGGCAGGAGCATCTGACTAAGCAGCTCTTCATCGCCATGCTCGCCGGCGGTCACGTCCTCCTCGAGGGCGTGCCAGGTGTGGCAAAGACTCTCGCGGTGTCGACATTTGCGAAGGTCATGGGTGGGTCGTACTCCCGCATTCAGTTCACCCCGGATTTGGTGCCGTCAGATATTGTCGGTACCCGTATTTTTCGCCAGGACACCTCGGAGTTCATTGTGGAGCCCGGTCCTGTGATGGCGAACATTGTGCTGGCGGATGAGATTAACCGTGCGCCGGCCAAGGTTCAGTCCGCACTGCTGGAGGTCATGGCAGAGCACCAGGTGTCAATTGCGGGAAATACCTCTCCCGTGCCAGAGCCGTTTTTGGTGCTGGCCACGCAGAACCCGATTGAAAACCAGGGCGTTTATCCGCTGCCAGAAGCACAGCGAGACCGCTTCCTATTCAAGGTTCTGGTGGGCTACCCCACTCCTGCTGAGGAACGGGAGATTGTCTACCGAATGGGTGCCACTCCGCCGACTGCGCAGCAGATTCTCACGCCTGCGCGGGTAGAGGAGTTGCAGCAGGCCACTCGCGAAGTTTTTGTCCACCACACGTTGATTGACTACATCGTCGCGGTCGTCGAACTCACGCGCAATCCCATGCGCGCGGAGCTCACCGATGTCGACCGTTGGCTGTCCTACGGCGCCTCTCCTCGCGCCACACTGGGCGCTGTCGCCGCCGCTCGTGCTCACGCACTGTTTTCCGGTCGCGACTACGTTGTGCCCGACGATGTCGTCGCCGTGCTTCCCGACGTTCTGCGCCACCGCCTGGTCCTTTCCTATGAGGGCCTGGCAGACGGCGTCACTCCAGAGCGCATTATCGACATTGTTCTTTCCCGCGTACGCCTTCCCCAGGGCGCGAACGAGACGTCGACACAGGACACCGCCTCCTAATGGCTGCCAGAGATGAAGATCTCTCTCGCGTCCTGGCGTATCTGGAACTGACAGTTACGCGCAAACTCAATGGACTTCTTCGCGGTAGCTTCCTGTCTACCGCCACCGGCGAAGGCTCCGAGCCCGATGCCGCTCGCGAATACGTCATCGGCGATGACGTCCGCCGAATGGATTGGGCCGTGACCGCCCGTACCGGTGTGCCACATGTCCGCACCGCCGAGGCTGAGCGGGAGCTGGAATGCTGGATTGTCGCCGAGCCCTCCGCACGACTATCGACGGGGCTGGCAGACACCACGAAACGCCATTTACTCACCGCCGCTGCCGGCGCAATCAGTTTGCTTAACGACGCTCCGGGGTCTCGCACCGGATTGATTGCCGGTGACACGATTGTGCCCGCTGGCCAAGGCCGTGCTCACAGTTTGATGCTGCTGAAGAAGCTGGCTGAAACCACTGTGGAGCACAACCTTGCCGCAGATATCGACACTGTTATGACGCAGGCACCACGTGCGGGGCTGCTCGTTATCATCTCGGATTTCTTGGGCCCTCTTGATTGGTCGCGAGCGCTGCGCGTAGCGTCCGCTTCAACGGAGATTATGGCCATTCGGCTTGTCGACCCCGCTGATGAAGCACTGCCGGGTGAGGGACCCGTCGTTATGGCGGATTCTGCTACAGGCGAGACGATTGAGCTTAATATCAACGACAAAACTCGCCGAGAATACGCAGCACAGGCAAGCGCGCATCATGAAAAGGTTATGCATGAGTTGCGCAGGGCTCGCGCTCGGGTGATCAACTTGCGCACTGATTCCGACTGGGTGCTCGATTTCGCGCGCCAAATTGGTCAGCGACAGTGAAACCGCGACTGGATGTGAGGAAACCGATATCGCGATGACGTTTTTGAACTCAACTTTCGCGCACCCCCTCTGGCTCGTCGCGCTCATTGTGCCGATAGTCGCTGGTATCGCGTATTGGGCCGGTACGAGAAAGCGCCGCCAGCGTGCCATCGCCTTTGGCAACTTCACTATTGTCGGCTCGCTGGGCAATAAAGCGTCCTCGCGGACTCGCCACGCAGTTGCCATCAGCGCGCTGATTTCGCTGGTACTGGTCATTATTTCGCTGGCTGGCCCAATCTCTGAAACCAAGGTCGCCCGCAACCGTGCCACGGTCATGCTCGTCGTGGATGTCTCGCTGTCCATGTCCGCCACCGATGTTGCTCCCGACCGCATTACCGCCGCTAAGGAAGCTGGCCAGGAATTTGTCGAAAACCTCCCGGACGACCTCAACATCGGCCTGGTGACGTTCTCCGGCCGCGCCCGCACACCAGTCAATCCGACGACCAATCACGCCGCAGTGTCCCGCGCGCTGCAGGCAGCCGAGCTCGACCAAGCTACCGCCACAGGCGACGCCATCGCCGCCGCGCTCGATGCCATCAAGCAGTTCAGTGATTCTGTTGAAGGCGGGGGAGAAGGCGCCCCACCTGCGACAATTGTGCTGCTTTCCGACGGCAAACAGACCGTCCCGCAGGAGTTGGATGATCCCCGCGGTGCATATACCGCCGCCGATGAAGCTGCCAAAGCCGGTATTCCCGTCAGTACCATTTCCTTCGGTACGCAATCCGGTGCCATCACCGTCCAGGGCGAGATGATTCCGGTGCCCAACGACGATGAATCCCTGCGCGAAATTGCCCGCCGTACTGAGGGGGAGTTCTTCAGCGCAGGTTCCCTGGAGCAGCTGCGAGATGCCTACGGCTCGTTGGAGGATGACATTGGCTACGAGCTCAAGCGCGCCGAGAACCCACGGCCATATCTCATCGCGGCCTTTATCACCCTGCTGATTACAGTCGCGTCGCTGCTGGTCGCCAACCGGCGCGTGCCACAGTAGCGGGCAATAGGCCGACTTCTGGCAACAAACCGACTTATACAGTCCTCAGACTGCACTACTACACTGAAGCGCTATGTCGTCCGATAATTTTGACGCGATTCTTCTTCTCTCTTTCGGCGGTCCCGAAAAGATGGAGGATGTGCGTCCTTTCCTAGAGAATGTCACTCGCGGTCGCGGAATTCCGCCAGAGCGTCTGGACGAAGTCGGTGCACACTATGCCCACTTCAATGGCAAGTCCCCGCTAAATGATTTAAACCGCGAAATTATCGCCAATCTCACTGCCGAGTTGGCCCGTCGCGGCCATGAGCTGCCGGTCTACTTCGGCAATCGCAACTGGCACCCGATGGCCGAAGACACCGCCGCCAAGATGGCGGATGACGGTATCCAGCGCGCACTCGTTTTCGCCACCAGCGCGTGGGGCGGTTACTCCGGTTGCCGTCAGTATCACGAGGACATTGCCCGAATGCGTGAGTCTTTGGGCGAGCGCGCCTTCGAGATGGAAAAGATTCGCAGCTTCTACGACCATCCGCTTTTCATCGAGGCCTTCGCCGACGCTGTCGGCGAGGCATTCGCCAAGTTGCCAGAAGATCGCCGTGACGATGCCCGACTCGTCTTTACCGCCCATTCCATTCCGGTGTCGGCCGATAAGGCCTCCGGTCCCGCTGACCTGGGCGGAAACTTGTACTCGCGCCAAGTCGAAGAGGCGGCGAAGCTCATCGCCGAGGCCGTCGGAGTCACCGATTACGACGTCGTCTGGCAGTCCCGTTCCGGCCCCGCCCATGTACCGTGGCTGGAACCGGATATCGTCGATCATATTGAAGAGCAGGTGAAAAACGGCGTGCGCGCGGCAGTCGTATGCCCAGTTGGTTTCATCTCTGACCACGTGGAGGTCGCGTGGGATCTCGACTCCGAGCTCCAAGACGAAATGGCGCACCACGACATCGTCATCGAGCGCGCAGCCACGCCGGGGCCCTCCGAAAAGTTCACGAACATGATTGTGGAGCTCATCGAAGAGCGCATCGGCACAGCAACGCCGCGTCGCCTCGGATCCGAGCCGCTACTGGGCTCCGCCTGCAATGGCGCACCGTGCGCCACCGCGTGCTGCGTGCCGGCCAAGCGTCCGGCAGCGCGCCGCTAAAAACTATCGAGTCCACTGTGCAATCGCATATTCGACAGCGCTCATCCGCGCTTGTCGAATCCTGCGCCACAGCGGAATCAGCTGCGGATCAAACGCCGCACTGCCATGCCCGGACTCCTCGCCCTGTGCGACGGCGAGAATCGATGACACGCGATCCGCACGTGCCAGCACACCGAGCGCTCGGCGCGGTACATCATCAGGTACAAACGCCATATCCAGGTGGTCATCGAGCATCCCCACCATCAGGCGCGGATCTACTTTTGGTCGGCCATTGCTTGACGACGTCATCGGAGAGCGCGGCATCGCAGCAATAGTTGCAGCCGCCAGACGTGCGGCATCGGCCAACTGCAAATCGGCCTCACCGGGAGACAGATACGCGGGCTCTGGCAGATGGCCTTCCAGCGTGTACCACTGCCACTGGTTTTCCTCTTCACCCTGCAGCCGTGTTTTGACAGGAACGAGCACATGGTTCCAACCGGGTTCGGCGTCCGCGATGACAATGGCCGAGCCCGCCGCACGCGCAGCTACTGCCGCAGCACTGCCAGCCGGCAGCGCCGGGGCATCGCCGGGACCGCTGAGGATAAGGCGGACAAGTGGGCGGTGATCCGCCTGCCAATCACCGGCATCAGTGGCAGCTCGAAGCAAGCGGAACATGTCGCTTCTATTGAGGTCACTTTCCACATCGACCACGGCCGGGACCGTGGCGTCGGCAAGCACGAGCGATCCCGGTGTGGAGGAGGGGCCGCCGAGTGAGTCCAGGGCGTCGAGGAGATGGTCGTAGTTTTCCAGTCCGCTCAGCCATGCCCCCAGCCAGAGGGCGATGTGCTGAGTGGGACTCCAGACCTGTGATAATACGCTGCGCTGCATAGTGCAGCTCATCCTAGTGCAGGAAAGGGAAAATGCCGTAACCAGCACGAATCGGCATCTCACCAAGACCGTCAGGCAGGTCGGCCGATCGTGGCCTGTAATCTCATGAGTCATGAGCTTTAATGACCCATATCGCAATCAGGATGTTCTCGGTGGCGCTCGTGGCCATCGCCGTCGAATTCCGCAGCCGGCACGTGAGGTGGTCGCGGAAAACGGCATTGTTGTCGAGGCATCGTACGACGGTTTCGTCGGCGCGATTATCGGGTTGGAAAAGACCTTTGATGGTTGGTGCGTGCGGCTGGAAGATCGCTACGGCAAGTCGCGGTTGTTTCCCATGCATGAGCGTGGATTTTTGATTGACGGCAAACCTGTGACTCTGGTGCGCCCCAAGGCGCAGCCAAAGAAGCCATCTCAGGACTTGTCGGCCTCGGGCTCGCGCAAGGTCCACAATGTCAAAGCCAAGGTGGCGCTGCCGAGCCGCATTTGGGTCGAGGGCATCCACGACGCCGCCATTGTGGAGAAGGTCTGGGGCCATGACCTGCGCGTTGAGGGCGTTGTTGTCGAGTATTTGGAAGGCCTGGACAACCTGCCGGAGCGCCTGGCGGAGTTTCAGCCGGGGCCTAAGCGCCGTGTTGGTGTGCTGGCTGACCACCTGGTTGAGGGCTCCAAGGAAAGCCGCATGACGCAGCAGCTCGGACCTCATGTGATGGTGACGGGGCACCCGTTTATCGATGTCTGGCAGGCGGTCAAGCCGGCGTCGGTAGGCATTAAGGCGTGGCCCGAGGTGCCGTATGGCGAAGACTGGAAGACAGGTATTTGCCAGCGCCTGGGGTGGGGCGACGATCCCAAGGAGGGGTGGCGTCGGGTGTACGCGGGTGTCCACACATACCGAGATTTGGAATCGGACCTCATCGGTGCAGTTGAGCGCTTGGTCGACTTTGTCACAGAACCTCATATGCAGTTTTAACCAATATTTACCTATTACTTAGCCCGCATTTGTCCTACAAAATAGGTAGGGTTAGGGCGTGATTCCTCTCCTTTGGCTCGGAGCGAGCCTCCTACTAGTCCTCGGCGAGCTAGTGGTGGGAGACATGTCACTGTTGATGCTCGGAGGTGGCGCGCTGGCAGCTGCCGGTGCGAGCCAGCTCGGAGCACCACTTTGGTTAGCAGTGATTGTCTTCGCCATTGTCTCTGCCATTCTTGTGCTGACTATTCGTCCTGTGCTGCGAAAGAAGTTGGCGGCACCGGATAAGTCGGCGGACCTAGAGGCACACCCAGAACTGTTGGCCGGACGCCAGGCGGAAGTTATTGAGCCCGTCTCGGCGTCTGAGGGCTTGATTAAAATCAACGGCGAGCTGTGGAGCGCCCGCAGCCTGCTTCCCTCACAGAATTTTGAGCCGAAGGCAAGGGTCACGATCGTAGAAATCTCGGGAAACACGGCTGTGGTGGACAAGCCACTGTAAGTGTTCTAAGCGCCCCAGATGCGCTGCGGGAGATTTCTCTGTACTGCCCACACAATTAATACGCTACGAGGAAATCCACCATGAGCGGACTTATTATCCTCGCTGTTTTCGTTATCGTTGTGGTCGCGCTGGTACTCAAGGCGATTGTTCTTGTCCCACAGGGCGAGGCGGCAATCGTCGAGAGGCTGGGGCGCTATACGCAGACGCTTAACAGCGGCCTGAACTTCATCGTCCCGATTATTGACCGTGTGCGTGAAAAGGTCGACACCCGTGAACGCATGGTCACATTCCCGCCACAAGCCGTGATTACGGAGGATAACCTCACCGTCGCTATCGACACGGTCGTGACTTTCCAGGTCAACGAGCCGGACCGCGCAATTTACGGCATCGACAACTACATCTTCGGCGTCGAACAGATCACCACCGCAACGCTTCGCGACGTCGTGGGTGGTCTCACGCTGGAGGAAACGCTGACCTCCCGTGACTACATCAACCGTCGCCTGCGCGGCGAATTGGATGAGGCCACTGCCAAGTGGGGTCTGCGCATTGCTCGCGTTGAGCTGAAGGCCATTGAGCCGCCACCGTCCATTCAACAGTCGATGGAAAAGCAGATGAAGGCGGACCGCGAAAAGCGCGCCATGATTCTGACCGCTGAAGGTACCCGCGAAGCGGAGATTAAAACTGCTGAGGGCCGCAAGCAGGCACAGATTCTGGCTGCTGAAGGTGACAAGCACGCATCGATCCTCGCTGCAGAAGCTGAGCGCCAGGCAACCATCCTGCGCGCTGAGGGTACGCGTGCGGCGACCTACCTGGAAGCACAGGGTAATGCCCGTGCAATTCAGAAGGTCAACGCCGCTGTCAAGGCTTCTCAGTTGACTCCTGAGGTGTTGGCCTGGCAGTACCTGGAGAAGCTGCCAGAGCTGGCCAACAAGGAAGGCAATACGGTCTGGATGGTTCCGGCACAGTTCGGAGACAGCCTAGAGAGCTTTGCCAAGGCCTTCGGTAAGAAGGATGCCGATGGTGTCTTCCGCTACGAGCCACCGGCCGTTAGCGCAGAGACCAAGGAAGAAGCCGACCAGGGGCGCGACGAGAACTGGTTTGATATGTCCACCAACCCCGAGCTGGCACGCGCAGTCGCTGCCGCAAACGAGGTGGCGAACCGGCCAGTGGATGACCCGATTGCAACGGCGTCGGCAAATTCCACCAAGAAGGAAAAGAAGCGCTCCACCGACCAGTCAGAGATTGAGGCCCCAGCAACGCCGGCAGCCCCGGCAGCGCCGGCCAATCCGAGTGGCGCCAACGGTCAGCCCGCTCAGGAAAATCCGTCAGTACCGGCCAATGATTCGCAGTACGGCAATCACGCTGCCGATCAAGCTCGCTACTCGCAGTGGTCGCAGAACTTCAATCAAAACGGAAATGGCCAGTAAAAGGCCACTACAGTTCCTCTGCCCGCTGGAGTAGGTGGACGGCCAGATTCCATCCGGCCAATTCCGCCTGCCATCCAGCGGCAGCGAGGCGCTGATTTACTGCTTGCTTAGAAACGCCCAGCTCTTCAGCGGCCTCAACCTGGGTATACCCGGCTCGAACAAGACCGGTTGCCTCGCGCCCTTCCGGCGACCTGCGCGATATAACGTGGTGAAGCAGCGTAAACGCTGCCGCAATATCCTCCGAATAATCCTTACCGCGGGGATTCGTCGTCCTAATCCTGGTCTTCACCACACCGGCTCGGCCGCCTGCGCCGAGAACTGAACTGGCTGCTGCATGAGCCTGTTCCAGATCCCCCTTAGGACAGATTCCAATACCGATTGCCCAGTCGCCAGCAGCCAGCAGTGCCAGCACCAAAGTGGTCACGCCAACTGCGCTTTCGGGTGCTGCACGCATCTCCTCAATACCGGCGACCTCGACGGTGCCAACACCGTCCAGCCCAGAAAGCGCCTGCGCTGAGGCTTGAACGTGATCTGCCCTGCGGGTAGATCGACCACGATACCTGGCAAAGACTGCATACATGCGAACCAGTCTAGCCGTACCCCTTGACATCCGCGGGATAGACCCGCAGTTAGCTGAGCTTCTTCGACGGCGCTTCCACAACCGGGAACTTGGCATCGAGAACCAGCCCGGCCACGCCGAGCAGCAACAGAATTCCCGTGGCCACTGCAAATCG
This sequence comes from Corynebacterium sp., assembly GCF_030532195.1. Taxonomy (GTDB): domain Bacteria; phylum Actinomycetota; class Actinomycetes; order Mycobacteriales; family Mycobacteriaceae; genus Corynebacterium. The sequence goes on along the minus strand of NZ_JAUNLP010000001.1, from coordinate 132,261 downwards.
CACATCGAAGCCGACCAACAGCGCGTCGCCAAGCAAAACGACGGCAAGCGTATTCGGCGCCGAACCGATAGCGGTGGCGATGATGTACGGCGCGACGCGAATTGAGGAAAGGCCGCAGGCGTAATTGAGGAAAGAAAAGGGCACGCCAGCAATCATGCGCAGGCTTAAGACGGTGAGCCAGCCCCGTTGTTCGAGCCGATGGTCGAGCTGAATAAGCCGGCGGTTGGTCAGAAGCGTGCGGAACCAATCGCGCGCGAGGAATCGAACGATTAGCAGCGACACCAGTGCCGAGACCGTAGTCGCGGTAATTGCCAGCAGAAAACCGAGAACCGGCCCAAAGAGAATTCCCGAGGCAAGCGTGAAGACTGTGCGGGGAATCGGAAACTGCGTCAGTGCGACGTAGACCAAGAAGTAGGCGATGGGGAACCAGTCTCCGGCATCGATGGACCATTGCCGAATGGTGGCGACGGTTGGGACATCGACAAATAGCGTGACGATGACCCCCACAATTACGGCTAGCCCCAGAAGAACCTTTTTGACTGTAGGGGTAATTCGCACATCGGAAGACTTCACCCGTTTGAGGTTACCGGGGATTGTGCCGATACGTGTGACCTGCACATTGAGTGCGCCATGGGGTGAGGGTAGCCACGGCTAAGGGCGTTTGCCGGTTATTTCACTAGGATAGGAGACAAGGTCACTATGCCTTGACTCACGTTTTAGGGTGCGCCGGTACTTTTTCGTGCGCATGTTGGAGCGGCGTTAAAAGTAGTGGCTCTTATAAATATTGGAGGAAGCCAACGCTCACTGACTCTCTTCGGCCGCTGGAGAATTTGGAAATTGTCGCAGCCGAATTCCTCACGGTAATGGGGGTCAATGGTGCCGTTGCTTAAAACATGTAAGGGAGAAGGTCTGTCGTGACTGACCGAACGACCCCCGAATCGCCTTCCACGTTGCCGCCGAACTTCGAGGAATTGCAGAATTCCTGGTACAAGGGCGTGGCCAAGGTATTCGCTCGGGTGCACAAGCAAGACGTTGCCGATGTACCGCTCGATATTTGGAAACGACTGATTCAGACCACCTACGACGGTGTCGATGTTCGTCCGCTGTACACCCGCGCCGATGAGCACGCGGAAATCCCGGAGCCGGGTCAGTTCCCGTTCCTCCGCGGTGCCAAGGTCACTGAGGACAACACCAACGGCTGGGGCGTTCGTGAAACCTTTGGTCGTCAGTACCCGGGCGAGGATGCCCTCGACCCGAAGGCTGTCAACGAGACGCTGCTGATCGCTCTTGAAAACGGCACGACCGACATCCGCCTGAACTTCACCGGTTCTCTCGAAGCCGCTGATATCCCGGCGCTGCTGAACAACGTCTACGTCGACCTCGCTCCGATTGCCGTTAACGCTGGTAAGAAGGCGCCGCAGGTTTTCGACGCACTGCTGTCCTACATCGAGGCTGAGAAGCCCGCTAACCCGGACAACGTTGCGCTCGAGCTGTCCGCCGCACCGCTGACCTCTGCTTTCGCGGGTATCGAGGACGTCTCCCTCGACGAAGCTGTCGAGCTCGCCGTCAAGGCCGCTAAGCAGCCGGGCGACATCCGCGCACTGCTTGTCGACGGCGTTGTTTTCTCCAACCTGGGAGCCAATAACATCCAGGAGATTGGCTACAGCCTCGCTGTCGGTGTCGCTTACCTGCGCGCACTGACCGAAGCGGGCCTGAGCGCCGAAGAGGCACTTGGCCAGATCACCTTCCGGTTTGCCGCTACTGATGACCAGTTCGACACAATTGCGAAATTCCGCGCTGCCCGCGTTCTGTGGGCTCGCGTCGCTGAGGTTATCGGCGCCCCGGAAGCTGGCCGTGCGCCAATGCACGCAGTTACCGCTCCGGTGATGTTCAGCCAGCGTGACCCGTGGGTCAACATGCTGCGCGTGACCGTCGCTTCTTTCGCTGCCGGTGTCGGCGGTGCCTCCTCGGTTGAGGTTCTGCCGTTTGACTACGCAGTTGTCGGCGGTATGCCGAATGTCTCTAAGACTTTCAAGGCTCGCATTGCTCGCAACACCAACCTGTTGCTGCTGGAAGAGTCCCACCTGGGCTACGTCGCTGACCCGGCAGGTGGCTCCTACTTTGTGGAGAACCTGACTGAGGAACTGGCTGACAAGGCATGGGAAATCTTTACCAGCACTGAGGCTGCAGGCGGCTTTGCAGCTGCTGAGGCCAACGTCCGCGAGGCACTGGACGCCACCTGGGAAAAGCGCCGTGCAGACATTGCACACCGCCGCACCAAGGTTACGGCTATCAATGAGTTCCCGAACTTGGCTGAGGCTCCGCTGGCGCCGGAAGCACGCCCGGAAGGCGAGAAGATTCGCCGCTGGGCCAGCGACTTCGAGGCACTGCGCAACCGCTCTGATGACTTCCTCGCTGAGAAGGATCACCGCCCGTTGATTGGTCTGCTGCCACTTGGCCCGCTGGCCAAGCACAACATCCGCACGGGCTTTACCTCCAACCTGCTGGCTTCCGGCGGTATCGCCGTTGCCAACCCAGGCCAGGTTGTCCCGGGTGAGCAGGCATTCGAGGAGGCCGCTAAGGCTTCTCCGATTGTCGTGCTGTGTGCAGCCGACAGCGAGTACGAGGCCTCCGGCCAGGATGCCGTTAAGGCAGCTCGTGCAGCTGGTGCGAAGGAAGTCCTCGTGGCAGGTTCGGAGAAGAGCTTCTCCGGTGCCGCTGAGGATGCCCGCCCAGACGGGTACCTGAACATGAAAATCGATGCTGTCGCGGAGCTGTCCCGACTGCTGAACGAACTGGGAGCGTGAAGGAAGTAATGACCACCATCCCAAATTTCGCTGACATCTCCCGCAACACCGACGACGCAGCTGCAGATACTAACAAGGCCGCTGCTGCCGAGGCCGGCGAAGTGTGGACCATTCCGGAAGGAATCGACGTCAAGCGCGTCTACGACCGCGCTGACCGTGAAGCCGCCGCCGCGGAGGGCCACCCGGTGGATTCTTTCCCGGGTATCGCACCGTTTATGCGCGGTCCTTACCCGACGATGTACACCAACCAGCCGTGGACCATTCGCCAGTACGCTGGTTTCTCCACCGCTGCTGAGTCCAACGCCTTCTACCGCCGCAACCTGGCTGCTGGCCAGAAGGGCCTGTCGGTCGCATTCGACCTGGCTACCCACCGCGGTTACGACTCCGACAACCCGCGTGTCTCCGGCGACGTCGGTATGGCCGGTGTGGCAATCGACTCCATCTACGACATGCGCGAGCTCTTCCAGGGCATCGACCTGGGCGGTGTCTCCGTCTCTATGACCATGAACGGCGCTGTGCTGCCGATCCTGGCCTTCTACATTGTCGTGGCGGAAGAGCAGGGCGTTCCGCCCGAGAAGCTGCGCGGTACGATCCAGAACGACATCCTCAAGGAGTTCATGGTTCGTAACACGTATATCTACCCGCCAAAGCCGTCGATGCGAATCATCTCCTCGATTTTCGAGTACACCTCGGCAAAGATGCCGAAGTTCAACTCGATTTCGATTTCCGGCTACCACATCCAGGAAGCCGGCGCTACCGCCGACCTCGAGCTCGCATACACGCTTGCCGACGGCATCGAGTACATCCGAGCTGGTCTTGACGCTGGCCTGGAAGTTGATCAGTTCGCACCGCGTCTGTCCTTCTTCTGGGGCATCTCGATGAACACCTTCACCGAGATTGCCAAGCTGCGCGCTGGCCGTATCCTCTGGTCGGAGCTGGTTGGCAAGTTCGGCCCGAAGAACCCGAAGTCCCAGTCCCTGCGTACCCACTCGCAGACCTCGGGCTGGTCGCTGACCGCTCAGGATGTCTACAACAACGTGGCCCGCACCGCGATTGAGGCAATGGCTGCAACTCAGGGCCACACTCAGTCGCTGCACACCAACGCACTGGATGAGGCTCTGGCACTGCCGACCGACTTCTCGGCACGTATTGCTCGTAACACCCAGCTGCTGCTGCAGCAGGAGTCCAACACCACCCGTCCGGTTGACCCGTGGGCTGGCTCCTACTACGTCGAATGGCTGACCAATGAGCTGGTCAAGCGTGCACGCCAGCACATCGCCGAGGTCGAGGAAGCTGGTGGCATGGCACAGGCCACCATCGAGGGTATTCCGAAGCTGCGCATTGAAGAGGCAGCTGCTCGTACCCAGGCTCGTATTGACTCTGGCCGTCAGGCCCTCATCGGCGTGAACAAGTACCAGGTCGACGAGGACGAGGCCATTGAGGTTCTCAAGGTCGAAAACTCCCGCGTCCGCCAGGAGCAGATCGACAAGCTGGCTCGTCTTCGCGCCGAACGCGATGAGGACGAGGTCAAGAAGGCGCTGGCCGCTCTGACCGACGCTTGCCGTAACCCGGGTGAGCCGGGTGACCTCGACAAGAACCTGCTGAAGCTGGCTGTCGACTGTGCTCGCGCAATGGCTTCCATCGGCGAGATTTCGGACGCCATGGAAGAGGTCTTTGGTCGCCACCAGGCTGAGATTCGCACTCTGTCGGGTGTCTACAAGGACGAAGTTGGCAAGGAGGGAACCGTGTCCAACGTCTCCAAGGCCATCGCAATGGCCGACAAGTTCGAGGAGCAGGAAGGCCGTCGTCCGCGCATCTTCCTGGCCAAGATGGGCCAGGACGGTCACGACCGTGGTCAGAAGGTTATCGCATCCGCCTACGCCGACCTCGGTATGGACGTCGATGTGGGACCGCTGTTCCAGACCCCGGAGGAGGCCGCCAAGTCGGCTGTCGACTCCGACGTCCACGTCGTGGGCGTTTCCTCGCTGGCCGCAGGCCACCTGACCTTGGTGCCTGCTCTCCGCGACGAGCTGAAGAAGCTGGGCCGCGAGGACATCATGATCGTCGTCGGTGGCGTTATCCCGCCGGGCGATTTCCAGGAACTCTACGATGCAGGCGCCGCGGCTATTTACCCGCCGGGCACCGTCATCGCCGATTCGGCTATCGATATGCTCACCAAGCTCTCCGCCGAGCTGGGCATTGACGTCTCCGTTGAGGAAGAGTCCTAAATAAAAAAACCCCGAAAACGCGCTGGGCTGACTGACCGATATGGTTGCTCAGCTCAGCGCGTTGTTACAAGAGGGAAGTAGCGATGAACGAGTATCTTGAAGAAAACCTGGGCACCCTCGTCACTACCGCTGGCACGGTTATTGAGGGAAAGACGGCTGTAGCCCCCGAGGTTGTCCGTCGTGCGCGACGACGTATCGACGTAGATGACCTGTTCGAGGGCGTGCGCGCCGGCAACCGCACCAAGTTGGCTCGGGCAATCACGCTGTTGGAGTCCACTGCTCCGGCGCACAAGGTGCTGGCCCAGGAACTACTGGTGAAATTGCTGCCTTTCTCCGGAAAAGCAATCCGTGTCGGTCTCACCGGTGTCCCGGGCGTCGGTAAGTCCACCACGATTGAAACTCTCGGCCTCAAGCTGATTGAAGAAGGCCACCGCGTCGCAGTGCTGGCCATCGACCCGTCGTCGACGAAGTCACGCGGCTCAATCCTCGGTGACAAGACTCGCATGGCCAGGTTGTCCGCTGCCGATGAGGCGTTTATTCGCCCCTCTCCGTCGGCGGGTACTCTCGGCGGCGTTGCCAAGGCAACACGTGAGGCAATGGTCGTTCTCGAAGCTGCTGGCTTTGACATTGTCATCGTGGAAACCGTTGGCGTGGGTCAGTCTGAGGTCGCGGTTGCACAGATGGTCGACACCTTCGCCTTCCTGGCACTCGCTGGTGCGGGTGACCAGTTGCAGGGCATCAAGAAGGGCGTGCTCGAGATGGCCGATGTCATCTCGATTAACAAGGCCGATGGCCAGAATCTCCGTCCGGCCAAACGTGCGGCTCGCGATCTGACCACTGCGATGAAGATGGTGCGCAGCTCTGATCAGGTGTGGACGCCACCGGTGCTGACGATGTCGGCGCTGGAAGGCGACGGCATCGATAAGTTCTGGCAGGCCATCGAAGACCACATTGAGACGATGCACAAGGAGCATCTCTTCGATGAAAATCGCGCTAACCAGCAGATTAAGTGGATGTGGTCGATGGTGCACGAGACGCTGCTGCAGCGTCTGAACACCAACGAGGCCGTTCAGGCTGAGAGCACTTTGGTGGAAAAGCAACTTCGCTCAGGTCAGCTGACACCTACGCTGGCTGCCGAGCGCATTATGGAAGCGTTCGACAAGGGAGTGGCAACCGGGGATAACCTGGCCGACACTGACCAGTAGCAGCGCCACGGCTAGAACCCCGCTGATATTACTTTGAGTACGCTCAAGTTATGTCGCGGGGTTTTCGTCGTAAAGCGCTAAACCAGCACGACTAGTTGTTGCAGTGGTGCGGCGGATCGTCGTAAAGCGTGTGCTCTGCGAACTGCAGTGCGTTGACCACGAGCGTCGTCAGATGCCCGTCGGGTTGGCTGTAGAAGCACGACGTGCCCTCTTTGCGCGTCTGCACCATATTCGCCATGCGCAGCTTCGCCAGATGCTGAGAGATAGCGGGCACCGGGCGATTCAGGGCATCGGCGATGGCAGTAACCGTCATCTCGCCATCGTGGAGGAGAGCGAGGATGGCCAGCCGCGTCTTATCTCCCAAAAGCTTCAAAACGCCAGCGGCAACGTCAGTTTCTTTTACAGTAGGAGCTTTCTCAAGCATTGGGGGAGAGGTTAGTCCTTTCGCATCAGTTGCGCTGCACGCAGACCTATGTTCAACAGACTGAACTTTACTCTGGAGATAGTTCAAATTCAACGACGCAGCGACGGCGAAAATGCGCCTAAAACCCGGCAGCGACAGTAGGGGAAAGGCAATTCAGTAATATCATCTGCATGGATTGGTTGATGGGCACCTTCCCTTGGCTGGTGGAGGAATTGACGTGGTGGCAGGTCGTGCTGTTTGCGCTGGACTACACGATTAAATTCATCGCCATCGGCTGGGTGCCCGAAAACCGCAGCCCCTCCGCATCAACTGCCTGGCTGTTGCTCATTTTGTTGATCCCATTTGTCGGTCTGCCGCTGTTCCTCTTTTTGGGCTCGCAGCAGATCACGGGGCGTCGGCACGAGGTCCAGGCGCTCGCCCAAGAACTTATTGCGGAGCGCACCGCGCATCTGCCCGATGTGCCGAAAAATGTGGAAATTGAAGACGATGTGGTCAATGTCTTCAAACTCGCCCGCCTGCTCACTGGACTGCCGGCCGTGGCGAGTTCAGAGATGGGACTGCACTCGGAATTTGAGTCCTCGATCGAGCGGACGATTGAAGCCATCGACGCGGCCAAGACATCGATTCATGTGCAGTCGTACATCTTCGCGCTCGATGACTCGACAGAGCCGTTCATCCAGGCCCTCGAACGCGCCCAGGACAGGGGACTAGAGGTCAAGGTTCTAGTCGACCCCATTGGATCGTGGAAATACCCCGGCTACTACAAACTGAAAAAGCGCCTCAATCGCGCGGAAATACCCTGGCATCCTATGCTGCCGGTCAGCCTGCTCAAACTCACGTGGCGCCGCCTGGATCTGCGCAGTCACCGCAAACTCGTTGTCATCGACGGCGAGACGGTCTTTATGGGCTCCCTGAATATTATCGAGCCTGAATATCAGAAGAAAAAGAACCACAAGATTGGCCGGCAGTGGGTGGACACTTGGATTGAGCTCCACGGCAATATCGCGCTGGCTTTCGACGCAGTCTTTGCCGTCGACTGGACCAGCGAGCTCTACTCCACCCCGAAGCCGACGAGGGACTACACCCTGCACGGCCAAGAGGAGGGCGACAACGTCAATATCGTCCAGGTGCTACCGTCCGGTCCGGGATTTACCACAGAGCCCAATCTGCGCGTCTTTAACAACATGATCTATCAGGCACACCACCGCATCATCGCAGTGAGCCCGTACTTTGTGCCCGACGAGTCCATGCTGATGGCTCTCACCTCCGCAGCCTACGGCGGCATTGATGTCCAGCTCTACGTCAATGAAAAGTCCGACCAGTTCATGGTCGGCCATGCGCAGCAGTCCTACTATCAGGCGCTACTTGACGCAGGCGTGAAAATCTACCGCTACCCGGCACCGGCCGTCCTGCATTCGAAGTTCATGATTATCGACGACCGCATGGCCATGTTCGGCTCCTCAAACCTGGACATGCGCTCCTTCGGCCTCAACTACGAAATCACACTCCTGACCGCCGCAGGTTCGATCGTCGAAAAGCTCACGTCGCTTGCCGACGAGTACCGCGAGAAATCCCTCATCCTGACACAGGAGGAATGGAATGAGCGGCCAATCCATCAGCGGTACCTCAATTCCGTGTTCCGCCTGACCTCTGCGCTGCAGTAGTGCGGTAGTGCTGTGAGCAGTAGCAAACACGCTAGCCTCGGCGAGCCGAGCAGAAATAGTCTCAGGACGGGGCACAATCACAGCACACACGTATGGTCCCAAAATGACGTATGGCTCGCATATAACGTTTGGTCGTGTATACAGAGCCATATGTTCATTTTGAAGCCATAGGTCACATTTGAACCATAGGTGGGGTGGGCGCAGGGGACCGTCGTAAAGCCATGTGCAATAAAAAACCCGAGGCCTGCATTAGCTGCAGTTCCTCGGGATTTAACTTGTGTCCGGAGGGGGACTTGAACCCCCACGCCCGTTAATAGGGCACTAGCACCTCAAGCTAGCGCGTCTGCCATTCCGCCACCCGGACCAGGTAGGAAGCACTTGTCGTGCTGACCTGTGATACTGTATCCCGACTCGCTAAAGAAACACAAATTGGCAGGTCAGAGAATGAAATAACGTGAAAAACTACATCATTGTTTTTCACTAACTTCGCTAACTCCGTGCGGCATCGGTGCAAAGTAGGCACACTGGTAACTATGACTACGAACACACCGAATTTCCCAGGACCTGACCCGTACGCACCGCTGAGGGATCTGCCGACTTTTGAGCTCACATCGCCGGATATCACCGATGGTGAGCAGATTCCGGACAAGTTCCGGGCACCGTCGAATGTTTCCCCGCAGCTGGACTGGGCAAACCTGCCGGAGGGCACGAAGTCCATTGCGGTGACGTGCTTTGATCCGGATGCGCCAACTGCGTCCGGCTTTTGGCACTGGGCGGTATTTAATATCCCGGCAACCGAGAAGGGTCTGCCACAGGGCGCTGGCGCCGAGGATGGCTCCAAGCTGCCTGAGGGCGCAATTCAGCTGGTAGGCGACTCGGGTATGCGTGGCCACTACGGTGCCAATCCACCGGCTAATCATGCCCCACACCGTTACATGTATGCGGTGCACGCGGTGGATGTCGACAAGCTGGACGTGCCGGAAGATGCAACGCCGACTGTGCTGGGCTTTAACCTGTACTTCCACTCGATTGCGCGTGCCATCATCACGCCGTGGTGGGAGACCGTCGAGGAGTAACCTCACGCGCCGAAGCCTTGGGGCGCGATAGCCTCTTGCTCAGCTAAGCGCAGGCAAAGCAAATCCCCGGCAGCCAATGAGGAATCTGGCTGCCGGGGATTTATCTATTTAGCTCAGAGGCGCACTTTCCAGGCACCAAGCCACGCGCCCTCGCGCTTAATTGCGCCACGGAAGGCCACAACCAACGGCCTCCGAGATGGAGTAGAAGCCCTGTGCGCGAATCTGGCGGGCCAGCCCCAGGTGGATGTCACGAATCCAGTCAGGGCCGCCGTAAATCAGCGGCGTGTAGCCCTGTAATAGGGAAGCACCGTTGGCAATCCGCTCCCAGGCCTGTTCAGCAGTTTCAATGCCGCCTACGCTGATGAGTACAAGCTTGTCTCCGACACGCTCGTGCAGCAGCTTCAGCACCTCCAGCGAACGCGCTGCGACGGGTGCGCCGGAGACACCGCCAGCGCCCATTGCTGCGACCTCATCGGCCGGGGTACGCAGGCCCTCGCGCGAAATGGTCGTATTCGTAGCAACGATGCCGGCCAATCCCAGCTCCACTGCCAAATCAGCAACGGCAACAACATCTTCATCGGAGAGATCCGGGGCAATCTTGACCAGAACAGGGGAGCTGGTCTCCTCTCGCACGGCCGACAAAATCGGTCGCAAGGACTCAACTGCCTGCAGGTCACGCAGCCCCGGAGTATTCGGCGAGGAGACGTTGACCACCACGTAATCAGCCAAACCACCGAGCTGACGAGCCGATTCACGGTAGTCATCCACCGCGTCTTCCAGCGGAGTGACCTTGGTCTTACCGATGTTGATGCCAATGACATCATCGCTGCGCCGCGCCCGCAGATTCTCAGCCACAGCCTTCGCACCCGGGTTGTTAAAGCCCATGCGGTTCAAAATGGCGCGGTCTTCCTTCAGGCGGAACAGTCGCGGTCGGTCATTGCCCGGCTGCGGCTTGGCCGTCACTGTGCCCAGTTCGGCGTAGCCAAAACCAATCGGCCCCCAGCAGTCCGGGGAAGTCGCTGCCTTGTCAAAGCCTGCGGCGAGCCCCAACGGACGCGGGAAATCCACGCCGAAAACTGTCTGTCGCAGTACCGCGTCATCAACAACGAAGAGCTTTGCGACGGCCCGCTGCAGACTCTCCGACTTCTGCAAACCCTGCAGCGTCTTCGTCATTGTCTCGTGAATCTTCTCAGGTGGCACCTGGAACATTGCCTTGAGAGCTAGCTGATAGGCCTTGGCACGAATTTTAGAAGGCATCTACTTGGCTTCCCCTTCAGAACTGTCAGCACCTGTCGGTAGCTTATCGGCTGGCTCACGAACCGCCATCTCGTCGCGAGATTCGTCGGCCTTCTGCTTGTTCTTAGCAATTGCCTTATCGACGTCCGCTGCGTCGAAAATCTGCGCACCAGCACCGGTGGCCGAGAACACGGCAACTTGACCGTCCTTGGTTGCCACGACCGACTGCGGGTCTGCAATCGTATCGATGTCCGCAACCATGACCGGGGTACCCGAGCTGATGTCGTATCCGGTGAGCTTATTGACCTTGGTCGATGTCACCCACACGATGCCGCGAGAGTCATCGACGGCAACGGCCCACGGAGCCTCCGGCACTGGGGCTGCCTGGTGCAGCCGGATGATGTCCGACGCAGTGTAAATAAGCAGCTGATTGCCCTTGGTATCCGCGGCGACAATGATGTTGTCACCGGCTGCTGCCTTGCCAACACCAATGCCCGCGCGCAGGGCGGAGCCTGCACGGGATTCGTCCAACTTCAATTCGTGGACAGACGTTTCAGGGCGGTTGACCTCAAGGAGCTTGACGCCATCGTCACCGTCCTCGTCTGCAGCGCTTTTCTCTGCTTCTGGGATGACCAGTAGCTGCGAGCCGTGATTGGCCGCCTTGAAGTCACCGGCGGGCTCGCCGTCGGCACCGAAGACTTCGATGACGTTGTCATCGGCACGAGCGCCGATGATGCGGCCGCCTTCAAGTCCCACGGCTGCCGAGTAGGCAGTGCCGCGGCCGACAACAGCGGCCTGCGTGCCCGCTTCAGTGATGACATGGATGCCATCCGAGCAGGGCAGCAGTGCACTTTCATCGCTCGGAGCGAGTTCTCCGCAGTCCGCGTCCAGCTTCGTTGAGTTGGCAGCTGGGTTGTTCAGAGGACCGGAGAGGATCTTGCCATCAGCCTTGAGAATCACCTGGTCACCGACAAGTATCGCGTCGGTGATGTTTTCATCGATCTTCTTGGTCTTGCCCAGAGTGGTATCAGGAGTGGCGGGAGAAGCGGCCGGCACAGGCGTGGCGTTGCCCATACCAGCTTCAATGTCTCCTTCCACATCGGAGGAGCATCCTGCCAGGACCACTGCGCTAGCGGAAAGCCCCGCTAGTAGGGAGGTTATGACACGTCGGCGACTGTTTACACTCACGCTATAGAAACTACCACCCCTGGCTAAGCACTCTGCGGTGGCCTTGGGCGAGACGGCGCTACTGCTCACAGGGTGACGTCGTCAAGCGCATTGCAAATCTGCGGCGGCAGCGTCAATTGCTCAGCGGTGAGGTTCTCGCGTAGCTGTGCGCGGTCGCGTGCGCCGATGAGGATTGATGTCACGCCAGGGCGATCGCGTGCCCAGGCGATGGCGGCGACGGCGGCGCTAACCCCAAGCCCCGTCGCGGCGGTGGTCAGCGCACCGGCGACGGTGACACCGCGGGCATCGAGATAGTCCTGCACTTCCGCATCGGCGTGTTCGGAGGCAGCGCGGGAATCCTCGGGAATGATGTGCTGATATTTGGCGGTCAGTACGCCTTGCGCCAGGGGAGCGCCACCGATAAATCCCAGCCCCAGATGCTCACAGGCCGGCAACAGTTCGGATTCAGAACCGCGCTGAAGCAGGGAGTACTCATGCTGCGCGAAGACGGGACCGATGCGGTCAGCCGCCGCGTGCGTCACTGCTGCCTGCCAGCCGTTGTAGCCACGCACGCCCGCATAGCGCACACGCCCTGTCCGCACCGCCCACTCGAGAGTGTCGGCGACTTCTTCGGGTGGGGTTAGACCATCCCAAAACCCGGGTGCCCACAGATCAATGTGTTCAACGCCGAGGCGAGCCAGCGTTTGGTCGAGATCCATCTGCATGGTCTTGCGGGAGCAATCGACACGTCGGCCGACGGGGCGTTCCGGGTGAATACCGGAGGCGACGGAGAGCACCAATTTATCGGCCACACCGCGGCGCGCGATGACACGGCCGAGCATCTCTTCGACGGTGTCGCCGCCGTGAAGGGGAGAGGCATCGACCAAATTGCCGCCGGCATCGAGAAAATCGCTGAGGATGCGCCCGGCTTCGTCCGAGCCCGTTCCCGCACCCCACGTCGCAGTCCCCAGTCCCAACGCAGAGACGCGCAGCCCGCTGTTGCCCAGAATTCGTTGTCGCACGAGAATCACTTTAGGCTACAGCCAGGGCTTCTCCCACGAGTGGGGCGAGACGAGTAGCCTATACACCCGTGACTACCATGACGACACTAAGCGCCTCTGCCGGTGCCGCCAGTGATGCTGCCGGTACTGGTATGACCTGGGCGCAGACCATCATCTTGTCCCTTGTCCAAGGCCTGACTGAGTTTCTGCCTGTCAGCTCCTCAGGGCACTTGCGGATTGTCTCAGAGTTGTTCTGGGGCCATGATGCCGGTGCCTCCTTTACTGCCGTGGTTCAGCTCGGCACCGAGTTCGCCGTCCTGGTGTACTTTGCCAAGGACATTTGGCAAATTCTCACCGGCTGGTTCGCGGGTCTATTTAATAAGGAAGCCCGCGGTTTCCACTACCGCATGGGCTGGATGGTCATTGTCGGCACCATCCCGATTGCCATCATCGGTGTTCTGGCCAAGGATCTCATCCGCGATAACCTGCGCAACTTGTGGATCACCGCCACCGTGTTGGTGCTGTTCTCCTTTGTCTTTATCGCCGCTGAGAAGTTCGGTCGCCGCCAGCGCAACTACGAAGAGCTAACTATGCGCGATGCCATCGTCATGGGTCTGGCGCAGTGCTTGGCACTCATTCCGGGTGTTTCCCGCTCGGGCGGTACAGTCTCAGCCGGTCTGTTTTTGAACCTCGACCGTGAGGTCGCCACGCGCTTTTCCTTCCTGTTGGCCATCCCGGCTGTTTTCGCGGCTGGAATTTTTTCGCTGCCCGATGCGTTTGACCCAGCGGCGGGTCAGGCCGCCTCTGGTGCGCAGTTGGCCGTCGGTACGCTCATTGCTTTCGTCGTCGGCTATGCCTCAATTGCATGGCTGCTGAAGTTTGTGGCGCACCATTCGTTTGCCTGGTTCGCCGCGTACCGCATCCCCGTCGGTTTGATCGTTATGGCGTTGCTCGGCTTCGGCGTGATCAACGCAGTCTAGTGAGGTAGTGAGTTTTTAATGCAGTCATGGCCTAAACCGCAGGTCCCGAGTCTCGCAGATGCACGTTTTGGTGCATTCGGCGAGGGCGACGCGCTTGACGACGGTAAAGGTGCAGCAGTCCCCCTGCGCCTTTATGACACTGCGGACCAGAAGGTCGCAGAGGTCCACGCCGGCCCGGAGGCAACCATGTACGTCTGCGGCATCACTCCCTATGACGCCACTCATTTGGGACATGCCGCGACCTATCTCACCTTCGACCTGATTTACCGTCAGCTGCTGGATAAGGGCCACAGTGTCCACTACGTGCAGAACATCACCGATGTGGACGATCCGCTATTTGAGCGCGCTGAGCGCGATGGAGTGGATTGGCGCGAGCTCGGCACTTCGCAGATTGATCTGTTCCGCGCGGATATGGAAAACCTCTCGGTGATTCCGCCGCGTGATTACATCGGCGCGATGGAGTCGGTCGATGAAGTCGTCGAGATGGTGCAGACGCTGCTGGACAACGGCTCGGCCTACCAGCTCACCGATGATGAGCACCCGGATGTGTACTTCCGTAAAAACGCCACCGAAAACTTCGGTTATGAGTCGAACTACTCGGACGCGGAAATGGCGGAGTTCTTCGCCGAGCGCGGTGGCGATCCGGATCGCCCGGGCAAGGAGGATCCGCTGGACGCGCTGCTGTGGCGTGCAGCTCGTCCGGGTGAGCCAAAGTGGGACGCTCCGTTTGGCGCGGGTCGCCCGGGCTGGCACATCGAGTGCTCGGCAATTGCAACGAACCGTCTGGGTAAGTCCTTCGACATTCAAGGCGGTGGCTCCGACCTGGCTTTCCCGCACCATGAGTTCTCCGCAGCACATGCTGAGGCAGCAACCGGCATAGGCCGCATGGCCAGCCACTATGTCCATGCGGGCATGATTGCACTCGATGGCGTGAAGATGTCGAAGTCGCTGGGCAACCTGGTGTTTGTCTCCAAACTGGTGGCAGCCGGTGTGGACCCCAGCGCTATTCGCCTGGGAGTCTTTGCCAGCCACTACCGCGATGACCGCGATTGGTCCGATGAGGTACTGGCACAGGCGCAGGCGCGACTGAGCACCTGGCGCAAGGCCTGCGAGGAAACGGCGAAGGCCACCGATGATGAGAGCGTGGCTGCTGCGACAAAGGTGGTTGCCAATCTGCGCGCAGCATTGTCCAATGATTTGGACACCCCGGCCGCACTTGCCGCCGTCGATGCTTGGGCAGAGACGTGGTCGGCAGCCCAGGATGGTTCCGCTATCAACGCTTCCGCCGATACGGTCGGCGCAGGTGAATACGTTGCCACCGCGCTCGACGCGCTGCTGGGCGTTAAAATCTGGGCATGAGCAATTCTGAGGTAACCGCTGTCGAAGTAACGAAGGACAACATCGACAAGCTAGTGGCCGATTTGCGCATGTTCGCCACCGGCAGCTACTTGAAGCCAGAGGACCGCGAAAACTGGGAACCGCTTTTTGATGAGGCGGTCGCTGATCAGGTCGGAGACGTCCTGCGGGAGGCTGCCGCCAGCATCGATCAGGCGGCTGCCTTGGGCGTCGATAAGCGAGAAGAGTCCGCGGAGGCGGCGGTTGAGACGTGCCTGCGGCGTATCGGGGAGATCGAGCACGCCCAGGGCGGCTCGATTTTTGACGATGAACTCGACGAGATTCTCACGATTATCAATTCGGCGACAAAGGCCGCAGGCTTAGATTTGCCTGCGGTTAAGGCCGAGAATTACTTTGGCCTGGAGTAATCGAGGAGGAATCCGGCCCCAAATACCCGTTCAGAAATCAAAGTAGACTAAGGTGTCTATTTATGACTGAACGCCACTCTTCCGAGTTCCTTACCGCACTGCGCAGCCACGTTCTCATTGGCGACGGCGCCATGGGTACGCAGCTGCAGTCATTTGACCTGGATGTTGACGCGGACTTCCTCGGCTACGAGGGCTGTAATGAGATTCTCAATGACACTCGCCCCGATATCGTCGAGACGATTCACCGCCGTTATTTCGAAGCCGGTGCCGACCTGGTGGAAACCAACACCTTCGGCTGTAACTTCCCAAACCTCGCCGACTACGACATCGAAGACCGCATCCAGGAGCTAGCCCACAAGGGCACCGCCATCGCGCGCAAGGTCGCCGATGAAATGGGTCCTGGGCGCGAAGGAATGCGCCGTTTTGTCCTTGGCTCACTGGGGCCGGGCACGAAGCTGCCGTCATTGGGGCACGCGCCGTACGCTCAGCTTCGCGACGCATATACCGAGGCAGGACTCGGCATGCTCTCCGGTGGCGCTGATGCGTTTTTGATCGAGACCTGTCAGGACTTGCTGCAGGTCAAGGCAGCAGTCAATGGTGTCAAGGCCGCCATGCGCCAGGCGGACAAGACCATCCCGATTGTGGTTCATGTGACGGTGGAGACCACCGGCACGATGCTTATGGGCTCGGAGATTGGCGCAGCTCTGGCAGCGCTGCAGCCGCTGGGTATCGACATGATTGGTCTGAACTGCGCGACCGGCCCGGACGAGATGAGTGAGCACCTTCGCTACTTGTCCACGACGGCGTCTATTCCGGTATCCGTTATGCCGAATGCCGGGCTGCCGGTGCTCGGTAAGGACGGCGCGTCCTACCCACTGACTCCGCAGGATTTGGCCAGCGCACTGCGTGGCTTCGTTGAGGAGTTCGGCCTGTCGATGGTCGGCGGCTGCTGTGGTACCACACCAGAGCATATTTCCGCTGTCCGCGACGCCATTGTTGGTGCGGGCGAATACGCAGATCGCGGCCCTGCAGTTAGGGCTGAGCGCCCCTCGACGGATCCTTCCGTGGCGCCGATTGATGAAGTCTCGTCACTGTACTCGGCAACTCCGCTGACGCAGACCACCGGCATCACCATGATCGGTGAGCGCACCAATGCCAATGGCTCCAAGGCATTCCGCGAAGCCATGCTGGCAGGCGACTGGGAGAAATGCCTCGACACCGCTCGCGGTCAGGTCACCGATGGTGCGCACATGATTGACCTGTGTGTCGACTACGTTGGCCGCGATGGCCGCGATGACATGGCCAAGCTCGCCTCGCAGATCGCCACCTCGGTCACGCTACCGGTCATGCTCGACTCCACTGAGCCGGGTGTGCTGCAGACCGGCCTGGAGCACCTCGGTGGTCGTTGTGCGGTCAACTCGGTGAACTTTGAAGACGGTACTGGTCCGGACTCGCGTTACCAGCGCATTATGCGGCTGGTGGTCGAACACGGTGCCGCCGTGGTGGCGCTGACCATTGATGAAGAGGGCCAGGCTCGTACTGCTGAGCGCAAGATTGAGGTCGCCGAGCGACTCATCGCCGATATCACCGGTACCTGGGGATTGCGTGAGCAGGACATTATTGTCGACTGTCTGACATTCCCAATCTCCACGGGCCAGGAGGAAACTCGCCGCGATGGCATCGAAACTATCAATGCCATCCGCGAAATCAAGCGACGTCACCCGAACGTGCACACCACGCTCGGCCTGTCCAATATTTCCTTCGGTCTGAACCCGGCTGCTCGCCAGGTTCTCAACTCAGTGTTCCTCAATGAGTGCATCGAGGCCGGCTTGGACTCTGCCATTGCACACAGCTCCAAGATCTTGCCCATGAACAAGATCGATGATCGCCAGCGGGAAGTCGCTCTCGACATGGTCTACGACCGCCGTCGCGAAGCGGACCATCCCGACGGAGCCTACGACCCACTGCAGGTCTTCATGGAGCTCTTCGAGGGCGTCTCGGCGGCCGACGCGAAGGATGCCCGCGCGGAAAAGCTCGCTGCCATGCCGCTGTTTGACCGCTTGGCGCAGCGCATTATCGACGGCGAGCGAAATGGCATCGAAGCCGATTTGGATGAGGCGATGAAGGAGAAGGAGCCGCTGGCAATTGTCAACGAGGACCTTCTGCGCGGCATGCAGACCGTCGGCGACCTGTTCGGTTCCGGTCAGATGCAGCTGCCGTTCGTGCTTCAGTCCGCCGAGACTATGAAGGTGGCCGTGAGCTACCTAGAGGGGTTCATGGATGCCGAAGACGCGTCCGGTTCCAAGGGCTCCATTGTGCTGGCGACGGTCAAGGGCGATGTCCATGACATCGGTAAGAACTTGGTGGAAATTATCCTGTCCAACAACGGCTATACCGTGCACAATCTGGGCATCAAGCAGCCGATTTCCACCATTTTGTCGGCGGCCAAGGAGCTCGATGTCGATGCCATCGGTATGTCGGGCCTGTTGGTGAAGTCCACTGTGGTGATGAAGGATAACCTGCTGGAGATTAACTCCGCGGGTGAGGCCAACCGCTTCCCAGTGCTCCTCGGCGGCGCAGCCCTGACTCGTCCGTATGTGGAGGACGACTTGGCCGAGCTCTATGAAGGCGATGTCTACTACGGCAAGGATGCCTTCGAGGGTCTGCGAGTCATGGATGAGCTCATGGCTGAAAAGAAGGGCCTTGGCCCTGACAAGGACTCGCCGGAGGCCATCGCTGCCCGCGAGAAGAAGGAAGCACGCCGTGCTCGTCGCGCTCGTTCCAAGCGCATTGCCGCTGAGCGCGCCGCCAAGGCTGCGGCTGAGGCACCTGAGGTACCGGAGCGCTCCGATGTCGCGGCCGATGTGCCGGTGGCCACGCCGCCGTTCTGGGGAACGCGCATTGTCAAGGGCCTGTCGGTGGATGACTACCTGACCACCCTGGATGAGCGTGCGCTGTTCATGGGGCAGTGGGGTCTACGCAGTACCCGTGGTGACGAGGGGCCGAGCTACGAAGAGCTGGTGGAAACCGAAGGCCGCCCGCGCCTGCGGGCATGGCTGCAGCGTCTGCGTGCGGAGAACATCCTGCAGCACGCAGCGGTTGTCTACGGCTACTTCCCAGCGGTATCCGAAGGCGATACCGTGCACATCCTGCCGCTGCCGGCAGAGGGCGAGCAGCCAGATCCGACGGCAGAACCTGTGGTGTCCTGGACGTTCCCGCGTCAGCAGCGCGGTCGCTTCCTGTGTATTGCGGACTTCATTCGCTCGCGCGAGGATGCCATTGCCAAGGGGCAAACTGACGTCATGCCATTCCAGCTGGTCACAATGGGACAGCCGATTGCGGACTTCGCCAACGACATCTACGCGAAAAACGAGTACCGCGACTACCTGGAGGTCCATGGCATTGGCGTGCAGCTAACCGAGGCGCTGGCTGAATTCTGGCACCAGCGCATCCGCTCGGAGCTGGCATTTTCCGATGGCACGAGTGTTGGCGCGGAGGACTCCGACAACACCACGGACTTCTTCGATCTGAAGTATCGCGGTGCTCGTTACTCCTTCGGCTACGGTTCCTGCCCGGATTTGACCTTCCGCGAGGGCATGATCAAGCTGCTGGAGCCAGAGCGTATCGGTGTGGAGCTCTCCGAGGAGCTGCAGCTGCACCCAGAGCAGTCCACCGACGCGTTTGTGCTCTATCACCCAGAGGCGAAGTACTTCAACGTTTAATCGCGCACGTGTAGTGGCGAACGGTTAGTTGCGCCTTAGCCCTGCGGCCGCACCAGCAGTGTCTGCATACTGCGGCCGATGGGGCCTTGGGCATCATAGAGCTCACCTGCGGTCATACCGATGCCGTCAGGGCCGATGGAGCCGCGGGCGGAAATGCCGACCCAACCACCGTCGTCCTCGGCGAGGTCTAGCTGCGGCAGTCGGTGCAGGTGGACCACCAAATCGGTATTCATAAAGGCCCACTGATGTGGATTCAGAGTTGCTCCGATGCCATTGGCTGTATCGGCTACCTGCATAACTCGCTCCACAGCCGTCGGCTCTTCACCCATGACAATCGGGTGTGGGGCGCGCACCCAGTGAATCTTCGTGCCCGCGGGGTCACCGGCCTCCACAGCTCGCGCTTCGATGGAATCGATATATCCACCGGACCAGTCATCGGTCAGTGGAATATTCTCCGCGTGGCTTTCCGCAGGGCCAGGCACCGACTTATCAAAGGCCCGTTCTACATCACGAGTATCAGCCGTGGCCATCATCCAGGCTGACGCGCTGGCAACGGGGCGCCAGGCACCCTTGACGTCGGCAAGCAATTCCGCTTCTACCTTGGCGATCTGCCGTCCCGGGCGCGATACCCACGACCGCGCGCGGAGCTCGGTGTACGGCACGGCCGAGAGCAGATCGACGGCTATGCGTGTGATACGCATGCCTTTATTTTCCAGACGGCGCCGCTCCAGCATGCGCGTGAGCAGGGCAGATGGGGGAGCACCGTGCTGGAATGGACCCCACGCGCCGTGGGTGAAGTTGGTTGGTAGGAAGCGCTCGTAGCTCAGTTCGCGCTCGACAATGGTGCCGAGCGGAATGAAGTACGCCTCGGGGTTGTCGACGGCGTGGGCAAGCGCTTCGGGCGTGGTGTCAGTCATGTGGGGCGTCCTTTCTTTCGGCAAGCGCATCGCTGATCACATTGCAGATAGGTTACTTTTCTTAACGAAAACTCTAGTGCCTTCACACAGCCTTTCGCCGGGATAATCGCTAAAAAGATCATCACCTGGCATAGTCACAAGTTGTGAAAGCAATTTTGTGGGACATGGACGGCAGCCTGATCAACACCGAACCACTGTGGGAGATCGCCACGTACGACGTCTCCGAATTCGTCGGCCGTCGCCTCACCCCGCAGCTGCGCGCGCAATGCGTCGGCAATACGCTGTGGAACACGCTGTCAATCTGCGCGGCGCATGCTGGGCGCACGCTTGACGACGATCTCTTCGCCTCAGCATCCAATTTTCTCGAAAGCCGCTTTACAGAACTTGTCGAGGCTCATGGGGTGCAGTGGCGTCCCGGCGTGCCTGAGATTCTGGCAGAGACCAAAGATGCCGGTATTCCGGTGGTGTTGGTAACCAATACTCGTCGTCACGTAGCAGCTCCCTGCATTGCGGCGATGGGGGAGCATCACTTCGCCTCCACGGTGTGCAGTGACGAGGTCGAGCGCGGCAAGCCAGAACCCGACCCGTACTTGCGTGGTGCGGAGCTGGCCGGTGTGGCACCTGAGGACTGCCTTGCCATCGAAGACTCTCCAACGGGGGTACGCGCGGCGCTGTCCGCAGGCTGCACAACAATTTGGAATCCAATGCCGGAAGTGCATGTTCCCGCAGATGAGGTATCCCGCTTGGTACCCCCGGCTCGGTTTATTTCAGGCAACTTCGATACCGCGAATTTGGGCTTATTGCGGGCTGCTTTCGCCGGCGAAGAAGCAACATGGAACAATAGACCGAGTGAAGAACTTTGATGAACTGTATGCAGAGCTGAAGGAAAAGTCACAGACCCGCCCCGAAGGCTCGGGCACTGTGAAGGCACTGGATGCTGGCGTGCACTTCCAGGGCAAGAAAATTGTCGAAGAGGCCGGTGAGGTCTGGCTGGCAGCCGAGCACGAGTCTGACGAAGCCCTCGCAGAGGAGATTTCGCAGCTGATGTACTGGCTGCAGGTGGTCATGATTGGCCGCGGGCTGAGCCCCGAGGATGTTTACAAGTACCTGTAGGAGATAACAACACCATGCTGCGCATTGCCGTGCCCAACAAAGGATCGCTGTCTGAAGCGGCAGTCGAAATCCTCCAAGAGGCGGGTTACCCCGGTCGAGGCGACTCCAAGCGTCTGACCATCCGCGACGAAGCCAATGACATTGAGTTTTTCTTCCTTCGCCCGAAGGACATTCCGATTTACGTCGGCAATGGCCATTTGGACCTAGGCATCACCGGCCGTGACCTGGCCGCTGACTCATTGGCACCTGTCGATGAGGTGTTGCAGCTGGGGTTCGGTGCGTCGACGTTCCGCTATGCCGCTCCGGCTGATGAGGAATGGACTATTGAGCAGCTTCAGGGCAAGCGCATTGCTACCTCGTACCCGAACCTGGTGCGCGAGGACTTAAAGGCGCGCGGCATCGAGGCCACGGTTATCCGTCTGGATGGCGCGGTGGAGATTTCCATTCGCCTGGGTGTTGCCGATGTCATTGCCGACGTCGTCTCCACCGGCCGCACGCTGCGCAAGCAGGGCCTTAAGCCGTTCGGCGAGGTACTGGTGAGCTCGGAGGCTGTCGTCGTCGGCCGCAAGGGAGTTGAAGTCACCGACGAGCAGGAAGTCTTCCTGCACCGCATGACGGGCATCCTGCACGCTAAGACCTACCTCATGCTCGATTACAACATCCGTTCTTCCAAGCTGGATGAGGCCACCAAGCTGACTCCGGGTCTGTCGGGCCCGACGGTGTCGCCGCTGGCTCACGAGGATTGGGTTGCCGTGCGCGCCCTGGTTCCGAAGGTGGATGCCAACCCGCTGATGGATGCGCTGGCAAAGATTGGTGCGGAGGCAATTTTGGCATCCGACATCCGTATCGCGCGTATTTGATTTCCGCGAATTTCCGCAGCCACTTGTTGAGAGTGGATTACGTCATTTCGGCCCTGTAGCCGTATGTGAGGTAATCCACTTTTTTGTTGTATAAAACGCCTAGTCAGCGATTGCCGTCGGGGGGACACCCACTTTTACCTACGTCTCCGTAGGTAGTAGTATGGGCGACGGAAAGGCGCACGGCGTTAGCCGAATTGTGTATATCCCATCTACGTTGAGATCTGCGGCAAATACGTCTGCGCTGTAGCTTGGGGCGGTGTGACCCATGCACCGCCGTCGACGGTGGCTCACAAGGTCACTGACAACAGAAGGGAATACATTCCACATGTCTGCTACTCGCACTGAGGTTGACCTGCTTGGCTCCATGGAGGTTCCAGCAGAGGCTTACTATGGCATCCACACCATGCGCGCCATGGACAACTACCAAATCTCCGGCAAGACCATCAACGATGTGCCGGAGTTCATCCGTGGCATGGTAATGGTCAAGAAGGCCACAGCTATTGCCAACC
The DNA here is from genome assembly GCF_030532195.1 of Corynebacterium sp. Lineage (GTDB taxonomy): Bacteria > Actinomycetota > Actinomycetes > Mycobacteriales > Mycobacteriaceae > Corynebacterium. The sequence goes on along the minus strand of NZ_JAUNLP010000001.1, from coordinate 109,589 downwards.
AGCGCGTCCACACGCTGCCCAGCGATGTTGCAGAAACCATTGTTGCCGCCTGTGATGAGATCCTGGAAAAGGGCCGCTGCATGGATCAGTTCCCGATTGACGTTTTCCAGGGTGGTGCCGGCACCAGCGTCAACATGAACACCAACGAGGTCATTGCCAATCTGGCGCTTGAGCTGTTGGGCCTGGAAAAAGGCCGCTACGATGTCATTCACCCGAATGATGATGTCAACCAGTGCCAGTCAACCAATGACGCATACCCAACCGGCTTCCGCCTGGCAGTCCACATGTCACTGCTCAACCTGCAGAAGCACTTCGATGCACTGGTTGAGGCGCTGCATGCCAAGGGCGATGAATTCAACGACGTCATCACCATGGGCCGCACTCAGCTGCAGGATGCCGTTCCTATGACCTTGGGACAGGTCTTCCACGCATTTGCCCACAACCTCGAGGAAGAGCAGGAGTCCATCGCAACCGCGTCGGCACGCCTGCTGCAGATCAACCTCGGCGCAACCGCTATTGGTACTGGTGTCAACGCCCCGGCGGGCTACCGCGAGGCTGTCACCCAAGCGCTGCGCGAGGTCAGCGGATTCAATGTCACCTCCGCTAAGGATCTGATTGAAGCCACGAGTGACACCGGCGCCTACGTCAGCGTGCATGCATGCCTGAAGCGCGCTGCGATGAAGATTTCCAAGATGTGCAATGACCTGCGCCTGCTGGCTTCCGGCCCGCGCGCTGGCCTCAATGAAATCAACCTGCCTGAGCGCGCCGCTGGCTCTTCCATCATGCCGGCAAAGGTCAACCCGGTTATCCCGGAGGTTGCCAACCAGGCCTGCTTCAAGGTTTTCGGCAACGACGTGACCCTGACCTGGGCCGCCGAGGCCGGCCAGCTGCAGCTCAACGTCATGGAGCCAGTTATCGCAGCCTGCCTGTTTGAGTCGATCAGTCTGCTGCGCAGCGCCACTGACACGCTGCTGGACAAGTGCATCAAGGACATCACCGCAAACGCCGATGTCTGCCGCGAATACGTGGAAAACTCGATCGGTATTGTCACCTACCTCAACCCGGTCATTGGCCACTACGAGGGCGACATGGTGGGCAAGGAAGCTGCTCGCACGGGTCGCTCGGTACGCGACATTGTGCTCGAGCGTGGTCTGATGGACGAAGAGGAACTCGACCGCGTCCTCAGCACTGAGAACCTGATGCACCCGGAGTACCGCGGTAAGCGTTACGTTGCAGGGGAGTCCCGCCTGGGCAAGATCTCCTAGCGGCTACTAGCGAACCTATGTGATTTTTGGAGATTCACGTGTTAGTAGCTGTTCAAATCTTAATCGTTCTAGGCGCCATTGTGCTTGGCGCGCGGTTGGGCTCAATCGCTATCGGATTCGCTGGTGGCCTGGGTGTTTTGGCACTTGGCATCACCGGCGTGCCGGTTACCAAAGACGACATCCCATTTGATGTCATCGGCATCATCATGTCGGTTATCGCAGCGATTGCCGCCATGCAAAAGGCCGGTGGTATGGACTATCTCGTCCACATCGCTGAGCGTCTCCTGCGCAAGAATCCACGCCATATCACCTACTGGGCACCGGTTGTCACGTACCTGATGACGCTGCTCGCCGGCACCGGCCACACTGCATTTTCCACGCTCCCAGTCATCGCCGAAGTTGCAAAGGAAGGCGGAGTCCGCCCGGCGCGTCCACTATCCGTCGCAGTCATCGCCTCTCAGCTGGCCATTACGGCATCGCCAATCTCCGCTGCTGTGGTGCTGATGGCCTCGCTGATGGAGCCGCAGGGAGTCGGGTACCTGACACTTCTGGCAATCGTCATTCCGTCGACGTTCCTCGCAATTTTGCCAACTGCATTCATCACGAATCATTTGGGCAAGGAGCTTGACGACGATCCGGTGTACCAAGCCCGATTGGCAAAGGGGTTGGTCTCTAAACCAAGCGGCAAGTTGAACGAATACGTCCCAACAAAGTCTGCGAAGTGGTCGGTGGGAATCTTCCTGTTCGCCATTCTTGCGGTGATGGTCTACGCGACTATCAGCACCGAGCAGGTTGGACTTATCGCGGATCCGACACTTCCGCGTAACGAAGCCATCATGACCATCATGCTCACTGCGGCCACCATCATTGTGCTGGCCTGCAAGCTGGATGCGGCAGCCATTTTGAATACCCCGGTTTTCAAGTCCGGTATGTCCGCCAGCGTGTGTGTTCTCGGTGTGGCCTGGTTGGGAACGACCATCATCAACCACTACATCGAAGACATTAAGGCAGCCTCTGGCTCCCTCCTGATGGAGATGCCGTGGATGCTTGCAGTGGTGCTCTTCTTCGCTGCTGCTCTGCTGTACTCGCAGGCAGCAACGACAAAGGCCATCATGCCTGCCGCATTGGCAGTCGGTGTCGCGCCTGTGACGGCCATTGCCTCGTTCGCAGCGGTCTCAGCACTGTTTATCCTGCCGACCTACCCCACGCTGCTGGCAGCAGTGGAAATGGACGACACCGGCACGACTCGAATTGGCAAGTACGTGTTCAACCACTCGTTCATCATCCCGGGCACTGTGTGCATTGCCCTGGCTGTGGCATTCGGCTTCGCCTTCGGCAGCGTGTTGCTGTAGCGGTTCGTGCACGACTCGGTTTGTGCACGACCCAGCTTTGCAAGCCAGGCGCACCTGGCTGCCGCATACACCCCCAAACAAAGTGACTTGGTTTATGGCAAAAATTCGGCAAAACTAGCCGTCAAAGTGCCATAACCCTAGTCACTAACTTTTCGCTAACTGCTGCCACCATCGCCAACGGCGCCAGGCCAACCCGGGTACTCCGGGGTGACCCCGCCGTAGGCAGGGCAGAGGTGCTGGAACGAACACCAGCCACACAGCTTGGACTTCTTCGGAACGAAGTCACCATTTTCCCCATCGCGCACAATTGATTGCCAAAGGTCAGCAACCTCGGCCTGGAATGCCTCCAGTTCCGCGGCGGTTGGGCTCAAAATGAGGTCATCGGCAACCTTCAGATACATAAGTCGCAGCTGCTCGGGGATTCGGCCGGTCAAGCGCCACCAGACAAGAGCGTAAAAACGCATCTGGAACAGGGCCTCACCCTGGAAGCGAGGCGATGGCTTCTTGCCCGTCTTGTAGTCGACAATGCGCACCTCACCGGTTGGGGCAATATCCACGCGGTCGATAAACCCACGCAGCGGAACCGACAGCGGAACAGTGGCATCGGCCATGGGCTCGATGACCAGCTGGACGAACTTCTCCATCTCGGCAGCATCGAAGCCCATGGGGTTTTCCATCATGAAGTAGCCCTTGAGTAGGCCGCGACATTCAACCAGAAAGTCGTAATAATCTTCCTCTGGCACGAGTTCAATGAGCTCCGCGTCCTTGGCGCTCATCTCTTCCCACGTGGGCTTGAGTCGCTTAACCGCAGCCGGGTAGGTGCGTTCCTCACGCGGCCAGGCATGCATCTGTTCCAGCACCGCGTGCACCAATGTGCCCTTGACCTGCGCCACCGTCGAGGGTTCGGCAATCTTGTCAATTGCCCGGAACCGATACTTCAGTGGGCACTGGCGATAATCATTAGCTCGTGACGGCGACAGCGCCAGCTTGGAGCGCCGTGGAGTCTGAACTGCTGACTTAGAACTTTGGGCATTGTCGGGCATACTAGCCAGGTTAGAGTACCAACCACATCTGACCGCATTTGACTGCACTTGACCGCATTTGTGGCCTCTAAGATTGGCAAAACAAAAACTGGCAAAACACCCCACAAAAGGAGCCTTCGCACTTATGGCACTAAGCGGACCATTCCAGGTCGGCGACCGAGTCCAGTTGACGGACTCGAAGAATCGCCACTTCACCATCATCCTCGAAGAAGGCGGCAAGTTCTTCACTCACCGCGGCACCATCCTGCACGATGACCTGATTGGCGCCAACGAGGGCACCACTGTCACTTCCAGCGAGGACACCGTCTACCTGGCAATGCGACACCTCTTGGTTGACTACGTTCTGTCCATGCCCCGCGGCGCCGCCGTGATTTACCCTAAGGACGCCGCCCAAATCATTATCGAAGGCGACATCTTCCCAGGCGCCCGCGTCCTGGAGGCCGGCGCCGGCTCTGGGGCGTTGAGTCTCAGTCTCCTTCGCGCCATCGGCCCAGAGGGAAAGCTTATTTCCTACGAGGTCCGCGAAGATCACATCGAGCACGCCGAGCGCAATGTCATCGACTTTATGGGGCACAAGCCCGACAACTGGGACCTGCGCCTGGGCGATCTCAACGAAGCCACCACTGAGTCCCTGGGCGGCTCAGTCGACCGTGTCATTCTGGACATGCTCGCGCCGTGGGAGTGCCTGGACACGGTGTCGAAGGTTCTCCAACCCGGCGGTGTGCTCATGGCCTATGTCGCCACCGTCCCGCAGCTGATGAAGGTCATGGAGGGCATCCGCGCCCAGAAGTGCTTCACCGAGCCGCGCGCCTGGGAATCGGTGGTCCGCGACTGGAATGTCAAGGATCTCTCCGTACGCCCCGCTCACCGTATGCAGGCACACACCGCATTCTTGGTGTGGGCACGCAGGCTTGCCGACGGCACGGTGCCCCCGCGTCCTCAACGTCGAAACCAAGTCAAGCTCTAAGAGGTGTGGACTGTGGGGAGGTGTAGACGTCGTAAAGCGTGATCCGACACACGGTCTAAATCGACTAAGCGCAAACGGCATCCGCCCCTATGGGTAATCTGGGGTACATGACAACGCCGTCTGACAAAATCCGTGATCTAGAGCAGAAGAACTACAACCTCGGTATTCGCAATAATCGCCTGGTTGAGCTTCTGCGGGACTCCCGCAACAAGCTAGAGCTGCTGCGGCAGGACATGGAAGACATGCTGCAGCCGCCGAGCACGTACGGTATTTTCCTCAAGCCGGGTCCGCAGAAGGGCACGGCTGAGGTGTTTACCGGCAATCGCCGGATGCGCTTGCATGTGCAGCCGGAGATTAATGAGCGAGCGTTGCGTCCCGGCGCGCAGGTGCGTCTGAATGAGGGCTCAATTATTGTGGAGGACTGCGGTTATCCGGAAAGTGGCGATATCGCGAACGTCCGCGAAGTGCTGCCGGATAAACAGCGTATTTTGGCCTCGGATACTCATGGTGAGGAATTCGTGGTCTCGCTGGCAGGCGAGCTGTCACCGAAGCCGGGGGACTCGGTGATGATTGACCGCAAGTCGGGCTACGCCTTTGAGGTTATCCCGAAGTCCGAGGTGGAAAATCTGGTGCTGGAAGAGGTACCGGATGTCACCTACACCGATATTGGTGGCCTGGATAGCCAGATTGAGCAAATCCACGATGCCGTGGAGATGCCATTTTTGCAGCCGGAGCTGTTTGAGCAGTACAACCTGCGCCCACCAAAGGGCGTACTGCTCTATGGTCCTCCCGGCAACGGTAAGACGCTGATTGCAAAGGCCGTGGCTAATTCGCTGGCGCGCAAGATTGCGCTGTCACGGGGTAAAAGCGCCGCTGAGGCGGAGCGTGCACAGTCCTACTTCTTGAATGTCAAGGGCCCGGAGCTTTTGAACAAGTTCGTCGGTGAGACTGAGCGCCAGATTCGTCTAATCTTCGACCGCGCTCGTGATATCGCTGAAGATGGCAAGCCGGTCATTGTCTTCTTCGATGAGATGGACTCAATTTTCCGCACTCGTGGCTCGGGGATTTCCTCGGATATGGAAAACACGGTGGTCCCGCAGCTGCTCAGTGAGCTAGACGGTGTAGAGGGCCTGGAAAACGTCATCGTCATTGGTGCGACTAACCGTGAGGAAATGATTGACCCAGCAATCCTGCGTCCGGGCCGCTTGGATGTGAAGATTCGCATTGAGCGTCCGAATGAGGAAGCCGCGAAGGATATTTTCCGCAAGTACCTGACGCCGAATCTGCCGTACAACGCCGCTGAGGTGGAACAAAATGGTGGGGTAGACCAGACTGTTTCCCACCTGATTGACCAGGTGGTGGAGCGGATGTACGCCAAGAGCAAGGAAAATGAGTACGTTCGAATCCGCTATGCCGACGGCACCAGCGAGACAATGTACTACCGTGATTTCAACTCCGGCGCCATGATTTCCAACATTGTGGATCGCGCGAAGAAGTCCGCAATCAAGACTGTCATTGCCGGCGGTGAGGCAGGTATTAGTAAGGAACACCTGCTGGCTGCGGTTGCTGAGGAGTTCGCGCAGAATGAAGACCTGCCGAATACCTCGAACCCGGATGAGTGGGCACGTATATCCGGTCGCCCGGCCTCGCGCGTGGCATCGGTCGAGGTGATCCACCATGACTAAGTCTGAAAATTCTAAGCCCGCAAAGCCGACCCGCTTTTTCGGCACCGAAATTGAGTACGGCATCTCCAGCCCGGATAACCCCACTGTCAGTCCGATTCTGACCTCCACGCAGGCCGTGCTGGCTTTTGCGCATGAGCAGGAGGAGGGCCTGTCGGGCCGTATCCGCTGGGACTACGCGCCGGAGTCACCGCTGCGCGATAGTCGTGGCTTTGACCTGCGCCGCTACCACCAGCCCCCGGTGGTGGACCCCAACGCGGTCGGTGCCGCGAACCTGCTAGTGCAAAATGGCGCTCGTTTCTATGTAGACCACGCGCACCCGGAGTACTCCGCGCCGGAGACGGCAACTGCGCGCGAGGCGGTCATCGCCGACCGTGCGGGAGATAAAATCATGCTGCGCGCGGCCAAGCTTGCCGCCGAAACCACTGATGAAGAGGGCAATCCCGGGCCGACACTGAAGCTCTACCGCAACAACGTCGACGGCAAGGGCGCCTCCTACGGCGCACACGAAAACTACTTGTTCTCCCGCGAGACCGAGTTCGATGACATTGTCGCTGGTCTGACACCCTTTTTCGTCACTCGCCAGGTTTTCACTGGCGCTGGTCGCGTAGGACTCGGCCAGACTGGACAGGATTCCGGTTTCCAGATCTCTCAGCGCGCGGATTACATCGAAACTGAAGTGTCGTTGGAGACCACTCTGAACCGCGGTATCATCAACACTCGCGATGAGCCGCACGCGGACTCCGAGCGTTTCCGTCGTCTGCACGTCATCATCGGTGACGCCAACATGAGTGAGGTCGCCACTTTCCTCAAGATTGGCGCCACCGGTCTAGTCATCGACGCCATCGAAGACGGCGTCCGCTTCGATGACCTGCAGCTGCGCGACCCGGTCGCCGCTGTCCACGAGGTCTCGCGCGATTTGACGTGCACCAAGAAGCTGCAGCTGGCAGATCACGTCTCATGGATGTCCGCAGTGGAAATGCAGTATGAATACCTCCGTCGCGTGGAGCGCTACGACGCGCAGGGCGACGTCGTCAAGCTGTGGCGCGAAGTGCTCGACGTGCTTGCCGACGACCCCAGGAAGGCATCCCACCTGCTGGATTGGGTGGCTAAATACAACCTCATGGAGGGCTTACGCGCCCGCCTGGGAGCGGGCTGGGATCACCCGAAGTTGGCACTGATTGATATTCAGTACTCCGATATTGATCCCGCTCGTGGCCTGTACTATGCGCTGGTGCGGCGTGGCTCAATGCGCACGCTGGTGACCGAGGAAGAGGTTGACCGCGCGGTCAATTTCGCGCCGGAGTCCACGCGTGCGTACACGCGCGGTGGCATTTTGCGCCGATTTGGCAAAGATGTTGTAGCGGGCAGTTGGACCAGCCTGGTGGTGGACACGGCGGGGGTGTATCGACGCACCCGCGATGTGGCATCGGAGGGAATTAAGCTGGCCTACATTACGCTGGATGAAGTTGACCGGTTTACCGCGGCCGAGTGCGGTGAGGTGCTGGAGTCAGCGGAAACTATTGCTGATGTCGTTGATTATCTGCGCACGCTCGGCGCGGTTCACGAGCAGTAAGACCGTAATCGAAACTGATTTATACAACTGATTTTTAAGGAGCATTGACACATGGCTGGAAACACTCAGGTATTCGGCGGCGGATCCGGTGGCGGCGACGAGGAAGAGTTCGGCGAGGTGGCAGGCGGCGGCCAGGCTCAGGAGCACGTCGCAGCTGCTGATGACCTCCTCGATGAGATTGACGGTCTGCTGGAAAACAACGCCGAGGAATTCGTGCGTTCGTACGTCCAGAAGGGTGGCCAGTAAGAAGTGACCCAGGAGCAGTCGTCGGAGCAGGCTCCGGCTCCTCAGGAGAATCCGCAACAGGCGCTGACCAGGCGCATCACTGGTATCGAGACCGAGTATGGCATCACGTTGACTTTAGATGGCACACGCCGTCTGGGCCCGGACGAGATTGCTCGCTATATGTTTCGGCCGGTGATTTCCAAGTACGGTGCGACCAATATTTTCACACCCAATGCCGGTCGCCTGTACCTGGATGTCGGCAGTCACCCGGAATATGCCACCGCTGAGTGCGACTCGGTGTCGCAGCTGGTCGCCTATGACCGCGCGGGCGAGCTCATCCTCAATGAGCTGGCTGAAAGGGCCGAAGCCGACCTTGCCGAGGAAGGCATTGGAGGCAAGGTCTACCTGCTCAAAAACAATGTCGACACGGTCGGCAACTCCTACGGTTGTCACGAAAACTACCTGGTTGGCCGCGAACTGGGGCTGAAGTCCCTGTCGAAGCTGCTGCTGCCGTTCTTGGTCACACGCCAGCTCATTTGCGGTGCGGGCAAGATTTTCCTGCCGTACCCGACCTCGCCGTACCACAACGATCCGATTCAGTACTGCTTCTCGCAGCGCGCAGATCATGTGTGGGAGGGCGTCTCCAGTGCGACGACACGCTCTAGGCCAATCATTAACACCCGCGATGAGCCACATGCGGACTCCAATCGTTTCCGCCGCCTGCATGTCATTGTCGGTGACTCCAATATGAGCGAGACCACCACCGCACTCAAGATTGGCTCTACGCAACTGGTGCTGGAAATGATTGAGGCCGGTGTGAAGCTGCCGGACTTCGAGGTGGCCAACGAGATTAAGTCGATTCGTGCCGTCAGCCGTGACATGACGGGCAGGGCCGAAATCCCGCTGCGTGATGGCAATACCGCAACTGCGCTGCAGATTCAGCGTGCATTTTTGGAAGCTGCGACGGAGTGGCTGAAGGTCCGCGATGCCCACATGGTCAACGAAGACAAGGGCATTGCCGGCACTGGTACCTCCAATGAGGAAATGAGCCGCATCGTTGAACTGTGGGGCCGCGCGCTCGATGCCGTGGAAACTGGGGACTGGAGCCTCATTGAACACGACATTGACTGGGCCATTAAGTACTCGCTGATTAAGCGTTACCTGGACCGCGGCCTGACTCTGGAAGATCCGAAGCTTCACCAGATTGACCTGGCTTACCACGATATCCGCCCAGGTCGCGGTATCTTCCGCGCGCTGGAAGCACGTGGTGTTGCCTCTCGTTGGATCACTGATGAGCAGGTGGCGGAGGCGGTTCGCACCGCACCGCCAACTACTCGCGCGAAGCTGCGTGGTGAATTCCTGGCAGCCGCTGCGGACTCCGAGCTAAAGACCGTGGTCGACTGGACACATCTGAAGATCTCCGGCGAGGATTCTGTCTCTGTCATGCTGGGCGACCCATTTGCTACGGACAACGCCGAGGTCGCCGAGATGATTCAGACGCTCACAGCAGCGAAGAAGTCCTAGGAAAAGGAGCCTCACACTCGTGCCTGTCCCACCCGCATCCGATCGGCCCGAAAACACCGGGGTCAGTGAAAACCGCCGCCAGGTTCAGCTTTTGCTCGCGCTTGCCGACGACACCGGGTGGGTCAGCGAGTCGTGGATCTTCAAACATGTCGAGGGATATTCCCGCGTGTCCGAGGATTCTCGGGCCAGGTACTTGCGCGCGGACACCGCAGCGCTCCTTGCGGCTGGGGTCCCGGTGGAGGTGTCGTCGTCAAGCACGAGCGATAAGCCGAAGCGCCTTCGTTTGAACAGACATCGGTGGGCACAGGAGAACCCCAGCTTCACTGAGCAGGAAGCCTCGGTGATGTTTCAGGCGGCGAATGCGGCGTTTTCCAGCGAGGATCTCGGTGCGACGGCAGTTTCCGCGTGGCAGAAGTTGGCATCGTTTGCACGGCGTAAGACCATCGCCAAGCCAGATGAGTCGGTGGTCGTCGCCGATCCGATTGATATGACTCGGGAAGACTTCAGCACGCTACTGGCTGCGATGACGCAACCGCGACGCACTGTGGAGATGTGGTACGCGCGGCAATACGGTGTTGATGACGAACTGCGCATGCTTGAGCCGTGGGGAATGATTAACCTGCGCGGACGCTTTTATGTGCTCGGCTTCGATCCGCAGCGCGGCGCCGCCAGGATGTTCCGCCTCAGTCGCGTGCGCGATGTCTCCGATACCGGCACCTCGGCGACACAGCCGATGCCTAGTGGAGACTTGCAGCAAGTCGCGGAGGATATGTTGCACCGCGGCGAGACACTGCATGAGGCGATTGTGCGAGTGCGCCCGGGCACCTGCGGGGATGTTGTGATGCACGCGACGGGGCTGGGGGACGGCCGCTACCGGCTGCCAGCTACGACAATGCGCGAGATTGTCTCCACGGCTTTGAGCTTTGCCCCTGATTTGGTGGTGGAATCACCGGCCGAGGCGCACTCCGAAGTGATTGCGAAGCTGCAGCAAGTGCTGGCCAAGCAGGAGGTGGAGCAATGAGCGTTCATTCCGCACGCGAGTTGGAGGCGGATATCAGTGTCGATGAGCTGCTGGCCATCGTGCCGTACTTCGCGGACTACCGCTCTATGACAGAAGCCGCCACGGAGTTGGATATTCCTTTTGCTCGCATTCGCTCAATTGTGAGCCAGCTGGAAGAGATTGATCAGCCGGGGCTGCTCGGGGTTCGCGCTTTTGCCGTCGATTACCGCGGCAGCTTCGATGTGCGAATTACTCCAAAGGTCGGTACACTCAGCCAGCCGCGAGCGCTATCGGGCGAGGAGACTGCCACCTTGCTGCTGATTCTGGAGACCATTGAAGATACCGGCGATGCCGAATCTTCCCGGGCCGCGCAGTCGGCGGCACTGAAACTGCGCCGAGCGTTGGGAACCTCGGTTCCCGTCATTGACTCGGACGCAGCTGACGATGGCAAGTCCTTTGCCTTGTCTGAGGAGATTTACGCGGCGCTTCATCAGCGCAAAGTGCTAAAAGTTCGCTACCGAAAATCCTCCGGCGAAATCACGGTACGCGAGCTCGACTGCGTCAACGTGTTCACCGTCGAATCAGTGACGTACCTGCGCGCCGTCGACCGCGCCGACGACATCGCCATTCAAAAGAGCTTCCGCGTCGACCGCATCGTCGATGCCGAAGTTCTGGATATCCCAGCTGCCTTCCATCGCCCAGTACCTGTGGATATTCGCGATCCACACGCCTTCGGTACGGACGGCGGAGCCTCAGAGTGGGCGAGTGTGCTTATCGACGCCGACGCCACCTGGATTGCTGACTACGAACCGGTATTTTTTACCGAGAATGCCGATCACCCCTCCGAGGCAGGGGAGTTTACCGCAGAGGTCCCCATGTCAAATGTGGCTGCTACTGCTTCCTTCGTACTCCGCCGTTCACCGAACGTGAGAGTTATCGCACCAAAAGAATTGAAAAAAGCCGTTGTTGCGCGCGCCTCGGAGGCTTTGGCAGAGTATGGTCTAAACGACAAAACTTAAAATCGGGACTTCAAACTCCCGGATAGTGGCACGGACGCCAGATTAACGTTGGGCCACATGTACATCTTCATCTGAAAGGTCAATAAGCGGATGCCAAACCTAGGTCCCTGGGAAATCATCATTATCCTGGTTGTTCTTGTTTTGCTCTTCGGCGCGAAGAAGCTTCCGGATGCCGCTCGTTCGCTCGGCCGCTCCATGCGTATTTTCAAGTCTGAGGTCAAGGAAATGCGCAACGATGACGACCAGCAGGAGCAGCAGGCCGCCATTCAGCAGGCTCCGCAGGCACAGCCGCAGCAGCCGTACACCGAGTACGCTCAGCCGCAGCCGCAGCAGCCGCAGGCTCAGTACCAGCAGCCGGCGCCGCAGCAGCCGCAGTCCCCGCAGGCGCAGCAGTACCAGCAGCCGCAGCAGCCTGGCCAGAACTACCCCGGCCAGCCGCAGCAGTAGTAGAAAGCCGGTTGAAGCGTGACTTCAGCTAAAACCACATCACGTCCTCGGAAGCGCGGTCGAAAGCGCAATCCCGAGGGCGTGATGACCATTGTTGAGCACATCCAAGAGCTCCGACATCGCCTCATTCTGTCGCTCGCCGGAATTGCCGTCGGCACGATTTTGGGCTTCATCTGGTACCAGACCGCATTCACAATTGGCCCGTACCGCATTCCGTTTACGTCAGCCGATTTCGGTCCGCTACATTTCAAGTCCCTCGGTGAGCTGCTGAAGGATCCGTACTGTCAGCTGCCGCCGGAGATGCGTCTGGGCGGCGGCGAAGGTGCCGAGTGTCGTCTGCTGGCAACCAGCCCATTTGAGATGTTCATGCTGCGACTGAAGGTCGGTGCGCTGGCCGGTCTGGTGCTGTCATCGCCATGGTGGCTCTACCAGATTTGGGCGTACATCACTCCAGGCCTGGTTCGCAGGGAACGCCGCATGACGCGAATGGTGGTCACTGCCGCAGCACTTCTGTTTGTCATGGGTTCGGTTCTGGCATACTTCGTTGTCGCCTACGGTCTGGAGTTCTTGCTTCAGATTGGTGATGAGACGCAGATTTCTGCACTCACCGGTCAAAAGTACTTTGGCTTCCTGCTGGCTTTGATTTTGGTCTTCGGCGTCAGCTTCGAGGTACCGCTCTTTGTCGTCATGCTGAATATCGCCGGCGTGATTACCTACGAGTCTGTCAAGGATAAGCGCGCCATTATCATCATGTCGCTGTTTATCTTTGCGGCATTCATGACACCGGGACAGGATCCGGTCTCCATGGTTGCAATGGCCACGGCGCTGACACTGCTGGTAGAAATCGCCATCCAGTTCTGTCGCATCCATGACCGTCGTAAAGCAAATAGCCGTCCTGAGTGGTTGGACTTGGACGATGAACAGGGCTCGGGTCCCATCGCCTCGTCCGGCCCAATTGCGGCTTCCGGCGGCATTGGCGAAATCGGGGGCATCGGAGCCCCGACTTCAGTGGGAGCGCCAACCTCGATTCAGCCGGGTGGTGCACCACACGCATCGGCAGCTCCGAGTGCCTCGCAGATTCCAGGACCGACTCCGGTGAACCAGCCGACGCAGATGCCACAGCAGCAGATGCCGCAGTCTCGCCCGACGCGCAATTCGCGCCCACCGCGCCCGATGCCGGAGGTTCCGCCACGGCCGACAGACTTCCGAAATCGCCCGCCGAGTGACTTCGATGATGTTCTCTAGCGCGGTTTATGACACTCTAGAGGCATGACTCTTCTCGGCGAATTCGTTAGCCAACAGGATTTCGATCTCGACGACTTTCAGCTCCGCGCCTGCCAATCCATTGAGGCAGGGCGGGGCGTTGTCGTCTGCGCGCCCACCGGAGCTGGCAAAACCATCGTCGGCGAATTCGCCATCTATGCAGCCCTCGACGGCGGTGGTAAGTGTTTCTACACCACACCGATTAAGGCGCTGAGCAACCAGAAGTATCACGACTTAGTCGAGGACTACGGCGAGGACCGCGTTGGTCTACTCACCGGTGATACCTCTATTAACGGCGACGCCGACATCGTTGTGATGACCACCGAGGTCTTACGCAACATGATCTATGCGGGCTCGCCGACGCTGAAGAAGCTCACGCACGTGGTGATGGATGAGATTCACTATCTCGCCGACCGTGAGCGCGGCGCGGTGTGGGAAGAGGTCATCTTGAACCTCGACCCGTCAGTGGCGGTCATCGGTCTATCAGCGACCGTGTCCAACTCCGAGGAGTTCGGCCGCTGGCTGTCAACCGTGCGCGGTCACACTGATGTCATTGTCACGGACCTACGCCCGGTTCCGTTGCACCAGCACATGCTGGTCGGCCACCGTCTGTACCCACTATTTGAAGCGAAATCTGACAAGGTCAATCGCGATTTACTGGAGGCCTGCCGCCGTGCCGAGTTCGGCTATGGGGATGCCGGAGCCAAGGAGCGCTACCAGTACAAGAAGCACAAGGGCGGCGGTCGCTCCTACAGCTGGGGAGACAAGGGTCAGCGCAAGTTCCGTCCGCCCAAGCGTGCCGACGTCGTTAAAATGCTCGGCTCGCTCAACATGCTGCCGGCAATCTTCTTCATTTTCTCCCGCGCAGGCTGTGAGGGTGCACTCGCACAGGTCGGTGCGTCACGCATCGAGCTGACGGATAAGGACGAGCAGACACGCATCGCCAAAATCATCGACGACGGCGTTGCCCACATCCCACAGGATGACCTGCAGGTCCTCGGTTTCCTGCGCTGGCGCCGCATTCTCATCCGCGGTTTTGCCGCTCACCACGCGGGCATGCTGCCAGCATTCCGCCACATCGTTGAAGAGCTCTTCAACGAGGGCCTGGTCAAGGTAGTCTTCGCCACCGAGACGCTCGCGCTGGGCATCAACATGCCCGCCCGCACCGTGGTGCTGGAAAAGCTGGTGAAGTTCAACGGCGAGGCACACGTCGATCTCACTGCCGGGCAGTACACGCAGATGACCGGTCGCGCTGGCCGCCGCGGCATTGATGTGGTCGGCAATGCCGTGGTGCAGTGGGCACCGGCGATGGATCCGAAGGCCGTCGCAGGCCTTGCCTCCACCCGCACCTACCCGCTGATTTCCACCTTCGCGCCGAGCTACAACATGAGCGTCAACCTCCTGCAGACGCTCGGCTACGAGGGCTCGAAGAGGGTGATGGAGCGCTCGTTTGCCCAGTTCCAAGCCGATGGCGACATTGTCGGGGTGGCCGCCGAACTGACCAAGGCCAAGCAACGCGCCGCGGCTCTGCGTGCGGAGATTCTCGGCAGGGGAGCCGACGCGGACGCAGAGGGGGCGGCGACGGAGTCGTCGCAAGGCACGGATTCGCGTGACGACGAGCGCCTGACCCAGATGCTCGAATACTTAGATCTGCGCGCAAAGTTGTCCCAGGAGGAGAAGAACGCCAAGCGTCGCAATATTGAAGATCGCCACACGGAGACGGTGACGTCCCTGCGCAGGCTGCGCCGAGGTGAGGTGATTCCGTTTCCAAAGGGCAAGAAGGTGCAACTCGCGGTGGTTTACCGCGAGGATCACTCGAAGAATAATCCGCGCCCGGGAATCATCAGTGTGGGTGGCTATGTGGGGCGCGTGGAACCGCATGTTTTCCCGGCAGCGCCACAGCCGGTGGGCTCAATTAAGCTGCCGCGTGATGCGGATCGGCATCCGCGACGCGCGCTGGGAATCGTGCGCTCTGAGATTGGCCGCAAGGGATTTAAGACTCCGAAGCGCCTGCGCCGTCGCAGCGGCGGCAACTCGCCTGCGGTAAAGAAGCTGCGCCAGGAGCTGCGGACACATCCGCTCCACGGCGATCCCGCGGTGGAGGACATGGCGCGACATGCTGACACGCTCCGCCAGGCAGAGGCCGAGGTTGCGGCATTGCAGAAGCGCGTCGACGCCGCCTCCGATACCTTGGCGCGCACGTTTGACCGCATGCTGCAGTTGCTCACTCAGATGGACTATGTGGACTGGCCGGAGGATGGCGAGCCTGCCATCACGGAGGAGGGCTTCCGGCTCGCGCAGATTCACAACGGTTCCGACCTGCTGGTTGCCACCTGCCTGCGCCGCGGCATTTGGGATGACTTAGATCCGGCAGAGCTGGCCGGCGCGGTATCCACGCTGGTGTTTGAAAACCGCAAGGCAACACAGGGCAGCGACGAAGTACCAACTGAACCGCTGGCCACAGCCATTGGGCATACCTACCGCATTTGGGAGGAGCTCTCGGCTGATGAGCGTCGTCTGCGTCTGCCGGTAACTGAGATGCCCGATATGGCTTTTGCCACGGCCATGCATCAGTGGACCGCTGGCGCGCCGCTGGGTTACTGCCTGCAGGCCGCGGCGGAATCGGGAGCCGAACTCACACCAGGCGACTTCGTTCGTTGGTGCCGCCAGGTCATCGATTTATTGCAGCAGATTAAGAAGACCGGTTACACCGATGAAATCCGCGACAAGGCAGCTGAGGCGGTTCAGGCCATCCGCAGGGGAGTAGTCGCTCTAAACAACTAGGTTGACGGGTAGAGTCGGGGACTATGAGTGAGAACCAATCTGGAAATCTCCCCGCTGACAATCTCTTTGCGTCCGCAACCTACGCAGAGCGCATCTCCCGCACCGTTGAGCTGCTGTCTGCGCGCGGTGTGGGTGCCGCCGTGTTCGGTACTGGCGCTGACCTGCAGTATCTCATCGGCTCCAATGTTTCCTCCCACGAACGGTTGACCGCGCTGGTCATCACCGCCACTGGCTCTACCACGCTGGTGCTGCCGGCGGTGGAGCGCGGTGATTTGGCCGCCTGCGCCATCGGCGATCTCGATGCCGAGGTCAAACTGTGGGAGGACG
This sequence comes from Corynebacterium sp., assembly GCF_030532195.1. Lineage (GTDB taxonomy): Bacteria > Actinomycetota > Actinomycetes > Mycobacteriales > Mycobacteriaceae > Corynebacterium. Next base: position 93,115 of record NZ_JAUNLP010000001.1, on the reverse strand, counting down.
GCGCAAACCCGCACCAGATTGTGGCCGATTTGATTGGCAAGGTCGACACCATCGCGGTGGGTTCCTCCATCACTGCAGATCACCTCATTCCGCTGCAGGAGCTTACCGGCGCCAAGACTGTGCTGGCCGCCAATCTGCTCAAGGAACTGTTCATGCGCAAGGACGCAGCCGAAATTGAGCAGCTGCGCGAAGCGGGCGCTGCCATCGACCGCGTACATGCACGCGTACCGAGCATGCTGCGTGCTGGCCGCACCGAACGTGAGGTCGCTGAAGAAATCGATGCCGCCATCTTGGAAGAAGGCCACGTCGAGGTGGACTTCGTCATCGTCGGCTCGGCTGAAAATGGTGCAAACCCGCACCACGATTTCTCCGACCGCGTCATCGAAGATGGTGACGTTGTGGTGGTTGACATCGGAGGCGCTCTGCCGCGTGGCTACCACTCCGATTGCACGCGCACCTATGTCGTGGGTAAGCCCAGCGCAAAGGAGGCTTCGGCGTGGGCGGCTCTGCGCAAGGCGCAAGAGGCTGCGTTTGCCGCAGTTCGCCCGGGCGTGAAGGCCTCCGAGATTGATGCCATTGCGCGAAAGAGCCTGACGGCTGCCGGCTACGGCGAGTACTTCATTCACCGCACGGGCCACGGCATTGGTCTTTCCACCCACGAGGAACCGTTCATCATGGCCGGCAACGAGCTAGTGCTGGAGCCGGGGATGGCGTTTTCCATTGAACCGGGCGTGTACCTTCCGGGCGAATTCGGTATGCGACTGGAAGACATCGTCATTGTCACCGAAAATGGTGGCGAGTCCGTCAATAAGGGCCCGCACGAGCTCATTGAAGTTCCGGGTGACACTTCAAGGAAGGCTTAAAACGACGCATGGGACACGTTCTAGTACTGGGTGCCACTAGCGAAATCGGTGGGGAAGTCGCCGCTCGCCTGGCCAATCACAATACAGTGACTCTCGCGGCCCGCCGCACTGAAGCGCTGGATACCATAGCCGCGCGGCTGGTCGATTGCGGTGCCGTCGGTGTACACCGCATCTATTTCGAGGCCGACGACATTGCCGCACACCGCCAATTCGTCGAGCACGCCTGGCAGCACGGTCCCATTGATACCGTCATTGTCGCCTTCGGCATCCTGGGCAATCAGCGTGAGTGCGAGACTTCCGGCGAGGCTGCCGCCAAAGTCATTCACACGGACTTCACAGCACAGGCTTCGATTCTTACCGAGATTGTCGCGCGCATGGAGTCCGACATCGCATCCGGTACCTTGCCAGTGCGCGATGGCGTTGCCGGTCGCATCATGGCGTTTTCCTCCATCGCGGGTGCCCGTGTGCGCCGTGCGAATTACGTCTATGGCTCAGCGAAGGCAGGCCTGGACGGTTTCCTGCAGGGTATGCAGGACCGCCTGCACCGCACGCCGATTCAACTGACCATCGTGCGCCCGGGCTTCGTCATCGGCCGCATGACAGAAGGTATGAAACCGGCGCCGATGTCATCGCGCCCGGCTGAGGTCGCCGAAGCCGCTGTTACCGCCTTTGACGGCCGCAAACCCCATGTCTGGGTGCCCGGCAGGCTCGCATTGCTCGCCCACGCCACGCACCTGACACCTCGTTGGATCTGGAGAAAGATGCCTCGATGAGCCCCAAACTCCGCGTCGTCGGCATTGGCTGCGACGGTTTTACCGGGCTCAGCGCCCGCGCAGTCGGTGCGTTACGGTCCGCACGCCGGATTATCGGCTCGCCACGCCAACTCGAATTGCTTTACGACGTACCCTTAAGCGCCGAACTTCGACCGTGGCCAGCTGGCTTCTGGACGGACTGGCAGGCCACTCTCGCCGATATTGATCCGGCAGGGGACATCATTCTGGCCAGTGGTGATCCCATGTTCCATGGAGTTGGAGTATCGCTGGTTCGTGAACTTGGCCGCGGCGCAGTCGAAGTGATTCCGGCTCCGTCGTCGGCTTCGTTGGCCTGCGCCTATTTGGGGTGGCCGCTGCATGACACTCCGGTGGTCTCTCTGGTTACCGGTGCCGCAGGTGTCCTGGGTGCTGCGCGAGTGGTACCAGTGGCAGACCAAGCGCGTCCATTCTTGGTGCTGTGCCGCAACGCGGAATCCGTTTCTCATGTGGCCTATGTGTTGCGTAACCGCCCGGAGACCAAGCTCACAGCCTTGACCAATCTCGGTGGCACCGCTGATACTGGGCTGCCGCAGGCAGTAGTCGAGGGAACGGTGGACAACCCGCCGGTTGCCGCTGGTGACTTGACGGTGCTGGCAGTGGAACCGTCGGGAAGCGCGCGGGGCTGGCTCCGCGATGAAGACTTTGAAACCGATGGCCAGCTGACAAAATCTCCGATCCGACAGTTGACGGTGACCGCCCTGGATCCACGTCCCGGTGCCTTGCTGTGGGATGTCGGCGGTGGCACGGGCTCGATTGGTATCGAGTGGGCGCGTCATGGTGGTGTCGCGGAGATTTTTGAACGTGACAAGGAACGTGCACGCCGGATTGAGGCCAATGTGGTGGCGCTATCGGGCAATGCGACGGTGATTCTCGGTGAGGCGCCGGAGTCGCTGGCGCAATCGGACAATCGCCCGGATGTCATCTTCATCGGCGGTGGTCTGACCGCCGACGGCATGTTGGAGACCTGCTGGGAGCGACTTACGCCCGGCGGCAAGATTGTCGCCAATACGGTGACGCTGGAGTCTGAGGCGCTGTTGTGGCAGGCGCGTCACAGGTACGGTGGTGACATTACGCGTCTGCCGGTGGAGCGATCCGGTGCCGTCGGCAGCTTTACTGCCTGGCGGCCGGCACTCCCAGTAGTGCAGTGGGTTGCGGTAAAGCCTGTCTAGCCTGCGCTACCATGGATGTAATTTCTGTCCAATCTCATCTGAACTGTTGAGGACTTCTAACCCACAATGACTGTGTACTTCATTGGCGCAGGCCCGGGAGCGGCGGATTTGTTGACGCTGCGCGCGGACCGGCTTATCCGTTCGTGTCCTGTTTGTCTCTACGCGGGATCGATTGTTCCACCTGAGGTGTTGGAGAATTGCCCGGAGGGCGCGGAGATTATCAACACTGCGCGGATGCCGCTGGATACCATCATTGCGACGATCAAGAAGGCCAACGATGAGGGCAAGGATGTCGCTCGTTTGCAGTCGGGGGATCCGTCTGTGTGGTCCGCACTGGCAGAGCAGGTTCGTCGCCTCAGCGAACTTGGCATTGACTATGAGGTCGTCCCTGGGGTGCCGGCTTTCTCCGCCGCTGCAGCGGCTTTGGGCCACGAACTGACGGTACCGACCGTGGGGCAGTCGGTGGTTCTGACCCGTATCTCTGGACGCGCCTCCAAGATGCCGGAGGGCGAGACTTTAGAGAACTTCGGCCGCACCGGTGCCACACTGTGTATTCACCTGGCGGCACACGACATCGACCGAGTGGTGGAAGAACTAACTCCACATTATGGCGAGCACGGCCCGGCAGCTGTCGTGGCTTTCGCCTCGCGGCCGGAGGAAGTCATTCTCCGCGGCACACTGTCGGATATTGCGCAAAAGGTCAAGGACGCAGGCGTGACTCGCACGGCCGTCATTATCGTCGGCAAGGTTCTTACCGCGGAGGCCTTCCCGGATAGCTTCCTCTACAGCGATGACCGCCCGCGCGATGAACACGGACGGACTATTCCATGCGTGCACTAATTCTCGGCGGGACAGCAGAGGCCCGCGCATTGGCAAAGCGCCTGGTTGCTGAAGGCTGGTTTGTCACCTCCTCGCTGGCTGGCCGCGTTGCTAACCCCAAGTTGCCCGTTGGCCACGTCCGCATCGGCGGTTTTGGCGGCCCTGCCGGTCTGACACGATGGCTGATTTCAGATGCCACTGAGGTCATCATTGATGCCACGCATCCGTATGCGGAAAAGATTAGCGAGTCCGCCGCTGAGGCTGCCCGGGCCACAGGCATTCCGCTAGTGGCTTTGCACCGACCGGCGTGGGAGAAGCAGCCCGGCGACAATTGGATTGAGGTGTCCTCCATGCAGGAGGCTGCCGAGGTTGTTGCCAATCGCTTCTACAGCCCATTTCTCACCATTGGGCGCCAGCAGTTGGCTCCCTTTGCGGATGATTCGCAGGGCCGCTACCTCATCCGTTGCGTTGAAAAGCCCGCACCGCCGCTGCCAAAGAATCGGACGATTATTCTCAGCCGCGGCCCCTACGAGGTTGCCGCCGAGCGCAAGCTCATGCGTGACTACGCAGTCGACTGTGTGGTGACGAAGAACTCCGGCGGTGCTGCGACCTACGCCAAGATTGAGGCTGCTCGCGACCTGAAAAAGCCCGTTGTTATCGTGCAGCGCCCACAGCTGCCCGGCGCGGATATCGCGATTGTGGCAACCACCGTGGATGAGGCGTACAACGCTGTCATCCGCCGGGCGTAAGGCGCCTACCGCAGCAACTCACCAGTTCCGCTGGTACCGCCCTCACCGTAGTGGCGAGCGGTATAGACACGCGTCGTGTTACCGGCGCGGTACGTCTTCGTCGACGACGAGCCGATAATCACCATCGTGCGCATATCGACAACATCCGGATCGAACTCCGCCAGCGTCGTCACGGTGACATTCTCCTGCTCCGAGCCAACCGCCCGCGCCACAATCACCGGCGTCGACGGGTCACGGTATTCCATTGCCAGCGCGCGCAGCTCCCGAATCTGCCACCTCCGCGACTTCGACGCAGGGTTGTAGACCGCAAACGCCATATCCGCGCTCGCTACAGCACGCACACGCTTGACGACGACATCCCAGGGCTTCAACCGATCGGAGAGACTCAGCATCGCAAAGTCGTGGCCAAGGGGAGCGCCGACGCGACTTGCGACTGCTTGCGCTGCAGTCATGCCTGGCACTACGCGGACTGGCACGTCGCGCCAGGTGTCATCATCGGCGACTTCCAGCACGGCCGCCGCCATCGCGAAAACCCCTGGGTCGCCAGAGCTGACGACGGCCACGCGACCGCCACGCTTGGCGATATCCAGAGCCATCGTGGCGCGCTCTGCCTCCACGCGGTTGTCAGACAGATGGCGGCGCTGCCCGGCACGCTCAGGCACGCGGTTGATGTAGGTGGAGTAGCCCACCAAGTCGGTGGCGCGAGCAAGTTCGTCGGTGACTTCCGGCGTAGTCCAACGCTCGGCGCCGGGGCCGAGACCAACGACGACAACCTCGCCAGTGGTTGGCTTGTTCGCATCGGTTGCTAAGACGGTGTCAGCTCTCGGTGCGTCCTGCGTTGCGCCAGCTGCCTTCACTGCAGCCGCACCGGAGACGCTGCGCTCGGTGCCGTAAATTTCCGACGGCACCACAGCCACTGCAAAGTAGGGGACCTTCTCTGGATTGGCATCGGCAAGTGAGTAGGTGATGTGCTCATCCATGGTGGCGCGTTCGACCACGTAGGCGCGTTCCAGCATCCCGGCATCCTGCAGAGCGTTGCGCACCTTCTCCACGTTCTTGCCCAGCTTCATAATGACTACGCAATCAGCGGCCGACAGGGCTGCAGCGATTCGGTCAGAGTCCGCAGTCGCGGGGATGACACTGACAATTTCAGTGGCCTCGCCCAGGGGCTGGCCGAGCTCTGCGGCTGCCGCATTAATGCTCGCCACCCCTGGAATGATGTCTGTGGGGAAGTCGGCACTCAATGCGTGGTGCAGGTGCTGGTACGAGCTATAGAGCATAGGATCGCCCAGAGACAGCACAGCCACGCTGCGACCTGCAGCAAGGTGGTTATGCAGGCGTTCGGTTGCCTCTGCGTAGAATCCAGCCAACTGATCGCGGTAATCGGCTGGACGCCCGGTGGTTACTGGGTACTGAAGTTGTTCCTCCACGGCAGCGTCGTCACGCGCATCGATGAGTTCAGCGGCGATTGACCGTGCAGTGGAACGTCCGTGTGTGCCTGCATGATAGGCGATGACGTCGGCGGTGCGGATAATCTCGGCGCCGCGGAGGGTGATTAGTCCGGCATCGCCAGGGCCGAGGCCGACACCGTAGAGATGACCGGGCTGTGCGCTATAGGAGGTGGACATGAGTTAGAGGATCTCCTTTGCGGTGGCGATGGCATTGATGGCAGCACACGTAATGGCGGAACCGCCACGGCGACCGGTGACGGCGATGTACTTCAACTCTGGATTCTCGGCACCCGAATCGATGGTGGCCTGCTTGGATTCGGCGGCACCGACGAAGCCCACCGGCATGGCCAAAATGGCAGCTGGCATGGGGAAGGATCCCTCATTGATACGGTTGAGCAGGTGGAACAGCGCAGTCGGGGCATTGCCGATGGCGACGACGGCGCCCTCCAGGCGTGGCTTCCACAATTCCACTGCAGCAGCGGTGCGAGTGGTGCCGAGCTCCTTGGCCAGCTCCGGTACGCGCTCATCACGCAGCAGGCAGATGACCTCATTGTCGGCGGGCAGACGCTTGCGAGTAATGCCAGAAGCAATCATGTTGACATCGGTGAAAATAGGAGCACCGGCCTCAAGTGCTTGGCGGGCAGCGCAGACAGCACCGGGGGAGAAGACGATATCCTTGGCCAGGTCGGTCTGACCAGCGGCATGAATCATGCGGACGGCGACGGTTTCTTCATCGGCATCAAAGCGGGAAAGATCGCTTTCGGCTCGGATAATGGCAAATGAGTTGCGGTAGATATCCGCACCATCGGTGTTGTACTCAAAGCGCTTCATAGGCTCTAAGAATAGTCGGCCGGCTCGACGCGCAATCCATGCGCTGACGAACCGGCCGACTTTATACCATCTGACTGCTGATTAGCTGCAGTTAATCAATCGCCGTGACTTCATACTCGCCATCACCGGTGGCAAGATAATCGAAGTAGCCGCCCTTGGGCTTGCCGCAGCGGCGTTCACATCCGGAGAAGTGCACGCGGCCATCCGGCAGGCGGTCTTGGGCAATGGCATGTGCGGCGTCGCCACGGGTATCTGCCAGGGACTTCACGCAGCCTGGGCGACCAGTGCAGGCGGTCACGCGCAGCCAGGTGGACTTGCGGTCAAAGATTAGGCCATTCGGCGCGAGCACCTTGACCACCTGCTCCGCGACTTCTTCCTCCAAGTCGTGAAGAATCAGCGAGTACCACGGCGTGATGTGAACTGGCACCTGCGTCTGTGCAATCGCGCGGGCAAGACGGGCTGGCAGGACACCAAAGCGCAGGCCTGCAGCCAGGCTCACCAGACCATCCGGCTGGTCAATCCAGCCAATCTGGCGGGACAGCCCAGCGGTGGCATCGAATTTCTCAGCAGGGGTTGGATCCTGGCGACGGACCTTGTCACCGAGGCGTTCCTCGACTTCCTTGGCAACGCGGTCGGCCGCATCTGCCTCGGCGATGCGCCAGGCCGTGCCGCGGCTGTCGTTCCACACTTTCGCTGTGGCGACCAGGGCCTCCACGACGTCGTCACGCGAGACGATGAGCCCCGAGGTCTCGCCGCCGATGATGAGCTCGAAGGTGTCATCATCGTGTGCGACTGCGCCGAAGTCCGGGCGCTCGCCGAGCACGTCGCCGCGTCCGTCGTCGAGCGCCATGAGTGTGCGACCAGGCAGTGTGGCCAGCGTCGGCTCCGCGATTAGCGCTTTGTCGAACTCTTGGACCAGTTCACGGACATCAGCCTTGCCGCCGACGCGTCCGGACAGGGGGGATTGCAGGATATTGCGCACGCGGTCATGGCTGGTGGAGGGAACTAGCTTTTCCTCCTCAGCAGCGTCGGCGAATGCTCCGGAGTTCTTAATTCCGCGAATCTGAACATTGCCGCGGGAGGTGAAGTGAATATCCCCATCGCCGAAGTTTTCTGCCAGGTCAGCGAGCACTTCAAAACCCGGCGCGGGCAGGAAACCGCCAGGGAAACGCAGGCGTCCAATGGCACCGTCAGCGGCGAGATGCATCTTTCGACTACCAGGGCAACCGTCCTGGCGAGTACGAGCTCCGTTATCAGTTGCAGTCATAGTTCTAAGGATACGCACATCACAGAAAAAGAAACTTTCTAATTTTCAAGCAAAACTCTCTACTTTCCCCCTTAAACTTTTATACTTCTATTCAAATGCCGGGTCGGCATCAATAATTGCCTCTTCTGTGGCACTAGCCCGCTGCAGGAGACGGCCAGTTTTATATCCGAGGAGTTTCTATGGCACTTCGCCGCACGAATATATCGTCTCCGTCTGCTTTACGACGTCCAGGAGCAGCAACCCGCACCGGCATTGCGGTGACCTTGGCTGGGCTTGTCACCATCGGTCTTGCGTCGCCCGCGACCGCGCAGCTGCCTGAGCTGGGAGGCGTGGTGGAGCTTCCCGGCTATGGCAAGCTGCCCAACCCGAATGTGAAGGGCATGTTGGGCCTGTCGGATAAGGGCTCCAGCTCGGAGGGGGATAAGGGCAGTGATGACGGAAGCACCAGGCAACTGACCCCGGAACAGGCTCGCGTCGCTGCAGCCTCCCCGCTCAATTCACTGCCGCTGACACCCACTCGTACTGGCAACGCTGGCACACTGGTCAAGAGCGAAAAAGCCAAAATGATGGTCAATGACAAGCTGTGGAATGCCGATGCGCATCGTATTCACTACAACTCCACGGATTCGCTGGGCAACCCAAGCGTGGACACTGCAATTGTGGTGACTCCAAAAACGGAGTGGAAGGGCAAGGGGCCGCGTCCTGTAGTGGCCATCGCGCCGGGCACACAGGGCAGTGCCGAGAAATGTGACCCGTCAATTTCCGAGCAGACCGGCCTGGAAATTCAATTCGGCCCAATGGACGTGGTCGCCCCTTATGAGACGATTCCGCTGGTCGCCAACTTAAAGCGCGGTGCGACCGTGGTGATGATTGATCACCACCGCAACGCCCAGGGCAATCAGGACTATGTGGACAACATTGCCTCGGCGCAATCCCTGCTGGATGCAGTGTCTGCCTCCCACGAACTCGGTGTGGATAAGGCAGCTCCAGTCGGCATTTACGGCTACTCACAAGGTGGTTCCGCGGCCGCCGCTGCGGCTGAACGCGCTGGTGTCTACGCCCCAGAGCTACATGTCACCGCCACCTCCGCAGGCGGCCCACCGTCTGACCTGGCCAATGTACTCGATCAGATTGATGGCACTTCGCTGACCGCCGCCATTGCACTGGCGATTAACTCCGTGCTGGATAAGGACCCGGAGCTGCGCCGCGTGCTGGAAGAAGAAATCAACGAGAAAGGAAAGAACCTTCTGGATAACGTAGGCAACTACTGCGCAGCAGGCCTCGCGTTCCATCACGCTTTTGAAACAACTGATCAGTACACCACCAGCGGTGAATCCCTCGGTGAACTGATTAAGCGCTATGAACCAGTACAAAAGGAGCTCGCCCGTCAGCGCGTCGGTAACTTCGTGCCAAATGCGCCGGTGTTCCTGTACTCCGGTCAAAACGACGACATCATCCCCATCAACCAGGTGCACAAGCTCCGCGATTCCTGGCTGAACCTCGGATTCACGGAGCTGGAATACTACGAAAATCCAACCCCGAAGCTCATTCCGAAGACCGGTCTGAACCACGTTGTGCCAATGCTGGCTGAGCTGAATCAGGCCACCGACTTCCTCTGGGCACACTTCCCGGAACAGCAGGCAGAGCAGTCGCTCGAACTGTAGTAAACCGACTGCAGTAGAGTTAGGCAGTATTCCATTGCCCTGCCTCTGGCGAGAAGCTCGGTGAAATCCCGCACGGTCGCGCCACTGTTACAGTCAGACCTCGTCATTTTTATAGGCAGGCTCCCGCCGACCGGGGACGCGTTGCTCCCCAGGAAGTGAATGACGACACCGTGATTCTGCTGCTGTCGACCTCCGATACCGACCTGCTATCCGCTCGCGCTGCCAGCCAGGCCAACTCGGAGGTTTCTTACCGCTGGGCCAACCCGGCGCGCCTACTCGATGATGATCTACCAACGCTTGCCGATGGCGCCGATGTCGTCATCATCCGTCTTCTCGGTGGCCGCCGCGCATGGGAATCCGGCGTCGACTACTTCGTCAACTCCGGTATTCCCACTGTGCTTGTTTCAGGCGAGCAGGCACCGGATGCCGAACTGACCGAGTACTCCACGGTCCCGGCGAACGTCGCCACGCAGACGCATATCTACCTGGCCGAAGGTGGCTCGAAGAACCTCGAGCAGCTGCACAATTTCCTCTCTGACACGCTGCTGTTGACCGGTCTTGGTTTTGAGGAGCCCCAGCGCATGCCTGCCTGGGGTTTCCTGGATCGCGAATCCACGGTCTCCGAGGCCGACTCCCACGGCACAGTCGGCATTATTTACTACCGAGCCCAGCATCTGGCGGGAAATACGCACTACATCGAGGCACTCGCAGACGCAGTGGAGGCTCGCGGCTACGTCGCTAAGCCCATCTTCGCCGCTTCCCTGCGCACCGCCAGCGAAGAGCTGCTGGCGGAGATGGCCTCCTGCGACGCGCTGATTACCACGGTGCTCGCCGCCGGCGGTAACCGTCCGGCACTCGCACAGGCCGGGCAAGACGATGACGGATGGGATGTCGCAGCACTTGCCGACCTCAACATCCCCATCATCCAGGGGCTTGCCCTGACCTCCTCCAAGGCCGCGTGGGAGGACAACGACGAGGGGCTCTCCCCGCTGGACGTCGCCACGCAGGTCGCTGTCCCCGAATTCGACGGCCGCATTATCTCCGTCGCATTTTCCTTTAAGGAAATCGACTCCGACCAGCTCATTTCCTACGTCCCCGACCTCGAGCGCTGCGATCGACTGGCCGGTATCGCCACGCGCTACGCCGCGCTGCGCCACATCCACAACGCCGACAAACGCGTCGCCGTCATGCTCTCGGCGTACCCCACCAAGCACGCGCGCATCGGCAACGCCGTAGGCCTGGACACGCCAGCATCCACGCTGAAGGTGCTGCACGCGCTTGACGACGCCGGATACAACCTCGGCGACACCACCAAAATCCCCGGATATGCCACCGCCAACGATGGTTCCGATGAGCCCGATAAGTTCATGCACGCCATTATCGATGCGGGCGGCCAGGACCCGGACTGGCTGACCGAAGAGGTCATGGAGGCCGCCGAGCTCCGCCTGCCTGCTGCGACTTACCAGCAGTTCTTCAACACTCTGCCGGATCAGCTCCGCGCCGACATGGAGGACAAGTGGGGTGCCGCGCCGGGCAGCCTCTACGTACACCCGGATACGCAGGACATCTACATTGCGGGTCTGACCTTCGGCAATATTGTCGTCATGGTGCAGCCACCGCGCGGATTCGGTGACAACCCCGTTGGCATCTACCATGACCCGGATTTGCCGCCGACGCATCACTACCTGGCGTGCTACCGCTTCCTGTCTCTGCCACAGGCTGATGGCGGTTTCGGCGCTGACGCGGTGGTGCACATGGGCAAGCACGGCAACCTGGAATGGCTGCCGGGTAAGACCGTCGGCCTGTCCGCATCCTGCGGCCCGGACGCTGCCATCGGTGAGCTGCCGATGATCTATCCCTTCCTGGTCAATGATCCAGGTGAGGGCACGCAGGCCAAGCGCCGCGCACATGCTACTCTCATTGACCATCTCATCCCACCGATGGCGCGCGCCGAATCCTATGGCGATATCACGCGTTTGGAGCAGCTCCTCGACGAGCACCAGAACATCTCCGCGATGGACCCGGCAAAGCTGCCGGCGATTCGTCAGGAGATCTGGACGCTTCTCACCGCCGCGAAAATGGATCGCGACTTAGGGTGGGATGAACGCCCCGATGAGGATGTGTTCGATGACATGCTGATGCATGTCGACGGCTGGCTCTGCGAGATCAAGGACGTCGCTATCCGCGGTGGCCTCCATATTCTCGGCGAGGCACCTGCAGGGGAATCGCTCATTGGCACCGTAACCACTATGCTGCGTGCCCGCCAGCTGTGGGGCGGCAAGCAGACACTGCCGGGCCTGCGTGAGGCCCTGGGGCTTGCCGAAGATGGCAGCGATGACCGTGTCACCGTTGACTCCATTGACGCGCTGGCCACCGCGCTGGTCACCGCTGTGGTCAATAACCCGGACCAGCCGGTTGCTGCTCTAGTCGCCGATGTCATCGGCTCGGAGGAGTTCTCCCACATCACCGCGCCCAATGGCCTCGACCGCGTTGTCGAGCTGCTGCAGTTTACCCGCAATGAGATCCTGCCCCGCCTGGCTGAGACCGCTGAGGAGATTCCGCGAATCCTTGCTGCTCTGGACGGCGAGTTCATTCCGGCTGGCCCATCGGGATCGCCGCTGCGTGGCCTGGTCAATGTGCTGCCGACTGGCCGTAACTTCTACTCGGTAGATCCCAAGGCCGTGCCGTCGCGGCTGGCGTGGGAGACAGGTGTCAACCTCGCCGACGGTTTGATTGAGCGCTACCGCGCCGACCACGGCGAATACCCGAAGTCCGTTGGTCTGTCAGTGTGGGGAACTTCCGCCATGCGTACCTCCGGTGATGACATCGCCGAAGTCCTGGCCCTCATCGGTGTGCATCCAGTTTGGGATGAGGCTTCGCGCCGCATTGTCGGTCTTGAGCCGATTCCGCTGGCGGAGTTGGGGCGCCCACGCATCGATGTCACCGTCCGTATTTCCGGGTTTTTCCGTGATGCGTTTCCGCATGTCATTGACCTTTTGGATGACGCTTTTCAGCTCGTCGTCAAGCTTGATGAAGCAGACGAAGACAACTACGTGCGCGCCCACGCCAAGGCCGACCAGCAGGAACGTCCGCGCCGTATCTTCGGTTCCAAGCCGGGCACGTACGGCGCCGGCCTGTTGCAGCTCATTGACTCCGGCTCCTGGCGTGACGATGCCGACCTGGCGAAGGTCTACACGACGTGGGGCGGCTATGCCTACGGTCGCGGTGTCGACGGGGAAGAGGCCGCTGACGATATGAAGACCGCCTACAGGCGCATTCAGGTCGCAGCGAAAAACGCCGACACCCGCGAGCACGACATCGCTGACTCGGATGACTACTTCCAATTCCACGGCGGCATGATTGCCACCGTCCGCGCGCTCACCGGCTCCGCGCCAGAGGCCTACGTGGGCGATTCGACGCGTCCCGACGCCGTGCGCACCCGCACTCTGCATGAGGAAACTCGCCGCGTCTTCCGTGCGCGCGTGGTCAATCCGCGCTGGATGCAGGCCATGCGGAAACACGGCTACAAGGGTGCGTTCGAGATGGCGGCGACGGTCGACTACCTCTTCGGCTACGATGCCACAGCGCAGGTCATGGACGACTGGATGTACGAGACGCTTACCGACGAATACGTTGCGAACCCAGAAAATCGCGAGTTCTTTGAACAGTCGAATCCCTGGGCTCTACACGATATTTCCGAGCGCCTGATGGAGGCCGCTGAGCGCGGAATGTGGGAAAACCCGGATTCAGAGCGCATGGATCTGCTGCGTCAGACCTACCTGGATACCGAAGGCGACCTGGAAGAGCGCACCGACCGCTAATAGCCGCAAGTAGTCACCACTGCTAGCCGCAACCTTGCCGCTTGCTCATGATTACACTGGAAGTCATGAGCAAGTGGTTCACGATTATTTACCTCATCGCCGAGATTGCGGCCTTTATTGGTCTCGGTGAGTGGATTGGCTACGGCTGGACGGTTCTGCTGGTCATTGGCCTATTCGTGGTGGGATTGATGTTCGCTGCCTTCGAGTTCAAGCGAATCTACCAGAAGCTTCTGATGGATACTTCCTCGACGCTGACTGAATACGGTGAGAAGCATCCAGAAGAGGCCATCAAGCGCTCGGCCAAGGGCGCGGGCAGCTTTGTTGCGGACTCGGCAATTCTGTTGGTCGGCTCCTGGCTGCTGGCGCTGCCGGGCGTGGTGTCGACAATCGTTGGCTTCCTCATGGTGCTACCACCCGTGCGGTGGCTGATCCGCAAGACCGCTTCTGCCACCATGTTGATGTCCATGCGTAAGCTGGCCGATCGCAGCATGGTTATCGTTTCTCAGTACGGCGTGCGCCCACCAGGCGCTGACGGTGGTTTCCAGGGCGGTTTCCCCGGTGGCTTCCAGAGTGGAGGTCAGAGCGGCTCCCGGTCGGATGACTTCCGCAATTTCCCGCAGGACAAAATTGTTCCGCCGGCGCCGGATAATACCTGGGATGATGACCAGGACGACAGCAAGAAGCGCTAGCCGCAAACCAGCGGTACGGCTCAAGCGACACAGAGAGTTTCCCTATCCAAGTGCATAACAACCGCCAAGCGCGCTCCAGCGAGAAAGAAGAAACCGCGCAGCAGATTCCCACTCGCTGGCAGGCGCGCTTTTGCGCGCTTTCCCCCTGGAAGCAGCGTCTTATTCTCATCCTCGCCGCCATCATTGCCGGTGGCCTGCAGTTTTTAAGCTACGCACCACTTGGTTGGTGGTGGGCTGCCTGGATTGGCCTGGCTCTGCTGATTGCCGCACTGCTCACCGCCGCTGACTGGAAGTCAGGTGTGCTGGTCGGTTTCCTCTGGGCAAGTGCCACTGCATTATTTTCCCTGCCATGGATTGGCTCGTTTGTCGGCATCATGCCGTATGTCGCACTGTCTCTGGTGCTCGGTGTACTTGCCATTCCCGCAGCACTTGCAATGTGGGCCATTGGGCGGTCCACGTTCCCACTGTGGCTAAAGCTTCTCGGCATGTCGGCAACACTGGTGGCAGGGGAGGCGCTGCTTGCTCGCTGGCCATTTGGCGGCTTCCCCTGGCTGCGCTTGGCCTGGGGTCAGGTCGATGGCCCCCTAGCCCCAGCTGTTGTGTTGGGAAGCACAGCCCTGGTTTCATTCCTCGCCGCCTGTGTGGGCGCGAGCCTGGTGTCACTGGTGGCACGCAAATTCGCCACGGCTGCTGTACTGGTCGTCGGCGCACTCTTTATTGGCTGGGCGCTTCCCACTTGGACGCAACCGCTTCCTAAGCCCGCTGCCAGTGACAACACGCGGGTGGCTGTCATCCAGGGCAATGTGCCACGTCTTGGCTTGGAATTCAATGCACAGCGACGAGCAGTGCTGCAAAACCACGCCGATGCCACCAATGAACTGGCGCGCCAGGTTCGCAGTGGTACAGCGGAGCAGCCGGATATCGTCATCTGGCCCGAGAACTCCTCGGATGTCAGCCCATTTACTGATAGCGAAGCCGCCCGCATCATCGATGAAGCCGCTATGAATATCGGCGCTCCCATCGTGGTCGGCACCTTCTCCTACGCCAATGGCACGCAAAACACCATGGTGGTCTGGAATCCGGGCACAGGCCCCGGCGACCGCCACGAGAAGATTTATCTCCAGCCCTTCGGTGAAACCATGCCGTACCGCGAATTACTCCGCCACTTCTCCGACATGGTTGATCACGCCGGCGATATGACGCCTGGCGACGGCCCCGGAGTGGTCACCACACCTGGCACGGATGGCCTGAAGAAAGTCAATCTCGGCATCGCCACCTGCTACGAGGTTGTCTTCGACGACGCCTTCCGCAACGCGGTCAGCAATGGTGCCACCATGCTGGCGACTCCCACCAACAACGCCACCTTTGGCTTTACCGACATGACCTACCAGCAGCTGGCCATGAGTCGCATGCGCGCCATGGAGTTCCAGCGGTCCACGGCTGTTGCCGCAACCAGTGGCGTTAGCGCGATTGTGGACGCGCACGGAGACGTCGTAAAGCACAGCGAAATCTTTGAGCAAAAAGTGCTGACCGAGACTTTGCCTCAGTACTCCCACCTGACCTTTGCCGCGCGCTACGGGGCGTGGATTGAAGGTCTTCTGACTGCATTCGGTATTCTTTGTGTGGTTGGTGCCGTCGTGCGTCGCCGCGGAGACAAGACTGCGGGCGTAAGTGATGGCCGGGATACTGAGCAGAACATGCACTAAGGAGAATCACGAGTGACTGCCCTGAATGAGTCGACGCTGGTTGTCATCCCCACTTTCAACGAGCGGGAGAACCTTCCGGGTGTTATCGCACGCCTGCGCGCAGCGGAGCCGAGCGTCGATATTTTGGTTGTCGATGACTCCTCGCCCGATGGCACCGGTGAGCTCGCCGACGAAATCGCGGCAGCTGACAAGGCGAATAACGATGGGGAAGAGCACATCTTCGTCATGCATCGCAAAGGCAAGGGCGGTCTGTGGGGCGCCTACCGTGCGGGCTTCGCGTGGGGTCTTGAGCGCGACTACCAGGTTCTCTGCGAGATGGACGCCGATGGCTCTCACGCACCTGAGCAGTTCCACCTTCTGCTGGAGGCACTGGAGGACGGCGCGGATGTCGTCATCGGTTCGCGTTACGTCCCTGGTGGTGAGACCGTGAACTGGCCGATGAGCCGCCAGATTCTCTCCCGCGGCGGCAATATCTACATCTCGTTGGCGCTCGGCGCGGGCATCTCCGACATCACCGCAGGCTACCGCGCTTATCGACGGGAAGTTCTGGAAACCCTCGATCTTGACAACATTGGCAAGGCTGCGTACCTGTTCCAGACCGAGCTTGCCTATGAGGCTGTCCAGGCTGGTTTCCTGGTTGAAGAGGTGCCGATTACCTTTACCGAGCGCGAGTTCGGCGAGTCAAAGATGGACGGCAGCTTTGTGAAGCAGTCGCTGCTGCAGGTGACCAAGTGGGGCATTCAGCACCGTTCGAAGCAGCTGATGAACCTGGCTAAGGAACTCGGTCGCTTGACCAAGCACGAGGTGGAGCAGCGCTTCCGAAAGTAACGGTTTCGAATACCGTTAACAGTTAAATTCGGCCGAGCACGCATAAAAAGCAAAAAGTACAGCACCCAAGCCGTTCAATTCAGCTTGGGTGCTGTACTTTTATTTATCTTGCGAGAAGCCCCGCAATAACGCGCCAATGCGATAGCAAGAACCTGGCAACTAAGCCTTCTGCTCCGCTTCTTCAGCTTCCTTCTGCTGCTTCAGCAAGCGAGCGGCGTTGCGACGACGCTTGCGCAGCAAGTCAATGCGCTCATCGAGCAACACATCGAGCTCCTCAATAGAGCGACGCTCACGGAGCATATCCCAGTGGGTCCTCGGTGGCTTTACCGGCTTGGCCTCAGTACCTTCGCCCTCAACCAGCTCACCGATTTGACCATTCTTGCACAGCCATTCACCCGGAACTTCCGCGTCATCTGCGAAAGGAACCTCAAAGATTTCACCGGATTCAGTGCGGTAGCGGACCATCATTCGCGGTGCGAGGTCATGATCACGATCGGTCTCATACGATACGGCGCCCATGCGGCTACCACGAAGAACTCGATCTGCCATGTGGAACGTACCCCCTTTGGTAGAAATACTAGACCTCACATTATAACGGTTAAACCGCCACTCGTGCCATAATCGGTTCCTGTGACCGATCAAAAGCCCAGTACAGCGATTGCTCATTGCCAATGGTGCGGCCGCGAAATGGAAGTCTCCAACCGTGGTCGCCGTCGAAAATTCTGCAGCCAAGCATGCCGCCAGCGCGCGTATGAAAAGCGCACGGGAGTCGCCAAAGGCGCATCCAGGCCCGTCGCCATGCAGCTCACATCCGAGCTGGCCACTCATACCGCCACGAATCAATCATCGTCGTCGGCTGCCGGAACCGTCGTCCAGCGGGTGGGGGATGGGCTCTTCGAAATTCGCTGCCTGGCAGAGGATTTGAAGACAGCGCTTGACGACGGCATGGACACGGCCGTTATTGCGGACATCACAACCGAATTGATAATGAAAACGCGCGAAGTAGAACGGTTTATCCCATAGAGGGGTAAAGACGTTAGGATGAACACTATGAATTCTGGTGTTCGTAAATCAGTAATTACTTTAATTGCTGTTGCTGTTGTGGCGCTCGCCATCGTTGTTGTGGGGCCGGTTCTGTACCGCGTATTCACTCACGAGGGGGTGCGTACTGGTGATTTCGAGGCCCAGGAGCTTCCTGCAGCCACCACGGATGCCAATGGAACGTGGGAAATTGTTGGTGGAGATGATACCCAGAACACGTCTGTGGGCTTTACTTTTAACGAGGTCCTGCCTGGCAGCAAGCGCACGACATCCGGATCGACACACGATGTCACCGGCCAGCTCAAGGTTTCTGACAACAAGCTTCGGGACGCCTCGATTGTAGTTGACATGGCAACCCTGACGAGCGATATCGAACGCCGTGACATCAATGTGCGCAACAACATTTTCAATGTTGAACAGTATCCAGAGGCGAAGTTCGAACTGTCGGATCCGATTGATGTCTCGAAGATTCCGGATAACGGCCAGTGGGCCAATGTGGAGATTCCAGGACGTCTGACCATTCGTGGCATCACCAACGATGTCACGGTCACCATGAAGGCCGCACGCACCGAGAACCTCGTGTTGCTGTCTGGCGATCTGCCAATCAACCGCCTGGACTACAACGTGCGCCTGCCACAGTTTGTCGCTGCATCCATCGCCGAGGAAGGCGAGCTGAATCTGCGCATTGTCGCGGAAAAGCAGGAATAGACGAAAAACGCAGAGTCGGTAGAGACGGTTTGTGCGTCTCAATAGATAGGGCAGAAAATTGAGGTGTTTTACCTGCGGTTTTCTGCCCTTTTACGTCACTGTGACATAAAAGCGGCAAGGTTCTGACAAAGCCAAATTAGGGCATTATGGAGCCCATTGCCCGACATTCCCGAAAACCAGAGGAGTTCAATGAACACTTACGAAGCCATGTTGCTCGCTCGCAAGCTGCGAATGGTATTGCTCGTCGTCTTTATTGCATTCATGGCATATGAACACGTGTGGTGGCTAGTGGCCGTCGGGTTCCTTCTTGTTGGCATGACGCTGTGGCAGAACAAGCGACTGCGCGAAGAGATTGCCGTTCGCAATGCCGATGAGCAGGCCGCAGCCGAGAAGACTGAAGAGGCTTAGCCCAAAGAGCTTGAGCTCAGCGTACGCAAACCCCCAGGCCAACCCACTTCCAATATTTGGCCGATAATATACATTATGACATTTTGGCCATAGACTCCCATCCCTCCCCATAAGCAGCAACCGTCTGTATAATTGCCCCATGCCTGAACGCTCAGACACAACAGACTTATCCGATACGTCGGACACGCCTGGTTCCAACGACGAATATCGAAGTACCACCCGCACATCAATCAACGCGTCGCTCGCGAGTGATGCTGCGTGATTTCATCGGCACTTATTGTTCTTGCCGCCTTTATACTTCTCGTCATTGCCAACGCCATCTTCGTCGCCGTTGAGTTTTCCTATCTCACGGTCAACCGAAATGATGTCCGAAAGGCCGCGAAGTCCGGTTCCGCCTCAGCGAGCTTGGTAGACAAGGCTCTGTCCAAGACTTCCACGAATCTTTCTGGTGCGCAGCTCGGCATTACCGTCACCAGTCTTCTCGCAGGCTTTCTCACAGGCCCCTCCCTCGGTGTGCTTCTGCAGGCTGCATTTGCAGGCTCCGAGATTTCCACGGCAACTGTCACGGCCATCAGCACTACCGGCGCATTTATCATCGCTACTTTTACGCAGATGGTCTTCGGCGAACTCGTACCAAAAAACTGGGCCATTGCACAGCCGCAGCGCGTCGCAAACCTCGTGGTCAGGCCGCAAAATTTGTTTATGTTCGCATTTGGTTGGCTGGTGTGGCTGCTCAATAGCTCGGCCAATTGGATTCTGAAAAAGCTCGGCTTTTCCCCCGAAGAAGAGGTTGCAAGTGCCAGGACGGCGGAGGAACTCCGTGCCGTCGTCACGCGCTCTGGCGATGAGGGAACGATCAACCCGCAGACGGCGGAGCTGGTGGCACGGTCGATTGAGTTCGGCGAGCGCACGGCGGCGGATGTGATGACCCCTCGCCCACAGATTGTGTTTGTCCAGGATCAAAACGTTGCGGAGATGTTGGACATCGTGGCCGAGTCCGGCCACGCGCGGTTCCCGGTGATTGGCGAGAGCGTCGACGACATCCGCGGCGTTATTCATTACACGGATCTGCTCGCACTGCCATATGACAAGCGCTTGACGACGTCCGCCGCGAGCCTGGCTAAAGAAGTGCTAGTAGTCAACGATTCCACCACATTGGACCCACTGATGCGCCAGCTTCGTGAGGATGCGTATCAGTTTGCAGTCGTTGTCGATGAGTATGGCGGCACTGATGGAATTGTCACGCTGGAGGATCTGGTGGAGGAAATCGTCGGCGAAATCGACGATGAGCAGGACAATCGCTCGCTTCTCTACAGCCACATCAGCCCGAATACCGTGATTATTTCCGGACTCATGCGCCCGGATGAGCTTGGTGAGATTTTAAATCTCGTCCTGCCAGAGGGCGAAGAATCTGACACAATTGGCGGCTTTATCACGGAGAAACTCGACCGTATGCCGCGTTTTGGTGACACCATTACGGTCGAGGCAACTGACCACGAAAACGTAGACGAGGAGAATTTGCCCACCACTGCCGATGTCACTTTCCGTGTCGAGCGCATGGCGCGTCACCGCGTTGGTCGCGTTCGCGTTCACGTTGACAGGCAGGAGGTCTAGCGATGTCAACATCTGCATCACTTATCACTCTAGTCCTGCTTCTTGCCCTCAACGCCTGGTTCGTGGCGGCGGAGTTTGCGATGGTCTCGGCTCGCCGCGACCAGATTGAACCTGACGCAGTCGACGGTTCTACCAGCGCAAAGTACGCGCTGCGCGGTATCGAAAACGTATCGGTGTCACTCGCCGCCACGCAGCTGGGCATTACCGCCTGTTCCCTACTCATTGGCGCGGTCGGCGAGCCTGCCATCGCCCACTTCTTCGAACCTTTCATGGTGGATTTGGGCCTGCCGGCGAGTACGTCGCATGTAGTGGCGCTGGTATTGGCGCTGCTCATCGTCACGTTTTTGCACATGGTCGTCGGCGAAATGGTGCCGAAGAACATTGCAATCTCGATGCCTAGCCCCACTGCTAAGTTCGTCGCGATTCCGCTCTATTTCCTCGTGCGCATTTTGGGCCCCATCATTTGGGCGATGAATACCACGGCGAATTTCGTTGTGCGCAAGGTCTTTCGCGCCACGCCGAAAGACGAGGTCGATTCCTCCTTCACCGCAAGTCAGGTACAGGATTTCGTTGCCGAATCCGGCCGCCAAGGCCTACTCGACAACGACGAGCTCGCCCTGCTCCACAAGGCCCTCGGCTTCGAACATCTCACCGCAGCTGATGTCATCATGAAGCCGGCGACGCTCGTCACCGTGCCCGCCGACGCCACCGTCGCCGACATCGAGCAGCTGGCAGCACGCACGCGCTTCTCCCGCTTCCCTGTTGTCGAAGGTGGCGCACGCTCCAACGAGCTTGCCAACATCATCGGCTACGTCCACGTCAAGGATCTTCTCTCGCTTGACGACGATCACCGCGACCACACCTTCCCGCAGCACATGATCCGCAGGTTCGCGACCGTAAGGTCCGATGCCAAGCTCCAAGAGGTCATGCGCCTGATGCAGAAAGAGCAAGCTCACTTCGCACTGGTCGAGGATGCCTCCGCTACAGCTGCTGGCGCAGCCTCGGGTTCTGCCCCGGCGGCCAGCGGAATTGTCGCGCTCGAGGACGTGCTTGAAGAACTCGTCGGTGAGGTTCGTCAGGCTACGGCGTAGCTTCTCAAGCAGCGTAGCCCCTTAAGCGACGAAGCGACGAACTTTCCTCCGAGCTACTTCAGTGCAGCCAATGCGGCTTCGTAATCGGGCTCAGTGCTGATTTCATCGACCAACTGCGTGTAGATGACCTTGCCTTCCTCGTCGGTTACGACAACCGCGCGAGCCAGCAGGCCGGCCAGCGGACCGTCCTGCTGCACGACGCCGAATGCTTCACCGAAGCCATGGCGGAAGTCAGAGGCAATCTTGGCGTTGTCAATGTTCTCTGCCGCGCAGAAGCGACCAAGTGCAAACGGCAGGTCACGGGAGACATTAACTACGACAGTGTTGTCCAGCCCCGCGGCGTCCTCATTAAAGTGGCGCACCGATGCGGCGCAGACGCCGGTATCTACGGACGGGAAGATATTGTAGACGACCTTCTTGCCAGCGAAGGTCTCATTGGTAACCTCGCCGAGGTCGCCGTCGGTGAGCGTAAACGCCGGAGCCTTCTCGCCCACTGCTGGAAGCTCTCCGGAAATCTGTACTGGTTCGGACTGAAATGCTGTTTGTGCCATATCCCTGTTTTACAGACATTCCCGGATAGCCTCCAGGTTGCGTCTGCGAAAACAGTAGAATCGTGACAGAAACGAGATATCAGCTGAGAGTGAGTAGGCAACTATGAGCATGATTACCGCACTTGTATCCATCGATGTTGATGCAGACAAGATTCCAGAAGCCGCCGAGACCATTGTCGAAATCGACGGCGTTACCGAGGTCTACTCGGTTACTGGTGACTGGGACTTGGTGGTCATCGTGCGTGTGGCTAATCACGATGACCTCGCGGAGATTATCCCGAACCTGATCAGCAAGGTCGACGGTGTCATTCGCACCGAGACTCAGCTGGCCTTCCGCACTTACTCCCAGCACGATCTGGAAAGCGCTTTTTCCATCGGCCTGGAGTAGGTTCCACGCACTCAGTGCGCAGCCAGGACTGCGATACATGCAGCACCGTGCGCACGCGGCACCGTGCTACTTCGCATGACGCGCCATTGCACGGCCTGCTTGGCGGCCACTGAAAATACATCCGCCCAAGAAGGTTCCCTCCAGGGCGTTGTTGCCGTGGACTCCGCCACCACCAAAACCGGAAGCCTCACCGGCTGCATAGAGCCCCTCAAAAGGCGTGCCGTCGGGGCGCATGACCTGACCGTTCAGGTTGGTCTCAATGCCACCGAGGGTCTTGCGCGTAAGCATCCGCAGGCGAATAGCAATCAGCGGCCCATTCTTCGGATCCAAAATCGGAGTCGGCGGCACCGAGCGCACAATCTTGTCGCCGAGGAAGTTCCGCGCCACATTAATGTAGTTGACCTGGTAGTCCTTTGAATATGGGTTGCCGGTCTGCATGTCGCGAAGCTCAATCTGCTGCTCCAGCTTCTCCAGCGCGATAGTTGGTGCTGCGGGGTCTTCGCCCACAATGCGATTCATACCGTCGACGAGTTCTGGCAGGCTATCGGCAACAACCCAGTCCTCACCGTGGTCCATGAAGTTCTGAATCGGCTCGGCCACCCCTGAGGTCACCTTGCCAATCAACTTCTTGACATCCTTATCGGTTAGATCCGGGTTCTGCTCAGAGCCGGAGAAGATAAATTCCTTGGCCACAATATTCTTATTGAGCACAAACCAGGAATAAGAGTGCCCCGTGGCCAGGATATGCTTCATTGTGCCAACCGTATCGGCACCCGGAATATACGGTGCAGGCAGGCGATTTCCCTCAGCATCGAACCACATTGCCGACGGCCCCGGAATGATTCGGATGCCGTGGTTCGGCCACACGGGACTCCAATTCTTCATCCCCTCGGTGTAATGCCACATCCGGTCGCGGTTGACCAGATTCGCACCGGCGTGCTCCGCAATTTCAATGCCACGACCATCGACGTGCTCCGGCACGCCACACACCATATCGTCCGGCATTTCTCCCAGACGCTCCGTCGGCCAGCACTTGCGCACGGCATCGAGGTTGCCGCCGACACCGCCCGTCGATATGCACACCGCCGATCCGCGAATCTCAAACTCTTCCCCAGTTTCTTCGCGTGACGACGCCTCTCCCCGCGCCAACGAGTCACAGGCAACCAACACCTTGCCTCGCACGCCGACGGCGCGGCCATTTTCCACAATCACCTCGTCCACGCGGTGGCGGTGACGGTATTCCACCAGTCCTCGCTTAGCAGCTTCGGCAACCGGTTCTGCGAAGACTCGGACAATTTCGGGGCCTGTGCCCCAGGTGAGATGGAATCGGGGCACCGAGTTGCCGTGACCGTCGGCACGCCCTTCACCGCGCTCAGCCCACCCGACTACTGGCAGGAACTTCACACCGAGATTACGCAGGTAATCACGTTTTTCCCCTGCTGCGAAGTCGAGGTAGGCCTTGGCCCACTTGCGTCCCCAGTGATCTTCTTCGCGGTCGAATTGCGCAGAGTTGAACCAGTCGGCCTCGGCCAACAGTCGGCTGTCCTTGACGCCCAGGCGGCGCTGCTCGGGCGAATTAATAAGGAAAATTCCGCCCAAGGACCAAAACGCCTGTCCGCCCAGGTTATTGGCATTTTCTTGGTCGACCAGAATGACCTTTTTACCCGCCTGCGTGGCCTCATATGCCGCGACAAGTCCTGCAAGACCGGCGCCGACGATGACGACATCGGCAGTTTCTACATTGGTGTGTGCTCTGTGCTTAGCGTTCATATTTTCGTTTTTAGACGCTAAGGACCTCATCTGGGGTGGTTTTGGCTAAAAAACCTCGTAAATATCGTGCACCCTACCGCGCACGCCGAGGCGCATGCGTCAGCTCGACCTGCACCAACGTTATCTTTTCGGCTCGAATGAGCGCCTCAAAAAGCGACAGGTAGTAACCCCACAGTCTGCGGAAGACTCGGTCATAGCCGATTCCCGCTGCTTCACGCGCATGAGCTGCGAAAAGATCTCGCTGCAGCTGCAGCGTGGTGGCAAAGTGAGCCGGAATGTACTCTTCGGCAACAATCCGCAGGCCAGTATCCCTATCCACCATCTTGTGCAGCTCTTCCATGGTGAACAGCTGCAACTGTGGCCAGACATAGGCGCGCACCAAATCCAGACTGCGCTCGGCTGCGGCATCGAACTTATCGGTGGCGACGACCATTTGCACGGCGATAGTGCCGCGTTCAACCAGCAGCCGTTCCGCACTTTGCAGCCATCGCAGCGCACCGGCGCGACCGAATGTCTCCAGTCGTCCAATGTTGATAATCGCCTCAAAGTCCGACTCAAATTCGCGTGGCGACGGAATATTGCGGTCCATCTGGACCACATCGACGGCTCCGCGCAAACCCGCTTCCTCCACACGCTCAGTCACCGTGTCGGTGTGGTCATCAGAGACGGTAATAACCTCCGCGCCTGCGCCTCTTTCCGCAGCTCGCAGTGCAAGTTCGCCGCCTGCCGACGGCCACTCGGCCACACGGTCACCCGCACGAACTCGTGCCATGTCAAGCAAGTGATCAATATTTCGCACCTGAGCGTGAATAAGGTCTGCCCTACTGACTGACTTGGGCGCATCCACATAGGTGACATCGACCATCCAGTGCGAAGGAATTCCGGCCTTGCCAGCCCCACGGGCGTGATTCGACACTTCTTCACGCGACGATGTCCGCACACCAGAGGCGAAGAGCCCGGAACCGCCCATCAACAGTTCCCCTGCATAGAGCTCCAGCAGCGATGTGGGCAGCTCACCGGCCATGTCCGGGGCATCCAGACGTGAACGAGACCGCGCGAAAGTCACCAAACTGCGGGCGATGGGTCCGATTGAGGCAATATCAATCTCGGCGTTGAGCAACCGTGCGAGTAGCTCGGGAAGATCATCACTTGCCCACTCTCCGGCAAGGTAAGCCTCCCCCAATCCGAGCCATTCAGAATCAGCTAGCCGAGTGAAGAAAACCGGATCAATAACACTGAACGTAACGGACGATGCTTCTGCATTTTCGACATTGTCGTCGGAGCTCTTCACCCGCCCGACATCAATCGCCGAGCCAGCTTCACTACCCGCTCGAGCAATGAAAGATTCTCCCGAAAGTTCTCCGGATTCGACCAGCTCAATGCCATTATTTTCGCAGATTTTAGAGAAAGAACGCTCCATCAATTGCGCACGCTTAGCCAGAAAACGGCCCTCCGGAATTCGCGCAACCCGAGGCCATCGCTCTGCGTCAATTGCCTGCCGGCCTGCCGAGTTCACCCTGTCCGAACCTCCTGAAAACTGCCCTGTGTAAACGTGCATAAAAACAACTGGGCTACCGCACGAAGATTACCTCGCACGAGACCGGAATAGGCGGCGGCGCACCGAGAGGTTTAAGATTGAGGTTTGCCGGCTAAAAGCCGAATTCTGTAAAGCTTCGAAACTTTAAAGTCTGTGAGGAGAAAATACATGACCGAGACTCCGTACCGCCCGCATTCCGGACGCCCGCACGTGGTGATCATCGGTTCGGGTTTCGGTGGCTTGTTCGCGGCGAAGAAGTTGCAGGGCGCCGAGGTCGACGTCACTCTTATCGACCGCACTAACCACCACCTGTTCCAGCCGTTGCTTTACCAAGTAGCAACCGGCATTCTGTCCTCGGGCGAAATTGCTCCGTCTACTCGTACTATCTTCGACGGCGTTCAGAACGTCCGCGTCGTCAAGGGCGATGTCACTGACATCGACGTCGAAAAGCAGGTCGTGACCTCTGAGCTGGGTCCACACGTTTCGAAGTGGGAGTACGACCACCTGCTGGTCGCGGCTGGTGCTGGCCAGTCCTACTTCGGCAATGACCACTTTGCTGAGTTTGCACCAGGCATGAAGAACGTCGATGATGCGCTCGAGATTCGTGCCCGCATCATCGGCGCATTCGAGCGCGCTGAGCTGGCTACCGATCCGGCAGAGCGCGAGCGCTTCCTGACCTTCGTGGTTGTCGGCGCTGGCCCGACCGGTGTGGAGCTGGCAGGTCAGCTGGCCGAGCTGGCAAACCGCACTCTTTCCTCGTCCTACCGCAGCTACAACCCGCACGCTGCCCGGGTCGTGCTTCTCGACGGTGCACCGCAGGTTCTTCCTCCATTCGGCAAGCGCCTGGGCCGCAAGGCTCAGAAGTCCCTGGAGAAGATGGGCGTTGTCGTCAAGCTCGGTGCCATGGTCACCGATGTCAACGACGAGGGTGTCACCTACAAGAACATGGGCGACGGCACCGAGGAGTTCATCCCGTCCTTCTGCAAGATTTGGTCCGCTGGTGTCTCCGCTTCCCCGCTGGGCAAGACCATTGCCGAGCAGACTGGTGCCGAGACCGACCGTCAGGGTCGCGTTGTTGTCAACGAGGACATGACCGTTGGCGACTACAAGAACGTCTACATCGTTGGCGATATGTCCAACCGCGAGAACCTGCCGGGCGTGGCTCAGGTTGCCATCCAGGGTGGCGAGTATGTCGCTGCCAACATCGCCGCAGAAGCTGAGGGCCGCGATGTATCCGAGCGCCAGCCGTTCGAGTACTTCGACAAGGGCTCAATGGCCACCGTCTCCCGCTTCTCCGCTGTGGCAAAGCTGGGCAACGTCGAGGTCACCGGCTTTGCCGGCTGGGTCCTGTGGCTGGCTGTCCACCTCATGTTCCTCGTTGGTTTCCGCAACCGCTTCGTCTCCTGCGTCAGCTGGGGTCTGAACGTCCTGGACCGCAACCGTTGGCAGATGGTTTCCACCCGTCAGCAGCTCTACGCTCGCAACGCAATTAACCGTCTCACTGAGATGACCAAGGACACTCCGGAGGAAGATCTTCCGATGGAGATTCGCGATACCCGTCGTGAGCTTCGCAAGAAGCTGCGCAAGTAACGCCAGTAATTTATTTTCCCCAACCGCACCGACCGTGACTGATTAGCGTCAGCCGCGGTCCCCTAGGTGCACTTGGGGGGGGAAGGTCTCATGGCCCGTACTTACTTTTGAGTCTCGTTTAAAACAGCGAGCCGGAGGTTTGTGCGGGCCAAAGTCTTTTCATCGGACTTTCGCACGTGCTCAATCTGCCACACCTGCATCGTGCGGCCGAGGTGTACTGGCGTGGCAGTCGAAACAATGACATCGCCGACCTTGGCGGAACGGTAAAAGTCCGTGTTGTTGTTTACCCCGACAACCGGCAC
The DNA here is from genome assembly GCF_030532195.1 of Corynebacterium sp. GTDB lineage: Bacteria > Actinomycetota > Actinomycetes > Mycobacteriales > Mycobacteriaceae > Corynebacterium. The sequence goes on along the minus strand of NZ_JAUNLP010000001.1, from coordinate 65,446 downwards.
CTTCGCTCCACCCGCAATGAAACCCGCAATTGAGCCCGCGGTCTCTCCGAGCGAGCAGTACACGCCACCGTTGGCAAGACCAAACGGCTGCAGATGCGACGGTCCAACCTTGAGCTCTAGCTGCACACGTTCGGGACCAATGTGCGCGAAAACAGTTCCCAAGAGATCATCAAAGCCGCCGCCCCCCACGTCCGCCAAGACAGTGTTGAAAGTCTCTAAATCCTCAGCACTAAGTGGCGCTTGCGTCGCCTTTTTGACCATACCGAGATAGATACGCAAGCCCTCTTGACGCGCCTTCTCCGAATTCTCTGCCTCAAAGCTCTGATTAGTCATAGACCACATTGTGCCAGCGCACATGGACTGTTGGGGCATTATTCGGACAAAGAGACAGACATTTCTTAAGTGCAACGCGCACTGAATCCGGGCCAGGCTTTAATATGGTGGGCATGACCGATAACAAGGAACTCGCACAAATTGGTGTCGTCGGGCTCGCAGTCATGGGCTCGAATATCGCACGCAACTTTGCTCATAAGGGCCACACCGTTGCCGTGTACAACCGCAGCCCGGAAAAGACTCAGGCCCTTATGGCTGAGCATGGGGATGAAGGCAATTTCATTCCGGCCGAGACCGTTGAGGAGTTCGTCGCTTCCCTGGAGCGCCCTCGTCGCGCACTGATTATGGTTCAGGCTGGTGCCGCAACTGATGCGGTCATCGAACAGCTTGCTGCCGCAATGGAGCCGGGTGACATCATCATTGATGGTGGCAACTCGCTCTACACCGATACCATTCGCCGCGAAAAGGCTATCCGTGAGCGTGGCCTGCACTACGTCGGCGCTGGCATTTCCGGCGGCGAAGAAGGCGCTCTCAATGGCCCCTCAATCATGCCGGGTGGCACCAAGGAGTCGTATGAGTCCCTCGGCCCGCTGCTGGAGTCGGTTTCGGCACATGTTGATGGCGTGCCATGCTGCACTCACATTTCCTCCGACGGCGCTGGCCACTTCGTCAAGATGGTCCACAACGGCATCGAATACGCAGATATGCAGGTCATCGGCGAGGCTTACCACCTGCTGCGTGAAGCTGCTGGCCTCTCCCCTGCTGAAATTGCAGATATTTTCCGTGAGTGGAATAAGGGCGAGCTGAATTCCTACTTGGTGGAGATCACCGCAGAAGTGCTCTCTCAGGTCGATGAGAAGACTGGCCAGCCATTGGTAGACGTCATCCTTGATGCCGCGGGCCAGAAGGGCACGGGCCGTTGGACAGTCAAGGCTGCGCTGGATCTGGGCATTCCGGTTACTGGCATTGGTGAAGCAGTCTTCGCGCGCGCACTGTCGTCATCGCTGGCGCAGCGTGAAGCAGCTCGCAACCTGCCGTCGGGAAGCCTGGCGGGCGCTCCGGAAGATCGCGATGCGTTTATTGAGCGTGTCCGTAAGGCGCTGTACGCGTCGAAGATTATTGCCTACTCGCAAGGTTTTGATGAGATTAACGCAGGCGCTAAGGAGTACGGCTGGGATATTGACCGCGGTGCGCTTGCCACGATTTGGCGTGGTGGCTGCATCATTCGTGCACAGTTCCTGAACCGGATTAAGGAAGCATACGATCGCAATCCGGAGCTGCCTGCGCTTGTGCTCGATGAGTACTTCCGCGATCAGGTCACCGAATGCCTCGATGACTGGCGTGATGTCGTTGTGACTGCGGCAAAGATGGGCATTCCGGCTCCGGTGTTCTCCTCGTCGCTGGCGTACTACGATGGTCTGCGCGCTAAGCGCCTGCCGGCGGCCCTGATTCAGGGGCAGCGTGACTACTTTGGTGCCCACACTTACAAGCGCGTTGACCGTGCGGGGGCATTCCACACGCTCTGGTCGGGTGACCGCTCGGAAGTGGAAGCCTGATTCCCCCCCCCGTTATTGGCCAAGAATCCACCGCAAATCAGTTGCAACAATCGAAGCGCATTATAATTAATTACTGGATAAAAACATTATCCACTTAAAGTTATCGTTTCGGCATATCAACATGAAAAGGGTTCTGACATGCCATTCTCGAAGGCAACATCGCCATTTGTGGTGCCGCGGATTCTTTCTATCGCTGGCACAGATCCGACAGGTGGAGCGGGACTTCAAGCAGATTTGAAGTCCATTGTTGCAGCTGGCGGATACGGCATGGGTGTCGTTACAACACTGGTATCTCAGAACACTTTGGGAGTGCGGGCAATCCATACTCCCCCGGCGGAGTTCTTGACCGAGCAGCTTGCTGCAGTGTCTGATGATGTCACTATTGATGCCGTCAAGATTGGCATGCTGGGCACTCGGGAGCTCACTGAGGCCGTCACCGCGTGGGTTCGCGAAGTCACGCCACCGATCGTTGTCCTCGATCCGGTTATGGTGGCCACCTCTGGTGACCGCCTGTTGGATGAAGATGCACTGTCGGCGCTGCGTGATCTGGTCGCAGTTTCCACTGTTATCACTCCCAATGTTCCTGAATTGGCTCTTCTGGCGGACAAGCCAGAGGCACGGGATATTTCGGAGTTGATGGAGCAGGCTCTCGAGTACGCTCATGACAATGACATCATCGTCATTGCCAAAACTGGTCACCTCGAGGGAGATGAAGCGGGCAATGCCGTAGCTTTCCCGGACGGTAACTCGTCCTATGCCGCAAGCCCTCGGATTGATACAAAGAACACCCACGGCACCGGCTGCTCGCTGTCGTCAGCCCTGGCGACACGTCTTGGCGCTGGTGACGAGGTCGCTGATGCTCTTAAGTGGACTACACGTTGGCTCTATGAGTCCATCCGTTTTGCCGATGAGCTGCATGTCGGTCACGGCCGTGGCCCAATTGACCACAGTCACCGCTCTCGCCGCCTTGAGGCCATGGCTCTGCGTCGCATGTACCCAGTTCAGATGAATTCCTACGCACCGCAGGCGATGCTCGATGCAGCTGCGGAGAACACGGAAGAAATTAAGTCCTTCTTCGGCCAGCGCTTGAAGATCAGGCCCGCAGGCCCGCACACTCAAGCACTGTGGGCAGAAATCCAGGACATCGTGGAGGAGATCGGCAATCTGGTCTGCTTCAACTCCCTGGTTGCTGGCAATCTGTCCAGCAACGATACGAAGTTCTTCCTGGCCCAAGAAGCGTGGTACCTGGCCAAGGCATTCCCAGCGATTTCCCTGCTCGCCACCAAGGCACCAAACGCTCAGGAGCAGGCAATGTGGTCGTCGGTCGCTCAGGAATCGCTGGTACGCGCCTTAGAACTCAATGAAAGCGCGCTCGGAAAACCATCCGATACCATCACTGACATTGAGCCGACCACGATTACGCAGTTGCTGCTGGATATGCACTCCGCCTGCGCCGCGTTTAAGCCGTACTCGGTCGCTATCGCCACAATCACTGCTGAGCTGTGGATGACTGCGGAGCTAGCACTAAAGGCATCGATGCTCAGCGAGGACGGCTCCACTATTTCTGAGTGGATGAAGTTGAACTCCGACCCGACTTTTGTTGAAAATGCTCAGCAATGCGTCAATGTGCTGGAAAAGGCCATGGCGGAGGTCTCAGACAAGGAAAAGTTGATGACGCGGGACGCGTTCCGTCGTGCGGCTGTCCTCAACCGTGAGGCATACGCCCAGCCGGGCCGTGGTTGGTAACTGATTGCCACGCACAGGACTTTTTTGCCATCCCCGGACGCGCCTATTACATGGTGGTCCGGGGATGGCGGTATTCTAACTAGCATGCCCCCTCCTGCTGAGTCCAGTGATTTCAGACAGTTGGGTACGCCGGAGTCTATTGTCAAGATTCTGCGTGCCCAACACATAACTACGCCCACCGCCGTGCAAGTCGCCACACTGCCAGATGCTCTTTCTGGCAAGGACGTCCTTGCACAGGCACCGACAGGCTCGGGCAAGACGCTCGCATTTGGTATCCCGTTGGTGGCGTTGCTCAGTAATACCGCTCCAGCGCTCCCGGGGTATCCGCGTGCACTGGTTATCTCGCCAACGCGCGAATTGGCAGATCAGATTGCCGATGTTCTTGCAGACCTCGGCGCCGCCGTTGGTCTGCGTGTCTTAAGCCTCGTCGGCGGCGAGCCAGTGGTAAAGCAGCAAACTCTGTTGGCCGCTCCGGTCGATATCGCTGTGGTCACCCCAGGCCGCGCGCACGATTTGCGCCGCCGCGGTGTGCTCAAGTTCGACCACGTGTTCAGCATCGTGGTCGATGAGGCCGATATGCTCACTGACATGGGCTTTTTGCCCGATGTTCGAGGACTCGTGCGCGCCTGCCCGAAGGAAGCCCAGCGGATGGTCTTTTCCGCCACGCTTAACGACGACGCTGCGAGCCTTATCCGCGATCGTCGCAGCGGCAACACGGAATTGGCAAAGCACAAGGTCACCGCTTCCAGGCTGACGGTGCGCAATATGCGGCACCTGCTGCTGCGTGTCAGCGACAACGATGAGGCCGATGAGGTCATTGCGTGGATTGCCTCCCGTAAGAATCAGTGCGTCATCTTTGCCAATTCAAAGGCACGCGTTGTGCAGTTGGCGAAATTTTTACAGTTCTATGACATCCGCATGGGCTTCCTCCACGGTGACCGTGGCCAGGCCACCCGCCGCGCTGTTCTGAAAGCGTTTGCTGATGGCGAGCTAGATGTGCTGGTCACGACTGATGTCGCGGCACGTGGCATTGATATCAACTCACTGGATCTCGTGGTTCACGCGGACCCACCGATGGATGCCGCCACCTACATTCACCGCTCAGGCCGTACGGCCCGCGCGGGTGCATCAGGAACGGTGGCGATGGTCGTCCGCGACCGACAGGTCGACCAGGTCCGCGAGATGTTGAAGCAGGCAGGGGTTCACCCTGAGGAGCTGCGCGCTGGCCCGGGACTCCCCCGCTTTGTTAAGGAAATCGGGGCTCGACGTCCACGCCGCGCTCGCCGCGAGCTCAATCAGGATGTCGGCGGTTCCGGGTCGCGCGGCGCTCGAGGCGCCGCCGGAGCGGGTTACCGTGGCCGCGGTCCGTCGTCAAGCAGAAAGGGACGTAACGGCGGTCGTGTGCACCGCCCTAAACGAGGGAAAAAGAAGAAGAGATAACCAGTGGATATTGTTCTCAATATTGTCGCGGTCTTGGGCTTTATTGCCCTGACTGCAGGCACCGGTCTCTTTGTGGCGTTTGAGTTCGCCCTGACGGGACTGGAACGGTCGACGATTGACAGCGACCTTGCCCGTTCGGCCGACGCTCCGGCTGAGGCCCTGCACAATGCTCACAATCGCCTTTCTTTCCACCTCTCCGGCGCACAGCTGGGCATTACGCTGACCACGCTGGCGACCGGTTTCCTCGCCGAGCCTGTGCTTGCTCAGTACTTCACCCCGATGCTGCGGTGGATGGGGCTCAACGATTCAGCCGCAGGTCCGACGGCTCTGATTCTGGCGCTGATTGTCGCCACGATGCTGTCGATGGTCTACGGCGAGTTAGTGCCGAAGAATATCGCCATTACGAAGCCGCTGGCTGTGGGGCGCAAGACGGCGCGGCCGGTCATGGCATTCAACTGGTTTTTCCACTATTTCATTCAGGCGCTGAATGCGTCGGCAAACTGGCTGGTGCGCAAGCTCGGCATTGAGCCGGCGGATGAGCTGGCTTCGGCACGCTCGCCGCAGGAGTTGGAAGCACTAGTACGTAACTCGGCGGAGCAGGGTGCGCTGGATGAATCCAAGGCGGCGGTGCTGGAATCGTCATTGCGCTTCGGCGAAACCACGGCAGAGGATCTGATGACGCCGCGATCGACGATTATCTCCCTCGATGTCGATGACACTGCGCTGGATCTGCTGGCAGAGGCTATCGATTCGGGTCGCTCTCGCTTCCCTGTCACTGACGGCGACCTCGACGCCACCATCGGCGTCGTGCATGTCAAGGACGCATTTGCTGTCCCCGCAGCAAAGCGCTCCACCACCACTGTCCGCGAGCTAGCGCGACCGGTACCGACTCTGCCGCAGTCTCTGGACGGCGACGCGGTGCTTGAGTCCGTGCGCTCGGCGGGTTCTCAGATTGCGCTGGTCGCCGATGAGTACGGCGGCATTGCCGGCATCATCACCATCGAGGATGTTGTGGAGGAGATTCTCGGCGAGGTCTGGGATGAATACGACGACAAGGAATCCGAGCAGGAGGTCAAGCGCGCGATTGAAGGCTGGGATTGCTCTGGCCTTGTGCGTACCGACGAGCTGCCGACCAAGGTCGGATACTTCGCCCCTGAGGGCAGCTTTGAAACCCTCGGTGGCCTGATCATGTATGCCCTCGGTCGCATCCCACAGGTCGGTGATGTGGTGTTGCTGCCCCAGACGGAACGCGACTTTATGGATGAGTTTGAATCCGGAATCTCTGGGCGCTGGTACGCCCGCATTCTCGCGATGGATGACCGCCGCGTGGACCGAGCAATTTTGATTCCTGTGACCAACGAGCGTGCGAAGGAGATGTTCAACCTATGAGTGACTGGTTTGGAATCATCCTGACCTTCTTCCTGCTATTGGTCAATGCCTTCTTCGTCGGCGCTGAGTTTTCGCTGATTGCAGCTCGCCGAGACCGCTTGGAGGCACTGCTGGCGCAGGGTAAGAAGCGCGCCCGCACGGTAATCAATGCGACGGAACATCTGTCCATGATGTTGGCCGCCGCTCAGTTGGGCATCACCATTGCTTCACTACTTCTGGGTAAGGTCTCCGAGCCCGCCATCGCACATGTGATGGAGGGGCCATTTGTGAAGATGGGCGTGCCGGATTCACTTATGCACCCACTGAGCTTTGCCATTGCACTGCTGCTGGTGTCAGTCCTGCACATCATGCTCGGCGAGATGGTGCCGAAGAATATCGCACTGGCTGGCCCAGAGACTATGGCTATGCTGCTGATTCCGGTGCATATGGTCTTCTACAAGCTGACCAAACCGTTGATTCTGTTCTTTAACTGGCTGGCGCGTCACACGCTGAAGCTCTTTGGCATTGAGCAGCGCGATGAGCTCGACACCACAGTCAGCTCCACCGAGCTGGCATCAATGATTGCGGAGTCACGCCAGGAAGGCCTACTGGACAGCGAGGAGCACGTGCGTCTGCGCCGTACGCTGGCATCGGCCACTCGCACCATCGAAGAGGTGCTCATCTCCCATGAGCAGATTCGCTATGTGCCCACCACGCCAACGGTGGGGGATCTTGAGGTGGCAGTCTCCGAGACCGGTTTCTCCCGCTTCCCAGTCTCGGCTGCCAATAATGAGCCCAATGAATACCGTGGCTACGTCCACGTCAAAGACGTGCTCGACCGTGTAATGGATCCGGCATCCGGCCCGGATACCGTCATTCCGGACCAGGAAATTCGCCCGCTCATTGAGATTCCAGTCAACGCCACCCTTGATGAGGCCCTGCGCATCATGCGTCGCCACAGCGCTCACATGGCGGTTGCCGTGCACGCACGCATGCCGCAAGCGCATCTGCGCGCTAACGCGCCGACCGGTATTACCGCCAAGTCCGGCACTGTCACCGGCTCGGAGCAGGTGGGCATTGTGACGCTGGAGGACCTCATTGAAGAGCAGGTCGGTGTAGTACGCGACTGGACTCACGAGGTCTCCCCGAAGCGCGGCGCGGCAAAGACTGCCAAGAGCACAACCGCAAAGGGTACGAACACCAAGAACGCAACTGCCAAGACGACGAGGACTGCTAGCCGTGGCAATCGCTCATAACTGGCGCGAGGCCAAAGCACAGCATGAAGCCCGCGTCGAGGAGCTGACCCGCGACCACTTGCACCGTCGCAGTCGCGGCCAGCGCCACCCGGTGTGGGACTTCATCTTCGACTACTACCCCATCAAACCCGGTCAGCTGCGCCGCTGGTCACCGGGCATCGGTGTGGATTTGCCGGGTGCCACGGCCGCTGATATCCGTCATCTGAAGTACTTCACGCTCGACAGTCAGGACGCTGTCGCCGACACCGCTACCGCGACGTCGACGGCGCGCATGGATGTTGCGGCGTACGTCGTAAAGCGGGGTAAGACGGTGGCGTACATCGGCAATTTGCTGCGTGCGACGCGTGCGAACCCTGCCCATTTTGACTGCTTTGGCCTGCATGAATGGGCGATGGTGTACCGTCAGCCGGAGCATCGTCATCCGGAGCCGTTGCGCCTAGGGCAGGCAGGCACGGACGAGGTCGTAGACGCTCACACGGTTCGCTGCACGCACTTTGATGCATTCCGCTTCTTCACGCCGGACGCGGTGCCACTCAACGAGTTCGCACCGACGCGTGCCACACAGCCGAACTGTGAGCAGATGGGATGTCTGCACGCCAACATGGATTTGTACAAGTGGGCGTCCAAGCTCGGCGAGGCGGTACCTGGCGAGCTCTGGCTGGATACGTTCGAGCTCGCGTGCGCTGCGCGTGAGTTGGATATGCGGGCGGCTCCCTATGATTTGCGGGATTGGGGTTTTGATCCGATCCGTATCGAGACGCCTGAGGGCAAGGCTGAGTACGTCCGCCAGCAGCGCGAGATCAGTGCGCGCGCCGATGTCCTGCGCGGGCGTCTGCTGCAAGTAGTAGATGCCGTACTCGCCGCGCAGTAGAGTTGGCAGCAACTGCAGGACGCATGTTCGCTTTACGACGAGCACTTGCGAGTTAACCTAGGTGCGCGACACACCTGGGCTTTTAGAGAGGGCTAACACGACCATGGCACGACACGCCTCAGGCGAGAAGAACTATCGAGTGGCCAAAGGGCCTTTCATTGCTGTTTTAGCCGTGATTGTCCTGGTGGGAGCCATTGTTTTGTGGGTCAACCTGCGCAGTGACAACCAGGAGGCAATTGATGCCGACCGCGCGCAGTGTAAAAACGGTGACCTGACGCTGGTGGTGACATCCGATCCGGCTGCGGTGGGCTCTGCGCAGAAGCTGGTGCAGGCCTACGGCGAGTCGAATCCGGTGGTCAAGGACTTCTGTGTGAAGCCGCAAATCACGGTGGCGGGCTCGCAGGAGGTTGTCGGGGCGCTGACTGGCGCTGGTGGCGCTAATGGCGCGGGGCAGAATCCTGGTGAGAACCCCGGCCTGATGACACCTGGCGTGTGGATTCCCGCCGATATCTCTTTTGTCGATCAGGCGAAGGGCTCCGAGAAGGTCAAGGTCAACGACCCGAAGGTTTGGCTGTCTCCGATTAAGTCCGGTGTGGCCTTTAAGTCTGACCGCGCCGAGGAGCTGAAGAATGCCTCCTGGGCAGAGCTCGCAGGCCTGCAGGTTGCCACACCCGGTGGCTCCGATGCCGCACTGTCCTCTGTGGTGAGCGCAAAGATGGGCGGCGGCCCGGATGCGGCGCGCGGTCGCGCTGAGCTCGGCCAGCAGTACACCTCCAACACGCTGATGACGATGCTCGGCCAAGATGCCGCGGGCTTCGACGGGGTCGCTGCCACGCAACCGATGCTGGACATGGCCGGTGAAGGTCTCAAGCTGGTCTCCCCTGCCGATTCCCCTGAGCTGCACGCGCCGGTTGTCACCTTTGGCTCCGGCGGTGCCATCGATGAAAATGTTGCCCGCGCAGCCGAGGACTTCCGCGACTTCGCCGCACAGCACGGTGCCGACGGGCAGGCCGCTGAAAGCAGTTTTAGCCCCGAGGTATCGGAGAACTTTGGAGTGCTCTCGCAGCTAAAGACCGACTCCTTTGCGCTGCCGCCAGAGCTGGAAGGCCCCGATGCGCAGCAGCCCGCAACGCCGGTTGGCTCAGCCATTCTCGTCGCTGATACGGCTGATGGCATCGATGTTCCCGCACTCAGCCAGTCTGTGACCGCCGCAATTGATGCCGCGCCTGGAGGTCGCTACGGTCTGTGGGCCATGGCACCGGAGGCAACGCAGCTGGTCGGTCTGCCAGGTGCAGAGGGCGACAACGGCGCGGAGGCGACCAAGACGGCGTTGGGTCAGCTGCCAGTCGGTGGCGGTGCGCAGTTGTGGCCAGCGCTTATCGATGCCTTCCGGGCAGCCCGCGATGCGTATGCCCCGGATAAGCCGAATCGCATTGTCGTGCTCACCTCCGGCAAGGATACCTCGGGGGCAGACGCCGCCGACGCGGTCAAGCAAATCCAGGATCTCATTGATCCGGTCCGCCCCGTGTCTATTGAGGTCATCGTGCTTCCGGACGGCGACAGCAACAACTCCGAGCTACAAGATGTCGCCAATATGACTAATGGTGCCCTGCGCATCGCCGCTGATTACGGTGAGGGACTTGCCTCCCAGCTGGCCGCTGCGATTGGGCGTGGTTAACGCCCCACAGATACACAAAAACCGCCTCTAGCATGATCGTTCCCCTCCCTCAGTGACCTCGGGAAAGGCACTGAAGGGGCGAAAATCTACTGCTAGAGGCGGTTTTCTTATGCTGCCTAGGAGATGCGGCGACGACGACGCTCAGCCAGCTCGTCCACACCCTCGTGGGTCTGGGTGCCATCAACACGCTCAGACGGGAACGAGGCGATGGTGCCGGTCAGTTCCTTCATGATGCCCGGCACTGCAATACCAAACACACCCTGGCCGCCGTTGAGCAAGTCGATAACCTCTTCATTGGAGCGGCACTGGTAAACGGTACGACCGTCAGAGACCAGAGTAATGGTAGCTAGGTCATCAACACCGAGGTCGCGCAGGCGGTCGACTGCCAGGCGAATATTCTGCAGGGAGATGCCGGTATCCAGCAGGCCGCGGACAATCTTGAGAACCAGGATGTCGCGGAAAGAGTACAGACGCTGAGTACCAGAGCCCTTAGCGGTGCGGATGGATGGCTCCACCAGTCCGGTGCGTGCCCAGTAATCCAGCTGGCGGTACGAGATGCCTGCTACCTGGCATGCAATGGGAACTCGGTAACCAACTTGCTCATCCGGACCCATGTCGAACAGGGATTCTTGGACCGCGCGCGGCTCTTCAGACTGAGCCGGGCGGAGCTCATTGTCACCAAAGAGCGAACCGCTGTTGTCGTCGACCATAAAAATTCTCCCGAGGTAGTTTCACTGCCGTTATTTATCTTTCGCCAAGGTTAATCGGCTGTCAATACATCTAGGGCAGACACGCCGAATGTCTAAACCTAAAGTTTAGGTTTAAAGTTCACTCCTGCGATTTACGCAGCTCAACCACACTACGGGCAATAAAAGCCCAGGATGGAAAAATTTATCCCCATCCGAAAACTACCCCATAAATGGGGAGATGCAAGAAAAGCTATTGACCTCAGGAGCTAACAATTACCCCATCGAGTCACAGTAATTAACTACTGTCTCAGTCATCGCGGTCCGATTTACCATCGGAGTCTCCGCTTGGACCGCCGCTTGAGTCGTCTCCGAAGTCATCCTCCGGTGCACCATGGGACTCCGCGAAGTAATCGGCATCAATACTGTCGAGGAATTGCGCAAACTCCGACACCGAGGCTTCCACCGAATCGCTCTCTGCATCGTCGGCAAGCGAACCGCCGTTCGTCGCGACCAACCGCGCCGGCACTGATGACATATCCAACACATCGCGCGCGATATAAAGCGGAACCTCCAGCTCAGCGGCAATCAACACGAGATCTGACGGACGCATATCAATTTCCGTGCCACCCTCCAGCACCAAGCTGGCGATGAAGCCCCCCTCATGCACACCGGTGATTTGCCCACGCAACGCGCTCTGCCCGACCAAGTCGAGCGTATCCGCGAAGACCTCATGCATACCCGGGCGACGCTGCGTCGTGCCGGTCTCACGGGCGGAGTACTGCGTCGCAGAAGTCACATCAATCCAAATCGGGACGATGCGATTGACCTCTTCGGCGTGCAGTAACAACACTGGATCATCCTCTGGCGGATGCGTCATCCAGTCTAGAAACTTGACTTCAACGAGTTGTTCGTCCATAACAGCGAAGACTATACCGTGCCCGGAAAACTACTTCCCCAGGTCCTTGTTGACCTGGCGCTTGACCAATGTGCCGTGCAGCGTGACCATCAGCGCGGTCATCTCACGGCCCATCTCCACAGCCTTCTGCTTGCCACTTGCCGCACGCGACTTGCTCATCGGGCTGGCGGCGAGCGACACCAAGTCCGCCTCACGGGACGCGGCAGTGCGCACCGTCTTCAAATGGCGAGCATCAAGGCCAAACTCGGAGAGCTTCACAGCAGTCTCTGCAATCAGCAGGTCGTCGCCATCGAACATGTTCAGCGTGTCCGGAGTAATCAGACCAACACGAACCAGCTCAGTGATGAACTGCTCGCTAGCACCTGTGCGCTCTGCCAGCTCGACCTGCGTCAGCGAGACAACCGCGGCCTCACGGAACTGATCTGCCGTGACCAGCGGAGTGACCGATGCCAGGCCGTCCCCGGCTGCATTGCCCGCATCAATTTCATCGAGCTGTTCCTTGATGACCTTCAGCGGCAGGTAATTATCCCGCTGAACAGTCAGAATGTAGCGCAGGCGATCAATGTCCGCTTGGCTGTAGCGGCGATAGCCCGACGAGCTTCGCGACGGGCACAGCAGCCCCTCCGACTCAAGGAAGCGAATCTTCGACAGCGTCACGTCCGGAAATTCAACTTTAACTTCCTTCAGCACAGCACCGATGGTCTTCTTCTTGCCCACCGAGCGCGCCTGCTTCGCACCGCTTTCCGACGACGTCGGCTGCGAAACCGCTGATTTGTGTACTGCTGCCACTGCTTTTCTGAGCCTTTACAAAGATTTAAGGGATTAACTGCCTAAAAGAAAACATACACGGGGAGGCTGAACAATAACACCGTCACAATAAAACTGTCTTTGCAACAATTACTGCTCAGCGCCTTGCCGTGCACGCATTTCTTCCACGTCGGCGAGATACGCCGACAGCCGCTTAGTTAGCGGTCAGGAATACCAGACGGAACTTGCCCACCTGTACTTCATCACCATTGGCCAAAACAGCGGAGTTCTTCGGCTCACGGTTAACGTAGGTGCCGTTCAGCGATCCCACATCAACGACCTCGTATGCGTCACCGTTCTTGCGGAACTCTGCGTGACGACGAGAAACAGTCACATCATCGAGGAAGATGTCGCTGTCCGGGTGACGACCAGCGGTAGTAACTGCCTGATCCAGCAGGAAACGAGAACCGGCATTCGGTCCACGCTTGACGACCAGGAGCGCCGATCCTGCCGGCAGTCCTTCAACACCGGAGACCGCAGAGTCCGCATTTGAGCTGGACTCCATTTCCTTCAGCAAATCTGCACGGAAGACCGAGGTGGTCTCGACCGAAGCCTCTGGCTGGCCGCTATTGCTAGTCATATCTTTCCCTCCGGATAACCTTGGGCGATTTACCTGTTACTTGATAGATAATAGCGCCCCCGTGGGATTGCGTGTTGCCTCGCACACACAACACCCCGGTGACGCAGCTCACATTCCACCTGGTCACAACATGATTGATATGCGTAAACGGGGAGAAATGAGGGCTCTCCTCAGCGGGTGTACCTAAACCACCCCGAGGACAAAAATAATCAAATTGTTATCAATGTCTGGTCGTTTGCCGGCCGAAAACCAAGCTCGGCGTAACAGAACCATTGACCGAACTATTAACGGAACATCGCCACAACAGACCCAATGACCGAGCCACCGCCGTTGCTGAGCGGGTTGTCGTTGACCATGTAGGTCCACGTCGAACTTGGACGCGCCAAGCCAGCGTCTTCCAAGTGTGCCCCGTCTTCGTCGATGTCAACTTCCTGGAAAGTCTCCACAGACTCCGTCACGGCATTGTTCACCAAATTCTTAAAGGCGCCGATAGCCGCGCGGTGGAATTCATCAATGGGGCTTTCCTTGGCCAATGCGCGCAGGTGAATGGACTCGCGCAGGTCATCGAGGTCAGCCAAGTGGTCCGACCAGCCACGGTCCAAGTGGAAGAGCATAATCTCGCGTGCTGCACGTACAGCAACGTCCTCGCCCACTGCTGCTTCGACTTCCTTGGCACGTGCCGATGCCCGCTGCTTGAGCTCCTCCCACGCAGTCTGCGTCGTCAGCAGCTTCTCACGGCGCTCGTCCAAAATCTCGCGCTGATCACCAATCAGCTTGTTGTACTTCCACGTCGTCGCATGAATCGACAGCATGGTCGCCTCTGTCACGCGCTGTGCACGGTCCACAAACTGGTAGGCCTTCTTATCCCGCACGCGACCGTCGTCCTCCGGCAGCACGCTGAGCGTCTCGCCCGCGGCACCTTCGGAAATCACCGGGTCATCCAACGAGACAAAGAACACCGAGGAGCCAGGGTCACCCTGTCGCCCGGCGCGACCGCGCAGCTGATTGTCCAGGCGATCCGTGCGGTGCTTACCCAGGCCAATGACGCACAGTCCGCCGCGCTCCACCACAGCGTCGCGGTCGTGTTCATCCGCACCGCCGAGGCGAATATCGGTACCACGGCCAGCCATCTGTGTGGATACCGTCACGCGCCCGATTGCACCGGCCTCTGCGATGACTTCTGCTTCCAGCTCATCGTTTTTCGCGTTGAGGACCGCCGACTCGATGCCGCGGAGTACCAACGCATCGGCCAACCGTTCCGACTCCGCCACATCACGGGTGCCAACAAGTATCGGCCGACCAGTGCTATTGATCTCCACGACTTCGTCGACAAGCGCGCTAAACGCGTCATCGGTGGTGGCGTAGATGCGGTCGGGTTCGTCGACGCGGATGCACGGCACATTTGGCTCGATGACGGAGACGTGCAGGCCGTAGAATTCGCGGAACTGGTCGCCTGCCGACGTTGCGGTGCCCGTCATGCCGGCGGTGATGTTGTAGCGGCCGATCAGCTGCTGAATGGTCATGGAGTCCAGGATTCGGCCCCCCTCGGAGACCTGCAGGCCCTCCTTGGCCTCTACGGCTGCTTGCAAGCCGTCCGGCCAGCGCTGCAACTCCGCCACGCGGCCACGGGAGGCATCAATCAGGGCTACCTTGCCATCGCGCACAATGTAGTCAACATCTCGCTGCAGCAGCTCATGGGCGTGCAACGCAACGTTGACCTGTACCAGGGTGGAGCCGACATGTTCTTCGTCGTAAAGCGAGCCGATGCCGAGATAGCGTTCTACGCGGGCGGCGCCGCGGTCGGTGAGAAAGACGTTGCGTCGGCCTTCGTCGACGGTGTAGTCATCACCCAGCTGCAGGCGGCGCACCACGTCCGTGATCTGCCCGGTCGGCGCGGTGCCCGGCTCACTGCCGGCGAGCACGAGCGGGACCAGCGCTTCGTCGACCAGCACGGAATCGGCCTCGTCGATAATGACGACGTCCGCCGGCGACTGCACGCGGTCTTCTATTGCTGGGGCGCAGCGGTCGCGCAATACGTCAAAGCCCAGCTCGTTGACAGCGGCGTAGACGATGTTCGCCGCATATGCTTGGCGACGCTCATCCGAACCATCCTGCGGCGAAATAGCCGCGACGGTGAGCCCGAGGAAGCTGAACAACGGCCGCATCCACTGCGCGTCGCGGCCTGCCAGGTAGGAGTTCACAGTCACGCTGTGTACGCGGTGACCGCGCAGCGCGAAACCGGCGGCGGCCAGCGCGCCGGAGAGAGTCTTGCCCTCGCCGGTGGCCATCTGAATAACGTCACCTTCCATCATGGCCAGAGCGCCTTGAAGCTGGACGTCGAAGGGGCGCATATCCAGCGCGCGACAGGACACCTCACGCAGTGCGGCGAGCAGCTCTGGGGCATCATCGGCGTGGTTGCGAGCGTAGTCGGCTAGGTCGGTATCGGATAGCGATTGCAGCGTCGGCTCCAGCTCTTTTGCCTTTGCCACCAGCCCCACGCTGCGCTTCTGGTTGCGCCCCTGCTTGCCGCCCAGAGCTTTCCAGAACCAATTCAACCCAGCCATTTTTTCCTTTCCTACGCACGAGTGGTTGTCGGCGCGTTCTGACTTCCCAGAGTAATCAATGAACCTCACACATCGGAAAGTGATTCGCGGTCAGCGTATTTGCACCATATGCCGTTGGTCACACTCGCGGTCTGAAACAATGGAACACACATAAATGCAGCACCATTTACTGGATATGACTTTTTCGGAAGGACTTTTAGCATGACCATCGAATTCATCCCGACCGCTGACCTTGTCGACGAAATCGGCCCCGACGTCCGCTCCTGCGACACCCAGATGCGCAACCTCGGCGGGCGTATCGAGTTCTGCGGCACAATCTCCACGGTCAAGTGCTTCCAGGACAACGCCCTGCTGAAGAAGGTGCTCTCCGAGCCCTCCGACGGCGGCGTCCTCGTCATCGACGGCGACGCCTCGGTCCACACCGCGCTGGTCGGCGACGTTATTGCAGGCCTGGGGAAAGACAACGGCTGGGCGGGCGTGGTGGTCAACGGCGCCATCCGCGATTCCAAGCTCATCGGCCAGATGGACTTCGGCTGCAAGGCGATTGGTACCAATCCGCGCAAGTCCACCAAGACTGGCGAGGGCGAACGCGATGTCGTCGTCTCCTTCGGCGGCATCGATTTCGTCCCGGGCGAGACTCTTTACGCCGACTCCGACGGCATTGTCGTGCGCTAGGTCAGCTCTGCTGTTTCAGCTCTGCTGCGCCGAAGGACACATTGAAGTCATCGCACCACAGCACCACCGATGTCCACTGCTCTGGTGCGGGCTCTGGTGCGGACTCTGGCATAGCTCCTGTGAGCACTTCGTAGACCTGGTTGCCGCGGTTGCCCTTGATTGCCCCGAGGTCCAGGTGCTCGTGCTTGCCGGCAACAAACCAACCGTCCTTGCCTTCCACGACGGGGGCCTTGCTCAGCCATACATGCACATCCGGGCCATTGGAGGTCTCCAGCCCAGTCAAGACCACCTGGTAGTTACCGGTCTTCTCATCCTTGACCAGCGATGCCGTGCCCTTGGTTGAGTGTTCATGGGAGATGAACTCCCCCTGCTTGACCAAGGTGACCTCATTTCCTTCTTTTCCTTCTTTTCCTTCAGCGGTCTTCTCCATGGCGCGCATCGCCACCACCTGCGGGATGTCCTCATTGACTTCCCGATCAACAAACAGCAGCCACGGCTTGAACACCGCACCGGCAACCGCCACCGCCACAACTGCCACGGCCGCAACACCGGCACCAATCAGGATGCCGCGGCGCTTTTTCTTTGCTGCTGCCTGCACCTGCTGCTCATCGTGGTTGAAAGCTTCGTTTTTCTCCATCGTGCCTGGTCCTTTTCTCTGTAGACATCATGAACCGCCGACGCGAGAACGTGTTCCCGTCGTCAAGCGTCATCTATTGCTACGGACTCCAAGCTCGAATGGATTGGATACTCGCCTTCTGCCCGAGAAAGTGACTAGGCTTATGGCAGTTTCTGCGTGAAAAATTCACTCTAAATTGCTATAAACCTAGTCACTAACCTGGGGCAAAAATAAAAACCGCCGCCCCGGGAAAACCCCGGAAGACGACGGCGGTATGTGGTCGGGCTGACCGGATTTGAACCGACGACCCCCTCACCCCCAGTGAGGTGCGCTACCAAACTGCGCTACAGCCCGGCTGCACCAAAAGTGCAACGAACTATAGGTTACATCATTGGTGTTTGAAGGCGAAAATCGCCTCCGCTAACCCCAACCACACGGTATTACTGCAGGTAAATGGTGACCGGCGTGTCGGTTTCAGCCATCTGACCCTCCGGCGGATCAATCGAGGCAACCTTGCCCATAATCGCCGCAACGGAGTTAGTCGGGTTGCCCTGCGCGTCGACAACTGCGACGTTCTGGTAGCCGTTGGTACGCAACTCCACCTCGACGGTGGCCGGACTCTTGCCCACAACACCCTGCGGAATCGTGCCCCAGCCCGAGCCACGCTCGCCCGGCCCCGGGATCGCCGGCGGCGCCTCGCGGAGGTTGTTCAGCTCATCCTCCAGACGCTGGCGCGTGTCCTCAATAGGCGACGATGTCTCCTCCGTCTCCGTCGGCGTTGGCTCCTCCGAGGTCGTCGACGTTGGGCTCGGGGTCGACGACGTGCTTGACGACGTCGCCTGCGTCGATTCCTTATCCGAATCCGAGCCACCCGATGTGAAGCTGAGCACCAGAGCCACGATTGCGACGACGGCAGCGATGGCGACAATCGCTACGGACTTGCCTCGACCACTCTTCGAGCCGCCATTGTTGTTGCCATTGCCCGAGCCCACGGGACCTCCAGGATTGCCGCTGTTTCCGTAATTGCCATTGCCAGCAGCGCCATACTGCTGAGTCTGGTTGGCCTGCCCCCACGCCTGGGCCTGGTTGGCCTGGTTGTAGCCGCGCTCTTCATCGCTGAGCGGCGCCCAGTACTGGCCACCGCCGTTCGCGTTGCCACCATTGCCCCGCTGTCCGCCCGAACCATTCTGCGGGCCAGCCGATTCAAAGCGAGTCTCTGCGGTGGAATCGCCGAAGTACTGCGTCGGTTCATCGCCTGCAAAGTCGGCATCCGGGTTGTAGCCCTGATTGCCGTCTCGGTAACCACCCTGGTAATCGCCTTGATTACCGCCCTGGTCTCGCGGGATGTAGCGCGTGGCGGAGTCATCGCCAGAAGGGCCAAAGGGGTCGCGCCCGTAGCTATTGTCGCTGCGATCGTTATTAGCCCTGTCACGGTTATTGCCGCGGCTGACCATGGTCAGATCTCCTTATCAGTGGTAGGCAATATCCTTTGGCGGATATTCTCGTTGAAATTCAAAAATGCCAGCAAAAAGCCCAAAATGCAATTGCCGAAATCACATTTTGGGCTGCTAAAGCACTGCAAAAAGCAGTGTGCTAGTGGCGCTTACGCTTCTCACGAACACGCACCGCGATGCGCACTGGCGAGCCTTCGAAACCGAATTCTTCACGCAGCTTGCGCTCCAAGAAGCGACGGTAACCGTGCTCCAGGAAACCGGTGGTGAACAGGACAATCACCGGCGGGCGCGTGGATGCCTGGGTGGCAAACAGCACGCGTGGCTGGCGACCACCGCGCAGCGGCGGTGGGTTCTGCTGCAGGATTGCGCGCAGCCAGGTGTTCAGGCGACCAGTGGAGATGCGCTGATCCCACGAGTGCACAGCCTCCAGCATCGCTGGCTCCAGCTTCTGCACGGCGCGACCAGTCTTGGCCGAGATATTCACTCGACGAGCCCACGGCACGTGCGAGAGCTGCTCTTCAATTTCGCGCTCGAGCATGTCACGGCGGTCTTCGTCCATCAGGTCCCACTTGTTGTAGGCGACAACCAGTGCGCGACCGGAGTCCAGAATCATGCGCAGCACGCGCTGATCCTGCTCACTGATCTGCTCGGAGGCATCGACCAGGAAGATGACAACCTCAGCGTTGTCGATGGTCGCACGCGTGCGAAGCGAGGCGTAGAACTCGTGGCCCTTAGCGGTCTTGGTCTTCTTGCGAATACCCGCAGTATCCACAAAGCGCCACATCGCCTGGTCCATCTGCACCAGCGAGTCCACCGGATCCACCGTGGTACCAGCCACGTCGGAGACCACTGCGCGGGTTTCGCCAGACAGCTTATTCAGCAGCGAGGACTTGCCCACGTTCGGCTTGCCCACCAGCGCCACACGACGCGGCCCTGCCGGCAGCGACTTGGCTCGCGGCACCTCTGGGAAGGCTGCCACGACCTCATCGAGCACGTCGGCATTGCCGCGACCGTGGAGGGCCGAGGTTGGGTGCGGCTCACCGAGCCCGAGGGCCCAGAACTCCGCGACGTCGCCAAGCTGCGAATCCGATTCAAACTTGTTAGCGGCGAGAATGACTGGCTGTTCAGCGCGCTGCAGACGGCGTGCCATGACCTCTTCCGTGGCGGTGATGCCGACGTTGGTGTCCACGACCATGACAATCACGTCGGCGGTCTCCATGGCGGTCTCCGCCTGACGAGCAATCGCCGCGTGCATTCCCTTGGCGTCCGGATCCCAGCCGCCGGTGTCCTGCACCCAGAAGCGCCGTCCGCCCCATTCACCGAGGTAGGAAATGCGGTCGCGGGTGACACCGGGGAAGTCTTCGACAACCGCTTCACGACGGCCAATGAAACGGTTGACCATGGTGGATTTACCAACATTCGGTCGTCCCACAATGGCCACGGTCGGAAGAGCTTCTTCCTCCTCGTCGCTGACACCGAGTGCCGCGAAGGCGTTTTCCAGCTCGTCCCAGTCTGCATCCTCGTCGATGTGGCCGGTCTCGGCACGCGCAATGGCCTCTTCGATGACCGTTTCGTGGTCGGCAATCGTGCGGTCGATCATCTCGTCGGCATGAGCGTAGGAGCCAGCGGTGCCCGGCGCGTTTTCGGCTTCGACATCGCGGGACTGCTCGCCTGCGTCGACGGTGGCAGCGTCTGAGGCTGCGTCGAATTCCTCGTTGTCGACATCGTCCCAGTCCATGGTGGAGCCTGGGTAGCCTGCCTCGACCACATCGAGAACGTGGTCGACGACTTCGTCGATATCCATCTCCGAGGTGTCCAAAATGATGGCATCGTCGGCTGGCTTCAGCGGAGAGGTGGCACGGTTGCTGTCGAGTTCGTCGCGGCGGATGACGTCGGCAAGCACGGTGTCGAAGTCGGCATCACGGCCAGCGGCGATGTCCTGGTCGTAGCGGCGCCGCGCGCGAACCTCGGCAGAGGCGGTCATGAAGATCTTGGCTGGAACGTCCGGCAGCACGACGGTGCCGATGTCGCGGCCTTCGACGACGCAGCGGCCAGCTGAGGTAGCCAGGTCGCGCTGCAGTGCGACCAGATTGGTGCGCACGGCCGGAATTGCGGAGACCGCAGAGACATTGCGGGTGACCTCAGCACCGCGGATCTCACCGGAGACGTCCTCGCCGTCCAGCAGGACTGCGGTGGAATTCGGGTCGTCGGAGACCTCCAGCGGCAGTGCTGCCGTGGCCTTGGCGACGGCCTCTGCGTCTGCCGGGTCGATGCCCTGGCGCAGTACCCACAGGGTGGCCACGCGATACATCGCGCCGGTGTCCAGGTACTTTGCACCCAGCTCGGTGGCGACCATGCGGGAGACAGTGGACTTACCAGTGCCGGAGGGGCCATCGATGGCAACCAACAGCTGGTCGTTATTTTGCGCTTCGCTCATGTGGGCTCCTTCAGCTTCCTTGCTTGGTTCGTTTTTCTTCACTAGTGCCATTTAGAGCCCCACTGCGTTGTAGAGCGAGGTCAGCTCAGAGCGGTTCAGGGCGCGCAGTGCGCCTGGGGTCTGCTCTCCCAGCTGAACGGTGTGAATCTTCGTGCGCACCAGGCGCTCGACTGGGTAGCCGGCGGCCTTGAGCATGCGACGCACGATGTGCTTGCGGCCCTCGTGCAGCTCGATGCGGACGATAGAGCGGCCCTGCCAGATGTCGATGATCTGGGCCATGTCGGCCTTGGCAATGCCGTCGTCAAGCTCGATGCCCTTTTCCAACTCGCGCATGACCTTGCCGTCGACCTCGCCGACAACGGTGGCCATGTAGGTCTTGGTGACCTCGTAGCTTGGGTGCATCAGGCGGTTGGCCAGCTCGCCGTCGTTGGTGAGCAGCAGCAGGCCCTCGGTTGCCGCATCCAGGCGGCCGACGTGGAAGAGACGCTGACCAGCGGTGATCTTCTCGCCGATGATGTCGCCGACGCAGGGGCGGCCCATGTCATCGTGCATGGTCGACTGCACGCCACGCGGCTTGTTCAGCACGAAGTACTGCATTTCCTCGTTGACAATCACGCGGGAGCCATCGACGCGGATGACCGCGTTGTTCGGGTCCACGCGAACGCCCTGGCGAGTGATGACCTTGCCGTCGACCTCAACGCGGCCTTCATCAATCAGCTTTTCCGCCATGCGACGCGATGCCACACCAGCCTGTGCGAGCACCTTCTGCAGGCGAATGCCCTCGCCGGCCTCGCTATGGCCGCGCTTACCGGAGCTACGGCGCTTGTTTTCTACATGCTGGTGACGCGCCGGGCGTGCGTTGGAGACATAGATGTCCTTGGCGTGGACATTGGAGACCTCCACATTCGCCCCGCCGGAACGACGGTTGCGATTGCGCTGCGCGTTTGTGGAGTGGTTGTGATTCTTACGGTTCTTGTGTGCCGGTGTGCCGTCACGGCGAGCGGGTTTAGCCACTTTGACCTACATCCTTATTTCAAGCGTTGGAGAATTGTTCTAAGCCAAGCGTCACGAGACGCCTTCATCTCCCCCGTGGGCCCAGGTGGCCTATGGAAGCAGGGATTGTAAGAGAAAGCCTCGCGCCTTGTCTTCGGGTCACCTTACCATATTTTCCACAAAACGCCAGCTTAACGACGCTTACAGCGCCACAGCCCAGTCGCCCACACCCGGCAGCCATCCTGCGGCACGCGCCACGAATTCCTCCTGGCCGAGCTTGCCCGCGCCAGCCTCCACCGACCCCAGCAGCGGCACTTCCGTAATCCGCGGCAGTTCCTCCAAGTTGGTCTGAACAATCGGGTCTGGGTTCTTAGGCAAGGAGCCGCCCACTAGCGCGGTGACATTTACGCCACGATTGCGGGCGACCTCCACGGTCAACTCCGCTTCATTGAGACACCCCAGGTCCAGCCTGGTGACAACCACCATCTGGTGTCCCGGCAGCACGGCTGCAAGCTCCGGCATGGCCCAGTCCTCGCCGAGTCGCACCAGCAGGCCACCGGCACCTTCGACCAGTACGACGCGCCCAGGACCATCAATCCGCTGAATCTTCTCGGCGATCTCCACCACACTCGGCAGGCGCATGCCCGCACGCTGCGCCGCCGCCACCGGCGCCATCGGCTCGGGGTAGCGTTCAAAACCATGCAGATTCTCAATGCCTGTCAGCTCTGCGACAGTGTCTAGGTCGCCGCCCTCAGGCCCCGGAAAACCGGTCTGAATCGGCTTGACGACGTGCACCTCTTTACCCTGCTTTTCAAGTGCGACCGCCAGGGCTGCCGTGCTGATGGTCTTGCCAATATCGGTGCCCGTTCCGGTGACCAGGACGATGCTCATTGTTGAAAAATGCTCCTTATCGTGTTGTCGGTATTTATGTTGTGGTCTCGACGTGGCTAGCTGCGCTTTTCTTCGGCGGCAACGATGGCGGCGATGGCCGCACAGATGCGGTCTACCTCGTCATTGGTGCTGATGTATGGCGGCATGGTGTAGACCAGCTTGCCGAATGGCCGCAACCACACCCCGGCCTCAACAGCCGCGTCGGTAGCCAGCCCCATATCGACTGGACGTTTCATCTCCACCACACCAATGGCACCGAGGACGCGCACATCGGCCACCGCCTCGCTGTCGGCCAGTGGCGCCAACTGCTTATTCAGTCGCGCCTCGATGCGTGGCACATCGTCGCGCCACTTACCTTCCTCAATCAATTCCAGCTGTGCGCAGGCCACGGCACACGCCAACGGATTGCCCATAAAGGTCGGGCCATGCATGATGCCGCCGCCTGCACCGGAGGAGATTGCCCGTGCTACCTCGCCGGTGGTGAGCGTGGCGGCGAAGCTCATAAAGCCGCCGGTCAGTGCCTTGCCCACACACATAATGTCGGGCACGATACCGGCCGCCTGCGTGGTAAAGAGGTCACCGGCGCGCCCAAAGCCAGTGGCAATCTCGTCTGCCACCAGCAGGATTCCATGGCGGTCACACAGCTCGCGGAGACCAACCAGCAATTCATGGTCGTGGAAGCGCATGCCTCCGGCTCCTTGGACTACCGGCTCGACGATGATGCCGGCGACGGAGTCGTCGATAAGCGATTCGAAGTGTTCGAGATAGCGTGCGCGTTGCCCTGGCGTTGCGCCGCGGGCGGGTGGTTTGTCGGCGAAGACCTGCGGGGTCCACTGGCCTTTCCACATGGCGTGCATGCCGCCTTCGGGGTCGCAGACGCTCATCGGCGCGCGGGTGTCGCCGTGGTATCCGCCGCGCCAGGTGGCCATGCGAGTGCGTTCTGGGTGCCCGATGGCCTGCTGATATTGCAGAGCCATTTTGATGGCGACTTCCACGGAAACCGACCCCGAGTCCGAGTAGAAGATGGCGTCGAAGCGGGGGCCGGCGAGGCCTAGGAGCTTTTCGGCCAGTTCGATGGCTGGGCGATGTGTCAGTCCGCCGAACATGACGTGCGACATGGTAGCGGCTTGTTTTTGTGCGGCTTCGACGAGTTTTGGGTGTGAGTGGCCGTGGCAGGCGGCCCACCAGCTGCTCATGCCGTCGATGAGCGTGCGGCCGTCAGCGAGATGCAGGTTGACGCCCTCGGCGGATTCGACCAGCTGCGGCGTAACTGGCGATGGGATAGGCCCGTAGGGGTGCCAGATGTGGTCGGCGTCGAATTGGGTGAGCGCTTGGATAGCGTCCGGCAAGGTGTGAGTATTTTCCGAGGTTGTCATGATGATTAAGCATAATACCTGCTTAACCCCATGCTTAAACACTGTTCAGGGGTAGTTGTGACGGTTTTACGCCCTCACGCTTTACGTTTGCGCAACCGAAGACCTAGGTTAACTTTATGCAGAAACTTGAACAGCGTTCTAGCGAAGCGCAGGAACACCCAGCCGCCAGACCCCAGAATCCGCGAGTCGCCATCCCCGCGCTCGTCGGCGTGGAAACGTGGGAGCGATTTAGCTACTACGGCATGCAGGCCATCATGGCCTACTACCTCTACGACACCGCGGTACACGGCGGACTCGGGCTGTCCACCTCCACCGCCACCGCGCTCATGGGCGCCTACGGCAGCTTGGTCTACCTCTCCACCATCGCCGGCGGCTGGATTGGCGACCGTCTCCTCGGTGCCGAGAAAACACTCCTCGCCGGCGCATGGCTGCTGGTCATCGGCCACTTGTGCCTGGCGCTTATCGCCGGCGCGCCGGGCGTGGCCATCGGTCTGGTACTCGTCGCGCTCGGTTCCGGCTCGCTGAAAACCTCCGCGCTGACGCTGCTCGGGCACGTCCGCACGCCCGAGGACCGTCGCCGCGATTCCGACTTCCAGCTGTTCTACTTCGGCATCAACATCGGCGCACTCGCAGGCCCGCTGCTGACCGGCTGGCTTGCCGACCGCCTCGGCTACCACATCGGCTTCGGCGCCGCCGCCATCCTCATGATCGCGGGGTTGACACACTACTACCTGCACCGGCGAGGGCTTCACGACGGCTGGGACACCGCCACTCGCCTGCTCGCCGAGCATCCCACAGTGCCTGCTTCACGACGAACCATCGGTGTCCTCGTTGCCGGAATTCTGCTGGTCGTGGCCACTATTGTCGTGGCCGTTGCCTCCGGCGTGGTGGAGCTTTCCAGCCTGGCCACCATCATGTTGGTGCTCACTATCGCTACCACTGCCGGACTTTTCGCCACCATGCTGCGTGACAAGTCACTCACCCGCGCCGAACACGGCCGCGTCCTGGCCTTTATTCCGCTGTTCATTGTCTCTGTCGCGTTCTGGGCCATTTTGAATCAAACCTTCGGCGCGCTGGCTGTCTATGCGGATGTGCGGGTCAACCGTGAGATTGGCGACTTCACCGTGCCGGCAGCCTGGGCACAGTCGCTGAACCCGATATTTATTCTGCTTCTCTCCGTGCCGCTGGCACTGCTGCGCACCAAGCTCGCGGCCCGCATGCCGCAGGCCCCGACGCAGATTGTGGCCGGTACCGCGTTAGCCGGCCTGGGCGCCTGGACTCTATTGCTGCACACCTCCACTGCTGCCGGTTCCGTGCCGATCGGCGCATTAGTGCTGGCCTACGGGGTGATCACCTTCGGCGAATTGCATGTCGGACCTGTGGGAATGTCCACGGCCACGGCCCTTGCCCCGGCGAAGTACGCCACGCGTTTTTCGGCACTGTTCTTCATGACTATGGCCATCGGCACCGCCCTAGCCGGTGTCATGTCCACCAGCTACGACCCGACCAACGCCTCCTCCGAACAGTCTTACTTCCTCACCGTCGGCGGCCTGGCCCTGGGACTTTCCCTGGTTGCGGCGCTATTCCTGCCGTGGATTAACCGCAAAGTTTCCTAATCCCTGCCCGCCGCCCCCGCACTTCACGACACCATTGGCACCTCATGCCACCTCCGCAGCTGGCACAAGGTGACGCTGGTGGCGTGAAGTGGACTCGTGGCCGCTTTATCGCTGGAGCCGCCAACCCACCGACACCCACCAACCCACCGACACCTATGCCAGCGGCTCATCAATCAGATCAACCTCTGGCAGTAGCGGAGCGAGGTCCGGCAACTGATCCAGCGAATCAATCCCCAAAAGCTCCAGGAACAGTGCCGTCGTCACGTACAAATGCGCGCCGGTTGCCGGATCTTCACCGGACTCTGCGATAAGACCGCGGGCGACCAGCGTGCGCATCACGCCATCGACATTGACGCCACGCACACCGGAGACCTGCGCGCGAGTGGCGGGCTGTCGATACGCCACCACCGCCAGCGTCTCCATAGCCGCGCGCGAGAGCTTGGACTGCGAGCCATCCAGCAGGAATCGCTCCACCGCGCTGGCATGTGCCGGTGAGGTGTAAAACCGCCAACCCTCATCGGTCTCGCGAAGCTCAATGCCACTGCGCCGAGCGCGGAACTCATACTCAATCTCGCGCAGTACATCGCGGACATCGCTTGCGGAAACATCCAGCGCCCGCGCCATATCCTCCGCCGCCACCGGCGTATCGACGACCAACAGAATCGACTCCACGCCCGCCCGCAGCGGGTCAATTGGAGGCAACGTGGGCTGAGAATTCTGCTCAATCTGCGAGTCAGGGCTGGTTTCGCTCATGCGCGTCAGATTACGCAACCGCGCGCGCAGGGCGCTAATTGGCCGCGCTACTCCCAGTTCGCAGCCGCCACCACAGCCGGATCCACATCCAGCCCAGTCCAGGAGACGTGGATTTCCTCGAGCGCCTCTTCCTGCTCGGCATCGATAGCCTTGGCACGGTAGAGCTCCAGAAGCGCCAGGAACCGCCCGACAACCTCCATGGACACGCGACATTCGCTGGTCAGCTGCGTGAATGTCAGCCAGGTAGCCTCACCGGCAAGTCGCAGGGCATCCAGAATCTTGCCCGCCTGCTCCGGCACGGATACCGGCACACCGTGAATATGGCCGACACCGACCTGCTCGGGTGGCTTCGGACGCATCACGGCCGCGGCAAACTCCGCAAACTGATTGACATTCATGCCCAGCCGCACCGGCGGGAGCAGATCCTCAAACTGCTTATCAGGCCCTACCGCCCGCGGGTACCGGCGCGGCGCAGTCTTTTGCCACTCCTCGAATTGGTCGGCCACTTTGCCGTAGGCCTGGTACTGCAGCAGACGGGCAAACAGCAGGTCGCGTGCCTCTAGCAGTTCCAGGTCCTCTTCGCTGTCAACGTCGCCACGCGGCAGAAGACGCGCGGTTTTTAGGTCCAGCAGCGTCGCTGCGACGACGAGGAACTCGGTGATTTCGTCGAGGTCACTGACGGCATCGAGGCTGCGCGTGTACGCGATGAACTCGTCCGTCACCGCCGCCAGCGCGACCTCCGTGACGTCCATTTTCTTGCTGCTGATTAGCTGAAGCAGCAGGTCAAAGGGGCCGTTGAAGTTCGCCAGCGCGACGCGGAAGCCGGTGATTTCCTCCTGCACGCCCTCGCTTGACGACGGCTCCGCTGCGTAGCTTTCCGGGGATGTCACTTAACTATTTGCGCCCCTTGCGCTCAATGACCTCACGAGCCAGGTTGCGGTACTGCGCCGCAGCTGGCGAGTTCGGCGCCCAGGAGGTAATCGGCTCACCGGCGACGGAGGTCTCCGGGAAGCGAACCGTGCGCGTGATGACCGTGTCAAAGACCTTGTCACCAAAGACCTCAATGAGGCGCTCCATGACTTCCTTGGCGTGGCGGGTGCGGCGATCAAACATGGTCACCAAAATGCCCGTGACTTCCAGATTGAAGTTCAGGCGGTCACGGACCTTCGTCACCGTGTCGGTCAGCAGCGCCAGACCGCGCAGCGAGAAGTACTCCGCCACCATCGGGATAATGACGCCTTCTGCGATGGTCAGGGCGTTGACGGTCAGCAGACCCAGCGACGGCTGGCAGTCAATGATGATGAAGTCGTAGTCATTCATCACCGGACGCAGCGCGCGACCGAGGGCCTGCTCGCGGCCGACCTCATTTACCAACTGAATCTCAGCGGCCGACAAATCAATGTTGGCTGGCACCAATTCCAGGCCGTTGACCGAGGTGCGGTGAATGGCATCGCGGACATCGGTGGTGTCGTCGACGATGAGGTTGTAGACGGTGAGGTCGAGCTCCTCATGTGGAATACCGAGCCCCGCAGATAGTGCACCTTGCGGGTCTAAGTCAACGAGCAGGACTTTACGGCCGAACTCCGCCAGGGCCGCACCGAGGTTAATAGTCGAGGTGGTCTTGCCCACGCCGCCCTTCTGGTTACACATCGCCAGAATGGTGGCCGGGCCATGACTGGACAGGGGTGCGGGGTCCGGCAGCTCACGCACCGGACGACCGGTGAGACCGAGTTCAACTCGATCGGCCTCAAACAACCCTTCTTCAGCCACAGTCAATCCCTCTTCCTTGAATAATTTCCATATACTTTACTGCGCAACATATTACCGCGCCTAGTCCGCCCGCGGGTGAGCCCCCGCCCAGACACGTCGCATATTCTCCGCAGTAATCATGGTGTAGATCTGCGTTGTGGTCACTGAGGCGTGTCCTAAGAGCTCTTGAACCACTCGCACATCAGCGCCACCTTCAATCAAATGCGTGCCAAAACTGTGCCGCAGCGTGTGCGGGGAAATCTTCTTTTTTATGCCTGCGCGCTCACCGAGTTCGGCCAGGGTATTTCCTGCGG
Source organism: Corynebacterium sp. (assembly GCF_030532195.1). GTDB lineage: Bacteria > Actinomycetota > Actinomycetes > Mycobacteriales > Mycobacteriaceae > Corynebacterium. The sequence continues at coordinate 36,768 of NZ_JAUNLP010000001.1, read as the reverse complement.
ACTGCCGCGACAACCTGCGCCCCAGCGAGTTGATAAACAGAGCTGGGCCGGAATTCGACCGCACCCATGTCGGCCGTCCGCGGGTGAGCCACGCATCCAATGCCGCCATTGCCGGCGACCCCACCGGCACAATGCGCTCCTTGCCACCCTTACCACGCAGGAGTACTAGATTGTGCCCACGGTCGACATCATCAATATCCAGCCCGGTGACCTCCGAGACACGCGCGCCCGTGGAATACAGAAACTCCACCAAGGCACGATTGCGCAGGTCAGTCACCGTTGCGGTCTCATCGTCTGGAATAGACTCAATGAGCTTTGTGACTTCCGGGATACTCAGCGCTTTCGGATACCGCGAGGGCTGCTTCGGCGGGGCCACTCGCTTAGCGACATCCACCTCCAGCACCCGCTCGCCTACCGCAAACTTGTGAAAAGACCGCACGGCCGACAGCGCCCGCGTCACCGATGTCGGCGCCAGCGCGGGCCTGCCCGCGGTCTTGTCTCCGCGCGCAAGATATGCCAGGAATCCCGAGACATCTTGCTCGGTGACGTGCGCCAAATCAGCCCGCCCAATGCCGCGCAGATACTCGCGGTACTTGTCCAAGTCGCGGCGATAGCTGGCCAACGTATTTTGTGACAGCCCCTTTTCCACCGCGAGGTGAGTCAGAAAGTCGCTGACAAGCGCATCAACGGAACTCATGGGACTTGTTTCAGGTCCGCACCAGCGCCCAGCTGTTCTGCGCGCCGCTTCGCCAGCCGTGTCGGACGAATCTCAAACGGCTCCGTAACCTCGCGCGGCGTGGCTCCGTGAACCAGCACCTGCGCCGCCAGCAGCACGCCAGCCAGCCCGATGCCATTGGAAATCTCGCCGCGCATCGCCATCGCCACCGCGTCCTCCACCGCAACCCACGACGCAGTCATGTCCGCTTCCTCATCGCTGGCTTCCGGCTTATCGACGGCTTCGAGACCAGTAGCCAAGTAAATACGAACTGCTTCCTCAGCAAAACCCGGCGAGGAATACATATCGGTCAAGAGCTGCCACTTGTCGGCCTTCAGCCCGGCTTCCTCCACTAGCTCGCGCTTGGCGGCTGTCAGCGGATCTTCATCGGCAATATCCAGGATGCCCGCAGGTAGCTCAACCAGGCGGCGCCCCGCGGCCTGCCGCCACTGATTGAGCAGGTAGAGGCGGTTGTTCTCATCGGCGGCAACGATTGCGACCGCACCGAAATGCTCTACGATCTCGCGGGCAGAGATATTGCCGCCCGGCATGCGCACCTGATCGCGGCGAACCGCGATAATAGGTGCTTCGAGAACGATCTCGGAATCAACTACGTCAAATTCGTGTGCCATGGGCTACACCTTAGTTGTTAGGCCGGATTGAGTTTGTCGGATGCCACCTACTTGCGCTTGAGGGCTGCGGCGATGAGACCGTCGAAAAGCGGATGTGCGTTGGTGGGACGCGACTTCAGCTCTGGGTGCGCCTGCGTGGCCACGAGGTATGGGTGGATGTCCTGCGGGTACTCGACGAATTCGACGAGCTTGCCGTCGGGCGAGGTGCCGGAGATAACCAGACCTGCTTCTTCGAGCTTGTCGCGGTAGGTGTTGTTGACCTCGTAACGGTGGCGATGGCGCTCGGTGACATCGGTGGTGCCGTAGAGGCCCGCGACGACGGATTCTTCCAGCAGCTTCGCCGGGTACGAGCCAAGGCGCATGGAGCCGCCCAGGTCAGCCTCGCCGGAGACCGCCTGGAGCTGCTCTTCCATCGTGGCGATGACGGGCTCTGCGGCGTTTTCGTCGAACTCGGTGGAGGACGCGTTTTCGATGCCCGCGGTGCGCGCGGCCTCGATGACAATGCACTGCATACCCAGGCAAATTCCCAGCAACGGCGTGCCGGTTTCCTTGGCGTATCGGATGGTTGCGATCTTGCCTTCAATGCCGCGCCCGCCGAAGCCACCCGGGATGACGATGGCATCGACACCGGCCATGTTCTTCTTCAGGCCCTCTGGGGTCTCGCAATCGTCAGAGCCGACCCAGCGGATGGTGGTTTTCACGCGGTGCGCGAATCCGGCGGCACGCACGGCCTCCGCGACGGAGAGGTACGCATCCGGCAGGTCAATGTACTTGCCGACCAGCGCAACCGTCACCTCACCTTCCGGGTTATGCACGCGTTCTAGCAGGTCACCCCACACGCTCCAGTCCATGTCGCGGAACGGCAGGTTCAGGCGGCGAATGATAAAGGTATCCAGGTGCTCGTCGTAGAGGACCTTCGGGATGTCGTAGATACTCGGCGCATCCGGGCAGGACACGACACCCTCGCGGTCGATGTCGCACATCAGCGCAATCTTGTTTTTGAGGGCATCGGGCACGTCGCGGTCGCATCGCAAAACGACGGAATCGGGAACCAGACCAATCGAGCGAAGCTCAGCCACCGAGTGCTGCGTGGGCTTGGTTTTCAGTTCCTTGGACGGGCCGAGATACGGAACCAGCGATACGTGCAGGTAGAAGACGTTCTCGCGGCCGACGTCGTGACGCACTTGGCGCGCGGCTTCCAGGAATGGCTGCGATTCGATATCGCCCACGGTGCCGCCGATTTCAGTGATGACTACGTCGGGTTTTTCGCCGTTTGCGTCCGGGGTGCCCATGGCGACGATGCGGGACTTGATTTCGTCGGTGATGTGCGGGATGACCTGCACGGTTTGGCCGAGGAATTCGCCGCGGCGCTCCTTGGCGATGACCGATGAGTAGACCTTGCCGGTGGTGACATTGCCGCCGGCGGAGAGGTTGCGATCTAGAAAGCGCTCATAATGCCCCAGGTCGAGGTCAGTTTCTGCGCCGTCTTCGGTGACGAAGACCTCGCCGTGCTGGAAGGGGTTCATGGTGCCCGGATCGACGTTGAGATACGGATCGAGCTTTTGCATGGTCACTTTGAGACCACGCGAGGTGAGAAGGCGGCCGAGCGAAGCCGCGGTTAAGCCTTTGCCGAGGGAGGAAGCCACGCCTCCCGTAACGATGATGTATTTCGTAACCACGGGACTTCAGAATAACTTGTGCGCGGGTTTACACGCAAGCAGTTTTTCACAATGGCGGATTTAGTTTTACATTTGAGTAACTTTTTGGCCTGTTGTGGTGCCCGGACAGGTGTGAGGAGAGGCATAACCACGTCTCTGCAGGTGTCCATGCAGGTGTCAGCAGAGGAATGCATAACCGCAGAAGTGTCGTTACCCTCGGGGATATGACTGATTTAGCGAATAAGACCATTGCAGTATTGGCCACTAACGGTTTTGAGGACTCCGAGCTGACCAGCCCGGTAGAGGCCGTAAAGAATGCCGGTGCCACGGTGCACATTATTTCCACTAAGGAAGGCACTATTGAGGGCAAGAACGGCACGACGGTCGACGTCGATAAGCTCACCAGCAAGGTTTCTGCCGATGATTACGATGCTCTGATTCTGCCCGGTGGCACCGTAAACGCCGACCAGATTCGCATCGACGAGGATGCCGTTGAATTGGTAAAGGGAATCAACGCAGCTGATAAGCCGATTGGTGTCATCTGCCACGGCGGCTGGATTCTCACCGATGCGGACGTGCTCAAGGGCCGTAAGATGACTTCCTTCATCAGCATCAAGACCGACCTGATCAATGCCGGTGCTAACTGGGTTGACGAGGAAGTTGTCGTTGACGGCAACCTGATCTCCTCTCGTACCCCGGCCGACCTTGAGGTCTTCAACAAGGCTCTGGTGGAGAACTTCTAAGTAACTTGTGCGCGGTTGCGCGGGTGCCCGGGTGCATGACTGAATGCGCACCGGCGCACGTGCGCGCGTACCTGAGCTAGAGTCCCCCAGTGGCGGAGTGAATCTGCGTTACTGGGGGTGTTTTGTAGGTTTTGCAGACTTTTGGGGCGTTCCGCTCTCGCACCATTTTCAAAAGGTGTCATAAGAGCTGGATGGACTTCACTTTCCCAATCGGATAAACTAGCATCAATCGTTCAGCCCGCCCCGATAGTTTTCGGGAGTGGGCTGGATCTCTATTTAGGGGCGGGGATTTTGGTGCCGAATCGACCAGTCAAGCCAGCAACAACAGTTAAAGAGCAGATTGGCATCTTGCGCAGTCGCAACATGACAGTTTCTGATGAAACCGCAACGCAATGGCTCCAAAACGTTAGTTATTACAGATTGTCGGCGTATTGGTATCCGGCGCGGCTACCACTAAATAACGGTACAAGAAGCGATATTTTCGCCGATGGTACATCATTTGAAGATGTAGTTAATTTATACGAAGCCGATCGCAAGCTACGAACACTGGTTCACGATGGTATGGAGCGCGTTGAAATTGCCATGCGCACTCGGATTAGCGAAGTAATCTGCGAAATTGATCCACTCGCTTATACGGACGAACTTAACTTTCGCCCATCATTTAAACACTCTGAATGGGTAAGTACTGCCACTCGACGCATAAAAAGAGCATCTAGAACTAATGATTCTATACGGCACTACCAGCGCGAATATGGAGGACAATACCCATTTTGGGTACTTGCGGAAGTCCTCGATTTTTCTGATATCTCCAAGATTTTCCAGGGCCTAAGTACGGCCAAGCAACGGAGAATCTCTGAGGATCTTGGAATTTTTATCGAGCTGAGCAATCTCAGCAAAAACCAGCAGCAGAAAATCAAAAAGAAATCACCATTAGCGGCTTGGCTCGAACAATTGACGATTGTCCGGAATACGTGCGCACATCATGGTCGACTGTGGAATAACTCATTTATTCCTGTTCCCACAGCCGCTCTTAGAACTCAAGAGAATTTCGCCTTACTACCAGAAGGCCAAAGCGAGAAGCTTTTCGGTGCGCTTTTATTGATGGCACACATCGTCCGAAGAACCTCCCCCGGGACCTCATGGCCAGAAAAGGTCAAACGCCTAATCGCGGAGGATTTTCTAACAAACCCTTTGGTCACGCCTTCCGCCCTAGGAATTCCCTCGGTTTGGGAAGATGGCTCCTAAAGGGGTCGGGGGTTACCTACCGCACCCCATCCCCAGCCTGCAGCGAAATCGGCGACGCATTCCCCCGCGCTGTCGTCACCGAGAAGTTCGCCTTGCTGGCCAGGTAACGGTCATCGGAGGCCTCAACCGGCACACCATCCAGCGTGAACGCACGACGTCGAACACGCAGCAAAGGTGCTCCTACCTGTACCTTTAGCAGTGCCGCATCCTCCTCATTCGCCGGCACCGCATCAATCGTGCGCGTCGCATATGCAATATCAACGCCGCTATCCAGCAGGTGCCTGTAAATGGAACCGGAGTCCGTGTCGAAGGTCAGAATGTGCTTGCCGACGTCCAGAGGGTAATTCAGCCTCTCGACCATAGCGGGATCCCCATCCATAAGCCGCAGCCTAAAAACAGAGACAACCTGATCCGTGTCGGCGATTTCCAAATGCGCCGCCAACTCCGATCCTGCAGGCTGACGGGTTACCCACTGCGTCTTCTGGCCGGGCTCTGCACCAATCTTCTGGCACCACTGAGTAAAGGAAATCACTGCGTCAAAAGAGAAAGTTGGCACGGTATCCAGCACGCGAGTGCGCCGCCCCTGACCAGAGGAAACGAGTCCTTCAGAGCGCAAAGTGGCGATAGCCTGCCGAATTGTGCCACGGGCTACGCCAAACTTCCGGCCCAGTTCTGCCTCTGATGGGATAGCCGAACCAGGAGGCATGGAGCCGTCGCGAATTGCCTTACGCAAGTACGAGGCAATCTCCTGGTGCTGTTGCTTGCGCGCCACGGTGGCAGCATCCTTTCATCTCTTCATCACTTAATCGGGCCAACACTTGACTTGATTCGGCCAATACTTGATCGAACTGATCCACGTTAGATTCGGTTATGTCTAACCAAGTTCGACTCAACTCAGCCTTGATTTTGACCATCTACAGAACATGTAGAAGACCTGATAACTAAGTCTAAACACGACTTCCGCCCAAAATAGCCCTCACAAGCGGAACTTTACCCGTACAAGAAGTTAACTAAACGACAACTTGGCAAACTTTCCGTTAAATACCCCATTCCTGTCTAGACAAGTTGACCGACCGGCCCCACAATGAATGGCATGCAATCAGACATGCACACCGATTTAATCGTCGTCGGCGCAGGCATCCTCGGCCTCGCCACCGCATTCCGCGCACGCCAACAAGGACTGTCCGTTCGAGTCATCGACCGCGCCGAGCGCCCGGTCGGATCTTCCATCATGAACTTCGGCCATGCCTGCTTCACCGGCCAGGCCGATGTCATCCAAGATGTCGCCATGAGCTCCCGCTCTGGCTGGGCTGCAGCCGCCGACAAGACCGGCCTGTGGGCTGCCACTTCGGGAACCTACATCCCGGCCGTCACTGAAACCGAAATGCAGCTGCTTGAAGAGTTCGCCGACCACCGCGGCTCCGCGCAGGTCAAGCTGCTGACCAACACTGAGGTCGCAAACGCCATCGGCAACCCGGACCTCGACTGCGTCGGCGGTGCGCACCTGCCACTGGACATGCGCGTCAATCCGCGCGAAGCCGCCCCACGCTTGGCGAAGTGGCTGGAAGAACACGGTGTCATCTTCAACTGGCGCCACGAGGTGAAGGCCGTCGCTGGCGGACGCGTCGGCACCAACCGTGGAAACTTCCAGGCAGAGCGTGTCATCTGCTGCCCCAACTTCTGGCTCACCAACTTGTTCCCGCAGCTTGCCGACGAACACGAGGTGCGCGTCTGCACCCTGCACATGGCACTCATTGAGCGCCCCACCAACATCCCGAAGGACATCGCTCTTTTCACGGGCACGTCACTGGCGCGTTACGACGGCTTCACCAGCCTCCCAAGTGCAGCAGCTCTCAAGGAGGAGCTGACTCAAAATTCTCCTGAGCTGGTCAACTGCGTGGCAAACGTCATGTCCACTGGAATCGACGAAGGCCTCTTCATCGGCGACTCCCACGCCTACGACCTCTCCCCTGACCCGTTCCTGGAGGAAAAGACCTCCAACCTCCTGTTGGACACCGCCTGCGACTACTTCGGCATCACACAGCCGAAGGTCATTCAGCGCTGGCAGGGCCGCTACTCGGACTCCACCAAGACCAACCTCATCCTCGAGCAGCCGGACTCGCAGACCACTGTCGCCGTCGTCACCTCTGGCATCGGCATGACCTTGTCCTTCGGCATTGCTGAGTTGGCTCTACAAGGCGCAAAGCCGGCTGAACTCGCCGACTTCTAAGGCCGCGCAACAACGCGCCCGCAGGCCACGCAACAAGCCAACAAAGTAAACCCCAAGTGACCTGTATATGAATTTTTCCAACTCGACTAGACAGGTTGCCCGATTGGCTTAACAATCGACTCGGAACTTTTCATTCGGAACCTTTCTATCCGGAATCAACCCAAGCACTCCAGCATCGCCCTCCGCACAGAAAGCCAAGAAAGCTCAGCCATGTTCAACAACCTCAATAACTCCCGCACCCGCCGCAAGATCGCACAGTCCCTCGCCCTCGTCGCTCTGACCACCCCGTTCCTGGCGGCGTGTGGCTCCAGCTCCAACGAAGCTGCTGAAGACACCATCACCGTCGCCGCCGTCCCGGCCGAATCCTCTCAGTCCCTGCAGTCCGACTACGACAACCTGGTCAAGCTGATTGCCAAGGAGACCGGCAAGAAGGTCGAGTTCCAGAACGCCTCTGACTACGCTGCCGTCGTCGAGGGCCAGCGCGCGGGCAAGATCGACATCGCCTCCTACGGTCCGTTCTCCTACGTCATCGCGCACGACTCCGGCGTGCCGATCGAAGCCGTCGCCTCCCCGACCAACGACAAGGAAAAGGCCCCGGCGTACACCTCGCTCGCCTACGTGAAGGAGGGCTCCGACATCAAGTCCCTGAAGGACCTCAAGGGCAAGAAGGTCTGCTTCGTCGACCCAGCCTCCACCTCCGGCTACCTGGTCCCGACCAAGGGACTCATGGATGAGGGCCTGAAGCCGGACACCGACCTCGAGCCGGTCATGGCGGGCGGTCACGACGCATCGCTGCTCACGCTTAACGACGGCGGTTGCGACGTAGCTTTCGCTCATGACTCCATGCTCAAGACCCTGGAAAAGTCCAACCAGGTCAAGCCTGGCGCATTGAAGTCCATCTGGGAATCCGACCCAATCACTGAGGACCCAATCGCACTGAACACCGACACCATTGCACCGGAGGACCTGGACAAGATCAAAAAGGCCCTGACCGAGAAGGCCAACAAGCCGGCACTGGTCAAGGAAGGTATCTGCACCAGCGAGGACGACTGCACCCTGCCGGAGGAAATCGAGTGGGGCTACCTGCCGGTCACCGACGCTGACTTCAATTCCATCCGCGAGATCTGCGAGACCACCAAGGCTGATGCCTGCAACGCGGTCTCCTAAGGCCAAACTGCAAACCCGACTAACCCAAAACCCTACAGGCCGCACCTCAACTCCGGCCCACAATTAAAACCTAAAAGGACTTCGCTATGCCCTCTAACGCTGAGAAAATGACACCGGAACTGCAGCGCGCCATTGACCAGCAGTTCGCAGTGCAATTCCACAATGTCACCAAGAACTTTGGCTCCACGCTCGGTCTCGACAACGTCAAGCTCGGTATCCGCACCGGCGAGATCACTGTCCTTTTGGGACTGTCGGGCTCGGGTAAGACAACTTTGCTCCGCCATATCAATGCGCTGCACACTCCGTCGTCAGGCACGGTACGCGTGCTGGGGCAGAACCTGTCAGACCTGAAGAAGCGCGAGCTGCGTGAGCTGCGCAAAGACATCGGCGTGATTTTCCAGAGCTTCAATCTGGTTGGTCGGATGTCGGTGCTGGAAAATGTCTGTACAGGTGCGCTGGGAGACCTGACAGGACCGCGCATTTCCCTGCTCGCCTACCCGAAGCGCGTCAAGCAGGAGGCGCTGGAAGTTCTCGACCGTGTGGGTCTTGCTCACCGCGCTCATCAGCGCGCCGATACCCTCTCGGGCGGTCAGCAGCAGCGCGTCGCCATTGCGCGTGCGCTGATGCAGCACCCGAAGATTCTGCTTGCCGACGAGCCCGTTGCAGCCCTTGATCCGGTGTCATCTAACCAGGTCATCGGGCTGCTGGAGCAGATTTCGCGCGAGGACAACCTCACTGTGATTTCGTCTCTGCATCAGGTGCAGCTGGCCGTTGACTTTGCGGACCGCATCATTGGTCTGCAGGCAGGTCGCGTGAAGTTCGACCGCGAGACCCGCGGCATGACTGCAGAGACCGCCGCCACCATTTACCAGTCGGTATCGGAAGCTGACGCGGACACCTCCAAAAGCGCATCGATCAAGGCGGAGGCGTAACTAAATGACTGCTCCTGCACTCACGAAGCCGCGCACGCCGGAACCTGAAAAGAAGCCCCGCAATTACAACTCCATCGCCGCGACGGCCGTGCTGATTCTGCTGGCAGCCATCGGCGCGTGGTCGGTTAACTCGATTGGCATCAACCTCGTCACCATCAGCGAGTCCGCCGACAATGCCGTGAACTTTGTCTCGCGCATGTTCCCGCTGGAATTCCCGCCGATGGGCGAGCTGCTCAGCCTCATCGCCGAGACTCTCGCCATCGTTTTCCTCGCCACCGCGCTGTCGGTGATTATCTCGGTGCCGCTGGCCGTCATCGCCGCGCGCACCACCACGTTCTCGCCGACCAGCCGCTGGATCGCCCGCGCGCTCATCGTGCTCGCCCGCGCCATCCCCGACCTGGTGCTGGCCATCGTGTTTATCCGCATGTTCGGCATCGGCGCCATCGGCGGCATTCTGGCCATGGGCTTCCACTCTGTCGGCATGGTCGCCAAGCTCTACGCCGACGCGATCGAAGAGCTTGACGACGGTCCCCGCGAAGCAATCGAGTCGGTCGGCGGTAGCCGCACGCAGCAGATTGTCTCTGCTATCCCGCAGGCGCTGACCCCGCAGCTCATTGCCACTGCCCTGCACCGTTTCGATATCAACCTGCGCACCTCTGTGCTGCTGGGTTATGTCGGTGTCGGCGGCATCGGTATGGCAATTGCGGACTCGCTGCGTACCCTCAACTACCGCGAGGGCATGGCTCTGGCGTTTGTGGTCCTGCTGCTGTGTATCTTCATGGAGCTGCTCTCCGGCTCGCTGCGTGCGCTGATTATGCGCAAGTCCGACTCGTCCCTGCTGGCCGGCACCTGGGTTGACCGCATGTGGGGCACGAAGGTCAAGGACAAGCGCGATGCCAAGCAGACTGCCGCCGCAAAGTCCGACGCTAAGCCATCGATTACCCCGCCGTGGACTGCCTCTCGCGTCTCCCGCGTGCTGACCACCGTGGCACTTGTCATCATCACCATCGCCGCCTTTGCCGAGGCCAAGATCTCCGCCAAGGACTTCTTTACCGGTCTGGCCGACCTGCCGGAAACCATGGCGCTGTTCCTGCCGCCGTCCTCCGGCGGTATCGCAGGCGAGTTTTTCCAGCTGCTTCTCGATACCCTCCAGATCGCCTTCGCCGCCACCTTCCTCGGCGCCATCCTGGCCATCCCGATTGGTATCCTGGCCGCTTCCAACGTGGTCGCCAACAAGTGGGTGCACGGCTTCTTCCGCGTGCTGATCGTGGTCATTCGCGGTATCCCGGAGCTGATTCTGGCCATCATCTTCGTGGTCATCTCCGGTCTCGGCCCGGTCGCCGGTACGCTCGCGCTGGCTCTCGGCGCGGTGGGACTGCTGTCCAAGCTGGTCGCCGACTCCCTGGAGGAAACCGACACTGACGTCCAGGAGGCGCTCCGCACCACCGGTGCCACCGAGTCGCAGATCTTCTTCGCCGCCACCGTCCGCCAGGCCATCCCGGCGTTCATCGCGCACTGCCTCTACCTGCTGGACACCAACATCCGCTCGGCCACGCTGCTCGGCGTCGTCGGCGCTGGCGGCATCGGCTTCCAGCTGCTCAACGCCTCTCGAGTCAACCAGTTCGACGTGGTCACCTACATCCTCATCCTCATGGTCATCGTCGTCCTCGCCGTCGAGGCTCTGTCCATGTGGCTGCGCGCCGCCGTCCGCCAACCCGCTCGCCCTCCAGTCCCCGTCCCTCTACCGAAAAGGAAAACTCCATGACTTACCAGCTCGCTATCTTCGACATGGCTGGCACCACCATCAACGACCGTGACGAGGTCTACCGCGTCCTCCGCGAAGCCACCGAACGCGAAGGCGCCCGCTACTCCAACGAGACCTTCCAGCACTACATGGGCACCGAGAAGTTCTACGCCATCGGCAAACTGCTCCGCGAAGGCGGCATCGAACCGACGCCTGAGGTCCACAACCACGCCTGGGAATTCTTCCGCGCCGAGCTCGCCCGCACCTACAAGGACAATCCCCCGACCCCGCTGCCAGGCGTTGAAGACATGCTGAACGCACTGCACGACAAGGGCATCAAGATCGGCTTGACGACGGGCTTTGCGCGCGAAATCGTCGATATCATTCTGGCCTCCATGGGCTGGGACAACGGCATCATCGACACCGTTGTCGCCGGTGACGAAGTCGAGCACGGCCGACCCGAGCCCGACCTGATTCTGGCCGTCATGGACAAACTCGGTGTCACCGACAAGACGGCCGTGATTAGCTCCGGCGACACCGAATCCGATGTTCGCTCCGCCCAGGCCGCAGGTGTGACCAGCGTCGGTGTGCTGACCGGCCACCTGACCCGCGAGAAGTTCGAATCCCTCAGTGCCGACTACGTCCTGGATTCCGCTGCGGCTCTGCTGGACATTATTGAGAAGTAAAACGAGCCTACTGACATGTGCCCAGCGACCACGAGCCCAGCCACTACCGCCCGCGCCCTGGTGTGGCATGGCGGCGGTGACTTCCGCATCCACGACATTCCCATCCCTGAGCTTCAGGATGGCGAAACGCTTGTCGAACTCACCACCGCCACCATCTGCGGCTCCGACCGACACACCGTGCTTGGCCGCCGCAGCGCACCGTGCCCCAGCATCCTGGGCCACGAGGGAGTCGGAATTGTCCGCGCCACGCGCAACCCCAAGCTGCAGGTTGGCCAGCGCGTCGTTTTCTCCGTCACCGCACCGTGTATGGAATGCGACCGGTGTGTCAAGGGCATGACCGCCAAGTGCCGGAATCTGAAAAAGACTGGCCATGAGGCCTTTGATAGCGACTGGGCACTGTCCGGCACCTACGCCTCCCACATTGTGCTGCGTAACCACCAGCCCGTGGTTGTTGTCCCCGACTCGCTTCCCGATGCCGCCGCCTCCATCGCCACCTGCGCCGGCGCCACCGTCATGGCCGTCATGGAGCAAGCAGGCTCAGTGGCCGGCAAACGAGTCCTGGTCATGGGCATCGGCATGCTCGGCCTCATTGCCGTTGAGGCCGCTGTCCGTGGCGGTGCCACAAAAGTCGTCGCCATTGACCGCGATGAGACACGACTGGAGTGGGCACGACGGTTGGGTGCGGTTGCTGCTGACTCTTCGGCGACTGACATCGATGCCGAGCCAGAGCTTTTCGATGTCACCCTCGAATTCTCCGGCAGCGAATTCGGCGTCACCACCTGCATCGAGAGCCTCGACATTGGTGGCCGAGCCGTCCTCGCTGGCAGCGTCGCCACCTCCCCTGCCTATGCCCTCGATCCCGAGTGGCTTGTCCGTGGCTGGCGCACCATCACCGGCGTCCACAACTACGAGCCTCGTCACCTTCAGCAAGCCGTGGAGTTCCTTGCCGACTCCCAGATTGACTGGAACACGATCGTAGCTGCACCGATTGCACTTGATGAGGTGCCTGCGGAGGCGCAGGCCGCGCGAGGTACTTTCCTGAGAGCTGCGGTGAAGTTCTAGCAAGAACGGTCTCCGAATGTGAACAGTCTGAAGGCGAATTGAAAAACTTATTCTCCGTTCTCGCCATCTCTCGGCATCAACCCGGCATCGCGAAGCGCGGATTTCATTCGCGCATCGTTGCATGTCTGAGAAATAAATTCACCGAGAAATTCATCGAAGGCCTCTGTCTCTTCCACGGTCTCGGCTAGCTCTTTGACGTCTACCAGATGCTCGGCGATGGTCTGTTGATGGTACGACGGGAACAAGCGATATTCACTCTCGATTGACCCTAAACCAAGATTGATGGCTGTAAGCGGCATGCTGTGCTGCAGACGATTGAAAGCTATCCAAGACTGCATGTTATCGAGCTTTGCTGCATCTGATCGGCTAATTAGAGCAGCTCCTCGCTCGGGTTCAGGACCGAACGACTTTAGAATCAACTGGAACAAGAGCAGCTGCTCGCTGTCTAAAACGTCTTTAGCTTGAGAAAGATATGTCGCTTCTTCAGCTGCCGTAATCGAGTTGACTGATGCCACTGCTCTCAGCGATTCCCACGGATAGCGCGGATCAAAAAGTGCTAATGCCATCTCTTCATACAGCGTCTGCGCTTCCTGCGAGTCAGAATCTAAAAGCCATTCCAAAACAGGCTCTGCTGAATAGGTTTCTGCACTGCTCCTGCCGAAAGCGAATAATCCTTGTTCAAAGAAATTACGGATATACGAAATCCGCTCAGTAGTAGAGCTCTTGTGTAGGACTCTGTCGGCCGCCAAATTCCATGCCGCCCGAGGTACGTGCAACATCTGATGTCTGCAAACATCGTCAAGCCCCAACTTCTCGGAAATCGAGATTGTGCGTTCCCAGGTCTCTATCCGATCGTCATTCTGTGCACGAAGCCAATCAACGAGCTGTCGGAGCTGATCATCTCCGAGCAGACTAAAAATCTTATCCAGGGTCAGGAACTCTTGGCCTGGTTTTTCGTTTTCGAGAGTTTCCTCAACCCATCCGACTAACTGTTCTTTCGCCGGGACCGAGCAGGCCTTGACTAAGTCAACCACTGAGTCCCAAGTTGAGTACAGCCGTTCAGAAGGACCAATTTTCTGGATTAGTTTCTGAATATTAGAGGCTGCTTCCATCACAGGCTGCACTAACCGCGGACCATATCCTGCCTGTTGGAATGGTGTGACCACATTAATGAAGTTCTCAACAGCAACAATCAGGGCATCGGAATCTCCGGCAAATCGATCGAAAACTTCTGCTGCGCTTCTGACCGGAGCAAATCGCTCGGTGTCATCAGGACCGTATGGAACGGTCAAAGATTGCTCAGTCTGCTCGCGCAGGCGCAAGGCGATACCCAAAGGAATTGTCGCTTCCAGCTGAGACAAGAGAATCTCACGCAGATCTTGCACCGGTAGCGAGTTGATGATTTCCGTCGGGGATAAACTGTCGAGTTCAGAATCTAATTCAGCTTCCTCTGGCATGCTTCCGCGCCCAAGAACGATGACGGCGACAGCAGCAACATGATCGCAGAAGTGTCTAACCGTGAAGTCGTCACAAGTACATGAAGTGACACCAGGTAACATCATCGCGTCATACTCAATGCTTTCACCGTCGACCTCAGCCAGATAGGTGCCGATACCTTGACCGGTGAGCACAACGTCTAACGCCATCGGAAGACAGCGCCGAACCCTCTCGGCACCAAATACCTCTACCAAATCCTCAAAACTATTCAACGGCTGCATGCAGAAGTCCATAGCCCCATTATGCCTGCGACCAGCCATTTCAATTCCAAAATGAGATATTTGCCTCAATTACTAGCAATTTAGCTGGCTGAGTTGAGCATGAGCGGTGTGGGTTACATTGCGAATCGAAGTCCACATACAGCAGTCCGCATCCAATCCTCTATTTGTGTAAAATTCACTTCCTGTTAGGCACTTAGATGAAAGTTGTTTACGTAAGCTGTCCAAACCAACGGGTACCTCCTACTTTCAGAAGTAATCGCTTATAAACAGCCGACAGTTTCCGTGAAAAGTCCCTCTTGATACTGCTGAATTTGCAATGCTTTCAGTAGGTATTTTTCATTCACTGTTTTAGGGGTTTGATTGTGTCATCCATTCCGATTGGCTCTGTTGGAGAACTCGCCGGTGCAGTGGCATCAATCGTGGCAACGCTCATCAGTTTTTTCGCACTAAAGATGTCAAAAGAGGCCAGCGAAGACGTAAACCGCATTGAGCAGCGAAAACAAGAGTTTGAAACTGACCTTCATAACCAGAAAATGGACTTCGAACGGCAAAGGGCCGAATGGGAGCACCAGGCAACAATCGCAGCTCACGAACAGCAGCAAAGCTTTCAGGAACTTCAAAACCGCTGGCATATCAGCAATGCGAAAAGAGATGAAGATCGCAGAAAACGAGAAGCAGTTGCCGGTGTAACTGCATGGTGGGGTATTAGAGAAATTGGCGCCCACAAGTCTTGGGGCCTTGTAATTGTGAACGAAGGACCCTACGCCGGACCGCTGGGAACTATTTCGATTAAAGCGAAAGGAAAAGGGACGCACAAGGAACCTGTGTCCCTCCAGTTACTTCCTCCAGGCCAATATTTTGTAGAGAGCCAATCAGGCAGCTCAGGTAGTAAAAAGGAAAAATGGGGCAAGCCAGAGCTCATCTCCGCAAATCATGTCATCACGCCTTTGACGTATTCCAAGAATTTTGTAGTGGAAGAGTTCACTTTCCGGGACCACATGGGGCAACAATGGCAGTGGAATTCAAACGACGGGTGGCATAACTGCTAAACGCAATTTGTCACCATGGATGCCCGATTTAACTGATGACCACCTGTAGCTACTTTTATAAGCTATCGGCAATCCGCACCGTCTCCATCGCTACGCGGACCACGCGCCCAATGAGTTCCGCGATGTAGCGTGGGTTGCCTACCTCATCGGCCCAGTCATTCGGGTCATTAATGATTCCTGAGGCCTTGTCCTTCTTTACCTGGTACCGGTCGATCAACCATGCCACTGCAGATCGTGAACCTAGCATGTACTCGTCGGCCTCAGCAGGAATACCGGCGATAGTGACCTTCTTGTTGTAGATGAGCTTGGTCACGTCATTAATGTTTTTACCGGTCTCCGGATCCTTACGTTTAGCCCACTTCATCTTGAGCACACGCCAGGTCTCGCGGTCCTTCTCATCACCCTTGACCTGAACGTCCAGTGGTCACGGTTCCACAGACTCATAGTTCACATGCAGGTCCATGAGCTCCGCACCCGCAGCTGCGAACTTATCGAACTCTACCCGCGAGCTCGGTGTCTCAATGTGCGGGAGCATCTTCTTCAGATCCGCCGCGTACTTCGTGCGGTACGCAGGGTCGTGCAACTTGCCGTAGACAAAGTGGAAGATGTCATCACCCGTGATGTCCTCGCCCAACGTGTCTCGGTAAATCTGTTTAATCTCATCTGTGATGTTGTCCACGCGCACGTAGCCATCGACCACTTCGCCAACCTGGCCGTAAACACTGGGTTCGCCTTGCTTGATTACATCGTCCTCCCCGAACAATCCATTATCCTCTGCCTCGGCGGGCGTCCAGGTGAATCGGGAGAAGAACTGACTCGTCGCAATTATGTGCAAATCCGGCAATAGATTCGTTGCCAGTGTCGCCGTCCCAACTGATTCTCCAGCGCCAACTACTACAAAACCAATGTTGTGATGCGCTGGAGTCGGGAACATCGACGGCAACTGATACTGGCGATCGTTCAAGGACGGCTCGAAATACGCACGCATCGATTTAAAAGGCCGATATAGAGAGGTATAGATTCGCTCAGGTTTGACCACCACGTCCACGTTCTTGACCGCAAGGTTTTTAAGAATAGTCGTCCAAGAAATCTTTGTAGTATCAGCAAATTGTGGGTTATGTTGCAGGAACTTCGTGACATCTGCTTCCCTCGGCTTTGTGATGCCTTGCTCTGAAATCCACTTTTGAAGTGCGACTGTTGCCTCCGTATAGGTTTCAGTGAGCATTGCTAACTGAGCGAGAAGCTGCTCATCAGTTTGTGCATACACCCACGCATCCCGGGCAGTCGAAAGTCCACGTGAGTGAACATCAAAGAACTTCGTGCTGTTGCCCTTCTTTTCACCGATGACCGGCCAGGTTGCGAATTCCTCGGAACGCTGGTTAAGCCAGTCTCCCTCTTTGTTCGGGGTGATGGACTGCCAGTCAATAGATTCGACGGTAGAGGTATCGACAATCTTGAGCTTCTCTTCCGCAGTCAAGTAGTCGCCGATGTCTCGGTAGTGCAATTCAAAGCCGGACTGGGCGGGGTTCTTGATGCCGATGGTGATGGTCACGTTTGTGCGGCTACCTGCTCCGAAGACGTTTCCTCCTTCTTGGCGACGCTGCTCACCGGCGGTTCGCGCATTGCCTCGCAGGTTGAACACGTATAGGTCCGTAAAGTCCTCGGCCATCGACAGACGCACACCATCACCAGTGTTGCCATCAACCCATCCGCCATTGGAGACGAATGCCACGACGCCTTGTTCGCCAATGCGGTCGGTAGCCCAGCGGAAAGCTCGCAAATAAGAGTCGTAAAGCGAGTTTTTATTGGTCGCTGTCGACTTTGCCGCATAGGTCTCGGCAATCCGCTTGTCCAGGCTCGGATATTTCAAGTTCGCATTCAAATCGTTCGCCGACTTCTGCCCCGAAGAGTATGGCGGGTTACCGATGACCACATTGATTGGGGCCGCCTTCTGCCGCTCAATGGTGGCGTTGTTTTCCCGGAAGATGTTGAGATCTGGGATGTCGCCTTCCTCATGAATTTGGAAGGTATCGGCAAGTGCAATGTTGTTGAAAGGGACGTAATCCGGTTTTGGCTCGACATTACGCAGAGCTGCTTCCTCGCGCAGTGCGTTGAAGGTTGTCTCAATGTTGACAGCGGAGACGTAGTAGGCCAGCAGCATAATCTCAGTGGCAAAGAGCTCGCTGGCGTATTTGCGGGCGAGATCCTCCGGCTTGATAATTCCGGACTGCAATAGGCGCACGGTAAACGTGGAGGTGCCGGCGAAAGGATCGAGGATGCACACGCCTTCGTCGGTAAGCCCCTTGCCAAAGTGCTTGCGGGAGACATCATCGGCGGCACGGAGGATGAAGTCGACAATCTCTACTGGCGTATAGACGATGCCGAGGGACTCTGCCTGCTTCTTGAATGCCTTTTGGAAGAAGCGCTCATAGAGCTCCTTAATTACCTGCTGCTTACCGGAAGCTGAGCTCACCTCAGAAGCACGAATCCGGACAGACTCGTAGAACTTCTCCAAGGATTCGGTCTCTGTGTCGAGGTTGGCTTCAGACAGTGCGGAAACCATCTTCTCCATTACCTGTGCCACGGGATTGTGTTGGATGAAGTCGTGATTCTCA
Source organism: Corynebacterium sp. (assembly GCF_030532195.1). Taxonomy (GTDB): domain Bacteria; phylum Actinomycetota; class Actinomycetes; order Mycobacteriales; family Mycobacteriaceae; genus Corynebacterium. Next base: position 18,572 of record NZ_JAUNLP010000001.1, on the reverse strand, counting down.
AAAAGAGCATTGAACACCGGCGCGGTAATCAAGTGCTGCGAGAGCATCGAGATGGCATCGTCTTCTGTGATGCCTTCATTCAGGTTGTTGCGGAGGCCCTCAACAAAGTCATCGAATTCGCCGCGAAGGTTGGCATCCGCGCCGTCGACAAGCGCCTTGATGCGGATGATTTGGTTCTGGGCGATGGTAGCGACGTCGTCGGCCCAATCTTCCCAGTATGTGCGGGTGCCGACCTTGTCAACGAGCTTGGTGTAGATGGCTTCCTGCCACTCTTCCAAGGAGAACAGTGCGAGCTGCTGAATTACCTCAGTGTTATCAGCCAGTGGCTGCGGACTCTTCGCCGAATCGGCTTCGGCATCGTTAATTGCTTCTGTGGGAGAAGTCTGCTCATCGGTGGTGTCAGCATCAGCGGCTTCGGATTTTTCGTTACCGATGTGGTCGACGTCTATCGACAATTCTTCGGCGGGATTCGTGCCGTTCAGTGCAATGGAGTTGACCTTGGCGTTGAACCGGTCATCATGCGCGCGCAGTGCGTTCAAGATCTGCCAGACAACTTTGAAACGCTTGTTGTCATTGAGCGCCTGCGATGGAGAAACGTCCGGAGCGACTGCGACCGGCAAGATGATGTAGCCGTAATCCTTGCCTTCGGACTTACGCATGACTCGACCAACGGACTGGACCACGTCCACCATGGAGTTGCGGGGGTTGAAGAAGATGACGGCATCGAGTGCCGGAACATCGACACCTTCGGACAGACAACGAGCATTAGTGAGCACACGAGTGTGCTGCTCTACTGCTGGCGACTCCAACCATGAAAGCTTGGTGCCGCGCTCGAGAGCGTTCATGCTGCCGTCGACATGCTGCGCGGAGATGGACACGTCCACGTTGTGTAGTGAAACATCATTGAGAATTGCTTTTTCTTCCAGCAACTCTCGGTGCATGTTAATCAGCTGCGGGAAGGAATCCGCAATAGTCTTTGATGTCTTGATGTCGCGAGCGAATGCGACGGCTCGTTGCATGGGTGCAGCGTCTTTGTCGAAGCCGCCCTTGTGGCCTTGCAGAGAGCCAGAGCGTTTCGCCAGACCATTCCATGCGCCAATCATTGCGGACGCAAGGGTGAGGTCGATCTGATTGTTCTCGCTGCGAGCCATGGCATCGGCGGCTACGGACTCGTCGACGGTCATGACGAGAACCTTGTAGTCGGTGAGGAGCCCCTTCTCTACGGCCTCGCCGAATCCGAGACGGTAGAATTCTGGGCCGTAAATGGCCTCGTCATCCATAGAAGCGAGCTCGGCTGAGTGTTCCTGTGCCTTGCCCTTGACGGAATCGTCATACAAGCGCGGAGTAGCCGTCATGTAAAGACGCTTCGTGGCCTTGATGTAGTCGGCATCGTGGATGCGCACAAAGCTGCTGGAATCTTCCCCGGCGAGGGTAATACCAGTGGTACGGTGCGCCTCGTCGCAGATGACTAGGTCGAAGTCGTCGAGTCCTTGAGCTTGAGCCTCGTGCACTGCCGGAAGTGACTGGTAGGTGGAAAAGACAATGTGCAGGCCTTTGGCTCGTTTGCCTGATTCAAATCGCTTGGCGATTTCGGTGCCGTTAGTTGAGACCGGGACTTCTAGGTCATAGGGCGCGATGTCTTCAGCCTTACGGGAGACCTTTGAGTCCGAGCAAACTGCGAAGGTACGCATGTCGAGGCGTCCCTGTGCTGTCCATTCTTTAAGGGTTTGCGACAGCAACGAGATTGATGGCACGAGGAAAAGGACGCGGGCTTTACCACCGTTTTCTTCAGCAACCCGCTCTGCAAGACGAAGAGCGGTAAAAGTCTTGCCTGTGCCGCAGGCCATGATGAGCTTGCCGCGGTCGTGTGCAGCAAAACCCGCCATGGCACCATCAATGGCCGCCTGCTGATGCGGACGAGGCTCGAAGGTCTCGCGCTGGGAGAGATTGATTTGGATCTCGGAGCCGGGGAATGAGACATCCCAGTTGATTGGAGATTCAGAAATCGCTGCCGTACCAATACGACTGGTAGGAATTAGCTGGTTTGCTAGAGCTTCTTCTGCATGCGAGGACCAGTGGTCAGTCGTGGAGATGATGATGCGACTGGCAAAGTGTTCAGGGCCAGATTCAGTGTTGAAGGCGCGACCAGAGGCTTCAAAAAATGAATCTAGGTCGGCTTTTGCAAGACGGGTGGTAGGCATATAGAACTTGCACTGGATTGCCACCCACGAACCGTCGTCAATGCGACGTGCTACTAGGTCGATGCCGGTGTCGGGTGCTCCCCCGTTGTATTTCCAGTCGGACCAACGATAGACCTCGTCGAACTGAGCTTTCAGAGTTGGATCAGTACGGAAATAGTTGACCATGAGCTTCTCGAAAGCGATGCCGTACTTTGCCTTCGGCTGATTCTCACGTAGCTGCTCAAGGACCTCTGAAAACTTGGACATAGTGGATATTATGCCCTATGAAAGCTGCTGTACATGTCATAACATTCAGCGCGTTCAAGCAATCAGTCTTACTACCAACCCTTCTAACCTACAAAAGGTCCATATGTTTTAAGCGACGCGAGACATATAAAACGCGCACCTCCGCACTCGGCCACCGAACAAATCAGCACCCGCAAATTCAGCAAAATTTTCACGTTGCAGTAATTGGACATCCAGGAGGCACCGAAAATAATACGTTGGTCCGTTAATTTAGGCAAACACTCACTAAAAGGCAATAGCATCCTTTTAGACGAGACAGCTCGAAACAACGGTCATCAAGAATTACAAATAATTACTACAAGAACTTAGCGGTTACAGCATGTTATTCCCTCTACTGCAATTACATTAGGCGTCACACTATTCCAAAAACTCAACGAATACTAAATTCTGTCTTAAATCTGAAACTCGAAACCGCCTTTTATCTCAATCAACCTATATTTATCAAGCATTTTATTACGATTACATAAGGCATTCCATAGCTTACACCAGTCAATCAATGCACCAGGCTTTTCGACATGCAAATCGCGCAATGCAGACACATGAGCCTCATAAATACCATCAAATAAATAAAAACCTGATGATTTATTTATAGTGGAGTGCAGGTCACGCAAGTCCTCTTGATCCAATTCGAAATCAACATTACGTGCACCTCTGCTAAAAATATTTCCTAATATTAAATTTAAAAACACAACCAATCGTAGTAAATCGCCCGTTAACTGTCTGAGCTCAATCTTATTACCATCCAGTGAACATGCACTACTATCAGCTATGTTTTTGGGCAAATCAACCTTAATAATTGACCGAAACCCACAACCCAAATAGTCGAATACTGGCTTTAAAATCTTGCGGATTAAATCTAAGGTTTTCTGTATATCACGGTTAGTACCGATGATCTTATTGGTCCCCACTGCTTCACTTGTGCCAATGTCAATAATTGTGACTTCTCCTATCTTCAAATTTCCAATTGGCAACCCCATGCCGTCAGATAATTTTTCCGGCATTATAGTATCATCAATCGCAATAATAAGATTTCCGCCATGTAAATCGCCATGAATAACGTCTCTTCTATGAAGTTCAGAAATTGATAATAAAACATTTGACGCCACATATAATGATTGGGCAATGGGGGCAGTCATAAATGTAATGTCTCGTTTTCGCGAATTATCACTCCGACATAGAGCATCATATTTTTTATTGCGCTTCATCAACCATTCTTTTAATGTCCAACCATTTTCTGCGACTTCCATAATCGAATAAAAACTATTAACAGGTTGGAAAATATGGCCTGCATCATAAGCTAATGCTACAACTCCTGCTAAATCACGATTCGCGTTTTTTCTAGCCTCCAGAACAGCTTTCTCAAAATCAATTTTAGTAATACTTTTCCAAATTTTCACCGCAACCCTAATTTTCAGTATTGAATGCTCAGCTAAGAAGACTATCCCGTTGGCCCCACTATTACTGATAGGTGTGTTATCAAAACGATACCTGTAAAATGGATAAATTCCTTCTTCACCATAAACTTCATCAGAACCATAAATCAGTCTATCGTTCTTAACAGAAAAATTAGCCATTCCTAAAGCCCGCTCCTCTTTTATTGACATCAATCCGATATCATTTTTCAGATAAATCTACATATGGAATACATTAGATTAGTTTACTACATACTTCCACTCCAAGTGCCATAACAACAACTTCTCACCGATTCTTGGCTATTATTAATTTTTACTCGGAATTCTGAACTTGTCTTGAAAGACTGCGCATTAGGGATAAGTCAATGGTGCTTTACCGTTAGCAATGGATGAATTGTCTGATCAATATTGGTTTATCGAATATTTCGTGAACCACTAATATACAACAAGAATGGCGTTCGCTTTTATAGAAGCTTTGTAATATATTGCCTTTTCGGGACAAATTGACTACGCCGTACAATTACATCTCAATCGACTGCATAGAAGCTCTCTCTCTCCCCCTCCCAGGTTGTGTGTCAACGCCCTCACCTCGGGGCTTTAAAAATAAACAAATGTGGCAGACTTTTAGTTTTAGTCCTGATGGCTGACCAGACTTCAATCTCCTTAAGCCCGCATTTAATATTTTCATCACGATTCCGGGTAGTACAACTAGAAAAGCCACTTATAGTTTTCAAATTGCCCCCCGCCACAGTATTAGGATGATCGAATTAATGTTCCATTATATATAGTTATATATACAGCTGCGTGCCATCCGCGATGACGTTTACAACCTCAACCTGCCCCGCCGAGTCCGAAACTACCCCCACACGCTTGACCGCAGCGGCAGAATCTCCACGCTCCTCAAGCACACCGAACAGCCAATTCTTTGCAGCACCCCCGGTCTGATTAGGCGACGAATCCATAGCATCGTCACCAGCGGCATCATCCCCCTCCGGTGCCCCAGCAACATCAGTCCCCACAACAACATGACCAGCCGCATCCTCACCAGAGCCAAAGCCCTCAGCAAGCGCCACTGCCAGATCCGCAACCAGGCCAGCACCGAATGCCGGGTCCTCACCCTTATCAATCGCAGCCTGCGATACAGTGCCGTGATTACCAACAATTACAATGCGGGCAGCAGGGCGCAGCGTCCCCTCGGCATAGTCAATGAATCCCCCGCCCTTGAGGGCTTCCAACAGCAGCTTTCGGTCAGCAGCGCTGGCCTGCTCTCCCCCATTCTTGTCCAGCTCTAGCACCGGAGCCATCGCCTGGCCAGCCTGGTGGCCCGGCTCGCGACGCTCGGGGTCCAGCTCCACATTGGCGGGCAGAGAAGTCGCGACGGTGTCCTTCAGCTCATCGGCACCGGCAGAGGAGAGGAACTTATCGGTCAGCTTCAGCACACCCGCATCCGGAGCACCGGCAGCGCGCAACGTATCGGAGACACCATCCAGCTGCTTCTCCGTGGCATCGGGAGTGGCGATAACAAGAACGGGCACATCCTTCAGGGTGTCTTTGACGATCTCACCGACGATGGGCTCGATGATGCGGTTGGCTTCATCGGCACGCGCTTGCTGGGCGTCGGCACGTGCAACCGCCGCGTCGCGTTCGGAGGCTGCACCAGTGCCAAAATCAATGCCGGCACCAGCGGGGTTGAGCACATACGCACCCAGCGCGGCACCAGCCGCCACACCGAGGGCAGCGCCCGTCACACCGGCCGTAAACTTTCCGCTCCTGCGCTTCTTCCCCATCGCTCGTACTCCCTAGAAAAATTACTTAAACAGTCCCTGGAACCACAGAGCAATGGAGTTCCAGGTATCAATAAGATTCTCACTGACAGAACCATCACCGGAGGTACCGGCAATAGCGAAGATCACGGCAATCGCCACGAAAATGGCCAGAATCGCCCAGGCCACACCGAAACCACGGCTATTGACCTGGTAGAGGTCGGCGACCATGCGCCCGTCGACAAGCTTCTCGCCGACCTTCAACCGCGACAGTAGCGCAGACGGCAGCCCCGTCTGATCGGTGTCGTGGTAGACGGAGTCAATGTTCTGCGGCGCGCCGACGGAGACAACCATGTCGGCGTTGTGATGCGCGGCGAAGACGAGTGCCAGGTCGGTGGCGGAATCGGACAGCGCCGGGAACGTCATGGCGCCGATGCCGAGGTCCTGGATGCGCTCGAGGCCGACGGCGTGGCCGTCCGGGTCGGCAGGCAGGATGACGCAGCCGGCGCTGCGCAGCGCCTCGGAGTCGATCTTCTCCGGATCACCGATGATGTAATCCGGGTGGTATTTGAGGTCGAACAGCGTGTCGGCACCGGCATCGACACCAATGAGCAGTGGCTCATACTCGCGGATGAAGTTCTTTAGATCCTCGAGAGTCTCGCGATGTCCCTCACCTGGGCTGACCACAACGACCTTGCGGCCGGACAGCGGCTCGGTCTCATCGGGAATGCCCAGGCCATCGATGTAGAGCGGCGATTCCGTCTTGGCGAACTCCACCAAGTTGCCACTCAGCGCCTCCAGGCGGTCGACCATGCTGGTGCGGCCCTCATCAAAGGCATTTTCCAGCTCGGTCTGGTCCACCACGTCGCCATCGGCTACTAGGCGGTCACCGTGGTAGAGCTTGCCGTCGTCAAGTCGTCCTGACTTGCCATCCTTGACCTTGTCAAAGACCTCGTCGCCGACGTTTTGCACCATAACAATGTCCGCGTCGAACATCATCTGCGGCCCGTAGTTCGGGACGAAACCGGTGGTAAACGCGCCGGTGTTCACCACTGCGGCGACCTTGGCGTCAATTAGCTGCTGTGCGAGCGGCAGGGAGATATCCGGGGCGTTGAGCACCACGATATCGCCCTCGCCCATGCGCTTGAGCGTACGCTCCAGACGCGAACCGTCACGCACGGTTCCTGAGATGCCGGGAAGATCTTTTTCGTTCCGAGAGAACAGACTCATGGCACTTAGTCAAACACAACCGCCGTTACTTGGCCGCGAAGGCGCGCCGAGCCTGCGCAAGAAGATCCTGAGCGTGCGCGCGTCCCGAGTCCGAATCATCCAACCCCGCCATCATCCGCGCGAGCTCCTCAATCCGCTGGTCATCGCTAAGACTGGTCACCTTCGACGACACCGCCCCAGAGCGCGCATCCTTGCTGACCACCAAGTGAGTATCCGCAAACGCCGCCACTTGTGGAAGGTGCGTGACGACGATCACCTGGTTATTCGCCGCCAACTGCTTTAGGCGCTTGCCAATTTCCACGGCCGCGCGTCCACCTACACCGGCATCGACCTCATCGAAGACCATCGTGTGCCCGGCCTGTCCTTCGGCAAGGACAACTTCCAGAGCCAGCATGATGCGGGAGAGCTCACCGCCGGATGCGGACGAGGCCAGCGGGCGCGGCTCGGCTCCCTCATGGGCGCGGAGCTTGAATTCAATATTGTCCAGGCCAGCCGGGCCAAAGGTATCGGCCTTGGTGATCTCCACCACCAGCGAGGTGTGCGGCATGGCCAGGCCTTTCAGCTCCTTGGTCACGGCCTGTTCCAGGTGTTTTGCGGCTGCGGCACGCGCCTTGGAGAGCTTGCGTGCGGTGGTGCTGAGCTTTTTCTCCGCGGTTTTGATCTCCGCGGTGAGTTTGTCCAGCGCTTCGCCGGAGACATCCAGCGTAGCCAGCTTGCGTTCCGCCTTATCCCGCCAGGCCAGGACCCCGGCGATGTCCGGGGCGTACTTGCGAGTAAGGTTCTTGATCTCCACCTGGCGCTGCATGAGTTTATCCAGCGACTCAGTTTCCTCCGGCAGGCCGGAGAGAAACGCGCCGAGGCCAGCGGAGATTTCGGAGAGCTGGCTGGTTAAGTCATTGAGCTGGTTAGAGAACTCGGTGAGTTCGTCATCATTGGCGGCGGCAAGTTCGGTCGCGGCGGCGCCGAGGAGTTCGGCGGCACCGCTATTGTCGGCTGCCGCGTCCATGGCTGTGGCATCCACGGCGGCAGCACCATCGATGGCGGCCAGCGCCGCGGCTGCGGCATCGCGCAGACCGTCAAGGTCCTGCATGCGGCGGATTTGCGAGGCCAGCTCCTGGTCCTCATCAGGCTCCGGTGAGACGGTATCGATTTCTTCGATGGCGAAGCTGAGCTGATCGGCGCGCATAGCCAGCTCGCGGCGCTTGGAGGTCTTCTCCTCCAGTTCTTTGACCAGCTCGCGCCAGCGTTTGCGCTGCGTGCGGTAGGTATCCAGAATCGGCGCGATGGTCTTAAAATCCATGCGGTCGATGGCCGCGCGCTGCTGGTCGGCGCTTTGCAGGCGCAGCTGATCATTTTGACCGTGGATAGCGATAATCCTGGTGGAGACATCGGCCAGCGCTGCCGCCGAGGCGCTGCGGCCGCCAACCCACGCCCGTGAGCGTCCCTTTGCAGAGACCTGACGTGCGAGCAGGTACTCGTCGTTCTCATCGCGCTCGCCGCCGAGTTCTGTGACCACCGCATCGATGGTGGCGGACTCATCTGCCGAGAGGTGTTCGGTGGACACGCGGCCTTCCACCAGGGCTTTGTCTGCGCCGGTGCGCACGCGACCGGCATCAGCACGCGCACCACACAGGAGTTTTAAGCTGGTGACCACCATGGTCTTACCCGCACCCGTTTCACCGGTGAGAACGGTCAGACCAGGGCTGAATTCAAGCGTCGCGTCCGGGATAACGCCGAGGTCGCGGATGGAAATCTCAGTGAGCATAGCGCGTGCAATCAGTCCTTCCCTTGATTGGTCTACTCTGCTCCGGCGGGGCCGCGCCACCCGGACGTCGGCAAGCGGAACTTGTGCACCAGACGATCGGCGAACGGCTGATTGTCCAGCCGCACCCAGCGCACCGGCTGCGCGCCGCGCTTAATTTCAATGCGGCTGCCCGCGGGCATCATGATGGGACGGAAACCGTCGAGAACCGCCACCGCGTCGGTGGTTTCGTGGTTGGTCTCAATGGCGATGGTCGAATGCGGCGAGATTACCAGCGGGCGGGAGAACAGCGCGTGGGCGTTGTTGGGAACCACCAGCATGGCATCCAGCTCTGGCCACAGCACCGGCCCACCTGCGGAAAAGGCATAGGCGGTCGAACCGGTTGGTGTCGAGACCAACACACCATCGCAGCCATACGAGCTCACCGGACGCCCATCGACCTCCAGGATTACGTCCAGTACGCCGCGGCGGTTGATATTTTCCAGGCTGACTTCGTTCAGCGCCCAGCCCGAGCCAATCACGCGGCCGGTGGTGTCGCGGACGGTGGCGCGAATGGTCATGCGATCTTCGACTCGCCAGGAGCGCTCGATGACGCGGCTAATCGCCTCGGTCATGGACTCCTGCTCCCACTCGGCCAAAAAGCCCACGTGCCCCATGTTGATACCGAGCACCGGCAGATCCGCCGAGTGCGCGATATCAGCGGCGCGCAGGAAGGTACCGTCACCGCCGAGGACAAGGACAAGTTCGCATCCCGACGCAGCTTGCGGCGAGTGCCAATACCGTGGGTATTTGCCCAGCGTGGGGTGCGCGGCCAGCGCCTCCGGGTTCTTGCCAGCCAGCACGCGGATATTAATGCCCGCAGCTTCCAGCAGCTCCGCGGCCTCGGCTGCCATCTCCAGGTTGGCGCTGCGGCCGGTGTGCGGGACCAGCAGGATCTCGCGTTTTCCGGCCGTGGTCTCCGACGGTTTGCGTGCCTGATTGGTCGGTGACTGATTAGTCATTGTGAGGGCCCTCCTCGACAGCCTTTGCAATGGTCGCAGCCATGGCCTCATCCCCAATATCGCTGGCGCCACCATCCTTGACCAGCCAGAGGAAAAACTCCACGTTGCCGCTCGGCCCCGGCAGCGGGCTGGCGACGGCATCGCGGAAGGACAGCCCCAGTGTGCGGGCGTATTCCGCCACTTCCTGGACGACTTCCTGACGCAGGGCATCGCTTCGGACCACGCCACCGGAGCCCAGGCGCTCCTTGCCTACCTCGAACTGAGGCTTGACCATAGGCAGTAGGTCCGCGCCCTCATCGAGGCAGGACACAATTGCCGGCAGCACCAGCTTTAGAGAGATGAAAGACAAGTCCCCAACCATGACGTCGGCTGTGCCGCCGAGGATCTCCGGAGTCAGCGTGCGGACATTCGTGCGGTCGAGCACCTCCACGCGCGGGTCATCCTGCAGGCGCCAAATCAGCTGGCCATAGCCCACATCGACGGCGTAGACCTTCTCCACATCGCGGCGCAAACACACATCGGTGAAACCACCGGTGGAGGCACCGGCATCGAGGACGCGGCGACCCTTGATGGACAGCCCCTTCGGCTCAAAGGCCTCCAGTGCGCCGAGCAGCTTGTGTGCTCCGCGTGACGCCCAGTTTTCATCTTCTTCCAGGCCAGTGACACGAATAGAGACGTCCCCTGTGACCGCAGTTGCGGGCTTGGATGCGACAAAACCGCCGACCTCTACTCGGCCGGCTTTGATCATCTGCACCGCTGTCTCCCGGGAGCGGGCAATCTTGCGTCGCACCAGCTCAGCATCGAGCCTGCGCTTCGGTGCTTTCTTAGCCACCGCGTTCACTTTCCTTCCCTGCGTGACGGGCCCAGAGCTTCATACAGAATCTCATGAGCCCGCTCAAACTGCGCGACACGCTCCTGCGGAGTCGGCGCAGGTGCGGACAATGCCTCTTCGACCTGGCTGCGCACCATCTCTGGGGTTATCTCCCGCGCGCCCGGCATCGCGGCTGGGCTCGGCTTCGGGCTCGGCTTCGGGCTCGGCGCTTGTGAAGGCTTCTTGCCAGTGTCTGCTCCCGGTTTCGGTCCTGGCGTGATGTCACTCATCAGCTATCACATCCGCCACGCCGCCAGCGCCGCTGCTGCAGCTGGACCTTCCGTGCGCACCTGCGAAATCTCCACCGCGGCCTGCTTGCCCGCATCCGAGTTCCACACCACGTCCACCACGGTCAGAAGTGCTGCCACCGCAGCCTCCTTCGGGTCGGCCAATCGAGGATCATCCACGTTACCGCCAGAAAGAACAATGACACTGCTGTCCGTGTCGTCGTAACGCGCACTAAACCCAGCCTGCGGGCCGGGGCGTGCGGCATCGATCTCGCGATTGAGCGCCCGCATGTCCGCGCCGATGAGGCTCGGGCGAAACTCGGGGGCGGCGGTGACGACATCCATATGCGTGGACACGCCCGTGACCACCATAAACGTGTCAATCTCGGCGGCGTTTCCGCCCGCGATGTCCGTATCCAGGCGGTCACCAATCGCCAGCGGTTTGTTCGAGCCAATGCGCTCGGCGGCCTTGATAAACATCGGCGGCTTCGGCTTACCCGCCGACAGCGGCTCCACGCCGGTGGTTGTCGTAATCGCCGCGGCAATCGCGCCATTGCCCACCTGAAAACCGCGCTCGGACGGCAGCGTCGTATCCAGGTTCGATGCCAGGTAGCGCGCGCCACGCGAAATCGACAGCGCCGCCTCCGACATCTGCTTCCACGTCATCTCACGGTTAAGACCGTGGAACACCGCCGCCGGCTCATCGTCCGCGGAATCGACCACGGTGTAGCCCGCCTCACGAGCCAAATCCTTGAAAGCCTCCGCGCCCAGCACGTAGACGTTCGAGCCCGGCTCAATGATGTCCGCCGCCATCTCAATCGCCGCCTGCGCCGAGGTCATCACGTCCTCCGCCTTGACGTCATAGCCCAGCGAATTGAGCTGATCTGCCACCGTCTGCGGCGCGCGCGAGGCGTTGTTCGTAATAAACACCATCGGCAGCCCCGCCTCAGTCAGCCCCTCAAGCGCATTCGGAATCGCCGCGCCACCTTCATAAATCGTGCCGTCGAGATCCAGCAACGCAGCATCGTATGCCTGAGCGACTGAGGCCATAAGAACTCCTTACGTGTGGGGCTCGGGGTCGCTTTACGACGAACCGAAGGTGCGCAGCCCCGATTGGGTTAGCGGTGACTTAAACTGCCGAGGTAACTGTTACGACAGCTCCTCGATGCGCTCACGAGCATCCAGCAGCTCGTCGACATCAATCTTGGCGCAGCGAGTGAACCAGACCTTAGCCTCGTCCTTGCGGCCCGCCTCCACCAGTGCGTCAGCGTAGGCGTAGAACAAGCGGGAGGCCTCGAAGTCCTCGCGGTCCGGGTTCAGATCCTGGGTCTCCAGCTCAACGAGAGCCTCATCAATCTGGCCCATATCGCGGCGAGCACCGGCTGCGACGATGGCCAGCTCGATCTTGGACTCCTTGTCCAGCTGCTTGGCTTCCTCGGAACGAGCCAGCTCGATGGCCTTCTCCGGGCGGCCGAGGCCGCGCTCACAGTCAGCCATGACAGCGAGCATGCCCGGGCCGCCGGAGATGCGACGTGCGGCACGCAGCTCGGACAGTGCTTCCTTCCACTCACCTGCGTGGTACGCGGTGACACCGGCGGTCTCACGAACAACACCAACGCGACCAGCGCGGTCCTTTGCTGCACGAGCATGCTGCAGCGCGCGCTGCGGGTCTTCTGCCAGCAGCACGGCAGCCATAATCATGTGACGAGCGACCTTGTCAGCATTGTCCTTAGCCAGGCTCTTCAGATCCTGGCGCACGCTCGGGTCGAGCTCGTCAGCGCGAATGTCGTCAGGAATCGGCGGCTCATTCTTGCGGGCCTCCATGCGCTCCTCGCGGAAGCCTGGACGCTGCGGACCAGTGCGGTGTGTGCGCTTTTCATCCTGGAAACGACCACCGCGGTTGGAGCGGCGAGGCTTGCCACCGCGACGGTCAAAGTTGCGGCCACCCTGGCCACCACGTCCGCGGCCGCCCTGGCCGCGACCGCCCTGTCCGCCTGGACCGCGACGATCATTGCGGTCGTTGCGGTCGCCACGCTCGCCGTACTGGCCACGGTCGCCGCGCTCCCCGCGGTCGCCACGCTTAAAGTCGCGATCATCGCGATCATCACGGCGGAAGCCACGAGAGCCCCGCGAATCGCGGTTGCCGCCACGGCCACCACGGCCGCCTTGACCACCGCGCCCCTGGCCGCCGTGGCCTCGACCGCCGCGATTGCCGCCCTTGTAGCCGCCCTCACCACGACCATGGGAACGGTTAGACCCGTGGTTTCCGCGATTTCCTCGGCCTTCGCCGGAACGAGGACCTTCGTGCTCAGCCATGAAGTCGGAGCTCCTTATATGTAATGAATAAAAAGATTTACGCGTTTTCAGGCTACCAGCATCACCAATGCACAGGTGCGCTACCTGAAAGACCAAACTTCCATATTACTGCCACGGCCTACCGACATTCCAACCCACCAACCGAGCTGCATTCTTGGTACCCGAAGCAGGTGCAAAACCGGCAGCCTTCCCAGCTCCCACCGCGCCCGACAGATCCCACACAGCCATGGCAACCCAACCGTCGCCTTCGAACTGCGCAATGGCGGTCGTACCTTCAACGCGGAGCTGGTGCTTCGCCTCCGACAGGCCTTCTGGCACGGGGAGGTCGGTGCCGATGACGTCGTGAAGCAGTGTCTTGAGCGCGCGGTCGCTGCCCTTATCCGCGCGACGAGCTGCACCACGCAGAACGCTCAGCGCCTCGCGGGCGGCGTCCTCAGGTGTGACCGTGGTGTCGGCGGCCAGGTCGAAGAGGCCTTCTTGTTCAAAGAGCGCGGCCTGCGGCTCGGGCTTCGGCTCGGGCTTCGGCGCTGCCTTTACTGGCGACGGTGCAGCACCTTCGCCGTCGAAGCCGGGGCCGGTCGGCACCTCGGTGGACTTCTGGTAAGCGGTAGCGGCGGCGCGGGCGCGCTGGTCAGCGGCCTCATTCATCTCATGGCCGGAGTGTCCCTTGACCCACTTGAGGTTCACCGTGCGGCCGACCATGAGCTGGTCGATGTCCTTCAGGATATCGACGTTGAGAACGGGCTTGCCGTCGCGCTTCTTCCAGCCCTTGCGCTTCCAACCCGGCATCCACTTGGTCACAGAGTTGATCACATACTGCGAATCGCACAGCACATGCAGTGGCTCATCCGGGATGTGTGCCGTGGCGCGCAGGAGCTCTGCCAAGGCGGTGAGCTCACCGCGGTTGTTGGTGCCATCCTTCCACCCACCGGCGGCCCAGCAGCTGTCGTCGATATACCAGCACCACCCTGCAGGTCCCGGATTGTGCAAGGCGGAGCCGTCAACAGCAGCAGTAATAGTCATGAGGCTAGATTCTATCCGCTCTCACGACGCACACAGGAATTGGCCGGTCGCGCGGGAACTGGCTGCCGCGGGACAATTAGTTAGGAGCCGTAGCAGGCCACGGGACCGTGCGGGCCTTGGACAATATCGATCTGAGTGTTGAAGATTGGGCTCAGAATCTCCGAGCGCATCAGCTTCTCTGTCGGGCCGTGCTCCACAATCTTGCCGTCCTTCACCGCACAGATGTAATCAGCGTAGCGAGCCGCAAAATTAATATCGTGCAACACCACCACCATCGTGCGCCCCAACTCGCGCACTGCAGTGCGCAGGTGCGACATGATGTCGACCGAATGAGAAATATCCAGGTTGTTCAGCGGTTCGTCGAGAAGCACGTACTCGGTTTCCTGACAGAGCACCATTGCGACATACGCGCGCTGGCGCTGCCCGCCGGAGAGCTCGTCGAGGTAGCGGCCCTGCAGCTGCTCGAGGTTCAAAAACTCGATGTACTTGGAGATGATGCGCTCATCCTCGGCCGTCAGGCGGCCCTGGCTATACGGGAAGCGGCCAAAGCTGACCAGCTGGCGGACGGTGAGACGCGTGACAAAGTGATTGTCCTGGCGCAGGATCGACAGCACCTTGGCCAAGTCCTTCGACTTGGTGTTGCGGACGTTGTACGGGCCGACGTTGATTTCACCGGAGTCGACGGCCAGGAGACGGCCAATCATGGTCAAGAGTGTGGACTTTCCAGCGCCGTTCGGGCCAATCAGTGCCGTGATGGAGTTGGTCGGAATCTCCAGGTCAACCGGCCCAATGGAGACCTCACTGGTGTAACTCTTGCGCACATTATCGAGGAGAATCATAGCCGTCCCTTCTTCAAAACGACGTAGAGGAAGATCGAACCGCCAACCAGCTCGATGATGATTGACACCACGCCCTGGGCGTAGAAGATGTGGTTGAGAACGAAGTACGCGCCCGCCAAGGTGACGTACCCAATCAGCGCCGCCATCGGCAGCACGTAGCGGTGGTCATAGGTGTCCGCCGCCTGGTAGGCAATGGTCGCCACCAGGAAGCCAAGGAAGGTCATCGGGCCGACCATCGCCGTGGACACCGCCATCAGCACAGCCACCGCAACCAGCACAGTGATGGAGCTGCGCTGATAATTCACGCCGAGGTTGGTAGACACTTCCCGTCCCAGCGACATGACGTTGAGCACCCGTGAGTGCAGCGCGATAACAATCACCGCAATGATCACCAGCGGAATGGCCACCGGGAAGAACTCCGGATCGGCGTTGTTGACCGAGCCAAACAGCCGTGCGGTCAGCAGGTCAAAGTCCGACGGAGTCAGCATGCGCTGCATGAACGTCGACAGCGACGCCAGCCCACCGCCGATGACGATGCCAACTAGCAGCATGGAATGCATATCCGCACCGCGCCCGGTCAGCAGCCAGGTGTACAGCACCAGCGACAAGCCCACCATCAGCGCGAGCTGCAGCGCAAACGCGCCTACCGAGCCCGCCTTCATCAGTCCCGTCGCACCGAAGAAGTACACCGCCGCAGTACTGATCGCCACATAGAGCGCCTCGAAACCCATGATCGACGGCGTGATAATCCGATTGTTCGCAATCGACTGAAAAGCCACCGTCGCAATCGCATGACAGCACGCAACCACGATTATCGCAATCACAGCGTCGAAACGCCGACGCGCGATCAGCCAAAACCCTTCCGTACCGAAGGGCAACGGGTTGTCCCACGCCAACAGGCCTGCGGTGAACACCGCCGCCATCCCCGCCAACGCGGCGAGGATTATCCAGTACCGACGTCGTGCGCGGTCATTGCTAAACGACGTCGTTTGCGGCTCCACCTGCTTCGGCAATGTGTGAGTTGAAGTGTAATCAAGCACGACGACGCTCCACGATCAGATAGACGAAGATAATGGCGCCCAGCACACCGAGAATCACCGACACCGGAATTTCAAACGGCGCGATAATGGTGCGACCAATCAGGTCCGCGGCCGTGACAATGCCAATGCCCACAAGACAAACCCATGGCAGGTTCGAGCGCAGGTCATCGCCACGGAACATTGACACGATGTTCGGAACCACCAGCCCCAGGAATGGCAGATTGCCGACGACGACCGTGACCAGGCCCGTTGCGATGGCAATCAGGCCGGTGCCGAGGAACACGATCCGGTTATAGTTCACTCCGACATTGGTGGCGATGTCCTTGCCCAGACCCGCAACAGTGAGGCGATCACTGAAGACAAAGACAATAGCCACGACGATGACGACCAGCCACAGGAACTCGTATTGGCCCTTGTAAATATCAGCGAAAGAGCCGGTAAACCACACGCTCAGTGACTGCAGCATGTTGGTCTGCAGCGCGAAGAACGTGGAAATGGAGCTCACCACCGCGCCGAGCATGATGCCCACAATCGGCACAATGAGGCTGGACTTCAGGCTGACCCTGCGCAGAAACAGGAAGAACACGGCGGTGCCGATGAACGCGAAAAGAATCGCACCTGCCATCCTTCCCAGCAGCGTGGCCGATGGGAAGAAGTACATCACGAAAATCAGACCCAGACCTGCCCATTCCGTCGTGCCTGTGGTGGTGGGTTCGACGAACTTATTGTGGGTCAGCAGCTGCATGACCAGACCACACATGGCCATCGCCGCACCAGAGAGCACCAGCGCCACTGTGCGTGGCACGCGCGTGGTCAGAAACATCTGCCAGCCATCGTCGGCATTGAGGATGTCGTATTGGCCAACAAACAGCGACGCAGCCACCAGGGCTGCCACAGCGGCAACCCCAATGGCTAGTCGGGCATCCAATAACTTCTGCATCGCTTTTGTGAGGTACTCCTGTGACCAGCCGGTTGAGGCTGGTCCGTGGTTGATTTTTTACGATTAGGCCTGCTCGAATGCGTCGGCAAGCTCGTTGAGAATCTCCGTGTAGGTGATGATGGACTCGTTGGTGTAGGTGTCCTCCGGGGCGTAGTAGATCTTGCCCTCCTTGACGGCCTTCACGTTCTTCAGCGGCGCGGCTTCCTCAACAACGGACTGCGCCGAGCGGTACTCATCGGTGCCCCGCACCGAAGTGCCGGCATCGCGGTCGAGGACCATGATGAAGTCCGGGTTGGCCTTGGCGATGCTCTCTGCAGAGATTTCATCGCCCTGGTGGTCATCGCTGGCCTTGCCGATTTCCAGAGCAGACATCATACCGACCAGGTCAAAGATCGGACCGAAGGTACGGCCAATCGACGGCGCGATGTAGCCCAGCGTGCCTCCCGACGAGTTCAGCGCCATGACCTTCATGTCCGGGTTGTAAGCCTGACGAGCCCGCTCGAGTGCCTTATCAAAGTCCGCAATCAGCTTGTCTGCCTCGGCTTCCTTGCCGAACACAGTGCCCAGCCCCTTGGCGTGGCGCTTGAGCTCTTCATCCAGCGGTTTGCCCTCGCGCGGCTCGAAATCAACAATTGCGGAGTTCGGAGCCATCTTCTTCAAGTCCTCGTAGTACTTGTCAAAGCGCTGGCCAGTGACAATCAGATCCGGGTCGGCTGCTGCCACAATCTCCAGATTGGGCTCGCGGTGATTGCCAATGTCCTGGACCTTCGGGTCATCCTTGTAGCTGGAGATAGTGAACGGGATGATTGGCTTTGGCGCCGCAGTCAGTGGAATTCCCCACTGCTCGAGGATTTCGAAGGAACGGTTGTCCGTTGCCACGACGGTTTCAACCGATGCCGGCACGCTCTGCTCACCGTGGTTATCGGTAACAGTGACAGTTGCCTCGTTGCCTGCGGCTGCAGACTTTTCCACATTGCCGCCGTCGGCAGAACATGCGCCCAGCACGAGTCCGAGGCTAGCTACAGATGCGGCTACGAGATTGCGAATACGGCCGGAGTTAGAACGCACCACTTACAGGCATCCCTTCGGTCAGAGCAGGATTGACCAACACACGTCGCGTGGACGTCGTTACCCAATCACATACTTAGGTAATCATTACCTCGCTAATACTAGGCTAGGTAGCCATATTTAACAAGCAAATCCTTCACAAATTCCCGAAAATTTAGGGCATATTTTGCCTTTAAATTAGCCATAGCTAATTTCTGCAGCATATTAGGGGTTTTAACTACATTTAGGCGGTCCAATTTTGAGCTGTATTAACAAGTAACTACTTGACCTTCGTCGCAACGCTATAGGCTTTGCTTGATTAACAAGCACCTTCCGCGATGCAAGACAAAGAAAGTTGCCGACAACCTGCAACCTACTAGCCTCAGTGATCGTGAATAAACCCAATCAGTGCCACGCCAGCAACGCGTATCTCAACCACAAAAATGGCGTGTACAAGGGATGGCTGCAAATGTCGTGGAACGCCATTGAGGAAAACTACGGTACGTTGGTCAACTTTGTACGAAACGGCAAAGGGCTTTACGACGCTGTGTGTAGCCGTGTGCACTAGCAGCAGCTCATCACATAGTGAATCACTACAACCAACAAAGCTACCAC
>NZ_JAUNLP010000010.1 GCF_030532195.1 Corynebacterium sp. | reverse complement strand
GACTGTACTCGCCAACATCGGCCTGACACTTGACAAAAACATAGGGACACCCCCCGTGTGAACGTTGTTTTTGGTTTAACTGGCTGCGGCAAACGAGGCATCGAGCTTTGGCCCAACGGCTGTACTCGGGAAACAACAAGTCGTCAAGCACTGCCCGCGCCAAACCCACTGACTTCCGCTACTCTGCGTGCATAACCTCACAAAACTAGTGACGAAGCGCACGGAAGCACTCAGAGGTGCTCAGCAGGAAGGTCCATCCGATGCCACGGAAGCGGAAAACACTGGTCAAGGAATTCGACGAGCTGCTTGAAGCAGGCGACCTCGATGCTCTGAAAGCCGTCTACGACGAGTGCGAGCTCAACGCGGTGACTGGGTCAAGGAAGAATACGGCGCTGGCGCTGAGAAATACGCCTCCTGAGCTCATGCGGTGGCTCATTGAACAGGGTCTTGACGTCAATACGGAGAATCGTTTCGGTAAGACAGCTCTGGCAGAGCACGCCACCCTAAGCGATATTGAACGGATGAAAGTGCTGCTCGAGTGTGGCGCTGATGTTGAAGCAGGACATCCGTCGCCGCTACTCCACGCTGCAGGCCGACATCAGCCTGAGGTGATTGTGTTGCTCCTCGAGCACGGTGCCGACATTGACGGGGAAAACCGGCGATCTCATGAGCGAACCCCCATCAATGAAGCGATTGCCTGTGCCGACCCGATGGATGTCCCTCGTCGAGTGTTTAAGAGCATCGACGTGCTCCTGGACGCAGGCGCTGAAATCGATGACGAAACACGTGAAGAGTGCACCAAGTTTGGTCGCCGTTTTAATCGTTCAACCACATCAATTCGACGCAAGTACCAGAAAGACATGGACCGCTTGTACGAACGAACCGGCGCGACACCGCCAACGGAAATCACGCTTCACGACGGCCACAGCGACATCGTTGTCCCGAAGGATAAATCCATCGATGATCAGTTCCGATACCTGTGGAACAATCTCATCCCATATGGCGGTGCAGCAAAGACCGTCCAGGGTGAGGTCATCCGCATCGTGGGACGTATTGGCTACGAAGCGCTTGAGATGGGATACATCAACTGGGACGAGGAATTCGTCAAGATGGCGGATTACTGGCTGGAAACGGTTGGGGCGGCCGAGGACGCTATTGCCGTCGTGAAGCGGAAGAAAGCTTACGATGACGAAATTGATGAGCTGACGGAGGCGGCGGTGAAGTGGGTTGAAGAGCATCCGATGCCGATTGAACTGGGGGAAGTTGACTACACGCGCTAACCCCTAAGTGCTAACTCCATCGGGTGTTAAGAAATTGTTAATATCCGACTCTCCATAAACTGACTGTGCTAGTCGGTACATTTGAAGAGTGGAATCTACATACCTAACAGCAATCCTGTTCTCGATCATCGGCGGGCTGGGCGCTTCATTGTTGCGGCTGCCCCCGTTGATTGGCTTTCTAGCAGCGGGTTTTGCCATGCACAGCATGGGGCTCGAAGAAATTCCTTTTATTGATTCGCTGGCTGAACTCGGTGTGACGACGCTGCTGTTCACGATTGGCCTGAAGCTCAACCCGAAAGATATCGCGGCACCTAGGGTGGTCTTTTCGGGGCTGGGGCACGCCTTTTTAAACACCGTCATTTTTGCGGCGCTGTTCGGTATTGCCAGCTTCCTGCCGCTGCGTGAGCTCACCGGGCTGTCGGTGACTTCGCTGATTTATATCGGTATCGCTACGTCGTTTTCCTCAACGGTGTTTGTGATGAGCCACCTGGAGGAGCAGAACCGAAGTGCTTCGGCCATTGGCCGAATCTCTATCGGTGTACTCGTCCTGCAGGACATCATTGCGGTTGGTGTGCTGGTGGTCTCGTCCGGTAAGACTCCGGAACCGTGGGCCTTGGCATTGCCGCTACTGTTCTTCATTCGTCCGCTGGCAGCGCGTCTTCCTAACCGCATGTTCCGCACTGAGCTGTTGGTTCTCACTGGTATCGGTATCGCGGTTGCGGCTTACTCCGCATTCGAATTGGCCGGATTGTCTGGTTCGCTGGGCTCCCTGATTGCCGGTATTCTGCTGTCTTCGCACCCGATTTCCGACCGCCTTTCGGAGGCTTTGATCAGTATTCGTGAGCTGCTGCTTGTCACCTTCTTTATTGAAATCGGCCTTGGTGGTCTACCAAGTGGCGGTGGCTTCATCATCGCCGCAATCATGGTGCTGTTCTTGGTGTTCAAGGCGTCGATCTTCATTTGGATTCTCAAGCGCACTGGTCTGTCGCTGCGTACCAGTGCACTGGCTGGTCTGACACTGAGTAACTACTCGGAGTTCGGTTTGATTGTCATGGCAGTGGCAACCGAGCAGGGTCTTCTGCCAGCACAGTGGACCTCGATTATGGCGGTTGCCGTGGCCGGTAGCTTCATTGCAAGTTCGCTCATGGTTCCGCACGAAGAGAAGGTCGTCAGCTTCCTGCAGAAGTTTGTCCCAGAAACCCCAGAGGACCGCCTGGTTCCGGAAGAGGCAAAGGTCATTATCGAAAATGCCGATGCTCTGATTATGGGCATGGGTCGCGTTGGCGTTGGTGTCTACCGCAGGTTGGCCAACGAATACGGCATGAACGTCTTCGGTGTGGACTTTGACGAAGATCGCATCGATTACCTCCGCGAGCATGGCTACCAGGTCATTCCGGGCGACGTGACGGATCCCGAGCTCTGGCACCACATCGAGTTGGAAAAGAAGCCAGCTCTGTATGTCCTAGCACTGTCGGAGCATGCTGAGACCTACGACATGATTCGCAATATCCGCAAGCAGGACACCGAAGCAGTCGTCGCAACCACCACGAAGGTTCAGCGCTTCAAGGAACCGTTGCTCAACGTCGGTGCTGACATGGCCGTCTACCTCTACGACGGCGCCGGCGAGGAGTTGGCAGACCGCGCCATGGCGGAAGTCACAAAGCGTTCTGCATAACCACTCGAAATCAATGGGATATTGCAGCTAATCTGGCTGCATGTCTTCTTCTCGTAGTACGCACTTGATTGCTACCGCAAGCATCGCCGGGACTTTACTCCTGGCGTTGACTGGCTGTTCCTCCGACAACCCGGACAAAGCTGACACCACCAGTCAACCAGCGCAGAGCAGCCAGCAGCAAGAGCAGGTGCCGTCGCAGCAGACGTCGTCAAGCGAAAGCGCGCCTGCACCAGAAGACACTGCGGACGTGCCGGCAGACGGCGAGAACATCAGTCTCGACACCGCAGCGCTGGAAAAGGTTGATGCGCAGCAGTTCGGACCAGAGGGCATGGGCATGTTCTTCGCTGACCTGGGTGGGGCGAAGACCGAGTGCTTCTATAACGGCATCAGCGTGTCATGCTTCGGCACGCCGGATGCGTCCGTGCCCGATGTCGAGGTGCCGCCGTTTCCCAAGCAGGCACCTGGGGCAATCTCGCTGGGCGAAGCCGGCGCTACGTACACGCTCAGTGAGGGAGTCCCACCAGCTCAAGAGGAACTTGCCGACGGTCAGTGGGTCGAGCTTGGCCCCGTTCAGTGTGGCAAGCCGAATCCTGATCAGCTTGTGTGCCAGTCGGCCAATGCGGCTTTTGCCATTGAGGGCAAGGAGAAGAATATCCGCACCACCGGCACAGTTCTTGATTCTGAGCAAGTTGCAGGTGCAGATGCGGGCGAGCCGGGCGCGCCGGGTGAGCCGGGCGCGCAGGAGTAAGAAACGTCGAATCGGAAATGTACGCGAAACCCAACTTGGGTGGTGCCGTAACCGATGCGACTAACCGTATTTAAAAATGGGCATAAGCTGGAAGTATGACAAAGTTATATCTGGTACGGCACGGCGAGACTGAGTGGTCGCGTTCCGGTCAGCACACGTCGGTGACCGACCTGCCCCTGACCGAGGCCGGTAGGGAAGAGGCCAAGTCTTTGGACGGTTGGCTCGATCCAAATGATTTCGGATTGGTGCTGGCGTCACCTCGTCAACGCGCACAGGAGACAGCACGGCTGGCGGGCTTTAATGACTTCGACGTCGATGAGGATTTGGCCGAATGGTTCTACGGTGACTACGAGGGCATCACCTCTGAGGAAGTTCAAAAGACTGTGCCAAATTGGCAGATTTGGACTCATGGTGTGCCAAACGGTGAGACGGCCGAAGAAGTCCGGACTCGTGTGAGCCGCGTGGTGAAGAAGGTCCAGGAATCTGGCGTGGACAAGGCAATTGTGTTTGCGCACGGTCACTCGCTGCGCGCCCTGACCACTGTGTGGCTGGAACTGCCGATCACCTTGGGGCAGTCGTTCCCGCTGAATACGGCATCGCTGTCCGTGCTCGGTCGCTACCATGACCGGCCTGCTGTACTGCGCTGGAATCTCTCACGAGGGCTGTAGCTGTTTTTGAGGTGAGCGTTCCTGGGGTGCTCCGTGGCTGGGGTGCCTTAGGGGCGCGTCGAGTGCCTGCTTGCCCTGAGATTCGTCGACTGCCGACATAGAATGGGGCATCGTCGAAAGAAACAGGAGTTTGCGTTCCCATGGCACCCACCTCACCACAGAATTTCTTTCAATCCGATGACTCGGCCGGCGAAAAGCCCGGTTATGCCGTTGTAGATTTTGAAACTACCGGCTTCACCAGAAACGACAGAGTCATCGAAATTGGTGTTGTGCTGCTGGACTCGCAGCTCATGGTCGAAGACCATTGGTGCACTCTCATCCAGCCAAACCGTGGATTCGATAACTCGGAGATCCATGGCATCACCCCGACAGATCTTGTCGGCGCTCCGGCATTTGAGCATGTGGCACGCCGTTTTGCCGATGTCCTCAATGGCCGAGTCATCGTCGCCCACAATGCGGGCTTTGAATACCGGTTCTTAGCCAATGAATTTGGCCGCTTGAGTCTTGAACTGCCCGAGGGCAATTGGCTGCTCGACACCATGGTTTTCGCACGCCATTTCCTGCCTGGAAAGCCAGTATCTCTTGCTCACGTGCTCGAGCACTTCGGAATTGAGAATGAAGCCGAGCACACCGCTTATGCCGATGCGGAAGCCACAGCGAAAGTATTTCAGCGCTTTGCCACAGATCATCCGGACATTGTCACCTACGGCAGCCCGTTGTATTTCGCACCGGCGCAGTTGGCGCAGCTGCCCATTTCCGATATTCCGTTGCTGCCGCGGAATGATCATCGCCTACAGGGCACGCCTGACAATGACGCAGCAGAAAACTCCGCCACTGAGGCAGGGAACAACCCATGCGAACAGGACGCCAAGGCTCAGTGGCTGAGGATTCTCACACGGCACGCGCCGGGAATCGGCGACAAGGCTGCCGACCGGTACATCTCATATCTCGCTGAAGCAATGGTCGATGGCCGACTAGAACTGCGTGAGCTGGCCAACCTTCACGGTATTGCCGCTGATTACGGGCTTTCTGCCGACGATGTCAATGTGCTGCATGAGCAGTATTTGCAGCAGCTGATTGTGCAGGCGTGGTCCGATGGTGTTATTACACAGCACGAGCTGAGCTGGCTTGCACATATCGCAGAGGAGCTCAACATTGAGCCGCAGCGTGTTGAATACCTGGTATCCGCGTCCAAGCAGCTGGAACTGCACCCCGGTGACCGCGTGACATTTACGGGCACGATGGTCACTCCCCGCGAAGTGTGGGAGTCGCGCGCCCGCGCCGTGGGGCTGGATGTCGGCGGAGTCACGAAGAAATCTGTGGTACTCGTCGCCGCTGACATCAATACTCAGTCAAATAAAGCCAAGCGCGCCCGCGCACTGGGCGTTCCCATCGTCGATGAGGTGACGTTCGCCCAAGCCCTCGCGAACTTAAGCGCTGAGCAGGCGTTCGGGATGTCCGAAGCTGACAAGACTCCGCAGTCCAGCGCGGATGCTGGCTCAACCGCCGCGAGCGATGAAGATGACAAGAATCAGCCGGAAGGCCCCGACCTCACCCAGATTTTCCCATGGCTTTCCGACGAAAACCTCCGCAGCGAACTGGGCGACAGTCTAAGCGGTATCCGTGATGATGTCGTTGGCATTGCCCGGGCGTGGATCGACGGCCATCAAACGTCAGGGCTCGATAGCCTTTCGCCATACATGAATTTCCTAGTCTTTCCGGAAAGCACCGAATGGCAACGAGTCTTAAATCGATTGGGTCTGAAACGGCCTGCAGTGAAGGACACTACCGTTCGTGACCTGCAGGATCTTAAAGGCTATGGCCGAGTCCGCGTGCAAAAGCTGGTCGCCGACGCTGTCATGCATGCCTTCGATGAGTTCGAAGTGGGAGATACAACCACCAGCACCACAGATGACCCCTTTGAAGCAACGGATCACAGCGCCATTGTTTGGGACGACACCACCGAACCGGATCAGTCTGCGCTGCTGGATTGGCTAGCCATCACCGGTACCGTTGAGCAGCTGCAGTCCGAGGTCGACGTGACTGTGCCGAAATCTGTCCGCGAGCAGCTCGTTGCCGCCAACAACCGCGTGCCAGAGCTGCTCGATGCCGCCGAGCGAGAAATCCACAGCATCGCCAACCAAGATGAGCGGTTTGCCGCTATCCTGAACCGCCGTCTCATTGGTGGCGAGCGTTTGGAGACACTCGGCCAACAATTCGGTGTTTCGCGTGAGCGCGTGCGCCAGCTGGAATCCAAACTGCTAGAGGCCCTGTCCGATGCCGGCCCCAACTGCGAACTCCTGCGTACCGGTCTCTTTCACCGCTACGCACCGTTGACCAGGATCGACATTCTCCGCGAGGATCTTCCTGGACTATTCGAAACTCCAACCGGCATGTCCGCGCCGCTGATCGAGCTCATCAACCTCACCGGCACCGTCGACGCGGAGGCTACCAGCGCGCAGTGGAGCATCGAGGATGGCTGGTTTATCGAAGCCGGATTCGACAATAAATTCGCCGCCGCCATCGCCAGCCTCGCCGATGAGTTCGGAATCGTCCCGCTGCCAACCCTGGTGGACACACTCGGCATCCCAGCTTCCCCCGTCATCGACTGGGTACAGCAACGCACCTCGTACAAAATCTTTGAAGGCGACCTCTTTACCAAGCGCACGTCGGTAAGCGATAGAGCGGTGGCGTTGCTCGCGCACCGCGGCGCACCGATGCATATCGATGAGATCGCCGAGATCATTGCCGATCGCAACTCGCGCGCCATCGATGGGCGTCTGTCTGTGGACCCGCGGACGATGCGCTGCGCTCCGGGCACGTGGGCGCTCACTGTATGGCAGCTGGAAGAGTGGACGACGATTTCCGATTACATCGCGCGACGCATCGACGAGGCAACTGCGCGCGGGGAGATAGGTGCAGTGCTTGACGACGTTGTTGCGGGCGCAACCGCCATTGGCGTATCGGAATCCTCGGTGCGAACGTTCGCCTCTGGTGGCGAGTTCGTCCTGGAAGACGGCTATGTTCGCCGTCGCACTGAAGAGGAGCTTGAACCGGTTGATGCGACACCGGAGGAGTCCCGCGGCCTCTACCTGCGCGATGGCAAGTGGTGCCTGCTGCTGACCATTACCCGCGATCACGTGCGTGGTTCTGGCTCTGCCATTCCGGCGGGAATTGCGGGCATGTATGGCTTGAGCTTCGGTGAGGAAAAGCTGCTGCCGTCGCGCTTGGGGGAGCAGCGGATTGCGGTTGGGCGGACGAATACGACGATGTCGACAATCTCGCGTTTCGTCGCTGACCTGCAGTTAACTGAAGGCGACCGCGTGTGGGTGCATTTCGGCGACAGGTTCGATATCACGCGCGCCCCAGGTGTCGATTCCGCAGCGACCGGCCTGGCCGCGCTGGTCAATGCCTTTGGTCTGGATGAAAAGTTCGCCGCGTCCCAGGAGCTAGAGCAGGAACAGGTACTCTCGGCAATCAATGAGGCATTGGGTTTGAGCCCCGACGCTGCGCGCCGCAAGACCGTGGCACGCCTGCGCCATCGTCGCGATGACGAGTTGGCGGATACCATTCAAGCTCTGTAGGAGGCAGATGTGAATTATGATTCCGATGCTTTCGCTCGCGTCCTCGACCGCGCTCGTGGGGTGCTCTATGGCCAGGTCATTGGGGATAATCTCGGAGCGCTCGTGGAATTTCGCAGTGCCGCAGAGATCGCCGAACGCTATCCAGACGGCGTACGCGAGCTAGCCGATGGCGGCACTCATGGCATCGCTGCCGGGCAGCCAACAGATGACTCCGAAATGGCACTGGCACTGGCGCGCTCTCTGGCGCGCCGCGAAGGCTACGACACCGATGATGTCCGTGAGTCCTATGTGCGCTGGGCCAACTCCGATGCCTTCGATATTGGCCAGGCCACCACAGCAGCGCTTCTCCGCCGTGCGCCAAACCCAAACTCCCAGGCCAACGGCGCGCTCATGCGCATCTCTCCGTTGGCTATCGCGTATTGGTCGAATCCCGCCCGCGCTGGCGAATTCGCGCGCACGGACGCCGCGATTACGCATCCGCATCCGTTTTGTGTCGAGGCGAATGCTCGCTTTGCATCCGCGCTTGCCGACGTCATCAGCGGTGGCTTCCACCAGCCGCGTCGCGGCATTGGCATCAGCGCACTGATGGAATGGTTGGATGCGCAGAGCAAGCAGTGGCTTTCTGAGTGGCAGGGCAGCGGTGCCATGCTGGATAGCGGGCAGCCGGATTTCTCCGTGCATCAGGGCTGGGTGCGCCTTGCGCTGTGGGCACTGCATGAAGAATTGCACCTGGTAAAAGAAAACACCACGACCTTTGAGGACTCGCTAGTGCGAGTCATTGGTCGTGGTGGTGACACCGACACCAACGCGGCAATCGTTGGTGCATTCCTCGGTGGCATTTTTGGTGCCTCCGCTATTCCGCAGCGGTGGCGGGATGTCATTGACTCCTGCTCGCCACTGCGGAACCGCCCGGTGGAGTACCACCCGAATGATGTGGCGCAGTTGGCGGGGAAGTTGGCAGAACTATCGCTCTGACAGCACTTTCGGTTTCGGATGCCGTCAGAGCGAGACGTTCAGCTTTTTATTTTTCCTTCGTTGTGGACTCACGCGGGCTGTCTAATCCATCATCAGCCGATGAGTCCTTTTGGTCGGTGTCGTCATCGCCAGTGCCACCGCCGGCAGCTTCGTCATCATCGGATGACTCGCTGAGCTCATTGGTATGGACGTACCACTCGGTCAAGTGCTCCATGTCCGCTTCGACACCGGCAACAGAGCCGACGCCTTGGCCTTCTTCGGCCTGCTCGACGGCGATTTCGAAGTCATCGCCGTATTCTTCCAGACCTCGGATAACGGCATCGCGCACAGCAGTCTTGGCGAACGTTGTGCGAATAGCCTGTGGGTCAGAGGTTAAGTCCTTCACAAAGGAGAACAACAACCCGATAATGACCAGTGCAAATGGCATGGCTGTCAAAATCGTCAGCGATTGCAGACCAGACAGCGCGCTTTCACCACCGGTGAGAAGCATGACCACGGCAATGCCCATCATCAGCACACCGAAGAAGACCACAACCAGCTTGTTCGGCTCCGGGTCACCCTTGGATGCCATTGTGCCCATCACCACAGATGCCGAGTCGGCGGAGGTGATGAAGAAGATGGCCAGAATAAATATCACCAGGGTTGAGACCACACCACTAAACGGCAGCTCACCAATCATGTGGTAGAGAACCTGCTGTGCGGATGCCGAACCATCAAAGCCCGGAACCAGCTTGCGGGCGAAGTCAATAGCGGTACCGCCAAAGACCGAGAAAGCCAGCATCAGCACGAAAGTCGGCACGATGATGGTGACCAAAATGAATTCACGAATCGTGCGACCACGGGAAATACGGGCAATGAACATGCCCACAAATGGTGCCCAGGCAATCCACCATGCCCAGTAGAACGCAGTCCAGGCAGCTTGGAAGTCCAGAGTTTCTTGACCCCACGACAGCGAGCGTGAGGACATATCCATGAAATTGCCCAGATACGTCAAAATGCTCGATGGCAGTAGGTTGGTCAGAAACAGCGTCGGACCAGTGACGAAGACGAAGAACATTGCCAGGAATGTCAGCATGATGTTGGTATTCGACAAAATACGAATACCCTTCGACACACCAGAGACCGCCGAAATAATAAAACCAATACTCAGCACCAAGATGATGAGCAGCAGCACGGCCATCGATGGAGTGAATCCGGACAGCGTCGAAATACCTTCACCAATCTGCAGCGTTGCAATACCCAGCGAAGCAGCAGTGCCAAACAAAGTGGCCACAATGGCCAGGATGTCGACGGTGCGACCAATCGGACCGTCAGTGCGCTTAAGAATCGGCGCGAACAGTGATGACATCAAGCTAGTGCGACCACGGCGGTACGTCGAATACGCCAATGCGCCACCGACCAGTGCATACAGTGCCCAGGGGGAGAATCCCCAGTGGAAATCCGCCTGTGCGACTGCTCGGTGCAGTGCCTCTTCAGTGCGCGGTTCCACCGTCAGCGGCGGCGGGGAGTGGTAGAAAGCCAGAGGCTCGGACGGGCCGAAGAAGAAAATACCAACACCGATGCCGGCCGCAAACATCATGGCTACCCACGAAAAACGTGAGTACTCAGGTTCCTCATCGTCCTTGCCCAATTTGATGTTGCCGTAGCGCGACATAGCAATGCCCAGCATGACAAGGACACAGACAACCAAAATGACATTGAAGAGCCAACCAAAGTTTTCCAGGCCCCACGACAATGCCGCTGAGGAAACGGACGATACCGTCTCCGGGCTGGTCACACCCCAGATCACAAAGGCGATAATCAGCACGGCATTGACGCCGAAGACGAGCTTGTCCAGCCCGAATTTGTATCGCAGCTCCTCAATACTGAACCCAGGTACCAGTCCTGGGTGCATATTCGCTGGATAAAGCCCAATTGCTCGCTTGGCGCGCATTCCGCGAGCTTTATCCAGCGCCTCATCAAGGGGGTTTACATCCGCCCCTGGTTGCTGTTTTTTCTCGCTTTTCACGTCGTATAACCTTCCGTTTACATGTTCTTTAAAGTTAACTCCTTTTTCGAACTTTGTCTGGTATAGGTAAACGACGTGGCGTTTTACGGTACGCGGTGGGTCCAGCCCTCCGTGCCGTATTTGGTGTCAATGAGATGCTGTGCTGCGGCGAAGTCGTCGTCGGAAAGCGATGCTTCGGTAGCGCCGTAACGGGCGATGAACGTGTCCTTCATCGTGTCGATGACGTCGGCACGGCTGGCGCCGGTCTGGCGGCGCAGGGGATCGACACGCTTCTTTGCGCTGCGCAGCCCCTTGTCGGCAATCTTGGCCTTGCCGATGCGTAGGACTTCCATCATCTTGTCTGCGTCGATGTCGTAGCTCATGGTGACGTGGTGGAGCACGGTGGAACCACGGCGCTTCTGCGCGGCACCGCCGATTTTGCCGCCGTCTGAGGTGATGTCATTGATGGGGACGTACCACGCATTGACACCCAGCTGTGCCAACGCGGCGATGACCCAGCGGTCGAGGAATTCGTAGGATTCCACGTAGCTTAAGCCCGCGACCAGCTTTTCTGGCACGTAGAGCGAGTAGGTGACGCAGTTGCCGCCCTCCATAAACATCGCACCGCCGCCGGAGAGACGACGGACAACCTGCACGTCGTGCTTCTCTACGCCCTCTGGCTCCAGCTCGTTGACGTAGGACTGGTAGGAGCCGATGACGGTGGCGCGGTCCTCCCAGTCCCAAAAGCGCAGGGTAGGGCCACGCTGACCGGAATTGACTTGATCCAAAAGGACTTCATCCAGCGCGACATTCATCACCGTCGGCAGCACACCCGGCTGCAGGACTTCCCACTTCAGATCCGTGAAGTCAACGGCCTCAGTCAGCGCGCGCCGGACAACCTGCGCAATGACGTGAGTATCGAAGCCATGCAGGCGAACGTCGCGGCCGGATTCGGACTCAAAATCCTTCAGTGCGGAATCGAGACGAGCTTGTAAATGCTCCGCATTGTCATCGGCAGGGGCACCAAGGAGCGCGTCATTAATAATGTCGTAGGCCTCGTCGGGTTCCAGGAAAAAGTCGCCCGAAATGCTAATCGACGAAATCGAGTTGTCGGTGGTCTCACAGTCGGCGACAACTAATTTGCCGCCGGGAACCTTCATTTCCGAGTGGAATTTTTGTGCTTGCGTCATAAAACACCATGGTACGCGGGTTGTTATGGCCTAGCGGTTGTGTGACGGTCAATACGCAGCGGTGCGAAAGCCTGACACTGTCAGCGTTTTCCCAACAGTGCGATATGAATTGACACGGATACACCGATGATGGCCAAAGTGAGCCATACCACCGGTTTTGCCGCCAGCACACCGGACAGAATCAAGCCCGCCCACATCAACGTCAATGTGCGAACTTTGTGGCCCGTCGTCATAGTGCCCTCACGGTAATTACGTAAGTAGGGGCCAAACCAACGGTGACTGAGTAGCCAGGTATTAAGCCGGTCCGAGCTGCGTGCGAAGAAAAATGTGGCAGCCAACAGAAATGGAGTAGTGGGGATAAGTGGCAAGAACACCCCTAGTGTGCCAAGACCCACGCACAGCAGTCCCAGAACGATAAGGAGGTGTTTCACGAGGCCCTATTTTAACGGTGAATCAATTGTGAGAACCTTAGGGAGCCACCGTGGTGTGCTGTCCGTTAATCTGAATTGGTGTTTACGTCATCGTCTTTGAACCACCGCGCCCGCAAGATTGTGGCGTGGGTTGCTGGTCTAAATCTGCTCGGATTTTTCATTGAGCTGGTTATCGCCTCGATTATTGGCTCCGCAGCTCTGTTTGCTGATGCAGCGGACTTTCTCGAGGATTTCCTTATCAACCTGCTGGTTCTCACTGCGCTGGGCTGGTCGGTTGCGAGCCGTCGGAAAGCGAGCTTCGGTCTTGCCGGTCTGATTCTGATTCCGGCGCTGGCCGCGTTCGGTACCGCGATTTGGAAGATGTTCAGCGGTGAACCGCCGGAGCCGCATACGCTGTCGATCACGGCGATTATCGCAATGGTGATTAACCTGGTCTGTGCGATTTTGTTGATGAATCTGCGCAAGGCTGAAAGTGCTCTGATGCGCGGTGCGTGGTTGGCGGCGCGTAACGACGTCCTGGCCAACCTGCTGATTCTCGCCGCTGGAGTGGTTACCATTTTCTGGTACAGCGCATGGCCGGACATCGTGGTGGGACTGGTTATCGGTGCGATTAACCTGTCTGCTGCCAAGGAAGTCTACGAACAGGCGCAGGCTGAAGACCCCGAGCTCGAGATGGACGACGCTTAGGAACACGAAAAGCGGCCACTTCAAACACTGCTGAAGTGGCCGCTTTTTTTATTCCCAGGAGTGGTACTTACTTAGCGTCCTCGATGGTGTTTGCGCCTTCCTTGACCCAGAAGTCGCCGTTTTCATCCTTGTAGATGATGTCGCCAGGACGAGCAACCTGAGTGTCGTTGACCTGGAGATGGCGCAGATCCATGGTCTCGATGGTTGGCTCGACGAATTCGCCGCCATCGAACCACTCCTGGAACGCGCGCGCAGCCGTGGAGGAACCGGAGAAGCGGTGCTCCTCGTACTGCTGATCCGGAGCCTTGTTGCAGCTTGCAGCCTGTGCGATGGCTGGGGAGGCAACGGCAGTGCCAAAAACGGCTGCGGCACCGATGGCAACAGCGGCGATGGAGCGAGTGAACTTCATAGTCAATTCCTTCCTAAGTGGTGGATGACAAATGTCGGAAGATTAGTCATCGTTCATTGTCCACATGCAGTGCGTGAGGTTCAGCGGATTAGCCTTTTGGCCAATGCATTTCGGGTGGGGACGGCAAGTGTACGGCAGCAATTACTGCCGCTGCCCATATTGCTGACTTATTACCGCCACTGTGCTTGATTAGGGTCGATGCCTTCCTTGCGCGCCTGGGCTTCGACCAGTTCCAGCAGGTAATTGGCGTGTCCGCCGTAGAACTCGTTAAAGCGAGAGTCGGCAACGTACATACGGGCAAGTAGAACCTGCTTTTCCCGACCAGCCTCATAGAACTGAGTAATAGAGGCCAAGTGGCGGTCTACTAACTGTGCCGCCTCGTCTGATCCTGGCTCCACGCCGCGTTCAGCGGCATCGGCGAGCGCGGTAGTGAAAGCTTGCGCGTCTTCTTTAAAAGCAGACCAGTCGTCGGCATTCATCTTCTTCTGCGCCTGCTGCGACTGTTCCCACTCGGAGGTCTCACCCCAACGCTGCTCGGCTTCGGCCTCAATCTTCTGCCAATCCCTGCCGAGCAATTCGGTCTTCATTTTCGCATCCATGGTGTTTCCTTCCGCAATCAATTTGTCCAGGGACTGCACCATGTGGTGCAGGTCAGCGATCTTCTCAGTGAGAACATCGCGCTGTGCGAGCAAGCGTTCTTTCCGACTGGTCGGTGAGGATTCACCGTGAATGATTTCCTCAATGACCTTCAACGGCACGCCGGCAGCACGGTAGACGAGAATCTCCAGTGCGGTGTCGATATCTGTTTCGGTATAGAGACGATAGTCGGACCAGGTGCGATACTCCGGGCTGAGCAACCCAATGGTGTCCCAATGACGCAGCGTGCGGGTGGTCACTCCCAACAGCTCAGCAGCCTCACCGATGGTGTACTCGTTGTCGTTCTTGCTCACGGGACTTCATCTTTCTGCTTGACGCCACGTCAAGGTCAAGGGCGGGCTGCGAAAGGTTTGCTTGGCTAGATTCCCCCTGCAAGATTAGCTAGTGCAGCAGCCGGAGGCGGTTAATAGCCGCGGCCACTTCCTGAATACGCGGCTCAGCCAGATGCCCGGAGTGGTTAAATTCCGCGCCCGTTTCGAAGAGCGAATAACAAAAATTGTCGTATTCCTGCTCAATAACTTGGGCGAGGTCAGTGTGCCCATCAAGACGTTGGGCGACAGCATTCAGGATGCGTGCAATCGCTTCAGTCTGCGAGGCATCCATAATCTGGCTTACCGCACGCAGATCCAGGTTGTCCTTGCCAATCTGGATGAGCTCGCGACCACGAGCCCGAGGCGGCTTCGGTGGCTTTGGGCCACGTCCACCGCGCCCACCGCGACCACCACGTCCGCCACCGCGACCGTGCTCAGCGCCGGAAGGGAGGTCTGCAGTCAGAAAACGTCCATCTAGCTCGGCAAATGACGGTGACGGAATAGCCGGGGTTGCCGGTTCTCGGAGTTGGTGGGCTCGCAAGGTGACGTCGTAAGGCACGTACGAATCCATCGCGATGACGGTGTCGGCGACATCGATGAACGCGCCGGAGCCACCGGCGACGATGACCGTGGAGATGCCGTGGTCTTCCCACAGTTCGCGGACGCGCGCGACCAGGGGAGTGATTGGTTCGCGGTCATCGGGGACAAGGCGGCGCATGCGCTCATCGCGAATCATGAAGTTGGTCGCTGACGTGTCCTCATCGATGAGTAGCACGCGGGCACCAGCGCCGAGCGCCTCCATCAAACCCGCAGCTTGAGACGTCGAACCCGAGGCATTCGAAGTGGAAAACTGCGTCGTGTCATCGCCGGAGGGCAGGCCATTGATAAACGGCGAAATATTCACACCGG
The DNA here is from genome assembly GCF_030532195.1 of Corynebacterium sp. Lineage (GTDB taxonomy): Bacteria > Actinomycetota > Actinomycetes > Mycobacteriales > Mycobacteriaceae > Corynebacterium. The sequence goes on along the minus strand of NZ_JAUNLP010000010.1, from coordinate 27,037 downwards.
TGATGGCACGGCCGTCCTCGGCACGCAGTGCGGTCGCACTTTTATCCGCGACAACCAGCTCACGGCCATCGCCCGCAGCATGGTCATAAACACCCGTGACCAGTGACGACAGCAGCGTTGACTTGCCGTGATAGCCACCGCCGACGATCAAGGTCACGCCACGGGGAATGCCCATGCCATGGACCTTCTTGCCCGAGGGCAGCTGAAAAGAATGAGCCAAGGACTCAGGGCTCGCAAACGCAGTCGCACCGGACTTGGGCAACTGACTGTTGCCCGCCTTACGAGGCAAAATCGCACCATCCGCCACGAACCCAATCAGGCTCGCATTCTCCACAGTCTTGCGCAAAAACTGCTGGTCATACTCCAATTCCGCTGCCGCATCGAGCGCATCGACGGGCGCGTTCACGATTGCGTCGTCAAGCGCATCCAGCAGATCTTCACAGACCAGTCGCGCTGCCTCGCGCCCAAGAATGCGCCGTCCGCGCGCCGGCAGCTGGATTTCGAAACAGATCTGGAGCGCGCCGTCGTGCTTGACGACGCCGTTTCCGCCCTGCTTGAGTTCTGTGACAGCGGTGCGGCGAAGCACCTCCTGACCTGGAGCATCGATGAACAGGCCGCGAGCGTACCGCTTGAATGAGCGCACGAGGCGCCGGTTGAGTAGATCCAGCTCGGCGGTGCTGAACCGCCCCGGATGCGTGCGTGAGGCGCCGCGATAGTCGAGGATGTCCAGCGGAATCAGCACACGGGCGCGCGATGGTGGGGCAAACGGATCGGATTGAACCTTGTCGATGATGAGCGTTGCATCCAAACCCGGCAGTTCGTGTGAGCCTCGCAGGGACTTGTACGCGCCGTAGCTTTTGCCATCGAGATTGGAAAGGCGCCGGTACAGGTCAGCAGGCATATCATCACTTTCTTAAGCGTGTTGGAGCGAAAAACTCGCGGGGGAATCAGTTTTCCTTCCGCGAGTTTAGTGCGCAGCAAACCGCTGGGGCGATTGCGGTAGCTACTCGCGTCGCCTAGCGACATCCGCATCGGTGGTGCCTGGTCGGTGAATGAACCAAGCGAGCAATGCGGCGAGGACAGTGACGACGAATACTCCGCCGATGAGAATCCAATCTGGGCGAATGTACTGGGATAGCCCCAGGGAGATGAGCTCTCCAGCGGCGCTGTAACGGTCATGAGTGGCCAGCAGAGCCATGGTGATGTGTCCCAGCGCGACACCAATTCCCATGCCGAGCAGTGTTGTGAGCGCTGCTTCAATCGCTGCGATTCGTGCGACCAGTTTTGGTGAGGCACCGATGGAAATCAGCGTGGCGTTGTCACGACGCAAACCGCTAGCAGCCAGGAAGATCACCAGGACAATGGCCACCAGGCTAACGCCGACGATGGCAAGTGAACCGACCGTATCACCGGTGGTATCCCGCAGATAGTGGTTGGGATTAACGCCAATCATGTTGCTGAACTGGGCTGGCAGCTCCTTGGTTACGTCGTCGAGACTATCGATGTCGTAGTCAGCGACGGCCTGATCCAGCATGATGGCGTATCCCATGGTCTGCACCGGAATCTTCAACGTACGGGCTGCTTCTTCTGAGAACACGACGCTGATGTTTGAGATGGGTGGCAGGACTGCTGCAGCGCGAAAGTCCTCCGAGCGTTGCGCACCGTCCGCGGACTCGTCTCCATAGAGTTCGATAGTGGCTTTGCCATCCGTTAGCGAGGTACCGCGCGGTACCAGTACACCGCCGTCGGAGATAACGCGCTGCGCCTCTGCCTTTTCTTCCGCGGACAGCGCCCATAGCGCGACTTCATCCGGCTTTTGCACCACTGCAGTGGACACAATTGCATCCACCGGCGACGACGAGGCAAACCGCGTGATTTCATGGACGCAGTCAGCTGCCGCCTGCGGATCCGTAGCGGCCGATTTGCCGTTGCTACCAACGAAGTCTTCCGGCGTCGTGGCATTGAAATCGAGATATGGGCGAACCGTCGTACAGGCACTTGTGGATTTGATTTGTACCTCGACACCGTCGCTGTCGAGGTAATTAGGAAGGACCTCGCGAAGCTCAAGTATCCGGGACGAATTTACTTTCTCTGCAACGCGATCAGCGGTGGCTCGCAGCTGAGTCTGCAGGTCAGTTGACGCGCTGGCTCCCTCCTGTGAGGGCCGATCCGTGAACAAATTCGAGGTCTGCACAACCACCGTCGGAGATGAGGTGGTCAGTGTCTCTGCTTTCAGATGCGCGCGGGAGTCAGCAGAGCTTCCTACAAGCACAACAGTGCCGACAAAAGTGACACACACAATCGCAGCCACCACGGGCAGAACTCGAGCCGAGCGACGCAGGAGACCGCGGCTAGCTGTGCGCATGGCCAGGGATGAGTTCTGCAGCATTCGCGCAGTACCCAGCAGGATCGCAGGCGTGGAAGCAGCAAGACCAATCACTGTCGCGAGAATAAAAACTGGGGAAGTACTGAAAATCCAGTCCAGAGCAGCGGTTCCTTTAGCAATCACCAGGCCGATAACAATGGCCACCTCGACAGCCAGGATTGTCGGACCGACTGCCATCCATTTACGCCACCCCAAAATTCGGTCTGGTTCCGCGCCGGCAATACCCGCGGCCAATGCGGTGCGGGAAACCATGAATGCAGGAAACAGCGCACTGAGCATGGCGCCGACGACGGTTATCGCCAGGTAACCTGCCAAGTACTTGGGTGCCAGAGTCATTGGCCAATCGGGGTATGTCGCCTTCCAATTGATTGTCTCCACGATAATGCCGATGACCAGGCCTGTTACGCCGCCCAACAGCCCCGTCAGACCTGCGTAGGTCAACACGGCCAATCGAATCTGTCGCGGGCTCGCCCCTTGAGAGCTCATCAGCGCGAACATCCGCGTATGACGGTTGAAGGCGAGCGCGAAGACAGGGGAGAGGAGCAGCAGAATCAGAAGCGCCGCGATGATATACATCGACACGAATACGGCATTGAATAGAGCGTTGGACAGTGCGCCCGGAATGCTGAACTGCAGATTGGGCAGGGATGACTGCTCTGGCTCGGGCGCTCCGGCAATCTTTGTGTCACCGCGTGGGTAGACCGTAAAACCCGCTTTGTTGAGCTGGGTGACATCATCCCAGGTGATCTCCCGAGAAGACATCAGATTCCAATAGGGCAAATCGGAGTCATCCGGCGTGTTTTTAACGGCAAAGACTTCCGCAGCGTCCTTGGCCAATGTGCCAGGGGCAACTGCTGCCATTGGCCCGGGAGAAAAACCGGACACGGTGAGTTTCTGGGAGGACAGCTCAGTGGCGACCGTGACCGAATCACCGATGTCAATCCCCAGATTCTCCGCCATCTGATGTGGCAGAACAATGCCCCCGTTATCGAGCTTGTCGCCATATCCGGCAGGAAGATCCTCAAGTGGCCACTGATCAACAGCGGTCCGCATCGCGCCACCATGACCGCCGCTAATTGAAGCATCAAGAGACAGGTGCAGTCCCGCCTCAATTCCCTCAGGCAGATTGTCCTTCACATACGCCGCAAAATTCGCAGGGTGATTCCGAGCAATTGCCCTGTTTCCCGGGGTGCCATCGCACTGGAAGTCGCTGCCGTCAAAGTTTTGCGTGCATGTGCCACCCTGGTAGTTCAGGGTATATCCCGGCTGCTCATTCGCGATGCTGCGGGAGACTGACTCTGCGTCGATGGTCAGGGCAGAAATTGCTGCAACGGGCAGAGCAATAAGCAGGACCGAGACTATAAGCCGCCATTTCGTGGCAAACATGTCGCGCACGACTGGTCGTGCTGCCGCAATCAGGCCACGCATTCCTATTCACCCGCCTTTGCAGCTGAGCCGAAGTAACGGCGATTGCTCTGCTCAGAGTTATCGCTGGAGAGCTTGCCGTCGCGCATCATGACTACGCGGTCCGCCCAGGAGGCAAAGCGTGGCTCATGAGTGACAAGAATTCCCGACGCCCCAGCATCAACGCGCGAGCGCAAAATCTCCATCACAGCATCACCTGTCGCGGTATCGAGCGCACCCGTGGGCTCGTCGGCAAGCAGCACTTGGCGCGGGCCAATCAGCGCTCGCGCAATGGCGATGCGTTGAGCTTGGCCGCCAGAGACTTCCTCGGGGAAGCGGTCGTCGAAGCCTTTGAGCCCGACTTCTTCCAGTGCCTGACGCGCCACAGCACGGCACTCTTTCCGGCTCATGCCGTCGAGCTCGAGTGGCAGCGACACATTCTCGCTGACCGTCAGTGTCGGCACAAGGTTAAAGTGCTGGAAGACGAAGCCTAAGTGACGACGGCGAAGGCGGGCGGTCTTTTCCGCAGAGAGGTCGCTGACATCATCGCCGTCGATAAGCACGCTTCCCGACGTCGGCTTCTGGAGGAGCCCTGCGACGTTGAGCAGCGTCGACTTGCCGGAGCCACTGGGCCCCATGATGGCGACGAGCTCGCCGGGGTGGAGCGTAAATGACACGTCGCGCAGCGCATGGACCTCGCGTGCGCCCGAGCCAAAAGTGACACAGACGTCGCGCAATTCCAGCGGCATGGGATGGTCGGTAGTGGAGTTGCGTGGGTTATTCATGATTTTTGTCCTGGGTGTTGGCGTTGTCATTGTCGGTGGTCGGTGAGAGCGCTTCGATCCGGTCGAGCCAGCGGAGAATTCCTTCGAGTTCAAAGATGCGGCGCTCGACGTGAAGACGCTCTGCCGTGCGTGACGACGGCAGTTGTGCGGCCTCCGTGGAGAGGCTTCGCAATTGCCGCAGGGTTGCGAATCGCTGTGCATCGAGTAACTCAATGAACACCGTCGGGTCGCGCCGGGCGGCGAGTGTGAACTTGATGACGAGCTCATCACGTGTCGGCCCCGGCTGGTCGATAGTGGCGCCCCACCAACTATTCAGTTCCTCTAGTCCTGCTTCGGTGAGCGAGTACTGACTCACCGTGCGACCATTGGGGGAGGTGACTTCCTGGGAGCTGACGAGGTCATCGCGCATAAGACGCGTCATGGTCTGCGAGACCTGGCCCTGGTTGAGGGTGTAGACACCGCTCATCTCCTGCAAAAACTTTTCGCGGAGTTCGCTGGCGCTTAAGGGTTCCTCACTGAGAAAAGTCAGGAGGGAGTGTTTGATGGGCATGGGTTTGGTTCCTTAGAACTGCTGCTCAACGATTGGTTACTCGGTAACCATGATTCTAGGTTACTGGGTAACTAAGAGTTTCCGCAACGGTTTCTTAAAGACAGGTACCGTTGGAACTATGACTGCTAGTCCCGATGCCGCTCAGCCGGCTGAGTCAGAGTCCAGCTCGCAGCGGACTTCCGCACCTGATAACTCCCGCGCAAATGCCAAGCGCTACGTGTGGGCACATGGCCTGCAAAACGTCGGTGACCAGATTGTGGCGGCTAAGACGTTGCTGCCATGGTTACTGCAATCGGCTGGCGTCCCCGCATTCTTCATTGCAATGCTCGTGCCAATTCGTGAGTCCGGCTCGATGCTGCCGCAGGCTGCATTGACGCCGTGGGTGAAGGCTCGACCTCGCCGTACCAGGGTGTGGAATGTCGGCGCGCTCGGCCAAGCCACGGCAGCAGTACTCATTGGTCTTGCAGCGCTGTTTCTTGAAGGCGTGGCTCTCGGTGTAGCCGTCATTATTGCATTGGCCGGCTTCGCTACCTCGCGTGCACTGTGCTCAATGGCGTCTAAGGACGTGCAGGGACGCACGATTGCAAAGGGCCAACGCGGCCAAATCAGTGGCCGTTCTGCCATGCTCGGTGGTGTCGCTGCCATTTTGGTCGGTGCGCTGCTGTGGGCGTTGCGCGATCATATTTCAAAGCCCCTGGTTGCAGGACTAATTTTCGCAGCTGCGCTGTCGTGGGTAGCGGCAGTGATGATTTTCAAGGGCATTGTTGAGCCGACAAATGACCCAGAATCTGGTGGTCCTAACAGGACATGGTGGCACGATACGTGGCGGCTGTTCGCCGACGACAAGGACTTCCGCGACTTTGTGATTGTCCGAAGTCTGCTGCTGGTCACATCGCTGTCGACCTCGTTCATCGTGGCGCTGAGCGCCGAGGCTGGTGCTGACCTGGATAGTGCTGGGCCTGCAGGCGCTGGTGGTCCGACCGCCAACGTCGGTACTTTCATGGTCGCCGCTGGTCTGGCGTCATTGGTCGGCGGCAAAATTGCCGGCGTCTGGTCTGACCGCTCGTCGAAGAAGGTGATGACCTACTCCTCGCTGATGGGCTCCATTATCCTGTTCCTGCTGGTGGCAAGTGCCCTGTGGCTGCCAAGTGGCGCGAACGGTTGGATCTTCCCTGTGGGATTCTTTGCTATGAGTGTGGTCCACACCGGTGTTCGCGTGGCGCGATCGACCTATGTCGTTGACATGGCAGAAGGGGACAAGCGCACCGAGTATGTCGGCGCAGCCAACACCATTATGGGCATCATGCTGCTGATTGTCGGTGCGCTGTCTGGTGTTATCGCGAGCTTTGGCTCGGCGTCAGCGCTGATCTTCCTCGCACTGATGGGCCTGGTGGGTGTGTTTATGTCCAGCAGGCTGAAGGAAGTTTCCGCGCCGAAGGCGCATCTCCAGAAAACTAAGAGCTAGCTGCTGGCACTGGCGCTGCTTGCCGCAGCGCTTTGCTTGCGTCGAATGACATCAATAATTAACGCCGTACCGATCACGGCCGCGCGCGTTTCCTCGTTCAGGTTTGGCTCCAGGTGCAGGGCATAGGTGTCCTTGCCCGTCAATGCGCCCTTGAGGCCGCGGTACTTCCGGTCAATTTTCGCTATCCGACGACCCTTGCTGTTCAGGGCGTAGTTGCGACCGCGAAAGCCGCCGTCAGCGTCGACGTCGTCAAGCCCCTGAATAGATAGCTGAAGACGGGACTTGAATGAGAAGCGCTTGGTCTTCACCGTGGCAATCTGTGCGCCGGTGGGTTTGATGACCTTGTAGGTGTCGCCGAAGATGTTGGGCGGATCGGTGATGGTCAGCAGCTTGTCGCCGTCTTTGCCATCTTCGTCGATATCGAGAATGTCGTACTTGATACCGAGGCCCACCATGCGGCGCCCCAGACTGCCCGCCTGCACAACGCGGGCAATCGGGGTGCCTTCATCATTGACGATGGAGAATTCACTGCGCATAAACGTCCGTGTTTCGCGAACCACCAGTGTGTTCGTGGTAAACAGCGAGGGTTTGTGCGCACTCATCAATTAGCTCCGATTCTCAGATGTGATGGGGAGGGGGGGGAGAACTTAGAACTCCACGACCATCTTTCCGGTGTTGCCACCGCTGAACAGCTCGAGGAATGCCGACGGCATGTTCTCGATGCCATGGCGTGTAGTGACATCGTAAGCAACCTTGCCGCTGACGACCAGAGGAGCCATCTTCTGCTGGAACTCGCTAGCTAGGTGCAGGTACTTGCCCAGAACAAAGCCACGCAGGGTGAGGCACTTGCCGATGGCCAGGGCCAGGTTGCGTGGGCCAGTCGGAGCCTCGGTGTCGTTGTACTGGGAGATTGCACCGCACATTGCGATGCGGCCGAAGGTGCGCATAGCGCCGATAGCGGCCTCCAGGTGGTCACCGCCGACGTTGTCGAAGTAGAAGTCGATGCCCTCCGGTGCGGCCTTAGCTAGCTGCTCTGCAACCGGGCCGTCGTTGTAATTAAAGGCGGCATCAAAGCCGAGCTCGAGCAGGCGCTTGACCTTCTCGTCAGAGCCAGCAGAACCGATAACGCGGGATGCGCCCATCTGCTTAGCGAACTGGCCAGCAGCCGAGCCAACTGCGCCAGCAGCTCCGGAGATGAAGACGATGTCGCCTTCCTTCATCTCGCCAACAGCAGTCAGGCCCGTGTAAGCGGTAAGGCCAGTAAGACCCAGGATGCCCAGGTAGGCAGCCGCCGGTGCAACATTCAGGTCAACCGGAGTTGCCTCGGAGTCGGCGATAACAGCATTGGTCTGCCAGCCGTAAGAGTGGCGGACAGTATCTCCAACCTTGAATTTGTCCGACTTGGACGCAAGGACGGTACCCACGGCACCGCCGGTCATCGGCTCATCAATCTGGAATGGTGGAATGTAGGACTTCACGTCGTTCATGCGGCCACGCATGTACGGGTCGACTGTTGCGACCTTGTTAGCTACCAAAATGTCGCCGTCGTTAAGCTCTGGCAAATCGACGGTCTCGAGACGGAAGTTCTCGTCGGTCGGCATGCCGGTCGGGCGGGATGCAAGAACCCACTGCTGAGTAGTGGTGGGCAGGTCGGTCGTGGTTGATCCATCAGCGGAAGTCATGATTGTCCTCCTATTGGTTATTCCTAGATTTATCGCCGCGCGGTATGGATAACCGCGCCGTGCAGTCTGCCACTGTACCCCCTTTAGTGGGTTACTGGCTATATCAACATATATTTTTATAGCTTAAAGTGACGAGGAATCCGCAGGTGAAAACGAAGGCGGGGTGGTTTCAATCCAGGAACTGAGCTGCCGAATAAGCGCGTCGAGCTCCGTCAGAATGGATAGATTTGGCAACCGATGGGCAATTACCTCGCGCACTTGCAAGTACCACCACAACTGCTGGCGCGGGGTGGAGTTAAAGCGTTGCCACATCGAGTGCCCATCGTGGTCCAAGTCAGCCAGAGTTTGGCTGAGGTTGTGAAACTTATCCGCGGCGGCCACAATCATGCACTCATCGCGGCCGTGAGCAAGCTGCTCCAAGTAGGCATCAGCGCGCTCTTGCCATGTGGGCAAGGATGAGTCCTTGGTCACGCCTTCGACAATTTCCACGACTCGAGGGCCAAACTCCGCTGCCATTTCTGTGCGGGAGTAGTGGTCTGGTACGTCTTCGAAAATGTCATGAAAAAGCGCTGCCACCAACACGTCTTCGTCGTTGGTCATACTCGCCGCAATCATCATCACCGAAACTGGATGACTGATATACGGCACTCCGGAGGCTTTGCGGTAGTGACCATCGTGCGCTCGTGATGCGGTGGCAATAGCGCGCAGGAGCCTGCCGCTCGGCAGTGCCGTGGCAAGGGCGCTGGCTTGAAGCATTCGTATCTCAACCTTTCATGACTCCCCTTAGAAATAGCACCGTCTAAGCTTGAACATCATGAACGTCGCTGAAGTAGATCCACTCATTGAGTCGATGTACCGCTGGTCCGATGTCAGCGGTGTCCTGCTCATGGGCATAATCGGCGGCACCATAGCCAGGCAGCGCGGCTACGACATCATCGGTTTCTTCTTTATCGCGCTGTTCTCCGCACTCGGCGGCGGCATGATCCGCGATGTGCTGATTAATCAAGGCACAGTCGCGGCAATGAGCCAGCCGGAATATCTCATCTTGGCATTTACCGGCGCACTGATTGCGCGCTTTGTCTATTTTAAGGGCAAGACCTGGGAATATGTCCAGGTCCACGGCGATGCGGTGGTCTCAGGACTTTGGGCGGCAACAGGTACCGTCAAAGGTGTCACATATGGACTGCCAATTCTGCCGTGCATCATGATGGGCGTTTTTACCGCTACCGGTGGTTCCATGATTCGCGATATTGTCACCGGGCGCGTGCCGGCTGTCTTCGGCGGCAATCAACCGACGGTCATTCCAGCCGTGGCGTGTGCGGTGATCGTTATTGTCGGCCACCACTTGGGCTTTTTGGCCGTGGCAATGGTGATAGGTCCGCTGGTGAGCATCGCTCTATCACTGGTGGGGTACTGGGGAAATTGGCGTGTCTCTGCCCGCTCCGACTGGGCACCGCTCAATGACACAGCAGCGCAGATTGCCGTTCTCGCCCGCCGAGCCGAGGGCAAAGGCCGTGAAGTCGGACGTCGCTTCGAGCCAGCGCGCATCCGCAGCTGGCGCCACCGCCAGATGGAAAAGGCACTGCAGCGTCGCATTGAAGCTGAAGTGGATCGGGGAGTGTCGCGTTCCGACGCCGAGGCCGACGCCGAGGAGTTCCTCGAAGAGTTCAATGCGGATTTTCCAGCGGATTCGCCTGTGCCGACGGCGCAGCACGATTCAGCGACAGAAGATAGCGAAGAATCCGACTTCGGTGTCGATATCTCCGGCGATTCTTATGATGACTACGGAGAAGATACAGCACTTCGGCAGCGCGAATACCGACAGATGCTGGATCAAATTCTCGCTGACGATGAGGCAACCGATTTGCTCGTCGCCAAGCTTATGAAGAAATACGGCGAGCGGGAATAGACGAGTGTGAGGAGAAACAGAGGCGTGAGCGAAATGGCGACGAAGACTTCTAGCAGGCATTTCGGCCACATTATTAAAGAACACACAATCCAAGTTCCGTGGGATCCCTTTGCGGATACCGGTTCGAAGGCCGGTGCGGAGACATTTGAGCTCTTTGCCCGCGAGATTTACGCGCCGGGAAATGAGAATGCACCGGCAATTGTTTATTTACAGGGTGGGCCCGGTTTTCCAGCGCCTCGCCCAGTCAATGCCAGTGGGGTAATTGGCGCAGCTCTTAAAGAATTCCGTGTCATTCTCCTAGACCAGCGTGGCACAGGACGCTCGCACCGAATTGATGCGGCAAATATTGCAGATATTCCTGCCGAGCGGCTCGCTCAATTGCGCCAGGAATACATAGTCGAAGATGCGGAAGCATTGCGCGAACACTTGGGAATTGAAAAGTGGTCGCTCTATGGTCAGTCCTTCGGTGGATTCTGCATTACCTCGTATCTCAGCCGCCATCCGGAATCGGTGGAGCATACCTACTTAACAGGCGGTTTGCCGGTTCTTGACCAGGGTGCGGATAATCTTTATCGCACTACCTTTGCCAAATTGCGCACGCGTCACCAGAGGTTTTACCGGGAATATCCGTGGGCAGAGAATCGTATTCGCGAAATCTGCGCACACCTGGATGCCTCCGCGGAATACCTGCCAACTGGCGAGCGTCTCAGCTCCCGTCGATTCCGCACAATCGGCATTGAATTAGGCCGTAGTGATGGCTTCCACAATTTGGCGTATCTCCTGGAAGAACCATTCCGCATTCGAAATGGTGAAAAGCAGCTGCGCACTGACTTTCTTGCCGATGTCGGCGCCCGTGTCAGTTTCGCCGACGGTCCACTGTATGCCGCAATTCATGAATCCATTTATGGCGGAGTCGGGGGCCAAAAGGTTACTAATTGGTCTGCCCACCGTATCCGCGAGGAAATTCCAGGTTTCGAGGAAAACGCCAATCCTACAGGCAACGAGCCGTTCTATCTCACCGGCGAGCACATTTTCCCCTGGCAATTCGATGAAGACCCGGCGCTGATTCCGCTAAAGGAAAAGGCCTATGATTTGGCGCAGCACGTCTGGGAAAACTCACCGTATGACTCGGCGCGATTGCTTTCCGACGCTCCGACCTCGGCAGCCGCCATTTATCTCGATGACATTTTTGTACCGTTTGAATACTCTCTGGCCACAGCAGAGCAATATCGAGATTTGCGGCCGCGCGTAACCAATAAATTCCAGCATGACGGTATTCGCCACGACGGTGCCGCTATCTTTACTACGCTGCGGGGTCTGATTGAAGACCACTAGTTACGGGTTGCACCGTCTATGCTGGTTGCCATGTCTTCAGCAGAATTCTGGGATGAGAAATTCACCGCCGATAGTCAGGCGGCAAGCACCGGTTCGACCTCCGTCTTCGGCGGCCACCCCAATCCAACTATCAAACAGCAAGTAGAGGTTATTCGGAAGGGATTTTCCGGCACCCCGCGGGCGCTGGATCTAGGATGCGGCCGTGGCCGCCACACTGTGTGGCTGGCCCAGCATGGGTGGGACACAACCGGCATGGATTTCTCACATGTCGGTTTGGAGCACACGGCCGAAGCGCTGGCCGCTGAAGGGCTTTCGGCAAAACTAGTGCAGCAGGACCTGGCGCAGTGGCAGCCAGAGCCGGGCAGCTTTGAGCTGATCGTGGCCGCATTTATTCATCTGCCACGCAAAGACCAGGAGCACCTGTGGCGAGCGGTTGCCGAAGCTCTTACCCCTGGCGGCTACTTCGTCTCAATCTCACATCATCCAGACAATCAGGGACACGGGCCACGTGACCCTGAGGTTCTCTACACTGCCGGTGATGTCACCGAATTCTTTGCCAATGAGCCACAGAGTCTCGAAGCGGTCGTGTCGCAGCGTGCCGTCGTAAAGCACGCTGATGGCGGGGACGTTGTCGATACTATTGTGGTGCTGCGGAAGACCTGCGGGGAGAACTAAGCCGTCGTTTCCGAATCGGCTGCGCGTACGAGCCTTGCGAAAGCGCCGTTGGTAGCTAGGAGCCCGTCGTATGTGCCTCGCTCGACAAGCTGGCCGTTTTCGATGACCAGGATGTCATCGGCGTAGGTGAGTGTGTGGAGCCGATGCGCGATGAAAATGCAAGTTGCGCCGCACGTACGGGCATTTTCCACAATGCGGGCCTGAGTCAGCGGATCTTGGTGACTGGTCGCTTCGTCGAAAATGACAATTTTTCCGGTGAGGTCGGTGGTGGGGGAGCCGTCGGCAAGCGCAGCGCGTAGATATGTACGGGCGAGCGCCAGGCGTTGGCGCTGGCCGCCACTTACATCCCCGGCCCGCCGGCTGATGGGGCGGTCGAGCGGAATGTCGGCGGGATCGATGGCAGCCAGTTCGAGGGCCCAGTGCATGAGGGACTCTGGAACTTCGCAATCGTCGGGGGCACTGAGGCGAAGGTTGTCGGCGACGGTTCCTTCCATAAGGAATGGGTTCTGATCTGCGAGAACAACCATTCGACAGACGTTGTCAGAGCCGAGGTCGCGCGCATCGTGCCCGCCGATGATGACCGCACCGGTATCCGGATCAACATGACGTTGAATAAGTCGAGCGAGCGTGGATTTGCCGGAGCCCGTCGTGCCCACCACGCCGACGAAGCTTCCCGGGGTGACGCTCATATTGATATCGGATAGAGCTGGATAATCAGCATGTGGGTAACGGTAGCTGACGTTGTGCAGCTCAAGAGCCGGAATCGCGGTGCCGCTGACCTGGGCGGCTGGGGTGCGAGGTGCCACCGGCTGCTCTGGTTCCGTCACGCTTGGAGGCTGCGCTGCAAGCTGCCTGATACGCGTGACAGCTTGCAAGCCTGCAGGCAACGAGGATGCGAGTCGGTCAATCGAATCCATCGATGACGCGGTGCCGGCCACCAGCGTCGTAGCGATCAGAACCGCGGGAAGCATGTGAATATCGGCAGCTAGAGTTGGCAGACCAGCGCAGAAGACTGCAACGGAACCGCCCCACACCCGCAACGCCGTCGCACCAGCGCGGAGGCCTGCCCGAGTACCGCCCGCCTGCACCTGGGTGGCGAGTTGTCCATCGAGCTCACGCAGCCCTGAAAGCCTCGTAGCTGTGGCACCGTAGAGGAGGATTTCCTCGCGAAGTCGCAGAGTATCGGCAATATATAGCGCTATCTCAGTGCGCGTGGCAATCGTTGCGGCAGCTTCTGCCGTCGCCTTCGACGAGCCTGCCAGTGCAATCACGAACCCCACAACAAATGTCAGCGATAATACTGCTGCCGATAGCAAGCCCGCAGTGGCCACAGCTGTCACAACCGCCAGTAGCGGAATAAGCACAGCCGTTACCGCAGGCGCAATCGTGTGCGCGAAGAAGACTTCCACACGGTCCACATCGCGAATGGCAATAGTGTGAATCCGTGCAGTCCCCAGCCCGTCCGTCACTGCTGGGGCCTGTGGGATGAGCCGTGTCACAATCCACAGCCGCAGCTCGCCGAGCAGGTGAAACGCTGCCAAATGCCCCAGATACTGCTCAACATAACGCAGAATCGCCTTGAAAAGCGCAAGCCCCGCGACCGCGCTAATCACCGTCAGAGTCCACTGCACCGTCATGCTTTGCGACGAACCGGTTGCCCGCCACTCCGCAAGCGCCAGCCTGGCAATCGCCCAGGTAGGGACGGCAAGTGTGAGAGCTCCAAGGATATGCCCGGTGACTCGCGCAAGGATGGATGCACAGAGTGCTCCGCGCGCCTTGGCGGAGAGGCGAAGGAGCCAGATGATGTTGTTCATGTCAGTTCTCCTTTGACATCGCGCGTGCGAAATACGCATTGTGCTCAGCAACATCTGCCGGGCGCCCCTGGACCACGACACGGCCGTTGTCGATAACAATGACCAGGTCGATGTCAGACAGCGCCTCAGGTCGGTGAGCCACCGTGATGCTGGTCCTGCCAGCACAAAGATGGGTGAGGGACTCCTTGATGAGACCTTCTGTCCGACGATCAATGTCCGCTGTCGGCTCGTCGAGAAGCACGATGGGGCAGGGGTTGAGCAGACCGCGAGCGATGGCGAGGCGGCGTCGTTGCCCGCCCGAGAGCCAGTGCCCTTGGTCGCCGACTGCGGATTCGAGCCCGCCGGGGCGTTGCTCGATGTCGGAAAGCAGCTGCACGTCACGTAGTGCCTCACGCATGTCGACGGCGGTTGCGTCCGGGCGTGCGATGCGAAGATTGTCCGCGACGGTAGTGCCGAAGATGCCGGGCTGTTGAGAAATCAGGAGCGAAGTGGAAAGCAGTTCCGCTGTCGTGCGAACGCTGCCGTCGATGTACACCTGACCGGAGTGCGCTTGCAGTCCTGCTAGAACGCGCAGCAGGGTGCTCTTGCCCGAGCCGCTGGGGCCGACGATGCCGACTCGGCAGCCCGCCGGAATTGTCAGATTGATATCGGAGAGAATTCGCCTGGAACCGATGGAGACATCGACATTTCGCAGTGAAATTTCGGATGCATTCTGCGGGGAATGCTGAGAAGCAGAAAGGGAAACGCCTTTTGTAGCTCGAGTGAACTGCGAATTGTACGGTGCCGGAGCTCCACACAGTTCCACAATTCCATTTCGATGTGTGCGCCCACCTAACCCAATGTAGAAAGTGCGGCCGACGCGATTGACTGGTTCGTACAGCAATACGGATAGAAATATGCCGCTGAGGGCCGCGCCGGCACTGATTGCATTCCCGTGCAAGCGAAGAAGAATGAGACCTATCGCAGTCGTGGACATTGCGATGCCGAAAACTGCATCATTGACAATAATCATCAGCTGATTTCGCGCCAGAAGTGCAGTGAGTTCATTCATTGCACTCCGCGTTTGAGCTGCGAATCGTGCCATCACATTGTCAATTGCGCCGAGTACCTTGAATGTGCCAAGGCCATCGAGCATTTCTAGGTAGGCGTGCGTCGCCTTTGCTTGCTTTCTGCGGTAAGTCGCATTGGACTTTCGTAGAATCTTTCCGGAGCCGATAATGATGAGTGGCACCGAGGCGAAAAACAGCGCCAGCCACAGTGCGGTTTTTGCATCGACGAACAATGTCCAGATTGCCAAAACGATAAGTGGCGAACTAAAAGATGCGAGTGTCGGTGCGAGAAATGTTGCACGGTATTTCGCGGTCTGTTCAACACTGGTGGTCGCGACATCGAAGAGCATGCCTTCACTCGATGCAACGCGCTTGCCGTGAGATATGCCGTGCTTCGTGTGTTGTCCCAGTTCATGGGCCGTAAAGTCGGGCTGCAGCACGCGCCCCACTACATGGGAGCGCCACAGCTTTTCCTCCTGGCCAGCACATCGCGCCGGTAGAGTCTCCATGACATAAGCACAGATACTTGCCAGTATCGCAGCCCCACATGCAATGGCTAGGGATCCATAAAGCCCCGGTCTGCCCGCCCAATTTTCGCTGCCGGTGACGGCGAAACCATAAGAAACAAGGGCGGCATCGAGCGCATTTCCCAGTGCCACCGCACTGAGAGCGAGAAACAAACTTCGTCCCCAGCTGGATAACAAAACCCAATGCATTCCGCGAGGCGGGGAAGTCAGCGCTTCACGAATCCACATAGTATGTCGAGAACCTAATTCTTACTTGGCCAATACATCAGCAATCTCGCGCAATCCTTCGGGCATACGCATTCCAGCGGTTCCCGAGGTTGTCTTTGCATCAATCAATTGCACGCGGTCTGATTTGACCGCAGCGACGTTGGCAAGTGCGGGATTGTCCAGCAATTCTTTAAATGGTGTCATGCCTTGACCGTGAAAATCCTGAATCAAAATGACATCTGGGTTGAGTTTTACAATTGTCTCCGGATCAGCGGGAACTGCACCCGGACGCTTTCCCTTAGGTGACATCGGTTCGCCGCCAGCTAATTCGACCAAATTTGTCGTTGCTGACTGCATGCCCATAATCATTTTCTGACCACCGCGGGCAAATAACACCAATGTCTTCGGTTTAATCGTCGTATCAATTCCAGACTGAATCTTTTCCGTCTCCGATTCAATCTTGGCCACCATTTCTGCTGCTTTATCTTCGGCCCCAAGCAGTTTGCCCAGTGACGTTATTGACTTCGCCAACGCTTTAGGAGACGCAAAATCGCTGGAGGCAAACGCCGCAGTAGGCACACCACTGTCACCCAAGAGCTTGCCGGCGGACTGCTCTTGATCATGACGGCTCGTCATCAAAATCATGTCTGGCTCAAATGACAAAAGCTGCTCGGGATCTGGCTTCGTCGAATTCGCAATCGAATTCGGCACCTTGCGTGCCAGCTCAACTTGATTTCCTGACGATTCATCGAGCGCATTTTTCGTCACCGCCACCACGTGCTCGGGACCGACAAGCTCCAGCGCCAGATCGGCGACCTCCGTGGACAGCGCCACAATCCGCTTCGGCTCGCTGGGAACCACAACATCGTGATTGGCAAGCGTCACTGTCCGCGGCCACTGTGTCTGCTCACTCATCGCCATTTCGCTTGACGACGGTTCTTGTGTCGCATCCTCCGACGTGGAACAGGCGACCACTGCGGCAAGCGGAAGCACGGCAATCAATGGCACCATAATGGCTTTCTTGGTGCGAATAGATGTGTTCGGTGCACGAAAAATTGGTGAAAACATAAAACTACTTTCCTGGTAGTAGGGGGCGAGTTGATTTGAGCGGAGTGCAGCGCCTAGCTAGTCCATTGGCCGAGCCCGCGCTAGCGCGGTTACACGTACAGATCCGGTATGCGGATCGGTATCGACAGCACTGGCGATGCGGTAGATGGCATCTATTCGCTCAGGTGTGAGCACCTCCTCAGCGGGGCCAGTAATGTCCAGCTGGCCGTTGTGAAGGACGCTGAGGCGATGACAACTGCGGGCAGCGAGGTTGAGGTCGTGCAGGACGACACCGATACCGTGGCCTTCGTTCGCAAGCTCTCCTAGGAGCTCGAGGATCTCGAGCTGAAACCCGAGGTCAAGGGCCGCGGTGGGTTCGTCGAAAAGCATGACCTTGGCCTGTTGCGCCAGCAGCTTTGCGATGAAGACCAGCTGTCGCTGCCCGCCGGATAGCGCAGTAATGGGGCGGTCCGCAAGTGCGGTGACCCCGACGCGGTCGAGGGCGTAGGCGATGATGTCCTGGTCCGTCGAAGTCAGTGCGCTGCGAAAGCGGTCGCGCCGACTGCGATGGGCGTACCGGCCAAGCGCGACAGCAGTGCGGACATCAATCGCGGCGTCTGCCGGAGTGTGCTGCGGTAGATACGCCAGCCGAGTCGCGCGGTCTCGGGCGCGAAGCGTAGCAAGCGGCGTGCCAAGGAGTTCCACATGGCCCGATAGCGGTGCCGTGATGCCCGCCATCGCGCGGAGCAAGGAGGACTTGCCGGTGCCGTTCGAGCCGATAATGCCGTGGACTTCACCAGGGCGAATGGTTAGATTCACACCACTGACGACGGTCCGCTGGCGGTAACCAACACTGAGGTTCGTAGTCTTCAACAGAGCATTGGTGGCTGCGTCTGTCGTGGTGGTCTGCGCTGTCTTACTCACGATTGGCGACCTCCTTGTCGGAGAATCAACACCAGCAGTGCCGGTGCGCCGAGAAAAGCGGTGATAGTGCCTGTCTGCAGGGCAACCGGGGAAAAGAGGCTGCGGGCGACGAGGTCGGCCAGGATGAGAAATACCGCACCGAGGCACATGGAAATGGGCAGCACGCTGCGGTGATCCGGCCCGATGAGCAGGCGGATTAGATGCGGGACAACGAGGCCGACGAAGGAAATGACACCGGTGACGGCGACACCGGCGGCGGTCACAAGTGCTGCGAGGGCGAGCAGAATCTGGCGCATCCACACCGTGCGCATGCCGGTGGCAGCGGCCTGTTCCTCACCGAGGAGGAGTAGATTGAGCTCGGGGATTAGCGTCATCAAGATTGTTGTGCCGATGACAATGGGGCCTACTGCTAGCGCGATGTCATGCCAATTTGCCGAGGTTAGGTCGCCGTTGAGCCAGAACATGGCCTGTTGGGCATCGTCACTGTGAGGTGCGTTGGCGATGGTGGCGGCAATGACCGCGCCGAGAAATGCATTGAGCGCAATGCCAACGAGAAGTAGCGTGGCACCGCTACCACCGCCCATGCCGGCAACTGTCTGAACGAAAAGGACCGCCAGCAGTGCCCCGGCGAATGCGCCTGCGGACAGCACCCACGGTGCCTGTGCGGCTACACCGGTCACAATGAGAATGACTGCCACCACCGCCGCCCCTGAGGAGACGCCGGTGACGCCGGGCTCAGCCAGGGGATTGCGGAATACTGCCTGCATAGTCGCGCCCGCGACTGCGAGCGATGCGCCGACCAGACCTGCAAGGAGGACACGGGGAAGGCGGATACTCCACACCAGCGATGCAGTGGCTGGGGAGATTTCCGGTTGGAGGTGACCGAGGGCAGGGATGTCGTCGGCAAGCGCATCAATAAGCGGATTGAGCAGTGCGACAATGCCGTTGCTGAGGCCGGTTCCCGCGGGGCCGACGGAGATTGCGAGGAGGATTGTTGCGGGAACGGCGAAAAAGAATAGAAGGCCGAAGAGCCAGGCTCGGAGCTTGTGCTTGCGAGTATGCGGTAACGAACCCCTATCGACATTGATTTTCACTTAGATAATCATGGAGAATATGAAAACGATTGTCAATAAGGGGGTTGAGGGGGATTTTTGGCGCCCAAGGTTAAGGTGGAGTGTCAATCTGCACAGACCGGTTTCCCGATCCCCGAGAAAACAGCAAACCCCACGCCATCACCCAAGAAATCAGGTGAAAGCGTGGGGCAGAAGCTTATGAAAAGCAGCTAGGTGCTACTTCTCCGGCTGCTGATTGTCGCCGATGCGCTCATCAGCCATGTCGCGAGCCTTCTTAATCTGGTCGGCCTTGTCCTCGCCGAGCTTGTCCTTTCCCAGCTGCTCAGCCTTATCCAGAACCTTGTCGGTGGTCTCTTCGTCGTTAAGCATGTCCTTGGCCTTATCCATAAGTCCCATGGTTAAAGCTCCTTTCATTGTTAACGTTTCAGTGACTTTTTCGCTTGTGACATAGAGTGTACCGATTAATCAGCAGCAGCGCGACTGTGGATTCGCCTCAGCTTCGCTGTGGCGCTGCCGCCAATATTCGCGTTCGGTAGGTACTGGCTGGTCCGGATGATGGATTCGCAAGTGGTCACAGTACTTTTGATAATCGTGGTCGCCCATCAATTCCCCGAAGTACCATGCAACGGCCTTCAAAGGCTTCATTACCTGCGCAAACACTAGTTTCCTCCGACGTGTGCGTGAGAGTGTGCCGTGTCCTGGAAGCGGCGGGGATCATTGTCCGGGATCTCAGTCCACGCAGCCTCAATTTCCTTGTCAATGTCCGTGCGACCAAAACCAATCGGTGCGAAGTAGCGCGATGCAACATACGGCTCCACGCTGGTGCCGACATCCTTACCGGAAGCCGCGCCATCGCGCAGGGCCTTCACAATCGCGGCAATACCAGCAAAGACAACCACAAGCGTGACAGCTGCGAACACGACCGACAGCGTGCCCTGCACCGCGGTGTTGCGGATAACAGCATCGATGTCCTCAGGGGTCTTAGCGTTCTGGAATTCCGTTAGTCTCTGAGCCTTGGCGTCCTTGAATGCCGAGTGCAGGGCCCAGTAACCAATCTTCGGGTCGTCATGGAAAATCTTCTGCCACGACGCAGTCATGGTCACAATCAGGTCCCACACTAGCGGCACACCTGGAATCCAGGCCCACTTGACCAGGCCGTGCTTGACGACGACCACCGTGATCAGTGTCAAGGCCATTGCCGCCAGCAGCTGGTTTGCAATACCGAACAGCGGGAACAGCATGTTGATGCCACCCAGCGGGTCGGTGACACCCATGACCAGGATGGAGCCCCAGCCCAGGCAGACAACCGCAGAAGTGATCAGGTTGCCGGTGGTCCAGGAGGCATCGCGGAACTTCGCCATGCCCGGGATATTGCCGATAGCATCGCCCAGCATGAAGCGGGCAACACGAGTACCAGCATCAATGGTGGTGAGGATGAACAGTGCCTCAAACATGATGGCGAAGTGGTACCAGAAGGCCTTCAGTGCATCGCCACCGAAGAGGTCAGACAGAATCTCAGACATACCGAACGCCAGCGTCGGTGCACCACCGGTACGGGAGATAATCGAATTCTCGCCGACGGACTGTGCCGCAGCGGTCAGCGCAGCTGCGTCGATATCCGGGGAGTTAAGACCCAGGCCGTTGACGTAGGCAGCAGCGGATTCTGCAGCGCCACCGGTCAGGGCGGCGGAGGCATTCATTGCGAAGTAGAGGTGCTGGTCAATGATGACGGCAGCGCACATGGCCATGACTGCGACGAAGGACTCCATGATCATGCCGCCGTAGCCGATCATGCGCATCTGGGATTCCTTTTCCACCATCTTCGGAGTGGTACCCGAAGACACCAGTGCGTGGAAGCCGGAGAGCGCACCACAGGCGATGGTGATGAACAGGAATGGGAAGAGCTGACCAGCAAACGCCGGACCGTCACCATTGGATGCGAAGTCAGTGATAGCCGGCATCTGGATGACCGGACGAACCAGCAAGATGCCCACGGCCAGCAGGCCGATGACACCAATCTTCATGAAGGTCGACACGTAGTCGCGCGGAGCCAGCAGCAACCACACTGGCAGGACAGACGCGATGAAGCCATAGCCAATCAGAGCCCATGCCAGGGTGGTCTTGTCCCACAGGAAGACGTCGTGCCAAGTTGGGTCGGCATTGACCCAGCCACCGGCGACAATGGCCAAAATCAGCAGAGCAATGCCGATGATGGAGACCTCAGAAACGCGACCAGGACGCAGGTAGCGCAGGTAGAGACCCATGAAAACGGCAATCGGAATGGTCATGGTGATGGAGAAAACGCCCCATGGCGACTCCGCCAGTGCATTAATAATGACCACGCCGAGAACCGCGATCAGGATGGTCATGATGACCAGAATGCCGATGATGGCGAAGATGCCACCGACTTTGCCCATTTCGTCGTTAATCATCTGGCCGAGCGAGCGGCCCTTACGGCGAGTGGAAATGGCCAGCACCATGTAGTCCTGCACCGCACCGGCAAAGACGGCGCCGAAAACAATCCAGATGGTACCTGGCAAGTATCCCATCTGAGCTGCCAGAATCGGGCCGACCAGCGGGCCGGCACCAGCAATCGCAGCAAAGTGGTGTCCGAAGAGCACGCGGCGGTCAGTCGGCATGAAGTTCTTGCCATCGTTGTAGCGCTCGGCGGGAGTAGCGCGGTCATCGCGCGGGCGAATGACCTTGTACTCAATCAGACGCCCATAGAAGCGGTAGCCAATGATGTACGTACCAATTGCGGCCAGCACAAGCCAGGTCGCGTTAACAGTTTCACCGCGGTTGAGAGCAATCATGGCCCAGCCAATCGTCGCCACAATGGCGATGACGGCAAAGATAATTCGCTTGGACCACGGCATCGGCCGCCGGTCGACATAACCGACCGGCGGCAAATCCTTTACCGGCGTGAGAAGTTCAACACCCGGGCGCTCCGTGACGACGGTCGCAGAAGCGTTGGGTTCTTGCGCTGACATAGCACCCCTTTTGAAAAGCACGAAAAACAAGTCGGTCGGCTATCTGCTACGTCGAAGCTGGTCTAAATGGCGCTTTACGACGAAATCAACCGGAGAGTCGACCGATAGGCGAAATAATGCCGCTGAGCGCGTCAGGGGTGTTGATGCGCAAAATCATCGCGCCGAGCAGGTTGAACCCAGTGGATGGACAGCAATTATTAGGAAAAAATCAGTTTGGTTTAGCGATAAGTATAGGACCCGCGTGAGGCCCGGCTAACACTGACTACAAAATTTCCTCGATTGCTTCCGTTGGGCGTGCCATTCGGACACCCTTGTCAGTGACTACGAAGGGGCGCTCGATTAGACGCGGGTGAGCCACCATGGCATCCAGCAGGTCTTCGTCGCTGGAATCCGTCGTCAAGCCGAGCTCTTTAAATTCCGCTTCCTTCGTACGAACGGCATCGATGACGCGGAGGCCTGCGGCATCAATTAGTGAACGGAGTTCGTCCTTGGTTGGTGGGGTATCGAGGTACTTGATTATCTCCGGCTCGATGCCGGCTTCGCGAAGCGTTGCCAGCGCTTGGCGAGACTTTGAACAGCGGGGATTGTGATAGATCTTTGCTTCCATGCCCTCCATCATGGCTTAAAACCAGAGCAAATGACGAGGAAGATTGCGTCTGCGCGCAATAACGCTAAAGTTTAGGGAATGCACGTGGAGGATTTACCGGCAAAGACCCAGGACTACCTCAAAGTCATCTGGGACCTGCATGAGCGCACCGGCGACAAGGCCACGCTCGGGGATATCGCTGAGCGCATGGGAGAGAAGAAGCCCACGGCCAGCGAGGCCGTAAAGAAGTTGGCCGCCCGCGGGTTTGTTGTCCATGAGCCGTATCAGGGCATCATGCTCACGGAACACGGCAAGGATATTGCACTGGTAATGGTTCGGCGCCATCGCCTCATTGAGAGTTTTCTGGTTTCAAAGCTGGGATACACCTGGGATCAGGTGCATGAGGAAGCCGAGAAGCTGGAACACGCGGTCTCCGACGATTTCATTGCGCGCATTGATGCGATGCTGGGATACCCCAAACGTGATCCTCACGGTGATCCGATTCCGAGCGAATCGGGCGACATCGAAGGTGTTGTTCGTACCGATCTGACGGATATCCGTATTGGGGAGTCGGTAGTCGTCGACCGCATTAATGACTCGGATCCGGAATTGTTGCGCTATCTGGCCGCTGCCGGAGTGGGCCCGGGAACGGAGCTGCGAGCGGAGTCCGCACCGTATGCGGGTATGAGGGTTTTCGCAATCGTCGCCGATAGCGCTGATGCTGCGCCGCAGACGATTCATGTGGCAGACTCAGCACTATGGGCAATCAAGGCGACACCTCAGAAAAGCTAGCGCGTTCAGCCGCTAAGAGCTATCAAAATCAGTTGCTGCCGCTATTTGATTTTCGCAGCAGTGTGCCGCCGACCTCACCATATGATTTGGCGCAGGTAAAGCGCGATCGCCAGCGGATATTTGCCACATCGGAGAATCCGCTTACGCCGCTGAGCGCTGTGGCCATGTCCCAGGAGGAGCAGCAGGCACAGATGGCGGAGATTAAGAACAGTCTCCGAGCCTCTGAGTCCCGCATGCGCCAGGTCGCGGAGCATGAGCAAAAGAGTGTTGCCGCAAGCCGAACTGTTGGTCAAGCGATGCTGTACACCCTGCTGGCCATTGCCATCATCGCCCTTGCCATTGGCCTGGCATACCTGTGCCACATGGGCGCGACCGCAATTTTGAGCGACTAGTAGCTTAAGGGGATATTTCACAAGTGAGTAACAGCAAATCCTCTGACAACGGTTGCGTCTGGCTGATTGTTTTCTTCTTTTGCTTCGGCGTTATTGTCTGGCTTTTCGGTGCCGCACTGTGGCTGCTGCAGTTTGTCATTCCGATTGTCGGCACCGTGCTAGCGGTCGCTCTGATAATCAATGCCTGGGCAGGTGTGCGAAATAACAAGACTTCAGCGGAGTTGGCCAAGCGAAACCGAGCTGAGTTGCAGGATATCGCTGTGGATACGGAGTATCAGCTCAACGCGATTTTGGCATCGTGGGATGATGTCAACACCACGATGGGTGTGGGCACGATTTACAAGGATGCGTTTGCCTCAGGGCAGGCCACCCCGGAGCTTGTTGAGCTACGCGGTGAGCTCACTCGTGCCCGCAGCGTGGCAGAACAGCTGCGCATGCAGCGCGAGACCATGGACAACAATGAGCTCATTGATTCCATCTCCGAGGCTGACGCGCTGTGGGGCTCGCTGACGGAGAAGTACAACAATGCCCGTCGTGAGCAGTAGAGCGGTAACGCGGTAGCAGCAGAGTGGTAGACGGAGGACTACCGCTCGACAGTCAGCACAATCTTGCCATCGGCATGGCCACCTTCTAGAAGGCGGTGGACCTCGGCGACGTCGGTAAGCGGTGTGGTGTGTCCCACCGGAAGCGAGAGTTCACCTTGGGTGATGCGCTGAGCCAAGTCCTCGTAGATGCTGGTGTCGTTCGAGATTGACGGGATAAACGCATCGATGCCGCGCTCCTTTGCAGGTGTCAGATCCGCCAGCGACGGCAGCTCCACAATGCGCCCACCAGGGGCCAGAATGTCCAGCGACGGCAAGAACGTATCAAAGTACACACCGTCGAGAACTACGTCCACGCCGTCTGGGCACTGGCTGCGAACCACCTCAAGGACGTCTTCAGACGTGTAATCAATGTGCTGCGCGCCGAAGCCCACCAGCTTGTCATGATGGCGTGACGACGCACTGGCCAGTACCTTTGCGCCACGGGCAACCGCCAGCTGCGTCATGACCTGCCCAACACCGCCACCGGCGCCATGGATGAGCACAGTCTCACCATCTTGGATGCGGGCGAGCTCGTCGACAGCAATTGTGGCAGTAATGCCGACCAGGGCAAGGCCCGCAGCGGTGACGTCGTCAAGCGAATCTGGGATTCGGACCACACCGTCGGCGGGGAAGACGTTGAGCGTGGCATAGGTGCCGCGGAAGTCATCAGTATCACGCATACCGAAGACACGGTCGCCGGGGACGAGAGTGGTGACCCCGTCACCGACGGCGATGACCTCACCAGCGACCTCGCGTCCTAGCACGGCTGGCAGCGAGAACTTTGAGCACAGGCCGGAGGAACCATCGCGCATCTTGTAATCCAGCGGGTTTGCGCCAATCGCGGTGGTCTTAATCAAAACCTCACCGACACCGGGGCGGATGTCTTCGAGGGGCACTTTCGTGAACTCCTCAGGCCCGCCGAAGTTGTTGATAATCATTGCGTACTCGGTCGAAGAATTGTTAGCCATTCCACAATGGTAAGTGAGTTAGCCACGACCTGCTGGAAAATGTGATGTGCCACACGGCGTAAGGTGAACGTCCATGACCACTCCGAATGCAGACAACACAGTAGCTGGCAGCAACGTGCCGCACACTGGCAGTGATCAAGAAGATCGCGCTGCCAAGCAGGCGGTTTTCGTTTTCCCATTCATTATTATCGCGGCATTTTTCTCGGATTTTTGGCACCCAACGCCGTATCCTTCATGGTTCCGCATGTGAGTGCCGTGCTGGGAATCATTATGTTTTGCATGGGGCTGACCCTGACGGCACCGGATTTCGCGCTGGTTGCACGTCGTCCGTGGCCGGTTCTGGTGGGCGTGGTCGCGCAGTTTGTCGTGATGCCAGCAATTGCCATTGTGCTGGTCAAGGTTTTCAATCTGCACCCGGCGCTGGCAGTCGGCGTAATTTTGGTCGGTTGTGCGCCGGGCGGCACGTCCTCGAATGTCATTTCCTATTTGGCCAAGGGGGATGTTGCGTTGTCTGTCACGATGACGGCTGTTTCTACACTGTTGGCGCCAATTTTCACGCCACTTTTGACGATGTGGTTGGCTGGTCAGTATCTGCCGGTCTCCGGCAGCTCGATGGCAATGTCGGTGGTGAAGATGGTTCTGGTGCCGGTCATCGGTGGCATTATTGTGCGCATGTTCCTCGGCCGTTTCATCGACCGCGTGCTGCCAATTCTGCCGTGGCTTTCGGTCTTCGGCATCGCCTACGTGGTCACGGCTGTGGTGTCGAATTCTGCAGATCAGCTTCTCGAAGCCGGCCTCCTGGTCCTCCTCGTGGTCATTTTGCACAACGCGCTGGGCTATGCCCTCGGCTACGGCTCCGCCAAGCTTCTGCGCACCGGCGAGCGGTCTGCCCGCACAACCGCAGTTGAGGTAGGCATGCAGAATTCAGGTCTCGCAGCAACGTTGGCGACGACGTATTTCGAGCCGATTGCTGCACTGCCAGGCGCCGTATTTAGCGTGTGGCACAACATTTCAGGCGCACTGCTGGCGGTCTATTTCCGCAGGTTCGGGCGTAACGACGACGCCACCCAGCGCAGTTAGTCGCTTGCGGAATTGAAGGATTCCTGCAGTGTTTTAAACGATTCTTTGAGGTAGTGCTCAAGGAACTCGGCGGCGGCTTTGGTCTCGCCCTGTTCCAGCTTGTCGATCAATTCCCGATGGTATCGCTCGAATCGACTGTGAAGTGCGTCGGTGTCC
The DNA here is from genome assembly GCF_030532195.1 of Corynebacterium sp. Lineage (GTDB taxonomy): Bacteria > Actinomycetota > Actinomycetes > Mycobacteriales > Mycobacteriaceae > Corynebacterium. The sequence goes on along the minus strand of NZ_JAUNLP010000010.1, from coordinate 657 downwards.
GGATAGGCCATGAAACACAACCGTAGCTGGGCAAAGATTGATTCAGTCAGTTTTGTCAGCTCTGGCGAACCTGAGGCAGCGACAATCGCGCTGTGAAACTCATTATTGCGGTCTGCCGTGGCGATTTTGTTATTGCTTGGCTCCGAATAGAGTCCCGTAAGTGTTTTTGCAAGTTCAGCTGCCTCAGTGACAGACAGAGAGCAGATAGTTCCGCACTCCGTGACCCTCCTAAAGGCGTAGAGTTGACGAATCCGCTCTTCGTTGTAACTAGCCACATAAACCCCGCGGTGCGGGATGTGGGTCACTAGGCCTTCGGCCTCTAACTTCCGATACGCTTCGCGAACAGTGTTACGGCTAAGGTTGAGGCGCGCGGCGATGTGCGTTTCCCGCAACTGCTCACCACTGTAGTGCTGACCAGTGAGAATCTCTCTTCTTAAGAGGTCTGCCGCCAAATCTGCGGCAGCTGGTGTGTGGTATTCGGTCGCATTCTTTGGAGTGATGCTTCCTTCTTTTGCAGGCGGGTTCATACTTTTAAGGTTACTAAAAGATACATGTCACCTTTCAAGTAATCTTCAGAAATTATCACCTGATATGTGGTCAAAAGTTGGATTTAGTTTTGGATACTTTTATATCCATTGGCTGGCGTTGGTGGGGGGG
>NZ_JAUNLP010000006.1 GCF_030532195.1 Corynebacterium sp. | reverse complement strand
AGGTCGCCGCCGGCATCATAAAACTTAATTTTATTTGTGTGGGGTGTTTCGGGTTTTTGTTCCTGAAACACCCCACACTTTTTCATAACCATTTAAGCTTCAAATCTGCTATCCCCTTCGAATATGGGTTTTAGGCATAGGTAACTTTTTGGGTGTTCGAAGCCCAATCCGCCGTCTGTGGCAGACTGTTGCTATGGCTAATCAGACTCCGAATTCCGATGTAGTTAATCTGCCCGCATCTGATGATGCTTCGCAGGATAACTTCACTCCTGTGACCACCGAAGAAGGAAAACTACAACAACTTATTGACTGGTTGGAGGAGCATGTTTCGGCTTACTCCTATCTCAATGAGCAGGTGCCACTCGGCGGCAGCGAGGAGGAGATTAAGGCTGCCCGCGATTCGGTCAATGACCGTGGTGCTCGCATGCCGGATGCAATCATCCATGGGTCGATGATGGTGCTTGGTGCGGCGGTTAACCACAGTTCCCCGTACCTTGCATATGCAGAGGGAAAGGTAGAGGTTTTCGACCGTACGGTAGGGGAGAATCCCAGCATCCCTGTCCGCCTGTTTGTTCCACAGGAGCCCACTGGCGCCGTTGTCGTCGCGGCACACGGTGGTGGGTTCTGGATGGGCGATGGCATCCTCCGGGATTATGCTTTCGGCCCGAATATGGCCGCGCTAGCGGCGCGTTCGGGCGCGATTGTGGTCGATGTTGATTACCGTCTCTCTCCGGAAAATAAAGTATCTGCCGCAATCGAAGACATTGCGACGGTGACTGCCACGGTCGCGGATGATTCGTTGGGGCTGCAGGAGCTCGGGGCCAAGCCGATTTCGGAGGACAACCCGATTGTTCTCTATGGTGTCTCGTCAGGTGGCCACAATGTCGCCTCCGCCGTGAAGCAGATTCCGGAGGAGACCCCGGTAGCCCTGCTTTTGGTCTCTCCTGCGCTCGATCTGCGCGGTGCTCCAGAGCCGTGGCTGAAGGCCTTTTTCGGTGTCACCGATGCGGCATCGGAAGAGGTATCGCCGGGCCTGTTCGCGCCGTCGCGAAGCCTGCGTGTCCATGTGCAATCCGCCTCGCGCGATACTGTCGTGCGGCCGGCGACGGAATTCCTGGAAAAGGTGGCGGAAGCAGGTGGAACGACATCGCAGTCGGAGTTTTTGGCAACGCATCAAATTGCAGTGCCGCGTGTCCAGCGTGAACAAATCACGGATGCGGCGCGCTTCATCCTGGAGGTGACGAATACCTCGCGTGAGCTGCCAGAAGACCCGGCGGGCGAATATGACAAAGAAAAAGTCGACCGCCAGAACGAAGAGTCCTGGGGTCGACAATAAGAGAATTACTGCTGCTTAGTCCAGCGGCAGAAGATCATGCTTGGTGTTGCGCACCTCGTCCACGCGGCCGAGGTTGCGCTCCAGCAGATTCCATTCGCTGACTGGAATCGTGCGCTGTGCCTCTGAAATCACTGACTTATCCGGCGTGGACCACGCCAGCGGAACGGGAGTAACTTCGTCGTAGAGGTCGGTCTTGCCCTTGTGTGCACCAGCCACAGCAATCGCTGGAACCTTGGCACCGACGCGGCGGGGCACACCGGAAATTGCGGTGACTGTGCGTACGGCCAAGGCACGAACCGGTTCACCGGCACTCGTGTCCGTGCGGGTATCCACCAGGGTCATAAGCACCATCGTGCGCTCATTGACCTCCGCAATCATGGCTGGGACCAGCGGGGATTCGTCGTAAAGCTCTTGCGGATCCTTAATCGCGCGCTTTACCTGGAACGTCACGCCGGTGTAGAGCAAACCGAGGGCGACAATGAAGCCAGCGCCAATCAGCGTGAACGTGGTGCGGTCGAGCAGCACGAGCATGAGCACTGCGCCGATGAACAGCAGTGCGGAGAAGATGGCGGAGGAGATGAGCAGTCTGCGGGCGTCGCGGTAGTACTCGTTATTCGCCTTGGTGTGCTCGTCATTGACGGGGAAGTGGAAACTCATGGCGGTCCTTAATTACTCGTAACTACTTCTTCTGCGAGTCCGGCGCGGTGGAATCACCCGGCAGGGTGGGGCCGAGGAATTCGTCCGCATCGACGATTCGGTAGGCATAACCCTGTTCAGCAAGGAATCGTTGACGGTGAGCTGCGTATTCGGTATCCAGCGTATCGCGAGTCACCACAGAGTAGAACACTGCACCGCCACCATCGGCCTTTGGGCGCAGCAGGCGACCCAGGCGCTGCGCCTCCTCTTGGCGCGAACCGAACGTGCCGGAAATCTGCACAGCAACAGAAGCCTCGGGCAGGTCGATAGAGAAGTTCGCGACCTTCGAGACCACCAGCGTGTTAATTTCACCCCGGCGGAACTTGCCAAAGAGCTCCTCGCGCTTGGCATTGGACGTCTTGCCCTCGATGACATCGACACCGAGCTGCTCGCCGATTTCCTCCAGCTGGTCCAGGTAGGCACCAATCACCAGTGTCGGCTCGCCGGCGTGGCGCTCAAGAATCTGCTTTACGACAGGAATCTTCGTCGGCGTCGTTGCGGCAAGGCGGTACCTGTCGGTGGCCTCAGCGGTGGCGTACACCATGCGCTCAGCTTCGGTCGGGGTCACGCGGACCTCAACGCAGTCGGCCGGAGCAATCCACCCCTGTGCCTCAATGTCCTTCCAGGGAGCGTCGTAGCGCTTTGGCCCAATCAGGCTGAAGACATCGCCCTCGCGGCCATCTTCACGCACCAGCGTGGCGGTAAGCCCCAGTCGACGGCGCGACTGCAGATCCGCACTCATGCGGAACACCGGAGCCGGCAGGAGGTGGACCTCGTCGTAGATAATCAGGCCCCAGTCGCGGGAGTCGAACAGCTCAAGTGCGCGGTACTCGCCCTTGGTCTTGCGCGTGACCACTTGGTACGTCGCAATCGTGACTGGGCGAATCTCCTTCTTCTCGCCGGAGTACTCACCGATTTCATCTTCGGTCAGCGAGGTGCGGCGCAGCAGCTCATCGCGCCACTGGCGGCCAGCGACAGTATTGGTCACGAGAATGAGTGTTGTGCGCTGCGCGTCGACCATGGCAGCCGCGCCCACAATCGTCTTACCTGCACCACAGGGCAACACGACCACTCCGGAGCCGCCTTCGCGGAAGGAGTCAGCGGCCATGCGCTGGTAATCGCGCAGCTCCCAGGTGTTTTCCGAACCCGAGCCCTGGCCCTCCCACGCGATTGGGTGGGCCTCACCGTCGATGTAGCCGGCGGTGTCATTGGCCGGCCAGCCGACCTTCAACAGTTCCTGTTTAATTCGGCCACGCTCGGAGGGATGCACCGTCCAGGTGTCCTCATCAATTTGTTCGCCGAGCATTGGGCGAATCTTCTTGTGCTTGGTCACCTCCGCCAGCACCGCAGCGTCGTGGGAGACCAAAATCAGGCCGTGCGCAGGATGCTTGGTCAGGCTCAGACGACCGTAGCGGTCCATGGTCTCCGCGACGTCGATAAGCAGTGGCTGTGGAACCGGGAACTTGGAGTAGCGCTCGAGCACGTCAACCACTTGCTCAGCATCGTGGCCAGCCGCACGGGCATTCCACAGGGCCAGCGGTGTGATGCGGTACGTGTGCACGTGCTCTGGGGCGCGCTCAAGCTCTGCGAACGGCGCCAGTGCCGCACGTGCCGCATCTGCTTCCGGATTATCGACTTCCAGCAGGACCGTCTTGTCCGATTGGACAATCAGCGGACCCGTTCCGAAACCCATAACTTCTCCTCGCCTCACAGACGTTTGACCAAAAATAAGCTAAAGGTCAATTCTGCCACGATTAGAGCGTTGATGCGTCACCGTAGTCGTTCGCTGTTAGCTTTACGACGGTCCCCGCGAGCGCGACCTCAGTCCGCCGGATGTACCTCCGTGATGCGATGCAGGAGAAACCGCAGCACCTGACCAGTAGCCGGATCGATGGCATCGACCTGCCCACCGGAGACAGTGACCGGCCGGACGCGGCGACGGCCAGCCTTGCCATTGCGGTCGACATACTTAAGCACTAAGTCGTCGCCATGGCGGGCGGCGCGCTGCAGCAGTTTGAAGGCTTCCGTGCCGGAGGCGTAGTCGCTCTGCGCCGTGGCCGTGGCCTCCTGCTTCTTGGCGTTAGCGCCATCGGGGCTCGTCGCTGCTCGGTCGCCCTCGGCAATTGCTGTCAGCGCCTGACCAATACGTTCCGGCTCCGGCATTGATGCGTGTGTGGCCCGCACCGGGGCGGCCGCCTCAATGCGGCACGGTGACCTGCCAAGATCCAAGACAAGGCCTTCGGCGTCTTCGGCAATGATGGAAAAGCCAGCAGTCCGGGCAGTCTCAATGACTTGCGCGAGTGGAGCTTGGCTGATCAGCACAGTGTCAGCAATCTTGCGTAGAGTCAACTGACGGCCTGCCTGGTGGCCGAGGAAGGACGCAAGCATCGCCGGGTCATCGCAACGGATGAAGGAGGCTGCCGGGCCTCCGCGCAGGCGACCGTGGCGACGCGCGACGTCGTCAAGCAGATACGTGACAGACTGCGGTACCTCGCCGACGGCGTAGCGCGAGAGAAACTCCGAGATCTCCGTGGCATCGAGCCCGGAATCGAGACCATCGCGTAGCGATTCCTCGGTGATGCGGTAGACGCTTGCAAGCCCCGGCGATTCCAACTCGGCAATCGCGCCGAGCATGCGCTCCATTTCGGGTGACGCCGGGCCGGGCACGACGACGGTGTTGTCGGCCTGCACCATCAAATACGTGGCATTCGGCGGGAGCAGACTGTTGCAGGCGGTGCGCAAATCATCGAAAGCGGTGGCGGTACCCGACTGAATCAGGTCGACAACAGCCTTTCCGACCTCACTCAGTCCCACAGAAATCGTCTCCGCGGAAGGATCGCGCACAATCATGCCCAGCGCCACCAGCTCACCGACAACTCCCTCGAGCGTCTCATTGGTACTGCGAGCGTTGGTGATGGGGAAGTGGAACGCAGCGCATTCACGCAGGTCAACGAGAGCCTGAATATCGCCCTCGCGTTCCGACGGCCCCGCCATGGCACAGCTGCGCAAAACCATCTCACGGATTGCTGGAACACCTGACAGATGCGAATGCGGCGACAGCAGCGCAATGCGCTTGCCGTCCTCACCTATCTGGTCGACCTTCCACGGTGCTGCATCGCTGGTGCGCGTGCCGACGGCCAAACTCACCCAGCGGTCAACCAAATCGGCATCCAGGAACCCATCGGCTGCCAGCGTCGGCGCGAAGTAGTTACCACCGGTGTCGTGCAGTGGCAGAGGATGCGGTGTGCCAACGTGCACCAACCCCGCTGCCTGAAGGTTGGCGACAGCGCGGGCGAGCTCGGAAATATCGAGTCCGAGGTCCTCCATCAGGCTGCGGGTCTCGCGGACACCGATATCGCCGCCTTTGAGAGTTGGGGCTGGGTTGGTGCCGAGCAGCTCCAACAGGTCTGCAGCTTGCCGCAGGGTTTCCCAGGCGGTTGCGGCAGCGCGGTCATTGCCGCTGGAAATCACCGTAGTTTCGGGAGTTTTGGGGCGTAGGGGGATGTTGTCGTCGGCAAGCCCTGCACCCCGCATTAGTGCGCGGACGGTGGCAGGCAGGCGGACGGTGCCCTCATCGATGCGTTCGAGGAGTCCAGCGCTGATTAGCGCGGGGACTGGCAATGTTGGATCAGCATCTGGATGCGCGTCCTTGGTGACGCCGAGGCCGCCGGAGTCCGCGAGCGTGTCCAGGAGGCGCTGCTGCCGCTCGGTGACCTCACTCAGCGCCGTGCGCAGTTGGCTGCGCGTGGGGCGGTCGGGGTCGGGTAGGAGGTACCAGCCGGGTGGCAGAGCAGTGGCGGCCTCATCGATGATGCCGATGTAATCCTGCCAGGCGAGAGGCTTTTTACGTGTCGACTTACCAGTGAAAGCCCCGCGTGGACCGGGGCCGTTACCCCAGGCCAGGCCGAATTCTCGTAGGCGATCTAACGCGGCACGGATATGCGCGGCGGTCGGGCGTTCGGTGGCGGGCACATCGGCGCGGGTAAGTGCGCTGTGTATGTAGTCGATGAGGTCATCGGTGGCAATCGGCGCGGCATCAGCGCCGATATCCGCTGCGGCTTCAATGCATGCAAGTTCGAGTGCTGGGAGTTTGGTCAGCGCGCGAGAAACAGAAGCCCGAAGTTGAAGGCGGGCTGCTAGCACCTGGGAGGACTTTGGCGGCGGGGACAGAACGTCTGGGCGATTGCTGAGAATAGTGCCCACAGATTTATCTGGCTGAGCTGCCAACCAGTCGGAAAAAAGCGGAAAGGGGGTGGTGCTAGTCATGACAATCCCCACTTTAGTGAGAATTAAGGAGGGAAGAAGGTGACTGGCGGGAAAATTTTTGGGATAATCTCAGCATGGCTAACGTTGCAAAGAAATCCTACGTCGATCCCGGCTGGCCGAAGGACCTCGAGCCAGGTCAGCACGCTGTTACTGAATTGATTGCTCACCACGCTGGCGCGGACTCGCCTTTTGGTGACCTTGAGTTCCCGGTTGATCCGGAGACCCTGGGCTATGTTCACCCGACCACGGTGATTAACCAGAACCAGTAGTTTTATCCGCAGCCTTTAGGTTGCAGGCAATGCCCCGCGGGCACCTCTGTTTTAAGCAGGGATGCCTGCGGGCTTTTGTCTTTTTGGGGTCGGTTGGGATGAGGCCCGCGCCGGAGATAGCGAAAACGCCCCGAAGGGAATGTGTAGAAACCCTCGGGGCGTTTTAAAAACGTGCAAATTAGTACAGGTTCGCGAGCTTAGCCAGGTCAAACGGGATGGCTGCGGTCAGTTCCTTCGGCAGCTGGAACTGGCCGGTCAGGCTGCGGAACTCACCGATGAGGTTCTGCAGCTCGGACAGGCTGGTGACGTTAGCGAAACGGCCAGCGAAGTCGCTGATGATGTCTGCGGGGTTGTTCTCCGCGCCGGCGGTGTTAGCAGCGGAGGTGACTCGACCGGCACCGGAGTTCGGGTGCGGGCGGTCGGTCGGGCCGGAGGACAGGCCGAGGCTTGCGGAGCATGCCGGCCAAGCGCCCCAACCCTGCTGTGCCAGAACCTTCTCAGCAACGTAGATCTGCTGCTCGCGGGTGGCCTGGTCGGCGGTGGAAGCGAACTCGCCGCCGCCGTAGCTGTTCCAAGTGCCAGCGTTGAACTGCAGGCCACCGTAGTAGCCGTTGCCGGTGTTGATGTGCCAGTTGCCGCCGGACTCACACTGTGCCAGACGGTCCCAGTCGGAGTCCGGTGCAGCAGAAGCAGTCGGTGCGAAGACAGCGGCACCGGCGCCGAGGATTGCACCGGTCAGCGCGACCTTGGCAGAGGTAGATACGAAGGTGTTGTTCTTAGCGGCGTGGCGAGCCATATGAAAATTTCCTTTTCGTCGATTTTCGCTGTGGCGCCAGTGGGGCTAATGCAACCCCATCTCACTCTGATGGATAACTTCTTCACGTTCTGGATTAACGAAACGATGTCATCGCACAGGAGTGAGATGAAGGCGATCGATGCGACTTCGTCCGTTAAACGCGTCGAAAGAGACCGTAGCGGTTGGTAACGAAATAGTCACGCGAATCGCCAAACTCTTTGGAATTGGTGCCATTAGGAAAAATGGTTAGGGAGCGCTAAAAGGGCAGGTCAAGCAGTTGGATGTTGATGCTGTTGCTAAAGTTAATTTCTAAAGATGTGATAAATACCACTTTATCAACCTGTTATTTTTGCTCTTTTTTAACTCTGCTGCCCCTAGTTCTGACCGGTTGTAGAGCGACTCAAAAGCCCCAAAAATTGCGCATTCCTTCTCCACCCGACATGTGGGTATAATTGAGTTCTTTAGTTATTCAGAGGTGACGTGCGGATGCACGCCACGAACGCTGCTGCCACTTCGCAGTACTGACAAGCGTCTCCGTCGATTGAAGAGAATCGATACAAAGAGAACCGCTTTTCAGCGCAGCGCCCGCGTATCGTCGCGGTCTACGCCTGGCCGAGCTCGCCCACGCGAGCCACTTTAAACCGGCTGGCGATGCGTGTGGGTAGGCGGCTGGCTCTCGATTAGACTTCAGCGCCCAAGGCAGGGCGCAGAAAGGTTAGGTGGAAAGTGCCCATCGGCAAGGTCAGGTGGTATGACAAGGACCGCGGTTTCGGCTTCGTGTCGAATCCGGACGGTGAAGATGTCTACATCGGCAAGAATGTATTGCCAAAGGGTGTCGAAGAGCTCGTCCACGGGCAGCGCCTGGAGTACGACTACGCAGACGGCCGCCCAGGCCCGCAGGCACTGCGCATCAAGGTGCTCGACGAAGGCCCGCGCGGTGGTCGCCACCGCCGCGGCGGTGTAGGTGGCGGCGCAGGAGCTCGTCGTCAAGCGAAAAAGTACAGCCCAAGTGACTTGAACGGCATGATTTCGGACATGATTTCCATGTTGGAGTCGACCGTGCAGCACGACTTGCGCGCCGGGCGCTACCCGGATCGGAAGCAAGGCCGTCAGGTAGCTGAGGTGCTGCGCGCCGTGGCGCGTGAGCTCGAGTCCTAGAACGGCAAAAACGCCCGCTCATTTAAACTGTGAGCGGGCGTTTTGCTTTTGCTTTACGACGGTTCGTTGACAATCGACCACGTAATGCCATAAGTGGTCTCCTCGCCATCGGCGTTCTTACCGATTAGCGCAGTGGAGACCTCCACGACACCCAGCGGCGTGCGCTTGCCAGCCACAGCAGCAGAGCCAGCGATGGTTTCCTTGGTGGCCTCGCCCGGGTCCTTCCGGCTGGTGGAGTTGACGGAGTCATCGGCGAAGAAGCGCTGAACAGTCCACGCATTCGAGCCGATGGTGGAACCGACTCGAACCTCGGCGGTTTCCTCGTCCTTCAGCGAAATCTTGGCGGAGTTGGCCTCGATAGTGGTGCACGCGTTCTTCTCAAATAAATCGCAGACGCGGTATGGCGACACCTTGGTGGTCTCACCGTTGACCTCGACCTCGATGGTCAGCGCGCGGGGATCTTCGACGGCCTGGCTGCTGACCTTATTAACAAGGAGCACGATGCCTGTCACGACGAGACCTACCACGACGATAGCGCCGACAATCATGAACGCCTTGCTATTTTCCCGCCAGCGGCGATTCTTCGATGCCATCAACTCTCACTCCCGATATTCACTGACTTACTGCAGCTACCTTGAAGCAACACTAGCTTTTTATGACGCAGCAATGCTATTTCCCCACCGTCACTTTGTACGCCAGCGGCCACTTTTTACCGGTCATGAGGAATTGACGGGTGCCGTCGGCAGCAGGTGTGTCGGTTGCCGGAATGAGCGCGATGCCGTTGAGAACGTCGATGGTGTTCAATTCCGTCGGTGAGATCTGTGCGGTCAGATCGCGGTAAATCTCAGTTGCATCGACGATACCGGTGACCTCGCCCTTGTCAGGATCAATGCGGTAGATGAACGGGCTTTGCCAGACATTGGCCCACACCTCGCGGTGGTCATCATCGGTTGTAACGCACTCCAGCTCATTGAGCCACGTCGTCTCTTCACCACCTGCCGTGATGGGGAGTTGACGCTGTGGGGACAGGTCATCGGGCGAACGGAAGGTCAAGGTACCGCTGCCATCGGAAGTCACAATTGTGTCCGCAAAGGAACACGCACCCCAGCCCTCGGTGCCGAATGGCACTTCGCGGCGCTGCTGCAGAGTGGCCGCATCGCGGGCAATCGCGCGGTTTTCCTGCCACGTTAATTGCCAGACGGTATCCCCATGGCGGGTAATGCCCTCACCGAAAAGATCCGCAGGTAGATTATTGACATCGCTCGCGGGCGCATCAGGGTTGTCCAGCCACTGCGGAAAACGATAAATCTGTGACTCACCGTAGAGACCGGTGCCCATCAGCAGCGACCCGTCCGGCTCAAACTCCAGCCCCTGCACAAAAGGAGCTTTAGTCTCGGTCGCTGAATCCAGCGGAGGGGCAGGTACCGAATACGTCTGGTCAATAGTTAAGGACAACGTCGGTACCTGACTTACCCCCGGCACCTTGTCAGCACCGACAACCTCAGATGGGTCGACCGAAGTGGGCGTTGCCGAAGCGGAACTTGCCGAGGTGCTGGACTGTTGCCCATGCGACTCCGTTCCAGCAGCGCAACCGGCTACACAACTAGTTAATAAGGTCGCAGTTGCGGCAGTGAGGATGGCAGCCCGTGCCGTCGTAAAGCGGGAACTGCCCTGGGCTGCAGTGGAGTAAGCGTCGCCTGAGCGGAATCTTTCCATGGCTTCACTCTAGGATAGAAAGCGTGACTGAAAATCGACGACGTTCTCGTAACAGCCGCCGACGGGGGAAGGTGATGAACCACCAGGCGGTAGACATCGCGCGTACAGCCATTGAAGAGCTGGATGAGGGGCCCGCCGGCGCGCACACCGGCGTCAATGTCGTCGGCAATGGGGTAGCGGTTCACCGTTTTGCAGCGGATTTGCCGGGTTATCGCGGCTGGGAATGGCATGTGGTAGTCGCCTGCGCGCCGGGCACTCAGCACGCTACGGTCAGCGAGGTGGCGCTGGTGCCGGGAGAAACGGCGCTGCAGGCGCCCGAATGGGTTCCCTATGAAGACCGACTGCGTCCGGGGGATTTGGGCCCGCGGGATCTATTGCCGGCGGCGTTGGGGGATGAGCGGCTCGATGGCGATGATCTGCAGACCCGTACGCTCTCTGAGCGCGGAGTGGAAGAGACCGAGCAGCGCTGGGAAGACGGCGAAACCGGTTCGGACAGTGACTTTGCCAAGGAAGCTCTGCATCACTGTCGGACCTGTGCATTCATGGTGCCGCTGACTGGTCCGCTGGGGGAGAACTGGGGCGTGTGCACCAATGAGTGGACGTTCGATGCCACGGCGGTCAGCTTTGACCACGGCTGTGGTGCGCACTCGGCAATCCCGGAGGTAACTGGGCAGGGCGCGCCAGTTGCCGAGCCCTACCAGGATTCGCACCTGTAGATGTGCGCTAGGTGTGCCGTAGGTATGCAGACCCTTTGCTGAAAACAACCTGAGATGGAATTGTTGGGAGGGGTCGTTGTCGCAGGTGGCGCTTACCAAGTAGCGTCGCAGATTTCGCGTGGCGACGGCTCTTTTGGCCTAAGAATTTCCGTGGGTGACGCGCGGGAATAACCACATAAGAGAGAGGCACTTCACAATGGGCAAAGCTACGTCCACCTCTGACATACCACCAGAAAAGGCGGCAGATACCGACGCATCGACGTCAAAGCGCGGCACCAAACCAGGGCGCCAGCTATCAGCTGTAGACCGCTACTTCCAGATCACCGAGCGCGGCTCGACCACGATGACGGAAATTCGCGGCGGTGTGGTCACCTTCTTCGCGATGGCGTACATCATCCTGCTGAACCCACTCATCCTGGGCAATATCGAGGATGTCAACGGCCATAGCCTGGGGCTGCCGCAGGTGGCTGCAGTTACTGCACTGGCCGCCGGTGTTATGACCATCGCCTTTGGTCTGTTTGCCAAGTACCCCTTCGGCATCGCCACGGGCCTTGGTATCAACACGTTGGTGGCAGTCACCTTCGTTGCCAATGAAGGTCTGTCCTGGGAAGAGGCCATGGGCCTGGTTGTGCTCGACGGTGTCATCATTGTGTTGCTGGCACTGTCCGGTTTCCGCACCGCCGTCTTCCATGCAATTCCAGCGCCGATGAAGGCCGCGATGAGCGTCGGTATCGGCCTCTTTATCGCCATGATCGGTCTGGTCGACGGTGGCTTGGTGCGACGCATCCCAGATGCCGCGGGCACCACAGTCCCAGTTCAGCTGGGTATCGACGGCCAGATTGCCTCGTGGCCGACTGCTGTGTTCGTCCTCGGCCTGTTGATTTGCGGCATCATGGTCGTCCGCAATATCCCCGGTGGCCTGTTTATCGGCATCGTTCTCAACACCGTCATTGCACTGGCTGTTGAGGCACTGGTCGGCGCTGGTCCCTCCTTCGCCGATGGCAAGCCGGTGCCAACCGGCTGGAACCTCGCTGTGCCGACTCTGCCGGACCGCGTCGGTGGCATGCCGGATCTCTCGTTGGTCGGTGCCGTGGACATCTTTGGCTCCTTTGCGCGCATTGGTGCCCTCAGCGCCACCATGCTGCTGTTCACGCTCGTGCTGGCCAACTTCTTCGATGCCATGGGCACGATGAATGGCCTGGGCAAGCAGGCCGGGTTGGTCGATGACGAAGGCGTGCTGCCGGACATGAAGCGCGCCCTGGTCGTCGAGGGCGCAGGTGCCATCGTCGGTGGTGCCGTCAGCTCCTCGTCCAACACGGTCTATGTGGATTCCGCCGCCGGTATTGCCGATGGTGCGCGCACCGGTCTGGCGAACATTGTCACCGGTATCTTGTTCCTGCTGGCGATGTTTTTCACACCGCTCTACGAAATCGTGCCGATCGAGGCTGCCGCACCAGTCCTGGTCATCGTCGGTGCCATGATGATTGGCCAGATCACCGAGATCGACTTCACGCGATTCGACATCGCGCTGCCGGCCTTCCTGACCATCGTCACCATGCCGTACACCTACTCGATTGCAAACGGCATCGGCATTGGCTTTATCACCTACTCCGCCATGGCCATCTTCTCCGGTCGCGCGAAGTCCGTTCACCCGCTGATGTGGATTGTCTCCGGACTCTTTGTCATTTACTTCGCGGCGGATCCCTTTACCGCACTGCTGGGCGGTTAAATAGAAACCGATGAGTACTTCAACTTCTCTAGCTCGCTTTTCCCCGATTGCCGTCACCGATCCCGCAGACAGCAGGCTCGATGACATCCGCAATCTCAACAAGTCCGATTCCCGCCCGGATCTGCCCGGCGGCAAGGGACTTGTCATCGCCGAAGGCACGCTTATTGTGCCGCGCCTGGTGCGCTCGCGTTTCCCGCTGCGTGCGATTTACGGCACCGCGGCGAAGCTCGCCACGCTTGCCGACGGATTGACAGCGCGTGAGGCCGACATCGCCAGCCAGGTGCCCTGGTATGAGCTGGACCGCGAAGTACTTGCCGCAGCAGCTGGGTTTGATTTGCACCGCGGGCTTCTTGCCACGGCTGACCGCGCCCCGGAGCTAGAGGTCGCAGATGTGGTCTCCGGTGCCCGCACGCTAGCGCTCATGGAAGGCGTGGGCGATCACGAAAACATCGGTGCTCTATTCCGCAATGCGGCCGGTATGGGGGTCGATGGCATTCTCTTTGGTGCCGCCTGCGCCGATCCGCTGTATCGGCGCAGCGTGCGAGTCTCCATGGGGCATGTGCTGACCGTCCCGTTTGCCACCCTGCCGGGAACCACGACCACCTGGCAGCGAAGCCTGGCATCGCTGAAGGATGACGGTTTTCAGATTGTCTCAATGACACCGGCAGGCACCGTGGACCTGTGGGATGCCATGACCGCAGACAAGGTGGCCATCTTGGTCGGTGCGGAAGGCCCAGGCCTTACCGAGCACGCTATGGCCGCCACTGACGTGCGCGCCCGCATTCCGATGTCACCGGGTACCGACAGCCTCAACGTAGCAACGTCTGCGGCCATAGCCTTCTATGAGCGCCAACGCATCCAGGCAACGCGCGGTTAGACATTGCGCTGGCGGGGTGAAGCGCCCTACTTTTGCAATCGATTGCGGGCACCGCGCCATGCGCGGCTGACAAAACTCTTGGCCTTAGAGCCAAATCGAGCAATCTCCTCTACAAAGTCACGGCTGGTATCAGCACTGTGGACCTCGTAGTCGTCGTAGCCGCGACCTTCATCCTCCGCCAGGGACGAGCTATTCTGATTGACCAGCGGTAGCCGAGCGTTCCGCGTAGCCCCGGAGGACGTGGCTGTGGAGGATACGCGCCGACCGTCGACAGCAAACCCGCTGACTGGAATGTCCGCTGCAGGCGAGTGGGGGTCAAAACCGAGCCAGTCGGTGATGACGGCGTCGGCAAGCTCGGCGGGCAGGAACGGTAAGCCGACCCCCTCGCGCGGACGAGAGTCGGCGCCCTCGACTTCAGCGGGACGGTGCTTGCCCGCCCAGTAGGCGCCTTCGACGGGGCAGGGCAGACCGATGTCCTCGAGCGTGCGGTAGCGAGTCGCGGAAAATGCGCGCTTGAGCTCGCCGTCGTGCCAATGCGCGAACGCACCAAATCCCGTGGACTTATCTGAGACGCTCGCGTAGACATCGGTAGCGGCGATTTCCTGGCGCAGACGCGCAGGCAGCAGCGACAGCTGCGAGGCATCGTCGAGCACCGTCTGAATGACAGCCACGCCCTCGTACCCGCCAATGTAATATTCCCCGTCACCGGTCTCGGCGGAGCGGTTGAGCGGGAAATCCCCAATTGGCGTTACCGGCAGCGTGGAGTCATACAGAGCAAGAAAACGACGACCGAAACCACGATCGTGCGCAGCACCCGTGCTGATTGCGGCGGTGGGGTCATCTGTGCTGATAAACCAGATGGTAACCACACCGCGCCGAATCGCGGAGAACTCAAAATCTGCGGTGCTATCGCCCGTCGTGGTGCTCATGTCTCGGACTCAACCCCTACTTCTTCGGTCCATTCGGGCGCACGCCGAGGAGGACATCTTCCCACGACGGCATCACGGTCTTCTTCTTGCGCCTGGGCTGCTCGGGCTCAGGGTGCTGCAGGAATTCCGCCTCGTCGATGTCGTCGTCGATAGCATCGCTTGACGACGAATCCTCCTGCTCACCGTGGCCACCCCGCGGCTCCGCCGTCGACTGCCATGCGGCAGGCATGGCCGGGGCCGCACCCCCGTCCTCGGTATCTTGCGCAGCGTGCGGAGCCAGGTCGCGGTTGCGGCGGGCGTAGTCCGGGTCAACCAGCTCGGCGGCCAGCTCATTGCGCGCAATAGTGATGGCTGAGAGCCCCTCGGCCTGGTAGCTCCACTCGGCCACGTTGGTGGTGTGGCCAACGTTCCAGGTGACGGTGACAATCCACTGGCCATTCGAATCGCGGTAGGCATCCCAGCTTGCATCGGCCAGCTCCTGGCCACGTGCGGCAAAGGCCGTGGCGAGTATCTCCCACAGCGTCAGCTTCGCCGGTCCGTCCTGGCGACGTGGCTTGGACTGCTTGCCCAGCTCCGCAATGCGGGCGCGCTCTGCCAGAACTGGGTACGCGAAGGACTCAATCTTGCGCGGCTGCATGCCGCTGTACTCAATCAATTCCTCTACGCTTTGGCCGCTGCGGATGCGGTTTTGAATCTCGCGCGGAGACAGTACGACCCGAGGCTCCTCCAGCACCGGCTTCGGCGCAGTAGGAGTCTTCTTTGGCTCAGGGGTACTTTCTTCGGCGGATTCGTCATCAGAGTGGCCGACTGTGGCACTTTCGCCGTCGTCAAGCGGGTCGTTATCGGCGGAATCGGCAGAATCCGTCTCGTCCTTCGATGCGTCGGTGGCATCGGTGAGATTGAAATGCTCGATGAGGAAAGTGCGCAGGTGGTCGTCGAGAGGCAGCGTGAAGCGGAGTCCCTCCTGTTGTTCCTGCTCGTTTTCGGTAGCGGGAACAAGAGTCAGTGAATCGGTCGCATCGCCGTCCAGAATGGGCTTCAGCTCCCTCATGCGAGAACCTCCTTGTTGGTCGACGTTATAAGTAATGCTCACTAATCATGGTAAACGACAAAACTCCCGAGCCACGGACATATGGGGCAATGCCCAGGCGCGTGGCGCGGGAGTCAAGCGGTTACTTGGTAGCTACTTGGCAGCGAAGCCGTTGTCCAGAACCCAGTCGATAGCGCCGGTCAGGCGACGAATGTCCTCGGCGTCGATGGCCGGGAACATACCGATGCGCAGCTGGTTGCGACCCAGCTTGCGGTACGGCTCGATGTCGAGGATGCCGTTGGCACGCAGAATCTTGGCGATCTGAGCAGCGTCGATATTGTCCTCGAAGTCGATGGTGCCGACAACCAGGGAACGCTTCTCCGGATCCGCGACAAACGGGGTGGCCTCAGCACGGCCCTCAGCCCACTTGTACAGGTGGGAGGAAGACTCGGTGGTACGTGCGACCATGCCGTCGAGGCCGCCGTTGGCGTTCATCCACTTGACCTGGTCAGCCAGCATCAGCAGGGTAGCGACAGCCGGGGTGTTGTAGGTCTGGTTCTTGCGGGAGTTATCCACTGCAGTCTGCAGATTCAGGAATGCCGGGATGAAGCGGTCGGAGGAGTTGATCTTCTCAATACGCTCGATGGCAGCCGGGGACATAGCGGACAGCCAGATGCCACCGTCGGATGCGAAGCACTTCTGCGGGGAGAAGTAGTAGATGTCAGCCTGGGACATGTCGACCGGAAGGCCGCCAGCGCCGGAGGTGGCGTCGATGGCGACCAGCTGGCCCTCGGAGCCAGCCGGACGGGTAACCGGAACCATGGTGCCGGTCGAGGTCTCATTGTGTGCCCAACCGATGAGGTCAACGCCCTCTTCGCCGGCAACAACCTCAGGTGCGGAGCCCGGCTCAGCCTCAATGATCTGAGGAGCTTCGAGCCACGGAGCCATCTTGGAGGCCTTGGCGAACTTGGAGGAGAACTCACCGTAGGTCAGGTGGGCGGACTTCTTTTCAATCAGGCCGAAAGTTGCGGCATCCCAGAAAGCAGTTGCGCCACCCAGGGACAGGACAATTTCGTAGCCTTCCGGAAGCTGGAAGAGCTCAGCCAGACCCTCGCGAACCTCGCCGACGACACTCTTTACAGCCGGCTGACGGTGAGAGGTGCCCATGACGGTAGTAGCACCGTCAACGATTGCCTGAATCTGTGCCGGACGGACCTTTGAAGGACCGCAGCCGAAGCGGCCATCGCCGGGGTGAAACTCTTCAGGGAGAACTGGGAACTGATCGCTCATAAGAGGCGCAACCTTTCAAAATTAAGCTCGAAATACAGCCGTTGCCTTCAAACTCTAGCGGTAATCGGGGGTACTTAGAGTAAAAGGGTGGGGTTCAATTGCCCCCGCATCCGTACTTAGCACGTTGAAACAGGGTGCAATCGCATTTTTGCAAAGTTTGCGAAGAAATTTTAGTGGTGTGGGGTCCGGGAATTTATTGCGTCAATGTGATGTTGAAGGGAGGGTGAGGCATAGCATTTCCGGCCAATTAAGTGTGATTCCACTCGCTCGGCGGGTGGAGTTGTAGTTGATGGCAGGGTGCGTGCGGCGGACGTGATTTTAAGTGCCTCAGCACAACAAAATAGGCTGTGAGGGCGAAGTAAACCTCAAATTTCCATTTGCTTTTTACGGTAGGAAAAGGCCAATATTGGTGCAGCCCAAACTGCCCGAATGGGGTAGAGGGTGTTGCGCTCCTCACACTCTTTGATATTGTGTGTTTTAATCCACTGCAAGTGTTGTTCTCATGTGTCAACAACGCGGCCGATGTGAAAAAAGCAAACTTTTTCCACCGGCAAGATGCACTGGAACGCAAATGTCGCGCATAATTGAATCATTGGAAACAATGCGACCCTGAAGGGGTGACGTGGAGTTGGGAGGCAGCACGCTGTTTTCCGCTGTGCTTGCTTCCCCCGCACTCTGGAGTCGTTAAGAAGAAATTTTCTGCGAAAGGGAAGTTGTGGCTAACAAAGACGGCAAGGCTGTACTCCACTACCCGGGCGGCGAGTTCGAGATGGACATCGTCAAGGCTACCGAGGGCAATGATGGTATTGCACTGGGCAAGATGCTCCAGGAAACTGGCCTGACCACTTTTGACCCGGGCTACACCGCCACCGGTTCCACTGAGTCCAAGATCACTTACATCGACGGTGCTAACGGCATCCTGCGCTACCGCGGTTACCCGATTGAGCAGCTGGCTGAGAAGGCTACCTTCAACGAGGTTTCCTACCTGCTCATTCACGGCCACCTGCCGAACGATGAAGAGCTGGAGCAGTTCAACTACGACATCCGTCACCACACTCTGCTGGATGAGGACTTCCGTCGTGCCTTCAGCATCTTCCCGCGCGGTGCTCACCCGATGCAGACCCTGGCTTCCTCGGTCAACATCTTGGCCTCCTACTACCAGGACGAGCTGGACCCGCAGAATGAAGAGCAGCGCAACCTGGCTGCTGTTCGCCTGATGGCTAAGGTCCCGATGCTGGCTGCATACGCTTACCGCGCATCCAAGGGTGAGCCGTACATGTACCCGGACAACAGCCTGAACGCTCGCGAGAACTTCCTGCGTATGATGTTCGGTTACCCGACCGCTGACTACCACGTCGACCCGGTTCTGGTTAAGGCCCTGGACAAGCTGCTGATTCTGCACGCTGACCACGAGCAGAACTGCTCGACCTCCACTGTCCGCATGGTCGCTTCCTCCGGCGCTTCCATGTTCGTCTCCATCGCAGCTGGTATCAACGCTCTGTCCGGCCCGCTGCACGGTGGCGCTAACCAGGCTGTTCTGGAGATGCTCGAGGACATCCAGCAGAACCACGGTGGCGACGCTACCGAGTTCATGAACCGTGTGAAGAACAAGGAGCCGGGCGTCCGCCTGATGGGCTTCGGTCACCGCGTTTACAAGTCCTACGACCCGCGTGCGGCTATCGCTAAGAAGACCGCTCACGATGTGCTCGAGCACCTCGGCGGCGACGAGCTGCTGGATCTGGCTATGAAGCTGGAAGAGATTGCACTGGCTGATGACTACTTCGTCTCCCGCAAGCTCTACCCGAACGTTGACTTCTACACCGGCCTGATCTACCGCGCCATGGGCTTCCCGACGGACTTCTTCACCGTCCTGTTCGCCATCGGCCGTCTCCCGGGCTGGATTGCTCAGTTCAATGAGCAGGTCACCGACCCGGCTTCGAAGATTAACCGTCCGCGCCAGATTTACACCGGCGAGACCGAGCGTGACTTCGTTCCGCGTGACCAGCGCTAAGATTTCAGCGTAGTAAACGCTGCTAAAGGTGCGTACCAACTTCTGACAGGTTGGTACGCGCCTTTCATTTTTCCTAGAATTTGAAAAAACCCAGATAAGTTTGGCCGTATGCCAACTGTGATAGGAGATTGCCTTGTCCAAGCCAGAGCTCACTGCCAAGTCCGGTCCGGCTCCGACGGAACTCGTCATCAACGACCTCACTGTCGGTGACGGCAAGGAGGCCACCCCGGGCGCACGCGTTGAGGTTCACTACGTCGGTGTTGATTACGAAACCGGTGAGGAGTTCGACTCCTCCTGGAACCGTGGTCAGTCCATCGAGTTCCCGCTCAACGGTCTGATTGCCGGCTGGCAGGAAGGTATCCCGGGCATGAAGGTTGGCGGTCGCCGCGAGCTGATCTGCCCGCCGGAGAAGGCATACGGCCCGGCCGGCGCAGGTCACTTCCTGTCTGGTAAGACTCTGGTCTTCGTCATCGACCTGCTGGACGTTAAGTAAAAGCAGTCGAAGCTCCCGACAGCGGTATGTCCTTTTCGCTGATGGGAGAAAGCGCAACATAGCGTAAAGAAAGTGCCGGAAGTTCCTGGAGCCCCAATCCTGGAGCCCCCGGGGCCTACCTAATCGCTGAACTACTCACCGAGGGCGAAGTGGCGGTAGTGGTCGAACCGCTGCTCACGGCCAACGCGAGCAGGATCCTTCTCCAGCTCCCACAGCGCGTGCTCAATTGCAACCAGGGCACGTTCGGTCAGGTCAGCCGGATTCTCCGGCTCGGCTACAATTGCGTCAATTACGCCGTTTTTCAGCATTGCCTCGGCTCCGACACCCTGCTCTTCCATCATTTCAGGAGCATGCTCGGTGTCGCGGTAGATGATTGCCGAAGCGCCCTCTGGTGGCAGCGGCGACATCCAGGCATCGTGCATGGCCAGTACGCGGTCAGCCGGTAGCATCGCCAGTGCGCCACCGCCGCAGCCCTGGCCGAGAATCAGCGACACAGTAGGCACCTTCAAATTGACCAGCATGGTCAACGTGCGAGCAATCTCGCCGGCCATGGCGTTTTCCTCAGCGTCCTTGGTCAGCTCGGCGCCAGGGGTATCAATCACGGTGACCAGCGGAATATTCAGGCTCTCGGCGATGCGCATCGCGCGACGGGCAAAGCGCAGGGAACCCGGGCCCATTGGGTGAGTACCCAGTGGTGGCTGGTTGTGGCGGTCCTGGGCAATGAGGATGACCGGACGCTCACCAATTCGGGCCAGGCGGGCGCGAACGGACAGCGACTTGTGGCCGTCGCCGGTGCCGGAGATTGGCACGGAGCAGTCGACGAGGGCATCAATAATGTCGCCGCCACCTGGCCGCGAGGAGTCGCGGGTACGCAGAATTGCTTCCCATGTATCGCGACCATCGATGGTTGCCATTGGCGGTGGAGTGGGCTCGCTGGTAGATCCGTCGGCAAGCACGTCGATGGTGCGGCGGACGGCGCCGCGCAGCCCCTCGAGCGGAATGATGCCGTCGATGATGCCTTGCTTGAACAGGTTCTCGGAGGTTTGTACGCCCTCCGGCATGGGCTCGCCGGTGGCGAGCTCGACTACGCGTGGGCCGAGGAAGCCGAGGAGCGCGCCCGGCTCGGCGAACGTGAAGTGACCGGCCGAGCCCCACGACGCCATGACGCCACCGGTGGTGGGATTGCGCAGGTAGACAAGGAATGGCAAGTGCGAGTCCTTGTGACGTGCAACTGCGGTGGTAATCGAAATCATCAGAGCAAACGCAGCGGTGCCTTCTTGCATGCGTGTGCCGCCGGAAGTTGGGGAGAGCAGCAGCGGCAGTTTCTCCGCCGTGGCACGCTCGATGCTGCGAATAATGCGGCGAGCTGTGGCCGCGCCGATGGAGCCGCCGAGGAAGCCGAACTCGGAGCAGATGACGGCTACGCGACGGCCGCCGACGGTGCCTTCACCGGTGATGACGGCCTCATCGACACCGGTCTTCTCGGTGGCGCGGGAAAGTGTGCCGCGGTAGGACTCGTCGATATCTCCGTGTTCTGGGGCGCTGTCCCACGAGACAAAACTGCCGTGGTCCAGGACCGTATCTATAACTTGCTGGGCGCTGATTCTAGCCATATATACAAGGTAGTAAACAAGGGGCACCTCGGCTTAGTTATAGGTGGGTGAGCAGGGGTAGCACCGTTAACATGCCGGCAGCGGGCGAGTGTGCGGTTGGTGCTGGCGTGGTAGTGCGCAGACATGGCACGATGGTTCGCAAATACCGTCGGGCGAAATAGTCGTAAAGTGCACAGTTAATACGGTGTGCGACCGAGGAGGCGACTTTATAAAGTGACAATCTCAGACCGGCTCATCACGCTGGCCGACCACAACCCAAATGTGTGCGTTGTCGGGTCCATTAATGCCGATCTCACAGTCATGGTGCACCGCCTGCCGCACGGCGGTGAGACTATCGCGGGCAGCCCACTGCGCATTCTGCCCGGTGGGAAGTCCGCGAATCAGGCTGCCACGGCCGCGCGGCTGGGTGCCAAGACACAGCTCATCGGCGCTGTCGGCGATGACGGCAATGGCGCGCTGTTGCTCGACGCGCTTGACGACGCTTCGGTGGACACCACCGCAGTGGAACAGGTGGATTCTGCCACTGGCACGGCCATGATTGTCGTGGATGATTCGGCTGAGAACTTCATTGTCATCTCTGCTGGTGCGAATGCGCAGGTTGACGCTGCGCTCGTCGAGAAGCATGCAAGTGCAATTCAGACTGCGGATTGCCTTGGGCTCTGCCTCGAGGTTGGCGATGAAGCTGTTTTGACCGCGGCGCGCATTGCTCAGGAGGCAGAGGTTCCGGTGGTGTTTAATTACTCGCCGATTCGGGACGTTGACAGGGAGATTTTTGGGCTGGTGGATGTGCTCATTGTCAATGAGCATGAGCTGGCTGCGATTGTTGGCAAATCCATTGCTGAAGCCGGGTTCGACCGAGGTCAGTGGGAGGTTGTCGGACGCGCCCTGGTTAAGGAGTACGGAATCTCCACGGCTATTGTCACCCTCGGTGGGGAGGGGTCAGTTGTGCTGAACATGGCTGAGTTGCCGGTTACCGTCACGCGCATTATGGCTTGGGAAATTGATGTGGTGGATACCACCGGCTGCGGTGACTCCTATATGGGCACGGTACTCACCGCGCTGGCTGCTGGTGAGGATGCCACCGTGGCCGCAGAGCTGGCGGCCACGGTGTCTGCGTATGCCGCAACTGGTGTGGGCGCGCAGACCTCCTATGGCACAGCAGAAGAAATCGCGCAGTTTGCTGCACACCGCTAAAAGCAGGTTGCAAGAGCGCTGCGCGACTAGTTCTTTGCCGTCAGGGCGCTCTTCCAGCTAATTGCGGCACCGGTGCGTAGGACATTGCGTGGGTAAATCCAGGCTGCGAGCCAGATAACGGCTGCGACGCCGAGAGCCATGACAGTCAGTGCGCCGAATAGCTGCAGACCAGAGAAGTTACCGGCCGCGTACTGCATCGGGGCGGTGGTAATAGATATTGGCGGAATCCAAGCGGCAACCACCATGAAGGTGGAATCGAGCTTTGCCCAGCCAAATAGCGGCACGTACATCGAGATCAGTGACAGCAGCATCACTGGCATCTGTGCGCCCTGGAAATCTTCCATTCGACTGACCAGGGATGCCGAGGCCGCGTAGAGCGTCGCGAAGAAGAAGTAGCCGAGGATAAAGCAGGGGATGAGCAGCCAGATTGTCGACCACGGGATGTCAAAGTTGTCGCTCAAACCGGTGGCTGCCAGCGCGATGGCGGAGCTTGCCACGATGACGCCCATCATGACCAGGCCAGCAGTTGCGGCACCGAGAATCTTGCCGGTGAGAAGGTGCAGGGGGCGCACCGTCGACAGGATAATTTCGATGACGCGGGAGGACTTTTCCTCAATCACGCTGATGGCCACGGCAGCACCGAACACCAGAATCGCGGTGATCATAATCATGACACCGACCAAGGTGATGACAATGGCTGGCATCTTTTCATCTGCCATGCCGGTAATCGATTCCACCGAGATGGTCGCAGCCTCGGATTGGGCGTAGAACTCCTGCGGGTTGATGCCGTGCTCACCGAGCACTTGGGCTTCAGTTTGTTTCTGCAGGGATTCCTGCAGCATGGGGGCTAACCAGGAAGGGGCGTCGTCGTCAAGCAAACGCCAGGAGCCGTCCTCTTTGGCGGGGACGAGCGCTGCATCCGCGTCGCCTTCGGTGACGGCGTGGCGGGCGGCCGCTTCGTCCTTCGCAGCGGTGATTTCCAGTGGCGAGATGCCGGCGCCGGCGAAAGCACTGCCTTCCGCATCTGAGGCGTCCTTTAGCTGTTTGGTGGTGTCGCTGAGCGCAGTGGCAAACGGCGCCTCGCCGACAACCGCGATTTTGGTGGTCTCAGTTTCTGATTTGCTGGTGAAGTAATCAGTGGCGATGATGCCGCCGACGGTGATAATCACCATCATCGCCAGCGTAATCAGCGTGCTTTTCTTCAGCAGGTTCTCGCGGAGTTCGCGTGCGAAGACAGTCGAAATGGCCGTCGATGCGTTGTAGTTGTTGCTCATGACTGGACTGCCTCCTGGTAGAGCTCAGTAAGCGGAATCTGCAGTGGTGCAAAGGAACGTAGGGTGCCGGCTGACATCGCACGATGCAGCAGCACCTGGTCGGTATCGGTCGGGGCATTGTGTTCAAGGTGAACGACCGACGCGCCATGACGGTCCGGCTCAACGTTCACGACGCCGGGTACGCCGGCCGCCCAATTCGGGTCAGCGCCGTCGAGCTTGACGACGAAAGCCCGTGGGCCACGCGACCGCAGTTCATCAACGGTGCCCTCTACGAGCATGCGGCCGTCGCGGATGATGCCCACGCGATCGCAGAGCCGCTCAACGAGGTCGAGCTGATGGGAGGAAAAGACAATTGGAGCGCCGCGGTCGGCGTACTCCTTGAGCACGGCACTCATGACTTTGACGGCCAGCGGGTCGAGGCCGGAGAAGGGCTCATCGAGAACGAGCACTGCGGGATCGTGGATGAGGGCGGCTGCGAGCTGTACACGCTGCTGATTACCGAGGGAGAGTGTGTCGACTTTGTCGTAGGCGCGGTCTGTAAGACCGAGGCGCTCCAGTAGGTTGTCGGCATTGTTCTCAGCGCGTTTGGTGTCCACGCCGTGCAAGCGGGCGAAGTAAATCAGCTGCTGGCGGACTTCGGACTTGGGGTAGAGGCCGCGTTCTTCCGGCATGTAGCCAACGGTGCGGCGCAGAGTGTCGTTCATTGGAGTGTCGCCGATGCGCACTTCGCCGGCATCGGTGGCGAGCACTCCGAGAGCGATGCGCATGGTGGTGGTTTTGCCAGCGCCGTTGGCGCCGACGAAACCGTAGATTTCGCCAGGGTTGACTTGAAAGCTCATGCCACGGAGAACATGTAGGTCTCCGTAGGATTTCTCGAGCCCGTCAATGATGAGGCTGTTCATGGTGGTCCTTACGTCGAAGGTGCGTGCAAAAGGGGAGGGGGGGAGTTTTTATTCGTCTTCCAGGTTCCAGGCGTAGGCCGTGGTAGGCAAGGTGCTCAGCGCGAGGTAGACGATGATGCCAAGAAGACCGGCGGCATAGGGAACCATGTAGCTCCACGATGGTTCGTTCACGAGAAGGTAGGTGCCCAGGAAGATTAGTGCCGCAAAGACAATCATTGTCAGCATGTTGTAGAGCTGGTAGGTCAGTGACTTCCAGCTTTCAATCTGTGCCGCCTCGTATTCATCGAGTGCGCTCAGTGGCGCTTGGGCGATTAAGTCGACCGTGGTATTGAGCATTGTCCATGGCACGGCGGCCAGGACGGTGAAAATTATCCAGCCGAGCGACATCCATCGTGGCAGCAAGCCATTCAGGCTTCCGATCAGTGCGATGCCGCTGAGGAACATCAGCGCGAGCAGGACGTAAAATGCCACCACCAACTTGCGGCGGGATTTCTGGTTGCGCCAGCCGGGAAGCTTGCCGGCTACCTGCTTCAGCCGCTTGGCGTACCGAGCCTCGTGGCGGGCTTGAGCTTTAGTTTTGCGGGTGCGGGGGTGTGTTGGTTTCGAAAGCGCTCATCGGTCGTTTTCCTTTCGGTACAGGGCGGAGGACATAGGGGTGAATTCGCGGCGAGAAAACACTGCCTCAACTGGGAGGTCAAACACCTCGCAGATGCGAAATGCCAGGTCCAAGCTGGGGTAATGATCGCCTCGCTCCAACGCTCCAATCGTTTGAGGATTGCCCTCAACCTTTTTGGCTAGTTCTGCTCGGCTGAGCCCGTGCTCTGCCCGCAGCACTGAGACTCGGTTGTATATCGGCTCTTTGGGACTAATCTTTGGGGACACACTTCAAAGTGTTGTATAAACCCAACGGTTCGTCAATGGCTCACAACAAAATAACAGTGATAACTTTTTTTCTTGCAGGTCAGCGGGGCGAGAAAAATCTGCACAAAATAAATGCGTAGTTAAATAGCAGTCCGTACACTTGGCAGGTATGACGACTTCTGACCTGAAATACAACGCAGCTGACACCGGAATTAAGAACCTCGAACTCGTCGACGGCAACTCCATCCCGATTCTGGGTTTGGGTACTTACAAGATGGATGATGATCAAGCTCGCGAAGCCGTGCGCTATGCGCTCGAGGTTGGTTATCGTCACATTGACACCGCCTCGCTCTACCGCAATGAAAAGGGCGTTGGCCAGGGCATTGCCGACGCCATCGCAGCGGACGTCGTAAAGCGTGAAGATGTATTCGTGACCACGAAGGTCTGGAATGATGCACAGGAACCAGACGCCACCCGTCAGTCTGTGCGGGCATCGCTCGAGCGCTTGGGCCTGGATTACGTTGATTTGGTGCTTGTGCACTGGCCGGTCGCGAAGCAGGGGACGTTTGGGCAGTGCTTTGACACGCTGCTTGAGTTGAAAGAAGAGGGGCTGATTCGCTCGGTTGGTGTGGCGAATTTCTACCCGGAGGTGCTCGATCAGCTCTCCGGCACGCCTGTAGTCAACCAGATTGAGCTGCATCCGCAGTTCCCGCAGAACGAGCAGGTTGAAGATGACCGCCGTCGCGGGATTGTCACGCAGGCATGGTCCCCGCTGGGGCGTGCGAAGTACTTCGAGGGCTCGCCGATTGCTGACATCGCCGAGCGATTGGGCAAGACCCCAGCTCAGGTCGCTATTCGCTGGCATCTGCAGCGCGGCATTGTCGCCATCCCGAAGTCGGCGACGCCGTCTCGTATCAAGGCCAACTTCGAGGTCACTGATTTCGAGCTGACCGACGCGGACATGGACAAGATCGCGTCGATGGCGCTTGACGACGGCCGTATGAGTGGTGACCCGCGGGTATTCGGCAACGAGTAAGTGACGGGGCCTTAAGTACGGTCATAACCTCGGTGCGCAGTCGGCGCCCGGGGTAGCCTAGAGACATGACGAACCCAGCATCTGAAATCCGCGTCGAGGCTGACGGCGCCATTGTCACTATCACCATTGACCGAGACCACAAGCGCAACTCGCTGACCGCCGATGTCTGCCGCGACATTGCCGATGCGATTGAGGCTGCGGCCGAGGTTCCGGAACGACGAGTGGTACTCCTGCGCGGCGAGGGCCGCGCTTTTTGCGCCGGTGCTGACCTCAGTGGTCAGCATAATGAGGGCTCATTCCACGAGCAGCTGCGTCGGATGCTGCGCACTATTGAAACCAGCCGTCTGGTTGTGATTGCCGATATTCAGGGCCCGGCCATCGGTGCCGGCATGCAGCTGGCCATGGCTGCCGACCTGCGTGTGGTCGGTGAGCGTGGCTGGTTTATGATTCCGCCGGTCAAGCTGGGTATTGCCGTGGATGCCTGGACTATTCGCCGCGTTCGTGTGCTGGTCGGCGGCGCTCGTGCCCGCACCATTTTGTTGGCTGCAGAGCGGATGGACCAGGACGAGGCACAGCGGTGTGGCCTGGCCTCCTATACAGGTGACGCGGATAAGGCTGAGGAGGTCGCGCTCCGTATTGCCAGCTATGCGCCACTGTCGCTGGCTTACCACAAGGCGGTTCTCAACGACGATGAGACGCACAAGCCGCTGAAGGAAGATCAGCAGGCACTTTATGACCAGGTCTGGTCGTCCGAGGATGCTGCTGAGGCATCGAAGGCACGCGCGGAAAAGCGCGAGCCGAACTTTATTGGCAAATAATTTTTAGGTTCGGCAGCCGGCGAGCTACCGGAAACGCCCTGAGATTATTCTCGGGGATAGCAGCGTGAAACAGGAGCCTTCATGGGTTCGTGGGAAACCCCCGACAGCGGTCTTACACAGCAACAAGTTCAGCAGCGCACCAAAGAGGGGCTGGTCAATGAGCTCCCGCCAACCTCAGGGCGCAGTGTGTGGGACATTATCCGCGCCAATGTATTCACGCGTATCAACGGAATCCTCGCCGTCTTATTCGGCGTTGTGGTCTACACCGGCTCAATTGTCAATGGTGCTTTCGGCCTACTGATTATCGCCAACTCGATTGTCGGCATCATCCAGGAGCTGCGTGCCAAGCACACGCTGGACAAACTCTCCATCCTGGGACGCGCCAAGCCCATGGTCATTCGCGATGGGCAACCCGCGAGCGCTATCGACCGCGAATCCGTAGTGCTCGATGACCTCATTGAAGTCGGTCCCGGTGACCAGATTGTGGTCGATGGTGTGCTTCGCTATGCATCCGATGTGTCCGTTGATGAATCCTCGCTGACCGGTGAATCGGACCCCGTCGATAAGCAGGTCGGAGACATGGTTTACTCCGGATCGTCGGTGGTGATGGGGTCTGCGCGGTACCAGGCGACGAAGGTTGGCAAGGATGCCTACGCCGCGAAATTGGCGGCTGAGGCCAATAAATTCACGCTGACGGATTCGCAGCTCTTCCGCGGAATCAACAAGATCCTCAGCTACATCACGTGGATTCTGATTCCAGTCGGTGCGCTGGCAATTTATACGCAGCTCTTTGTCGCTGGCGATGATCTCAACGATGCTCTGCTGGCGATGGTCGCCACCTTGGTGCCCATGGTTCCCGAGGGGCTTGTGCTGATGACCACCATTGCATTTGCGCTCGGTGTCGTCCGCCTTGGACGGCACAATGTGCTGGTCAACGAGCTGCCCGCAATTGAAGGTCTCGCGCGCGTGGACACCGTGTGCGTGGATAAAACCGGCACGCTCACCGAAAACGCAATGGTGCTGGAAGAAATTGACGTGGTTGACGATGGGGTTTCGCGCGCCAATATCGACGCTGCGCTGCTGGACCTCTGCCGACTCGATGAACGCCCCAACGCCACTGCGCGTGCCATCCTTGGCGGGCTCAAAGAGTCCGATACCGGCGAGTCGCGCACGAAGTCAGCTACCCGTCCTTTTACCTCCGCCAATAAGTGGTCGGCGCTGAGCTATCAGGACGGCGAGACGTGGGTTTTCGGCGCACCTGATGTGCTTGCCGACGACTCCGCCGCCGGCATGCAGCGTGCTCAGCAGCTCATGGAGGGCGGAATGCGCGTGCTGTTGTTGGCACGAACTGACAGGGATGCAGATGACCTGCCAGGTGGCGCACTCCGTAAGGCGGACTCGGTGAACTTGAAGCCTGCGGCACTGGTTGTGCTGGGTCAGAAGGTGCGCTCCGATGCGGCCGATACCGTGGCCTACTTCTACGACGAGGGCGTCGGCGTCAAAGTTATCTCCGGTGACAATGATCGCTCGGTCGGTGCGGTGGCTCGCGAACTGAATATGAAGGGCGCGGACGATCCCATTGATGCCTCCACGTTGCCGGTCAGCCGCGACGAGGAAGGTGGGGAGATTCGCGATGAGTTTGCTGAGGCGATTGAGTCTCGGCAGATTTTCGGTCGCGTGACGGCAGAGACCAAGCGTGACATGGTCCATGCACTGCAGTCGCGCGGGCATCATGTGGCGATGACTGGCGATGGCGTCAATGATGTCCTGGCGTTAAAGGCCGCAAACCTCGGTGTGGCAATGGGCGACGGCGCTCCAGCCACGCGGTCGGTCGCACAGTTGGTGCTGCTTGATAACCACTTTTCCGTGATGCCGCACATCGTGGCTGAAGGCCGCCGCGTCATTGGCAGTATCGAGCGGGTGGCCAATCTCTTCTTAACTAAGACCATCTATTCAGTGGTCTTGGCGCTGGCGGTGGGGCTAGCCGCCATGGACTATCCCTTCGAGCCCATCCACGTGACGGTGACCGGTTGGTTCACTATCGGTATTCCGGCCTTTGTGCTTTCTCTGGGGCCAAATCTGGAGCGGGCGCGGGAGGGCTTTGTGCGACGCGTGCTGCGGCTATCGGTGCCCGCCGGCATTACGGTGGGGCTGCTGACATTCCTGTTTTGGATCTGGGCTAACCCCGGAGTCGACGCCAGCGATGCAGCCCGCGGGGAAGCGTCCACGGCCACACTCATTGTGCTGATTATCTCGGCTTTTTGGGTATTGGTGGTTGTGGCGCGGCCGTACACATGGTGGAAAGTATTGCTGCTGGCGGTCTCCGCTGGTGCCTACGTGGTTATCTTTACGGTTCGCCCGGTGGCCTCGGTGCTGTATCTGCACTGGGTTGGGCCAAGTCTGCTTATTCCAGCGGTGATTGTTGGTGCAGTCGGTGCTGCCATTGTGGAAGCGCTGTGGTGGATTCGCAAGAGGAGCTCAGTGGATGAATCCGCTGAGAACTCGAGCGCAACGGCGTAAACGGCGCATAGATGGGGGTAGCCAAAGGGCTATTCATGTGTGCAGGTAAAGGCGTTTTTGGGGGTGCCTTAACGCGGGCTGAGAAGTAGTTAGTCTCGTTTAACTTCTCTGCTAACTGTGTTCCAGGTAACTTTGTTTCAACACATAATCGAAAATGTGGCGCACGGCACACCGCTGGGGTGGCTGTGCTGAAGCTCATTACGAACACCCGCCGAATATTCCTGGAAAGGATAAGCCCGTGTCCGCAACACCAGTGCCAGCAAAACGGCACAAGCCACAAGCAGCTGAGTACCGCTATGTTCAGGACTCAGCGCAGTTTCAACAGCTCCGCTCGACGTTCCGTTCCTTCGCCATCCCAACGACCATTGCTGGCTTGGTGTGGTACATCGCCTTCGTTCTGTTTGCGACCTTCGCGCCGGACGTCATGGCAATCCCAGTGCTGGGCAACATCAACCTCGGTATTGTGCTCGGCCTGCTCCAATTCGTGACCACCTTCGCCATCACCTGGATTTACATCAACTTTGCCAACAAGAAGCTCGAGCCACTGCAGGCAGAGCTGCGTGAAGCAATGGAAAGTGGCGAAATCGCAGAAATCATCTCAAAGAAGGGGGCCTAAAACATGTTGACCAACTTCTTGGCTGCAGATGCCACCGCAGCTGCTGGTAATCCGATTCTCAACATTGCAGTCTTCGTCGCCTTCATTGTGGCGACCATGTACATCGTCACCCGCGTCGGCAAGGGCGGCAACAAGGGCGCATCGGACTTCTACACCGGTGGCGCGCAGTTCTCCGGTACCCAAAATGGTCTCGCCATTGCAGGTGACTACCTCTCCGCCGCATCCTTCCTCGGTATTGTCGGTGCCATCGCACTGACTGGTTACGACGGATTCCTATACTCGATCGGCTTCTTCGTCGCATGGCTGGTAGCGCTGCTGCTGGTCGCAGAGCCGCTGCGAAACGTCGGTAAATTCACCATGGCCGACGTTTTGTCCTTCCGACTCAAGCAGCGCCCGGTGCGTACCGCAGCTGCAATTTCCACGCTGGCAGTGACCCTGTTCTACCTCATCGCACAGATGGCAGGTGCTGGTTCGCTGGTCGCAGTGCTGCTGAACATCCACGACACCACGCAGCAGTCCATCGTTGTCGGTGTCGTCGGCGTCATCATGGTCGCCTACGTTCTCATCGGTGGCATGAAGGGTACGACTTACGTGCAGATGATTAAGGCTGTCCTGCTGGTTGGTGCGGTTATTCTCATGACCGTCATCATCCTGATTGGCGTTAAGGGCAACTTCTCCCAGCTGCTGCAGGATGCCGTTGATACGCACGCTGGTTCTGACTACCTGGCAGAACAGGGCTACGAGGCCTCGGCGATTCTGGAGCCTGGCCTGAAGTACGGTTCCACCTTCGTCAGCCAGTTGGACTTCATCTCCCTGGGCCTGGCACTGGTGCTCGGTGTGGCAGGTCTGCCACACGTGCTCATGCGCTTCTACACGGTGCCAACCGCAAAGGAAGCTCGTAAGTCCGTTACCTGGGCCATCATCCTCATCGGTGGCTTCTACCTGCTGACACTGGTTCTCGGCTACGGTGCCGCAGCACTCGTCGGCCCGGACCGCATCACCGCCGCGCCGGGCGGGGCCAACGCGGCAGCTCCGCTGCTCGCATTCGAAATCGGTGGCTCGGTCTTCATGGCCGTGGTCTCCGCTGTGGCATTCGCAACCGTGCTGGCTGTGGTCGCAGGTCTGGCAATTACCGCTTCCGCGTCCGTCGGTCAG
Source organism: Corynebacterium sp. (assembly GCF_030532195.1). Taxonomy (GTDB): domain Bacteria; phylum Actinomycetota; class Actinomycetes; order Mycobacteriales; family Mycobacteriaceae; genus Corynebacterium. Next base: position 157,077 of record NZ_JAUNLP010000006.1, on the reverse strand, counting down.
GACCTCTACCAGGCTGTTATCCGCAAGGGGCAGGCAACTGAGGCCGAGCAGGTCCGCGTCTCCCGCATCACCGTGGTTGTCCTGGGCGTTGCCTCAATCATCCTGGGCATCCTGGCAATGGGGCAGAACGTTGCCTTCTTGGTTTCGCTGGCCTTCGCAGTGGCGGCCTCAGCAAACGTGCCGACGATTCTGATGTCCCTGTTCTGGAAGCGCTTCAACACCGCCGGTGCTGTCGCCTCCATGTACACCGGTGTCATCTCTTCACTGGTTCTGATCATCTTCTCCCCGGCAGTCTCCGGCTCTGAGTCCTCGATGATTCCAGCGGTTGACTTTGCGTGGTTCCCGCTGACCTCGCCGGGGCTGGTCTCCATCCCGCTGGCATTCCTGGCAGGCATCATTGCCACCTACATGGGTAAGGCAGACAACCTCGATGACCTGGCAGCCGAGATGGAAGTTCGCTCGCTGACCGGTGTTGGTACTGAGGCTGCAGTCGATCACTAATCGCGAGATTGAATCTTCGTAGTTGAAACCCCGCTGCCGTCACTGGTTGCGGGGTTTTGTTTCACGTTCTTCCCAGGTGTCGCCGTCGTAAAGCAGGGTTTCTGGCTAAGCGATAAGCTAGTGAGGTAAAAGAATCTGCCTTGCTGATTGCAATTAATGGAGAGTGTATGTCTGACAATTCTGGCGCTGATGCGAACAACACCGGCCTTCGTAGTGCCCTGCATGATGAGCATGTGAGCCTTGGTGCGGAAATGCGCAATGTGGGCGGTTACGAGGTGCCATTCCGATACACATCGGAAATTGCAGAGCACAATGCCGTGCGCGAGGCTGTTGGCTTGTTTGACCTGTCGCTGATGGGCATTATCCGTGTCACCGGCGATGATGCCGCATCGTTCCTGGCGCATACGCTGATTTCGGCAATTAAGCCGCTGGCGCTGGGCCGCGCAAAGTACACCATGATTGTGCAGGAAGACGGCGGCATTATTGATGACCTGATTATTTACCGTCTTGGCAGCCATGAATTCATGTTGGTTCAAAATGCGGCGGCAGCAGAGGATGTCTACTCGACGCTGCAGGAACGCATCGGCGGCTACAACGTCGAGGTCGAGCGCATGAATGAGAAGAATGCGCTGCTGGCAATCCAGGGGCCGAAGGCCGCGAAGCTCATGCGCCGTCTGCTGCCGCAGGACCTGCATGCCACGCTCGACGGCATGAATTACTACTCCTGCACCCTGCTGGAAGTTGCAGGTGTGGAGATGATTGTGGCTCGTACCGGCTACACCGGTGAGGACGGCTTCGAGATCTTCCCGCCGATTGACCGCGCAGTCGATGTTTGGCGTGCCATCCTGGCAGCTGGGGGAGAGGTCGAAAGCCCTGAAGACCCAGCTGATGATGGCTCTGACCTCGGGCTGCTGCCATGTGGTCTGGCCTGCCGCGATACGCTGCGTCTGGAAGCCGGCATGCCGCTCTACGGCTACGAACTCACGCGCGACCGCACTCCGCTGGAGGCCGGCCTGGGGTCAATCATGGGCCCGACAAAGGGTCACTTCATCGGCCGCAACGCACTGTTCAACCGCCCGCAGTCGAAGGAACTGTTGGTTGGCCTGCGCCTTTCCGGTAAGGAAGCAGCGCGTCGCGGTAGCAATCTGATTGATGCCGACGGCAATGCAGTTGGTGTGATTACCTCGTCGAAGGTCTCGCCGACTCTTGGCCACCCAATCGCTTTCGCCTATGTCCAGCGTTGGCAGTCTACGAAGGGCACTGAGTTCACCGTCGAAGACACCGATATCAAGGCCACTGTTGTGCCGACACCGTTCTACAACCGTCGTCACCGTAAGTAAAAGCTAAAAACGAAGACCCGCTGCGCTGAAGTTTGCAGCGGGTCTTTCGTGCTCTTTCGGGGGGGGGGATGTCCTGTCGGAGCAGGAGCGTGTCTTACGTCTAGCGATTGGCTAGCGATTGAAGTTCAAAAGGTCGGGCTCATCTACCTGCGAGTTTTCCATCGACTGATTATCGCTGGGCTCACCGGACTCAGAAGGCTGCGGCGGCGTGGTTGATTCCGTCTCAGTTTCCTCAGCCGTCGACGAAGCTGTCTCGCTGTCGGAGGTCTCCGATTCCGACGGAGCCTCGGTCTGGTCCGTGGCTTCTGGCTCCTGCGTTTCCGGCACCGACGTCGTAGGCGCAATCGAAATCCAGACCTCGTCCGACTTTGTGCTTGACGATGTCTCCTCAATCACCGTCCACATCTCAGTCTCGCCGATTTTCGCGCACTCCAAATCCTGACCGTTGGCACTCACACGTACCTCGCCTGCCAGATTCGGGCACGGCTGCCCGATACGCGGCGTGCCGCCCTCCTTGACCTTGGGGCCGACTGTGGTCGGCGTCGTCGGCGTGGTCTGTGAAGTCGGTGTGAAAGTGCTTGACGACGATGCTTGCGTCGGCGCGGCCTCCTGACTATTCGCGCATGCCGTTGCAGTGGCCGTAAAGGTGAGGAAAGCGCAGGTCAGTGCCATGTGGCGTCGATTATTGCGTCGACGAGGTGTGAGCGCAGGGCGCTGGACTGCTTGTAAACGAGTTAGTGCACTCACATTCATCTCACTTTCATAGCCTATTGGCGTGCGAACCAGCACGGAATAAATAGGTTCAGTCAACTGATAACTATACATTCGACTTTTCGGTTTGCATACCGGAAGTTTCTCCATATTTTCGTGCAAGCTTTGCGGAAGCGTCCTGGCACTCGCACCCCGAATGTCGTCGAATGTCGTCGAATGTTGGGAAGAAAGGGATTATAGCGAGGAATCGCCAGAGAAGCGAAACTGCTTTGTTAGTTTGGGCCTTATGAAGATGCGCACGCCAAACGAGTACTCGGTAAAGAGCAACGTCGACCTCGTGGCACGACGGGGCGGCGCGTGGGTGATGGATTCATTCCTCGTGGGTATCTTCGTCGCGCTCATTGTGGCCGTTGGCAAACTCGGCTGGGACGCTGCCGTGGAGCGCTGGTCATGGCCGACCGCGCCGGAATTCCACGTGCTATATAGCCTGGCAGTTCCGCTGGTCTTTTTCTTAGCGCGCACAAACGACGAGGCGCGTGGTGAGCAAACCGTTGGTCAAGGTTTATTTTCACTGCGCGTCGTGTCTGCCGAAGACGTCAACTCTGCAGATATTCTTTCAAAGGAACAGCCGAAGGCGGATATAAAGTACAGAGGTTTACGGGCGGCAGCACGCAACAGTTATCTCTTATTGCTGCTCTTGTCGCTTACTAAATTCGAACCCGTCATGAGAACGATTTTGTTCGTCCTGTTGGTCGGCGTAATCGTTTTCCGAGTCCACCTCTTCGACCTTATGGCAGGCAAACGAGTGGTTGTCGCATGAGCCAGTGAGAAAAAGTGCCCCAGAGAGGAATCGAACCTCCGACACCGGCTTTAGGAGAGCCGTGCTCTATCCACTGAGCTACTAGGGCAGTCATCTTCCATGAACCATGGAAAATTACGTCATAACTCTAACGCATTTGGCTGTGCATACCGCAATCGGGGTCGCAATTCCGCTCCGTTCGATGTGTGAAAGATTTTTCCGGGCGGCATCGTATCGCCACCGGCAAACCCGCAGAGCAGTCACCATTACCCCCGTGTGTTTTCCACTCGGCGGCGCATGGGCAAATCTGGCTAACATGGTTTATAACGAGCGACTTTTCTGCGCCTGCTGTCGCAACGGCGCTGCTTTTATTTTTGGGTCGCTGTTATGGAGGAGGATGACAATATGATTAAGCCGACTTTCACGGATGTCAACGGTGTCAAGATTAAGTGCTCGATGACCACGGATTCGGATCAGCCACACCTGCTGGTCTCGCGTATGGAGGATGACGGCACGCTGACTCCGATTCTGGAGATGAACGTGTACGACTCCAAGTACATGGCCAATGCTTGTGAGATTTACTTGAAGCAGGCTGCGTCGGCAAACCTGTCCGGTTCGATGGCCGGCCTGTCTCCGGATGAGATGGCTGAGCAGTTCGGCTACGAGGGAGATCCGACCAATCACTAGTCACAGCGACACGGCTCGCAGTCAGTCCGAGAGCGCTGAATACAGCGGGTCAGTCAATGTAGACGTCATCGGAATAGGCGCCGGTAGCCCGAGTCACATCACACTCGAGGCTATCGGCGCTCTTGCCGATGTTGACGTTGTTTTTGCTCTCGACAAAGGCGATGCCAAAGCGGACTTGTTGGCCGCGCGACAGGCGATCGTCGATAAGCACGCGCCTCACGTAGAACTCGTCGCCGTGCCTGATCCGCCGCGCGACCGCACGCCGGACAACTACGGAGCGGTCGTTCGTGACTGGCATCAGCGCCGTGCCGAGCTGCTTGCCGACGCATTCGTTACCCACCTTGGTCGGGAAGGCAAGCGCCGTGGTGCGTTCCTGGTCTGGGGCGACCCCTCCTTGTATGACTCGACGTTGCGTATTCTGCAACGCGTGCGCGACCTCGGCCTGGAGGTGCACTCCAAGGTCATCCCGAGTGTGACAGCGATTTCGGCGCTGACAGCGGCGCACGGCGAATGTCTGAATCAGATTGGCAAGCCCGTACTGATTACTACCGGCAGGAAGCTGGGCGAGCGTGTCCCCGGTACTGATGCGGTGGTCATGCTCGATGGCGGTGCCGCCTGGCTGGAGCACGCAGACCCGGAGGAGGAGATTCTCTGGGGTGCGTACTTAGGCACGGAGATGGAGACACTTCGTCGTGGTCGCGTTGCTGAAGTCGGCGGGGAAATCGCAGAGTTGAAGAAGAAGCTGCGTGCGGAGCATGGGTGGATTATGGATATCTACCTGCTGCGCTCCGGCGCGTAGGCTCGCTGGTGCTTACGCGCTAGTCGAGGCTAGTCGACCTTTTTACCCAAGAAGCCCTCTGCCCAACGGTGGAGGGCTTTTTCGGCGGCTTCGACGCCGTCAGCGACGGTTACTTTAGTGAGGACTTGATCGTCGTTAGGCAGCACTCGCGATGGATTGCCAACGGGGCGGACCTCGATGCTGACGCTGTCGTCGCCGGTTGGCGTGACGGTTGCGAGGGCAAGCATCTCGACGTTTGTTTGCTCAGCAACCGCGAAACGGTACGCGGTGTCATTTTCCCAGTCAGCGGTCGAGTCGGTGAGGAATTCGGCGACGGAGCTGGGAGAGTTGGTGGAGTCGGGCGCGAGTTCTTTGAGGAGCTCGGTTGCGACGGGGGCATCATCGACGCGGGAATCGTGACGCAGGGGCCGGCAGTAGAAGCGGCCAGCATTTACTTCCATGGGTTCCATACTGTCCACTCTAGACATTCCTGAACAGTGTTTAAGTTTGTGGGGGAGTGGGCTGGTTGTGGAGCAGCGTTTGAGCGGGTTTTGGATGGGGGGGGATTAGCCTGTGTGAAGTGGGATAACCGTTAACCTTGGCCGCACAAGCTGTGGAGTCTGGCCCCTGCAGTTCGGTGAGGCCAAACCCCGCACCTCCGCGCACCAGTGCACCAAGCCTCTCAATAACAATAAACACATGCGAAAGCGGGGCCGACTGCGAATAACATCGCGAGCCGACCCCGCCGTCAGGAGAAGGTGAAACTTCCTATCTCAGTTAAGAACTACTTCAGTTCCATCAGGACATCGCCCTTGCCGACACCCGAGCCAGCCTCGGCAGCCAGGCCGGTGACAACGCCGTCCTTGTGAGCCTTGACCGGGTTCTCCATCTTCATGGCCTCGAGAACAACCACGGTGTCACCCTCGGAGACTTCCTGGCCCTCTTCGACGTTGACCTTGATGACGGTGCCCTGCATCGGAGCAACCACTGCGTCACCGGAAGCAACCTTCTTGGAGCCACCAGCGCGCTTCTTCTTGGACTTCTTCTTGGCGCCACCATTGCCGCCGCCCAGAGCCAGGTCGCCCGGCAGGGCTACCTCAACGCGGCGACCGTCGATTTCAACGACAACCTTCTGAGCCGGAACGGTGTCGGTGTCAGCGTCCGAGTCACCATCGTACGGAGGAATCGGGTTGTCCCACTCCTCTTCAATCCACTTGGTGTAGACATCGAACTTCTCGCCGTCGCCGATAAATGCTGGGTTCTCAACGATGTGGCGGTGGAACGGAATGACCGTTGCCAGACCCTCAACCTGGTACTCGGACAGAGCACGAGCGGAGCGACGAAGGGCCTCTTCACGGGTCTCGCCCCAGACGATCAGCTTGGCCAGCATGGAGTCGAACTGACCGCCGATGACGTCGCCCTCCTTGATGCCGGTGTCCATGCGGACGCCCGGGCCGGACGGCTCGACGTACTTGGTGATGGTGCCCGGAGCTGGCATGAAGTTGGAGCCAGCGTCCTCGCCGTTGATGCGGAACTCGAAAGCGTGGCCGTGCATCTCCGGGTCTTCCTTGATGGACAGCTCGTGGCCCTCAGCGATGCGGAACTGCTCGCGAACCAGGTCCATGCCGGTGACCTCTTCGGTGACTGGGTGCTCAACCTGCAGACGGGTGTTGACCTCGAGGAAGTTAATCAGGCCGTCAGCGCCAACCAGGTACTCAACGGTGCCGGCACCGTAGTAGCCAGCCTCGCGGCAGATGTCCTTAGCGGACTGGCGCAGACGCTGATCCTGCTCTGGGGTCAGGTACGGAGCTGGTGCTTCCTCAACGAGCTTCTGGAAACGACGCTGCAGGGAGCAGTCACGGGTGGAGGCGACAACAACGTTGCCGTGCTTATCGGCCAGAACCTGGCACTCGACGTGGCGAGCCTTGTCCAGGTAGCGCTCCACGAAGCACTCACCGCGACCGAAGGCTGCGACAGCCTCACGGGTAGCGGACTCGTAGAGGTCCGCGACCTCTTCCATCTTGTGAGCGACCTTCATACCGCGGCCGCCACCACCGAATGCAGCCTTAATAGCAATTGGCAGACCGTGCTCCTTAGCGAAAGCAACGACCTCGTCAGCGTCCTTAACTGGCTCCTTGGTGCCCGGAGCCATCGGAGCGTTGGCCTTCAGAGCGATGTGGCGTGCGGTGACCTTGTCACCGAGTGCGCGAATGGACTCCGGCGACGGGCCAATCCAAATCAGGCCAGCATTTTCGACTGCCTCTGCGAAGTCGCCGTTTTCCGACAGGAAGCCGTAGCCCGGGTGGATAGCGTTAGCGCCGGACTTCTTCGCAGCGTCCAGAATCTTGTCAATAACGAGGTAGGACTCAGCAGAAGTGGTGCCGCCGAGAGCGAAGGCCTCATCAGCCATGGTCACGAAAGGAGCGTCGGCGTCCGGCTCAGCATAAACGGCGACGGAAGGAATACCGGCGTCCTTCGCAGCGCGAATAACGCGAACGGCAATCTCGCCGCGGTTGGCGACGAGAACCTTCGTGATTTTTTGAGTGGTCTGCTCGGACACGAAATCCTCCATTTTTCGTGGACACCCCGCAGTATTCTTCAACGGGGCATAAATTGCGACAATCGTTTCATAGGTCCGCACAGGTGCAAGCAGTAGCTAACAGCGTGTGACCCAATGCCTCCATTGTGACACAGGTGAGGCGTACAACCCCTTTTTGGTTGCGACATAAGGGGGTAGGGAATGTTGTCCTGAGCAGTGTTCAATTACGTGTGGGGGCGCTCGAAATGGCGATTTCCAGTACAAAAAACTAGGGGTGTGACTGAAGTTACCGCTTTTAGGTGCAATCTGCGTCCCCTTGCTTGGGGGTGCTAGGGGGAGGCTGGGAAGAAGACCACACCTCCCAAAATCGGCTACAGGTTGCCCGGCTCCGCACCGCGGGCGATAGGCATGCCAATCATGTTGCCCCACTCGACCCAGGATCCGTCGTAATTGCGGACATTGTCATGGCCGAGCAGGTGATGCAGCACGAACCACGTGTGCGCACTGCGCTCACCGATACGGCAGTAGACAATCGCCTCATTGCCGAGGTCGACTGTCTTGTAAATCTCCTCGAGCTCCTCGCGATCGCGGAAGCGCGAATTCGGATGCACGGACTGATTCCACGGAATGTTCACTGCAGTCGGAATGTGGCCACCGCGCAGGACGCCTTCCTGTGGGTAATCGACCATGTGTGTTCGCACACCGGCATATTCCTCCGGAGTGCGTACGTCGATAAGCGGTGCCTTGCCGATTGCCTCGCGCGTATCGCTGAAGTAGGCGCGGAGGGTGCGGTCATCGCGCTTGACCACGGGGTAGTCCGTGCGAGGGTACTCGGGCACCTCGAAGCTGGTGTCGCGTTCCTCTGTCATCCAAGCATCGCGACCGCCGTTGAGCAGCCGCACGTCGGGATGCCCAAACAGCTCGAAGACCCAGAGCGTGTACGCCGCCCACCAGTTGGACTTATCACCGTAGATAACTACGGTGTCGTCGCGCGAGATGCCCTTTTTGCGCATGAGCTCGGCAAAGCTTTCAGCATCGATGTAGTCGCGCAGCACCGGATCGTTGAGGTCGCGGTGCCAGTCGATGCGAACGGCGCCAGGGATATGTCCGATGTCGTAGAGCAGCGCGTCCTCGTCGGATTCGACAACGCGCAGGCCCGGTGACCCCAGCCGGGCAGCAAGCCAGGAACTGGACACGAGGCGCTCCGGGTGGGCGTACTGCTGGAACTGAGGGTGTGGGTCGTGCGGGACAGCCATCGGAAACTCCCTTGGCGCAAAAGTTGGGCGAGTGAGACTACAAGACGATTTATCGTCAATTGCATATCCAGTTTACGGGTCGTGTGGCAGGCCGATGAATAGTGTCCGTGAAGGGGTTGAATTTTGCGCGCTTTACGACGGCCCCAGCGAGCGCATCTCAGCCCTGGGATAAGTCTCACAGTTGGGGGTAAAACGGGGTTTTTCAGCGCGCTTCACCGCGGAGTTGTGACTTAAAATTTTGCTTAGAGTTAGCGCAAAAACTGTGCTAATTCCTCTGCTGGATATGGGCTTTAAAGGGCTACCTGCCTGGGTATTCGTTGTGTTGTTGAAGACGGCTGAGTGCCAGTTGCCCCATCTGATTTGTTTTAGGAGTGCCTGTGCACAAGAACATCGTCGTATTCGAGGTCGAGGGCGGCTCGGATAAGTACTTCGACGGCCACCGCAAAGACACCATGCCAATCGTCAACGCCATCCGTGAGGCCGGTTGGAACGCTGAAGTCCTCTACTACCGTCCGGAGTGGAAGGACGACCTCTACGACTACGTTTCCCAGAACTTCGACGGCTACATCTCCCGCGTTAACCCGGGCAACATCCCCGGCGGCGAGAAGGGCTACTTCGATCTTCTGACCAGCCTGTCCGTCGCCGGTTTGGTGGGTATGTCCACCCCGGGCGAGATGATGGCTTACGGTGCCAAGGATGCACTGGTCAAGCTGAAGGACACGGACCTGGTTCCGTCTGACACCGCTGCTTACTACGATGTTGAGGCCTTCCACAACGCATTCCCGACGTCCCTGTCCTACGGTGAGCGCGTCCTCAAGCAGAACCGCGGATCCACCGGCTCCGGCATCTGGCGCGTTCGCATCGCTGACCCGGAGGTCGCTGCCTCCGTTGAACCGGGCACTCCGCTGCCGCTGAACACCAAGCTGCGCTGCACCGAGGCCGTGGATAACCACACTGAGGTCCGCGAGCTCGGCGAGTTCATGGACTTCTGTGATCAGTACATCATCGGTGACAACGGCATGCTCGTGGACATGCGCTTCATGCCGCGCATCACCGAAGGCGAGATTCGCATTCTGCTGGTTGGCCCGCACCCAGTCTTCGTCGTGCACAAGAAGCCGGCCGAGGGCGGCGATGCCTTCTCCGCAACTCTGTTCTCCGGCGCAAAGTACACCTACAACAAGCCGGAGGAGTGGCAGGACCTCATCGACATGTTCGCTGAGGCTCGCCCGGTTATCGCTGAGAACCTCGGTGGCGACAATATCCCGCTGATTTGGACGGCTGACTTCATGCTGGCAGACGGCGAAAACGGCGAGGACACCTACGTCCTTGGCGAAATCAACTGCTCCTGCGTCGGCTTCACCTCCGAGCTGGACATGGGTATCCAGGAGCTCGTCGCTCAGGAGGCCATCAAGCGCGTTGAGGTCGCGAATAAGTAGCCCACACTGCTTCTTAGACCGCACCTTGGTGCGGTCTTTTTTTGCTTTACGACGGCACCACGCGTGGTCTCCGAATTCTCTCTGCCGCCACACATGCGTTTATTTTCCTTAGGAACCGAGATCTTCGGTCAGCGACTACCGATTCCAGAACTGTGAGACCGAGTAGCCGTAGTGGTAGAGGGCTCGGCGTACGACTGGCAGTGATAGACCGATGACGCTGGAGGGGTCACCATTGATGCCATCGATGAACCAGCCGCCGAGGGCTTCCAGGGTGAATGCGCCTGCGCACTTGAGTGGCTCACCGGTTTTCGCGTAGGCCTCGATGTCCTCGTCAGAAATATCGCCGAAGTCAAGAGAAGTAATGGCGGCTTCGGTGTGCGTGCCGTTGGGCGTAATGATGCAGTGACCGGTAATGAGCTCCGCAGTCCGACCACGCTGCTGGTGCCAGCGGTGAATGGTCTTTTCTTCAGTGTGAGGTTTGCCCTGCAACTCCCCGTCGAGAAGCAGCATTGAGTCCCCACCGATAACGATGTCATTGGGGTAATCGTCAGCGACGGCGTGTGCTTTGGCGGTGGCGAGTTCCTTGACAATGCGTGCGGCGGATGCGTCCCCGAGGGAGGCGATGAGCGCGTCTTCGTCGACCTTGGGGGCGACGGTGACGGGCTCGATACCCGCGGAACGCAGGATGCTCAGCCGGGAGGGGGAAGTCGATGCCAAGACGATGCGAGGGGTTGTCATGACCCTTAATTTTAACCTTTTGTTTAACAACTTGAGCGGGGAATGCAGCGGTGACCGTGGCTGGAAGACATCGAGGAGGATTAATCGCGGCTATCCAACACCCGTCACGATGGACGCTGCGGAATAACAACCGGAGCGCTTATTTTCGTATCCAGACTCATAACACGCACCGAGGCTCCGTAGACGCACGCAATCGTGTCCTCAGTCAGCACCTCGCTGGGGCTGCCAGCGCGAACTAGCTTGCCACCGGACAGTAGCGCAATGCGGTCGCTGTATTGCCCGGCCAGAGTTAAATCATGGACAGCGGCAATGACAGTCAGGCCGGATTCCAGGCGAATCTCATCAATTATTTCCATCACCTGTTGTGCCATGCCGATGTCGAGGGCAGAGGTGGGTTCATCAAGAAGCAACACCTCAGGTTCCTGCGCCAGCGAGCGGGCCAGTACTACTCGTTGGAGTTCGCCGCCGGAGACGTCGTTAAGCGTGCGCTGCGCGTAAGCGGTGAGATTGAGGCGTTCCATGACCGCGTCGACCACACCGCCCTCGCGTCCGCGATACGGTGTGCGGCCGAGCGCGATGTAGTCGCGGATGCGCAGACCCTCCGGAATGACGGGTTGTTGCGGCATAAGCGCGACTTTTTGGGCGAGCTGGCGGCGGGCAATGCGGCGGGGATTGCCGCCGGCGACTTCGATATCTCCAGTGAAGCGGTTTAAGCCCGCGATGCAGTGCAGAAGCGTTGACTTACCGCAGCCGTTGGGACCGATGATGCTGAGCCACTCGCCGGCGCTCGCGGTCAAGGAGACATCGCTCAGCGACGGCGAGTCCGCGCCGAGATAGCGGAATGAGACGTTGCGGCAATTGAGCGAATTCGACATTAGCGTCCCCTTGACTTGCCGTAGCGACGAAGCAGGAACAGGAAGAACGGGCCACCGACAGCGGCGGTCACGACACCGACGGGAACCTCAGCAGGCGCCAGCACGGTGCGTCCGACGATATCGGCAAGCTGCAAAAAGGTCGCACCCACCAGCACGACCAACGGCAGTAGGAGCCGATGTCCCGGCCCCACGATGAGCCGCAGCGCGTGCGGCACGATGATGCCCACGAACCCAATCAGCCCGGACACGCTGACCGCCGCGGCGGTAATGAGCGTCGCGGCGCACACCATGACGATGCGCGTAAGCCCCACATTCAGTCCGAGTGATGCCGCCTCCGTATCGCCGACGCTCAGTACGTCCAAGATGCGTGACGACGCTACGATGACGCAGACTCCCAGCGCAATCGGTATCGCGACTGTGAGCACGGATCGCCACGTGGCCGTGCCCAGTTGGCCGAGCATCCAGCCGTAGACCTGCCTCAGTGAGTTCTCATTCCTCTGCAGCAGGAATTGCTGCATGGCATTGGCAAAAGCAGCTACGGCAACGCCTGCGAGAATGACTGTGACGGGGGAGGAGCGGTCGCCTAGCGAGGTTCCCACCAAATACGTCACCGCTACCGCCGCAACGCCGCCGAGGAAACCGACTGCCGGGATTGCGGCAGTGGCGATGCCGAAGAGAATGCCAACTGTGACTGCCAGCGAAGCGCCGGAGGAGATGCCGAGGAGGTATGGATCGGCAAGCGGGTTGCGGAACACCGCTTGGTAGGCGGCACCAGCTGTGGCCAGTGCGGCTCCCATCAGGGCTGCCAGTACCACTCGTGGCAGACGAACATTGAAGAGAATTGCCGATTCCCGGGTAGTCAGCGCCACTTCATCTGAGCCAATCAGACCGCCTGAGAGTGCATGGAAGACCCCGGCAACCGGCAGCGGTGCCGCGCCGATAAAGATGCCGACAACAAAAGTCGCCAGCAGCGCGAGGCTAGCGAGGGAAATGGACAAGATGCCTTTGGGCATATGGAGTACGTACTTCTAGCTGGTTGTAGCTGGTTTGGGGGCGGGATGGTCGCGCTACGCTGGTACCGGCTGGTAGGCCTTTACCGCATCGGCAATGGCTTCAATCAACTGCGGCAAACGCGGTCCCCAGCGACTGGCCAAGTTGGCATCCAGCTCAATGATGCGATTGTTCTTCACCGCATCAATCTCGTTCCAGCCTGGACGCGCGGAGACATCATCAGGAGTCACGCCACCGTCCGCGCCGCTGTCGGCCAGGAAAATCAGATCCGGATTAGCATCAATGACAGCCTCATTGGTCAGCTGTGGGTAGCCGTCACTCGGTCCTGCAATCGACTTCATGCCGAACATCGCATACGCCTGCCCGATAAAAGTCGAGTCTCCAGCGCTGTAGAGAGTCGGATCCGCCTCGTGGAAGTAGTTCAAGCCCTCCTTGCGGATGGCAGGATCCACGCTGTCCACCGCCGCGGCGATATCCTCCTTCATCTGGCTGACCAGCTTCTTGGAGTCATCACTGTGCCCAGTGCGCTCGCCAATCTGCTCAATTTGCTCGTAGGCCTGCTCAAACGTTGCAGCCGCCGGAAGCACTAAAAGCTCAATGCCCACCGCCTCGAGCGCTGCCCCAAGCCCATTGGCATCCTGGCTGGCAATAACAAGGTCCGGATCCTCCGCAATCACGGCCTCAGGGTTCGGCTGAAAGCCACTGAAATCACGGCGAGGTGCGTTCTCCGGGACGTCGGAAAGCGAATCGACCGCTACGACTTGGTCGCCCGCGCCGATGTCAAAGAGCGTTTCCGTCGCGGTGGGAGAGAGGGAGACGATGCGCTTGGCGACGGCACCAGACTCTGTAGCAGCAGAGTCAGTAGGGCTCTCGGTGTTGTCGGACGGTGTGCAGCCGACGAGCACCAGCAATAACGCAAAAAGTCCAGCGGACAGTGACTTGGAGTTCATAGCACCAAAGTCTATCTGGGCAAGGCAAAAGCGCCACCATCGACTAATTAGCGATGATGGCGCTGCGCGCTAGCGAATTGACGCCACTAGCAAGCGGTAACGACTACGCGGTAAGCGGTAGCTGTCCTAGTAAAAGTGGACGTTGCGGATTGTGCCCGGAACGTACCGGTGTGGCTGGTTGAAGCCTTCCTCCAACCGGCCCCAGTCGTTGCGGGGTCCGTGGTCCTCCTTGGCACCGCCAGCTGCAGCCATTCCCGCGAACAAGAGCGCGAGAGTAGCGGTCTCAGCGTCGGATGGATTGCCCTTGAGGACGGACATGAACGGTGCAGCCGAGGCTGCAGCGGCGTCCTTTTCTTCGGTTGCTGGGGTGTTGTTGGAATCGGTCACAGCGGAATGTTCCCATGCTTCTTGGCGGGTACGTTGACAACCTTGCGGTCGAGCAGGCGGAGGCCCTCGATGAGCTGGCCACGGGTCTCGCTCGGAGCGATGACGGCATCGACGAAGCCGCGCTCAGCAGCCATGTACGGGTTGACCAAGGTGGCTTCGTACTCTGCCTCGTACTCCTTCTGCAGTGCAGCAACATCCTTGCCCTCGGCTGCAGCAGCCTTGAGCTCCTTGCGGTAGATGAAGCCGACGGCGCCGGAGGCACCCATGACGGCAATCTGAGCAGTCGGCCATGCGAGGCTGATGTCAGCGCCCATGTCCTTGGAGCCCATCACGCAGTAAGCTCCGCCGTATGCCTTACGGGTAATGACGGTGATCTTCGGAACAGTGGCCTCAGCGTATGCGTACAGCAGCTTGGCGCCACGGCGAATGATGCCGTCGAACTCCTGGTTGGTGCCCGGCAGGAAGCCAGGAACGTCAACCAGCATCACAATCGGGATATTGAAGGCGTCACAGGTGCGGACGAAGCGAGCTCCCTTCTCAGCAGCCTTGATGTCCAGGCAGCCTGCGAACTGAATCGGCTGGTTAGCAACGAAGCCGACCGAACGGCCCTCGATGCGACCGAAGCCGATGACAACGTTCTGAGCGTAGTCTTCCTGAATCTCCAGGAAGTCCTCGTCGTCGACCAGGCGGGTGATGACTTCCTTGATGTCGTACGGCTGGTTCGGGGAGTCCGGAATCAGGGTATCGAGCTCAAGGTCGGTCTCAGTGATGTTGTCAGCGATGGAGCCCTCGAACGGCTCGGCCTCCATACGCGGAGCCTCTGCCCGGTTGTTGGACGGCAGGTAGCTGACCAGTTCCTGAACGAAGGTCAGTGCGTCCTCATCATCAGCAGCGGTGTAGTGCGAGGTACCGGAGGTGGACATGTGAGTACCAGCGCCACCGAGCTCTTCCTGAGTGACTTCCTCACCGGTGACAGTCTTGATGACGTCCGGGCCGGTGATGAACATCTTCGAAGTGCCGTCGACCATGACGATGAAGTCGGTCAGTGCCGGAGAGTAAACGTGGCCACCGGCGCAGGCGCCCATAATCAGCGAAATCTGCGGGATAACGCCCGATGCCTGGGTGTTGCGGAAGAAGATCTGGGAGTAAAGGCCGAGGGAGACAACGCCCTCCTGGATGCGGGCGCCCGCACCCTCGTTGATGCCGATAATCGGAACACCGGTCTTGATTGCCAGATCCATAATCTTGACAATCTTTTCACCGTAGACCTCACCGAGCGCGCCACCGAAGATGGCACCGTCCTGCGAGAAGACGCAGACCTGGCGGCCATCAATGGTGCCGTAACCAGTCACGACACCATCGGTGACGGGACGCTTTGCGTCGAGGCCGAAGTTCTTGGAGCGGTGACGTGCAAGAGCGTCAACCTCCACGAAAGAGCCCTCATCCAACAGGAACTCGATGCGCTCACGAGCGGTCATCTTGCCCTTGTCGTGGACACGGTCGATACCGGCCTGTCCCATTGGGGCCTGAGTTTCTGCGAGGCGTGCTCGCAGATCGGCCAATTTTCCAGCGGTTGTGGTCAAATCCGGAGTTTCACCGGTTTGTGTATTTGCGGCAGTCGTCATGCCAACTAGTTTACGTTTCGAAAACGGGGGGAGGTAGTCGGGGGCAACCGCCGTTAACAAAACCAGGGGTAAAAACTGTGAAAATTTTTACCAAAAGCCTGCTCTTACAGCGGAATGTTACCGTGCTTGCGTGCAGGCCACGGCACTTTCTTTGAAGTCAGCAGGCGCAGATTTTTCATCACTCGGGTTCGTGTCTCGGAGGGGAGGATGACTTCATCCAGTAACCCCCGTTCGGCGGCACGGTAGGGCGTCAGCATGTGTTGTTCGTATCCCTTTTCCAACTCAGAAATGAGCTCCTTCACACTTTGCGGAGTGCCCAATTCGGCCTCATTCGGGTTCCTAAGGATGGCATCCTCGGTAGCTTTTCTAATCTCCGCACGGTGGAGGAAACGTACTGCGCCGGAAGCGCCCATGACGGCAATTTGAGCTGTCGGCCACGCGAGATTGACATCAGCGCCAAGCCCCTTTGATCCCATGACGCAATAGGCTCCGCCGTAGGCCTTGCGCATCGTGACGGTGATTTTGGGGACTGTCGCCTCCGCGTAGGCGTAGAGCAGTTTCGCGCCACGACGAAGAATTCCCTGGTGTTCCTGGTGTGCGCCCGGCAGAAAGCCAGGAACATCCACGAGAAAAACGAGCGGAATGTTGAAACAGTCGCAGGTGCGTACAAAGCGAGCCGCCTTTTCGGCGGCATCGATATCCAAGCAGCCAGCAAATTCCATCGGTTGGTTTGCGACAAAGCCCACTGAATGGCCGGCCATGCGACCGAACCCAACCACGACATTGGCCGCCCGGTGCTCCTGGATTTCTAGGAACTCGGCATCGTCGCAAAGCGAATCGATGACCTCGTGGACGTCGTAAGGCGTGGATGGGCTGTCGGGGATGAGCGAGTCAAGCGCGCGGTCTGTGTCGGTGATGTCGTCGCTGGCGTCGGAATCCCAGTGTGGTGTGGGCGATGAGGTGTTGTTGGGCAGATAGTCGAGCAGATCGCAGACCCAATCGAGGCCGTCGCGTTCATTTGCGGCGGTGTAGTGAGAGTTACCCGCGATTTCCATGTGGGTGTCGGCGCCGCCTAGTTCGTGTTGTCCGATTTTTTCGCCGGTGACGGTTTCGATGACGTCCGGGCCGGTGACGAACATGCGGGAGTTGTCTTCGACCATGACAACGAAATCGGTGAGTGCTGGCGAGTAGGCATTTCCGCCTGCGCAGGCGCCGAAGATGACCGAAATTTGTGGGATGACGCCGCTGGCGCGGACGTTGTGGCGGAATGTCTGAGCGATGAAATCGAGGGAGACCGCGCCGTCTTGGATTCGGGCGCCGGCTCCTTCGTACATTCCGATCAGTGGACGGCCTGTTGTGATGGCGAGCTGCTGAATTTTGGTCATTTTCTCGCCGTAGACCTCGCCGAGTGCGCCACCGAAGATTGTGCCGTCTTGGGAAAAGATGCAGACCTCACGGCCGTCGATAGTTCCCCAGCCGGTGATTATGCCATCGGTAGCAGGGCGCTTGGCCTCCATTCCAAACGCGGTGGTGCGGTGACGAGCGAGGGCATCGAACTCGACAAAAGAGTCCTGGTCAAGAAGGTAGTCGATACGTTCTCGAGCGGTCATACGACCTGCAGTTTTGAGCTTGGCATAACTGCTTGGTCCCATCGGAGTGTGCGCCGCCGCGCGTCGACGCAGGAGGTCTTCGTTGAGGGAGGCGGTGGTGGGGTTGGGGGCTGCAGACAGTAAACGTGAGGAAAGTGTCATGTTAGGAAATGTAGTGTTTGGAGTCGAAAATAGTAAGCGTGTGTAGTGTGATGCTTCTCACGTGTGCGAATAATTGGAGTCAACACCGAATTGGCGAATCCGCCCAGGGCGCTAGACTGCTGTGCATGACCGACCCTCGTATTACTGCCTCTCGTAGTCCGCTTGACGTCACCCGTGTGCGCGCCGCCGCGCCAGGCTGGAATGCAATTGACGTTGTGGAGACCACGGGGTCGACGAATGCTGATCTCAAGGAACAGGCAGCGCCGGGGCTTGCGCCGGATCTCAGCGCGCTGATCGCATCGGAGCAGACCGCAGGCCGTGGCCGGCTCAGCCGCAGCTGGGAAGCGCCGAAGGGCGCATCCATTGCTCTGAGCGTACTGCTGCGACCAGAGGGGCTGGAGCCGGAGCAGATTGGTCTGCTGCCGCTCATCACAGGGCTGGCGGTAGTAGAGGCCGTGGTGGAAGTCGCCGGAATTGCCGCGGAGCGCGTCGCACTGAAGTGGCCGAATGATGTGTTGATTGACGGTCGCAAGCTCTGCGGCATTCTGGTGGAAGCCGCCTCGCTGACGCCGCCAGCACTCATTCCGGGGATGGGAATCAATGTGTCGCTACAGGAAGATGAGCTACCGGTACCACATGCCACGTCGCTATATCTGGCGGGCGCGGACAATCTCGACCGAAATGACATTTCCGCTGGAGTGTTGCGTGCGCTGGAACGTCGTCAAGCACAGTGGCGCCAGGGTGACGCCCAGCTCTTGCGTGATTATGAGGCGGTCTGTGCGACAATCGGCGCGAACGTGCGCGTGGAACTGCCGGGTGATCATGTGCTGGTGGGCAAGGCTGTTGGTGTGCGGGCGGACGGTGAATTGATTGTCACTGATGAGTCCGGCAAGAGTCATTTCATTGCCGCCGGTGACGTATTCCATGTGCGCGCAACCGACGGTGGCTATGCATCGGCGCACAACAGCGCGGAGCGAGGGGCTCGCTAAATGGCTTTTCCGTATGACGAGCTAGATCCGCGCGAAGTTATTCTGCTGGATACCAACCCGACCTTCGGCCGGTTGATTTGGCCACTGTTGGAGCTCATGGTCATCACCGGCGTCTGCTGGTTGCTCATCGGCTTCATTGACAGCCCAAATATTGCACCGGGAGATATGCAGGGTGTGCGTCAGCTGCTCATGCTGGCCTGGCTGCTGCTGATTCTGTGGCGGGTAGTGCGCCCAGTTTTCCGTTGGTTGGGGGAGCGGTTTGTCTTAACTGATCGGCGCATCATTCTGCGGCGCGGTGTGCTGCGCCCGCAGGTGGTGTCCATTGATTTGCGCTCGGTGCGGGCGGTGAATCGTAAGGGTGCAGTACTCTACCTGCACACTCGCCACTATGGTCCGCCGCTGGCCGTGGAGGATATCCCGAGTACGCGCAAGGTGGCTAAGTTGGTCTCCCGGTTGACCTAGGATTTTGGGCCATAACCTACAATCAGGGGTGTGACTGCTTCGGATATCTCTGAAAATTCCACTAATTCTGCTCCTGATTCCGCCGCGCCGACAACGGCCGCGCAGCATCCAGCGCACGCCGATGGCGTGCCGGTCATCTCGGTTATCGGTGATGGTCAGCTGGCTCGCATGATGCAGACGGAGGCCATTGAGCTTGGCCAGTCCATCCGACTGCTCGCCGGTTCGGCGGATGCCTCCGCAGCGCAGGTGTGCGCTGACGTGGTCATAGGTGACTATCACGTCTGGGAGGACGTTGAGCGTGCCGCTGCAGGTGCGCAGGCCGTGACCTTCGACCACGAGCACGTGCCGACGGAGTTCCTCAACAAACTGACCGAGATGGGTTACTCGGTCCAGCCACAGCCGTCCGCACTGCTGTACGCGCAGGATAAGCTGCTGATGCGTCAGCGCCTGGAAAAGCTCGGCGCACCCGTGCCGGTATACGCTGCCATCGAGTCGGTGGACGATGCCGTGGCATTCTTCGATTCCGTTGACGGTGAGGTCTGCTTGAAGGCACGACGCGGCGGCTACGACGGCCACGGGGTCTGGTTCCCGAAGGACCGCGAGGATTTGCGCTCGCTTGTCGACGAATTGCTGGGCAAGGACGTGCCACTGATGGCCGAGCGGAAGGTCGCGCTGGTCCGCGAGCTGTCAGCCATGTGCGCCCGTACCCCATCCGGTGAGGTCAAGGCCTGGCCGGTCCTGGAATCCGTCCAGCGTGATGGCATTTGTGTCGAAGCTATTTGTCCGGCGCCGGGCATTTCTGAGGAGCTGGCTAAAAAGGCTGAAAAGCTCAGCGTGGATATTGCCTCTGAACTCGGTGTGACCGGTGCTCTGGCAGTCGAACTGTTTGAGACCACCGATGCCGAAGGCAAGCCGGAAATTTTCGTCAATGAGCTGGCCATGCGTCCGCACAACACCGGCCACTGGTCTCAGGACGGCTGTGAAACCAGCCAGTTTGAGCAGCACTTGCGCGCTGTGGCAGATCTTCCGCTGGGATCGACCCGTCCGACTGCACCAGTGACGGTAATGGTCAATACTCTCGGTGGCCAGGAAGCCTCTGATGTGCCGATTTCGCAGCGCTTCGCTGAGGTCTGGCGTCGTTTCCCGTCAGTGAAGATTCACTGGTACGGCAAGGACTGGCGCCCGGGACGTAAGCTGGGCCATGTCAATCTGTGCGGTTATGACGCAAGCCCGGAGGGGATTGCCGAGACCCGTCGGATTGCCAACCTGGCTGCTGGCTACATCGTCGATGGCGTGTGGGCCGACGGCTACACCGCATAAGACCAAGCGAGGCCACCTAAGGCCTAGCATTTCCACAAACTCGATTGCTATCTCACAAGGAGACAACATTGGCTGAAGCAAACCAGGTGGCAAGCCCGAAGCTGGCAGACGCAACCGGTCCGCTGGTCGGTCTGATCATGGGCTCGGACTCGGATTGGCCGACTATGGAGCCGGCAGCACAGGTGCTGGCTGAGTTCGGTATTCCGTTTGAGGTAGGCGTGGTCTCGGCACACCGCACCCCGGAACGCATGATTGATTACGCGAAGTCCGCCGCTGACAAGGGGCTGCGCTGCATCATCGCCGGTGCGGGCGGTGCCGCACACTTGCCGGGCATGGTTGCTTCGGCCACTCCGCTGCCGGTTATCGGTGTGCCGCGTGCGCTGGAGAACCTGGAGGGCGTTGACTCGCTGCTGTCCATCGTGCAGATGCCGGGTGGCGTTCCGGTGGCAACCGTCGGTGTGGGCGGTTCCAAGAACGCAGGACTTTTGGCCGTGCGAATTCTCTCCGCCGGCTTCCCGGAGCTCATTGTGGCGATGGAGAAGTACCAGGCCAATATGCGTGATGAGGTCCTGGCGAAGGACGAGCGCCTGCGCAAGAAGCTGATGGGCGAGTAGCAGCGGAGAGATACATCATCGTCGCCTCCGCGCGATAACACCTTTTGAAATCCTCATTTCGAGCCTTCAACGGCCGGAGTGAGGATTTTTCTAAATTGTTATCCAACTATCACCGTTAGCGGCGCTAATCTATTTTTCATAGCAATTAAGCCAATTATCCGAAGATTCGAGGCGATACCCGTAGGTGCCCAGCAGAGTTCTGCAGGCATCCGCAAGTACCAAAATGTTGTATAAGAAACTTGCTTAAGGAGAAATCGCATGTCGGATAACAAAGCTCGAATGATTAATCTATTTTTCGCCATCGTCGTTGGCGTGGTTGTTGGCCTCGCACTTGCCTTCACCGCCTATTCCCTTGGCCTCATTGAAGGAGATATCGGTGTTGTCTCCGGTGTCACCGCCGGCATTGTTTCGGTGCTGATGTATGGAGTCCTGAGGCGGCGTTCACTGTAAAAGCCGCATAGAAAAAGCCGCTGGCACCCATATCGCTTTACGACGATCATCGTGCCAGCGGCCTTTTGTACATGGCCATGGCGGCCAATACCGCATGCGCAGTGCAACCTATCCGTGCATATGAGCTGCCGGGTAGTGGAAGGTATCCGGGTCTGCAGCCTCCCAGGCATCGGCCCAGTTGCGGAAGCGGGTACCGGTGAGCAGCTCACCTGGAGCCAGCCAGTTGTAGAGCTCTGCGTAGGATTCACCAACCTGCTCACTGGTGCGACGCAGCAGATGTTCCGGGCCCAGCTCGTCGAAGCTTTCCAGGCCCATGGACGCGAGCAGGCCAGCTGCTTCCTTCACCGTAGCGTTGTGGTAGTTGGCAACGCGGTGCCCCTTGTCCTCAACATCTAGGGCCTTCCACAGTTTTGGATCCTGGGTGGCCACACCCACTGGACAGGTGTTGGTGTGGCAGAGCTGCGACTGAATACAACCGGTCGCCATCATCATGCCGCGCGCGGAATTTACAAAGTCCGCGCCAATGCACATGCGTTTAATGATGTCGAAGCCAGTGATAATTTTGCCGGATGCGCCGAGCTTGATGCGGTCACGAAGACCGGCACCGACAAGAGCGTTGTGGACCATAATCAGGCCGTCGGTAAGTGGCAGACCCACGCGGTCGGAGTATTCCAGTGGTGCGGCACCGGTGCCGCCCTCTGCGCCGTCGACGATGATGAAGTCCGGTGTGATGTTTTCTTCCAGCATTGCCTTGCAGACAGCGAGGAATTCCAGCTGGGAGCCCGCACACAGTTTGAAGCCGACTGGCTTGCCGCCGTTGAGCTCACGCATCGTGCCCATGAACTGCACGAGCTCACGCGGGGTGGAGTAGACGTGGTGGTATGGCGGGCTCATAACGCCCTTGCCAACTGGAACGTGGCGGGTTGCCGCAATTTCTTCATTGACCTTGTGGCCTGGCAGCATTCCGCCCAGACCCGGCTTAGCGCCCTGGCTGACCTTCAGATATGTTGCTTTGACCTGCGGAAGCTTTGACTTTTCACGGAATAGCTCCGGATCAAAGTCGCCATCTTCGGTGCGGGCACCGAAGTAGCCTGAACCCAGCTGCCAGTAAATGTCAGCACCGTACTTCAGGTGGTATGGGCTGATTGCGCCCTCGCCGGTGTCCTGGACGAAGTTGCCCAACTTTGCGCCCATGTTCATTGCCATGACGGCATTCGGAGACAGCGAACCGAAACTCATCGCCGAGATATTCATAATCGACGCGGAGTACGGGTGTGCACAGTCGGGGCCGCCAATCTGGACGCGCGGGTCCTTAATCACATTGCGGCTAGGCGCCATGGAGTGGCGGACGTATTCATAACCAGGAGCGTTAATCTTGCGCTCAGTACCGAAGGACTTCTTGGAGGTCAGTCCCTTGGCACGCTCATAGACCACGGTTCGGGTATCGCGGTCAAACGGCGCACCGTCAAAGTTGCGCTCAATGAAGTACTGCTGCATCTCCGGGCGGATGGTCTCACCCAGGTAGCGCAGGTGGCCGATAACTGGGAAGTTCCGGAGGATGGAGTGCTTCTTCTGAATCATGTCGTAGATGGCCAACAAATCCAAAAACAGGATAAATGCCATCAGGATCCACCACCACGGGCTCAGATCCCATACAGCTAAGGCGCCCAAGACATTGAAAAGAGCGAGAATCGCGAGAATATATGGTCGGGTAATCACGATTTCTAGATTATCGCGACCACCGATAAGACCTCTCGCCGGGAATCAGTCGGCTAAATGACCCGTGCCTTTTCCGAGCTTGCAATTGCCTCCAGCCGTGCCGCATCGCCACCGCGCACAACGACGGCAGCGCCGCCGCTAGTCCATGCAGACAACACGTTACGGGCCCAAAGTTGTGCGCTGACCTGCTCGGATTCCGAATCCAGCCAACCGTGGGAAACTATGCGAGATTTGGGGGCGAGTTCCAGCTGCTGAGCGAACTGGTGAGCGTCATTAATAAGCCCGTCAGCCGATGCTTCCCCAATAACGGGGGCTTCTTCGGAATCAGGGCCAGCGCCAAGGTACGCATCCGGGTGGAAACGGACTTCGGGGCCGAAGTCAATAACCCCTGGTGGGATGTCATCGCCGCATTCAACGACACCGCGGCCGAAGGGGTCGTCGGTAAGCACCGCAAGATAGGCATCCGGGAACTTTTCCTCCCACGTGCTCAACTTCTCAGCGGTGGTGAAGACGACGAGAGGCTCGTCGTCGCTAACCGTCACACCGGCGCGTTCGCAGCCGAGAATGATGCAGGCCGCCTGCCAAATCAATGGCAAATCAATCCAAGCCTGATCACCGGCGACAAGGTCGAACTCGTCGTGCAACATGTTTGCAATCTTGGACGCCCAGTTATCCAGCGTCTGTGCGGATAGGTCTGTGCGGCCACCGGTAGTTTCGTCATAACAGGTCAAACGAGGAACAGATGGGTCTGCCTCGAGAAGTGTCTTCAGAATCTCCACGCCCTCAAGGGTAACGAGATTCGTTATCGGCCGTCGGAAGCCGCTGACTGCTACCTAACTAAGGAGGAGGGTAAACGCTGCGATCGTCGGCAAGCACGCGATAGTTGTGATGACACCACAGTCGCGCGCCTGCTCGAGATTGCGCCCGAATCGGGAGGCGAAAGTGTAGACGTTTTGAGCAGTCGGCAGGCCTGCGATGATGACGGCGGCAAGCAGCGCGTGTCCCGACAGCCCGAACAGGAAGTGGCCGAACACCAGCGCGAGGGTGGGGTGAAGGAAGAGCTTTAGCGCAGAGGCGACCACGACCGCGCGACGAGGGGAGCGGCCGGCCTCCATAAACGGCATGCCGTGCAGACTGATACCGAACGCGACCAGCGCCATCGGGACAGCGGCCTGCCCCAGCAGACCCACGGGATGGACAACGAACTCGGGGACGTGGATGTCAAAGGCGTTGACGGCAAGTCCCACCATTGCAGCGAGGAAAATGGGATTCTTCAGCGGTGCCGCGATGACGGTGCGAAGTCGAAAGCGACTGCGGTTAGTAAGGATTTCCAGCACCGTCATAGAGGCCGGCGCGTAGAAGGCGATTTGGAAAATCAGGGCTGGGACGACGGCAGTTGCGTCGTGAAGCACGGCGACGGCGATGGGTACGCCGAGATTGGCGACGTTGTTGTAGCTCGATGACATCGCACCGACCACGGCATCCGCGCCGCGTTGCTTGAACGCAGGTGCCACGGCGATGCGGTAGACCGCCGCGGTGGACAGCGCTGAGAGCGCCGCGACAGCAAACGCGGAGCCAAAGATATTCGCTGAGTCCGCGGTGGCGAGCGTGTGTGCGAGCATGCAGGGCATGGCAATCCAGAAGACAACCATGTTCAGGGTAAAAGACGCGCGCTTATCGACGATTTCGCTGCGCCCAAACACCCACCCAACAACAATCAGGATTGCGACGGAACCGAATCCGGTGAATATCTCTGCGAGGGCGGGCATAGTTGAAAAGTCTAGGCCATGGGGCAGGCGCCCCAGCGATTACTAAGCAAAATAGGTATAAAAATACAAAACGGACCCAATCCTTTTTCCCTTCGTAGCAGGGAGGATTAGGTCCGTTTTACGCTGTCATCGCATGTTTATCGTCATGCGGCCAGCGCGTAAATAAGGCCTTTCGGCGGGTATTCGAATGATCGGCTCCCGCCGACCAGCCGTCTTTAGCGGCTGGTGAACGGCAGGAGAGCCATCTCGCGGGCGTTCTTCACAGCGGTAGCGACCTGGCGCTGCTGCTGCGGAGTAAGCCCGGTGACGCGGCGGGAACGAATCTTGCCACGATCGGAGATGAACTGGCGGAGCAGGTTAATGTCCTTGTAGTCGACCTTCTCAACGCCTGCGGCCTTGAGCGGGTTCTTCTTCGGGCGGCGGGACTGCTCCATCCGCGCCTTCTTGTTAGAGTGATTGCGCTTCATTGGTGCTCCTCGACTTACCAGCTGGACTTACGGACGCCCGGGAGTTCGCCGCGGTGGGCCATCTCACGAACGCGGACACGGGAAAGACCGAACTTGCGGAGGTAGCCACGTGGGCGACCGTCTGCATTGTCACGGTTACGAACACGAACCGGCGATGCGTCGCGCGGCTGGCGGTTCAGCTCGTACTGTGCGTCCAGGCGCTCTTCGTCAGTGGAGTTCGGGGACTTGATGATGCGCTTCAGTTCAGCGCGACGTTCTGCATAACGAGCGACGATTTCCTTGCGCTGCTCGTTCTTGGCAATCTTAGACTTCTTAGCCATGAATTAGCGCTCCTCGCGGAATTCGACGTGCTTGCGGACTACCGGATCGTACTTCTTAATGGTGATACGGTCCGGGGTGTTGCGCTTGTTCTTACGGGTCACGTAGGTGTAACCGGTGCCCGCAGTGGACTTCAGCTTGATGATTGGACGAATGTCATTACGTGCCATTTTTTAGATCTTCTCCCCACGTGCACGGATCTGAGCAACAACAGCTTCGATACCGTACTTGTCGATGGTCTTCAGACCCTTCGGGGACACATTAAGAGTAATGTGACGACCCTCAGAGGCGAGGTAGAACTTCTTACGCTGCACGTTGGGGTTCCAACGGCGCGATGTGCGCCGGTGGGAGTGGGACACGGTCTTGCCGAAAGACGGCTTGCGTCCCGTAACCTGGCAAATCGCCGACATAGGGATTCCTTTGCTTCCTTGCCGCCCAATGCCGACGCAATTGGCGCGCCACGCCGGTTAGCTCACCGGGGCGCTGCCCATTGACATTCGACGCTGAGCGCGTAAACGAATAACTAGACAACAGCGAAAAAACAGTTTACACACGACAGGCGTGTTTACCTAATCGCTGGTCCTGTACAGGAAGCGATGCCTATTAGTCTTAGTAATCGACGTAGCCTAAAACTCGGTTTAGCTCTCCGCTCAACGTGCGAATATTTAAACTCTGGTCTCGTACTTTACCGCGCCTCGTACGCTTTTGCTTAACGACGACCGTAGCGGCGCGTCCTCGTCCTTTTTTATTTTTCCGCGTTGACCCTGTAATATCTGCACGAGTGTCACATGCCGGTTCCTAGAAAATGCAGCCACTGGCGCAGATTCTTTACCTGGTGCGTGTCATTTGTAAGTCGTATTCGTACCCAACTCAGGCACGATTCGTCGCACCTTTAACTATGGTGCCGGGCGAAAGCGACCTGAAGTTCAATCCTGAGGGAAACGAGATTTAATGAAGAAGGACATCCATCCTGATTACCACCCAGTGGTATTCAAGGACGCAAGCACGGGTCACTCTTTCCTTACCCGTTCCACCGCAACCTCCGACCGCACTGTCGAGTGGGAAGACGGTAACGAGTACCCGCTGATCGTCGTTGACGTCACCAGCGAGTCGCACCCGTTCTGGACCGGTGCTCAGCGTGTCATGGACACCGCTGGTCGCGTCGAGAAGTTCCAGCGTCGTTACGGTAACCGCATTCGCCGCGCGAAGAAGAACTAAGGACAGGAGGGGAAATCCACAATGGCAACACCGAAGCGTCGTATGTCGCGTGCTAACACCCACGCACGTCGTTCTCAGTGGAAGAGCAACAATGTTGCTCTCCAGGAAGTTAAGGTCAACGGCCGTTCCTACATGGTTCCTCGTCGTATCGCCAAGGCTGCTCAGCTCGGCCTGGTCGACGTCGAGAAGTTCTAAGGCGCGCCCCAACCGGCTATTGCGTTCCTCATTTTTGCAAGGAACGATTTAAAAGAGCTTTTTTAAAAACCTCACCCGTATTACCTCGCTTGGTGATGCGGGTGAGGTTTTTTATTCGGCCTTGGGCCAGGGGTACCCAGGTGAGCGATAAGTGAGGTGCTGAACACTCTCACAAAGAATATGTGTCGCTTTCACACTCGCCTTATCTTTTCAAGGCACAATAGACAGTATGAAGATTTTGGTAGTTGATGACGATCAGGCGGTGCGCGAGGCACTGCGGCGTTCGTTGACATTCAACGGCTACACCGTTGATTTGGCTGAAGACGGCGAAGAGGCCCTGGAAAAGATTGAAAAGGACCGCCCGGATTTGGCCATTTTGGATGTCATGATGCCCAAGATTGATGGCCTCGATGTGTGCCGTCGTCTGCGCAGCGAGGGCGATGATTTGCCGATTATGATGCTGACCGCACGCGACTCGGTTTCTGAGCGCGTCGCTGGCCTGGACGCTGGCGCGGATGACTACCTGCCAAAGCCCTTTGCGCTGGAGGAGCTTCTCGCTCGCGTGCGTTCGCTGCTGCGGCGCGCGGCGCTGGAAGTGTCGGTTGCTGAAGATGCCACCACGCTGCAGTTTGAGGACCTGTCCCTGGATCCGGAGACACGCGAGGTATTCCGCGGTGACCGCCGTATTAGCCTGACCCGCACGGAGTTCGCGCTGCTGGAGCTGCTGATGAGCAACCCGCGTCGCGTGCTGTCGCGTACCGCCATTCTGGAAGATGTCTGGGGCTACGACTTCCCAACTTCCGGCAATGCGCTGGAGGTCTACATCGGCTACCTGCGCCGTAAGACAGAGGCCGAAGGGGAGCCTCGTCTGATTCATACCGTCCGTGGTGTCGGCTATGTGATGCGGGAGACCGCACCGTGATGTTGCGCCGTCGTCGTTCGACCGGCGGTGGCGCGCAATCAGAACAGCGTTCGGCCTCGAAGGCGAAGGCCGCTGCGGGGCAAAGCACCGTCGGAAAGCAAGGGCAAACCCAAGAAACGGACGCGGAGGAGTGGTCGGATGTTGCCGACCTGCCGCGGCGTTCGCGAATCCCGTCACTGCGTTGGCGGCTGACAATTCTGACGGCGCTCATCGTGGCGGCATCGGTGGGATTGATGACGCTAGCTGCGTTCTTTACAGTGCAGGCAACGCTGTACCGCGAAGTGGATAATAACTTGCGTAATCAGGCCACTCAGTTGCTCAATTCCCCGTACGCGTCCGAGTTTGCTATCGGCCCGTCGTTCTCGGCAGAGTCGCTGAAGATTCTCAATCCTGACTTAGATGCTGTCTACTTTGCACAGGGAAGCGTCACCGGTAGGGGAGACACGATTTCCATTGGTGGCCCTGAGTTGGCAGTGCTGCGGGGTAATCGCGCTGAGTCTATTCGTACTGATGAATACAACGGTCGCCGCATTTTTGCGATTCGTGACCCCAATGGCGCGACGCTGATCCTGGCTCAAGATTTGAGCTCAACGCAGTCAATCCTCAAGGCGCTGGGTGCAGTCCTGCTGAGTATCTCAGCCATTGGTGTGCTCTTTGCCATTGGTGCTGGCATCACGGTTGCGACTACGGGCCTGCGGCCGGTGACACGGTTGCGCATTGCCGCTGAGCGGGTGGCCGCAACCGATGAACTGCGGCCGATTCCGGTTGAGGGCGATGATGAGCTAGCTCGCTTTACGCGCAGCTTCAATGAGATGCTGGCGGCACTGCAGGCATCGCGTACGAAGCAGGCTGAGTTGGTTGCTGATGCCGGCCATGAGTTGAAGACTCCGCTGACGTCGTTACGCACGAATATTGAGCTATTGATGATGGCATCGCGGTCTGGTACCACCATTTCCGATGAGGATCGCGCTGACCTGGAAGCCGATGTGATTGCACAGCTCGAAGAGCTGTCGACACTGGTCGGAGATCTGGTTGATCTAGCTCGTGAAGATGGTCCGCAGCAGGTCATTGAGCACGTCGATGTCGGCGAGGTGATTTCGGAATCGCTGACGCGTATTGAGCGTCGTCGCCCAGACTTGACCTTCGATGTGCAGGCTCAGCCGTGGTACGTCTATGGCGATCCGGCGGGGCTGGGGCGTGCGATTTTGAACCTGATGGACAATGCTGCCAAGTGGTCGCCGGAAAATGGCACGGTGCGAATTCGGCTGCGGCCAATTAGCGAAGTCGTCGCCGAGTTTACGGTGGCGGATTCCGGTCCGGGTATTCCGAAGGAAGATCGGGAAAAGGTCTTTGAGCGCTTCTACCGGTCGATTCAGTCGCGATCCATGCCGGGCTCTGGTCTGGGCTTGGCAATTGTGAAGTCGGTAATTGTGCGCCATGGCGGAACTATCACTGTCGATGAATCCGATGATGGCGGTGCGCTGATGCGTGTGACGCTGCCGGGTAGCGCAAATAGCGGTCACGAGCCGGAAAAGAATCAATTGGGCACGCAGGCGCATCCCGAAGACGGTGATTCTGCGCCCAGGGGCAAATAGAGACGACTAGTTCGGACTGATTCGGGCAAATCCAAAAACCATGTTTTCCCCGCATCACACGACCTTTAGGTCGTGTGATGCGGGGAATCACTGTTTTATTTTGAGAATTATCGGACAGACTGCAGATTGTTCTCAGGGAATTGTCAGTCAGACAGTGCAAGGTGTTACGTATGAGCAATTCTTTCAACGATTCCTCGCAGGGAGAACCGCTGGGACAGAATTCCCCGTACTCCCGAGACTTCAGCGGGAACCGGGCTGAGGCGAGTACTGATTCCACGAATCAATTCGCTACCGCCGGCAGCGGTTGGGAGGACCCCCGCTTCACCACGGCAATGCCGCAGTATGAAGCCTATGGTGGTGCGCCGTCGAATCCAGGCGGCCACGGAAAGTCGAAGCCACGTGGTAAGGGGCTTAGCGCTTTGGCCGTAGCTGCGCTTGTGGTGTGCTCAGCGGCCATTGGCGGCGGCGCTGGCGCATGGATGGCAAGTCGCTCGCAGCCGGAAGTCGCTAGTAATAACGCGCTGGATAAACCGGCCGAGACCCGCCAGGTCGCCGCCGCCGACGGCTCCGTGGAAAAGGTCGCACAAAAGGTACTGCCCAGCGTCGTTTCCATCACCACCGTCACTGGCCAGGGGATGGCCTCTGGCTCGGGGTCGATTTTGTCCTCCGATGGTTTGGTGCTGACGAATAATCACGTCGTCGCAGGCGCTGAGCAGGGCGGTGAGATGGAGGTATTGCTTTCCGACGGTACAACTCACCCCGCCAAGCTGGTCGCCGGTGACGCTTCCACTGACATTGCCGTCATTCGAATTGAAGGTGTCAACGGCTTGCGACCAATCTCGCTGGGCAATTCTGCTCAAGTGCAGGTTGGTCAGGAAGTAGTGGCGGTAGGCTCGCCACTCGGTCTGACTTCCACCGTGACACAGGGCATTGTCTCGGCGAAGAACCGTCCGGTCTCGACTCAGGGCGAAGATGGTCAGTCTTCGGTGATTGATGCAATTCAGACTGATGCCGCAATTAACCCCGGTAACTCTGGTGGCGCGCTGGTGGATATGGAAGGAAATCTCATTGGTGTGCCCAGCGTGATTGCTTCTAATACCACTGGCAATGAACAGGCAGGCAGCATTGGTCTGGGATTTGCAATTCCAATCGACCAGGCTCGTCGAATCGCTGAGGATCTGATTGACACTGGCAATGCGCGGATGCCGGTGATTGGAGCGCAGATTGATACGCGTCCGATTACCCGTGGCGCGCTGGTGCGAGAAGTAACTCCAGATGGTCCTGCTGACAAAGCTGGTCTGAAGCGTGGAGATGTCATCACCAAGTTGGATGACCGCACACTTGACAACGGCGTGGCCCTAATCGCGGCTATCCGGTCGCATCGGATCGGTGATTCTGTCACACTTACAGTTACAGATGAGCGAGGTGGCAACGAGCGAACAATCGATGTCACTTTGGCGGAGGCGCCGAATTAGTCATTGATTGTGGGGATTGATGCCCTGTGCTTCCCCTTATTTGAGATAGCTTTCGGTCGAAATACCGTGGGAGAAAGTGAGATAGAGCAGATGAGCGAAACCGTTAGCACCGAGCCGAGTGACGCCAACCTCGCCGAGATGGAACAGCTGATTAATGGCAACGACCACGTGCGCAACGCCTTTGTTGTGCTGGTGGGCGATCACTTCGATGAGCCGGATGCTGCATCTTCGCTCATGGTCGAGCTCCTGGAAGAGGCCGGCTACTCCGTCGATGCCGTAGTCAGCACTGTTGCAGCGAAGCGGGAGATTCGCAAGGCCCTGGACACCGCAGTAGTCGGTGGCGCAGATCTCGTCGTCACGCTTGGTGGAGTTGGAGTTGGCCCGCGCGCGAAGACTCCGGATGCGACGCGAAAGGTCCTGGACGTGCGCCTTCAGGGCATTGAGCAGGCAGTTCGTAGCTCGGGTATGGGCGCTGGCATTCTCGATGCCGGTCTTTCTCGTGGGTTGGCAGGCGTGTCGGGGCAGACGGTCATCATCAATCTGGCGGAGTCCCGCCCAGCAGTTCGCGATGGTATGGCCACCATTCTTCCGCTGGTCGCTCATGTCATTGAGGATTTGAGTCGGTGCAGCTATGAGTGATGATCAGGGTAGTCCTGAGCCACAGTCGGCTCCATCGCGCGGTCGCCGGCAGCGACGCCGCGCGGGCGCACCGGCGAAGAATTTCGCGCGTAAGGCCGGTAAGAAATCTGCGAGCGCGGTGACCTACCACGATGAGTCACCGGAGGACGCACGTGGATTTGATGCGGACTACTGGGCAAGCCAGCGACCGCCGCATTGGGGCTAGCGCCGGGGAACGGGGCGGAGAATACCAATAAAAACGACAAATGCGGGTGGCACTCAACTAACTGAGTGTCACCCGCATTTTTCACTAGCGGCAATTACCGACTAATTGAGTTCCTTGTTGGACTTGCCGTTCTGCTCTGCGAGCAGGTCACGAATCTCGGTCAGCAGATCAGCCTCGGTGACCTCCGGCTCTGCCGGAGTGGACAGACGCGCTTCACGCATCTCATTGAATTTGTTCATTGGAGCCACGATGACGAAGTAGACCACGGCTGCAACAAGCAGGAAGTTGATGATTGCGGTGATAACAGCAGCGAAGTCCAGGTAGGTAGCATCGTTGCCGGGGATGATATGGAAGCCAAGGCCGGTCACCTCTGCGCCGCCGATGGCATTGAGCAGTGGCTCGAGCAGGCTATCGGTGAATGCAGTGACGATAGCAGTGAACGCAGCACCGATGACAACACCGACTGCCAGGTCGATGACGTTGCCACGCATGATGAAGTCTTTAAAGCCCTTGAGCATGTGATTTATCCTTTTGTGGACTTGAATTGTACTTACCTATTATAACCGTTCCACATTTGTTGTGAAATTCAACGAAAGTGTATTGTCGCTGGTCAGTAGGTTCTAGGTAGGGATCTAGTGAGATTTAAGTCACTATCCCGCCAGTAACAGTGTTAGTGGAGAGGTTAAGGACGTCGCCGCGACAACTTCTGCAGCACCTGCAGGCAACGCCACCAACACCACCTCGTCTTCAACAATGTTGACCACTCTCGCACCGTGCGCTAGTGGCGCAGCGGCACCACTCTCCGACGCGGTAGAGACAATATCGACGCTGTCGCCCGTGCGCAGCGCCGAGACAATGCCGGCATCAGCCAGGGTAATGGCAATGATTTTGCTTTCCGACGTTCCGGTCAGCGCCCCAGCCAGCGACGGGCCGACCATGCGCTGCTCCGTAAGAATCTCACCAGCGGACATGCCAATGGCAAGCGTGCGACCCGCTGCATCCGCAAGTTCAGTAACTGCAGTGGCGGGAACCAATTCCCGAGGAAACTCCTTTACGGTCACGTCGCCCTCTGCCAAGGTGTGGCCCGCGGCAACTGCCTTGGCACCAACTACCACTCGGATGTAGCCGCTGCGTGGGCGAAGTGACTCAGAAAGTGCAAGGCCGAGCGCACACACGCAAATGAGCAGAGCAATAATGCGGCGAATAGTTGTTGGCCGAAGCCTGCGGAATCGCTGGAAAGAAAAAGTCTGATTGGAAAAATTTAGGCTCATATAGGGTTAGGCGCGAAAAATGCCCAAACGGTTCCATTGAATTTTCCCTTAAGCGCAGCTAGTGAACCTGAGTCCTTCTAATCGCAGAGGGGGTAATCACAAAATCCGCCGGGATATCGTGGGTGTCGAAAGCAAGGCCCTCGCGCAGTTCCTCATCAAATACCACAACCGCAATTGCTGCAGGATGCGCGGCAGATTCCTCGCGCCGGGCAAAAACCAGGCTCCGATCGTAATAGCCAGCTCCGCGCCCCAGTCGCATACCTGTGACAGGATCAGCTGCCAGTGCCGGCAAAATAATGGCATCAGCCTGTTCCAATTCCCCTGGTGCAAAAGCTGAATCAGCAGGCACCGGTTCTAGTAACCCGAACCTTCCTTTGCGCAGTGTCCCGGTGTAGTAGCCCCAACGCAGCGGTTGTGGGGCACCGAGTGGGCAGACGGGCAACATCAGTCGAGCGTTCGCAATGGCGCTGACTAGGTGGTCTACAAACCCCTGGCCGGTATTTTCGCCGGGAAGCGTCGCGCCGGGCTCGTCACCGGCGGGGACATAAGCGGCAATAACAGGTTCAGTAAGGTCGCCGACGGAAGTGGCCAACCAACTTTGCAAACGCTGAACCAGGGCTTCGTCGTCAAGCGTGCGTGAACGGATTTCCTTTGCGGCGCGAGCGGCGAGTAACTCACTGCGTGCGTGGGCTTTGGAGCTGGCAGATTGGGGTTGCGAGACCATACTTGCCAACCTACTCGGTCGATGCTGACAAGCGGGAATGAAAATTTTTGGTCAAA
The DNA here is from genome assembly GCF_030532195.1 of Corynebacterium sp. Lineage (GTDB taxonomy): Bacteria > Actinomycetota > Actinomycetes > Mycobacteriales > Mycobacteriaceae > Corynebacterium. The sequence continues at coordinate 123,285 of NZ_JAUNLP010000006.1, read as the reverse complement.
ACGCTGACCAACGCGGGGTCAGCCTCCGAACAATCGGAAGTTATATCGGTATCGTGGCCTTTATGGTCTCATCGTCTACAGAGTCTGGGTCGGACAAGTCGACACCAGTTCGAACTGTAATTGTTCCCGCGGCTGGTATGGGAACACGTTTCCTGCCTGCCACGAAAACAGTGCCTAAGGAACTGTTGCCGGTGGTTGACACGCCCGGTATCGAGATGATTGCTGAAGAAGCTGCGGCTGCAGGCGCGCAGCGATTGGCCATTGTCACCGCCCCCAGCAAGGATGGTGTGCTTGGGCACTTTGATCCACGGCCGGATCTGGAACAGACGCTGCATGAGCGCGGCAAGGACAAGATTGCGGCGAAAGTTCGCCGCGCGACCGAGGTTATTCGCGTGGAGTCGGTCGTTCAGGACCGCCCGCTGGGGCTCGGCCATGCCGTGCTGGTCGCTGAGCCTTTGTTAGACGATGATGAAGACTGCGTGGCAGTCATGTTGCCCGATGACTTGGTGCTGCCAATCGGCGTGATGGACCGGATGCGTGAGGTTCGTCAGCGCTATGGTGGATCTGTCCTGTGCGCGCTGGAAATTCCGCACGAGGAAGTTTATAACTACGGCGTCTTCGATATTGAGGCCCCAGAGCACGGCGATGATGAGGCCGACAATGAGGAATTTGCCGACGTCAAGCGTGTTAAGGGAATGGTGGAAAAGCCGGACCCCGCTGATGCTCCCTCTAACTACGTAGCTGTGGGGCGTTATCTGCTCGACCGTGCAATTTTCGATGCGCTGCGTCGTATCCCACGCGGCAAGGGCGGCGAGTACCAGCTCACCGATGCCATTGAGCTGCTCATTCAGGAAGGCCACCCGGTACATGTGGTCGTCCACAAGGGATTCCGCCATGACCTGGGTAATCCTGGTGGCTTCATCCGCGCTTGCGTAGACTTTGGACTCAGGCATCCGGATTACGGCGAGGGGCTGCGTGAATACATGGAGCAGCGCCTGGCGCAGGCGGACGACGCTTAAAAACCAGCCCGTCGCAGAGACGGTCAACAATCTTTAGGCGCACCGAGCCACAAGGTTATTGAGGGTGTCGAGGAAGGTAAAACATGCGTTCTGTGGAAGAACAGTTGGCGGCCATTACCGCGCACGCTGTGATGCCTGATCCTGTGCGTGTCGCTATTTCGGAATCGCTGGGCATGTTGTGCGCCGAGGACGTCATCGCAGAGCAGCCGCTGCCAGGGTTCGTGCAGTCGGCCATTGACGGTTACGCAGTGCGCGCTGTCGACATCACCGGTGAGTCCGGTTCACTGCATCCGGACGTACGCCAGTCCGATGTCGATTTCCGCGAAGTTGAATTGCCCGTTGTCGGCGAAGTCACCGCCGGTTCTCATCACCCGATGCGCCTGCAGCCCAAGCAGGCCGTGCGCGTGCAAACTGGAGCGCCGCTGCCATCGCTTGCCGACGCAGTTGTGCCGCTGAACTGGACAGACCGTGGCGGACGCCGCGTCAATGTCCTCCATCCCGTCTATTCCGGAGACTTCGTGCGCAAAATCGGCGCGGATGTGGAACCGGGGGATGTCGCCGTATCTGTGGATTCGGTAATCTCCCCATCCCAGGTGGGCCTGCTGGCAGCCGTGGGGCGCTCCAAGGTGCTTGTGCACCCGAAGCCTCGCATGTCGGTTATTTCCATCGGCAACGAACTGGTCGATGTCGACCGCACTCCGGGGCTCGGCCAGGTTTACGATGTCAACTCTTATGCGCTGGCTGCCGCTGGCCGTGACGCGGGCGCGGAAGTCCACCGCGTAGGCATCGCCACTGGTGAGCCGCGTCGTATTCGCGAAATCATAGAAGGCCAGCTGATTCGCAGTGAGTTGCTGGTTATCACCGGTGCCGTCGGCGGCGCGGCCGGTGAGCAGATCCGCCGGGTTCTCGCAGAACTCGGTGAAGTCGATGTTTCCCGTATTGCCATGCACCCAGGCTCCGTCCAGGGCTTTGGTCTGCTCGGCGACGAAAAGATTCCAACCTTCTTGCTGCCATCGAACCCCGTCAGCGCCCTGGTAGTCTTCGAAGTGATGGTTCGGCCACTAATCCGCCTGGCTCTGGGCAAGCGCAACCCGCGCCGTCGTGCCGTGACCGCACGCGCCATTGGCCCGATTGAGTCTGCGGAGAAGCGACGCGGTTATGTCCGCGGTCAGCTCATGCGTGACCGTGAAACCGGTGAATATATGGTGCAGCCGCTCGGTGGCTCGGGAGGCGCGCAAGCACACCTGCTGGCCGGCATGTCCGAGGCCAACAGCCTGATTGTCATTCCGGAAGACGTGCTCCACGTGCGACCGGGTGATGTGGTTGATGTCCTGTTCATGGCTCGACAGGCATAGTCGGCGCTTAACCGCGAGTTTGCTCTATCGTGCGTACTGCTCGACTTATTACGAAAGCAGGCCGAGTGCGGCTGAGAGTGCCCGAGCGCTCTGATGCGAGGTCATGGCGTGAGCTCCGTCTTGCCGACGAACACATTCTGCGCCCGGTCGAGCCCACCATCAACACCGATTGGGACAGTGCCCATAAAATCTCGACTTACCGTCGCAACCTGCGCAGTTGGCGTCGCTCCGAGGCCGACGGCGACATGATTGTCTCGGCGATTGATGTCAACGGGCAGTTGGCGGGCATGCTGACCCTCGGCTCGATTACACCTTTTCCGGTTGGCCACGCCTGGATTGGCTATTGGGTCGGCAGCCGGTTTACCCGCGGGGGAGCAGCCACCGCCGCAGTGGCGCTGGCCTGCGACTATGCCACGAAAATCGGCATCCACCGACTCGAAGCAACGGTGTTGGACAGCAATGTTGCGTCGATAAGCGTGCTGCAAAACTGTGGGTTCGAGTTCGAAGGTGTGGCGCGAGAGGCGTTCCATATGGACGGCCAGTGGCGCGATCACCTCACGTACGCGCGCATCGGCGATACGAGTGCGGTGGAGAAAATCGTGTCCGACGGGCGGGCGCGATATGAAGAGGCCGAGAAATATCCTCCGCAACGGCGCGCCTGACCGGGCATAAGTGAGCGCGCCGATAGGGTGAAAGCCGATTCTACTATTTGGCATGTGCGCGCTAGGTGTGCAGATTTCATTGTGTAGATTGCACTGTTGAGTAGTGTGTGTAATCTCACGGTGCGGTCAGCGCACTAGGACCGGGGTAGACGGCGATCCCCGGGGGCGGATGTGCGAGGAGAAGTGATTATGTCGAGTTCACTATTGCTGATACTCATCGTTGTCTTGTGGTTGTTTGTGCTGGCACCGCTGGTAGTCAACACCCGCAAGCCGATTCGTCGTACCTCCGATGCACTGGGCAAGACCCGCGTGCTGCATCGCGGCGGCGACGAACTGGCCACAACACGGCGTCGTCCGTCGTTTACGGAAGCCGACGTCCGCGTCACCGAGGAGGTCGACGATTCGCTTGAGACCGTCGACGCGTCCGTTGACGACGACTTCGATGTTAGCGATGTGCTTATCGACGACACCGAGGACGAGGCAACCAACCCCGCCGTCGTTGACGGCGATATCGTCTATGAACTCGAGTCGGCAAAGCCAGCGGAGCCTGAATCGGCTGTGAACCCGGAGGATGCTGGGTCTGAGCAGTCCGGAGAATCTGCAGAGTCGGCTGGAGATACGGCTGCGGCCGAGGCCGATTCAGATGAGGACGAAAACCTCGTTGCTGATGCCGATGCTGATACTGACGCCGTTTCCGACGAGGATACCGAGCGTGATGAGGCCGTATCCGTCAAGGCAGAGCCCGTGCGAGCAGATAACTCCGCCACAGAGGTCAGCACAGACGTTCGCCGTCAATACGTCGATGCTGATGATTTGATGTTCGATGAGTTCGCTGATGTTTCCGAGAATGCCGAGGACGCTGAAATCACCGGTGATGACACGGCTGAGAACGCGGAGGCAGCCGAGGCTGCCGACGCGGAGGCCGAGTCTGACGCTGAAGCCGAGGAGTCCGCTGAAGTGGGTGACTCCCGCGACTCGGGCCTCCCCGCCGCCACCGTCACTGATGTTGACGACCAGCTCACTGAGGACGATTACGCATTCGCGGAGAAGCGCCGTGGTCGTGGTGGCTTTGATCCAGTGTCGGATGCTCGCTACGCAGAGACCCGCTTTGCCCGTCGTCGTCGCTCCGTTGCAGGTCTGGCCGCATTCATCGCGGTGACCATTCTGATTGCCGCTTTCGTCGGCGGCTGGACCTGGTGGATTCCGCTGCTCGGTGTTGGTCTGATGGCGGTTTACCTGGTTAGCCTGCGTCGCACTGTGCGTGCTGAGCAGGAATTGCGTGCCCGTCGCATTCGTCGCATGAAGATGGCGCGCTTAGGTGTGCGCCACCGCGAGGACGAAGAACTGGGCATTCCTCAGCGGCTGCTTCGTCCGGGTGCCGTGGTAGTTGAGCTCGATGACGAGGATCCAGATTTCGCTGATTTGGCCTACACGGACGTTCAATTCGACGACGACGGTTACGATGATTTGCCGCAGGAGCGCGTGAGCTAGACCATAATTAACCTTAAAGGTTTCTAAGCACGTCAACGCGATTTTTTCCTGGTGACAGTGCCTGTTACGATTGGGCTACCTAAGACATGACACACCGGGTGTGTTTGGCTGAAGGGCTTCTCCCGAGGGGTTGGGAGAAGCCTTTTTGCGTTTGTAGGGTCTGTTCACAAGTCGTTGGAAGCGTTGGCCAAAGCGGGCAGCAGGCATCTTTTGAGAATCTTGTCCGCACACGAATTGCACACACAATTCGCAACAGGCCCGTCCTGGAGACATCTGTATAGTTCCCGTGCTCGTCGGGTAGCATGTCCCTCATGGATCGACCGGTAATGCGCGATATCGCGCTTGTGATTCTTCGCCTAATGCTCGGAATCATCTTTATCTTCCACGGCTGGGACAAGATTTTTATCACCGGTATCGACAAGACTACGGGTTACTTCGTGGCCGCGAATATCCCGCAGGCTCATCTCACAGTCTGGGTGGTGGCGCTGGTGGAACTGGTCGGCGGCGCGCTGTTGATTCTCGGTTTGCTGGCTCCAACAGTCGCCATGATCTTCATCATTGAGATGATCGGCGCCTGGTGGTCGATGCACCTGGGCAATGGCATGTTCGTCCGCGATGGCGGCGCCGAATTAGTCATGGCAATCATCGGCGGGCTGGTGATGATTTTTGTCTTCGGTGCAGGACGGTTCAGCCTGGATAGACAGTTCATTAGGTAATCCGTACGAGTATGTAAAAGGCGGTGGAGATTCCCCGTGGAATGCGAGGACATTCGCGCAGGCTTGTCAGCGCGTCTGGACGGTGAGAAGCCGACGATTGCCGACGAAGTCATTGACGCGCACTTGAGCGCCTGCGAGGACTGCCGCACGTGGTACGAACGCGCAGTCCGGCTCAACCGTGCACTTACTGTGGGGCCGGCCGACGGCATGCCGGACATCTCCACCGACGACCTGTCCGAACGCATTTTGGTCTCCATCGAACCCGAACGCCGCCGCCGCGAACGCGCGTGGATGATTATGGCTGGCACCGCTCGCGGGCTGCTTATCGCGCTGGGGCTGTGCTGGGCGGTCTGGGGCATCCTCACGCTTGCCGACACCTCAGACATGATTCAATTCGGCACTACCGCACCGACATCTGGTGCGCCTATCGACGGATCCACCGCCACCGTCGACCCCATGGAGATTGGTGCACGCGCTGCTTTCCAGCTTGCGGCGATTCGCCTGGCTCTGGCAGTGGGCATGTTCTGGGCTGCGTGGCGGCCTCGGGCAGCGATGGGTATGGCGCCGGTCTACGGCGCGATTGCCACGTTCAGCATTGGTTTTGGCATCCGTGACATCTTGATTGGTGTCCAAGGCCTGCCGGAAATCGCCGGTCTTGCCCTGATGTTTTTCTCGGCTGTCGCACTCGCGGTGGTGTGGCTCGGCGGCTATACGCCGCAGGCTCTTGCGCAGGCGTGGCGAGCGGCCTCGGGACTACCGGTTACCGGCCTGCCGCCACAGCGTGACTAGCTCCAGGACGGCAGCCAGAATCGCCAGTCAAAGTGGTCGATTGGCAATGGGTAACCCGTCATAATCGGTAGCCAAAAAATGAATGCGGCGACCACGAGTACCGCGTGGACTCCCACCACGATGAGTCCGGCTGGTTGTCCGGCGGGGCGCCAGTTGACCAGGTCGTCGGCAAGCAGTGCAAATGCGATGAGGACGAATGGAATCAGTGCGGTGGCGTAGAAGAAGTACATCTGACGGTCATATGCGATAACCCACGGCAGCCAGGAGGCGAGGAAGCCAATAACCGGCAGCGCGTAGCGCCCGTCCTGGTGACGGAGCCAGCGCCACGCGGCCCACAACAGCACAGGCACAAGCAGCCACCAGATTGGCGGGGTGCCAAAGAGCATCATCCAGCCCTTGCAATCCTGGCCGCCGCAGGTGGTCTCGGTGGAGTAGTAGAGCATGGGCCGCCAGCTGACTAGCCACTCCCAGGGCTTGGATTCCCAGGGGTGATGGTGGCCGTTGGAAGTGGTCAATTCGGCGTGGAAACTCAGCACGCTGTTTTGGTAGTGCATGTAGTTCTGCACCGCCTCCGGCAACCAGCCGGTACCGGGTAGGCCCGTATCGCGTTCGTCGGGGGAAATGTGGCGGTAAACCGAGGTTTCTTCGGCAAACCACGAGCGCCAGCTGAGGAAGTACAGGCCAAGCGGGACAACAACTAAGTCACGCAGCGCCGGGGCCGTGTCTCGGACCAATGCGCCGACGACCGGTTTTTGCGCCCCAGCCTCTCGGCGGTACACCAGGTCAGTGAAAACGGACCACAGGCCGAAGGCGGCTATGTAGTACAGACCAGACCACTTCACGCCGGTGGCAAGACCCAAGAACACACCGGCCAGCAGGCGCCACCAGCGGTAACTCAAGTAGGGGCCATAGACGCCCAGCTGAGTGGCAGCAGTCAAGCGACGGTTGGAATCCGCCTGGTCAAGAACCAGCGCCCATGCAGCTGCGACGATGAAAAAGGTCTGGATAATATCCAGCATGCCGACGCGCGAGGAGACAAAGAGCACGCCGTCGGCAAGCGCGTAGAGCCCCACAATGCCCACCGCCAACCTCGAGCCGCGAGTGAGACGTCGGACGATGTCCATCAGCGCTAAGACGACGAGTGTGCCACACACCGCCGACATGAAACGCCAACCTAGGGCGTTGTAGCCGAAGAGCCATTCGCCGAGCGCGATGACCTGCTTGGCCACTGGTGGGTGCACGATGAGTCCGAAGCCGGGATTGTCCTCAATACCTGCGGAAAAGGGGTCTCGCGTGGACTCCAGGATCTGCCAGGCCTGGGGGACGTAGTGCTTTTCGTCAAAAAGCGGGGTGCCATTGTCGGTTCTGCTGCTCAGCCCGATAAAGCGGGTGAGCGCGGTTAGCAGCCCGAGAACGATAAAAAGTACCGTGTCCCACCGATCCCACGGGCGCAGTGTGCGCGAGTGAGGTTGAGCTGAAGATTGTGTCGGTGGGGGCAAAACGGCATTAGTCACGACAGTCAGTTTAAAGTATGGAATCATGACGCATCCGGCTTCGATCCCCAATCCGCATGAGATCCAATCAGTAAGCGACGTTGAACCGCTTGCTGCTGGAATCACGTTGGTCGCCACTCCGCTGGGCAATATCGGTGATGCTTCTGATCGGCTACGCAGTGCGCTTATCGACGCCGATATCATCGCAGCGGAAGACACCAGGCGGGCTCGCAACCTGGCAACAGCGCTGGGCATTTCCCCAAAGGGGAAATTCATTTCGAACTTTGATCACAACGAGGATGACCGCACCGAGGCCCTGATTCGTGCTGCGAAGGCGGGGCAGAAGGTCATTGTGGTGACTGACGCAGGCATGCCAGTCGTCTCCGATCCCGGTCTGGCGGTGGTGGCAGCAGCCCATGATGCGGATGTTCCTGTCACCTGCGTGCCGGGGCCGAGTGCAGTGACAACAGCGTTGGCGCTCAGCGGGCTCAATGTCGGACATTTCTGTTTTGACGGTTTTGCGCCGCGCAAGCAGGGTGCGCGCCGGGCTTGGTTGGAATCGCTGAAGACGGAGCGCCGAGCGTGCTGCTTCTTCGAGTCGCCACATCGCTTGGCCACCACGCTGAAGGATGCTGCGGAGATTCTGGGAGCGGACCGACGTGCGTCGGTAAGCCGCGAGCTGACCAAGCGCTTTGAGGAAACCCGCCGCGCTACGTTGGGGGAGTTGGCGGATTGGGCGGCCGAAGGTGTGCGCGGTGAGATTTCGGTGGTCATTGAGGGGGTTTCCAGCCAGGCGACAGAGGTCGCTGTCGAAGATCTGGTTGGAAGTGTGGAAGAGCTTGTGGGCGAGGGAATGCGGCTTAAAGATGCCGCCAAGCAGGTCGCGGCAGAGGCGGGCATGAGTAAGCATCGAGATCTTTATCAAGCGGTTTTGGCAGCGCGTGAGGAAAATCGTTAGCTGATTGTTATCTTTCCTCCGCGTGTTGTATGAAAGACCTGTGGTGAACAGCGGAAACGCATTCGGCGGAATTGCTGTATTTTCAAATAAAAATGAGTTTTAGCTGAGAATTCACGCATTCTTAGTTGAAATCCCTGTATAGCAGCGGACATGGTGGAGGAATGACGAATCCACCAGAACAGGAAGTACTACAGGAAGAATCGGAGTCCAGAGCGGACATGACATCCGCCAACACTCCGGTCAACATGGGGGTTACAGTCCCCGCAGTTATTGCCATTCTGGCAATTGTCATCTGGGGTCTTGCAGCGCCGGATAGCTTTTCCAGCTTCGCCTCGACGTCGTTGTCGTGGGTTGTCGAAAATATCGGCTGGCTGTTCATTCTCGCCAGTACCGTTTTCGTCTTCTTCATTGTCTCCATTGCAATTTCCAAGTTCGGACACATCCGCTTGGGCAAGGATCAGGAGAAGCCGGAGTTTTCCACTCCTAGCTGGATTGCGATGATGTTTGCAGCCGGCATGGGCATCGGCCTGATGTTCTACGGCGTTGCCGAGCCACTGACTTTCTACCGCGAAGGTGTCCCGGGCCATCAGCCCAACGAAGTCGGCACCGCAATGGCATCGACGATGTTCCACTGGACCCTGCACCCATGGTCCCTGTACGCAATCGTCGGCCTGGCAATTGCTTACTCCACCTACCGCCTTGGCCGTAAGCAGCTGATCTCCTCCGCCTTCATTCCGCTGATTGGTGCACGCCGCGCGGAGGGATGGTTGGGCAAGCTTATCGACGCGCTTGCGATTTTCGCCACCGTCTTCGGTACGGCAGCCTCCCTGGGCGTTGGTGTGCTGCAGATTTCTGCGGGCCTGGAGCTCAACGGTTTTGATGCCATCAAGGGCGCTCCGCTGTGGATCGGTCTGATTATTATCTTGGGCTGCGCGTTTCTGCTGTCGGCACTGTCCGGTGTGGGCAAGGGTATTCAGTACATTTCGAACTTCAACATGGTTGCCGCTGGCATTTTGGCGTTAATCGTGCTGGTGGTTGGCCCGACCGTGGTCATTTTGAACATGATCCCGACCTCGATTGGCAACTACTTCGACTCCTTCTTCGAGATGGCTGCCCGTTCCAGCGCTTCTGCCGATGGCACCGCCGGTGAGTGGCTGTCGTCCTGGACCATCTTCTACTGGGCTTGGTGGATTTCTTGGTCGCCGTTCGTCGGTATGTTCATCGCCCGCATTTCGCGTGGCCGTACCGTTCGTGAATTCGTCTTCACTGTCGTCGCAGTTCCGTCCATCGTGTCGGCTGTGTGGTTCTCCATCTTCGGTGGTTCGGCAATCACCGCAGAGCAAAGTGGCAAGTCCATCTATGGCGATGGTTCCGCAGAAGCCCAGCTGTTCAACCTGCTGGATTCCCTGCCAGGCGGTGCAATCACCTCAATCATCGCAATGGTCCTGCTGGCTACCTTCTTCATTACCTCGGCTGACTCGGCTTCCACGGTGATGGGTACCATGAGCCAGTTCGGTCGTCTGACCGCATCCCGTGGTGTCACTGCTATGTGGGGTGTCTTCACCGCCTTGATTGCGATTGTCCTGCTGGTCACTGGCGGCAGCGATGCGCTGTCGAACCTGCAGAACATCACTATTTTGGCAGCTAGCCCGTTCGTGCTGGTCATCCTGGCGCTGATGGTCGCGCTGGTCAAGGGGCTTTCCGACGATCCCCGTTACCTGGATGATAAGGAACAGCGTCGCTTTGCCCTCCGTATGGCCCGTGAACGCCGCCTGGCAGAAGCCGCCGAGCAGCGCGAACGCCGTCGTGCCCGCAGCATGCGCGGTGATGAGAGCTAGTTAGCGCTGCCGCAACAGCGGGGCGGCTTTCGCCTCAATTTCGGCCCACTCCCCATCGGGTGTGGAGTCGATGGTGATTCCGCCACCAATTCCGGCCTCGACCCGAACTCTGCCCGAGTTCGGGTCTTTTCTGTATTCAGCGGTGCGGATAGCCACGTTGAGCTCCAGTGCGTCGCCGCAGGCAGCGCCGATGGCGCCGCAGTGCACACCTCGAGTTGCCGGTTCCCACTGTCGGAGCAGTTCCTGTGCGCGTAGCTTTGGTGTACCGGTGACGGAAGCCGGTGGAAAACAGGCCTCGATGAGTTCAGCATGCGGCAGGTGCTCAGGCAGTTCGGCTTCGACAGTGGAGAACAGATGCCATACTCCTGGGGCCGGTCGCACACTGAGCAGATCCGTGACCTTTACAGTTCCGGTGGTGGCCACCTGCCCCAGGTCATGGCGAACAAGGTCGACAATCATGATGTTCTCGGCGATGTCCTTACTGCTGCGTAGCAGTTCGGTTGGGTCGTGGTCTTCCGGGATAGTGCCTTTAATCGGAGTTTCGCTGACAGTAGTGCCGCTGCGAATGAGAAATTCCTCTGGACTCAGTGAGGCCACGATCGGAATGCCTGCATCCAAATCCCCCGGTAAAAATGCTGCGCGAGCTGGCTGGTAGTGCGCGACGCGGGTGGCAAACCATGCACCAGCATGTGAAAGTGCATCAATATTCGGCGCGAGTTCGGCATGGAAGCGAGTAGATATGCAGGCCTGATAGACCTCGCCTGCTGCAATAGCCTCTTTGCAGCTCAAGACCGCCGCGCGGTGGGCGGCACTGTCTCCGTGATCCCACTCCAAGGCTTCTGCTGGCTCGCTTTGATGTGAGGCGGCAATAGCTTCCCGTAAGGCTACGAGCCCAGGATGATGGGGGTCTTTCGAACCCGGGCCGTCAAAGTGCCACACGCCTTCGTCGTCAAGCAATGCGACGCAATCGGTGACTCCATGCGCGCTGTCCCCGGAGTAGGGGCGGTACCCAAAGACCCACGCGTCGGCTGAGTCTGCGAACAGCTCGGACGCAGCGCAGGCGGTTAACTCGACATCAGCGGCGAGGACGGCGCGGTAGCCAAACCAGGAGCCAATCAGCGCGGCTGGCCGATGACCGTGAGAGATGAGATGCATCAGCGCATTGGTTGCGCGCGAGCTTACGGCAAAAGCCGAATCAGAGGTGGTGTGCCGGATGGACATAGGACTAAAGCGTAGCCAGTCATCAGAGCCTGATTGCGACAGGGGAGGGGCACAGTTCATCGCAGTCGCACGCCATCTATTACCCTGTTTAATATGTCTCGCATTTTTACAGGAGTTGCGTGGCCGTACGCTAACGGCCCGCGTCATATCGGCCACGTTGCAGGATTCGGCGTCCCCTCGGACGTTTTCGCTCGCTACCAGCGAATGATTGGCAATGATGTGCTGATGGTCTCCGGTACGGACGAGCACGGCACCCCGCTTTTGGTGCAGGCCGAAAAGGAAGGTGTGCCAGTTCAGGAACTGGCCGACCGCTACAACCGCCAGATTGTCCAGGACCTAGCGGGTCTTGGCCTTTCCTATGACCTGTTTACGCGCACCACGACGCGCAATCACTATGCGGTTGTGCAGGAACTCTTCCTGGGCCTTTACAACAACGGCTACATGGTCAAGCAGACCACTATGGGTGCAATTTCGCCGTCGACCGGCCGTACTCTGCCGGACCGTTACATTGAGGGTACCTGTCCAATCTGTGGTGCTTCCGGTGCTCGCGGTGATCAGTGCGACAACTGCGGTAACCAGCTCGACCCGGCAGATTTGATTGATCCGGTGTCGAAGATCAATGGCGAGACCCCGAAGTTCGTCGAAACTGAGCACTTCCTGCTGGACCTGCCGGCACTGGCCGATGCCCTGACGGAGTGGCTCAAGGAGCGCAAGGACTGGCGTCCGAACGTTTTGAAGTTCTCCCTGAATATCTTGAAAGACATCCGCCCGCGCGCCATGAGCCGCGATATTGACTGGGGTGTGCCAATTCCGCTGGAGGGCTGGTCCGACAACGGCACCAAGAAGCTCTACGTCTGGTTCGACGCTGTCGTCGGTTACCTGGCAGTGTCCATCGAGTGGGCCTGGCGCATCGGTGACCCGGAGGCATGGCGCAAGTGGTGGAATGATCCGGAGGCGCTGTCCTACTACTTCATGGGCAAGGACAACATCACCTTCCACTCCCAGATTTGGCCGGCAGAGCTGCTGGGCTACCGCGGTGAGGGCTCCCGTGGTGGTGAAGTGGGTAAGCTCGGCGAGTTGAATCTGCCGACCGAGGTGGTTTCCTCTGAGTACCTGACCATGTCGGGGTCGAAGTTCTCCTCGTCCAAGGGTGTGGTCATCTACGTCAAGGACTTCCTGGCAGAATTCGGCGCTGACCCGCTGCGTTACTTCATTGCCATGGCGGGCCCGGAGAACCAGGACACCGACTTTACGTGGGATGAGTTCGTCCGTCGCGTGAACAATGAGCTGGCAAATTCCTGGGGCAACCTGGTCAACCGCACGGTGTCCATGGCGTACAAGAACTTCGGTGAGGTCCCGACTCCGGGTGAGTTGGCCGATGCGGACCGCGAGCTGCTGGCACTGGCAGACCGCACCTTCGAGGAGGTCGGCGACGCACTGGGCCGTTCCCGCTTCCGCGCCGGTATCACCGCGGCAATGCACCTGGTCGGTGAGGCCAACGCCTACATTGCAGCGCAGGAGCCGTGGAAGCTGGCCAAGGACGAGTCTCAGCGTGAGCGTCTGGCCACTGTGCTGTGGACTGCGCTGCAGGTTGTCAGCGATGCAAACGTCATGCTGACCCCATACCTGCCGGCAAGCTCTCAGAAGGTCTACGAGACTCTCGGCGGCGAGGGTATCTGGGCTGCGATGCCACAGATTAAGGAAGTCCAGGACGACATGCCGGTCGAGCCGGTGGGCACCGGCCTGCCGGAAGAGGGACGTACGTACCCAATCATCATGGGCGATTATGTCAATCAGAAGGCCGCCTGGTGCCGTTTCGATGTCGAGCCGGGCACCAAGCTGGCCAAGCCGAAGCCAATCTTCACCAAGCTCGATGCCGAGCTCGCAGAGCACGGCCCCGAGTGGGCGCAGGTGAAGTAGGCGGATGAGTAAGCGCAAGCGCAAGGTTGCAGAGCCTGCGGAGTTTGTCACCCCGCTGTTTGACGCTCACACTCACCTGGCTTCGTGCGGGGCAAAGGAGCCGGAGGAAATCGCGGCTCTCATGGACCGCGCCGCCGCGGCCGGTGTTGTCGGCGTATGCACGGTCGGTGACGGCATGCCAGAGACTGAACTGGCGTTTTCCGCCGCCCACGCGCACCCGAATGTCTGGGCCGCCACCGCCATTCATCCGACGAGGGCAAACGAGCTTGACGACGAAGCCAAGGCCCGCCTGACCGAGATGGCTGCTGACCCTCGTGTCGTGGCCATCGGGGAGACCGGTTTGGATTGGTACTGGCTGGATTCCCTCGACGGCTGTGCGACGAAGGATGAGCAGCTGGCGGGCTTGCGCTGGCACATGGAGCTGGCTTTGAGCGTCGACAAGCCTTTGATGATTCACAACCGTGATGCCGATGAGGATCTAATGGCGGCGCTTGAGGGATATGACAACACCGTCATTTTGCACTGCTTCTCTTCGCCTATTGAGGTCGCGCGTGAGGCGATTGCGCGTGGGTACATTTTAAGTTTCACGGGCAACGTGACGTTCAAACGCAATGATTATCTGCGACAGGCTGTTGCGGAAGCGCCAGCGGAGCAGCTGCTGGTGGAAACTGATGCGCCGTACATGACGGCCGAGCCGTTCCGCGGTGCGCGCAATGAGTCCACCTTCATCGGTCATCAGGCACGTGCGATGGCTGAGGCCCGAGAAATTGGGGCAGAGGAAATGGCACAAATTCTCACCGATAATGCGCGACGAGTTTACGGCATTTAACGCTCACAGCCACGAGTTTTCGGTTTGAGCAGCAGAAATGCAGTCTTAATCAGCCCTGACGGTGTGAGATAAATCTATGTGTAACTTTTAGACATTACGGAATCTTTATCGTACTGTTACATAAGATATTTTCTCATCCCGTTATTTGGTCCTCCATGAAAGGCTGTGACGAAACCCGTGAGTGCTGCTAAGAAGCGTCATCTCAATCGCGCTAACGGCGGAGTCTCTACTTCGTCCAAGATCGCTGCTAGCAGCTTGGCTGCTGCAGTCGCCCTGGGTGGCTCTGTGGCAGCTGTCAAGTACGACAAGGTCACCGTCGAAATCGACGGCCAGATCGAGCAGGTCGCGACCTGGTCCAAGGATGACAAGGCCATTTTGGAAAAGGCCGGCGTTTCCGCAGCTGGTGGCGATTTGGTAAAACGTCAGGGCGACATCAATGACGGCGGCAAGCTCGTCTACCGCTCTGCAAAGCCGGTCACCATGGTCATCGACGGCCAGGAGAAGAAGCTCAAGACCAACGCAATCACCACTGATGAGCTCATCGCAGGCCTGAAGGAACAGGGACTGATCTCCGACAAGGACAAGGTCGAGGTCAAGAAGGGCAAGATCTCCGCTGACGGCATCAAGGTCGACGTCGTCCGTGCCAAAAACTTCGTGCTTCACGACGACGCCAAGGACATCGACCTCAACCTGCCAGTTGCCACCGTCGGTGATGTGCTGGCAGAGCGCGGCATCGAGCTGCGCGAGGATGACACGGTGACCCCGTCGGTTGAGACTCCGGTTACCGAGGGCATGCGCATCGAGGTCTCTCGCCTGATTGAGAAGACCGTCACTGAGACCGAAGAGATTCCGGCTCACGAGAACATCATCGAAGATGACTCCATGTTCGAAGATGAGCGCGTCGTCGAGGAAGAGGGCGAGCCGGGTAAGGTTGAGCGCCAGGTTAAGGTTGCCACTCGTGACGGCAATGAGCTGGACCGACAGATCATCGATGAAAAGGAGCTGAAGGCTCCGGGTACCACCACTATTCGCCAGGGCACCAAGTCCCGCGTTGCCGCGCCGTCTGCTGGCTACGGAGTATGGGATCAGCTGGCGCAGTGTGAGTCCGGCGGTAACTGGGCTATTGACAGCGGCAATGGTTTCTCCGGAGGCCTGCAGTTCACTGACTCCACCTGGGCTGCTTACGGCGGCACCGAGTACGCACCGCGTGCATCTCAGGCTTCCCGCGAGGAGCAGATTGCAGTTGCTGAGCGTGTCCAGGCCGGTCAGGGCTGGGGCGCATGGCCAGCCTGCACCGCATCGATGGGCATCCGCTAAAACTACTTTTAGGCCGCCAGACCGTAGTATCTAACTGTGACCAAAGCAGAAGTTTCCTTTCTCGGACCGGTAGAAGTACGCGAATTAGCCGCGGAGTTGGATATTGTCCCAACGAAGAAGTTAGGACAGAATTTTGTCCACGATGCCAATACGGTGCGTCGCATTGTTGCTGCCGCGGATCTGCCGGAGGATGCTTACCCCGTTGAGGTTGGCCCTGGCCTGGGCTCTTTGACTCTCGGTTTGCTTGAGCACTGCGGCCGCGCCGCAGCAGTTGAAATTGATCCGCGCTTGGCCGCCCGTCTGCCGCAGACGGTCGCTGACCGCGCCCCTGGGTGCGCGCTGGAACTAATCCACAAAGATGCGCTGAAGGTGCGCCGCGAGGATTTCCACACCGCTCCTGATGCGCTCGTGGCCAACCTGCCCTACAACGTCTCAGTACCGGTGCTGCTGCACATGCTGGCAGAGCTGCCAACTATCACCCGCGTGTTGGTCATGGTGCAGTCCGAGGTGGCAGACCGTCTTGCCGCACAGCCAGGTTCCAAGATTTATGGCGTCCCCAGCGTCAAGGCCGCGTACTACGGCACAGTCCGACGCGCCGGAGCCATTGGTCCCCACGTATTCTGGCCGGTCCCCAAGGTCGATTCCGGTCTAGTGCGTATTGATTGCTTTGACCGCGACAACGCCCCGTGGGAAATCTCAGCGGAATTTCGCCAGCGCCTATTCCCGCTTATCGACGCAGCTTTTGCGCAACGCCGCAAGACTCTTCGCGCAGCCCTGTCGGGACTCTACGGTTCAGGCCCAGCCGCCGAGGAAGCACTGGTGGCCGCTGATATTGATCCCAAGCAGCGAGGCGAAAAGCTCGAAATTGCGGACTTTGTTCGCCTCGCTGAAGCTAGCCGCTAGTTAGCAAGCGGCTATCGTGTGGATTCCGTCGAGTGCCACATTCACTAGCTGCAAGAAAGTAGGCAGGGCAATGCTTAGCGAGGGCCGAAATCCAACCGGCGAAACCGAAAGTGGGCATGGCCGACTAGAACCACGTGGGCTCGCCGCCACGAAGTACTGGCCTGACGACGATGGCTGGGTGTGCAACTGCATCGTTTTTCGTGGGAACCGATTGTTGCTCCTATTGCGTGAGCACGAAGGTTTCCTCGGCGGACAGTGGGACCTGCCAGGCGGCAAGCTCGATGCCGGCGAGCAACCGGCGGAATCTGCCGCACGCGAACTGTCTGAAGAGGCTGGTTTGAAGGCAGCTGAGCTCAGCGAATTCGCGCACTATTCCAATCCCGATATGGGCGGGGAAAACTACAGATTTCACACGGTCACATTCCTCGTGCGGGAGGCCGATAACAGCCTTCCTGTGCGGCTCAGCGCGGAACACCCGGATTTCAAATGGGTGACTCGTGCACAGTTCGACGAGCTACCGGTGGCCTGGTATATCCGGCGTGTGCTTGGGCGCGTCGATTGGGGCACAATAGTTACTCATCATGGCGAATCTGATTAATTGCGAGAATATTTCCAAGTCCTTTGGGCTGAAGACTCTGCTTGAAGACGTAAGTCTCGGCGTTCAAGAGGGCGACCGAATTGGAGTCGTCGGCTTAAACGGCGGTGGCAAGTCCACACTGCTGAAGATTCTGGCCGGTGTAGAGCCAGCCGATTCTGGCCGCATTTCCCGCGCCAATGATATGGCAATGGCCCATGTCACCCAGGGCGCTGAGCTCGATCCGAATGCCACGGTCTTCGAATGTGTCATCGCACCCCTTGGCGTTGCCGAACACGAGTGGGCTGGCGATGCCTCCATTCGCGAGGTGCTCGATGGCATCGGCATCAACGAGCTGGGCATGGACACCAAAGTCGCCAATCTCTCCGGGGGTGAGCGCCGCCGTGTAAACCTCGCGGCTGCGTTGGTCCGCGACTTGGATCTGCTGATTCTCGATGAGCCGACCAACCACCTCGACATTGAGGGTGTGCAGTGGTTGGCCGATCATGTTCTTTCCCGCCGCACCGCATTGGTCGTCGTCACGCACGATCGTTGGTTCTTGGATACGGTGGCGACGAAGACGTGGGAAGTCCACGACGGCACTGTCGATTTCTACGATGGCGGCTACAACGACTGGACGTTTGCGCGTGCTGAGCGTGCTCGCCAGGCCGATGCCGCCGAGCAGCGTCGCCGCAATCTCGCGCGCAAGGAGCTGGCGTGGCTACGCCGTGGCGCACCGGCGCGTACATCCAAGCCGCGCTACCGCATTGAAGCAGCTGAGGCGCTCATTGCCGACGTGCCGGCACCGCGTGATTCGGTGGAGCTGATGGCGTTTTCGCAGCGTCGCCAGGGCAAGGTGGTCGTGGAGCTGGAGAACGCATCCCTGGAAACGCCCGACGGCAGGCAGCTGCTTAACGACGTCACGTGGCGCCTGGCCCCAGGCGAGCGCATCGGCCTGGTGGGTGTGAACGGTTCTGGTAAGACCACGTTGCTGCGTGCCTTGGCCGGTGAATATCCGCTAAGCGCTGGCAAGCGCATTGAGGGCAAGACGGTTCGCCTGGGGTGGCTGCGTCAGGAACTCGATGACCTGCCGCTGGATATGCGTGTACTCGACGCGGTGGAGGATGTTGCCACTTACATTGACCTGGGCAAGAAGCAAATTACCGCGTCGCAGTTGGCCGAGCGACTCGGCTTTTCGCCGAAGCGTCAGCGCACGCCGATTGCGGATCTCTCCGGTGGTGAGCGTCGCCGACTGCAGCTTACTCGTGTGCTGATGAGCGAGCCGAATTTCCTGTTGCTGGACGAGCCGACGAATGACCTGGACATCGATACTCTGCAGGAGTTGGAAGACCTGCTGGATAATTGGCCGGGCACGTTGGTGGTGATTTCGCACGACCGCTACCTGATTGAGCGTATTGCAGACTCGACATGGGCACTCTTTGGCGATGGTGAGCTGACAAATCTTCCTGGCGGTATCAATCAGTACCTGGAAAAGCGCGCGCAGCTGGCGGCTCGGGAGTCCGCGGGCGCAGGTTCAGGGGCGAGGGCGACCACGGCCGCCGCTGAGGCCGAGGCCAAGGACAGTGGCCTGTCGGCGGCTGAGCAGCATGCCCTGCGCAAGCAGATGAATGCGCTGGAGCGCAAGATGACCAAGCTGTCAGACAGGGAAGCCAAGCTCAATGCGGAAATGGCGAAAATCAGCGCAGACGTGGACAATCTGGACACTGAGCGGCTAGCCGAACTCGACCGCGAGGTCACCTGCCTGCGCGAAGAGCGCGACGAGCTGGAGATGGAGTGGCTCGAGCTGGGGGAGCAAGCCGAGGGCTAGCGACTGCGGGATTTAGGAGTGAGCCGGGTACTCGTGGTCAGCGTGCCCGGTCCGCTCAATTTGCACAGTTGCGTGTTCAATCCCGTGGACGTCGTGAAGCAGTGCCTGCGCGCGGTCGAGGATAATGTGCTCGTCGCCGTTGGGGAGCGTGTCACAGCGGACCAAGTGCACAGAGGCGAGCAGGTCGTTGCCGTTGAGCGTCCAGACGTGCAGATCATGGACTTCGACAACGCCGTTGATGGCGCTGAGATCTTTTTCAATCTGCTCCGGGTCGATGCCCTTCGGCGTGTATTCGAGGAAGATGCGAAGACAGTCGCGGACCAGCATCGCAGCACGAGGCACGATGAAGAAGGCAATGACAATGGACACGATGGAGTCAATTGCCGTCCAGCCGGTCAGCGAAATTGCGATTGCGGAGACAATCACCGCGACTGAACCGGCAGCGTCAACCAACACGTGCAAGTAGGCGCCGCGGACGTTGACGCTCTCTTTCGCAGCGCCAGCGAGCAACACCGCGGCAACAACATTGGTGACCAGGCCAATAACCGCGATGACCAGCATGGAGGTGGTTTGAATTTCCGCCTGCTCAGGAGTGCCGAAGCGGCGGAGTGCGCCCCAGAGAATGAAGGCCGCGATAATAAAAACGGTCAGGCCGTTGATGAGGGCGGTAAGAACTTCCACACGGCGGTAGCCATAGGTGGCACGGGCATCGGAGCCACGCCGAGCAATGGCGAGGCCTGCGACGGCCATCACGAGGCCGGCGGAGTCGGTGACCATATGACCGGCATCGGCCAGCAGCGCCAGCGAGCCAGAGATCAGACCACCGATGAGCTCAGCGAGGAAGACAACAAGGGTCAGTCCCGCGACAGCCAGAAGGCGGCGTGCGGGAGTGTTCTTGGGATCCGGGTGAGCGTGGTCGTGACCGTGATTGTGTGAAAGTTCGTTAGAGTCCACAAAATCGATGATAACGAAGCGCTATTCAGCCGGAAGGTACGCGTCGGCCCAGGCGTAGATGAGGTCTGCGGCGCGGGCAGCGGACTTGGCGCGGGTGAGCAGGTGGTCGGCGCGGTCCAAGCTCATCAGCGACTTCGGATAGCGGGAGACCTGGAAAATCTTCTGCGCGCTGTCGATGCCGACGGTCTGGTCGGTCGGGGAGTGCAGGATCAGCAGCGGCTTACGCAGCTGGCTCAAGTAGTCCTCCGGGTTGTAGTCCGCCAGAACTTCCAGGAACTCACGCGAGATAGGAATGCCACGGCCTTCAATCTGAAGCACCTGAGTGCCGTGTTCATCGACCGTCGAAATGTCGCCGGCGATACGGACAATCGAGTGCGCTGGGTCAAACGGAGCACCAATTGTCGCCACAGCTTTCACCTTGGGCATATCGCGACCGGCATTGAGGGCCGCCGCACCGCCGAGGGAGTGCCCAATGAGCAGCGATGGTGCTTCAAATTCCGCGTCCATGAACTCGTAGGCGGCCTTGAGGTCGTCAATGTTGGTCTGAAACGTTGTCTCTCCGAAGTCGCCAGTGGACTGCCCCAGGCCTGTGAAGTCGAAGCGGAATGCCGCAATGCCCTTTTTCGCCAGCGCCTTACAGGTTCGCGACGCGCCGGGCACCATGCGATTGCAGGTAAAGCAGTGTCCGAAAAGCGCCCATGCGCGGGGCTTTCCTTCGGGCAGGTCAATCGATGCTGCCAGCGTTTCGCCGGTCGATCCAGTAAATTTCAGGTGCTTGGTTGGCATTGCTTCTATCCGCGCCTCAATCTGTGTATATCTCTTCGCTTTACGACGCCCAGGGTGGTGGGCAGCCGAAAGCAATATTAAGCCCTAACGTGGCTTTTATGTTGTGAATTAACGCACTGGAACGCCTGGTCCCAGCGGAATGCCCGCGAGGTACCACACGACGAAGAAGAGGAACCAGCCCACCAGCATGCACAGCGAGTACGGGATGGCCAGTGACATCAGCGTGCCGACACCGGCCGGCTTGTAGTACTTCTGCAAGAAGGTCAGAGCCAGGGCGAAGTAGGGCGACATCGGTGTGATGATGTTTGTCGGGGAGTCACCGATTCGGAACAGCTGCTGAGAGACCTCAGGCGAGACATTGACGTACATCAGCATCGGCACCACAACTGGCGCCATCAGTGCCCACTGCGCGGAGCCGGAGGTAATCAGTAGGTTTAGCACACCGACCATCAGGACGAAGGCGGCAAAGAGCAGCAGCGGTGGCAGGTCTGCCTTGGTGAGGAATTCCGCGCCCTTAATAGCGGTCCACTGACCGATCTTGGACCACTTGAAGTAGGCCGTGAACTGCGAGACGGCGAAGAAGAGCACCATCATTGTGGTCAGTGTGCCCAGGCCACGTTCCATGAATGCCGGCACATCTGCAGAGGACTTAATGGTCTTGGCTCCGATGCCGTACGCAATACCGACTACCGCGAAGAAGAGGGCGATAGACACCACGACGTCGGTAAGCAGAACGGAGTTGAGAATGCCGTCGCCCTCGCCGCGCAGCGGAGAACCGGGGACGAACAGGGCGGCGAACCACAGCGCCAGGAAGATGACAGCAGCAATATTGCCGAAGCGCAGACCGCGGCGCTCAGCATCGTTGAGCTTGAGCTTGTCGCGGCCGTTGCCGTTGCTGGAAGCGGTGGAGTCGTTCTGCTCCTTCTCCTGTTCCTTGGCATCCTCTTCAGATGCGCCTGGCTTCGTGAACTCTGCCGCATCGTGATCCACGTGGTCTTCGTGGATAGTGCGGTCGACGTGCTTGGTGATAAACAGCTCGGTCACAGCCGTAATAATCAGCGCCAGCACGATGGAGGAGGCCATGGTGAAGAAGTAGTTGGCCAGCGG
Organism: Corynebacterium sp.; assembly: GCF_030532195.1. Taxonomy (GTDB): domain Bacteria; phylum Actinomycetota; class Actinomycetes; order Mycobacteriales; family Mycobacteriaceae; genus Corynebacterium. The sequence goes on along the minus strand of NZ_JAUNLP010000006.1, from coordinate 101,525 downwards.
GGAGACCACGTATTCCGGATCCACAAACTGCGCTGCATGCGTGGAGATACCCGCCAGCAGCACGTCGGTGATGTTCAGCACCAGCGAGGAGTTAAAGCCGGCCGAGGAAGCGGCGAAAGCCACCATGGCACCGACGATTGGGTTGCGGTCAACCGCAGAAAAAGCCGCCGCGCCCAGCGGAATCAAAATGACGTAGACAGCGTCCGAGGCAATCGAACCGGTCACGCCGGCCAGCGCCACAATAAAGGTCAGCATGACCGGGGAGTGGACCTTGGAGATGGAAGCGCGAATCGCAGATCCGATGTATCCGGAGTACTCCGCGATTGCGACACCGAGCATGCACACCAGAATCAAGCCGACAGGTGCGAATTCAGTGAAGTTCGTAACCGCCTCGGAGACCATCTTTTGCAGGTACTCAGCGGTGGCGAGGTTTTCCACCTTGATGACATCACCTGAGGCGGGATCCTTGGCTTGCATCCCCGTCGCCGCACCAATCCACGACGACACGATGACAACGCCGGCGAGGATCACGAACAGCCAAAAAGGATTGGGCAGTGCGTTGCCGATGCGTTCTAGCGATGCCAGGACTCCCTTAGGCTTCGGTGGCGCTTTATCGGGTTCCAAGGTTTTTTGCTGTGACATATCTTTAAATCCCTCTGTTCGTTAAATCCCTCTGTGTTAGACGTTGGTAAAAGGTTAGGGGAAAGTAAGGTGCGTCACAACGTAAATGCTCAAGCGGTCACTTATAAGGCGAAGATAAGGGAAATGGCTGCGCTGGATCTTTTCGGCTAGAGTTAGGCAGGTTATGGGCAAGAAGAAGTCGAAGAAAGAAAAGGTCAGCGCCAACAACGCGGTGGTGGCCACCAATCGTCGTGCCCGCCATGACTACAACATCTTGGACACCTATGAATGTGGTGTCGTTCTCGTGGGCACCGAAGTCAAGGCGCTGCGCGAGGGCAAGGTTTCGCTTAACGACGCCTACGCGACTATCGACGACGGTGAAGTGTGGCTCCGCGGGCTGCATATCCCGGAGTACTCCTATGGCTCGTGGATGAACCATTCGCCACGTCGCTCACGCAAGTTACTGCTGCACCGCCGAGAGATTGACACTCTCTGGGGCAAAGTCCGCGATGGCAATAACACCCTTGTGCCACTGAAGCTGTACTTCACCGATGGCCGCCTGAAGGTTGAACTCGCGCTTGCTCGCGGTAAGCAGGACTATGACAAGCGTCAGGATATTAAGCGCCGCACGGAAGAGCGTGAGGCCACTGCTGCACTCGGTCGCCGAATCAAGGGGATTAAGGGATAGCGCTAGTCACTGTCGGTTTATTGACTTTGACCGTCGTAAAGCGTTATTCTTATACATCCTTTGAGCGTTATGCACTATCCCGCGCTCAACAGGTCTGTATGGGGCTGACATGGTTTCGACACCGTACAGTGAGCCAGGGGAAGCGTGCCGGTGCAGGCTAGAGACCACCGATTTTAAGCGTCGTAGCAAATTGATAAGCGCCGAGAATACTCAGCGCGACTACGCTCTCGCTGCCTAATTAGCGACTAGCGTGTCTGTCAGACCGAACTTGCCCTTTGGTTCGGACCCTGGCATCGACTGAAAAGGGCTCGCCCGGTGAGTGTGCCGTAAGGCTCACAGGGGATCTTCTTACTTGCGGCTGGGCCCGTCATTCGGACATGTTTGCCTGAGCCGAAGGGCCGAGTAGAGGCGATTGTGCGAACTGCGCACGGAGAAGCCCTGGCGAGTTGGCGGTGGACCCGGGTTCAATTCCCGGCAGCTCCACAAAGTGAAATTCCCCCGGTCATTGCGACCGGGGGTTTTCTTGTATCTACAGGATTTCAAGAAATGTGTATTTACACGTGCTTAGAAATGTGGCACGAATTTGGCATGACCTTGGTATCAAATTTGTAGAAATTTGTTGTTGATTTCGTGGCAAATTTCCCGAGTTTATTTGGTAAATGTTGGCTAATGAGGTCTATTAAGGCTCATTGAACTCATTGCGGGCTACGCATTGAACTCCAAAAAAGCCCGTGCGCTGCTATTATAGGGGTATGAGTAAGGGAAGCAGTATTTTAAAGGAATACCGCCTATTGATTGCCGTGGCAATCGAACTCATTGTTGTGCTCACCTTGTACTTCACCGGTTTGGAGACTGCTGCACAAATTGTTGCAACAGTTTTTGTTGGGTTTGTAATTATTCTGACAACCGTCGATATGGTGAAGCAGGTAATGCGTCGGGAGTTCGGGCTGGATATTCTCGCCGTTATCGCAATGATTGCAACCCTGGCGGTGGGAGAGTATATCGCTGGTTCGATTATTGCCCTCATGCTCACCGGTGGCGAAGCGCTGGAAAATTACGCCGCGTACCGCGCAAAGCGGGATCTACGCAGTCTGCTCGATCGCGCTCCGCAAACGGCACGTCGTTTGCCATCGCTGGATGCGTCCCCGGATGATGTCGATGAGATTCTTATTGATGAAGTCGCTAAGGGCGACTATTTGCTAGTTCGCCCGTCCGAGGTCATTCCCGTCGATGGTGTGACTTTTGACAAGGCATCTGTGGATGAATCCTCGCTGACCGGTGAAGCTGGATCTGTTCACAAGGACGTCGGGGACACGATCCTGTCCGGCTCTGTCAATGGCTCGCGCGCTATTCGGCTTCAGGCCAGTAAGTCGGCGGCCGATTCGCAGTACCAAAAGATTATTGGCCTGGTTCGGCAGGCTGAAGACCAGCAAGCGCCGATTGTGCGTGTAGCCGACCGCTACGCCGTGCCATTTACGGTAGTTTCGCTGGTTATCGCTGGCCTGGCCTGGGCTATCAGTGGCAATCCTGTGCGTTTTGCTGAGGTTCTTGTGCTGGCCACCCCATGCCCGCTGTTGATTGGCGCGCCTGTGGCGTTTCTCGGCGGTATGAGTCGTGCGTCCAATTCCGGTGTCATTGTCAAGGGTGGTGCGGTGCTGGAGAGCTTGGCTGCCGCTAAGTCCATTGCCTTCGATAAAACCGGTACGTTGACCTACGGACATCCAACCGTTGCGCGCATTGACACCTTTGGCATTGAGCGGGACAGGATGCTGGCCTACGCAGCAGCCGCTGAGCAATTTTCTACGCACGTCTTGGCCGCGAGCATCATTCAAGCCGCTGATGGCTTGGAACTACCCGAAGCTGAAGATGGCAAGGAAAAGGATGCCGAAGGCGTTGAGGCGACTGTCGGTGGCGTGCCGGTTCGCGTCGGCACACTGGACTTTATCCAGCAGGTAGCGCCTGAAGCTAATGAAGCCGAGTTCCGTCATGGCCAGACTGCTGCGTACGTGACTATTGACAATAAGTACGTCGGTGCGTTGATTCTCGACGATCAACCACGGGAAAATGCAGCTGAGCTGGTCAGTGCGCTACAGCATCACGGCTTCGAGCGCACGGTTGTGCTCACCGGTGACAATCCGAATACTGCGCACGCAATTGCTGGGCAGGTCGGTATCGGTGAATTCCACGCTGCTCTTTTGCCGCAGGACAAGGTGCGACTGCTCAAGGAAATGGAGCCGCACCCCGTCATCATGGTGGGTGACGGCATTAACGATGCTCCGGTGCTGGCCGCAGCTGGCGTCGGTATTGCGATGGGTGCGCGAGGTGACACGGAAGCCTCTGAGGCTGCCGATGTTGTCATTACCCGTGATGATATTTCCCGTGTGGCGCGAGCAGTTGATATCGGTCGTTGGACTCTGACTGTGGCCAAGACTTCGATCTGGATCGGCATTGTGCTCTCGGTCGCGCTGATGATGATTGCAGCCTTCGGCTATATTCCAGCCGTTGTCGGCGCACTCCTGCAGGAGGTCATTGACCTGGCGACTATTCTCTACGCTCTGCGTGCGTTGAAGGGACCTGAGCGCATTAAGGTCAGCGCAGACGACAATGCATAACTAGCTTTTTACCAACCAGGTGAGACAACGAAAAATCCCCCGGCCGCGTTTTCACACAGCGCAGCCGGGGGAATTTTTTAAAGAGACCTTAGAAAGTCGACTTGTAGACGTTGGCGATAGTAGTGCCAGTGACTGCAGAGCCGTGGAAGGTTGGGTGGTTGGTCATGTTGTAGGAAGCAACATCGGTGTCCAGAATTGCGGAAACCTGACGCTCACCGTCCGGGCCACACATTGCAACGTCGATGTGTGCAACATCCTTCATGTTGACGAAGCCGACGCCGGCATCAGCAGCAGCGCGTGCCTGACGGTTCTGCAGAGCCATCTCGAACTGGTGCATGTTCGCAGCCGGGATGTGCGGTGCGAAACCAGCAGCGTTAATCGGGCAAGCGTAGTGCGTCGGGTCATTAGAGGTGAAGGCTGGGTAGCCAATCAGCATAATGCGAGCAGTCGGGTTGGCAGCCTTGACCTTTTCCAGCGCAGCGACAACGTTGGTGTTGTACAGCTGGTCCTGAACCGGGAACGGCAGCAGGGCACCCTGCATAGCGTCGTTAGCGCCGATGTAGATGGTCACCAGGCGGGTGTCCGGGCCGAGGGAGCCCTGAGCGATGGCGTTGTCAATCTGACCCATCAGGGACTTCTGCGGCTGGTTCGGAATGAAAGCGGTGGTGCCGTTGCAGGAGTAGTCATGCAGCTCGAGGCCAGTCTCGCGAGCGACGTGAGAGCCGATGTTCGAAACAGAAATCGGGCAGCCGCCGCGGCCCGGAACAGCTGGGTCAGACTTACCAGGGTTAGCTGCGAAGGAGTCGCCGAAGGCAACGTAGTTGCCGGTCGGAAGAGCGTTGGCGACACCACCGGTGAGAAGGGAAGCAGCCAGAGCGGAAGCTGCGGCTGCCGACGCTGCTGCACGGCGAACAACGTTGTTCTTCATAATCAAAAACCTCTTATTAGAAACCCGATAGAAGGAAAGCGCTCACGTAGTCCCCGGAGAAATCTGAGTGGATGCTGAGTGACGCGCTTTATCACTCTGTTATACAACTAGGTTCTGGGCTGTATGTCAACCGGAATTTGCTTGATTTAGAAAGCTTTAACCCTATTCACCAGCGCCGAACGTGGAATACAGCGCGGCGATGACACCATCAGCTACCCCTGAACCATCTTTTAGCTCAATATCATCTTCCGCAAAGGGCCCACGCTCATCGAGTTCCGCCTCAGTTGGACGCGGTTGAATCAGCGTCAGGTTCGGGCCGTCACTAATGACGCCGCTGAACAGCCGTGCCTGACGAGCCCCATCACCATTGGCTCGAGCGCGTACCTCATCCAACGTCGCGCCCTCAAAGTTCTCCGCTTGATCCGGCGCAATCACCATAATTTCCTGCGCGAGTACAGCACCGACTACGCCTGCAGGCCAGGAAGTCCGCGCAATGAAGTCAGCGAGCTCGGGGCTGCCGCCTTCAATTCCCTCGGGGAGAGGTTCCTGCGCAACAACGGTCAGCGGAGCGCTGTCGATCAACTCGTCGGCAAGCACGTCGGTAAGCGCGGCGGTGGGGACTAGGGCGAAGAGGCTTGGAGCGCGGTCCCACCCCTCGGCATGCACGTATTCAACGGCCTCGCGCACTGCGCGGTTGAGCGCCTGCTGGCTTAAGTACGTCTGCTCATTGCTGTTTTTGCTCATCGTGCTTTACGACGTCCCTTTCCTGGCAAAGCTGTAAAAACGGCTTCCTTAGTCAATTGTTAAGAACTTTATTTAGAGTAGATGACAGACAAGCGTACGAACGACTTACTAAGTATCTAGTAAGCCAAGCTCAATTTGGACAGGAGAGACGTTGTCTCTAAACCAAACTCAGTCGAGAAGATCGGCGGGTGGCCGCCCGGGGAAGCTGGCGATCGCAGTCATTGTGATTGCTGTGCTGACCTTCATTGTTCCCATCGCGGTCAATCTCTATACGGACTTTCAGTGGTTCGGTGAGGTTGGCTACCGCGGTGTCTTCGGCACCACGTGGGTGACCCGTATTGTCCTGTTTGTCCTCGTCGGTTTAATTACCGGTGCGGTGACATTCTTATCTATATGGTTGGCGTGGCGGAGCCGCCCCGTTGATCTGGGGCTGACAGATCCGCGCAGCCCGCAGGCAGTTTATCGCCGCATGGCCGAATCCGGCTCGAAGTCGATGTTTATCACCTTGCCCATCGTATTCGGTGTGCTCGGTGGCCTTGTGGGGCAGGGCAATTGGCAGACGGTGCAGCTATTCCTGCATCGTCAGTCCTTTGGTGAGACCGATCCGCAGTACGGCAAGGATCTGGGCTTCTATGCCTTCCAGTTGCCACTGTGGTCTTCGATTGTCTCTTCGCTGGTCATCATGGTGGTCGTCGCGTTCCTGCTGTCGCTGGTGACGCATTATTTCCTCGGCGGTATTCGCGCTGGTAATCCGACCACAGGGGAGAAGACTCGCGTCTCCGACGCCGCACGTGCGCAGTTGGCCTCTTGGGCCGGTGTATTCATGCTGCTCAAGGCTGTGTCTTACTGGCTGGACCGCTACGAGCTGCTGAATAACAAGCAGAAGACCTTCACCGGTGGTTCCTACACTGACATCAATGCGCTGCTGCCGGCCAAGATTGTGCTGCTGGTCATCGCTCTGGTTGTCGCTGCAGCGTTCTTCGCGGCTATCTTCCTACGCAACCTGTCCATTCCGGCATTCGCCACTGTGTTGATGCTGGTCTCCGCTGGCTTGATTGGTGTCGCCTGGCCGCTGGCAGTGGAGCAGTTCTCGGTCAACCCGAACCGTGCGTCCAAGGAACGCGAGTACATCGCGCGCAATATTGAATCGACGCGCTACCACTACGGGCTTACCGACGACAAGGTGAAAATCGAGCGTAACTGGGGTGTGCCCGCCGAAAAGGAAGGCGATAAGAAGGCTGCGAAGGAAGGCGCAGACTCGATTTCCCGCGATGCCGCAACGCTGGCTAACATCCGCATCCTGGATCCGGAAGTGCTGCCGCGTACCTTCACGCAGCAGCGTCAGCTGAAGAACTTCTACGGCTTCTCCGATCCGCTGGCCATTGACCGCTACCAGATCGATGGCGAGTCCCGTGACTTCATCGTTGCTGCTCGTGAGCTGAACCCGCAGACCCTGCAGGGTAACCAGACCGACTGGATTAACCGCCACACGGTCTACACCCACGGCAATGGCTTCGTTGCTGCACCGGCCAACAAGGTCGATGAAGTTGCCTCCGAGTCCGGTTCCGCCCGCGGTGGCTACCCGCTCTACACGGTGGCCGACCTGTTCGAGTCCGAGGACCCGAACGGTATGAACCTGAACCTGAAGCAGCCACGTATTTACTACGGTCCAGTCATTGCCAACAGTGACGCTGACTATGCCATCGTCGGCGGCAACGGTGACGGCAAGGACTACGAGTACGATGCTGACGGTCGCAACTTCACCTACGACGGCGAAGGCGGTGTTGGCGTTGGCGGGCTTATTAGCCGCCTGATTTTCGCCACCCGCTACCAGGAGCTGAACATCCTGCTGTCCGACCGCATTGGTCCGGACTCCAAGATTATTTACAACCGTGACCCGCGCGACCGTGTTCAGAAGGTCGCTCCGTGGCTGACCACTGATACTAAGACCTACCCGGCTGTGGTCGATGGTCGTATGAAGTGGATTGTCGACGGCTACACCACGCTGGCCAAGATGCCATACTCCGAGCGCATGAGCCTGCAGCAGACCACGCAGGACTCCGTGAACCCGGACGGCACGCCGCGTCCGCTGCCAAATAGCGAGGTCAGCTACATCCGTAACTCGGTCAAGGCCACCGTCGATGCCTACGACGGCACCGTTGACCTCTACGAGTTCGATGAGAAGGATCCCGTGCTGAAGGCCTGGGAGGGCGTCTTCCCGGGTGTGGTGAAGCCGAAGTCTGAGATCACCAAGGAGCTGCAGGAGCACCTGCGCTACCCGCAGGATCTGTTCAAGGTTCAGCGTGAGCTGATGGCCAAGTACCATGTCAGCGATCCGGGCGTGTTCTTCGCCAATGACTCCTTCTGGTCCGTGCCGTCTGACCCGACTGCACCGGAAGAACAGAAGCTCTCCCAGCCGCCGTACTACGTTGTCGCCTCCGACCCGAAGACCGGTAAGCCCAGCTTCCAGCTGATTTCCGCCTTCCGCGGTCTGGAGCGCGAGTTCCTGGCGGCACAGATGAGTGCATCCTCCGATCCGGAGACCTACGGCCAGATCACCATCCGCGCCCTGCCGACCAATACCCAGACCATGGGTCCGCGTCAGGCGCAGGACACCATGATGTCCGCTGATGAAGTCGCTCAGGACCGCACCCTGCTCGAGGGCACGAACGTGGTCACCAACGGTAACCTGCTGACACTGCCGGTCGGCGACGGCGAGATTCTCTACGTCGAGCCGGTCTACACCCAGCGCAAGGGGCAGGAAACCGCATTCCCGAAGCTGCTGCGCATTCTTGTCGCTTACCGTGGTCAGGTTGGCTACGGCGCTACCGTGACCGAGGCGTTGAGCCAGGTCGGCATTGATGCCTCTGCCGTGACTAAGGTCCGTGGCGAGGAAGAAGCCGAAGACAAGCCCGCCGACAATGAAAACGCTGATGCGGCATCCGGCGCAGATTCTGAGGGCGAGGACTCGAAGGAAGAGCGCAAGGTCGATGTCGCCGCGCGTGACGACGCCGCTCGCCGTATTTCCGACGCGTTGGAAAAGCTTAACGACGCCCAGAAGAACGGTGACTACGCAGCACAGGGCCAGGCACTTGCCGAGCTCGATCGTGCCGCCGCTGATTACCAGAAGGCCAATGGCCAGTAATTAGCCACAAATCATAGGTTCAGATAGTCCCCAGATTGTAGCGAAAACCGCTATGACCTGGGGATTGGCCTTTTTTGGGACGACCGTGCTACAGTTACTTCTCGTTGGTCAGAGAGACTGACACCCGCTGTGAGTGCTCGTAAGAGCCAGGACAGTTGACGCGGGGTGGAGCAGCTCGGTAGCTCGCTGGGCTCATAACCCAGAGGTCGTTGGTTCGAATCCAGCCCCCGCCACTAAGTCGGAACCCTCGGTTCGCGAAAGCGAACCGGGGGTTTCTTGCGTTTGGGCAACGCGACGGGGGGAAGATGAGTGGCGGGCCGGGCTTGTTGTATTCCCTCGGCACTTATTGCCAGGTTTTCAGGAATTATCGATGATTTTCCCGCACTTATGCGCAAGGTAATGCCCTTGGCCCTCTGACGTATCGATGCGTAATTCACCTGTGGACACGCTGCAGCGCATCGATAGGCGAATAGTGTGCCACAAGTCGCTGAGCCTCTTTAGCCAGATTAGGGGAAGGGGCATGCTTTAACCCGAGGAGGGCCGGACAGCGGAGTCTCGCTGCCACCGTAACCTTCCCAGCTATTGGACGCAGTCATTCTTATTCAACTTTTTGTGCAGCTCTGGCCCTCGATTTCTTAAGCCAGACCATCGGCGGAATCAATAGCACCAGACCACCAATGAGTGCTACGCCGCCGAAGAGCCACACCATGCCCGCGATGATTGCAATCGGAGCCAGGATGGCCGCGGCAATTTCGAAGGGTGCGAAGCCCACGTAGGCCATGGCAAATTCCTCGAGAGTGCCGGAGCGCATGTCCGGATCCACAATCTTCAGTACAGCGATACCTGTTGCCACGGAGGCGGTTGCCCAGCCCCAGGTGAACACTGAGCGCTCGAACCAGCCATGGTCGAAGGTGCGCGGGCCGATGTAGAAGAAGAGGAAGAGGCAGAACGCCAGACCGATGAGGAACAGGATAATCAGCGGCACGATGTAGGTCGCAACAACAGCCGGGATGATCGAGGCAATACCCACTGCCACCAAGAAGTCCGTCGATGCGCCGGAGACCGAGCCCATTAGCTTATTGTCAATGTAGTGCGGAGCTTTGAGCAGGTGCAGCATGCCGACCACGGCCAGGCCGACCAGAAAGGCCATTGCGAACAGTGGGAAGCTCAAGCCAGGGAAGGTGTTGTTAATCCAGTCGGTCAGGATGTTGCCCAGAAACAGCACGACGGTCAGCACGGCGATATGTAGCGCAATCGGCTCAATCGACGACGGGCTCGTCGTTGCGCGCCCCACGCTGGGGCCGTGGCCCGGCAAAGAGATAATGCCCTTTCGCATGTCCTCCGGCAGCTTGTCGAAGTGAGGTAGCTCGTTGGTGTAGCCCTTCTTCGATCCCCAGCGGGCGAAGATTACACCACCGATAATCGCGGAGAACATACCCACAGCGGCGGCAGTGAAGCCGAGAGTCGTGGCCTCGGTCATGCCGGCAGAGTCCAAAGCGCCACCAACAGCGGCTGCGACACCGAAGCCACCTACGAAGCCGACGGGGAGCATAATGCCGAACCAGTCCGGTGTACCAAAGAGAGGCGCAAAAAGAAGGACACCCAACAGTGCGAAAAAGCCCCACTGCGCGAGGTACATACCCACGGAGTAGGACCACATTGTGCGAGCTCCCTGACGGACCTTCGCATTGAAGTTCATTGTGAAGGGAAGGGCACCGAAGACCACGGCGATGAGAATCGTGGCGTAGTCACTGAAGTGCTCACTAAATTGAATAACCCCCAGACCGTTGGGGCCGAGCAGGAGACCGAGCAGGCCAGCGGTGATGGGGGCGGGGATGAGGAGTTTTTGGAACCAGGGGATAAACCGGCGCATCAGGTTGCCGACAATTAGCAGCGCCGAGATCCAGCCGATGTCCATGACGATGTCGTAGGGTGTGAAGCCATCCACGTGAGGTATTTACCTTTCTCGTTGGCGGGGTTTCACCAATTAGCAATTATGCGAATCGCATTTGTGGATTCCTAGAAAAATTGGATTAAAACCGTAGAAATACTTCCCAAGTGTACGTGAGTTACCGGGGATATTTTTCGGTTTCAGTCACTTTGGAGTGCGTAGCTGGCAGTTTGGCGCGACGTGGAGAGCGTGGGAACCGGTGTGACGCCAGTTACTTTTGGTGCAATTGTGCACCTCTGTTGTCGGGCAAGTTGTGCAGTTAAAAACAGCGCATTGCGCCTGGTTGAAATAGTCAAACATATTCGGAACCGAATTGAATGTAGCAATTAGGGGTGGCCAAACGGCTACCCCTATGAACCACATGGCCACTATCGGCAATTTAACAAACGTTAATACGGTTTATACAAAGGAACTGCAGAACTCACTGCAAGTTGGTTGCTTATTACGCCATTACGTCAATAGTGAGTTTTTATGGTGTTCATACGCATCTGCATAGCAATTGTCAACGCGGCAATTGATTTTTTAATTCCGGCAACTGAGTTTCTAAAGGAGAAAGCGTCACAATGTCCCGTCGGCTGGCTCGTATCATCGGCAGTGCTCTTCTGGTCGCCAGCGCTACCATCCCGGCTACTGCTGCTACGAGTGACGCTGTGCCACTTCCGGCCACACCGGGGTTGTGCAAACCAAATATTGTTGTCTCAGCGCCGGGCACTTCACAGTCGCGTCCGTATATTTCCGATCGCATTCCGCAAGGTGCCACCGCTGCCCCTGTGCGCTCTACCTTGGTCGCACAACATCCGCTAACTGTTGACGGCCGCACGGTGGCGTATAACACCATGTGGACAACTGGTTTATGGTCGTATGAGCAGACTCGCGATAAGGGCATTGCCCAGGCCAAACGGATTATTTCCGACCGCGCTGCCGCATGTCCGAATGCTACATTCCATTTTTACGGTTATAGCGAAGGCGCAGATATCATGGGGCACATTACCCAGGATATCGCAGCAGGTCGCGGCCCAATTCCAGCAAGTCGATTCGGCTCAGCAGCACTGATGGCAAACCCATCGCGCTCGGATGCCGCACCTCAAGCTGGTACTGCCGATCGATTCACGAAACCGCTGATGTCGACACGTCTGAATTACGGTGAGCTAACCGACCGTGTTCTGGAAATCTGCAACAAGGGTGATTCGGTTTGCGACACTGAGACGATGCTGCCGCACCTCGGTGATGGTGGCCGTGATATCGGCGCGCAAACCGCACTGCTTCGTGGCCAACTGCCGGCCGACTTTGCACAGAAGGTTACTGATATAGCTACCGACGATGATGTTGCCGCACTTGTCGCTGAGGTTCCTGCTGGAGCTGTCGGCGCTGGTGTCCATGTCATCAGCTACTACATGCCCGGAAATGGCGTGACTAATGCTATCCGCCATATCGAATCGCATCTATAAGCGTTTATCTGGTGCGTTACCAATGCCCGCGACTTCCATGGTCGCGGGCATTTTTTCATGCCCCAATCGCAGATGACCTTTTTGTCGGTGCGGATTGTGAGGCATTCGTGGGACGTTGAGGGTAAAACCTCCCACTTCACGAACTGCGATCAACTGGTGCCAGCGCATCTGCCTGATTACTCTCGGTCTGGTTCGGTCTGTCAATGCGAACACAGATGAGCTAGATGAAAGTGTGGAGTAATACTGACGTTGACCGGAAAGTAACCGCCTGCTTACAGGTAACTGCCATCAGATTAAGGAAATCAACGTGAAGCTGACCCAACGCGAACAGGAAAAACTGCTGATTGTCGTTGCCGCCGATGTCGCTCGTCGCCGCAGGGAACGTGGCCTCAAACTGAACTACCCCGAATCAGTCGCACTGATTACCGACTACCTGCTGGAAGGCGCGCGAGACGGTAAAACGGTGGCTGAACTCATGTCAGAGGGAGTCGAAGTTCTCACCCGCGACGATGTTATGGAAGGTGTTCCGGAGATGGTCACCGATGTCCAGGTGGAAGCTACCTTCCCAGACGGCACCAAACTTGTCACGGTCCACAACCCAATTCGATAAGAATGAACAAGGAGCAGTGACACCATGATTCCAGGTGAATACTTCATTTCGGAAGGCACAGTCACCATCAACGAAGGCCGTGAATCCACGACTATCGAGGTCACCAACAAAGGCGATCGACCAGTCCAGGTCGGCTCCCATTTCCATTTCGCAGAAGCAAATAGTGCGCTCGAATTTGACCGGGAAGCCGCACTTGGAAAGCGTCTCGATATTCCATCGGGCACCGCGGTGCGCCTTGAGCCCGGTGATAGTCGTACCGTCGAACTCGTCGATTTTGCTGGTAAGCGCCAAGTCTACGGCTTTAACAGCCAAGTAAATGGACCACTCGACTAACAAACCCGCATCAACTGCCAAAAAATCAGTACGGCAAGAAAGGCACAGCAATGGCATTTGAGATGGATAGGCGCCAATATGCCGAACTATACGGCCCAACAACCGGTGACGGAGTACGACTGGCAGATACCAGCCTCATTGCTCGAGTAGAAAAGAGCCTTCTCAACTACGGTGACGAGGTAAATTTTGGCGGCGGCAAAGTTATCCGTGACGGTATGGGGCAAAACTCACGAGTCACTGGAGAGCACCATATTCCGGATTTGGTCATTACCGGACCTCTAATCATTGATTACACAGGTATTTACGTTGCCGACATCGCAATCAAAGATGGAAAAATCCTAAAGATTGGTCGCGCGGGTAATCCAGATATTCAAGATGGAATCGATATTGTCATCGGCGTTGGCACCGAGGTGATTGCCGGTGAAGGAAAGATTGTGACCGCTGGTGCCGTCGATACGCACGTGCACTTCATTTCCCCTGATCAAGTTCCTACCGCCTTGGATAACGGCACGACCACGCTCATTGGCGGGGGCGTCGGTCCAGCTGACTCAACCAACGCCACGACGGTAAGCGCGGGGGCCGCGAATATTCAGCGCATGATTGAGGCCACCACAGACTTTCCAATTAATGTTGGCTTTCTAGGCAAGGGGCATGCGTCGGCGGCCAATCCGCTGCGTGACCAGATTAAAGCCGGGGCTATTGGTCTGAAAATCCACGAGGACTGGGGCGCGACTGCAAACTCCATCGACCAGGCGCTGGCTGTCGCCGATGAGATGGATATTCAGGTTGCCATCCACACGGATACTTTGAACGAGGCGGGCTTCCTGGAAAACACCGTCAAGGCTATTGATGGCCGAGTAATTCACACTTTCCACACAGAGGGTGCTGGTGGCGGGCACGCACCGGATATCATCACGATGGCCGGTATGCCGAGTGTCCTGCCGGCCTCGACGAACCCGACTCTTCCGTTCACTAAGAACACTCTTGAAGAGCACCTCGACATGATTATGGTGTGCCACCACTTGAATCCGGACTTGCCGGAGGACGTCGCGTTCGCTGATTCGCGTATCCGCAAGGAGACAATCGCGGCTGAGGATGTCTTGCACGATTTGGGGATTATCTCGATTACGTCCTCGGATTCACAGGCCATGGGACGTGTCGGCGAGGTGGTTTTGCGCACGTGGCAGGTTGCCGATCGCATGAAGATGCAGCGTGGACCGCTGACAGGCGACACAGAGGATAATGACAACAACCGCATCAAGCGTTACATCGCTAAGTACACGATTAACCCGGCCATCGCCGCAGGTATCTCGCACGCGGTGGGCTCCGTTGAAGAAGGCAAAATTGCTGACCTAGTGCTGTGGGAGCCGAGCCACTTCGGTGTCAAACCGTACAGCGTCCTGTAATCCGGTTTCATTGTCCGCTCCGAGATGGGGGACTCCAACGGCTCGATTCCAACTCCGCAGCCGCGCACTATGCGCTATGCCTACGCAGCCCACGGCGAGGCCGTGCACCACACGAGCGTCACATTTCTGCCCACGGCTGCAATCGAAGTCGGCGTGCCAGAGAAGATTAAGACGCATCGCAAGTTCGTCGAGGCCAAGAATATGCGCAATATCTCCAAGGCGGATATGAAGCACAATTCCGCCACTCCAAAGATTGAAGTTGATCCGGAAACCTATGTGCTAACCGTCGATGGCGAGAAAATTACCTCAGAGCCAGCAGAAACGCTGTCGATGGCGCAGCGCTACTTCCTATTTTAAAAAACGAAAGACAATACGATGATTGTGACTGAAATCGTCGGCAACGTTTCTGAACTCAGCGCCGACGACGCGCGCGAGCGCGACTTTGTGATCTTGGACAATGAGGCTCGGTTAAAGCGCATTCAGCGCGTCACCACCGAGGCCGGGCGCGAGGTGGGGCTGCGCCTGGACACCGACGTGCGCGAAATCGTCGACGGCGATATTCTCGGCGAGGACGACGGCACGCTGATTGTCGCAAAAATCTCGCCTGACGACGTTCTGGTAATCCAACCGCGCACAATCACGGAGGCATTAGAAGTGGCCCACGCGCTGGGCAACCGCCATCTGCAAGCCCAATTCTTCGACGGCTCCGGTCCGGTTGAAGGCGAAGCGATGGTCGTTCGATATGACCACACGGTCGAGCACTTCCTGGAGCACATGGCAGTGCCATACCATCGAGGTGAGTACGTAATGCCAAAGGCTTTCCGCCATGCAGAGCACACCCACTAGTGCTCGAGCGCGGCTGGTCATTTGGCACCTGACGGATTCAGCATTGCCGACAGGGGGTTTTGCGCACTCCGCCGGTATGGAAACCTATGTTCAGCGCGGCGATATCGATGACCCAGAAACCTTCGCACACTGGTTAAAAGGCTATCTCTACCAGGCAAGCTTCAACGATGCGCTGGCAGCTCGGTTTGCAGTCCAGTTGCAGGAAGCGGGGTTACAGGAAGCAGAGGCCGTCGTAAAGCTAGCGGAGCTCGACGCCCTGTGCCACGCGACGCAGACGCCTAAACAGGTGCGCGCCGCGATGCAGTCGATGGGAAAACGCATGGCCAAGGTCGCCAGCATTGTGCAGCCGAATGACGCGCTCGTTGCGGAGTACGCCCGTGGCCTGGCCGCGCGGGAGTACAAGGGCAACCCCGGGATTGCGGCGGGGCTGGTGCTGGCAGCGGTGGGAGTCGATCAGCACATGGCCGTGGAGAGTTACTTGATGCAGCTTTCAACCTCGATGGTGCAAAACGCGATTCGTGCGATTCCACTTGGGCAAGATGCAGGTCAGCGCATTTTGGTGAACTCCTATGAGCATATTGCGCGCTGTGCGGACTTGACCATGGAGCACACAATTCAGGACTTGGGAGTGGCGGCACCCAATCTGGAAATCGCGCAGATGGAGCATGAATTGCTGTATTCACGGATGTTTATGTCCTAGTAACCGACTAATTAATAGAAAGGAATAACGAGTTATGGCGATTATCACGATTGGTGTAGGCGGCCCCGTTGGCTCGGGCAAGACCGCATTGGTTGAGCGAATTACCCGCGCGCTCGACGGCGAGATATCGATGGCCGCAGTGACAAATGACATCTACACCACCGAAGACGCTCGCATTCTCGCTCGTGACGGCATCCTGCCAGAAGATCGCATTATCGGTGTGGAAACTGGTGGCTGCCCGCATACCGCCATCCGTGAGGACACCTCGATGAATGAGGCTGCGATTGAGGAGCTGGTCAACCGACACCCAGACCTGGAGCTCGTATTTGTTGAGTCCGGCGGTGACAATCTCTCGGCAACGTTCTCCCCGGAGCTGGTGGACTTTTCCATTTACATCATCGATGTGGCGCAGGGGGAGAAGATTCCTCGCAAGGCAGGACAGGGCATGATTAAGTCCGACCTGTTCATTATCAACAAGACGGATCTTGCACCGCACGTGGGTGCCGACCTGAAGGTCATGGAGGATGATTCCAAGGTCTTCCGTGGTGATAAGCCATTCGTGCTGACCAACCTGAAGACCGATGAGGGCCTCGACGAGGTTCTTAACTGGATTCGCCACGATGTCCTCATGCAGGATCTGGCGGAGAAGTAGGAACAAGTATGTGGGGGAAGTCCAAAAACGCATTTACCCATGACCCACCCAACGAGGAAGACATGGGCATCCTGCAGATGCGCATTGGGCTCAGCGGAGGCAAATCGATTGCGAAGAGTCAGTACCATGCGCGGGCTTTTAAAATCATTCGTCCGCACTATCTCGACGACTCTGGTCAGGTGTATTACACCATTGCCAACCCGGGCGGTGGCTACGTCGGCGGTGACTCTTACCGCATTGACGTGGAGCTAGAGCCGGATACATCGGTGCTGCTGACAGATCAGTCGGCGGCGAAAGTCTACAAGACTCCGGACAACTACGTGGTGCAGAATGTGGAGTTCACGCTGGCTAAAAACTCCGTGCTGGAGTACATCCCGAACCAGCTGATCCTTTACCGCGATGCTGACTTTCGCCAGGAAATCACGGTAAACATGGATCCGAAAGCATCCCTGTTCTTGTCGGATATTGTCACACCTGGCTGGTCACCCGACGGCGGCCACTTCCTGTACAAGCAGGCGCACTTGCGCACTGAAGTACGCATGAATGGTGACATTGCGCTGATTGACAACGTGCGCATTGAGCCGACCGGTGAACTATTCAGCCAGCTGCGCGATTCGTTCGTCGGCACGCATACGCACTTTGCCACGGTGATTTGTGTTGACCCGCGGATCACAAGTGAACTCATTGAGAAGGTGCGCGAGGCGATTAATAGCAACTTGGAAGGCCGTGGTCAGGTGCGCGCAGCGGTGACTGAGGCAGACGTGCCCAGTTTCGTGGTCAGGTCAGTGGCGGACTGGACCGAGGATTTGATGAGAATCAATCTCGCAGTCGCCAATGTTATCCGTGGTGAACTGCGCGGACAGCCACCGGTTCACTTGCGTCAGTATTAATTGTCACTGGTTCTCGTGGGTGCGCTCATCAGCGTGCGGCGCACCCATCCAGTGTAAAAGCTCGTGAATCTCCTCGCTCTCAATGCCGTAATAAATATGGCGACCATCGCGCAGCGAGGTAATAGTGCCGTTATTCTCCATGGCGCGTAGCGCAGCAGAGGCGGTGGCGACGCGAAGACCAGCGACTTCCGCAAGTTCGCTGACAGTCAATTTATGCTGCCCAGCAAAGTGGATTTGATACAGAAGCGATAGGCGCGTCGGGTCACCCAGAATCTTGAACGTCGCCGCCATGCGACGGATACTTTTCCTCATCCCAGCACCTATTTCATCGCCGAAGCTTCACTGCAAGTAATCACTGTCTATCGGACCTCGAATTGCAAGAACGGTCTCGCCGTGATCCGTCGTTGTCAGCTCACCGCGCACACCAAATACCTGCCGAAGCAGGTCCGGCGTGAGAATGTCATCGGGGAGTCCGTCAGCAATAACGCTACCAGCCTGCAAAACGATAAGACGGTCACAATACCTGGCCGCCAACTCCAAATTGTGCAGCGCAAGCACGACGGCAGTGTGGTGCTCATCGCCCAAATGCCGCAAAATCTCCATCAATTTGTACTGGTGCCGCGGATCAAGGTGGTTGGTGGGTTCGTCGAGCAGCATATGAGTGGCATGCTGCGCCATCGCCCGCGCCACCATCGCCCGCTGCACCTGACCTCCGGATAATTCGCTGAGCCGCCGCTCGCTCAAATCCGTCAGGTCCGTATGGGTAAGTGCCTTGACGACGATCGCCTCATCTTCGGCATCCGGCGTTGCGAATGGGCCGCGTCCAGCGGTGCGCCCCAGCTCAACTACCTCGCGAACTTTCAGGGGGATGGCTGGTCCGGAGTGCTGAGCCACGTAGGAGAGCTGTTTAACTCTTTTCCTTCGAGGCAGACTCGCGAGGGGGTGCCCGTCGTAAAGCGCTTCGCCGGTGAAATCATGGACGCCTGCAAGCGCTTTGAGCAGCGTCGATTTGCCGGATCCGTTGGGGCCGATGAGGCCTGTGACGCCGGGGGAGTCGATGGAAAAGGTGATGTCGTGAATGACATCGACTCCGCGAAAGCCCGCGTTTAATCCCTTCACCTCGATCATGCGCGAACCTTTCGTTTGAGGATGAAGAAGAATGCGGGCACACCAATCAGCGCCGTGATGACACCGACGGGGAGTTCCTGCGGCGCGAAAAGTGTGCGTGCAATCGCGTCGGCGATGACGAGTGCCAGCGCGCCGACCAGCGCCGACAGAGGGATGAGTGTGCGGTGAGCGGGGCCTGCGACCATGCGCACGGCGTGTGGCACGATGAGACCGACAAAGCCGATGGCGCCGACGGAGGCCACGGTTGCGGCGGTCATGAGAGACACAGCAATCAGCACGGCGTAGCGCACCGCGATGACGGGAATGCCCATGGTGTTGGCGGTGGCATCGCCAAGGGACAGCGCATCGAGGTAGCGCGCCAAGATCCACAGAATGACCGAGCCAATCAGCCCGACAATGCCGACGACAACGACCGTGTTCCACCGTGCGGCACTGAGCATGCCGAGCAGCCAGAAGAGCACCCCGCGGGTGGATTCCGCATTGCCGGACGAGGTAATGATGAGTGAGGTCAGCGCCTGGAATAGATAGCCAATGAGCACACCGGTTAAAACCACGCGGGTAGGGCTGGCGTCACTGCCGCGCAGCAGCATAATGAGCAGTCCGAAGGAAGCGAGCGCGCCAACTGCTGCGCCTGCGATAATGCCGAGCTGCCAGGTGGAAAACATGATGGCGACAACAGCGCCGGTGGAGGCACCAGAGGATACGCCGAGGAGATAGGGCTCGGCGAGGTCATTGTGCGTGATGGCCTGCATGACCACACCGCAGACAGCGAGCACCGCGCCGACAAACGCCGCCATTAGAATGCGCGGGATGCGCAGCTCCGTCAGGATGGACATTCGCAGCGGCGACGGTTGCTCGACCGCTGAATCCACGATGCCACGCAGTTCATGAAAGCTCAGTGAGCTGGCGCCCATGGTCAGCGAGATCGCCATGGCGACGAGCAGGAGAACGAGGGTTCCTGCCGCAAATAACCAGGTGCGATTCACTCGATTCCGACGCACTTAGCTGGCCTTCTTTTCAGCGATGCCATCCTGCAGCGCCTTCGACATTTCATCGACAGCCTCCAGGGAACGAGCGCTGGCAGAAGCGGTCACACCGGGGATAACGATGTAGCGTTTATTGCGCACAGCGTCCATTTCCTTCGTGCCCGGATTATTTTCCAGGTCAGCAGCCTTTTCCTGCCACTTATCGCCGGGCTCACCGCGTGCTGGCAGGTCGCCCAGGATGATGACATCCGGATTGGCTTCCGCAATTGCTTCCCAGGAAACCTGCGGCCATTCCTCATCGACATTCTCGAATGCGTTGGTCATGCCGACGGTCTTGCCCATCTCCGTGACAATGGAGGGACCGCCCGCGACATAGGGGGAGCCGCCGACGGAAGAGTAGAGCATGAGGAATGTGGTGCCCTCAGGTGCCTTGAAAGAGTTATTCAGCGATTCCTGCTGCTTCTTAATCAGCGCTGCGGCCTCGTCCTCGCGGCCAAAAATCTGGCCGAGCTCGGTGAGGTCACGTTCCAGCAGCTCGAAGGTGGTTTTTCCAGCGTTGTCGCCATAGTCGGGGCATTCCGTATTGGAGACGTATGTCGGCACCTTCAAATCTGACCACTCATGGCGCGGCCCGGCCATATCCGGAGTAAAACTCTCCTCGAACGGGCTCAAGATGAAGTCGGTGTCAGCATCGCGCAGTTGCTCGGAAGTTGGCACCGAAGGGGAAATTTCCTTCAGCCCCTCAAGGCCATAGCCCTTTGGCGGTGCATCCTTTTGGTGGCCGTAACCGACCATCTGATCCTTGGCTCCGAGCAGGAAAAGCGTGTCAGTCGAACCCTGCTCCAGTGTGGATGCACGCTTAGGGGGCACACTGACACTGATCTTCACGCCGCAGTTGTCGAAGGTTGTGGCTTCGGCGCTTGCCGCCTGCTCATCGTCTGTCCCGGAAGAGCAGGCGGTAAGCGCCAATCCGGCGACGGCAATGGCAGGAACAATCTTGAGGCGCATCCGGCACTCCTATTTCCCTGGGATAATCAACTACCAATCAATCAATTACTTGAATGATAACGCGTAACCTGGTGCCATGAGATCAATGCTGACCAGCTTCACTTGGTCCGAGGTGCCGAACGTCCTTTTCGTTTACCTGCTCATCATCGCGATTCCCACCGCACTCGCGTGGGTGGGAGCCGTATGGTTAGCCAAGCGGTACAACGAAAAAATTGCCTATGGCCAGATCGGCGTTGTATTCGTGCTGGCATTCGCAACCTGCTTTGCGACGCTGTCGTGGATGCCCGCCGGCGAATACAACTACACGCCCTGGCAGGTCTTCCTCAGTGGTTTCGTGATGGTCATTCTCGCCGTGGCCGCCATGATGCGCGTGCGCGCACCGTATCCCAATCTGCTTCCAATCTGGTGGGCTGCCGTCGCTGGCTACTCGTTGGCCTGGAGCATTATTGCTGGCACCGATGACACCACGGGGCTGTGGGGCGTCGGCCTCATCTTCCTGCTCCTCGGCCTTATCGCCGGCATCGGAGCAGTGGGGTGGCTGACGCTCGCAATTCGGAAACTTTTGGCAAAGGAGAACTAATCTTTATGAACCGCACTCTCCGTCCCCTCACACATGAGGATATCTCCTGGGTAACCGCACTTTTCCAGGCCAACGCCCGCGACAACCTGACCGAAGAGCAACGCCGCACTGGCGGATTCGTCCAGGGCAAACTCGACGCCGACATGATTGCGGGGCGCATCAATGGTCCTGCGTCCGTCGTCACGCTTATCGACGGCCGTGGCGTCGGCGCCATCCTGACTGCGTCGGCCGACGAGTACACGCAGGGCCCACCGGCATTGGCAGTGGCGGCGGCGAAGGAGGCGGGGCTCACTGATTTCTACCTGTATGGTCCCGGCGTTGTGGCCGAAGAATTCCGTGGTCAAGGCATTTTGCGAGCGCAGAAGGGCGAGTCAATCCGCATTGCGAGCCAGGCCGGCAAATACCGTTGGGCGGTGGGCTTTGTCGAACACGCCAACCAGCCGTCCATGATTGCGCATGAAAAAACTGGGTGGCAATCCGTCGCGACCTTCAGTTTTAAAGACCGCAACTATGACGTGATTGCGCACCCAGTGCCCGCGCTGCAGAATTAAATCCCGCTAGATTCCGTACAGTCGTTGCGCATTGCCAAACAGTACCGTGTCAATCTCGTCTGGGGTGAGATTGGCTTCGCGGATGTAGCTAAACGCGCGGACATACTTTTCCTTTTGGAAGTACGGGAAATCCGAGCCGCCTAGAATCTGGCGAATGCCAAAAGTTTCCGCAGCTAGCCGCAGTGAGGGCTCGTGGAAATTGGCCGCGTCGAAGTACATTTCGCGCAATTGCTGCATCGGGGAGGCGGGGAAGGCATCCCAGTCCTCGTAGTTATCTTCGATGCGACGGGCGAGAAATGGCAGGTCACCACCCAGATGCGCGATGTGGAAGGTGATGTGGGGGAATCGCCGCGGCACATCGGCCTTTATCAGCTGCAGCGCCGCAGTGGCGTCTTCCACCGGTGCACCGTTGACCCACTCCAACTGGTCGCTCAGCAGCATTTTCGAGCATGCGCCGGAACCTGTGGGGTGGATATTCACAATTGCATGGCGCTCATTGAGTGCTTCCCACACCGGATCCAACGATGAATCATTGAGGAAGAAATCGCCCATCGTCACCGTGGAAATGGATACGCCCAGAAACTGCAACTCGTCGAAGATATGGGGAATTTCCGCAAGCGTTTCGTCGATATGCGGCAGCGGCAGCGCGCCGTATGCGAAGAAACGGCCGGGGTAATCGCGCACAATCTCGGCGTACTGGTCATTGACCAGGCGGGCGGCGGTGAGCGAATCCTGCGCGCCCGGAAGCGATGGCACCTGCGGCGTGACGGCAATAATCTGCGTTTTCACGCCGGCGCGATCCATCCACTCAATGCGTGCGGACATTTCCGTATCGCTGGAGTCCGCATTCATGCCACGGGCGATTGCAATTTCTTTTTCAGGACGCCCATGCTGTGCCAAAAAGTCCAGGTAGCGCGCTGGGAAAACGTGCGCATGCGTGTCGATTGCGTTCTCGTGACCGTAATTCATAATCAGTCCAAAACAGTGTGGTTAGCGTCGATTTGGCTTTCATTCTTGTGTCGCGCGGCAAGCGATAGGGCTGTGGCCACCACGCCCATCACAATGCCGATAGTTGCCAGCGTATTAAGTCCGCTTGCCGACGGCACCGCCGCCCCCTCGTGAATGACAGCCATGGTGGCGGTAACGGCAGCCACCATTGCGGAGGAAATTGCCATACCAATCGAGCGCATCAGGGCGTTGACGGCGTTGGCCGAACCGGTTTCTTCAGCCGGTGCGTACTTGACAATCATCATCGGCAGGCCGGCGTAACCAATGCCGACACCAATGGCGACAACCGTCGCCCACACGATGACCATTACACCGTTGGGGTCTAGTAACAGACGACCGACGTAGCCGAGCGTGGTAATTGCCGAGCCAATGGTCACTACCAAACGAGCACCGAAACGCGCCGCCAGGCGAGCACTAATCGGTGCGACGGCGAACATGGATGCCGCCGACGGCAGCATAGCCAGACCCGCGGAGCTGGCATCCCAGGCAAAACCGCCCTCTGCAACCGGGTTCTGCAGCTCAAGCGTGGTCAGCAGCAGGTTGGTGAACATCAAAATACCCAGCAGGATGGAGGCGATGTTGGTCAGCAGGATTGGTCGATCCGCAGTAGTGCGCAGGTTGACCAGCGGGGAGTCCAGGCGCAGCTCAAAGTAACCCCAGGCGATGAAGATGGCAATGCCGACAATGAACAGGCCGATGGTCAGCATGCTGCCCCAGCCCCAGGCGCCGCCCTGCGAAAGCGCGGTCAGCACAGCGGTCAGTCCCAGCGACATCAGGATTGCGCCGACGTAGTCGAAGCTGCCCTCATTGTGAGAGGTATCCGCTGGCACGAACATAAAAATCAGCACGATGGAAATGGTCGCCATGAGTGCGGCGAACCAGAACATTGCCTGCCAGCCGAATGCAGACAGAATCACGCCACCCAGCGGAATTCCCAAACCGCCGCCGATACCCAGCATGGCGCTGAGCAGGGCCAATGCGCCGCCAATGCGCTTTGGCGGAAGGCTGTAGCGCATCTCCGCCATGGCGACCGGAATAAGTGCGGTGCCCATGCCCTGCAGCGCACGGCCGATAATCACCGTGGTGATGCCACCAAGCGGCGCAATCATCGAGCCCACCAACACCAGTGCCATGGTGAAAATCATCATGCTGCGGCGCGGCAGCAGGTCACCGAGGCGACCGATGACCGGTGTGGCAATAGCACCAGTTAGCAGGGTAGAGGTGACCAGCCAGGACACCGTCGTAGCACTGGTGTCCAGGATTGCCGGGAACTGTGGCACCGCTGGCACCACAAGTGATTGCAGCAGTGTTACCACCAGACAGGAAAATGCCGCTACGGCAATCAGTGGCGTGGGATTCACCGCGGCTTGTTTGGTGTCACTCACGAAGTAAGCCCCTTTTCTTGTATTTATCGGATGACTCAATCTGACGTCGTCACATTAAAGGGACTCATTTCACGAAAATAGTAGGATGCAAGGAAATGACAATATCGCAATAAAAAGCGCTAAGAGCGTCAACTAGTGAAAATAGAATGCAAGAAACCGGCAAAGTGAACAGCAAACTGGACTACAAACTTGATGACCTCGACCGCGGCCTAATCGCAGCTATCATCCGCCACCCAGAGGCGTCGTATGCGCAGTGGGCCGAGGAGACGGGGGCGTCGTCACGCACTGTCGCGCGCCGGTTCGAGTTACTGACGCGCCACAAGGTGTTGCGTGTCCACGGCCGCACGCTGCCTGGTTTTGGCGGGCGAATTGCTTGGCTGACGCGTATTTATGCCGCGCCGGGGCGGCTCGGGCCGATTGCCACCGAGCTGGCGGCGTTGGAGACAACGCGCTGGGTGCGCCTTTCGCGTGACCGCGGTGAGCTGATCTGCGGTGTTATCACGGTGCCATCTATCTACGATGACCTGCTATTTCGTCTGCACTCCACCGTGCCTGCGCGCGATATTCAGGTTCACCAACTGCTCGAGGTCTGGGGTCAGCCGGGCAGCGTGACGTCCGGCGCGGAGACCATTGACGACATCGACCGCCTACTGCTTACCGCCTACGCCAAGGACGGTCGCGCCACTGCCGCGCATCTCGCCGCGGAGCTGGGGATTGACGCTGCGACGGTTTCTCGGCACCGTCGCAAACTTGTCGATTCCGGCATTCTCTACTTCGAAGCCGACGTGCATCCGGAGGCCCTGACGTCTACCGGCGACATCAATCTATGGCTGCGCGTGAGTCCTGGGTATATCGAAAAATTGGGCCGTCACCTGCGCAGTCTCCCCGAAACACGGTTCGTCGCCGCCACCTCTGGGCAGCATCAAATGATGGCGAACGTGGTTTTGCCGAACGCCTCCGACATCGTCCGCTTCGTCGATTCGCTTGCGGGCTTAGGCATCATCGACACGGAAATCGTGCCGATGGGCCACGCGCTTAAGCGTTCAGGCGCTTGACGACGGCATCGTGAAGCAACCCGTTCGTCGCAACTGCGTCCCCGCCGTGCGGTCCGTCGACGCCCGCCAGGGAAGTGAATCGGCCGCCAGCTTCCTCGACCAAAATTGCCAGCGCAGCCAAGTCCCACAGCGATACCTCCGGCTCGGCGGCGACATCGACCGCGCCCTCTGCCACCAGGCAGTATGAGAAAAAGTCACCGTAGCCGCGCAGACGCCAGGCGTCGTCGGTCAGCGCGATGAAGTTCTCCCGCAGGCCACGATCCGCCCAGCCGGAAAGCGAGGAGTTGGAAATCGAGCAGTCGGCGATGTCCGCGACCTTCGACACCTCAATGCGGCGCTCGGTGTCCTCCTGGCCGCCAACGCGCACGCGCTTGAACGCGCCCTCGCCCTTCGCCGCCCACCAGCGGCGGCCCAATGCCGGGGCGGAGACCACGCCGACGACCGGCTTGCCATCCTCCAGCAGTGCAATCAGGGTGGCCCAAACGGGAACATTGCGTACGAAGTTTTTCGTCCCATCAATCGGATCAATGACCCATTGGCGCCCCTCAAACACCGCTTCACCACCGAATTCCTCACCGAGGACCTCATCTTCGGGGCGCTTTTCAGCCAGAATCTCGCGCAGCAGTTTTTCGCAGGCGATGTCGGCGTCGGAAACTGGGGTGAGGTCGGGCTTGGACTCGACGACTAGATTTGCCGCCTCAAAGCGAGACATTGTGAGGTCATCGGCTGCGTCGGCAAGCGAAAGTGCAAGTGCGAGGTCTTCGGTGGTCATGGCCGAAATTCTAGCGCAGAACCTCGCGCAGCTCAGCGACCTGGCCCGCAGACCCCGCCAGCTTCCAGCGGCCAACCGACACGCAGTCGCCGCCCGCGCCCTCAATCAGCGCGCGGCCTGGCAACCAATCCCACGGAGCGACATCGCGCTGGAACCAGACACCGACGCGGCCATCGACGACACCTGCCATATCCACCGATGCCGAACCGAGCATGCGCCAGGTAGCGCAGCGTGACACCGCATTGAGCCACGACTTCGTCGCCGTGACCTCGGACTCCTCCGTCGAGCTCACTACCGTGGTGTGCAGGTAGGTGGCGGCGCAGACCTCATTGAGCGGACGTGATTCCACCTGCACATCATCGACCGTGCCATTGAGGTTGATACGGGTAGTCGGAATCTCGGGGCCACCAACCCAGCTTTCACCCGAGGCGGGGCGGTGTACCGCGCCGAGGATGAGCTCCTGCGGCTCATTGGCATCGCCAACCACCAGCGCCAATGCGCTGCACCAGTAGTCCGAACCAGTGGTGAAGTTATACGTGCCATCTACCGGATCGATGACCCACGTGCGACCGGACTGCGAATCCTTTGCGGACCCCTCCTCGCCGAGGATGCCGTCCTCCGGGCGAAGCGCGGCCAGTGCATCGACGACGAACTTCTCCGCTGCTCGGTCGGCCGCGGTGACTACGTCGGAAAGCGAAGTTTTGTACTCCGTGACCAGGCCTTCGTCGCGCATACGAGCGGCGATGGCGGCGGCGCGTTTGACAATCGCCACCGCGATGCCCATATCCGTCGCGGCGATGGACTCAGACATCTGATCGAGGAAGAGTGCAAGGTCTTGGCTGGTGTCGTGAGAGGCGGAGGATTCAGACATACGTCCCATTGTGCACCGAAACTAGAGGTATAGCTAAGGTAGTACCCGTGAATCCTGATCTGAATGCTGACCTCAAAGAACTCGACGCGACGCTGACTACCATTGAGAAAGTGGTCGATGTCGACGAGCTTTCTGACCGGATCAGGGAGTTGGAAGCGCAGGCCGCTGACCCGTCGCTGTGGGATGATCCCGACCACGCGCAGCAGGTAACCAGCGCATTGTCGCAGGCACAGGCGAAGAAAAAGAAGATTGACTCGCTGCGCGGGCGTCTGGACGATCTTGCCGTTATGTACGAGCTCGCCGAAGAAGAGGGCGACCCAGATGCCATCGAACTGGCCGACGAAGAACGCGCTGACCTGCGCTCCGATATTGAGTCCCTCGAGGTCACGACGATGCTCTCCGGGCCTTATGACGAGCGCGAGGCCGTCATCAACATCCGTTCCGGCGCCGGTGGCGTAGATGCTGCCGACTGGGCTGAGATGCTGATGCGCATGTACCTGCGCTGGGCCGACAAGCACGGCCACAAGGTCGAGGTCTACGACACCTCCTACGCCGAAGAAGCTGGTATCAAGTCTGCTACGTTTGTCGTGCATGGCGAGTACATGTACGGCACCCTCTCCGTCGAGCAGGGTGCGCATCGCTTGGTGCGCATCAGCCCCTTCGACAACCAGGGGCGCCGCCAGACCTCCTTTGCTGAAGTCGAGGTTCTGCCCGTGGTCGAGGAAACTGATCACATTGACATCCCTGAGTCGGATTTGCGTGTCGACGTCTACCGCTCCTCCGGCCCCGGTGGTCAGTCGGTGAACACCACCGACTCTGCGGTCCGACTCACGCACGTCCCAACCGGTATTGTTGTGACCTGCCAAAACGAAAAATCGCAGCACCAGAACAAGGCTTCGGCCATGCGAGTTCTGCAGGCGAAGCTGCTGGAGAAGAAGCGCCAGGAAGAACGCGCGGAGCTGGACGCGCTGGGCGCAGGGGGCAATGCCTCGTGGGGTAACCAAATGCGCTCCTATGTGCTGCACCCGTATCAGATGGTGAAGGACCTGCGCACTGAGTACGAGGTCAACAACCCGCAGGCCGTTCTCGACGGTGACCTCGACGGATTCATCGAGGCCGGCATCCGCTGGCGTATGGCGCAGCAGTCTGAGGAAGCTTAGTTTCCCTAGCTGTGCTTCTGCGCTAGAACGGGAGTTCATCTTCGGGGTCATCGAAGTGGTTGGTGTCTTCGGCGGCTTCGTCGTCTCCGATTGGGGTCAGTGCTGGGTCGAACCCGAGCAGAACCCGCGTCTGGTTCACAATCTCCTGTGAGTGACGAAGCACCTCCAAACGCTTTTCGTTGTATTCCTTGAGCGTCTTGGTCTTTCTTGCTTTGCGCAGGTCGAAAGAATAGCGACCATGACCGGCCATTGGTCCGGATTCAGTGCTGATTAGTGCTGCTTTTTCGGCACTCTTATCCGTTGCAGAGGTCCAGTACTCCACACCGTCGATATCGCGCACGACGTTCCATAGACCCGCCGTCTTTAAATTGTGATGGCGTCGGCATAGACAGTGGAGATTAGGTGTTTCGGTCTGTCCGCCGTCTTCGGGTGACTCGTGATTGTAAGGCGCTATGTGATCGATGTCGCATTTTGTCGCATCAACGTCGCAGCCGGGAAAACGGCAAGTGCCGTCTCTTCCCTGGACGTAGGCGCGCTGGCGTTCCGACGGAGTGTAGCTATTGGTTTTCTCATCGGCGAGTAACCGAACGCTGGATACTCGGTTGAGCCAGGATTCAGTGGCAATTTGGCTGATCCATCCGGAGCCAGCAAGCCAGGCCTGCTGAGGGCGGTCCTGGGTGAGTGGGCAGTAGAGGTTGAGAGTGGCAGTCACCTGTGCTGAACCGTGAATAAGGTGCGACAATGCCTCGACATTGTCGCAGTTTTGGTCTGCGGCGATGAGCTCGAGAACACTGTGGAATTCAAGTGCACGATCTGGCGCGAGCTCCATTCGAACCTCGGTGAAATGATCCCCTTCTTGAAAGTGAATCGACTCTCCAGCACGAGATTCCATTCCCTTCTTGATTGCGGCCTGTGGCGAATCGAATTCATCAATCGGGCACTTTAATGGGTCAATCTCGTTGACTATGCGCTGAATTTGCTTTTGAAAACTCCGCACACCGCGAAGAGCTTCACCACTTATCCTCGGCGTAATGAGGTCTAGCAGGCAGTCTTCGAAGTACTCCATTGCTGTTGCATCGTCCAACGGCAGTGCTGCTGTTGCTATTACCCGCATGTGAAGAAACGGCAGGTGAGCGCGGGCGAGCAGGAGTTTTTTCAACCGAGGCAGGCGTTGGAGCTGCATGCCGATGTCGACATATTGCAGAGTTCTTGTCCGTGATAGACCAAGTGAAGCCGCAATCTTTGCCAAGAAATGCTCAACATCGTCGGTTGATGACGATGGCACGCATGAAAGCGCAAGTTTTACGTCGGCGCGATTGCGTTCGAGCCCGAAGCGTGCGGGGTCGGTGTTAGAGATTTCGTGGTGAAACCGAAGCGACGATGCCTGCATGGCTTCGGCATAAGTTCTTTTCCGTGGACTTCTTTCCCCGTGGACCATTGCTAAATCCCCCTGAAGATAACGCGGTGATGGTGTAGTTACGGGTAGTGGGAATCGAAAAGAGTTGCTATTTGGTAGTGCTTCGAGTGTGGTCGGTACAGGTTTAAGGGCTGGTTATTTTGCTCTGGTATTTATTTTAGACGAACAGACGTTCCAGCGGAAGGGGATTTTCGAATTAAATAGAAGATATTTGCGAACAATGATGTTGGAATGTGTGCGGCGCGGGGGATTGGCGCTGCGAATATTGGCCGCGGCCGACCAAAAACTCCATAAACGAGAGTGACTTGAGTGACTGGAGTGGTTAGAGTGTCTAACTATGATCACTTTCGACGGAGTCACCAAGTCCTACTCCACCTCGAGTCGGCCAGCTCTGGATGACATCTCAGTGCATATCGAGAAAGGGGAATTCGTGTTCCTTATCGGCCCATCTGGGTCCGGTAAGTCAACGTTCCTGCGCCTGATGGTGCGCGAAGAAAAGCCGGACTCCGGCAAGCTGACCGTGGCGGGACAGGATCTTACGAAGATTTCCCGTCGTAATATTCCAAAGCTGCGGCAGAAAATTGGCTACGTCTTCCAGGACTTCCGCCTGCTGCCGAAGAAGACCGTGTATGAAAATGTCGCATTTGCACTGCAGGTGATTGGCAAGTCCAAGGCAAAAATCGACAAGGCGGTGCCTGACACGCTGGAAATGGTCGGTCTCGCGGGCAAGGCGAATCGCTACCCGCATGAACTGTCCGGTGGTGAGCAGCAGCGAGTCGCAATCGCGCGCGCATTTGTCAATCGCCCGCTCATTCTGCTTGCCGACGAGCCCACCGGCAACCTCGACCCAAGCACGTCCGGTGACATCATGCTCTTGCTTGATCGTATTAATCGCATGGGCACGACAGTCGTCATGTCCACCCACGACAATGATGCTGTCGACTCCATGCGTCGTCGTGTGCTCGAACTGGAGCTGGGGCGCCTGGTGCGCGATGATGCCAAGGGCGTTTACGGCCTGAACCGATAGAAGAATCCGAACTTTCGAAAGGTACTTCTGACCTATGAAGACTCGCTTCGTACTTGGTGAGGCTTTCTCCTCTTTGGGCCGAAACATCACCATGACGATCGCCATGATTATCACGACCGCGGTGTCATTGGCACTGCTGGCAACGGGAATATTGGTGACCGAACAAACTAGCCGAACCAAGGATCTCTACCTTGACCGCGTAGAGGTTCAAATTGAGCTCAGCGAAGAAATTTCGTCCAACGACCAGACCTGTACTTCTCCGGAGTGTAAGGAAGTCGTCGATAAGCTAGACGGCGCCGACGGTGTTGAATCGGTGACGTACAGAAATCGTCAGCAGAACTTTGATCATTTCGTAAAGATGTTCAAGGACAGTGATCCGGTGCTCGTGGAAAACGCCACCCCGGAGTCGCTGCCGGCGGTGGTTATGGTGCGGTTGGAAGATCCGACCGACGTCAGCCCGCTGGATCCGATTCGTGAGCTGCCGCAGGTCGATCATGTGACTGACCAGCGTGAAGAGGTCGGCACTGCCGCGCAGAACCTGGATTCGGTCCGCAATGCGACATTCCTGCTGGCCGGTGTGCAGGCGATTGCGGCTATTTTCCTGATTGCAAATATGGTGCAGATTGCGGCGTTCTCGCGCCGTAAGGAAGTTGAAATTATGCGCATGGTCGGTGCGAGCCGCTGGTTTACGCAGGCGCCGTTCGTGCTGGAGGCGGTCATCGCTTCGCTGATTGGTGGTCTGCTGGCCGTCGGTGCGCTGTTCCTGGGCAAGGCGACGGTAATCGATCCGGCGCTGAATAACCTGTACAAGGCGCAGTTGTTGGCACCGTTGACCAATTCGGACATCGGTGTTGTCGCGCCGATTGTGGTGATTATCGGCATGGTCTTTGCCGGACTGGTGGCGCAGGTTACGCTCCGCCTGTACTCCCGCGATTAGACGCCGATTGGGGCACGTCAGGAGAGTGCGAATGGGGACGTGCCGCGTGCGCCGGGTAAGCTGTGAACTATGAACAATGACGATGTCCAGCGCCCGCCGAAGCTCGATAAGAAGGCCTATGAGAAGGAGCTCAAAAAGCTCCAGGCAGAACTCGTCGAAATGCAGCAGTGGGTTGTCGAAACCGGTGCCCGTGTTGTCATCATCATGGAGGGCCGTGATGCGGCCGGCAAGGGTTCGGCCATTAAGCGAATCACTCAGTACCTGAACCCCCGTACCTGTCGTATTGAGGCCCTGCCGGCACCGACTAGCCGCGAGCAGGGGCAGTGGTACTTCCAGCGCTATGTTGAGAAGCTGCCGACCGCCGGCGAAATCGTGATTTTTGACCGCTCCTGGTACAACCGCGCTGGTGTCGAGCGTGTCATGGGCTTTTGCACCTCGCAGGAGTACCGCCGCTTCCTGCACCAGGCTCCGATTTTTGAGCGCCTGCTGGTTGAAGACGGCATCATCCTGCGCAAGTACTGGTTCTCCGTTTCCGACGAGGAGCAGGTTGCGCGCTTTAAGTCGCGTCGTGAAGACCCGCTGCGCCGCTGGAAGCTCTCGCCGATGGACCTGGAGTCCATCACCCGCTGGGAGGACTACTCCCGCGCCAAGGATGAGATGTTCATCCACACCGATATCCCGTCTGCGCCGTGGTTCACGGTGGAGTCCGAGGACAAGAAGCGCTCCCGCATCAACGTCATCAACCACCTGTTGACAACGATTCCGTATGAGCATATTCAGCGCGAGGTCCCCGAGATTCCGGAGCGCCCAGAGTCGGAGGGCACCTACGAGCGCCCGCCGCGCACTGAGTTCCGCTACGTCCCTGATGTCGCTGCCAACCTCGAGGCCGACCGCATCAACGCAGCTAAGGCCGTCAAGGATGCCAAGGGCGGCAAGAAGAACAAAAAGGGCAAGAAGAATAAAAAGAGTAAGAAGAAGTAACAGCGTGTGAAGGGGGCTGCTGGGGGTCCTTTCGCGAAAAAGTAATATGTGTCACACTGGGTGGCATGACTGTTACTGAAAATACTCATGGCACCACCGACGCGAAGGTGGTGCGCGAAGTCAGCGGGCGTTCTGGGCACCTTCGCCTGAACAGGCCGAAGGCGCTGAACTCGCTAGACGTGGATATGGTCGCTGACATCGTCGAAGGGCTGGACGCATGGCTTGACGACGGTGCGGTGGAGCAACTCGTTATTTCATCCAGTCACCCCAAGGCGTTTTGTGCTGGCGGTGACGTGCGTGCTGTGCGGCAGGCAGTATTAGATGGCGTTCCGGAGGAAGGGGAGAAATTCTTCCGGGATGAGTATGAAATGAATGCCAAGATTGCGGAGTTCGCGCGCGTCAAGCCGTATGTCGCAATCATTGATGGCATTGCAATGGGCGGTGGCCTGGGCGTATCCATGCACGGCTCGCATCGAATTGTCACTGAGCGGGCCAGTGCCGCCATGCCGGAGATGGCCATTGGATTTGTCCCCGATGTGGGAATTACTTACTTCTCGCAGCATGTGACCACTAAGTTGGGCGGTCCATCTGTGGCCGTGGCTCGTTTTGCGGGGCTGACCGGCTACCGACTGACCGCTGCGGACATGCTCTGGGCTGGATGGGCAACCCATGCCGTGCCATCGGAGAAGCTGGCCGACTTTGTCGCGGCCGTGGATGCCGATGGCATTGATAGCGCACTGGCAACGTTCGCAGTCGATCCGGATTCTGTGCAGGGGCGCGAACTTCTGGGGGAGCCGCAACTTGCCGAGTGGCACGACTGCATTGAAGCATCTTTTAACGCTGATTCCTGGGCGGAGATTGATCGCGCGCTCGGTGAGGCAGATGAGTCTGGTTCCTGCCTGCCAGTCACAGTGGAGACTTTCCGTGAGCTGCTGGCACCTGCAAATCCGGAGAGTCTCGTTGCCGCCGTTGAGCTCTATGTCGCAAACGCAGGGCCCGATGTCACCCTGAGGGATGCACTGGCCAACGAGATGAAAATGGGCGCCTACATGCGTACTCACGCCAACTTCGCCGAAGGTGTGCGTGCGGTGCTGGTGGATAAGGATCGCGACTCCACGTTCAATCCGGCTACGACGGCCGAGGTCGATGTCGAGACGATTCGTAGCCACCTGAACTAGCCAGTACCTGAACTAAACAAAGCTGTGGCGGCCGCTGGTGGGCGCGAAGTCATCGGCAATCATGGCCGCCAGTTCCAGGTAACTCCGGGCGGTGGCGGGTTGGAGATTGGCAAGCTCAATATGAGCGCCGTCAGCAATGTGCGGGTCATAGGGGATAACTTGCACGGCGCGGCAGCGTGGCGCAAATAGCTCATGCACAGTCTCCCGGGATAACCCCTGCCGAGTTAATTCATTAACCACCACAACAGTGGTTGAGACTAGGCGCTCAAAACCGTGGGCGGAAAGCCAATCCAGCGTGGCCCAGGCGCTTTTGACGCCATCGAGCGCGGGCGTGGTAACCAGCACCAGACAATTGGCTGATGTCAAGATCGAATGCGCAATTGGCTGCATCAGACCAGTGCCGCAGTCGGTAACAGTGATGTTGTAATGTCGCCGCAGAATATCCAGGGCTGCGCAGTATTCGCCGTCGGTAAGCGGGATAGTAGACGTCGGATCCTGGTCGGCGCCGACGATTTCAAGGCGTGACGACGTATGTGAGGTGTACGAGCGGACATGCGCGTATTTGTCCGTGTCGGGGCTGGTGAGCAGGTCGCGGATGGAGGCCGGATTGGCCGACGGCACCCGCGCGCTGAGTGTGCCAAAATCCGGATTGGCATCGATGGCGACGATGCGGTCGCTGCGGAGACTCGCCAGCGTCGAGCCGAGGCACATCGCCGTTGATGTCTTGCCGACACCGCCTTTGACGCTCACGACGGCGATGTTGTAGTCACCGTAAATCGGCTGGCGCACCCGCTCTACCAACTCGCGGTGCTTGCGTGCCGACGACGATTCCCGCGGTGACACCGCCCCGAACGTGACCTTTCGCACCCAGCTGCGCCACCCTGATTGTGCCGTCGGCGGCGAGGAAAATCCCGCGGCTAGTTCGGATATGGATAGTGCGTGATTGGTGGAAGTCATGGACATTCCGGCCCCTCCCCAAAATTTGTCCCCAAACGTTTTCCCCGCCGTATTTTTACCACGCAGCTAGGACTACGGCGACTCCAAATAGAGCATCGAGAATTCCGACCTGCTTCGGGGTCCACGGCTTGGCGCGTTTTGAACCGGAATAGGGCATGGCAAAGGACCTGATGAGCAGGGCGAAGGCGACAATCGGCACGCCGCTGCCGATGAGTCCTTGATCGCGGTAGACCAGCCAACCAATGAGGGCGGCGAGAAAGATGGCGACGTGATAGATAACGGAGCCGATGAGCCAGTTGCGGTCGCCGCGCTTGCGAATCAGGGTTTTGACATAGGGGACCGTGCCAACGAAATAGCCCGCGTACACAGCGGCGATGGCCCAGGCCTTGGGAGTGGGACCCGCGATAATCGGCACCATCAGGCTGGCGGCCAGCACTGTGGAAACACCGGAGAGGAGGGAGCGCGGCCTGCGCTTGTAGGTTTCCCAAATGGCGATAGCGGCCAGTGGGGCAATCAGGGCGGCCCAGGCGAGGAGGGAAACGTCGAGAAGCAATGTCGCGCACCCGGCGACGACGGTGAGTGCGGTGTACGTAGCGGCGGGGGCGAGATGGCGGTGCTGGCGGCGGGAGCGGAGCCACACGCTGACGGCGAAGAAGGCGAAATAGCCGAATAGCCAGGTAATTGTGACCGCGAATCCTGTCCAGGAGGGGTTGAGGGCGAGTGCGGTCAGCGGGGGAATGGTGACCATGAACCAGGCGCCGTGTTGGTCGGGAATCCAACCTGCAGAGCGCCTGCGGCGGGGCTTCGTGCTCATACTACGCAGTCTAGATA
Organism: Corynebacterium sp.; assembly: GCF_030532195.1. GTDB lineage: Bacteria > Actinomycetota > Actinomycetes > Mycobacteriales > Mycobacteriaceae > Corynebacterium. The sequence continues at coordinate 66,119 of NZ_JAUNLP010000006.1, read as the reverse complement.
CGCAATTAAAAAAGTTCACGTTGGATAAAACACATATGCATTCATAGGGATGGTGCTAACGTTGGAAGCACGTTCTCAGGGCGGGGTGAAATTCCCCACCGGTGGTGAAGCTGCGCGAAGCGCAGATAAGTCCGCGAGCGCTCTGTTTTACGGTTTCTAGGCCGTGAGACGGAGGTCAAGCAGATTCGGTTGGAATCCGAAACCGACGGTCATAGTCCGGATGGGAGAGAAGGAGTTGAATAAATCGTGGAACACGTGTCGGATTTGTTGGTAGGTTTCCTCACTGCGCAGCTCAGTGTGGCGGGGGCGCCAATCTTGATTCGTGAAATTGTTGGTAATCTTTTCGGTCTTGCCTGTGCCGTCCTCGGCATGAAGCGCAAAGTCTGGGCATGGCCAGTCGGCATTATTGGAAATGCCCTGCTATTTACCGTTTTCCTCGGCGGAGTTTTCCACACACCGCAAAACCTGGATCTCTATGGCCAAGCTGGTCGACAGGTCATGTTCATCATCGTCAGTCTCTACGGCTGGTTTAACTGGGTGAAGACTCGTCGCCAGACCGGTGGCGACGATGTCGCAATTCAGCCGCGGTGGGCGACGACGTCGGAACGCATTGGCATGGCATCCGTGGCCATCATTGCCACCGTGATCTGCGCCAATATCTTTGAAGCGCTGGGCTCGTGGGGGCCGTGGACGGATGCCTGGATTTTTGTCGGCTCGATGCTGGCAACGTGGGGCATGGCGCGCGGTTGGAATGAGTTCTGGCTGATTTGGATTGCCGTTGATGCCGTTGGCGTGCCACTCCTTCTCAAGGGCGGTTACTACCCGTCGGCCGCGCTGTACCTCTTCTACGGCTGCTTCGTTATCTGGGGCTTTATCTCCTGGATTCGCCTGGAGCACACTCACGAGGATGCGCCGGTGGAAGTGGAGACAGAAGCAGTGCGCAAGGAGCCTGCGGCTCACGTCTCCTAGGTGAGACTTGCATAGGTCGGTAGGATAGACCAGGTGAGTTTCCGACCAGATAATTCCCGTTCCGCCCGAGCCCACCAAGCAGAGGAGCGCGCCCGCCGACTTGTGCAGGATGTCCTCGATCGTGAGGAACGAGTGCGCAACAATCTGGCCAGCGCTGAAGTCGATCCGTGGGCGATGCGTTTCATCGTCGACGAGTCAATCTCTGAGGGCGCCATTGTTACGTGGCGCGACGAAGCCGTGCGCGCCCGCCGCCTGATGCGTCGATTCGATATCCAGAGCGGCTACCGCGAAAAGCTGCGTGAAGTGGAAAAACGCATCGATGCGATGCTGCATCTCGCCGAGTCCCTCGAGGAAGCGTGGGATGCCGCAGCACACGCATCAAAGAGGCTTTCCGACGCAGAGGCCCGGGATGCCGAGGCCTTCGAGAAGGAGCGAGAGCGGCAAAATGACGCAGCTGAGGTCAAGCGCCAGCGGGAGGAGAAGGTCCGCAGGCTCCGTCGTAAAGCGGAAAATATCGCCTCGGATGCCTGGGACGCCGGCCGCGAAGCACTGGATAAGCTGCCGCCGCTTACGACCTCGTGGAAGGACCTGACCAGCAAGTTCCGGTTCAAGAATGAAGAAGAGGCCCCTCGCGAGGTACGCCGTGCAACAGCACGCGACCTGCGCAAAGAGCCCCCACTGCCGGAGGACTAGTCAGCGACCAAGGTCTCCAGCGTGAACTCTGGGTGCTCCTTTTCAATAAAGGACAGCTTCCACTTGTCGCCAAAGAGCGCGATCAGCGCGCCATCGCTGCGGGTGAAGAGCTCCACACCGCGCTGTTTTGCCAGCTCCGGCGCGGTTTCTTCATCCGTGCGGCGGGCAACGGAGTAGGGGATGGGCTCGGCGATGGTCTCGACGTTGTACTCGTTTTCCATGCGAGCCATCATGACCTCGAACTGCATCGGACCGACCGCAGCCATGACCGGTGCGGCATCGCCGCGTGCGTCGTTGCGCAGAATCTGAACAACGCCTTCGGCATCGAGCTGCTCGACGGCCTTGCGGAACTGCTTGTACTTGCCCAGGCTCTTGGCGCGCAGCGTGCGGAAGTGCTCCGGCGCGAACTGCGGCATCGGCTTGAACTGCACCTTCGGACCGGTGTAAATGGTGTCACCAGGCGCCAGCGAACCAGCATTGACCAGGCCGACGATGTCTCCCGGGTACGCCGTCTCGACCGTCGAACGCGTGCGACCGAACACCGTCAGTGCGTACTTCGTGGAGAAAGAGCGTCCCGACTGTGCATGCGTGACTTGCATACCGCGGTCAAATTCGCCCGAAACCACACGCATAAACGCCAGCTTGTCGCGGTGGTGCGTATCCATACCGGCCTGCACCTTGAACACGACGCCAGAGAAGGGATCAGTGGGTTCGCGCTTTTCGACGATGGCACTTTGCCCGCCAGCCGCCGCTGCTTCAATGGCAGCCGGGTCGGATGCTCGCGGGCCTGGGGCCGGAGCCAGTGCGCAGAGAGTATCCAGAATCTGGTGGACACCCCAGTTGAGCATGGCAGAGGCGAAAACCACCGGAGAGGTATCGCCTGCCAGGTAGAGCTCCTGGTCGTGGTCAGCGCCGTCTGCTGACAGCAGTTCGGACTCCTCCGCGGCGGTCTCCCAGGCATCGCCCTGCTCGGCGCTGGCCTCTTCCGGGGTCAGGTGGCGCTCGGCGGCGATGGTGGCACCACCGGCGGTGCGCTCAAAACCGATGAAATGCTTTGCCTCGCCGTCTTCGCCGCGTTCGAGCAGACCGCGGAAGTCACCGGCCTCGCCGACCGGCCAGTACAGCGGAGTTGGCTGCAGACCAATCTCGGCGACAATCTCGTCCATGAGCTCCAGGGGCTCCTTACCCGGGCGGTCCCACTTGTTAATGACGGTGACAATAGGGATTCCATTGGACTTACACACACGGAACAGCTTCAACGTCTGAGGCTCGAGCCCCTTGGCGCCGTCGACAAGCATGACTGCGGCGTCGACGGCGGTGAGCACGCGGTAGGTGTCCTCGGAGAAGTCAGCGTGACCAGGCGTGTCGACGAGATTGATCATGTACGGTTCGCCATCGTGACCCTCTGGCTGGTACTCGAACTGCAGCGCGGAGGAGGCGATGGAGATGCCGCGGTCCTTTTCCATGTCCATCCAGTCCGAGACGGTGGACTTGCGGCCGGCCTTGCCGTGGACCGCGCCGGCCTCGGAAATGACATGTGCGTGGAGTGCCAACGCCTCGGTGAGCGTGGACTTACCGGCATCCGGGTGTGCAATGACCGCGAATGTCCGGCGACGAGCTGCTTCTTCGGCGAGTGAGGTCACGGGGAGACTACGCTTCCTTTAAAGAAAATCGGGACAAATACATCAGGGTTCAACCTTTCTAACTTACCGCCGGTGCTGCGAAAACAGCCAATTAGTTGAGCTCTAGTCAAGGTTGAACAGCTCGCGGAGTGTGGTGATGACCCCTTCATCCGCGTTGGACGGTGCCACCTCGGTCGCGCGGCGCTTGATTTCGGGGTGGCCGTTTTCCATGGCGTAGGACGTACCTGCGTGGTCAATAAGTTCCAGATCATTGAGGTAATCGACAAAGCAGACGGTCTCCTCGGCGCTCACCCCGATTGCCTCCTGAAGTGCGGCCAGGGCAGTGCCCTTGTTGGTATCGGCATCGATGAGATCCAGCCAATGCTGACCGGAGACTACCGCGCGGAGCTGCTTGCTCTGTGCCCGCAGGTAATCGGCAGCCTCATCCTCGACGGGGTAGGAGTCGAACACTGCAATTTTCACAATATTGTCATCGGCGGCAGCGGCCACGACATCGTCGACCTTTTGCAGCTTCAGGTAGTACTTCGCGGCTTCGTCGAACTGCAGCTGCTGGACTTCCTCCGGGATATTGAAGTGCGCCGGGAAGAACTCCGCATACGCGCTGGCTGCGCCGCAGACAATGATGGACAGGGGAGTCCGGCTGGTGGCCACGCGCTTTTCATTGAAGTCGCGGATTGCGTGGATGACAGTGGTGACAATCTCGTGGTCGATGCTGGTAACAGAGACGACCTCACCGGAGTATGCGACGTAGTTGCCGTTTTCGGCAATGATGGGAATGCGGTCGGCAATAGGGGCAAACTGATCTTGCAGTGTGGCGAATTGGCGGCCCGACGCCGGGGCGAATTGCACGCCGCGGTCAAGCAGCTGCTTTACGACGGGCCAAAAGGACTCAGGTACTTCCTTGGCCTCATTTAAAAGGGTGCCGTCCATGTCGGTGACGACAAGGCGGTAGGGGAGATTGGCGGTTTCCGTCATAAGCCATATTGTAACGCTCTAGCTGGGACTATCCGACCTCCCCCGATTGGGTGAAAGCTAGAGCACAACCCGGGGCACCCGCTGGGGAGAAAATGTCTGGAATTCGCGTTTACGGGTACTTTGAGGGTGAACTCATATTTACCCAAAGCCCAGGAGGATTTATGTCGGATTCGGCCCCCATCAAGCGCAATGACTGGAATGAGCGCATCAGCCTTGCAGAGCAGATGATTCCCCTCCTGGGACAGCTGCGTCGTAATAACGATGTTGTGACTTCGATCTTCGGCCGCCGCCTCGAAAACGTCACCGAGACCGACATCATCAAGTCCCACCGCTACGCTCGCCGTATTACCTCGCAGGAGCTACCGCTGGATCAGACCCTGCCGATTCTGCAGGAACTGGTCAAGATGGATCTCGGCACCGCCTCTATCGACCTGGGCGCCCTGGCTACCAGCTTTGAGGAGGAAGGCGGCGACCTGCGCGCATTCCTCGACCGCGAGCTTGCCGATGTAATCGGCGCTGGCTCCCACACCCCGAAGACTGACATTGTGCTCTACGGCTTCGGTCGTATTGGTCGCCTGCTGGCTCGCATCCTGCTGGCTCGCGAGGCCCTGTTCAACGGCCCGCGCCTGCGTGCCATTGTCGTCCGCAAGAACGGTGATGAGGACATCGTCAAGCGCGCCTCTCTGCTGCGCCGCGACTCCGTTCACGGTGCTTTCGACGGCACCATCTCCGTTGACCGCGAGAACAACATCATCTGGGCAAACGGCACCCCGATTCAGGTCATCTACTCCAACGACCCGGCAACCGTTGACTACACCGCATACGACATCAACGATGCGATTGTCATCGACAACACCGGCCGCTGGCGTGACCGCGAGGGCCTGTCTCAGCACCTGCAGTCCAAGGGTGTTTCCAAGGTGCTGTTGACCGCTCCGGGCAAGGGCGATATCAAGAACATCGTCTACGGCATCAACCACGACATCATCGAGGACTCCGACCAAATTCTGTCGGCTGCTTCCTGTACCACCAACGGCATCACCCCGGTGCTGAAGGTTGTCAACGACAAGTGGGGTGTGGAGTTCGGTCACGTCGAGACCGTTCACTCCTTCACCAATGACCAGAACCTCATTGACAACTTCCACAAGGGCTCCCGCCGTGGCCGTGCCGCAACCCTGAACATGGTTCTCACCGAGACTGGTGCAGCAAAGGCCGTCGCCAAGGCTCTACCGGAGTTCGAGGGCAAGCTAACCGGTAACGCTATCCGCGTTCCCACCCCGGATGTCTCCATGGCAGTGTTGAACCTGACCCTGGACACCGAGGTTGACCGCGACGAGGTCAACAACTACCTGCGCGAGGTTTCCCTGAAGTCCGTTCTGCGCCAGCAGATTGACTACATCCACTCGCCGGAGGTTGTCTCCACCGACTTCGTCGGCTCCACCCACGCCGGCATCGTCGATGGTCTGGCCACCATCGCCAATGGCAAGCACCTGGTGCTCTACGTCTGGTACGACAACGAGTTCGGTTACTCCAACCAGGTCATCCGCATCGCTGAGGAGATTGCCGGCGCCCGTCCGCGCGTCTTCCCGAAGCGTAAGCAGATTGACGAGCTCTAAGGATTTGTAGCTACCGTCCGTGCACCTGATTCTGGGCGATCTCCAGGCCGTGGCTAGCAATGAGCTCCACGGCCTCCGCCGCCTCAGGAAGCGTAAAAGCCAGCTCCTCGCGCTCCTTGGCATTGAAGTTACGCAGGACATAATCGGCCGGATCCTGGCGCCCCGGAGGACGGCCAATGCCGACACGAACGCGGATGTAATCTTTCGTGCCCAGCGACTTTGAGGTCGACCGCAGACCGTTGTGGCCATTTTCTCCGCCACCGCGCTTGAGGCGAATTACCCCGGGGTCCAAATCGAGCTCATCGTGGACCACGACGACGTCGGCAGGCGCGACGTTAAAGAACTTCGCCAGCGCGGCAATCGGCCCGCCAGAGAGGTTCATGTAGCTGCGCGGCTTAGCCAGAATCACCTGCCGCTCGCCACCATCGGAGGTCTTAAACCGCGTCTGCACAATCTCGGTGTTGGACTTTTTATGCACGCTAAACGACGACGGCATCGGAGACGTGCGGCTGGCTAGTTCATCCAGTACCAGTTGACCGACGTTATGGCGGGTCAGCTCATATTTGGGCCCAGGATTGCCGAGGCCCACGACAAGCAGGGGCGTGGTGGAAGCGTTCATGAGTTCAATCATGACATAAGGTGTGGGGTTATTCGGCTTCCTGGACTCTCGGTAGCTAGCGTGGAGCCCAAAAAAGGGGATGGACGCTATGTCCATCCCCTTTGTCAGTTAGCTAAGCGGGAACGCTGAAATTACTCAGCGGACTCCTCAGCCGGCTCGTCCGGAGTCTCGGCCTCGCCCATGCCCTCGATGTCGGCATCGACGTCACCAGCCGGCTCCTCCTCCGGAGCAACGATGTTGAAGATGAGCAGGTCGTCTTCGTCGGTGAGAACCAGACCCTCCGGCAGGGTAACGTCGCCGGCGTGGATCATGGTGCCGACCTCGGCACCCTCGACGGAAACCTCGATTTCTTCCGGAATTGCCAGAACCGGTGCGTTGACCAGAATGGTCTCTGCATCCTGCATGAGCAGAGCACCCGGAGCAACCTCGCCGGTCGGAACAACCGGAACCTCAACCTCGACCTTCTCGCCGCGGTGAATAGCCAGCAGGTCGGCGTGGTCGATGTCCAGGGTCAGAGCGTTCTGGTCGACAGCCTTAACCATGGACAGTTGGGACTCGCCCTCGAGGTTGACGTCCAGAACGGCGTTGACACCGTGGTTACGGATGACAGCGTGGAAATCCAGGGAGTCAACGAGGATGTGCTTCGGGGCCTCCAGGTCAGCGCCGTAGATGACTACCGGGATGTCGCCAGCAACACGGGCACGGCGAGCGGCACCCTTGCCAAACTCGGTGCGGTTACGAGCATCAATCTTGATGATGTTGGGCTTTGCCATGAAAATGGACTCCTAAACGATTCGATACTGAGTCGTCGAGTCGAGCACGTGCCGCATCCATGCCACGGTGGGCGCAAAAGTTGGGCTGCGAGCGTCGCGTCGATAACGGCAACCAACTGTGATGGTCGCCCTCGCCGAGACTTACCGGAGAAATTGTAATGGAGGAGCAGGACAAACACCAAACCCCGCCACCACCAACACCATTGAGGTGTCGGTCGCGGCGGGGTTTTCGTCGTCAAGCGTAAGAAGCTTAAGCCTGGCCTTCGAAGAGAGTCGTCACGGAGCCGTTTTCGAAGATCTCGTGAATCGTCTGAGCCAGCAGTGGGGCGATTGGCAGGACGGTCAGGTTGTCCCAGCCCTCAGTGGACTGCGGCAGGGTATCGGTGGTGATGACCTCACGTGCACCGCACTTGGACAGGCGCTCGCGAGCTGGGTCGGAAAAGACACCGTGGGTGGTGGCGATGATGACGTCAGCAGCGCCGGCCTCGCGCAGGACCTGGACAGCGCCTGCGATGGTGCCGCCGGTGTCAATCATGTCGTCGATGAGCAGGCAGGTCTTGCCGGAAACATCGCCGACCACGCGGTTGGCGACAACCTTGTTAGCGACATCGACAGAGCGGGTCTTGTGGATGAAGGCCAGCGGAGCGCCCCCGAGAGTGTTGGCCCACTTCTCAGAAACCTTCACGCGACCTGCGTCAGGGGAGACCACGACCAAGTTGTCGAGGGAGTAATTCTTCTTGATGTACTCCGACAGAATCGGCATGGCGTGCATGTGGTCGACCGGACCGTCGAAGAAGCCCTGAATCTGGTCGGTGTGCAGGTCCACGGAGACGATGCGGTCAGCGCCAGCGGTCTTGAGCAGGTCGGCGACCAGGCGAGCGGAAATCGGCTCGCGGCCGCGGTGCTTCTTGTCCTGGCGGGCGTACGGGAAGAACGGCAGGATGGCGGTAATACGCTTTGCTGAACCGCGCTTGAGCGCGTCAATCATGATCAGCTGCTCAACGAGCCACTTGTTCAGCGGTGCCGGGTGCGCCTGCAACACGAAGGCATCGGAACCGCGGACGGACTCCTCATAACGAACGAAGATTTCGCCGTTTGCGAAGTCGCGGGCCGTCATCGGAGTGAGCTCAACCCCGAGCTCCTTAGCAACTGCCTCGCCCAACTCCGGGTGTGCCCGTCCGGAGAAGAGCATGAGGTTCTTTTGGTTTTCGATCCACTGGCCGGTCATCTGCCGTCTAGCCTTCCTGGTCTTCCTTGTTGTTGTTAGCGTCCTGCGCTGCCTGTGCGGCCTCAGCCGCAGCAGTGCCGGGGCGCTTACGCGCGACCCATCCCTCAATGTTGCGCTGACGACCACCACTGACCGCCAATGCTCCCGGAGGGACATCGTCCTTAATAACAGTACCTGCACCCGAGTACGCGCCATCACCCACGGTCACCGGAGCGATGAACATGGTGTCGGAACCGGTGCGCACGTGCGAGCCAACCACGGTGCGGTGCTTATTCACACCGTCGTAGTTGACGAACACGCTCGAGGCGCCAATATTTGAGTGCTCGCCAATCTCGGCGTCGCCCACGTAGGTCAGGTGCGGAACCTTCGAGCCGTTGCCAATCTGGGCGTTCTTCGCCTCCACGAAACCGCCGAGCTTGCCACCGACACCGAGCTTGGTGCCCGGGCGAATGTAGGTGAACGGGCCGACCGTGGCGTCCTCGCCGATCTCGGAATCGAAGCCGTGGGTACGCACGACGCTCGCGCGCTTGCCGACGGTCATGTTAATCAGTGTCGTATCGGGGCCAACGGTGGCACCATCGCCAATTACGGTCTTGCCCTGCAGCTGAGTGCCCGGCAGGATTGTGACATCGCGACCGATTTCCACCTCAACGTCAATCCAGGTTGTGGCCGGATCCACAATGGTGGCACCGGCGCGCATTGCAGCCTCACAGGTGCGGCGGTTGAGTTCGCGGCCGAGAGCGGCCAGCTGTACGCGGTCATTGACACCGGCGACCACGGTGGCATCTGCCAGGCGGTGACCGCGAACGGAGCGGTCGGCCTCGCGGGCAATACCAATGACATCGGTGAGGTAGAGCTCGCCCTGGGCATTGTTGGTGTCCAGCTGCTTGAGAGCATTGGCCAAGGTCTCCGCATCGAAAGCGTAGACGCCCGAGTTGACCTCGGTGATTTCGCGCTCTTCGTCAGAGGCATCCTTTTCCTCGACGATGCGGAGGACTTCGCCGTCAGCATTGCGAACAATGCGGCCGTAGCCGTGCGGATTCTCAGCAGTAGAGGTCAGCACTGTCACCGCAGCTCGTGGCTTGCGGTTGTGCTCCTCCAGCAGTGCCTGCAGGGCCTCGGAGTCCAGCAGTGGGACATCGGAGGTGGTCACCAAAATGGTGCCGTCGAAGTTCTGCAGTGCTGGGTGCTCGAGTGCGCACTGCACCGCGTGGCCGGTACCGTTTTGCTCTTCCTGGTGGGCGATGGTGACATCCCCTGCAAAATCGGCCTTGTCGGACCATGCGCCAATGGCGTCAATGACCTTGTCGCGCTGGTGGCCAACGACAACGGCAATCTCATCTGGATTAATGCCCTGGGCGGCATAGAGCGCGTGCTCCAACATTGTGCGTCCGCCGATAGCGTGAAGCATTTTCGGCGTATCGGATTTCATTCGGGTGCCTTGACCCGCGGCGAGAATGACCACAGCGGTGGCCGAACCGTTTGGCATGAAACTTGCTACTCCTCAGTCAGGGTGCATCACGGTCACGGCGGGGCGAAAAGTCACTTCTTAACAAGGGGCCGGCCCCCCGCTTGCTCTCCCACCAGGACTCGAACCTAGAATGCCGGTACCAAAAACCGGAGTGTTGCCATTACACCATGGGAGATTGGCGCACAGCGGACCCACTGTGCGCCTGCGATATACGATAGCAAGACTTTAGCCACTAATCTAAAAGCATGGCCTCCAATTCCCCGAGACGACGTATGACCGGTCCGCAGCGCAAAGCACAGCTAACTGAGGTTAGCCGTAGAATCTTTGCCGCCAAGGGCCCTGATGCTGCATCGATGGAGGAGATTGCTGCCGCGGCTGGTGTCTCTAAGCCAGTGGTCTATGAGCACTTTGGCACCAAGGAACGGCTGTATCAGGCAGTGGTAGACCAGGAGATGGAGGTTCTGGAGACCACCATTCGAGAGGCCTTGAGCCTTGGTCGCTCTCGCTACCGCATTGAACAGGCGGTGCTCGCGCTGCTGACATATGTGGAGGAAAACCCGGAGGGCTTTTCCATTATTTCCCGCGACCCCGGTGTGGCCGGCGGCTATGAGACGCTGCTGAATAACGCCACGGAGTCCGTTACCCCCATCCTGGCCGATGCATTCAAGCGCGTTGGCTACGACCCGTCGATGTCGGTTCTCTACGGCAATTGCATGGTCGGCATGGTCTCGCAGACAGCGCGCTGGTGGCTGGAAAAGCGCAGCCCGGATAAGGAAACAGTGGCGGCGCATATCGTCAATCTGTGCTGGAACGGTTTGGCCGGCATGGAAGGGCATCCGACGCTGCACGGTCCCGTGACTGAACCCGCCGCTGCCGAAGGTGCGAAGTTCGGTGCCGGTGCCGCAGCCGATCCGCTGCGTGCCGCAGAGGTTGGCACTGAGGAGTAGCTGAGGAGTAGCTGAGGTGAAATCCGCCTCAGTGGTTATATTGGGGCTATGCCAACTTCCTCGCCTGTCATTTTGCCGAACCCGCTATCGGGGCTCGCTGATCTGGTTGCCACTGATCCGCAGTTTGTCGGAGTGCTCGGCCACCTCGATGAAGACGAGCTGGCGCTCACAGGTGTTGATTCGGTTCGCTCGCATCTCATTTACGCGATGTCGACGAAGGTGCCGGTGCTGGTTATCACTGCCACCGGCCGTGAGGCAGAGGACCTGACGGCCGAGGTCAAGTCCATGATCGGCGACCGAGTCACCATGTTCCCGTCCTGGGAAACACTGCCGCATGAGAAGCTCTCGCCGGCGGTGGACACCGTTGCGCTGCGTCGTAAAGCGCTTTACGACGTTCGCCGTGGCAAGGTCGACGTGCTGATAGCGGGGGTGCGCTCCCTGGTGCAGCCGATTGTCGATGACCTCGATGATGAAGCCAGCGCTCCGATCCACGTGCAGCTGGACCAGGACTGTGAGGATTTGGTGGAGCGGTTGGTGCACCATGGCTATTCACATGTGGATATGGTCGGCAGGCGCGGTCAGTTTGCCGTGCGCGGCGGCATTGTCGACGTTTTCCCGGCGACCGAAGAGCTGCCGGTGCGCATTGAGCTCTGGGGCGATGAAGTCACCGATCTGCGCGCATTTTCCGTCGCCGACCAGCGCACGATTGCTGAGGTGGAAGTCGACAAGCTCGACATCTTTCCGTGTCGCGCACTGCTTATCGACGACGCCGTGAAGGCCTCCGCGGAGAAACTCGCCACCACGCGCTCGGGCCAAGTCCAGGAGATGCTCACACGTATCGGCGACGGCCAGTGGGTCGAGGGCATGGAATCGCTGATCCCGCTGATTAGTCAGTACCCAATGAAGATGCTCACCGAGGTCATGCCGGAGAAAACCCATGTGCTGATGTGCGGTCCGGAGCGGATTCGTTCCCGCGCGGATGACCTAATTAGCGCTGGCGAGGAATTCATGGCCGCGGCGTGGGAAACGGCGGCGATGGGTGGCTCCACGCCGATTGCCACCGATGGGTTAGAGCCGAGTGCGTACCGCAGCTTGGCCTCCATTCCAATGCCCACCTCCTGGCATATTTCCCCGCCCGGCATGCTGGAGGCCGGGGTCACTGAAGATGAGGTGCTGCCACTGACCTTTGAGCCGGCTCCCGCACCGCGCGGTGACTTGAAGGAGATTGGTCGCCTGATGAAGCAGCTGCGCGATGCCACGGTCGCAGGCGAGCGCGTGGCGTACGTGGCGGCCACGCCCGCGGGGGCTCGTCGTCAAGCGGAGAAGTTCCGCGAGGCGGGAATTGCGACGCGCATCGCCACCGGCCCCGAGCAGCCGGAAGCGGGACGAATCACCGTCTACCAGGGCGTTTTGCATGGTGGCCTGATGTTTCCGCGTATTCCGGGCGGCGCGCTGACGCTGATTACGGAGCAGGATATTACGGGCAACCGCATCGCTGAGGGCGCGCTGCGGGGAAAGCGTAAACCCGCGAAGCGCCGTAACCGCGTTGACCCGCTGGCGCTGAAAGCCGGTGACTACGTGGTGCATGACACCCACGGCATCGGTCGGTTTGTGAAGCTCACTGAGCGCACGATTGGCACTGGTGAGGATCAGGCTCGGCGCGAATATGTGGTGCTGGAGTATGCACCGAGCAAGCGCGGTGGCCCGGCTGACCAGCTCTTTGTGCCGATGGAGAGCCTGGATTTGCTGTCGCGGTATGTCGGCGGTGAGAAGCCGACGCTGTCGAAGATGGGCGGCTCGGACTGGAAGTCCACGAAGCGCAAGGCGCGCGGTGCTGTCCGTGAAATCGCCGAGGAGCTGGTGAAGCTCTACGCGGAGCGCCAAGCCGCGCCGGGCCATGCGTTCGCGCCGGATACCCCGTGGCAGCACGAGATGGAGGACAATTTCCCCTTCGTCGAAACGGAAGACCAACTGCAGGCCATTGAAGAGATTAAGTCCGACATGGAAAAGCCGGTGCCGATGGACCGCGTGCTCATTGGCGATGTCGGCTATGGCAAGACCGAAGTGGCGCTGCGTGCGGCGTTCAAGGCCGTCCAGGATGGTCGCCAGGTGGCGGTGCTGGTGCCGACCACGCTTTTGGCGCAGCAGCACTTGGCCACATTTACCCAGCGTATGGAGGGCTTCCCGGTCACCATCCGCGGCCTGTCGCGCTTTACCTCGCCGAAGGAATCCAAGCAGGTTCTCGAAGGGTTGAAGTCCGGCGATGTCGACATTGTCATCGGTACGCACCGCCTGCTGCAGACCGGCGTGCAGTGGAAGGAACTCGGCCTGGTCATCGTCGACGAGGAGCAGCGCTTCGGCGTCGAGCACAAGGAACACATTAAGGCGCTGCGCCATCACGTCGACGTGCTTACCATGTCGGCCACGCCAATTCCGCGCACACTCGAGATGTCGATTGCCGGCATCCGCGAGATGAGCCAGATTCTCACCCCGCCGCAGGATCGCCATCCGGTGCTGACCTACGTCGGCGAGCAGTCCGATAAGCAGATTGCCGCTGCGATTCGGCGTGAGCTGCTTCGCGACGGCCAGGTGTTCTACCTGCACAATAAGGTCGCAACCATTGACAAGGTGGCACAGCATATCCGCAACTTGGTGCCCGAGGCGCGGGTGGTGGTCGCACACGGCCAGATGGGGGAAGACCAGCTGGAGCGCACGGTCGATGGCTTTTGGCAGCGCGAGTACGACGTCCTGGTGTGTACCACCATCGTGGAGACCGGCCTGGACATTGCCAATGCCAATACGCTGATTGTGGAAAATGCCCACCACATGGGTCTTTCGCAGCTCCACCAGCTGCGCGGACGTGTGGGGCGTTCCCGCGAGCGCGCATACGCCTACTTCCTCTACCCGGAAAATCAGACGCTGACGGAGACCTCGTATGACCGTCTGGCAACGATTGCCCAGAACAATGATTTGGGCGCCGGTATGGCCGTGGCTATGAAGGATCTGGAAATGCGTGGTGCCGGCAGTATTCTCGGAGCGGAGCAGTCAGGACATATCGCCGGTGTCGGTTTCGACATGTACGTCCGCCTTGTCGGTGAGGCCGTTGCCGCGCTGAAGGCGGTGGCTGACGGTGAAACTCCGGATGCCTCCGATAATGAGCCGAAGGAAGTTCGAATTGACCTTCCGGTGGATGCGAATATTCCGGCTGATTATGTGTCGTCGGAACGCCTGCGGCTGGAGGCGTACCGCAAATTTGCTGCCGCTACTGCGCTGGACGATATCGATGTGGTGCTTGAAGAGCTCGTAGACCGCTACGGAACCCCACCCATTGAGGTGGAAAGACTGGCAGTTATTTCACGTCTTCGAATTATTTGCCGTGAATTCGGCGTGCATGAAGTTCAAGCTATGGGTGCGCACATTAGAATAACCCCTATGGAGCTTGCTGACTCCAAGCAAGTGCGCCTCAAGCGCCTGTACCCACAGGCGACGTATCGTGCGGCAACACGCACGGTGTCCGTCGGCATGCCGAAGGAAGGACGAGGATTGCGGGCAAAACCTGTTCGCGATATCGCATTGGTGCAGTGGGTCGCAGATTTCTTGACATCGATGGCGGGAATTCCTCGCATGGACATCTCGCACATGGGAAAGGACTAGAAAACGTATGACTATCATCAAGCTCGATAGCCGCTTTCCAACGGCCATTCCGCTGGAAGCCGCTAGCCTGCTGACAGGTGAAGTCAGCTACACCGAGGAAGTCCCCATCCGTGTGCGCTGGGCCATCGCCGATGCCGGTGGCCACTCGGTCTCGCAGGCTGAGATTCTGGTTACCACCGATATGGACAATGACGAGGTGCTCGACCGCCTTGATGCGGGTGAGAAGGTCTACTCTGTCGAGCTTGAAGGGGCTCCGGATCCCGAACCGCAGCCGGAACCCGACCCGGAACCAGAAACTGTCCCTGCGCCTGCGCCGATGGCGGTCCAATCCCGCCTGCCACATGTCGAAGAAGCTATTGACATCATGGCTAAGGCACGTCGCACCGGGCAGTGGGAAGCGCGCCAGACTCACCAGAGCCTGCTGCCGTACCTCATTGAGGAAACCTACGAGTTCGTCGATGCCGTCAATGAGGGCGGTGACATCCGCAGTGAGCTGGCAGACCTGCTGCTACAGATTCTCTTCCATGCGGAAATCGCCGAGGACTTCGACTTCGACGACGTGGCCACCGACTTCATTTTGAAGATGCGTGCCCGTCAGCCGTACCTTTTTGACGGCTCTGTCGAGGAAGGCCAGATGGTCTCCGAGGAAGAGCAGGAACGTCTGTGGAGCTACGGCCGCGGTCGTCCGCGCTCGATGCCGGCTACTCAGCTGCCTGCTCTGACGCTGGCGGAGGAAGCTATTCGCCGTGCTCGTGCGCTCGGCATGGCGGATACGGACATTCCAGTGGAAATCTTGGTGCCAACGCCAGGGTTGGAGACCGACTCCGGGGCGGAGGAGCGCACCCGCAAGGCCGCCCGGGCATTCCTGGCAGAGCTGGCCCAGACGCAAGAACCGTCGGCAAGCGAAGAGTCGTAAAACACTCGCTGTCCTCGAGATTGAATTGATTCCAGGGCTTTGCCCGTAGAGTAATTCTTCATGCCTTCTAATTCCCAGTTCGACGAATACGCGCACCCCGTACCCCGCGGGGCGAATTCGCGTGGCCGCAGTAAGGGGAAAAAGAAGTCCAATCGAGGCTGCGGTTGCCTCGGTGTGACCACGCTGGCGGTGCTCATAATTATCGGCACGGTTGGGGCGCTCAGTATGTTCACCGGCCCGGTTATGCCGTCGATTACGAAGAAGCCGATTCCCGATAACGTGCCGCCGGCTGCTGCGGAAGCGCCACCGATGATTGATATCCACGCGCCCGGGCGCACGTCCGACCAGCTGCGGCAGTGGGCGCAGAAGATTGCGCCGGAGACCGGGATTTCGGAAGACGCAGTGCGAGCCTATGGCAATGCCTATGTGCTGGCCGCCGAGGAATCCCCGGAGTGCCACCTGTCGTGGAATACGCTCGCTGGCCTGGGGCAGGTTGAAACTCGGCACGGCACGTACTCCGGCAATTGGCTCAAGCCCGCGCAAATTGGTCCCGATGGGGTAGTGCGCCCGCCGATTATCGGCCCGCCGCTCGACGGCACCGGCGCGTTTGCCGAGGTACCGGATACCGATAACGGCAAACTCGACGGCGACACTCGTTATGACCGCGCCGTGGGGCCGATGCAGTTTATTCCAGAGACGTGGAAACGCTTTGCGACGGATGCTTCCGGTGACGGCGTTGCGGATCCAAACCACATTGACGACGCCACAGCGACGGCCGCACGGATGCTCTGCAGTGGTGGTCGTGACCTTGCCACCCCGGAAGGGTGGGCAGACGCAATTCGCTCTTATAACCAGTCTGAGCAGTATCTTCGCGATGTTCGCGATGCTGCGGCCAACTATGCGCTGAACCAGCCCGCCTAGGCAGAATTCCATTTACGGCGAAGGTTGCCAAACCGTGCCACAATTGAAGGCAAGTGCCGGAACGGTTCCGGCGGAAAGGTGACCTATGGCTGCAATCATCGAGTTGAACGCACGCGAAATTCTGGACTCCCGCGGTAACCCGACTGTTGAGGTTGAGGTGCTGCTGGAAGACGGCGCTGTGGGCCGCGCTGCGGTTCCGTCCGGTGCCTCCACCGGCGTTCATGAGGCACACGAGCTCCGCGACGGCGGAGACCGTTACCTGGGCAAGGGCGTCGAGAAGGCTGTCCGCGCCGTGCTCGAGGAGATTGAGGACGCAATTATTGGCCTAGAGGCTGAGGACCAGCGTCTGGTTGACAAAACCATGATTGAGCTGGACGGCACCGACAACAAGTCCCGCCTGGGTGCTAACGCAATCCTGGGTGTTTCCATGGCTGTTGCCAAGGCTGCCGCCGAGTCCGCTGGCCTGGATCTGTTCCGCTACGTCGGTGGCCCGAACGGTCACGTTCTGCCGGTTCCGATGATGAACATCCTCAACGGTGGCGCACACGCTGACTCCGGCGTTGATGTCCAGGAGTTCATGATTGCTCCGATTGGTGCCCCGACCTTCAAGGAAGCACTGCGCGTCGGTGCTGAGGTCTACCACGCACTGAAGAAGGTCATTAAGGACAAGGGCCTGTCCACCGGTCTCGGCGATGAGGGCGGCTTCGCTCCGTCGGTTGACTCCACCAAGGCTGCTCTTGACCTGATTGTTGAGGCAATTGAGGCTGCGGGCTACAAGCTGGGCGACGATGTTGCACTGGCTCTCGACGTTGCTTCTTCTGAGTTCTTCAAGGATGGCAAGTACCACTTCGAAGGCGGCGAGCACACCGCTGAGGAGATGGCAGCTGTCTACGCTGACCTGGTTGAGAACTACGCCATCGTCTCCATCGAGGATCCGCTGCAGGAAGATGACTGGGAGGGCTACACCACCCTGACCGCTCAGCTCGGCGACAAGGTTCAGATCGTCGGCGACGACTTCTTCGTCACCAACCCGAAGCGTCTGGCTGAGGGCATTGAGAAGAAGGCCGCTAACGCTCTGCTGGTCAAGGTCAACCAGATTGGTACTCTGTCCGAGACCTTCGAGGCCGTCGCAATGGCCCACAACGCTGGCTACAAGACGATGATGTCCCACCGCTCCGGTGAGACCGAGGACACCACTATCGCTGACCTGGCTGTCGGCCTGAACTGTGGCCAGATCAAGACCGGTGCTCCGGCTCGCTCCGAGCGCGTTGCTAAGTACAACCAGCTGCTGCGCATCGAGGAGTACCTGGGTGACGCTGCAGTTTACGCTGGTCGCAGCGCATTCCCACGTCTTAAGTAAGTGCAACTGATGTCGCTGAGGCATAACTGACAGCACTGACCCGCTCGAACCGACTGATTGGTTCGAGCGGGTTTTTCGTTATTTTATTGTCCAGGCGTCGGGTAGAGTGTGGGACATGAGTGCATCGGAGCAATCTCGTCGCGGAACAAAAACGCGTCCCACGCAGGGGCGCGGGCGTTCGGCGTCGGCAATTGCATCGGGAATGCGCTCGCTGAGCACAGCGCAGAAAATCGGAATCGGGCTGCTGGTGCTCTTTTTGGTGGCAACGCTGGCCATTCCGTTGCGCACATTCGCGCAGCAGCAGGCGGATGTTGCTGAGACTCGGGACAATATCGCCCGCATGGAGCGGCGTATTTCCCAGTTGGAAGATGAAAAGGAGCTCTACTCCAATCCGGCCTACATCAAGGAGCAGGCACGCCTGCGCCTCGGCCTGATTGAACCGGGCGAGACACCATTTAGAATTCTCGACCCAGCAGTGGGGGAGCAGCCGGTAACCGAGCCGGAGGCGATCCCGGAGCATCAGGCGAAGAAGTGGTACGAAACCTTATGGGATTCGATTTCCATTCCGCCTGAGCCTGAGTCGACTCGACCGAATCCGGCGCGCGACCAAGCCACCAGGCCAGAGAACTTGCCGACGGTTCCGGAGTCATAAACCACCTTCGCACTGCCTCAAACACCTCTTCTTCGGTGGACGTGGCGTGCGCAGTTGAGGTGTCCGTCGTAAAGCGTAATGACGCGCGTGTTGGGCGGCTGTGAGATTATGTGTCAGTGAAGTGTGGAAAGGGGAGTGTGGCGAATGTCTGTTGACACCGCAGATCTGGAAGTTGTAGCGGAGCAGCTGGGACGTGAGCCGCGGGGTGTGGTGGAGATTTCGTACCGCAGCCCGGATGGGACACCCGGTGTGGTCAAGACGAAGCCGCGCCTGGATGATGGCACTCCGTTTCCCACCCTCTTTTACCTGACTGATCCGCGCCTGACGGCGGAGGCCTCACGGTTGGAGACCACCGGAGTCATGAAGGATATGACTGCGCGCCTGGAAAACGATGAGGAGCTCGCAGCCGATTACTTGCGTGCACACGAGGCATTCCTGGCAGAGCGCAATGCGATGGAGGACTTAGGGACGGACTTCTCCGGCGGCGGTATGCCGACCCGTGTGAAGTGCCTGCATGTTCTGATTGCATATGCGCTGGCGAAGGGGCCGGAGCACTTCCGCCTGGGTACAGAGTCAGTGGCGCTAGCAGCGGAAAATGAAAGGCTGCGCGGCACCGCAATTCCGGCTGATTGGCCGACGATTGAAGACCTTGGCATCGAGTATCCAGGGGCGGAGGGGTAAATGACCACACTGGCAGCGGTAGACTGCGGTACCAACTCAATTCGCCTGCTCATTAGCCGAGTTGAGCTTGTCGACGGAGTCCTGGAAATCACCGAACTTCACCGTCTGATGGAAATTGTGCGGTTGGGCCAAGGCGTTGATGCCACCGGTCAGCTGGCACCGGAGGCACTCGAGCGAGTCCGCGTCGCACTGACCAAATACGCCGAACTGATGCAGGCGGAGCAGGTCAAGGCTGTGCGGATGGTCGCAACTTCGGCCACGCGTGATGCGTCGAACCGCGAGGACTTTTTCGCCATGACCCGCGAGATTCTCGCTCCGTGGGGTGCCGAGGCCGAGGTCATCTCCGGTGATGAGGAAGCCGCGCTGTCCTTCCGCGGGGCAGTCGATGACTTGGACCCGGAGTTGGGGCCATTCTGCGTGATTGATGTGGGCGGCGGCTCCACCGAGGTCATCGTGGGCGATCACGACGGCACGGTGGCCGGCTCTGACTCCGTTGCGATGGGCAGCGTTCGCCTTACCGAGCGCTTCCTGCACACCTCACCGCCGACTGATGAGGAAGTGGCGCAGGCCCACGACTATGTGGCGCAGCTGACCGAGGAGATTGCCACCCAGGTGCCGGTACACACCGCGCGCACTATTGTGGGGTGCGCTGGCACCTTTACCACGCTCTCGGCGCTGGCGCAGGGGCTGGAAACCTATGATCCTGCGGCCATTCACCTGTCGCAGCTGCGCTTTGCCGCACTCCGCGCGCTGACGGCCTCTGTGGTGGAGTCCGATGTGGAATCGCTGGCTGCCAACCCGGTGATGCATCCAGGGCGTGCCGATGTGTTTGCCGGCGGGGCCATCATCGTCGAGGGGCTAATGGATCTTTTCCAGTCGCTCCCAGGTGCCATGCCCGCTGACCAGCAATCTTTCTACATCAGCGAGAAGGATATTCTCGACGGCATAGTAGCAAGTTTGGTAGATACGCACGTGCCCCATTAATCTTTCCTAGGGGCCCCTATAGCCCAATTGGCAGAGGCAGAGGACTTAAAATCCTTTCAGTGTGGGTTCGAGTCCCACTGGGGGCACCAAAAGGCCAGGTCAGAGAGTTTTCTGACCTGGCTTTTTTCTCGTTTTCACGTAAAAGTGTCCAAAAAGTGTCCAAATAATAATCGGAATCACTAGACAAGTGGCGAAGTGTAACGCTGCTTCGATTCGGTGGTGAATCGCCACCCCATAACCATTACGTTCATCGTTACGGTTACTTTCGCGCAAAGTGAGTACAACTATGGCCACCATGCCCGCGCGTTGATTGCGGAGTCGTTGAAGGCAGACCCCGGCCTATCTAACCGTGAGCACGCACGACGCACCGGAACGAGCGACAACACTGTTGGCAGTGTGCGCCGGGAGCTGGAATCGACTGCGCAAATTGCGCAGTCGGAGACACGAGTGAGTGCTGATGGCCGTGTTCGTCCGGCTACGCAACCTAAGCGAGAACCGGAACCTGAACCGGAGCCGTCACCCCGCGCGACCGCGCTGCCACAAGCAGACCTCGACGAACTCAAAAATGAGTACCTGCACGGTCATCATGACCGGAGTTGGTGCGCTTGCGTGGGGCTTAGGCTCGGTGGCCTGCAATACCCCTGTTCGCAAATCGATTCTAAGCGGTTAAACGCGGGGCGCACGTACTATAGCACCCTTCAACCGCTTACAGAGCGTCCTAGCGCACCGGCCTGAACAGCGCCAACAGCTAATCCGCTGGATCCACGGCGCGCAACCCCACATAGCGACTATCAGCACCATGACGAGCACGCTCCCGCTTCTCATCCGCTTTATCAGCAGCCGCGTACTGGATACGAAGACGAGCCCTATCTTCAGCCGTCGCACCAAACTTGGCAGTACGAAGCCTAAGCTCTCCAGCCAACTTGAAGTCACCAGACCAATAAGCACCGTGGATAGCCGCGGTATCCCGGAGCTCCGCCCAGTCCGTCGCGCGGAAATCAGCCGCCAACGGGTCCTTACCCCACATGCGCCACCACGCCCGCGTAATCTGCGGCCACGGGCGACCATCCGGCATAGCCTCCGGCAAAGGTGGCTGGGGAACCGGAGCGGACTCAATCACACGTGTTGGGAATGGATCACGATTACCCCGAGCTCTCATGTTTGCAGGCTTCGGAGGACGTCCACGGCCACCCAAATTAATCACCTCCAATTAGAAATCACCGGCCTAAACACGCGAAGGCCAGTGTTACGACTTATGCGCTGTATAGCGTTTTAAGCGACCCAAAACTGTAGGGCACACACACTTCAAAGACTCGCTAAAAACACGCCACACGCTGCTACAACACGAAGTAGAGCCACCTCGTGGCTCGAACCCCAGTCTCGTACACAGCCCTAACGCCTACGCCTTCGGGGGCTTCGGCGGCTCGTTGGGTGGGGGATAGCCCCCAGGGGTTAACTGCTCGTCCAGATATTCGTAGCGCTGCGAAACAGCGGCGTAGGCCTGCCGTGGCCGCGTTGTGATGCCGGGGTTGCAGTTAAACCACTGGGGCGCTTTTATCCCTGCGGTGGGGTGCTTACGCGGCGGTGAGAGTGACCTTCACAATTCCGGTCGGGTGAGTGAAACCAAAGCCGACTCGCATGGTGCCACGCACGGCAGTTCGGTCACTGGTGAAGAACTGCTCGGTACTTGCGACGACGGTTGCAGATTCACGCACGACAACATTGCTGAAGGCGTTGGGGATTGCCCAGACGGTGCCCTGGGGTACTGCGGTGGTGGAGTGCAGTGGCACCCCGGCTACGAGTCGGCCGGTGGGGACAGTTGGGTTCGGTTCAAGGAGTCCACGGTTGGAGTCCTTGGACTCCTTCAGCTTTGCCAGGGTGAGGATATCAGCCGGGTTAGCGACGAAGCCGGTTACAGTTGCACCGTTGTTGGCTGCTGCTGCAATGGCTTCTTCAGCCCAATCAAGGTTTGCAGTGTTTCCGTTGATTTCCGTCGCTTCAATCGTGTTGAGTCCTTGCGGCGCTGGTGCGTCGAGTGCTCCAAAGAATGCAGCGTCGATTGCGCGTGTGATATCTCGAACGAGTCCTTCACCAATCTGATTGACTGCTTCGGCGCTCGAGTCACGCATCATTTCATTCGTTGCGATTACGAGTCCAGCGACCTTTGTTGGTGTGACTTCGAGCTCTGCGAATTCTGGATCGCTCGGCGTGATCTCGGCGCCTTCGGCCGTCCACGCTGCAACTGGATCCTTGGTGAGCATTGGGAACCGAGTGGTCTTAGAGCTGGTGATAACGACAGTGGAAACCTGTGCGGCAATCGACTGGTCAATGACTGGTTTGACGAGTAGTTGCTGTACCTGTTCCGGGGTGAGTACCGGCACGGAATTGGTGGTGTTAAGCATGTGTCTGCCCTCCTAGGCAGGTGTTGAAACGTTACTGTTTTTTCCCCTTGGTCGCGGCCTGCGCGATGCTGTGGGGGTGCCCTGCCTGGGGCGTGATGCTGGGGCGTGGGTAAGTGGCGCCTGGCCAACGGATAACCCCGCCCTACGTCTACTAATCTTAGCAGGTGGGGCGGGGTTTCTGAATAGGGGGAGGGGATTATCGGCGGAGTGCTTCAGCCCAGTTTGGTGTAGCGTCTACGCCTGAAGTTCCGCGTCCTTGGTTGGGTGCTTCCGGCTTCGGCTGTGGTTTGCCGTAGCGTTGGATTGCAACCTGTGCGGCTTGGTCTAAGGCTTCGAGGTTGACCTTGCCTTCGTCGTCGATGAGGTCTTGCCACTCGGCTCCTGCGTCAAAGAGGGCTTCGCGGGTAACGCGATAGTTCTTCTGTGCTGTGTCGGCAATCACGGTTTTTGCTAGCAGCTCGTACTTGGCGGCAAGAGCGTCGCGTTCTGCTTCAGTATCACGGAGCTTGGTGCGGTACTTGGCGGCTTCGTTACGCGCGTGCTTCACCTTGTCCTGCTGGGCGTTGCTCTCCGTGGTGCCTTCGACTACTGGGGTGGGGTCGACGTCGGTGGTGGTCTGTTCAGTGTCGGACATGATTAGTCTCCTTCTTGTTGTTCTTCGAGTTGTGGCCAGAAACGGAATCGCACGCCATGAGCGCGCATGTGCACACTGGTTGTTAGTTCTTCCGGAACGTGGTGACCAAGACTGGTGAGAAGCTCGCGCTCCGTGGCAGTGGCATCTCGTTCGAGCACCCGCAACTCGCAGCCGTCTTGCTGGCTGTACTGGTAGCTGAATCCTCCTTGGTTGTGCCAGTAGTTCTCATGGTCTGCGTACTGTGTGGCATCTTCAGCTGCTTGTTGCTTTTTATCTAAGCCGGTGAAGGCCAGCCACCCGCGCGGGTCCGGTTGTGGGAGCTGCTTCATTCTGCTGCCTCGAGTTCGGTGCGGATCCGGTCAGCCCATGCGTCCAGAATTGCGTGGTGCTGGTCTTCGGTGAAGAGCGTCTTCATGGTCATGTCGTTGATGGCGACGAGAGTCCCTAGAGTGACTGCTCCAGCCTGGAACGGTGTCATGATGACGTACTTGTTCGTCTTGGTTGATGCTGCTGCCTTTAGCATCCGGATTGCTTCGAGCTGTTGCCTCGCGCGTCCTACTGCTGGGGTGTCAAAGTTGGTCATTGGTGACTTCCTTTCTATGAATTATTTGGTGTTGTCGAGCAGAATCCCTGCCCACAGGCCTTGTCGATGATCCTGGGGGAGCCGGCCGGCGACGGCGGTGCATTGTGTGAGCACTGGGCAATGTCTGCATATGGTGCGGGCTTGGTGGTGGCGGGCTTCGCGCTGCTGCTTGGTTTCGCCTTGAATGTCGGCGTCGAAGAGTGGTGAGTGTCCTGCGCATGAGGCTCCTGTCAGTGAGGCGTCTCGGATTGGGTAGAGGTTTTTGGGTAGGCTCCTGGTTTTTGGGAATGGTGGTTTCTTCACTCGGTTGACTCCAGCAAGTCAGCGATGGAGTTTCCGAGTTGAACCATTTGTTCTTCAGTGAGCAGGACGGCGAACCCTGGCATTCCGAGGAACCACATTCCAGTGCCGTCCTCGTCTGGTTTAAGGACGATGCTGAACTTCTTCCTTCGGTCGACAGACCGGCATTTGATGTATTTCCGCATGGCAGTTTCCTTTAGTGAGAAATGACGGTGTTTTGGCTCCCCTCTCCCATGCCTTCTGGGAAGTCCGGTACAAGTGGTACATCCGGTACCGTGCAGGTCAGAGGGGTGGAATTAGTACCGGATACCGGTTTGGTACCGGTACTGATGTGCTTCTAGGCCGGTACCGTGAAGTCCAAGGTCGGCTCTTCCTGCTGAGGTTTTGATGTTTTGGTACCGGAGTCGGTACCGGTACTGCTTGCCAATGCGGTACCGTTTTCACCCGCCTTGACCTGCGAGGTACCGGAAGTACCGGAGGTACCGGACTTCCCGGATAGGGCGGGGAGGTAGCGGTCGAAGGCGTCCTCCAAACCGGCTTGCTTACTCGTTGCTCCGAAAATGTAACCGCGCTTCTTCTGCTTGGTGCTGTCCTTGTACTGGACTGGCTTCACGTCGAACTGAGAGAGGAAGCGAGACAGACTGTAGGCGGTTAGCCCGTCTTTGCCGATAGTGCTCCATGGTGCTGAGTCGAGGCTTCGGAGCTTCATCACCAATTCGGCGGTAGGCATTTGCTTCACTTCGTGTTGCACAAATACTTCGCGCACATCTTCGAGAAGCTGAATTTCAAGAGTCGGCCGTTCTAGCTTTGTGTCAAATACAAAATGCTTGCACGCATTTCGGGCAGTCTCTGGCCAGTGGCCTTCAGCCATGTCTGCGATTGCGAGAAGTGGTTCCCAGGTTTCGGCTGGGCGGTCTTCGACTCCTTCGGGCATTGTTGGAATGCCGATGTTCTTTCGGTTTGCATTGCACCATTCGGCGATAGCAGTTTTGGTGTCCTTGATCTCGGACATGGCTGTGCGCTCGCGATAAGATGCAATCTTTTCGCCTTTTCGTCGACGCTTGAGATTGACAATGATTGAGCGGGTAGCGATGGTGTCTGGCAGGTTTCCTGCGATACCAGCGAGTGCTACCGGCGCATAACACTCGAATGGCGCCACAGACATGTTTGAGCCTTCTCCGGTGCATCGGTAGACGCGGGCGCCACGCTTGTAGCCAGCGTTGAGTAGGCCGCGTAATTCTTCCGAGCTGCTGGTCGCTTGAGCACCGAAGATGGTGTCTACCTCGTCGAGAATGACTGTCGGGGGAGTTCCTCCTTCTCCGGATTGTGATGAGATCATTCGGAAGAGTGCGGCGGGAGTCATGTTTGCACTCATACATGGCCGGTATGCCACCAACTCAAGCAGCTCAATGAGCCGAGTTTTCCCTGATTGTGGTGCTGGACTACTGGCCACCAGTCGAGGAGTTGTGTAGAACTGCTCGGCAAGGTAGGTATGCGCTGTCCAGAGTGCGAGCATTGGTGCTACATGCTTGTTGGGGAACACCATGTATTTGGCGAACCAATCTGCAAGATTGTCGAGATGTTCACTGATGGACTTTGCGGTCATTGTTAGGCCGCCTCCTTTAGGCGGCGGTGTGGCTGCTCGATGCGGAGAAACAGGTCAATTTCCGGCTGGTAAACCTCTTTGAGTGACGCCTGAATAGTCTCCAGCGGTGCGGTCTTCGTCTCCTTGGCAAGGCGGGAGAAGATTGCGCAGGTTTCATTGCGGAAGCGGTCTTCACGGAGAGCCTTGGCAAGAGGCAGTGCCATGTCTCCGGTGGATTGATTGGTCGCAATATCCAGAAGAGCCTGCTGGACGCTGAAGCCGAATTCCCCATTTAAGGAACCATTGGCGACGGCCTGGTCATAAAGAGCAAGCCCCATTGCCTCACGTCCAGAGATAGTGCCGAGGCCGGGAATCTCCAGCATCGTTTTGTAGATCAAGCGGTAAGGCTCTGTTGTGAAGTCTGATGCCTCTACGCTTTCCAGCGTCTTTTGGCGAAGGCCGGGCGTAAGGTCAAGAATTGCTGCGAGGAACTGCGTACCTCGGTAACTAATCTTCTGTGAGTGTGAACTCACCATTCCTCCTAAAACATGGAGCCAGCAGGTTGCAAAAAAGGGATCCGGAGGGGAGACAAATCCCTTGTTCCCGGTCGAAGAATCGAACTTCGTCAAATGAACCGTTCCGGGATATCGTGATGTTTCGTCACGGAGTTTTGTCACACCAACGATTTAGGCTGCTGCCTTGATAGGGCGGTGGTCTGTAGAATCGCTGCAATCTAGGCGGCTTAGAAGGTCGGTTATGTCGAAGACGAGCTCTTCGTCGGCCTGGTCGAGAAGCAGGTCGCAGGTGATTGGAGTCATGGGCTTACTTCTCCTTGTTTGTGAGCGAGTGAATGCTGGAGAGCAGGAGAAGGGCGGTGTCCTGCTCTAGTTCCTTTTCGGCGGCGTCGAGCGTGTAGCAGGTCTTGCATGGGTAGTACTCGGAGTGTTCGGATGGATTGCCGACTCGGACGATGTGCTGCTTGTGGATAAAGTGGCCGCACTTAGCCTGGAGGCCTTCTTTGGTTTCGTGCTCGATGAGGTGAGCGGCGCGGCGACGTGGCCTTTTCGATTGAGTGGCAGTGCGTGTATCGGAATTATGTTCGATATTGGTGTTAGAATGGTATTGCACTGTTGATCTCCTTTCTTAGTGCTTTTGGGTTCGGAAAAGCGTCTTACTTCTTCGCGATAAGGCGCTTTTCTTATTTCAGATTGGCGATCATTCCCATGACCGCCTTCTCACTCTGCCCTGCCAGGTACTTCATGGCAGCGGTGAAGGAGTCCTTTGCGATGAGTGTGAGAAGCGTGT
The DNA here is from genome assembly GCF_030532195.1 of Corynebacterium sp. Taxonomy (GTDB): domain Bacteria; phylum Actinomycetota; class Actinomycetes; order Mycobacteriales; family Mycobacteriaceae; genus Corynebacterium. The sequence goes on along the minus strand of NZ_JAUNLP010000006.1, from coordinate 39,211 downwards.
CCTTGCCGAAGTGGGCAATCATGCCGTCGAGCATTTCTTCCTTGTCGATATTGGGGGCAAACTCGTAGTTTTCGCCCTTAACGACGTCGATGTAGTCGGTGAGTACTCGTCGAAATGCAGGCTCGATGCGCTCGGCGAGGATCTCCTTAACCTCGAATTCCCACGGAGCGCCTTCTGGTGAGCGGTCTGGCATGTGCTCCTGAATGAGTGGAAGTGTTTCGGTGGCGGTTAAGACGATAAAGGCGTTGTGGAAATTGGTCACTGTTTTTCCTTTCGGTCTGCGCTTTGGGTTAAGCGGCGGTTGGCTCTGCCGGTAGTTCGTCGATGCCAAGTAGGTCAAGAAGAGGCTTTGCTGGAATTACGTAGCGGCCACCAACCTTGATTACTTGCGTCGGAAAAGTGTCGTTTCGGATCGCTTCGTAGACCGAAGACCGGGAGACTCCTAGCAGTGGTGCTACTTCGGAGGGGTTGAAGGAGAGCTTCACAATTACTCCTTATTGGGGTGGTCTGGATAGAATAATGCACACAGGGCGAACAAAATAAACACGCTACGTGTTGTCCGCTGTGAACATCTAAAAACGACTATAGTCGGATTGTCCGCTATGGTCAACACGACATGGACAATTCCGGAAAGGTGTAGGTCATGGCAATTAGTACCGAAAGTGGATGGACACCAATCCAAGATTTCGTGTCCCAAAACGTAGGAACTCTCCGAAAGTCCGCGGGAATGTCTAGGCAGGAACTAATAGAAAGACTCGACAGAATGGCTGGAGTCGAGATGCACCCAACGACTTTGCGCAGAATCGAAAATGGTGAACAGCAGCCGAAAGTCCTTGAAGCCGTTGCCTTTGCAAGGGTCTTCCAAGTGCCGGTTGAAAGACTTGTATCCGAACCGATTAACCCAGCGCTGTCAGATGTTCACACGTATATGAGTAACTGCCGAGAAGCAGTGAAAGATTTACTCAACGAGGCACAAGGCGTGCCAGACTTCCTCGGAGAAGCGATTGAAACGCTGGCAACTGCGAGTGACCCAGAGGTGATAAACGCGGAAGCGACCAGAGACTTGTGGGCATTCCTTAAGTCGCACGCACAAGTCGTAAGGGACGCTATCCAGCTTCGAAACGACGCCGGACTCGAAACTGAGATCAGAATGAGTAAAGGGGCTGATGGAATTAATCCATGGTGGGAGGAAGGCAACTTCCCAGAAATTGGATCGTTCCGTTCCCAAAATTAATAAGGGTCTCGTAGTAGGCCAGGCCAATCAAAGCACTATGCGAAAAATCTCAGATGAAAAATTATTTGTTCAATAGATGAGGCGAGTCAATAGTCCTTCTCGCATGCCTCTTTCGAAAGTGTCGAAAGTGTAGAAAACGCAGGTCAACACGTAAAAACAACTTTCGACAGCCGTGTCGAAAGTGTCGAAAAGGAACCACCACAATGGCACGAGGCCGACCAGCACTCACCCCAGGAACCTGGGGCGAGATAAACATAAATCCAGTCACAACTGGCGAAGACGGAAAACCAACCCGCTGGGAAGCGGACACGAGACTACGACTCACCACAGGCGAAACCGTCAGAGTACGAGCACGAGGAAAGTCAGAGAACAAAGCCAAAACCGCACTGAAGCAACGATGCGCACAACGCCTCGAAGAACACACCGACCACTCGGAATTATCCTCGACAAGCACATTCTCTCAACTGCTCGACGAATACCTAGCCGTCAAAAAGACCGACGGCACACGACCGCAATCCGTCGATAGATACACCGACGTAATCGAAAAACATTTAAAGCCCACCCTCGGAGCACTAAGGCTCAACGAGATTACCCCGCTCGTCATGGATCAGTGGCTACACTCGCATAAGCGTCGCAACGTCCAACAGTGCAGAACAGTCCTCAACGGAGCGTTCGGGCTCGCTGCTCGATACCGGCTCATCGGCCATAACCCAATGAAAAACGTCAGACCACTAAAGGCAACGAAGAAGGAAGCAAACCGACTCACACCCGATGAAGTAATCGAGTTCCTAGAGGATCTAAAGAAGAGTAAGTACGAATACGTTTACGACGTGTGCGTCCTAGCGCTGCTCACAGGATTTAGAGCAGGGGAGCTGTTAGCGCTCAACTTCAGCGACATTGACGAGGAAAAAGACCCTCCAGTCCTCACTCTGAACGCAACGATTAGTTACTCGAAGGCGACCGGGAACATTCGCCAGGAGCACGGAAAGACCGACGCGGCCACGCGCTCAATTTCGCTAGCGCCGAAAGCAATGGAGATTATTCGAAGAAATAGGGAGCGTCACGGCGATTATCTTCCGATGGTGTTTCCGTCGGCTACGGGAACGTACAGGTGGGAGAACAACTTTAACGAAGATTTTCGGACGGCACGCGGGGAGAGGTGGAAGAACGTCACAATCCACACGCTTCGGAGGACGTTTAGCAGCGTCGGCAAAGGCAACCTTGACCCGTGGTCTCTTGCTGTTGCAATGGGTCATGCCGACAGCTCGATTACCGAGAAGTTCTATATCGCACGTGACGCGGTGGACGTTGCAGCATTCGCAGACCAGTTGATTCCAGGCGCGGACGAGGAAGTGTAACACGGCAGGAACTGTCCAAAAAGTGTCCAAATAATAACCGGAATTAATGAATATGGGCGAAACTAGACGGGATAACTAGATTGTTGAGCTGCAATAATAGGAATCTCGGTCAATGACAGGAACCAACATTATCGCCCTTTAACACCCTTTCAGTGTGGGTTCGAGTCCCACTGGGGGCACCAAAAGGCCAGGTCAGAGAGTTTTCTGACCTGGCTTTTTCCTATGGCAGAATCCGCAGCTTCTTACCCAGCTGCAGCACGCCGTTAAACACCTTCGCGTATGTCTCACGCGGCAGTGCCGGCATGGACACCGGGGTAATGCGCTGAACAGTCACGGTCTGCGCGTCGGTGTACTTCAGCAAACCGTCCTCCGCTTGACGACGGCCCACACCCGATTCCTTGAAACCACCCATCGGGGCATCGACGGATGCAAAGGATGCTGCAAAACCATCGTTGACATTGACGGAGCCAGCCTCAATCTGTGGCGCCAATTCCTTTGCTCGCTTCGGCGAGGTCCACAGCGACGCGTTGAGGCCGTAGCGGGAATCGTTGGCCTTGGCAATGCCCTCGTGAACATCGGCGACGCGGTGCAGGACAACCACCGGACCGAATACCTCTTCGGTCAACAGAGCAACGTCCTCCGGGACGTCGGTAAGCACGGTCGGTTCGTAGAACAGCGGCCCCAAATCCGGACGCGGACGACCACCGGCAAGCACAGTGGCGCCGGCCTCGATAGCTTCGTCGACCATGGTCTTGACCGTATCGAATTGGCTCTGCGACTGCAGGCAACCCATCTCAATTTCCCAGTCGTAGCCAATGCCGAGTGACATCGCCTTGACGCGGTCAGTAAACGCCGGGACGAATTCATCCCAGACGGCATCGGCGACATAGATGCGCTCGATGGAGACACACAGGTGACCGGAGTTGGTGAATGCACCAATCCGAGCGCCCTCGACAGCGCGGTCGACATTGGCATCCTCGGCGACAATCAGTGGATTCTTGCCGCCGAGCTCAGCGGAGAAACCGATCAAGCGCTCGCCGGCCTGCTGTGCCAGGCCACGGCCGGTTTCGGAGGAACCGGTAAACATCAGGTAGTCGCACTGCGAGACAATCGACTGGCCAACGACGCGACCGGGGCCGGGGACGACCTGGAAGACGTCGTCAGGCAGGCCAGCGCGGTAGAGCAGATCGACGGCGAGCAGCGCAGTAAACGGCGTGGTGCTATCCGGCTTCAGCACAATGGCATTGCCGGCCATGAGAGCGGCGAGCGCATCGGAAATAGCCAGGGTAAGTGGGTAATTCCACGGCGAGATCACGCCGACAACACCCTTGGGATGGTGGTAGACGGTGGTCTGGGAAAGCACCGGGATTGCGCCATGGGCCTTCTTTGGCGCCAACATCTTTTCGGCCTGATTGCCGTAGTAACGAGCCGTAATAGCGGTGTGGATGAGCTCCTCATGGGCGCTGGCGCGGTTCTTACCCGTCTCCGCCTGTAGTACGTCCAGAATTTTGTCGGAGTGCGTAAACAGCAGGTCGTGGAAGTGGTGGAGCACATCACGGCGCTGTGCCATCGACACCCGAGCCCACACCTTTTGGGCAGCGCGTGCACGCTTGAATGCCTCATCGACATCGGACTGCGTACCGACGGGAATTTGCGCCAATTCCTCGCCGGTAAACGGCGTCGAAATAGTCTTAGTGTCCGACTGATCAGCCACCGTGACCCGCTTTAGTAGGCGAGTCACCAGGGCTTCATCAAGCGGATTGCGAATGGAATTGCGGTGTGAAGTAGCAGTAGATGCTGTCATGTGTCAGATACTACTGACGTACACCGCAACGAGATAGAAAATTTGGCAAAACTACTGAAAACTCAGTAGGTCGTCCAACCGAGGCGACGGTTGCGGTCCGGATCTTGGGGGCCGTCGTTGCCGAATTCAAACGGCTCGTGACCATCGACGTCGCCGTAGCGCATCTCTGGATCCTCTTCGAGGTCATCATCAGCGTCGATGTCCGGCTTTTCCTCGGCCAAGCGCTTGCCGAGCGTGTCATGCGGTTCGGCCCCGCGCCACCGATCCGGGGCATCCATGACGTAGTTTTCACCATCACCGGTGAGGAACACGCCGTCGAGCCCCTCCGAGCCATCCAACGTGGTCTCGTCGAAGTCACCAGTGGTATCCGGGTCATAGTCAAGGCCGTCTGACATCTTGACCAGCCTCCTGTTCATCATCACACGGGGTGGGCCACGCCTGCTGACAGGCGAGGAATTACCTTGATAATAACCGTTTTTTCAGGTTGGGAACAATAGGCGGGGCTCGGTCGTTGTAGACAATGTACGTAAAAATCAGTTCAAAATCTCTAAGAGAAAAGAAAGAAGGACGACGTGCGCGAAAGCAGCAATCCTGCATTCAGTTCACTAACTAAGACCGTCGCCCGCGAACAGTCGGGAATGCAGCAATACGGCCATGGTCAGATGGGCGCCGACTACGGGATGAATCCCTACCAGTCGCAGGTTGCCGCTGATTACCGTCCGATGACGGTCGATGATGTGGTTTCGAAGACTGGCATCACGCTGGCTACCATCATCGTTGCCGCTGCGGTGAACTTCTTCATCGCCGTCAGTGTCTCCACCAGCCTGGCCATGATTCTCACCATGGTCGGTGCCATCGGTGGTCTGATCACCGTTCTGGTTTCCACCTTCGGTAAGAAGTACGGCTCCGCTGCTGTCACGCTGACCTACGCCGCCTTTGAGGGGCTCTTCGTCGGCGGCATCAGCTTCGCCTTCACCGCTCCTATTCAGGGTATTTCCGCTGGCGCACTGATTATGCAGGCAGTGCTCGGCACCCTCGGTGTCTTCATCGGTATGCTCTTTGTCTACAAGTCGGGCGCAATCCGCGTGACGCCGAAGTTCACTCGTTTTATGAGCGCCGCGCTGATCGGTGTCCTGGTTCTGGTCCTGGGCAACCTGCTGCTGTCGCTGTTCGGCCTGGGCATGCCGCTGTACAACGGTGGTCCGCTGGCTATCATCTTCTCGCTGGTCTGCATCGGCCTGGCTGCCTTCAGCTTCCTGATTGACTTCGATCAGGCAGACCGTCTGGTTCGCGCTGGTGCTCCGGCTAACTACGCCTGGGGCGTCGCTCTCGGCCTGGCCGTGACCTTGGTCTGGCTCTACACCGAGATCCTGCGTCTGCTGTCCTACTTCAGGGACTAAACTTTTAAGTCTCGCTGACTAAGCGTCGGCTCATCCCACCGCGGGGTGAGTCGGCGTTTTTCTTTTGTTGTCACAAATTTTTCGGTTCCCCATAAAGCATGCGCTGTAGTGTTTTAGTTTTGAGCCATGACTGAGTCAACGCACCGCATCGAACCAACCAGCATCATCTGTTCAGACGGGGTAACGCTAGCGGGGCAGTGGGTGCTTCCGCTTGACGACGAATCCTCGGTTACCAAAGCCACAGTCCTCCACCCGGCAACGGGCGTGGATATGAATCTCTACCGCAAGTTCGCCATTAATCTGGCGGAGGCGGGAATGCCAGCTCTAATTTATGACTTCCGCGGCACCGGCGCATCGGCTACCGGCGATGCCAAGCGCGACCGCGGCATCCGGATGAGCGACTGGATTCTCTACGATGTTCCGGCTGCCACGGTTGCACTGAAAGAGAAGTTCCCGAACGCCAAACATGTCGGAGTCGGCCACTCAGTAGGTGCTCACGGCATGCTGGCCACACAGGCGGAAAAGCCTGTAGATGCCATGGTGATGATTGCCAGCCACGCGGGCATTACCCGAACAATTAGCACGGCCGCAGAGCGTGCCAAGGTATGGACAATCTTTAATATTGTCACCCCGATTTGCTCACGCCTCATGGGGTATGTGCCCGTCGAAACACTGGGGGTCGGCAAGTCAATCCCAGTTGGTGTGATGACACAGTGGGGTAAGTGGACCCGGAAGAAGCAGTATTTCTTCGACGATCCCGAGTTCAATTTGGCCGAGCGTTTCGCGCAGGCCACCGGACCACTGCTGTCCGTGGTATTCACCGACGATCTGTGGGCCAATCGCTCGGCAGTTGACATTTTGACCAATCAGACCGCGCAGTGTGACGTCGTAAAGCGCGATGTTGAAGCGGGTAAGGGGACAAAAAATGGACCGATAGGCCATATGGGCTTCTATCGGTCCAAGAATCGGCAGTTGTGGCCGGAAGTCACCGCCTGGATTGAGGCGGCGTAGAGCAAAAGCCTAAAAGAGCTTAGGCATCCATGTCCGGGTTGTACGGCTCAGCCTTGACCACGGTCACGGAAATTTCGTCGCCGCTCGGGGAAGCGTAGGTGCGGGTCTCGCCCTCCTTGGCACCAATGAGTGCCTTGCCCAGCGGGGAGTCGGTGGAGTAGGTCTCCAGGTTCGGGTTGGAGGAGTCTGCACCGCGGGTACCGATGAGGAAGGTCTCGGCGTCGTCCTCGTCGCCGTCGTAGTAGACGTGGACAACAGTGCCCACCAGAGCCACGCCGGACTCCTGCGGGATTTCGCCGACGGTAGCGCGCTGCAGGAGGTCTTCGAGGTAACGGATGCGTGCCTCTTCCTGGCCCTGCTGCTCGCGGGCAGCATCGTAGCCAGCGTTCTCCTTCAAGTCGCCCTCTTCGCGACGCTCGTTAATCTCAGCCGCGATGACCGGGCGGTTTTCGTATAGCGCCTCAAGCTCAGCCTTGAGCTTGTCGTAGGACTCCTGGGTGAGCCATGGGCTATTGTTCTGTGCCTCAGTCATGGTTCCTCCTGTGATTTATGCCTGTTTAATACAAAAGCGGCCCCGCCTGGGGCCGTCAATGCGTCACAGGATAGCACTGTCACGCCTGATGGCAATAACGGCGGGGCCGAAAAGGTAAAACTGGCTTTACTTTGCGCTTTACTTTGCGGGCTTCAAGAATTCCGGAATCTCGGTGGAGCAGCCGTAGACATCGCCGGCGACAGCCATCTCACGAGTGGAAATGGGGACATCCATACGGACCGTCTTCTCACCGCCGCCCGGGATGAAGACATCGCGGCGACCAACCTCAGCTACGTCGTAGTTCAGTGCGTAGATGATGCAGTAGCTGTCCAGCTCAGGCTTCTCACGAGTCACGTCCAACGTGAAAATGAACTGCTCATCTTCCTTGCCGGGAGTGCGGCTCCATCCGGCCTGGGATGCGGAGACATCCGGGGCGGACACACGATTCATCTGAACGAAGATATACGCACCAGTGATAACCAGCATTGCAAGAATGCCAATGACAACTAGCTTCGCCGGCAACGTGCGGTTTTTGGTATCGCCATAGCGTGCGCGTTGCTGCTGTCGCACTGCGGTATTTCGCTCCGAACTTTCAGCCATGTCTCTTAGCCTATCGGAGTTGCCGGGCGACGTGGTAAAATGTTGATGAGTAAACAATAATGGCGGCGCGGGTGCCATCCTGCGCGGTCGTGACACTATACTGGCACGGTATTCACACAGTCGAACAAAAGGGGAGTGGCTTTAAAGTGGCACTGCGGCTGATGGCGATTCATGCTCATCCGGATGATGAATCCAGTAAGGGCGCAGCAACGATGGCTCGCTATGCCGCAGAGGGGCATCGCGTCAAAGTGGTGACCTGCACCGGCGGCGAGGCTGGCAGCATTCTCAACCCCGCAATGGATCGCCCAGATGTCCGTGAGAACATTGCAGCTGTGCGTGTGCATGAAATGGCAGAGGCCGCAAAGGCGCTCGGCATCGAGCATGAGTGGCTCGGTTTCACCGACTCCGGTCTGCCGTCGGGCAATCCCGTGCCAGTGCTCTCGCACGGCGTATTTGCCCGCCAGAACGTGGAGGATGCGACGAAGCCGGTAATCCGCGCCATCCGCGAATTCCGCCCGCACGTCGTTATTACCTACGACGAAAACGGCGGCTACCCGCATCCGGACCACATCATGACCCACATTGTCTCCATGCGCGCCTGGTTGGAGTCCGGCACCGACAAGTACCCGGAGCTCGGTGAGCCCTGGGAGATTTCCAAGCTCTACTACACCCACGGGTTTATCAAGGCGCGCCTGATTGCGCTGGATAATTACTACCGCGACAACGGGCTGGAAAGTCCTCTGGCAGAGTCTTTCCGTCGCTGGACGAAGACTCCGGGTGACATCATGACGCGCGTGACCACTCAGGTCGAGTGCGCCGACTACTTCCCGCAGCGAGACCAGGCACTGCTGGCGCACGCCACCCAGATTGACCCGCATGGTCCCTTCTTCGCTGTGCCCTGTGACATTCAGCAGAAAGTCTGGCCGACTGAGGAATTCGAGCTGGCCCGCACCCGCGTGCAGACGCAGCTGCCGGAAACCGATCTTTTTGCCGGTATTGACCCGGACGCGGAATAGTCCCGATTTAACGCTAAGCTGGAACTCATGATTGAAAGCCTCGATGCCCTGGCGGCTCGCACGACAATTTTTCTCGCCCAGAATCCCACTGGTCCGCGTGGCGCTGACTTCGGTAAGGCCTCGCCGGTCGGCCTGCTAATCATTGTTGTTTTGCTGATCATTATCCTCGCGCTCGGCTGGGATCTTTCGCGTCGTGCCAAGCGCATGGCCGCTCGCCGTAAGTTTGCAGAAGCCCACGATATGGACCCGTTCGATGGGGAGGCTATTGATGCAGCTATGGATGCAGAAGAACGCCGTCGTGAAGCGGAGCGGTAAGCGCTTGATGTGCTGAACATATCGTCTCACGTTGTGGGATTGTGTGTTCGAATTGCGGGATTAGTTATCGCGGTGTACGATTAGCGACATGCGTATGTGGCGATTTTATTTTTCGAAGGCTCCGGAGGCCGAGACCAGTTAGTCTCAGCCGGCGGACAATCGTCACGTCGCCAACAACCGGAGCCAAAGGCAGCAGCCCCACTACTAGGGGCGCTGCCTTTTGTCGTATCTAGAACCAAAAACATGCGTGACTAAACCCAATATCAGCACTTAGGAAAGAGCACCCCGATGACCCCACCGACCTCACTCGAAGCCCCCGCATCCACCGCGAACCGTCGCGTTGTCGCATTCCACGACCTGCCCTCGCCGGAGGAAGTCATGGCGAAGCAGCCACTGACGCCGGACCTGATCAACGACGTCGAAAAGTCGCGTCTCGATGTCGCGCGCGTCGTCGCCGGCGAAGACGACCGTCTGCTAGTCATCGTCGGACCGTGCTCCATCCACGACCCCGAGGCCGCCATCGATTACGCCCGCCGCCTCAAGGCCACGGCCGATGAGCTTGACGACGATCTGCTGGTTGTCATGCGTGTGTACTTCGAAAAGCCACGGACGACGGTCGGTTGGAAGGGCCTGATTAACGACCCTGACCTGGATAGTTCCTACAAAATTATTAAGGGCCTGCACATGGCTCGCGAAGTCCTGATTGAGGTGCTGCGCACCGGCCTGCCCGCCGGCGCCGAATTCCTCGAGCCAAACAGCCCGCAGTACATCGCCGACGCCGTGTCCTGGGGCGCGATTGGTGCGCGCACGACCGAGTCGCAGGTGCACCGCCAGCTCGCTTCCGGACTTTCCATGCCAATCGGCTTCAAAAATGGCACCGACGGCAACGTTCAGGTCGCCGTGGACTCGCTCGTTTCCGCAGCTAACCCGCACTTCTTCTTCGGCATGAACGACGACGGCCGCGCTGCCGTGGTCGAGACCGCCGGCAACCAGAACTGCCACATCATCCTGCGCGGTGGCACCTCCGGGCCCAACTGGGATGAAGAATCCCTGGCCGATGCGGTGGCTCGTCTGGAAAAGGCCGACCAGACTGTCAGCATCATGGTCGATGCCTCCCACGCCAACTCCGGCAAGTCCGAGGTGCGCCAGGCAGAGGTCGTCGAGGAGCTGGCAAAGATGATCGGTGCCGGCGATGAGCGCATTACCGGCATCATGATGGAGTCCTTCATCGAAGGCGGCAACCAGAAGATCACCGACGGCCGCAACGGTCTGGTCTACGGCAAGTCCGTCACCGATGCCTGCATGGATTGGGAAACCACCGACCGCCTTCTGCGCACTCTGGCTGCAGAAGTCCGGAAGCGTCGTGAAGCACGCGACTAACGGTAACTCCGCCATGCCCATTGGGTAGGGTTACGAGTGTGAAAGAAAATCAGCCATCCTCACTCAGGCGGATTGCATATCCGATCTACGAGCGCAAACTAGCCCAGGAGCTAGAAGGAAAGCCCCGCCCCAAGCACGTTGCCATCATGGCCGATGGCAACCGGCGCTGGGCGCGGGAGGCTGGATTTACCGACGTCAGCCACGGCCACCGCGTCGGTTCGCGCAAAATTGCGGAGTTCGTTGGGTGGTGCACCGAGCAGGACATCGAGCTGGTCACCATCTACCTGCTGTCCACCGAGAATCTCGGGCGCCAGCCCGAAGAACTCGCGTTACTGTACGAAATCATCGCTGATGTCGTCGATGAGCTGGCGCATTCGCCTCACGACGTTCGGTTGCGCATGGTCGGCCACCTGGAGCTCCTCCCGGAAAAAATGACCACCCGGTTGCGCCACGACGAAGAACTAACCGCCAACAACAACGGCATTCAGGTCAACATCGCCGTCGGCTACGGCGGCCGACAGGAGATTGTCGACGCGGTGCGCAAGATTATTCACGAGGCCGTCGAAGAGGGCGTCGCCGCTTCCGAACTTGAGGAACTCGTCACCACCGACGCCATCTCGCGTCGGCTCTACACCTCCGGACAACCAGACCCCGATCTGGTCATCCGCACCTCCGGAGAACAGCGGCTCAGCGGTTTCCTGCTGTGGCAGTCGGCCTACTCCGAAATTTGGTTCACCGACACCTACTGGCCCGAGTTCCGCCGCATCGACTTTCTCCGTGCGCTGCGGGATTATTCGCAGCGCTCGCGCAGGTTCGGCAAATAATCCCCCATCCGGAAATTTTTCCGGATGTTAGAGCTTCCGCATTCTCACCCGGGAGACCTTGTGGTCCTTGGACTTGGTCAGTACCAAGGAGGCTCGGACGCGAGTGGGCAAAATATTTTCCGTAAGGTTGGGCAGGTTCACCTGCTGCCAAATCCGACGGGCCTCCTCAGCCGCGGCTTCGTCGTCAAGCGTGGCGTAATCGGCGAAGTGCGCGCCCGGAGCGCGAAACGCCGTTTGGCGCAGGCGGAGGAAACGGTCGATATACCAGCGCTCGATGTCCGCGCGTGGGGCGTCGACGTAGACGCTGAAGTCGAATAGGTCGGAAATCATGAGCGTCGGGCCCGTCTGTAGGACATTGAGGCCCTCGAGGATGAGGATGTCCGGGCGGTCGACTTCGATGAACTCATCCGGAACTCGGTCGTAGAGCGTGTGCGAGTACACCGGCGCCTTGACGTGGCGCGCACCCGATTTCACCGCGGTGACGAACTTCATCAGTGCACGCTGATCGTAGGACTCGGGGTACCCCTTGCGCTGCATGATGCCGCGACGATTCAATTCTTCGGAGGGGTAGAGAAAACCGTCGGTGGTGACAAGATCTACCCGAGGGTTGGTCTCCCAACGCTCCAACAGCACCTGGAGCAGACGAGCGGTCGTTGACTTGCCGACCGCCACCGAGCCAGCGACGCCGATAATAAACGGCACCGCCGCGCCCCGGGAGGGGTCCTCGCCGAGAAAGTTCGACGTGGTGACGTTCAATTCTCGATGGGCGGCAACGCGCATGTGAATCAGGCGCGACAGCGGAAGGTAGACATCAGCGACTTCCTGAAGGTCGATGTTTTCGCCGATACCGGAAAGTCGCTCGGCTTCCTTCGCCGTGAGCACTAGGGGCATATTCTTGCGCATTTCACGCCACTGCTCGCGCTTGAACTCGACGTAAGGGCTGGGAGATGTTGCGCGGGTCATAGTTCAATTGTGCCAAGGGGGTAGCCAAAATCGGAAAACGGGCCGCTAAAGGGGGCATACCGGGAAGCTGGCGCTTTCGTGGTTTGCCCCGGAAAGGGTTAGCATGGCCTATGACATTGAAGTTTTATTGAAAGGTCGAAAACGCACTCATGACCGGGGCTAACAATAACGATGTCCGCTACCAATCACTGCGTGAAGTCGACCCTGACCTCGCAGAGGCAATGGCAGGGGAACTTTCTCGTCAGCGAGACATGCTGGAAATGATCGCTAGTGAGAACTTTGTTCCGCGCGCAGTCCTACAGGCGCAGGGCTCGGTTCTGACCAACAAGTACGCCGAGGGTTACCCGGGACGTCGTTACTACGGCGGTTGCGAGTACGTCGATGTCGTCGAGGACCTGGCACGCAACCGCGCCAAGGAACTCTTCGGTGCGGAGTTCGCCAACGTCCAGCCGCACGCCGGCGCGCAGGCCAATGCAGCCGTGCTCCACGCGCTGATCAACGCCGGCGACAAGATCATGGGTCTCGACCTGGCACACGGCGGCCACCTGACTCACGGTATGAAGCTGAACTTCTCCGGCAAGCTCTACCACGTCGCCGCATACGGTGTGGACAAGGACACCATGCGCATCGATATGGACAAGGTGCGCGAGCAGGCGCTGGCGGAAAAGCCGGATGTTCTCATCGCAGGTTGGTCGGCGTACCCACGCCACCTGGACTTCGAGGCTTTCCGCTCGATTGCCGACGAAGTCGGTGCCAAGCTGTGGACCGACATGGCGCACTTCGCAGGTCTGGTCGCCGCTGGTCTGCACCCGTCGCCAGTTCCGTACTCCGACGTTGTGTCGACCACCGTCCACAAGACTCTCGGTGGTCCTCGTTCGGGCATGATCCTGGCCAAGCAGGACTACGCCAAGAAGCTGAACTCCGCTGTGTTCCCGGGGCAGCAGGGTGGCCCGTTGATGCACGCGATTGCTGGCAAGGCCGTCGCATTGAAGATCGCTGGCACCGAGCAGTTCAAGGAGCGCCAGGAGCGCACCCTCGCCGGCGCTCGTATCCTCGCAGAGCGTCTGACCGCTTCCGACTGCACCGCGGCAGGCGTCGATGTTCTCACCGGTGGTACTGACGTCCACCTCGTGCTTGCGGACCTGCGCAACTCCGAGATGAACGGTCAGGAGGCCGAGGACCTGCTGCACGAGGTTGGCATCACCGTCAACCGCAATGCAGTTCCGTTCGACCCGCGCCCGCCGATGGTTACATCCGGACTTCGTATCGGTACACCGGCGCTGGCCACCCGTGGTCTCGACGAGAAGGCTTTCACCGAGGTCGCCGATGTCATCGGTACCGCCCTGGCTGCCGGCAAGAACGCGGATGTTGACTCCCTACGCGCTCGTGTCTCGAAGATCGCCCAGGAATTCCCGCTTTACGACGGCATCGAGGATTGGAACCTCATCTAATACTGCACCTGTGCAGCGCGAACACCCGTTCTAGCCAGTGGGCTAGGGCGGGTTTTCCCGTTTTTAGGGCGGTGGCGGTTCTGGTCCTGCCTGCTGGATGGTCCCCGATCTGTATCCGGCGTACGACCTTCCGGACATTGACGTCACGAATGCGTTGCTAAACAACGGTGGCCTCGTTTTATCCGGTGGGCGCCACCGCACATGTCCGGATGTAGGGATTCTCTCCAAGTGGCCGTTTCGCCCCTCCCGGTCGTCGTCGTTAAGCGCGTTGTGCTCCCGGCAGACCATGGTGAGATTGTCCAGCGTCGTTTCGCCGCCGTGTTTGTGCGCGACGAGATGGTGCGCCTGACCGCTGTAGGCCGGGCGGTTACATCCGGGCCAAGCGCACAGCGGATTGTCGATGAGCATCGCGATGCGCTGGGATTCGGTCGCCAGCCGGGGGTTACCAAGCGGAAATAAGTCCGTAATGGCGTTGTGCTCGTCGTAAAGCACCGCCCACCCGGTGTCGGCGAGTAGCGCGTTGACGAAGACGTCGGGCGCGAGGGCGGAGCCGTTGGTCGTCGCGGCGTAGCGCGGGCTGTAGTCGACGATATCTTGTGCCGTGATGATGATTGCCGGTTGGTAGCGCATTTCGTCGAGCTTGTCGACGGGCCCCGCGACTCCTGCAAACTCGAGGCGCTCTTCGAGCGCTTGGCCGACGCAGCGGTCATGTGAAAACTCCGGATGGGCCTTCCGGATTTCTGCGGCGCGGACGGTCAGTGGCGACAGTAGGTCGTCCATCATGCCAGCCGGCCCGGTGATGTGGAAGTGCTTCATTCCCCGGATGTCTACCTTCCGGGAAAATCGGGCGCGCAGGTGCTGTGGCGGCTCGTCGTCGGTGTTGAGCTCTGTGAGAGTTTCTCGCATGTAGAGGTCGAGCTCTTCGTAGCCGAGCCGCTCGGCGGCCTCGACGAAGGTGAGACGCAGGCCGTCGTGAAGCTCGGAGTTGTTGGCTTGGCGGCTGCGCTTGTCGATGAGCACGCAGGTGTCCAGGCTGAGCCCCAGGCGGCGGGCGAGGGCGGTGGCGTGTTCGCGGGCGGCGGTGTTCTCGTCGGTGTCGGCGGGGCTGAGGTAGTGGTCGGCGACGCGGAGCAGCAGACGCAGGCGGGCCGGATCGAGGCCGAGGTCGGCGGCGAGCTGCGAGGTGGCGTCGCGGCCGTCGGGACGCACGGCGTGGAGCTCCGCCAGCGTGTCCATCCCGCGCGAGGCGAGGGAAGCGATGATCCCGAGAACTGTCATGCTTTGACTGTAAAAGTCCGGATGTGGGGGAGGGGCGGCTAAACGACGTCCCTGTGGATAACTCGGTCGGGTTGACAGTTATCCACAACCACAACGGATAGCGGCAATCAGGGGAGTAAATCAATTAAGGCACTAAATGTAGTGGTTTGTGCTTACGTAAACAATGTATTTTGTGTCAGCTGGTGACGAGTATCACGTACCGGCGGACTTACTTCCGTGTAATTTGCCCGGTAGGGTCGGCAATTATGAATAGTATTGCTATTGACCCAATTGGATGCGTTAATGAATACCTGGATCGCAGTGACTGGCGCGTCAACGCCAACGCCAACCAGGACTTCTCCTACGGCGGCCTGGTCCTCAACGTCGCCGGAAAAGTGATTGCCAACTACTGGCTCTCCGAAGTCTTCTCGGATGAGGCAGCCACAGCCCACAAGCAGGGAGCAATCCACATCCACGACCTGGATGTTCTCGGCGGCTACTGCGCTGGCTGGTCGCTCCGCCAGCTTCTAGAAGAGGGCTTTTCAGGTGTCCCGAATGCCGTGAACTCCGCGCCGCCGAAGCACATGTCGTCGGCATGCGGGCAGATTGTCAACTTCCTGGGAACCCTGCAAAACGAGTGGGCCGGCGCGCAGGCGTTCAGCTCCTTTGACACCTACATGGCACCGTTCGTGCGCCTGGATCGCATGAGCTATGACGCGGTGCGGCAGTGCCTGCAGGAAATGGTCTTCTCACTCAACGCATCCAGCAGGTGGGGCTCGCAGACGCCCTTTACCAACCTCACCTTCGACATCACGTGCCCGGCAGATCTCGCCGAGCAGTATCCGCTCATTGGCGACGAGGTCTGCGATTTCACGTACGGCGAGCTGGGCGGCGAAATGGAGATGATTAACCGCGCGTTCATTGACGTCATGAGCGCCGGCGATGTCGACGGACGCGTCTTCACATTCCCGATTCCGACGTACAACATCACCGAGGACTTCGCGTGGGAGAGCACGCTTGCCGACGACATCTTCGCGATGACGGCCAAGTACGGGCTGCCGTATTTTCAAAATTTCATTAACTCTGACTTGAACCCCGGCCAAATTCGCTCGATGTGCTGCCGTCTGCAACTGGATCTGCGTGAGCTGGAAAAGCGCGGCAATGGTCTTTTCGGTTCAGCCGAACAAACGGGCTCTATTGGGGTGGTGACCATCAATCTGGCTCGGTTGGGCTACCTCCATAAGGGCGACTGGGATGGCCTCATCACCGAACTGGACAATCTCATCGACGTGGCTGCGGATACTTTGGAGCGTCGTCGGGCGGCGGTCGATAAGTTCATGGAGCTGGGCCTTTACCCCTACTCCAAGCGCTGGTTGGCCTCCTTCGACAATCATTTCTCCACCATCGGCGTCAATGGTGGCAACGAGATGGTACGTAACTTCACCGACGATGCCACCGATCTAGCTTCGATTGACGGCGAAGCTATGGCGCACCGCGTGCTCGAGCATATTCGCGCTCGCCTGGTGGAAATCCAGGAGGCCACGGGGCATATGTACAACCTCGAGGCCACTCCGGCAGAAGGCGCGACCTATCGATTCGCCAAAACCGATCGCGCCGCCTTTCCCGATATCCTGCAGGCCGGCACTCAGGACAATCCGTACTACACCAATTCCACGCAACTGCCGGTCGACCTCACCGACGATCCCTTCGAAGCGCTCGACGCGCAGGACGAGCTGCAGACGCTCTACACCGGCGGTACGGTTCTGCATCTCTACCTCGGGGCATCGCTTGCCGACGGCACCTCCTGCAAGGCCCTGGTCCGCCGCGCGCTGGAAACCCATCGGTTGCCGTATCTCACGGTAACCCCGACATTTTCCATCTGCCCTACACACGGTTACCTCGCCGGTGAGCATTTCCAGTGTCCAAACTGCGGAAATGATGCCGAGGTGTGGACGCGAGTCATGGGGTATTTCCGGCCGGTGAGCAGTTTCAACATCGGCAAGAAGGGCGAATACTTCCAACGCACCACATTCACCGCGCCGGTCAGCCATGCCTGACATCACAATCGCCGGGCTGACCCCGTTTTCCATGGTGGACTGGCCGGGTCGTATCGTCGCCACCGTGTTCACGCAGGGCTGCTCCTGGAACTGCCCGTACTGCCACAACTCTGAACTCCGCGACACCACCGCTGACAGCGAAAACGTGCTGTGGGAGGAAGTCATGAAACTCGCCCGCCGCAGGCGCGGGCTTCTCGACGGCTTCGTGTTCAGCGGCGGCGAGCCAACTCGGCAGCGCGGATTGCCGACCGCCATCCGGCAGATTCGTGACCTGGGCTTTGCCATCGGTCTGCATACCAATGGGATGTATCCGCAGATCTTGGCGCGCATTCTTGATTGGAAGCTTGTTGACTGGGTGGGGCTGGATATCAAGGCCGCACCCCAACCGGCTGCCTACGGGCAGGCAATCGGTGCGACTAGCTCGGCGGCAGCCGAAAGAGCAGCCAGACGCGCTTGGCGCAGCCTGGAGCTACTACAAGCAGCGGGCGGTGATTTCGAAGTCCGGACCACGGTCTTCGACTGCCCGGAGCAGCTGCGGACACTCCCGCAACTGGCGGACCAATTGGCCGACGCAGGAGTGGATAACTGGGTGTTACAGCGCAGTCGGGACCAAGGTACTGCGGCGGAGTTTTGTGGCGCTGCGGACGTCGTCAAGCATGAGCGTGCCGTGGCGATTTCGGATGCGATTGTGGCGGCGCGGCGAAATTTTCCGGATGTGGCGGTGCGGTAGTTAGGCGCCGAAGGTGTTCAGCGCCTCGCCGGTGAGGCGGTAGGTGTCCCACTCGTCCATGGGGAAGGCGCCGAGGGACTTGTAGAAGTCGATTGACGGCTGATTCCATTTGAGCACGCACCACTCGACACGCGAGTAGCCGCGCTCGACGGCGATGCGTGCCAGATTTTGCAGCAGCGCCTTGCCCTTGCCGGTGCCCCGGGCCTCGGGGCGCACGTAGAGATCTTCGAGGTAGATACCGTGGGTGCCTTCCCAGGTGGAGTAGTTCAAAAACCACAGGGCGATGCCGTCGAGGCGCGGGCCGGCGCCGTCGATGACGTGGCAGAAAATTGCCGGATTGTCCCCGAAGAGCTGCTCGCGCAGACGCTCAGGAGTCAGGCGGACGGCATCTGGCTCCTTTTCATAAGCTGCCAAATCCCGGATGAGGGCGACGATCTCGTGGACGTCGTCAGGTGTGGCGGGACGGGGCGTGGGCGTACGGGAATCAGTCATGATGTCTTTGTTACTCCGGGCGGGGGATTTGGTGCAAAGTGCGTCGTGGGTGGGGGAGTGTTCGATAATCTCTGAAAGTATGAACCACGTAACACTTGATCTTTCCGATGGCGTTTTGGCCATCACTATCGACCGCCCGGAAGCGTACAACTCGTTGGACAAGGCCATTCGCCTGGAGCTGAAGGAGGCTTTTGAGCGCGCCCAGGATCCGGAGGTGCGCGCGGTCGTCCTGATGGGCGGCCCAAAGGCGTTTTGCACCGGCCAGGACTTGAAGGAACATGTCGCTGACCTGCAGGCAGGTGCCGGTATGGGCAAGGTCGTCGAGGAGTACAACCCGATGGTCGCGGCGCTGACGGCCATTGATGTGCCGATTATCGCCGCTGTTGAGGGCGCTGCCGCAGGTGCCGGCTGGTCGCTGGCGCTGCACTGTGACTTCCGCATCGCCGGTCCGAAGGCCTCGTTCAAGGCCGCGTTCCCGTCAATCGGTCTGGCGACGGACTGCGGTATGTCGGCGCTGCTGCCACGCATGGTCAGCGACGCGAAGGCGCGCGAGCTGCTGTTCTTCGATAAGAAGGTGCTTGCCGACGAAGCCCTGGACCTCGGCCTGGTCACGGAAGTTGTCGCGGACCCAGTCGCCAGGGCACGCGAGCTGGCAACTCAGTTTGCCTCTGGTCCGACGATGGCATTTAAGGAGATCAAGGCCCTGCTTCGCCGCGACACCCTGGCTGCCGCCGATGCTGAGGCCGACGCGCAGGCGCGTCTGGCCGTCTCCGCAGACCATAAAGAAGCGGTAGCCGCATTCTTGGAGAAGCGACCACCGCGTTTTGAAGGCAAGTAGTTTTTACTGTTCTTCCATGGCGCCCAGGGCCTCGTTAGTGAGGTCTGGGTGATCTCCTAAATCGCCGGAGATTTCATCAGGGTGATTGGACAGGTTGACAATTGCGACTGCCAACCCGCCCCAGATGACGAGAATGAACAGCGACATCATGACAATTGCGATACCGGACATTGTGGCTTAAACCTCCTCACTTGCTGGAACATGCTTGCGTGGCAGATGCGAGGTGCGCTTAAAGTCCGGTGTGACACCGAAGTCCGAGCCCGGAGGACCGTCCAGACGGTGGTGACCACGCCACGGCAGGATGGCCATAATCAGCGCGCCGATGAGGATGACACCGATAACGCCCCAGCCATAGACATCAATCTGTGCGTCCGAGTAGCCGCCGTAGTTTTCGTTGATGAGGCCGACGAGCTCCTGGAACAGGATGACTGCGAGTACAACCGGCGTGATATTGCCGACGAAAATGCGCCAGACGGTGCCGACCTTGAACGAGGACACGGCATTGAGGTGCATAGCCAGTTCGTTGGAGCGGTGCAAAACCCAGTCGACTGCGATGATGGTCATCAGTGCCACGAGCACGATGCCGACGTTGTTGGTGAACTTATCGACGATGTCCAGAGTGGCCAGACCAGAGGTGGTCGGGAAAGCCAGCATCGAAAGAATTGCCATCGGCACACCGACGACGAGGGTTGCCTGGACGCGGCCCAGGTTCAGCTTGTCGCGGACGGCGGAGACAACAACCTCAAGCAGTGACATCAGCGAGGTGACGCCAGCGATGGACAGGGAGAGGAAGAACAGCAGGCCGAAGATGGAACCGACCACGCCCGGCATCTCGGAGATGACCGTCGGGAAGGCGATGAATGCCAGACCGATACCGGACGTTGCGACTTCATCGACCGCCTGACCGGATTGCGTTGCCATGAAGCCGAGGGTGGCGAAGACGCCGATACCGGCCAGCACCTCGAAGGAGGAGTTCGCAAATGCCGTCACCAGGCCGGACCCGGTCAGGTTGGTGCGGGGCTTCAGGTAGGAGGCGTAGGTCAGCATGATGCCAAACGCCACGGACAAGGAGAAGAAAATCTGGCCGTAAGCGGCAATCCACACGCTGGAGTCACTGAGCGCGGACCAGTCCGGAGTGAAGAAGGCATCCAGACCCTTGGCAGCGCCATCGAGAGTCAGCGAGTAAATCACCACTGCGACAAACAGCACGGTCAAAAGCGGAATGAAGATGACCGACACCTTGCCGATGCCCTTGTCTACGCCCGCGGCGAGAATACCGATGACGAGAACCCAAACAATCAGCAAAACGATGGAAATGGTCGGCACGAATTCTAACGACATCACGGACTCGGTGTCCGCATGGAGGAAATCTTCCATGAAGTGCGTTTCGGCATCGTCGCCCCAGCTCTTGGACAGCGACTTCCACGCGTAGATAAACGACCACGCAATGATCGCCGCGTAGTAGACGGTAATGAAGAACGCGATACCGACCTGCACCCAGCCAATCGGCTCGGCCCAGGACTTAATGCGGCGCAGGGACTTCGGAGCGGAACCGCGGAAGCGGTGGCCGATGGCGAAGTCCAAGAACAGCAGTGGGATACCTGCGGTCAGAAGGGCGACCAGGTAGGGAATGAGAAAGGCGCCGCCGCCGGAATCATAAGCGACGTATGGAAAGCGCCAGATGTTCCCCAGTCCGACTGCTGAGCCAATGGCGGCGAAAATGAAGGCAGCTCGGGTGGAAAACACCTCCCTTCTTTGGGGTTTTGCGGTTGAGTTTGCGGTACTCATTGGCTCTTCGAACTCCGATTCTTCACGGGATTAGCGTGATCTTAAAGGAAAACTGGTGAAGTGCATCACCATCACTTAATAAAATCTTAGTATATGAGATAGCAATCTCACTACATAGTCACAATTTTGTGGGGGTAACTGTTTCATGGGGCAGTGGCTGACATCGGCGCTGCAGTCGGGTGAAAACACAAAAAGACCCCGCCCCAAGCAGGGCGAGGTCTTTTCATCAATGCGCCGTCGTCAAGCGTGAGCCGCGACGGTTTGAGGTGGGCGAGCCTTTACTCGGCGCCACCCTTGGAGATGCGACGGAAGATGATCTCCTTCATGATCTCGTTGGTGCCACCGTAGATGGTCTGAACCTTGGAGTCGAGGTAGTGAGTGGAGATTGGGTACTCGAGCATGAAACCGTAGCCACCGAACATCTGGACACAGCGGGTGACGATGTCCTGCTGCTCCTCGGTGGTCCAGTACTTGGCCATCGAAGCGCCGGTCTCATCCAGCTTGCCCTCGTTGTGAGCCATAACAGCCTGGTCGACGAACGCCTGCAGTGCGGTGATGCGGGTAGCGATGTCAGCCAGGTAGTGGCCGTGGACCTGGTGCTTGATGATCGGGCGACCGAATGCCTCGCGCTCCTGAGCGTACTTGTAAGCCAGGGTCCAAGCGCGGCGAGAGGTAGCGACGGAACCGCAAGCCAGGGTCAGGCGCTCGTGAGCGAGGTTGGTGCGCAGGTAGCCGAAGGCAGCGCCCTCTTCACCCAGCAGGTTCTCAGCCGGAACGCGGACGTTGTCGAAGTTCAGCTCAGCGGTGTCCTGAGCCTTCAGGCCGAGCTTCTTTAGCGGGCCGGACTTGGTGTAGCCCTCGAGGTCGGAGTCAACGATGAACATGGAGACACCGGCACGACCCTTGGATGGGTCGGTGATTGCTGCGACCAGTGCGAAGTCGGACAGCATGCCGTTGGAGATGAAGATCTTGGTGCCGTTGAGGATGTAGTGGTCGCCGTCCTTCTTTGCGAAGGTGCGCATGCCGGCCAGGTCGGAACCTGCGCCCGGCTCGGTCATTGCCAGGCAGCCAATCAGGTCGCCGGCGTTCATGGCAGCCAGGTACTTCTGCTTCTGGTCCTCGTTGCCGAACTTAGCCAGGTACGGGGCAACGAGGTCATTGAGGACGCCGAAGGAAACGACGATGGAACCACAGTCGGCGTTGGTCAGCTCCTCATTGAGAACCTGGTTGTAGCGGAAGTCCATCTCTCCGCCGCCACCGTACTGCTCCGGGGTGGACATACCAATCAGGCCCAGCTCGCCAGCCTTCTTGAAGATCTCGCGGTCCGGCTGACCCTGCTCGTGCCAACGCTCTACGTTCGGGACGATTTCCTTCTCAACGAAGCCGCGAACCATGTCGCGGAACATGTTGTGCTCTTCTTCGAAGTGAGTGCGGGGCAGAAAGTCCTTCATGACATGCTCCTTGAAAAATTGATCGTGGAATTTTTGTCTTAAGGCCTTTGCATCAAGTTCCGGCCTCGGTTCATCGTCATAGCGACTATGACTGTTGTACCTCATTATGCACGAATGTGACGAGAGACACTGATTTTTTTAAAAGTTTTTCCGTATTTGCTGGTCTCTGCTCGCTTTACGACGGCCACTGCGGGCTAGTCCTGAAGACTAGAAATTACCCCCACGGCGATTTTGTGTGATTTCGAAGTGATTGCTGTTAGCTAGATAGATGAAAAGTTAGGTAATGCTAACCCGCGGTACAGGTCGCGGCGACTTTTGGGGTTTGTGTGGAGTTGTCATTGCTGTGCGGTGGGGTGTTTGGTGTGAGATGAAAACCGGGGGTGATTTTAGAAACAATCCTGTTTCCTTATTCCCATCGCTGCAGGTAGTCGATACTATGTCTGGCAGGTGGGAAGTGAGGTTTTCCTTGATTTCCTCTCTTTCCCGCTGGCAGTCATAGCAACCTCCAATTGCACTCGAAAAAGGCGCGGCCTGCGTGTTGTCCCGAATTAGGTATTCAGGGATTTTCGCAGGCCGCGCCTTTTTATGTGCCGAAAAGCCGGCAGCATCTATTGGCTACTCCGCAATGCCGTCGATGTGTGCCAAGAGCGCCGCGTTGTAGTACTCCGGAGTTTCTTGGTTCAGCAGGTGCTTGGCCGGCGAGACCACGACCATGGTGGAGCCAGGGATGCCGTCGTGAAGCGATGTGACAACGTCGAGTGAGGTCGACGTGTCCTGCTTGCCGGCGATGACCAGTGTCGGTGCGGTGATGTCGGCCAGACGTTCGCGGGTGTCGAAGCGGGAGAGCGCACCGCACGCGCCGATGTAGCCGTCATCGGGGCAGTCGGCAATCATGTCGCGGAAGCGGGCGGGCAGCTCCGGGTTGTTGTCGAAGCAGGTATCGGTGAACCAGTTGTGAACGACTGTGTCAGCAAGCGCGACTGTGCCCTTGTCGCGAACGGTTGCGGCCTTTTCCTGCCAGGACTCTGGCGTGCCGAACTTCGGTGCCGTCGACGACAGCGTCAGGCTCACTACGCGATCCGCGTGCTCCAACGCGATTGTCTGAGCGATTGCGCCGCCGAGAGATAGGCCAACGAAATGCGCCTGCTTGATGTCCTCTTCATCGAGAACCTCGATGATGTCGGCGGCCAGGTGGCTCATCTCCCACTGACCTTCCGGAATTGGGGATTCGCCGTGACCACGGATATCCGGGGTGATGACCTGGTACTTCTCGCTCAAAGCGGCTACCTGCGGCTCCCACATTTCCTGAGTGGTGCCCAGCGAGCCAATCAGGACAACAGTGCCGTTGCCCTTGTGGTTGATTGCATGTGCGGTGTAGTCGATGGCCACGGGGGAATCCTCCTTTTAGTAGGGTTATCGGCTATTTCTCAGCTGCGCGAGATGCTTCCGCAGCAGCGCGACCTGGGCCGTCATCCTTCTTTGCCTCGGCTTCAGCGGCCTCAGCGCGCTGCTTAGCCATGGATTCACGAGCATCCGCCAACCAATCCGGCATCTGCTCCAGCAGTTCCTTGATATCCGCCGTCGTCAGCGGCTTATCCATATCGTTCTTCTTCAACGCCGTGATAGTAATGCCCAGCTTGCGGGCAACTTCCGGACGCGGGTGCGGGCCGTTGCGGCGCAGCTGCGCGAGCCACTCCGGCGGATTGTTCTGCAGTTCTACAAACTGTGCGTGCGAAATCTCACCAGTGCGAAATTCCTCGGGTGTTGCCGGGAGGAAAATGCCAAGTTTCTTGGCTGCGGTTAGGGGTTTCATGTGTCCAACGCTAGCACCCATTCGACTACCCTTGCGGAGTATGGAGACCCCCGAAACCGCCGTCCTGCGCATCGCGTTTGCCACCGGCACCAGCCCCGAGAAGTGGTTCCGCCGCTGCCGCGACCGCATTCCGGCCGACCTGCACACGCACGCGCTCGACAAACCGCTTTCCGCACTTACCGACGGCACCGCCGACATGGCGCTGGTACGGCTGGATTCGGAGGAGTCGCTGCCGGATACGCTCCATCGCATCCGGCTTTACGACGAAGCTTGGGGCGTGGCCTTTGAAAAGGACCATGTGTTCTCACTATCGCAGTCCATTGACCAGGGACTCCTGGCAGATGAAACGGTGTTGTTGACCTCCACAGACGTCGACGAATTGCGACAGATGCTGCCCGTCGCGGCGACCGGTGCCGGTGTCGTGGTGGGGCCGCGCACTATTTTGAAGGCGCTGGCGAAGAAGGCGGTGTCCTCTTCAGACCTGGTGGCCGAAGAGGGGGCGACCGAGCCTCTGACGAAGACCGCCATTTGGCTGGTGTGGCCAAAAGCCGACGATGATGAGCTTCGGCAGGAATTCGTCGGCATTGTGCAGGGGCGCAAACAGGGCTCGACGCGCACGCAACTGGGGCGCGAGGCGGCCAAATCCGCTCCGAAGAAGCTTACGGCCAGGGAAAAGACGCTGGCTAAGCAAGCCCGTCGCAGGGCCGCAAGTGGCGTCGTAAAGCATGCAAAACCCACTGCGAAGGGTCGTAGCGGGCGCGGTGGACGTGCGGGTGGCGGGCGGCCGCGCAGGAGAAAGTGATTTTTTTACAATATTTTTACGGTTTCGTTCGACGCACACCGAAAAATTAGCGACACTGTAGGTATGGCAGAAAAGAAGCGCGATTTCACGATCCGAATGATGCGTGAAGAGGACTATCCACAGATCCAAGAGATCTACGAGATTGGCCTTGATACAGGACATGCATCGTGGGAACATTCGGCACCCGAATGGGACGAATTTATCGCTCTAAAACGCGTTGACCTGTGTTATGTCGCAGTCGATGCGGAGAATCCAGACAAGATTTTGGCATGGGCCTCAGCCGCGCCAGTGTCCAAGCGCCCAATCTTCAACGGTGTCATCGAAGACTCCATCTACGTCCACCCGGACGGCCAGGGGATGGGACTGGCAGCGACGATGCTGCAAAAGCTTATCGACGATGCCACGGAGAAGGGCTGCTGGTCCATTCACTCCTGGGTTTTCCCGGAGAATGTGGGCTCGCTCAAGCTGCATCGCAAGCTCGGTTTCCGCGAGGTCGGCATTTATCATCACATGGCCAAGATGACCTACGGCCCGATGGCAGGACAGTGGCGTGACGTCATTATTTTGGAAAAACTGCTGGAAAAACCGGAGGAGCGCGCACTCAAGCGTGTTCAGGAAGAAGCAGAGGCCGCCGGCGAGCCGAACCGTCCAATTCTGGAAAAGCTCGACCGCGCCGACGGCCAGGTGGGGGCGTAGTAGGAGGTTGTCGAGGTTTTACTCGACGGTCTCCTTCAACGGATCCTCACGAACGAAGAACACGATGATTGCCGCCAGGACAATAACTGGCGTCAAGTACAAGAAGATCGGTGTCAATCCATCGTTGTAGCTGGAAATCAGCGCTTCGTGGATTGGCGCCGGCAGACTATCCAATACCTGTGGAGTCAGTGAACCGATGGACTTGGAGGAAAAGCCCTCCGGCCCCATTTGCTTTGCGAACTCCGCGGCAGCCTCGGGGGAGGCGGCCTTAATCTGTTCGATGGCAGCCGGGACTCGCTCGCCGGCCAGATCCTTCATGCGGTGGATGAAGATCGAGCCCACGATGGAGGAGCCCACCGCGCCACCGATCTGGCGGAAGAAGTTATTAGCTGCCGTAGCAGTACCGACCATTGCCACTGGGAACGAGTTCTGAACAATCAGAACCAGAACCTGCATACCGGTGCCCAGGCCAAAGCCCATGATGAACAGGTAAATACCGAGCTGCCACAGCGGGGTAGAAGGCTCCAGCGTGGACAGCAGGTATAGCGACACGGCCATAATCATCAGGCCGATGAACGGGTAGAAGCGGTACTTACCAGTGCGCGAAATTACCTGACCCACACCAATTGAGGTCAGTAGCATGCCGACCATCATCGGAGTCATCATCAAGCCGGCTGCAGTCGGCGACATCGAGTGCACCATCTGCAGGTAGGTCGGAATGTAGGCCATCGTGCCGAACATTGCGATACCGAGAATCAGGCCGGAGGAGGTCGTCAGCACGAAGTTCCGGCTGCGGAACAGGTGCATTGGAATCAGCGGGTTGGTGACACGGGTCTCAGTGAAGAAGAACAGTGTCCACGAAATTGCCGAGGTAATGACCAGCGAAATGATGGTGCCCGAAGTCCACTCATACTGCGTGCCGCCCCAGGTAGTGGTGAGAATCAGCGTGGAGGCAGCAGCGGTGAGGAACATCGTGCCGATGTAGTCGAAGTTGCCCTCGCTCTTGCGGCGCGGCAGTTTCAGGAAGGCCGCGGCGGCGACGAGCGCAATCAAGCCCATTGGAACGTTGATCCACAGACCCCAGCGCCAGCCCGGACCATCGGTGAACCAACCGCCCAACACTGGACCGAGTACGGAGCTTAAGCCGAACACCGCGCCCATGATGCCCATGAACTTACCGCGCTGACGTGCCGGAATAACCTCAGCCAGGATGGACTGAGAGGAGACCATCAACGTACCGCCAGCAAATCCCTGGAAGGCGCGGGCGGCAATGAGAAGGCCCATCGAGTGGGTGATGGCGCCGATGATGGAGCCCACCATAAACAGGACAATGCCCATCATGAACAGGCCCTTGCGGCCAATCATGTCACCGAGCTTGCCGACAATCGGCATTGCCACCGTCTGTGCCAACAGGAACGCAGAAATGACCCACGACATGTGGTCGACACCGCCGAGCTCGCCGACGATGGTCGGCAGCGCGGTGGAGAAAATCATCTGCCCCAGCGAGCTCATCAACATTGTGAGAATGAGCGCGAAGAAGATGATGCCCAAGTGTGATTCGTTGTCAGAAACCGTAGTGTTGGTTTCGCGCTGGGCAGTGGTGTTACTAGCGGTCACTAATCCTCCTCCTAAAATTTGTAACGACGTGTGCAGCGTCGTGAAGCGGCGTATCTGTATTGAATTCATCCAGGTGAACGGATGAATAGAGGACGCATTCGCGAACAAATCCAACCGACAGCGATACCTCGGCCTCCAGCGGAAGCTCCGGGTGGCTGCGCGAGCTCGGATCTATTTCGAAATAGCGCTCAAAAGCGGAGCGAACTCGTCGCATGGAGTTTCCAAAGTTGGAGATAACCACCGTGGACAGTTTCGGCTCATTACGCAGAATTTCCTGGATGCGGTCACGCAGCATGCGACGAAACTCGTCAGTGGCCCCCAGCGCCTGATACCTGCGAAGCTTGTTCCGCTTTTCGGCCTCGATGTGATCGAGCATGTCAGCAATCGGGTCTTCGTGTTTCTGAGAGACGAATTGCTCTTCATCCTCGGCATCGAACGACATAATGCCGTTGCCGAAAATGGACTGATCCTTGGAATCGAAATAATTGAAGAATGTACGTCGACTAGTGCCGGCTCGCTCACAGATGTCTTCGATATTGACATCGTCATACCCGCGATCGAGTACCAGCGCAGTGGCGGCATCCGCCAAATTACAGTGCGTTTTGAACCGTTTTAGTTCGCGTAGCCCGCATTCAGGACGCTCCCTGGAATGTTGACCATTGCTTTGTTCTTGCACGGAGTGAAAGTTTACACCCCGTGCAATCATGCGCAAGTTGACGTATCAACCTGGGATTTTCCGGGCAAAGCAGGTCAGTCCAGGCCAGTCTTGCCTGAGCCTTGCACTAGCCTCTCGTTAGCGCTCTTTCAGAAGCTCGTGCTCGAGTGCACGCTGCAGCGATGTGAAACGGAATTCATGGCTGACCTTTGCCAACACCGCCGCATCAACCTTTTGATTCGCCAGTGCAAGCTCTCTGGCACCGCGGTTGCCAAGCAGAAGTCTCGGGCCAACTTTTGGGACCGGAATCGCAGTCGGGCGGCGAAGTACCTTGCCCAACACCGCCGTGAACTCGGCATTATCAACGCCAGAGGTAATCGGCGCGGTGGCATTCACCGGCCCCGATAGCGCGGGATCGACCAGTGCGCGGTGATAAATATCCAGCAGATCGTCCAACGCAATCCACGGAAACCACTGCTTGCCATCCCCCAATGGCCCGCCCAAACCAGTAAAAACAACACCGGTTAAAAGCGGCAGCAATCCACCGCCACCAGATAAAACAAGGCCAGTGCGAACTGTGACAACGCGAGTCCCAGCCTTTCGGGCAGGTTCCCAAGCGGCCTCCCAATCGCGAACAATCGCCGCCAAATTATCCGTGGCTGCAGTGCCGTCATAGCCAGCAGCCTCTGGCCCGATCGCAGCGCTTTCATCCAGCACCTGCCCGCCGCGGTCAGCGCCATAAAAGCCCACCGCTGAGGCCCCAACCGCAACCTTCACAGACGGCGACTGCGCAATCACTTCCGCCAATGCGCGCGTCGGCTCCACTCGAGAATGCCGCACTTTCGCCACATGACTATCGCTGAAGTGCCCGGCAATAGGCGCGCCCGCTAGATGCACCACCGCATCGACACCATCGAGCAAGTCACGCGCAGGCTGGGCAGTATCCCACAACCGCGCTCCACCATCGCCATCGCCGTGCTCACTTGCGGGCCGCGTCTGCTCCGGGCGGCGCACCAAGGACACAACCGTGTGTCCTGCGGTCATCAGCAGCGCACGCAACTGCGTGCCGACGGTCCCCGATGCACCCGTCATCGCCACCGTCAGCGGCTTCGGAGTATGCCCAAGGTAGGTAGAGAGCTTATCGACGGCGCCAAGATCACCGGCGACCTTGGTAGCGCGATAGGAAAACATTGACCGAAGTCCGGGTACTGGCACCTTTGTTGAAACAGTATCTACCAGCGCCGTTGCCTGACCTGTCCCCGTAAGACTGATGGCATCTTCCAGGCGATGAGTGTGATGCCAACCAGTAAGCGCAGCAAAGGGCTGGTTGGTTACGACATCTACAAACTGTTTTCCAGGCTCGAATTCTGCATCTTGATGTTGCGCAACCCACCTGCCGCCTATTGGCAGGGAGAACACCGTAGTGCCGTCGACAAGCGACGATGCCTCAGACTTCGGTGACATCGGAATCAGCCCAGGGGTCAGACGCGTGACCGCGCCGGGCCGTGCGAACCACTCGGCAACGCGAACGCGCGGAAAATTGACGGTGTGATGGAAGATTTTGTCAAAGGTCGGCAAGCGGGTGCTCATGCCTGCCACGGTACGGCAAAGTGCGGATTAGTCGAGTAGGCATGAAAAATCCCCTCCCAGGAAGTCGCCGTAAAAGCGGCAACCGACTGGCAGGGGACTAGTTTTAGCTAGCCACGGCTAGCGTGGCAGAAAACCTGCGATTAGTCGCGGTCGGTGTTGGCCATGTCGAGAACGTTCAGGCGCTTATCCAGCTCTTCCTCGGTCAGCTTCTCACCGTCGACGAAGCCCATGTCGATGACAGTCTGGCGGATGGTCTTGCCTTCCTTCAGAGCAGTCTTAGCCACCTTAGCTGCGTTCTCGTAGCCGATAGCGGAGTTCAGCGGGGTGACGATAGACGGGGAGGACTCAGCCAGAGTCTTCATGCGCTCGATGTTCGGCTCGATGCCGTCAACCAGCTTCTCAGCGAAGACGCGAGCGGTGTTGGCCAGCAGCTTGGAGGACTCCAGGACGTTGCGTGCCATGACCGGGATGAAGACGTTCAGCTCGAACGCGCCGTTTGCGCCGGCGAAGGCGACAGCGGCGTCGTTACCCATGACCTGTGCTGCGACCTGAGTAGCGGTCTCACACAGAACCGGGTTGACCTTGCCCGGCATGATGGAGGAACCCGGCTGCAGATCCGGCAGGTGAATCTCGGCGAGACCGGTCAGCGGGCCGGAGCCCATCCAGCGAATGTCGTTTGCAATCTTGTTCAGGGAGACAGCAACCGAGCGCATAGCGCCGGAGAACTCAACCAGGCCGTCGCGGTTAGCCTGGGCCTCGAAGTGGTTCTGAGCTTCCTTGAGCTCCTTGACACCGGTGAGCTCAATGAGCTGCTCAGTGACCTTGGCACCGAAGTCAGCCGGAGTGTTCAGGCCGGTACCAACAGCGGTACCACCGATTGGCAGCTCACCCAGACGCGGCAGGGTGGCCTCGATGCGCTCGATGCCAGCGGCAATCTGGCGAGCGTAACCAGAGAACTCCTGGCCCAGGGTGACAGGGACAGCGTCCATCAGGTGGGTACGGCCGGACTTAACTACGGTCTCCCATTCCTTGGCCTTCTTAGCCAGGGACTCCTGCAGAACCTTCAGACCCGGGATGAGGTCCTTAATTGCGGCCTCGGTAGCTGCGACGTGAGTTGCAGTCGGGAAGGTGTCGTTAGAAGACTGACCCATGTTGACGTGGTCATTCGGGTGAACCTCAACGCCGTTGGCCTTTGCGATAGAAGCAATGACTTCGTTGGTGTTCATGTTGGAGGACGTACCCGAACCAGTCTGGAAAACGTCGATCGGGAACTGGTCATCGTGCTTGCCGTCAGCAATCTCCTTGGCAGCAGCGACGATTGCGTCTGCCTGCTCTGCAGACAGCAGACCGCGGTCCTTGTTAACAATGGCGCAGGCAGCCTTCAGCAGACCCATAGCGCGAATCTGCTCGGACTCCAGCGGACGGCCGGAGATTGGGAAGTTCTCAACTGCACGCTGAGTCTGTGCGCGCCACAGGGCATCAACCGGAACCTTGACCTCGCCCATGGTGTCATGCTCGATGCGGAACTGCTGCTCTGTCATTCGTTGCCTCTTTCATCTAGGGAACTTGAGTGCGCGCGACAAGCGACTGTTGTCACATGCAATTAGGCATGCAACTCACACCAGTAGCGCATTCGCCTTCAAGTATGAATCAGATTGATAAAAAAGTGGTGCCCCGAGGGCACCACTAAAGGGGTAGTTCGCTTTACAGATCTTCCGACGGCATCTCGCCAGCGCCGTAATCAATCGATGCGTACTTACGCAGCTTTGCCAGGGAGTGGAAAGCCTCGATGCGGCGAATCGTGCCGGACTTGGAGCGCATGACCAGCGAACGGGTCCATGCACCATTACCGCGGTAAGCAACGCCACGCAGCATGTCACCGTTGGTCACACCAGTTGCAACGAAGTAGCAGTTGTCAGAATTGACCAGGTCATCGGTGGTCAGAATCCGGGACAGGTCGTGGCCGGCATCCAGGGCCTTCTTAATCTCAGCCTCATCGCGCGGGTGGAGCTTGCCCTGAATCTCACCGCCCATGCACTTCATGGCGCATGCGGTGATGACACCTTCCGGAGTGCCACCGACACCCATCATGATGTCCACAGAGTTGGTGTCCTGAGCAGCGGCAACTGCACCGGCAACGTCGCCGTCACCAATCAGGCGAACCTTTGCGCCAGCAGCGCGGATGTCACGAATCATGTCAGCGTGACGCGGACGATCCAGAACCACAACAGTGACATCTTCCGGACGCAGGCCCTTGGCCTTTGCCACAGCCTTAATGTTGTGCTCGACCGGAGCCTCAATATCAATCTTGCCTGCAGCCTCCGGGCCGACAGCAATCTTGTCCATGTAGAAAACGGCCGACGGGTCGTACATAGAACCGCGGTCAGCAGCAGCGAGAACTGCAATCGAGTTCGGTCGACCCTCTGCCATCAAAGTGGTGCCGTCAATCGGGTCAACTGCGATGTCGACGGCCGGACCATAGCCGTTGCCGACCTTCTCGCCGTTGAAGAGCATCGGAGCTTCGTCCTTTTCGCCCTCACCGATAACGACGACACCGTTCATAGCCACCGTGTTGATGAGCTTGCGCATGGCATCGACGGCAGCGCCGTCGCCCTTTTCCTTCTGACCACGACCAACCCACTGACCAGCCGCCAGAGCTGCCGACTCAGTGACTCGGACGAGCTCCATCGCAAGGTTGCGATCCGGTGCTTCAGGATTCGAGGCGTTCATTAAATTCTGGCCCTTCCGTCTTTTGGGAACTCTAAGTTGAGATATTTGATTTTCTAGGAGACGCCACGCCAAGAAAACTGGGGCTTAGCGCTGCAGCAATTTCCATTCATCGATGTCTCAGCGCAACCGTTTTTCGCGCCTGGCCATCTGGTACTAGTGTTCCACTTTTTTCACTCGCGGGGGTGGGGCTAGTGCCAAAGTGGGGGAGGACAGCACACAAACCTCCACATCAAACGCGTGTCAAAATTCTGTTCTGGCGCCGTTTTCGCTTGCCGACGGCACCAGCGAATGTCACCAACGCCTGCCAGCGGTAACGGTGGAAAACCCACGGAGGAATAGGTTCGCAAGTGTGCCTTTGGCATACTTGAGCCCGTGGCGAATGAGAAACCTAGGATTTTGCAGGACAGCCGGGACATGATTCTCACCCTTGTGGTGATGGCAATCGCGATGGCTGTCACCATCGGCTTTACCGGTCTGTGCAGCTTTAACCCCGGAAAACCCGAAAATGGGCCGGTGCATGAAGTGGACGCGCAGTCATTTTTGAACATGGAATCCAACCGCGTGGATTACCCGGTTCGGATGCCCGAGGTGCCAAAGGGCTGGACTTCAAACTCGACGCGCGCTGGCACGGCTGCGGGTCACCAGACGACTATCGTCGGCTTCGTCACTGCTAGTGGCACGTTTGTGCAGGTCACGCAGACTGATGCACCAGCTGACAAGCTGCCCGCAGATGGTAAGGAACGCCTCCGGGATGGTGCAGTTAATGTCGACGGCACCAAGTGGACTAAGTTCCAGCCGACTGATGACAACGACCGTCGCGTGTGGGTTGGAGACTTAGGCGAGGTGCGCG
The DNA here is from genome assembly GCF_030532195.1 of Corynebacterium sp. Classification (GTDB taxonomy): domain Bacteria; phylum Actinomycetota; class Actinomycetes; order Mycobacteriales; family Mycobacteriaceae; genus Corynebacterium. The sequence continues at coordinate 5,957 of NZ_JAUNLP010000006.1, read as the reverse complement.
CAATGATTGAGGGCACCGCTAACGACGAGGAGTTCACGCAGTTGGCCTCGGGCCTACAGAAGGCAAAGCCAATTGATGCCAATGCCGCCCTGCAGACACCAGCGCCGACTTCAGCCCCGGCTGATTCCGAGCAGAACAGGCCCGCTGAAACTGGCGCTCCCGCTAACTAACTCTAAAAGCCACCGTCTTTTCAAGCGCCCGAAACCGCAGGTAGCGGCTGAGTATCAGGATTACTCTCCGCTGTCGCTGCCCGGTGCAGATGCCGCAGCATTCGATGCTGCGGCATCTTGGTTTTTACTGGCCAATGCAGCCTCAACCTTTGCTCGCGCACCAGCTAGGTGCTCTTCACAGCGGCGCGCCAATGCCTCGCCGCGCTCCCACAGCGCCAGCGACTCATCTAAGCTCATCTGGCCGAGCTCCAACAGTTTGACGGTTTCTACCAATGCGTCTCGAGCTTCTTCATAACTCAAGTTCTCCACCGGTACCTGTTCCTCAGCAGATGGTGCCTGACCTGCGCCAAAAACACTGTCATTCATGAGTGGTTACGTCCTTTTCATTCGTGTTTGTTTACGTCGGATGTTGAGTTGTCTTAGTTTGCAGGGTGCGTGCCCAGTGTGGCAGCCGAGATGGAGCCATCGCTGACTCGGATGCGGAGCTGCGATCCCGTTGGTGCCTGATCGATCGAGGTGACAATCTGCGGCTCTGGCTGGGATGCCGATTGCGCCTGGACAATGGCATAGCCTCGTGCCAACGTGGCTGATGGCCCCAACGCAGAGACCTTGCCGCGCAAGCCCGCGACCTTGGCCTCCTCGCGCTCTAGGCTGCGATTGACCAAGAAGCGAAGCTGGTCAACGTGCGCGGAAACAAATTCTTCGCGCACCCGGATAGGCGTGTGTGGATCGCGCAGCACCGGCCTCGACGTGAGGTCGCGCAGCGTTGCCACTTCACGATCCACCCACCGTCGCAGCGAAGCAGAAGAACGCTCGCGTAACTGCTCAATCAAACGCCGCTCCTCAGCGGCATCGGGCACTGTCTTTTTCGCTGCATCTGTCGGTGTTGCCGCGCGCAGGTCCGCAACATAGTCCAGCAGAGGTGTATCCGGCTCGTGCCCAATGGCGGAAACAACCGGTGTCGTCGCCTTGCTCACTGCGCGCACAAGCGCTTCATCAGAAAAAGGCAGCAAATCCTCCACACTGCCGCCGCCGCGGGCGATGATGATGACATCTACCTGTGGGTCGGCATCGAGCTGACCGAGTGCTTCAATGACCTCCGGCACCGCCTTCGCGCCTTGGACGATGGTGTTGATGACACGGAAGTCCACCTCCGGCCACCGAGCCTTGGCCACTGAGAGCACGTCGCGCTCTGCGGCCGAGCCGCGACCTGTAATAAGCCCAATCTTGTTGGGTAGGTAGGGCAGTGGCCGTTTTAGTCGCGGATCAAAGAGCCCCTCGGCTGCCAGCGCCTTGCGCAGCTGCTCCAATCGCGCGAGCAACTGGCCAAGACCGACCGGCCGCCATTCCGTCGCCCACAGCGAGAATTGGCCACGCCCTGCGTAGAAAGCGGGCTTGCCCAGCATGACCACTCGGTCACCATTGCGCAGCGGATGATTGCGCAACGCGGTGGTAGAGCAGGTCACAGACACCGAAAACTCCGCGGAGGTGTCCCGCAGCGTGATGTAGGAGAGCTTCCAACTCGGCTTTGAATTGACCTGAGCGATTTCCCCTTCCACCCAGATTTGTCCGAGGCGCTCAATGTAGTCCTTGACCAACTGGTTCAGGCGCCGTACCTGAACCGGTTTCTCGGCCGACGTTTCCAGTTTCGACATATCTCAACACTTACACGATTGCGAGGATTGCTCCTGCTGCCAAACGCAATGTGCCCACAGGCAAAAAATACCTGTGGGCAAACTCGTGGGTGCGATTGCGCAATCGAGCTACTTGCGATAGCGGCGATTGGCGTTGTCACGGCCAGTCATGCGCTCCTGTCGTGGACGCTGCTGACGTGGCGGCCATTCCTCGGTGCGACGGTGAGTGCCAGTGCCGGGGCGCTCGGGATACTCGGGGCGCGCCTGGCGATTTGCACGTGGTGCAGAAGCAGCCGACGGCTCTCCCCACATACGCGCGCCGCCCTCAGCTTGACGACGGGGAAACTCAGGTGTCGACCGCATCGGACGGTTCGGCCGCTCGATGGGACGTCGTGCCTGAGCCGCAGCTCGCCGTGGCTGATTGGCGGTGCGGTCGCCTCGGTTCGGAGACGGCTGCTGCAGCCGCTCGGCGCCCTGCGGCTGGGGACGGGATTCCGCCGTGGCCGGGCGTGGAGTCGGGCGCGCAGCCGCTCGATTGCCAGCGCCTGCGCCGGCCCTTGTGCCAGTCGAGGCAGCAGCACCAGATTGTGTTGATTTCTGTGCTGCCTGCTGTCGAGCCTGGCGGCGAGCTTCTGCATCACGGATGATGTCTGCTGCCGGTCGCCTAGCAGCGGACCTGTCGTTTGCACGCGAAGCTGTGCGACGGTCGGACTCAGCAAGACGACGGCGAACCTGGGAAGAGGACTCCACGGCTGCATCGTCGCGAACCTGGCGGCGCTTGGCTTCCTTGAGCTGGATATTGTGAGATTTCTGCTGTTTGCGAGTGATCTCAAGATAGCGCCACACCGCAATGATGATGCAGACTATCAACAGGATAAGCAGCCACGGAAACTGCTGGACGATGGGATAGGCCGACGTCACCAATCGTGCTTTGCGCGAGGTCGATGACGTGGCACCGCCATTTTCAGGATCGGCTAGAGAACCGGTAAACCAGGCGGTCAGGAATGTCACAATCGCAAATAAAATAGGTATCTGCGCAACTGTGACAACGAGTCCACGAGGTACCACCAGTAGGGTTCCGGCTAGCGCCGCAATCGTGAAAGCGATGAAGTACGGCTTGCCAATTGCACCGTTAGGAACAGAGAAGATAAGGCCAATGATGCCGGCCAGAAGCATCAGCAATGGTGGCACCCACATCGGTACGCGAGGAAGCAGCGGCTTGCTACCGCCGCTCGTACGGGTTACTGCTGATCTGTTCGACACGAATGCGTATCCTACCGGTTACTAGTGATAAAAACGGGCAAGCCCGGTATATAGGCCTGCCCGTGTCTCTAAGGGACTAAAGCCCGGAAATAGAACCTATCTTCAGACTTTAACGTGGTTCACAGTTGAATCTACCGTTATTTGTCTTTTCGGTTAAATGGGCCGGAAACCGTCTCGGAGATTTTGCGGAAGGCTTTAGTCATTGCGCCCTCTTCATGATTTGTGACACCAGCTTCAGGTGAAACCTGGCCCGCAGTCTTGGCATCAGCCTTCACCACGTGTTCTGCGGAATTGTCCTCTTCCTCATGGCCTAAGCGGAAGTTGGCCAGGCGGTCGCGCATGGCGCGGCCAGCAGCCTCAATCTGAATGCCGGAAATCGAACCCGCATCTGTGGCGAACTTAATATCCTTCGCCGTCTTATCGCCAGTGCGCAGGTCGGTAAGGTCGCCGAGGTAACGGAACCAGACTGCGACGACTGCGGTGACCGGCACAGCCAGGAAAGCACCGATAATGCCGAAGATGCCACCGCCGAGCAGGACCACCAACAGAACAATCGCGGCGTGGAGATCCATGGCCTTGGACTGCAGGATCGGCGAGAGAATATTACCCTCAATCTGCTGGACGGCGATGATGATAATCAACACGAAGATTGCCGTGGTCAGGCCATTGGCCACCAGGGCGACGACGACGGCGATGAATCCTGCCGTGAAGGCACCGACAATCGGAATGAAGCCGGCGAAGAAGGTCACCACTGCCAAAACCATGGCCAGTGGCACCTGCAAAATCGCAAGACCGGCACCGATGAAGATGGCGTCGATAAGCGAAACGATAGCCTGCGTGCGGATGTAACCCGACAGCGTGTTCCAGGAGCGCGTGAGGACCTCAGTGAGGTGCCAGCCCAGGCGACGGCCAGTCAGACGGCGGAGCCATGGCAGGAAATCCTGACCGTCCTTGATGAAGAAGAAGGTCAGCACCAGCATGGCCATCATGGTCACAGCGACAGAGGAGACAACCGAGATGCCCTGGAAAACCGTGTTGGCAATATCGCCGGAGCGCTCTTGCAGCCACTGAGTTGCCTGATCCAGTGCGTCGAGAAGCTGCTCGTCCTTGACGTTAAACGGCGGGCCCTGAATGATGTTCTGGACTTCTTGGATGCCGTTTGTGAACTGGCGACGCAGCTCGGGGAACTGCGACTGCACAGTCGGGGCAAGAAGTGCTATGACACCACCAATAATGGCCAGCGCGCCGAGGATAACCGTCAGCGCGGCCAGCGCGCGGGGCCAGCGGTGCTTCATCAGGAAGACGGCGGGCGGCGCCAAAACCGTCGACACAATGAGGGCCAGCATGATTGGCAGCACGCCATCCCAAATCTTGCCCAGCAGCTGGGTGACGACGTAAATAGCTGCGACGGTGATGAGGAAGCGCAGGCACCAGCCTGCAAACCACCGAGCGCCCTCGCCAATCACATCGGCGCGGTCGATGGATTCGGAGTTGCTCTCGTCCATTAGTTCGTCGAGATTTTCTGCGTCTTCCGGCAAGTCAGGTTGGGTCGTCGCCGACTTATGCGTATCGGAGGGGATTGACAGAGACTGTTCCACGCGTAACGGCTCCGATCCCATGACGTAATCGATAGCGTCCTTTTCGGACTGTGCAGTCCATTCTTCGCCTTCATTGGGTTTATTACTCACGTATTCATTATGGGGGTTGAAACGGTAGCGTGGGCAAGTTCGCGAAGTATGGGCGACTTCAAATCTTGTTTGCCAAGCCCGTAAGATGAAGGGCGTGAGTCTTACACTTGGAATTGTCGGTCTGCCCAACGTCGGAAAGTCAACCCTGTTCAACGCTTTGACGCGCAACGATGTGCTGGCTGCGAATTACCCATTCGCCACCATCGAGCCGAACGTCGGTGTTGTTGAGCTTCCCGATGAACGTCTGAATAAGCTCGCCGAAATCTTCGGCTCGGCGCGTATCCTTCCCGCCACGGTGTCGTTCGTTGACATTGCTGGCATTGTGAAGGGCGCTTCGGAGGGCGAAGGCCTGGGCAATAAGTTCCTCGCAAATATTCGTGAGGCCGATGCCATCTGTCAGGTCGTCCGTGTGTTCAATGATGACGATGTCGTGCATGTCGACGGCAAGGTTGACCCGGCCTCCGATATCGGAGTCATTGAAACCGAGCTGATTCTGGCCGATATCCAGACCATTGAGAAGGCCCTGCCGCGTCTGGAGAAGGAAGCCAAGAAGGACAAGGAAAAGGCCGGTGAGGTTGAAGCCGTCAAGCAGGCTCTCGCCGTCCTGGAGGAGGGCCGCACCCTCTTCGCCGCTGCCGATGACGTGAAGCTCTCCGCACTGCGCGAACTGCACTTGCTCACCGCAAAGCCGTTCCTCTACGTCTTCAATGCCGATGAGGAAGTGCTTGCCGACGAAGACCGTCGTGCGGAACTGGCTTCTGCTGTGGAACCGGCGGACTGCGTATTCCTGGACGCCAAGGCTGAGGCCGACCTGCTCGAGCTGGATGAGGAATCCCGCAACGAGCTGCTTTCTGAAATCGGTCAGACCGAGCCGGGTCTGCATGCGCTGGCACGTGCTGGTTTCCGCACCCTGGGGCTGCAGACGTATCTGACTGCTGGCGAGAAGGAAGCCCGCGCCTGGACCATCCGCAAGGGGGCGACCGCACCGGAGGCCGCTGGCGTTATTCACTCTGACTTTGAGCGCGGCTTCATTAAAGCCGAGATTGTCTCTTACGACGACTTGATTGCCGCGGGCTCCATGGCTGAGGCTAAGGCTCAGGGCAAGATTCGCCAGGAGGGCAAGGACTACATCATGCATGATGGCGATGTGGTCGAGTTCAAGTTTAACGTTTAGCGTTATTGACGCTTCGCGTTATGGGGGG
>NZ_JAUNLP010000009.1:6383-53636 GCF_030532195.1 Corynebacterium sp. | reverse complement strand
CTGTACTCGCCAACATCGGCCTGACACTTGACAAAAACATAGGGACACCCCCCCCCGTGAATGCGGTTAACCGTTACTTTCGCGCGCGCAAGCCCCGTAGAAACAAGAAAGCCCACGCAGAAACTGAATTCTGCGTGGGTAGCCCTACCGGCCAGAAGTCCTACCGGCCGGACCTCGAACGGCCTCGACTTACAGAGGCTTCACATCCAGTGCCTGCGGGCCCTTCTGGCCCTCACCGATTTCGAACTCCACGGCCTGGTTCTCCTCAAGAGTCTTAAAACCAGTGCCCTGAATCTCGGAGTAGTGAACGAACACGTCGTTGCCACCGTCAGCTGGGGCGATAAACCCGAAGCCCTTCTCCGAGTTGAACCACTTCACAGTACCCTGTGCCATTACAAAACTTCCCAACTTCAGGATTTGATAAAACTCGCAATCGACCGGGCGTCACACCGCGGGCGATACACTCGAAAAGTCTGCCATGCTTTCAGGCCCCGCGCCGATTCCAAACAGGTTTTTATCACCCCCGCGGGCATGTCACGTAATTCCGCGGGGCGGCTGGGGCGCTGGGGCCGTCGTAAAGCATGTGAAGTGCGCGTTTGCTGGGAAGGTCGTTGGTGATGGAGTCGTTTGGGCGCGAGCTGCTGGGGCCTGTGATCAAGGCGCATCCGCGGGCGACAGTGACGCATATTGCGGACCTGCCGGCGCGTGCGGGCATCACGGCGCCGTGGCCAGAGTGGGTGCCGAGCTGGCTTAAAGAAGTGCTGGTGGACCGTGGAATTGAGAAGCTGTGGACTCATCAGGTGGCCACGGCGAATCTCGCACGTGAGGGTGTGCATTGCGTGGTGTCGACAGGCACGGCGTCGGGCAAGTCGCTCGGTTATCTACTGCCCGTGCTCACCGAACTGACCACTACCCCCGCGACGACCGCGTTGTACCTCTCGCCAACCAAGGCACTCGGCGCCGATCAGTTGGCCACTGCCCGTCAGACGGCACCGGCATCGCTGAGCTCACTGATTTCGCTTTACGACGGCGACACCCCACAGGATGCCCGGCGCGCCATCCGCGACCATGCTCGGTGGGTGTTTACCAACCCGGATATGCTGCATGCCTCGATTCTTGGCAACCACATTCGGTGGACGCGCATGCTTCGCAATCTGCGCTACGTCGTCGTTGATGAATGCCACGCCTACCGAGGCGTGTTCGGCGCCAACGTCTCGCAGATTCTGCGCAGGCTGCTGCGGCTAGCCCGCGAGTACGGTGCCTCACCGACCGTGATTTTTGCCTCCGCCACCACCAATGACCCCGCTGACCAGGCACGTCGCCTCATCGGCGAGCCGGTTGAAGCCATCACCGAAGATGGCGCTCCCGTCGGCGAGCGCACCATCGCGCTGTGGGAGCCCGGCCTGCTCCCCGACCTTGAGGGCGAAAATGGCGCGCCTGTCCGCCGACCCGCTCCGACAGAGGCTGCCGATATCATGGCTGACCTGCTCGTTGAGGGTGCTCGTACGCTGACGTTTACCCGCTCACGCCGCAGCGCGGAGAAGATTGCCCTCGGCGTGCGCGAACGCCTGGAGCACCGCCACCGCAGTGACCTCGCCGAGCGCATCGAGTCCTACCGCGCCGGCTACCTCGCTGAGGAACGCCGCGACATCGAACGCAAGCTTGACGACGGCACCCTGCTTGGAGTCGCCACCACCAATGCGCTTGAGCTCGGTATCGATGTCGGCGGCCTCGACGCAGTGGTACAGGCCGGTTTCCCGGGTACTGTGGCGTCCTTCTGGCAGCAGGCGGGCCGCGCGGGGCGTCGTGGCCAGGGTGCGCTGGTCATCCTGGTGGCCCGCGATGACCCCATGGATACCTACCTGGTCCACAACCCCTCCGCGCTGCTGGGTCGGCCGGTGGAGAAGACCGTCTTCGACCCGCGCAACCCGCATGTGGTGTGGTCACATCTCTACTGCGCTGCCGTTGAAAAACCCCTGACCACGTCACAGCTGCAGGCGTGGGGAACCCTGCCTGTCGCCGAAGACATGGTGGCCGCCGGGTGGTTGCGCAAGCGCACGTGGGAGGGCCAAGAGCCCACCTACTACCCCACCGACCGCGATGAGGGGCCACGCATTGCCACTGCTCACGATGCCGTGAACGTCCGCGGTGGCGATGGCCAGGAGGTCGCGATTGTCGACCAAACCGATGGCCGACTGCTTGGCACCATCGATCTTGGCCGCGCCATGCAGCAGGTTCACGACGGTGCCGTCTACCTCCACCGCGGTGAGTCCTACCTTGTGGACCAGCTGGACTTCGACAGCCTCGTCGCCCTCGTGCACCCGGAGCAGCCGCGGTATTCCACCAGTTCACGGATGGATACCACCATCCGCATCCTGGATATCGACGACATGCGCCACTACCACGGCCTTCAGGTCGCCTCATGCCAGGTCGAGGTCTTTCACCAGGTCACCTCCTATCTTCGCCGCCTGGATACTGGCGAAATTCTCGATAGCGTTGAGCTTGACTATCCCCCGCAGCGCTTGGTCACCCGCGCTGTGGCCTACACCATGCCCGAGTCAACCTTGCGCTCCTGGGGAGTGAGTTCCGATATTGCGCCCGGCGCGCTGCACGCAGCCGAGCATGCCGCAATTGGCCTGCTGCCGCTGATAGCCACCTGCGATCGCTGGGACATCGGTGGTGTTTCCACCGTGCAGCATGCCGACACGCAGCAGCCGACTGTTTTTGTCTATGACGGCCACCCCGGCGGCGCGGGGTTCGCCGACCGTGGCTACGAGGCCTTTGCCCAGTGGATTCGCGCCACCCGCGACGCCGTCGCCGCCTGCGAGTGCGAATCCGGCTGTCCCTCCTGCATCCAATCGCCCAAGTGCGGCAACGGCAATGATCCGTTGGACAAGGCAGGCGCAATCAAGGTGCTCAGCGGTATCGCACGCTCGCTTAACGACGGTCAGTAGCGTGCGGTGCCGGTCCCGCCCTCGAGGTGGCTTCCTTATCCCTCCTTTCCACCCTGACCTGTACGTCTTCCCCGTCAATGTCGCAGGTCAGGACTCTTGCTTGATTGGCCGAGGCTATTTTCTGCGCAGCCTCGCAGGCGTGATCTCCCTCCTGCGCGGCAACAGCTCCTGCCACCGCGCTTAAATCTGCAGCTACCGCTGCTTGACGAGCCTTGACCACACCGACTCCTGCAGCCACTCCGACCATGGTCAGCGCTACAAAAGCCGCAATGAAAAGGGCTGCAGCGACTGTGGTGGAGCCTTCTTCTTCGCGTCGCAGGCGTCGTAGTGTGGCTCTCATTTGTTGGGATGTGTGGTTCATGATGTCGCCGCCTGCTCCTTTAGCGCGACTGCTGTGGCATGCAAGGAGAACGGCCCTGCCTGACCTGTGACAGTCACCCGAACGGTGCCAGAGGCCTCCGAGATGGCAACCTCGCCGCCGGCGGTGGAGCGAAGTTCGGCCACGGTATCCGCATCGCCCCGCGCCTGAGCTCGGGCGATGGCACCGGCGGTATCGGTAAGGCCGAGATACGTAGCGACCGTGACCAGACCCGACAGTGCCGTCATCATGACAATGACCAATGCAGCCAGGCCAAAAGCGGTCTCTACGGTGGTTTGGCCATCCTCGTCGGCATGCAACCGAGTAAGCGCGGAGCGGATGCGGCTAGACATCGGTGTTGAGTGCCCTTTCGATGATTCCGGTCAGCGCTTCAGTGATATCTCCGCCGGTCACAACGGTGTAGAGCAGCGCTCCAAACGCCGCAGCAGCAATCGTGCCGAGTGCATATTCCACCGTTGACATGCCGTCTTCCTCCTTCGCTAGAGTCTGGACGCGGCGGGCGAAGAAAGATTGTGCTGCAGAAAGCGGGTTAGTTAGCGAATTAGTCAGCGGTTTGGTCACCGCAGACTGGTTTTCCTTGTCGGACGTGTCGGACGTGATGGACATGTGGTTCTCCTTTTTTCCTAGAGAGTCCGGATGTGGTGTGGGATGTTGAATGTGGGGTGTCGGGTGTGGGATGTGGGAACGGGCATTCCCCAGGCGGCCCGCGCGCCAATCTGGAAAAGCGGTAGGTACTCATCAGGGCACCATCCCCGCAAACATGTCGTCGGCTAGCCCTGCGATTGTGGGGATCAAACCTAAAACCACAAAGGCGGGCAGAAAGCACAGGGCGAGTGGGCCAGCAATAAGCACGCCGGCACGCTCCGCCACAGCCTGAGCTGCGTCATGTGCCTGTTCGCGGTACGTGGTGGCAGTGTCTGCCAGAGCATCGGCAAGCGAGGTGCCCGACTCCGCCGCTCTGCGGCCAGCAGTCGCCAGTGGCGCCAGCGCCGGGGTGCCACTGAGCGCTTCCCATGCCGAACGTGCCCCGACGGATAGGCGTGCTGAACAGCGCTGTAGTGGCTCTGCCAATTCAGGGCTGACACCGTCGGCGGCAGCAACCATAGCCTGTGATAGCGGCAGGCCCGCACTCAAACACGCGGCCATGACATCCAGTGCAGCCGCAGCATCGAGCAGCAGCGCCGGGGCTATCCGGCCATCCTTGGCCAACGCTCGTACACGTGCCCGAACCCACTGGGATGTCCGATACCACCACACCGCTACCTTCCGTTTGCCCACAGGCTCGGACACATTCCCGGCTATTTCGGGCAACCGGTAAGCCGCGGGACGGAACGTCGGCAAGCATAAATACGCTGCGACCAGCAGTGCTGCAGCAGTCATCGACCTGCCTCCGCCCGATCGATAATCGACACCGACCACTCGAGCCCCACGCACACCAACACCACGCCGACCACCAGCACAACCCCGCCAAGTCCATGACTTAGGAAACTCACGGGTGCCGCCCCAAACGCTTGCCCCATGACCAGCCCAAACACCGGCAACGAGGCAAGAATGGCAATGGTCATCCGCGGTCCCGCCAGCGCTGCCTGCGCCTGAGAGCGATGCGCCTGCCGCGCCCGCACATCACCACGCACACAGTCCAGCAGTCCCGCCAAACTGAGTCCACGGCGCTGCGCGACCTGCCACGCACGTCCGATTCGCTGTAATTCCTCCGAGGATTCCTCCAGGTCATCCCATGGATCGGCGAAGTGCGCTCGGCGCGCGGCATGAGCCAATTGGTCCGCAACCGCGGTGCCGTCTGCCCTGCGAACTTCCGCTGCGGCGACCTCGAGCGCCCGTGCCGTCGCCACGCCCGCCCGCAACTGCGCGGTGATGGTCTCCAACGCCTCAGCAGCGCTTTCCGCTTCACGACGACCACCGCGCCGCGTCCTCCCAGCTTTCACCATGGCCCCCGCGGTGCGACCGAGCAATGCGCCTGCGACCAGTCCCGGTATCCCCGCGACAGCCATGAACCCTACTGCTGGCACAACGATGAGCAAATGCGGAGCAGCAGCAACCCAATTCTTGTGATTCCACCTCGCTGCCAGACCCTTCGCGTCTTCATCCCCGACCTGTGCCAGGGCCCGCGTGCGCGTCGATCCCGTCCCATCAGGCCACGCAACCAGCGCCGCAGCGAAACCAACCAACACGGTTAGCGTGGCTGAACTGGGAATTTCTCCGAAGAGTTTCATGACCCCTCCCCCGTGGTCTCAGCCAACAGTTCTTGTAACTTCCCCCACCCCGGCCCAGGCCCATCCGCGACAGTCCACACTGGAATGACCTCTGGCGGATTGCCCTGCAACAAACCAATCTGCGCAAGCCTGCGCATGCCCGCGCGCTCGACTACCAGCACCACCTGCACTGCAGAGACCAACTGCGCATGCAGCCCGGCGCGCGGGAGCCCACCGATCAGCCCCAGTGCCTCAAAGCGAGCGACCACATCACCAATTCGGTTGGCGTGAATCGTGCCCGCCCCACCGCGATGCCCGGTATTGAGCGCCGCCAGCAGATCCACGACCTCAGCGCCGCGAATCTCGCCGACGACGATGCGGTCAGGCCGCATTCGCAACGCCTGGCGCAACAGTTCCTGCTGGCCGATGGCACCTGCGCCCTCCAAGTTGGCCGCCCTGGTCACCAGCTTCACCACATGCGGATGTTGCGGCTGTAATTCAGGAGTGTCTTCAATACAGATAATCCGCTGGTCAGCTGGCACTTCCGACAACATCGCCGCCAGCAGCGTGGTCTTTCCCGCACCCGTGCCGCCGGCCACGATGAATGACAACTGCTCGGTGACAATCCTTCGTAGCAGCGGCAACAGCTCCGGTGGAAAGAGCTCGGCATCGCACAGTTCCGCCAGCCCTCTCCGCGCCGGGCGCAGCACACGCAGGCTCACCTGCGTGCCGGTTGCCGACGGCGGTGCCAGCACCGCATGGACTCGCACGCCACTGCCACCCACTCCGCCCGGGATGTGCCCATCGGCCCAGGGTTGGGCGTCGTCAAGCCTGCGCCCACAGCGCGACGCCAGCCGCACGGCATACGCGCGCACCTCGTCCTCGGAGGCAAATGTGATGTCGGTGCGTGTAAGGCCCTCACCGGCGTCGACCCAGACCTCGCCTGGGCCGGTGACCAGCACATCACTGACGCTCGGTCGCCGCAGCAGCGCATCCAGCACGCCCGCGCCTACCGACTCCTCACGAATCGTGCGCAGGATCTCCAGCACTTTCACGTCCGAGACCACTCCGGCGGTCTCCGCACGAATAATCTCCGCAATTTCACCGTGCGTGGCCGTCCCTGGCCGATCCGCCAGCACCGCGCGCACCCTGCCCAGCAGCATCGCGTCATCCATCGACACCACCGGCAAACAGATCCGCGAGTCCACGCGTCAGCTTGCCGACGCTTGCTGCGAGCCCACCTACATCGAGCTCTCGTGCAACCCGCTTGCAGTACTCAATCTCGCCGACAATAGGCAGGTCGAGGACATATTCAACATCTTCGACTGTCACATCCCGATGCCGTTGATGTCGCACCACCGCGCTTGCTGCAAAGCCTGACTGCGCGCAGATTTCCGCCAGCCGGGCTGCGGCAGCGATGGCACGCACGGAGGTGGGCACCACAATCGCGGTTTCATCCGCAACCGCGCCCAGAGTTATGAAGTACTCAGGCTGCTTGGGGCAATCGACGATGACGGTGAGCCCGGCGCGGATGAGACAATTGATGGTCTCGGCAATTTCGTGGATGGGATGGGGCTGGTTGGGCGCGGGATTGTCTGCCTGTCGAGCCCTAGCCCAGGTCAGCACCCGCAATGCTGGCGAAGATGGGCAGGCTGGCAGCGCCTCATAGAGCGCCGTGCCGTCGAGCCGACCATCGGTGGCCGAAAAGTCCTGCCAGCGCAGCCCGTGTGCTGCTTCCATACCGAGTACCAAATCAAGGCCACCTGCGGTCTCATCCGCATCAACCAGGCACACAGGCCGTTCCCGGGAGAGCACCAACGAAAATGCTGCGGCAGTGATGGAAGCACCGGCGCCACCAACAGCGGGAACGAACATCAGGCAAGCACCGGAGCCCTCACGAACCGGCTGGTCAGAAGAATAATCCGACTCGAGCTCCCATGGTGGCCGCTGTGGTTTGTCCAGCTTCGATTGCAGCTTCGGTTGCGGCTGACGCGCTGGCTGCGCGGTCGGCTTGGTCTCCGGAAGTGCCCCGCTCAGGCTTCGCTCACCGCGCTCACCGCACTCGCCACGGCCGAGTAGCTCGACGATGTCCACATTGTCTGCAGGCAGACTGGCACTGTAGACCGGCGCAAGAAGCTCTGCAGCCTGTGCATCCTCCGGTTCTACGTCCCTGTGGACCAGGAAAATTGCGCCCTCACAGTGAGGACGAGCCCCTAGCCGTGTGGCCGCAGCGGCGTCAATAAACACCGCTGGTGCTCGACGCCACAGAGCCGATGACACGCTTGCGTCTGTCGCGGCCGCCGTCGCGGGTACAGTCTCCTCCGTACAAGCACGACCGGTAGCTGCGACGATGAGTGCGACTTCCTCTCGAAGTGTCTCATCATCGACTGCGTTGACCACCGGCGCAGTAAGTGCATCCGTTCGCGTTGCATTGGCCAGTTTCTTGATTGCCATGGCCACAGAGTGCACGATGTCCCGGACTCAGCGTGGCTCAGAAAGCCCAAAATTGGCCTTGCCTGTGGATGAATTTCAGACTGTGGATAACTCTCAATTTGGGCTGGTCCCCTAGCCAAAGCTCCCACACCGCCTGGCAAAACTCCCCCGGCCCCGCCGTACGGCTAAACAGCGCAACTGGCCGAAAAAGGGGCGACGCCCCGCGCCGGGGGGGGGATTGGCGCAGGGCGTCTATAACCGGCTCGGGGGGGGGATTGAGCCGGGGCGGCCTCGCAGTCTTTTCGCTAGGAAGAAGAAGGGGCCTGCCGAACTCAAGTATTACATATCACCAGGATTCTGCAAATACCTTGAGCAGAATTTTCCAACAATTATGTTCGTCATCACGCTCACCACGTAATTCTTACTAGTCGCTCCCCCATGAACACTTAGATGGGTATTGTAAAACGGTATGAATACCAGCGCGGATAAGGCCAAGAACTCAGCCACGGACAACGCCGCAGCAGAGAATCCGGCATCGCAGCGCTCGCCGCAGCCCACAGACACGGCGGCATTCTTCGACCTGGATAAGACAATTATCGCGCGGAGCTCGGCATACGCTTTCAACAAACCACTGCTTGAGCGCGGCATCATCAGCCCGACAACAATGATGCAGCTGGCTCTCAGCCACGCCCTCTACATGTCGCAGGGGCACACGGCCGACCAGATGGATTCCTCCCGCGAACAGCTCTCGGCCATCGTGCGCGGCCACAAGGCGGAGGAAATACAGCAGGTTGCGAAGGAATCTCTACACACCAACATCACGCCGTACATCTACGCCGAAGCTCTGGAACTGATTCGGGAGCATCACAACAAGGGACACTGGGTATTCATTGTCTCGGCGTCAGCCCGCCAGCTGGTCGAACCCATCGCGGAGGCACTCGGGGCTGATGGCGTGGTCGCAACGGAGCTGGAGATCCGCGATGGAGTTTTCACCGGCGAGCTGGAGTTCTTCTGCCGAGGCGAGAACAAGGCCACACACGTCCGTCGTATAGCGGAAGAATACGGTCTTGACCTGGATAAATGCTATGCCTACTCGGACTCTGTGACCGACGAGCCCATGCTGAATGAGGTAGGCCACCCCCGCGTGGTCAACCCCGACCGCGGGCTGCGCAAGATCGCGGAGGAAAATGAGTGGCCGATACGCCAATTCCGCAATCCCGTGCCGCTGCTGCGCGCGCCGTCGAAACGCGATATGGCAATCACGGCAGCCGCCGGCGCGCTGGCGCTCGGAGTCGGCGCGGGCTGGCTGGCTCTGCGCAATAATCCCAAGTCAAAGGGCGATTAGCTCCCCCCAGCTACACCCCCAACTACACCGTCGGCCGCTCTCACCGACTACACCGCGTCAGCAATACCGCGCGCCTCTACCGCACCTGCCTTCAAGCCCTCCAGGTGCATCAGGATCCACGCGCGCAGTCCCTCCGGGCTTCCCGACGCGAACCCTTCCGCAGCCTCAAAGTACTCATTGCGGTGGCGAGTCCAGTAGACCTCTGGCACAGCCAGACCACGCGGATCCAAGCCGGTGGCAACGGTGGTCAGACGGGAGGCAGCACGCGCGATAATGCCATTGTGGTGTTCGAATGGACGCATAGTTAGCAGCTCACCATGGACCACCGCAGAGAGCACGCCAGCATGGACAGCGGTGCGGCCGGTGATGAAGTCGCCGAGGATGTGCAGGCGCTGCTCCTTCATGGCAGACGAAAGCTTGTCATCGCCAACCGGGCGACCGGCCTTCATACGTGCCTCGGAGCCGTCCTCCGTGGCGCCTGCCGGAGAGGCGTTGAGAGCAAACTTAGCCAGGACCTGCTGCGGAGCGCGCTGCCACACACGGGTGGTCTCACCGATAGTCTCCGGGGAGATGGCGTCTGCAACGCGCAGAGCTGCAGCCAGCACGGGGTCGGTGACGTTGCCGTCGTCGGGAAGCGCGGGCTCACCGCCCTCCAGCCACGCCGACGCGCGCGCACCACGCAGCACCGACTCGGAGCCAGTGACGTTGTGCTTGCGCAGATTCGCCTTGTGACGGTGCACGGCCTGGATGGCCTTCGATGCGACATCCGCGGCGTGTGCGACACCGTCGAGCTGCCACAGCGGCGCCAGCGGGTCAGAGGGGTCAAGCTGAGGCGCACGAGCAGCAGGGGCAGGAGCGGGTGCCTCGGAGTCACCGGCGGCCTCGCGTTCGGCACGCTTTTTCGCGGACACGCTGGAGACGCCCAGACTCATTCCGGCCAGACCGCCCTTTGCGCCGGCCCCAGCGCCAGGTCCCTGCAAGTTCTCAGGCTGATTATTCATGCCCCTCACCCTAATTCTTCAGTATCCAGTAAGTGACAAACTTATAAAGATTCACTGTCAGATGAGAAAATCTCCAGCAAGTTCACAATTTTTCAGCCCTTGTCACATGCTTATTACTCGATGATGGGTAGTATGGCTGTTTGTAACTGCAGTTTTTAAAATTTTCCAACGATCTTCGTAGGAGGAAGTACACGTGAGCAACGACGATACGAAGGGTCTTTTCACCGACGGCACCGAGCCGCGTGTTACCGCTATTCCGCTGAGCGATGTTGACACTAACGCCTCCGGCGATGCCAGCATCGGCCAGCTCGTGTCTAACGCTTCCTCTCAGATTTCCGCTCTGGTTCGCTCCGAAGTTGAGCTGGCAAAGGCCGAAATTGCAGGTGAAGCTAAGAAGGGCGCCGTCGGTGGCGGCTTCTTCGCGGTAGCCGGTGTCGTTGCGCTGTACTCCTCGTTCTTCTTTTTCTTCTTCCTGGGCTGGCTGCTCGCTGAGTGGATGCCGACCTGGGCTGCATTCCTCATCGTCTTCGTATTGATGCTGGTCGTTGCCGGTGTCGCGGCGATGATGGGTCTGAAGAAGGTGAAGTCCATCCGCAAGCCGGAGAAGACAATTGAGTCGGTGCAGGAGCTCAAGGCCTTCGCACAGAAGCCAACTGCGAATGCATCTTCCAAGCAGGGCGGCCTTTACACCTAAAGGTCACTGAGAATAATTGGGCGGGACTAGTTGGTCTCGCCCTTTTGTCGTATCCTTATGGTTTTATCCGCAGTCTTTTTCTTCTCGGACAAAGTAGATAATCCTCATGACCTCCCGCGTTGATACTCTCCCCGGTCCCTGGCGCCACCGCATGATTCACATTCGAGGCCAGCGCCTACACGTCGCAGAATGCGGTCGCCCCACCGACCCGCTTGTGCTGTTCATTCACGGTTCAACAGGCGGTTGGTTTGAATGGCGCAAGGTTCTGCCATTGCTTGACGACGGCTCCGTGAACCACCCACCCGTTCACGCAGTAGCTGTTTCAATGCGTGGCTACGGTCAGTCCGACCGCACTCCCAACGGCTACGATCCACTGGAAGCGGCCCAGGACATTGCCAGTTCCATTCGCTCTCTTGGACATTCGAAGGCACTGCTGGTGTGCCAGGGCTTCGGCACCTGGGTGGCCTGGACTCTTGCCGCAACTCAGCCGAATCTGGTTGCTGGCATTATCGGCTGCGGTGCCGCGCACCCCAAGGTGTGGCTCAGCCAGCTGAAAAACCCGTGGTCAGAGGATTTCCGCAATAGTATGGCACCACTGATTAGCCGGTCATGGTGGAACTCGCGGCCACGCATGCCACGGCTGCGTCGCAATAAGTTCAGTGTGCAAGCTCAGAAGCAGCGGCAACAGCGCGTTATTAACCGCATGGTGGCCGACGCTATGGCTGCGACTGGGGAGGGCTTCGCAGAAAGCCCCGTTGGCCAGGAGACAGCCGATCTAATGCGAGAGAGCCTGGCTGCTGGTGCTCTCCGCCCAGCACTGTCCCACATTGCGTGGTGGACGAAACCCGCGCCGACTGCTTTTAGAAAGTGGCTAAATGCGGTCGAGGGGTCGCGGTCAAGCACTTCGCGCGATGTGGGCACCGTGGATGTGGGTGCCGAACGCACTGTGCTGCTTGTCGGCGAGGCCGATACGCGCACTCCGCGAGCACTTGCGGAACTCAGCTGCCCGAATGTGGAAGTTATCCCTGGCAGCGGACACTTTTTGCCGGAGGAGAACCCGGCGGCTGTGGTGCGCGCAATCGAGGAGCACCTGGACTGGCTGCCACGGTACTCCTAGCTGGCCACGCACTGTTAGCTGGCCACGCACTGCTCCGTGCCGACAGGCGCGAAGTTCGCCATCGATTCATCAATATGCGGCTGCACCTCTTCATGAGTCAGCGCATAGCCGGTCTGGTCATTGTTCACACCAGCACCGAATACAAGGCCCAAAACCTGGCCCTGCGGGGTGATAAGCGGCCCACCGGAGTTACCGTGGCGCACATCGGCCTTCAGCACGTAGGAGCGGCGCTCATGGCGTGTCGACGAATAGATATCCGGCCCACGGATGATGATGTCCTCGCTCACTCGTGCAGGCGTGGCCTTAAATGGCCCGGACTCCGGGAAGCCGAGGACAACTGCGTCATCGCCCGGCATGGCTTCCCTGTCAGCCCACTGAATGGGCTCTAGTGGCAAGTCAGTGGTGCGCAGCAGTGCGACGTCGTCAAGCGGATCGAAGTGCACGACGTTCGCGTCAGCCATACCGACCACCGTTTCCAACCGAACCGTGGTGGCACCTGCGACAACGTGCGCGTTGGTGACAATCAGATCCGGGGCGACCACGAAGCCCGTGCCCTGCAGCAGGCGCTCACACTGCGGGGCCTCACCCATCACGCGAACAATGGACGGGCGGATGCCGTCGACGACCTCTTGTGAGATGACGCTGGGGTCGGCGGGCTCGTCTGGAATTTCCTGCTTGTAGCCAAACGGCGGCGCGATGGCTGGCATGCCGTCATCACGAAGTTGACGGATGATGCCACCAAAGACATCGCCCAGCTCCTTCGGCGCGACCTCATCGACCAAGTTCAGGCCTTTGGACTCACGGACCATATCGGCGAATTGCCCCGGCACAGCAGCGGCCAGCGGCACGGCAATCATCCAGATGACCAGCATTGATGCGATTGACTGCACTATTGCGCCGAGGCTCGAATCCAGCCCGACCGCCAGCGGCGAGCGGATCACATTGCGCAGCGACTGGCCCGCGACCGTGCCCACTGCGTGGCCGATACCGGCCAGCGCCACCACAACGCCAAGACCGAGCACCACTTTCGCCGCGCGGCCATCGACCTGTGCCATCGCCAGCGGCGCCAGCGGCACGCCGATGAAAAGGCCCAGCACAATGCCGATAATGGCCAAAACTGTGGACACCGCGCCCTGATGCCAACCGACAACCAGCGCGAGAATAAACACCGCCACCAGTGCGAGGTCAATCACTGGAATTGTGGTCATCGTTTACGGCGTCCTTTCAACACAGACAGCTTTTCGCCATTGGCGGAGCGAGCAAGTACGGGGAGGAGCTTTTGCACATTGGCCTCATCCCATGGCTCCGACCAACCGGCCACGTCCAACAGGTAGGACAGCACCCCGCCAGTAAAGCCCCAAACGACGAAGTCACCGACCTTGAAAGCCGGTCCCTGCCAGCCAGAATAACCCAGCATCATGCGGTTTTCCGGATTTACCAAGTCACTGATTGGCACATTGAGCACCGATTCCGTCTCTGCCTGATCGACTGCCCACAGCGGATGCGGCTCATTCCAATATGCCAGCACCGGCTTGACCGCAAAGCCGGTACGCGAAATATCAATCGAATCCAGCACTCGCAGCGGCGTTACCGTCTTGCGATTGAGCCCAGTTTCCTCTTCGGCTTCACGCAGCGCGGTATCAATCTCATCCACGTCCCCCGGATCCACACGACCACCCGGAAATGCCATCTGACCTGCATGCGAGCGCAGCGTCGTCGCCCTGTGCAGCAACACCACACTGGCATCCTCCGGCCGCTGCTGCGCCTGCGCATCACCGCTGAGCAGCACCAACACGGCCGATCGCGCCGGATTCTTCAGCGGCTTCTCCTGCGTCGAGGAGTCTCGCCGCAGCTTCGCAAACGCGCGTTTCACGCTTGACGACGTCCCGGAGCGCCCACCCACGCCCTGACCACTGTGGCTAGTACTTTCCACCAGGCGTGGACCATCCGTATGACCTGCATCAACAAGATGCGGCGGCAGGCTATTAGTCAACCATTTGGGCAGGTAGAGCCCTGAGGAGGAATCCTTCTTCCACGACTCAATGTCACTCACTTAAGACTCACCACCTAGCGCTCCGCGCACCGCTTCCGTAATCTGCTGCGCACTGGTGAACTCGCCTGGGTGAACCTTCGCGACCGTGCCATCGGCCTTAAAAATCACGGTCAGCGGCACCACGCGCGGAAGATTCAGCGCTGGCCCCACCACATCCACAGTGTCGGAGTACGCCGGGAGGTTCACGCCGACTTCCTGCAGGAATGCTCGGCCATTCTTCGCTTCCCGAGCCGCATGCACCGTCAACACCTGCACATCCGGGTTGTCCTTCGCCCACTGCTCAATCAGTGGCAATTCCTTCCGGCACGGCGCACAATTCCACGCCCACACATTCACAATGGTGGGCTTGCCTTCGACGAGCTCGCCCATATCCACCAACTGCGAAGTGGCTGCATCATCGCCGACCAGCGCTGGGAGCCGCACTCCGGCCAGCGAATTGCTCCCGGCCACAGCCGCAATTTCATCCTTCGACATCGCCGGCTCTGAGGGTTGCGCCGATGCCGAACCCGAAGCCGCAGTCTCCGATGCCGGATCCGCTGCCGAATCTGCCTCTGAGCCACCACCAGTGGTGTTCACAATCGCGAAGATCACCAGACCAACGACACTAATTCCAGCAATGAGCAGCGTAATCAGCGATGCCGACCGATTCACATCACGCGGCTGCCCCTCATTCTGGTCACCGCTAAGGCTCTGCTTGTCCTGCTCAGTCACGAAAAAGCTGCTCCTCGCCTAGTTTTGTGTCGCTTCTTGGCTGCGCTCGCTGGCACCGTCGTCAAGCGCGGAAAGTTCTTCCCCACTGTAGTCGTCATTAAGACCTGCCAAGTAGAGAAGCCACTCGCGGTCATCGGACTTGATCAACTTCTCCGCCGTCTCCGGCTCCGCGGGCCCCGCCACGCCATACGACGGACAATCCGCCGCCAAGAAACACGCCCCACACGCCGCCCGGCGCGAATGACACACCCTGCGCCCATGGAAAATCAGGCGGTGCGAAAACCACGTCCACTCCTGCCGCGGCAGAATCTCCATAATTTCATGTTCCACGCGCACCGGATCTTCCTGCTCGGTGAGCCCCATCCGCCGCACCAGGCGCCCAAAGTGCGTATCAACAGTCAAACCCGGCACCCCGAAAGCATTTCCGAGCACTACATTCGCCGTTTTCCGGCCCACGCCGGGCAGCTTCACCAGTTCCTCCAACGTGCCCGGCACCTCGCCGCCATGTTTTTCCATCACACCCTGCGCGAAGCCGATAATGCTCGCCGCCTTGTTCCGATAAAAGCCGGTCGGCCGGACGATTTCCTCTACTTCCTCCTGGTTCGCAACCGCCAACTCCGCCGGGCTGGGATAGCGCGCAAACAGCGCCGGCGTGGTCATATTCACCCGCACATCCGTGCACTGCGCCGACAGAATCGTCGCCACCGCGAGCTCATAGGGATTACGAAAGTCCAGCTCACAGTGCGCATTTGGGTACGCCACCGCTAGCGTGCGGTTAATCCTGCGCGCCCGCCGCACCATCCCCAGCCGCGTCTCGGTGCCCCGCGCCGCCGGATGCGCGCCCACGGCCCTGCGCTTTTTCGACGTCAGCGAGCCCTGCGGGTGGGTTGGTTGGGGCTTGCTTATCGACGATGCCTGGTTGCTGGTTGTCATGGTCGTATCTTATCTAGTCCCCCGGATTGCTCTTTTCGAACAGGCATCGGCGGCGTGTGCTGTGGCCTGTGCTGCGGCGTGTGTTACGGAATATGCGAAAACGACACACGTGCGAACACTGTTACCAGAAATAGATTTAGAAATGTACAGTTCAGCGGCTTTTTACCAAATATGTTCACGCAGGCCTGCACTTTTTTGATACAGTGGTCTTAATCACATCTTGGT
Organism: Corynebacterium sp.; assembly: GCF_030532195.1. Taxonomy (GTDB): domain Bacteria; phylum Actinomycetota; class Actinomycetes; order Mycobacteriales; family Mycobacteriaceae; genus Corynebacterium. The sequence continues at coordinate 37,581 of NZ_JAUNLP010000009.1, read as the reverse complement.
GATGTCGTGACGTACTCGTGGTGTGCGCGATGCGTTTTCGGGCCTTTTTGGTGCTGACATATTTGATGTCGGTGTTATACCAGAACGGGCCCGTCGCTGAACGTGCCAGAAATCGGGGGTTGGCGGCGTTGCCGGGAAAGACCAACTGTAGTGGGATGGGGCAGCTTTTCACTCTAATATGTCCCACCGCCGTTTTCGTCTGAGTGTCAACAGGACGGTTGCTAGCAAGTACGGTGGCCAGCGACCAGAGACAGGAGAATTTTACCGTGGATGACGTTAAGGAGATTCTCTCCCGCGCCGGTGTTTTTCAGGGAGTGGATCAGGAAGCCGTGCAGGCATTGCTCGGCGAGCTTGAGACGGTTCGCTTCCCTCGTGGAACCACCATCTTCAATGAGGGCGAGCCGGGTGACCGGCTCTACATCATTATTGATGGCAAGGTGAAGCTGGCACGTCGCTCTGCCGACGGTCGTGAGAACCTGTTGACCATTATGGGCCCGTCCGACATGTTCGGTGAGCTCTCCATCTTCGATCCGGGTCCGCGTACCTCTTCGGCCGTCTGTGTTACCGAGGTCTCCGCAGCCTCCATGAGTGCAGATCAGCTGCAGGAATGGGTCTCCTCTCACCCAGATGTTCCGGCTCAGCTGCTGCGTATGCTGGCTCGTCGCCTGCGTCGCACCAACAACTCGCTGGCGGACCTCATCTTCACCGATGTCCCAGGTCGCGTGGCTAAGTCCCTTCTCCAGCTGGCCAACCGCTTCGGTGTTCAGGAAGGTGCCGCGCTCCGCGTGAACCACGACCTAACCCAGGAAGAGATTGCACAGCTGGTCGGTGCCTCCCGCGAGACCGTTAATAAGGCACTCGCCGAGTTCGCCCACCGCGGCTGGATTCGCCTAGAGGGCAAGTCGGTGCTCATCTCGGATACTGAGCGCCTGGCCCGCCGCGCGCGTTAGCTAGTGGCGCTTGTGACTAGTCGCATGCGCTAGCTGCGCTGCCACTATCGCAAGGCCATAGGAGCACGCAAAGGCTCACGTAAGCCCGCACAAACTCTTACATCCCGCATCCCGCAGCCTCCTATCCTGCCCCGGGTTCCCGATTTCCCGAGGCCCATGAGGCTCGCGGGATTTTTGGTGTCTCCTGTGGTGCTCGTGACTGGGGGTGCTCAGATGCATAGGAGCTGTTGCACTTATACATGAGTTCTCGGGTTTCACATTGGCATCACATGACGTGAGGCCCAGCGCACAGTTGTGAACGCAGGCCGAAATTGCACCGTGGATTGTGCATTGTGCATCACGGAGCACGGAGCACGGAGCCACACCACGTATGGCTCCAAAGCAACCTATGGCGCCAAAGTAACGTTTGGTCACGTATACGGAGCCATATGTTCATTTTCGAGCCATAGGCCATATTTGAGCCATAAGTCGCAGGCTTAACCCCACCTAACCGACGGCACAACCAACAGCACACCCCGCCCAAGCAAAACAAAAAGCGCGCAACCCGTAAAACTGCAGGTCACGCGCTCTTTTTATGCGACTCGAACCAAAAGCTCAAAGCCCACGCCCAAACTCAAAGCCCACGCTCAAGCAACAAGCAACAAGCAATTACTCCCCGTGATCGCGCAGGTAGCGCAGCGTCACGCGAGTGGACTGCTCAGCCGCGTGGCGGAGCACCGGATCCACATCGGTGTAAATCTCATCCACAATCTGGTCGACCGTAGCCTCTTCGCCCAGCTTGGCCACGGCATCCTTCACCTGCTGCAGGCGCAGCTTGCGGCGCTCAATGTACTTCTGCGTCATCACAGTGATGTCCGGCAGGTCTGCGCCGTGGCCCGGCAGCAGACGGACACCCTTACCGCGAGAATCCAGCATCCGCAGCGTGTCCATGTACTGACCCAGATCACCGTCAGTCTCGGAGATCATGGTGGTGTGGCGACCAGCAATCGTGTCACCAGTGACGATGCCTTCAACATCATCCTCGCCATCACCAGTGTGAATGAAGTAGCAGACAGAATCAGCGGTATGGCCAGGAGTTGCCACGACCTCAATCTGCGGAGTTATTCCGTCGAGGACGATACGTTCGCCGTCGACAAGCGGATCTTGCCCACCCGCACAGTACTGACTTTCCATCTCGCGAATTGGCGCGCCGGTGAGCTGGCGGAAACGTGCGGCGCCGTCAGCGTGATCCTCATGACGGTGCGTCAGCAGAATCAGCGCAACGTCGCCGGCGTAGCGCTGGAGGACGTTCAAGTGCCCCTCGTCCTCCGGGCCCGGATCGATAACAACGCTGCGACTATCCCCCTCAGCCTTAATAATGTAGGAGTTCGTGCCCTCCAGCGAAGAGTAGCTGGGGTTCGGGCACAGAACGACGCCCACAGACTGAGAAATCTGACGCAGTTGGCTATACGCAGGATGCTCCATGCCAACTAGTCTACGTGCTTACGCAAACCTTGGATTGGGGCGCGCTACGGAAGGCAGCACATTTGGGTGTACGCATGCTTTACGACGGCCCGGAGAATGCCACATTTGCGCTGCCAGCAGTAGCAATTGGGGGCTAGTCAGCCACCTCGACAATGATTTCAACTTCCACTGGCGCGTCCAGCGGAAGCTGGTTGACTCCCACGGCAGAGCGGGCGTGCTGGCCGCGCTTGCCGAAGATGTCGCCGAAGAGCTCGGAGGCGCCGTTGATAACGCCCGGCTGCCCAGTAAAGCCGGCGGCGGAGTTGACGAAGCCTACGACCTTCACGATGCGGGTGATGTTGTCGAGTCCGACCTCAGCATCGACGGCGGCCAGCGCGTTGAGAGCACAGGTGCGTGCGGCTTCCTTGGCCTCCTCAGCGCTGACCTCTGCGCCGACGTGGCCGACGTGGGTGAGCTCGCCGTCGACAAACGGCAGCTGACCCGAGGTGAAAACGAGATTGCCAGTGCGGGTTGCGGGCACGTAGGCGGCAACCGGTGCGGCAACGCCTGGGAGGGTAAGTCCCAGTGCTTCCAGAGCCTGGGACGGGGTGCGGGATTCAGAGTTGCTCATTTAAATCAGCCTTCAGTCAGCTCTTAGTCAGCCTTCGGGCGCTTGAAGTACGCGACGTGGTTTTCACCGGTCGGGCCGGGCATAACTGTGACCAGTTCCCAGCCCTCCTCGCCGAAGTTGTCCAGGATGGCCTTGGTGTTGTGAATGAGCAGCGGTGCGGTGAAGTATTCCCATTTAGTAGTCATGGAACACACTCTATCGGCTACTTGGCCAGCTTTGCCTCGCGCGAGGCAGCGTACTGCTTTGCGTAGAAGTCAGCCCAGGAGGTGATTTCCGGGTGCTCGCGCAGCATGGCACGACGCTGACGCTCGGTCAGGCCACCCCAGACGCCGAACTCGACGCGGTTATCCAGTGCGTCGGCACGGCACTGCAGAACCACCGGGCAGTGACGGCAAATAACTGCGGCTTCGCGCTGAGCTGCGCCGCGGACAAACAGCTTATCTGGGTCAATATCGCGGCACTTCGCACGCGGTACCCACTCCTGCCGATCGCGGAAGCTCTCCACACCAAGCTCAAACTCTGGTGCGAGGGCAGTGCGGTTGCGATCTGGAATCGTGGCGGTCATTGTAGCCTCCTCGTGCCTGCGATTTCGTTATTCCTAAATAATTTCAACTAAATAGTGCTGAAATTTTGTTGTAAGTCTATTCACAGTGTTCACCCAATGTCGATTGCGTCACATCGAGAGGGTGTACGCGTCACACTTTTAATTACGATTTCGCTGGTCGCACCACTTTCACCCTAAAAAATACGGGGGTGATTTGCATCACTATCGACTCTTTTTTAGGCAAAGCGCCACACGATTGTGCTTCTGCTTCTATGGAACTGTCGCTCGTGCACCACCGAGCCTCAACCAGGCGCTGTCTCTCTGCAAGACTCCGCGATCCTCACCGCGATAAATTCGAAAATCCGCTTCGGTCCAATCCGCCCTACCTTGTAGTGTGAATGCTGTGAATAAAGGTTCGACGCTGTTCAAGCTCTCCGTTGCCACCGTGTTGGCTGCGCTGATAGTGGCCAGCGCCCTATTTCCTATGGTGGGCGGCTCGGCTTACCTTGTCGCGCGCACAGCCGATGAGTTCGCGGCTGCATCGCGTTCGGTTATTACCAAGGATGCGCCGGAGGTCACCACTATTACGGATCGCAATGATCAGCCAATTGCGTGGCTCTATGATCAGCGGCGAATCAACGTGCCCTCGGATCGCATTGCACCGACTATGAAAATGGCGCTGGTCAGTGTGGAAGATCGCCGTTTTTATGAGCACTCTGGTGTGGACTGGAAGGGCACCGTGCGTGCAGCGGTGAAGAACTTCATGTCGCAGTCGGTGCAGGAGGGTGCGTCGACGATTGAGCAGCAGCTGATTAAGAACCACACGCTGTTGGTGGACGCGGAGTCGGAGGCAGAGCGCCGCGCGGCCACGGCGACGGATTATGGCCGTAAGGTTCGTGAGATTCGCATTGCCCGCGATCTCGAGGATGAGCTGTCGAAGGATGAAATTCTGACCAAGTACCTCAACTTGGTTCCTTTCGGCAATGGCGCGTTCGGCGTGGAAGCTGCAGCTCAGACGTATTTCGGCATCCCTGCTGCCGACTTGAATATTCCACAGGCCGCACTGCTAGCAGGTATGGTGCAGCAGACATCAGGGCTCGATCCGTACACAAATCCGCAGGGCGCTCGCGCCCGGCGTGACGACGTAATTGCGGCCATGGTCTCCACGGGAGCAATTACTGAGCAGGAGGCTCGGGACGCGCAGGCTACTGATCTCGGTGTCCTGCCGGAGCCGCAGCGCCTTCCACAGGGTTGCATCACTGCGGGGGACCGCGGTTTCTTCTGTGATTATGTGGTCGCCTACCTGCAGGATCACGGTATTGAGCCGGAGAAGCTGAAGCGCGGTGGCTTCCATGTGAAGACCACGCTGGATCCAAGGGTCCAGGACAGCGTCCAGGCTTCCTTGCGCAAGCAGGCATCGCCGAAGGCGGATGGTGCTGCTGAGGTTATGAGTTTGATTGAGCCTGGGGAGGACTCCAGGAGGCTGCTGGCCATGGCGTCGTCACGCGTATATGGCCTCGATGCGGATGAAATGCAGACGGTGCAGCCGCAGCCGTTTACGCCGGTCGGCAATGGTGCAGGGTCTATTTTTAAGATTTTCGCGGCCACGTCGGCGGTGGAAAAGGGTCTCGGTATTGATACGCAGTTCCCGGTGCCTCGCAGGTATGAGGCCTCTGGGCTGGGTACTGGCGGTGCGGCGGGTTGTCCGCCGGAGCTGTACTGCGTGGAAAATACGGGCAGTTTCCCGCCGTCGATGTCGCTGCGGCAGACGCTGGCGCAGTCGCCTAATACGCCGTTTATCCAGATTTCAGAGCTGGTCGGGGTGGAGGACGTGGTGGACATGTCCGTGCGCCTGGGCATGCGTTCGTATGAGCATCCGGGCAGCTTCGACGGTGAGTCCTCGGTGAGGGATTATGTCTCGCAGCACAAGTTGGGCTCGTTCGTGCTGGGGCCGACTTCGGTCAATAACCTGGAGCTTTCCAATGTTGCGGCGACTCTGGCCAGCAATGGTCGTTGGTGTGAGCCCTCTCCGATTGAGTCGATAACGGATGCCAAGGGCAATGAGGTCAAGCTGGATGTTCCGCCGTGTGAGCAGGCGGTGGAGCCGGGCGTGGCACATGCGATTGCCAATGCGCTGAGTAATGACGCCACCGATGGCACGGCTCAGGGCGCGGCAAAGGCCGCCCGGTGGGATGGTCCGGTTGCGGCGAAGACGGGCACGACGGAGTCGAATCAGTCGGCTGCATTCTTGGGATTCACTGGTGGCTTGGCTGGTTCGGTCTACGCCTACAATGACACCCCCACTGTCACGGAGCTGTGTACTTCCCCACTGCGCCAGTGCCCGAACGGCAACCTGTTTGGTGGTCGCGAACCTGCGCAGACGTGGTTTGGCGCGGTCGGCCCGATTATTGAGGACTACGGCGGAAAGCACCTCCCACCGCTAGACCCGGACTACGGCCTGGGCACTTCTATTACTCGTATGCCCAACGTGGTGGGCAAGCAGAAGCCGGAGGCCCGCGACATTTTGGAAAATGCTGGCTACAAGGTGGAGGAACGCACGGTCTCGCAGACCGGCGAGCCACGCGGCATTGTCGTTGGAATGGATCAGCCAGCGCTGCTGCTCAAGGGCGGCACTGTGACTATTAAGGTTGCGGATGGTTCGCGTCGCCCGGCACCGCCGCCACCGTCGCAACCTCGGCCGCGCCCGACTCCGTCGTTCCGCAACCCGGCCCCAGTTCTCCCACCGGCGCCAGATCTGCGGGATTTCATCCCGCTGCTGCCGTTCTAGTGTCGTTCTAGCTGGCGGGCCTGACCAGGGAAATTAGCCCTGCAGAGCAGTCTTAACGGCCTCGGAAAGGCGCTTGCCATCAGCCTGGCCCGCGGCCTTTTCCTTGGCCAGTTTCATAACCTGGCCCATCATCTTCATGTTCGGAGCGTCATCGCCAGCAACCTCGGCTACACATTCTGCGACGAGGTTGTTCAGGGCGTCGTCGTCAAGCTGTTCTGGCTGGTAGCGAGCGAATACCTTAGCCTCGGCGAGCTCCGCGTCGGCGAGTTCCTGGCGGCCGTTTTCGGCGTACATCTCGGCGGACTCGCGACGCTTCTTGACCTCGCGCTCGATTACGCGCAGCACCTCGTCATCGGTGAGCTCGTGCTTGGAGCCGGAGACCTCCTCAGTCTGGATTGCGGCCTTGAGCATGCGCAGCGCCGCGACGGTTTCCTTGTCGCGAGCCTTCATGGCGGCGGTCATATCGGAGACAATTGTTTTCTTCAGTTCACTCATAGCCAATAGATTACCGCTGTAGTTGCTAGTGTCTCTGTCATGAACTCGCGCGCAACTTCCAACAACTTCCTCCGCGGAGCCGCCATCGCCGCTAGCTCCCTCGCAGCACTCGGCTTGACGACGTTCACCTACGCGAATCAGGTGGAATTGCGTGCGTTCAAACTCCACCGCGTTCAACTTCCCGTGCTGGCACCCGGGACGCTGGCTCGGGCGGGAAAGCGCTCCGGTGAGCCATTTCGGATTCTGCACGTCTCCGACTTCCATATGCTGCCAAGCCACAAGCTGAAGCAGCGGTGGGTTGCCAGCCTGGACGCGTTGAATCCGGACCTGGTGATTAATACCGGCGACAATCTTGGCAGCGACAAGGCCGTGCCGAGCGTCCTTGCGGCACTTGGCCCGCTGCTGAACCGTCCGGGTGCCTTTGTGTTTGGTACGAATGACTATTTCGCGCCGCGGCCGGTCAACCCGTTGAAGTATCTGACCGGCAAGAAGCGCAAGCCTTCGCGTGTCGAGCTGCCGTGGCGTGGCATGCGAGCCGCGTTCATTGAACGTGGCTGGCAGGACGCGACCCACGCGCGGCTCGAGTTTGTCGCAGGCGGAGTGCGGGTGGCGCTGGCCGGCGTGGATGACCCTCATCACGAGCTTGATGACTACTCGCAGATCGCCGGCGCCCCCAACCCGGATGCTGACATCGCCATCGGGCTTTCCCATTCCCCGGAGCCGCACGTGTTGGACGCCTTTGCTTCCGATGGCTATGACCTGGTCCTTTCCGGTCACACCCACGGCGGACAGGTGTGCTTGCCCGGGGGCAAGGCCATTGTGACCAACTGCGGTATCGACCGTTCGCGGGCCTCCGGGCTGTCTCGCTGGACAGAGCACACGTGGCTGCATGTCTCCAATGGTTTGGGAACTTCTCCTTACGCGCCGGTGCGACTGTTCTGCCGCCCCTCCGCAACGCTGATTGAGGTCACCGAGCGCGACCTGCACAAACCCTCCCGCTAAACCTCCTGCTAAGCAGGCGTTTTGCATTCTGCAGCACGCTCGGGCTAAAGTAATTCCTCGCAAGCACGGGACTGCACATTGTTTCAGTTTTGTGTCTGTGGCCTCGGGGTATGGCGCAGCTTGGTAGCGCGCTTCGTTCGGGACGAAGAGGCCGTGGGTTCAAATCCCGCTACCCCGACCAAGTAAAACCCTCTCTCACCTGGTTTTATTCAGGTGAGGGAGGGTTTTTTCGTACCCTGCACGCCAAAAGCAACGGTTAACCGAATTCACAGGGGTCAAATTGGCGCAGACTCGCATGCTCCGTGCTGTTTTCACGCTTCACGACGGCCGCCACCTGGGCTTTTAGCGAAACCAAACCTCCAAACATGCGAGCCTAGGTCATTTAGCCAAACCCCACCTGCCCCCGCCTGACACTTTTACCCCAGGTGCCCCAAATTCACGGCTGTTAATCTGTATGGGTACGGAAATTGTAATCAAAATGCGAAAGTAGCCTTCAAGTGACGCACCTGGCATCTCTGGCTTCGGCCAGCTTTTCTTTAGCCAGTTCCTCGTCGGCAAGCGCACCACCAGCCTCACCAGCACCGGCATCGGTGCCGGTACCGCCGGGCCCAATCGAGGCCTTAGGCAATGCGCCCGACGTCATAACGGCACATTCATTAGACACTGACTTAATTACCGCGCAGGCAGAGCACACAACAACGCTCACAGAGCACGCAACCACGCTTGCAGCGCAAGCAACAACCACCACCAACAGCTTCACCCTCCTGTCGGTCCCGCTGCTGGTGGCGATTGCGCTGGCGTTGACACCGCTGTTTGTGAAGCTCCTCGGCAGGCACGCGGGCTGGCCTATCGTGGCGTTCTTCGTCGCTTCGGTGGTTCAGCTCGCGCGCCTTACAGGCGCAGTACTAGACGGCACCACCTTCACCTGGTCCAGGCCCTGGTCTCCGGATCTGGCAGCTGAGTTCGCCTTAAAGCTCGATCCTCTCTCCATGGTGTTTAGCTTCCTGGCGCTGCTGGTGGGCTCGATAGTCTTCATCTACTCCACCGCGTACCTGCCACCGAAAAAATCGGCGATGAGCTTCTACGTCCTCATGACGGCATTCATGCTGGCGGTTCTGCTCCTCGTGCTTGCCGACGACATCATGCTCCTCTTCATCGGGTGGGAGCTGGTCTCCATGGCTTCGTTCCTGCTCATCGCAAGGTCGGGTTCGTCGGGTGAGTTGGGTTCGCTGCGCACGCTGCTGCTGACCTTCACCGGCGGCCTGTTCCTGTTGGCCGCCCTCGGCGGAGCTGTGTGGCTGACGGGTACTACCAACCTCACAGAGCTTCTGGCCTCGCCGGAGTGGGAGGCCAATCCGGGCGCCCGCAGTCTTTTGGCTGCGCTGGTGGCCCTGGGCGCTTTTACAAAGGCTGCCCAGTTCCCGTTCCACGCCTGGCTTCCAGAGGCCATGGCGGCGGCAACTCCCGTGTCGGCTTTCTTGCACGCTGCAGCCGTCGTCAAGGCAGGCGTTTACCTGCTGATGCGCTTTTCCACGGTGTTCGCGGACGTGCGCGTCTGGCAGCTGCTGCTGATTGTCATGGGTATGTGGACGGCTGTTGCGACGGCGTACTTTGCGCTGCAGCAGACTGACCTAAAGAAGCTGATTGCGTACTCGACGGTCTCGCAGCTGGGTTGGATTGTTGCGACGATTGGTGTGGGCACGAAGTTCGCCATTATGGCCGCTGTTGTGCACACGATTGCGCACGCGATGTTTAAGTCCTCGCTGTTCATGATGGCCGGCGTGATTGATCACCAGATGGGTACGCGCGACATTCGTCGCCTGGGCCCACTGTGGAAGCAGATGCCGTGGAGCTTTGGCTCGATGGTGTTTGGTGCGGCATCGATGGCGGCAATTCCGCCGTTCTTTGGCTTTATGTCGAAGGAGGGCATGCTGACCGCGTTCGAGGGCGCGCCATTTACCAATACTGGCGTGGTCATTTTGCTGACCGTGGCGGCGATTGGTGCGATTGGTACGTTCGCGTACTCGGCACGCTTGGTCTTCGGTGCGTTCGTGGATGGCCCGCGCGATGTTGACCACATCACGGAGGCCCCGGTTGCCCTGTGGCTGCCGGCCGCTATCCCCGGCGTGCTCAGCCTCCCGGCGGCCTTCGCTGCCGGTGCGATCCTGAATCGTCCGCTCAACCGCGTGGCCGATACCGTCGGCCAGCTTCCGCCGGGCACTACTCAGGAGGCGCACTTGAGTCTGTGGCACGGTGTGAATGTGCCGCTGATTATCTCGGTAATTGTGCTGGCTGCGGGTGTGGGCTTCATCTTTATCCGCGCTCGCGTCAATGAGTTCTTGACTGGCCGCAAGCTCTTCCCATTCACGGGTGTGGAGGCGATTAATACGTCGCTGAGTATCTCGCAGCGCGCTGGTCGCGGAATGGCAAAGGTGGCGCAGTCGCATCAGCCGTCGCGTCACCTGCTGCCGCTACTTGGTTTGCTTTCGGTATACGCCCTGGTCATCGCTATTGCGCCGGGTGTTGGCGGCGCTCCGGTGCTGCCGAAGATTGACGGCATCGACCATCTGACCGACCTGATTGCCCTAGTCGTGGTCCTCATTGGCGTGTGGGCTACGCTGCGGGCGAAGAACCGTCTGCAGGCAGCCGTGCTGCTCAGCGTCACCGGTGTTGGTGTCACGCTGCAGATTCTGATGTTGGGCGCTCCGGATGTGGCGTTGACGCAGTTCATGGTGGAAATCCTGACTGTTGTGCTGATGATGCTGGTCCTGCGCTTCCAGCCGCGCGCTTTTTCTGAGACCACGAAGAGCCGCCGCGGTTTCGCTGCTGTTATGGCTGTTGCCGTGGGCTTGGCTACGTTTGGCGCGGTGTGGTTCCTCACTGGCCGTCGTCAAATGCCGGAGGTCGCGCAGTGGTACATCGACAACACGGAGAAGGTCACGGGCGAGACCAATATCGTCAACGTGATCCTCGTTGAGTTCCGTGCATTCGATACCATGGGTGAGCTGGCGGTTCTCGGTATGGCGGGTGTCGCGATGGCGGCGGTTGTCACCTCGATGCCGCGCTTCCCGCACCTGCTGGATCAGCCGGGTCCGCTTGCAGAGCCCGCACTGAACTCCATCATGATGCGCTGGCTGGTCCGTTGGCTGGCACCGCTGCTGTTCGTCCTGTCCGCTGTGGTTCTCTACCGCGGTGGCACGGCTCCGGGTGGCGGCTTCAACGCGGCGCTCATCGGTGCCGCTGCAGTGATGATGATCTACCTGTCCAAGGATCGCGATGAGCTGGTCTTCGGCAAGAAGACGCCAGTCGTCCTCAGCGCCGCGGGTGTCATCACGGCCATCACCACGGGCTTTATCGGATACGCCAAGGGGTCCTTCTTGGCACCGCTGTACGGCGAGTTTTTGGGGCAGCACCTCACCACGGCATTGCTTTTCGACGTCGGCGTGTACCTGGCCGTCATCGGCATCGTGGCAACTGCCCTGAATCTCCTGGGTGGGCCAAACCGTCCTGGTGTGACCGGCGCGGATGATGTGATGCGGGAGCACTTCCCGCACCGCTCGAGCCTGCGGGTACCGCCGAAGATGGGTGTGTACACCTCGGATGCTGATGCCACCATTGACGATGCCGTCGTTGCAGAGGAGGCAAAGAAGTGATTATCGCCATCATGGCTGCCGTCCTCGCAGGCGGTGGCACGTACCTAGTGCTTCAGCGCGGCATGCTGCGCACTGTCATTGGCATGACGTTGATTTCCCATGCCGCAAACCTGATCATTCTGTCCACTGGTGTCGGTGCTTGGCGCGGGGAGCCGCTGCTGGGCAATGAGGATGTTCCGGGTGCTGGTGCCAGCGCCATCGAGCAGACCGCTGACCCACTTCCGCAGGCCTTCGTGCTGACAGCCATCGTGATTACCATGGCTGTGACCGCATTCATGCTGGCTCTGGCTGGTTTGGGTCATGATGACGACACCCGTATTCACGAGGACCGCGAGGCTATGCAGCAGCTGTCGACCGCTGGTCGCCGTGCTGGTAAGCACATTCCGGCGGACTCGGACTCCACGGTCACCGGTACTCCAGGTGTGACACCGGCTCCGGATAAGTTCCCGCGCGAATCCTCGATTGGCGGTGACGAGAAATGGTAGAAGCCTCTGCAATGTCCACTTCAACGCTGTCCTCGCTGCTGCCGCTGTTTGCGGCACTGCCTCTGATTCTCTCTGCGGTCACGGCTATTCTGCCGAAGCTGTGGATGCGCGCGACCATGGGCATCCTGGTGCCGACACTGTCGTCGCTGGCTGCGTTTTCGGTGATGTTCTATGTTGCCACCAACGGCCCGGTCGGCCACGGCGTGGGCGCTTACCCCGGCGGTATCGCCATTCCGTTCCTGGCGGACACGTTCTCCATGCTGATGCTGGGCGTAGCCGCCGCGGTGGTGGCCATTGGCAACTGGTTTGCCCACGTTGCCGGTGAGAACACCTCTCGCTTCTTCCCCTCCCTGACGCTGATGATGTTGGCCGGCATGTCGGGTGCTTTCCTGACTGCCGATCTGTTCAACTTCTTCGTGTTCATGGAGGTCATGCTGCTGCCCTCCTACGGCCTCATCGCTGTGACGGGTACGTGGCACCGCCTGGCTGCTGGCCGTAACTTCGTGCTGGTTAACCTGCTGACCTCCACGGTGCTGCTCATTGGTGTCACGCTGATTTATGGTTCGGCGGGCAATGTGAATATTGCCATGCTGGCGAATATGGCCAGCGAGGGCGGCCCTGGTGGCACGGGTGTTGTGGCACTGGGAATTGTCATCATTGCGCTGTGTGTGAAGGCTGGTCTGGTTCCGGCTCACACGTGGTTGCCGCGGACGTATCCGTCGACAAGCCCTGCGGTGATGGGCCTGTTTTCGGCGGTGCATACGAAGGTTGCGGTGTACATGCTGTTCCGCATTTACGTCGTGATTGTGGGGATGAACCCATCGTGGCACTGGCCCATCATTATCGTGATGGCAATCTCGATGCTGGTCGGCTCGTTTGCGGGTCTCGCCGAGACCACAATGCGTGAGGTGCTGGCGTACCAAATGGTCACGGGCATGCCGTTTATTCTCATCGTGCTGGCGTTTACGGATGCCAGCGATGGTGCCGAGGCGGCGCTGGCTGCGGGTATTTTCTACGCGGTGCACCACATGGTGACCGTCGGTGCTCTGATTCTGGGCTCCGGTGCGGTGGAAGAGACCTACGGTACCGGCACGCTCTCCAGGCTTTCGGGGCTGGCGCGTCGTGACCAGGCAGTTGCGTGGGTGATGGCGGCGATGAGCTTTTCCATTGTGGGCTTCCCGCCGTTTTCCGGTGTGTGGGGCAAGATTGGCATTGTCTTTGCGTCCGCCGCGACTGGCGATGCCCGTTCGATTGTCGCGATTGCGGCCATTATTATCGCCTCGCTGGGCTCGCTGCTGGCCATGATTCGCATGTGGCGCGCGGTCTTTTGGGGCCGGCCAATGCAGGGCGTGGATGAGTCCGTACGCGTGCCGGGTGCGCTGGTTGCGCCGTCTGCTGCGCTGGCGATTATCTCGGTGGCGATGTTCGTTGCCGTCGGCGCTGTCACGTGGGCAACTACGGGTGCGGCTGATGCGCTGCTGAATATCGACGGCTACCGTGAGGCCACGCTCGGCGGAGTCCAAAACGCCATCGGAGGTGTTTACTGATGAAGACTCTGCACATTATCCGCTATTCCCTCTGGCTGGTCTGGCAGGTCATTCTGGCTGCCACGGACGTGGTGACCGATACTCTGCGCCCGCGCCAGCAGCAGCGTCCGGTGCTTATTGGCCTGCCACTGCGTGTGCAGTCTGACCTGGAGGTCACGCTTTTTGCGGAGTCCATCACCATGACCCCGGGCACGCTGGTCTGTGGCGTGCGCGAGACGGCCAAGGGCAGGCTGTTTATTGTCCACGCCATCTTTGGCGCTGATCTGGACGCGCTGTATGACTCCCTCTATGACATGGAGGAGCATCTAAAGCCCAGCCTTCGCGGTACTGAGCGCCCGCAGGCGTTTGTCTTCGAGGAATATGACTCCAACCAGTTCATTGACCCGGATGCGGTCGTGGGCGTTGCCGCAGAGGTCGACCACGGTCTTCCGCTGCCGGAGGAGCTCCAGATCCGGGCATCTGAGAAAGGTAAAGGAGACCGCTCATGAACGACACCTTGATTAGTCCCGAAGTGGTCACTTTCATCGGCGGTGTCGGCGTGGCACTGTGCGCCATTGCGCTGCTGCTGGGCGTGGTGCTGATCTTCCGCGTTCCGGGCAACGTTTCGCGCGCAGTGCTTGCCGACGCAGCCTTCTACCCAATGGTCGGAGTGTTTCTGACTACGGCTCTGTTGCGAGCTACTGCAATCACGTTCGATATTGCGATGCTCGCCGGGTTGCTTGGCATTTTGTCCACTGTTGGTCTGTCGCGAGTGATTTCTCGCGGTCGCCGCTAGGGGGTTTTGAACTGCAATGACTATCGCATCATTCCTGGTAACCGCACTGTTTACAGTGCTTGTCCTAGGTGGGTCGTTCTACCTTCTGATCTCCGTGGTGGCGATGTGGCGTGCTAAGGATGCGCTCAGCCGCGTTAATAAGCTGTCCTCAGGCATCATGGTGGGAATTCCCGCGCTGGTGCTGGCCAACTTCGTGCTAGAGGCGGATTTAGGCATTCTGACGTGGGGAAAGTTCATTACCGGCATCATCGCGATTGTGGCCGTGCTGATTGTGGCCACGGTGGCCTCTGAGGTGCTGGGACGCGCCGTGCTCGGTGCCCGCGATGGTTCCGCCGAGGACTACGTACATAAGAAGAAGTAACAAACTCCTAACCGCGAGCTGCGAAAAGGCGCGCGGAAGGCCGGTAAGTAATACGGCTGTAATACAGGGGCGTAGGAACACTGATTTTCTCAGGTTTCTACGCCCCTCTTTCTTATGGCGGAGGCCCTAAAAGCACGGTGAATTCCCTGGCTGGGCCAATTGGCTACCCCTACTTTATACCCCCATTCTCACCTAGGCTTCCACCGTTCGCCTCGAACGCTACAAGCGTTACACTTTTTTCGCGTTTGTAATATTAAATTGGCGCGAATCAGTTTCAGCAACTAGACGATAAATATTATTTACCGCCCGTAACGGACACCGTTAGGGACACCTCTGTAAACTGCCTTCACATAAGCGCAGGTCTACCCCCAGGAATTTTTAGAGACGTGAAACCGCACACATGTAGTTACGCTCCTGTAACTAGTTTTTTGTGCAAGTTCGTCGCGGTAAACAGTCGGTTAAAAGAAGATAAGAGGGCGAAATTATTTCCAGGTTTTTCGCGTGACACTTTTCTCAACAATCATTTTCAACCCCAGCAGTTGACGGCGCCAACAGGCTGTTCAACAACTTAAACCATTGCACTGAGCAGAATCGTTGGTTAGATTTAGTTCCTGTGAGTTCGCCTAGAACGAGCTCAGGTTTTCTATCCACTCCTAAAAGTTAAGGATTCTTTCATGGCTTGCGCAGAGAACATTGCATGCATCGCTGGGGCTCTCCCGGAGATCACCATCGGCTCCCCGCTGCCGTCCTTCACCCAGTTCGCTGGTGGCGACATCAACTTCGCTAACGTTGGCGGCGACCTGAACCTCCCGTTCGGTCGTGACTTCCTTTCCATCACCACCACCGATGACCACTCCACCACCGACTCCCACGACGTCGAGGTTTCCGACTTCCTGAACCCGGAGACCGACGCTCACACCGAGGAGACCAAGTCCTTCGACTTCCTGAACCCGACTATCGACCTGAAGGGCCTCTCGGCTCTGTAAGCCTTCAGGCTTCCTGGCAGGCCATTGGTGCTGCCAATCCTTGACACGATAAACCGCTAGTCTTTCACTAAAGACTGCGGTTTATTGTCAAGTTAAAACTGATTTTCCTATATTCATCACTGTTTTAAGGAACACCAAACATGGACGTCACTCCAATTGTTGAGGTCCTGGAAGCAATGCCTTCCGGCCCGACCGTAAACGTCACCGTCGAGATCAACCCGACCATCGACGGCGACCTGACCCTGCTGCGTACCGGCGACTGGAACGCTCCGTTCGGTCGTGACTTCATGGACGTCACCTTCGAACGTGACCAGTCCACCCACAACGACTACTCGACTCACGTCACTGGCGTTAAGTCCGACAGCGCCGCTGAGTCCGTCGAAGAGGGCGAAGAGGCTGCTGCCGAGGCTAAGGAGCCAGCCTTCGGCTCTCCGTCGCTGCAGTTCCCGGATTCCCCGAGCCTGCCGACTTTCAAGGCCTAACGTAGCTAACGCTTAAGGTTGTTCCTTAACCGCCCGGAAACGGGCGGTGTGCAGGCAGCCGCAGGCCTGTGACTGTCGTGCACAGACAGAATTTTTAAAATTCAAAAGCGCTAGCCCCTCTTATGGTTCACACCATGTGAGGGGCTAGCGCTTTTCTGCGTCTAGAGCTTAACCAGCCGCCCTACTTCGTAGCCTCGAAGCGCTTCTGCACCTCAGCACCAAGCCACTCATCAACGTTGGTCCAGTACTGGTAGACGCGCTTTTCCACCTCCGGGGAGACCCCGGCCATAGCGCGGACAATGTTGCCTGCCAGACGGTCACGCTGTGCATCATCCATCACGTTGCGCACCAGGTCACCGGCCTGCGAGAAGTCATCATCCTCCGGGTGCTGCACATAGGCACCGGCGTAGAACTCCTCACCAACGGAATCCCACTGACCGTAGGTGGTGGCATCAACTTCGCCAGCGTGGTTGGAGTGAACCGGGCAACCAGCGGCTGCAGCAGCATCTGCGGAGTCAGCCTTCGGACCACGTCCAGCAACGTTGGAACCGTGAACCGGCAGAGACGGATCGGCGTAGTGGTAGGTGCCGTAGCCGTCCTGCGAGAAGGTGTTGACCGGGCACTTCGGCTGGTTGACCGGCAGCTGGTCGTGGTTGACACCCAGGCGGTAGCGCTGTGCGTCAGCGTAGGAGAATACGCGTGCCAGCAGCATCTTGTCCGGCGAGAAGCCAACGCCCGGAACCGTGTTGGACGGTGCGAATGCGGCCTGCTCGATCTCGGCGAAGAAGTTACGCGGGTTGCGGTTCAGGGTGAAGTGACCAACCGGAATCAGCGGGTAGTCCTTCTGCGACCAGGTCTTGGTCAGATCAAACGGGTTGATGTTGTACGATGCCGCGTCCTCGTACGGCATGATCTGAACCTTCAGGTCCCACGTTGGGTAGTCGCCGCGCTCGATGGCCTCGAACAGGTCCTGGCGGGAGTGGTCTGCATTCTGGCCAACCATTTCTGCTGCTTCCTCATCGGTGAGGAAGTCCCAGCCCTGGCGAGTCTTGAAGTGGTACTTCACCCAGAAGCGCTCGCCGTCCTTATTAATCCACTGATAGGTGTGAGAACCGAAGCCGTCCATATTGCGCCAAGTCTTCGGAATACCGCGGTCACCCATCAGGTAGGTCACCTGGTGCGCCGACTCCGGCGAGTTAGTCCAGAAATCCCACTGCATATTCGGATCACGCAAGCCCGAGTCCGGCAGACGCTTCTGGGAGTGGATGAAGTCCGGGAACTTAATGCCATCGCGGATAAAGAAGATTGGGGTGTTGTTACCCACGATGTCCAGGTTGCCCTCCGAGGTGTAGAACTTCAGAGCGAAGCCACGGACATCGCGCCAGCCATCCGGGGAGCCCTGCTCACCGGCGACAGTGGAGAAGCGAGCCAGCATGTCAGTGGTAGTTCCCGGCTGGAAGACAGCGGCCTTGGTGTACTTCGAGACATCCTCAGTAATCGTCAGCTCACCGAAGGCACCGCCACCCTTGGCGTGGACCACGCGCTCCGGAATGCGCTCCCGGTGGAAGTGTGCGAGCTTTTCCACCAAGTGCACGTCGGCAAGCGAAATTCCGCCCTGACGACCGCTGGTGACAGAGTGCTGCTCGGTGGGAACCGGCGCGCCGTTGAGGCGGGTTGTGGCCTCGTTTGCGCCGGTGTACTTGTTTTCTGGCTGATTGTTGGACATGGGGGTGAGGTTCCTCCTTTGGATTCGAAGGGAAAGCTAGGAGTTGTCGAAAAAGTCCGTTACAGACCGTGACACTCACCACCATACACGCTCAATTTGGTTTTATCTATTGGTTTTTTGTTTTTGATATAGGTTATCGATGTATTAGGTGCCCTTCGGCGAACTCCGCACGCCCTTGCAAGACCGCGCCCGCACTGGCCGGAATAATGGGCTTCACCCAGAACTTGATATGCTGAGCTGCATGAAGCAAGCGCCACTCGCCCCTAGCGACGAGTACATCACCGACCTGGCCCTCAAAGCCGGCCGCGGAGATCGCGCTGCCCTGACGGAGTTCGTCAAGCTCACACAGAAGGATGTTTGGCGGCTGGTCGCCCATCTGGGCGGGCCGGAAGCCGCCGATGATCTCACGCAGGAGACGTATCTGCGTGTCATGGGTTCACTCCCCCGCTTCGCCGCGCGTTCCTCGGCGCGCACGTGGTTGCTCTCGCTTGCACGTCGCGCGTGGGTGGATTCGGTGCGGCATGATTCGGCGCGGCCGAAGAAGTCCGCCGTCGAGGTCGAAAACACCGCGGACAATCTCAGCAGCGGCGACTCGTGGTCCGAGCTTGCCGATGCCCGCATGCTCCTCGAACAACTCCCCGAAGAACGCCGCGAGGCGCTCATCCTCACCCAGGTCCTCGGCTACTCCTACGCCGAAGCCGCCGAAATCACCGGGTGTCGCGTGGGCACCATTCGCTCCCGTGTCGCGCGCGCACGCAGGGAGCTGATTAGCGCGCTTAACGACGGCCCCAGCGACCGCGGCAACCACCGCGCGTCGTAAGGCTCTCGCGCTGCGCTCTAGTTTTGGCCGATCGCTCTAGATGCGACAAGGGAGCTGTCCACATTTCGTGAACAGCTCCTTTTTATTGGTGGCCTCTAGGTTATGGCTCGGACTTAGACTGAGCGCCTAGCCCCCTGCCTTTTGCCCTTGCCCTTGCCTTGCTGCGCGGCTTAGTCCTACTCCTTGTCCTTATTACCGCGTCGTGCGACGTACACACCTGCGGAGACAATGAGCAGACCAATCAGCGCCAAGATTCCCACACCGGCACCACCGGTCTTGGGGAGTTCGCCATTGGTGATGTCCGCAATCTGGATAGTCACCACATCCGGATCCGAGCCATCAGTAGGCGGAACGATCGACGCCGGGAAGCCGTTCTTCTGGTCTTGGAACTCGATATTGGCCTTACCATCCTCGCCGCGGGTCACCGAAAGCAGAATCGGCTCTGCCAACAATGAGTAGCCATCCGGAGAACGAGTCTCCACCAAGAAATACGTCTTGCCAGAAGTCACCGTCGCCGTACCAGACAAACCGTCCTTGGTCACATGAATGTCGGTACCTTCACCGGCTGGTTGCGGTGTTCCATCTGGGCCAATCATAGTGTCGAACAGCTTGAATGACGCATCCAGCTTTACTGCCTCGTCATTGAAATCCACCTTTTGCAGACGGATATCAATATCCGGCGACTCCGGCGGACACTCTGCTGTCGAGGTGTTGTTGTTCGGATCAGGATCAACTTCATTGCCGACAACCGTCGCTGTATTTGGGACGCAACGAGCAGGAGTATCACCAGCAACAGCAGCGGAGAACTCCAGCGCTGCGGACTCGTTAGCCTTCAATGCACCAAAGACAGCCTGGAAAGCCTTGCCCTGGTCAGACACAGTGACGTTCACATTGTGAGTGGAACTCAAGAACTGTACATCTGAGAGACCGGCCGGCAGTTGGTCAGTCAGGACAAAGCCCGACGAACCATCGGGGCCAAGGTTTGAAACCGTCGCACGCCACTTGAGACGCTTCGGCGTGACTGAATCGTCGATACCTAAGAACTCCTTGGTCACTTTAAGGTCCGTTTTCAGGGGAACTGTACCGTTACTAGTGCCGTCAGTGTTGTACGACTTAGGCACGTTGTTCTCGATGCTCACGAGCTCGAAGGTCGGGTTCGCTGAATCTGGATTGGTGACCTTGATACGCACACCGGTGGCGTTCGCGCCACTACTGCCAGTTCCGAATCCAAGGTCGCCGTTACCGTAGGTCCACGCTTTACCCCACTGCTTCCCAGCCTCAATGACCTTGCCGGTCGGGGTTCGCAAGTTGGAGATATCAAATTCTTGCTTAGCACCGTTGCGCAGATCGACTCGAATGAGCTTCACCTCGCCGGCGTTCCCGGCCCAGGCGCTCTTGATGCCCCAGGCGTACAGACCGTTGGAGAAGCTTTGGTCGCCGACCTTCTTGGGCAGGGACACAAAGTCCTCCGCGCGAAAGTTCGAATGCGCGTTGCTCAAATCGCCAGGGTTACCCCAGCGCACTGCTCCAGTGACGTGATCAATGTTGACCTTGTACAGCGCGCCACTACCGGACAGTGATCCGTTGCCGACCCAGAAGTCGCCGTTGCCGTCGATAAAGCCATTGGTCATGCCTCCCCAGAGGTCATTGGGCCAGGGCTGGTCGTACTTACCCGCGAAGGCATAGTCCGTGGAGTTCGGCTTGGTCACGCGCCCGAGGTTGAAGACCTCACCCGTGACGGGGTTGATCTGTAGCAGGTGACCGGCCGGGAAGCATGGATCCTCCAGCGGCAAGACATTCGTCTTCCACGAATAGCTATTTCCATCACCCGATGTGGCGTCGCTGACCAACTTGTTGTCGCCGATGCGTGCCTGCGAGATGGCATACAGCCAGTTATCGTCCGGGTTGTACGCCAGCGAGTTCATCACCCAGCCAGTCTCATTACCGATTGGTACGAACTGGTCCGCGCCCTGTTTCTGGTAGAACAGGCGCGTCGAGTAGCGCCCCTGCCCACTCGTCGGAGAGGATGCCACGTAGACGCGGTGGCCCTCCGCACGCTCCTGAGCAGTCAGCTCGCGCGCGGGTTGGCGCGGGGACACGGCGCGTCCGTTACCCATGTAAGGAATCGGGGCGCCAAGCGGGTTGCCTTCGCACCTCGTAGGCACCGGCTTGGCCTGACGGTAGAGCTTCACGGAGTTAAAGCCACAGGCCGTCGTCGGTCTCCCCATGGAAATCCGGACCGCTCGGGCTGCGGCGCCGTTGTTCGGGATCGGCTGGTTGAACTTAATCAGTAGTCGGGTGCCCTCAATGCTCAGGGTGTAGCTGCCCGGGCCCCTAGTCTGCATCCCAAATGTCGAACCCAGATTCAGGTCGCGGTACACCGATACGCTTAGCCTCGGATAGTCGCTGACTTTGCCGATGTTGGAGCCCATGTCCACGGACACCATCGACAGGTCTCCATTCAAGTACACCTTTTCATTACCCTGATCGTTAGCCCACTTCGTGATCATGCCGTAGCGGCCGCTCTCGCACTGAGTGCCGTAATTGAGCAGGTGAACATACCCGTCCACGCCCGTGGAGCTGACCTTCGGGATATTGGAGTCCTCGGTTCCTCCACCGAGAGTGCCCGTGTCCTTTCGCCACGGAGTGCCCGTATCCGGGTTGTCCTTATCAACGCCCCAAATCGTCAGCACGGAATCATCACACGCACCACCGTTTGCGCCGGGGATGAAGACGTGGAAGTCCGAGTACTGGTGGGGCGGGGCCTTGAGGGGGTTGTTGAAGATGATGAACAGGGAGTTGCCCTCGACGCGGGTGCTGAAATCTAACCCGTAGTAGAGGTTCATGAAACCAGAATTGTTGCCGGTGTTACCGAACTGCACGCGGAAACGCGGGTCATTGACATCGATTGCCGATGCATTGTTCAACTTGATTTCCAGCATGCTGACGTTCTGCGTGGCACCACTGTTGTTATCGCCGGTACGCCACCACTTCTTCAGGTAGGGAACCCCATCCTGAAAACCGCACAGATGGTCGGACTGCGGAAGCTTCACGGTCCCTTCCGGAGGGAACGCTGGCACGGGAGCCTTCGTACCATGAATGTCCATGCTTACCTTCGCACCCGCAGGGTCGAAGGAGAATGCAGAAATCAATTCGAAGCTAGCGCCGTCGGTCAGCTCAATCGACGGCACGCGCGCGCCATTGCGAACCGGGTAGAACTCGAACTCTAGATGGCCCAAATCATTGCGGATTACGTTCAATTCAGTGGAAGTTGGTTCGGTGAAACCATTGAGGTTGAACGTGAAATCGCGAGTAGTAAATCGTTGCCCCGGCTTTTCCAGACGAACAACGACCTTCTCGAAGGTCGACTTGCCCACAGCAGTCGCGGTCGACGAATACGGGCCACGACCAGAACCGGTGGTTTTCGTGTCCTTCAGCTCAATGCCGCCAACGCCTGTGATAGAGAAGTTCGGGTTCTCTGGATCCGGGTTTTGCGGCTCCGTGGGATCGGTCGGATCGGTGCTTCCGCATGGCTCCGCTGCGATATTGAACTCCCAGCGGGTCTGAGTACCTGCAGGGAACACATAACCATCCGCCGGCGTTGCGGTAACAACTACAGTGTCACCGTTGTCCTGACGGCTATAGATAACACCATCCACCTGCGGAATTGTCACCGTCTTCGGAACATCGCATTGACCAGAATCGGCCACGGTCGGCGCAGCAGGCGTCACCTCGGTCAGAGCGGGCGCTGCAGACTTGCCGTAGACGGTCATTTTAGGAAGCGGATTTTTCGGGTTGTAAGAGCCAATAACAAAACGGACTTCAGTACCGGCAGTGACCGGCACATCCGGAAGTACCGCTTCCCATCGGCCAACCGCGAAACTCCACTGCACCTGATCAGTGGAGTATTTCTGAGAGCCCACCTCGATGCGGGCACCACTCTGAATCGGATCTGTCGGCTTAATCAGCTTCGGCTCTTCCAACACTATCTTGTTGATTGTGCCTGACTTATTGACCGTTATGTTGTATGACCGCTTGTAATCGGAGGTCATCGTATCCGGGACAAATGCCGTCCCAGAATCCTCCCACGCAGTCTGCGCATCCGCCTTCGGTGCTGACAGCACGGACCCCGACGGAGCAAGCCCCGGCAGAATCAGAGCAAAAACAAGCACGAGTGCAAAAGCAGTGCGTATAGCTGCGCCGACAGAATTCTCCTGCCATACAGAACGCAGTGTCTTTAACGAAATTGTGTTTCGCATGTTCTGCCGTTATCCTTTACGATTCTTTCGCTGAGCGGTAACAATGATTGCCACGCCGCCACCAATAAGCATCGCGGCGATGCCAGCAAGTCCGAGTGCTTGAACACCGGTGATTGCCAGTGGGCCCTTAGACTCCGAGCTACCCGAAGTTCCCGGAACACCAGACTGCCCCGAGGTTCCCGGGGTGCCTGGCTGAGTGGGAGTTGTTGGAGTTCCGGGTGTACCTGGAATACCTGGGATCCCCGGCGTCGGAGGCTTTCCTGGAGTTGTAGTCACCGGTGGAACGCCAGGAACCGTCGGCGGCACACCTGGGGTCGTCGGTGGCACACCCGGAGTTGTTGGAGGCACGTCCGGAGTGGTCGGTGGCGGAGTTCCCGGCTTATGAGATTTCGCCACTACCACGCCTTCGACAGGGTTTGGATTATTCGTCACAGTGTAGAAAGGCACGGCAACGAGGAAGGAGTTAATCTCTCGGTAGTTGCCATCAGGAGCGGTGGAACTCACCAAATAAACGCCTGGCTCAAGATTGCTGAAACGAACGGTACCGTTGTCATCCGTCACTGCGGAGTAATGCAGGTTCTTCGACCAATCCTGAATCTCAGCAATCGAAGCCTTCTCCACGCGAGCCTTATCGGCCGGAACCCGCGGGTCAATACCGGACAGTCGGTTCAGGTGAATGGTCACACCGCTAATAGAACCGGTGACTCCGGAGTGCTCATCATCCGGATTGCCTTGCGAGAGCGTAATGCTCAAGCTATCGGTCCCAGCCGTCTGTCCAGCAGCCACCGAATCGGCATCGCCGACGATCCTTGCCGCCTGCGCGGTACCGAGACCGATACCGGTGAAAGCGCATGCAGCAATAAGGCCGGATGCTAGGGACTTGCCAAGAATCTGGCTATTGCAATGTTTAATCATCTTCACGCTCCCACCAGGACGTTTGATCGTCGTTAGGCTCTTGCGGTGCTTCTGACTGTTCGTCGGAGTCCGCAGCGGTTTCTTCGGTGCTTTCCTCGGCACTTTCGTCGACGTTGTCGTCAGACTCAGAGTTGTTGTCGACCTCATCGGTCTCATCAGCCTTCTTCTTCTGACGCCACAGCCACCAACCGAGACCAGCACCAACCAGCACGGCTGCTGCAACTAGGGCGTACATCCACCACTGCCAACCAGGGCCGTGGGTCTGGTCCAGAATTGCAGCATCGTTTTCATCCATCGGAACTTGGTGACCACGCACCAGCAGACGATGAGTATTAATGCCATACGGAGTACACGTAATCAGGGTGATGTAGTCCTTACCAGCGACCGGGCGCAGGCCTTCGGTCTCGTTTGGCAGGACGACCTTGATCTGGTCAACGACATACTTCAACTTATGGCCCGTGACCTGGACATAGAAGGCATCGCCTTCCTTGACCTTCGACAGGTTGTCAAACAGCGTCGCATTCGACAGGCCGGTATGACCAGTAATGACGGAGTGAGTTCCCTCGCCCCCGACCGGAAGATCCGAACCGTAGAGGTGGCCAAGCCCCTTCTGCAGAGTCTTGTCTTCAGTACCGTGGTAGACCGGCAAGTCCACCTTGATGCTCGGAATTACCAGACGCGCCATCGCATCAGTTTCCGACAGCTCCTTCAGATAGGCCGCGTACTCAGCGTTGCCGTCGTCAATGCGAGCCAACCACGGGTCCAGAATCGGGCCGGTGTTGCGGTTTTCGTTGTAGGCGTGCGCGGAATCCCACTGCGTGTCCAGCACTTCCTGTGGAACGCCCTTCTCCAGCTTCGCGTATTCTTCCGCAGCCTTCGTCGTACCGTGGTTGTTCCACACAGTGGAAATCACCGGGTACAGCATCACGAGCATGCCGAGCACCACAATCAGCGCCGGCAGCAGCAGTGAATTCTTCTTCGGCTGCCTGTGCTTACCGGCTTCCGGCTTCTCAACCTGAGCCTCGTCCCCCATCTGAGACGCGGACATTGGGTTCACAGCTTTACTCCATAGAAATGTATCTACCGATTGACGAACCCGACCGCCTCATTCGGGAACCGCGGTCACAAGGCTCGAGGAAAAATCTGGTAGCTCTTTTGGCTTAACGACGTTCATAGTTCTTTAAGCCACAACAAGCAGGGTGCGCAACGCACACCCTGCTTGCTACCGGGCAGCTACTTTCCCGGTCGGGTCACCGTCACCTATGACGGTGACCCGGTTGTCAGCAAGCTTTCGAGTTTGCGGATTCTCGCTGACTTTTCAGTCCGTTACGGACTTAGTTCTTGGAACCGCGACGTGCGAACCAAGCACCGGCAGCCACAATTGCGGCACCGATAGCAGCCAGGATGCCAACACCGGCACCACCGGTCATCGGCAGATTCGGGGTGGTGTCGTCGGTGTTAACGACCTCGCCCGGGTTAGGACCAACCTGAACGGAAGCCAGCTCGTAGACGCGCTCCGGGTCGGTGGAGGTAGCAACCAGCTTGAACTCGAGAGCCTCCGGCAGCAGCTCCTTGCCCTTCGGAGCCTTGGTCTCAATCAGGCAGTAGTGCGACTGCTCAGCGTCGGTAACCACAGCGTTGTCTTCGAAGTCGTTAACATGCAGGCCGGTGACCTTGACAATGCCGTCCTGGCCAGAAACGAAGGTGGTCTTAACCTCACCGTTCTGCTGACCGTTTACCGGAGTCCAGGAGGTTGCAGCGGTCGTATCGATGTCGGAGCAGCTAAGGCCAGCATCCTGACGGACGATTTGGAACTCAGCACCTTCCAGTGCGTTGCCCTGGCCGTCGACCTTCTTGAACTGCAGGCCACCCCAGTAGGTCTTGACTTCCGGAGTTTCCTTCGGGGTCTGATTCTCAGTGCCATCCGGGTTGTTCTGGAAGACCAGACCCTTATTCGGTGCGATGTCGGTAGCGTTCTGGAATTCAGCCTTCAGCTTGGTGGTAATGGTGACGACAACCTTGTCACCGGCCGCCAGAGACTTCGCAACATCCGAGTTCAGGTCGACATCGACGTTGTTACCCTCGAAGAACTTGCCGTCCTTGTCGTTCTCTGCGGTCAGAGCCTGGTCGGCAGAGCCATCGGCCTTGACAATCTTGACCTCTACGCCGGTAACCTCCAGCTTCGGGTCAATCTGGTCAGTGATCTGGAACTGGGTGCGTTCCGTGTTCGGCTTCAGCTGGCGAGCTGTACCGGTGACCGTGTAGACGAGATTCTCATCGCCAGCGTTCTGATCCTTATCGGAAACAGTCTTGGTCGGCTCTTCGTCCTTGTAGTTCTTCGGGAACGCATGGACATCATAGTTCCAGGTAGCGCCCTGAGTTTCATTTCCGACCTGACCATTGCTGGTCATCGGAACGAATGCAATGAACGGAACAGCCGGGTCGTAGCCCTCCTTTGGAGTGGTCTCAACCACGAGGTACGCGCCGAGGTCAAGATTCTCGGAGACAACCCACTTGCCATCAGCATCGGTGGTGCCCTTAGCAACCTCAGTCAGAACGCCATTATCAATCAGTTCCTGGGTTGCCTGGGTACCAGTAGCAAACTGACCTGCGGTCAGCTTGGAGGCAGCCAGCAGACCCTCGTTGGTGGTGACGTTGATATCGGTAGCACCGTCAGCGGTCTTATTGATCTGGTACACGGTGAAGCCAACACCCTGAAGTGCCTCGCCACCGTTAGCCTTAACGTCGTTGACATCGGCCTCAGTGCCCGACGGCTGTCCCTCATTGATCGGGTTACCGAACTTGTGAATAGTCAGCGCACCCTTGGCATCCTTGTTCACCAGCGGAGAATCGCCAGCAGCCTGATTAATAGCAGTGTCCTGCGCAATAGCAGCTGGAGCAGAGATACCCATGGACAGGCCGACGATAGCAGCGAACGTCACGGAGCGAGCCGTACGAGAAAACTTGTTCACGCGAAAAGTCCTTTTCAGTGCAAGCAAACGAAGGATTTCTTCGCCTGCGAGTTACTTGACCCAAGCCACCGCCGCGCCTGAACCTTTCAGAACGGCGTTCCCGGCGACCCATTTCTTAGGCAACGCTCAGGGAACTATCCCGGATCACTCATAACAATAGCCATAACGAGTTAGTCCGCAAACCAGAAACTCATACTCTTGCACCACTTCGAACAATGCGCGATTAGCTATCAATAAGCACATAGTTGACCACTTGCAGCATTTACGCTGGTCAAATATATTGAACGGCTTTTACTTACCCAGTAAAAGCAGCTCAATGTGGGTTTGATTACATCTTCAAGAGATGGTTGAAATTTACCCCATAAATCGCCATTGTCGACACCTATCAGAGCATTGGGCACACGAACTTGCAGGTTAAAGGCGTATGGACACACCACTTCAGGCCTCAGGCATTAAATCCCGTCGGCCACCTCACCGACCCATCACCACCCAGCAGGCATCATCACAAAGAAGCGATATTCACACTTAAGACGATTACACAATCCTAATCAGTGACTACCACCTTGAAGGTTTAGTCCTACTTTTAACCCCGCATGTTCACCACTCAGTATCCTCACAGTAAAACTGTTTATTAATGTCGAGAACTCACTATCATAAATAAGCGAATCGCATATTTTAGTAGTTCATTATTCACTAATATTCGCAGTTATTAGCATTTAGACATTTTCAAACACGACAACCACAACGAGTCACCCCTACAAGCGAAAGTAGCCGCATCGTCGCTGGTCATCTAGCTATTCACATATACGCCCAATTGAGTGACGCCAAATTAGGTGCCCTTATTTTAGGACGCTAACAACTGATTTAGCCTCACCGGCCAGGGGAAATCATTTTACGTTGTTCACGTCACGCCCACCCCGCTTAGTGGTAGCCATTTAGCCACCTTTGGTTATTCCAACATTCAACTTTTGGCCATACTCCTAGTAAAGCCTTCGATTTAATCGATTAAGAATACGCTTTCCTGCAGGCCAAAGCAGTAAATGTAGTTACTTGATGTGGCTACATCCCGCTGAAGGAGCACCTACGTCACCGTGTAGCCGCGGTCGCTGAGGCCGTCGTAAAGCGTGTGCAGACGGCGATGAAGATAAAGAAAACGCGCCTTGGCGGGCACATGCCGTTACAGCACGTACCACGCCGAGGCGCGTATGAACTGGGACTATGCCTTAGAGCACTGCCCAAAAGCGAATGTCATCGTAGCCGTTGAGCTTCAACACATCCGTAATCTGATCGACCTTCTGCTGGCCTTCGTCAGTCATACCGTCGGGCAGAATCTGAACCTCGGCACTGTGGTCGCCAGTGAATTTAATGTTGACGTAGTCCTTGCCGTCGGCGGCCTCCAGATTGGTGACGAACCGGTCAACAGCTGCCTTACCCGTGTGCAGAATCGAACGCTGCGCCTGGTGGGTCGTTGCGGTGTCGTTAGCGGCTCCGACTGGGGTCGCGCCTGCATTGGCGGCGATGAAAATCGGGATAGCGAAAACGATAGGGGTCAGTGCCCACCCTGCGAACCTGATGAACTTCTGCATTGTGTGCGCCTTCCTCCCCGCTTGCGCGGGGCGTTATGGATTGAGATTTTGGACTGAACTGCGGATTAGCGCACTGGGTCAGCCTCGACAATGATGTTGTCCGAGTAGCCAAGGCTGCCGCCGACGTACTCACCACCACAGGTGATCAACACCAGGCGGTTTTCGCCCTTAGCGTCATTGACGGACTCAGGCATATCGGCGCCCTTGACCACGTGAACTGGATCCTTGCTGACCGTGAAATCACGGTCCTCACCATTGACCTTCACAGTCACGGTGTCACCAACCTTCAGGTCAGCAAACCGAGCTGCGTAGCCTTCGCCCTGGTCAGCGGCATTGACATGACCGGTAATGACGGAAGAACCTGACGGCCCCTCCGCACCCGGAATTGCCGATGCCGCGTACCAACCGAGGCGAGAAACATCCGTCGGCGGGATAAGAGATCCCTGATCAGTTAATTGGACGAGATCAACCGGAGCGGACTTACCATCAATTTCCACTTCCATGCTCTGCACGGAATCGCGGGTTCCCTGAGCCGGCGCCGGAATGTGCTCCTGCGCACCCTCCAGAGAGCTGGATGGCTTGTCATCCTTACCTGTCAGCGTGAGCAACAGGACGATGATGAGCACCACAACAACCGCGCCAATGATGAACGGCGGACGCTTCCACCACGGGGTCTCTCCCGCCGGAGCTGCGTGCTTGCCGGACTTGGTGGCTGACTCCTCCGAGGTGGACTCGGTGGTATCAGCGTCGTCAGCGTTGCCGTCGGTGCCGTCGGCGTTGCCGTCCTCGTGGGCAGCGTCGGTGACGGCTTCGCCATCGGGAAGACCGTCGCGGTCGTTGCCATTGGCGCTATCGCCGTTGAGGGCATCACCATTAGGGACATCGCCCTGGCGGGCTTCGTCGTGACGGGCTTCGTCGTCCGAATTAAACTGATCGCTCATTGAATCTCCAATTTCTTAAGCCACTCGCGGCATAGCGTGAGCATCCCCACCGGTCGAGCCGGAAGGAACGGACTTAATGGTCTGACGACCGGCGTTCGGAGCCAGTGCCTTACCGTGATCCTCAACATCGTTCTGGCCAGTACCACCGATGATGGTGACGTTCTGGTTGTTCTGGCCAATAGTCTTGTCAAGGTTGTTGTTAGTGGTGTTGCCAGACTTGCCCGGCTTGTTCGGCTGACCGTTGTCGGCACCATTGTCGGTGCCGTTGTCGTTCGGCTGACCGTTGTCGGAACCGTTGTCATTCGGCTGACCGTTGTCGCTCGGCTGCTCCGGAGTCTTGCCATCGGTGACGGTCTGAGCTTCATCGTTGATGTCGTGGTGGACAGCAACAGTCTTACCGTCAACGTCAGTCAAGGTCTCGAAGACAACCTGGGTGGCGCACTGATCATCAGTGATGACGATCGGGACATCGATGCTGCCTGCCGACGTAGTCGGGACGAACTGCATCGTGCCAACTGCACCGGTGCTCTTACCGGTGTCCTTGCACATCAGCTCACCAGTCAGCTCGTACTTGGTGCCCGGCTTCAGACCAGTGAAGTGAACAGTGTCGATGACAACTGCACCCTTCTCGACCATTGCCTTACCAGCGATACCAGCGGAAGTCTCGATAGACGGCTTCTCGCTCGGCTGGCCCGGCTTACCTGGCTTGCCCGGCTGACCAGGCTCGGTCGTCGGAGTCTCGCTCGGCTTGTCGGTCGGCTCGGTTGGCTCGGTCGACGGGGTCTCACTCGGCTGGTCAGACGGCTCCGTCGTGTCCGTGGAGTCAGTCGGCTCAGTGGTCTTCTCGGTGGTCTGCTCCGTCGATGGAGTCTCGCTCGGCTCCTTCTCTCCGCCCGGGTTCGGAGTCGGCTCGGTCGTGGACGTGGTCGGCTCCGTCGTCTCGGTAGTGGTCGAGGTTTCGTCGGTCGGCTGTTCAGGTTCCGTGGTTTCCGGAGTCTCCGGAGTCTCCGGGACATCGCCGGTCACAGTCTGGTTGGCGTCGTTGATGTCCTCGTGGTTGGCAATCTCCTTGGAGGTGCCTTCCTCATTCACCGAGCCATCCTTGTTGACCTGGGTCGACGTCAGTTTCTCAAAGGCCACAGCCTCTGCAACAGGCTTGTCGACGTTCTTGTTAACCGTAATGACCACATCAACCTTGCCGCTGGAAGTAGTCGGCGTGAAGCTGACTGCACCGCGACCAATAACATCGCCGGTTTCCTTATTAATCAAGGAAGCGTCCAGCGTGTACTCAGCGCCCGGAACCAGGTCCTCGTAAGTGACGGTGTCAGTGACCTCGGCACCGGCAACGATTTCGTTGCCCTCCAGCTCTGCCACCGTCTTGATGGACGGGTTCAGCGGAGTCGGCTCCTCAGACGGTTCCGAGGTGCGCTCGGTCGTCGTCTCAGTAGTCTCCTCGGAAGTGGTTTCCTCCGTGGTGGACTCAGAAGGCTGGGTAGTCTTCTCGGTCGTCTCCTCGGAAGTAGTCTCCTCCGTGGTGGACTCGGACGGCTGGGTCGACGGTTCCGTCGACTCGCCCGGCTTACCCGGCGTAGTAGTCGGGGTCTGCGGAGTCTCACCGGTTACGGTCTGAGCCTTGTCGTTGATGTCCTTATGCTCAGCGATGACAGTGTTTTCACCAGTCTCGTTTGCCGAACCATCCTTATTGACCTGGGCCGAAGTCAAAGTCTCAAAGGCAACAGCAGAAGCAACCGGCACATCAGAGGTCACGGCAATCTCAACGACTGCAGTCCCCTCAGAAGCCTCGGCAGTAAAGGTCAGCTGACCGGTGCCAACAATG
>NZ_JAUNLP010000009.1:0-6283 GCF_030532195.1 Corynebacterium sp. | reverse complement strand
GCCTTATCAACAAGCTGAGCATCCAGGGTGTAGGTAGCACCCACCACCAGATCCTTATACGTCACAGTGTCAGAAACAGTCGAGCCCGCAATGACCTCGTCGCCATTCAGAGTTGCCTGAGTAGCAATCGACGGCTGCAAGGTCTTGCCGATGACAGTCTGATCCTTATCGTTCAGATCCTTGTGCTCAGCAATGACAGTGTTTTCACCAGTCCCGTTTGCCGAACCATCAGCGTTGACCTCAGCGGAAGTCAAGGTCTCATAAGCAACAGCAGATGCAACCGGAACAGTGACATCGTCGTTCACAACGATCTTGACGCTGGTCTCGCCGTTGGCTTCCTTCGGCGTGAAGGTAGCAGTACCTTCACCGATGACCTGCTCATTGGCCTTGTTAATCAGCTGAGCATTCAGGGTGTAGCTCTTACCCGGCACCAGGTCCTTGTAGGTCACGGTGTCGTTGACAACAGCACCAGCCTTGACCTGAGTGCCATCCAGACGAGCCACGGTCTTGATCTCCGGATTCAGCGGAGTCGGCTCCGTGGTCGGCTCAGACGGCTGAGTCGACGGTTCGGTCGTTTCCTCCGGAGTGGACGGCTGAGTCGACGGTTCCGTCGACTCGCCCGGCTTACCCGGCGTAGTAGTCGGGGTCTCCGGAGTCTCGCCAGTTACAGTCTGTGCCTTGTCGTTGATGTCCTTGTGCTCAGCGATGACAGTGTTTTCACCAGTCTCGTTTGCCGAACCATCCTTATTGACCTGGGCCGAAGTCAAAGTCTCAAAGGCAACAGCAGAAGCAACCGGCTCAGTGACGTCGTCGTTAATCGCAATTTCGACATTCTGCTTGCCACTGGAGGTCTCCGGGATGAACTCAACAGTGCCCTGGCCGATGACCTGCTTGTCCGCCTTGTTAATCAGCTCGGCGTTCAGGGTGTAGGTCTTACCCGGCACCAGGTCCTTGAAGGTCACAGTGTCAGTGACGGTGGAACCAGCAGCAATCTCGTTACCGTTCAGGGTTGCCTGGGTAGCAATTTCCGGCTGCAGCGGCGTGCTGTTGACGGTCTGAGCCTTGTCGTTGATGTCCTTGTGCTCGGCGATAACGGTGTTTTCGCCAGTCTCGTTTGCCGAACCATCGGCGTTGACCTCAGCAGAAGTCAAAGTTTCGAAAGCAACGGCAGCCTTCACAATGCCATCAACATCGTCATTTACGACAATCTTGACGCTGGTCTCGCCATCAGCCTTTTCCGGCGTGAACGTAGCAGAACCTTCACCAATGACCTGCTCATTGGCCTTGTTAATCAGCTGAGCGTCCAGAGTGTAGGTCTTGCCCGGCACCAGATCCTTGTAGGTCACGGTGTCGTTGACAACAGCACCAGCCTTGACCTGAGTGCCATCCAGACGAGCCATCGTGCTAATCGACGGGTTCAGCGGAGTCGGCTCGGTAGTCGGCTCAGACGGCTTCGTGGTCGGCTCAGTCGACGGTTCCGTAGAAGGCTCTGTGGTCTTGGAAGTGGTCTCCTCCGTGGTCGACTCAGACGGCTCAGTGGTCTGTTCCGTCGTCTGCTCGGTGGTCGTCTCCTCCGTGGTGGTTTCCTCGGAAGTAGTCTGCTCCGGAGTAGTTTCCTCTGGAGTAGACGGCTCCGTGGTCGGAGTCTCACCCGTATGCGGGTTCTCATTATCCACAATGATGCCGTCTTGGCTACGACCATTGTTAAAAATCATGCCGGTTTGATTCGTTGCATCAACACCCGACTTACCGACATTTGCCGGGCCTATGTAGTAGTCGTATACGGCTTGTGCAGCCGCAGGCAACTTCGACTGAGAGAAGTCAAGGCCGTGCGAGAAGTGCCAAATGGCAAAGTTAGTACCGGCCAAAATGTCCTTCAGATTCTGGTCATAATTACCACCAGAAATCCCGGTAAGAGACTTAATTTCATCCATGCTCTTAGCTGGATACGCGTTGTGCGCGATCCAATTCAGCTTCTGATATGCGGCAGTATTGCCTCGCAGGCTATTCGAGCTTGCATCGCTCGCCGAGAACTCACTGAAGGACTGGATATTACCCACATCCCCGTCATTGGCGAGCACATCAGGCTCAATACAGTAAGCAACCTTGTTCTTAAAACCATTGGCCGCGGATGCAGTCATGTCATCCAGTACAAAGACCTGAGGAAACACGTCCATAACACGGCCATCAGGCCACACGGCCTTCTTCTGGCCATAGTTCGACGCAGACATGAACTTTGCAATCGTGCCCGTCGTTTTCGGCCCCTCTGCCCGAGCAACGCCCGGGATTACGGAGAATAGAAGAGCAAGCGTCGCTATAAAGCTAAAAGCTACAGCCCAGCGCTTATCGATTGATAGCTTACCGATCACAAGCTCTCCCCCCATTCATTTTTAATCGCGATACTCACCGTACGCTACCTTTCAAGCTTCGATTTTGAATCAACAACCACGCTCGCACGCCCACGCTTTGACCAAGCGGAGACTACTATTCACCTCTGCAAATCTGCAGATAGATAAAGCTGGTTATATGTAGGTGTAGCATAGGCATTTTTAAGTTTCAATCCACATTTATGTGTCAAGGTTGACACAGAAACAACATCGTCTAATAACGTTTATTTTATGTAGCATTTTGGGGTAGCCAACTGGCCATAAAATAGCTTTAACAGATACCACTTTTGGCCCATATCGGTGACATCACACCTTCGTTAGGTCTATAACCTGGGCTATTTGGTTGATTTTCCACCAGCTTCACAGCGAAATCTTTGCCACATCAACACCTCAAGAAACAATTAGCCACATTAACACCAATTAGGGTAAATCTAACTAAATAACTCTCCTAGGCCTATGAATTGGATGACCACACGCTCCTCCCAAGTGCACATTTTTGGTTATTTATTGATCGCTTTACGCCACCGCACCTAAAGCCTCCCCAATAGCTCCGGCTGCGAATTGCGCTATTTACTGAAATAAATTGTCGATAAATGGCAATCCAATTAACTCGCTCAACTTCCGAGGCTAATATTATTCACCTTTTACACACTGCAATAACTGGAGCGAAGACGCAAAAAAGCGCCTTTCATTCCCAATTAGGAAATGAAAGGCGCTTCTACACCAAATTATTTAATTAATGCACTGAAAACCAATTATCTAAGTGCAGTATCACCCACCACACCATCGCCATGCCGACAGCCGACGTCATCAACACAAGCACTCACCCATACTGACATCCAACAGCTTCTGCTAGCGATACTCGGCCACATGGAGCCCCGCCAAGCTTCAAGAGCCTTATGCCGCCTAGCCAATAGTTCGCGCCCTTAGAGCAGGCCACGCTCTCCATAAGGCTATATAGCGAACCTAGGCGACATTATAGAGTTCGGACACCGGGACGCCGCTCACCCATCAGCGCCCCTGCCGTGTTCATTAACCAACGTACTGCCAGCGAAAAAACGACTCAAGACACCACGAAATACACTTCACCAAACAAAGCAAAATAGGCATTTCTCAAGCCAGCCACAGCCTGCGCTTATACCCAAAAGTCACCTTGTAAATACCGATTACATAGCCATTAGGCTACCCCCGTTAACCCCATTCATAAACAGCAAAACGCCCTGGCAAGAGACTTGCCAGGGCGTTCTAAAAGCCTATACAGCCGGGGATAAGAGTTACTTCTTAGCCACCAGAAGCTCCGCAATCTGGATGGTGTTCAGAGCAGCACCCTTACGCAGATTGTCGCCAGAAACCACGAGCACCAGGCCGCGGCCCTCCGGCACCGACTGATCAACACGGATACGACCCACCAGGGACTCATCAATGCCAGCTGCCGCCAGCGGAGTCGGCACATCCACAACCTTGACACCCGGAGCGGACTCCAGGAGCTCAGTAGCCTTCTCCACGGACAGCGCCTTATCAAACTCAGCGTGAATCACCAGCGTGTGGCCAGTAAAGACCGGAACACGCACGCAGGTACCAGCAACAGCCAGCTCCGGGATGGACAGAATCTTGCGGGACTCATTGCGGAGCTTCTGCTCCTCATCGGTCTCCAGCGTGCCGTCATCAACCAAGTTGCCGGCCATCGGCAGTGCGTTGAACGCAATCGGCGCGACGTACGGACCAAAGTCATCAACAGACAGAGCCGAGCCATCAGTGGTCAGCTGCTCCATCACGTCCTCATTAGCACGAACCTGGCCAGCCAGCGCCTTCACGCCAGCCAAGCCCGAGCCCGACACAGCCTGGTAGGACGCAACGCGGAGACGCTGCAACCCGGCTTCGTCGTGAAGCGGCTTGAGCACCGGCATCGCCGCCATCGTGGTGCAGTTCGGATTAGCGACAATGCCCTTCGGAATCTCATCCAACGCACCCGGATTGACCTCGGAGACCACCAGCGGGACCTCCGGATCCTTACGCCATGCCGAGGAATTATCCACGACAATCGCGCCAGCCGCCGCGAAGCGCGGAGCCTGCTCCTTCGACAGCGTGCCGCCAGCCGAGAACACCGCGACATCAATGCCCTTCAGATCCTCATCAGAAGTCTCAGCAACGTCCTCGACAACGATCTTCTCGCCGCGGAAATCCAGCTCCTTACCCGCACTGCGAGCAGAGGCGAAGAAACGAACCTTATCAGCCGGGAAATTACGCTCCGCCAACAGCGTGCGCATCACACGGCCCACCTGACCGGTGGCACCAACAACAGCAATCGTGGTCATGAAAACTCCTTAGCGTCCAGTACCAGCGTAGACAACAGCCTCAGTATCGCCACCGAGGTTGAAAGCATCGTGCAGAGCCTTGACCGACTTATCGACATCCTGGTCATTGACCAGCACAGAAATACGGATCTCAGAGGTGGAAATCAGGTCGATGTTCACACCCTCCTCAGCGAGCGCCTCACAGAACGTAGCGGTCACGCCTGGGTGGGACTTCATGCCAGCACCAACCAAGGAGACCTTGCCCACGTGATCGTCGTAAAGCACGTCCTTCCAGCCATTCTCAGCCTGCAGCTTCTTCAGCAGCGCCATCGCCTTCGGAGCGTCCTCGCGCGGGCACGTGAACGTAATGTCCGTGCGATTGTCGTCAATGGTGGAGACGTTCTGCAGCACCATGTCAATATTGATCTCCGCATCCGCAACAGCGCGGAACATCTTCGCCGCCTGGCCCGGATCATCCGGAATGCCCAGCACGGTCACCTTCGCCTCGGAGCGGTCATGCGCCACACCAGTCAGAACTGCTTCTTCCACAGGAATATCCTCCATCGATCCATCAACAAGAGTGCCAAGGTCATTGCTATACGACGAACGCACACGCAACGGGACATTAAACGCGCGGGCGTATTCGACACTTCGCAGCTGCAAAATCTTCGCGCCGACCGCGGCCATTTCCAGCATCTCCTCGAAGGAAATGGTGTCCAGGCGCTGCGCATCCGGCACAATGCGCGGATCCGCGGTGTAGACGCCGTCCACGTCGGAGTAAATCTCGCAAACGTCCGCGTCGAGCGCTGCTGCGAGAGCAACTGCCGTGGTGTCCGAGCCGCCGCGACCCAGCGTCGTGACATCCTTGGTCTCGCGGTTGACACCCTGGAAGCCCGCTACCAGGCAAATGTGGCCCTCATCGAGCGCTTCGCGAACACGGCCCGGAGTGACCTCCAAAATGCGGGCATTGCCGTGACGTTCAGTAGTAATAACGCCGGCCTGCGAACCAGTGAAGGAACGAGCCGAAGCACCCAGGCTGGCGATAGCCATGGCTACCAGCGCATTTGAAATACGCTCGCCAGCGGTGAGAAGCATGTCCATCTCACGTCCCGGCGGGACCGGATTGACCTGGTGAGCCAGCTCCAGGAACTCATCGGTGGTGTCGCCCATTGCCGAGCACACAACCACGACGTCATTGCCCTGCTTTTTGGTTTCCACAATTCGCTCAGCCACGCGGCGAATGCGTTCGGCGCTCTCCAGGGATGAACCACCGTATTTCTGCACAACCAGTGCCATGGTCGGCAACCTCCAAAAAACTAGGCAACTCTATGCACGTAACTATTATTGATTCAATTTACTTGAGTCGCATTCGTAAATACATAACGGGCTACCAAAACAGGGCTTGTGGGGGTTGCGTGGGGGTTGTGTGGGACGTGTATGGGTGGTTTGGCTGGGCTTCGGCTGGGTTTGGAAGGGCTCCCGGGGGCTCCCGGGGGCTGCAAATGTGAAACTGACCTAGTTTATGGCAGTTTTGGCACGATTTGAGGCCGGTAGGGTCAGGCGGTCATTGCATCATGGATAACACCAGAGATTACCTCCCGG
>NZ_JAUNLP010000005.1 GCF_030532195.1 Corynebacterium sp. | reverse complement strand
GAGGGATGTGACTCCCGCACGCGTTCCAGGCGTGTGACATAGGCCGCTAGTC
The DNA here is from genome assembly GCF_030532195.1 of Corynebacterium sp. Classification (GTDB taxonomy): domain Bacteria; phylum Actinomycetota; class Actinomycetes; order Mycobacteriales; family Mycobacteriaceae; genus Corynebacterium. The sequence goes on along the minus strand of NZ_JAUNLP010000005.1, from coordinate 210,522 downwards.
GAATCCTCCAACGTCGATAAAGACTACCCAACAACCTTGAAATTCCCAAACCGACGCTCTCACCAGCGCAAACGCGGCAATAACCGGGTTATTGCGTTACGACGTTCGCACCCCCACTCCCGGAAGTTACTTCGCCAGCCGCGCAATAGCCGCCGACGCCTCCGCCAGCTTGGCATCCAACTCCTCCTGGCCACCTTCCGCCGCATGAACCACGCAGTGATGAAGGTGAGCATCCAGGAGAGTCAGCGCCAACGACCGCAACGCCGAATTCACAGCCGAAATCTGAGTGAGCACATCAATGCAGTACTCCTCGTTCTCAATCATCCGACCAATGCCACGAACCTGCCCCTCAATACGACGCACCCGAGATGCGTAGCGACGCTTCTCCGCGAGGTAACCGGGGTCGGTGGTGTCGTGGCAGCAAGTGCCGTCGTCAAGCGCGTGCGTAGACGACGGGTCGGAACAACACTGCTCACTCATGAATTGGCTCCTTTCCGGGAGTGGACTGAGAATTGGTCGGGGTGAAACCGCGCAGGCGCAGGCTGTTACCGACCACAAACACAGAGGAAAACGCCATCGCAGCGCCCGCCAGCATCGGATTGAGCAAACCAAGCGCGGCAACCGGAATCGCCAGCACGTTGTAGAAGAACGCCCAGAACAAGTTCGAGCGAATCGTGCGCAGCGTCTGCTTGGACAGGCGCAGCGCGTCGGCGGCGGCCAGCAGATCGCCACGCACGAGCGTGATATCTGCAGCTTCCATGGCCACGTCCGTGCCCGTGCCCATCGCCATGCCCAGATCAGCCTGCGCAAGAGCAGCAGCATCATTGATACCGTCGCCGACCATCGCCACGCGGGCGCCGTCGGCCTGGAGCTGCTTGACCTTGTCGACCTTATCCTCCGGCATCACTCCCGAAATCACATTCTCGGGCGCAATACCAACCTCCGCCGCGACCTTCTTCGCCGGGCCGGCGGCATCGCCGGTGAGCAGGATCGGGCGCAACCCCCACTCCCGGAATTTTGCAATCGCAGCAGCCGATGTCGGCTTCACCGAATCCGCGACCGTCAGCGTGCCGAGGTGCTCACCGTCGCGGCGCACGGCCACGACGGTCCCCCCACTCCCGGAATTTTCCGGAGCGCGGCCGACCTCGATGCGGTGGCCGTCGACGGTGCCTTCCACCCCCACTCCCGGAATATCCCGAAAATCAGAAACCGGGAGTAGGGCGTTTGCGTCGGCCTTATCCACGATGGCCTGCGCAATCGGGTGGTGCGAGGCCGACTCGACGGAGGCCGCGAGGGCGAGGAGATTTCCGGGAGTAGTACTCCCGGCCGGCGAAACATCCACCAGCTCCATAACACCCGTGGTCACCGTGCCCGTCTTGTCGAGCACAATCGTGTCCACCTTCCGCGCCTCTTCCAACACCTCCGGGCCGCGCAGAAGGACACCCGACTTGGCGCCTTCGCTCGTGCCGACCAAGAGCGCTGTGGGCGTCGCCAAGCCAAGCGCGCACGGGCACGCGATAATGAGCACGGCGACGGCGGCCGTCACCGCCTCGCTCGCGCCGTGCCCCGTGACCAGCCACGCGATCAGCGTGACGACGGCAATCGCGATAACGGCGGGCACGAACACTCCCGAAACCCGATCCGCCAGACGCTGCACCGGCGCCTTGCCGGTCTGCGCCGCCTCGACCATCGCAGCCATCCGCGCGAGCTGTGTCTCGGAACCCACGCGCGTGGCGCGCACGACCAGCCGACCCGACGTGTTAATCGTCGCTCCCGTGACTTCGTCGCCGGCGCTGACCTCGACAGGCATCGGCTCGCCGGTCAGCATCGACGCATCCACCGCCGACGCGCCATCGACAACGACGCCGTCCGTCGCGATCTTCTCGCCAGGCCTGACGACGAACGTCATCCCCTCCCGGAGTTGGTCCACGGGCAGGCGCTTCTCCACTCCCGAACTTTCGAGGATGGTGACGTCCTTGGCGCCGAGCTTCATCAACTCCCGGAGCGCCTGACCTGCGTTGCGCTTGGAGCGCTTCTCGAAGTAGCGGCCGAGCAGCACGAACATGATAATGCCGGCCATCGCCTCGAGGTAGATGTTCATGTCGGCTTGGCCGGGAGTGACGGTGAAGTGGAACTCGTGCTTGAGTCCCGGCTGCCCGGCGCGACCGAAGAACAGCGCCCACAAGCTCCAGAGGAACGACGCAGTGGTGCCCATCGTGATGAGCGTGTCCATCGTGACCTCGCCGTGACGCAGATTCTTCAGCGTTGCACGGTGGAACGGCCAGCCGGCCCAGACGAACACCGGCGCCGACAGTGTCAGGCACAGCCACTGCCAGTTGGTGAACTGGAGAGCGGGGATCATCGACATCGCGATGACGGGGACGGTGAGGAGGACGGAGCCAATGACGCGGTTGCGGAGGCCTTCTAGCTCCCGGTCTTTTTCTTCGGGAGCAGCTCCCGGTTCCTCGTCTTTATCTTCCTTCGGGAGTTCGGCGGTGTACCCCGCCGCCTCGATGGTATCGACCAGCTGCTGGGGGTTAATGTCCGCCGGCGCTTCAACGTGTGCCTTCTCCGTGGCGTAGTTCACGCTCGCGGTGACACCCTCCAGCTTGTTCAATTTGCGCTGGATACGGTTGGCGCAGGAAGCACACGTCATCCCGCCGACGGGGATATCAACGCTTAGAAGTTGCTGCTCGGACATGGATACCTACCTTTCGGGAACGGAGACGGGCTAGTTGGCAACAGCCTCGTAGCCCGCCTCCTTCACTGCAGCGATTACTGCAGCGTTGTCAATGTCTCCGTCTGCCGTAACTGAGAGGAAATTCCGGGAGCGGTCCACCTCGACACCCGTGATGCCCGGGAGTTCAGAGACTTCCTCCCGCACCGATGCCTCGCAGTGTCCGCATGTCATGCCAGTAACAGTAAAAGTTTGATTAGCCATACCCCGACATATACCCCCCATGGGTATATTTGTCTACCTATTCGCGCTGACGGTAGGCCGAGTAGGCCCGCCCCGCGAGAGCTGTCGGGAAGGCTAGGTTGAATTCGGGCGGTGCGTGCGGAGACGGCGGGCGACGGTAGACCGCGCCGGTGCCGTCGTCACGCTCAAGATGACCGTTGAGCCCCTGCCTGTCGTCGTCGTTGGCGGCGTTGTGTTCTTTGCAGGTCATGACCATGTTTTCCATGGTCGTGGCGCCGCCGTGTTTTCGAGCGACGAGGTGGTGCGCCTGGCCGGCGTGCGCCGGGCGCGGACACCCGGGCCACGCGCAGATCGGATTGTCCAGGATCATCGCGATGCGTTGCTCCTCCGTCGCCAGGCGCGGGTTGTGCATCGGGAGTAGGTCGGTCGGCGTGTTGTGCTCGTCGTAGACCAGCACCCAGCCGGTCTCCGCGAGCAGCGCCTCGACGAATTGTCCGGGAGTGAGCACCGAGCCGTTCGACGTCGCTGCAAACCGCGGACTGTACTCCACAATGTCCTGCGCGGTAACGATGAGCGCGGGCTGGTAACGGAGCTTGTCGACGTCGTCAAGCGGACCGACCGCCCCGTGCGCCAAGCGCTCTGCCAGCGCCTGACCGACGCACCGATCGCGGGTGTAGTCCTCGTGCGCCTTGGCGATTTCGGCTGCGCGCACGGTCAGCGGCGCGACCAAATCGTCGATCATGTTGGCTGGGCCGGTGACCTGCAGATGCTTCATCCCGCGGATGTCGGGATTCCGGGAGACGTGAGCGCGCAGGTGCTGCGGCGGCTCGTCGGTGCGGTTGAGCTCCTTGACCTTGGTGCGCATGTAGGTGTCGAGGCCCTCGAAGTCGTAGGCCGCGGCGGCGCGAGTGAAATCCAGGCGGTAGTACTCCCGGATTTCGACGTTATTGAGCTGGCCGGCGCGCTTGTCGATTTGCAGCACCGTATCCAGCGAGAGCTTCAGCTCCCGGGCGATCGTAACGGCCTTGTCGCGACTTTCGACATCCACGTCCTTTTCCACCGTGCCGAACAGCCGCTCGGCGCAGCGCAGCAGGCGCTTGAGCCGGAAGGGGTCGAAGCCGATGCTGGCTGCCAACTCCCGGTGCCCGGTGGATTTTTCCGGGAGTGCGGCGCGCAGGTCGGCGAGCACGTCAATCCCCCGTGTCGCCAGCGCGCTGAGCAGTCCCAATGTCGTCATGGAGCTAAGGCTAGTGCGCAGGTGAGGTCGGCTTCAATCGCTTTTCGCCGTTGTCCACAGGCCGTCGTAAAGCATGCACAATCTGCGGAAATGGGCTTGACTGCCCACTCCCGAAAGTGCCCTACCGGAACGCGACCTCGCCAACGGGACGACGCAACTTCCGGGAGTGGAGGGAGTCGGGAGCGGTGGCCATATCCTCACACGCGCGCACGGCGGCCATGAGGTGCTCCTCCTTGGAGGACTGGTAGAACTCGCGGGCGGATTTCGGGAGTTTGGGCTTGTCGTGCAGTGGCATGTCGGAGACACTGAGCAGCGCGCCGTAGGGAACGCGGAAGCGGTAGCCGTTGGCGGCGACGGTGGCGGATTCCATCTCCACGCCGATGGCGGTGGATTTCTGCAGCTCGCGGTAGAGGTCGGCCTGGGAGCGCCACTCCCAGTTGCGGTCGGAGGTCGACAGCACGGTGCCGGTGCGCAGGCGCTTTTTCAGCTCATCGCCGGTGAGCCCGGAGACGCGGCGTAGGGCGTTGGTGACGGCGAGCTGCACCTCGGCAATCGGCGGGATGGGCTTTTCCAGGGGCACGTAGTTGTCCAGCACGCCGTCAGCGCGGTCGTAGCCGTTGGCGAGAATCATGTCACCGATGCGCATTCGGCCGTCGAGGCCGGCGCAGTGGCCGACCATCATCCAGCAGTGTGGGCGCGTGACGGCCAGGCAGTCGGTGATGGTCTTGGCGTTCGAGGGGCCGACGCCGATGTCGATGATGGTGATGCCGCATTGATCGTCGCGAAGCAGGTGGTACGCGGGCATCTGCGAGGCGTGCGCGCGCTCTCGGCAAATTCCGGGAGTGGGGATGGCGCCGACGTCGTAGCGCTTTCCGCCCGGGCAGACCAGCGCGGTGTAGCCATGGGGATTTCCGGGAGTGAGGCTGCGGGCGTAGTCGAGGAACACGTCCGTGTGCAGCTGGTAGTTGGTAAATAGCACGAAGCGCTGGATGTTTGCGGCGTGGGAGCCGGTGTAGTGCTCGAGACGCTGGAGCGCGAGGTCGGTGCGCTGCGCGGTAAAGAGGCTTAAAGGTTTGATGGGAAGACCGAGGTAGTCCGCCTCGCCGTCGGCGATGGTGTCATCGATGCAGGCGGAGTCAATAGGGGTGAACATTTTCTCGACCGCCGCCAGCGCGCTTGCCGACGCCCCTTCCCGCCCCGCCGCTTCCTCGGCAGCCGCGTCGAATCCGCGGCACATCCGCAGCGGAATGGGCTGATCGGAGACACGCACCTCGACTTCGCCGCCGTGGTTGGCCAGGAGGTCGTTGATTTGCTCGATGAGGTAGGTGCGGAACATCACCGGGCGGGTGATGGTGGTGGCATACACTCCCGGACGGTCGACGAAGCCGTGTGACAGAGAGGGGTCCACACCTTCGACGGCGCTGCCGGTGGGGACGGTGAAGCGCAGCTCGGGGTAGTAGGCCCGCACCGGCCCACTCCCGGATTCGGAAATTCCGGGAGTGGGGGCTAGCTCCTTGTACTGCTCGACCAAGTACGCCATCCCGGCCCGGTGAATTTCGGTGAGCCGGTCGACGGCGGCGGCGGGGTCGGTGAAGAAGTCACCTTCGCCTTCGGTGGGCCAGAACGGGGGCATGGCGGAGTCTCGAAGCTGCATATCCCAAGGCTAGGCGGGAAGTTTCGGCCTCGCATCCGGAGGCGCTTACCGCCTGCTCCATGCTCCATCGCGGCTGCGGCGGATTTCAAAGACCTGCTCCACCAGGTAGCCGCCGATGATGGGGATGGTGAGGAAGTGGCGACCGTCGTCAAGCTCGTGCCAGAGGATGCGCCCGTAGCGCACGCCGTCGCGGACGTGGGCGCTTAGGTAGTCGGCGCGTTGTTGGCCGCGGAGGGTGGCGTAGAAGGCGGGGTCGACGGGCAGCGGGACGAGATTCCGGGAGTGGGGGTCGATGGCGCCCGCGGGCAGGCGCACGGCGACGGGGCGGCCGTCGACAAGGAGGTCTGCGGTGTGACGGCTGAGGCTGATGATGTGGACATCGCTGATTGTGGTGTGCATTTCTGCGCTCCTATTCGCTCTTCCTCACAGGCGGTCTGTGGGGCTGATCTTCCTTTGGGGCACCGAGTCCGCGAATCGGGCGGTTGCCTATCGACGCTGTCAAAGGCCATTTCTCGTCGATATCTTGCGATCGTGTGGCTAACCCTAACACCAACTAGACAGCTTTGTCTACTACCTAGACGGCCTCCCCCATCAACACCAGCACCACCAGCACCACGTTGAGGGCGATAATCAGTGCACAGATAACCCACGACACCCAGCGCAGCAGGGGCGTGTTGGCCCAGATGCCCATCTCGGAACGCGAGGAGGTCATGCGCACCAGCGGGACCAGCGCAAATGGAATGCCAATCGACAGCACCACCTGGCTGAGCACCAGCGCCCAGGTCGGCTCGACACCGCTGGCGATGACCAGCAGCGCGGGAATGATGGTGACGGCGCGGCGGACAACAAGCGGTACGTGCACCTTCAGCAAGTCGCGCATAATCAGGTCGCCGGCGTAGCAGCCGACCGAGGATGACGCCAGCCCGGAGGCCAGCAGTCCGACAGCGAAGAGCACTCCCACCACCGGTCCAAGTGCGCTGGTCACTGCGGCGTGAGCACCTTCGATGGAGTCCGTCCCTTCCACTCCCGGAAGAGCTTCGGCGGCGAGACACAGCATGCCGATATTCACCGAGCCGGCGAGCACGAGGGCGGCGAAGACATCGATACGCGTGGCGCGCAGGTGCTGGCGCAGCGAGGAATCGTCCTCAACCTCGTATTCGCGGTCGCGCACGAGTCCCGAATGCAGGTAAACCGCGTGTGGCATCACGGTCGCACCCAGCATGGACGCGGCCAGCACGACAGTGTGCGCACCCTGGAAGCGCGGGATAATGCCGCTGGCCATCTCGCCGACACTCAAACCGGTGACAAATAGCCCCGCCAGGAATCCCACCGTAATAACCAGCAGGAACGCCACAATGACGCCTTCAAACGTGCGTTGCGAACGCCCGCCCTGCAGCAACAACAGCCCCAGCGACACCACGCCGACAATAATGCCGCCGAGCAACATGGGAGTGCCGAAAAGCAGATGCAGCGCGGTGGCACCACCAATAATTTCCGCCACATCCGTCGCTGCAGCCACAATCTCGGCTTGCAACCAGTAGGCCAGCCGCCCGGACTTATTCGAACCGAAACGCTCGGCGACACCGGCCGTCAGCGAACGCCCCGCCACGAGGCCGTACTTCGCCGACAGATACTGCACCACCATCGCCATGAGGTTGGACACCACCAGCACCCACAGCAGCAGATACCCATAGCTCGCGCCCGCAGACAGGTTCGCCGCCACATTTCCAGGGTCCACGTAGGCAATCGCGGCAACGAAGGCAGGCCCCAGCAAGCTCATCATCGGCTTGCGGTTTTTCTCGCTTAACGACGTCACCTGCGACAACTGTGGCCCTGAAACATTCATGGGGCCATTATTTCACAGGATTGATACCGAATGTTCAATCAACCCAAGATTTGTGCAGCTATGGTGCCACCGAGATTGACCAGACGGTCGGGCAGATCGTCGTCAAGCGCGCCGACAAACACGACGGGCTCGGCCGCAAGCTCCCACTTGTAGCCGGTCGTGATGGTTTTCATGGCGTTTTCCGCGCCGGTGGTGTCGAAGCCGCCGCGAATCCAGTAGGAAAATGGCAGGCCCTTAGTGACGTCCTGAGCCTCGCGGAAGGTGGTGTCAAAGAAGTGCTTGAGCGCGCCGGAGATGTAGCCGAAGTTGGCGGAGGTACCCAGCAGGATAGCGTCGGCGCTGGTCAGGTCGTCGATGGTGGCATCGAGAGCCTCGACAACTTTGACATCCACGCCCTCTAGCGCGGGGTCATTGGCGCCCTTGAGTACATGACTTAGGACTTCCTGCAGAAGCGGGGTCGGGGAATGGTGAACGACTAGAAGAGTAGGCATGCCCCGAGAGTAACGACGAGCCCCCTAGAAAACCACCTGTTCGCGAGGAATTTTCAGGCCCGCGCGCAGAGCTTCCGGGGTGCATTGATTTTACACATTCATTTGTTCACAATATAAATTGTTTGCTATAGGGTGACTGAATTATGAATCACTTCCGCAACCTCGCAGCTGCTGCACTCCTCTTAGCCTTGACTTGCTACATTGGTCTGTTTTTCGTCAGCACTGCGCTCTCCGATGCCTGGACAATACCCCTCGCTGTCGGAGTCTTCGGATTCGGCCTAATCGGCTTCCTAACAGCGCTAAAAGCCCGGTCAAACGGTTTGGTAATCACGACGGCACTTATTACATTCGCACTCTTGCCCCTAACGTATACGCTAGCCGTAGTTTTCGGCGGCCCCTAGAAAACCACCTGTTCGCGCGGAATTTTCAGGCCCGCGCGCAGAGCTTCCGGGAGGTCAGCGATGGAGTCCAGTTCTTCGCCACCGCCATCACTACCGCCACCGCCGCTCAGCGAATCCAAAATCCACCGCTGCGCTGCATCCACCGACACCTCGCCGAGAGTCACGTCACCATCGCGCTTGGACAGTCGCCGCCCTTCAGAGTTCACCACCAGTGGCACGTGCACAAACAAAGGTGCAGCGTGACCGAGCAACCCGGCCAAGTACGCCTGCCGCGGAGCCGACGACATCAGGTCATCTCCACGCACAACCTCGGTCACACCCTGCTCGGCATCGTCAACAACGACCGCGAGGTTGTAAGCCCACATGCCATCTGCACGCTGGAGAATGAAATCGTCGATGGGCGCGGTAATCTCCCCGTGTAGCTCATCCATCGCAGTGCCCTCACTCACCTGGGATTTAAGGCGTATCGACGGCCTTCTCCCGGCTGCCACAAACTCAGCCTTTTTCGCGGCGAGGCGATCGTCGTCAAGCGATCGGCACGTGCCGGGATACTGGCCTGGTACGCCGTGCGGTGCGGAGGAGGCCGCGAGGATTTCGCGGCGCGTGCAGAAGCATGGGTACGTCATGCCGCGCTGTGCGAGATTGGCAAGCGCGGATTCATACAGGTCAGAGCGCTCAGACTGGCGAACCGGCGTGCCATCCCAGTCAATGCCGATGGTCTCGAGGTCGGCGAGCTGCTGCGCCTCATGCTCGAGGCGGGAGCGCTGGCGGTCGATGTCCTCGATGCGCACGATAAAGCGACCACCCTGCGCGCGAGCGTGCGCCCAGGCGAGAACCGCGGTGCGCAGGTTTCCCAGGTGCAGCCGACCGGTCGGCGAGGGGGCGTAGCGGCCGGTGGGGTGCGCGGGATTTGGTTTCTGCTGCATAGTCACCACGGTAATATCCCTCCCGTGACAAATAACGAAAACCTGCCCAAGTCTGGGCCGGGCAACGCCGAGGCTGTCGCTGCAGCCACCTCGCACGCGCCCGAGAACGCAGCTATGTCCGAATCCGCAGCAACCACGCCACGCCACATCTCGGTACCGAATTCGCTGTACCCGATGTTCACGGCCATTTTCATCGGCGTGCTGATTGTCTCTAACATCACCGCCACCAAAGGCGTGGAAATCTTCGGCCTGGCCACCGACGGTGCTTTCTTCCTCTTCCCCTTGAGCTACGTCATCGGCGACGTGCTTTCCGAGTGCTACGGCTACAAAGCCACCCGCCGCACCGTGTGGACCGGCTTCGCCATCCTCGCCGGCGCGATGGCCTGCTTCTTCATCGCCATCAAACTCCCCGCCGCGCCGTGGTACGAAAATCAGGAAGCCTTTACCACCGTCCTCGGCACCGTCCCGCAGCTAGTTCTCGCAGGTCTAGCGGGTTACGTCGTCGGGCAGCTGCTCAACGCTTGGTCGCTCAACGCCATCAAGAAGCGCACTGGCGAAAAGGCCCTCTGGGCACGCCTAATGGGCTCGACTGTGGTCGGCGAGTTCGTCGACACGCTCATCTTCTGTTCCATCGCCGCGACCGCCATCGGCATCGACACCTGGGGCACCTTCGTCAACTACGTCATCGTCGGCTTCATCTGGAAGACCGCCGTCGAATTCGTCATCATGCCCATCACCTACGCCGTCATCGCGTGGGTCAAGCGCCGCGAGGGCTACTACACCGCTCACGCCCCCGCTTAACGACGGAATGTGCCGCGACCTGTCCTGTTAGTGCAGGTCGCGGCATAGGCGAGTGCTACTACTTCACATCCCGCTTGGCATTAACCCACTGAGCTGCGGCGATAGCCAGTACAATCCAAGCCACAACAACCACCACGTTGAACCACAATGGCTGCGTCATGCCAGCCTCAAAGCCAATATGCGGCCGTTCCGGATTCGTCATTATCCCGGAGAGCTGCGGTGCCAGCTGCTGAATGCGCTCGCCCGGCGCGACCAGCCAAATTGGCCGGAGCACCTTAAAAGCCGAGGCCGCATACCCCAGCATGTTTTCCACCACCAGCAGCCACACCAGTGGAATCGCCACTGCAGCCACGCGGGACCTGGTCAGCACACCCAACGACATCGAAATTAGCGAGAAAACCACAAAACCCAGCAGCGACGTGAAGATGTAATAGGTCTGACCACCTTCAAAGCCCACCGCCGGAGATGCCGCCACAGCCGCATACGCAATCGCGATACCCAGCGCCCAGCACACGGCCAGCAAAACCACGGTCAGTAGGAACCTCGCTGATAGCCACAAACTCCGCCTGTCCTGCGTCAAAAACGCATGTGCATGCATCTGATCGTTGTACTCCCCGGCCGCCGTGGAACCGCCGAAAGCAATCGCAATCATGTTGAAAATCACGGCTCCGACCAGCAGCATCGACCAGCTGACGGTCATGCCGTCATCGGCCATCACGCTAAAGAGCATCGTCGGCGCAGCTATCGAGCCCACCAGCAGCACCGCATACACCCACGTGCTGCGGAGACTCTTCAACTTCGTCCATTCCGACCGCAACGCATTGCCAAAACTCATTGTGCTCACTCCCCTACTCGCCAATCGCCTGTGCTCGGTACTCCTGAGCTTCGTGCGTCGCAGCCAGGAACTTCTCTTCCAAGTTGTTGCGCTTGGTGTTCAACCGCGTCACCATCAGGCCCTCACGCAGCGCAGCGGCTGCAATTTCGCGACGAAGTTGCTGCTCGCTGATGCCGTCGTGAAGCGGAATGCGCAAGTGCTTATCGACGTCTACCCCGCGCGCGAGCGGTCCGAGTGCTTGCAGTAGCCGGGAGGGATCATCGACTTCGACTTCGACGATGGTGCCGTCGGCGAGGAATTCGTCCATGCTGTATTCACCGATCATGCGGCCGCGGCCGATGACGACGATGCGGTCGGCGGTGAGCTGCATCTCTGAAAGCAGGTGCGATGAGACCAGAACTGCGCAGCCCTGCTCAGCCAGTGACCTGATGGTTTGGCGCATCCATGAAACACCTTCGGGGTCGAGGCCGTTGACGGGCTCATCAAGAATGAGGTGTTTAGGCTTGCCGAGCAGCGCCTCTGCCACTCCCAGACGCTGCTTCATACCCAGCGAGTAACTGCCGACCTTGTCGCCGGCGGCCTCGGTCATACCGACCTGCTCGAGGCATTCTTCCACGCGGGTGTCGGGGATGCCCGCGCCGCGTGCGAGAACCTGCAGGTGAGCGCGACCCGAGCGGGCCTTGTTATGCCACGTGGCATCCAAAATGGCGCCCGCGACGCTGGGCTTATTCCGCAGCTTTGCAAACGGCTGATTGACATATTCATTGCCCTGCGAATCCGTTCCGGTGAACAGAGCCTGGCCGGTCGTTGGGAGGTCGAGGCCAAGCATGCAGCGCATGGTCGTGGACTTACCGGAGCCGTTGGGACCGAGAAAACCTGTCACTACACCGTCGGGAACGGTGAAGGACAGGTCATCGACGGCTAATTTCGAGCCGTACTTCTTGCTGAGTCGTTCAACCGTGATCATGATGTCCATCATGCCGTTTTAGGTGAACTGGCGCAGTGGTGCTGAGGCTAGTTGTCCTCGGCCCCGGCTCTGGCTCCATCTCACCACCACACCACTTCATGACACCTGTGTCACCTCGCTGCACCACCCCCACCACACCACTTCACGACACCTGTGTCACCTCGTGCCAGCTGCGGAGGTGGCACACGGTGACATGCGTGTCATGAAGTCGGTTTTGGAACCCGCTGTGCCGCTGTGCCGTTGTGCCGTTGTGCCGCTGTCCAGCTGCCCCCCTGTCCAGCTGTGTCTGTGGATATCCCCCAAAAACCGAAAACTATCCACAGCCAGCGACAAATCAGCTCCTCCAGCCACTCCACTCACGCCAAAAAAAGAGAACGTAGACCACACCACTCGTCCCGCCTCTATCCCAGCAATCTTTCAGGAGCACGACGCGATGCCCCAGTGGATCTACGACGCCGACCGCATCATCCGCACTGGCCAGCAGCGCGATTGCGCGCGGCCAAGCACATTTGCCATCTCCAGAATTGGTCAGCATTCCGACAAAGTGCTCCAGCAGCGAGCCAAACGCGACAGCCTCCTATGGCTCGCGCACGGCGCATACGTGCCCGTCGACAAGTGGCTGACGCTAAACAGCACCGAGCGCTACATCCTAGAGATTAAAGCCCTCGTCCACCGAGGTACCGCGACCGTCCTAACCCGCGATGCCGCCGCCGCACTCCACGGTCTCCCGCTGCTCACACATGGCACTGCAATCGCAATAGCTAACTCTGGTCGCGCGCCCGGGCAATCGCGAAACACTCCCGACGGCCTCTACCGACCGCACAACAGGCTCGTCCGTGTCTCGGGCCGCATCCTTCCAGAGGACATCGTAGAGATCGACGGCCGTCTCACCACGGATGTCCCCAAGTCCGTCATCGACGTGTGCCGTTCTCGCACACCGCACAATGCACTAGTGCTTGCCGACGCCGCCCTCCAGCGCCACACCGACACCGCGGAACTGTTGGCCACGTTGAATGCGTATCCTCGATCGCCGGGAAATGCGCAGGCCAGGCGGCTACTAAGACAGGCTACGTCGCTGTCGGAAAGTATTGGGGAATCGCTGACCAAAGGCGCAATCGTGGAGGCGGGACTAGCTTCCGTCGATGATCGACGTGCCCCGCTGCTACAGCAAGTGGTTTTCCAGGATGAGCGTGGCTTTGTCGCTCGGGTGGACTTTTACCTACCGGCGCTCGGGTTAGTCATCGAATTCGATGGCCGTATGAAGTACACCGACGGCGGGATTGCGGATACACAGGTAGCGATCGCCAAGGAGCTAGAGCGCGAAAAACGCCTGAAAAATCTCGGACTCAGGGTAGTCAGAATCGTGTGGGCACAGCTTTTCGACGGCTCCGCCGTAGCCACCTTGCGCCAGGCTGCTACCGAAATTCAGCGTCAGCTGGCAAACGGCGGCAGCTGCTATAGCGGGAGGTACTCCCTCGCTCGGCAGCCTATCGAAATCAAAGGGAAAGCCGCCGAGCTGGCTTTGCGTCGCCGTCAGCTCTGGCACCAGGCAGGGCGGCTGTAATAGCTGTATTGGCTGTATTAGCAGCCTCAGCTGCTTCTCCCCGTCCCCTCCTCGGCCCAGGCGCCGACACGGCCCTTGGCGGACCAGCCACACCACTTCATGACACCGGTGTCACCTTGTGCCACCTCCACGGCTGGCACGAGGTGACATACGTGTCGTGAAGTGCGCGCTGGGAGGGGGCGGACAAGCTAGTTATTCACCGCGCGCCCACCGTTGGCGTAGTAACGGCCGAGGAATTCATCACGGTATTCAAAGAAACGATCCTCCAAAATCGCAGCGCGGATATTATCCACCAGCTGCACCATGAAGAACAGGTTGTGAATCGTGCACAGCGTGCCAGCCAGGTACTCCTTGGCCTTCAGCAAGTGGTGCAGGTACGCACGCGAGTAATTCAGCGAGGTGTACGACGGCACCTCCACGTCCACCGGGCGGAAATCCTTCTTAAAGCGCGCATTAGTCAAGGTCATCCGGCCATCGAGCGTGTACACACCACCGCGGCGGGCAAGCCGCGTCGGAGCCACACAGTCAAAGGTGTCGGCACCGGCCTCAACAGCGGCGAAAATATCGTCCGGCTCAGAGATCCCCAGCAGGTGGCGGGCGCGGTCGTCGGGAAGCTCATCATTGACCCAACCGCAGATCAGACCGAGATTCTGCTTCTCAATCGCCCCGCCAATGCCATAGCCGTGGAAGCCGAGCTTGCCGGCATCTTCAAACTCGCGGGAGAGCTCCACCAGCCCGCGGGCGGCCTTGCGGCGCAGGTCTTCATACTGCGCACCCTGCACGACACCGAATAGCTGCTGGACGGGCAACTGGCCGTCGTCAAGCGAATCGACGTGCGCATCGACCTGACCGCGCGCGATTGTCAGTTCGTTGTGCGCCTCCAGGCAGCGGCGCGCCCAGCGATGCGTCCGCTCGACGGATGCCTCCTGGTAGCCGCGGGTATTCATAAGCGTGGTGAGCTCGTCGAACGCCATCATGATGTCCGCGCCCAGCGCGTGCTGAATGCGCATGGACACCTCCGGCGTGAAGCGATGCTCGGAGCCGTCGATGTGCGAGCGAAACGTCACACCGTCCTCATCGACAAACGCGTTGCGCTCCTTGCCCTCGGCAACGATGTCGTCCTTCTGCATACCGGTGACGTCCATGGCGAGGGTCTTCTTAAAGCCCGCACCCAGGCTGAGCACCTGAAATCCGCCAGAATCGGTGTACGTCGGCCCGTTCCAATTGGAGAACTTCGCCAACCCGCCGGCCTCATCGACGATCTCCTCGCCCGGCTGCAGGTACAGGTGGTACGCGTTCGACAGCATCGCCTGCGCGCCCGTCGAGCACACCTGCTCCGGCGTCAGCGTCTTCACCGTCGCCTTCGTGCCGACCGGAATGAACGCCGGCGTAGCAATATCGCCGTGCGGGGTGTGAATCGTTCCGGCACGTCCGCGCGCACCGTCAATCTGCTTTACGACGTCGAACCCCGTCGTCCTCGATTGCGACATGAAGCTCCTTGCTAGTGTCCGTTGGGCTGCCTAGAGATTACTCGGCCTCGTTGCCCGAGTTGTCCGCGCCTTCCTCTGGCTCTTCCGCCGCGCGCCGACGACGTGGCTCCGAAAGCTTCCGGCCAGAGCGCTTCGCCAGCTCCGCCACGGTCACCTTCTTGCGGCGCTCCGGGCGGTAGTCCGGGCGAACTTCCAGGTCCGTGGAGTTTCCTGGCTGGTTCTGGGCTGGCTGTGGCTGCTCCAACTCGGCCGTGTCAGCTGCGTCGGGTTCGGGGACGGGCGCCTCAGATTCAGCGTCAGCAGTGTCAGCCTCGATTTCGCGCAGCTGCGCCTTCTCGAACTTCGTGGCAAAACGGTCACGCGGCTTGGTGGCAACTGCCACGCCACCTGCAGATTCTGTCTCAGGCTCAGCTGTAGGTTCATCGTGGTGCTCAACGGCCACACCGCGACCGGCACCGCGACCTTCTGGCAGCAGAGTCTCACCAGCGGCCATGCGCTCACGACGGCCCTTCTCCACCAGCTCCTCGGCGACCTCTTCCAGTGCGGAGCCTTCCACGTCAACGGAGGGCAACAGCTTGTCCAGCCACTTCGGCATGTACCAAGTACCGCGGCCAAGCAAGAACATGGCTGCCGGGATGAAGGTCATGCGGATGACGAAGGCGTCGAAAAGCACTGCCGCACCCAACGCGAAACCGAAGACCTTGACGATCGCCAGCGGCTGACCGGCGAAGGCGGCGAAGACGGAAATCATGATGATGGCGGCGGCGGTGACCACGCGCGCACCCAGCGTGAAGCCTTCGACGACTGATTCCTCGACCGCGTCGTACTTCGACTGCGGTGACGCTTCGCCCTTGTTGTGGATGTAGTGCTCGCGCATTCGTGAGACCAGGAAGACCTGGTAGTCCATGGCCAGACCGAACGTCACGCCGATCAGGAAGATTGGCACGAAGCTGACTAGCGGCCCCGGCGTGCCGATGACGCCCCACAGGCCGTCCTGGAAGAACGCGACGGTGACACCGAATGCGGCCGCGACAGAAAGCAGGAAGCCCATACCGGCCGTGACTGGCACCATCAGCGAGCGGAAGATCATCAGCAGCAGAATCACGGCCAGACCCACGACAACGCTCAAGTACAGCGGCATTGCGCCCTGCAGACGGTCGGTGATGTCGATTTCAATCGGCACCAGACCGGTGACACCGGTGTAGAGACCAGTGGTCTTTTCAATCTGCTTCTGCTGATCACGCACAGCGTTCATCAGCTGCTTGGTGGCAGGATCCAGCGGGCCCGACTTCGGGGTCATAATCATTTTGACCGCGGTGCCGTCGTGGTTCATGCCAATCATCTGGATGTGCTCAACACCGACGTTGGACTTGAACTGGTCGACCGCATAACTGTACGAAGCCTTGCGGGCGGCATCGATGTCGGAGATTCCCGGATTGCCCTGCTTCACGGTGTCAATAAGCGGTTTGAGCACCGGCGCGTCCGGGTTCACATCATCCGACTTAGCAACGATAATCAGCTGCGAGTTACGGCCCGGACCGAAGCCCTCCTCAATCATGGTGATGGCCTTGCGGTTCGTGCTGTCCTTCGCTGCGGTCGAATCCGACGGCAGCGCCAGCTTCAGGTGCATGGCCGGATATGCCAGTGCCAGCAGCAGGATGATACAGCCAACAAGGAACAGGCCTGGCGCCTTATGCACGAAGGTGACCCAACGGCGGCCCATCGTCATCTCACCGAAGAAGGACGAACGACGGCCCTTGCGCGGATTGCGCGACGGGTTGCCTGCCACACCCGGAATACGGCCTGCAAAGACCTTGTCACCCAGCAGCGCCATGATGGCCGGCAGCAGTGTCAGGGAGACCAGCACCGTGAACGCCACGGTAATAGCGGCCGAAATACCCATCAAGGACATAAACGGCACCTTGGCGACTGTCAGCGCTGCCAGCGCCACAATCACCGTCATACCGGCAAACACCACGGCAGAGCCGGCTGTACCGGTGGCCATGCCCACGGCATCTTCGTTGGTCATGCCTCTGGCTCGCTCAGCTCTGTAGCGCGAGAGAATAAACAGCGCGTAGTCAATACCCACGGCCAGGCCAAACATGACGGCGAGCACCGGGGTAATCGAGTTGACCTCTGTGAAGGCGGTCATAAGTGTCACGCCGAAGACACCAATGATGATGCCGACAACTGCAGTGATAATTGGCAGGAACGATGCCACAACGGAGCCAAAGGTGACCACCAAAACAATGAAGGCCACGGTCACACCGATGATTTCCGAGGTCGGAGCGACCTCGATGGGAGGCTGCATGCCTGGCCCAGAGGCCTCGACCTTGAGGCCGGCATCACGGCCTGCCTGCATGGCATCAAGCAGACCCTGCATATTCTCTGGCTCGATATCCTGCGGCATCTTCGCGTCAAAGACGAAAGTGGAGATGCCATAGCGACCATCGTCAGACACGGTACGCAGGGCATTGGCATCGGCTTCAGCGACGTCCTTGGGCAGACCTGCCGCCATGCCCTGCTCTTTAACCATCTCCTGCATCTTGGGATTGAGGTCCACAGGGTTATGCAGCTGCAGGTCATCGGATATCTGGCCGACATTGTCGCGGATGCCATTAATGACCTTGTCAACGGCAGCCTTGTTCTCCGGATCCGCTAATTGCTCCCTGTCGGGGGCTTCAAATACAACGTAAACGCGCTGCTCACGAATGGGGTTGGGGACGTCCGGGAACTTCTCCTCAATAATGTGCGAGGCAACAGCAGACGGCATGCCGGGGATGGAGAACTGGTCAACAAACCCCTTCTGGAATGCCGCGACTGAACCGCCCAGCCCCGCCAAAATCAACAGCCAGGTAATGATTACAGCCCATTTATGCCGGTAGGAGAACTTGCCGAGCCTGAAAAGGACCTTAGCCATGTGGAGTTTCCCTTACGTCTAATGTTCGTCTGGACCGCCTAAACTGCAGCCGCACAGCCGAGCTCTATACAAGTACGTACTCGCTCAGCTCCACACTTTCAGTTTGAATCCTATTCCCTAATATTCCGATGCTAGCGACCGCCCGACGTTGGGCAGCACTGACCGCAGAAAACTTCAACCACCACGGCTCAAAACGGAAATACTTTTGTTAAGCGTAGCGGACTTCCCGGACTCATGTAAGCAATGGGGCGCGTGTTACGGGTGTGAATTAGGGGCTGGCCGAATTAGGACCAAGCCAAAAGCAAAACCCCCGGGGCTCCTACGAATAGGAACCACCGGGGGGCTAGATGGCGGTGACGGAGGGATTTGAACCCTCGGTACGGGGTTACCGCACAAAGCATTTCGAGTGCTTCACCTTCGGCCGCTCGGACACGTCACCGCTAGAAAACGTTACAGGTAGGCCCATTAACTACCAAATCCCCAGGTCAAAGCGCCTTCCCAGTCTCTCAGCACAATCCGTCCGGCACGCCCGAGCCACAAAGCACGCGAAATAACCATCCGCTCAGCGTCAGTCACGCGAGCCAACCACCTGCTAAGCATGAGTGAGGGAATACTCTGTACTTATAAATCTGCCCCGAAGAAAGGAATCCCGCTCATGATTCGTTCTGCCATCATCGGCTACGGCAACTTGGGCCGCAGCGTCGAAAAGGTCATCGCTGACCAGCCGGACATGGAGCTTGTCGGCGTTTTCTCCCGCCGCGATTCGCTGGACACCACCGCTCGCGTGTTGCCGGCGGCGGATGTCGCCAAGTACAAGGACGAAATCGACGTCCTGTTTGTCTGCCTGGGCTCGGCCACCGATGTCCCAGAACAGGCGCCTGAACTGGCAAAGAGCTTTACGACGGTCGACACCTACGACAACCACCACGAGATTCCGAAGCACCGCGCAGCGATGGATGCCGCAGCCCGCGAAGGCGGCAATATCGCCATGATCTCCACCGGTTGGGATCCGGGCCTGTTCTCCCTGAACCGCGTCCTGGGCACTGCTATCCTGCCGGGCGCAGACCAGATGACCTTCTGGGGCCCGGGCCTATCGCAGGGCCATTCGGATGCTGTGCGCCGCGTGCCTGGTGTGAAGAAGGGTGTCCAGTACACCAAGCCGAACCCGGAGGCCATCGAGGCCGTGAAGAAGGGCGAGGGCGCAGACCTGAAGGGCAACGAATGTCACCTGCGCCACTGCTTCATCGTGGCGGAGGAGACCGGCAACGCTGACGAGGATGCCAAGCTCAAGGAGCAGATCCGCGAAACCATTGTGACGATGCCGGATTACTTCGCACCGTACGAGACCATCGTGGACTTCATCTCCGAGGAGGAGTTCGACCGCGACCACCAGGGCATGCCGCATGGCGGCCAGGTTATTACCCGCGGTCAGGCTGGCACGTCCGGCCACGTCATTGAGTTCGGCCTGGATCTCGAGCGCAACCCCGACTTCACCGCAGCCGTCCAGGTTGCCTACGGTCGCGCTGCCTACCGTCTGAAGCAGGCCGGCGAGGTTGGTGCTCGTACCGTCTTCGAAATTGCCCCGTACCTGCTGTCGGCCCAGCCGCTGGATGAGCTCATCGCCGACAAGCTCTAAACCTCCAGCTCAACATACAAATAACCCCCGACGCATTCCCGCAAAAAGGGAATCGGCCGGGGGTTGCGCTATCTAAACGTGCGCTAACTCAAGCACACCGACTTACTTGTCGTCGCCGGACAGCTTGCCCAGGGTCTCGGCGGCCTTGTCCTTCAGGTCCTCAGCACCCTGCTTAATCTTGGAAGCAGTCTGCTCGCCCTTACCCTGGTTCTTCAGGTCGTCGTTGCCAACGGCCTCGCCGGCCATTTCCTTTGCCTTGCCGCCGAGCTCATCAGCCTTGTTCTGCAGTTCGCTCATGGTAAGCCTCCTCATTCAAACGACAGTTTCGCGGTAGTGCCACATACCCTCTTCTTCAAAAGTCGAGGTCAACGGCCCCACTACTTGCCGACTCTACGTGAAAGCCCCATCTCAGGCATTACATCGCAGGCAATTGTGACAGAAACTTAATCTCCCAACTGCCGCTGCCGTTCGAAGAATTTCCGCAGGGGAACGGAACATTCGTCGGCAAGCACACCCCCGCGCACCTGCGGTGTGAAGGCGTGTGCGGGGTCGCGGATGACGTCGGCGATCGAGCCGCACGCACCCGTTTTCGGTGACCATGCGCCGAAGACGACGCGGCCGACGCGGCTCATGACGCAGGCGCCCGCGCACATCACGCACGGCTCGAGCGTGACCACCAACGTGCAGTCTTCCAGCCGCCAACCATCGCCGACCGCGCGAGTGGCTTCGCGCAGTGCCAGGACTTCTGCGTGGGCGAGGGGATCGCCATCTGCTTCACGACGGTTCGAGCCCCGGCCCACCACCGTGCCATCGGCAGCCACGACCACAGCACCGACCGGCACGTCCCCCTCGGCGGTCAGGGCGGCTTCGGCCAGCGCCAACCGCATCCACTGCTCGTCGAGGGTGTCCTGGCGGCGGCGCGGCAGAGCGCGGGAGGCCTCCGAATTAGTCGTCATAGGGGTCGTAGTCGTCGCCGTCGTAGTCCAAGTCAGCGACATCGGCCAGTTCCTCGGCGCAGCCCATTTCCTCGGCGATAGCCATAATCTGTTCGGAGGCCCACAGAGACTGATCATCGCAGATGGAGGCCAGAATATCCTCCGATACGCCCAGGTCAGCGAGGATATCCATGTCCCCTTCGGCCCAGGCGTCGACGTCGTCAAGCTCGTCTTCGTCGATATCGGGGATGTCCAAATCCAGCTCGTCGAAGACATCGGCTGCGATGTCGTCGGTGACGGCGGCGGTGGCATCGGACAGCAGCACGCGCAGCGACCTGAAGCCAAGGCGGACGATGATGAAGTAGTCATCATCGATATTGAGCAAGCCGACAGCGGCACGTTCAGAGCGGAGATTACGCAGCGCTTCGGCGGCATCAGCCAGCGAATCGGTAGCCTGCTCGCCGAGGTCGGTGACGCGCCAGCCGGACTCGCCCATAGTTACGGCGACCGCGAAGGAACGGTCGTCATCGGGGGCATATCCCCCGGAGAAGGTCGTGCTCATACCCAACAACGCTAGTCGCAGTGTGTCATGCTTGTCAGGTGAGCATTTTCGATTCCCCCTCCCCTGCTTCGTCCATTTCTCCGGCCGCGGCACTGCCTGCGGTCTGCATTCTCGGTCTCGGTTTGATTGGCGGATCGATGATGCGCGATCTCCGCGCCGCCGGCGTGGAATGCTTCGGCTGGAACCGCTCTTCCCCAACTGTCGAAGAAGCCGCAAAGGAGGGCTTCGACGCCAGTTCTGACCTGCAAGAAACGCTTAAGCGCGCAGAGAGCTGCGGCGCGCTGATTGTCATTGGCACGCCCATGACCGCTGTCGGCGCGATGCTCGACGCGATTGACGAACATGCCCCCAGCTGCGGCATCACTGACGTGGTGTCGGTGAAGTCGGCGGTCGCTGCGGAGGTCCGTCAGCGCGGCATGGAGCAGCGCTTCGTCGGCGCGCACCCAATGGCCGGTTCCGCGGAGGCTGGCTGGTCCGCTACTCGCGAGGGGCTTTTCGACGGCGCCCCCTGGGTTCTCACCTACGATTTGGCAGCAGCCGCCACCGATGCCGGCGAGGACGTGCCGGAGCGGTGGATGACAATCTTTGAGCAGGTGGGAAGCCTGGGCGCAACGCTGGGCAGTCAGCTGATTCCGTCTCTGAGCGGCCACCACGACCACAGCGTCGCCCGTATCTCCCATATGCCGCATCTGGCCGCTTACGCCGTTGCCGCCGCTGGCGAGGCCGGGGGCCCGATGGCCATCTCGCTTGCCGCAGGCTCTTTCCGCGATGGCACCCGTGTTGCTGCCGCCGCGCCCGAGATGGTCATGTCCTGGTGCGAGAACAACACCGAACCGGTTCTCGCCGCGCTTGACGACGTCATCGAGCGCCTCACCTCCGCGCGAGAGCAGCTGGCCGAAAAGGGCACCGCCATTGACCTGGCCACGGTTGGTCACATTGCCCGTATCCGGTATGAGGCCCGTCCCAGCGACCGCCCCATCTTCCGCCTGCGCGTTGGCGAAGGTGACTGGGTTGCGCAGCTGAGGTTGGCTGAAAACGTCGGTGGGCAGATAAATATGTTCTAGTGTGGAACTATGTTTCCCGCTGAACTGAAAAACAGCCTTTCCGGAATCACCGTTCTCAACTTCGCCATCAACGTCCCCGGGCCGCTAGCCGCACAGTACTTGAGCCAATTGGGCGCTCGAGTAATCAAGGTCGAGCCACCGGCCGGGGACCCACTCGGGCAGTTTGGCCGACCGTGGTACGAGGCCATGTCTGCAGGCCACGAAATTATCCAAGTGGACGCCAAAAGTGAGCAGGGCCGCGAGCAGCTCAGGCCGCTGCTTTCACAGGCCGATGTCGTTATTACTTCAGTTCGACCCTCCGCGCTGGAGCGCATGGGGCTTACCGGGCTACACAAGCTGCCGAACGGCCCAATCCACATCGACATCGTCGGCGACACCGAATCGCCCGAGACTCCCGGCCATGACCTGACCTACCAGGCAGGGGTCGGCACGCTGACACCGCCAGCGATGCCTCCGGTCTTGCTTGGCGACATCCTGGGCGCACACTTTGCAGTCACCACTACCCTGGCGGCGCTGGTGAAGCGGGCTGGTGTGGGCGTCGACAAGCGTGGCGAAACGCACGGCGTACATTGCCGTATCGGCCTGAAACAGGCAGGCGAGACCGGCGCCGCGCCGTTGAAGTACGGCCTGACGGCGCCAGGTGGACTGCTGGGCGGCGGACTGTGGACTTACGGCCTCTACCCCAGCTCGGACGGCTATGTGGCTGTGGCGGCGCTGGAGCCGCACTTTGCCGCGGCCCTGACAGAGGCGACAGGAGCGACGAGCCGCGAGGAACTGGGAGGTTTCTTAGGCGCCCGCACCACGGCCGAAATCATCGAGTTGGCCAGCGCCCAGGCCCTACCACTGGCTGCGGTGGTTTAGGAGTTCAGTCCTGCGGCCTCAGCGGTGAGCTCGACAGAGCGCAGACGGTCGTCGACCTCCAGCGAGTGGTGCGCCACGATCAGCTCGTCTGCGGTGGAGTACTCGCCGAACTGCGCAATCTGCTCGCGCACCTGATCGACCGTGCCGACTGCCGTGTGGCGGAACATATTCTGCACCTGACGACCCTGCGGAGTATCCATCAGGACCTCGGCTTCATCATCAGTCAGCGTGTGACCACCGCGGGACAGGAAACGCTTGACCATGTTACGGCGGGTGGCGAAGTACTGACGCTGCGCGTCCTCTTCGCTTTCCGACGCAATGACATTCATGGCCGCAAAAGCGTATGGCTTATCCAACTGCTCCGACGGCTGGAACTTCTCGCGGTAGACGGAGATGGCATCTAGCAGCGCATCCGGCGCAAAGTGCGAAGCAAAAGCGTATGGCAGGCCGAGCGCAGCTGCGAGCTGAGCACCAAAGAGCGAGGAGCCCAAGATGTACAGCGGCACGTGTGTGCCACGGCCCGGGATAGCGTTAATGCCCTTGACCAGGGACTCATCGGACAGGTAGCCCTGGAGCTCCTGAACATCCTGCGGGAAGGTCTCCGAAGGACGCGGGTCACGGCGCAGTGCGCGCATAGTGACCTGGTCCGTGCCTGGCGCACGACCAAGCCCCAGCTCAATGCGGCCTGGGTAAAGGTTTGCGAGCGTACCAAACTGCTCCGCGACCGTCAGCGGAGCGTGGTTCGGCAGCATGACACCGCCGGAGCCGAGGGTAATGTGCTCGGTCTTTGCAGCGATGGCTGCGATGAGAACGGCCGGCGACGACGATGCGATGGAGTTCATATTGTGGTGCTCGGCGTACCAAATGCGCTGGTAGCCTACCTTTTCCGCAGTCTTCGCCAGGTCGATGGAGCCCTGCAGGGCATCCGCGTGGGTCTGCCCCGAGGCTACGGTTGCTAGGTCAAGAATGGACTCAGTACGAATCATGGTTCCACAGTGTAGAACGTTTGGCAGATTTTGCGAGTTTGGGATGTTTGGAATGTCTGGGAATGCTGAGGCGCTGGGGGTTTGGAGTTTGGGGTTGGTTTGCTGGTGTGGTTGCGGGTGGGCGGGCTCGTGGGTGGCGGGTGGTGGTGTGGCAGTGCGGGTGGTGGTGTGGCGGAAATGCGAACTTGGCCGAAACCTCAGCGCGCACCTATGGCTCAAAAATGACCTATGGCTCAAATGTGAACATATGGCTCTGTATACGCGACCAAACGTTACTTTCACGCCATAAGTCACTTTTGAGCCACACGTGGGGACCACACATATAGGTGCAAGGCCCAACAGGCCGAATACAAAAAGACCCGCACCTTATCGGTGCGGGTCTGCATTGTGCGCCCGAAGGGATTCGAACCCCTAACCTTCTGATCCGTAGTCAGATGCTCTATCCGTTGAGCTACGGGCGCATTTTGTTGTTATTCAGTGGCTCTGGGTGATTCCCTTGGCCCCTGCAACGAATATGTACTTTACTCATCCTGCGAAGTTTTACAAAATCGCCTGGTCAAGCAATCTTTTTGGAGACTTATTCAAGTACATATTCGCCGCATGTTAACAACAGGTTTCGTGCCGGTTACCCCGGTCTAACCGGCACGGACCGAGGAAACTACTCGCCACGCACCCAGCGGACAGCGTTGCCGAAGATATCCTGCTCACCGATACCTGGGATGTTGCGCATGAGGCCATCGCGGAAACGCTCAGGGTGCCCCATCTTGCCCAGGATCTTGCCGTCAGCGCTGACGATGCCCTCGATGGCGTAGGAGGAACCGTTCGGGTTGGAAGGTGCCTCCATAGTCGGGGCGCCCTCTGCATCGACGTACTGGAAAGCAACCTGACCAGCCTCGAAGAGGCGACGGGCCTCTTCCTCGGAAACCACGAAGCGGCCCTCGCCGTGGGACACCGGCATGAGGTGAGTCTGGCCCGGGGTGAAGCCACGCAGCCACGGGGAATTCACAGTGGCCACGCGAGTAGTGGCAATGCGGGAAACATGGCGGAGCTGGCGGTTGTGGGCCAGCGTCGGGGAATCTTCACGCAACTTGGCCGGGTCACCGTACGGCAGGAAGCCGGACTTGACCAGGGCCTGGAAGCCGTTACAAATGCCCAGCATCAGACCATCGCGGGCCACGAAGTCCTTGACGGCTGCGGCGACGTCGTCGGAACGCAAGAACGCCGCAATGAACTTAGCGGAACCGTCCGGCTCATCACCGAGGGAGAAGCCACCGGAGAACGCGAGGATATCGGTGTCTCTGAGCTTGGAGATAAAGGCCTTGGTGTCCTCAGCGAGCATCTCCGGAGTCAGGTTGCGGATTACGTGGAACTCGTAGGACGCACCGGCGGCGACGAAGGCCTCGGCCATGTCGTACTCAGAGTTGGTACCCGGGAAGACCGGGAGGAGAACGTGAACATCCTTCTTGGCCGGGCTCTTCAGCTCGGTCTCGCGGTCGGAAACCTGAGCTGCGAACTCCGGTAGCTGCTCGCCCTCGTACTCGTTGAGCGGGAATACCTCGCGGTAACCGGACTCGAGTGCCTCAAGCGCCTCGGCGACGGAGAAGGACTCCTCACCGAAGGTGAAGGTGCCAGAAGCGTCGGTGGAGCCGATCTTCTCCGCACCGTCAACCTTCTGACCAGCCGGAACTGCAACCACAATGGAACCCAGCGGAGCTTCGACCAGCGAAGCGTTCACGCCCACGCCATTGCCCACGGCCATGTTGACCAAGGTCGCACCCAGGCCCGCACCAGTGACAGCCGAAGCCGCAGCCGCAGTCGGGTGCAGCTCGCGCACAGCCGCGAACAGGTCATTGAGCTGGGCGTAGTTCGGCTCCCCGGACTCCAGCGGCGCGTGAGCGAACAGGTACAGGTCGTGCTCACCAGCCGGAATAGCAGCGGAGACCGCCTCGGACTCATCCATTGCCGCAACCGCGAAGGTCACCAGAGTAGCTGGCACGTGCAGGTCTTCACCATAGGTACCGGACATGGAGTCCTTGCCACCAATGGCTGCGACCTGGAAACCATCCTGCGCCTCCAGCAGGCCGAGCAGCGCCTGAGTGACCTCGCCCCAACGCTGCGGGTCCTGGTCCAGACGCTGGAAGTACTCCTGGACACTCAGCCATGCGCCGCGCGCGTCGCCACCGCCAGCAGTGAGCTTGGCCAGTGCCTCGACCACGGAATACGCACCCATGAGGTACGGGGATTCGTCGGCAAGCGATGGCGAGTAACCCCACGTCATGATTGATGCCGTCGTAGTTCCGCCGTCCACAGGCAGCGTCTGAATGGATGCCTGCTCGTCGGTCTTCTGCGATGCGCCGCCGTACGGCATGAGAACGGTGGAGCGGCCGACGGTCGAGTCGAACTGCTCAATCATGCCCTCCTGGGAGCCCGCCGATGCCGCGCGCAGGGCCTCCAGCACGCTCGTCGGGGTCTGCTGCGCGGTGCCCTCGGCCGCGACCATTTCGACGCTCTGGGAACGGTCGGCGCCGTTGGTGTCGATGAACTCGCGCGAGAGATCGAAAACGACCTCATCGCCCATGAACATGCGCAGACGCCCGGTGTCGGTGATGTCCGCCAGCGCGACTGCCTCGAGGTTCTCCTCTGCAGCAGCGGCGATGATGAAGTCCGCATCCTCCGGACGCACGACCAGCGCCATGCGCTCCTGGGACTCGGAGATTGCGATCTCGCGCGCGTTCAGGCCGGCGTACTTCAGCGGCACGCGCTCGAGGTGGATGTCGATGGAATCAGCCAGCTCACCAACGGCGACAGACACGCCACCAGCGCCGAAGTCGTTACAGCGGACAATCTTCTTCGCAACGTCCTCGCGGCGGAACAGGCGCTGAATCTTACGCTCGTTGACGGGGTTGCCCTTTTGCACCTCGGCGCCGGAACGCCCCAGCGACTCCTCATCGTGCGCCTTGGACGAACCGGTCGCGCCGCCGACGCCGTCACGGCCCGTACGACCGCCAAGCATGATCACGACATCGCCCGGCGCGGGTTCCAGGCGCTTGACGTTTTCAGCCGGGGCGGCCGCAACGACGGCACCGAGTTCAAGACGCTTGGCGACGTATCCAGGATGGACCAGCTCGCGCACACCAGTGGTGGCCAGACCGATCTGGTTGCCGTAGGAGGAGTAACCAGCCGTTGCGCGCGAGGAGATATCGCGCTGTGGCAGCTTGCCCTCGAGAGTCTGCTCACGCGGAGTGTTGATATCGCCTGCACCGGACAGGCGCATGGCCTGGTAAACCCAGGAGCGGCCGGACAGTGGGTCACGGATTGCGCCGCCCAGGCAGGTGGAAGCACCACCGAATGGCTCGATTTCGGTCGGGTGGTTGTGGGTCTCATTTTTGAACATGAGCAGCCACTTGCGGTCATCGCCTTCGACGTCGACGTAGACGGAGCAGGCGTTGATCTCCTCGGAGACCTCCTGATCATCCATGACACCGGTGCGGCGCAGCTCACGGCCCATGATGGTGCCCATGTCCATCAGGGTGCGCGGCTTGTGAGTACGACCGTTGAGCTCGCGGAGCTCGTCGTAGCGGCGAAGCGCGCGGTCGAGCTGCGCGGCAAAGCGTGGCTCATTGTTATCAATCGAGGTCAGCTCGGTGTTGAAGGTGGTGTGGCGGCAGTGATCCGACCAGTAGGTATCCAGTGCAGACAGCTCAACCTCGGTCGGCGTGCGGCCCTCAGAGCGGAAGTAATCCTGGATGGTCTTCAGGTCCGCCAGGGACATGGCCATGCCATCGGCCTTCAGCAACTCGGTCAGGCCTTCGTCGTCCAGCTCGTTGAAGTCCGCATATTCCTTGAGCGGCTCAATCTCGCCCATGCTCGGGCGGCGCAGGACGTTGAGGTTCTTCTCCCCCGACTCGACCGGGTTGATGAGGAAAGAGCGCACGGCCTCATTTACCGGAGCGTCGAAGACGTACAGGGTGGCCGAGGTGATCTGCGCCTTGGTGTCTGGACGGAGCAGGCGCAGGGCCTGCTCGGCGGCATCGGCGCGCTGTTCGTACTGACCAGGCAGTGGCTCAACCGCAAGGTAGTGACCCAGCTCTGCCGGTGCTGGGAGCTCAACCAATTCGTCGACACGCGAATCGGCAACAACCGACTCACGCAGTGCGGTGAGGTCCTCTTCTGTTACGTCGAAGGCATCGTAGAGATAGAAGATTGCCACCTCCCCGTTCTGTCCGATCGAGGGCAGCAGCGTGGCTTCCTCATTGCGGAACTCGGGTTTACGGCGAACGGCAAGACGGGCGTCCATCAAGGCTCCTATCAGGGATACGGGGGTCAACCGGGGTCTAAGTCTATTGCAACTGTTCAGGTTAGGAAAATGTCCCCCACGCGCGCGAGGCCACGCGGGACGGCGCGGGGTGGAAGGCTCGATTGACCAAGTACTGACCAAGTACAAAGCCAGGCTAACCGGATTCGGCCTTCCAACGGCTGTGTGGGGGTGATGGAGGTACTGGCGAGAAAAGCGCGCACAACAAAAAGACCCACACCAACAAGGTGCGGGTCTGCATTGTGCGCCCGAAGGGATTCGAACCCCTAACCTTCTGATCCGTAGTCAGATGCTCTATCCGTTGAGCTACGGGCGCTTGTGGCGGAGGCGAGAGGATTCGAACCTCCGGCCCGTCGCAAGACAGGCAACTCCTTAGCAGGGAGCCCCATTCGGCCGCTCTGGCACGCCTCCAAAACCACTGGTAATCGGTAAGACCAAATTACCGCAGACAATCCTACAGAAAAGCAGAAATGAAAAGCAAAACAGCTGGGATTGCATGCTAACCAATCCGGGCCATGCTCTACAGTTATGCGTATGACCAACGATGCATCGCCAGTACAGCCGAAAACCCGCGCCGACCTCGAACAGGTTCCGGTCTATGTTCCGGGCAAAGCAGTGCCCGGCGCGCTGAAGATTGCATCCAATGAAATGACGCAGGCACCGCTGCCATCGGTTGCTGCAGCAATTTCAGAGGCCCTTACTAACCCGGCCACGAGCCCGAACCGCTACCCGGATATGGGCGCGGTAGAGCTGCGCACGCGTCTGGGTGAGCACCTCGGTGTGCCCATGGAGCAGGTGGCAGTGGGCTGCGGTTCCTCCGCACTGTGTCTGCAACTCGTCGAAGCCACCTGCACCGATGGTGATGAAGTCGTGTTCCCATGGCGCAGCTTTGAGGCCTACCCCATCCTCGCTCGCGTCGCAGGTGCTACCCCGGTGCCGGTTCCGCTGGATTCGGAAGGCCGCAATGATCTTCCGGGGCTGGCCGCCGCAATCACGGAGCGCACGCGCCTGATCTTCGTGTGTAATCCGAATAACCCGACGGGTACCACCATTACTCGTGAGGCTTTTGAGGAGTTCATGGCCAAGGTCCCGGGCGATATCGTGGTTGCTCTCGATGAGGCATACATTGAGCTCGTCGATAAGCAGACGAAACAGACCACACCGCTGGCAGATCAGCTGATTGGTAAGTACCCGAATCTGGTGGGCCTGCGCACGTTTTCCAAGGTCTACGGTCTGGCGGGGCTGCGCGTGGGGTACATGTTCGGTTCAAAGGCACTGGTAGAGGCCGTTAATAAGGTCGCCATTCCGTTCTCTGTGAACACGGTGGCGCAGAAGGCCGCGGTTGCATCGCTGGCTGCGCAGGAGGAGCTGGAACGTCGGATTGCGGAGGTCCGTGAGCAGCGCGTGGCAGTCACAGAGGCCATCAACGCCGCAACGGGGCGCGAGACGGTGCTGCCGAACTCGCAGTCGAACTTCATTTGGATCGACGAGTCTCGGATTGCTGATTTGCAGGCGCTTGACGACGTCACGGTGGAAACCACCTCGGAACTCGGTGAGCTACTTGCGCAGCGTGGCGTGCTGATTCGCTGCTTTGCCGGTGAAGGTGCGCGAATCACCATCACTACTGCGGAGGAAACCGCGCAGCTGCTCGCGGCGCTCGGTATTGAGCGCTAGTCGGCTACGGCACAAGACGGCAGGCCGCCAGCGCACTAACAGGAACCGGCGCGCCCTGCGGTGATGTCGCTGTCTGCGATGGCCTTGGCGATGTCGTTCAGCATCTCCTGACCGGTTTCATAGCTGCCGTCATCAGGCTGTGCGGCAATGGCGATACCAATGAAAGTGCCTGGCTTCTCACCTGGGATAAAGCCGAATTGACGGACCAGGTAGATACCTTCGTCGTCCGGCCCCCAGCCGCCCTTGAAGTGGGCATTCGGGATGTGGCCGAGGCCATAGGCTTGTTCATCAGCAATCTGCCCCATGAGCTCCGCCACCTCTGGGCCTGCCTCAATGCACTGCATATTGGCACCGAAAACTGCCTGGTCATCAAGGTCCCACTGAGTTTGACCGAAAACGGTGTACTGCTCCCGGACGCGATCAGTGCCCATGACAGTGGACTCATCCCCGCCTTCGCGGAGAATTTCATCAGTGGTGGCACCGGCAGTGGCATCGTCGCCAAGGGAGTACCAGGTGGCCTCTGCAGCATCGTTATCCGAGATGGTAATTGCCGCCTCTACCTGCGGTGTCATGCCATATTGACGCACCGCGGCGATAGAAACTGGCACCTTGGAGGTAGACCAAGCCGGCCCAGTGGTGAACTCTCCGGTGTCCGCCACATTCGAATCTTTGCCGGGCGTAGCCACGGCCACACCGGCAATACCGCCGTATTCCTCCTGTACGTCTTCAACAGCCGCGATGACCTTGCGGGGCAATTCACCGGGAGCTGTTGCCTCGCGGGAGGAGTTGCCGCTGGAGCCGTCGTCAAGCGTTGGCGATGGAGTGGCAGCCTCGTCGCCTCCTCCGATGGTGCAGGCGCTGAGCCCCAGCGTTGCGGCCATGGCGGTGGTTAGAGCGATACGTGACAGACGCTTAGACAATGTGCACCGTCGCATTCGTGCCGCCGGTACAGGTGACCACTTCCCCATCATCGCGGCAGGTCATGGTGTAGGTCTTGCCCGTGGTGGGACTGTTGGCAGTAATGGTGCCGTCGAGCTTGTTGGTCATCCGGTAGTGCTCAACGAATGCGTTGCGAACGTTAGTGGCAAACGGACAACTGGTGATGTTGCCGCCAACATCCTCGGCATAGACCAAGTTCAGGTCGCCGGGATCGCCCGAACCGGAACAGTGACGCCAGCTAGACGGTGGCTGGAAGTTCTCAGCGCGACGCTTTTGCGTCGTCGAGGACTCGGGAGAGTTTTCACTACTTGCGGACTTCACCTGCGACGAAGCGTTGTTGCTGGCCGTCGTCGAGCCCTTGGAATTGGAGAAGTAGAAAAATGCCATGGCGCCGACGAGCAGCGCGACCGCGATAATAGCCAGAACAATAACGGCAATGGTCAAACCACGATTGTCATTGTTTGGGCTGGGTGCCGGACCGATTTCTGGGCTCGGAACATAGGGCTCCGGGCGGTACGGTTCTTGTGGCTGTTGCGGTTGCTGTGAATATTGCCCTTGTTGCGGCTGCTCGGTGTACTGCGCGTTGTAGGAAGAATCATTCACCGCACTCCACGCAGCCGGAGGCGTATCCGTAGAGGATTGATCTCCAGCCCCGGACTGAGGAAGACCCCACTCATCGGCAGACTCGGCCGGAGTGTTGGCCTGCTCCTCAGACGAATTATTGTTGTCCCACTCCTCAAACGGATTGTCCGAGTGGTCACTCCGATTCGTTGCCATTGTCAGATCGTTTCCTTCAATACCGCTCGCAAGTATGCCACTGCTTACATACAGCGGTTCTGAGTTTACCGGTTTTGATGCCAGGACTGTACTGCTTTTATTAGCAATACTCGTCCTGAACTGAACTGCAACAGTTAAACCGCCACGACCAAAGTCCAGAAAATTTTGCCCCTCAAAAACAGGAAAACCCCCGGTAGAACAACTACCGAGGGTATCCTCTTGCGGAAGCAGGGGGATTTGAACCCCCGGAGGTGTGACCCTCGCCGGTTTTCAAGACCGGTGCATTCGGCCGCTCTGCCATACTTCCAACGTCAACATCATAACCGCATGCCGTCGTTAGGCGACAAATTGCCTTGCAATTACCCTGCGCCTGCGACGAAAGCGCCGGTCAACATGGCTGAATTTATCACTACCCACTGTGGGCAAATACCGCATGCAAAGCCGAATTTTTCGCTACCGTTGTGGGTTATGAAGGCAATCATTCAGACTGATCTTTCCAATCCCCGCGCCCTGGAATGGGCCGATGCCCCAGATCCCGTACTCGAGGACGGGCAGGTCTTGGTCAAGGTCAAGGCCGCTGGTGTTAACCGTGCTGACCTGCTGCAAGCAGCTGGCCACTACCCACCGCCGAAGGGTGTCACTGACATTCTCGGCCTGGAGTGTGCCGGTGTGATTGAGCAGGTCAAGGGTGACTCGGCCGGCTGGAAGGTGGGCGATGAGGTGTGCTGCCTGCTTTCAGGCGGTGCTTATGCCGAGAAGGTCGCGGTGCCGGCAGGCCAGATTCTGCCGCTGCCGGAGGGCTACTCCTTTACTGAGGCCGCTTCCATTGTGGAGGTCGCCTGCACGGTGTTCTCCAATGTCGTCATGGTTGCCGGCCTGAAGGAAGGTGACCTGCTGCTGGTGCACGGCGGCGCAGGCGGCATCGGCACCTTCGCTATCCAAATGGCTAAGCAGCTGGGCGCTCGTGTCGCTGTCACCGCCGGTTCCGCGGAAAAGCTGGCCAAGTGCAAGGAGCTCGGCGCTGACATCCTGATTAATTACAAGGAAGACGTCTTCGAAGAGGTCATCGCGGCAGAGGGCGGCGCTGATGTCATCCTCGACATCATGGGTGCAAAGTACCTCGACCGCAACGTCAAGGCACTGGCCAAGGATGGTCACCTAATCATCATCGGCATGCAGGGCGGCGTTAAGGGCGAGCTCAACATCGGCCGTCTGCTGAATAAGCGCGGCTCCATCACCGCAACGGGCTTGCGCTACCGCGATGTCGAGGACAAGGCGCGCATCGTCAACGCCACGGAGGACACCGTCTGGCCAATGCTTGCCGACGGCACCGTCATCCCTCAAATTCATGAGGTCATGGATATCCGTGATGCCGCCAAGGCACACGACCTGCTCGACAGCGGCGCTGTCACCGGCAAGATTATCCTGACCGTTTAGTCACATGCGGTCTTAGCCGAGAGATGCCACCGCACGCACGAGCTGATCGATGTCGTGCGGGGTATTAAACGGCTGCAGCCCAACCCCCACGGCACCGCCTGCCTCATCGATGCCCATGGCCTCCAGCAGCGGAGATTCAAACGCATCGACCACACTGGTCACCAGACCGTTGTCCAGCAGACGTCCCACGACAGTTGCCGCAGGCACACCGTCGACCAGGAAACTGACCCGCGGAATGTGCTGCGTGCGGGACACGCTCGCGTACGAGTCATCTTCGGCATCCATGCCAATGATGTACACCCGCGGCAAGGTCATCAGTGCCGAGATGAGGCGCTCTGACAACGTCGTCAAGTAGCGGAAGGCCTGCGGCATCGCCGTTTCAATGCGATGCCTGCGCGAACCACGCGCCACCCTGTCCAGCGACGCTAGGTGCTGCACCGACTCCGACACACCGCCGAGCAGGGCGGGCGAGACTGGCGAGACCTCGATTCGGTCCGCGCCGCGCGCATTTGGCGCGTAGCTTAACGACGTCATCCGCGCGAACATAGCCGGATCCTTGAAAACCAGGGCGGATACCTCTGGCCCACCCCACACAGAGGCGTCCACCAGCATGATGTCCGCGCCCAGCTTGGTCATGGACACATCGCGGTACGCAGCAACATCCGATGCGTCCACCAGCACCCATGCGGAGGAGTTCGCATGCACGCGACGGACGATTTCCTTAACCGGTGCGATTGTGCCCACGAAGGGGTCGGCGGCGGGAACGACTACCAGTCGAGTTTCCGCATCCACCAGGTTGTCGAACTGCCAGGCGGGCAGTGCACCTGTGGCGAGGTCGGCCTCTGCAATGCGCACACGCGCACCATAGAGATCAGCGGCGCGGCGCAGTGGCGCATGCACCACCTGCGAGCCGATGCGGGAAATAACCAGGTTGGCGCCCAGCGACAGGCGACGGCTCATCGCTGCCGTGAACTGCTGCATGAGCACCTCGCGGGATGCACCCAGCACCACACCGGCGACGGGGCCGCCAGTGAGATCCGCAAAAGCACGGCGTGCCGACGTGGTCATCTCCACGGCTGCCGGCACACCGGAGCTGCGGGACTGCCCGTGGGCACCTACGCCAGCTTCGCCCGGCAAGGACTTTGGTGCAGCGCGGAATGCCGAATTCATCGCAGAAAGCACACGCTCGGGCACCTGGGCTCGTTTGCCCGCGTTGAGGTATGTCCATCCGTCGGAAAGCGACGTGTATGCGCCTCTGGTAGTTGGCACATCGAAGGCCATAAAAACCCTTTCCCCGGTTACGCTGTCAAGCTGCGATAACTATGTCGACTCTTCAAAAATGATGATGTCGGTTGCTCATCTTAGTTGCAGCCCAGTCTATCCGAGCAACCGGTCATAGAAGAATCCTTAAACTCCATTTACTAAACCTTACAAATTCCTGAGGATTGCATAAAGTGCTGCCGAACGGCTCACACTGGGCTGCTCTAGACCAGACAAGGCGATTCAACCGGCGATTTTAGGCAAATTTTCGGCAAGCTCCCAACCCCGATTCGACACCTTCGCTTATAAGAAAGCCACGCCCCGCGGCCGACAGAATTCAATCAATCCGCCCTACCTAGTAGTTTGGAGACGTGACTAACCAAGAAAATGACCGTCAACTCGCAGACGATCGCGCAGCCGAAACCGATGCCGCCGTGCCGGCTTCATCTGCGCTCAGCACTGTCCGTGATGAAGAGGTACTCCGCCGCGACATCGCACGCATGATTGACGCATCAGGTGAAGCGCCGGCTATGAAGTCGCGCTCCCGCACGTTCCGTGCCGCCTGGCAGGACCTGGTCACAGGTTTCGGCCAGCGCGAGCTATGGCTGCAGCTGGGCTGGCAGGACATCAAGCAGCGCTACCGCCGCTCCACGCTCGGCCCACTGTGGATCACCATCGCCACCGGTGCGATGGCCCTGGCACTTGGCCTGCTGTACTCACTGCTGTTCCAGCAGGAGCTGTCTTACTTCCTGCCGCACGTGACCGTCGGCCTGATTATCTGGGGTTTCATCTCCGGCTGTGTCCGTGAGGGCGCAACCGTCTTCATTGAAAACGAGGGGCTGATTAAACAGCTGCCCAGTGCGCTGAGTGTCCACGTCTACCGGCTGGTGTGGCGCCAACTGCTCTTCTTTGCGCACAACATGGTCATCTGGCTGATTCTCGTCCTGGTCTTTAGACCGCACCTGGGCTGGAACTTCTTCCTTTCCATCCCGGCACTGGCACTGCTGGTGGTCAACGGTGTGTGGGTGACCATGTTCTTCGGCATTATCGCCACGCGCTACCGCGATGTGGCCCCACTGCTGGATTCGCTCATTCAGCTGGTGTTTTACATGACTCCGATTGTGTGGACCACCAAGACTTTGGAAGAGCAGGGCGGAGCGGTCGCCGAGCGCGCTCGCATCGCGGAGATCAACCCGCTGTACCACTACCTCGAAATCATCCGCGCCCCACTGACCGGCCAGCCGGTGGAGGCCTACCACTGGTGGGTGGTCATCGCCTGCACCGCGGTGGGCCTGCTGCTGGCACTCGCGGCCATGAAGCGTTGGCGCTCCCGTGTCAGCTACTGGGTGTAAGCCGCAACGGGACGTCGTAAAGCGAAAAGAACTAGCAAGGGATAACCATGGTCAGCATTGACACTTACAACGCCTGCGTTGACTTCCCCATTTTCGACGCCAAGTCGCGGTCGATGAAGAAGGCGTTTCTCGGCGCTGCCGGCGGGGCGATTGGCCGGAATGACTCGAATGTCGTGGTCATTGAGGCGCTGAAGGACATCAATATTCACCTGCGCGAGGGCGATCGCGTGGGCCTAGTCGGGCACAACGGCGCGGGTAAATCCACGCTACTGCGCCTGCTGTCGGGAATTTATGAGCCCACGCGTGGCGCCGCCGACGTACGCGGGCGCGTGGCTCCGGTGTTCGACCTGGGCGTCGGCATGGATCCGGAGATCTCCGGGCTGGAGAACATCATCATCCGCGGCCTGTTTTTGGGACAGACGCGCAAGCAGATGAAGGCAAAACTCGACGAAATCGCCGAGTTCACCGAGCTCGGCGACTACCTACACATGCCACTGCGCACCTACTCCACCGGTATGCGCGTGCGTCTGGCGCTCGGCGTGGTCACGTCCATTGAGCCCGAGATTCTGCTTCTCGACGAAGGCATCGGGGCCGTGGACGCCGCGTTTATGGCGAAGGCCCGCACCAAGCTCACCGAATTGGTCGAACGCTCTGGCCTGCTCGTGTTTGCGTCGCACTCCAATGAGTTCCTGGCGCAGCTGTGCGACACTGCACTGTGGATTGACCATGGTACGGTGCGCCAGGCAGGTCTTGTCGACGAAGTGGTCGAGGCCTACGAGGGTAAAGAGGCCGCCGACCAGGTGCGCAAGGTGCTGGCGCAGCGCAGCTAGCGGTGCTTGCCCGGTATGCGCCGGTGCGTGCGTGATGCCGAGCCGGTGCTTACAGTACTGGGGCGAGCGCATTTGCGCGCATGGCAAAATAGACAACGGTAAATCGAATGAACAGTGACCAGCAATCCTCGATGGAGAACGAAGTGAGCGAAAAATCGGCTGTCCCCGCACACTCAGGCAAGGCAACTGCCGCAATTGTGGTGACACACAATCGGGTCGAGGACCTGCAGCAATCACTGCCAATCGTGGTTGGCCAGACGCACATGCCGCAGTGGCTGATCATCGTTGACAATGGCGATGACCCGAAGGTCAAGGAACTCGCTGAGTCGGTGGCCGCGGAGCAGAAGTCCGCGACCGGGTCCGCGCCGGAGGTTCACTACTTCGGTTCCAAGACCAATCTGGGCGGTGCCGGCGGTTTTGCTCTGGGTATGCTCACTGCTCTTTCGCTCGGCGCGGACTGGATCTGGTGCGCTGATGATGATGGCCGCCCGGAGGACTCCCGCGTCCTGGCAACTCTGCACGGTTGTGCAGACCGCCACCAGCTAGCTGCGGTTTCTCCGGTGGTCTGCGATATCAAGGCACCGACCAAGCTGGCATTCCCGCTGCGTCGAGGCCTGGTCTGGCGCCGCCAGCGGGAGGAGCTTTTCGAAGGCGGCATCAACCCGCAACTCCCACTCGTCCACGATTCCAATGGCGTGTCCTGGTTCACCAACTTCGGTGATCAAAAGGCCGCGACCGGCATGGAACTGCCCGAGGGCCTGCAGACCATCGACTCCAACCACGACCTCCTGCCAGGCATCGCCTCCCTGTTCAATGGCGCACTGTTCAGCGCCAGCTCCCTGGAGCAACTTGGCGTCCCCGACTATCGCCTGTTCATCCGCGGCGATGAGGTCGAATTCCACCGCCGACTGGTCCGTTCGGGTCTCCGTTTCGGCACATGCTTGACGACGGCCTACTTGCACCCCTCCGGTGCCGGGGAATTTGTGCCCATTCTCGGTGGCAAAATGCATACGCAGTATCCGACCGATGAGTTCAAGCGGTACTTTACCTATCGCAACCGTGGCTACCTGATGAGCCAGCCCGGCATGCGCAAGCTTATGCCACAGGAATTCCTGCGTTTCGGCTGGTTCTTCCTGGTCCAGCGTCGTGATGTCCGTGGCTTCTTCCGCTGGCTCAAACTGCTGAAGCAGGGCCGCGCGGAGAACTTCGAGCGCTTCGATCCGCGCTCGAAGTAGCAGATTTTCGGGGGCTGGTTGGCGCTGGCCGGGCTGGTTGCTTTCAGTACACCCCGCACCCCGGCCGCTCACCTATCGCACCATTCACACCACTGATCACACCACTAACACCAACAAAAGTACTCACAACGCACATATGGCTAAATTCTGACGTATGGCTCTAAAGTAACGTTTGGTCACGTATACGGAGCCATATGTTAACTTTCGGGCCATAGGTCATTTTTGAGCCATAGGTGGTCGCGGCTTTCTTGATTTAAAGTTGCCCACCGCGCCCACCGCGCCCAAACACGCGCCCAAACACTCGACCAATACTCGGCCCACAAGGGGCCACGACCTACTGCTCTGGGGATTCCCTACTACGAATAATTTTCTCTCGACGTCTCTGGCGTTCAAGTACACGTTGCTCCCGTGTTTTCCGTAGCTTGAATGGCAAATCGGGCAGACGCCAATGCCCTAGATCAGGAGAAAATACCAATCCACCTGCGGAGATTCGACTTCTTTGCGCATCTGCATAGCGCTGCAAATAACCAATGCAGCTACCGCCTAAAACATCGCTCCACTGCAACCGAACCACTTCGAGGCCTAGGTTTTGAAGCCTTTTCTCTCGGTGACGCTCTGCAACAAGTACTTTTTCAGTTACGCAAGCGGCGTCGCAGGAATACTTTGTAGCACCATCGAACTCGATGATGAGGTTCAGCTCGGGAAGATAAAAATCTACTCGACCGATGAAGCCATCGCTGTCATAGAAGTCGACTTGCTGGAGGAGACTGCTGTTTTCGTCGTCAAGCGATGCAATACCCGCGTTGACGATGCACCCCTTCGTCAACGATTCGCCCACGGACTCTGATCGCTCACCTGCAATTGCGAGTATCTTACGAACTCGGCGATTGCCGCGGGCCCTCGGATATGCGCGGAGCGTTTCTTCCAGTTCGGCGGTCGTGCACCACTGGCGCAGGGCGGCGTCAGCGACTATAAGCCCATTTTCTGAATGCTCTGACCTGCAGATATCAATGACGGTCTTAGGGATATCGGTAACTTTGCGTCCACAGATTTCAACTAGATCATGGTCGTGCAAGTGCGTTCCGACGCGGCGAACCAGCGCATTTGCCTGATACTCCACAGCTTTTGGCCCTATGCGACGCTGACCACGCGGCCGTCGACTACTGTTAGCCAGCGAAATTGTGGCGTGCCGCAGAAGCAATGGCAGTCCATGCAGAGCCGCGGCAGCTTCAGAGGTAATAATCACGTTGGATTTCCTCTTGACATGGGATTTTGCAATTGAAATGAAGCGTTCAGTGCTCGACATCGCGTTCCACTTCGCGCAATCCAGATAGGTTCCACTGCACATCCGAATAAGCGGGCTTGACGACGGTTCCGGGGATTGCGGTGGCACATAGTTGCTTTTTAGCCCGAGCGCTTCAACAGATATGACCACATGCTGCGACGGGTGCCGACTGTAAGTCTGCTCAGTGGCTTGGATGAGACCATCGATGTCATAAGTCCAGGTGGGCATAGTTTTCGGCACTCCCTGAGGCTGGTTGCAGCTTGGCTGCAAGAAGTTAGGATTCGTGCCTCTAGTTATGGCGCAGATTGCCGAAATTGGTAGAAGAAAAACCGCCAAATTGCACGTATCTGTGGACAATTTGGCGGCTGTGGATAACTAATTCAGCGCGAGGTTTAAGCGACTATTTAGCTCGCCAATTCTGGCATCTACCGCCCTACTGCATAGATGGCTGACCCATTGGAAGGCCGGCATCCGACGGCCACCACAGGCTGCTCGGCGGCGCGTCCAAAGTCACGTGTTCACCATCGGAGGCAGTACCATTTGGAATCTTGACCATCGTTGCCTGCCTGGTACTCTGCTGACCTGCACTGCCTGAGCTCTGTGCGGTAATTTGCTGAGGCGAATCCAGCACAACGATTGTGTATGGGCCGCCATCGTAATTAGATTCCTTGTTAGGATTTTCTACGCCTTGGAAGGCTGCCATTTCCTCGTCAGTCTGAAAGACACGGACATTGCCTGAAATT
Organism: Corynebacterium sp.; assembly: GCF_030532195.1. Lineage (GTDB taxonomy): Bacteria > Actinomycetota > Actinomycetes > Mycobacteriales > Mycobacteriaceae > Corynebacterium. The sequence goes on along the minus strand of NZ_JAUNLP010000005.1, from coordinate 170,579 downwards.
TTCTGGCCATCGCTATCTGTGCTCGAATCCTGCGAGTTAGAACTCGGAGCCTCAGACTGCGAACCAGAACCCGGCCCAGCAGTCTCCTGGCCCGCAGTCGGGTTCGGGCCGTCGTCCTGGTCATTGCCCTCGCCGGGAGCAGAACCAGGAGCGGCACTGCCAGAAGCGCCGGTCCCAGACTCAGCACCAGCGCCAGCACCAGCACTCGAACTCACACTTGAGTCCGCCTGCGCACCCGTTGCGCTATCACCACCTCGACCCCCGGAGACCTTGACAAACATGAACAAGGCCAGCGCAAGGATGATTAGCACCAGCAGCACCAGGATGGCGATGAGCTGCTTGCGGGTATTGTCTCCTGTCTTATTCGCCATGGAAGAACCTCTCCCAGTTCTCCTCGCTGGTCAAGGTAGGCACGGCTGCACGCCACTGCTTGGCAATATCGTCCCACTTGGCCGACAGTTCGCGCATGAGGCTGATGGTCTCGGCACGCATGGACTTTTCCTTGTCCAGGTCGCGCACCAGGTGGCGGACACCATTCTGAGAGGCATCGGTGACCCAAACATCGTCAAATGTGGAGATGTGCCACCAGAAGGAGTCCTCAAAGGCCACAGCCACTGGGCCTGGGCGCTTCTTACCCATCTGCGTGTACGCCAGGCGCTTGGCCATGGTCTTGTTTTCGCTGGAAATCTCGTGTGACGGCGGACGTACCGGAGTCAGGCCACCGGGCATTTCATGCATCGGCAGCAGCTTGGTCTCCGGGAAGTTCTTTCGACCGGCGGAAATGCGGGCGAAATCACCTTGTGAAGCATTTTCCAGCACCTCTGGCCCACGCAGTAGGTCACGCACGGCTTCCATCTGTGTCCAGGCCAGGCCGTAGCGCATGGAGACCAGGTTAGAGAGGATTCGTCGTGAAGCGACGTTGACCATGTCCTTCGCGGTGACATCGCCGTGCATCGTCGCGGCGATCAGCGCGTTGCGCAGGCCGAAGTACTGGGCGGCGTTTTCGATGTCCTTCCAGTAGAAATCGGCGTGCCAGACAGCGGCGCCCGGGATGGTGTCGGTTGGGTAGCCGGCCTTGGCGGCGCGGAAGCCGTAATCGATGTCGTCGTACTGGAAGAACAGCGGCAGCGCCAGACCGATCTTCTCAATGACCTCGGACGGCACCAGGCAGGTCCACCAGGCGTTGTAGTCCACACCCAGGCGGCGCAGCTGATGGTACTTGCGCACATCGACATCGGCGTGGCCGAACTTCGGGTCGTTCTCCTCGACGGTCAGCGCCTTCCAGTTGTAGGTCTCACCGGTGCGGAAGAGGCTGGTCGGGTTGAACAGGAAGAGCATCTGTGCACCCAGCAGCATCGGCTTTTCGGCGCACACTGCCAGGGCGGACAGACGCAGGGTGGTCTCGGGCTCGGGGCGGATGTCGTCGTCGGTAAGCAAAACCATGCACTCACCTGCGGCGGTGGCGTCGCGCATACCGCGGGAGAAACCGCCCGCGCCACCGAGATTCGGCTGGTGGACGACGTTCAGGCGCTCACCCAGGATTTCCTTGGCGCTAATGAAGTCAGCCTCGTCAGCGGGGTGCTGTTCGCCCTGGTCAACGACGCGGATGGTGCGTACGCGCTCCAGCGCCGGCAGGTCCTCAGCCAGCGTGGCGACGGTTCGAGCGCAGTCAACCGGACGGTTGTAAGAGCAAATGACCAGGTCAGTCGGGACATCGCGCTTGATTGCGGTGCGTGGCACGACGTAGCGGACATCCGAAATCTTGGCGCCGGCATCCTCGGTGTCGAAGCGCAGGTGGATAGCGCCGCCATCGGCGAAGCGGTCCAGCGGCACGACCAGACGGACCTCTTCATTGGCCGAACCGGACATCGGCGAATGCTCACCGGTCCAGTTGCCGTCAGCGTCGGAGCCACCAGCAGCCCAGGAATCCTCCAGGCGGAGGTGACCGCCAATGTCCTCGGTGTAGGCCAGCACGCGAGCAGAGCCCACCACGCGGGCGCGAATTTCAATCTGCTTAATCGAGGTCCAGCGCTGCCAGTAAGAAGCGCGGAAACGGCCGAAGTACGTGTCAGTGCGCACCACGGTGTGGCGGCCAAGGGTAATGGAATTACGTGTAGCCTGCACCGATCCGTCGTAGGCGCCAGCGCCTTCAACTCGGTAATACAGTTCCGGCTCCACCCAGTCAGCGGGCGGAGCGAACAGTACGCGCTGAATAGTCAGCATGTCAGCATCGGATGCGGCAGTCGCCTGGGAAGTTTCCTTGAAAGAAGCAGTCGAAGTCACGTCCCCCAGCGTATCGCGCTATTTCACACGGAAGATGAATACACGCTGAATGATGAAGTTAATTACCGTCGCAACGCCTTGGGCGACGATAAACGATGCCGTATCCGTCCAGAATCGGTTCCAGCCCCAGACGTCGGCAAACAGCAGTGGACTGAACTTAAACAGCTGCGTCTGAATGGCGAACGTAATCAGGTAGAGAATCGCCACCGCTACCGTGCGCTTCCACGAGGCCTCCGCCTTGAAAGTCCAGCGACGGTTGATCATGTAGGCGGTGATCGTGCCCAGCACCCAACCAATTGGCTTGGAGACGCTATTGCGCGGCAGCCCAAAGCCGTAGTTCAAAATCAGCGTGGAGCCAAAGTCCACCACGGCCGCAATAACACCGGAGATGACAAAGCGCACCACCTGCACCATCAGTGCATGGTCGTCTTTCGGCTCGGAGGCCATCGGCACCGCCGCGGACTCCTCTACGATGAAGCCATTTTCACTGTTGACGTTCTCTTTTGCTGATTCATTCGCTGACACGCCTTGAAATTCTAGGACACAGGCAAGGCAACAACATAAGCCCCGCACCGACTACCGGCTACCAACTACCGGCGCAGCGCCTCCCGCAGCAGATCCAGGCGTTCCACCGGCGAGAGCGCGTCGTCACCGGCCAGCCCCAGCGCACACATTTCCGCCCAGCTAGCCGATGCCAGCTCCTCAATATCCTCACCGGTCAACGGCGTGCCGTCATCGGCCTGCCACCCGAGCCGCTCCATCACGTGCTCGGCGACATCATGGCGCAACTCATCCGAGGTCAACGCCGCCAAACACAAAAGCTCCACCAACGCCGCATCGTGCCCGGCGGGGTCTTCCTCGGCGCCCTCCATAGGCAGTGCGCGCAATCGCTTGACGACGCCCTGTGCTTCCCGGTCGGTCAAAGCAAGCGTGGTTGGTTCCGACTTCTGCAGGTCCAGAGCCTGTAGCAGTGGCACGAATTCAAACACCCCGGAGCGCTCAATAATGTCCACCACATCTGCTCTGGTAGTCGACAGTGTGTTTTGAATCGAGTCCCGGCCGGTTAGCTCCCGATTGATAGCGGCAATGTCCACGCTTTCCGGAGCCTCCGTGTCCCCGAGGGCATGAATCGTGCCGGAGCCGCCAATGCACAGGGCATCCGGTGTGGCCTCGTCACGAGCAAAGGCCTCGCGGACTTGCAGAACGTGTTTCCACAGGCCCCACTGCCAAATGAGAATGTCGCCGGGGTCCTGGAGGACCTCAGCAATTTTGGTGGACTGGGGAACATCAACGGCGGTGTCAGCAAAAGTCTCGACATCGATGGCACTCGGTTTATTGGCATCAAACTGCGCTGCCGCCTCCACTTCGGAGCCGGGCAGCTGAAACTTCGTCGGCACACGTTCCTCGCCCCACCCAAAAATAACCGCGAGCAGATGCGACAGTTGCCTTAAATCCAGCTGGTCATTGACACCGAATACGCGGTGGACGCTGGTGGGTTCTTCCTCCAATGAGGCACCGATAATGAGCGTGGCCGGCTCAGCGGCCACGCGCACGCCCGGAAAGGCGACGACATTATCGGTCTTTGCTGCCATGCCTTAAAGGGTACGCAGGAAAAACAAGGTGGGCGGATTGGCAAAAAGTGGCTACAATGCGCGGACTTTTACTTGGTCACCAGCGGTAGCTGACGCGGCTCACTGCCCCACGGCTCCGCCAAATACTTGCGCCGCAGGCGCTGCGATTCCACCGCGCCCCACTGTGCCACCAGTGTTTCCACACCGCGAGCAAGTCCCAGCACCGGACCCGCGACCTTCTCGCCGACATGCGGGAAGTCAATAACCTCCACGTCGCTGACCTTGGGAAACCGCGGCTCCGTCAAATTGCCCTTGCCCGGCTTGGCCTTTTCATCTTTAGCAGCCTGACGCAGCTCCGCAATGTGCGAGCGGATGGCCTTCACCGAGGCCGCCAGATCCACAGTGGGCGCGCCGACGCCCGAGATCGCGCGTTGCAGCAGGTCGCGGCCTTCTTCTGTGGGCTGAGCATCTTCGCCGGCGTCGGCGTCTGCGACAGTCGCAACAAAGGCACCGGTAAGGAGGTTGGTGGTTTTCTCCAAGGCTTCGTCGCCAAGCGGATCGACGAACCACGCGCCAGAAAGACGCTCGCCGGAAAACGACGGCGAGAGTTCCACGCGCCAAATCACCACTGGCGAGGTGGCGCTGCACACGGCCAGGGTCTGCGGGACATCCAAGTGCTGGGTCATGAGGTTGATGGTATCGCGAGTGGCGGATTCGAACCGGGGTAGCCTTAGGCGCATGTTCGACTTTTTGAAGAAGAAGCCGCGCGAAGAGATCAACATGGCGGCCGAGTACACCAACACTCCGCTGTCGAACCAGATGGTCATGCTGTTTGCGCAGGAGCTGCCCATTCTCGACAGCATGGAGCGCGCCAAGGTCTACCGCGCCCTCGAGGCCTACGACGGCCCGCAGATTACCTCACAGGAAATGCTGCCCGACGAGATCCGCCAAATTATGGATCTGTAGCTTTTTCGCACTTCACGTTCGCTTTACGACGGCCCGTGCACGGCCTCAAAGCGTGACCAACACCTCGGAGCGTCACAGGCGACGCGGTGGCTTCAAAGGGGTAGCCTAGCCTTGATGTCCACTAACACTAACGGCAAGTCCAGCACCGATGCTTCGAACGGTGCCTACGGAGCCGTAAACACAGAAGCCAGGACCCTAACCGGTTGGGGTCGTACCGCCCCCGCTAAGTCCCAGGTGCTGTCGACGCCGGACTTGGATGAAATTGTCAACGCCGTCAAGGCTGTCGCCGACCAGAACTCGGATAAGCCTGCCCACCTGCGTCGCGGTGTTATCGCCCGCGGTATGGGCCGCTCCTACGGCGACCCCGCCCAGAACTCGGGTGGTCTGGTCGTTGACATGCAGCAGCTCAACCAGATCCACTCCATTGATCAGGAGTCGGGAATTGTTGATGTCGACGCCGGCGTCACACTGGATCAGCTGATGAAGGCCGCACTGCCCTATGGCCTGTGGGTGCCAGTGCTGCCAGGTACTCGCCAGGTCACAATCGGTGGTGCCATTGGTCCGGATATTCACGGTAAGAACCACCACTCCGCAGGCTCTTTCGGCAACCACGTGCTGTCGATGGAACTGCTGGTCGCAGACGGTCGTATCCTGCACCTCGAGCCGGAGGGCTCGGCTGATGACCCAGATGGCACGCTGTTTTGGGCAACCGTCGGTGGTATGGGCCTGACCGGTATCATCCTGCGCGCTCGCATTGAGATGACTAAGACCGAGACCGCGTACTTCATCGCTGATGGTGACCTGACTCAGAACCTGGATGAGACCATCGCGTTCCACTCCGACGGCTCGGAGGAGAACTTCACCTACTCCTCCGCATGGTTCGATGCCATCTCGCCGGAGCCGAAGCTGGGCCGTGCGGCTATCTCCCGCGGTTCGCTGGCCACTCTGGCTCAGCTGGAGGAATACGCACCGAAGCTGGCGAAGAACCCGCTGAAGTTCAACGCTCCGCAGCTGATGACCGTGCCGGATATCTTCCCGTCGTTCACCATGAACAAGCTGACCATGATGACCATTGGTCAGCTGTGGTGGCTGAAGTCCGGCACCTACCGCAACCAGGTGCAGAACCTCACGCAGTTCTATCAGCCGCTGGACCTCATTGGTGAATGGAACCGCGGCTATGGCTCCAAGGGCTTCCTGCAGTACCAGTTCGTCGTTCCGCGCGAGGCCGTCGAGCCGTTTAAGGAGATCGTCCGCGATATCCAGCGCTCCGGCCACTACTCGGCGCTGAACGTCTTCAAGCTCTTCGGTGAGGGCAACCGCGCTCCGCTGTCCTACCCGATGCCGGGTTGGAACGTCTGCGTCGACTTTCCCATCAAGCCGGGCCTGGGTGAATTCCTCGATGACCTGGACCGCCGCGTCATGGAGTTCGGCGGCCGTCTCTACCTGGCCAAGGAATCGCGCACGTCCGCCGAGCACTTCCACCAGATGTACCCCGAGATGCAGAACTGGCTGGACACCCGCAACGCTATCGACCCGTACGGTGTCTTCGCCTCTGACATGTCGCGTCGCCTGGAACTGCACTAATAGAACTGAGAGGATTTAGCACCCCATGATTAATGCTGTAGGCGCTGCCCAGTCCATCCTGTTGCTCGGTGGTAGCAGTGAAATCGGCCTGGCCATCACCGCTGAGTTCCTGAAGAAGGGCCCGGCCAAGGTCATCCTGGCTTCCCGCCCGAACGACCCGCTGCGCGAGGCCTCCGCTGAGAAGATGAAGGCCGCCGGCGCATCCGAGGTTGTCACCATCGACTTCGACGCAACCGACTTCGACTCCCACCAGGCAGTCGTCGATAAGGCATTCGCCGACGGCGACGTCGATATCTGCATCGTCGCGTTCGGCGTGCTCGGCGACGCCGAGGAGCTCTGGCAGAACCAGCGCAAGGCTGTCCAAGCTGCGAACATCAACTACACCGGTGCGGTGTCGATGGGTGTTCTAGTTGGCCAGAAGTTCAAGGAACAGGGCCACGGCCAGTTCATTGCCATGTCCTCCGTTGCGGGTGAGCGCGTGCGTCGCTCCAACTTTGTCTACGGTTCAACCAAGGCTGGCCTGGATGGGTTCTACTTGAACCTGGGCGAGGCCCTTGAGGAGTACGGTGTTAAGACCTTGGTTATCCGCCCTGGTCAGGTCCGTACCCGCATGTCCGCAGACGTGGCCGAGGCTCCGCTGACCGTAAATAAGGAAGATGTTGCCAAGCTCGCGGTGAAGGCCGTCGAAAATGGCAAGACCCTGGTGTGGGCTCCGCCGGCATTCCAGCTGGTGATGCTTGTGCTCAAGCACATCCCGCGCAAGATCTTCAAGATGCTGCCGATCTAAGTCTGTTGGCTTGTAGGCCCTTTGGCTGGTGCGGCCACGCTCCGCCGTTCGTCCGAGTCCGGCACCTGTGCAAAACTTATGGGCATGGTTGACAAGCAGGCCGATACCTCCGCTCCCGGCGAAGTCCAACAGGCTTCGCCGCGCACCGACGAGTCCGCAGAGCTTTTCACAAGCGGGTTCTCCGAGGAATACCGCTATGAAATCTTCAACGATGACCAACTCTCTTTCAAAGCTGCATTATTAGGACTGGTCGGAGCACTTTTCGGTGGCTCTGCTATCGCGCTTGCCGCCTGGTTCATTTTCCACCGGCTGTCGCTTCCGGCATTCGGAGGCTCACAGCTAACCCGAGCGGTGACGACCGCAATGATCGTCGTCACGCTGGCGGTGACGACGGTACTGCTGTACTACTTCGCCACGCGCGGCAAGGGCAACCGCCCGCGGTGGCTGTCGGTGCTGACATACCTTGTTTCCTACATGTCGCCGGCGATTTTGGTGATTTCGGCGGTCGGCCTGCCGCTGGGGTCAACCAAGCTGTGGCTGGACGGTTTGTCGGTTGACCAGGAGTTTCGTACCGAGTATTTGACTCGGATGGCCTCCGAGCGAGGCCTGCATGACATGTCGTATATCGACATCCCCTCCTTCTACCCCGCCGGTTGGTTTTACCTCGGCGGCAGGCTTGCGAATCTGCTCGGTATTGCGGGGTGGGAAGTTTTCCAGCCGTGGGCATTGATTACGCTGGCCGCGGCCGGCTGTCTGCTGGTTCCGGTGTGGCAGCGCCTGAGTGGTTCCCTGTCTGTTGCCACCGCAATTGCGCTGGTCACAACCGCTGTTTCCCTGGCCACGGTCGCCGATGAGCCCTACGCCGCAGCTGTGGCGATGGGGCTACCCGCCATGACCGTGATGGCCTACCGCGGTCTGTCGGGAGCATGGTCGGCGATGGTTGGCGTGATTGTCTACCTGGGTATTTCTGCCACTTTCTACACCCTGCACACGGCGCTGGGGGCACTGATTGTTGTCGTATTGGCTGCGTTCGCGTGGACGTCATCACGCTCCTGGCTTCCAGTGGTGCGCCTGCTGATCATGGGTATCGGCGCAATGCTTATTGCGGCGACAGTATGGGCACCGTACCTGTGGGCGGTGGTGACGGGGGCGCCGCGCTCGGGCGCGACCGCGACGCATTACCTGCCGCCGGAGGGCGCGCAGCTGCCGCTTCCGATGTTTGCCGCCAGCGTGATTGGCGTGGTGTGTTTTATCGGCGTTGTGCGCATGCTGGTGCACGCCACGGAACCGGACGCACGTGCGCTGGGTATCGGCACGCTGGTGCTCTACGGCTGGGTGGTCGCGTCGATGGTGGCGACGCTGCTCGGTCGCACGCTGCTGGGGTTCCGCCTGACTGCCCCGATTACGTTTATGCTGCTCGCCGCGGGTGTTGTCGCGCTTGCCGATGCCCGTCTCAACGGCATCGAGCGGTACTGGCCACAAGCGACACCACCTCATATCGCCCGGCGCGTCTCCGCCGTTATGGCAGCGGTCGTGCTGCTGGCCGGTATTGGCTACGCGCAGCAGATTCCAAACAAGCTGCATGGTGCAATCGATCTTGCTCATACCGATACTGATGGCAATGGTGAGCGCGCCGATCGCTTCCCGCCGAACGCGGGATCCTGGTATGGGCAGGTTGATCAGACTTTGCGCGATGCGGGGCTGGAACCATCTCAGACGGTGGTGCTCTCGGATGAGAAGAACTTCCAGGCGCTCTACCCGTGGTATGCATTCCAGGCTCTGACCAGCCATTACGCCAATCCACTGGGACAGTTTGACCTTCGCAATGAAGCGCTTGAGCAGTGGTCGGAAATTCGCGATCCCGATGAGCTAGTGGCAGCTATGGATGCCACACCATGGCGCGGGCCGGATGCCATTGTGCTGCGTGGCACCGCCAAAGTGGCTGAAGGTGAGGACGCCGCACCGCTGACGTTGGGTATCGCAGACGATATTTACCCGAACAATCCGAATGTGGTCTTCCGGAGCCTGAATTTTGCCCGCTCTGCGTTTGAGAAGCATTGGGACATGCATCAGGTCGGCCCGTTTGTAGTGGCGATTCGGCAGTAGTCTTTGGTAATCGACGGTAACCAACGCGGCAGGGCTTCGACGCCCTCACTGCCACCCCTTCGGTGGGAGTTTTGCGTAAAAAATCAGTGATTCCTGTTACTCGTGGGAATCTTTCGCGTTGCAGCCACCAACGAAAAATGTTCTTACCGTAGTATTTTTCCTTGTGACTGCCGAAACTCAAGAAATCAAAGGAAACGTCGATAATGCGCCCGACGTGACCATCGACCGTGTGGAGAGACCTCCAATGGATGGTCCTTCACCCACGACGATGACTCGTTGGACCGCGATTATCGCAGGTATCGTTGGCTTCCTCTGCTTTGTCATCACGCCGTTCCTCCCGGTGGTGAATACGCAGTCGTCCGTGTCCTGGCCGCAGCGCGGGACACTGAATTCCGTCGATGCTCCACTCATGGCACAGGCACCACTCGACTTAAGCGTCGACCTGCCATTGTCGCTGACCGATGAGCTTTCGAAGGAACGGACGACGCTCCTTTCCACTATCCCGCCAAAGGCAAAGAATCCGACCACACGTGGTCTGATGGTGCGCGCGTCCGATGATGGTCTCGATGTCATTTTGCGCGACAATGTGCTGCTGAGCCTCGATAAGAAGGAGCTTGCAGCAAATAAGGACAAGACTCTTTCCATTCGCTCCAATGACGCGGAGACGACCGCCAAGATCGATGGCGCGGTTGATGCCGACGGAGAGAAGATTGCCACCACCGAACCATCTGATGTGCGTCCGATGGTCACCGGCATCTACACAGATTTGCCTGCCGACGGCGACGCCGCGAAGGCGGTGGCCGATGGTCTCAATGTTGAGATGAACATTGACTCCCGCTACACCTCACACCCGACGGTGGTGAAGTACATTGTCATGTTCCTCGGCCTACTTCTGACGCTGGCCTCTCTCGTCGCGCTGGCTCGCATCGACAAGGTCGATGGTTCTGCTCGTACTCCGCTACTTGCAAAGGGTGCCTTCAAGCCGACTCCGCTGGATTTCTTGGTCGGCGCAGTACTGGTGGTGTGGCACTTCATCGGTGCCAACACCTCTGATGATGGCTATATCTTCACCATGGCTCGGGTCTCGGACGAGTCGGGCTACATGGCGAACTACTACCGCTGGTTCGGCGCACCGGAGTCTCCTTTCGGTAGCCCGTACTACGACCTGCTGGCCGCAATGGTCAAGGTTTCGACGGCCTCGGTGTGGATGCGCCTGCCGGCACTGCTGTCGGCGCTGCTGGTGTGGTTCCTGATTTCCCGCATGGTCATTCCGCGTCTGGGTGACAAGATTGCTCAGCGCCGCGTGGCCTACTGGTCGGCGGCCGGTGTGCTGCTGGCCTTCTGGCTGCCGTACAACAACGGCCTGCGCCCAGAGCCGGTCATTGCACTTGGCTCACTGCTGACCTGGGTGTTCATCGAACGTGCCATCTTGACCCGACGCCTGCTGCCGGCGGCAATTGCAGTCATTGTCGCCACCCTGTCGCTGGGTTCTGGTCCGACCGGCCTGATGGCTGTTGCCGCTCTCCTGGCTGGTTTGCCAATGCTGATTCGCATCGTCGTTGAGCGTCACAAGGCTCTCGGCGGTGGTTGGAAGGCTCCAATGATGCAGGTGGCTCCGTTCCTGGCAGCCGGTACCGCCATTTTGGTCGGTGTCTTCGGCGACCAGACTCTGGCCACCGTGCGCGAGTCCATCCGCGTACGCAGCATCATTGGCCCGTCCGAGCCGTGGTACAACGAGTTCACTCGTTACTACTGGCTGCTGATGCCGTCTGTCGACGGTTCCTTCCCGCGCCGCTTCCCAGTCCTGATTGCACTGACGTGCCTGATTCTCACCATTGCCGCACTGCTGCGTCACCGCACTGTTCCGGGTGCGCTGGCGGGCCCGTCGGCACGCCTGGTGTTTATGTTCATCGGCACGATGTTCTTCCTGACGTTCACCCCGACGAAGTGGACTCACCACTTCGGTGTCTACGCGGGTATCGCCGCAGCACTAGCGGCATTGGCAGCAATGGCAATTAGTCATTGGGTCGCTGGAAATCCGCGCAACCAATTGCTCTTTGCCGGTGGTTTCGTCTTCATCCTGGCGTTCTCGCTAATGGGCATTAACGGTTGGTGGTACGTCTCGTCCTACGGTGTGCCATGGTTCGACAAGACCATTCAGTTCCGTGGCCACCAGCTGGGCACCATTGTGCTGGTGCTGGCTCTGCTGCTGCTCGCAGCGGGTGCTGTCATGAACTTTGTCCAGGAGTTTGGTACGAAGCCGAGCTCGCAGGAGCCGTCGAAACGCATGCGTCGCCTCAATGCCGCCGCATCCTCGCCGATTGCTGTGATTACGCTGCTCGTGGCGTTTTTCTCGGTGGCATCGCTGGGCAAGGCAGCCATTTCGCAGTACCCGGCATACTCCGTGTCCATGGGCAATGTGCGCGCACTGGCAGGCAAGACCTGCAACCTGGCCGAAGACGTGCTGATGGAAACGGACCCGAACGAGGGCTTCCTGCAGTCTGTTGATGGCACGCCGTTCGAAAAGTCTCTAAAGGGCACTGACAAGGTTCGCGGTTTCGACCCGAACGGAGTTCCGTCGAATATGAAGGCCGAGGCTGTGGATACCAGCCAGAGCCAGGCAAGCACCGCCAACAGCGACGACCCGGCAGCGGAAGCACCGACCGTTGAGGGCGGCTCCGCATCCGGTACCTCGGGAGGCAAGCGCGCTGACAAGGGTGCCAACGGCTCGCAGGTCGAGCTGCCATTTGGCCTGGATCCGAAGAAGGTGCCGGTGCTCGGTTCCTACTCCAAGGACATTCAGCGCCCGGCCTACCTGGAGACTTCCTGGTTCAATCTGCCGCAGGTCGATGAGGATCATCCACTGCTGATCGTTTCGGCTGCTGGTCGTATCTTCCACCACGACATCAACGGTGTGGCTCAGAAGGGCCGCAAGTTGGTGGCGCAGTACGGCCGCGAGGGCGGCGACGAGGATGGCTTCGAGGTCCTGGGCGAGGCTGAGCCGATTGATATCGGACCGGCTCCGACCTGGCGTAACCTGCGCTTCCCCACTGCGGAAATCCCAGAGGGGGCAACCGCTGTGCGCTTGGTTGCTGAGGACAATGATGTCTCCGAGGATCAGTGGCTGGCTCTGACTCCGCCGCGTCTGGCGGAGCTGAAGCCGATGAATGACGTCATCGACTCGCAGACCCCGACGTTGCCGGACTGGCCGGTTGCCTTCCAGTTCCCGTGCCAGCGTCCGTTCGATCACTTCGCTGGCGTTGCCGAGCTGCCGAAGTACCGCATCACTCCGGATCGCGGTCTGAAGGTTGTCGGTGCCGACACCTGGCAGTCTGTGGATGCCGGTGGTCCGCTGGGCTTCTCCGATGCCGTCAACGAGGCTACGGCTGTGCCGACCTACCTGAAGAACAATTGGCGCCGCGACTGGGGTTCCATTGAGAAGCTCTCGCCGCGCCCGAACAAGGACGGCGTCAAGCCGGATACCGCCGAGATTGACTACGAAGACATCACTCGTTCGGGTCTATACTCGCCCGGGAAGATGATCGTGAAGGACGAGTAAAGAGTCCTGAGCTAGTAGGAGGATCGCGTGGCATCCGCACAAACCCGTTCCATCGTTGTCGCCGCAATGGTTGTGACTGACCCGGTGGGGCGGGTTTTGTGCGTTCGCAAGCGGGGCACCGACACGTTCATGCTGCCCGGTGGCAAATTCGAGCCCGGTGAGTCCATCGATGCCCCGGAAGTCACCGCCGCCCGCGAGGTCTCTGAAGAGCTCGGCATCGACCTGGACTTGTCGACGCTGCGTCCGTGGAATATCGCCCGCGCCGCAGCCGCCAACGAGCCGGGCTTCGAGGTCGTCGGGCATCACGTCCGCTACGTCGGCGAGTTCACCGACGAGCTGGCCGCCGTCACGCCACACGCTGAAATCGAGGAGGTCCGTTGGGTCGACCCCTGGTTGCCGACGGGCAAACTCGCGCCAATGCTCGAGGAATCGACACTGCCGAAATTGCGCGAGGAACTGCACGAACTCGCCGACGGCCGCGAGCAGCCACAGCGCACGCTCTCCTCGCTGACGGTCTTTTGCGGTTCCGGGTTCGGCAACAACCCCGCCTGGCGCGACACCGCCGAACGCCTCGGTCACACGCTCGCCGCTAGCAGCGTGGAGCTGATCTACGGCGGCGCGGCGATTGGTCTTATGGGCACCGTTGCTAACGCGTCGCTTGACGACGGCGGCAGCGTCACCGGTGTCATCCCGGATGTCTTAGTCAAAAAGGAGATTGCACATCCGGGGCTCACACACCTAGTGACCGTTGACACCATGGCCACCCGCAAGTCCCGCATGTATGAGCTGGGCGATGCCTTTGTTGCGCTGCCCGGCGGTGCCGGCACCTTGGAGGAGTTTTTCGAGGTGTGGACGCAGCAGCACCTGGGGATTCACGCAAAGCCAGTAGCGCTTTTGGGACCTGCGGGTTTCTGGGAACCACTGCTGGTGCTGCTGCGCAGTGTTGTGGATGCGGGCTTTGTCCGGCCCGAGCTTCTCGAGGCGCTCATCGTCGTCGAGGACGTCGATGAGCTTTTGCCGGCGTTGATTTCCTGGCGGGCGGGCCGCACTAAGTTCTAGGTGTTGGCGTTCTAGGTGTTGGCCTCGCCCTGGATTTGGCCGTCGAACCGGCTGCTCAAACCATTCTTAGTGAGCAGCAGCCAGGGTCTTCAGCTCTTCCTCCGTGCCGTTGAAGACATCCTCATCAACCTGAGTCGGAATGCCATTGACACGTCCGGTGGAAGAACGCTGCCAGAAGGTCATGGTCTTCCAGCCACCTGGCAGGCTGGTCGGGGCCTCATCCTGGTAGGCGGCCAACCACAGTGGATAGTTGCTGAACTCGGTGGAGTTGCCCATCGGGTGTTCCCAGAACCAGCGATAGGTGTAGATCATTGGAGTCTCGCCGGTCTTGGACTCGACACGCTCGAGGAAATCCTTAGTCCACTTCTGCAGCTGGGAGGTGCTGAGCCCATTTTCCAGCTCAATGTCCAACACTGGCGGCAAGGTCTTGTCGGATGATACCTGCTGATCACGAGCCTGCAGAGCAGCCACATACTGATCGGCCTGCGAGATAGCAGAGCGATCTGGGTGAGCCTTGTGGTAGCTGCCCACAATCAGACCGGCCTTTGCTGCAGCGATGGAGTCTTCCAGGAAGTACTTCTGGTCGCCTTCAACACCGTCGGTGGCCTTGATGAATGCGAACTTCTGGCCGCTGGCGGCAACCTTTTCCCAGTCCAGTGCGACACCGCCGGGGCGCTGCCACTTGGAGACATCCACACCGTCCGGGCCTCGGTAGAAGCCCGTGCGCTGCGAAGATTCAGCGGACTCGGACGATGCCGAGCTCGTACCCTCAGCCGATTCAGTCGGCTCGGCCGAAGTCGACTCCGAGCTGGATTCCGAGCCAGACGCAGAGCCAGACTCCGAAGACTCAGAAGACTCCGATGACTCAGTCGAGTCCTGGCCACTCGGGTTCAAGGTGCTCGGTGCAATGGGCGCGCCGGTGATGCTTGGCGATTCAGTCGACAGTGCCGGTGAACCATTAGAACCAGAAAATGGACTGACGTACGCGGACGGAGACTGCTGCGCCTGTGCGCTGGCCGGGGCGACAACACCCAAGGTCAACGGCGCAACTGCCACGATGCCCGCCAGACCGGTGCGGCCCAGGCGTCGCTTCAGCACCGCGGTAGCGGAAAGTGGAAGAGTTTTCATGCATTGCACCTTACCTCCTAAACCACTTCAGTCCCATTTGTAAGCCTAAATATATTGAGTCACTCTAATCAAAGCCTCAATCCGGTGTTCGTCTTAGACTGGCGACATGACAAATACGACTAATACTGAAACATCGCCTACACAGACCCCTCGCCCACAGGATGACCTGTACTTGGCCATCAATGGCGAGTGGATTAGCAATCACACAATCCCCGCCGATCGGCCGATTGATGGCGCGTTCTACAAGCTGCGGGATGAGGCGGAGGAAAATGTCCGCGAGCTCATTACCACCGCGGCGGAGGCGGATCCGAACTCTCGCGTCGCTCGCCTCTACAACTCTTTTATGGATGAGACCGCTATCAACGCCGCAGGTGCCGCTCCCATCGCTGCCGATCTAAAGTTGATTACCTCCGCCAAGGATTCGCACGAGCTGGCGCTGGCGCTCGGCCGCTTGGATCGCCTCGGTGTTGGCGGCGCACTCGGCTACTGGGTGGAGAAGGATTCCGGCTCTGACCTGGATGCTCTCTACCTGCTGCAGTCCGGCCTGGGTCTTCCGGATGAGGCCTACTACCGCGAGCCAGGTCACGCAGAGACTCTCGCGGCGTATGAAAAGCACATCGCTGAGATGCTGAAGTTGCTCACCTCGCTTGGCGCCGGCTCGGGTGACCTCTCCTCCCTGCTAGAGGTATTCGATATTGCAGATCCGGCCGCTGCGGCGGCGCGCATCGTCGAATTTGAAAAGAACATTGCCGCAGGTCACTGGAATGTCGTGGATACCCGCGACGCACTGAAGACCTATAACAAGACTGCGATTGCGGATCTGCCCACCGGCTTCCCCATCGCGGAGTGGCTGGCGGCAACCGGTGTAAACAAGACCAATGACACCGCGATTGACACCATTGTGGTGATGATGCCGTCCTACTTTGAGCACCTGGGCAAGCTCTGGCAAGAAACCGACCTGACTGACCTGCGCCTTTGGGCGCTGTGGCGTGTTCTCCACCAGCGTGCTGCCTACCTGTCGGAGGAGTTCTCGGCGGAGACCTTCAACTTCTACGGTCGCACCCTGCAGGGCTCAACTGAGCAGCGTGCGCGTTGGAAGCGCGGAGTTGCCTTTGCGGACGGTGCGGTTGGCCATGACGTCGGCAAGCTCTATGTGGAAAAGCATTTCCCGCCGGAGTACAAGGAGCAGGTTCTGGAACTGGTGGATTACCTGCTGGCGGCATACCGTGAGCGAATTTCGGATTTGCCATGGATGACGCAGGCCACCCGCGAGCGTGCGCTGGAGAAGTTGTCACTGTTCAAGGCGAAGATTGGCTACCCGGAGCGTTGGCGTGATTACTCGGCGATGGAACTCGGCGAGACCTTGATGGACAATGTCCGTGCTGCCAGTGCTTTTGCACATGATTATGAGGTGGCGAAGCTAGGCACCCCGGCGGATCGCGATGAGTGGCATGGCACTCCGCAGACGGTGAATGCTTTCTACAATCCGGTGGTCAATGACATCACGTTCCCGGCTGCGATTTTGCAGTCGCCGTTCTTCTCGCCGGATGCGTCACCTGCGGAGAACTTCGGCGGCATCGGTGCTGTGATTGGTCATGAGATTGGTCACGGTTTCGATGATCAGGGTTCGCAGTATGACGGCCACGGCAATTTGCATCAGTGGTGGACTGATGAGGACCGCGCGGCGTTTGAAAAGCTCACCTCGGCACTGGTGGATCAGTATGAGGGACTGGTGCCGAATGTGCTGCGCGAGCAGGCTGCTGGAGAAGCAGAAGGCGATAACGGAGCGTCGGAAAGCGGTGAACTGCCGGGTGTGAACGGTCGCTTTACCCTCGGTGAAAACATCGGCGACCTGGGCGGACTGGGCATCGCCGTGGTTGCGTTCCGCCGTTTCATTGCGGCTCGTGGCGCAGATCTTGGCCTGGAGGATAAGCCGGAGACCTACCGTGACCTATTCAAGCAGTGGGCGCTTGTGTGGCGTTCGAAGATTCGTCCGGAATTCTCGCGTCAGCTGCTGGCGATTGACCCGCACTCGCCCGCAGAGTTCCGCTGCAATGTAATTGCCACCAATATCGATGAATTCCATGAGGCATTTGGCACCGTGGAAGGCGACGGCATGTGGCGTGAGCCGAGTGAGCGTGTGAACATCTGGTAGTCGTTACAAGGCAGCCTCTTTTGTAACTCCCCTATATGTGACAAATGCAAAAAAATAAGTTTTCCATTTTGCAAAGTTCGCACTAAAATCACAGGTGAGATGCTTTTAAAAAGGAGGCTGCTATGGACAGTCGGGATATCCAAGCACTCACGGCTGTAAAGCTCTACTACGGCGAGGGGCTGACACAATCGCAAGTCGCCACCGAGCTCGGGGTTTCCCGTCCTACCGTGTCCAAATTGCTCAATCTCGGGCGCGAGCGCGGGTATGTGCGCATTGAAATTCACGATCCGCGTGAAGAAGCCTCCGAGATTGCCACGCGCATGCGCCGGCACTATCAGCTCACCGATGTTCGTCTGGCGCAGCCCGCCCGCTCGGGAAACAGTGCGCTGTTAAAGGAGCTGGGGCGCGTGGGTGCCGAGCTTCTCGACGAACTGGTGGTAGACGGCACCCTGGTTGGTGTGTCGTGGGGAAAGACCATGTATTCCGTCTCCACACAGCTAAAGTCCAAGGACGTCTCGGGCGTGGAAATTGTGCAGCTCAAGGGCGGAATGAGCCACTCGGATAAGTCCACCAATGACATCCGCACTATCGGTGCTTTTTGCCACGCGTTTCACGCCTACGCCCGCACGCTGCCGCTGCCGGTCATATTTGACTCAGTGGAGACAAAGCAGATTGTGGAGCAGGATCGGTTCATCAAGAGTGTCCTGGCACTGGGGCGCACCGTCGATATGGCGGTGTTCACCGTCGGCGCGGTGAACAAAGATTCACTGGCGCTGAACTTGGGTCAGCTCACGGCTGAGGAAAAGGACCTGCTGGTTGAGCGCGCAGTTGGCGATGCCTGCTCGCGGTTCTACCGCGAAGACGGTGGCGTGGCGCTACCAGAGGTGGATGCTCGAACGGTTGGTATTAGCCTGGCTGACCTGCGTCGAATTCCCACTCGCGTGCTCATTGCCGGTGGTGCCTACAAGTCACGGGCCATCGACGTGGCCCTGCGCACGGGCCTTGCCACGCACTTGGTCATCGACGATGCCACGGCGGAGCGACTGCTGCCCCAGGAGCCTGCCGCTTAAGTTTCTTAAACCGCGGCGCTACCCCCGTTAGCCTGGGGACACGGAATAAGCCCCAAGGTGCTTTAGTTGTGCTGGGTAATCATCCGACTCCAACAACGTAGGGAGCCCTAGCACCATGACTACTACTGTCATTATCGGCGGTGTCGCCGGAGGAATGTCCACCGCAGCGCGCCTTCGTCGCCGCGACGAGGACATGGAAATCGTCGTCTTCGAGGCCAGTGAGCATGTCTCATTCGCAAACTGCGGCCTTCCCTACTACGTCAGTCGAACCATTGACAGCCGTGACGCGCTGCTGTTGCAGACCCCGGCTTCGCTGAAGACTCGCCTGAACCTGGATGTCTTTGTCTCCCACCGTGTCACCAGCATCAATCGCGATGACAAGACTGTCACGGTCCGCAATGAAATCACCGGTGATGAGCGCACTCAGGCCTATGACTACCTGGTGCTCTCGCCCGGCGCGGTGCCATTTACCCCGCCGATTCCCGGTATCGAGCGCGCCCAGACGCTGCGCACGGTCGAAGATGTTGACCTCATCTCCGAGTCCGTCCGCACCGAAGGCGTGAAGTCCGCGGCCATCATCGGCGGCGGTTTCATTGGCTTGGAGCTGGCGGAAAACCTGCACAAGCTGGGTATTGAGACCACGGTTGTCGAGCGCTCACCGCAGATTCTGGCACCACTGGATGAGGAAATGGCCATCTATGTCCAGGACCGTCTGACTGAGGCCGGCGTGAAGGTCATCACCCGCGCCGATACCAAGAACATCACCGACTCCACCCTCGAGATTGTCCGCGATAACGGCGACAAGCTCACTGTTAACGCCGATGTGGTCATCGCCGCCATCGGCGTGCGTCCGGCATCGGAGCTGGCTCGTGAAGCCGGTCTGGCCGTCGGCGAGCGCGGTGGCATCAAGGTCGACCGCAAGCAGCGCACTTCCGACCCCGCCATCTTCGCCCTGGGCGATGCCGCGGAGAAGGTCGATGCCATCTCCGGCGAGGACACCTTGGTGCCGCTCGCGCAGACAGCTAACCGCCACGGCCGCATGGTTGCGGACATAATCACTGGTCGCGACCAGGAAGCACAGCTGACGCTGGGCACCGCCATCGTCGGCGTGCTGGGACTAGCTGCTGGCTCTGTGGGCTGGAATGAGCGTCGCGCACGCGCGGCTGGCAAGAATGTCCGCGCCATCCACATCCACCCGGTCAATCACGCGGGCTACTACCCCGGCGCAACCCAGCTGCATCTAAAGCTGGTGGTTGATGCTGATACGGATGAGATTTTGGGCGCCCAGGCGGTCGGCGAAAACGGCGTCGATAAGCGTATCGACGTCATCGCAACTGCCATGCGCGCCGGACTGAAGGCGGCTGACCTGGCGGATCTCGAGCTCGCGTACGCGCCGCAGTTCGGCTCGGCGAAGGACCCGGTGAATTTCCTCGGCTTCGTCGATGACAACGCACTCGGCGGCGAGGAGCTGACTCAGTGGCACGAGCTCGATGACGCGCTGGCGGATGACAACACCATCCTGCTCGATGTCCGCTCCGCCGGCGAGTACGCCAACGGCAACATCCCGGGCGCGGTCAACGTCAACGTCGATGAGATGCGCGCATGGCTTGACGACGGCGGCAGCGACAAGCTGGCCGACAAGAATGTCATTGTCCACTGCCAGGTCGGCTTGCGCGGCCATATTGCGGCGGCACTTTTGGCTGGTCACGGGATTAAGGCGAAGAATCTCACCGGCGGTTACGTGACGTGGTCGGCGGGCCGGCGCGCCCGCAGCAACTAGTTTTGGCTGCTCAACGCGCGAGCACGATATAGGGTTTCTGCCTCTTTGACCAGTACACTTATTCGCGCATGTCGTCTACAGCGCCGCCTGGTCGGAGAGGAACGATTCTTTAGTGTCACCAGCACAGCAGATCAAGCACACGCTCCATGCTTTTGATTCCGCCGATGCGAGTTATGCGCAGTCTGCCAAGAAGTTGCCTCACGTTGGCTGGCGGGGTTTTGGCTATGCCCTCAAGCGGGCGGGTATCGAGTTCTTTTTGGAGCTCGGCTTCGATGCTGCTGCCAAGCTGACGTACTACACAGCTTTGACCTTGGCACCTGCCCTACTGGCGATTTACTCGATTGCCACCTTGGTGTTGGTCGGCTATACCGATGACCTCAACCGGCTGACCAATCAATTCGTACAGGGCTACATTCCGCCTGAGTATGCCGATTCTGTCCGCAATGTCATCGACACCATCATTGGTTCCGCCACCGGCGGTTTGGTGGCGCTCATGATTGGTATCTTCTTCGCGTTGATTTCGTCGTCGGCCTACACTCGCGCATTCTCCCGCACGGCCAATTCCATTTACGGCGTCTCCGAGGGACGCACCCTGGTGCGCTATCACCTGCTCATGGTCGCCATCACGTTGATGTTGCTGGTGGGCACGGTGGTGTTGGTGGTGGCCCTGGTGGTCGATGCACCGCTGGTGAGCTCCATTGTGGAGCCGATAGCCCGACCGCTAGGCATTGAAGCAGCTACTCGAGAAGTCATTGACTTTGCCATTTCCATCTGGAGTTGGCTGCGGTGGCCGGTGATCATCTTGCTGTCGATGATTCTGATTGGCTCGCTGTACTACTTCACCCCAAATGTTCGCATGCGCCGTTTCCGCTGGTTGAGCGTTGGCTCCGCATTTGCCATTATCTCTTCGCTGGCCATCGGCAAGGGACTGTCACTGTACCTGTTTAACTTTGCGGCTTCGAACCCGTACGGTGCCATGGGCGCGATCATCGCGCTGATGACTGCGCTGTGGGGTGTGAATGTGGTTGTGGTCTTCGGCTTCAAGTTCGATGCCGAGATTGAGCGCATGCGCCAGCTGCGTGCGGGTCTGCCCGCTGAGCGCTACATTCAGCTGCCTCCTCGTGCCACAGCGGCAGCCGAAGGCGAGCAGAAGATTCACCGCAATCTGGAAAAGCAGGCGGCCGAGTTCCGAACCGAGGAACTCGACCGCCTGGCGGAAGAGGTGGAAGAGGTAGAAGCGGCTACAGCGCAATCACGCCCACAATCGCAGCGTTGAGCAGGTTGGTGCACAGACCCGCAATGAGGGCCAGCGGACCATTCTTGGCAATCTCACCGCGACGCTCCGGCGAGAGCGCACCGAAGGAACCAATCTGAATTGCGATCGACGACAGGTTGGCGAAACCAGCCAGTGCGAACGTTGCCAGCATGATGGACTTCGGATCCAGTGAATCCACGTGCTCAGAAAACGAGGTGTAACCAACGAACTCGTTGAGGATGGTCTTCTCACCAATGAAGCTACCGATAAGACCTGCGTTCTCCCACGGCACACCAATCAGCCATGCAATCGGTGCGAAGATTAGACCAAACAGCCCCTCCAGCGACCAGTTGTCCTGGCCGAACCAACCGCCGATGCCACCAATCATGGCCGACAGCATTGCAATGACAGCAATGAAAGCAATCAGCAGACATGCAACCACGACAGCAATACGACCACCGGCCAGCGCACCCGCGCCGAGAGCATCAATGACATTCTTCGACTCAGTATCGCGGACGTCCTTCACCGACGCATCCAGGTTGGATTCCTCGGTCTCCGGCCAGAACGTCTTCGCAATCAGCAGCGAACCCGGCGCGTTCATCACCGATGCCGCCAGCAGGTACTCTAGCGGCGCGCCGAGCAGCGAATAACCAATCAGCGTTGACCCCGCCACGGACGCAAAACCGCCGGACATACACGCGAAGAGCTCCGACTTAGTCAGTTTCGGAATATAGGGCTTGACGACGAGCGGAGCTTCCGACTGCCCGAGGAAAACAACCGTGGACGCGAACACGGACTCCACCTTCGACGTTCCCATAATGAACTTCAGAGCGGAACCGACATACTCCACGAAGTACTGCACAACCCGCAGGTAGTAGAGGGCACCGAGAACTGCGCCCAAGAAGATAATCACCGGCAGGACGTTGAGCACGAACACAAAGTTCTTACCCGTGCCGTCAAACAACCCACCGAAGACAAAGGACGTGCCTTCGTTGGTGAAGTCGATCATCTTCTCAATTGCACCGGCCACGCTCTTCAGGGCGTTAAAACCGGGTTCCCACTTGAGGACAATCAGCGCGAAGAGCGCTTGGAGAAGCAGGCCGACGCCGAGTGTGCGCCAATTGATGGCCTTCTTGTTTTTCGAGATTGCAATGGCAAATCCGATGATCAGGATGATGCCCAGTAAGCCCTGTAGTCTATCCATGGCTTAGGTCTTCTTTCTTATAAAAGGGGCTTTTAGGGGGATGCCTACAGGTCTTCCGGACCGAAGGCGTAGGGAAGAATTTTTTCGAAGTCAATGCTGACCGGAGCACCGAGCTGACCTTCTGCTGGCCGCTCCGATTCCACAATCACGCGCTTGCACCCGAATTCGTGCAACACCTGCCGGCAGGCACCACATGGGTGGCAGGGCGCGGCTTTGGCACCGACAATGGCAACTGCCTCAATCCTGCGCTCAGCGCCCTGTTCAGCCACCATCCGGAACACCGCTGTGCGCTCGGCGCAGTTGGTCAATCCGTAGGATGCATTTTCCACATTGCAGCCGGTGACCACCGAGCCGTCGTCAAGCAAAAGCGCGGCACCTACGGGGAAACCTGAATATGGCACGTACGAGTTTTCTGTGGCGGCGTATGCCTTGGCCAGCAGTTCTTCGTCAGAAATCTGGGACATTGTGCTCTCCCTCCCCGTGGATATTCCGGGGTGTTATGGAAATATACTTATGCAGGTACAAATGGAAAGTTTGCCATTGACATTTGTTCTATTGCCGATGATAATCGGAATTATCGGAGTTCACAAGACTTACTCACTGATCGAAAATCGCTAGTCCAAAGGAGCGAAAAGTGGCTGAAAAGTTCGATGTAGTAGATGTCATCCGCGTCAAGCGGGACGGCGGTGAACTCAGTCCGGAAGAAATCGCCTGGGTCATTGATGCCTACACTCGTGGCGTCGTGGGCGATGAGCAGATGGCGGCGCTGAACATGGCCATCTTCATCCGCGGCATGAACCGCCGCGAGATTGTGGACTGGACGCAGGCAATGATTGACTCGGGCGAGACCATGAGCTTCGCCTCGCTGAGCAAGCCCACCACGGACAAGCACTCCACCGGCGGCGTCGGTGACAAGATCACGCTGCCGCTGGGTCCCCTGGTGTCCTCCTACGGCGTAGCAGTGCCGCAGCTGTCCGGCCGCGGTCTCGGCCACACCGGCGGCACGCTGGATAAGCTGGAGTCCATCCCGGGCTGGAAGGCGGATGTCCCCAATGACCGCATGATGGAGATCCTGGAGGACTCGGGCGCAGTCGTCGCCGCTGCGGGCGCTGGCCTGGCACCGGCGGATAAGAAGATCTACGCACTGCGTGACATCACCTCGACGGTGGACTGCATTCCGCTGATTGCTTCGTCGATTATGTCCAAGAAGATTGCGGAGGGCACCGCCAACCTGGTGCTGGACGTCAAGGTCGGCTCGGGTGCATTCATGAAGGATCTGAATCAGGCCCGCGAGCTGGCTCGCACCATGGTTGACCTGGGCAATGACGCCGGTGTGAACACCCGCGCACTACTGACGGACATGTCCACCCCGCTGGGTCTCACCATCGGCAATGCGCTTGAGGTGCGCGAATCCGTGGAGGTACTCGCAGGTGGCGGCCCCGCCGATGTTGTGGAGCTGACCTGCGAGCTGGCACGCAACATGCTCGACCTCGCCGGTGTGCATGATGCCGATGTGGAGCAGGCCCTGAAGGACGGCCGCGCCATGGACTCCTGGAAGAAAATGATCCGCGCACAAGGCGGCGACCCGGATGCCCCGCTGCCGGTGGCCCCGCACACCCACGATGTTGTGGCACAGGCTGACGGCTACCTGACCAAGCTGGATGCCCTTGCTCTCGGTGTCGGTTCCTGGCGCCTGGGTGCAGGCCGCGCCCGCAAGGAAGATCCGGTGCAGGCCACGGCTGGTATTGAGATTTTCGCCAAGCCGGGCGACAAGGTGGTCAAGGGCCAGAAGCTGCTGACCCTACACACGGAGACCCCGGATCGCTTCGAGCGCGCTCTCGAGTCCATCGAGCCGGGCATCGAAATCGGCGATACCGCGCCGGAGACCAAGCGCGAGATTATCCTCGACCGCGTGTCCTAAGGTTTCATAAATTTTCCACTTTTTCTGCTTTTTCTGAAAGGATTTCCCATGACTTCCCGCGCTGCTGTCGCCCACATGATTGACCACACTCTGCTCAAGCCAGAGGCCACATCCGACCAGGTCAAGGCACTTATTAAGGAAGCTGCAGAGCTCGGCACCTACTCGGTGTGCATCTCCCCGTCGCAGCTGCCGGTCGAGGTCCCGGATGGTCTCCACATCGCCACCGTCGTCGGCTTCCCCTCCGGCGCCGTCAAGGCCGAGGTCAAGGCCACCGAGGCCGCCCGCGCTGTCGTCGATGGCGCTGAGGAGATTGACATGGTCATCAACATCGCCCTGGCCAAGGAGCACCGTTTCGATGACCTCGAGGCCGAAATCAAGACCGTCCGCGATGCCATTCCGGGCAAGGTTTTGAAGGTCATCATCGAGTCCGCCGCTCTGACCGATGAGGAAATCATCGCCGCCTGCAAGGCCGCCGAGGGCGCTGGCGCTGACTTTGTGAAGACCTCCACCGGCTTCCACCCCGCAGGTGGCGCGTCCGCGCACGCGGTGAAGCTCATGCGCGAGACCGTCGGCGAGCGCCTGGGCGTCAAGGCCTCCGGTGGCATCCGCGATGCCGCAGCCGCCGATGAAATGATTGCCGCAGGTGCCTCCCGCCTGGGTCTTTCCTCCTCCGCCGCCGTTCTCGAGGGTCTGGAGTAGGCGCATGATTTCCGAACAGCTACAAGCCACCATCACCGACTGGATTGCCCACGATCCGGACGAGGCCACCGCCGCCGAGCTCTCCTCGCTTTACGACGAAGCCAAGGCTGAAAACCCCGATGCGATTGCTGAGCTGGAAAGTCGCTTTGCCGGGCCGCTTCAGTTCGGTACCGCCGGCCTTCGCGGTGTCGTTGCCGCAGGTCAGTCCCGCATGAACCGCGCCACGGTCATCCGCGCCACCGCTGGCCTGGTTGCTCACCTGAAGAATATCGTCGGCGATGACTTCACCGTGGTCATCGGCTGCGATGCCCGCCATGGCTCCGCAGATTTCCACCGCGATGCCGCTGCAGTTGTGGCCGCCGCCGGTGGCACTGCCCTGGCGCTGCCGCAGCAGCTGCCGACTCCGGTGACCGCCTTCGCCGTCCGTCATCTAAACGCTGATGCCGGCATTATGGTCACTGCCAGCCACAATCCGCCGAAGGACAACGGCTACAAGGTCTACCTCGGTGGCCGTGCCGTGGACTCGGATTCCCGCCGTGGTGTCCAGATCATCGCTCCGCATGACAAGCAGATTGCCGAGGCCATCGCCGCAGCTCCGCCAGCTGATGAAGTACCGCGTGACTTTGATGCGGTGCAGCAGGTTGGGCCAGAGCTGCTGGATGCCTATGTGGAGCGGGCGGCTTCGCTCGCGACGACGTCGTCAAGCGAAGAGAAGCAGTCTGTAAAGATTGTGATTACTCCGATGCACGGCGTCGGTGGCGAGACCATCGTGCGCACGCTGGGGGCAGCCGGTTTCCCGAATGTGCATGTGGTCAAGGAGCAGTTTGAGCCGGATCCGGATTTCCCGACCGTCTCGTTCCCGAACCCGGAGGAGGCCGGAGCGCTGGATCTGGCGTTTGAGCTGGCGCGTGCGGAGGACGCGGATGTCATCATCGCAGCCGACCCAGATGCGGATCGCTGCTCGGTGGCCATTCCGGATGCGGGCGTCGACGGTGGCTGGCGACAGCTCTCCGGCGATGACATCGGCGCGTTCCTGGGCGAGGCCATTGCCGCGGATGCCGAGGCGCACGGTGTGACGACTATGACCAACGCGGCTGGGGCTGAGCTTCCGGCCACGATGGCTAACTCGATTGTGTCCTCGCGTTTGCTGGGCAAGATTGCTGCAGGTCACGGGCTGAATCACCGTGCCACACTGACCGGTTTTAAATGGATTGGCGGCGTTGATGGGCTCATCTTCGGCTACGAGGAGGCCATTGGCTACTGCTCCGATCCGGCCGTTGTCCGCGATAAGGACGGTGTCTCCGCGGCGGTGCGTATGGCCGATGCTGTCGCGCGTCTGAAGGGTCAGGGTCGCGGTATTCAGGATCTTCTTGATGATGTCGCCCGAACCCACGGCCTGTACAAGACCGCTCCGCTGACCTTCCGCGTGGAGGACCGCTCGCTGATTACCAAGGGCATGGCCACCCTGCGCGCCAACCCGCCTGCCGAGTTGGCCGGCTCCAAGGTTACGCAGGTCACGGACATGAATGACGGGCTGGACATGGTCGATGCCAAGGGCGAGGGCTACCACATCCCGCCTACCGACGGCATCCTCATCCTCACCGAGGCCAATGACCGCGTCATTGCCCGGCCTTCCGGCACGGAGCCCAAGCTCAAGTGCTATCTGGAAGTCGTGCTGCCGGTTGCTGGTGGTGCTTCGGGTGATGGTGCTTCGGCTTCGGCCGATGGCGCCTCAACCGAGGTCCCGCACACAGCCGCTACCGAGCGACTCAACCAGATCAAGGCCGAGCTCAAGGAGATTCTGGGGATGTAGGGGGCTGTAAGGCCTGGTCGGCGGCTGATAAAAGCGGGCGGTTCGCTTGGCAGTCGCCCGCCAAACCGCCGGTTACCCGCCGGTTGCCACCCACCTCACGACAAACTAGGGGTGCGTATGAATGAAACAGCCGAAAATTGGCTCTAAACATTCATGCGCACCCCCAGTTTCACATGTGCAGCCTCTCAATCCGCGCCTAGCCGCGCTCGCCCGCGCCAAGTTGCGAGTTAGTGACTAGGTTTAAGGCAAAAACAAGCCGAAATCAGCGCCCAAACTGCTATAAACCTCGTCACTTTCTTGGGGCAGCCACGGGTCGCCACGGGATGCCGCGGGGATGCCGCGGTGTCGCCACCTCATTTTGGGTTTACTTAATTCACAAATTGCGCTGGAAGGAAAGTCATAACGCGCTCAGAGGTTTTCTTGGCCATACAATCAAAAGCGTAAACCGCGTTTCCGGAGATGGTGAAGCTGTTCGCTAAGCGGGTTGGGCTCACCACGGGGAAACACGGCCTCCTCCAATCCCCTCCGCCTCTTTTAAGACCAGGACGCTGCCCCCATGTCGAATAATGAGTTCTCCAATCCCGAAACCGGATCTTTCCAGCCCATCTACCCCAATCAAGGCCAACAGCCACCGGCCCAGCAACCACAGCCACGGCAGCAGCCGCAGCAGCCGCAGTTCGTGATGCAGCCGAACCCAACCTATGCATACGCAGCTCCGGCGGCCTACCCACAGCAGAAGTCGGGAACCTCACCTGCGATAATCGCGCTGATTTCCGTCCTGGTTGTGGTTCTGTTGGGCCTGGTCGGAGCGATTTTCTACGTCACCCTGACCAAAGATGATGCAACCAATGCCGCCAGCACGCAGGCTGCCGTGAACTCGCAAGGCCAAAACCAGGGTCAACAAACCCAACCCCAGCCGCAACAAGTTCAGCAACCACAGGTCACCCAGACCGAAACCGTGGTGGTGCCAAGCTCCGGAGGCTCTGGAAACTCCGGATACTCCGGCTCGTCACGCAGCTTGGCCGGTGGCAATCTCTCCAGCGCGTGGAAGGGCACATCCACCACCAGCGATCCATTCGTCAACAGCGTCCACAACGCCTACATCCGCTACCGCAACTCCACCGGCGCGGAATCCGGCACCATCAGGGCATACAGCCCCACAACCAAGCTGACCTACAGCATGTGGTGCCGCCCCTCTGGGGACAACATCAAGTGCACGGGCGGCCGCAACGCAGTGGTGTACATCGGCTAGTTCAGCGCTCCCGCGGCTCCCGGTGCGGCACCAGCACGGGGTTGCCCGCGGAGTCATGGAGCACTTCCACGCCAATGCCGTAGACCTCGCTGACAGTCTGCGCATCCAGCGTTTCCGCAGGTAGACCTTGCTTTACGACGCGCCCCTGCGCCACCACCACAACGTGATCGGCATACGCCGCTGCGGCGGACAAATCGTGCAGAACCACGACCACAGCTTTGCCCGCCGCCGCGCGGGCGCGCATCATTCCCATGATTTTTTCGGAATGGTGAAGGTCTAGGGCGGCGGTCGGTTCGTCGAGAAGCACGACAGGCGTGTCCTGGTAGAAGACGCGCGCGCAGTGGACGCGGGCGCGCTCACCGCCGGAGAGAGTGGGGACTTCGCGGTCGAGGAGGTGGGCGACATCGCATTCAGAAATGACCTCAGCCTGCAGTTTTTCATCGATGCTGCCCCAGGGGCTGCGGCCGAAGTCGATAACTTCGCGGCTGGTAAATGGCACGGTGAGCTCTTGGCTCTGCACCAGCACGGCGCGGTAGCGGGCCAGCTCGGCGATGGAGAGCTCGGAGATGGATTGCTCGCCGATGCGCACGTCGCCGCCGCTTAGATCGTGGTCGCCGGAAAGTGCAGCTAGCAGCGTGGATTTACCGGCACCGTTGGGACCGACCAGAGCGGTTACTTCGCCGGGCTTAGCCTCGATGGAGATGTCGTGCAGGATGCGGTGCCCGCCGAGTGTGACGCTTAAATTCTGGGCAGAAATGCCCAGGCCAGAATGGATTTCCGTCATTGCACCGACCTCTTCGAACGCAGCAGCAGCCAGAAGAACAGCGGGCCGCCGACAATCGAGGTGAGCATACCCAGCGGCAGGTCGGCGCCGACAATCATGGTGCGGGCGGCGAGGTCGGCAAGCGTGGTGGCCAGCGCGCCGCCGAGGATGCACGCCGGAATCAGCGTGCGGTGCCCCGGCCCCAGCAGCAGCCGCGCGGCGTGTGGCACGACCAGGCCGATGAAGACGATAATGCCGGAAAACGCCACGCCCGCCGCCACGACCAGCGCGGTGCCGAAGATGATGGCGCGACGCAGCTTGACGACGTTAATACCCAGGTGACGGGCCTGCGTCTCACCTAGGCTCAGGATGTCCAACTTGCGGTAGATTGCCCACATTGCGGCTACGGCCGGGACTGTCACCAGCGTGATGATGATGACCTGCGACCAGGTAGCGCTGGCAAACGATCCCATCTGCCAGAACACAATGCGGTCGCGGGCAGCCGTGGAGGCCACGAACGTCAGCAGTGAGACCAGGCCACCACAAATCGCATTGACGGCCACACCTATGAGGATGATGCGCGCAATATCGCGGCCACCTTGAGCATTGGCTGCCACGATTGCGGTGGCGACGGCGCCACCGATAAACGCCGCAACAGCGATGGCCCAGCTACTGGCGAAGACGGTCAACGCTCCGCCAAGGACACCACTTAAACCGGCGGCAGTGCCCAGCACGGTGGCGGTGGCAGCGCCCACGGCGGCGCCGGAGGAGACACCGATGAGGCCGGGCTCTGCAAGCGGGTTGCCGAACACCGCTTGCAGAGCCACACCGGAGAGAGCCAGACCTGCACCGACGAGGCCTGCCAGCGCAATACGCGGCAGTCGCACTTGCCACAGCACGGTGTCGATGGGCTCGGGGTTGTCGCTTAAGCCACCGCCGAACACCAGCCGCGCCATGGAGCGCAACGAGTCGCCGATTGTGGCACCGAATTGGCCCACCGAGGCCGACCAACCGATGGCCAGAATCAGCGCGGCGGCCAGTCCAATGAAGACTATGGCCTGCCTGAGGGGATTAGTTTTCTTCGCAGTCGTTTGCGCAGTCGTTTGCATAATTCAGCTGGTCACTACCCCTCGGCCTTGCCGGCATCGGCACCGGCCCCCGAGCCGTAGAGTGCATCCGCAATGGCGCGGATGGCCCGCGGCGACTGCGCATCAAAGGACAGCAGCTGCGAATCCGGCACGTCCACCACGGACTCATTCTTGCCCGCCGGTGTCTGCGCGATGCCCGGAATCTCCTTCAGTCCCTCAATGCCGCCGACGGACTCCAGCCCGCCGGTCATGACAATGATGGTGTCCGGCGCCGCCGCAATCAGCGACTCCGGCGTAATAGGCGTGAACGCACCCTGGATACCCACGTCCTCACCAGCATCCACACCGCCGAGGCGAGTAATCAGGGAACGTCCACCGGATTCCGGCCCGGCAATCATGGCCACGCCGGTACCGCGCACGTAGAGAATCATCATCTTGCGGCCATCGGCCTTGGCCTGCGCATACTCCGTGGCAGCCCGCATCTCCTGGTCAATGTGCTCCTTCACCGGGGCCACCTGATCCGCGACACCGATTGCGTCCGCAACTTCGTCGATAAGCGTGTCGATGGTCTCCGGCGTGCGCTCCTCCGACACGTGCACGACGGTGATACCCGCCTTTTCAAACGTGTCGAACACGCGGCTGGGACCAATCGAACCGTCAGTAATAATGAGCTCCGGCTTCAGCTTCATCACTGACTCGGCGTTGATCGAATGCCCACCGATGGTGAGGTTCGGCAGGTCCTTGACCGCCGGGAAATCCGAGGTGGAATCGCGGCCGACCAGGCGGTCACCCAGCCCCAGCGTGTACACGGCGCGGCTCAGCGCACCCGCGCGATCAAGGGTGAGAATCCGCTGGTAGTCCTTGCCTTCCGCCGGCTTCGGATCCTTCAGCAGCACCTCCGGATTTTCCGAAGGCAGATCCGCATGCGCGGCACCGTGGGCGGAGATGGTGGCGGCGCGTGGGACCGTCGTCACGCCGTTAGTGCTTGCCGACGACGCACTGCCCTGCGTTGCGGCCTCGTCGGAGCCGCATGCGACTAGGCCTGCGACCAGAACTCCTGCGAAAAGTGTTCCGGCAATGGTGCGGGCACGACGGGCGAGCACGATGGACATATTCCTCCTTGTGAGCTGGCGCTGCGCGGAGATGAGCGACCTGTATCAATGCAATAATAATGTGAATAATTATTAGACATAATTTTCGAGCCTTCGGAAAGGATCTCGCTCACAATGACTTTGACTCGTGCTCTCCGTCGCCGCGCCGCCATTTTGGCCGTTCCAGCCGTGGTCGCGCTGCCGCTGCTGGCCGCCTGCGGTTCGGACGAAGCCGAGCAGAACGCACAGGAATCGCAAGCGTCGCAGAGCAGCGCGCAGGATGGCCAGGAGGATTCGGCGCCGGTGCCCGGTGAGGTGACCATGGAGGCCGAACCGGTCAATGACCTGCAGGAGGGCGATGTCATCTCGGTCGACCTCGCCGGCCTCGACCCGGACTACGGCTACTACGCCGCGCTGTGTGCCGCCGAGAACGCCCCGGGCAATCCGGTGCCGGATTGCACCGGTGATCGCAGCGCCGGTACGCAGTCGCAGCAGTGGATTACCACCAAGTCCGGCGGCACCACTCCGATTGCCGAGGACAACACCGCACACTTCGAGCTCAATGTCGTCCCCACCGGTGAGGCTGTCGACTGCACTCAGCAGGAGTGCGTGCTGAAGCTCTTCGGCGACCACACCGAGGGTTTCGAGGATGTCACTGAGATTCCGGTGACGTTCGCCAAGTAGGCCGCAATATAGGCCGCGAAGTATCCCAAAGCGGCACGGGCGCGGGGCCCGCAGCTTTAGGCTAAAAGCCATGCAAACTGACCAGCCCGCAACCCCAACCGAGGCGACACCACGTCGCATCACGCTTCTGCCCGGCGACGGCATCGGCCCCGAAATCACCGCTGCCTGCCAAGGCCTCATCGCTGAGGTCTTCCCGCATTGGCACCTCGAGCAGGCGAATATCGGCTGGTCACAGTGGTGCGAGCATGGCAATCCGGTCCCGCAAGAAACCTGGGACACGCTTGAGCGCAGCGACGCCGCACTGCTGGCCGCCATCACCTCCAAGCCCGTCCGCGAGGCCGAAGCCGAGCTTGCCGACCACCTGCGCGGCACCGGCCTGACGTACCGCTCGCCTATCCTCCAACTGCGCCAACGCCTCGACCTCTACGCCAACATCCGCCCGGTCACACTGCCCGGCGCGGCCGCCGACTTCGTCATCATCCGCGAAAACACCGAGGGCCTCTACAGCCACGACTACTGTCTCCCGCCTTACGACGCCCCGACCAACACCCCACACCACCACCTATGGGCAGAGGTGGCTGAGGATTCGACGGTGGCTCGCGCCGTCGAAAAGCGAGGTGACGTAGCGGTGTCCCTGCGCGTGACCACGTCTTTTGCATGGCATCGACTGGCGAAGACCGCGGCGAAGATGGCCATCACGCGGCATGCGGCGGCTGCGGATCCCGCTGCGCCGCCGACGGTGACGGTGGCGGACAAGCCGAATATCCTGCGGGAGTCGGCGCGCGTGATTCGCGGTGTGATTGAGGAGGTTGCGGAGGAGTATCCGCAGGTCACGTTTACTTTTGCCAATGCGGATGCAGTGGCGATGCAGTTGGTGACCGACCCCGCGCGTTTCGACGTGGTCATCGCGGAGAACCTGATTGGTGACCTACTCAGCGATATTGGTGCCGGCCTGATTGGTGGGCTGGGGCTCGCGGCGTCGGCGAATGTGGGTGATGACTTTGCCGTGTTCGAGCCGGTGCATGGTTCGGCGCCGGATATTGCAGGCCGCAGCATTGCCAATCCGGCGGCTTTCCTGCTCTCGGCGGTGATGTGCGCCGAGCACCTCGGGCACCCGAGCCTAGAGCTCGCCCCGGCCGCACAGCTGCGCGAGGCGGTCTATGCCGCGACCCGCACGGCACCCACTCCGGACCTCGGCGGCACCGCAACTACCAGCGAGTTTGTGACTGCAGTGCGCTCGGAGCTGGGGTTGTAGGCATTGACGCGATAAAGAAGCGCAATTAAAGTGGTTGCTATCAATCCCAGCCGTTGACCCTCCGCCGATAAGGAGAGCGCCGATGACTGGGATTACTCATATGGGGAGGGGAAAGAAATATGAGTAAAAACAAGTATGGCGCTGCACGTGCAGTACCTTTACGTGAGATCACTACAGCAGTGCTTGTTGATGGTGGCTTTTACCGCAAACGTGCGGCAACACTTTTTGGCCATAAGACCGCAGAGGAACGTGCTGATGAGCTGGTCAAATACTGCCATCGCCATATACGTGAATCGCGCGCTGGACTGTACCGAATCTTTTACTACGACTGTCCACCGTCACAACGGGTTGTTTATCACCCATTGCTCCAGCAACAAGTCAACCTTGGTAAAAGCGATCTCTTTACCTGGACCAATGACTTCTTCGCTGCATTGGCTAAAAAGCGAAAGGTTGCGATTAGAAGAGGGGAGCCTCTTGAAACTCAAGGTGGATACACCCTAAAAGAGACCCCACTCAAGAGGCTTTGTCGTGGCACTATCGATGTTTCTCAGCTGACCGAAAATGATTTCACCCTTGATATTTCTCAAAAAGGGGTGGACATGAGAATCGGCCTCGACATCGCTTCTCTCGCTGAACAGCGACATGTGAATCAAATCATCATGATCTCGGGCGACAGCGATTTCGTGCCTGCAGCCAAACATGCCCGCAGATCTGGGATAGATTTCATTCTCGACCCGATGTGGGCCCCAATCACTGACAGCCTTAGCGAACACATTGATGGCATTCGCGAGTGCGTAAATAAACCGCCCAAAAACCGTGACGATCCATTGCACATTGACTTCATCGGTGATCAGGATCCCAGCGAAGAAAATGACGAAGAGCTCTGAGCCCTACTGGAACTGGCTGAGGTCAATGCCCTCTAGCGGATCGGACTCACGGATGTCCTCCTCCGGTGGCAGCGGCACCTCGCACAGAACAACGGCAGCACCGCATGGGTCCTGCACCGTTGCCAGCGGACCGAACTCAGTGGCCTGCGGAGCGACCAGCACCGAGCCGCCAAGTTCCTCAGCCTTGGCCACAGCGGTATCGATGTTCTCCACACCGAGGTACGCCAGCCAACCGACGAAACTCTTATCAGCCGCATCAGTTTGCGCTGCAACCGAGCTGGCTACCAAGCCCGCAAACGGTGCGCCGTCCTCCATCGCGACTGCGAAGGTGCCGTGCTCATTCTTGTTGCGCACCGCAATTTCCCAGCCAAAGAACTTGTGATAGAAATCCGCAACCTGGTCGAAGGTTTCCTCTGGGCCTGCGACCAGCTCGAACCACACCGGAGTGCCGGGCTCGCCAGCAGCAATAAAGGCCTGCTCACCCGGCTGTTCCAGCAGCCCAATGAGGCCACCGGCTGGGTCGGAAACGACGGCCATCGTGGATCCGTCGACAAGCGGGGTCGGTTCCTGGAAGACCTCCGCGCCGAGCTCGCGCGCCTTTTCGACGGCCCCTGCGGCGGAGTCGACATGGAAATTGACGCGCCAGGAATTGACGAACGCGTTTTCCGCGTCCTTATCGGCCTCTAGCAGCACCGATACCGGCATGCCGGAGAGCATCGCAATGCGGCGGCCAGCCGATGCCTCGCGAGCATTCTCATGAACCGGCGCGGTATTGCGGTAAGCCCAACCGAGAACGCCGCGATAGAAGCGCTCGGTCTTGCGGGGCGCGGCCGAAACCAGGTCTACGCGCAGGGGCATGCCAAATTCGGCGGGAAATGCGGGCATGAGTTACAGGTTCCTCCACTTTTCAGGATCAAAGTCATCGTCGGCGGTGGCCTCATCAAAGTAGTCATCGTCGTCCTCATCGGCGCTGGCCACACGGGCGGCCATGTCACCGACAGAGACGACGTCCCCCGGATGCAGGACCTTGCCGCGGCGGGTGTCGACCTCGCCGTTGACCTGGACCTGCCCCTCGGCAATGAGCTCCTTGGCCAGACCGCCAGTTTCCACGAGGTTTGCCAGTTTCAGGAATTGCCCGAGACGAATGGACTCATCCCGGATTGAGACATCGATAGGCTCCATGCCTTTTAGTGTGTCATATGTGGTGGATTGGTGGCTTAGTGGTGGCTGACTGCTTCACAAACTGGAGCTGCGTATGAACAAAACGGGCCTAAATCGGGCCGAAAGGTGCACACATCCGCCCAGTTTCACATTTGCAGCCCCACCAGTCCACGCCAGACCGCACTCACCCGCGCCAATCTGTGAGTTAGTGACTAGGTTTATGGCAAAAATCGGCATGAAAATCGGCATCAAAGTGCCATAAACTTAAGCACTTTCTCGGCCGGCTCCGCCAAAGCCCCTCCGCAGCCCGAGGACCACACCCCACCAACCTCCCCACCAGTCCACGCCAACCCCGAAAAATAGAGAAATACTTCTATTTCCCAACACAAATACATCTGAGGTGCTTATTCTGTGGTCAATCATTCAGCTTCAAAACGAAAGGACTGGCGATGACCACTGCCAAAACCGCCACCAAGTCCACGGCGCCTACTGAATCCGCAGGCGCGACCACAACCAACACGACTACAACCAACACGACCGCAACCACCAGCAACTTCACCAAAGGCCGCGCCGACAAATGGGCCAGCAGCCCGCATGACCCGTACGCCCACGACCCGGAGATCGCCCAAAAGCGCGAGCTCGTTGACCCGCCGACCTTCCGCCCCATCCCGGAATTCGAGGGCGTGCACAACATCTGGCCGCGCGGTGACCGCCTGGAGGCTGTTCGCAAGGCAGCTGTGAAATACCGCAACCGCTTCCTGGAGCAGGGCACGGTCCTTGGTGTGAAGTCCTTCGACATTGCGGCTGCGCCCTACCCTGCTCAGTACGCTTTCCAGAACTACACTCCGCACATCAACCCGCTGATTAACATCATCAACCGCATGCTGGTCATTCAGTATGAAGACTTCAACGGGGTGCCGCGCACGCTGGTGTGGGAGCCAACCGTTGCCGACGGCTCCAAAAAAGCCGGCTTCTACAGCAACTTGATTGGCCAGGGCAACGGTCCGAAGTGGCTAAACAAGGCCATGTCCACCATGTACAAGATGGGCTCCGAGAAAATCATGGCCAAGCTCTTCAACGACCCGGACAACATCCTGCCGTCCGTGGGCCTTAGCAACAACGACGTGGACTACGTCTCCTTCGACCACCTCCACGTCCAGGATCCGCGCATGATCATGGGCTCCACCGCAGCGCCGGCACCTGGTGAAAAGCCCTTCGAGCCGCTGTTCCCGCACGCTCGCCTGTTGGTCCACGAGGCGGAGCTCGGCACGTTTGAGTCGCAGCACCCAATGCAGGCCTCTTGGTACGTCGATGGCGGTCTCGACGGCGTCGACCGCGAGGTGCTGTCCACCTTCCAGGGCGATGTCGAGATCGGTGTCGGTATTTCCCTGCTGTGGACTCCGGGCCACACGGACGGCAATCACTCGCTGTGCATCAATACGCCTGATGGCGTGTGGATTTCCTCCGAAAATGGCATGGCCGCCGACTCCTGGCACCCCGAGCTGTCCAAGATTCCAGGCCTGCGCACGCAGGCCGCGTTCTATGAGCGCGAAGTCGTCCTGAACGCTAATACGTTGGAGGATTCCATCGACCAGTACGACTCCATGGTCAAGGAGAAGACCATGGCTTCTTACTCCAAGGCTCACCCGCACTGGAAGCAGATTCTCCCCTCCTCCGAGTGCGCGTCGTGGAAGCGTCAGTGGCCCCTCAACCCGACGGTCGCCTACGGAGGTATCGAGTACGGCGAGTTGAAACGTCGTTAAGCACACGCTCTACGCGCTTTACGACGGCCCCAGCACTCCGCCCCACCGCCTACGCGCGTGGGCATCGGTGGCGTCTGCCGCGAAATCGCCTCTGCAGTGGGATAATAAGCGGCATGCCTAATCCGTGGATTAATAGCGAGAAAACCGAGAAGATTGTCATCATCGGTGCTGGTGGATTCGGCCGCAATGTGGTCAGCTTCATCAACGACATTAATGCATATGCGCAGGCCAATGGGCTGCCACCGCAATGGGAGATCCTGGGCATCATTGACGATGGCACTCCGGATATGACCTATTTCCACAAGATGGGTGTGCAGTTTTTGGGTGACACGGAGGTTCTTGCGGACCTGCCCAAGGGCGTCTACTACACGGTTGCGATTGGCAGCGGTGCAGCGCGGAGGTCAATTGCTCGACATGCAAATGCTGAGGCGCTCATTCCTGCGACTCTGGTTCATCCGGACACCAGCATTGGTGCGCTCGTCAACATTGGCGAGGGCACGGTCATCTGCCCCGGTGCTCGCCTGACCTGCAATATTGAGGTCGGTAAGCATGCTCAAATCAATATGAATGTCACCATTGGCCACGATGCAGTGCTGCGGGATTACTGCACTATCTTTCCGCTCAATGCGGTATCGGGCTTTGTCACGCTTGGTGAGGCCTGCACGCTCGGTGCCAACTCCGTGATTAATCCGGGCCTCACCGTCGGCGAGGGAGCCTATGTCGGCTCCGGGGCTGCAGTCACCGATGATGTCGATGATTACACCGTGGTCGCCGGCGTTCCCGCAGGTGTGATTAAGAATCTGCGTTAACTGAGGCATCCTTTTCCGACGAGCCGGTGAACTCGGTCATGGTCGCTTGACCATCTTCTGAGATGCCCTCACGCTTGAGCACCACCTTGATGGTGTCGAGCAGAATCTTCGCGTCGAGCAGCAGCGACCAATTATCTACGTACTGCACGTCGTACTCGAAACGCTCTTCCCAGGTGATGCCATTGCGGCCGGACACCTGCGCAAGCCCGGTGATTCCCGGCGGCACCTCATGGCGTCGTGCCTGCCGCGGTGAATAACGCTCGAGGTACTTCATCCTTAAGGGACGCGGGCCGACAAGGCTCATGTCTCCGCGCAGGACATTGATGAGCTCCGGGAGCTCGTCCAAGCTTGTGGAGCGAAGGAATCTTCCTACCTCAGTGAGGCGGGAAGCGTCGTCGATAAGCCCCTTGGCGGGATTGACGTGGTGCATCGTGCGGAACTTGAGGATGTTGAACGGCTTGCCATCCTGACCTGGGCGTTCCTGACGGAACAGAACGGGCTTGCCCATGGACAGACGTACGGCCAGCGCCGTGGCGCCCAAAACCGGCGATAGCACAATCAAGCCCGCTGCAGATGCTGCGATGTCGATGCCGCGCTTGACGGCTCGCTGCACGCGAATGCTCAGTGAATCCATTGATTATCTCCTACTTTTCGTTGAACACTTCGCGCAATAGCTCTTGGGCGCGCGCATCGACTTCCGCATTCGAACGGTTCCTGACCAACCAACCAATCGCGCCTGCCGCACCGGCCGCGGCAAGTGCGGCTGCCGCAATCTGCAGCTTCTTGTTGTCAGGTGCATCGTGCTTGACGACGGCCACCGTCGGCTCCGGCTCCGGCGCAACAGGCTTCGCGGTATCGGTGGCCGGCGCTGGCACCGGCTCGGGCTCGGTTGCGGGTTCTGGTTCCGTTGCGAGCTGAGTAACCGGTTCCACCTCGTCCTTTTCTGCGGCCTTTTCTTCAGCCGTTTCGTCGACCTCCGGCTCAAAGGCAACTGGGATGTCGGCCTGGGAGTGGACCTGGTCATCGGTGTCGGTCGCCTTATCGATGACGACTTCTTCCGGCTTAGTGCCACGAGCTGCAGCCATTACCCAAAGAACAATGGCAACGAAGGCGACGACAGCGATTTCCAAAATCACGCGCGGAATGGAGCGATACCAGTAGATGTGCAGGCCGCCCCACACCATGTCACCAAGGCCTGATGCGAAAGTAACTGCGGCAATAAAGAGCGCTGCTGCCCACCAGTTCTTCTCAAGTCCGGCATACCCACGTGTTATTGCCCAGTTGAGCAGCGCAAGGAAAGCTCCAACAGCTAACGCACCGATAACCACGGCGGAGATGCCGCCCATCCAGTACCACTCACCGGTGGCGTTGGCCGCCACGGAATACCAGTCATACTTCGGGATTGCTTTTTCTGGCTTCCAGTACTTAACCAGCTCGTAGCCAATTGCGCGGGGCAAATCCCAGCTCTCCGGCGCAATAGGTGTGAGTGGGGTCAACAGGTTCTTGCCACCCTGAAAATCAAAGCGCCCCTGCTCGTGAAGGTCAAGCAGATTGGCAAACGTAACGAAGGGGTCAGTCAGCGACTCAAGGCCGGTACGGTTGGCAGAGTTGCCTTTATTAATGCTCTCCTGGTGTGCCTTACGCAGCATGGAAAAGACCATCAACGCCGCCGGACCAGCGAGGATGGTCAGGAGTTTAATCCACATGCCCCGGAAACGGATGGAGAACATAAGCAGGAGGCCAAGGCCTAGTGCGGCGATACGAAGTCGCCCCTGACCACTGTGAATCTGTAAAACATAGACCGCGGTCATAGCGATAACTACGGGAAATGACAGCCACAGCCAAACCTTTGACCGCGACCACCATGCGCCAATCGCGGTTAAGAAAACACCAGCGACTGCGATGCTTTCGATAATGATGCCGGGAAGCGACTCAGAGCTGCGAATGGCATATCCCAGGGCAAACAGCACAACGCCAATACTGCTGTATAAATAAGCCCCCGGAAGCACCATTTTGTCCCGACGAAACGCCCCAGCTGCGCGCCATGACAATCCACAGGCCACAACGGTCAGGAAGAAGGTCAGTGTCACCGCCCCTCGGAGTGCATCCGAAGTAATGCGGTCATCATCCCACGCAACATAGGCGGGAAAACCAGCGGTAAAGAGTGTGACCAGCGCAAAGACGCCCAGTGGAGTGATTGTTCGGCCACCACTTCCGATGAAGGCACGCAGGCAAAACAGCGCAAGCAGGACAGTGCCGATTTGAGCACCCTGCAGCGGATCCGACCACAATGCAACAAGCAGAATGGTGAGGCCCCAAATGACTTCCTCAACGACAGTCATTTTGGCCACCGAATCAATCCACTTATCGAGCGTTTTTGTCATCCCAGCACTTCCTTCAACACACCAATGACCCGTGCGACATCGTCATCGTCCAGCGCAGGGCCACTTGGAAGAGTAACCCCGCGGGAGAAGAGATTCTCAGCAGTGCCATTGATGGTGGCAAGCGAGCCCTCGTACACCGGCTGCAGGTGCATCGGCTTCCACAGGTGACGAGCCTCAATGTTCGCCTCGCCAAGCGCCGCAATGACGCTATCCGGGCTCAGCACGCCCTCATCCACGGCCTTCTGTGGCAGCACAATGGAGGTCAACCAGCAGTTTTCGGTGAAACGATCATCGGAGTCGGACAGCAGGCGGGTACCGTGACCAGGGGCGTCGTCGTCAAGCGTGGCGAGCAACTCAATGTACGCGTCGCGAATCTCGCGCCGTCGAGCGATCATGTCGTCGAGTCGCGAGTGCTGCGCGCGCCCCAGCGCGGCGAGCAGGTTGGACAGGCGGTAGTTGTAGCCGATTTCGGTGTGCTCGTACCACGCGACCGGCTGGCGCGCCTGCGTGGACAGGTACCGCGCGCGGGCAATCAGGTCGGCGTCGTCGGACAGCAGCATGCCGCCACCGGAGGTCGTCATAATCTTGTTGCCGTTAAACGACAGCGCCGCTGCTCGCCCAAAGCTACCAGCGGGTTTGCCGTCAACGGACGCGCCGAGCGCCTCAGCGGCATCTTCAATCAGCGCGATGCCGAGCTCCTTTAAGCGCGGAGCAAACGCCGGGTAATCGGCACACCGCCCGAACAGGTCCACGACGATGACTGCGGGCACACGCTTGCCCTCGGCAAGGAGCTTATCGACGGTGCGGAGCAGCAACTCCGGATCAATATTGCCGTCCTTGCCGGCATCAACAAATACCGGCGTGGCCCCAACGTAGGCGATGGCATTGGTGGTGGCCGCAAATGTCATGGTCGACACGGGGACGTAGTCACCCTCGCCGATGCCAAGCGCCAGCAGCGCCAGGTGCAGACCCGCCGTACCGGAGGACAGTGCTAGCGCGTGATCCACCCCGCAGCGCTCCGCGATCTCAGCCTCAAAGGCATCGACCTCGGGGCCAAGTGGCGCGACCCAACCGGAGTGCAGCGCACGAACTAGCGCCTGTTCTTCCAGCTCGGTGACGGTTGCGACTGAAAGGAAAATTCGTTCGTTGTTGGTCATTTACTTCCTCGCCTTTCGGACACGGTCCAGCACCTCAATGAGCTGGTTGTACAGGCTGTCGCGGGCGAATCGCTCCTCGCCGAGTTGGCGGTTACGCTGACCCGCTGCACGCAGTTCGTCGCGGTCGGAGATGATTTCGGCAAATCGCTTGGCCGCCGCCGGAATATCGCGCGGCAGACGCCAACCGGAGTTGTGGTCGGTGGCGGCCTCTTCCAACCAGCCACCGTGGTTGAACACCACTGGCCTTGACGCAGCCATGGCATCAAAGACCTTGTTCAGGGAGTTGCCCTCCAAGCAGGGATCATCGCGCAGCGGGGACAGCGCCACATCTGCCGCAGAGACAAACTTGGCGACATCCTCCTTCGGCTGACGGCCCAGGAACATGGCATCGGCATCAAGGCCAGCGTCCTTGGCGCGCTGATAGAGCGCCTCGGAGTCACTTCCCTGCCCCAGCAGCACAAAGCGCACATTGTCCACACCATTACGACGCAGCTGTGCGGCCAGATCGACAATCCATTCCAGCTGGTAGGACATACCGAAACCACCGGCGTAGACCGCTACAACGTCATCGCCCCAGCCCTGCTCGTCGCGGAACACCGCACGCTGGTCGGCCGGAACATCGAAGCGCTCAAAATCGGACGCGTTCGGAATCACGGTCACACGCTTATTCGGTGCGACATCTTTGACACCATCGGCCATCGACGGCGACAGTGCCACGACCTCAGTCGATGCTGCATAGAATGCCTTTTCCAGCTGCTTAGCCAGGAAAATCGCCACCGGATTGTTGAGGTATCCCAGCTTGATGGGCACCTCCGGCCACAGGTCACGAATCTCAGCTACCAGCGGGGCGCGCTGGGTCAACTTCGCCACAATGCCCGGCACCGCCACAGTCAGCGGGGTCGAAGAAGCGTAAATGACGTCGGCAGGCACACGCGCCGCCACCACGGAGGCGCGCATGAGGAAGTTCAGGAAACTGCCGATGCGCTCGCGCTTCGACATCTCATTGCGGTATGGAATCGCTAGACGACGCACATGGATGCCATCAACGGTTTTGTCCATGGCTTCATCTCGACCGCAGATCATCGTGACCTCGTGGCCGGCTGCGGCCATGCGACGGGCGAACTCGTAGGGGCGTGAACCTCCCGGTTCGCCGGGGAGAACAAAGTGCTGGTGGATGTAGGTAATACGCATTGTGGTTACTTAAGCTTCCTCGACTGGGCTAACGGGGAGTTGTTCTGTTGTGGTGGATTCGTTGGAGCTGGTGCTTACGGTGGTTGCCGCGTTATTACTTGGGCGAAGCAGCACGATTGCGGCGACGATTGCCGCGGCGAGGTAAACGACTGCGCTGGTCCAGGCGAGTCCCAGGGCGTCGCCAAGCAGAATGCCGATGGGATAGAAGATGACGGCAATAACGGCGGAGGCCAGCTCAACACCGCCGATGCGGCGGGGGTTATCGCTGCCGAGAATTTCGCCGCACAGGTGGCGGTAGCAGCCGAGAATGACTGCCGCGATGGTCAGTGGCAGCACCAATTCCTTGGCTGGCTCGAATTCCTGGCCAAAAATTGGCTCGATGAGGAAGTAGAGCACCACACCACCGACGGCGCCGAGCACGCTGTAGGCGAGGGTGACTACTCCGAGGTGACGCAGAATTCGAGAGGCCGTGAGTTCGCGGCCGCGTTCCTCACTGGTGCGCTGGTCGGCAACGGATTGTGCGACCCAGTACAGCGGCTCGGTGGCCGTTGCCACAACCACGAAAAGGCCCAGCGATGCTGGTGACGCCAATGCCGGCAGGAGGACACGACCCAAGCGAGTTGTTGCCAGTGGGCCGAGACCAGAGGCGATAAAAGGCGCATTGGCTCGGGCGGTCTCCGCGATGCCGCCGACCTTGGCGTCGGTATGCATTCGAGACTTCGCCAGCGACCAGGCGGCCAGCGGTAGTGCTGGGAAGATGTAGGCAGCTGCCCACCAGCGCCAATCCTCGACACCGAGGAAGTAGAGCGCAGTACTGATTAACAGCACCGAGCCCTGAAAGCCGATAAATACTGCGACGAAGAAGGAGATACGGCCACGGCTAATGGCCATTGCCCGGACCATCGAAAAGGACACGGTGACTAGAGCGACGATGCCCGCCATCGCCGTCCATGGCCCGTAGATCACACCTGCGATGACGCAAGCGACCAGTGCGACGATAGTCATGGCAAGACCGCTGGGGATGTATCCGTAATTGTGGTCATCACGGCGAAGCAGCAAACGGTCAGCGCCAAAGCCCACGAAAGGTGCCACGATATAGGCAAATTGCAGGACTGTGGCGACTTCACCACGGCCGGTGGGGCCCAGCACACGCGCAGAGAGAATACTGACCACAAAAGC
Organism: Corynebacterium sp.; assembly: GCF_030532195.1. Classification (GTDB taxonomy): domain Bacteria; phylum Actinomycetota; class Actinomycetes; order Mycobacteriales; family Mycobacteriaceae; genus Corynebacterium. Next base: position 126,975 of record NZ_JAUNLP010000005.1, on the reverse strand, counting down.
GACAACTGCGGCTAGCGCTGAGGCCGCCGAAATTGTCGCAATCGTGCCGATTCTGCGCTTCATCTGGCCAGTTTTCCCGGGCCTCGTGGAGCTAATTTCAGTCACGGTAAAAGCTCATCCTAGTTTTTGGTTATTTCAACTACTGGTGGTGTGAGCCGGCCACTGCAGCCCCGACTGCCCCCTGAAGCTCTTTGTTGGTCTCCCATGCATCGCAGTTGTCGAAGGAACCGCCGTGCTCGGCCAGCCAACGTCGTGCTGCGTCGTGGTCATGCGTGCAGTATGCAATCTGTGAATCCAGTGGTTCGGGCACCACTCGCACCTCGGTAATCATCGGGTGACGGTCACCAACCTTGGCATCCTCGCGATCATCAACGAGATCCTCAGAAATCTTCTCGCCTTCACGCAGACCGGTATATGTAATCTCCACATCGGCATCATTGAGATCGATGAGCTTCTTTGCCAGGTCGGCAATCTTGACCGGCTCACCCATTTCCAGCACCAATGTCTCGCCGGATTCGGCAACCACGGTTGCCTGCAGCACCAGCTGCGAGGCCTCCGGGATGGTCATGAAGTAGCGCTGAACATCCGGATGCGTAACCGTGACCGGGCCACCCTATTCAATCTGACGCTGGAAGGTAGTAATCACAGAGCCACGAGAGCCGAAGACGTTACCGAAACGAACCGATGCCCAGACACCATCATGATTCTGACCCATATGCGCGGTCAGGCGCTCAGCTGCCCGCTTGGACTCACCAAGAATCGAAATCGGGTTAGCAGCCTTATCGGTGGAGATATTGATAACGGTCGAGACATCGGCTGCAGCTGCCGCGTTCAGCACATTCTGAGTGCCGATGACATTGGTCTGCACAGCCTCCGATGGGTAACTCTCCAGCAGCGGCAAGTGCTTCAACGCCGCTGCGTGGTAGACCACATCAGGCTTACGGTCGAGGAAGATTTGGGTCAACATTTCCGCGTCACGGATATCGGCCAGGACGGTATCGGAGCCGTCGAGAAGCGCCGTACCAGTCAGCGACAGCTGCGTGGCGTGCAGACCACCCTCGTCGCGATCGAGCATGATCAGCTCGGCGGGATTGAAGCGATGTACCTGGCGGCAGATTTCGGAGCCGATGGATCCGCCGGCGCCGGTGACCAGCACCTTCTTTCCGCGGATGATAGATGCGACCTTGGTTTCATCCAGGTGCAGTGGCTGTCGACCGATGAGGTCGGCGATGTTGACTTCGCGGATCTGCGCCGTCGTGCGTGCACCGCGGTGACGGGCGTACTCCTCTACCGGAGGAAGAACCAGAAGGCGCAGATGAGATTCCTCGCAGATGTGGTTGAGGATGTTGATGCTCTCGGTGGACAGTGGCTCATCGGTAACGATGATGACCGACTCTGCCATGGTGCGCGATGCGACATCACCAAGCTGATCCATGCCGCGGACGACACGCATACCGTGGAGACGCGTGATTCGGTACTCAGCATGTTCTTCCGGGTCCACCACCGCAACGATGCGGAATTGACTATCGCGGGAGGAACCGGAGTCCGCCAGACTGTTGATGAAGTATTTCGCACGACGGCCAGCACCCAGAACAATCAGGCGTTCAGCGCGTGAACGAGCGCCGAAGTTAGTGCTCACCCAACGCGCAATGGTCCGGGCAAAAATGCTAACGAGTGCCGCTGCGCAACCGCCAGTAAACGGAACGTGCCACTCAATTTCTGGGAATGTCTTGAGTACCTGAGCCAGGCCGGACGCTGTGGCGGCAGCGCCCATGCTCATTACCAGGAGAATTATGTCCTCGGTACGGCTGCCCGGCCAGACGCGCTGAGGATTGGTGTATTCACCAAACAAGATGCCGAGCAGTAAGAACACAAATGCTCCTGCCGCGACAACGGCAAAATTAGTACCTGCGACCTCAGAAAGGGATACCAGTTCGCCTCGAGTAAATCCGTTTGCTGCAGCCAGTGCAATTAACCAGGCAAAGACGTCGAGTACTGCCCAGGCGAGCATTCGCCAATCTCGAATAAACATGTTGTAAGCCTTTTACTGCGGAAAAACACTATTTAACTGACGGACAGTTTTTGTCCATGAGCGTCAAATATAAGGCAACTAATCGACATTTACAGCATGGATAAAACAATTGCACACCTCGCTGCGGGTAGCCATTTGGACACCATGAATAACCAAAGGTCGTACCTGGTCACAGCATGTTTTGTCATCGGTAACTACTCGTTCACTTAGACCCCGGCGAAGCTAACACCGTTATTATGAAAATGTGGATTAATTAATGGCGATGACCCGCATTAACGATTATCCGACATTAGTTTTTAATTACTTTTACAAGAATAAGTACTCGGTTTCGAAAAATACCGCTATAAAGAAAAACCGTAGGAATAATTAATTAACAAGATAGACTGAAGCACATGCAAAAATCCCCTGCGAGACAATCCGGCTCATTCATCAGCCGGCGGCCTTTTACTGCCGCACTTCTCACCGCTATTGCGGTGCTCGTAGTACTGGCACTCCTTTTCGCCGGATTACTGCTATTCGCAGGGCGCTCACACCAATCCGACAATGTCGCCGATAGCAACACCTCCGAGCAGCAGAACATTCTCCTTCTTGGCATCGACGGTGCGGGTTCATCCATGGCAGGGCGACGCTCTGATGTCATCACCTTGATGCGCATCCGTCACAATCCCTCATGGATTGACATCGTCTCCATCCCCCGTGACTCACTTGTTGACTTACCACCATGTACAGGTGATCACGCCACTGCTAAAACCAACGAAAAGGACAAGCTCAATTCAGCTTTTTCGTATGCTTCCGTGACTGATAAAAAGGGCGAGGGCGCTGCCCAGGCGGGAATGAGTTGCGCAGCTCAGGCAATCACGGCCGCATCCGGCATCCCCATTGATGGCACCATTGCCACCACCTTCGACGGCGCCGCCGCCATTATCGACAGCCTCGACGGCGCTGACCTGCCCGTGGACGACAAGGGACGCATCGTCCGCAACCCCAATGATGAAAATCCCAACCTGACCACTCAGCACTTCTCCGGCCAAGAGGTCGTCCGCCAAGTGCGCACACGCAAAACAGAAGCTGGCGGCAGCGACCTGGCACGCATTTATCACCAGCAGGAAATCATGGGTGCTCTGCTGGACTACTACCGCGGCGAGGGAATCATCGACAGCAGTGGTTCGGTTAGCTCCATGAAGGAATTCAAAGCCTTCTTCAGCGCCCTCACCAACGGGACGGCCACGACGCTAGGCCTCAATGAGGTTCGTGACCTACTGCAACGAGCCGCATCTACCCCAGTGACAACCGCCAAGCTCCCCACTCGCGCCGCCAACGACGGCGTCAACGTAGTGTGGAATGAGCAGACCAAACAGTTTTGGCAGGCCTACAAGGACGGCGAAGACCTGACCAACTAACCGAGCCCTACACACGCAGCCGAAACTCATCCGAAAATCGCCATATTAATTGCGCATACATTATGCGTATTATAGATGCATGTCGTCGCGCGCCACACCACACTCGAATCCGGATCCGAATCCAGACTCCACCACCAACGTTCACTCACCAGCTAAACCTGCTCAGTCCGCCGCACCAGGCACCAAGCCCGGAAAGCCGGGCAAGAAGCGCCGCATGTCCTGGCATCGCAAGGCTGGCATGCCAGTGCGCTGGTGGTTTGCCGCCATCATCGTGGCCGCGCTCATCCACCCATTCGTCTCCGATGGCCGCTGGCTGCTGGTACACCTCTTTACTCTCGGCGCAGTCACCAACTCCATCCTGGTCTGGAGCCGCCACTTCACCGAGAAGTTACTGAAAATCGACGTGCCCGATGATGACCGGCGCATTCAACTGGCAAGGATTTACCTGCTCAACGCGGGCATTGTCGCAACGGTCGTCGGCAAGCTGGGCGATTGGTGGCCAGTGACCACCGTCGGCGCAACGGTCGTCGGCGTCGCCGTAGCGTGGCACGCGGTCTCCCTCGGACGCGACCTGATGGCCAAGCGCGATCGACCATTTGCCATCTCCGTCGCGCACTACGTCGCGTCCGCATGCCTGCTCCCCATCGGCGCTGCACTCGGCGCCATCCTCGCATCCCCGAAGGGCGAAGCGCTTCACGACGACCTCCTGCTCGCCCACGAAGCCGTGAACCTCATTGGCTTCCTCGGACTCGCGGCCTGTGGCACGCTCATCACCATGTTTCCGGCACTGTGGCGCACCCAGATGTCGTCGCACTCCCGCCCTACACTGGCGCTGACAGTACAGCTCACAGGCATCGCCGTTACCACAATTGGCGCTCTGACCAGCATCAACTGGCTCGCTTCGGTCGGCCTCGGCATCATCGCCATCGGCTGGATCATCGCCGCCATCCCGTGGGCGCACAACGTCATCACCGTCGCCAAGGACCCACGCGACCGCCTCAGCTACCCCGCGCTGTCCGTCGCCGCCGCCGTAGTCTGGTTAATCGGCGCACTCATCGTCGCCACGTTCCGGGCGCTTGACGACGGCTTCGTCATCTCGTCCCTCACCCTGCCACTGGTCATCGGCTTTGGTGCGCAGCTGCTCATCGGCGTCATGAGCCAACTTCTGCCGTCCACCATTGGCGGCGGAGCTGGCCCAGTCTCCGCCGGCATGAAGGAACTGGATCGCGCAGGTGCGTTCCGATGGGCGACTATTAATATCGGCCTGGCTCTGTGGCTGTTGCCGCTGCCATCGTGGACTAAGGTGGCGGTCTCTGCGCTGGTCTCCCTTGCGCTGGTGTCCTACCTGCCACTTGTTGGCCGTGCCGCAAAGGCACAGATTGGTGCATTGAAGGCACGCCGACAGGCAATGGCCAACAAGGAGCCGTCGCCGAAGCCGGTCGAGTTGCAGGCAACCGCGCGTCGCCTCGGTGCTCAAACCACCGCTGCCCTGGCTGTATTGGGGCTGGTGGTGACCGTGGGCGTTGCACTCAGCGGTGGCGGTGGCGGCGGCATTGGCGCAACCAGCACGGAGGCCGCCAGCGATGTCGCACCCACTGGGGAGACAGTCGATGTTACCGTGACCGCCCGCGATATGACCTATACCCCGAACGTCATCGAGGCCAATCCCGGTGACCGCCTGGTCATCACCATGGTCAACGCCGACTCCCAGGTCCATGACCTGCGCCTGGCCACCGGCGAGGACACCGGCCGTGTATCCCCTGGTGACTCCGCCACCATCGAAGTGCCAGTCGTTCCCGGTGACATCGACGGTTGGTGCACCATTGCCGGACACCGCCAGATGGGCATGACGCTCACGGTCAACGCTGGTGGCTCCGGTGGGTCCGGTGGCGCAGACTCCGACACCGCCCGCCAAGCAAAGCCACAGTCCCAGCCCGGCGCGGATCCTGCAGGTCACGGCAGCCACGCTGACCACGCCACGCCTGGCGCGCTCGGCAAGGTTGGCGAGCAACCCGGCCCGGACTCCCCTACCATCAACCCGATGCTAGAGCCTGCCGAAGACACCACGGTTCACCACGTCACCTTGCGGGCCAGCGAATTTACTGGGTACGCAGCCCCGGGTGTCGAACAGCAGCACTGGGTCTACAACGGCAAACCGTTGGGGCCGACTCTGCGCGGCAAGGTGGGCGACGAGTTCGTCGTCACGCTCATTAATGACGGCACAATGAGCCACTCCATTGACTTCCACGCGGGCATTGTCTCGCCGGATGAGCCGATGCGCGACATCGCCCCTGGTGAGAAGCTTGAGTACCGCTTCCGTGCCGACCGCGCGGGCATCTGGATGTACCACTGCGCGACTATGCCCATGTCGATGCACATCGCCGCCGGTATGCACGGCGCGGTCATCATCGATCCGCCAAATCTCGCGGAAGTCGACCACGAGGTCCTGCTGGTGCAGTCCGAAAGCTATTGGGGCGAAGCCGGCCCCGATGCTGACAAGGTCATGGCTGAAGACCCCGACATCTACAAGTACAACGGCTATCCCGACCAATACCTCACTCACCCCATCCGCATTCGCGCAGGTGAGACGGTGCGTTTTTGGCTACTGGCCGCAGGCCCGAATAAGGGCATGAGCTTCCACATCGTAGGCACGCAGTTCCACCGCGTGTACAAGGAAGGCGCGCTGTTGCTTGACGACGGCGTGGGCGGTGCCCAAGCTCTTGACCTCGGTGCCGCACAGGGCGGTTATGTTGAGGCCAAGTTCCCGGAGCCGGGCACGTACCGCTTCGTTGACCACCAGATGGTGCATGCCGAAATGGGAGCACGCGGCGACGTGGTGGTTGAATAACGGCTACAACTTAATCGGAGCGTCGGTCGGTTCCACTGCGCGCGGCAGGTTGGACTCACCCATGAGGTACTGATCAACGGCCTCGGCGCAGGCGCGTCCTTCGGCGATTGCCCACACGATCAGGCTGGCACCGCGGCCGTTGTCGCCGGCTACGAACACCGGACCGTCGAAGTTCTGCTCGATGTCGTTGCGCACGGCGAGGTAGTCGTCGTCACGCATCATCACTCCGCGATCGTTGAACTGAACCCCCAGCTCGTGCGGCAGCCCACCGCGCTCCGGCCCGGAGAAGCCCAGCGCGATGAGAACAAGATCGGCATCGAGTTCGAAATCGGTGTCCTCCATGGGCACGCGCTTGCCGTCGATAACCTCAACTTCGTTGGCGGAAAGACCGGTGACGTGGCCGCCCTCGCCGTGGAAGGAGACGGTGTTGACGTTGAACACGCGCTTGCCCAGGGTCTCACCGGTGACGCGGGCGTTCAGTCCCAGCGCCTCGGTGACCTCCGGTGGCTCGGAACCGGTGATGGTGTACTCGCCCTCTTCGTGAGCGGTCGCCACGCGCCAGACCAGCGGATACATCGGCCACGGAGTCGAAGCCGCACGCGACTTCGGTGCGCGCGGACGAATGTCGAACTGCGTGACAGAAGCGGCACCCTGGCGAAGTGCGGTACCAAAGCAGTCGATACCGGTGTCGCCACCACCGATGACCACGACCTTCTTGCCCTTGGCATCGATGAGCGACGTGTCGAGCTCACCTGCGGCAACGCGGTTGGCGCCCGGCAGGTACTCCATGGCCTGGTAGATGCCGTTCAGATCGCGGCCGTCGACGGGCAGATCGCGGGCGAGCGACGCTCCTGTGGCCAGCACAACGGCATCGTACTCGGCGAGGTCCGCGGCAGTCGGCGAGATATTGGTGCGGAACTCGGTGCCCTCGATTTCCATCTGCTCTAAGCGACGGTCGAGGAAGCGCTGCTCCATCTTGTAATCCGGCACGCCGTAGCGCATCAGACCGCCGATTTTGTCATCGCGCTCGAAGACCGTGATATCATGCCCGGCGCGGGTCAGCTGCTGGGCTGCGGCCAGTCCTGCCGGACCGGAACCGACAACTGCAATGTGCTGACCGGTATCGAAGGTCGGAACAATCGGCTGCACCCAGCCCTCTTCGAAGCCGCGTTCAACGATGGCCAGCTCGATGTTCTTAATAGTCACGGCATCATCGTTGATGCCGAGCACGCAGCCGCCCTCACACGGTGCCGGGCACAGGCGGCCCGTCCACTCCGGGAAGCTGTTGGTGGCGTGCAGACGCTCGAAGGCCTCGTGCCAGCGGTTTTGGCGCACCAGATCATTCCACTCCGGAATGATATTGCCCAGCGGGCAGGCCGCGTGGCAGAACGGCACGCCGCAGTCCATGCAGCGTGTGGCCTGCTGCTGCAGGTGCTCCTGGCTGGCCTCCTCATAGACCTCTTTCCAGTCCATCAGACGCAGCGGAACCGGACGGTGAGCAGGCTCTTTGCGTGGGTACTTCATGAACCCCTTGGGATCAGCCATTGGTTACTGCCTCCATGATCGACTCGTTGACATCCGTGTTGTTTTCCTGTGCGCGGGCGACCACATCGAGGATGCGGGCGTAGTCACGCGGCATGATCTTGATGAACTGGGCCGCCGGGAAACGGCTCTGCGAACCAGTCAGCTTGCGGTGCTTCGACATCGTGGCCTCCAGCCAGGCGATGTCCTCGTCCTCCAGCGGCACAATGTCAACCAGCTCCGGGTTGATATTTGCGCGCGTGGTCTCCGAATCCAGCAGGTAGGCGATACCACCACTCATACCGGCACCGAAGTTGTGACCGACCGGGCCAGCAACCACGACGCGGCCACCGGTCATGTACTCACAACCGTGGTTACCAATGCCCTCAACAACGGCCGTGGCACCGGAGTTTCGAACGCAGAAGCGCTCGCCGACGGTACCGCGGACATAAATCTCACCGCTGGTGGCACCGAAACCAATGACATTGCCGGCAATCGTGTCGGTGGCCAGGTTGGCAGTAGGCGGAGCCGAACGCGACGGTCGCATCACAATCTTGCCGCCACACAGGCCCTTGCCGACAAAGTCGTTGGCATCGCCCTCCAGCTTGATGGTCACGCCACCCGGCAGGAATGCACCCAGCGAGTTACCGGCAGAACCGAGCAGGTTGACGACGATGGAATCGTCGGCAAGCCCCTGCTGACCTGCGACTTTGGTGACCTCATACCCCAGGCGCGTGCCCACCGAACGATTCACATTCCCAATCGCGTGGTGCAGCGACACCGGCGTCGGCGCCAGACCGTTGGAGCGCGCCGTGGTCAGCGCCGGCTGCGCCTCCGCGATGAGACGCTCATCCAACGCACCTGCCAAACCATGATCCTGCTCCTTGGTGCAGTAGGAGTCCTGATTCTCAAAGAAGGGGCTCTCAGCAACATGAAGGATGCGATCCAGGTTCAGCTTTGCGACGCGCGGAAGGTTACTCAAATCCTTGCGCGGAGTCAGGCACTCAACGTGACCGACCGCCTCATCAATGGTGCGGAAACCCAGCTCAGCGAGGTATTCGCGGACCTGTTGCGCGATGAAGGTGAAGAAGTTGACCACATGCTCGGCACGGCCGGTGAACTTCTCCCGCAGCTTCGGGTTCTGGGTGGCGACACCAACTGGGCAGGTGTCCAGATGGCAGACGCGCATCATGACGCAGCCCTCGACCACCAGCGGTGCGGTGGCAAAACCGAATTCTTCAGCGCCGAGCAGCATAGCGATCATGACATCGCGGCCGGTCTTCAGCTGACCATCGCACTGCACGCGGATTCGGTCACGCAAACCGTTGAGCATCAGCGTCTGCTGCGTCTCCGCCAGTCCCAGCTCCCATGGCCCACCTGCGTGCTTGAGGCTGGTCAGCGGGGAGGCACCGGTACCACCGTCGTGGCCGGAGATGAGGACGACGTCGGCATGCGCCTTCGAGACACCAGCGGCGACGGTACCCACGCCGAGCTCAGAGACGAGCTTGACGTGAATGCGAGCGCGCGGGTTGGCGTTCTTCAGGTCGTAGATGAGCTGCGCCAGGTCCTCGATGGAGTAGATGTCGTGGTGCGGTGGCGGGGAAATCAGTCCCACGCCAGGGGTTGTGATGCGCACCTCGGCAATCCACGGGTAGACCTTGTTCGGCGGCAGCTGACCGCCCTCACCTGGCTTGGCACCCTGCGCCATCTTGATTTGAATATCGGTGCAGTTGGACAGGTAATGGCTGGTCACACCGAAGCGGCCAGAGGCGACCTGCTTGATGGCAGAGCGCTTCCAATCACCGTTCGGCTCCATGTCAAAGCGGTCCGGATCCTCACCGCCCTCACCGGAGTTGGACATCCCTCCCAGGCGGTTCATGGCAATCGCCAGCGTCTCATGGGCCTCGGCGGAGATGGAGCCGTAGCTCATCGCGCCGGTGGAGAAACGCTTGACGATACTAGAGACCGGCTCGACCTCATCGATATCGATGGGCTCGCGGTCAGAGGTGAACTCCAACATGCCGCGCAGTGTGGCCAGCTGCTTGGTCTGCTCATCGACCTTGTTGGTGTAGTCGCGGAAGACGGCGTACTGACCAGTGCGGGTGGCGTGCTGCAGCGTGTAGATGGTCTCCGGGTTGAACAGGTGGTACTCGCCTTCGCGACGCCACTTGTACTCACCGCCGAGATCGAGCTCACGGTGTGCCTGCTCCTCCGGGCGAGGCAAGAATGCACTGCGGTGACGTGCGGCGACGTCCTCGGCAATCTCATCGAGGCCAACGCCTTCCAGCGGGGAGACCGCGCCGGTGAAGTACTCATCCAAGAATTCCTGCGACAGACCGACGGCGTCGGCAAGCTGTGCACCGCGGTAGGACTGCAGGGAAGCAATACCCATCTTGGACATGACCTTCAGCACGCCCTTGGAGGCTGCGTGACAGTAGTTCGAGCAGGCCTCATCCAGCGTGAGATCGCCGAGCTGGTCCTTCATACGCAGCTCATCGATGGTTTCAAATGCCATGTATGGGTTAATGGCATCAGCACCGAAGCCGAGCAGCATGGCCATATGGTGGACCTCGCGCGCGTCACCGGCCTCAACAATGAGGCTGGCGCGGGTACGGGTGCGCTCCTCCACCAGATGGTGATGCACCGCAGAGGTCAGCAGCAGAGACGGAATCGGCGCGAAGCGCTCGTTGGACTCGCGGTCGGAGAGAATAATCAATCGAGCACCGCGGTCGATGGCCTCAGAGACCTCACGGCGCACACGACGAATGGCGTTGCGCATGCCGCGGCCACCGCGGGCCACCGGGTACAACCCTGAGATGACCTCAGCGCGAAACTCGGAGAATTCCTCGTTCTTACCGGCCTTGCAGAGCGTGACAAAGTCATGGTTATCCAGGATTGGGTGCGACAGCCGGATGCGACGTGCCGCATCAGCGGTGGGCTCCAGGATGTTGCTCTCTGCACCCAGCAGCGTGTTCATGCTGGTGATGGACTTTTCACGCAATGAGTCCAGCGGCGGATTGGTCACCTGGGCAAAGCGCTGCGAGAAGAAGTCGAACAGCATCCGCGGACGGTTGGACAGTGCGGCAATCGGAGTGTCCGAGCCCATAGAGCCAAGCCCCTCGGCACCTGTCAGTGCCATCGGGCGGATGATTAAATCCACATCTTCTTCAGTGATGCCGAAGACGCGCTGACGCAAGACCGCGCGGACGTGCGGCATGTACTTATAGCGCTCGCGGGGCAGGTCATCGATATCGACCAGGCCCTCCCTGACCCACTGCTCATACGGCCCCGTGGCGGCCAGCTTGGACTTGATCTCCTCATCTTCAATGATGCGACCGGCCTTCATATCCACCAGGAACATCCGGCCCGGCTGCACGCGAGTGCGCTGCACAATCTGCTCCGGTGGAATATCCAGGACACCGGCCTCCGAGGCCATCACAACCAGGCCCTCGTCGGTGACCCAGATGCGGCCTGGGCGCAGACCATTGCGGTCCAGGGTGGCACCGATGACTTCACCGTCGGTAAAGCAAATGGCCGCCGGGCCATCCCACGGCTCCATGAGGCACGCGTGGTACTCATAAAAAGCTCGCACCTTCGGGTCCAGGGTGTCATCGTGCTCCCAAGCCTGCGGAACCATCATCATGACCGCATGCGGGAGACTGCGACCACCGAGATGCAGCAGCTCGAGGGCTTCGTCGAAACGCGCAGTATCGGAACCGTTGGGGTCACAGACCGGAAGTGCGCGGTCGATATTGCCCAGGGCTCCGGAGCGAATCAGGGATTCACGAGCGCGCATCCAATTTTCGTTGCCGCGCACGGTATTGATCTCACCGTTGTGAGCGACGTAGCGGTACGGGTGCGCCAGCGGCCAGGACGGGAATGTGTTCGTGGAGAAACGGGAGTGGACGATGGCCAGCGCAGAAGTGACTTCCTTCTGCTGTAGGTCAAGGTAGAAATCCTTCAGCTGCGGGGTTGTCAGCATGCCCTTGTACACAATGGTGCGGCTGGACAGCGACGGGAAGTAGACGGTGTCCCCGCCCGAGCCCTCGCCAGCACCCTGGTCACCGAGCTCACGCTCGCAGCGCTTGCGCAGGAAGAACATCTTGCGGTCCAAGTCAATGCCACTGAGCTGGCGTCCTTCGTGATTCTTGGCGGTGACAAAAATCTGGCGCAGCACTGGCATTGCCTGGCGTGCCATCTCGCCGAGACCAGCAGCGTTGATCGGCACGTCGCGCCAAGCCAGGATCTCAATGCCCTCTTCCGCACAGATGTCTTCGATAGCGCGGATGGCGTCAAGGGTGGCCATACGCTGCTGCGGTAGGAAGGCAATACCGGTGGCGTAAGTGCCTGCCGGCGGCAGGATAGTGCCCTCTTGGGACAGCTGGGCGCGGTAGTACGCATCCGGCACCTGAATCAGGATGCCGGCGCCGTCGCCGGTGTTCTTCTCCGCACCGGCCGCACCGCGGTGGTCTAGGTTGACTAGCGCCTGAATACCCTTTTCGACGATGTCGTGGGTCTGGCGTCCGTAAATGTCCGCGACAAAAGCAACACCGCACGCGTCGTGTTCCTGGGAAGGATTGTAGAGACCTTCCCGCTTGTGGCCACGTGGCAGCGTGGTCGTCGTTGTTTCATTCAGGGTCATGGCTTTTCCCCTTACAGGTGCATTGTGCCAATTGGGGGACACGGGTTATCTATATTTCCAACTGTTTTAACAATGCACTTTCATCTAGGCGTATCGCAATACGTAACTAGGTATTTATTGACGCCATTTACCCCCGAAGGAGCTAGACCTAGCTACCTAAATGGACAAAACTGGGGCTTCACTACCTCTTTTGTCCCCCATCTACTTTTTACAAACTTTTACCCCCACTAAAGACGAACATGTATTCGATATGGTTATATCGTCTCCATGCTCGCCACCCGTAGACTCCGCGCACTTCGCGGCCTCGTGCTCACCCTCGGCTCGCTCGCACTTATCACCGGCTGCACGCCGGACGCGACCGACGCATTCTTCGACACTGAGCCGCCACAGCCAACGCCGCAGGTCGCCCCCGAGCAGCCGACCACACCGGACACACCCGATACACCGGATACGCCGGATACGCCGGGCGCTCCTGACGCGCCAGCACCACCAGCACCGCCAGCGCCGCCCACTGCCGCCGACGAGCCGCCGCAGACCGCGCTTGTCGACGTCGCCCGCAGCGCATTGAACGAACTGGAGATCAAGGGACGCGCCCCGAAGACCGGCTATGCACGCGACCAGTTCGGGCAGCGCTGGAGCGACGATGTCTCCACGGAGTTTGGACATAACGGCTGCGATACTCGCAACGATATTCTGAATCGTGACCTTATTAATAAGGCATACAAGCCAAACACGCGCGATTGCGTTGTCCTCGCAGGTCAGCTCAATGACCCGTACACCGGAGCCATCATTGAGTTCCAGCGCGGTCGAGACACCTCTTCGGCCGTGCAGATTGACCATGTCGTAGCCCTCAGCGATGCCTGGCAAAAGGGAGCTCAGCAGCTCCCACCTGAAGTTCGCCAGGACTTCGCCAATGATCCGCTCAACCTCTTGGCCGTGGATGGCCCCGCCAACCAGCAAAAGCGCGACAGCGATGCGGCAACATGGCTGCCGTCCAACAGTCCGTTCCGCTGCCAATATGTGGCGCGGCAGGTTGCCGTCAAGCGTAAGTACCAACTGTGGGTCACACAGGCAGAGCACGATGCCATCAATCGTTGGCTCGATACCTGCAGGCCTGAAGACGACGCAGCACTAGCTGCACTTCCACTAGCGAACTAGGCGGTCGTAACCCTGAATTAGGGCAACGCCCGATTCAAATATTTTGAGGCACCTTCAGACAAACTCGATGCCAATGCACCGTTTGCCGCATCCCGATTCGAGCAATTTATCGCCATTACCTGCGCGAAATGCGAAATTTTTCAGGGAAATTTTCTCCCCTAGTTTCTGGGGGCGATTATCCAATAATTCATATATTTAAGATCGGCTAAGCATCAGCAAAGTTCCCGCTTATGCAGCCACAGCGATGCAAAATCAGACGTTGATTCCGTTACGCTGATGTTATCATTTCGTTATAATTGCCCCTTCGGGGCAGGTTTATAACCGTTTGATAACGCTGTATCCTTTGGGGCACACATCCAGAGCCTGCCGTCGTCAAGCATGGTGCGCATGAATGCGTATCCGCGCGTTTTCTTTATGAAAACTACTTCTTGATTTGCGGCGGGTTTGTTAAGGTTCTGTTGTTGCAAAATCGCACTAGTGTGACTGATGTTTACGATGTAACAACGGTTGCCTAGCGTCGTTTATCTGATTGTCCATCATCCCGGAGGATTCTCACTCATGGCAGCTGAAATGAAGGCTCCACAAGTACCACTTGGTCTCCAAGTCAAGGCTATTTTCCAGTCGGTCGCGCCACTGCTGCGTACCGGTGCCCTGCACATGACTCCGAAGCAGGCCCCGCAAATGCTGGATTACCTGCGTCGCTTGAAGTTCTCCGTGGCCAGCCTGATTTCGATGGGTGCTCTGCGTTACCCGGATCGCCTGGCCCTGGTCGACGATGACGGCGAGCTGACTTACTCTCAGCTGCTGGAAAACTCTCAGGCCCTTGCCCGCGCCATGATGGATCGCGGCATGACCGAGAAGTCCAGCTTCGGCGTTATTGCACGCAACGGTCGCGGCATCATCCTGCCAATGGCTATTAAGGCATTCATCGGCTCTGAAATTATGCTGATGAACATTGGTTCTGGCCCGACCCAGATTCGCGGCATCATTGACCAGAACGACACCAAGTTCCTGTTCGTCGATGACGAGTTCCTGGGCAACCTGCCGGAGGACATCGATGATGTCACCGTCGTCGTTACCTCTGTGACCAGCCCGGAGACCCGCAAGAATGCGCCCAAGAACTTCGTGTTCATGGAGGACCTTATTGAGGAAGGTCGTAAGTCGACCACTCAGTTCAAGCCGAAGCCGGAGCAGGGCCGCATCATCATTATGTCCTCCGGCACCACCGGTATCCCGAAGGGCGTTCTGCGTAACGAGCCGAAGACTCCGGCAACCCTCGGTGCTATCGCCGAGCGTGTGCCGTGGCGCCGCAACATGGTCATCCACCAGTCCGCTTCCATGTTTCACGCATGGGGCTGGGCAAACGTTCTGATTGGTCTGGCCACCGGCGCCACCATTATCACCATGCGCATCTTCGACCCGAAGAAGGCCATCGACCAGTGCGAAAAGTACGGCGCAAACGGCATGATTTCCGCCGCCTTCTTCCTGCGCCAGATTAAGGACGCATTGGATGAGGAGCCGAACCGCAAGATTGGTCCGTTCCGCTTCATCGTCTCCTCGGGCAACGCCATCCCAGGCTGGCTGGTGTCCGCACTGACCCACCGCTTCGGCCCGGTCATCTGCAACTTCTACGGTTCCACCGAGGCTGGTCTGTGCTCGATTGCATCCGGCCCGGACCTCGCATCCCGCCCTGAATCCGCAGGTCGCCCGGCTATTGGCGCCAAGGTTCGCATCCTGGGTGACGACGGCGAAGAGGTCGAGCCAGGCGAGGTCGGCATGATTCACACCGCGCAGGAGCTCTCCTTCATCGGCTACCTGAACAAGAAGGACAAGTTCACCACCGTCGACGGCCTGTTCCAGATTGGTGACCTCGGCCGCATTGACCAGGACGGCTACCTGTACGTCTGCGGTCGCTCCGACGACATGGTGATCAAGGGCGGCGAGAACATCTTCCCGCGCGAGATTGAGGAGATCCTCGGCCCAGTGCCGGGTATCGCCGATGTCTACTGTCACGGCACCAATGAGAACGACGAAATCTTCGCTGACCTCTACCTTTACGTCGTCCGCGAAGACAGCGAGCCGGGCAAGAACCTCACCGGTGAGATGCTGCGCGAGTACGTCCGCGAGAACCTGGCTGAGCACTGCATGCCGGACCGCGTCTTCTTCGTGGACTCCCTGCCGCGCAACGCCATCGGCAAGGTTGTTCCGCGTGAGGTCAAGGCAATGCACGAGCGCCTGAACCTGGACGCTCAGTAAAAAAGCGCATTAGAAAATGAGCCCACCGGCCATCTGCCGTGTGGGCACATTTTTTGCTATCTCAAGCACTTACACTCGCGGCCGCACCTGAATCTCATCCACATTGGCATCAGGGCCGGTATCGACAGCCAGGCGAACGGCCGCAGCAATCGACTCCGGCCGCATAAACTTCGAGCCGTCGTAACGCCAATCGGCTTCATCGCGGTGCCAATTCGTCTGCAGATCAACCTGCATATCCGTATCGACGCGCCCCGGGTGCACGGAGCTGACACGCACGGCACCGCGCTCCTCTTCACGCAGCGCATCAGTGAAGGCCCGCAGCGCAAACTTCGATGCCGCATACGGCGAAGTTCCAGCTGACGCGCGGAATCCGGAACCCGAGTTGATGGTCACCAGGGTGCCGGAGGCCTTGCGCAGCGCCGGCAGCAGCTGACGCGTCAAATCGGCGACGGCGACGACATTGACGTCCATAATGCGCGCCCAATCCGCACGTGAAACATCCGCCACATTGCCATCGACGTACACGCCCGCCGAGTGCACCAGCACGTCCAGCCCGTGCTCACCGAGCTCATCCAGAAGTCCCGTCACTGCCGCGTTCATCGCGTCGGCATCGCCCAGGTCCGCAACGAATACGCTTGCCGACGGCAATTGCGACGCCACCTTCTCGGCAGATTCAGCACTGGTAGCGCCCACAATGACGTGGTGATCACGGGAGAGATTCTTGGCCACTGCCAGTCCAATACCGCGGCTTGCGCCTGTGACCAGGGCAATCTTGGTATCGGCAGCAATTTCCATGCTCATGTACGGCTCCTCTTTATTCGGATTTTGTGCTTGGATGAGTGTTTTTGCCCGGCGTGTGCGCCGAGCTACTTCTTCGGCTTGGCTCCACCAACCTGGTCGATTGGAGTGACCTGCAGAAAGTCGATGTTAACGCGGTGTGGGCGGGTGGCGGCAAAGACGATGATGTCAGCGATGTCGTCGGCGGTCAGGGACTCCACTCCGTCGTAGACAGCAGCTGCCTTGGCTTCGTCGCCGTCGAAACGCACGAGCGAGAAATCGGTGTGAACGCGACCCGGATCGATTTCGGTGACGCGCACGCCATCAGCAGCGACTTCCTGGCGCAGCACCTCAACCAGAGCGCGCTCGGCGTGCTTGGCGGCGTTGTAGCCCGCACCACCGGTGTAGACCTGGCGGCCCGCAATCGAGCCGACGGTGAGCACAATGCCGCTAGTGGATTTCAGCGCGGGCATCAGTGCCCGAGTAACGCGCAGGGTGCCCAGCACGTTGACGTCGTACATCCAGCGCCACTTCTCCTCGATGGCACCTTCCACCGACTCCATACCCCAGGCGCCACCGGCGTTGTTGACCAGCACGTCCACGTGCGGCTCCGCCTCTGCCAGCGCTGCAACATCATCGTCCGAGGTCACATCGACCTTGTAGACCGTGGCCTCGCCACCGGCTGCGCGAATTTCCTCCGCTACAGCCTCGAGCCTGTCCTCACGGCGTGCGCCGAGAACAACGCGGAAGCCAGCTTCGGCAAACTGCTTGGCAGTTGCGGCACCGATACCGGAGGAAGCGCCAGTGACGACGGCAACCTTTTTGTCGCTTGTGGAAGTTTCAGAGGTCATGAGGGCTCAACTCCTTGCTACGTGCGTGCACTGATATCCACGACTGTAGTCACATGCCGCACTCCTCCGCCGAGAATCAACAAATGCTTCACACCTGAAGTTTCACGTGAAACCTACCTAGAACTGGCTGGAAATTTTGCCAATTTGCGCATGTATTGCCACCAAAACCGGGATACTTGTTACATGTCTGACAAGCCACAGTTTCCGCATCTGCTCTCGCCCCTCGATGTCGGTCCGCTGACCCTGCGCAATCGTATCGTCATGGGGTCCATGCACTCCGGCTTGGAAGATCGCACCCGCGATATCCCAAAACTGGCCGCCTACCTGGGACGTCGCGCCGAAGGCGGCGTGGGCCTCATTGTCACTGGCGGTTATGCGCCCAACGTAGAAGGTTGGCTCACTCCGGTCGGTTCAATGATGGCGTCGACACGCATGGCGGACAATCACCGCCGCGTCACTGACCGCGTGCATTCCCACGGCAGTCACATCGTGCTGCAGATCCTGCATGCCGGTCGCTACAGCTACAGCCCGCTGGCGCGCTCCGCAGATACCGGTCAGTCGCCGATCAGCCCGTTCAAGGCTCACCGCCTGACCGGTTTCGACGTCGAGCGCACCATTCGCGCCTATGTCCGCGCCGCCAAACTAGCGAAACGCGCTGGTTATGACGGTATTGAGATCATGGGTTCCGAGGGCTACCTGCTCAACCAGTTCCTGGCCGAGCGCACCAATCACCGCTCGGATAACTGGGGCGGCAGTGCCGAGGCACGCATGCGCCTGCCCATCGAAATCGTGCGCCGCATCCGCGCGGAAGTCGGCGAGGACTTCCTCCTGCAGTACCGCATTTCCCTGCTTGACCTGGTCGAAGACGGTCAGACATGGTCCGAGACCACCGATCTCGCACAGCGTCTCGTCGCAGCCGGCGTCAACGTCTTCAACACCGGCATCGGCTGGCACGAAGCACGCATCCCGACCATCGTCACGTCCGTGCCACGCGCCGCATTCGCCAATCTGACAGGTCGTCTCCGCTCGCTTGTCGACGTCCCCGTGACCGCATCCAACAGGATTAATCGTCCCGAAGTTGCGGAGAAGATCCTCGCCGATGGCAACGCTGACCTGATCTCCATGGCACGCCCGCTGCTGGCTGACCCGGACTTCGCCATCAAGGCCGGTGACGGTCGCGCCGACCAGATCAACACCTGTATTGCCTGTAATCAGGCCTGCTTGGACCACACGTTTGCCAACAAGCGCTCGACCTGCCTGGTCAACCCGAAGGCGGCCTACGAAACTGAGCTGATCTCTGTGCCCGTGCCGAAGGATAAGGCCCAGCGCGTCGCGGTCATCGGCGCTGGTGTGGCGGGGCTCGCCTTCGCGGAGGCCGCCGCCGAGCGCGGTCACCGCCCGGAGGTTTTCGAGGCCGCGGACCAGATTGGTGGCCAGTTCAACCTCGCTGCCAAGATTCCGGGCAAGGAGGACTACGCCGAGACGCTGAAGTACTTCTCTCGCCGCCTGGAGGTCCTCGACGTGCCAGTTCACCTGGGCACGCGTGCCGACGTCAACGAGCTGAAGACTACATTCGATCACGTGGTGGTGGCCACGGGCGTTACCCCGCGCATCCCTGAGATCGACGGCATCGACCACGAAAAGGTCATTCGCTACGATGAGCTGCTCTCCGGGGCAAAGCAGGCCGGCAAGAAGGTGGCCGTCATCGGCGCTGGTGGCATCGGTATTGACGTCTGTGAGTTCCTCACTCGCAAGCCGAATCAGACCGTCGAGGCCTGGAAGGATTCCTGGGGTGTCGCCGACCCCGCCGAGGCACGTGCTGGCCTGGGCAAGCCGGGTGCAATCAACGGCACTGCGGAACAGTTCGAGATTGACCGCGAGGTGCACCTGCTGCAGCGCAAGACCTCGCGAATCGGCAAGGGACTGGGCAAGACCACCGGTTGGGTTCACCGCGCGGAGATTAAAAAGGCCGGTGTGCACAAATACACCGGCGTGACGTACAAGCGCATTGATGACGAGGGCCTGCACATCACCATCGAGGACAAGCCGCAGGTCATCGCGGTTGATAACGTCATTGTCTGTACTGGTCAGGAGTCCAATCTGGACTGCCTGGGCGGCGCAGACCGCGAGAGTGTCACCGGCGACAACTCCAACGTCACCATCATCGGTGGCGCTGATGTTGCCGCTGAGCTGGATGCCAAGCGCGCCATCCGCCAGGCCGTGGAGGTCGCACTAGCGCTGTAGGTGCTCCAGCACCGCATCCAACTTTTTGTCCATAGAGCGCAGCAACGCAATAACGGTACTTGCGAAAATAATTCCGACAATAAGTGCGATTATCGAAAGCATGTAAATCTCCTTACTTATGCATAGTGACACATGTATAAGGTGACCACTGATTTTCATCTTTTAGCTGAATTCTTCCGCAGGTCTTGCTCCCGTCCTGGGTCTGAACGCCAGCCATATTGAAGGTCTGGCCCCAAGGCACGGCGATTGGGTGGCAACCGCCCGGTTCTTCACTCACTACTTGTCGGCTCCCAGTAGCGTCATAGTAGGTCAACTCATATGCGACGTTACAGATGTTATCGACTTTCCAGTCGAGGCTCGGATAGTACGTTATGTGTACTTCCCCTAGCTCAAGCCCTTGCCCGCCGACTCCGAGAGTTACTCGGGCTCCAATTCCTCCAGGTGCCCAAGTACCTCCACCTGCACTACGGGTTCCAGTTGTCGCTCCAGCGTTCCTGTCTTTAAATTCGACTTCGCTGAACTTGTCCGCTGCCTTTACGACTTCTGTGGTCTCATTATTTATTGGTGCCGCTTCGGCAGCTTGTGAGAATAGAAAGGAAACTGCACTAAGGCAGGTTATGGTTGTTCCAAAAAAAATGCTTCCTGATTACCATGCTCTAAGCGTTACATAGCCAACGGCTCAAATCCGGGTTTTCTAATCTCAGCCCACCTTTGACTACCCCAAGTAAACCTTTAACTACCCCAGGCGCAAATTGTGTAGCAGGGCCGCTTTCAGTAGCTGGATGCCAAGCGCGCCATCCGCCAGGCCGTGGAGGTCGCACTAGCGCTATAGGTGTGGCGGCTTACCCCTCGTAGTGGTCGGTGAATGCCCGCTGCTCAAACTCAAATCGGCCCGGGTGAGCCGGGAATTCGCCCGGCTTACCAATGGCCAAGAGCAGGGCGACGGCCACATCGGTGTCGCCGGCGCCAATAGCCTCCTTGACCGCCTGCTCATCAAAACCGGTCATCGGCGAGCTGGCCCAGCCAAAGGCGCTGGCAGTGACCATGGCAAAGGAAGCGGCAATCATCGCATCACGGATGGCGAACTCGCGGGAGAGTCCATTCTTTTCGCGCGTCTCATGGAACTTAGTCATCGTGGCGGAACGCTCGGCGGCGGCCACCTCATTCCACAGACCAGAGGCTTTATTGGCCTCAACCAGACGTGGAATGCCGCGCTTCCAACCAGTCGGCTCACCGATAAACACCAGCAGCAGTGGTGCGCTGGCAACCTGCTTCTGGCCACCAGCAGCTTCCACTACCTTCTGGCGTACCTCTGGGTCCTCAATGCGCACAATGGCACGGGACTGAATGTTAAACGCGCTGGGAGCTTCGAGGGACAGCTCCAGCAGGCGGCGCACGTCGGCGTCGTCAAGCGGTTCGTCAGCGTAGACGCGCGTGGCGCGACGGTTGCGGATGATCTCTTCGAATTCGGTCGCGAACTGATCGCGTGGAGAATGTGAGTTCATTCCATTTAGGTTAGCGGCAGGCAACCTTCGAGTTGGAGAAGCCACCGTTTCATCTCTCGGCCGCCAGCGTAGGCGCCGAAGGAACCCACTCCCCCGCTGGCTGGAACCACGCGGTGACATGGGATGATGATCCCCAGCGGATTGGTGGAGCAAGCCGAGCCCGCGGCACGGGCGGCCCGGGGCGAACCGGCCATCTCAGCGAGTTCGCCGTACGTCACCAGCTGGCCGTAGGGCACGTCGCGCAGCGCGGTGAGCGCGCGGGCGCGGAAAGAATCTTGGCTAAAAAGTTCGCAGTCCAGCGGCAGGTCAAATTCCTGACGCTGTCCGGCAAAGTACTCACGGAACTGCTGCGCTGCCAAATCCGCTACTGCTTGCGCTTCTTTGGAGGAGGCGCTGGGGGATTCGTCGTCAAGCACGGGGCCGGAGAGATTGACCTCAACGACCCCGCGTGCGGAGGTGGCGATGCCGACGGTGCCGAATGGGATATCGACCTGTGCAGTCGCCACTACTTCCTCCTAATTAGCCCTTGTGAGCCTGGAGCCACTCCAGCAGCTCATCCCACTCCTTTTCGTGACCGGAGCGGAAGTACCCACCGTAGCCTACGCCCTTGCCGCCGGCCGGGCGCGCCTGACGCTTTTCGATAACGGCAGCTGAACTCATGACATTGGTAATCAGATCCGCAGAGGACTCCTCGGTCCAGTAATCATCCGGAACGCGGATGGACAGGAACGGCTGCGGAGCCTTGGAGAAACGGTTGGCAAAATCAAACTCGTTGTCGTCGAAGAAGTAGCCTTCCTTGCGAGCCCACCGTGCCCACTGACGCATGACACCATTTGGCGGCTCCACAGACAGATTCCATGCTGACGCCGGAATGTGACCGGTGATAAAGCCGCTGATTGGGCCCAGGATGTTGAAGATAAAGAAGGCGCGCAGCTTACCTGCCAGCGACGGCACCTTGGTGATGCGCATGCCGCGGCAGTTGATCAGTGCTGCTGCGTCATAGGTGCCCTCAGAGCCTGCGTAAATGATGCCGTGGCCACCGACTGCGTGACCAACAGCGAAGTGCGGACCCTCCGGGAAAGTTTCCTTAGCCCACTCGATGACACCCGGGATGTCCTTGGTAATCCAGTCCGACATGCGGATATCTTCGTTGTTCTCGTCGGTCTTCAGACCGGACTCACCAATACCGCGGTAGTCGTAGGTAATGACCGCGTAGCCCTTTTCCGCAACGGTTTCTGCAAAGCGGTGGTAGAAACCCTGCGGCACACCAGTGCCGGAGTGGACGGTGATAACACCGTTCGGGATGTTCTCCGGGTTCTCCTTCGGACGGAACATGGTGCCACGCAGGAGCACTGTGTCATTGGCCGGGATAATGATGTCCTGGCGCGGGCATGGATCCGGCTGCTTCGGGCTATTGGCCGAGAAGCGAATATTCGTAGGCTTCTTTGCTGTCGATGAGGCTTCGGAGGTCATTTATGCAGTTCCTTCAAGTGGACTTAGGTGATGCATGATTTTGTATGCACATCTTAAGATGTAAGCCTCATCACTTTCAGGGGTTTGGCCGAATTTGGCTCACATTTGAGCCATTTGCAGTCGACGAACTCGTCCGGGAACCAGCCCGCAAACCCGCCGTCAGGCCAGCTAACTGGCCGACCATAAGAACCGCTCGCCGCGGCTAACACGCAAGAGTTCCTGGCACGGGTTCTGGAAGCGCTCTATAGATGTACGTCACCGTACGCGCGCTCATCCTCAATGGGCTCTAGGTGCGAGGAAATATGCACACCCGGGAAGCGCTCGCGCAGCTCATCTTCCATATCACTGAGCACATCATGGCCATGCTCCACGCTCCAGGCGCCCGGCACCAGCACGTGGAACTCAATGAACTGCTGGCGGCCAGACACGCGAGTGCGAATCTCATGAACATCAATGCCGCGGCTGCGATCGCGGTGGGACTTCAGAATCTGGTCCACTGCCTCGCGGTCTTCACCCTCCATGGCCTTGTCCATCAGACCATGACCAGCGTCGAGGATGAGCTTGCGGCCCGTAAACAGGATGTTGACGGCCACTGCCAGTGCAATCACCGGGTCGAGCCACCACTGACCGGTCAGCCAGACTAGGAACACACCGGCCAGCACACCGGCGGATGTCCACACATCGGTCATCAAATGCTTGCCGTCCGCAGTCAGCGCCACGGACTTATGTTCACGGCCGGCCTTAATCAGGATTAGTGCGACGACACCGTTGACCACCGATGCCGCCACGGTCACAATCAGACCGAGCCCAATCTGCTCAATTGGCTGCGGATTAATCAGGCGCTCGATGGAGGCGTAAATGATGTAGGCCGCCGCCACGAAAATCATGGCGCCTTCCAGCCCTGCGGAGAAGTACTCCGCCTTGGAGTGGCCGAACTCATGGTCGCGGTCTGCAGGTCGCGCGATAACCTTGAGGGCAATGACCGCGGCAAGCGCCGCAACAAGATTGACAATCGACTCCGTGGCGTCGGAAAGCAGACCCACAGAACCTGTCAGAACATAGCCCCAAAACTTCAGCGCGATGGTGACAACCGCCGCGCCTACCGAAAGCCAACCAAACCGAGATAAATCCTGCATATGCTGGGATTTTACCCCTTCCCCCACCGTCCCCACAGTTCTATGAGCACCGCATTTCAGTTCAATCTGCCTAACATCGGCGCTGGCCTCCCCTTTGCGTCCAAGCTTTCCTCGCTTCACGACGCCGTGTGCAACTCCGACGTAGTAGTGCAAGCCCCACCGGGTACCGGCAAGACCACGCTGGTTCCACCAACTGTGGCCAACGCGCTGGGCGGCAAGATTGTGGTCACAGCCCCGCGGCGTGTGGCGGTGCGCTCAGCTGCCCGGAGGCTCGCGCAGCTGTCGGGAACAAAGCTCGGCCAGGAGGTCGGCTACACAGTCCGTGGCGATGCCAAGGTCTCTGCTGCCACTCGCGTGGAGTTTGTGACTCCCGGGGTGCTACTGCGCCGCCTGCTGCGCGACGGCGATGTCGATGCCAGCGCTGTCCTCCTCGACGAGGTCCATGAGCACGGCCTGGATACCGACCTTGTGCTGGCCATGGTGCGCGACCTGCGAGATATCCGCGATGACCTGCGGCTTGTCGCTATGTCGGCAACGGTGGATGCGCCGAAGTTCGCGGCACTACTCGGCGATTCCACGCCGGCTCCGATTGTGGCGGCCGAGGCACAGATTCATCCGCTGGATATTCGCTACTCCCCGTTCCCACAGCGGCTTGATGCCCGCGGTGTTACCGATGACTTCCTGCGCCATGTGGCAGCACAGGCCACCGCGCTGCTCAGTGAATCCGCTGGCGACGTGCTGGTCTTCCTCCCCGGCGTCCGCGAGGTAGAGCGCTGCGCCGGATACATCTCTGACCAGGCGGATGTAGAGGTGCTCACGCTGCACGGCCAGCAGAGAGCGGAGGAGCAGGACCGCGTGTTTCGTCGTCAAGCACACACTCGCCGCGTGATTGTGTCGACATCGATTGCGGAGTCCTCGGTGACCGTGCCGGGCGTGCGCGCGGTCGTCGACGCCTGCCTGTCACGCGGGCCTCGTCTCGATGTCGCGCGCGGCTTCTCAGGTCTGGTGACCAGCTCGTGCGCGCAGTCGTCGGCGAATCAGCGCGCGGGTCGTGCCGGCCGTGAGGGCCCGGGCATTGTGGTGCGCTGCGTATCGCAGTCGGAATTCTCCTCCTTCTCCGCGTGGCCTGCGCCGGAGATCGAAATCGTCGACCTGACGCAGCCGATGCTTGACACCGCGGCGTGGGGTACGCCGGGAATGGCGGGACTAAAGCTTCTCGACGCTCCACCTGCTCACCACGCGGAGGCCGCTAACCGCATTCTTGCAGGCCTGGGCGCTATTGATGACAGGGGTGACATCACGGAACTCGGCCGCACGCTGGCCACGCTCCCGGTGCATCCGCGCATGGGTCGCGCACTGCTGACCGCCACCGCGATGCTGCCGGAGCACGCCGGTGCCGTGGCCAATGCCGTGGAAAAGCTCACCGATGCCCGCGGACTGGCACGCTTGGTGCGCAAGGTCGATATTGACACCGATGTCGAGCGCGTCGATCTGTTGCCCTCAGATATTCCGGCGGTGGTCACGGCGCTGGCCTGGCCGGATTTCATTGGGCGCCGCCGCAACGCCAAATCTGAGGAGTATCTCTTCACCGGTGGTACCGCCGCCGAGCTGGCCCGCAGCTTAGACTTGCGCGGACACGAATGGATTGCCGCCTCCGATATCTCGCGGCTCTCGCACGGGCGCGCACTGGTTCGCGCAGGCGAGGCCATTGACCTTGAGATTGCCATGCTCGCCGCCGGACACCTGGCGCACACAGAGACATCCGCGCAGGTGGAGTCGGGTCGCGTCCGCGCCCGCGAGCGCGACATGCTCGGCGCCATCGAACTTGCCTCCCGCCAGGTCTCCCCCACGTCTGAACAATGCATCGCTGCGAACTCCGCATGGCTTGCCGACGCCGACTTCAACCTCAACCGTGATACCGAAAACCTGCGTCGTCGCATGGCTTTTCTTCACACTCATCGCGGTGACCCGTGGCCAGATGTCTCCCCTGCCGGCTTAGCAGCTGCGGCCGATATCCTCTTCGCCGGCGAGTTGGATTCCCCGACCCCGCCGAAATTGGATGCGGAGCACTTGCGTCGCCTGTTGCCCTGGCCAGCTGCCGCAGACTTCGATTCCCTGGTGCCAGAGCGCCTAGAGGTGCCGTCTGGCTCCAAAATTCGCCTGGAGTACCCGGAGGATCCAACTGCCCCAGAGGCACAGATTGTGCTGGCTGTGAAGCTACAGGAGTGCTTTGGCCTGGCGGAGACTCCGCAGGTACTGGAAAAGCCGGTGACAATGCATTTGCTGTCACCGGCTCAGCGACCGCTTGCGGTCACTCAGGATTTAGAAAGTTTCTGGAATGGTGCCTACGCGCAGGTTCGCTCCGAGATGCGGGGCCGCTACCCCAAGCATCCGTGGCCGGAGAACCCGTGGGAGGAGCAGGCTACTGCGAGAACGAAGCGACGTCGTTAAGCGTTCACCGTCGCCCGAACGCGACTTGGATTGCGCCAGAGGTAGATTGCGTAGCCCAGGCAGGTGAAGAAGAGCACGCCACCCATGACTCCCTGCATGTTGCCGTAGAACCACTGCCCCACGTTGGCAGCGCGACCGAAGTCATTGCCCACGAAGACCTTGTACGGTGCCCACCAGTTGGCGATCATGAACAGTGCACCGGCAATCAAGTGCCACGTCTCGCGGACGTAGAGCACCAGCGGTACGAAGACCATGACAATCGACCAGTGATGGCTGACCGCGTAGGGCCCGGCGAAGCTGACAGCCAGCGCGACGAAGCCGAGAGCTGCGACATCGTAGCCGTTGCGGTGGTAAATCCACGCCACGAAGGCCGCGGCGATGGCGCCGAAGAGGAAGAAACCGTAAATGCCGATGTCCAGCGCGGTGCCCTCCAGCCCGGCGCGGGCGAGCAGACCACTGAATGCCTGGTTGGCCTCGTACGTTGGGGCGCCGCCGCGATTGCCGGCGAAGAACTCGTCGGTCCAGAAGTAAATGGACTCTTGGAAACGCACCGCGAAGCCGAGGGCGACGGTCACCAGGAACCAGCCGAAGCTCTTGGCCACGGCGACGAAGTCACGGCGCATCAGGAACACCAGCGCGTATGCCGCCGGGGTGATCTTGATGCCAGCTGCGACACCAACGCCTAAGCCCCGCAGTTTCTTCGGCAAAAAGCCCAGCACATCGGAGACCACCAGGAGCGCCAAGAAAACGTTGATCTGGCCGAAAAGCACGTTGGCGCGCAGCGGGTCCAGCAGCAGCACAACACCGAGCAGGCAGGTGGCCAGCAGCTTCGGGCGCTCGGAGGCGAGCCTGGTGAAGACCATCCACAGCATCGCCCACACCGCCGCCACGGTCGCGACCGTCCAAATGATCTGCAACGTGACCGGCCCCGCCCAGGTCAGGGGGTAAAACAGCAATGCTGCAAATGGTGGGTAGATGAAGCGGAAACCCGAGCGCGTGGGAAACTCCGCGGAGTAGAGATCCTGGCCACGTCGGAAGGCCCAGCCGGCGTCCTGGAAGACCTCGAGGTCCATCATGTAGGCAGTTGCCGCAAGATAGATGAAGTCGATGACAACGACCAGCGACACCAGCCCAAATACCATTGCTAAAATCCGCCGCTGTAGAGCGGAAAGCGTCGAGAGTCTGTCCATTAGCATGTCTTCGACACTACCGCACTGCTCACCCTATTCAGGCCTTAGACTAGGAAGTATGTTCGCCGAAAATTATCGCAAGGTTCGCTCTGAGATCGACGATGCTTGTCGACGAGCAGGGCGCCAACCCTCCGAGGTCCGCCTGCTGCCAGTCAGTAAAACAGTGCCTGCCGACGCCCTGGTGGAAGCCTGGCCGGAACTCGCCGCAGCCGGTTGCACCGGTCTTGGTGAAAACCGCGTCCAGGAGGCATCGGCCAAGGCCGAAGCATTCCGGGAAGCCTTTGGTGAGAAGGCACCGCATTTGACCATCATTGGTCCGCTGCAGACCAACAAGGCCGGACACCTGGTCAATTGCGCCGACGAGTTCCAGGCACTGGATCGCCCGAAGGTGGCCGCGGCGCTGCAGCGGCGGTTGGCCGATAGTGACCGCACGCTGGATGTGCTGATTCAGGTCAATGTCTCCCGCGAGCCGCAGAAGTCCGGTCTGGCTCCCAACCATGCGGCGGAATTTGTCAGCATGTTTGGTACTGACAGCGAGTACCCGAACTTGCGTCTGCGAGGGTTTATGACTATTGCGGCGCAGGGTGACCCGAATGTGCGGGAGACTTTTGCGGAGCTGCGTGAGCTGCGGGATAGCCTGGTGCCGAATCTTCCCGATGGTGTTAGCCTGAATGAACTCTCTATGGGCATGTCCGGGGACTATCGTGATGCTATCGCCGAGGGCGCGACCACCGTGCGCGTTGGGCGAGCGATCTTTGGTGAACGGTCATATCAGAAGTAGAGGTAATCTCAACGTCATGAGCACTAACGTCTCCCCTTGTTCTCGTCGCCGTTTCCTCCTGGGTACTGCCACCACGGCAGCCGGCGCGTTGATTGCAGCCTGTGCACCGAAGTCGGCTGTGGAAAAGGTAGCCGCCGCCGACGTCCCCGTCGGTGGTGGCGTGGTGATTGGCAACTACGTCATCACCCAGCCGGAGAAGGGCAAGTTCGCCGCATACTCCACCGTGTGCCCGCACCAGAATGGTCGAATCACCGAGGTCGCCGATGGCGTAATGATTTGCCCGAACCACGGCTCGCAGTTTGATATTGCCACTGGTGAGGTTGTCGCTGGTCCGTCCCGCAAGCCCGCTGGTAAGGCACCGCTGTCGGCCAATGGCACTGAGCTGATTGTGGGCCAGAAGTAAGCGGTTTGGGCACGGCCTGATGGCGCGTGCGGTCTCGGACTCGAGACCTCTCGAGCTAGAGGCCTATTAAGTCCATACCGCTCTGGGTGAGCTGAAATCGTAGCGGACGACGGCTGGTCGCGGTAACCAAATCTCTTTCTTCTAAGCCCTGGACATACTTGCGCGCTGTCCGCTTTTCCTTACCCAATGCACTGGCGAGCTGATCCTGGTTAATCCCATATTCAGGTCCAAAAAGGCGCACCTGGGCTAGGACGAACAGCGTCGAAATTTCGTTCTCTGTCAGTGGCGTGGAAAAGATGCTCCCCGATGTCTCGGCCAACTCTGAAATGCGCTGGTCAATCTTCTTAAACTGCTCGTTTTTGACTTGCAGTTCTTCCAAAAGATACTGCTGTGCATCCAGCAGTACATCGGCCAGAGTGCTGACAAAGAAAGTAACTTCGCCACGGTTCATCGGGTCTTCTGCGACGGTGAAAGCCTTGTAATACTTCGCCTTATCGTCAGCCAACTGGCGTGACAGAGTAAGCGCTGTGGCCGTCGACAGTGATTCCCGCAATGCCACTGAGAGCAAGAACCTCCCCATCCGGCCATTGCCGTCATAAAAGGGATGGATGTATTCAAACATGAAGTGGCTTGCCAAAATCCGAATCAGTCGATTGCCTGACTCAGAATTCACGGTGGTAAGAAACTCACTCAAGAGCTGGTGAATAGCTGCTTCAGATTCAACGCCACGGTGAATCTGGGTTTGCCCATCGGTGATTGTCACGGCCGACGCTCGAAATAGTTCACCATCCAGGGCATTTTCTGCCGAGACTTCTTCGCCTAAGAGCTGATCGTACTGCTGCCGCAGCTCCACCAAAGTGCCGGGAAATTCAATTTTTTCCTCATTGGCCAGCTGAAAGTAGAGCTGACTGAATTCCTGGAAACGCTTGTGCTTTGCACCAGCAGTGTTTTCCAAAGCTTCCGCAACTTCTCGCCGAGTGGAGTGAATCCCCTCAATCTCATTAGTGGCAACCACTTCAGCCAAGAGCAGGTTAAAAAGATAGTGACTCCGCGCAGCACCAGGCAGTCCAGCCCACAAGTGCGAAATCTGCAATTCCTGGGCAAGGATTTTTTCAACTTTGGCCGCCAGATCACTGGTGATACAGCAAAAGAGAGGCCACTGCCCGACCTGGAAGCTCCACTGAATCGTCGATGGCGATTCAGTGCGCAATAGGTATGTTCGCTCGACTTCCCTATTCGCTTCGTGCGCAGACATGTGAAAAATCCGCTTCAACGGGTAGTGCTTCATGGCGCAATCTCGCTTTCCTGCCATTCTTTACAAGTATTGCACCAAAAAGAGGCCCTTAATGTAAAAAATGGCGATTTTTTACATTAAGGGCCGAGTCGCGCCACTCTAAATGCACTATTCCGTGCACTACTGCCGCGCCTTTTCCCGTGGCTTCAGCCCCGCCACGGCACATGCGCCCGCGATAAAGGACAGTGCTGCCAACCACGGAATCAGACCCGCCCATTCAAAGCGGCCGAAGACCATGCCGGATACCCAACCGACAATGGAGGAACCGGCATAGTAGCTAAACAGGTACATCGAGGATGCCTCGGCGCGGTCGCGCTGTGCGACCAGCCCCACACCGGACGACGACAGCGAGTGCGCCACGAAAAACGATGCCGTGAAAATCAGCACGCCGATAATCAGCGCGGGCAACCACGGCAGTAATGCCAGGCCGAGCCCCGCGCACGCCGCGACCGTCGCAATCGCGATGAGGCGACGACGGCTCACCGTCTTCGCCCACACGCCTGCGCGTGCCGACGACCACGTGCCCGACAGGTACAGGATAAAGACGAACCCTGCCAGTGCCGGCGAGAGTCCAAACTTATCGCCAAGTCGGAAGCCCAGGTAGTTGTACAGGGAGACAAACGATCCCATAAACAGGAACGCCAGAGCACACAGCGCGAGAATCCGTGGATCTCGCATGTGACGGGAAATAGCCTGGCCCTCCCCGGCAAACGAGAGTTCCTTCGGGCGGAACCTGCGCTGCTGTGGCAAGAAGTACCAGGTCAGGATGGCAAAGATGAATGCGACCGAGGCCGATACCGCAATGGCCACACGCCAGGAGGCGAACTCCAGCACAATCGAGGGAATGATACGGCCGAGCAATCCGCCGACAGTGGTGCCGGAGATATAGAGGCCCATGACGCGACTGACGTGATCCGCGTGGACCTCCTCACTGACATAAGCCATGGCCACCGCTGGTACACCGGCGATGACTATTCCCTGTAGCAACCGCAACGCAATAATCGAGCCAATGCCCGGCGCGATTGCCACCACCAGCCCCAACAGCGTGGCCACCAGCGCACTGATGACAATTACTCGTCGACGCCCAAAGCGTTCCGAGAGAATAGACACCGGAATAATCGCACACGCCAAACCACCTGTCGTGGCCGATACCGTTAGCGCGGCAGTGGCTGGGTCGACCGACAGTTCGTCGGAAAGCGTGGGCAACAACGCCTGGGTGGCGTAGAGCGCTTGGAACGACGCCAGTCCGGCGAAGAGCACGGCGATGAGCGCGCGGCGGAATCCGGGCTCGCCTGGCCGTAGTCCTTCGGCAATCTGTTCGGAGTTTTCGTTTGCGCTAGTCACTATTTCTACGTTAGCGCTCGCGCTAAATGTGGAAAACCTTTTCCATTTTCGCGCGGGCGGAGCTTTCATTTATTAGTTTCGTACACATGAGTACTCCTGCCACGCAATCGTCCGCCGCTAACACTGATCGCGACCACGATATTGTCGTCTACGGAGCCACGGGCTTCGTGGGCCGTCTGATTGTCGAATACCTTGCCGAACACGCAGGTGACACGCGTGTAGCGCTTGCTGGTAGGAACGCCGCCAAGCTTGCCGACGTCGCCGAGAACGCAGGCGTATCGGACTGGCCAGTCATTGTTGCGGATGCCACCGACCAGCAGGCGCTGGCACGGCTCGCGGGCAGCACGAAGGTGGTGTTGACCGTGGTGGGGCCATACGCGAAGTACGGCTCCACGCTGGTTGCCGAGTGCGCCAAGGCCGGCACTCACTATGTCGATCTGTGTGGTGAAGTGCTGTTTGTCCACGATTCAATTGCCAACAACCACCAGGTAGCGCAGGAAACTGGCGCAAAGATTGTCCACTCCTGCGGTTTCGATTCGATTCCCTCCGATGTCGCCATCCGCGAGTTGCACGAGGCTGCTCACACAAAACTCGGTGAGACCACGTTGCTGTTCAAGCACGTCAAGGGTGGTCTGTCCGGCGGCACCATCGATTCGGTTCGCTACCAGATTGAGCAGGCCAAGAAGAATCCTGCGCTGCGCCGTATCGTCGCTGACCGCTACGCGCTGGCTGAGCCCGGCCCTGATCAGGGCACATTCGGCGAGGATCTGCGCCCGGCGCGGTTCCGCCGCCGCTGGCGCGCACCTTTCTTCATGGCGCCCTACAACACCCGCATTGTGCAGCGCTCGGCATACCTAAATAACTACGGCGATTCTTTCCGCTACCGCGAGCTGCTCAATGTCGGACGTGGTCTGAAGGGTTTTGTGCGCGCATTTGGCTTCGCATTCGGCGCGAAGCTGGCTCTGGCGGCGATGGGTTTTGCGCCGACGGCGAAGTTCATTGATAAGAAACTGCCGAAGCCGGGCGAGGGCCCGAGCGCCGAATCCCGCGCCGAAGGCCGCTTCACCATCGAGGCCTACACCGTGGATACCTCCGGCATCCACTGGCGTTCCACGGTGTCGCTCGAGGAAGACCCAGGTTACGAAGGCACCGCCATGATGATTTCCTCCGCCGCCCTCGCACTGGCTCACGACGATCTGCCGGACACCACCGGCGTGCTCACTCCTACGGTCGCGCTTGGCGACGCCCTGTCTCGCCGTCTCCGCGCCGGCGGCATGACCATCGAGGCGGTGCAGGCTCAATGATTAGTGGCCTGACCAGCGCTGTTAAAGAGTTCTCCCACGGACCAAAGCTGCCTGACGTCTGCGGTGGCGGCCAAGCTGGTGGCCGCGCACTGGTGACCGGTGCCTCCTCCGGCATTGGTTGGGCGTGCGCAGAGGCGCTGGTTAAGGCCGGATTCGAGGTCATTGGCACTTCCCGCAGGGGCACTGAGGCACCACACCCTGAGGGTGTGCAGATGGTGGCGCTCGATATGTCCAGCGCGGACGATATCGCCGCGGTGGTCGCCGGTGGGCCGTACGACGTCGTCGTGGCCAACGCCGGGGAGAGTCAATCGGGCGCTTTCGAAGAGCTGCCCCGCGAGGCGCTGGGGCGTCTCTTCCAGGTCAATGTTTTAGGGCAGGTGGAATTGTTACAGCAGCTTCTGCCCGGCATGCGCGCTGCTGGTCGTGGCCGCATTGTGATGATTGGCTCGATGCTGGGTGGGCTGCCGCTTTCCTACCGCTCCTCCTATGTGGCAACCAAGGCTGCCATCCGCGGCTTTGGCCTGGCCATGCGTGGCGAGGTCGCACAGTTCGGTATCGGCGTAACCGTTGTTGAACCCGGTGCTATCAACACTGGTATTTCGGCACGTCGAACGACGTATAGCGATGACGACTCCGTCTATGCCGCCGACCTACACCGCATGCTGACGCGGCTGAATGCCAATGAGGAAAGTGGCATTCCCGCGTCCAAGATTGCGGAGCTGGTCATGCGCGAAGTGGCTGCCGAGAGACCATTGCCGCTGGTGGCGCGGGGATCGTCGGCAAGCGTGGCAGTGCCCTTTATGCGCCGCATCCCAACGCAGGCGATGCTGACCATCATGCGTCGGGTGCATGGGCTGCGGTGAGTTAGTCGGCCCCGGGCTTGGTCGGCTCGGTTCTAGTCGGCTCGGCCCTAGTCGGCGATGGCGCGCATTTCGACGGCCTGTGCGCACGCCGCTGCAGCTTCATGAGCCAAGTTGATGGCTTCATGCTCGTTCTCGACATCGACGATCCAAAAGCCCGACGGGAACGTCATCGCGTTGTAGTACGGCATATTGTTGTGCGAGCCATCCGGCAGCACCGTCATGGCCTGTTCCGGCGGGACCAGCCCGCCGGCCATTACCCAGTGACCTTCGTCCTGGAG
Organism: Corynebacterium sp.; assembly: GCF_030532195.1. Taxonomy (GTDB): domain Bacteria; phylum Actinomycetota; class Actinomycetes; order Mycobacteriales; family Mycobacteriaceae; genus Corynebacterium. The sequence goes on along the minus strand of NZ_JAUNLP010000005.1, from coordinate 93,224 downwards.
CTTCTGATTGAAGCGCCCGACGCGGTCAAAGGCAGCCTGCATCTCCTCATCAGAGTCATACGCATTGATATCTCTACGGCCGTGGACGGTGAAAAAGTACTGCACACCAAGCTCCCGAATTTCGTTTTGCTAAGTGTAGCAGATTGGGTGGGGTTGGGAGGGTGCCTGGAGGGAATTCGTAGCTGATTGCCCAATTTATCCATATACCAAAGTGGTACTGTCAGTGGTACCATGCTGGTGTTGAAAATTAAGGACAAAAAATGACCTACACCGCCGAAAAGTTTACCTACCAGGTTTTTTGGTCTGAACCTGATCAGGAATTTGTAGCGACCGTGCTTGAGTTTCCCTCACTGTCATGGGTGGCTGACAGCTCGTCGGAAGCGGAGCACAAGCTCCGGGATCTTGTCACCGAAGTTCTTGCGGACATGGAAGCATCCAACGAAAAGATCCCAGAACCTCTCGGTCACCGATTCTATTCAGGGCGTTTCAATGTCAGAATTTCCAGTTCGCTCCATCGAAAACTGACAATGGCAGCTGCCCGCGAAGGCATCTCGCTCAACGCTTACGTAGCGCAGGCACTCGCGAGTGCTGCATAGGTTGTTTCCGACGTGGCGGACTCTGTAGACGACACCACCTACACTAACCTTTCCGGACCTTCCGCCAGGCCCAATCGATAATCGCGAACCCAACCAGCGTCACACCAAACAGCGGTGCGACCACCGAATACGCAACCAACAGCACCACAACGGCCGCTGCAACGCCCGGGCGAATGTCCCGCCAGCGTGTCGGCGCCGGGAACCTGCCGAAGCTCGCACCTCGGCCACGCCCAAACCACATGGCGTAGCCACGCACAATCATTGCGAGCAGACCAACACCAATCAGTGCCAGAATCAGCTGATTCACCCAGCCAAACAGAATGCCCATGTGCGCATTGATAAGCCATTCGGTCAGCTTTGCCGGCAACGGCCAATCCGCAAAGTGAATCCGGTCGACCACACCCGCAGTCGGCCCGTCCACGGCGACAGTCTCGACTCCCATCCGCCATTCCTCGCGTGCTTCCTTGGCCACCCACGTGGTGCCTACCTCCGGAGGCGTCAGCTCGACTTTGCCAGACAGCCCCTCAGCACGCGCGACGGCCATGACACCATCGGCCTCTGACCAGTCATAACTGGCTGGCGCAGTCGCCACTACAGCCGGTTTCGGCGCATACCAGTCCATGGCTTCACGCAACTTGCCAATGTCGGTGCCCGCCACCCATGACCACGTCAGGCCCGTGACAGTCAGGAACAGCAGCCCAAGGCTGATCCCCACGCCGACATTCGCGTGACGACGCATATGATGCGCCCGCTTACTTGTCCCCTGTGTCCGCTTGCGGCGTGACCGGTCCCACCAGAGCCACAGCCCACCGAGTGCCAGCGCACCCACCCAGGATGCTGCCGTCTCGGAATAGAGGCGACCAAAGTTGTTATCAATCCAGAGCCTGCGGTGCCCCTCTGAGATCCACGCTCGCAACGGCAATGCCGCCGAGGATCCGTATTGCACCAGGTCGCCCTTCACGCTCAGGTCACCTGGGTCCACAAACACCGCATGGCGGTAGGACTCCGATTTCAGGTTCTCATCATTGAACATGACTCGCGTTGTCTGACCGGGCTTTTCTGGGACCTGTACTGCGCTCACCGGCAGGTCGGGGTGAAGGCGCTGCGCTACCTCAACCTGTTTTTCCAGAGGCTGCGCGGGAAGATTCGATGTTGCTGTTAGTTGTTCGTGGTAGACCGCCTTTTCCATGCTCGGGGCGAGGGCATATGCCACGCCGGTAATAGTTGCAATAACAATCAGTGGTGCAACGAGGATTCCCGCAACGACATGAATTCGATGCAGAAATGCTCGTGGACCTCCGTTTTTCTGAGTCTTTGCGACGGGGTTTGCGGCTGGTAATCCAGCGGCATCGCCTGTGGCTATTGAAGTCATGCCTTATTAGTCGGATGACTCGCACTGGTTGTTCCCCAGAAAAATTAACCTTTTGATTTTTCAGGGGTAGCCATTTAGCCCTACCCCGGATCCGCCCTCACGCGTACCCTCGAGCACATGGCTTACCCAGACGTTTATAACGCCGCCGAAAACCGCTACGAAAAGATGTCGTACAACCGTTCCGGTAATACTGGCCTGAAGCTTCCGGCCATTACGCTGGGGCTTTGGCACAACTTTGGTGATGACCGTCCACTGGATACGCAACGTGAGATCCTGCGCACCGCGTTCGACAACGGCGTCACCCATTTCGATTTGGCCAATAACTACGGCCCACCCCAGGGCTCTGCGGAGGAGAACTTTGGCCGCATTATGGCCAAGGATTTCGCTCCGTACCGCGATGAAATGATTATTTCCTCCAAGGCCGGCTGGTACATGCAGGACGGCCCCTACGGCTTTGGCGGCTCGCGGAAATACCTCGTGGCCAGCTGCGATGCATCGCTGAAGCGCATGGGCCTGGATTATGTGGACATTTTCTACCACCACCGTCCGGATCCAGAGACGCCTATTGAGGAAACCGTGGCTGCGCTCGACTTCCTGGTTCGCTCCGGTCGTGCGCTCTACGTCGGTGTTAGCTCCTACTCCCCGGAGCTGACCCGTCGCGCGCAGAAGGTTGCCCGTGAGCTGGGCACTCCACTGACCATCCACCAGCCGAGCTACTCCATGTTCAACCGTTGGATTGAGGATGAGCTGCTGGAAACCTGTGCCGACGAGGGCATGGGCATCATCGCCTTTTCTGCCCTTGCGCAGGGGCTTCTCACCGACCGTTACCTCGACGGCGTGCCGGAGTCCTCGCGTCTTGGCGCACACAAGATGAGCTCGAAGTTCCTCAATGAGGACACACTCACCGCTATCCGCGCGCTGAACGATATTGCTTTACGACGAGGTCAGTCACTGGCACAGATGGCCATTTCCTGGGTTCTCCGCCGTCCGGAAGTGACCTCGGCCCTGATTGGTGCATCGTCGGTGAAGCAGCTGAAGAACAGCCTCGGCGCGCTCGATGCGGCACCGTTTAGTGATGAAGAGCTGGCGGAGATTGACAAGTGGGCTGTTGACCGCGGCATCAATCAGTGGCAGGGCGCAACTGATTCTGTGAAGTAGGTCGGCTCCCGCTTCGGTGGGGCCTAGACCTGCTGGTTCAGCGTTGGCAGCACATATTCAATCAGCTCATCCAGCTGCTCCTCCGCGTCGCGCTTGGAGGTGCGGAAGCTGATGCTGACGTGGTTGATGCCGAGTTGGCGCTGAGATGCAAGCAGCTCAATTAGCGTGTTTCGGCCGAGTCGGTACCCGAAGTGCCCGCCCTGCGCGGGCGCATTGCGGTTGTCATGCAGGTCAATCCACAGTGATTCCAGGAAGGGCTTGAACACATCATCGCCGCATTCCTGCGCCACTGCTTCACGCCAGCGGCCAATATTTTTCCGCTGCATTTCCAGACCTTTGTGGTACATGAACCAGCCGTCAGTATGCGCGGCTTTCCACTCCAAGCTCTGCTGACATGAACCGGTGGCCAGTAGCGGAATCCGGCTGGCCAGCGGTTTTGGCACCACATCCGAGCCGCCCATCTTTCCCTCGGACCACCGAATCGGGCGATATGAGGTACGAAGTGCTTTCTCATATACCTGGATATGTTCGCGGAAACGCTCATCGCGCTTACCTTTGTCCTGGTTAAAGGCAGGAAATTCCTCGGGACGGTCACCTGTGGCGACGCCGAAGAGGAAACGGCCGTCGGAAAGCCTGTCCAACGTGGCAGCACGCTTGGCCATGACCAGCGGATGCTGAAACGGCACGACGATTGCAGCGGTGCCGAGTGCGATGTCGGTGGTGTGTGCGGCGATGTAGCTCAAATACATCCATGGGTCATAGACTTGGCCGACGTCGCCGAATGTTTCCACGCGCAGCGGGATATCGCGTGCCCATACTGCGGCGATTCCGGCGCACTCTGCCTTGCGGATTAACCGGATTTGGTTGCTGAGCACGTCTGTTGGCTCGGCTTCGGAGTCCTGTTCAATAGGTAAGCTGAGGCCCACGGTCAACCGGCCCGGCGCGAATGTGCGCTGGTATCCCGGCAGGTCTGCGATGGGCTTGTCAGAGAGGTCAAACAGCGAGCTCATGGTGCTTAACGCTAGTACAGCTCGGCGTGCGGTATCCCCAGTTATGCTGGAATTATGCTTGAGGATGTCATCATTGTCGGTGGCGGTCAGGCTGCTCTTGCTACCGCCTACTACCTGCACAAACACGACATAGATCCGCTCATTGTGGACAATCAGCCCGCTCCCGGCGGGTCGTGGCGGCATGTGTGGCCGTCGATGACGCTCTTTTCTACCCCAGGCTTCTCCAACCTCCCGGGCATCCAAATGCCCGATTATGACGGCTTCCCGCCCGCATCCCACGTGATTGATTACTTGACATCCTACGAAAAGCGCTATGACCTGCGTGTTCAGCGTCCAGTCACCGCAAAGAAGGTCACGTACGACGGCACTTTCCACCTCACCAGCGATGCTGGCGACTTTGAAGCCCGCCAGCTCATCGCCGCGACCGGCAATCGCCCCTTTGTCCCGCACTACCCCGGCACCACGTCAGCCAAGCAGTGGCACTCGGCCAACTACCCCGGCCCGGAGCCCTTCGAAGGCTCTCGCGTGGCTGTTGTCGGAGGCGCCAACTCAGGTGCACAAATCGCCTCTGAGCTGCTACTTTCCGGCATCGACACCACCTGGTACACACGCCGCGAACCACGCTGGATGCCCGACGATGTAGACGGCCGCGTCCTATTCAAACGCAACCGCCAGCGTGCACTCGCCGTCGCCCGCGGCGAGGCTGACCCCGGCCCCTCCGACAGCATCGGCGATATCGTCGTCCTGCCGTCCGTGCGCGAGGCCCGCGACTCCGGTGCCCTGACCTGGACGCCCATGTTCTCTTCGCTTGACGACGTCTCCGCGGATCACCTGATTTGGTGCACCGGTTTCCGCCCCGCACTTGGCCCCTTCCGCGGTATTGATGACGACCTCATTGAGTTCGTCGGCTACGGCGACTGGGTTGGTCCCGGTGCTGCCACAATCATGGGTGTCGGCCCCTTTGCCAAGCGCGCCGCTGAAAAGGTGGCTAGTCGGCTGGCTGCCTAATCGGCGGCTGATTGGCTGGTATTGCTCACCCAATCCTCCATCGCGCTAACGCACTTTATCTCTTAGGCTGTGACGTATGGCTAGCATGAAGCAGATTGGGACCGTCGCTGCGCTCACCATCGTGGCGGCACTGGGCACGGGCGCATACGCCTACTCCACCGTCGAGCTACCAACGCGCGACGAGGTTGCGGTCACCGCGGTCGGCGCGCCGCACGCGCTTCTCGACGATCCTGCTAACGTCCTCTCCCCAAAAGATGAGGCTCGAGTTCTCAAAGATGCCACGCGCCTACATGTGCCTGACACGGTCAAAACCGTGCACTACCTGCTTGTTCCCGAGGTCCGGGATAACGTCAACGACACCGTGGAGGAGTTCCTCCGCGACAACTACCCCAACGAAATCGGCGAGGACTACTTCGCCGATGGCGTCCTGATTATCGGTGCCTCCCCGGAGCAGCGCGAGGTCTTCGCGTTCGCCGGTGAAGACGTCGCTGATCAAATCAATCTGCGCAAGGACGAGCGGTTGGACACCGTCCTTGAGGCGATGAAGCCAGGAATGCAGGACAACAACATTGCCGCCGCGCTATTCGCCGGTGCGCGTACGGCGACAAACGCCGACGAGATTACGCAGTATCGGCTTGACGACGCCTCCGAGAATAAAACCGATACCGGTATCGGTGCCGGCCTTGGTGCCGGTGCCGGTGTTGGCGTAGCCGGAAGTGCTGTCGTAGCCCGGCGGAATTGGCGGCGGAGAACAATTGCTCAAGGTCGCGAGGACTACGACTTGGTCACCCGTGAGTATGCCGAGCTGAGTAAGCGGCTGGATTCGATTGATATCCGCGCCCACTCGCTGACCTCGGAGTTTGCGGATATTGAAATGCGCAAGGACTGGGAAGCGGTGCGCGACCACTTCCTGGGCATGCATGAGACGGTCTCCGGTGCAGGTGGCATCGGTTCGATTGATATGAGCAATGACAAAGAGGTGCTCAAAAACTACAAGAAGCTGGCCGATGCCGCCAAAACAATACGTCACACCAGCACTGCAGAAGACAACATCAACAGGCTGTTCGAAATTGAACACGGCAACGCCGCCACTCGCCGTGCGGATTTAGCCACGCTGCGCAAAGATGTCATCCGCGCTTCTGCCAAAGTGAACAGCAAGGAGCTAAAGGAGCGATTGCGTCAGCTGGAGGAGCGCATCAACTGGCTGGACCACAACCCTGATGCTCCCGACTACATGGACCGCTTTGTCCGTGTCCTCGACGACTACCAGGTTGTGCTCGACATCGTGCGCACCGGTCAGTTCGCCGATGTGGAGGAGAGCGAGAAACTCAAGCGCGCCCGCCTGTGGGAGGATGACTTCGCCTACCCCAACTTCGTCACTTTCGTTGCCCTGAACAGCTGGCATACCAGCAACGTGGAGGCAGCGGAGTCGGCATCCTCGGCGACCAACAGCTCATTTAGCTCCGGGTTCTCCGGCGCCGGCGGGTCGAGCGGGTACTAGTGGGGCACTTAACGCCCGACCAATTACCCCAGCGGGCCGCCGCAGTTCGGCCATGCGCCAGCACCCTGTGAGGCGAGCACGCGCTCGGCGATGTCAATCTGCTGCTCCTTGGTGGCCTGGTCAGCCGTCGGTGCGTACTGGTCACCGCCATGGCCGCTCCAGGTCTGCTGCGAGAACTGCAGTCCGCCGTAGTAGCCGTTACCGGTATTGGTCTGCCAATTTCCGCCGGACTCACATGCCGCAACCTGGTCCCATGCGCTGACTGGGGCGGCGTTGGCGGCAGCGGTCGGGGCAGCAATCAGGCCTGCTGCCACAGCGGCGGATGCGATGAACTTACCGGAAAAACGCATAAAAAGAGAACACTCCTAAAGGGTTGACTTTTCTCTTGGGCGACCAAGCTACGCGAGGACTCCCCCACCCTGTCAACCCGTATCCTGGAAGGCATGTCCGTGGCAGATGTCATCCGTAAAGCCGAGACGAAGTTCGATGCGTTCACCGCTAAGCGTTCTAAACGCGCAGGTTGGAAACCGAAAATCATTGGGTTCACTGGATACGGAAATGCAGATCGCGTCCGCATCTTAGGCCGTGTTCTCATGCACAATCCGAAGCAAAGAATTGTTTCACAACGTGGCTTCTGGCAGTTTTTCACCGTCGAAGTTGCCGATTTTCCGGTCACCATTACGGCGGGCAATCGCTCGGTTGAAGCCACCACGGATAGCAACGGCTACATTGAGGTGCTCATCAGCGACCACGGTCTCGCTCCCGGGTGGCATGAGGTCACAATTTCCAGCACCGACACCGCCAACACCAGCACCACTGCGGAAGTTCTCATCCTCGACTCAGAGACCAAATACGGCATCGTCTCCGATATCGATGACACGGTGATTGTCACCATGCTGCCGCGCGCCCTCATCGCCGCATACAACTCCTGGTTCAAGGAGACGGATAAGCGCACGGCCGTCGCTGGATTCAGCGAGTTTTACGCTGCACTGCGCCGTCGTTACGCCACCAAACCGAACCAAGCGCAGCTGTCAGGTCAATCGGCCGAACCTCCAGTTATCTACCTGTCCACCGGCGCGTGGAACACGTTCGGCACGCTGAAGAGATTCTTGCACCGCAACAACCTGCCCAAGGGTCCACTACTGCTGACTGACTGGGGCCCAACTCCTACCGACCTGTTCCGCTCCGGTCAGGAGCATAAGAAAGTGCAGCTCAGGAACCTATTTATTGATTTCCCAGAAATCAAGTGGATTCTTGTCGGCGATGATGGCCAGCACGATCCGCTCATCTACGGTGAGGCCGCCGCGGAGCACCCGGACAAGGTCGCGGCCATTGCCATTCGCAACCTCACGCCCAGCGAGCACGTGCTCTCTCACGGCACCGCAGTGCCGATTGAAAAACTGGAGACCAAACACGTCCCCCTCATTGAAGGCGCCGACGGCTTTGAGCTGCTGAAAAACATCGACCAGCTACCGTAACCTGCCATGATTTACCTCCGCCAAGCCCGTATTCACGACGATGCCGAGCTCCCGGCATACGTCGTCAAGCTCAAACTTCCCTTCCCCATGGAGTTCACCACGCCAATTACTATCCTGAACGGCGAAAACGGTAAGGGAAAGTCAACGATTTTAGAGGCGTTGGCGTCGGCGATGGGTGTCGACACGGACGGTGGCTCGCGGTTTAAAACGCAGGAGCGCACCTCCCCGATTCCGCTGGCGCTGACCAAGCGCAATCCCCCGGACACGTTCTTCTTCCGCGGCGACGCGCACTTAAACCTCGCGCGTTTCTACGCCTCGATGGGCGGTCTCCCCGGCGGCGAGCAACTGGCGGATCTGACGAAAATGAGCCACGGTCAATCCATCATGACGCTGGCCAAACGCCGCTTCGGCCCCGACTCGCTGATCTTCCTCGACGAACCCGAAGCCGGGCTGTCGGCACTGCGTCAGCTCGAACTCCTCGGGCGCCTGGGCGCGCTCGCAGAAGGCGGCGCGCAGATCATCATCGCGACGCACTCCCCCATCTTGCTCGCCCTGCCCGAGGCCACGATTGTCTCGCTTGACGACGCCGACACCACACACTTCGATGACACCCTCGCGGTACAGGCGACCAGGGAATTCCTGGCCGACCCAGTCGGAATCGCCGACTACATGGTGGAGCGTTTTACTTCGGATTCTTAAGCCCCAGCGATGCCACGACGCCTGCCGCGGACAATGCCACCGGCAACCACATCGCAGCGCTCATGGCGGATGTGAAGTCACCACGGTTACTGCTGAGTGCTGCAGCCATCACGGTGGCGATCAGCGCGCTGCCCAACACACTGCCAATCTGGCGGATGGTGTTGTACACACCGGAGGCAGCACCGGCGAGCGCCGGATCAATATTGCGAGTAGCGGCAGTCGACAGCGTGCCCCAAATGAAAGCGTTGGCCACACCGAATGCGGCACCCGGCAGCAGCAGCCACAGCACGGAGAGGTCCTCGTGGATGAGGTAGTGAAAACCAAGCATGCCCACCAGCGAGGAGCCAAAACCGATCAGTGCGAACTCACGGAACTTCAGCTTGTCCAGCATCTTGCCCGTCCACGGCGCCATGACACCGGAGATTAGCGCCTGCGGTACCAGCAGCAAGGACGCCTGAATGGTGGAGAGGTCACGGGCGTTTTGCGCAAACAGAATGATCGGGAAGCCAACTGCGACCACCAGCGCACCCATCACGGCGATGGCCAGCGAGGAGACGGTGAAGTTGCGATCCTTAAACAGGAACAGCGGCATGAGTGGCTCAGAGGTGGTCTTCGCCTCCCAGGCCGTAAACAGGCCAAGTACGACCACACCAGCAACAATCAGACCCCAAATCCAGCCTGCCCAACCGGCGCTCTCACCTTCCTGAATGCCGAAGACCAGCAAGAACATACCAATCGCACTGAGCACCACGCCGAGGTAATCAATCTTGTGGCGGTGCGTATCAAAGTGTGGCAGGTAACGGAATGCAAACACCAGACCGATGACACCGACCGGCACGTTGATGAGGAAAATCCAGCGCCAGCTGAGCAGCTGAATCAAAATGCCGCCGGCCAGCGGACCCGTCAGCGAGGCAATACCAGCCGCAGCACCCCACAGCCCCATCGCCGCGCCACGATGCTCCGGCGGGAACATGCGCGTTACCAGCGCCATCGTCTGCGGGGTCAAAAGCGCCGCACCTAAGCCTTGGACAACGCGCGCCACAATCAGCATGCTTAACGACGGCGCCAACCCACACGCGAGCGAGGCCAGCACGAAGATAATGAGGCCTGCCACGTAGGTGTTCTTCACACCCCACAGATCACCAAGCCTGCCCGTGACAAGCAGTGGCACCGCGTATGCCAGCAGATAACCGCTGGTCACCCACATCACGGAGTTGAGCTCGCCACCCAGATCCCGCTGGATGGTGTTGATGCCAACGGTGACAATTGTCGCGTCGACCAGAATCATGAAGAAGCCGAGCAACACGGTCCACAGCGCTGGCCACGCCTTTTTAGGATCAAATTGAGTAGTTAAATCTGTAGCCACTCGCAGTCATTTTAGTTGACGATTCAGTAAAATCCAGACCATGGCTGTCCAACATATGACCGATGAAACCATTGCCGAATTCTTCGCCGACCACCTCTCGCGCGTGGATGATGACACGCAGCGCGCAGTTGCTCTCGAGGTGCTCGAATGGGTCCATGAAAAGTACCCTGAACTGGGCGTTCGCATTGCATGGAATCAGCCGATGTTCACCCTTGATGGCACGTTCATCATCGGTTTTTCCTACGCCAAGAAGCACATGGCAATCGCCCCAGAGCGTGACGGCATTGTGAAATTCTCCGACGAGTTCGATGACTGCGGCCTCTCCTACGGCAAGATGATGGTCCGCTTCCCCTGGCCAAAGGATGGCAAGGCCGAGTCCATGCCACTGGATCTGCTGGCCAAAATGATTGAGTTCAACATCGAGGACAAGCGCGGCATGACCAAGTTCTGGCGCTAGGTCGGACTCACACCAAGGCCGCCTACATCGCCAAATCCGCCAGGGCATCCTCATCAATAATGGCCGTCCACCGTCGGCCCGAATCGATGATGCCCTGGCGTTTCCACTTACTCATCACCCGCGAGACCGACTCCGGCGTGGAATCCGCAAGACCAGCAATATCCGCCCTGGTCAGCGGCACATCCAGCACGAGGCGGGGTCCTTCACGGCGGCCCACTTTCTTCGCAAGATGGAGCAGCGCTCGAGCAACGCGCTGAGGTACAGGCTCCACCGACTTTGAATTCGCATGGGCTAGGCGCGCGGCAACGTCGTCAAGCACGCGCAGGGCAATGGGCGGATACGTCATAAGCACCGAACGGAATTCGTCGGGACCAATCGTGAGCAGGCACGTATCCACCAGCGCTTCCGCCGATTCCAGGTGATACGGCTCGCCGAGCGACCCCAGCGCGCCGAACAGCTCACCCGAGACCACGATGTCGCTAATCCACTCCGACCCATCGGCACCACTGCGCGTCAACTTCACGCGCCCCACCGCCACAACATAGAGCGCATCGGCAGGCTCACCGGCGGTATAGATGCGCTCACCGGCCGAAAAACTCACTGTCCGCATCTGCTTATCGACGTCATCGAGTACATCCTCACCGAGCCCGGTGAAGTACGAAGCATGCGATAGCGCCGCCATTCGCACTGGTCGCGGGCATCGATGCGGCAATTCGACGATGCGCAGCGGAGTTCTTTTCGACATATTTCAACTTTATTTCTGTTAATTGACGGCCGTCATGTTACTTCTTTCAAATCCTTCATACCTTAAGAGTCACAGAGGCAAAGTCACACGGACAAAGCCCAGCTCACAGGAAGGAAATACCATGACCACCCACTCCACTTTCCGCGCCGAAGGCTTCAGCTGCCCATCCTGCGTTAAGAAGATCGAAAACCAGGTTGGTGCCATGAGCGGTGTCGAAGGCGTCGAGGTGAAGTTCGCCTCCAGCCGTATTGAGGTTGACCATGCGGACTCGGTAAGCCGCGACGACATCATCGCTGAAATTGGCAAGGCCGGTTACAAGGCCACCTACTCCGCCTTCTAGCTGCCTTCTAGCTGTCTGTCATCTCTAAACCGACTGACTATCTGACAAGGAAATTGAATGTTCAAACGTGTGGCAGTCTCGGGCGTCGCTATTGCACTAGCGCTCGTGCTTGAACACGCCACTAACGCAAGTGCAATGTACTCCGACGGGTTGATGATTGTTGCCGCAATCATCGCCGGTCTGCCAATCCTCATCAGCGCGATTCGTGCTCTGAAGGTCAAAAATATTTCCATTGACCTGCTGGTTTCTATCGCCGCCATCGGTGCAATCTTCGTAGGAAACTACTGGGAGGCCGCGGCAGTGACCTTCCTGTTCGCCCTTGGTCACGCGCTGGAAACCCGCACGATGAACAAAACTCGTGCCGCTCTGTCCGAGCTGATTGAGGTCGCCCCCGAGACCGCCACCGTTATCCGCGACGGCCAACAGATCGAAGTGGATCCGGGACAGGTACAGCCGGAAGAAATTGTCGTCGTCAAGCCCGGCGCGACGGTGCCCGTTGACGGCGTCGTGCGGACAGGCGTGGCGACCATCAACGAAGCGTCCATCACCGGTGAATCCATCCCGGCGGAAAAGGGCGAGGGTGACCAGGTCTACGCCGGTACGGTGTCGACCTCGGGCGCGATTCATGTAGAAGCAACGGGCATTGGCTCCGACACGACTCTTGCGCGAATTATTCGCCGTGTCGAAGATGCTCAAGATGCCAAGGCCAAGACGCAGACGTTCCTCGAGCGTTTCAGTACCTGGTACACGCCGGCAATTATCGTGTTGGCGCTGGTCACTGGCCTGATTACACGTGATGTCACGCTGGCACTGACGCTGCTTGTCGTCGGCTGCCCGGGCGCACTGGTGATCTCGATTCCGGTGGCGATCGTCGCCGGTATCGGCCGCGGCGCCCGCTCCGGCCTGCTGATTAAGGGCGGCGAATACCTGGAGACCGCCGCGCGCATCGATGCCGTGGCACTGGATAAAACCGGCACGCTGACCTCCGGCACCCCACAGCTTGTCGATGTCCTCGTCCCCGCCACCGTCCCCGGCACCCCCAAGGACGAAGTGCTGCGTCTCGCCGCGGCGATCGAGACCTACTCCGAGCACCCGCTAGCCGGCCCCATCGTTGAGTTCGCCGATGGCACACCCGCCACCGATGTCGAACCGATCACCGGCCGCGGCATCGTCGGCACTGTCGAAGGCAAGCGTGTCGCCGTGGGCAATCGCTCATTGCTTAACGACGATCACTTGCTCGACATCGCAGCGGAACAAGAGCAGCTCGGCCGCACGGCCATGTTTGTCACAGTCGATGGCCGTGGAGTCGGTGTCATCTCGGTGGCGGACTCCATCCGTGAAGATGCCAAGGAGATGGTTGACGAGCTCCACGCCGCTGGTGTGAAGAAGGTTGTCATGCTCACTGGTGACGCACAGCGAGTCGCCGAAGCTGTCGCCCGCGAAGTCGGCATTGATGAGGTCCACGCCGGCCTACTGCCGGAGGATAAGCAGGCAGTGATTGAAAAACTGCAGGAAGATGGCTACACGGTCGGCATGGTTGGCGATGGTGTCAACGATGCCCCGGCACTGGCAACGGCCAATACTGGTATCGCCATGGGCGCGGCCGGTACGAGCGTGGCCATTGAAACGGCTGATATTGCGCTGATGCGTGATGACATGCTCGCACTGCCCCAGGCCATTCGCCTGGCAAAGAAGACCGTGCGCATCATGCGCCAGAACATTGTGGTCTCGCTGCTGACGGTGGTCGCACTGATGGCGGGCATCTTCGCTGGTGATGTCACCATGGCAATCGGCATGCTGGTTCACGAGGCCTCGGTGCTTCTCGTGATTGTCAACGCAATGCGCCTGCTGCGGGCTTAGTTGAGTCGGGTTTAATCGAGTTGAGTAGTCAAAGGTGCCCACTGGCGGGCACCTTTGACCTATGTGCAGCGCACACATATGGCCCGAAAATAACCTATGGCTCGCTTATAACGTTTGGTCGCGTATACAGAGCCATATGTTCATTTTGAAGCCATAGGTCACATTTGAACCATAGGTGGAAGGCGCAAGGGCGCCGTCGTAAAGCGCCCCTCCCCTCCCGTAACGCTTAGCCTCAATCCAGCATTGAAGGAAAAGGCCACTAGAAATAAAAAATCCTCGGAAGCTTTTACACTTCCGAGGATTTTCGCTGTGGGCGAAGGGGGACTTGAACCCCCACGTCCGTAAAGGACACTGGCACCTGAAGCCAGCGCGTCTGCCATTCCGCCACTCGCCCGTGGGAACGAATAGAACTATAACACCCCTTGCTAATACACCACCAAATCCCCAGGTGGGACACGGTTTTTAGGGTATTTTAAAGCACTTTTAAAGCGTGTTTGCGCTCGCCCGCTGCAAACACAACAGCAAACACAACAGCCAACACAACTGCCAAAATGCCGCGTGATCCCCCTATACTTGCACCATTATTCGATAATCCTTAGTAGTTCCCAGCAATTGCTAGCCCTCAACTAAAGGTGCAGGGCTCTATACTGTTGCTAAGAACTAATAATTTTTCGAGCACATTTTTAACACCAACCCGCCACCACATGGCGGGAGAAGGCGAATTTCTTAAGTCATATGGATTTCCTAGGACGCATCCGCAAGCTTGACAGCTCGCTCCAGCGCGGGCTCGACAACGGCTTCGCGCGCGTGTTCGGCGGCAAGGTTGTCCCGAATGAGTTAGAAGAATGCCTGAAGCAGGAAATTGAGGACTTCCTGATGCAGGACGCCAACGGTCAGTACTTGGCTCCCAACGACTTCCGTATTGGTATTAGCATCGCGGACTACAAAAACCTCTCGGTCGCCGAACCGAATTTGCCAAACCAGTTGGCAGATCGCATGACGCGCTACTGCCGCAACAACGGCTGGGGCTTCACAGGTTCTATCAGTGTGCACCTGCAGGCTGTAGAGACGCTGCACACCGGTCAGCTCAAGACCGCCAGCACGTTTACTGAAGACTCCGTCGGCTCTTCAGAGTTCGTGCCTCTCAGCGATGAGATCGCTGATACCGCTGAGAACGACTCTCAGGATCACTCCGACGCCGCGCAGGCAGCCGAAACTTCCGCCGCCTATCACCCAGAACCAGCCTCGGAGGAGTTCCCAACCGCCTCCCGCCCGGCTCCGGTCGATGAGTCAGAGGCGGACACGCAGCTGGTCGCACCCGGCCAGGGCGACTCGGCACCGCAGGAGAAGACTGTCACCCTGCTGCTGCAGGACGGCTCTTCCCGTGTCTTTGAGGTTCGCCACGGCTCCAACATCATCGGCCGCGGCACTGCCTCGGATTTCCGCCTGCCGGACACTGGCGTTTCCCGCCAGCACGCGGAAATCACCTGGGATGGCCAGGATGCTGTGCTCGTCGATCTGCACTCGACCAACGGAACTATCGTCAACGGTGAGCCAATTGAAAACTGGCTGTTGGCCGACGGTGATGAGATTTCGCTGGGACACTCGGTCCTCGAAGTTCAGATTCGCTAATTAGTGAGGTTCGCCAGGTTCAAGCGTCGCTTTCCCTAGGTTTGCTGGCACATTCCTGGAATAATTGCGTTCGTGTGTTCGGCTGCGAACTCACCCGCTCTATATAAGGAGGTTCCTGGAGACGTGGAAGCTATCGTTTTTCTGCTTTCGCGCATCGGTGTGCTGGTAGTCCTGTGGTTCTTCATTTGGATGACGCTGCGCACCCTGCGTACAGAAACAACAGGCTCGGCCACACTGCGCCCAGTTCGTCAGAGCAGCAGTGCGCCGGCCAAGCGTTTTCAGCGCTCACAGACTCCACGTCAGCTCCTTGTCACCTCGGGGCCGCTGGCGGGTTCGCGCATGAACTTGGACAATCAACGCGATATCACCATCGGTCGCTCTGAGTCCTGTGCATTCGTCCTCAATGACGACTTTGCCTCGGCGCAGCATGCGCGCGTCATCAACCGCGATGGGGACTGGTACTTGGAGGATCTGGATTCGCGTAACGGCACATTCCTCAATGGTCAGCGCGTCGAACAGCCCGAGCGTCTCGCTCCGGGCATGGAATTTCGCATTGGCCGTACGACACTGAGGTTGCAACCATGAGTCTTGCACTGAATTACACGGCCCGCTCTGACCGAGGCCTAATCCGACAGAACAACGAGGACTCCGCGTATGCGGGTTCGCGTCTCCTCGCGCTTGCCGACGGCATGGGAGGCCACGCCGCCGGTGAAATCGCATCCCAGTTGATGATTGCCGCCGTCTCCCGGCTGGACAATGATCAGCCGGATGAGGACCTGCTGGAATCCCTCCGCAACGCCTGCATCGAGGGCAACAACTCCATCGCCGATGAAATCGCAGAAAATCCGTCGACACAGGGCATGGGCACGACGCTCACGGCGCTGCTTTTCGACGGCACTCGCCTGGGCCTCTGCCATGTCGGTGACTCCCGCGGTTATCTCCTCCGCGATGGTGAGCTGATTCGCATTACTCGCGATGACACCTATGTGCAGTCTCTTGTGGATGAGGGCAATCTCACCGAAGAAGAAGCTGCCATCCATCCGCAGCGCTCACTGATCTTGAAGGCTCTTACCGGTCGTCCGGTGGAGCCTACTTTGTCTTACCGCGATGTCCATGAGGGCGATCGCTACCTCTTGTGCTCGGATGGCCTGTCCGATCCGGTCTCAGCGGACACCATCAGGGAAGTCCTCTCCGAGGGCACTCCGGATGAAGCCGCGGCGAAGCTTATCGATTACGCATTGCGCTCAGGCGGCCCCGATAACATCACCGTGGTGGTTGCCGATGTGGTGGATTCGTCGACACGCACGCCGTATGAGCCGGCACTGGCCGGTGCCTTGCAGGGCACGGAGGAGGAACTGCCCCGCCCCGATACCGCGGCGGGCCGTGCGGCGGCGCTGCGTCCGCGGAAGTCGCAGGAAATTGCGGTGACGGCGGAGCCGGAGAAAAAGAAGGCCAAGGGTGCTTGGCTAGTTGTCTCGGTGGTCGTGGTGCTACTTGTCGGGCTCGTCGGCATCGGCATTTGGGGCTGGCAGAAAAAGGAGTCGATGTACCACCTGGCGGTGGTCGATGGCGAGGTGCAGCTGATGCACGGTGTGCCGGGTTCGATTCTCGGCGTCGCGCTGCAGGAGCCGCACCAGTTCATCTGTCTGACCGATGACAACAAGGTGCAACTGCCGCCGGCGGGTACGCCGAAGGAGAAGGTCAACTGTCACATCATGACGCCGGAGGACCTCTCCCCCGCGGCTCGTAGCTCGCTGGATGGTCTGCCCGCGGACTCCTACGACGGAGTCAGTGAGCAGATTGGCCGTCTTGCTGATTCGGCCCTGCCGGTGTGCTTCTCGCTGTCTGAAGATGGCGACGGTGCAGACGGTAACGGTGCAGACAGCACTGCGGCCGACAACAAGGCCAATAAGAACACGAACAGGGACAACGCAAAGCCAGCTGACAAGAAGGACGACAAGCTGGGCTCGAAACCGGGCGTCAACTGTAGGCAGGTGCACAAATGAGTGAAACTACAGCGAAGCGACCGCTTCGAATCAAGGAAATGCTCCTGCTGCTGCTGTCAGCGGGATTGTTGCTTTTGGCACTGATTTCGCTGGAGCTTGCTCAGGGCAACGTATTGACCTCCGACGTGCTCTACATCATCGGCGGGTTCATCCTGGTGTTTTCCGCGGCACACATCACGCTGACGTTTGTGGCCCCGCACGCAGACCAGGTGATGCTGCCGGTTGCAGCAACCCTCAATGCGTTGGGGTTGGTGATGATTCACCGCCTGGATTTGGCCAATGACACCTCGCTGGCGACAAACCAGATTATGTGGACCATCCTCGGTGTAGCGCTGTTCATTGCCGTCATCATTGCGCTGCGTGATCATCGCTCCCTGTCGAGGTATTCGTACCTTCTGGGGTTGGTCGGCCTGATTCTGCTGGCACTGCCACTGGTGTGGCCGTCGTCAATTGAGTCGGATGCGCGCATTTGGATTTCCATCGGCCCGTTTTCCATGCAGCCGGGCGAGTTCGCCAAGGTACTGCTGATGATTTTCTTCGCGCAGTTGCTGGTGAATAAGCGCTCGCTGTTCAACGTCGCCGGCAAGCATGTCCTGGGTATCGATTTCCCGCGTGTCCGCGACCTCGGCCCCATTCTGTTGATCTGGGGTATCGCAACTATCATCATGGCGCTGCAGAATGACTTTGGCCCGGCGCTGGTGCTCTTCGGCACTGTGCTGGCAATGCTCTACGCCGCGACTGGACGTGGCTCTTGGCTGATTATCGGTCTGGTACTGGTGAGCATCGGCGGGGTCGGTGTCTATCTGATTTCAGACAAAATTCAAGCCCGAGTGGCGCACTTCTTGGATCCATTGGGTTCTTACAACGATGGCGGCTACCAGCTTTCGCAGGGCCTGTTCGGCATGAGCTGGGGCGGCATTGGCGGCACCGGATTGGGCCAGGGCTACCCGCAGAACATCCCGGTGGCACACTCCGACTTCATCCTCCCGGCCTTCGGTGAGGAACTTGGCTTCGTCGGTCTCAGCGCCATCTTGCTGCTATTTGCAATCCTGGTTTCCCGCGCAATTTCGGCCAGCCTGGCGGTGCGGGATTCCTTCGGCAAGCTGCTGGCCGCCGGTGTGGGATTCTCCATTGCAATCCAGTTGTTCGTCGTTGTCGCCGGTGTCTCTAAGCTGATGCCACTGACTGGCCTGACAACTCCGTTTATGTCTGCAGGTGGTTCCTCACTGCTTGCCAACTACATCCTGTTGGCTATCGTGCTGCGAATCTCCGATGAGGCCAATCGCCCCTGGGGCATCCACACCAGCAATCCTGAACCCGTCGCCGAGGAGGTGAACCAGTAAGTATGAACAAGACCATCCGACAGATCTTCGTGGTCGTTCTTGGCCTCTTTGCTCTGCTGCTGGCGAACCTGACCTTTATCCAGGGTTTCCAGGAGGATAAGTACGCCAACAACCCGCTGAATAGTCGACAGTTCCTGGAAGAGAAGTCGAAACCGCGCGGGCAGATTACCACCGACGGTGCCATCCTGGCGCACTCGGTGAAAAACGACAACGACCTCTACGACCGCTCCTATGACACCGACCCCGAGGCGTACGCCCCCGTTGTCGGCTACTTATCAGACATCTACGGCTCGGCCGGAATCGAGCGTTCGCAAAATGACATCTTGAACGGGTCCGATCCATCGCTGCTGACCTCGCGCGCCATCGATACGCTCACCGGTAAGAAGCCCTCCGGCGCGTCCACGGAACTGACCTTGATTCCCAATGCTCAGCTGACCGCGTACCGACAGCTGGCGGAGCGCGGCTATGTCGGCTCGGCCGTTGCCGTTCGCCCATCGACGGGTGAAATTCTCGCGATGGCCTCCACGCCGTCGTTCAACCCGAACGATGTCGTCGCCGGCGATGAGGCCGCCTGGCAGAACCTGAGCACCAATGAGGATGCTCCGCTGCTCAATCACGCCACGCAGCGTCCACTGCCCCCGGGCTCGACCTTCAAGGTGCTCACCACGGTCGCCGCGCTGGAAAATGGCGCAACCCCGGAGACATCTGTCACCGGCGCGCCTCAGATCACGCTGCCGGATACCACCACCACGCTGGAGAACTACGGCGGTTCGACGTGTGGTGGTGCGACCACCACGCTGCGCAACGCTTTCGCACGGTCGTGCAACACCGCGTTTGCGGAGCTCGGCATGCAAAATGGTGCGGATGCTCTCAAGGACGTCGCAAAACGCTTCGGCATTGGCGATGCCCACGAGGATTCGGGCGTGCCCGTTGAGCCCTCGACGGTCGGCGAGATTCCGGATCAGTCCGCACTGGGACAGAGCTCGATTGGTCAGCGCGATGTGTCTTTCACGCCGCTGGACAATGCGATGATCGCCGCGACGATCGCCAACGGTGGCGTGCGCATGGAACCGCAGATTATTAAGTCCGTACGCAAGGCCGATCTGTCGGAGATTAAGTCCTTCAAGCCGATTAAGGCCGAGGAAGCCGTCACCCCGGAGATTGCCCAGACGGTCACCGAATTGATGCGCGCCTCCGAGTCGCACTCGGGCGGCAATGGCTCCAGGATTGCATCGAAAACCGGTACTGCCGAGCACGGTGCCGTCCGCGGTGAGTACGCACCGCACGTGTGGTACATCGCCTTTGCACCGGATGCCGATGTCGCTGTCGCTGTCGTCGTCGAAAATGGCGGCGGTCAGGGCCAGGGCGCTACCGGCGCATCCGTCGCCGCCCCGATTGGCCGCGCGGTTATCGACGCGGTCGAACAGGCGGGTCGATAATCATGGACGCTACTGAAGTACAACGCATCGTCGGCAGGCGATATCAGGTGCGCCGTCTGCTCGGCCGTGGCGGTATGTCCACGGTATGGCTTGCCGACGACACCTCCAGCGGCAAACTGGTTGCAATCAAACTTCTGAACCAGGAGTACTCCGACAATCCGGAGTTCCGTCAGCGCTTCCGCAATGAGGCCTCCGCGGCACGCAGTGTCTCCAGCCCGAATGTGGTGCAGATTGTCACCTACCAGGAAAGCGCCGAGGGCAACCACGGTGCCTGCTATATCGTTATGGAGTACATCCGTGGCGAGTCGCTCTCACAGGTGCTGCAGCGACGCCGCACATTGCCGGAGCACTTAGTACTCGATGTGCTTGAGCAGACCGCGCACGGCCTGTCAGCTATTCACGCTGCCAACTTGGTGCACCGCGACATCAAGCCGGGCAACCTGTTGGTCACGCCTGAAGGCACAGTGAAGATTACTGACTTCGGCATTGCCAAGGCCGCGGAAGCCGTGCCACTGACACGCACCGGCATGGTCGTGGGTACCGCGCAGTATGTGTCACCGGAGCAGGCGCAGGGGCGCCAGGTCACTCCGGCGACGGATATTTACTCGCTGGGCTGTGTGGCCTATGAGATGGTGGCCGGTAGCCGCCCGTTCCAGGGTGACTCCACGGTCGCCGTGGCCGTGGCACACATTAATGAGCCACCACCGGCGCTGGCGCCGACGGTCAATCCGCATATTCGCGAGCTCATTGGAATCATGCTGCGCAAGGATCCGCAGCGTCGTTATGCCGATGGCCGCGAATTGGCGCAGGCAGTGCTGCGGGTGCGTGCAGGGCATCGCCCTCCGCAACCGCGCGGTGTCACGCCAACTGTGCACCGCCAGTCCAATGCCGCCAACCCGGCGACTACGGAACTCGGTGCCATGACCAGGCCGCCATCCCCGGCACCGATGCCAGCTGCTGCTACTGCTGGGCGGCCGGCGCCGACGAGAGCTGCACAACCCGCACCTGCGCAGTCACGCAAACCCGCCAAGCAGAGCGGTGGTTGCGGCTGCGGTTGTGCCAGCTTTGTGCTGGCCACTCTCCTGGTGCTGCTGGCTGGCGCAATTGCGGTGGTCTACTTCCTGTCGACCACCGGTTCAATGCCGAACTTCTCGGATTTGCAACAGTACATTCCAAACCGGTCACAAGAGCAGACCACTGAGGACACCACCGATTCCAACCAGGACGGAACTGGCGGCGGTGACGGTTCTAGCTGGTCCGGCGATAATTCCGGTTCAGACAATTCGGGCTGGGGCTCCGGTGGCAACCGCGGCAACGGTGGAAATGATGGCGGTTACAGCGACGGCAATGGTGGCGGCTCCACTGGTCAGGCACCAGAGCCGAGCCAGGATAACGGCTCCGACAACGGTGACTACGGCACCGGTGGCAACGGAGATAACGGCACTGGCACCGGCGACGGAAATGGTGGCGATGGCGGCGGCTCCACTGGCGGCAACGACTCCAGCACCGGCGGCAACGGCGGGCTTCCGGGCATCGATATTGGCGGTGGTTTCGGTAATGACCAAGGCAGCGGCAGCGGAAATTCCTTGGGGGAGCAAAATGCACAGTAAGATTCTGGTACGTGAAGCTTTGGTAGACCGACTTCCGAAGGGACTGACAAGCAATGTCTGGCAATGACGATCTCCTCTCCGGCCGTTACCGGCTAGGTGAGCTCATTGGCGTTGGAGGCATGTCCGATGTCTACCGAGCTGAAGATACTGTGCTTGGCCGCCCGGTTGCGGTCAAGATGATGAGGGCTGACTTGGCCCGGGATGAGAACTTCCTCGCAAGGTTTCGTCGTGAAGCGAAAAACTCTGCGCTGCTGAATCACCCAGCCATCGTGTCGGTGTATGACACCGGCGAGACGGACTCGCCGATGGGACGAGTGCCGTTTATTGTCATGGAACTGATTCAGGGCGAGACGCTGCGCGACATCGTCCGTCGCGAGGGCAAGCTTGCACCACGCAAAGCCGCCGACATTATGGCCTCGGTGTGTGACGCGCTGACGGCATCGCATCAGGCGGGCATTATTCACCGTGACATCAAGCCGGCCAACATCATGTTGACCAATACCGGCAAGGTCAAGGTGATGGATTTCGGTATTGCCCGCGCGTTGGGTGATTCCACGACAATGACGCAGACTGCGGCGGTGCTCGGTACCGCGCAGTACCTCTCGCCGGAGCAGGCGCGCGGCAAGACCGCCGATGCCCGCTCGGATATTTACGCTGTCGGCTGTGTGCTTTTCGAAGCCGTCACCGGCACGCCACCGTTTACCGGTGAGACTCCGCTGTCCGTCGCCTACCAGCACGTTCAGGATCAGCCGCCGCGCCCGTCGCAGCAGCTCGACACCGATCCGCGCACGGCGCAGGCGCTCGACGCAGTGCTGCTGACCGCCATGGCGAAGGATCCGATGGAGCGCTACGACTCCGCTGAGGACTTCGCTGCCGACCTTCGCCGTCTCGCACGTGGTGAGGATCCGCTGGCGCTCGCGCATCACGGCGCGCATGACGACGACACCAAGACCACCGAGTTTCTTCCGGCGTCTCCGGCTGAGGCCGAAACTGCAGTCGCACCTGCGCAGGCAGCCGCACCGCGGCCAATGCCTACCCCGCAGCCGGAGCCGGAACGGCAGGCGGCGGCGCAGTCATCGCAACCAGCTGCACCTGCACCGCAGTCCGGGGAGGATTCGGCGGATTTGGGTGACAACTCTGACAAGCCAAAGCGCAGCACCGGCAAGACTGTGGCGCTTGTTGCTGCAGCACTAGTGGCCCTCGGTGGTGTCGGCTACGGTGCCTACCAGTTGTTTGAAAATGCCACGAAGGTGGAAACTGTAGCTATTCCGCAGGTCAATGGCATGACTGCCAATGAGGCCACCCAGGTGCTGGAGCAGGCCGGCTTCGTGGTCAACCGCGTCGATGAGCCGAATCCGGACATTCCGCGTGACATGGTCATTGCCACCGAGCCGGGTGTCGGCTCTGGTCTGCCGGAGGGGTCGCGGATTAAACTGCGAGTTTCCTCTGGTCCAGAAATGATCAACGTCCCTGATGTCCGTGACAAGAAGGCCGAGGATGCTCGTCGCATGCTGGAGGACGCCGGTCTGGTGGTCAATTCCAAGCTGCGTGAGGAAACAAACGAGGAGATTCCACGCGGTAGCGTTATTGATCAGTCCCCAGCGGCTGGCTCCCAGGTGTCGAAGGGCACGAAGGTCACGCTGACTGTGTCCTCCGGTCTGGAGACCAAGACTGTCCCGGATGTCACGGGCCAGAATTTGGAGTCGGCACGTACGACGCTCGAGTCCGCCGGCTTTGTGGTTGAGGTCACGGAAGTCGATTCTGAGAAGGAAAAGGGTACTGTTGTGGAGGTTCCGCAACAGGGTGAAGAGCTCACTGTCGGCACCACTGTTGAACTGCGCGTCTCTCGCGGCAATCAGGTGAAGATGCCGCAGGTGGAAGGCCGCAGCCTCAGCGATGCGCAGAACGCTCTGGCCGATGCCGGTTTCTCGGGCACCATCAACATTGAGGATGTCACCACTTTGGACCTGGCGAAGGTCGACAAGGTGGAGAAGGCCAGCCCGTCGTCGGGCTCGAGCATTGATAAGAACGGCGAGGTTACCCTGCGCGTCTACCGCCTGGGCGTTACTCCGGAGGAGAAGCCGCCGGCCAACACCCCGCCGGAGATTAAGCTGCCGGACCTGCTGCCGAACTAACCGGCTAGTTCGACCGGGCTAGTTCGCCACCACGTCTGAAAAAGCACGCTGGTAACCGGCTTGCTGACCTTCGAGTTCAGCGAGCAGCTCCTCGGAGTAAGCGCCGCCGGCCAGGCGCAGCCAGTTGGCCAGCATGCGATGGCCGTACTGCGTCAGCACCGATTCTGGATGGAATTGCACACCGTGAATGGGCAGGTCACGGTGGCGCATGGCCATCAACATGCCCGAATCCGTGAATGCAGTCGCAATTAGCTCCTCCGGCAGCGTCGTCGGATCCACGGTCAGCGAGTGGTAACGCGTGGCGATAAAGGGACTCGGCACATCTGCCAACACCCCCGTGCCGTCATGCGTTACCGGCGAGGTCTTGCCGTGCAACAATTCGTCGGCACGCACCACACTCGCCCCAAAGACCTCACCAATTGCCTGATGCCCCAGGCACACACCCAGCACCGGTGTGGGGTTATCCTGGCGTGTCACCGCACGAATGATCTCTTCCGTGCGCCCGGCGTTTGCGGGCTCACCGGGGCCAGGCGACAGCAAGATTGCATCAAAGCGCTTTACGACGTCGTCAACATCACTGAGACGCGAATCATCATTGCGCCAGACAGTAACCGTTTCCCCAAGCTGGCCTATGTACTGAACCAGGTTGAATACGAAGCTGTCATAGTTATCGACGACTAGAATCTGCATACCTGGAAATTCTACTGCCTTATAATTTCACTGGTAAGTTCAGATGCGAAGTTTAGTCGCGCAAAGAAGGATTTCGGATTCCATGCCCAAGGCAAAGATTGAAAGCACTAATTCACCGCAATCCGGTGGTTCTTCCTCAATTAGCCGCACTCCGGTGAAGATCAACAGCACTCAGACACCTACCTGGTACAAGGTGCTGATGTTCGGCTTCATGGTTGTCGGCCTGGGTTGGCTGCTGGTCAATTATGTTGCGGGTCCGAGCATCCCATTCATGGTTGACCTCAACGCATGGAATTACCTCATCGGTTTCGGTCTTTTCATCATTGGTCTGTTGATGACTATGGGCTGGCGTTAACCAGCTAGCAGCTCTACCGCAGCGAAAGCGCATCCGTATGACACGGATGCGCTTTTTTCATGTCCAAAACCGCAGGTCATGTCACCCCCGCTACTCCACCCGATTCCCACACTATTTTTCGCAACTGACGGATTGGGCTCTGTGTGTAGCTTCAAAAAGTTATCCACAGAAACCTGTGTAACAATCATGTAATTTGTGGATAACTGTGGAGGAATTTCGGTGAAAGTTATCCACAGACGCATGTGTCCAAACCGTAAAGCATCACATTTTTGTCTTCAATCCATGTGTCCACAGTATCCACAGCCTGTGGATAACTCTGTGAACAAGTCACATACTTGCAAGTCGTCCTGTGTGTAATTCCTATATTCTGCAATGTTTGGCGACTTTCGAACGCGGGTTCGTAAATTACAAGAATGGAATTATCCACACATGTGGACAACTCTGTGTACAACTGTGGAAAGTTGTAATTTCCTAAAAATCGGTACCGTAACGCTCCGATTCTTCAGAGTTCACCTAGGTAAACAGTGGAACAAGTTATCCACAGGTCTGTGGATATGTGGAGCGAATGCCGATTCTGAGCCTACCCCCACTACCCCTGAATACAACATTGAAGTTCAGCTTTATTCCGCTCGGTGTACGGGCGGCGAGGCGTCCGTCGTAAAGCACGAAAAAGCCCGCCCTGGAAGGTTCCAGGGCGGGCTGAGAAAGCTTTTACTAGCGGATTACTTCTCGATGTCGATGGAGGTAATCACGACCGGCTCCAGCGGGCGATCCCAGTGATCAGTAGCCACGCGGGAGATTTCGTCGACGACCTTCTTGGAGGCGTCATCAGCGACCTCACCGAAGATGGTGTGTGCGCCGTTGAGGTGCGGAGTCGGAACAACAGTGATGAAGAACTGAGAACCGTTGGTGCCGCGGCCGCCGCGCTTGCCGGCGTTTGCCATAGCCAGCAGGTACGGACGGTCGAACTGGAGCTCCGGGTGAATCTCATCATCGAACATGTAGCCCGGGCCGCCAGTACCGGTGCCCAACGGGTCACCGCCCTGGATCATGAAACCTGCGATGATGCGGTGGAAGATTGCGTCATCGTAGAACGGACCGGACTCAGTGCCGGAAGCGTTCTGACCCTTGTACTCCTTCGTGCCTTCAGCCAGGCCGATGAAGTTGTCGACGGTGTTCGGCGCGTGGTTGCCGAACAGGTCAATCACGATATCGCCATGGTTAGTGTGCACAGTTGCAGTAGCAGTCTTAATAGTCACGCCCCATAGGATACCGGCCTTGCTGGCCAATTGCTCCATCTCCTCCGTCATTTACTGCATCTCCGTGGACAAAGGTGCGGCGGAAATGTTGGTCAAGATATGGCTAAGACTTCCGCATTGACCCCCATGAGTGACAAATAGTGCCTAAGCTGGAAAGTGACCCTGCTGTCGCTCATGTGGTGCTGAGGTACTGAGGTATTTGCGGTATTGCAATACTCCGGTACTGCGGTAATGCGTTATTTGCGGTACTGACACCGAATCCTTGGCCCAACTGCCGCAGCAGCATTGATTTAAGAATTGAACGAGAATTAGAGGGCGACGCTTGTTCGGCGGCGCGCTAGCTAAGGAGAGTTATGAACCCCAACGCAATCTCGCTGGCTGTTAAGGGATTGAAGTCGGCTTACAACAGCTACTCGGATTACCGAGATAAGAAGGCTGCAGAACTCTACGACACGATGCAGGAGGCAAAGAAGGTGGCAGCTGCACAGAACGAAGCTGCAAAGGAAGCAGCATCCGATTGGGCAGACGACGTTAAGGAGAAGGTGTCCGACGCTCGCGAGCAGATTGCTGAGCAGGCTGAAGAGCTGACCGGCAAGGCCGAGAAGAATTCTCGGAAGGCTCGCAAGGAAGCCAAGAGGGCTCTTAAGAAGGCTGAAAAGGACGCAAAGCGTAAGGGCAAGAAGACCCGTTGCAAGGCTCGCTGCGAGGCTAAGAAGGCTGAAAAGAAGGCCAAGAAGGCTCGCAAGGATCTCGAGGTGCGCACTCAAAAGGCCATCGACAAGGTCACTGGCAAGGAAGAGCAGCGTAACAAGAACGGCCGCATTGCGACCGCTTCCCTGATCTTCGCTGTTGTCGCTGCAATCGTCGGTGTCATCGTCTGGAAGCTGCGCAAGGACGACAAGCTCCCGGTCGACCCGGCTCCGTACCAGCAGAAGGCCCAGGAAGTTAAGCACAAGGTCGAAGAAAAGGCCTCCGAGGTCAAGGAGACCGTTGAGGAGAAGGCTTCCGAGGCTGCAGACAAGGCTGAAGAAGTAAAGGATAAGGCAGCTGACAAGGCTGCTGATGCCAAGGAGACCACTGAGGAGAAGGCTGCAGAGGCTTCCAAGCAGGCTCAGATTAAGGTCGACGAGGTCAAGACCGAGAAGAAGAACGCTGAGGACGCTAAGAAGATTTCTTCTAAGCCGTCCAAGCCGGCTCCGAAGCCGGGTCAGGCTCGCAAGAAGTAAAAGCTCTAGCTAGTTAGCTAAAAACTTTTCACGCCCGATTGTTTCCGCGCAGTGATGCGGGAAGACAATCGGGCGTTTTGCTGTCTATATCTTTTCCAGGCTTCTCAGTTACCGGACCAGCTTAATTCTTTAAGTCTCTCTGGCCTTTACTACCATGTCTTTTTTCGCTGAAGAAGAACACTGCCCAGATAATAAAACCGATAAGCGGGAACAGTAGCTGTACAAGTGACCAGGCAATTATTCGGTTAGTGCCGCTTTCTCGACGCGCCTCAAAGAAGACAACAATCCCCAAAAGCCCAAGATAAACAATGGGAAAAAGCGTCCATATTAAATCGTAGTAAGCCGGAATTTCCACTGTTATACCTGCCGACAACCATTTCCAGCATTAACATCAGCTAGGATGTCCGTATGCCCATCGGCATACCCCGTATGCTTAATACACGGATGCAGAGCCGGAAGCAGATTAACGAAGTCCACACTGTCGAGTAGCTTGAGGCCAATTTCTGAATAGGCTCGACCTGATGGCCCCGATGCACGGGTACCGCTATTCAAAACTCCTTGGTATGTATATCCCGGAGTTGATGTCTCCCCACCTTGGTTAGTAATTCTAACGCTGGTCACTGTATTGCCTGACGAGCACCACTCCATCGACAGCCACGAAGTGGCAACTACGAACCCATAGTTAGATTTCCAGTCTTGATGATGGTTTGCAGTCTTGCAGCTACCACTACTGCGCGTTGCAGTGACAACTGGAACCGAAACGCTTTGCTCTACTGAGGACGGTGACATAGCGCGCAAAAAGATCTCTTTATCTACTTTGGACAACGCTTTATACGTTTCTTGAGGGTTCTCCGAATTCATTACCTCATTCACCAGTCCTGCCTCAGATTGACGTTCCGCAGAAGCAGTTCCTGTCACTGTTCCCATAAAAGTTAGGGAAACTAAGACTGACGTGAATAGCCTTTTAAAACTATGCCTTCGGCGTAAGCGTTTCATGAAAAATTCCGAGCATCAACGCTTTCATCAAAATTTCCATTTGGCTACCTCTAACTGGAGGAGCGAAATCTACAAGAACACGCCTGAAACGGATGCGCGGGGATCTTTAACTAGCTTCCCATTTTCCAAATGAGCCCCCGCTTCAGCAGCTGACTCAGATTACGCACGTTCCAAGTCTCCGTTTTCGCAGGCCTTATCGAAATCTGGTGGGCAATTGCCCGTTTTGGCGGCATCGATCCCGTCATCCTCCCCAACCCGAGCGCATTGCCGTGGATTTGACCTGTGGAATTGCCGCTGAGATGAACGACGACATCCCAGGTATCGGTGGCGCGGCCTAGGCTTCCAGCACGCAGTTGGAGACCGCCCTCACCATTGCCACCATAATTCGCATCGCCATTACAGCCCCCCTCTACGAACTTCTCCTATTCGCTGAACAACACTTGGACTCGATTCCCCGCTGGGCAAGACATTGTTTAGAGATTTGCAGCAGAGTCGGCGGACTTCGGTTTCGTCGGCTCAACGACGTCCGCCAAAGCGCTGTACAACACCACTGTCTTCCTCCAGGAACAGAACGACGTCAAGGCCTTCAATCCAAAACACTATGAAAAAGCCTCTGAAGGATTGATCATGCTGAAACTGGACTCGGTAAACCATTGCCTTTGTCACACGCTCGGTCGAAGAAGCACTTCTGAGGCAATCGGGACGAATGAGGAACGAGTGCAACAGTTGTGGGAAATCCCTGTTAATCCTGCCTTCAGTGAACTTAAATCTCGGCTGCATGCCGGTATTCACAACGCCCACACCGTCTAGTGCCGTCGCACGACACACCGCCCCACGGCGTGGCACGACCCCTAGAATCCGCCGTGAAGTCGCACTACAAAAAATCCCCCGGCCTTTCGACCGGGGGATTTTGTTCCATTTGTGGAGCTTAGGGGAATCGAACCCCTGACCTCCTGCTTGCAAAGCAGGTGCTCTACCAATTGAGCTAAAGCCCCATACACCGAGCAATTATACCTTGTTCGGTAGTGGGCCTAGGAGGACTTGAACCTCCGACCCCTTCGTTATCAGCGAAGTGCTCTAACCGCCTGAGCTATAGGCCCCGTGGAACGAGATATAACTTAACCCGTAACCATGACACTTCACAAATCGGCTGGTCAGAGGCCTAAATATTGAGTTATAAAGCAGTGGTTAGAACCACTTCACTTGAAAGGGACTGCAGAACCACTGCGGCCCCGGCGCCACCAAACGGGGGTGCTACCGGGGCCGAGGGAGGGTTGGCGACCTATTCGTCGTCGACAAGCGCGACCTTGACGCCTCCGACCAGACCGCTGCAGGCGTTGTAGATGACAGCGCCGAGAGACATCAGGCCAATCGACAGCACCCACCACAGCGCGCCGACCGCGGCAGCGAGGCCGAGAACCAGTCCTGCGCTGATGGTGTCCTCACCGCCAATCATTTCACTAATTGGCGCGAGCAATCCCATACCCGAGAGCAGAAGGTAGAGCAGGCCGACTGCGGCAATCCAGACCAGGAAGCCAATGAATCCTGTGGCCGCCGTGACACGCATGACGGACCAGGGGCTCACCTTGTCGACTACCAAGTTGGTTTCGGCCATGCGCTACTCCTTCTCGTCCTCCGAGTCGCTGGGCTCTGCGGCACCGGTGCTCTTGGTGGCACCGGTGCGCTTCGGTACAACATCCAGGGTGCCGGCTTCGGAGACCTTGGAAGCGGTCTCCTCGCCCTCGTCCTCGACGTTGCGGTCAATTGCCAGCAGCTCCACGCCGTCGGCGAGATTGACCAGGCGCACGCCCTTAGTGGCACGCGAGGTGGCGCGAATCTCGTTGACGTTGGTGCGGATGATGTCGCCGGCGGAGGTGACAGCGAAGATCTCGTCGTCGTTGTCGACTACGAGCGCACCCATTAGCGGACCACGCTTCGGGTCGTACTTCAGGGTCAGTACACCCATGCCACCGCGGTTCTGGGCGGTGTACTCACTGAGCTTGGTCTTCTTGCCGTAACCGCCGGTAGTGGCGACGAGCAGGCTGTGATCCTCCTCGACCACGACCATGCTGAGCAGCTTGTCATCACCCTTGAAGCGCATGCCCTGAACACCGGCGGTGGCGCGTCCCATCGGGCGCAGTGCGTCATCATCGGCGGTGAAGCGGATGGCCTGGCCGCGTTCGGAGACCAACAGCAGGTCATCATCGGCGGAGCACAGGCGGGCACCAATCAGGGAGTCGCCCTCGCGCAGGTTGATAGCAATCAGGCCGGCGGAGCGTGCGGACTCGTAGTCCTCCAGGCGGGACTTCTTGACCTTGCCCTCGCTGGTAGCCAGCACCAAGTATGGGCTGTCCTGGTAGCTCTGAATCTGCAGCACCTCGGCGATGCGCTCCTCCGGCTGGAATTCCAGCAGGTTGGCGACATGCTGACCGCGGGCGGCGCGAGTTGCCTCCGGCAGCTCGTAGGCCTTCAGGCGGTAGACGCGACCCTTGTTGGTGAAGAACAGGATCCAGTCGTGCGTGGAACAGACAAAGAAGTGGCGGACAATATCGTCCTGCTTCAGATCTGCACCGCGCACGCCCTTGCCACCGCGGCGCTGCGACTTGTAGGCATCGACCTTGGTGCGCTTGGCGTAGCCGGTGGAGGTAATGGTCACCACGACGTTTTCGCGGGCAATGAGATCCTCTTCGGTGACATCGCCTTCGGCGGCCACAATCTGGGTGCGGCGGTCATCACCGAACTTGTCCACGACCTCTGCCAGCTCGTCCTTAACAATGGCACGCTGACGCTCCGGCTTGGCCAGAATGTCCTTCAAGTCAGCAATTTCGAGCTCAATCTCAGCCAACTCGTCGATAATCTTCTGGCGCTCCAGGGCTGCCAGTCGACGCAGCTGCATGGCCAAAATGGCGTCTGCCTGAATCTCGTCGATATCCAGCAGGCCCATCAAGCCCGTACGTGCAGTATCAACGGTTGCACTGCGACGAATAAGCGCAATGACCTCGTCCAACATATCCAGGGCCTTGACCAGGCCACGCAGGATATGGGCACGCTTTTCCTTTTCATCCAGACGGTACTGAGTACGTCGAACAATGACCTCGATCTGGTGGGCCACGTACAGCGTGACCATTTGATCGATACGAAGGGTACGCGGCACGCCATCGACGATGGACAGCATGTTCGCACCGAAGCTGGTCTGCAGCTGGGAGTGCTTGTACAGGTTGTTCAGCACCACGCGCGGTACCGCGTCACGCTTGAGCTTGACGACGATACGCATGCCCCACTTCAAGTCAGATTCGTCATCAATCGAGGCAATGCCCTGCAGGCGACCGTCCTTGACCTGATCGGCAATGTTGGCGATCATACGGTCCGGGTTGACCTGGTACGGCAGCTCGGTGATGACAATCGACTGGCGGTTGCCCTCCTGCTCGATGGAGGTCACACCGCGCATGCGAATTGAACCGCGACCGGTGGTGTAGGCCTCCTTGATGCCCTTATCGCCGACGATCTGGCCGGCCGTTGGGAAGTCCGGGCCCTTGATGCGCTCCATGACCGCATCCAGCGTGGTCTTTTCATCCGCATCCGGGTTATCCAGGCACCAATTAATGGCATCTGCCACTTCGCGCAGGTTATGTGGCGGAATGTTGGTAGCCATACCGACGGCGATACCGCCGGAGCCGTTCATCAGCAGCTGCGGGATGCGCGATGGCAGCACCACAGGCTCAGTCGTACGACCGTCGTAGTTCGGCTGGAAATCCACGGTGTTTTCGCGAATGTCGCGCACCATTTCCATGGCCAATGGCGTCAGACGGGCCTCCGTGTAACGCATAGCTGCGGGGCCATCGTCACCGCGGGAGCCGAAGTTACCCTGACCGTCGACAAGCGGATAGCGCATGGACCACGGCTGCGCCATACGCACCATCGTGTCGTAAATAGCGGTGTCGCCGTGCGGGTGGTAGTTACCCATGGTGTCCGACACCGGCTTTGCGGACTTCACGTAACCGCGCTCCGGGCGGTAGCCGTTGTCGAACATTGCGTAGAGAATGCGGCGGTGCACCGGTTTGAGACCGTCACGGATCTCCGGCAGCGCACGGCCAACAATCACGCTCATCGCGTAGTCGATGTAGCTCGACTGCATCTCTTCATTGATGTCGATCGGGCGAACTTGATGCCCCGATACTCCACTTCCGAAGGATGAGCCGTCGTTGTTGTTATCGTCGCTCAATGACTGCTTCCTTTTCTAAAAAGAGGTTCGCAACCATTCTACAGGCCTTTCACGCCCGCTTTACGACGCAGTGTGCAACTTTTCGATACCATTGTGGTATCACTTCCCCACTATTTCAGCGAAAGTAGCGAAAGGGGCAACACACATGGCCATGACCTTGCGGCTGACAAAAGAGCAAGACACAGCGTTGGCACTGCTAGCCAACATGGAGGGTGTATCCAAACACGAGGCGGTTATTCGCGCAATTGAATCGGCCGCCGCTCGCGCCGTCCAGCAGGGCCAAGCCCGTGAAATTACTGCCAGCGTGATTGATACGGACATGGCGCTACTTCGAAAGTTAAGCGGCACGCGAAGCAACCCGAAGGTCCGCGCATGAGCACTCCGAAAAAGACCTCACACATGCCGAAACACATGCCAAAGGTGCAGTCACTGAGCGAAGCGGCCATTCTTGCAGTAATCGACGAGCTGGTGTCTAACGTGTCCGAATTGACCAACGCTACACTCATTCGGCCGTGGGGCATTGGTGCAATTTCCGCCGCCAGCTCCGGCATTACCGCAGGTCATCGCAATTTTTCTACATTTTCAGCAGCAGCCCGCGCCATCGCTTTTACAACGTTTCACGTGAAACCATTGAATTTCGGCAATGCCACACTGGCGGCAATGTTGGCGCATGTCCTCCTCACCATTAACGGCGAGGAGGTTGACTTTCAGGAAACCGTGGATTTAGTAAGTTCTGAATTTAATCGCGAGACCTAACAAATGGGCTGGTCGGGATACGCTTCCCCGACTCCAACCGACCGGTGTAATAAGCGCGAACACCGTCCTCGCCAGTCAGCTCGAACTCATACCAGCGGTCGCGGACATAGCCTGCAGTTCGGTCCTGCCCATCGACAATCACCAAGCCCGCCTCATGGTCAAGCGTGACTTCCGGCAGGGTCCCCGCCTGCTTGCTAAATACCCGCAGGAATCGGTCGGGGCCACATACAGTCAATTCGCGGTCCAGCAATCCAAGCTTGAGCTCCAAGACCCCACGAACCGTGTGATGTTCAACGCGTTTGCCACTGTAGACCGCGAAGACCGCATCACGCTGACCACTATTAACCAGCACCAACTTGTCACCTTGAAGGTATGCGTGCAGCTGATATGGCGTGGGCAGCGCAGTCGCCTGCCCCTCCTCCTGGTGCGGAAAGTCGCCGGCTGGCTCAGCTTCCCAGCGCTTCACAAACTCCGGTACCGGACCGGGCTGCTCGGGAAGCTGCAATCCATCTGAGGCCGAAAAGTCCAGAGTGGACACCAAGTCACCGCAGATTCGACGACGCCAATCGGTGATATTCGAGCATCCAACACCAGTGACTTGTTCCAAAAAGCGCACCACCGAGGTGTGGTCAAAGACTTCCGACGAGACCAAGCCACCGACTGACCATGGCGAAATAACAGTCATCGGCACGCGGAAGCCAAGCCCCTTCGGCTTGCCCAGGTACCACTCCCCTGGCTCGTTCTTCGGCGGCAGCGGCGGAACGACATGGTCAAAGTAACCGTCGAACTCATCGAAGTTAATAAGGACAACAGTCTTATTCCACACCTCGGGATTAGAGGCCAACGCATCGAGCAACTTGTAGGTAATGTTCGCCGACTGAATAGGAGATGATGCGCCTGGGTGCTCACTCTCCGCGGCCGATGGCACAATCCAGGAGACCTTGGGCAGGTTGCCGGTTTCAACGTCTCGTCGAAAAGCATCGGCGAGTGTGCCCGGATCATGACGATACAGCGCGCGGTCGTAGGCATCCCTTTGCCCCTGCGGCAGCTTCTCAACAGCCGCATTCAGCCGCCCAATCATGTCGCGCTGCTCACCCTCGCCCAGCTTTTGCGCAATCTCGTAGAAACCAGTCAGATCGAGCCCCGGCAGATCCGCATCTTTGATGACCTTGCGGCCGATATCCCTAAACGAGGCAAAGAAGTCCAGATTATTGTCCGTGTAATTATCCCACTCCTGGTAGACGCGCCACGGCACGCCAGCATCCGTCAGCTCCTCGGCGTACGTCCGCCACTTGTAGCCAGAGTGCGTCGGCGAGTACGCGGCATTGCCCACCGCCACTCCCCCGAACGGCTCCGCTTGGGTATCACCGGAGAACAAGTAGTTACGGTTAGGGCTTGTCGACGTAGGCATGGAGGAAAAGTAGCCATCGCAGATTGTGAAGGTCTCTGCGAGCGCGTATTGGAACGCGATGTCCTGGCGGTCATAGCACGCCATCGTGCCCTTGCCCTTGGCTTTGATCCAGCCATTACAGCGTCCACCGTTCAAGGCGAGCTGACCATCCGTCCAACCGTGTGGCAGGCTCGCAATGTATTCCACGGAGAGCTCACCGCGGTTGGCCGCATTGCGAATGAGGTACGGATTGATGCCGTCTTGATTGAAAACACCTGGTAGAGCCGAATTATCGTCGAAACCACGGACGCCGCGCAATGTGCCGAAGTAGTGGTCAAAAGAGCGGTTTTCCTGCATTAAGACAACGACATGCTCAATCTGGTCAAGAGAGCCGGCCGGTCGAGGCTGTGCGAGCGCGTGGCGCAGTGATGGTGGCAGAAGTGTGCTTGCCGCGGTGACCGCGCCCACGCCCGCGGCAGTCTGAAGGAAATGCCGACGAGAAAATTCGGATATTTTTTTAGGTGTTGTTGCCATAACAATCCACGGTAAGAACCGTAGATTACGCCTAAGAAAATTGCGGATTAATTCTTTTCCGGATTAATTTTCCGCAATAAATCGCTCGAACCGATCAACTACAGCCTTCGGCTCACGAGCCCAACGATTGTGACCAAGTCGCTGCTCGATGAACTCATACTGCGCCGCATTCGGCAGCATCCGCATAAGTTCCTGTGCCGAAGCCGCCGGACAATCACGGTCACCACCGCAGTTGAGCAGCAGCGTTGGCGTGGTCGCCTTCTGCATTTCCGCAGCATAATCAATATCGGCATTTTTAGGCCGCAACTGTCCGGTTCGGGCGAATCGCGCCCACTCCACCACATGATTGCGGGCCTGACGCCCATAGCCAGCCACATCAATCTTGCCCGCTGGCCAATAGCCTAAAATCTGCGAGACAATCTCCATCACCGGAGCACCAAAACGCAGTCTTTTGTACTCGTTTCCCGTGAAACATGTGTAATGCGGCGTGCCGGAGCCCACCATCACCGCACCTGCGATATCCGCATCTGGCCTGGCTAAATACAGCGAGGCAATCTGGCCGCCCATGGAATGGCAGAGGAAATACACCGGCAGCTTCGCGGGCTCCCCTACCTTCTCGCCGGAACCGGCTGCCACATGATCAAACTCCTGGCGAGCACGCGACACAGCCATCGGATAGTCCACCGATGCCAAATCGTGGTAACCCCATGTGTGGCTGCGGGTGGCCACCGCAGTCTGGTTGCCCTGGCCACGAAGTTCCGAGGTCAACACACAAAAACCGCGGCGCTGCAGCTCCTGGGCAATAGGTCGGTAATACCGCGCTCCCATGCCAAAACCTGGCCAAATAATGACAATGCCCCGAGGCGAACCTTCGGGATACCGAAGTGCCATCGGGGTCATCGAGCCATCCGGCAATGGTTGCTGCACAATACGGGGCTTAACCGATGGTTCCCCGTCGACCATGACACCTCGAGTATGTTCCATTTCCTAAACATTAATGGCTGTACTCGAGGTTGTCAGTAAAACCGACAAGCCGGAAATTAAACGTGCAATTACACGTCCAGGAAGCGAACATCCTTCGCGTTACGGGTAATAAACGACCGTCGTGAAGCGACGTCATCGCCCATCAAAATGGTGAACAGCTCATCGGCCTTCTGCGCGTCTTCCAGCGTGACCTGGCGCAACACGCGGTGCTCCGGATCCATGGTGGTCTCCCACAGCTCGGAGGCATTCATCTCACCGAGACCCTTGTAGCGCTGGACGCCGTCGTCCTTATTGATTTTGCGGTTGGCAGCCAGGCCCGCCTCCAGCAGCTCATCGCGCTCGGCATCGGAGTAAGCGTAGCCCGGCTCCCCCTTAGCCCACTTCAACTTGTACAGCGGCGGCTGTGCCAAGTACACGTGACCCTCATCAATCAGCGGACGCATGAGACGGAACAGCAAGGTCAGAAGCAGCGTGGCAATGTGCTGACCATCGACGTCGGCATCGGCCATCAGCACAATCTTGTGATAGCGCAGCTTATCGATATCGAATTCATCGTGAATACCGGTGCCCAGCGCGGTAATAATGGCCTGGACCTCGTTATTCTTCAGCGTCTTATCCAAGCGCGCCTTTTCGACGTTCAGAATCTTACCGCGCAGCGGCAGAATGGCCTGGAACAGCGAGTCACGGCCGGACTTCGCAGAACCACCTGCGGAGTCACCCTCCACGATGAACAGTTCGGACTGCTTCGGGTCCTTCGAGCGGCAGTCGGCGAGCTTACCGGGAAGACCGCCAAGATCGGTTGCGGACTTGCGACGCACCAGGTCACGAGCCTTACGCGCAGCCTGGCGGGCATGTGCAGAGGCGATCGCCTTGTTCACAATGGCCTTGGCCTCTGCCGGGTTGGCCTCCAGCCAGTGACCAATGTGCTCATTGGCCATGCGCTGCACAAACGAACGCACCTCAGTGTTGCCCAACTTGGTCTTGGTCTGGCCCTCAAACTGCGGGTCAGCGACCTTCACAGAGATAACGGCAGCCAGACCTTCACGACAGTCCTCGCCGGAGAGGTTGTGTTCCTTCTCCTTCAGCAGGCGGTGCTCGCGGGCATAGCGGTTCATCAGCGAGGTCAGTGCGGAGCGGAAGCCCTCCTCGTGGGTACCGCCCTCGATGGTGTTAATGGTGTTGGCGAAGGTGTGCACCGACTCGGAGTAGCCGGAGTTCCACTGCATCGCAATCTCGACTTCGTGGCCTTCACCTGCGACATCGAAGGAAATGATGGTCGGGTGGATGATGTTCTTCGACTTGTTCAGAGCCTCGACATAGTCGCGCAGACCATTCGGGTAGTGGAAGACCTTGCGGCGTTCCTTCGGCTTGCTGGACTTTTCCGCCTTCTCCTTCTGCTCCTCAGCAGCGTCCTTAGCAGCCTCAGCGGACTCAGTCTCCGCC
The DNA here is from genome assembly GCF_030532195.1 of Corynebacterium sp. Lineage (GTDB taxonomy): Bacteria > Actinomycetota > Actinomycetes > Mycobacteriales > Mycobacteriaceae > Corynebacterium. The sequence continues at coordinate 55,614 of NZ_JAUNLP010000005.1, read as the reverse complement.
TGCTCCGCCAGCGCCTCAGCCTCCAGCTCCTCTTCGGAGACGCGCTTATCCACCAGTGTGATGGTCAGGCCCTTGTTCAAAAAGGCCATCTCGCGCAGGCGACGAGCAATGGTGTCGAACTTGAATTCCGTGGTCTCAAAAATCTCCGGATCCGGCCAGAAGCGCTGCGTGGTACCCGAACCACTGGTCTTCTTACCGCGCTGAAGCTCCGCCGGAACTGCGTGGTCAAAGTTCTGGTACCACGTGTAGCCATCACGGATGACCTCGGTTTCCATCCGCGTCGACAGCGCGTTGACCACCGAAATACCGACACCGTGCAGACCACCGGAAACCGCGTAGGACTCGGAGTCGAACTTACCGCCGGCGTGCAGCTGCGTCATAACAACCTGCACCGTTGGCATACCGGACGGGTGCATCTCCACCGGAATACCACGACCGTTATCGCGGACCTGAATGCCGCCGTCTTCCAACAGCGTGACCTCAACGTCGGTGGCATACCCCGCCATGGCCTCATCGACGGAGTTGTCTACAACCTCCCACACCAGGTGGTGCAGACCACGCTCACCGGTCGAGCCAATGTACATACCCGGCCGCTTACGCACGGCCTCGAGACCTTCGAGGATGGTAATCGATGAGGCGTCATATTGATGTTCGGTAGCAGCCACGGTTCGGCGCGTCTCCTATTCTTACTTCTCTTCCCGCGCCACATGCTTGAGCGCGCGAAAAACAGGCCGACGGTTGATGCTTGAAGTACTCAATCTCACGCTAGGTAGCGTGATTTCAACCGTCTGCCGATATTCTCCCCTCACATCTTACCCCACGTAGTCCCCTACTGTGGAGAGACCTCATTGGCTTAAAAGTCCAAATTTCGCAGTTTTTCGCCTACCGCTGACTTTCTGTGGACCATTTACCCGTATGTATCGCGGGGTCCACGGCCCTCAATGTGCAGTCGCCCCTTACGCCAATTCGGTGCCTTCGGGCCCAGCACCTTGATTTCCTCCACAATGCCATCGCCGACGCGCTCAGCAATCGACTTGAGCACCTGCCGCTGCGCCAACCGCAGCTGTGTTGCCCACGCCGTCGACTGACATTCAACAATTAGCGTGCCGTCTTTGAACTCACGCACCTGTGAGTGATCGGCCACAACCTTGCCGACAATCGACTCCCACTCCGTCATAATCACACCGTGCGCAATGTGGAGCTGCCAGCCACGATCGACAATCGCCTTATTCAGCACTGCCCCAATCGGCGCAGGTCGGCGATCATATTTCCGGTAGAGACGAATCCCCGCCTCCTTCAGCAGACTCGGCGGAATCACCGTGCCGGCGCGGTCTCGCACCGTCGCCTGACGTGCACGCTGCTTATCGACGTCCTCGACAATCGACTCTGCCGCTTTTACCGGCAACCGAGCATCAAACCCGGTCCAGCTGCCCTTCTTCCGCGGCGGTCGCTGCAGGTTCGGTAGCTTGTGTCCGCCTTCCTTGGCGGCCTCGCGCATGCGGAAAAAAGTACCGCTGATCAGGTCACTTTCCTCATTCTGCGCGTTCTCGGGCTCCATGCGACCAACCATACCTGTCACGCCTCGTCCAACAGCGAGATCCGGCCCTGCTCAGTTTGTGCCACCGTCACAGTGTGATGAGCCACCGAAGTGTCCTCCACCAGTGCCTGTGGCAGCTCCTCACCCACTGCAGAGGTAATGAGCACCTGTTCGGCCTGATGCGCAATCTCCATGAGGGCTTCTCGACGATGCCGGTCGAGCTCCGCAAAGACGTCGTCAAGCACCAAAATCGGATCCGGACCATCGGCGCGCAACAAAAAGTAGGCGCCAAGGCGCAGAGCGAGTGCAAAGGACCACGTTTCGCCGTGGCTGGCAAAGCCCTTGGCAGGATCGTTGCCGAGAATGAGGCCGAGGTCATCGCGATGTGGTCCGACCAGGCAGGATCCTCGCTCAATTTCGGCGGTGCGACGCTCGGCCATGCGAGTGAGCAACAGTGCCTCGAGCAGTTCGGGCTCGCTGGGCAGGTTTTCTGCGGATTCACCGTCCGGACCGGAGAGCTTCGGAGCATAGGCAATCGAGGCAGGCCGCGAATGCGGCGCAAGCGTGGCATACGCCTGGCTGACATGGTCGGCCAACTCGGCGATGAGATCCATGCGAGCTGCCATTAATGCCGCTCCGACCTGGGCTAATTGTGCATCCCAGGTGTCCAGGGTGGCCATTGCTGCCTGACCATCCGCGGAAGAATAACCACGGCGCAAGGTGCTGGCGGCGGACTTCAGCAGCGCATTTTTCTGACGAAGAATTTTGTCGTACTGAATGCGGATACCGGAAGCAGCGGGACGTCGTAAAGCAAGCAGATCGTCGATATAGCGACGCCGCGCCGCGGGATCCCCCTTAACCAACGTGAGATCCTCGGGCGAGAAGAAGACAGACTTGACGATTCCCAGCAGCTCACGCGGCGATTTCAGACGTGTGCGGTTAATCTGCGCCTGATTTGCGCGGTGCGGATTAATCAGCAGATGCGCCGTCAGCTCGCGCCCATCGTTGACTGCCGTCGCAGAGACGCGTGCCGACGGTGCCCCAGAACGCACCAGCGGCGCATCGGTTGACACACGGTGCGAGCTGAGCGTGGACAGATAGCCGACGGCCTCGACGATATTGGTTTTGCCATAGCCATTTTGCCCGGTAAAGACGGTAATTCCAGGCGTGAACTCGACTTCCAGCTCCGGCCAGGAGCGAAAGTCGCGCAAGGACAAATACCGAATATGCATAGCCCTAAAAGACTAACCCGGCAGGCGCACGGGCATCAGCAGGTAGGTGAAGTCCGTCTCCGGAGTTGGGAACAGGCCGTTGTCGTCGGCATCCGGAACGACCTCCGGTTCCGGGATGAGAATCGCCGGACGCGACGGCTGCGTGAAGCCAAGCAACACACGGTGCGAGCGCACGGAGCTAAGCCCCTCCAGCAGGTACTGCGGGTTGAAGGCGATCAGCAGTGGCTCACCGTAGAAGTTACAGGCCACGGTCTCTTCAGCGTGACCGACCTCGTCGCCGTGAGCAGACAGGACAACCTGGCCGTCAGAGAAATCCATCCGAATCTGCGCGCCGTGATCGGCCATCAGAGAAACACGACGAATTGCATCCTGCAGCTGATCCACACGAGCAACTGCCATGGAGGAGTGCTGCTTGGGCAGCAGCGGACGGAACTTCGGGAACTCCGCATCAAGCAGACGCGTGGTGGTACGACGCGGGCTGGCCAAAATTGCCAGCAGCCCCTCGGAGCCGACCTCACGGCCATCGGTGCCGTCACCAAAAGCCAAGGTCACAGGCTCAGACGAGCTAGTGTCCAGGGTGCGGGCAGTCTCCGCGAAAGTCTTGGCCGGGATAAGCAGCTTGGTCTCGCCCTCTGGAACCTGCTCCCACTCGAAGTTGCGAACAGCCAGGCAGAAACGATCGGTGGCGGCCAGAGTGACCTCATTGCCCTCGGTCTCCATACGGATACCGGTCAGCATCGGCAGCGACTCATCCTTGCCTGCGGCCACAGCAACCTGGCTAATGGCCTCAGCCAACAGTGCGGCGTCGACGGTGCCGGTGGCAGCCGGAGCCTCTGGCAGCTGCGGGTAATCCTCCAGTGTCAGGCTCGGCAGCTCAAAACGGGAGGAACCACAGCGAACGATGACCTTCGTGCCATCGAAGTGAAGCTCTACCTGCTTATTAGGAAGCTTGGAAACGATGTCGGAGACCAACTTGCCGTTGACAGCGAAGCGACCAGGTTCATCAACCTCAGCGCTAATGCGAATCTGAGTGGAGACCTCATAGTCATAACCAGCCAGCTGTAGACCATTGTCATCTGCGAGGAAAATCATGCCTCGAAGAATTGGCTGAGTAGGACGAGCCGGCAGGTTGCGAGCAACCCAGCTCACCGCACCCGCGAGATCGTCCTTGGCCGCGCGAATACGGACTTCGGTCTGCTCCATCGTTCCTCCACCAACGGTCAATTACTGAAAGTACCTGCAATAAGTACTTGCAATCTGAAACTACAAAGATTCCATCGTACAACTCTACTGCAGAGAACTGGACGCTCGCTGCTCCACCTAGAAATTGCTTACTAAGTGTCCGTCTTACTGCCTTAAGTACTCCCGTAATTACAAAACTGATTTTTTCATTGCTGTCGCGCCTATCGGCGCTCTAGCAACGTTTTTCGGGCAGTTGTACGCAGGACCCCTTTTATCTAAAAGTTTCTAGAGATTTTTAAAGTCGGGAGTAGTAATAGGGGGTGTGCACATTGTGAAATTACATGATTGGCGCTGGTCGCCGCGGGTTTCGAGCTGTGGATAACTAGTGCGTCTAACTGTGGATAACTATCGCCATCTGTGGATAAATTTTCGGACTCCCTGGCTATCCACATTTTTTGTTAGTTATCCACAGCTCTGTGCACGGAAAAACGCCAGTTAATCACAAGTTTTCCGCCTCCCGGTGGCACAGGGCTAGTTGGTGCCGCGGGCGCGGTCTCTAATCCGCGTAGTCAGGTCGTTGACCTGGTCCTTTGATGGCTTCTTTTCCTGGATTTCCTTCATAATTTTGCGTTCAGCGTGCAGAACCGTTGAATGGTCACGATTGCCGAACTCCCGACCAATCGATGGCAGCGACAGCTCAGTGAAGGAACGAGTCAGGTACATCGCAATCTGGCGAGCATGAGCCACCGGACGCGTCTTACCCGGACCGACCAAATCGGCCACGGTGAGATCGAAGTAGTCCGCAGTCGTCGAAATGATGATTTCCGGAGTAATTTGCACCTCAATTTCGTCTGCACCAAGGATTTCCTGGGCAAACTTCAAGGTCACGGGCTCATTGATCATGGAAGCGTGGGCGCTGATCTGCAGCAGACGCCCCTCGAGCTCACGAATGGATGATGAGGTGTTCTCCGCGATGTACTGCAGAACGTCGTGCGGCACGACCAAATCAGACAGCTGTGCCTTCTTCGACAAAATTGCAATACGCGTTTCCAAATCCGGGTACTGCAGGTCAGGATTCAGGCCCCACTGGAAGCGAGTGCGCAGACGATCTTCCAGGGTTTTTAGCTCCCGCGGAGGACGGTCCGACGACAGCACAATCTGGTGATTGGACTGGTGGAGAGCGTTAAACGTGTGGAAGAACTCTTCCTGCGTACCTTCCTTGCCCTCCAAGAACTGGATGTCATCAATGATGAGCATGTCCAAATCGCGGTAGCGACGCTTGAAGGATTCCTGGGCGTCGTCACGCACGGAATTAATGAAGTCGTTGGTGAACTCTTCCGAAGAGACGTAGCGAACCCGCAGGTTAGGGTACAAATGCTTCGCGTAGTGGCCAATGCCGTGGAGCAGGTGTGTCTTACCCAGGCCCGAGCCGCCGGAGATAAACAGCGGGTTGTACGTACGTCCCGGTGACTCTGCCACAGCTACGGCAGCGGCAGCGGCGAACTTGTTCTGCGGACCAATAACGAAGGTCTCGAAGGTGTAGTTCGGGTTGAGCGTCGGCTCCTCGAAAGGCTTGCTCATCTCGTCCAGGGTGTCATGATTATCCGAGCGAAATGGGCTGGCCACCTGGCGCTGATCCGCAATGGTCAAAGGCTTATCGGCAGCGGAATGTGCCAGGCCTTGAGCCATGGAATCAACTGGGGTGTGTGCACCGCGATGTGGCGATGTGCCTTGTGCCGAATGAGCCCCCGACTGCTGTGAACTGCCTTGACCTGCCTGTTCGGTATGTCCGAAATCAGCGGGGCTGGCATTGGGGAAAGGATAGCTGCGGCCACCGGTCTGCGGCTGATGCACCTGATGACTCTGCTGAGAGCGCGAAACCGGGGCCGGCGATGGGGATGGGGACTGAGCCTGCTGCTGGGACTGCGGCTGCGGTGAGGAAGCGGAATGCGACTGTGGTTGCGATTGCTGTGCCTGGTTGTCCTCAGCCTCGTCGGCGGGATCGGCAACTGTAATAACAGTTTCCAACTCCTCGCCCGTAAGAGAGGTCAACACCGCCTCAATTGTGGTCTTGAGCTCCTCTTTTACAAGTGCCTGGACCACTGGTGACTGAGTGCTGAGCAGGAAAAATCCCGGAAAGTCTCCCGTGTGCGTAACCGAACGCAACAGCGCCTTGTGGGGCGGCCGGAGTGGCGCAATGCCCAACTCCGGCGCGCCCTCTGGCGAGGTCAGGATGGAAACTACCTGCTCCCAGAGTCCGCCTGGCAATTCTGGTTGTTCGCTCACTGTGTGGATGTCCTCTTACAAATCAATTCGATGTCAAACTTATCTGTGCAGCATGCCCTGTGGAGCGGTTTTTGCATGGCGAGAGGTGCCACGTATTCCCATTTGGGGGCTATTTTTTGTAATTTGTCCTGTGGGTGATTTCTGCACAAGCGCGTATAGGCCTCATGCAGGGCTTCCACATGTTTGTCCACACCTGTGGATAAACTTTGCTGCTAATTGATTAACAGCTTATCCACAGTTTGCCCACAATGAAAAACACTCCCCTAGACTGCGTTTACCTAGGTAAATGTCCTGTTTTCCCAGTTCGCTGTTATGCAAGGGGAGAGAGTTATCCACAGCTCAGGGGTAAAACGGCCTGTGAAATGCAGTGCACAAGTATCTGTTTCCACAGGTCACACCGCGTAGCGAGAAATTTCTGGAAAATATTTAATCCCAGATGAATTCGGCGTGTTGATTTGAATTTCCAGCGGGATTCGACGTACCCTATCTGGGTGTTTCATATCCATTGAGATATGAGTCCGAGCGCATCAGTCTTCGTCGTTCATGTCCCCCATGAGACAGGACAGATAAGGCTTGGACCCGACAGGACGCTTTTAGTCTTTAATCTGTCGGCAAAGTAATTTTTCCGTGCATCACGGGAATGCGACTGGCCCACCGCCGCGCACGCGTTCGCAGTGAACGTCGTCAAGCAAAAGCGGTGTGCTGTGCGCAGGCTCGTGGTCGTTTGAGTTTCAAGGAGTGTCAACCGTGTCGAAGCGGACGTTCCAGCCGAATAACCGCCGTCGTGCACGCGTGCACGGCTTCCGTACCCGTATGCGTACCCGTTCCGGTCGCGCCGTTGTGGCAGCTCGCCGCAGCAAGGGCCGTGCCCGCCTGTCCGCTTAAGTTTAAGGACACCGATTTCGGTGCTCCCTCAGAGCAAGAAGCTACGTTCGTCGCGGGACTTTACGGTCACCGTGCGACGTGGACGCCGAATCGGACGCAAGACTGTCGTCTTGCATATTCGTGATACCGCCACTTCAGGCGGTGAAAACAAGACCGATACGCAGATTGCCAGGTTTGGTGGTCCGCGTATCGGTCTTGTCGTATCTAAAGCTGTGGGTAACGCCGTGACTCGACACGCGGTTTCCCGAAAGTTGCGCCATATCATGGCCGACGCTGTCGAGGATTACCCGTCCACATTGGACATCGTCGTGCGCGCGCTGCCCGCATCTGCCACAGCCACCAGCCAGGAGCTGTCCCAGGATGTGCAATCAGCACTCGCCAAATACCGACGCAGCAAGTAATTCGCTTGACGACGGCCCCCTCGCCCACGGCCCCGTAGCACGTGCGGCCGAGCGGGCGATTCTTTTTTATCGCCGACGAATTTCCTCTTTGAAACCAACGAGCACATGTCGTTTTGAGCCGACGTGCTCCGCTTATGGTTTGGAAGCTGTCCGTAGATTTGGGGCAGCTCGTGGCCTGTGGCTGGCAACTTTACGTATCTTCCGTTGCGCACCCTGGCACCCCGGTGGGTGGGATCCAGTTCCTCAGGAATTCCCCGGCCTGGGTTCGTGGTGGAAGCGAATGCACAGGTAACCTCTTATAAGGCTTAGCCTTTGTGAGAGGGCTATGTAGACGAAGGCGCTTGTGCGCAGTCCCCTATAGAACGGAGTGATCCTAGACCGTGCTGAATTTTGTGTATTGGCCGATTTCGGCCATCCTGTGGTTGTGGCATAAAGCCGCAGGATTATTTTTAGATCCCTCCTCGGGTATCTCCTGGGCACTAGCCATCATCCTGCTGGTGGTGACCATTCGTATCCTGCTGTTCAAGCCGATGCTGAACCAGCAGCGCTCGGCTATCAAGATGCAGCAGCTTGCTCCCGAGATGCAGGCCATCAAGGAGAAGTACAAGAACGACCAGCAGGCACAGGCATTGGCCATGCGCCAGCTGCAGAAGGAAATGGGCGTCAACCCGCTCGGTGGCTGTTTGCCGATTCTGGTGCAGATGCCTGTCTTCATTGGTCTGTTCCACGTTTTGCGTTCGTTTAACCGCACAGGTACCTCAGGCAATGCGCTCGGTATGTCGGTGGAGCAGAACTGGAACACCCCGAACTACATCTTCGATGTCGATGATGTTCGTTCCTTCCTGCTGGCTCGTGTCTTCAACGCTCCCCTGTCTGGTTCCGTTGGTATGGGCACAGATCAGTACGCAGCCTTTACGGAGCCGGGAACGGCTGCCGACTTCACGCGTACTGACATTATGGTTGTGGCCATTCCGCTGATTATCATCTCGGCACTGGCTACGCACTTCAACGCTCGTATGTCCGTTGAGCGCACTCGTGCTCGTCAGGAAGCTGGTCTGGTTAAGCGCCAGGAAGGCCCGATGGGTCAGCAGATGGACATGATGAACAAGATGATGCTCTGGTTCTTCCCAGTGATGATTCTTGTCACCGGTGCTTACTGGCACATCGGTCTGTTGGTCTACATGGTGACTAACAACATCTGGACCTACTTCCAGCAGCGCTACATCTTCGGCAAGCTGGACGAGGAAGAGAAGGAAGCTGTCGCTGCGAAGAAGGCAGCTAAGCGCGAGGCTCAGGAGAAGCTCGCTCCGAAGGTTGGCCAGAAGCCGATTAACCCGAAGAAGGGCGGCAAGCGCCAGCAGGCTCAGCAGGCACAGAAGGCTAGCAACCAGAACACCGCAAGCCACCTTCCAAGCAGTAATTCCGCGAAGGGGACGCAGGGACCGGCCTCGAAGCCGGCACCAGGTCAGAAACCGGCTAACAATAAAAACCGGAAGCGGAAAAAGAAGAAGTAGCTATCTAGCACCGTTCTTCGTCTACAGAATTGCATAGCTAAGGAGCCTCACACTGTTGGGTGTGAGGCTCCTTTTTTTATTGCACTTTTTCTTTCGCCGTCGCTGCCGCGATCGTGTCACGGTTGGGAGCGTCTTCGGGGGCCTCGTCGGTAGGCGTTGTCCGTCGCGGCGACTCCTAAGTGGTGTTGCTTTCCAAGGCATTTCTGGCGCTGCACGTTTAAGCTACGAACTACAAGTGTGTGATTACGGCGCTGTGGTTAGTGTTTGTGCTCTTGCTTAGTGCTTCCAGCTATTTTCGCCAGCATCAAGGGTTTTTCAAGCGATGTTTCACGTGAAACATCGCTATTGGCGTGCCGTACACTGGTTGCTAATGGCTTGTTCATGAGCGGCCATAGCTGTGGAGTCTGAGATTGCGGCCGAGTTTGTTCGTTCGCATTCTCCCCTCCCTCCCCCATTCCGCCGCTACGGGTTAAAAACAATTTGATGAGAAAGGTTGGCAATTCAGTTGAGTACCGATTCTGAGAACGTCGAGAAGCGTAAGGCCGAAAACCATAAAAATGCGGCGGGCGTTGACGGAGCCTCGACCACTGTAGAGGGCGCAGAACTCAGCGCTGTCATTAATAAGGTGTTCGGCGAGAACGCGGATCTCGCTCGCCGGTATCACACGTGGCTGGCGGGGCAGGCTACGGTGCGTGGACTGATTGGTCCACGTGAAACACCGAAACTTTGGGAGCGCCACATTATTAATTCTGCGGTAGTCGGTGAAGCTATTAATGAAGGCGTCACTGTGGCCGATATTGGTTCGGGTGCCGGCCTGCCAGGTATTCCACTGGCTTTGGCGCGTCCTGACCTTAAAGTCATCTTGGTGGAGCCGCTGCTGCGTCGTACGACGTTCCTCGATGAAGTGGTTGAGGATCTAGAGCTGTCGAACGTGACGGTAATTCGTGGTCGTGCTGAAGATAAGAATGTCAGGCAACAAGTCGGCCAGATTGATGTGGTCACTTCTCGTGCAGTCGCGCCCCTTGGGAAGCTAGCTGGTTGGTCTCTCCCGCTAGTGAAGTCTGGTGGCGCAATGGTGGCGTTGAAGGGCAGCTCAGCTCAGGAAGAAATTGATCGCGACGCCAAGCTAATTACTAAGGCGAAGGGTGTGAATCCGCACGTCGTTGAAGTTGGTGCTTCGGTTCTGAATACACCGACGTTCGCAGTCATTATTCAGAAGAAGTAGCGGCATTTTGCGCGCCGGCTGTTGATTGCGATGTCTGTGTGGATAAGGTGTCGGTGGGTATTGAGCAGCGTGATACGAAACGACTAGAGTGTTGTAAGTAGCGCGTTTTGCGAACCTACTTCGCATTCATCACATGTTTCACGTGAAACAATCGCGTAATCGTCAGAACTGACGTCGTTGATTTTGCAGATTATTACTGAGAATTGATTTGCACTCCACCCGCTGTCTCTTGGTGAGTGGTGTGCTTGTAAGGGGATTATTTAATGAGCCGGAAATCCTGGCAGGATACGCCCATCGCTGCAGCCGCTCAGCGCGCAGCGCAGGTTAAGACGCCGAACCGTCTGTCGCTCCCCCGCCCAGAGCGGCCTCGCAGGATTACTATTGCCAACCAGAAGGGCGGCGTCGGAAAGACCACCTCGGCCGTTAATATCGCATCGGCGCTTGCACGTCATGGTTTGAAGGTCTTGGTTATCGACAACGACCCACAGGGCAATGCTTCCACCGCCCTTGGAATTGAGCACGTCTCTGGAACACCGTCGACTTATGAACTTCTCATTGGCGAGATGAATATTGATGATGTCATTCAGAAGTCCCCAGAGTCGGAGAATCTCTACTGCGTGCCCGCTACTCTCGATCTCGCGGGTTCGGAAATTGAGCTGGTATCCCTGTTGAACCGAGAGCGTCGACTACTTGATGCGATTCCGGATAATTACCTTGAGGACAACGGCTTCGATTTCCTCATCATCGACTGTCCGCCGTCTCTTGGTCTGTTGACGCTGAATTCTATGACTGCAGCGAATGAGGTCCTCATTCCGATTCAGTGCGAGTTTTACGCTCTTGAGGGCGTGACTCAGTTGATGAACAACATCCAAATGATTCGCCAGCACCTCAATCCGAATCTTCACATTTCGGCAGTGTTGCTGACGATGTTCGACGGCCGCACGAAGTTGTCTGAGGAAGTCGCAAATGAGGTCCGCGGATACTTTGGCGATGTTGTTCTTCGGAATCTGATCCCACGATCTGTAAAGGTCTCGGAGGCTCCGGGATTCGGGCAGACAGTTATTTCCTACGATCCTGGTTCACGTGGTGCCGTCGCCTATTTGGACGCTGCTAAGGAGCTTGCCACCCGTGGCGATTACCCGGCAGTCCCAGGCGGCAGTGCCATCGGCCGGAAACCTGACCACTCCCCTACCCCATCCAATTCGACAAAAAACTCGACCAACTAGGAGTAGCTAGCAATGTCCAATCAGAAGAAGGAGAATCGTCGTGGCGGATTGGGCCGTGGGTTGGCTGCTCTGATTCCGACTGCTCCGGCTGAGAGCCCGTCGGTTGGCGACAGCGCTGCCGACATTATTTTTGGTCCGCGGAAGGGGCAAGGTTCGAATACCGCTTCTTCGGGGCGAGCTCGCCAGAGCCATGACGGCACTAACGCGGAATCGGCATCGTCGCCAGATTTGTCCCAGAATCCGTTGTTGCGTCGAAATTCTGCTCAGAAAGCGACGCGCAGTGATGAGGGCCATAAGCGTCACAGTGACGATAACGTTGCCACGCCGGTCGAAGTTGCAGAAGTCGAAGATGTTTCACGTGAAACAACTACGTCCAATGAAGTTGATTTGCCGGCGCCGGAGGATATCGGGGCGACCTATCGTGAACTCGATCTGACGCTTCTGACCCCGAACCCGAAGCAGCCACGTGAGGTCTTCGATGAAGAACCTCTCAACGAACTCGCGCATTCCATTCGAGAATTCGGCCTTCTTCAGCCGATTGTGGTTCGCCCGATTACGGAGAACAATCGCGAGGCGGCGCTCGACGCCGCGCGGAAGGAAGATCCGAACGCGCCTCAGCCTGAATATGAAATCATCATGGGTGAGCGCCGCTGGCGTGCATCGCAGCGCGCCGGCGTAGATACGATTCCGTCGATTGTTCGTGAAACGTCAAACCAGGACATGCTTCGCGATGCCCTCCTGGAGAACATTCATCGTGTCCAGTTGAACCCACTGGAAGAGGCCGCCGCCTATCAGCAGCTGCTGGAAGAGTTCAACGTGACTCAGGCGGAACTCGCGGATCGCATTGGTCGCTCTCGCCCAGTCATCACAAATATGATCCGTCTTCTTCAGCTGCCGGTTGAGGTTCAGCGTCGAGTTGCCGTCGGTGTGCTGTCAGCGGGCCATGCTCGCGCACTGCTGGGAATTAAGTCCGGCAAGGAAGATCAGCAAAAGCTCGCGGAACGCATTGTCGCTGAGGGACTGTCGGTGCGAGCTACCGAGGAAGCGGTCACGTTGCTCAACGCCGGAGAAAAGCCGAAGCAGCAGCGCCGCGAACCAACGCCACAGCCAGAAGTTTTGCACGACTGGGCTGACCGTCTTTCCAACTCCTTTGACACTAAGGTCACCGCGCAGATGGGCAAGCGTAAGGGCAAGATTGTCATCGAGTTCGGAAACCTGGAAGACTTCGACCGCATCATGTCGCTGATGCACCTCGAGGAAGACTAAGCGATTCACCGTGGCTGAATTCTTCATCGAACCGGTCTCTCTCGCGAACATCGAAGCCGTCTTTCCTGACACGATGCTCAGTCTTTTTTGGGAGCAGGGTATGGAGCAAATTCGAAATACCACCGCCCTGCCCCACTTTCCTACTGCCGACGGTAAAAGTGAAGCGTCACACGCTGATGTGCGGCCTGAAAGCCCGTACTCCGCTACCGTGCCTGGTGAAGATGCTTCTAAGCCGTCAGAAGGCGATTTAGGGCGCAATTTGGACGAGCAGATACGCCTTGAGAAAGAAGCTTGGTTGAATACTGTCTTCCTCTCGTGGGGGCCGTGCGGATTTTCACTACGCAGAAGGTCATCGCGGCCATCGGGAAGTGATGCCCCCGAGACCATCGGCACGCTTCTTTTTGCGCCCCCACGGTTCTGCCCGACGACATTTTCCATGCCGTCTGGGCCGATTTCGCCAGATGCCATTGCGCTGACTAGCCTCCACTACAACCCGCTCGAAGTCGAGTCGGACATGTTGCGCACGCTCATTACGCGAACACTTCACAAGCTGTCTCTCCGCGGAATCTCTGCAGTCGAAGCATTCGGGTGCAGTGGCACGTCAGATTCGGTCACCTCGCCACTGCCCTCCCCTGACGCGCTTGACGACGGCACGGAGAACTTAATCGCCGATTTCGAAGAGCAACTAGAAGAGCGACTTAACCCTCGTCCCTGCGTATCGGAAAAGTTGGGTGCGATCAACCACGAAGCCGGTGATCTCATTCGTACCCGCACTCTTTTGGAGGCCGGTTTTCGAGTGGTGACGCCGGACCCGATTCATCCGAAGCTGCGAATTGAACTCGATGCGGAGCTCGACTGGGATGAGGAAATGGGACATGCATTGGATGTGAGCGCGAAGGAGCGATTCATGCGCTCGAAGTTGTTCAGTCTCTAGCCATGGTTTCCGTGGTTTGGTTTCTGACAACTGATTTGCGCAACTACGAATGAGAAAACGCCCCGATGCTCGCTAGTGCGAGGCGGGGCGTTCATCTTTGTAGCGTGAGGAAATCTATTCTTTTTCTTCCTCAATGAGCTGCGCAAAACTGTATGCGCCGGTCATGGGCTGTTGTTCTTCATCGCCCAAGTAGAGGCGCTTGACAGCGACCACGATGGACTCAGCGATGATGTCGCGCTGTTCCGGAGAAGACAGAATTTCTACATCCGATTCATTGGTCAGGTAGCCTACTGCAACCTCCACCGTGGGCATCCTGGTGAGGCGAAGCAAATCCCAAGTACGAGCATGGGAGCGGCAATCCACCAGACCGGTGCGTGCGACAATTTCTCGCTGAATCAGGCCAGAGAGCTGTTCACCGAGAATCGAGTTATTGCCCTTCATAGAACCGAAGTAGAAGGTAGCAACGCCGCTGGCGCGGTTATTGTGATACCTGTCTGCCTGGAGGGAAATAAAAACATCAGCACCAAAGGCATTGGCTAGCTCTGCGCGGTCCTCAATAGTTGGGTTATCTGTGCGCGGCCGGGACAGAATAGTTTCTGCACCAGCTGCGACTAGGCGACCTTCAATACGCGATGCCAAGTCCCAGAGGATTTCCTCTTCCGAAATCTGGCCATAGGGACCGTTGACCATAAGGCCAGGGTCTCCTGCTCCGCGCGCTGGATCGATAACAATGCGCTTGCCAGACAGCTTCGGCCCCATCGAGCGCAGTACTTCCTTCTCATGGAAGGCGCTCACGGAGCCACCAGTGACCCTTCGACCGAGGTAGCTCAATGCTCGCAGAGTGACTGGACCACAAATGCCGTCTGGTTCAAGACCATAGTTGAGCTGGTATTCACGTACCGAGGCATCAGTCTTGGGGCCAAAGTGTCCGTCGACCCGGGCATCGTGGAAGCCCAATTCCTGCAGGGTAGCCTGCAAAACGCCGACATCCTCACCGGTCATTTGGGACAGTGGGTCATAAAACAGGACGCGAGTGCCCAGGGTGTACGAAGCTTCTCGCAGCAGGCGAAGGGTGCTGTCCCTGATAACGCCGTCGGCATATACGCCACGGGATTGCTGGAACGCTAGAAGCGCTTCACGAAGTCCCTCATCAAAAAGGTCGTCGTCACCAGACCACTGTGGGGAATCTTCCTCGGCAGCCGAGCCCTCCCAGCTAGGTAGGAGACCTAGACGCGCCAGCGTTGCGCGTACCTCAGCGACTCGAGGTGACCGATCACCCACCTTCAGAAACTCTGGCACGAAAACTCCCTTCCGAACTCCACCATTTTATTAAGCGCATTATTGCAACGAACCACACTCAGTTAGGAATGCTGGCCTACGAGCCGGAGGGCCGAAGTCGCGCACCCAGATGACTATTTGAGAATGTGGCCAACGATAAACCGTGATGTCGGTGCGAAATGAAGCCCCAACACAATATAGGAAAGCGGATATCGCCTTTTTTAGTTAGATTACCAGGCCGTCTACATAATTTTGATGTCCACAAGCACGCGTCGGCCAGCAAAACCGCAAAGTTGCAGGAGACACAGTAATTTACTTCTGTAACACTAGGAGCAGTCTCCACTGGGGCGCCTAAAAGAGCGGTACACAGTGGAGACAGTTGGAACAGAGGCGGATTAGAGGTGCTTTTCAATCATCTTGACGATATCGCCCTTCGGACGAACACCGCGCAGTTCCTCGACCTTGGAGCCGTCCTTGAACAGAAGCAGGGATGGAATAGACATAATCTGGAACATGCCGGCCAGTGCGCGCTCGTCGTCGACGTTGACCTTAGCGATGACAGCCTTGTCCTCCAGCTCTGCAGAAACCTCATCGAGAACCGGGGCGATCTTCTTGCATGGACCGCACCACTCTGCCCAAAAATCGACGAGCACGGGCTTGTCAGATTCCAGCACGGTGGACTTAAAGGTATCGGCAGTCACGGTTACTGGTGCCATGATTTTCCTCTCCTAATAATGAAAGCTAGTTTTCTACTCTTTTCACGCCCATTATGCCGACAAAACCGCTGGAAAACAGGGCTTTCGACAGCGCGTTTCGCGTACTAAGTTATTAAACAGCGCGTTATTCATTTCTGATTTCTGTTGAGGGGCAACGGCTCGCAGTTATTCGCTGGAGACATTGAACCAACCACTAGGCAACAACCTAAGCCAGAATGGGTTGGCTATCAATCGATAAAATCTAAGAGGTGTTCCATATTAGATTTTATTGCGAAAGTATTCCCAGTGGAAATCATTCAAATGCTGAAATTGCATCGCTGATGCGTAATGAATACCAACAATTGAATTTTATCACTATTGCAGATTCCCATTGTGGGAATGCGCAATAGTTGGTGCACTCCAATAGTGGGCACCTCCCGCAGTCAGGTGAAATCAGCAGGTCAGGCAGCTGTCGAAGTATTGATTACTTTTCGACCGTTGCCAAGTAGTGTTCCGCATCCAAAGCGGCCTTGCAGCCAGATCCAGCAGCGGTAATGGCCTGCTGGTAATGAGAATCGAGGACATCGCCAGCCGCGAAGACGCCCTTGAGGGAAGTCTGAGTGCTTGGAGCGGAGACCTTGATGTAACCGGAGTCATCGCAGTCCAGCTGATCGCGAACCATCTGAGAGCGTGGCTCATGACCGATGGCGACGAACATTGCGGTGACATCAAGCGTGGACTTCTCACCAGTAACAGTGTCCTCGAGCTCGAGACCGTTGACCGATCCGGCTTCCTCGCCGAGGACCTTGGAGACAACCTTGTTCATCTCAAAACGGATCTTGTCGTTGTTCTCTGCGCGCTCGACCATAATCTTGGAGGCACGGAACTCATCACGACGGTGGATAATCGTCACCGAGCGAGCAAACTTGGTCAGGAAGATGGCCTCCTCCATTGCGGAGTCGCCACCGCCAACCACTGCGATGTCATGATTGCGGAAGAAGAAACCATCACAGGTAGCGCAGGCGCTGACACCGTGGCCAAGCAGCTCCTGCTCACCTGGAACACCCTGGTAACGCGGTGCAGCACCGGTGGCCAGAATGACAGCGTGAGCCTTGTGCTCTTCCTCTCCAACCCATACGGACTTAATGTCACCGGTCAGATCCATGCGATCGACAATCTCCATACGAAGATCCGCACCAAAGCGCTCAGCCTGCGCTCGCATCTCATCCATGAGCTCTGGGCCCATGATGCCCTTGGAGAAACCGGGGAAGTTCTCCACCTCAGTCGTTGTCATGAGCAGGCCACCAAATTCAATGCCCTCAAACACTACTGGTTTAAGTTCAGCGCGGGCAGCATAAGTGGCCGCAGTGTAACCGGCGGGACCAGAACCAACAATGATCAGGTCGTGAACGGTATCGCTCATGAAAACTCCTATAACTTCAATCTCGTGCATCACTGATTTCACAGCAATGCACAACAGTTAGCAATTTTTTCAGCTCCGGGTTTGAACCTACCGGAACGAACTATCTCAACCAACGTGAGCCTGCTTTTACCTATTCCCTCACCCTCCATGGCTTAAAAGTGCGAAACCATTAAGCCACGTGAACTTCTTCCAACTGACGGCGCAAAGCTGTGCGCGCTCGTGCCCGCCGAGATTTAAGCGTGCCGGATGGTTCTCCAAAACACCTCGATGTCTCTTGGAGTGAATAGCAAAAAGTATCCAAGTACAAAAGTGCGTTGCGCTGATCTGATGGCAACCGCTTCAGCGCCGTCGCCATAGTCATCCGCAGCGCGATATCAGGTGTCGGCACAGGCTTCTGCGTTAAGCAGGCATTGAACTCCTCTTCCCCATCGCACACAGGCGTGACCCCGAAGCGGCCACGATTGTGATCAATGCACGCATTTTTCACAATGCAGTTCAGCCACGTCGCCACAGTAGAGTTGCCGCGAAAACTGGTTGCACCGGCCATTGCTCGCGCCAGCCCTTCCTGAACACCATCGTGCGGATCGAAATCATCCCGGCGATATCTCCTGGCCATTGCAAAAAGCTGCGGATAGTAGCGCTGGGCAAGGACCGCGAATGCACGCCGATCACCCGCCAAGTGAGCTTTCAGCAAACCACGGTCAATCTCATCCGCCGTCGCCTGCCCTCGCCTGCCGACGACGCCATAGTCCCCAAGTCGCCGACCCGCGCGGGCCTTGTGGCAACTATCCCCATTACTATTTCTTCCCCCAAAGTTCATGGCTCCAATGCAAACACGAAACCCGCGACTTCCGCTTGGCAATTATGCCGCAGAAGCCGCGGGCTGTGGATGAATCTTAAAACCGGGCACCTAGCTGTGGATAACTTTAAACTCCCAGCACAGGCAAGAAAATCTATTCCTCGCCAAGAACCTGAATATCGCCAATTGCGACTGCCACCAGGGAATCTGGCGACGACTGTGCCAAATTGGGATCACCAGTCAGCGGGGCCAGATCAACTGCGTCCCCAGCTTCTTTCTCCTCATTGGAATCCTCATCTGATACCGCCTCCTGGGCGGTCGGCAGCTCAGTTACCCAAATAACCAAATCGCTCCACTGCTGATCCTTCGAATCCACCTTGATTGTGGTTGTTCCGGCATCAGCGGTAGCGCTACCGAGCACAGTCGTGTCATCGAGATCAGTCGAATCGGCGCTATCCAGACCGCGAACTTCAATCTTCGCGCCCTTGGTTGCAACAACCTTTACCTCCCCAACGGTGGCGGGATTATCCAGGGAGACCCGAATGCCGATACCGGGCTTGAAGTCCGTCGGCTCGTCGCCGAACTGAGAGACATAGGTCGACGACACCCAGTAGCTGGCGTCATCACCGTCAATAGTCAACGACGCCAAATCCGGATTATCAGGTCCGGCTGCCGGATTATCCGTGTCGGCCTGCCACTCGAGAGCGTCGACAAGCGAAAGCTGATCCAGACGTGGACCGGATGCGCTCGGCGCGCGGCGCACCGACTCGGAGTTGATCGGCGCATCGTCGGAGCTGTTGACCAGACCGAAGATAGCGGCGGCGATGAGCGCACCGACGATCACGACACCAACGACGACCGCGCCGAGACTAAACGAGCGCGTGCGATTGCGTGCGGAACCGGACTTCGCGGCGGATGCGTCATCGATAGATTCGCGCGCTCCAGTGTCGGTGTCGATGGCGGGGAACTCGGATGAATCGGGGCCGAGAGCGGCCTCGCGCAGAGCATTGGCGAACTTGCGCGCCGGCGAGATCTTCTGGTCGAAGTCCTCCGGTTGCGCCTGGTTGGCGCGGCGGATCACCGCCGAAATATCGGACGGGATATTGGGCACGTTGAAGAACAGCGCTTCCACGGCGGAGAGCATTGCGTCGTAGTCAGAGCGCTGCGATGCATCGGGCAAAACGACGGGGAATGCGTTGTAAATGTGACCATCACTGCTGATGCGCAGACGCTCTGGTTTGTCATCCAAGCCGAGACAGCGGCCGGACTCGTGGGCATCGGCAATGGTGTCGGCAAGAGATGCAGCTGCCAGTGCAAGTGCATCCGGATGCGCTGCCTGGCGCAGTTGCTCGATTCCGATGCTGCTGATCCAATCAGCAACGATGAGCACCTCAGTGCGTGTCTTGGCAACACTGTGGATACGTGCCATTCCGGTACCGGCCAGATCGCGCAATTCATTGGTGGTGGTGGCAATGCGCTGAGCGGCAATCGACGGCGAGCTGTCGTAGTACGGCAGCGCGATGGTGTCGACGAAAATCAGCGCAACATCCGACTCGTCCGGATCGCCCATATCCATAGCGCGCCACAGGCGCAGACCTGGGTACGTGGCAATCTCGGAACGCAGACGGAAGCGACCGCCCGAGACCATTTCACCCGGCACATAGCGAGTCGGGCGAGAGCCCTGCGTCGGCATTGGCGGAAGCAGTGGCGAGGCGGTAAAGCCCTCGTTGGCCAGACCGGTAGTCTCGCCGATGAGGCTGGCCGGGGAGACAGAGAATGCGTCTGCTGCAAATCCCCGTTCCTTTTCCATGGCATCGAAATCTGCCACTGCGTTGTCTGCAGCATGCGGCTTCGGAGCAAAGCGGCTGAGGCCAGGAATACGGCCGAGGAAGCCCCCGAGAACGCGCACCTCCTCCAGCGGCGCCTGGGCCAAAACCACGCCAGTGGCGATAAGGAAGACCACACCGGTGACTGCAGTCTGCAGCAGAACACCGAAGGAACCGAAGAAATCGAAGAGACCCAAATCGGTCAGTGCGAAGGCTCCCCAGGCGACGATGACACCGACGACGGAGGCGCCGAGCGCCCACAGCACAGTCTGAATTGTCGCCTTGCTGTCCAAATGGCCGAGTGTTCGGCGGAGCAGCAAGTGACCAATCACGGCACCAGCGAGGAAACCAAAGCCATTGGCAGCACCGAGCAGGACGACGACGGTTTCTTCATTGGAGGCCAACCGTGGCGCGAGGAAGGACAGAATAACCTTGACCGTCGTAATGCCGAGAATAATGAACGTTGGCGTCCATGCTTCCTCGCGAGCGTAGAAGACGCGCAAGTGCAACAGCACGATGGCGTACGGAATCAGAGAGAAGGCCGAGAAGGACAGTGTCCAACCCAGGATCTCTGCGGTCTCGCGCGGGAACTCCAAGTAGGCGAAAAGACCCACTGCAATCGGGCGGCCGAAGGCGGTGAAAAACGCGACGATTGGCACCAGCGCGATCATGGTCAGGCGGGTACCGATGGACAGGTCACGGACCACCGCCTGATCGTTGCCGTCGGCCGCGTTGCGGGACAGGCGAGGCATGATGGCGGTCAGCAGTGTCACACCGATGATGCCGTAGGGCACCTGCAGGAGCAGCCATGCCTGCTGGTAAATCATCGGGGCGGCCTTGGAGGCCGTCGAGGCGATATTGGTGGTAATGAAGTAACCGGCCTGGGAGATTGCCACGTAGGTGATAATCGCGATGCCCATACCGGTGAACTGCTTGATGCGGTCATCAATGCCCCACAGCGGGCGCAGGTCAATACCCGCGCGGCGCAGATACGGAAGCATAATCACAGCCTGAATAACCACGCCCAAGGTCGTGCCCAAACCGAGCAACAAGATGTGCGGATCGGACAGGGAGCCGTCCGAATCCGGACTCAGCTGCCCAGGCAGGAGTAGATAGAGCAGAAGCGTGGCAATGGCCACGACGTTGTTGGCAACGGGTGCCCACGCACCGGGTTTGAATATCCCCTTGGTGTTGAGCACCGCCATGAGCAGCGCAAATATGCCGTAGAAAATAATCTGCGGAAGTAATAAGAAGGCGAACGATGTCGCCAACGGCACATTGACCTTGCCGGCCTCGTTGAGGCTCAATCTGGTCAGAAGTGGTGCGCCTATCACCGCAATTACGGTGACTACCGCCAACAGTGTCAGAGAGACAGTTAGCAGGCGTCTGATAAACGCCGCGCCGTGGTCGGGGTCTTCCTTCTCCGCGCGTACCAGCACCGGCACCACCAGAGAAGTCAGCACTGCGCCGAGCACTATTTCTGTAATCAAGTTCGGCAGCGTGTTGGCGACGTTGAATGCAGAAGCCACTGCCGGACCCATCGTGGCGCCGATGAGCAGGTTTCGCAGAAAGCCCGTAATTCGAGAAATCAGGGTGGCAATTGCCATCGAGCCCGTCGAGGCAACGATGTCCGAATTGGACTGTCCCTGAGTTTCTTCCGCTGTCGCTGTTGAACTGTTCGTCGGAGCGGTGGTGTCCGCGTTCGACGACTGCGCTGCCGCAGATTTGCCAGTGGTACTAGTGCGGCCGGATACGCGAGTTAGATCCGGGGCGGCCTCGGCAGGCTGAGTATCCGCCGCACGGCGAGCCGTCGGCACAGGAGCCGGCGGCGCGGGGCGGCGAATGCGGCCTCGGAGTCCAGATTTATGCGCGTCTGAGTCAGTCACACATCCTATTGTTGCTTAAAAAGGGGTCTATTTCCGAAAGCGTTGGGAACGTTTCGCGGCAAAAAACCCGCCAGCAGTGATGATGACGGTGGCAATGACCAGCAAAACCCCCACCGACGTGCCCGATTGAATGGAAATGCTCACCGATTGAGAAATCGGCGTGCCGTTGGGAGATTCCAGCCACAGCAGCAGATTGTGGGAATTATCGCCATCGGATCGTGGTCGAGCACCATCCGGCGCGCTTGTCGACGGCAGTCCCTCAGCATCATTGACCGAATCCGGTGTGAACTGAACGGTCACCGACCCCTTAGCCGGAATATTGGCCTCATACTTGTCCTTCAGCACGGACTCCCCCGCACCCACACGGACAAAGGCTGGAACCGGCAGTGGCAGACCATTTCGCGCCAGCACCACAATCGGTGATAACTGCGTGGCGCGCGTATAAACACCGCCCGGGGCTACCAATGTCACGGAATTGCGCAGTCGACGCGTCATGGTCAGCGCCTGCTTACTCAGCTCCTCATTGTGTGCCTGCACGTCGGCCGAGCGGCTGTGATTGCGCCGCCCCAGTGCGCTAAAGGAGCGCAGAAGATCGCGGCGCAGCGGGCGAGTGAACTCATATCGCGACAGCGCCACGTTCGGGTCATTCGACATGATCTTGGTCAGATCCGTGATTTCCCGCGAGGCAATCTGTGCTGTCTCCACCACATTGTCGGCCACCGGTGCGGGATCTGCGAGATCACCAGTTGGCGTCACCGGTCCCGCATCCAAGTCGTGAGCAGCGGTGTTGATGGCGTCGGATAGGGCCTTAGGCTCTGCCAGCCCGGAGTTCAGTGCCTCCTGTACGGCTTTGACGAAGTCGTCGGCATCGCCGACTCGCGGTGCCCAACCAGCAGGTGGAGCCGCAACAATCGAAGCCCGCGGATCGTTCGTATCAGTCAAAGACTGGTACAGCGTACCGATGGCCATCTGCATTCGGGCAGCTTCCGAGTCCATGCGGAAATCGAAACGGCCAAGCAGATTGGAATACGGCGCAGTCTGTGGCGACTGCCCAGTCGCCGCCAGTGAGGCCGACAGTGTGCCCGGCAGGGCGAAGGCGCGGCTGCCGTCGGCAAGCACACCACTGTGACCAGGCGCAAGCGTTTGACCATCATCGGTGGTGGCAGTGTTGTCGGCGATGAGAACTGTGGTGTTTTCCGCCGCGTCGCGCGGTGGCTCGGGCGTCGGCTCGCCGCGATTGGTCTCGCCGCTGTGGACGCGCTCTTCGAACGCCTCCGCCGGGGTCAACGTCCGCTGCGCCGTCGCCGCGGAGTACAGCGGGATGCTTTCCGACGTCACGGAGCCCTCGGTAGGCAGGTAGACACCCGGCAGGGACTGAATGCCCAAATGCTGGTTAATAGTGTGCTGACCTGCGACAAGAGCCTCTCGTGAGAGGTCCTCATCGTTGACTCGCGCCACTGCGCTGAGGTCGGTGCCGGCCCATGGCAGGGAGATGACGCAGGTGTCCTTCGTCAGCGTGTGCAGCCGGTCGAGCCAGTGTGCGGCATCGTCATTGGCGGGCATGCGCTCAAGGTCGGTGTCGTCCTGGTTGCCCCAGGAATCGCGCAGACGCTGAGATGTCTGCACCGGGCTGGGGCGGCTGGTGCCAATCCAGTAGTCGCGGGTCATGCGGGAGACCGCGTCAAGGGTTTCCGGATCAATGGCAATGCAGGTGGACTGGCGCAGTTTATCGCCGTCGGGGCCGTTGAAGCCCTTCTCTAAGGAGCTGACCAGGCCGTCGAGACGCCCGCCGCGCTCGAGAGAATCAGCGAGTGAATCATTGGTCAAAATCAGATCCGGTGAAGTCGGGGCATCACCAGTCTCACCGCCGACAAGTGGAACGGGCTGGCTGATTGGCCAAATCAGGGACAGCGGCACGGAGCGCGGCTTGCCGGGCTCGTCGGGAGCCTGGGGTTCCTCAGTTTCCTCCGTCTC
This sequence comes from Corynebacterium sp., assembly GCF_030532195.1. Lineage (GTDB taxonomy): Bacteria > Actinomycetota > Actinomycetes > Mycobacteriales > Mycobacteriaceae > Corynebacterium. Next base: position 32,045 of record NZ_JAUNLP010000005.1, on the reverse strand, counting down.
GGAGTCGGCTTCGGTCGCCGGTGGTGTTTCCGCAGGTGATGCCTGTGGATTGATGACCGGCAGCAGTGCGCGGGTTTCCGTCAGCAACTTGTCAATATCATCGGCCGGTTTGCCGTTGGCATTGATCAGCAGCGGAAACGTTCCAGGCTCCGTGATACCTAGACCTTCCGGGGCCGGCGCGGAAATCGGTGAGTGCAGTGTCACTTCGCGAGACTCCCCCGGCTTTAGCGAAATGGGGTCGCTAAAGTCGCCGGCCACGTCATAGACGGATTCCGGTTCGGCCAAAATGGTCCGCGCAGTGGCAGATGACTCCAAGGCACCAGCTCGCTGCAGACGCAGCACAATATTGTTGATGCTCTCATCCGAGCTGTTGTGCACCTGCACCTTTACGGTCAGGGCATCATCCAACTTCGCCACATTCGGCGCAATATCGGTCACCGACAGCCGCAGCGGGCCCTGTGCACCGATGCGGTTGGCGCTGTTTTCCCAGAGCTGTTCATCTTGCGCAAGAGCTGGGGGCGCTGCAACCGTCGTCACGCACAGTGCAAGACCCATGGCGGCGGCAGTGACCTTACGAGCGGCCGTACAACCCGCCTGCCTGGACAAATGCAACCTCAACACGCGCAAATCACCTCGGTGTTTGTCGACCCGCTTGCTTTTCCGCGCGGGCGAGGTTGGGAAGCAGGTTATGCGCGCGCCGGGCCAATTTGCGCTCGTCGGCGTAGGCCAGGCGCTCCACCAGAGTGTCCACCGGAACCCACATCACTTCAGTGACCTCCGGATCTTCGTCATTCAAATCGCCATCGACATAGCGCAGAAGGTGATGGTGGACGGTCTTGTGAATCCGCTTGCCGTCGGAGACAAACCAGTAGTCAATCACGCCGAGCTCCTCGATGACCTCGCCGCGAATGCCGGTTTCCTCCCAGACTTCGCGTTCAGCCGTCGAATCAAAGGCCTCACCGGGCTCGACATGCCCCTTCGGCATCGACCACAGCAGTCGACCGCGGCGATCATGGCGCCCAATCAGAGCGACATAAATCCGCGACAGGTCCACCGAGCCACCGTCGCTGACGGCCTCTGCCAGCCCGGAGACCACCAGGCCACCTGCCGATGTCTCAATCGAGGTGTACATCGGCGATGCCGTCTGCCCGCGCGAGCTATTGGGGCGACGATTGTGCGTGCGCTTGGCCTGTGCGTTACGACGACGGTTGCCCTTCGCCTGCCCATGCTTGCGGCCACTACGGTTGCCTGAGTGCGCAGCCGAGCGTGAAGACTTCGCTGACCTGGACGGTTGCTTGCCGCCGGCCGAATTCGACTTGGATGTTGCCTTGTTATTCGCGCTGTTGCTAGCGGAATTTCCACCCCTTCTGCGCGGTCGCCGACGACGTCGGCGGCTCTTCGCCCCCGAGTTGTCATTGCGTACCACGTTGTTCATTCCCCTTAGACTACCGGTGCTATAGGTATAAGCGGGTATTGTGTCGGTCGTGACACAATCGACTCCTTCTACAACAAATGGCGATAAGGCCGAGGGCGCTGCGCCCCACGCTACTCCCCAGGCTGCTTCCGATGTGGACCCCAAGGTGCGCAGGACGGCAATGCTGGCGGTGGCAGACCAAGCCATTGCCAAGGAGGCGGACATTCTTGATTCGCTGGCTAAGGCCTTTACCGATGCCGGCTATCACCTCTACCTCGTCGGTGGCTCCGTGCGCGATGCGCTGCTAGGACGCCTGGGCGAGGATCTGGACTTCACCACCGACGCACGTCCGGAGGCCACCCGCGCCATTTTGGACCAGTGGGCGGATATCGTCTGGGATACAGGTATTGAATTTGGCACACTGTCAGCCGAGCGGCATGGCCGTCAGGTGGAAATCACCACTTTCCGTGCGGACACATACGACCAGGTCAGCCGCAATCCGGAAGTCACGTTCGGCGACACGCTGGAAGGCGACCTGATTCGCCGCGACTTCCGCTGCAATGCCATCGCCGTGGAATTGCATGGCGACGGCTCGCGTACCTTCCTCGACCCGCTCGGTGGTTTCGAGGATCTGGTGGCCGGAGTATTGGATACTCCAGGTGCGCCGGAAGTCAGCTTTGGGGATGATCCGCTACGCATGCTGCGTGCCTGCCGCTTCGCCTCACAGTTGGGCTTCGATGTTGCACCACGAGTCATGGATGCGCTGACGGAGATGGCCGGTGAGATTGACCGCATCACTGTCGAGCGCGTGGCCACGGAGCTCAACAAACTGATTCTGGGGGCTTATCCCAGCCGCGGCATTGACCTGATGGTGGAATCTGGCCTGGCTGACCGCGTCCTGCCGGAGATCTCAGATATGCGGATGACGCAGGATGAGCACCGCCAGCACAAGGATGTCTACCAGCACTCACTACAGGTCATGCGTCAGGCCATTGACCAGGAAGAACCTGGCGAGCCCGACCTGGTGCTGCGCTGGGCCGCACTGCTGCATGACTGCGGCAAGCCCGCCACTCGTGCCTATAACGAGCAGGGCAATGTCACCTTCTACCAGCACGAAGTCGTTGGCGCGAAGCTAGTGCGCCGCCGCCTGCGCAAGCTGAAGTTTCCGAAGAAGACCAGCCATGAGATCTCCCAGCTGGTCTACCTGCACATGCGCTTTCACGGCTACGGCGAAGGCAAGTGGACGGACTCGGCCGTACGCCGCTATGTCAACGATGCCGGGGATTTGCTGGAACGGCTGAATAAGATTGTGCGGGCCGACTGTACGACGAGGAACCGTCGTAAAGCAGCACGTCTGGCTCGCGCCTGCGACAATCTAGAAGCGCGGATCAAGGAGCTCGCCGAACAGGAGGACCTCGCGCGTGTGCGCCCGGACCTGGACGGCAATGAAATCATGGAGATTCTGGACTTGAAGCCCGGCAAAGAAGTCGGCCAGGCCTGGAATTACTTGAAGGAGCTCAGGCTCGAGTCCGGCCCACTGGAGCGCGAGGACGCAATCCTGGCGCTGAAGAAGTGGTGGTACGAGCAGACTGGTGAGACGGCTGAGCCGCAGCAGACGGATAGCAAAGGAGAGAGCTAATGGCATCGATTAATCCCGAGAACCTCTATGGTGACAGGCTCTTCTCCAGCCTGGAGCGCAATGATCCAGCTGCTGGCATGCTGTTGCTAGCCGCCCCTGGAATGCTCTCGCCGGAGTTCGCGCGTTCGGTGATTTTTATCATCGAGCACAATGAAAATGGCACGCTCGGCGTGGACCTGACCAAGCGCTCGCAGACGCCGGTCCACAATGTACTGGAGCCGTGGGCACCGCTGATGGCGAAACCGCCGGTGCTCTACCTCGGTGGTCCGGTCAACCAGAACCAGCCGATTTGTATTGGTGTGGTGCGCAACGGCGCGACCCTGCCAGAGGAGACCGACAGCATTACCGGCGCGCCGTACATGGAGCGCATTGCCCACAGGTTTGCGCTGGTCAACCTCGGTATCGAGCCGGAGGATGTGGCGCCCAGTATCGATGGGGCGCGCATCTTCGCCGGCTACGCCGGGTGGGATCCGGGCCAGCTGGAAGAGGAGCTCGACCGCGGCGATTGGTATGTCGCCCCTGCCCTGCCCTCCGATGTGCTCGCACCGGCGGCAGCAGATATCTGGGGCGATTGCATGCGCCGCCAGCCCTGGCCACTGCCGCTCTACGGCACCTACCCGGTGGATGTGCGCGACAACTAAATGAGTAACAACCGCGATATCGCTACCGGAATTCGGCAGGCGCTACCCGTCGGTATGGGACTCATCCCACTCGGCCTCGCCTTTGGACTGCTCGTTGCCCAAACTGGCTTCAGCTGGTGGTGGGCACCAATCTTCTCCATCCTGGTCTACGCCGGATCAATGGAGTTTCTCGCAATCGGCCTGGTCATGGCACGTACCGGACTGCTGGGTATTGCTGTTACCACCTTCATGGTCAACTTTCGGCATGTCTTTTACGGGCTGACGTTTCCGCGGGATCTGATTCGCTCCCGGCTGGGGCGCGCCTATTCCACATACGCGCTTACCGACGAGTCCTACGCCATCGTGTCCGCAGCAGACACGGATGAGAAGATGACCGGCCGACAACTGTTGGCCATCCAGATTGTCTGCCAGCTGTTGTGGGTGGGCTCAGGCATCGTTGGCGCTATCACCGGCGCGGCCCTGCCCGAGGGAATCCATGGTGCGGAATTTGCACTGACGGCTCTGTTCGCCGTGCTGGCCATGGACGCTTTTGAAGCCTCGAAGGACTGGTCACTGCCCCTGACTGCGGTTGCCTGCACGCTGGTGGGCTGGTTGATCAATCCGAATCAAATGTTGGTCATCGGCCTGCTGCTGTACTTTGCCACGCTGTTGGTGCGCGTGTGGTCACCTCGAGTTGATTCCGTGCTGCGCATGACGTCGTCAAGCATCACGCATGATGTGGAGGGCAAGTGAGCATGACTACATTGCCCGATACCAGTTATATTCTCGCCGCGCTTGTGGTGATGGGCGTGGTGACAGTGACTTTGCGTGCGCTGCCGTTTGCGTTTGTGCGAGCGCTGAAGAATTCGCCGCTATTTGAGTTCCTGGGCACCACCATGCCGGTCGGTGTGATGGTGGCGCTGGTGGTCTACACCGTGTTTGGCAGTCTTGGCCTCAGCGACGATGGCGGCGGCGACCCCGGTGCCGCGTGGGCGGTGCCGATTGCACTGATTGTCACCATCGCCTTGCATTGGTGGAAACGCAACGCCGTGGTCTCGATTTTTGTTGGCACGGCGCTGTATATGGTGCTCGTGAATGTGGTGGCCTGAGCTGGGCTGGTCTGATTTTTCCAGCTAGCGCGCCGGGCGAGTGTCGACGGGCGCTGTGGCAGGCCCTTAACCAGCGAAGTTCGGCAGGCCCGGAATCTGTGGCAGCGCTGGGGATTCAGGCAGCTGCAGCAGCTCGCTCAGATTTGGGCTGTCCGGCAGGTTCGGAATGGTCGGCAGACCTGGGCTATCCGGCAGACCAGGCAGGTTTGGAATACCCGGGGTTGGCAGTGCTGGGCTACCCGGAATACCACCGTTGAAGGCATTCTGAACGTCGCTAGTGTGATCTTCCCTGGTGCCGTAGGTGTTGGCGGCAACGCTGAAGTCCGGGCCAATCGAAGCCGAGGCGTGAACGCTGCGGCGGTCATCCGACCAGCCCCACTTCGTGCCGATAACACCAGGCAGTGTGGCGGTGCCGTAATCCTGGCGGTAGCCATCGGCTGCCACCGGGGACGCCGTGGTCATTGCCGTGAGAACGGGGTCGGCCGGATTCTCACGCTTCTTGGCTTCCAGGAATTTCACCGTGTCGGCGCTGGAGGTCGTCGAATTGCCCCAATGAGCTGCACCATGCGTATTGCTCAGGCCGTATTCGCTGGCCGTGGCATTGATGGAATTCGGGTAGCGACCATAGAGCTCACTGGCGATGTTGTCGTCGGAGTAGCGAATCATCTGCGTGGCCTTGGCCTTGTCAGCCTCAGTGCCGTGCTTGTAGACGTAGTCCGCAATGTAGAGCTTGACAATGGAGAGACCTGGGCGGGCCTCATTCTCATTTGCAGTACCGAAGTGCGTACCGGTCGGAGTGTAATCAAAGCTGATCTGTGTTCGAGCCGGGGCGTCAATAGTGCCCTGACCGTTGAGCTTCGGCTGAGGAGCCGCTGCGGCATTACCAGCAGCCAGTGGTAGACCAGTGAGCGCAATGACCCCGGTCAGTCCGAGGCGAAGCGCACGAGATGGGCGCGAGGCAAGACGATGACGAGCGTTCATATCAGACAAAACCAATCTAAGCTTTAGACGTGAATTCACTCATTATAGGAGTACCGCGATGGATTTTTCTCGTTCTGACATATCAGAAATAGGTCACTCCACTGTCCCCAGTCACATGCGGGCAGCGGTAATTCACAAGCTCGGGGCGGCCTCCGACATCCACGTTGAGACCATCCCCACTCCCCCGCCAGGACCCGATGAATTGCTTGTCAAGGTCGATTTCTGCGCAGTCGACCCCGTCGATACCTTCGTGCGCTCAGGTGCCTACCCCACCAAAATGGAGTTTCCATTCGTCATCGGCCGCGACATAATCGGGCAAGTCGTAGCGGTAGGCCAAAATACCCACATCCGGGTCGGGCAATGGGTCTGGTGCAACAGCCTTGGTCACCATGGTCGCCAAGGAGGGGCTGCTCAATACGCTGTCGTTGCCGAAAACCGCGCCTACCCCATTGCAGAAATGGACTCCGCGCGCCGGGCTGAGTTCATTGCCGCAGTTCATCCCGCTGCCACGGCGTATCTCGCGATTGCGGTTCATGGGCAGGTACAGGCGGGCGACGCAGTGGTCATCGAGGGCGGTGGCGGCAATGTGGGGGCCTGTGCAATTGTCATTGCCGCATCACTTGGTGCGCGCGTCATCACGACGGCATCGTCGCGAGACGTGGAGCGTTGTCGCGCGCTGGGCGCCGAGGTGGCTATCGACTACCGAAGCGCGGACCTCTACAAACAGCTGGCTACTGCCGCCGACGTGGATACCGGCGTGGATCACGCGCGAGGTGTTGCCTGCCATCTGGATACCTCGGGTCGCAATCGCCTGGACCGGACAGTCGGGCTGATGCGCATGGGCGGGCGCATCGTCATCATCTCTGGGTTGGGCAGCGCTTCGACCGCCAAACTGCCCGTCGGTCAGCTCTACTCCCGCGATTGCCGCATCGTCGGGTTCGCCATCAGCAACGCCGATTCGTCAGTGCTTGCCGACGCCGCCAGAGCCATCACCAACCTTGCCGACAAGGGCGAGTTGCCATCACTTCGAGTACAAGCCCGCCCTTTGTCCGCAGCTGCGCGGACGCATGAGGAAATCGAGGCGGGCAAGTTGCGTGGCCGACGGGTTGTGCTGGCAGTCGGCGAAATGGAGTAAGCGGAGCGTTAAACCCGCAGGTGTCCGACGCGCTGCCAGCCTGGATCGTACTCGGTGTCAATGACGTGTTCGCCCTCGGTCCACTTCTCGGCTACCGCGCGAATACCGGCCTCAGCATCGGAGACCGGGTCAATGTAGAAGTGCATCAACGCCATGCCATCACTGTGCTCAGCGGCGACGAAAATGCCCTTGTCATCTTCAATGGCCTGTGCAGCCGCTTCGTTGAATGCGGCCAGCGACTCCTTCGACTCATCGCTGGGCAGGCCCTGGTCATCAATATTGCCCAGCATGAGCTGCACCAGTACGTGTTGCGTCATCGTCGGGCTAATCATCTGGGTAATCGGTGCGCGCGTGGCCACGCGAATCGGCTGGCCATTGGCCTCTGCCTCGATGGTCAGCCACTCCGGGCAATCCTGCGCAAGCTGCTCGATAACCTTGCCGAACTCCGGCAGCGGGATGGCATCTTCCGGTTCCTCGCCAGCGAAGGCGAAGCCACGTAGCCACAGACCGAAGTCCTCCTCGCCGAGTGCTAGCTGCAGTAGCGTGAAGCCGAGCTGTGCCACCAGGCGCTCGCCATCTTCCAGCTGGGCAATTGGCGCAAACAGTGGGTGGTACAGGCGCACATCAACGGCGCCGTGGCCACTGCTGTATGCGACGCGGGCATCTGCCGGATCGACCTCCGCAGGGGCATCGGCATCGAGCGCACCCTGGGCAACCAGTACGTTTGCCACCTCACCGAGGGAGAGCTTCATGGTCGGATCTGCTTGGCGCAGGTCGGTGAACGACCACACCGCACCGTCGTCAGGCGCGGCCTCGAGCCAACGACGAGCGACCGGGCGTAGCTCCGGATCGCCAGCGGCGCTCACGGTCAGAAGGTGGCGAGAATACGGTGCGCCTGCCTCAAAACCCCAAATCAGGCGTTCGTTAATAGCGGCGATGCGACCGCCGACCTCCGACTGCACATCGACAATGTCCACGTCGGTAGCGGCGGGAGCGCCTTCGACACCGAGCTGGACGCTGAACATCGCGTCAAGAGCATCGGCACCGTAGGAATTCCACCACGACCAAAATTCATTAATCGCGGTGTCTTCGGCGGTCCGCTTTTCAGCGGAAAATGGTCCAGAATTTTGGTTAGACATACGGGGTATTCACGCTTTCAGTTCGGCTTTTCGTTTGCTCTACGTTTAATCGCACGATATCGAAACTAAAGTTGTGCGCCCCAGTATATGCGTCAAATGTGGCTGTCGGTCCTACGCCGCTTGTGTCTGCGCATGCTCTGCGGCTTCGGCCTGTTTGCCCCAGCGTGCGGCATAGACAGCACAGATCATCAGCTGAATCTGGTGGAAAATCATCAGCGGCAAAATATAGAGGCTGGCGTTGGCGCCGAAGATGACGGCAGCCATTGGCAGGCCGGTAGCCAGGGACTTCTTGGAGCCACAGAACTGAATGGCAATGCGGTCCTTGCGGTCAAAGCCCATCTTTCTGGCCACAAAACCGGACAGACGCAGGACGAATTCCACCAATACGACCGAGAGCACACACAGGATGACTATGTCGCCGACTGGCACCTGCGACCAGATGCCCTGCACCATGCCTTCAGAAAATGCGGCATAGACAACCATGGCGATGGAAAGACGGTCGACATTCTTGGTCATCTTCGCCGCGGCAAACTTCCATGTCCAGCGGCGAGTGATCTGACCAATGGCAAACGGCAGCAGCAGCTGCAGCGAGATATCCAGGAACACTGAGGAATCAATGTGGACACCACCGCCGGTGGCCATCAGCAGCATCACCAGTACCGGTGTGATGACAATGCCCAGCAGGTTCGAAGCCGAGGCACTGACAATTGCGCCGGCCACATTGCCCTTGGCAATCGACGTGAAATTCACACTCGACTGCACCGTCGACGGTGCCAGCGTCATGTACAAAATGCCCATGTAGAGGCCAGGAGAAAGAATCCAATCCAGCGGCTTCATAGCCAGGCCCAGGATTGGGAAGAGTACGAAAGTAAACGCCAAAATGGTGACGTGTAGGCGCCAGTGCTTCACACCGGCCAGCGCGTCCTGCGGACTCAAGCGTGCGCCGTAGAGGAAGAAGAGGAAGCCAATGGCGATCTTGGTGGCCCAGCCGAATACCTCAGCTGTAGTGCCACTTGCAGGAAAAATAATCGCCAGTATCGCTGCAGCAACGATACCGACGATGAGAGGATCTGGACGCCAATTCACTATTCGTTGCCACATGAACAAAGAGTTTAATGGTCAACCAGATGCTGTTTTGCAGTTTTTGAAGAAGTGTTTCTCTTCAATACTATTTACTTGTGACCCTGCTGCTCAGCGGCCTTGCGCAGGGCTTCCTTGTCAACCGGCTTGAACGAAGTATTAGCGGGAGCCGCATCACCCTTATCGGTGCACAGACCCTCCAGGCCGCACGAGGAGCAACCGCCAGCAACACCACATTCGGCTGCCGGGTCATCGGAGGCGCAGGTGTTGGTCTCAGCTGCAGGGGCATCGCCACAGCCGCAACCGCTGTCGCCGTCACCGCACCCACAACCGGAGTCTGACTCGGCGGAGACCTTGGCGTCGTAAAGCGCGATTGTGTGCGAGCCCATAGCCGCGCCGACACCTAGCATGGCGATGCCTCCCAGGACAGCGACGGCGAACCAGAGCCACAGCCAACCGGAGGCCTCCGGGCGGATGGCGAGGAAGCCAAGCATTGCGGCGCCGAGGAACGCGATGGCGGAGACAGCCCACGGTGGGCCGGCAACGCGGTGCGTAATATCCCAGTTTTCCTGCGACTTTCGTGCCTCAGGCGCGCGAATTCCAATCCAGTTATTACCCGGCAACTTTGCCGACCATGCCAAACCGGCGACCACGGCTACGCAAATAGCCAGAACCAGGGTAATTACAGGGATGACAATCATGCCTCCAATTTAATAGGTGGTTGGGCACGTGCCAAACGCACCTATTAGACTGTGAGACCATGACCAACAGCGAAAAGTCCCCCTCCTCGGCAGAAGCCACCGACTACCGCTACTCCCCCGAGCTGGCCGCTCAGCTAGAGGGAAAGTGGCAGACGTACTGGAAAGATAATGGCACCTTCTACGCCCCGAACCCCGTGGGCGACCTAGCAGCTGCCGATGGCTCCACTCCGCCGAAGGACAAGCTTTTCGTTCAGGATATGTTCCCGTACCCCTCCGGCGTGGGTCTGCACGTCGGCCACCCTCTGGGCTACATCGCCACGGACGTCTTCGCCCGTTTCCACCGCATGCAGGGTGCAAACGTGCTGCACACGCTGGGGTACGACGCATTCGGTCTGCCGGCCGAGCAGTACGCAATTCAGACGGGTACGCACCCGCGCGTGACGACGGAAACGAATATCGGCAACATGGAACGCCAGCTCGGCCGCCTTGGCCTGGGCCATGACCGCCGTCGTGTGTTCGCTACCACCGACCGCGACTACTACAAGTGGACGCAGTGGATCTTCCTGCAGATTTACAATGCCTGGTTCGATGAGGACCAGAAGAAGGCGCGTCGCATCGATGAGCTGCTTCCGCTGCTCGAGTCCGGTGAGATGACCACCAAGGACGGTCGCGTTTACGCTGAGCTCAGCGAGAGTGAAAAGCGTGATGCCGTCGATGAATTCCGCCTGGTCTACCGCTCGAATTCGATGGTCAACTGGTGCCCGGGCTTGGGCACGGTACTGTCCAACGAGGAAGTCACCGCCGATGGCCGCTCTGAACGCGGCAACTTCCCGGTCTTCCGCAAGCGCCTGGGTCAGTGGATGATGCGGATTACTGCCTATGCTGACCGCCTGGTCGATGACCTGGACCTGTTGGATTGGCCGGACAAGGTCAAGTCCATGCAGCGCAACTGGATTGGCCGCTCCCGCGGTGCCGAGGTTGACTTCACCGCCGAGATTGGCCCCAAGGTCAACACCAAGATCACCGTCTTCACCACTCGCCCGGACACCCTCTTCGGTGCTTCCTACATGGTGCTAGCCCCTGAGCACGAGCTGGTGGACAAGCTGGTGGAAGCCGGCAGCGGTTCCTACGAGGGCGTTGATGAGCGCTGGACCTACGGCTGTGCCTCCCCGGCTGAGGCCGTGGCTAAGTACCGCAAGGACATCGCTTCCAAGTCCGACCTGGAGCGCCAGGAGAACAAGGACAAGACCGGTGTGTTCCTGGGTGCGTACGCCATCAACCCGGTCAGCGGCGAGCAGGTGCCGGTATTTATCTCCGACTACGTCCTGATTGGCTACGGCACCGGTGCCATCATGGCCGTTCCAGCTCACGATGAGCGCGACTACGAGTTCGCCACCGTCTTTGGCCTGCCTATCCGCGAGGTTGTCTCCGGCGGCAACATCGAAGAAGCCGCTTACACCGGCGACGGCAAGCGCGTGAACTCCGCCAATGACTCCGGTCTGGACATCAACGGCATGGACAAGGACACCGCCATCGCCACAGTTATTGAGTGGCTGGAAAAGGAAGGCGCTGGCCACGAAAAGGTCCAGTACAAGCTGCGCGACTGGCTGTTCGCTCGCCAGCGCTACTGGGGTGAGCCCTTCCCTATCGTCTACGACGAGGAAGGTCACGCCTACGCGCTGCCTGAGTCCATGCTGCCGGTTGAACTGCCGGAGGTTGAGGACTACAAGCCGGTCACCTTCGATCCGGACGATGCCGACACCGAGCCGAAGGCACCGCTGGACAAGGCCACGGATTGGGTCAATGTCGAGCTCGACCTGGGCGATGGCAAGAAGATGTACCGCCGCGACACCAACGTCATGCCGAACTGGGCAGGCTCTTCCTGGTACCAGCTGCGCTACATCGATCCGAATAACTCCGAGAAGTTCGTCGATCTGGAAAACGAGCGCTACTGGACCGGCCCGCGTCCAGAGACTCACGGTAAGGACGATCCGGGCGGTGTCGACCTCTACGTCGGCGGTGTTGAGCACGCCGTGCTGCACCTGCTCTACTCCCGCTTCTGGCACAAGGTCCTCTTCGACCTCGGCTACGTGACCTCCAAGGAGCCGTACCGCCGCCTGTTCAACCAGGGATACATCCAGACCTACGCCTACACGGATGCCCGCGGCGTCTACCAGCCCGCCGCTGACGTGGTCGAGCGCGACGGCAAATTCTTCATCCCGGGCGGCGCCGAGGACGGCTCTGACCTGGAGGTTTTCCAGGAGTACGGCAAGATGGGCAAGTCCCTGAAGAACGCCGTCTCCCCCGATGAGATCTGCGATAACTACGGCGCCGACACCCTGCGCGTCTACGAGATGGCCATGGGGCCGCTGGACACCTCGCGTCCGTGGGCAACGAAGGACCTCGTCGGCTCGCAGCGCTTCCTCCAGCGCGCGTGGCGCTTGGTGGTCAACGAGGACTCCGGCGAGCTCGCCGTCACTGACGCATCGCTTTCCGACGACGACCTCAAGGCGCTCAACCGCACAGTGGATGGGGTCACCTCTGACTACGCAGAGCTGCATGACAATACTGCCGTCGCAAAGCTTATTGAGTACGTCAACTACCTGACCAAGAACTACGGCTCCACCGGTGCCCCGCGCGCCGCTGTCGAGCCGCTGGCGCTCATGCTCGGCCCAGTTGCTCCGCACATTGCGGAGGAAATGTGGAGCCGTCTTGGCCATGCCGAGTCCCTGGCGCACGGCCCGTGGCCGGAGGTCGATGAGAAGTGGCTGGTCGATGACACTATCGAGCTGCCGGTTCAGATCAACGGTAAGGTTCGCGCCCGCATTGACGTTGCAACCGATGCGTCTCGCGAGGACATCGAGGCAGTCGCGCGTGCCGACGAAAAGGTGGCGGCGGCGGTTGAGAATGCTGGTGGCAACATCGTGAAGGTGATTGTTGTCCCAGGCAAGATGGTTAACCTGGTTGTGAAGAAGTAGGCAGGCAGTGGCCATGTTGGTCATATCGACCAATGTGACCACAAGAAAGTGTCGGAGTTTATAGCAGTTTGATGCCTAAAATCGGCTCGAAATTGCCATAAACCCGACACTTTGTCGCATAGGCGTCGTATGGGTTTCGTATAGGTTGGGGCGCTACTGCACGCCCAGGATGAGAATGCCGAACGTGGAGAGCATCCACATCAGGGTGAAAGGCATCAATACCCAGCACATCGCCAACCATGGGCGCCAATTGCGGAAATGCTTCCATTCCACATAGGTCTGCCAGAATCCGTAAATGCAGCCGACCAGAGAAATCACGGCCGGTACCACGGGGAAAAGAATCTCCCATGTGCGTGAGCAAATGAAGGAAGATTTACCTGCATCGCAGGTGGGACCACCGACAACGGCGCCGGCGATGCCGATAATCAGGCCAGCGAGCAGTGTGATGCCGACGACTGCTCCGGTGTAGATATAGGCTCGTCGACCGGAATACATGCTCCGCTCGAGGCTTTCGAGCAGCTCGTCCTCTTCACGTTCGGGAGAATTGTCGACCATCTGCTACTCTCGCCCTTTCTGTCACATGATTCGCTTGTTTATTGACCACTGCCTGCTATCGTAGGCCGGACTGTGCCGGAGACTAGGCCGGAGTAATCAGCATTGGCACCGGGCTGTGGCGAACAATGTGGTTGGTGGACGAGCCAATGAAGACTCGGCCAAATGGTCCAAGCGTGGAGGAGCCCAGCACCAGCAGGTCGCCCTTCTTCCACTTGATGGAATGGATTGCTTCTTCCCAGCCGTTTCCGGAGGCCACTTCCCCATCGATGGGCAAATCCGGGTAGCGGGTATGCGCGCGGTCAATACCGCGGTCTAGCAGACCCATGGCCTGCTCGCGCCACTCAATCATCAGATCCGAAGAGGGGCCAAAGCCATTTTCGGTTGGGTACATAGTGGCACCGCGCGGCGTAAAGGACACCAAGCGCAGTGGGACTTCCCAGTTATATGCCAGGTCAGCAGCCTTATTCAGTGCGTGGTGAGACTGCGGCGTGTCGATGTAGCAGACACTCACACGAGTCACACCATGCTTGGAAAGCTTGCCGCCCGGGATGGCCAACCCCAGCGGGATAGGTGAATAATGCAGCAACGCATCGGAGGTAGAGCCGGCGATAAAACGTCCACGTCCCTTGGCCGACCAGTCCTTGGTACTGCTCCGACGGGTGCCGAGAAGAACCATGTCGGCACCGAATTCTTCGGCCTCGTTACAGATGGTCGTGGACTCGCTGGAGGATTCGATGATTCGCACGGCTTCGTCGTCAAGCATCCCCTTGCGCAGACCCGCAAGCTTCAGTTCATCCTTGATGATCTTTTGCAGGGCGTCGGTCTCCTGGGCGACCCAGGAGTCATTAGTGCTCAGGCGTGCCAGTGAGGTCAGCGGCCAACCGCGAGACAGGGCGCTGACGACGCGAATTTGAACCTTCGTGGTACGGGCTAACCAGGCGGCGTAGGCCAAGGTTTCCGTACCGTATTCGCCCGGGCGCCACGCAATCATAATTCGAAGCGGGCGAGAAGCCATCGCTAATCCTCCTGTGATTAACCAGATACATCCAAGGGGTGCTTCTGGTTAATAGCCTACGTGGATAAGCGACCATATATAAAACGAGGTGAACTAGCCGTTAAACCTATGTACCCTGCCCATGGAGTTAGAAGGCGAAGAAAAGGCTAGATTCCCGCAGCGCCGTTCTTATGCTCCGGGTAGTTCTCCAGCACCTTGGTCAAGATGGATTCCAGGCCGGCGCCGAACTCCAGCTCCTCCGGGGACAAGCTGCTGAACATCTCAGCCATCTGCTGATCGCGCTCATCAGAGACGCGCTGCAGCTCATCGCGACCTTTTTCAGTCAGTTCAACGCGCACGCCACGGCGGTCCTTGCTGTCCCGCACGCGCTCAACCATGCCGGCGACCTCAAGGTGGTGCACTGCATTGGAGGCGGTGGGCATGCGGATAGCCTCAGCTTCTGCCAGCTGGCTAATGCGGCAGGGGCCGAGGGTGTTGAGCGTCATCATGATGGATAGCTGAGCGCGGCTGAGCTGAGACTCGGAAGAACGGCGGCTGTAGAGCAGTTCTGCGCGGGTCAGAAGAGGGCGTAGGCGCTTTGCTAGCGACAGTGGAGTAGTGGCATCAGGTGTGCCAATAGAGCCCGAGTTATTTGTCATAGCGACGATGTTATATGCGAACAGTGCTAGTTGCCAATACGAAATGTCTTTGACTGCCTACTTATTTTTGTACAACTGCTAATTTTTTTAGTGAAATCAATTTCGATTTAACATGGAAAATCCATTTGTGCAGGCAGATGGAGAAACCTACCAGAGTGAATCCAATTTATGGAAGTAGTCAAAACTTTCGAAGTTGTCACATCTAAAAAATTGGAAACCTGTTAGGTGCTGTCGGCAGCTGCCCTTTTGGGTGGAGCCAGCACAATCAGCCACGAGCAGTAGATTAGGGCAGCCTCATCTTACATGGGGCTTGCGTGTGCTCGAGAGATAAAAAGAACGCATAAAAAGAACGGAGCCCGCACAAAGCGGACTCCGTACCTTATAAGGCGTCAAGTTTAAGGCGGCTTTTACTCGCCAGCGATAAAGGCCTCCAGCTCAGCGCGGGCGACATCGTCCGGCAGCTGCTTCGGCGGGGACTTCATCAGGTAGGAGGAAGCGGCGTAGACCGGGCCACCAATGCCGCGATCCTTGGCAATCTTGGCGGCGCGGAGAGCGTCGATGATGATGCCGGCAGAGTTCGGGGAGTCCCAGACCTCGAGCTTGTACTCCAGGTTCAGTGGCACCTCGCCGAAGGCCTTGCCCTCGAGGCGGACGTAGGCCCACTTGCGGTCATCGAGCCAATCGACCCAGTCGGACGGGCCAATGTGGACGTTGCGGTCGTCGATCTTGCCAGCCAGCGGACCAGTGAGGTTAGAGGTCACAGCCTGAGTCTTGGAGATCTTCTTGGACTCCAGACGCTCGCGCTCGAGCATGTTCTTGAAGTCCATGTTGCCGCCGACGTTGAGCTGCAGGGTGCGCTCGAGGCGAACACCGCGGTCTTCGAACAGCTTGGCCATCACGCGGTGGGTGATGGTTGCGCCGACCTGGCTCTTGATGTCGTCGCCGACAATCGGAACGCCAGCGTCTTCGAACTTCTTGGCCCACTCCGGGTCGGAAGCGATGAAGACCGGCAGAGCGTTGACGAATGCAACGCCTGCGTCGATGGCGCACTGAGCGTAGAACTTGTCGGCCTGCTCGGAGCCGACCGGAAGGTAGGAGACCAGGACGTCAGCCTTGGAATCCTTCAGTGCCTGGACGACATCCACGGCCTCAGCCGGAGACTGGTCGATGGTCTCGCTGTAGTACTTGCCAACGCCGTCCAGGGTCGGGCCACGCTGAACCTCGACACCGAGAGTCGGAACGTCGGCAATCTTGATGGTGCAGTTCTCAGAGGAAACAATGGCCTCGGAGAGGTCCTTGCCGACCTTCTTGTCATCAACATCGAATGCAGCGACGAACTCGATGTCGTTGACGTGGTAGTCGCCGAAGACAACGTGCATGAGGCCTGGAACGGTCTCATCCGGCTTGGCATCGCGGTAGAACTGGACACCCTGCACCAGCGAGGATGCACAGTTGCCCACGCCGGCGATGGCGACGCGAATTGAACTCATTTAGTACTTCTCCTTGAAACTTAAATTAGTGCTCGGAGGTTTCTGACCTCGCAGTCGCGGTCCGTCCTAATACTGATTCGTCTCAATATCGTGGACGCGCGCGCACTAGAGGTAACGAGCGTGACGCTATACCTATATTCATCACTAACGGTGATTCAAACCCTCCGGGGGTTAGGGTTTACCGATAAAGCGGGGGTGAAATGTGCGACGTCGTACCTGCTAATCTGACCCAGTGATGAAATGGCAGGGCGAGATTGATCACTCCTTGCAGAAAAAGCAGTTGTTGGAGCAATGGCGGGCAGGGGAGATCTCCCGGAAATCTATTTGTGATGCCGATGCGCGATTGGTTGCTGCAGCGCGGTTTCATGGCAGAAAGTCCCAGTACACGTGCCCAGTATGTCGCAAAGATGACCTCCACCTCGTATTCTGGATATTCGGAGAAAACTTGGGCCGTCGTTCCGGCTCTGCTTGTAGTGAAAAAGAATTATCAGCAATAGTTAGTGAATACGGTTCGTGCACCGTCAAAGAAGTTGAGGTGTGCCCGGACTGCAAGTGGAGTTTCCTGACCCGGACACTTCAGGCAGCTCGAGATCAGTCAGAAAACTAGGGAGAGCGCCCGTGAGCAACGATCGACCGGACACACCCGACGGTCCCAACGGCCCTCACGAGGGCAATGGGTCCAGCTCAGGTGAGTGGTGGGATCAGCCAGACGCTGATTCCTTTAATACGTACGCAGGCTCCGACGGCAATTCGCTTGACGACGAGTCCAGCGACAACACCGATTTGGGTTCAGACGGTGACACCAATGACGATGTGGCCGCCGAGCCAGAAATGACGTCGGCAAGCGAATCGGAGTCGACGGCGGGGCAGAGCGCCCCGGAAGACCATGAAGAGGAAGACTCAATGGCGCAAGAGGAACAGCCCGCCAACAACAAGCGACGCATTTTAGCGTGGCTGGGGTTGGCTGCGGTGTTGGTCATTTTGCTGCCGGTTGTGGTGTTCGGTGTCGCCTATGCGGCGACTGACGTGCCGGAGCCGGAGGAATTGGCCAATAACCAGATTGCAGTTATTTATGACCGCACTGGTGAAAAGGAACTAACCCGCATCGTGCCGGAGGGCGGCAACCGAAGCAATGTCACCATTGACAAGGTGCCCGATGCGGTGCGCAATGCGGTGCTGGCCGCAGAGGACCGAGACTTCTACTCAAATCCCGGTTTCTCGTTGACCGGTTATGGCCGTGCGGCGCTCGGCGTAATCACGGGTAACTCCAGCGCCGGTGGTGGTTCGACCATTACGCAGCAGTACGTCAAGAATGCTGTTGTGGGTAATGAGCGCACGATTACTCGTAAGGCCAAAGAGCTGGTGATGTCGGCGAAGATGGCGCGTGAGTGGACCAAGGACGAGATTCTTGAGGCCTACTTGAACACCATCTACTTCGGCCGTAATGCATACGGCATTGCAGCTGCATCTAAGGCGTACTTCAACAAGGACATCAGCGACTTGAACGTCGAGGAGGGCGCCGTGCTGGCGGCCTCGATTCAGCGTCCGTCCGCACTTGACCCGTGGACGAACCGCCCGGAGGCGGAGCACCGCTGGAACTACGTCCTCGACGGCCTGGTGGAAATGAAGGTCATCACGCCGGAAGATCGTGCGTCGATGCAGTACCCGGAGACCATCGACCCTGCGCTGGCCCCACAGCAGGTGCCGGAGCCGGGCCCGGCAGCGATGATTAAGAATCAGGTGCTCGCCGAGCTGGAGCGTAAGGGTATTTCCGAGCAGGAGGTCAACACCGGTGGTCTGAAGATCACCACAACGATTGATCCGACGGTGCAGCAGGCTGCGCTGGATGCGATGGATAATTACGTCGACCAGGAGACTGGCCTGCGTGCTGCCATTGTTTCTGTGGAGCCGAAGACCGGTGCAGTCCGTGCCTACTACGGCGGTGATGACCCGACTGGTTGGGACTACGCCAACAGTGGTCTGCAGACTGGTTCTACCTTCAAGATCTTCGCATTGGCAGCAGCTCTGGATCAGGGCATTCCGCTGAGTGCGCAGTACTCCTCGGCGCCAGTGCAGTCCGGTAACGCCACGCTGTACAACTCCGACGGCGCTGGCGGTGGCGTCGTGCCACTGTACGAAGCTCTGAAGCAGTCGCTGAACACGCCGTTTATTCGCCTCCAGCGTGATTTGAAGAATGGTCCGGATGACACGGCCAAGATGGCACATCGCCTTGGTGTGGCGGAGTCCATCCCTGGTGTGGAAAAGACTCTGATGGATGACAACGGCCACTCGCAGGACGGCATCACGCTCGGTCAGTACCTGACTCGTCCGCTGGATATGGCTGTCGGTCTGGGCACGCTGACCAACGACGGCGTTTACCAAGAGACTCACTTCGTGGAGAAGGTTGAAAACTCCAAGGGCGAAGTTATTTACGAGGCCAACAAGGGTAGCGGCGACCGCCGTGTTTCCAAGGCTGTTGCCACGAACGTCATCTCCGCTATGCAGCCAATTGCCGGATACAGCAACAAGCCGCTGAGCGGCGGGCGTGCGTCGGCTGCCAAGACCGGTACCACGCAGTTGGGCGATTCTGGGCTGAATAAGGATGCCTGGATGATTGGTTCGACTCCGCAGCTGTCCACGGCTGTGTGGGTCGGAAATGTCGACGGTTCGGCTCTCTACAACAGCTCGGGCGGCATCATGTACGGTTCTCAGACTCCGGGTGACCTGTGGAAGTACACCATGGACAACGCGCTGGCCAATAAGGACTTCGAGAGCTTCTCGCAGCCGGAGTCGGTCGGTGGTGTCGCCGGTGCGCCTCAGTACACGGCACCGCAGCAGACCTACGAGTCGCCGCAGTACCAGGAGGAAACGACTGAGGAGCAGACTCAGGAGGAGACCACTGAGGCACCTGCACCGGAAATTGAGATTCCGATTCCGGGTGGCGACGGTGGCGCAGGCGGTGCCGGTGGTGGGCTCGCCGACCTGCTGCCAATTCCAGGATTTGGTGGCGCAGGCGGCGGTGGTGATGCCGGAGGCGGTGCCGATACTGGCGGCGGCGAAGCCCCGGCCGGAGGTGACCAGTAAGTGGACTCCTGGGTCATCTTCACCATCGCAAGCGTCGCACTTGGCTTTGTGATGTTTGGTACGGCCTACATGGGTTTCATGAAGAAGTGGAAGCCGGCCGTCATTTGGGTACTTGGCCTGGCGGCGCTCCTGTTCGCAACAGTGATTCCGGTCATCATTGCACTGGGGTACGCATCCTCAACTTCGATGTAGACAACGCGCAGTTTAAATTCAGGCGCCCGCGGTAGTTACCGTGGGCGTCTTTTTTGCTCCTTCCACGACATTTCCGCTTGCCGACGGAAGTACCGCGATTAGGACATATGTCTCTTCCTGGGGTAGCCTGGCAGGGTTGCTTGACGCAACGACCCTCCTGCTATGCAGTGGCTGGCATGAAAGATAGTGCCCGCAACCCACGCTGTGTAGCCGAAATACAAGAACTAGACCATAGGAGGTGATGAGGTCCGTGCGTCACTACGAAGTAATGATCATTATCGATCCGTCACAGGATGAACGCACCGTAGGCCCGTCCCTGGAGAAGTACCTCGACGTTGTCCGCAAGGAAAACGGCAAGGTGGAGAAGGTGGACATCTGGGGTAAGCGCCACCTCGCCTACCCGATCAACAAGAAGGAAGATGGCATCTACGTTGTCATCGACCTGACCTGCGAGTCCGCAACCGTGCTGGAACTCGACCGTCGTCTGAATCTGAACGACAGCATCCTGCGCACCAAGGTGCTGCGGGCTGATCGTTAATCTGCGTTGTTAATCGCGCGATAGCGGTGACTGGTTTCGGTCACGCTGTCTGTGCGGAAGCCGTAGGATAGCGGGCAAAGCCCCACCATCAGCTCGACAGAATTCAACCGAGGAGAATCAAGCATGGCTCAGGGAGACGTACAAATCACAGTCGTCGGCAACCTCGTTGCCGATCCGGAACTGAAGTACACCCAAAATGGCACCGCCGTGGCGAATTTCCGCGTCGCGTCGACTCCACGGGTGTACCGAGATGGCCAGTGGGTTGACGGCGAGGGGCTATTCCTCAGCTGCAGCCTGTGGCGTGAGGCGGCTGAGAATGCCGTTGAGAGTCTTTCCAAGGGCATGCGAGTCATCGTCCAGGGTCGTCTGCGCCAGCGCAGCTATGAGACCAGCCAGGGCGAGCGACGCACTGTCTTCGAGGTTGAGGTCGATGAGGTGGGTCCGTCCCTGAAGTTCGCTCGGGCCCAGGTCACTCGTAATCCGCGTGGCGGTGGAAACTATGGCGGCGGAAATCGCGGCCAGGGTGGAAACGCCGGTGGCGGTTTCGGCGGTGGCTTTGGTGGCAACCAGGGTGGCCAGGGTGGCCAGTCCAATCGCGGTTTCGGTGGCGGAGCTCCTGCGGAAGATCCGTGGAACTCGGCACCTCCGGCAGGCGGTGGTTTCGGTGGCGATGAGCCTCCGTTCTAGCGCCAGTACAGGCACGCTAGCGCGTTAATTCGCAGCAGATTTAGCACCCACAATTCTCATTCTTTTTAAAGACATATCCAGCGAAAGGCAGGGATCATGAAGCTGATCCTCACCGCCGACGTTGACAAGCTCGGTGTCGCAGGCGACATCGTTGAGGTCAAGGCCGGCTACGGACGTAACTACCTGCTTCCACGTGGACTGGCAATCGTTGCCACCCGCGGCGCAGAAAAGCAGATTGAGGGCATTCGTCGTGCCCAGGAGGCTCGCGCTATCCGCGACCTCGACCATGCACGTGAAGTCAAGCAGAAGATTGATTCGCTCGACAACGTCTCCGTTGCTGTGAAGGCATCGGATACTGGCAAGCTGTTCGGCTCCGTCACCAAGGGTGACATCGCCGATGCAGTTCGCAAGGCTTCCGGTCAGGCTATCGACAAGCGCGCAGTCGTGCTTGCTCCGAGCCAGATCAAGTCCCTTGGTAAGCACACCGTTGACATCGCGCTGCACCCGCAGATCACCGCGCATGTTTCCGTACAGGTCGTCGCCGCTTAATTCAGCGGTTTAGAGTTTTTACTTTGACGGCGGCTTGAGAGCCACGACGCGGTCGTGTGCCCTTAAGCCCAATGACAACAGCACACGTTAAGCTTCGGTCTTTCACGTTTGAAAGGTCGGAGCTTTTCGTGGTTTTAGGGTCTTTGTGCAGGTGCTGTTGATACCCTGTGGATTCTATCCACAGCTTTACGACGATTCCTGTGGATAACCCTGTGGGTAAAGTTGGTCCTCATAGTGGATAACTTTTCCACGGAGTGAAAGCCTTTCATTAAATTAGCGTTAATTATTCTCCCTTAGCGCTCTACATCGAATAGTGACGGCAGTAACTCCGGGTGTGGTCAAAAGCTTTTAAAAAGGTTCGTGACCTGCATTAATAGACTTGACAACCGGTCTGGCCTGCGGTTTTAAGGAAACGCTGAAGTGGTGATTTAGGGTTACCCTGGGTTCACCTGGGCTTTTCTCGGTTGTTCACAAGTTCTCCCCAGGGTTATCCACAGAGCCTGTGGATAACTTCGGGGATAAATGCTCTCGCAGATTGTTTTACCCAGGCCAAAGGGGTACTTTTACAAGTCCGTCAATCCGCCCGAGCGGGTATAACTGCGATGGGATCGAGAAGGCACACAGCCAAGGCTAGAACGGCCAGAAGGGCCAGAAGGGGAGGCGTAGCTCAACATGAGTCAGCCAGTTGGTGACGGAGCGAATTCGAGCGCTGGGAATGAAGGCTCCTCGGTCGCCGAGGGCTCTTTTGATGATTCTTTTGATGACGTTCCGCTGCCGGAGGAACCACCGGTAGAGGAAGCACCGCCGGAAGAATACGTGCCTTCGCCCCGTTCTGGTGGGAATTCCGGCTCGTTTTCCCGCGACTTCCGTGAGCGAGATCGTGGGCGCGGGGTGCGGGCCTCCGCCGCAGTGGGCGCT
This sequence comes from Corynebacterium sp., assembly GCF_030532195.1. Lineage (GTDB taxonomy): Bacteria > Actinomycetota > Actinomycetes > Mycobacteriales > Mycobacteriaceae > Corynebacterium. The sequence continues at coordinate 9,583 of NZ_JAUNLP010000005.1, read as the reverse complement.
AACTTCGAGCGCACGCCGCCGCACAATATCGAAGCGGAGCAGAGTGTGCTTGGCGCGATGCTGCTGAACTCCGAGGTAGTGGCGGATGTTTATGAGCAGCTTTCGCCGGAGGATTTCTACCGTCCTGCGCACCAGACCATTTACTCGGCAATTCTGCATCTCTATGGTGAGTCCTCTGAGATTGACCCGATTTTGTTGGCCGGACGTCTGGATCGCACTGGTGACTTGGAGCGCATCGGCGGCCCGCTCTATCTCCACACGCTCGCATCTTTGGTGCCCACTGCAGCGAATGCTCAGTTCTATGCGCGAATCGTGGCAGAAAAGGCCACTATTCGTCGATTGGTGGAAGCCGGCACGAAGATTGCTCAGATTGGTTATGCGGGCGCGGAGGACACCGAGCCGGAGCAGCTGGTGGATGAAGCACAGCAGATTATCTTCGGCGTTGGTCGCGAAAACACGAAGAATGACTATGTGCCCATTGCGGATATTCTCGATGACACGCTCGAGGAACTGGACCTCATTACCCAAAATGGTGGTCTGGCTCAGGGCGTGCCCACGGGTATTACCAACTTGGACAAGCTGACTAACGGTCTCCACCCAGGTCAGATGATTATTATTGCGGCTCGCCCCGGTGTGGGTAAGTCGACGTTGGCCATGGACTTCATGCGCTCAGCATCGATTCGCAACGGTCTGACTAGTGCCATTTTTTCGTTGGAAATGTCGCGTAATGAAATCATGATGCGCATCATGTCCGCGGAGGCAAAAATCAATATGGCCAGCCTGCGTTCTGGTGACTTGGATGAGCGGGACTGGACCAAGTTGGTTGAAGTCGGTGACAAGATTCGTGATGCACCGCTTTTCATTGATGACTCTCCAAACCTGACCATGATGGAGATTCGTGCGAAGGCTCGTCAGCTCAAGCAGAAGCATGACCTGAAGCTGATTGTGGTCGACTACCTGCAGCTGATGAGCTCGGGTAAGAAGGTCGAGTCCAGGCAGCAAGAGGTCTCCGAGTTCTCCCGTCAGCTGAAACTGTTGGCAAAGGAACTGGAAGTGCCACTGATTGCTATTTCGCAGTTGAACCGTGGTCCGGAGGCCCGTACGGATAAGAAGCCTCAGGTCTCCGACCTGCGTGAGTCCGGCTCGCTGGAGCAGGACGCCGATATTGTTATGCTGATTTACCGTCCAGACTCGCAAGAGGCTGATCACGAACGTGCAGGTGAGGCAGACATTATCGTCGCAAAGCACCGTGGTGGACCCACCGGATCTATCGCCGTTGCGCACCAGCTGCACTACTCGCGCTTCGCCAACCTCGCGGAGGAGCCGTAGATCGCGGCGAGTGCCTGTGCGCGGCCCCTGTGAGGTGCCATTCGTAGTTACCCGAAATTAACTTGGTCCGGGTTGCTGGGTAAGGTGGTGTCGGTCAATGTGTGTGGTCCGCAGGTAGAGCGGGCAGGGAATAATAGGGAGTCACCGGGGAAGCGGGGAGCCAGATGTCAACAACTACCGCGCCCGTGGCGCCAAAGAGAAGCAAGCGCGCGCCGAAACAGCGCGTCGGCTGGGTGGATGCCGCCAAGGGCCTGTGTATTCTGCTGGTCGTGTTGGGTCATGCCATCACCGAGCTGCAGGCGCACGGTTATTACACGGCGTGGTGGGCATCGTTTAACTTCTTCCTCGGTCCCATCCGTATGCCGCTGTTCTTCTTGTTGTCGGGACTTTTTGCCGGCAAGGCGTTGAAGGAGTCATGGCATAAGCTGGCCAACCGTCGCATTTGGGTGATGGTGTACCTGTACGTCATTTGGGTTCCACTGCGTGACCTGGTGCTTTTCCTCATGCCGTATACGCATGTGGACGCCGATGGGATTGTCTACCCACCGCCGATTGTAGAGACCAGTCAATGGGGTGCGCGCGTCTACAACACCTTCCATGCTCTCATTGAGCCGACCTCGTACCTGTGGTTCTTGTGGGCGCTGGCGCTGTTCGCGATTCTTACCCGTGCTTTTCGCCGGGTCCATCCGGTGATTCAGCTGATTGTCGCCGGTCTGATCAGTGTCTGGGCCCCGTTTGAGGCGGTGAGTTGGTCGTGGGATTTCGTGTCTAAGATGCTGTTTTTCTACGTGCTGGGCATGTATGGCGCGCCGTGGATTTTCAAGATGGCGCAACGCCGCAATGGCATCTCGCTGGTGATTTCCCTGGTGGCCTTCCTCTCGGTGGCAATTTGGGTGCAGGTCACTTACTCCAGTTTCAATGAGGGCAACGTCGGCTTTACCCGTGTCTACCTGTCCACCACTGGAGCGCTGGCGGCCGTCAACGTCATGTCGATGCTGCAAAACACTCGCCTGGTAGTGCCGTTTGAAAAGGTGGGTGGTCGCACGTTGCCCATCTTCCTCATGCACATCCCCATGCTGGTGTTGGTCATGATTGTCTTTGACCTCATCCTGCCGGCAGATCCGCAACTGGTCATTATGACTCCATTGGTCACCATCATCGCGGCCATGCTCTGCCTGGGACTGCATCGCCTGCTGCTGAAGATTGGTGCTGGGTGGCTCTTTGTCCGTCCGGCATGGGTTGTCCGTCTCACTACGCCGGGACAGCGTGTTTTCCAACGCCCTCAGGTTGAACCTGCTGCGTAGGTCGTGCGGGCGAGACGGTAGCGTGGAGGATAGAGACCAGCTGCTGCATGATAGTTAGTTGGTGTGCATATGTGGTCAAAAGTAGGCCATAGAGAAAATCCACGAGGAAATGAGAGTGCTATGCGTCTTGCAACGTTGCGATACCAGGGTGGCACCCGCGCCGCAGTGCTCGGCGACGGCGTTGCAGTCCTTTTTGCTGACCACTGTCTCGGAGATGTGTTAGCGCGGCCAACGTGGCGTCGTGAAGCAGAAGAGCTCTTGGCGGGTGCGGCGGACAATCCCGACAACGTCGTGGCGGAGACCGCGTGGGCGTTCGCACCGCTGATTACGCGCCCGGGCAAGATTATCTGCGTCGGTCTGAACTACGCCGCGCATATTGATGAGATGGGGCATGCGCGCCCTGAGGTGCCGACGTTGTTCGCGAAGTTCGCCGATGCGGTCGCGGGTGCCAGAGATGACATTCGCGTGCCTGTGGCCTGCGCGCAGAAGCTGGACTATGAGGGCGAGCTGGCGGTGATTGTGGGCGAGACCTGCCTCGAGGTTGATGAGGAGCAGGCCAGCCGTGCGATTGCCGGCTATGCCATCATGAATGACTTCACTCAGCGTGATCTGCAGTACGCCACCGAACAGTGGTTGCAGGGCAAGACGCTGCAACGCGCCAGCGCGTTTGGTCCGTGGATGTTGACTGCCGATGCCTTCGATGCCGACTCTGCGCGGGTGAAGACTCTCATCGACGGTGAGCTGCGTCAGGACGCCCCGATTGCGGACCTGGTCTTCTCGCCAGCCAAGCTGGTGTCCTATATTTCGCAGTTTGTGCAGCTCAACCCGGGTGATGTGATCTCCACCGGCACGCCGGCAGGCGTTGGTCACGGCATGAATCCGCCGACCTATCTGCACGATGGCCAGGAGATGGTCGTCACCATTGATGGGCTGGGCAAGCAGTGCAACGTTGTGCGTATCAATCGCTAGTTAGTGTGGTTGGGCGCCGCTTGACGACGGTCGCGCCGGGCCCCATGGAATGAATTAGATCCCGTGTGCGTTGTGGTGGACTAACAGGGGAAAACCCAACGTAGAGTTATTTAAACGATCTTTTTAAGGAGTAAGTCCCATGGCAACCGTTGATATTACGAACCAGACTTTCGCAGAGACCATCCAGAACAATGACATTGTCTTGGTTGATGCCTGGGCATCCTGGTGCGGTCCGTGCCGCCAGTTCGCTCCGATTTTTGAGAAGGCGTCGGAGAAGCACCCAGAGGTAGTGTTCGCCAAGCTGGACACGGACGCTAACCAGGAAGTTTCTGCGGCCCTTGGCATTCAGTCGATTCCGACGCTGTTCGTCTTCCGCGAGGGAATCCTGTTGTTCCAGCACTCCGGTGTTCTCCCGGAGGCGGCTCTGACCGATCTCATCGGCCAGGCTTCTGCCCTGAATATGGATGACGTTCGCGCACAGATTGCAGAGCAGGCAAAGCAGGACACCGCCTCCGAAGAGGCCTAGCTAGAGCGCTGGGCGCGCAGAATCCAGCCGAGCCCGAAGCCCAACACTGCCGTTAGCAGTGCCCACAGGGCCGGATTGGCTTTTTCTGGCTCATCATCATTGGCCAGCGGTTCACTGGTGTAGACGTGCTTCGGTTCCTTGGGCAGAACCTGTCCCTCGGGGAACACTCGACTAACGGCCTCGGTGAGGTCGTTAGCGGTGACATTCTTTCCCAACACGGCAATGGCAAAACGGTCATTGTCGCCCAAAAAACCGGCAGTGGTGTGCATGTCCTCGTACCAGCCGGACTTATTGGCAATTGTCTCCTTCGGCAGTGCAGCTCGCAGACCGAAGTTCTGGTCGGCATTGCCGTAGGAGTAGCGCGGCAGCGAGTACAGCAGCTGTCGCAGGTAATGCGTCTCAGTGTGGCTGAGGCCGCCCTTTTCACTGAGCATGCGGTCGAAGTAGGCCACCATATCGGCCGGCGTGCTGGTAGTTGCACCCCACATGGCGTTGCCGACTGTCTTGGCCGACAGGCCGTAGCGCTCACGGACATTATCGACAATGCGGGTACCGCCGTAGTTGTCCCAGAGCTCGTCTGTGGCCTCATTGTCGGAGTAGCGAATCATGTCGTCGCGGGTCATGGCATCGGCGTTGCCTTCGACGGGCATGTCACCTGTGCCTGAGGTGATATTGCCCTTTTCGGGGCGCTCATAGTTGCTATAGGCCACGACATCGGCGACGAACACCTTCATCAGGCTGGCGAGGCGGAATGCCTCATCGCAGTGGGAGTTACAAATAAACTCGCCGGTCTGGCGGTCGAGGATACCCATCCCGAGCGTGCTGCCCTCGGCATCGAATTGCTCAGTCACTTCGTCGAGACGCGACTGCACGCCCTCGCCCCACCTCGATTTCGCGCCGGGCACGAGCGGCGGGAAGTGCTTGGGCTTAGCGGCAGGCTTGTCAGTCGGCTCTGACTTCTTGGTCGACGATTCCTTTTCAGAGGTCTTGGATTTGCTCTCCGAGGTCGTGCTTTCCGACGATGACTTGCGCTCCGAGGGCGAAGTGGAAGTTGAACTCGAGGAAGGCGCAGCAATAACTACATCCGTAGCCTGCTCCCTGTTCGTGTCATTCGGGGACGAAGCCGTGGCGTTGGCCAGCGGCGCAGTGGCAGTCAGAGTGACGACTGCAGCGAGACTCGCAGCGAGTCCGCGACGCGCAAATGATGGGCAGTGAACCATGAATAGAGAGTTTACAACTGTCTGTGGCAGGCGCTTGTTATCCATCTGTTGTCAGACTGCTCGTAATTGGCAGTTGTAGTTTTACCGAGAGAGAGTGCGCTGGCTCACGTACAATTTTCGAATAAGTCAAAAACTTTTAGTTAACCTCGACCACGTATCCGAGAACACGCACTGAGAATTTGAGGAAGGTTGGATCTTCATGGCTAACCCATTTGCCAAGGGCTGGAAGTACATGATGTCTTCGTTCGATAAGAAAATCGAGGACAACGCGGATCCCAAGATCCAGATTGCGCAGGCCGCAGAGGCCGAGCGCAAGCGCCACCAGGAGATTCAACGACAGGCAGCGGCTGTGATCGGTAACCGCAATCAGCTGGAGATGCAGCTGGGTCGTCTCAATGCGGAGCGGGACAAGATTCAAGACAATACTCGTCAGGCACTGGCGCGTGCTGATGAAGCTCGTGCGGCTGGTGATGAGGCAACTGCGCAGAAGATGGAAAGTACTGCTGAGGTCTTTGCCACGCAGCTGGTGAATGTGGAGCGGGAACTGGAAAATACCACGCAGCTGCATCAGCAGGCAGTTGCGGCTGCTCAGGAGGCGCAGCGGCAAGCGGAGCAGTCCCAGGCTCGGTACGAGGGCATTAAGGACGAGATTCGCAAGCTGGAAGCACAGGCGGATCAGGCGAAGATGCAGGAAACCGCATCGAAGACGCTGCAGGGCATGCAGGGTATTACCGACGATCCGAATGTGCCGACGCTGGATTCGGTTCGTGAGAAGATTGAGGGCCGCTACGCCAACGCCCTGGGCGCACAGGAGCTGGCCGAGTCCACGAGCACCAACCGCATGGCTGAGATTGAAACTTCGACTCGTGACGCGCAGGCCGGTATGCGTCTGGCCGAGATTCGCGCGCAGATGAACAAGGATAACGGCAACACAGCGCTGGAGTCCGGTGATGCACCGACCAAGTCCGTCAGTGAGCTGGAAGCTGCCAAGGAGGAGGCCGAAGCGCAGGTCGAGACAGACCAGGCTGATAAGCCAGAAGATTCCAAGTAGAGGCTCGAGTAGAGTTCACGCAAAAAAGTGGCGGTGGTTAGGCAAACTCCTAACCACCGCCACTTTTATGTCAAGCAGTGTTTATCGCTGTCGGGCATTATTCGCCCTGATTGTTCTTCCGTGCCAGCAGCACTCCGCGGATACCCGCATGGAACCCGTCGCGCAGGTTGACACGCTGCGTCTCAGTCAGGGTGTATTCATGCAGAGTCTCACACGCAAACTGCAGCAGCGGGCGATCAATCTCCGGCGGTAATCCGCCGCCCGAGAGCAGATGCGCGGTATCGCGTGCCTGCTCCGTGGCGATGTTCTCGTACCACCAGTTGGCGTACTGCTGTCCCACATCAAACGGCGTCTGGAATCCCGCAGATGCCCACACCTCGTTCGGCAGCGGCACATAGCGGCTCCGCAGCTTACGGCGCGGCGCCATCATCGACGGGTTCGGACGCGGGCTCGGCTTGGGCGCCTCTGTCTCAGCAGGCTTAGCGTCAGCACCGCTTGACGACGGCTCCGTCTTCACCGAATCACTGCCAGCTGCAGCATCCGCCTTCGCCTCAGTAGGCGCAGCTGTTTCACTTGCAGCTCCGCTGACCTCAGTCGCGCCGGGCATGGCCGCTGGAGTAGCCGGGGCAGCCGGGGTAGCCGAGGTGGCAGACGAACCAGATGAACCAGTGCGCTCAACTTCTGCCTTGCGCTCAGCTTCCGCCGGAACCTCCCGCTTACCCATCTTCGCGGCATGCTCAACTTCGTTGAACTTCGGCGAATCCGCCTTGGCAGTGGGTGTCGCTGCAGCTCCGTCGAACTCGATGCACTCCGAGTCGCTCTCGGTTGTGGGCGATGGTACGACGCGCTTTTCCTGTTGAATCTCCGAGGCTCCGGTCTCCGAAGTCTCAGGGTCACCGTCACCAGAAGAAGGGGTGGCGCTGTGACCGTCGTCAAGCGATTCCTCGCCTGGCGGGGTGATGCGCGTATCCGGGATACGGGTGGCGCCAAGATCCTCGATTGGTTCGGCATCGCCGAGTGGCTTGTTCGTGCGGACGACAGGTGGAATCGGGCCCTCGAGGACGTTGAGCTGCATGGCGTCAGCGAAGTCCTCGCGGGGGTCGAGAATGGTCGTCGAATCACAGGCATGGCGAAGCGCACCCGACATGGAATCCCAGCCAAAGCCGTAGAGGTGCACGCGCACGCCTGCGGATGATGCCTCGGTCACGCCCGGTAGCATGTCGGCATCGCCAGAGACCAGCACGATATCGGAGACCTGATTGCGCAGGCCCGCGACGACCATGTCTGCAACCAGGCGCGTATCGACGGCCTTCTGTGTGCGACGATCGCCCCATTCAATGAGCTGACCTGCACGCAGCTGAACACCATCGATAGTGCGCAGCGAGCGCTGATAACGGTGCGGCCCCGACTCCGGGATGCCGTCGTACCAAAGTTGCCGCTGAACTGGCTGGTTCAGCTGCTGGGTAATCATTCGGTCAAGGACACTAACTACTTCTCTAAGGTCAATTTCTAATTGCCCGCGGGCTCCGGTTTCCCACGAGTTGTAAAAGCTCGCCAATAAATATGACGTGTCGACGAACACCAATGTGCGTTCAAGCATGGCTCCTAATTCCTGATTCTTTATTAACTAAATAGGCAATCCGGTTACATCGACAAGGATGCCCGAATAATTCATTCTATGCCCTAAACATGTGTGACTACAGGGACTATCCTTAATAACCTGCAATAGTTTGATTTGTTTTCGCAGATGAACCCGCCTCGCAGGAGAAAGGAAAAATCGAGCAGAAAATGAAACGCTGGTTCGGTCTTTTGGTTCTCGTGACGGTCATGGGGCAGGCGGTGTTCAACGGTGGGCGTGTGCTGTTGTCCTGGCGAGTCCTCGACTTCGGTGGTTCCGCAGCCACCGTCGGTTGGTTTACCGCGGCGTTTTCCCTTGTTCCTCTGCTTATCGCTCTTCCCGCCGGCAAGCTTGTCGACTCCCGCCGAGCCACCGAAGTCATGTACGCCGGCCTCATCGCAACTGTCATCGCCGCAGTTGTCATGGCACTTTCGGCGAATCTGCCCGTGTTGCTGCTCGGCTACGTCACGCTTGGGTTCGCGCATCTGACCACGCTCATCGCCGCGCAGGGGATGGTTTCTCATCTCCGAGGTGGCGTCGCGGGGCTGGACAGTCTGTTTGCCTACTTCACACTGGGCATCTCCATCGGCCAATTCCTCGGTATCGTCGGTGCTGGTCTGCTGACTCCGAATCACGACGGCGCCAGCGCCGGCACTACCACGACCGGCGCGCTATGGGCGATGGCGATTATCGGTGCGGTCGCGCTCGTCATCGGCTGGCCGGTCGCCACTGCTTATCGACGGCTCGAAGCGGCCGCAGCTGGGGAAGTGTATGCGGCAGCCTCGGGTTCTGCTGGTGGACAATCCTCAGGTGCAGATGAAAGTCCTTCCCGGGAGCGGACTGAACATCCGGCTGAAAAGATCTCGCCCTCGCTTTTCGACATTCTTCGCTATGAAGGCATGTCCAGTGCCATGACAGTGTCGATAGCCGTGATTGTGGCAATCGATTTGCTGACCGCCTATGTACCGGTGCTGGGTCGAGAACTCGGATTCAGCGTGGCCGAGGTAACTGCAATCTTGGGTGCTCGAAGTGGCCTGGCGATTGTCTCTCGAGCAGTTATGCCGACAGTCCTGCGTCGTGCCAATCGCGACCGTGTCCTCATCGTTGCGGTGTGTGCTGGTGTTGTGCCGATGCTCGCCATGCCGTGGCTGACTTCTAGCTGGATGATGGTTATTGCAGTTGGTATCTGTGGTTTGGCATGGGGATTTGTCATGCCGATGTCCATGACCTGGGTCAGCTCGCTAGTAAGTGCAGATGTTCGAGCACAGGCTCTATCTATTCGTTTGATGGGCAACCGCCTAGCCCAAGTCGTGCTTCCGCCAGTTGCTGGTCTTGGAGCGGCAGCACTTGGTGCAGGAAGCGTGTTCCTTGGCGCTGGTGCATTGCTGGGTGTGGCCTCCGCCGCCGTGTGGAAGCGCCTTGGAGCAGGGGCTAAGTCGACTCTTTAACCAATGCTTTAACAAACCCTTAACTCCAACTAACACTGTTTTTGTGCATTGACCTGGGGATTAGCTTTGTTGTGGGGTTGTGTGTAATGTATTCGGAGGTCAGCGCGGCTGGCTGGTT
>NZ_JAUNLP010000004.1 GCF_030532195.1 Corynebacterium sp. | reverse complement strand
CCCCCCCACACGGGAATGAATATCACAGCACCGCCTGCACGATGACAGCTGGTGTTGCACAATTGTCTGTACAGCAAGGGGGAACTTGCCATTCAAGGAGCTTTTAGGGGGATTAAAGCCATGGCACCGTCGTCTCAGTTGCCGGGTTCAACAGCGAACTCGGCTCACTTTCCGCAGCACTACCAATTTTCATCCAAAGCACCTGCTCAGCATCATGCGCAGGCATCACGTCCCGCTGAGCAGTTAGAACCTGCCGCTGGGTTTTCGCTTCTCCACACCATTCACATTGGCGGAATGCCGGAATTCTCCAGTGCGCACTCCACGCCCGCTACTACTTACTCCGCTGTGGCAACGATGCCCGCACCACAGTCGGTCGAGCCAAGCCCACCGCACACCCAGCGGGCTGAGGGGTCGCCGCCAGCACCACACGTCGTCCAGCACTGTGACCACGAACTTCGGCGCGAACTCGGAACAATCACTGCCCGTGTCTTCGACATCATCGGTGGACGCCGACGCATCAACGATCTGCGTCGCATCGACATCGACCCCATGATTCACGCCGCTGTCATCACTCTGGCGAAAAACGCGAGCCTCAAGGGGGTCTCGCTACAGTCGTTCCACGCCAGCGTGTCATCGGATGGCAAGAAGGTGGAGTTTCTCGGCAGCTGCCGTGTCGGACCTCGAGCGCGGGCATTCACAGGAACTTTCCGCCGTCGAACAGCAAAAACGCGGCCATGGGTCATGACCGCGTTTCGTGTGCTCTAGCTTAAGGGCGCTGCTTAACGACGGCGCTTGCGAGCCGCCTTGCGGCGCTGTGCACGGTTGCCCTGCGGCTCCTCATCCACGCGCTGCTGCTCTGCGCTGCCATCTTCATTCGGGCCGGAGTACGTCATCTGAGCCTCCTGAGCCGACGATGCCTCAGATGGCAGTGTGCCGGTTGCCTGTGCATCCTGGCCACCCTCAGACTCAGCGGTTGGCATAACCTGCTTACGCAGCAGGAACAGCTGTCGGACAGATTCTTCCTGGATGCCGTCCATCATGGCGGTAAACATGTCAAAGCCCTCGCGCTGGTACTCCACCAGTGGATCTGCCTGTGCCATAGCACGCAGGCCGATGCCCTCCTTGAGGTAATCCATCTCGTAGAGGTGCTCACGCCACTTTTGGTCAATGACGTTGAGGATGGTGAAGCGCTCGATGTTTCGCATCTGCTCTTCGCCACCGATGTTTGCAACTGCGGCCTCCAGCTGGTCGTAGCTGGCGGAGATGTCCTCGTGCAGTGCCTTGGACAGTTCCTCGGAGGTCAGATCACCCGGGGTGCCGTAGTCAGAGCTATCGATGAGCTCCTGCGCGGTAAAGGTCGGTCCGTAGAGGGACTCGAGTGCATTCCACAGCTCGTCGAGGTCCCAGTCCTCAACGTAACCCTCAGCGGTCGCACCGCCGACGTAGGCATCGATGACGCTGGACTGCATATCGCGCACCTGCGTCTTTAGATCCTCGCCTTCGAGGATGCGGCGGCGCTCAGCGTAGATGACCTTACGCTGCTGGTTCATGACCTCGTCGTACTTCAGAACGTTCTTACGGATTTCGAAGTTCTGGCTCTCCACCTGAGTCTGAACACTCTTAATGGAGTTCGAGACGACCTTGGAGTCAATCGGAACATCGTCCGGAACGTTCAAGGTGTTCATCAGGGCTTCCATGCGCTGGCCGTTGAAGCGAACCATCAGGTCATCTCGCATGGACAAGTAGAAGCGAGTCACACCTGGGTCGCCCTGACGGCCGGTACGACCGCGCAGCTGGTTGTCAATACGACGCGACTCGTGGCGCTCGGTACCGAGGACGTAGAGACCGCCGGCTTCACGGACCTTGTCGGCCTCTTCCTGCGACTGAGCACGAACGCGCTCAATCTCGCTGTCCCATGCCTCTTCGTACTCTTCCGGGGTCTCCACCGGGTCGAGACCGCGAGCACGCAGGTTCAAGTCAGCGACGATATCCGGGTTGCCACCCAGCACGATGTCAGTACCACGACCTGCCATGTTCGTTGCCACGGTGACGGCGCCCAGGCGGCCTGCGACGGCAACAATCTCAGCTTCCTTGTCGTGGTGCTTGGCGTTCAGCACAGAGTGCGGGATACCTTCGCGCTGCAGCAGCTTAGACAGGTACTCGGACTTCTCCACCGAGGTGGTACCGACCAGGACAGGCTGTCCCTTTTCGTGGCACTCACGGATGTCCTCGACGACAGCGGCAAACTTCGCCTCCTGCGTCTTGTAAATCAGGTCAGGCAGATCCTTACGCTGATTCGGGCGGTTCGGCGGAATCGGCATCACGTTGAGCTTGTAAATCTGGTGAAGCTCAGCGGCCTCAGTCTCAGCGGTACCGGTCATACCGGCCAGCTTGTCGTAGAGGCGGAAGTAGTTCTGGAGGGTAACGGTTGCCAGCGTCTGGTTCTCGTTTTTAATCTCCACCCCTTCCTTGGCCTCAATCGCCTGGTGCATGCCCTCGTTGTAGCGACGTCCGGAGAGAACGCGACCGGTGAACTCGTCGACAATGAGGACCTCACCATTGCGGATGATGTAGTCCTTATCGCGGGTGAACAGCTCCTTGGCCTTGAGAGCATTGTTCAGGTAGCTGACCAGAGAGGAGTTCTCCGGTGCGTAGAGGTTGGAGATACCCAGCTGGTCCTCGACGAACTCCACGCCCTCTTCGCGAATACCGATGGTGCGCTTGCGGTCATCGACTTCGTAGTGAATGTCACGCTTCATACGCGGGACAATGCGAGCGAATGCCAGGTACCAGCTCGGGTCACCATCAGCCGGGCCGGAAATGATCAGCGGTGTACGGGCCTCGTCAATAAGAATCGAGTCAACCTCATCGACGATGGCGTAGTGGTGGCCACGCTGCACCAAGTCATTGAGGGAATGCGCCATGTTGTCGCGCAGGTAGTCGAAGCCGAACTCATTGTTCGTGCCGTAGGTGATGTCGGCTGCATATGCCTCACGACGTTGATCCGGGCTGAGGTCCGACAAAATCACGGAGGTCTCAAGCCCCAGGAAGCGGTGAACACGGCCCATCCACTCGGCATCACGCTTTGCCAGGTAGTCATTGACCGTGACAACGTGGACGCCCTTGCCCTCAAGTGCGTTGAGGTATGCCGGCAGCACACAGGTCAAGGTCTTACCTTCACCGGTACGCATCTCGGCGACATTGCCGAAGTGCAGTGCTGCACCACCCATCACCTGTACGCGGTAGTGCTTCTGACCGAGCACACGCCAGGAAGCTTCGCGCGCTGTGGCGAAGGCATCAAGCAACAAATCATCCACATCAGCGCCATCGGCCAGCTGCTTTTTAAACTCGTCGGTCTTAGCACGGAGCTCATCGTCCGACAGAGCTGCGTACTCGTCTTCCTTGGCGATGACCTGATCGGCAATATTGCCAAGCCGTTTTACGGCTCGCCCTTCACCAACGCGGAGCAATTTGCTGAGCGAAAACACTAAATTAGGACCTTTCCGGCCGATTCATTCCGACTTTTAATGTGCAACGGTTAATTATACGACGAACCCGCCTCCCCCACTAAGGGAAGACGGGTTCAGTTGTCGATTACGCCTTACTTGGCGTCATCATCAGCCAGTTCAATCAGACCGTAGTCGAACGCGTGACGGCGGTAAACCACGGACGGACGAGACGTTTCCTCATTAACGAAGAGGTAGAAGTCGTGGCCGACGAGCTCCATCTCGGACAGAGCGTCTTCCACCGACATTGGGGTGGCCGAGTGCTGCTTGGTGCGCACAACCTGGCCCGGAAGTACGTCCTCCACCAAATCCTCGTACGGATCGGCCTTTTCAGCCTTCTTGTTCTGATCCTCTGCCTCAGCGACCAGCGATGCGGTTGCCTCACCGACGGACATCGGAGCACGGTGACCGGAGCGGCTGATCTTACGACGAGCCTTCACCTTGCGCAGGGAGCGCTCCATCTTACCCAGAGCGGACTCCAGGGCTGCGTAGAAGCTGTCTTCCTTGGCCTCGGCACGAGCCAGGTGGCCCTTGCCGGTAGCGGTGATCTGAATACGGTCAGAGCGATCTGCACGGCGTGGATTCGGCTCATGCTGGAGCTCAACGTGGAAGAAGGTCAATGTCGGGTCGAGGCGCTCAATCTTCGCCAGCTTCGCCTTAACGCGGTCTGCGAAGTGCTCTGGAACCTCAACGTTGCGCCCGGTGATGGTCACCTGAGCGTTCGGGCTGAGTACCTCGTTGTTGTCAGCAGGTGTGGACACTTGCTACCTACCTCCCGGTATGGCCACCGCCCTTCCGTGAGCGGGATTACTCACGGCGTCTACGGTGACGAGTCTTACTGCACCTCCAGGATACAGTCGCGGGGGTAACCAATGCCACGTACCCCTCGTTAAAGGTTCGCTTATCGACGGCACCTGCGATTCCTACGCTCTTGCGAGTACCAAAACCGCGTCGAGTCGCACCCCGACAGACGCTGCTACGAGCTCAGTTTCCGCTGCCGTGGCCCCTGTTGTGGCGACATCATCGACCAAAATTACCGTGGCTTCAGCGCAGTGTTTGCGCAGTTGAGGACTTATTCCTGCGCGATACTTCACAAATGGAACAATCTGTCCCGAAAGATTCCGGCGTCGCTGTGCCGCGCCCAACTCCGCCGAATCGCGCGTGTGCTCATCGGTAAAGACCAGGGGCAATACCGAAGTTTGGGGCAGCTGCGACGCTGCATAATCGCAGGCAACGGTAACGGGATCCCCACCCCGCTGTCGTCGTGATGAGGGCCGTGTCGGCGCTGGAATCAAAACAATGGGGGTAATTTCCGGGGGCATTATGGTTCCCTCGAAAGCTAGCCTGCGCACCGCGGCAGCGAACACCGCTCCCATTATTCGTCGTGCATCACCACTGCCCCGCTCCTTCGCGGAGAGAATTAGCTGCCGCCTGGCACCGGAATATGGGCCACACACCCAGGCTGCCGCACGCACACTCGCCCGTGGCGAAAACCTCACCGGTGGCTGCTGCAGCTCGTCCTTGCAGGCTCTGCACAACGGCCCGGACCGGCCACATCCCGGGCAGGACTCCGGTACTACGAGACCGGTTGCCTCGCGGGAAACGTCGTAAAGCGCACGCAGGACATCACGCGAAGACTGCCCCCAGCTGACCATTTGTTATTCCACGGACACCGGAGCCATGCGCCCGCGTGCGCCATCTACGCGACGCCAGAATTCCTCTTGTCCCTCGCTGGAGATTAGCTCGAACAGACCGTTGGTATCCAGCGCATAGCGCTTTGACGAATTAGCTGTGACCACGGCGATTGGCGGGCTGAGGTTGGTCTTGGGCAGGACGGAAGTCGTCGCGCCGTCGGGGAAGACGGTGAGCATCGGAGTCTCCCCACTGTAACCGCCGACGGTGATTGTCTGATTTGCCGACCACGTCAGCGACAACGGCGAAATGGCCTCGGGCAACGGAATCTGACGACGATGCGTTAGCTTCCACGGACTGTCCTCGCTGCGCTGGATGGTAGCGATGTGGACTTGATCGCCGATGATCATTGCGGCTTGGGTACCCGATGGGTCGATACGGAATTCGGATATGCGCATTGGCTCACGGCCGGTGAGTTCATCACCTTCGAGCAGGTCGTCGAACTCACTGACGTCGACCTCTTCCTGCTGAATTTGTGGCGAACCAGATGGACGTACCAGACGCATGACCGTGGTTCCGTCCTTCACTGTCCACACTGCCGCCGCATCGGGCGACCATGTCGGACGCGACAGGCTTTCTGCGGTAAGAACTGGTACGGATGTGTCCTTGGGACCGCCGAGCATCAACGTGGACTCGCCACGATTTTGCACGCTAGAGCGACCGTCGAGACTGGAGCGGAACACCGCCGCGATGAGGTCATTGCCCGTCGCGTCGACTCCCACCGCGGCAGACGCCACGAAGGTGTTGCCGCTAGCGCGCCATCCCTGGCCAACCGGTTGCGAACGGCCATCGACGATTTCATAGATACCGCCGCGATCGACTGTGCGCAGACCCGCGCTATCGGCGGGAAGATGGTTAGGGTCAAAGAGCTGGATAACGTCGGTGTCCTTGGTCCACGGTCCCTCATGCGTCGGCACCAGTGGTTTGCCATCGGCCATGAGAATCCACGGTCCCGGCAGCACAGCCATGTCGAGTGTCCAGACAATTTGCGCAGCAAGCATGACACGCAGCTCTTCAGAGACATCGCCCAGGCCAGTGATTTCGACCTTTCGCCCCTCCGAACTAGTGACAGGCACCGCCTCGACGGAAATGGAAGCGTTGGGGCCAAGCACCGTCGTCACACCGGGCACAAGTGGCGCGGAAGGACCATTTTTCAGCTTGGTCAGAAGATTAGTCGCGCCATCGTTAACACCGCGGTAGAGCCAGCGACGGTCGGTGACCAGGTGGTTTCCTGCCGGGTCCAAGAAGTAGAGATTGCGGGGGCGATTATTGTCCAAAAATGCCTGGCGCTCCATGACCGCACCATCTGGCAGTGAGGAAATACGCCACTGACCGTCGTCGCCAAGCGTCATCTCAACGGTTTCTTCGAAGTCACCGGACTGCGGCTCATACGCCCCATCGGTGCCCAATTGGCCGACCGTGGCACCGCGGGCAGTAAACGTTTGGTGCTTCTTCCCACCCGAAGTCTGCGAAATCAGATTGACACCATCGAGGATGCGAGCCTTGTCCAGAGGCTTCCAGCTGGCCGCTAATTCTGGAGTCATAAACGCGCGCATCGCCTGGAAGTCATCGATGGGGTGTGCAGCAGCGGCAAAGAAGTCACGCAGGATAACATCCGCGTTCACGTTTGGCCGCGGTTGGGGAACCTCAATGTCTACCTGAGGCGGTTGGAACGGCCGTAACACTTGTGGCGTGGTATTTCGCGGGATAGTTGTACATCCCGCTGCGGTGCCCAAAATGACCACGGAGCTAAGCGCGGCGAGTTTACGCATTGAGCGCCGAAGCGCAGGTTGCTGTAGGTGCACCATTTAGCTGTCCCTCTCCTCTCGATCATTTAGCTGCTCGTGGGTGTCATCGCTTGCGCCCTGCTCCAACGCAAGAGGCTGCACCAGCTCTTGGTGCGGCGCCTGAGTTGGCAGGGGCGGGACTTCCAGACCGAGTGGGTGCTCACCGAAGTTGGTGTTGGGCTCCAGCGGAACTGTCAGGCGGAAACAGCTACCGACCGTCGGCACGCCAAAGGCATCGAGGTCTCCGCCGTGGAGCTGCGCGTCCTCGCGCGCGATTGCCAGTCCCAGGCCAGTGCCGCCGGTGCGCCGCACGCGGGAGGGGTCTGCGCGCCAGAAGCGGTTGAAGACCAGGTCTGCCTGCTCTGGCTTGAGTCCCACACCGTGGTCAACAACTGTGAAGGACACGGCGGAGTCGCTGGCATGAACCGTGACATCGACGGGATTGCCCTCACTGTGGTCCACCGCGTTGGCCATGAGGTTGCGCAGTACGCGCTCGATGCGGCGGGAATCAACGGTGGCAATGACTGGCTCTTCTGGCAGATGCAGCCGGATCGGAGTACCGGTTTCCTTAGCCACAACGGCCACTTGCTGATACGCGGCATCAACACAGCGGCGGACATCGACCTTTTCGGCGGAAAGGTCAGCGACGCCCGCGTCGTGGCGGGAGATTTCCAGCAGGTCATTGAGCAGCATCTCAAACCGGTCGAGCTCCTCATTCATGAGCTCTGCAGCGCGTCGTGTTGCCGGATCGAGGTCTTCAGCGCCATCGGCAATCATGTCGGCGGCCATGCGCACAGTGGTCAACGGGGTTCTCAGCTCATGCGACACGTCAGAGGTGAACTGCCGCTGCAGACTGCCGTACTCCTCCAGTTGCCTAATCTGCGTCGACAGCGATTCCGCCATCTTGTTAAAGCTCATGGCCAGTCGCGCCATGTCATCTTCGCCCTGTACCGCCATACGTTCGCGCAGGTGGCCATCGGCGAAACGCTGCGCAATTTGCGCGGCAGAGCGCACTGGCTGCGTCACCTGATTGGAGAAGAACCACGTGATGCCGCCAAGCAGCGCCAGAATCACAACCGTGGTGCCGGCGAGCAGGCCACGCACCAGCTTAATTGTGGATTCCTCTGCGGCCATTGGCGTCACTAAATAGAGCTCAAGGCCGTCCACCGAGGTCGAGGTGGGTGTACCGATGATTAGCGCCGAATAAGTGCCACCGTTTTCATCTGGCACTTGACGTACCTGATAGGCAATCTGTCCTTGCCGCACAATGTCATGCAGGCGCTGTGGCACCTCGGTGCCTGACGGCGAAGTCGCCAACACTGTGCCCCGTGGCACCGGCGCTAACAGAAGTGGCTCATAGCTTGTCAGTGGGGCCGAGCCCGCATTGGATGTGCGGTTGACCAAGGCATCTCGGCCGATATTGAGCAGTGCCTGCAACTCGTTGGCCGTGGAATTTTCTATCGCCTGCTCCACCACTGCGCGGGCACGATCAATTTCTTCATCCGCCGCCGTGACCTTAGCGTCAATCAACCGTTGAGCCACGATTGTTGCCAGCGCAAACCCCAGCACCGCAATCACCATCGCACTCAGTACGACTACAGAGGTGAGAATGCGAGCCTGAATCGATGTCCGCCAGAGCGTAATCGCCCACGTCAAAAATCGATTCGTGAGGTTTTGAAGCTTTGTAATTAATCGACGCAAGAAATGGCTCCCACTTAAGCTGACTAGCCCTTAGCCCTGTGGCCTAGTCGCCCGTCTTGTAACCGACACCGCGAACAGTGAGCACAATCTGCGGATTTTCCGGATCGAGCTCAATCTTCGAGCGCAGGCGCTGAACGTGCACGTTCACCAGACGGGTATCAGAAGTGTGCTGGTAGCCCCAGACTTTCTCCAGCAGCTCATCGCGGGAAAAAACCTGCTTCGGACGCGACGCAAGCGCATGCAGAAGATCGAACTCCAGCGGAGTCAGCGAAATTTCCTTGCCATCGCGGAACACAGCGTGACCAGGCACGTCAATGGTGAGGTCACCGACTTCAAGCGTCTCACTCGGGCTGTCCTCCTGCCGACGCAGACGGGCACGCACACGCGCAACCAGTTCCTTTGGCTTAAACGGCTTCGTCACATAGTCATCCGCGCCAGATTCCAGGCCGAGGACTACGTCGACCGTGTCAGTCTTCGCAGTCAGCATGATAATCGGCACCGCCGAAGTCTCGCGCACCGTACGGCACACATCAACACCGCCCATACCCGGCAGCATGAGGTCCAGCAGAATCAGGTCTGGGTTTTCCCTCTCGGCTGCTTCGACGGCATCAATGCCATTGTCTACAACTACGGTGTCGAATCCTTCACGTTCCATCACCATAGTGAGCATCTCGGCGATGGCCGGATCATCATCAACAACCAGGATTTTTGAGCTCATAAAATTTATTCTAAACGTTAAGGCGGATTGCTCCGCATCGATTAATTAAGATTTTCGCTAATCCATTCGATTAACTGGTTTGCCCCATCATCCCCAGTCAACACCAGCCACGGCGATTGCCACGAGGTTTCGGCAAACTTCAAATACGCCGCTAACGTGCGCTCTTGCAGGCTCGAGTCCTTTTCGTAGGCATCACGTACACGCTCAGAAACCGTCGCTTCACGGTGTCGTGCACGCCCTGCCGCCACGTCCACCGATGTGGCCAGGCAGACCTGAACGTCGGGAAGCGGAAGCTGAAACTCGCCGAATTCAGTCTTCTCAATCCACTCGACGATCGCGGAATCTCGCGTGCGTGCCTGGGAGTACGCCGCATTTGACGCAACGTAGCGGTCGATGATCAGCACGTCGTTCTCACTCGCCGCAGTCTCAATCGCTTGACGACGTTCCCTGCGATCCAGCGCGAACAACAACGCCATTGCCCACGCGGAGTCTGCGGCATCACCAAGCTGACCGTGCAGAGCCTGATCGGCGAAATCAGCGAATATAGTCTGCCGATACGCCGGGAACGTCATCGTACCGACGGAGTGACCGCGCCTTCGCAGCTCCTCAGATACAGCTGTGACCAAGGTATTCTTACCGGCGCCGTCAATTCCCTCGACCGCGATGATCATGTTCTAGCTCTGCCCTGTCCTGACGTGATGGTGCTTAGTAGCGGTAGTGCTCCGGCTTGTATGGGCCTTCGACATCGACACCGATGTACTCTGCCTGCTCCTTGGACAGGCGAGTGATTTCACCACCGAGGGCCTCGACGTGAATACGGGCGACCTTCTCATCGAGAATCTTCGGCAGACGGTGGACCGAATTGTCGTACTTATCACCGTTGCAGAACAGCTCAATCTGAGCGATGGTCTGGTCAGCGAACGAGGTCGACATGACAAACGACGGGTGACCGGTGGCGTTGCCCAGGTTCAGCAGGCGGCCTTCCGACAGCACGATGAGGGAGCGTTCTTCGCCGTCGGCATGCGGGAAGATGTACTCGGCGACCTGCGGCTTGATTTCCACCCGACGAACGTCGTCGCGGTGGTGGAGGCTGTGCATATCAATTTCGTTGTCGAAGTGACCGATATTGCCCAGAACTGCGTGGTCCTTCATTTGCTGCATGTGCTCGAAGGTGATGATGCCCTTGTTACCGGTAGCGGTAATCACAATGTCGACATCGCTGATGACGCTGTCAGTGGTGACAACATCGAAGCCGTCCATCAGAGCCTGCAGCGCGTTAATCGGGTCCGCTTCGGTGACCTGTACGCGAGCACCCTGGCCAGCCAGTGCCTCGGCGCAGCCCTTGCCCACGTCGCCGTAGCCGCAGACCAGTACGTTCTTGCCGCCAATCAGCATGTCGGTACCGCGGTTCAGGCCATCGATGAGGCTGTGGCGGGTTCCGTACTTGTTATCGAACTTGGACTTGGTGACTGCGTCATTGACGTTCATTGCCGGGAACGGCAGCAGACCCTGCTCTGCGAAGTGGTACAGGCGGTGGACACCAGTGGTGGTCTCCTCAGTAACACCCTTGACGGACTTGGCAATGCGGTGCCAGCGGCCAGAGTCCTTCTCCAGGCTCTCACGCAGCATGTCCTTGAAGGCGATGAACTCATCCGCGTCAGACTCATCAGCCGGCGGCACGAGGCCAGCATCCTCGAACTCCATACCCTTAATTACGGCCATGGTGGCATCACCGCCGTCGTCGAGAATCATGTTGGCATCTTCATCACCCCAGTCGAAGATGCGATCCAGGCACCACCAGTACTCCGGCAGTGTCTCACCCTTCCAGGCGAAGACCGGAACACCCTGCGGATCTTCCGGGGTGCCGTTCGGGCCGACGACGACGGCCGCTGCGGCCTCATCCTGAGTGGAGAAAATGTTGCACGATGCCCAACGAACCTGTGCGCCCAGCGCAGTGAGGGTCTCAATGAGCACGGCCGTCTGAACAGTCATGTGAATGGAGCCGGAGATACGGGCTCCGGCCAGTGGCTGCTGCTCTGCATATTCTTCACGCAGCGCCATCAGGCCCGGCATTTCATGCTCAGCCAGGCGAATCTGGTGACGGCCGGCGGCTGCCAGAGAAAGATCTGCAACCTTGAAATCAGTGTTCTTCGAAGTCATGTAACGCCTTCTTTTTAAGAAAATATGGATAAAAGTGGATTTAGTTCTAACTGCGCCTGGCCTACTCTGGGCATGAAAACCCGACTGTGGAGCTCGACCACAGGCACGGTGGTCTACTCTACCGCTTCGACAAAGTCTTCCAGTGCGGCCTGAGTGGACTCACTGAGTTCCCCCAGCAGAGTATCGAATACCTCGGATGCAATCGACTGCGCTTCTTCCTCATCGCCACTGCTGTCTGCGATGCCTTCGCGGATGAAGCTGTAATCCTCCAGGATTTCACCGCCGCCAAACGGAGCACCGTTCCAGATCGCGATGATGATTGCCGCTGCGATTGCGCATGTGGTTTCATCCTGGTCATCCGTGTCCAGTCCAATGCGCCCGGCGTCGATTAATGCGCCCGTGCGATCCTGCGGATCCAAATCTTGGACTTCATCGAAAAGTTCGATGACTGAATCATTGTGAAAAACCTCGGTATCCCAGACGGACATGGTGGAAACGCTCCCTTCGCGCTACGAACCAAAGGACCTCATTGGACTATTCAACTAATCGAACTATCCGAAAACCAGAAAACAGCACCACAGTGCGGCTTGCGGGCCTTATTCAGATTTTGTACCTGAGTTCTCGCCAATTTAACACTATGTGGGGCGTTGTAAGTCCGCCACCAGGAATTCCCTCTAGTCGAATGATTACGAGCATGTTAAGTTAGTTGCCAAGCCTCGTAATAAAACTGTTATCTTCTTTCATCGCAAGGTGAATCAACTCACGATAGGAGCACCAGATATGGCGAAGAAGGTTCTTGGAAGTCTGCTTCTCACGACCCTCCCGCTCAGTGCCGCACTCGTGAGCTGTTCCGCCAGTGGCGCTGCAGAGGATGCACGGCCAGATAATGCCGGCGCAAATTCAACAATGCGCTCTTCTGCTCCGCTGCCTCCAGTGCCCAGTGACGCAGAACTGGAGCAGCAGGGCGATAACTCCGGCGCTAATTCGGAATTGAACTCGACTCTCTCGGAATCGACCAGTATGTCGGTTCCTCATCAGTCGAACATCCCTACGACCGAGGATGACCCATACCTGCCTCCGCAGGCCTACATTCCGCCGTCTGGATCTGATTCGGCGGCAGAACCGACCACTGCAACGTCGATGCCAACCTCGACAACTCCTACCTCCACGGCGCAGGCACCTGAAGCACCTACCAGCCGCGTTGCCTCGCCGAAGCCGAGCAAGCCGGTACCACTGCTGCCAGACAATGGCTCCGGCAACAGCACTGAAAAGCCACAAGTTGGCGCTGGCACGACTGAGCCGACACCAGGCTCCAAGCCGGCACCGGAGACCTCGGAGAAGCCGAACACCCCAGATACTCCTGGCCAGCCTAGCGGTGGCAACTCCATTCAGGGTTCGAATCAGGGCCAGACCACGGCCCCGACGTCTACGCCGCGCCCAGAGATTCCAAAGTTGGAGCCGGATACCAGCTCACCGTCCACGCAGCAGGAGCCGAGTGACTCCGACAATGCCGGTGGCACGGGGATGACTGCACCAGAGTCGACGCAGCGGCAGGGCACGACTTCTCGGTCAGCGCCACAGTCTCAGGACAATACCGAGAACAATTCGGTGACAAATGGTTTCCGAAACCAAGCTCAGCGCCTGATTGATTGGGTGAATCCGGGAATTTAAGGCGGAATCAGCTCCCTTCCGCCTCCCGGCGCTAGAAGTAATCCCCTATATGCGAAAAGGACTCGAGGTCGAAAACCAGACCTCGAGTCCTTTTGTCATAGACGCGCTGGATGTGGGGCTCGGATTTCGAATCCGCGACATCCTTCGCGCTACAGCTACGGCAAAGCTTTTACATCACGTGTGGAATCGTGGCGACAAAAACTTCCGCATCTTCAGCTCCGGCCACGATATCGGTATCCGCAGTATCGACCGCTGGCACCCACGCTGCATGGCCACACGGCACTTCTATGTGTGCCTCACCATGCTGCAACGTCGCTGCCCCCTTGGTCAGCAGGACGATTGTCGCTGAGCCTTCATCCAGGTTCACTCGCTCACCCGGTTCAAGCTCACGCGAGCACAGGCGGAACTCGCGCACTGGTGCGGCATAGTAGTTCCAGCCATCATCACCACGCTGCGCTTGCAACACCGGCGACGGCAGTGGCCTGAAGGACAACACACGTAATAGCTCCACGACGTCGACATGCTTGGATGTCAATCCCCCGCGAAGGACATTGTCGGAATTGGCCATAATCTCCACGCCCATACCGTTGAGGTAAGCGTGCAGCTGACCGGCGCCGAGGAAAATAGCCTCACCCGGCTGCAGGCGGAGACGATTGAGCAGCATCGAACCCAGCACGCCCGGATCTCCCGGGTACTTGCGGGCAAGTTCACAGGTAGTCTGCGCCACCAGCGCAAACTCCTCATCGTCACTGGCGAACAACGCGCACTTGCCCGCCACTGCCGCGACAAGCTCATCCAGGACATCCTGCGGCAGCGTCAACCAGGTGGTGAACAGTGCGCGCAGACCACTTTCATCATCAGCAGCATCGAGCAGACCCATGTAGTGGTCGAGCTCTGGCACTGCCAACTGCGCAAATAGTTCCTTGGTGCGCGCCACCGGACGGAATCCAGCCAGCGCATCAAACTCAGTCAGCGCGACGATGAGCTCAGGCTTGTGGTTGTCATCGCGGTAGTTACGAAAGTGTGCTGTCGCTGGGATGCCTTGCGCGTTTTCATTGGCAAATCCCTCTTGTGCCTCCGCCAGTGTCGGATGTGCCTGAAGCGACAGCGGTTCATCCGCAGCGAGCAGCTTCAGCAGGAATGGCAGCTTTCCGCTGTCTGCTTGGCTGGCTGGTCCGAGTGCCGCGACTGGATCTTTCGCGATCAACTGATCGAGTGGCTCGCCGGCTACCGTCGCTGACGCCAGCGCGTGGGCACCAAACCACAGTTCGGCCCACGGCTTCGACGTTGGAGCATCCGCACCCGTGATTCTCGCCAGATGAGTACGAGAACCCCAGGGGTACGACTGCAGCACGGGGTCCAACAGATCCATGCCCGTATCACTCCTCTATTAGTCCAAATATTGACGCGTGCACGCCAATCTCACCGAGGGCCCGTACACTTGCCGTACGCTGAATAAACCCTCGGTGATACTTCCCGATTACGCGGAAAAGGCCGCAATTGCAGCGACCCTGGCTGCGGTAACGCATACCTCAACCAGTGGATGACGAGCTTCCGCGTCGAGTGCCGGACACTCCACACGAGCCCATCCCGCCTCACCGTAGTAGTCCCGGTGGTGGTCCACATTGGCCGGCGTGGCTAAAACAATCGTCCCCAACGGTAGCACTGTCGGGGCCTCATCCTCACCATCGATGAGTGGATCGTAGAAAATATCATGGGTTTTCTGGGGCTCTGCGGCGAGCAGCGCACCGATGCTTAAGGACAATTCGCTTAACGACGAAGCCCCCGCGACCACTCCTGCCTCCAGCATCTGCAGCTCAGATAGCTCCGCAACCGATTCCATCGCGGATGTCGTGGAGACAAACAGTGGGCGACGCTCAGTCAACCACAGCGCTGTCTGCCGAGCTGGATTGACTGTTTCATCACGCTGCGGTGAGCAGGCTGCGATGTCGACATCGACTGCGTCGGCGACTTCCTCGACTACACCAGCCGGCGCCAAGGCAGTCACCCCGCACTCGGTCAGTGCACTGGCAATGGCTCCGATGTAGCCGGTAAACGAGGCGGACTCTGCCATCGCCGGCCGTGGCACAATCACGGTGTCACGGCCCGCCGCGGCCCGCAGCGGGCCGTCTCCGGCATCCACCACTACTGTGGCTGCGCCTCGCCTATCAGCTTCCGCCAGTGCCATAGCAAGCGGGCTTCCCGGATTTTCGTCACAGACAATCACCAGGTCCAAGGCTCCGACAAAGTTCGGTAGCTTCTCCGCGATGGTAACCGGGCACCGAATATCGTCGGCAAGCGCGCAAACCGCCTCCGCGGCGAGCTGTGCCCGCCGGTCGCCAACGAGAATGACCGCGCTGCGTGGCAGTGGGAGCTGCGTAAATGCGCCAGCGCGCGTGGCGGACGCGGCGGCGCGAAGTGCAGCACCTGCGGTTGCGGCGCGGTAGAACAGCGCCTCTTGGCGCGGGTTCGAGGACGGAGTCGATGACGATGTCATAGTTCCAAGCATGCCTCAAAATGCGGTGTGACTGCTGGCCCCAATTGCTGTGGCGACTGCGAACCAGCCATCCTCGGCGCGAGATTAGCCGCGGATGATGCCGAGGACTTCTTCCACCAGCGCATCGACTTCTGCGCGCGTCGGGGCCTCCACATTGAGACGCAGAAGCGGCTCGGTGTTGGAGGCGCGGACGTTGAACCAGGCCTTGGAATCGGCCAATTCGATGGTCAGGCCGTCCATCCAGTCCGCAGACTCGGTGCGGTCAGCGAAGGCAGCCTCAACTTCCTTCTGCTTGGCCTTCTGCTCCTCAGCACTGCCCAGTCGGGAATTAATCTCGCCAGAGGCCTCGTAGCGCTTGAACTCCGCCATGAACTCGCTCAGTGGCTTGTCCTGCTCTGCCAGGGCAGCCAGGACGTGCATTGCAGCCAGCATGCCAGAGTCCGCGTTGAAGAACTCCTTGAAGTAGTAGTGCGCAGAGTGCTCACCGCCGAAGACGGCACCGGTCTCGGCCATCTGGGCCTTGATAAAGGAGTGGCCAACACGGGTACGCACCGGGGTGCCACCGTTTTCCTCAATCATCTCCGGCACAACGTGAGAGGTAATCAGGTTATGGATGATGGTCGCACCTGGGTACTCCTTCAGGTAGCGAGTAGCCACCAGCGCGCAGATTGCCGAGGGGCTTACTGGGTTGCCCTTTTCATCGACAACAAAGCAGCGGTCGGCATCCCCGTCGAAGGCGATACCGATATCCGCGCCCTGCTCCACGGTGAACTTCTGCAGGTCCACCAAGTTAGCTGGCTCCAGCGGGTTGGCCTCGTGGTTCGGGAAATTGCCGTCGAGCTCGAAGTAGAGATCAGCGACATCCATCGCGTCACCGAGAACGGCCGGAACGGTCAGACCACCCATGCCGTTGCCGGCATCGACGGCGACTTTCAGGCGACGTCCGGAGCGAATATCCACCAAGCCGTGGAGGAATTCGGCGTAGTCCGCCAGGACATCTTCCTGGTCAATCGTTCCCGGATTGCCCGTGTACTCCGGAATTCCGTCGACAAGCAAATCCTTAATCTGGCCGAGACCGGTCTCCTGACCAATCGGGCGGGCCAGCGCACGGCACATCTTGATGCCGTTGTATTCCGCCGGATTGTGGCTGGCGGTGAACATCGCGCCTGGGCATTCTTTAACGCCAGAGGCAAAGTAGAGCTCATCGGTAGAGGTCAGGCCGAGCAACGTGACATTGAGACCCTGCGCTGCAGCGCCTTCCGCAAAACGCGCTGCCAGCTCTGGCGAGGACTCGCGCATATCGTGCCCAATCACAGCGCGCGATGCGCCTTCTTCACGCATGATGTGGCCGAAGGCGGCTCCAATATCACCGACGAGGTCGGCAGTAATGCGCTCACCGACGACACCGCGCACGTCATAAGCCTTAATGGCGGCATCCAAGTCGGAACGATTGTAAGTGCCCACGAAAAACCTCTCTGGGTAAGTATCAGTTTTGGGAAAAATGATACTAGCCACAGAGAGGCTCTCACAAAGAAATGCTGTTCACTCCACAGCGTGCGCAGGATATCTTAAGAATCCTCCGGATCTGGTACTACATGCAGATGCCCACGCGCGGACTTCCAGGAGGAAGGGTGCCTGCTAGAGTCAATCTTGTAGACCTGCGGGCGAGTTTCTTCCTCTTCGCGCAGCACGAGGCCAGTCGCATTGCGGCCAGCCTCACGCACGGCTTCGGCCAGGGCGGTCAAGTCATCATCATCCTGAGCCGGCGACGGCACGTCGTAACGCACGAGCTCCCACCCCAGCGGTGCGGTGATGGAACGCGCGTGCTTCTCGCAGAGATCCCAGCTGTGCGGTTCGGACGCGGCGGCCAGCGGCCCCACAACAGCTGTCGACTCCGCGTAGGCATACGTCAACGTAGCTACGGCAGGTTTGCCGCAGCCGGGCCGGCAACAACGTCTAAAAACACTCACGCCATGAAAGTCTAGACCTTAACTTTAAGATTCGACAGTTATTCGGACACTTCGGGCGTTTTCGCTTGACGACGAACCCCCGCGCCCGCAGGCAGGTAGCGCATGAGAAAGAAGCCTAGTGCGACGTGGCCGATGCCGACCTCTCCCACCGCGCAAGGCCGACCGATTAAGCTCAGAGACTATGACTCCATCGGCACACACTCCGCGTTCGCTGCGACGCTCTCAGCGTCGTGGCCGGGGACTTCGCGGTCCCCTACTCCCGCCGGAGGTGCCCCGGTGGAAGAGCCGCTCAGAGGCCTTCGACCAGGCGGTCATTGACGCCTATGCCCCACTGGATCAGCGGTGGTCGAGGCAGCTATCCCACTTGGACATCGCCATTGACACCATTCCGCGCATGCAGTTGCGGCCCGATATGTACTTTCCGGAGGAAGTTGTTGCCGACGGTCCGGTACCCCTCGGCCGTTTGATTCCCGCAGGCATTGACCGGTTGGGCAACCCCACTCGCCCGTGTGTGGTTGTTTTTCGTCGCCCCATTGAGCGCCGCGTGAATAGCCGGCTAGAGCTCGACCAACTGCTGCGCTATGTGCTGACTCGCCTGTTAGCTGTGTACCTCGGCATCGATGCGATTGAGGTCGACCCCAATTTTGATGAGGAGTTCCTGTAGCAGACCGCGCGTGCCCTACTGCGGTGACGCATGCGCTAGCAATCGCTACCCCACTCTCCTCTGCAGGATTCAAACAAAACTGGCGGTGCGTATGAAGACTGTGGCCGTTTTCAGGCATTAAATCTTCATACGCACCGCCAGTTTCAAGCTAAGAAAAAATCCCCCGAGGAGTTCACCCCTGGGGAGACTGCGGTTGCTACACCAATTGCTGGTGCACGGCGAAGGGGTACGCTTAGCCGATTTCCTTCTTCAAACGACGACGCTCACGCTCAGAGAGACCGCCCCAGATTCCAAACCGCTCATCATGTTCGAGCGCGAATTCTAGGCATTCATCCCTAACACCGCATGCACGGCAGATTCGCTTTGCTTCGCGCGTGGAACCACCTTTTTCAGGAAAGAAGGCCTCCGGATCAGTCTGCGCGCAAAGAGCCTGCTCTTGCCAGTCCTGATCCACTGCCTCAAAAAGTCCCGAAAGATCGTCTGCCCACTCTGCCAACGGACGAGGCTGGTTTTCAGAGGAGCTTTCATTCACGTGGAGTTCACCCGCATTCGTCTCACTATCCACAGCAACGCCGCCATCAAACATGCTGGGCTTTTCCATGCCGAAGGCCTCCTGACGGTTCTCGCTGTGGGTCTCTAATTTGGGTTTAGTGTGTGAAACACACATTTGTGATTACACACGTGTAACCCGTCATCGGTCAAGCCGAACAGAAAATTTCGACGGAACTTTTCATTGCCCCAGAAGCCCCTCCCCCCGCGTTGGGGATGAAGTTCAGGTTGAAGGATAAGGTTTGGCAGACCTGCTGGTCACCTGAACTAAATCACTCCAGTCACACCAGTCACAATGACAACTTTGGCATTGCGATTGGTGTGAAGAAGCGCGCTTCCGCCCCGCCTACCTAGACGTCAGTCGAGAAACGCACGCCGTGGTCCGGAATTTGAACTCCCGGCCACACACGCGCACCGTTAATCAGCTCACAGCGCGCGCCGATGACAGCACCCTCACCAATAATCGCGTCAGAAATCACCGTCCGCGGCCCAATGTCCGCGCCGTCGGCGATGACCGAACGTTCGATAACAGCACCGGCGCCAATGCGTGCTCCATCAAAAATGACGGATTGATCAATCCGAGCACCCGCGCCAATTTCAGCGCCACGGCCGACAACAGAGCCGCCGTAGAGCAGTGCCCCGCCACCGACAGAAGCGGATTCGTCGACAAGCGACTCACCGTGCTTGCCCGCCAGTAGCGGCGAAGGAGCGATACCGCGCACCAAATCAGAGGAGCCACGCACGAAATCACTCGGCGTGCCCATATCGCGCCAGTAGGCGTAGTCCACGTGACCGTAGACGTCCATGCCGCGATCCAGCAGCGACGGGAAGATCTCGCGTTCAACGCTGATAGGGCGGCCAGCGGGGATTCCCTCAATGATTTCGCGGCGGAACACGTAGATGCCGGCGTTGATCTGATCAGTCGGCGGATCTTGGGTCTTCTCCAGGAATTCCAGCACTCGGCCGTCCTGGTCGGTCGGTACACAGCCGAAAGCGCGGGGATCGGGCACGCGCACCAGGTGCATGGTGACATCGGCGTTCTTTTCAGCGTGAGTATTGAGCACCGCACACAAATCGGTGCCGCCGAGAACGTCACCGTTGAAAATCATGGCGGTGTCATAGCGCAGCTTGTCGTAGACATTGCGGATACCGCCACCGGTGCCCAGTGGCTCTTCCTCGAAGACGTAATCAATCTCAAGGCCCAGGTCGGAGCCATCGCCAAAGTGTTCTTCAAAAACTTCGGCGCGGTAGGAAGTACCCAGCACCACGTGCTTCATGCCTGCTGCACGGATACGCCCCAGCAAATGCTCCAGGAATGGGTGCCCAGCGGTGGGCAGCATTGGCTTCGGGGTATTGACAGTAAGTGGGCGCAGTCGTGTGCCCTGCCCGCCGACGAGAATGACAGCGTCAGTCTGCGCAGCTAGTTCAGCGCCCGCCTGATTGGCAGAGTTCGCATCTGCCTTAAAAGCGAAGCCTGAATCGCCGCTCGGGCGAACTTCGGTGGTCATAAAATCGGTTACTTTCTGTGATGGATCGTTCCAACAGTTATTTAATTCCTACGCTTCTTTACAGCGATAATGACTTTGCCACGCAGGAACAGCCCCACGCGGAGTGCCAATCGCACCGGAGCAAGCGCGAGCCCGGGCAAGCGATCGGACATGAATCGATAGGCCGACTCATGGTGCGCCTTGACGGTAATTTCCGGATGCTTGCTGGCAGAATGCCCCTGCGCATGGCGAATCTCCGCACTCGGGCAGAAGATATTGCTCCAGCCCGCCTTTCCCAACCGGTCGCCCAAATCCACGTCTTCCATGTACATGAAGTAGCGCGTATCAAAGCCATCAATTTCCTCGAAGGCCTCCCACCGCAGCAGCAGACAGGCACCAGAGAGCCACCCGGCCGGCCGCTCGCGGTCCATATCGGAATCATCGCGGTAGCGCCGCGAGAACGGATTATTCGGCCAGATATCGGCCAGCAGCGCATGTCCGATGCCGCTTACCAGTTCAGGTACTGCGCGTGCCGACGGATACACGCTGCCGTCCGCCTCGCGAATCAGTGGACCAATGGCTCCTGCCTTGGGATTGCGCTGCGCGCAGTCCAACATCGCATCGATCGCGCCAGGAGCAAACACCACGTCCGGGTTGACCAACATGACGTAGTCAGGATTAATTTCGCCGTTTTCGCGGGCCTTGTTCAGCTCTGCGATGCCTCGATTAGCTGCGGCACCGTAGCCGATATTGCCGCCGGTACGCAGGAGCCGAACATCGGCACCGGTTTTCCTGGCCCGCGCTTCCTCTGCCTCAACCGAGCCGTCAACCGAACCATTGTCGGCCATAATCAGCCGCGTGGACGCACTGGCCGCCGGGCCGAGTGAGTCGACCAGCTGGCTCAAGTGCTTTCCCGGTGAGAAGGTCACTGTGACCACACCGAGCGGGAGCGTCGATGGTTGTCGAGAAGTCGAGGTTGCGTTCACAAACCTAGACCCTAGGACAGGATGGTCCTCAAAGTGTCCTGCCACTCCGGAAGCGGTTTAAGACCTGCATCACTCCAACTGGTGCCATCCAGAACCGACCATGCCGGGCGTTTTGCCGGACGCGGAAACTCGCTGCTATCGCAGGCCACCACACGGTCTGCGTCATGTCCCGTAATGCGGAAAACCTCGCGGGCTACCTCGTACCACGTTGCCTGGCCGCTGCCGGTGACATGGAATGTGCCTACAGGTGCGGTGTCCGGATCAGTCACCACACGCTCAACTAGCTCCCAAATGGCCACCGCTAAGTCGCCCACAAAGGTGGGATTGCCATGCTGGTCATCGACAACCTTGATTGTGGCGGGATTGCCGTCGTCATCGACAGCAGTTTCCGCTAAGCGCATCATTGTCGAAACGAAGTCCTTGGCCTCAGGCTGCGTTGGCCCCGACCAGACCCACGCAGTGCGCAGAATGGCAGCGCGCGCACCCGAATCACGGACGTTGTTCTCTCCCACTAGCTTGGTGCGGCCATACATTGTTCGTGGCGCGGTGAGGTCATCGGTGCCAAGCGGCGTGCGCTGGGCATCCGGCAACCCTTCGACGGCGACATCGCCAAAAACGTAGTCGGTGGAGATGTGAATGAGATAAGCGTCCTCTTTGACCGCGCGAGCACTGAGATACTTCGGGCCGAGCGCATTGACCAAGTGTGCCGAACCAGGATCGGATTCGGCACCATCGACATCGGTTGCCGCTGCCGCGTTGATGATGATGTCGACGTCGTCAAGCAAAGGCGTTGTGCTCACGGCATCCGAATCTGTGATGTCCAGCTGCGCCCTAGTGAGCGCGCGGATGTCGATTGGAAAATCTGGGACGCTC
Source organism: Corynebacterium sp. (assembly GCF_030532195.1). GTDB lineage: Bacteria > Actinomycetota > Actinomycetes > Mycobacteriales > Mycobacteriaceae > Corynebacterium. Next base: position 209,234 of record NZ_JAUNLP010000004.1, on the reverse strand, counting down.
GCTTGCAGCGCTGTGCCCAACTGCCCGGCGGCACCAATGATGGCGACGACGGGGCGGGTAAATGGATTGCCAGAAGGAGCGCGCGAGGCGGAAATTTCAGACATATTCTTATTTATCACTATCGTAGATACGATTGACACTGTGTTGAGATGCCAACACGTTCGGTAGGACGGCTAAGGTTTATGTAGTTTTCCACGGCTGTGGGGCGAACCTACAGCACGGACTGCCTACACTGACCAAAGCACAGATTGATTGTCCATAAACGGTATTGAGGAGACCCGGTTTGAGCAGCAACACGCCACGCGCGCGTCACGCACGCGATATCCAAGCGCCACCCTCCTCTGCAGAGAGTACCGCTCAGGCATGGCCAGCCGCGCTACGCCACAGCCTGGTGCTGCTGTCGGCAATCATTCTGGTGGTTTCAGCTGTGGGCTGGTGGACTCTTGGCCGAACCACTGACAGCTTGAGCTCGGGCGGTGACTTCGGGCTCGGCAATGAAAAGGACGGCGCGACCGACATTCTGCTGGTCGGCTCGGACTCTCGTAAAGATGCCCAGGGCAATCCGCTGACCCCGGAGGAAGTAGAGCTGCTGCGCGCCGGCGATGAAGAGGCCACCAACACCGACACGATTATTGTGATTCGTGTCCCGTCCGATGGGTCTTCCGCCACGGCTATTTCCATCCCCCGCGACACCTACGTCCACACCAACCGTCTGGGAAATACCAAAATCAACGGTGTCTACGGCAATACCAAGCAGGAAGTTGAAGCGGAACTGGCCGAATCCGGCGCATCTCCAGAGGAGATTGAGCGCCGCTCCACCGAGGCTGGCCGTCTAGCTCTAATCCAGACCATCAGTGACTTAAGTGGCATTACTGTTGACCACTACGCCGAGATTGGTCTGTTGGGCTTCGTGCTGCTGACCGACGCCATTGGCGGCGTCGATGTCTGCCTGAACGCTCCGGTGTATGACGAATTTTCCGGCGCTGACTTCCCAGCGGGTCCGCAGACTCTCAAGGGAGCCGACGCTTTGTCGTTCGTCCGTCAGCGCCACGGCCTGCCGCGAGGTGACCTCGATCGCATTACTCGCCAGCAGGTTTTCATGGCGTCGTTTACCAACAAGCTGCTCGGCGCTGGCACGCTGTCCAACCCGGCGAAGCTGTCGGAGTTGGGCAATGCAGTCCAGCGTTCGGTGGTTCTCGATGACAACTGGGATGTCACCGGTTTTGCCACCCAGATGCAGGGGCTGACCGGCGGAAACGTGAAGTTTGAGACTATCCCGGTGACCTCGATTGACGGTGTTGGTGACTACGGCGAATCCGTGGTGACGATTGATAAGGGCCAGGTTCACAAGTACTTCGAGACCCTCCTGGGCACTGCGGAAGAGACCACCAAGGACAAGCCCGATAGCGAGAAGAAGGATGACCACGACGCGGCTAAGACCACCGTCAGCGTCTATAACGCCACGGGTATTGAAGGCCTGGCCACCAGCGTCGCCGGTGTGTTGACCGAAAAGGGCTACACCGAAGGCGAAATTGGCAATGCTGAATTCGCCGGTGTGGCAAGCAGCCAGGTCAACGCTGCAGATCCCGATGATCCTGCGGCTAAGGCTATCTCCGAGGCTCTCGGCGGTCTGCCCATTGTCCACGACCCGTCGCTGGATCCGCACCACATCTCTGTCACCGTGGCGGGCGACTACGCCGGCCCGGGTCTGTCCGCCGACGGCACCGCAGAAGGTGCCGGCGCCGGGGAGCCTGGCGAGACTGAGCCGCCTGCCGACGACGGTGCCAACGGTGACATCATCGGCCAGGAAGGCGGCGCCATTGAGCAAGATCCGCAGCCACCAATTGATGCTGGCGGCCTGACCTGCGTCAATTAAGAGCGCGAGCCGAAGCGCCCCGGGGGGGGGCAGGCATTAGTCGCCCGGGGCTTTAGGTTCTGGAGCCCTTCGGTGAGACCTCAGCGACATGCTCGATGAGGTTGTATTCCTCAATTGCGGCGAGCGAATCCTGGGCTTCCTGCTCGTCCAACACATTCATGATGAAGCCGTTTTGAACGAACACCCAGTCGTCCACCTCTAGCTCTGGCACATACATGGCTGAACACCGGCGCTTCTGACCTGCCATGTCCACCACCGCCATTGGCAATGGTCCATCGGCAATCTCGACGACGCGTGCGGGAATTCCTAAGCACATAGTCGCTATTCCGTCCTCTCCGAAGTTTGAACACCAGAAGCGTGGACATCGGCCGGTTCAGTCGAGCCAGCCGACTCCTTTTGATCATGCTCTCGCATGGTGAAAGTCATCAATCCCTTTGGCGCAGAGCTACATGGCAGGCAGGGATCGGCCGCCCAGATGGATTCCTCAATGCCCGCCGTTTCCTCCAGCGAAGCATCAGCAGCCTCTCCCCCACTTTCCGAGCTACCAGCACCGCACAGTTGCTCGGTGAGCATCCGCGTCAGCCACAGCTCATTTTGCGCCGTCGGCGTCATAATCTGGCAATCGGTCACAATGCCATCGCAACCAGCGGTGTAGCGATGCACAAGCAACCCACGCGGACCGTCCACGATGCCAACACCACTGCGCTCACCGGCAAAATCGGCGTTTTCAATCGCAGCTCGCGCATCAGGGGCGCACACCGTCGTGCCCAACAAATCAGGGTCCGCCAGCAACCGCCGCGCCCACGACACGGTGTCCGCCAGTAGTTGTCGCTGTGCGTCAGCGGGGCTTACCCCGTGCTTGCCGACGATCACCTGCCTGGCCACAGGTCCCACACGGTAAAACTGTGCCTTTACCTGTAACTCATCCTTCGCGCCAGGGGTATCGGAAACGGCGAAAATTGGCCGCGGTGCAGCGTCTCCCAGCCGCGTTTCTGTCACTCGGTCGGTCCACTGATTCGCCGGGAAAATCGCAGGTTCGCTCTCGCTTCTGTGGTCGCGCACTGCCAGATACTGCCCCAATGGGGAAAGCTCACCTGCAGCATCTACAGCTGCGACATCGAGACCGTCGAACGTGTCACTCCACGAATTATCCTCCGCGCTGTCCGTCGCTAGCTCGAATGCACTTTGGATAATCTCGGTGTCCGCCAGGGCATCGAGAGCCGCGCGAGCATCGTCTGCCAACTGGGCATCGACGGGTGCGCGTACACCGCCCGGCACGGCCACATCGGGAAAGTGCGAAGGCGAGCCGGCAGCACGCATCAGTGCCTTGCCCGCAAGCTTCATTGCCCGAGCGCCCTCGCGGTCGGTCGTAACGAACTTGGTGGCCAAATTATCCAGCGTCGAGCCAGCGGTCAGGAGCTCACGAATCAGCTGTGCGGTGCGTGGAATCTCCGTCAGCCCGTAGAGGTTCTCGACTGCGCGCACTCCGGCCAAATGGTGCACGACCGGGCACAGGCCACACAGCCGTTTAGTGATATCAGGCACGTCCAAGGCGCTTTTCCCGACCAGCATTCCGTCGATACGCGGCAGACCGGACAGATCAAAAGCTACCTGCGTAATGGCGCCGGTGTCATCGCGGTAGACATCCAGGCGCGCCTCGAAGGGATCGACGAGCTCATCGAGTTGGATATTTTGCGTCACCGGCACAGATTCGGATGACATTGTCCGCGTGAGCCTCCTTGCTTGCTTTGGCGTTGCGTATGGACGCTTCGCCATAATGGTAACCGTGCATGAACTTGGACTGTTGACCAGCGTGGTGGAGAAAATCGCCGAGGTCTGCCCCGGACGCACAGTCACGAAAGTGAATATGCGTGTCGGCGACCGCTCGGGCGTAGTCTACGATTCCCTGATTGCCGCCTGGCCAGTCGCCAGCACCGGCACTCAGTGTGAGGGCGCCGAGTTGGATGCGCAGCTCATTGTCTCTACCGTCTACTGCCCTACCTGCGATGCTGAGCATGAAATCGACGAGTTCTACGCGCTGACGTGCCCAGTCTGTGGCACGCCGACGGCTGATTTACGCCATGGGCGCGAGTTTGAAATCTCCAGCATTGAGGTCGAAACCTAACCGCTTAACCGCGCTCTTCGGCGAGCCAGTCATTGATCAGCTCGCGGGCCGCACCTTCCGCTTCGTCGATACCGCCGAGGGCCGTATCACTTAAACCGACGACCATATCGGCCGACTCATAGACGACACCGACCACGCCGACGCGCTCAGGCTCACGCCCGAGCAACCGCGCCGCGGTCAGAAGATCCAACAGCCCAACCTGGTGCGCCGACAGCTTCGCCGCCAGTAACCGCGGAATCTGGTCTCCGACAAGCTTGACGACGTCGCCAGGCTCGCCTGGCCCCGCAACTGCATCAAGCAGCAACAGGTTCTTCGCCTCCTGAACGATGGGAAGCAGCTCCATGCCGCAAGTGCCACCATCGATGTAGGCCACCGCTCCCGCCCATTGATCACCTCGCCCAGAGGTGTCGGAGGGATCGTCGAGACGCGACGGCGACCAAATTAGGTGAGCGGAATCGCCCGCGTGCGTAGCATCTCCCATGCCGGAGGATTCAAGCTCAGGGGCCAGTCTGCGCAGCAGCTCAAGGCCGATGCCGTCGTCGCCCATGACAGGATTTCCAATGCCGAGCACCGTCACCAACGGAGCGTCGGTGACGGTGCTATCGGTTGAGTTATCTTTTTCCAATTCTCGCCTAACCAATACGCGGAGAATCAACGGGCTGCGTGCCACGCGGCAGCCAGACCGAACCGCCAATCATCGACGACAGACCACCGTGGTTGTGGACCGCGTCGGAACGAATCACCAAGTAGACGTGGACAATGGCAAACAGCCAAATCAGGTACATGATGATTGTGTGAATCAGGCGGAAGTAGCCGATACCAATCCAGTGTGTGGGCATTGCCATTATCTGGAAGAACCAGTTGGACTGATCCATCATCGCGTAGAGCGACAGGCCTGTGAGCATCTGGATAAAGCACATCACGTAGATGCCGGTGTAGGCCAGCTGCTGCAGCGGATTGTGCGCGAAGTAGAACGGACCTTCCTTGCGCAGGAACAGGTAGTACTGCATCGTGTGCCAGAGGTCCTTGACATCCTGCTTACTGTAAATCGGCCACAGTGCCCGCCATCGTGTCTGACGGTCCCGGGTAATAAACAGCAGGATAAAGCGCCAGAGGCCCACCGCAATCCACAGGAATCCGGCCAGGAAGTGCACGAACCGGACATAGCCCATAGCAAATCCCGCAGCCGAGCCATCGTAGGTGCGTTCGGTCAGGTAAGGCTGCATGATGTACCAACCCGACAGGGTCATCACAATCATCAGCGCCAAGTTCAGCCAGTGCTGAATACGCAGCGCGGTGCCCCACAGGTGAACTTCCACCCAGGAGCCAGAGCCCTTCTTGTTTTCCTCCGTTGCCTTTTCAGGGCTGCGCAGGCCCAGTGCCACGAAGCCTTCGAAGATGAAATCTCCGGTGATGTTGCCGTCTTTGTCAATCGGCGCCAACGCAACACCAAGATTTCGGTGACCGCGACCGTGATGCATGTTTGCATTGCGGCGCAGCAGAACACCTTCTTCCCTGCTCATCTTCGAGGCCTTGGCCACCGAGTCGAGCTCGCCACGCATGATTGCCACATCGACGACCTGGCCGGCGATAGCAAATCCCTGAATCTTCGCAATCGAATAGCGACGCTCCGGTGTGGCCGGCTCGAAGGAATCCGGCACCATCTTCATCGACGGTGTGCCATCGAGGTTGAACAGGTCATCGCGACGGCGCCGCAAGCTGTTGGCCAGTGCGGAGTCCACTGGGTCAGTGGTATCACTCGGCACCACGGCCGCCGCCTGAATGACTTCCGACGGCGACAGCCAGTGGCTGGTATGCGCATCGATAACTGCGATTACCAGCGGGTTGCCCTTGGGGTCATGGATTATGAATTCCGTATTTTCTGCCGCCGAGGTTGTCATGGCGTCGTCACCTTAAACATCTCCTGACCTTCGGGGTCCAGGACATGGACAGCGCAGGCCATACACGGATCGAAAGAGTGGATTGTGCGCAGCGGTTCCAATGGCTGCTCTGGATCAACTAGTGGGTGCGTGCCGTCGCCAGCCAATGCGTGCTCGTACGGGCCGAGCTGCCCCTTCGGGTCACGGCCACCGGCAAGCCACGTGGTTGGAACCACGGCCTGGTAGTTGGTCACCTTGCCGTTTTCAATCTTGACCCAATGGCTCAGCATTCCGCGCGCGACCTCGATGAAGCCCACGCCCTGGCACTTATCCGGCCAGGAGGTCGGCTCCCAACGGGTGTTGTCGAATACGTCGATATCGCCGTTCTTCAGTGCTTCGACGAACTCCGGGAAGATGTGATCTGCCAGGTAGTTCGCGGTGGTCACCGATTCCACAGCGCGGGCGTAGGTGCGGCCCGCGGTGGAGTTCATCTGCTCAACGCGCAAGTCGAGCTTCGCCAGCACATCGTCGACCAGGCGAACCGTCTCCGGCTCCTTCTGCAGGTATGCCAGCAGCACACGGGCAACCGGGCCAACTTGGACAGCACGACCGTCGTAACGCGGTGCCTTCGACCAGGTGTACTTGTCATTGTCCGACAGCCACTCAAACGGCGGCTTTGGACCGGTGTAGTTCACCGTGGTCTCGCCGTCGTACGGCTTCAGACCGACATCGTCGCCAGCTTCCTGCTTGTACCAGGCGGAGCTGATGAACTCTTCGATTTTCTCCGGCTGGAATGGGTGCAGCTTGGTGTAGTCACCGTCGAGGATGACACCCGGCTTGATGTTCGGGTGCACGGTCTTGACACGGGACTTGGCGGGGTCGCCGGAGTAGGTGGCCCCGGCCATACCAACTGCCAGGAAGGAGTCGGAGGAGCGTCCGATGTCGAAGTAGTCCTTGTAGACACTCATGATTGCGACTGCGTCCGGGTAGAAGCAGTCATTGACAAACTCCACAATCTCATCAATCCAGGACTTAATCTGGTCCAACCCAACCTGGTTGACTGTCTCCGAGCGATCCGGATCGATGGAGCATGCCATGCCGCCGACCAGGAAGTTCGGGTGTGGATTCTTACCACCGAAGACGGTGTTGATGCGGATGATAGAGCGCTGGAATGCCAGTGCGTCGAGGTAGTGCGCAACCGCCATCAAGTTGGCCTCTGGCGGCAGGCGGTAGTCCTCATGTCCCCAGTAGCCACCGGTGAAGATGGACAGCTGACCGGAGTCCACGATGCCCTGGACGGTTTCCTTGACGCGGGCGAACGTTTCTTCGTTATTGCCCTTCCACGTCGAGCCAATCGACTGTGCGAATTCAACGGTCTTCTTCGGGTCTGCCTCAAGCGCCTTGGTGACGTCAATCCAGTCCAGCCCGTGCAGGTGGTAGAAGTGCACGACGTGGTCATGAATCTCCTGCGAGGCAATCACCATGTCGCGGATGCGTCGTGCCTGCGGCGGTGGGGTCGAGCCAATTGCGTCTTCGACGGCGGCAATCGATGCCACCGAGTGAGTACCGGTGCACACACCACAGATACGCCCAACGAAGGCCCACACATCGCGGGGATCGCGGTTTTTCACAATGGTCTCAATGCCACGGAACTGAGTGGTCTCACTCCAGGCGGTCTTAATCTGATCGCCCTCGCGCTCCAGCTCAATACGAAGGTGACCTTCAATACGGGTAATCGGGTCAATTACAACTTTTTCAGTAGCCATGATCTCAGCCCTTGCCTGCCCTTAGTTGTCCTTCGATTCGCTTGCGGGTCCGCCGGTTGCCGACTGCCCCTGTGCGTCCAACGAGTCCGAGGAGGTGGAAATCTGTGGAGCTTCCTTGCCCTCCACACCGCCAAACGCGGCCAGCACCTTTTCTTCGCCGTTGGCGCGCTTGATCCTCATCTCCTTGACCACAGTGAGTCCACCGTGGATTGCTGCACCTGCTGCGGTAGCGGCCAACAGACCAACGCCGACCTTGTTCACGCTGGACTCCACACCAATGCCCGGGATGCCCGGCAGCTTGTCGTAGAACGGGGTGAACTGGTCGAAGAAGTCCTTTTCTGTACAACCAATGCATGGGTGACCAGCGCCGATTGGCCAGCCGGACTTTAGGTTCCACTGAACAATCGGGCACGGACTAAATGTGGACGGGCCCTTACAGCCGACCTCGTACAGGCACCAGCCGTTGCGGGCACCCTCATCGTCGAAGGTCTCAACAAACTGGCCGGCGTCGAAGTGTGCACGGCGCGGGCAGGAGTCGTGAATACGCTGGTCATAGGCAAACTTCGGGCGCCCCTCAGCGTCGACCTCCGGAGCCTTTCCGTAGGTCAGCACGTACGTCAGGGTGGCCGTAATAACCTCACCAATCGGCGGGCAACCAGAGACGTTAATCACCGGCTTGTCCTTGATGATTTCATCGACGCCCTTGGCACCGGTTGGGTTTGGCTTTGCCGCCTGTACGGAACCCCAGACAGCGCAGGCGCCGACGGCCAGAATTGCCGTGGCCTTCTCAGCTGCCTCCAGCAGCACCTGCTCAGCTGACTTGCCGCCGATGGTGCAGTACGCACCGTTTTCACCAGTTGGAATTGAGCCGTTGACCACCAGAATGTGGTCCTCGGAGTTCATGTCCTCCAGTGCCTTTTCAGCTGCGCGACCGGAGGGCGCCATCAGCAGCTCGTTGTAGTCCATCGAGACCAGGTTCAGCACCACATCTTCTGCGGTGGTGCCGCCGGAGCGCAGTACGGATTCCATACATCCGGTGCACTCCTGCAACTGCAGCCAAGCCACCTTCGGCTTCTTCACAGCCGAGAGCTTGTCCGCGATTTCCTCCGCCGATGGAGTCAGCGACTGTGCCGCGGCCTCACCGACGTTAGGAGTTCCAGCGGCGAAGATTGCCGCCATGGTGCCACAAAACTTCATGAAACTGCGCCGTGAGACACCAGCTCGCGCGAGGTTGTCGCCGAGGGTCCCTTCCTGCCAGTTCGCGCCACTAATCATTTATCGCTGCGCCTTCTACATAGTTATTGAGGTAATTGGGTTCAGAGGTTTTACAAGTACTTAGGCCCAATGCCGCATACAAGGCCAGTATAGCTACCTAATAAAAAACTTAAATAACGGCGCTGTGGTGCAGTTATACCGAAACATTATGCAATATAAATGTTGCGTAAATGTCATTCCAGGTAAGGCGAATTAACGAGACTTTTTGTTACAAAACGCTACGAAGTGTCACCTATCCCCCGCACTAGGGTGACGCGCGCGCAGGGGCCTCCGGGCCGTCGTAAAGCGCGCCAAAAACGCACCGAAATGTGTTCGCCTTACGACGGCTCCCGCGTCCTAATCCACCAGCGCAGGATTGACCCAGCGGAGCCATTCGTCGATGCCCTCGCCAGTCTTGGCGGATGCTTCAATGACCTTCACCCCTGGATTGACCTTTTCCAAGTTGGCGCGGAAGAGATCCATGTCGAAATCGAGGTACGGAGCCAAATCCATCTTGTTGATGACCACGACCTGCACGGAACGGAACATAACTGGGTACTTGACCGGCTTGTCCTCGCCCTCGGTGATGGAATAGACCATCGCCTTGCGGGTTTCACCCACTTCGAACTCGGCCGGGCAGACGAGGTTGCCCACGTTTTCGATCATGACCAAATCGAGCTTCGACAACTCCAGTCCCTCCAGCGCACGAGAGACCATCGGGGCATCCAGATGGCACTCGCCGCCAAAGCCATTGCCGGTGTTCAGAAGGGAAATCTGTGCATCATAGCCCTCTAGTCGGTCGGCATCGAGTGCAGTTTCAATATCTCCCTCGATAATGCCAACGCGAATCTTGCCCTGCGCCGCAGCCAGCGTCTTTTCCAACAGCGCGGTCTTGCCGGACCCCGGGGAACTCATCAGATTGATGGCCTCAACGCCGTGTTCAGCCAGCAGTTGGCGATTGTGGTCTGCGCGGTGATCGTTCTCACTGAAGATGTCTTCGAGAATGGTCACGCGCTCCACACCGGTGTCGTAGCCGGAGTGATCGCCGTGAGTGGTGTCATTCGGGTCGGCCAGATGCACATGGTCATGGTCATGGTCGTGACCGTGGCTGTGGTCGTGATCGTGGTGGTGATGATGCGCGTTATCGCCGTCGTGCCGATGGAAACGTCCCATGGTTTAACCCCGTCTTCCTAGTTACACGTCGACATCAATGTCGACGATGGTGAATTCTTCTCCGGAGATGACGTGCCCCGGTTTAGCACACTGCGGGCACAGCAGTCCGTCCAGCGGTCCAACTTGTGCGCGATGGCCCTGTTCACACTCAATAACGGCAGGTATCCAGTCAATATCCAGCTCAGCGCCACGTAACCCCGTATCCCGGCTGACAAAATTCCAGGCATATGACAGGGTCTCGGGAACCACCTGGCGCAGGGCCCCAATCCGGAGATGCACAGTGCGGACAGTCCGCCCCTCGGCCGCTCTGGTGACGACCTTCGCCAACTGCATACTCAACGCTACTTCGTGCACATCATCCAAAGTAGCAGTGCTCACTTACGTAGAGTTAGACGCATGATTCAGGCACGCTCGGCGGACACAAAACGCATTCGCCTTCGCATTGAAGGCATCGTCCAAGGAGTTGGCTTTCGCCCCTTTGTCGCCACGATTGCCCGGCGCGCGGGTCTCGTCGGCTTCTGCGGGAATGATGAGCAGGGCGTGTTTATCGAGGTCGAGGGCACCTCAGAGGCCCTGGATGCCTTCGATACCGCTTTGCTTACCGAAGCTCCCGCACTCGCGCGAATTATTTCTCACACCGCTGAGGAGATTCCCACGCTCGGCAGCGAGGAGTCATTTGTCATTGTCCCCTCGCGGCGCAGCGACGCCGGCCGCGCGCTCCTGCCACCGGATACCGCCCTGTGCCCCGATTGTCGCCGCGAGTTTTTCGATTCCACCAACTCGCGCTATCTCTACCCGTTTATCTCCTGCACCAACTGTGGACCGCGCCTGTCCATCATCACCGAACTGCCCTATGACCGCCCCCGCACCACCATGGCGGTCTTTCCCATGTGCGAGCCCTGCGAGCGCGAGTACACCGACCCCACCGACCGCCGCTATCACGCCCAGCCCATCAGCTGTTTTGACTGCGGACCGCGGTTGAGCTGGCGCGACGTGGAGGGCACCACCACCGCTACAACGCGTGATGAGGTCCTCGCCCTTTTCCGCCGCGCGCACGCACTGCTTGACGACGGCGCCCTGCTCGCCGTCAAAGGTATTGGTGGCTTTCACCTCGTCTGTGATGCCGCCAACGACGCCGCCTGTGAGAAACTGCGTCAGCGCAAGCGTCGACCGGATAAACCGCTGGCGGTCATGGCACCGGATGTCGCGACGGCAGCGAGCCTGGTTCAGCTATCCGAGGAAGAACAGCGCCTGCTGGATTCCCCGGAAGCGCCTATTGTCATCGCGCCGAAGCAGCCCGACTCTGCCCTTTCTGATCTCATCGCCCCTGGGCTGGACAGCTTTGGAGTGATGCTGCCCTACTCTGGTATCCACCTACTTCTGTGCGACCGCCCCCTCGTGGTCACCAGCGGCAATATCAGTGGCGAGCCCGTCTGCACGGACAACGACGATGCGATTGAAAAGCTCGGTCACATCGCCGATGCCTTCATCCTGCACGACCGCGACATTCATGTCCCCGTCGAAGATTCCGTCTTTATCGGCACGGCTCCTTCCCGCAGGTCCCGCGGCTTTGCGCCCATTCCGGTCGCGGTAGCGCCAAAAGCCCGTTCCACCACGCCACTGCCCACAGTGTTCGCCACCGGTGGGGAGCTGAAGAACACTTTTGCACTTGCCCACGGGAACTTGGTGCATGTCTCCGCACACATTGGCGACATGGGTTCCTGGGCCAGCCAACAGGCCTACGCGAAGGCCACTGACCAGATGCTTTCCATGCGTGATGTCGCCCCCGAGCTTGTCGTCTGCGATCTACACCCGGGGTATGCCACCACGTCGTTTGCCGAGCGCTTCGCTGCCGAACGCGACATCGAGCTCCTCGCCGTCCAGCATCACTGGGCGCACGCGCTGTCCCTTATGGCCGAGCATCGCCTGCTCTCCTCCAGCGCCAGGTCCACCAATCACGCTGCTAATCACGCCGACCGCGCAGTTGTTGCCACTCTCGACGGCACCGGCTACGGCACCGACGGCACTATCTGGGGCGGCGAGATTCTCACCGTCAGCCGCAGCAGCGCCGATTGGGAGCGCACCTGGCATCTCCCGACGTTCCCGCTGGTCGGCGGCGACCGTGCAGTCACGCATCCCTGGCGACTCGCCCTCGGGCTCGCCGACGCTTGGGCGCTTAACGACGACTACCTCTTGCGCCACCTCCCCAATGAGCAAGAGGTGGCACTGGTCAAAAGTCAATTGGCCTCCGGCGTCGGCACCGTGCCGACGTCCTCCCTCGGCCGCCTTTTTGATGCCGCCGCAGCCTTCGTCCTTCCACGGTGGCGTAGCGGTGAAAAAATCACCTATGAGGCACAAGCCGCCATGGAGTTAGAGGCAGCAGCCAACGACTATGTCCGGTCGCATCCGGAAGCGCTGGAGGCTGCGCACCCAGACACGGAGGCGGAATCACTCCGCGATGCCCTGGGCAAGGCGGTCACACTGACGAGCCCCGAGCAGGCTGCATTTGAATTTCACCGCTGCGTCGCAGGTGCCGTCGGCACGCGATTGGCGCAGGCCGCGCAGGAAGCTGACACGGACATAGTCGGGGTCAGCGGAGGATGCACGAACAACGCTCTGCTGGTCGAACTGTTGCGCCGCGACGTCGCAGCGTACGGTCTGAATTTGCTGCAGCACCAAATCGTCCCGCCGGGCGATGGTGGCTTGAGCCTGGGTCAGGCGATGGCCGGACGGCTGGTGCGTGCAGGCAGCTAGCAGATACGCGGCAGTGGGTCACCGACCAGCATGTCCACCATGCGAGTGCCACCAAAACCGGTGACCAACACCACGGAGGCAGCAGGCTCCTGCTCAATCGAACCGATATCGCGGGCCTCCGGTGCGCCTGCCTCATGCAGCGCGCTAAGCGCAGCATCGGCCTGGTCTGCGGGAACAACCGCCAAGAATGTGCCTTCGTTGGCGACGTAGAGAGGTTCAATTCCCAGCATGTCGCAGGCGCCACGGGTCATTTCGCGTACGGCGATGGCTTCGTCGTCAAGCACGACTCCAAGCCCTGTGCCACGGGCGAGCTCATTGGCGACGGTGGCAAGCCCACCGCGGGTGGCATCACGCATCCAGCGCGTGGCGGGGGCGGCGGCGAGAAGCGCGTCGACCAGGCCGTTGACGGCTCGAGTATCGGATTCGATGGGCGCGGCGAGAGCCAGATCACCGCGGGCGAGCATGACCGCCATGCCGTGATCGGCAATCGGACCGGAGACGAGAATACGGTCTCCAACCTCGATATTTGAGTACACCGAACCGTCCTTGGCGGCCCCGGCGTAATCACCGCGGACGACGCCTACGCCAGCGGTGGTGATGTAGACCTGATCACCGGCGCCCTTGGGGACGACCTTGGTATCACCTGCGACGATGCTGACTCCTGCGGCATCGGCAGCGGCGCGCATACTGGTCACAATGCGACGCAACGTGGCAATTTCCAGGCCCTCTTCCAGAATGAACGAGGCTGTCAGCGCCAGTGGCTTCGCGCCGGCGACAGCTAAGTCATTAACGGTTCCGTTGACAGCTAAATCGCCGATGTTGCCGCCCGGAAACTCGATGGGGTTGACCACGTAGGAGTCGGTGGACATGGCCAACCGAGCACCGTCGCCTGCTGCCGCGACTTCCAGCACGGGGTCAGCGGAGAAGAGGCCCGAGTCGCCGCCTTGGCTCAGGATCTCGTTGCCGTAGGCATCGAAGAAGACCTGCTCAACCAGGGCGGCGGAGGCCTTGCCGCCGGAGCCGTGTTGGAGGGTGACGTAATCGTCGAGAAGCCTGAACGGACGTGCCCGAACGCGGCCAATATTGGTGTTGACCTTTGCTTCGTTGGTGTTCAGACGATTCTTCGGCTGCATGTTCTAACTATCCCTAACTTCACAGCGATCTACGGAGAAAACAAAATGCGTAACTCATACTCCGCATACGAGACGCGACATCCCTGATGGTAGTCTCAAAAAGTATCGCAAACGAGGAGAAACGTATGTGTCTTGGTGTTCCTGCGGTCATCACGGAAGTCCACGATGCCGCCCGTGCAACTGTTGAAATTGGCGGTGTCGCCCGCATGATTTCCACCGATTTGCTCGTGGATGAATCCCTCACCAAGGGCGATTGGGTGCTCGTCCATGTCGGTTTTGCCATGAGCAAGATTGATGAGGAAGAAGCACAGCTTTCGCTCCAGCAGATCAAACAACTAGGTGGCGACACCTATGAGGACGAAGTGGAGTCCTTCTCCTCTTCCAAGATTGAGTGAGGGACGGTAACAAACCATGAAATACGTCGACGAATTCCGCGATCCGGAAGCCGCGAAGAAACTGCTTGCCCGCATCGAGCGCGATGCAAAGAAGCTGGATAAGCCGATTTCGCTGATGGAGGTCTGTGGCGGTCACACCCACACTATCTACCGCTACGGCTTAGAAAATCTGCTGCCGGAAAACATTGAGCTCATTCACGGCCCCGGCTGCCCCGTGTGTGTTATTCCGATGGGTCGCGTGGATGATGCCATCTGGCTGGCACAGCAGGAAGATGTCATTTTCACCACCTTCGGCGACATGATGCGCGTTCCGGGCTCCGAGACATCACTGATGCAAGCGCGTGCGCGCGGCGCCGATGTGCGCTTTGTCTACTCGCCTCTCGACGCACTGAAGATTGCCACCGACAACCCCGATAAGCAGGTTGTTTTCTTCGCCGTCGGGTTCGAGACCACCGCCCCGTCAACCGCCGTCACGGTTGAGGCCGCTCGCCGTCAGGGCGTGGAAAACTTCTCGGTCTTTTCCAATCACGTATTGATTGAGCCGCCGCTGCGTGCAATTGTCAACGGCGGCGAGACCAAAGTCGACGGTTTCATCGGCCCAGGTCACGTGGCTACTACAACTGGCACCGACGCGTTTGAGTTCCTGCCGCGCGAGTTCAATCTGCCTGTGGCGGTCACCGGTTTTGAACCGTTGGATATTCTCCAGGCCGTCGTCATGCTGCTCGATCAGTTTGTCAGCGGCGACATCGCGGCCGGCAAGGCGCGCGTGGACAACCAGTACGCGCGCGTCGTCCGTTCTGCCGGCAATACCACGGCGCAAAAGCTCATGGACCGCGTCTTCACCCTTCGAGACACCTTCGAGTGGCGCGGTCTCGGGTGGATTGAGCACTCCGGCCTCGGCATCTCCGAGGAATACGCGAAGTTCGATGCCGAGCGTCGCTTCCAGGTGCCGGGTCGTCGAATCCCCGACCCCGTGACCTGCGAATGTGGTTCGGTGCTCACCGGCCATATCAAGCCGTGGCAGTGTGCCGTCTTCGGCACCGCCTGCACTCCGGCCACGCCAATTGGCACCTGCATGGTCTCGCCCGAGGGTGCCTGCGCGGCCTACTACAACTTCGGCCGCATCGACCGCGAGGTCACACAGAACCTCGCAAAATCCCGCGGGTAGTTACTCCGTAATTCCCGCACGCGCAAGCGCTGCTACTGCCTGCTTGACGACGGGCGCGTCAATCATCTCGCCGTCGAGCTGGAAGGCGCCCGTGTGCGTGCCTGCGTTATCGACGATCTTCCGAGCGCGGGTCAGCGTTGCTTCCGACGGCCGGTAGGCTTTGCGCACCGGCGGCACCATGGCCGGGTGAATGCAGGCCGTCGCCAAGAAGCCGCAGCCCACGGCGTCGAGTGCCTCCAGATACTGGCCGCGCTCATCGCGGAAGTCCGCGTGAATAGCATCAATAGCAGCAATACCGGCAGCCGCTGCATGCACCTGCACAAGTGCACGCGCCAGCCGCTGCGGATCGCGGTAGTGGCGGCGTGGGTTTTCATCCACGCTCAGACGCGAGGAGACACCGCCCAGCTCGGCGGTTAAGTCCTCTGCTCCCCAGAACAGACCGACAACGCCTGGGTGCGTTGCAATCTGCTGAATATTAATCATGGCCTGCGGCGTTTCAATCATGGCGATGATCTTCAAGCCCTCCAGCTCTGCCGGAATGGACTCTCTGATCTTCGGCACCATGATGATGTCGTAATTGCACTTACGGGCAAACGCGACGTCTTCGGAAAAAGTCGGCGCTTCCGGCCCAGTAATCCGAAGAATCGTTGTTGCTGGGTCGAGCGGATTGGCCATGATGTTTTCGCGGGCCTGCGCGTGGTTATCGACAGCGGCGCCGTCTTCCAAGTCGATAATGACCATATCGGAACGTTCTGCGGCTTTGGCGAAGCGCTCGGGACGATCGGCCGGTGCGAAAAGTAGCGCCGGGCCAGTCGGGAGCCAAGGGTACGTCTGTTCTCCGTTAAGGGAGCTAATGCCTGTCATAACTCCTAACCTAATTGAATCCCGCAAAACCATTTGGCCGGGGTTACCCCAGGTGCGGGACCGAATTAGCCCGATTGTCGCAGCAGACGACAAACCCCGCTCTTCCCTGCCGCATTAGCAGCAGCGTAAAAGAGCGGGAGTAAGGCCGAAATCGCATTATTCGCGGTACAGCAGCAGCGCGTCACCCTGACCACCGCCACCGCACAGGGAGACACCTGCGCGACCGGAACCACGGCGGTTCAGCTCCATAGCCGCAGTCAGCGTCAGGCGAGCACCAGAGCAACCGATTGGGTGGCCAAGAGCAATCGCACCACCGTGGATATTGGTCTTCTCCAGCGGGTAGTCGAGCTCACGCAGGGACTTGACGGCAACCGCACCGAAGGCCTCGTTGATTTCGATGAAGTCCAGATCCTGAACGTCCCACTCGGCGCGGCGCAGTGCCTTCTGGAGGGAGTCCGACGGCTGTGCGTGCAGGGAGTTGTCCGGACCTGCGGTCTGACCTGCCGTGCCCACCACTGCGAGGTAGTCCAGGCCGTGCTTTTCTGCGTAGGCGCGGGATGCCAGCACGACAGCGGCTGCACCATCGGAAATAGGCGAGGAGTTGCCGGCGGTGATGGTGCCGTTTTCCTTCAGGAAGACCGGACGCAGTTTAGCCAGCGTCTCGACAGTGGTGTTCGGGCGAATGCCCTGGTCGGAGTCCACAACTACTGGGTCGCCCTTGCGCTGCGGAATCTCAATCGGAGCAATCTCCTCGGCGAAGATGCCGTCTTCCTGGGCCTTAGCTGCACGTTGGTGCGAAGCAGCTGCAACCTCATCCTGCTGTTCGCGAGTAATTCCGAGGTCGCTATTGCGGCCGTCGGTAAGCGTGCCCATGGACACGCCGTCGAAGGAGTCAACGAGACCGTCGCGCTCCAGGGTGTCCTCCAGCTTCAGCTCACCGAACGACTTGCCCTGACGGACACCGCGGGCCACGTGCGGAGCATGAGTCATGGACTCCTGCCCACCAGCCACTACGACATCAGCATCGCCGAGGCGAATCATACGAGCTGCGTGAATTACAGCGTTCAAGCCAGAGAGGCAGACCTTATTCACAATCTCTGCAGTGGTGTTCCACGGCAGACCTGCCTTAATAGCCACCTGGCGAGCCGGGTTCTGGCCTGCACCTGCGAGAATCACCTGGCCGAGAACAACGTGCTCTACCTCCTCCGGGGCAATGCCAGCGCGAGAAACTGCGTGCTTGACGGCGTGTGCACCGAGGTCGACAGAGGTAAGTGGAGCGAGCTGGCCGAGCAGCTTGCCCTGCGGGGTACGAGCGCCTGCGAGGATGACGACATCATTGGGGCTGGGAGCAGGAAGGTTACTCATTGATTAATTCTCCTAGTAATACTCATGAGCACTACAGCACATGGTTTTGTCTTTAATTCTCTAAATCCACCACGTACGCGGCTTCAGTGTTGGCCTCGATATCCGCCAAGGTCACGCCCGGTGCCAGCTTGCGCAGTACCAGGTGATCGTCAGCGACATCGAAACTTCCCAGGTTGCTAATAATCCTTTTCACTACTTTCGCACCAGTCAGGGGCAGTTCGCAGGCTTTTACCAATTTTGGTTTGCCATCTTTGGATACGTGATCGGTCAGGACCACGACTCGCGGGGTACCAGCCACCAAATCCATGGCCCCGCCCATGCCCTTGACCATCTTCCCCGGAATCATCCAGTTGGCCAGGTCACCGCATTGGCTGACTTCCATCGCGCCGAGAACTGCCATCTTCACCGCACCGCCGCGGATCATGCCGAAGCTCGTCGCAGAGTCAAAAATTGCCGCGCCCGGAACCAGAGTCACAGTCTGCTTACCCGCATTAATCAGATCTGCGTCCTCATCGCCCTCGTAGGGAAACGCGCCCATGCCCAAGATGCCGTTTTCGCTTTGCAACAGCACCCGCACGCCCTCGGGAATGTGGTTGGCAACCAACGTCGGAATACCAATTCCCAGGTTCACATAGTCACCGTCGCGCAGTTCTGCGGCTGCCAACTGCGCCATCTCATCGCGGCTCCAGCCCTTGGCTGAAATGCTGGTTGTCGCTGGTTTTGCTAAAGCCATATCTAAAGCTCCTCCCCTGTCGCCGCTTCCCCGGCGCCACGGACATCTCGCGGTCTGGTCGTGCGTTTCTCGATTGGCTTGTCACGACCGTCGCCACGCACCACGTGCTGCACGTAAACGCCCGGTGTCATCACCAGGTCCGGATCAATCTCTCCGCGCCCCAGCAGATGTTCCACTTCCGCAACTGTGGTCTGCCCTGATGCCGCGCACAGGGGGTTAAAGTTCTGCGCTGTGCGGCGATAGACGAGGTTTCCGTCGATATCTCCGCTGTAGGCGTGTACGAGCCCGATATCAGCGACGATGCCTCGCTCCTGCACGTAGGTGTGTCCGTCAAACTCGGCGTGTGGCTTTCCTTCTGCAACGAGCGTGCCGACACCGGTTGCGGTGTAAAAGGCAGGAATACCGGCACCTCCGGCGCGCAACCGCTCAGCCAGCGTGCCCTGCGGAGTGAATTCAACTTCCAGCTCGCCTTCAAGGTACTGACGTGCGAATTCCTTGTTTTCACCAACGTAGGAGGCAATGACCTTGGCAACCTGCTTGTTTTCCAGCAAAATGCCCAGCCCCTGGCCGTCGATTCCCATGTTGTTAGAGACAATCGTCAGGTTCTTAGCCCCGGAGTCACGCACCCCGTCGATGAGGGTGTACGGCACTCCGCAGAGACCAAAACCTCCTACTGCCAGAGTCATGCCATCGGTGACAAGACCTGCGACGAGCTCACGCCCGGTCTGATTCACAGTCTTCGACATCGGCTACACCCATCCCAGGATGCGCGGTGCCTGCTCACGCATCTCGACCTTGCGGACCTTGCCCGAGGCCGTCATCGGGAACTCTTCGACCACGTGGACATACCGCGGGATCTTGTGACGGGACAGTTTTCCCTGGGCAAATGCTGCAACATCCTCGGCGGTCAAATCCTCTACATCATCCTGCAAGATGACCCACGCCATAATTTCCTCGCCGTACTTGTCATCGGGAACACCGATGACCTGCGCATCGACGACAGCGGGGTGCGTGAACAGGAACTCTTCAATCTCTCGCGGGTAGATGTTCTCGCCACCGCGAATGAGCATGTCCTTAATCCGACCGGTGATAGACAAGTAGCCTTCGTCGTCAAGCACGCCCAAGTCGCCAGTGTGCATCCAACCGTCAGCGTCGATGGCTTCGGCGGTCTTTTCCGGGTGCTGCCAGTACTCCTTCATCACGGAGTAACCGCGAATGACCACCTCTCCCTGGGCACCGCGCGGGACGGTTTCACCTGTTACTTCATCAATGATGCGGGCTTCCAGGTGAGGCATGATCTGGCCGACAGTGTTGACGCGCTTTTCCAGCGGCGAGTCAGCGCGAGTTTGGAAGGACACCGGCGAGGTCTCCGTCATGCCGTAGCAAATGGCGATTTCCTTCATGTTCAGGTTGTCCATCACCTCTCGCATTGTCTTCGACGGACAGGAGGTACCGGCCATGACTCCGGTGCGCAGCATCGACAGGTCATACGGTGAGCCGTATTCGACCTGGTCTTCAGCTTCTTCAAGTTCGTTGATGAACATCGTTGGCACACCGTAGAGACTGGTGGCCTTGGCTGAGTGGACGGCCTTGAGCGTTTCGCGGGCTTTAAAACTCGGTGCCGGAATGATGATTGCAGCACCGTGGGTGAATGCAGCGAATGTGCCGATGACCATACCGAAGGTGTGGAAGAACGGTACTGGCACGCAGATGCGGTCGGCCTCGGTGTATCCCAGCAGCTCACCGATGAAGTAGCCATTGTTGAGCAGGTTGCGGTGTGTGAGCGTCGCGCCCTTCGGGAACCCCGTAGTACCAGAGGTGAACTGGATATTGATTGGATCATCTGGGTGCAGCTGCGAGGTGTACTCAGTCAGGTCATCGATGTCGCAGTGCATGTGCTCGTACCACTCAGAGGAACCGAAGTAGATGACTTTGTCCAAGCGAACACCACGCTGCTTGGAGGCCTCTATAAGCATGGTGCGGTAGTCGGAGTCCTTGTAACGGCGCGCGGCAAAGACCATCCGGACGCCGGCCTTTTCCAGCACGTAGTTCAGTTCGTGCTGGCGGTAGGCGGGGTTGATATTGACCAAAACCAGGCCAATGTGATGGCAGGCGTACTGCACCACGGTCCATTCCCAGCGGTTGGTGGACCAGATACCAATGCGGTCACCGGGGCGATAGCCCTCGCGGATAAAGGCGCTGGCAAGACGCAGAACTCTGTTGTAGAAGCGCTCATAGGTAAAGGACACGTCCGCGTAGACGTCCACAATGGCATCGCGGGAGGGGAACTTCTCCACGATAGCGCGCAGGTTTTCGCCCAGGGTTTCATCGCGCAGCGGTGCTGCTCCCTGCTCGATACCGGCGCCGAAGACATGACTCATTTTGTTGCCATCTGCATCGACGACATCCTTGCCGAATGGCGCCGGAACAGTGCTAAACCCCTCCGGCAGCTTGGACGGATCGGCAAGGCGCTGCTCCGCGTGCTTATTCAGTGTCGTGGTCATGAGGAGACCTCCTTGAAATCTGGGCTCTTCGCGCACTCGCGAAAAGCGGAGAAAATCTTTGCGGTGATGTGGTGGAAAATTGAGTGGAAGGTAGGTGGTGAGATTGGTTGGTTTAGCTGCTTGCCGCCGCTCTCCGGGCAATCGCTTCTGCTTGGCGGAAAAGTGGAGCATCGACCATTCGTCCCTCGAAACTGAAGGCACCGGAGTTCTTCTCGGTCTCGGCGAGCAGGCGCCGCGCCCAATCAATTTCTTCATCGCTGGGGCGGTACGCCTGGCGAATAGTGGCCACTTGACCTGGGTGAATACACACTGTTGCGGCAAAGCCAAGTGCTGCGGCATCGGCAGCTTCTGCGGCCAGCCCATCGGTGTCGGCAATGTTGACGTAGATGGAATCCAAGCTGGCCTTTCCATGTGCGGCTGCAGACAGATGCACATGGCTGCGGGTATGAACTGCCACGCTGCGATAGGCCCCGGCGTGGATGCGGCCCGGCGCGAGTTTGGCCTCTGTCTCGCTGAAACGCGATGCTGTCCCAGCTAGCCCTGCGACTAGGTCTTCGGCGCCCCAAAACAGTGCAACGACACCATCTGTGGCGGCCAATTCTTCAGCACGCAGTACTCCAAGTGGAGTTTCAATAAGTGCAATGACCTCCGTGGCCTCACCCAATGCCTCTACCAGGTCTTTTACCTGCTGCGCAGATGATGCCTTCGGCAACATCACCTGACGGAAATCTGTGCCCCGCAGCATCTCAATATCAGCTGCATAATCCGCTACCTCCGGCGGATTGACGCGCACAATGGTGCGAGCCGGATCGAGTTGGCTGGAGGCAATCGACTCACGGGCGGCCACACGATTTTCTGCACGGCATCCATCTTCGAGGTCAAGAATCACCATGTCGGCGCGGTCAGCCGCTTTGGCGAAACGCTCTGGGCGGTCGGCCGGCGCGAACAAAATCGCAGGTCCTACTGGCTGCCATGTCTCTTTCGCAGTCATGGGCGCTCACTTGTCCTTTTCGGCTGCGTTCGCGGTGCCGTCGTTACGCGATGTCGGTGCGCACTGCACAAGCGTGGAGCGCACGGCGCGGCAGACGACAGTGCCGTCTTGGTTTCGGCCGATATGCTCCAGCTCGACAATTCCCTGGTTAGGGCGGGATTTGGACAGTCGTTTAGCGCGGCAGACCGTTTCGGCGTAGAGGGTGTCGCCGTGGAACATCGGTGCGGGGAAAGCGACTTCGGTAAAGCCCAGGTTGGCGACGATGGTGCCGAGGGTGAGCTGACCGACCGAGAGTCCGACAACCGTCGACAGCGTCCACATCGAGTTGACCAGCCGCTCACCGCCAAATCCCGGCTGCTGACTCGCCCAGTGTGCGTCCAAATGCAGTGGCTGCGTATTCATGGTGAGAGTGGTGAAGATGACATCGTCGGTTTCCGTCACTGTGCGCCCGGGACGGTGCAGGTAACGCGCACCGACTTCGTATTCCTCAAACCACAGCCCACGCTGGACGACGTCGTGGGTAACTTCCGTTTCCTTATTAGTCATGGTTACAGCCCCAATCCGCGGGCGATGAGCATGAGCTGAACTTCGGTGGTGCCCTCACCAATCTCCAGAATCTTGGAGTCGCGGTAGTGGCGTGCCACGCGGTATTCGTTCATGAATCCGTATCCGCCGAAGATCTGGGTCGCATCGCGAGCGTTATCCATCGCCGCCTCGGAAGCAACCATTTTCGCGATGTACGCTTCACGACGGAAATCTGCGCCAGCGGCCATCTTGGCTGCTGCGTCGTACCACGCCATGCGGGCGGTGTGAGCGCGCGCTTCCATTCGGGCAATTTTGAAGGAAATGGCCTGGTACTCGCCAATCGCACGCCCCATGGACTGGCGCTCCTTGGCGTGGCGGACCGACTCATCGACGCAGCCCTGCGCGGCACCGGTGGCAAGTGCAGCGATTGCAACTCGTCCCTCGGCCAGGATGGACAGGAAGCTTGCGAAGCCGCGACCTCGGGTACCCAGCAGGTTTTCCTGGGGGACGCGGACATCGGTGAAGGTCAGCGGGTGGGTGTCGGAGGCGTTCCAACCGACCTTGTCGTAGGCAGGCTCGGCGATGAATCCCTCAGTGCCACTCGGCACAATGATGGTGGAGATTTCCTTCTTGCCATTGTCCTTTTCTCCGGTGACTGCGGTGACGGTGACCAGCGAGGTGATGTCGGTTCCGGAGTTGGTAATGAACTGCTTGGCACCGTTGATGACAAAGTCATCGCCATCCTCACGAGCCGTGGTGCGAGTGGCACCGGCATCGGAGCCCGCATCCGGCTCGGTCAGGCCGAAGCCGGCAAGTTTTTTACCTGCGGTGAGATCCGGCAGGTAAGTCTCCTTCTGTTTGTCGTTGCCGAAGTGGAAGATTGGCATGGCACCCAAACCAACTCCTGCTTCCAGCGTGATGGCGACCGACTGATCGACCTTGGCCAGCTCTTCCAGGGCGATGCCGAAGGAGAGGTAGTCGCCGCCCATGCCGCCGACTTCCTCCGGGAATGGCAGGCCGAATAGTCCCATCTCGCCCATCTGCGAGACGACCTCATACGGAAAAGTGTGGTTGCGGTCGTGCTCGGCGGATACCGGCGCGACAACTTCATTGGCAAATTCGCGAACGACTTTCTGCAGTTCCACGTACTCGTTGTCGAGGATGGCGGTTGCAATTGTGGTGCTGCTGGAAGACATATGTGTGCTCCTTAGTTATTAGGTGTGCGTTGCGTCTATGTAGGGTGCGTTGTGAGTTGCGTGGGTGCTGTTAGTTCTCGGCTTCGGCCACTGTGATGGTGGCCAGTTGCTGATCACCGGTGACCTGATCGCCCGGCGCGACTGCAAAGCTGACTTCACCTGCGACTTCAGCGGTGAGTGTGTGCTCCATCTTCATGGCCTCCATCACCAGCAGGGCGGCGCCGGCTTCGACGTGCGTGCCTTCCTCCACCGACAGGGCGATGATTGCTCCCGGCATGGGCGCATGTACCGCACCCGAGCCGGAGGTATCGGCTTCGGCACCGGCGGTGACGACCTCTGTGCGAGGCAACACCCACGTGCCGTGGGCACCGGTGACGACGTATTCCTCCCGCCTCGCAGAGCCCGCGCTGTCGATGGTTTCGACCAGGAAGTGCTGTGCTACTCCATCGCGGACAATGCGTAGGCGTTCCCCGTCGCGGTAGACGGAAACTGTGTAATTTCGTGGCTCTGGCGACTCGGTATCGCCGTTATCCGCCTCGGCGGACAGGCCTGCCACCACATCGCCGACGATGACGTCGGCAAGCGATGGCGTGCCCACAATAGAGATCAAGCGCGAGCTCTCCCCTACTCCGAAGCGAATGCGCTGCGAGGCAGGTTCACTGGCGCGCCAACCGTCTGGGGTGAGCCACGGCGAATCGATGGCGGCGTCAAAACGCGTGGTCAACCAGCTCATTGCCGCGGCGATGTAGACATCGTCTGGGGCTTCGGTGGTGGCAAAGCCCTCCGCGACGCGGTCTAGAAGACCGGTGTCGAGTTCGCCGGCCCGGACCTCAGGAATATTCAGCAGGTAGCGACAGAAATCGATATTGACCCCGACACCTGCAACAACGGTGTCTCCGAGGGCCTGGTCCAGGCGCTCGAGTGCCTGCTCGCGGTTGTCACCGTAAGAGATGATCTTCATCAGCATTGGGTCGTACAGAGAGGAGACCTCAGAGCCATCCACGATGCCCGAGTCCACCCTGACCCCTGCTCCGCGAGGCTCGATGACGCGAGAGACTGTACCGCCGGTCGGCAGGAATCCCGCCGCCGGATCCTCGGCATACACGCGCGCTTCAATCGCGTGACCGGTCAACGTCACATCGTCCTGCGCAATCGGCAGGGATTTACCCGAGGCGATTTCTACCTGCAACGCCACCAAATCCAGCCCCGTGACCTGCTCCGTTACTGGATGCTCCACCTGCAGGCGCGTATTCATCTCCATGAAGTAAAACGACGACGGATCCTTTGCCGGCACAATGAATTCCACTGTGCCCGCACCGACGTAGCCCACCGATCGGGCCGCATCACAGGCCGCCTCACCAATTGCTGCACGCGTTTTTTCATCCAGCAATGGGCTCGGCGCTTCCTCAATGACCTTTTGATGACGTCGCTGCAGCGAGCACTCACGCTCTCCCAGATGGATTACATTGCCGTGTTTATCTGCGAGAATCTGCACTTCAATATGCCGCGGGGTATCCACGAAATGCTCGATGAACAGCGAGTCATCGCCGAAGGCTCCCGCCGCTTCACGACGGGCCGTTGCGAGCGCAGCCGGCAAGTCCTCTGCATTTTCCACACGGTGCATACCTTTGCCACCACCACCTGCAGATGGCTTAATCAGTACCGGAAAACCAATCGAAGGAGCTGCCTCGATGAGATCTTCGTCGGCAAGCCCGGGGCGAGACAGTCCCGGGACGGTCGGAACATCGCGGGCTTCTACGGCGGCACGAGCCGAGATTTTGTCGCCCATGGTGTTGATGGCGCTGGCTGACGGACCGATGAATTCGATTCCAGCCTTTTCACAGGCGATCGCGAAATCGGCATTTTCGGACAGGAAGCCGTAGCCGGGATGAATGCCGTCTGCGCCGGAGCGACGAGCGGCATCGATAATCTTGTCGATGACCAGGTACGACTCGCGAGCAGCAGACGGCCCGATGTGGACTGCCATGTCTGCCATTCGCACGTGTGGCGCATCGGCATCGGCATCCGAGTAAACCGCGACCGAGCGAATCCCGTTGTCACGGAGTGTGCGGATAATGCGGAAGGCAATCTCCCCGCGGTTTGCGACCAACACAGTGGTCAAGCTGGTGGCAGCTGCCTGTGGCTGCATGTTGTGCGCTGTCATGTGCCCTTTGTTTCCCTTCAAGAAAAGTGGTGTCGAAAGTTTTTTCAGGTTGCTACATGCGGAAGACGCCAAAGCCCTGGTCATCCAGCGGTGCGCTACTTGCCACATCGAGGGCCATGCCGAGAATTCGGCGGGTATCTGCGGGATCGATGACACCGTCATCCCAAAGGCGTGCTGAGGAGTAATAACAGTGCGATTGACGCTCAAACTGCTCGCGGATTGGCGCCTCAAACTCTTCTTGCTCCTTTTCGGACCAGCTCTCACCTGAGCGTTCAATCTGATTACGACGCACAGTCGACAGCGTCATGGCTGCCTGCGGCCCACCCATGACCGAGATGCGAGCGTTCGGCCACATCCACAGGAATCGCGGTGAGTAGGCACGACCGCACATGGAGTAGTTGCCGGCACCGAATGCTCCGCCGATGACGACGGTGAACTTGGGTACGCGCGTAGTAGCTACGGCGTTGACCATCTTGGCGCCGTGCTTGGCAATACCGCCGGCCTCATATTCACGACCGACCATGAAGCCGGTGGTGTTCTGCAGAAATACCAGCGGAATACCGCGCTGATCACACAACTCAATAAAGTGCGCGCCCTTTTGTGCGGACTCTGCAAAGAGGATGCCGTTATTGGCGATGATGCCCACACGGTGACCGTGAATGCGGGCGAAAGCAGTGACCAACGTGGTGCCAAATTCGGCTTTGAACTCCTGATACTGCCCGCCATCAACGATGATGTCGATAACCTCGTGGACGTCGTACGGTACCTTGGCATCGACAGGAACGACATCGTAGAGGTCAGTTTGGCTGCGTGTCGGCGCGACAGTGGGCTCGGTATCCCACGGTGCCGCCGGATCTTTCGGCAAGGTCGCGACGATATCTCGGACGCGACGCAGAGCGTCGGCGTCGTTAACCGCCAGGTGGTCAGTAACGCCGGATGTCTTCGAGTGCAGCTCACCGCCACCGAGCTCCTCGGGCGTGACATCCTCACCGGTTGCAGCTTTGACCAGCGGCGGACCTGCCAGAAAGATGGTGCCCTGGTTTTTCACGATGACTGCTTCATCACTCATTGCTGGCACGTATGCACCTCCGGCGGTGCATGAGCCCATCACCGCTGCGATTTGCGGGATGCCACGGGCGGAGAGGTTCGCTTGGTTGTAGAAGATTCGACCAAAGTGATCGCGATCGGGAAAGACCTCATCCTGGTTGAGCAGCATGGCTCCACCCGAGTCCACGAGGTAGATGCACGGCAAGTGATTGAGGCTGGCAATCTCTTGGGCACGTAAGTGCTTCTTGACTGTCAGCGGGTAGTACGTGCCGCCGGAAACAGTTGCGTCATTGGCAACGACGAGGCAACGGCGACCTTCAACAATGCCGATACCGGCGATAACGCCCGCGGCCGGAACTTTGCCACCGTACATCTCATGGGCGGCCAGTGGCGCGACCTCTAAAAACGGGCTGCCAGGATCCAGCAGCTGATTAATGCGCTGGCGCGGCAGCAGCTTTCCGCGAGAAATGTGGCGGGCACGAGCGCGCTCGGAACCACCTCGTGCAGTAGTGCTGAGCAGCTTTTTTAGCTCTGCAACGAGCTCTTCGTGGCGCTGCCTGTTGGTCAGTGCTGTGGCTTGAGTCATGGGCGAAATACTTTCCGTTAATGACTATTAACTTTCTTGGCAGAAAGGTTAATGTGACCCCAGTCACCTCACAAGAGTTTTTGTTTTGCAGAACACACTTCTACCCCCGACAATATCGCCGACAAGCCCGACCTCCACGCCATTTGCCGAGATAAAACGCCTATTCCTAGCCCTGATAAAAGTTTCCCAATAAAACCTGTTTCGGGGGTAAATTTACTGTGTGTAACCCCACCGGAAGCCGCTCACACCGACACTGCACACAACAAAACCGCCCGACCTTCGAGCTACCGCGATGTAGCGAGGCCAGACGGCAAGAAAAGTTAACCGGGATTATCTATTCTCAATCCCCATGGCTCCAAGAGCCATTTCAAAGGTGTTTTCACTGGTCACAGCAGGCCCTGCCCATTTGAGCACATGCCTGGAAGAGTTAATCAGACCGGCTGCGAGCTGCACTTTCAGCTGCGCATCATCGGAGCTTAGATTCGGATGCAGCTCACGCAGCGCATCCACCCACATCATCATGTACAAGCGCTGCAATGACCGCACTTTCGCGCTCTGCTTCGGCGAAAGATTTCCACCTTCGCGCTCCTGAACCAAAATGCGATCCGGCTCAGTCACAGCAAAGTGAACATGATGCGCAAGCAGCTCGCGAAGCGCCTCCTCCGCACCCCAATTTTTGCGCTCTGCCTGCTCCAATACCGCCCGCGCACCGTCGACAAGGCGAATCGAAATATCAATGAGAATCTGCGCGAGCAGCTCTTCCTTACCGCTGAAGTAGCGGTACAGCGCCGGGCCAGAAACTCCCACGGCGGAGCCGACATCCTCCAGCCGAGTCTGGTGAAATCCCCGCTCGGCGATAATGGCGGCGGCAGCGGAGAGGATTTCTGCTTCTCGACGCTGTCGTGCTTCGGCTCTACGTGACATAAACCCCTATGTTAAACGCGATCAGCTGCTAGCGTCAGTGAAATTTTGATGGCGGTATCGAAGCTCGCCTGCACAAACTACGTGGGTGGAACATTTCCAGACATGATGACACGGCCAGCCGAGTCGTCCCATGTGAAGGTGGCATAGGTTTCCCCTGAACGATTCGCAACACCTTCACCCGGTTTTTGATAGTAGTAAGTGACGTCGATTTTGTGGTCGTTCGCACGCGTCACGGTTGGCCAGAATCCATAAGCTTCTGCGGTAGTGGTACCCAGATATTCGCCGTAATGAAAAAGCATAATCTGGAACGGCGACGAGGCCGTACCATGATGGATTGTCACTACTACCCATGACAAGGGCTTACACGCATCATAAGTTGTGGTGTCCGCGGAGCCCGAATCCCAATCCCAGCGGGTGGGTTGTACTGTGGCGATATTCTAACGCACAGCCTGATTACCGTTTGTATTACCGCAGCCGGTGGGGTCGGATTCTGATGAGTTGGGCTCCTGATTGAGATAGCGCGGATTGCTCATATCGGTGTCAGGTTTGCGATGCCCAATGTACGGTTTCACATTCGGTGGCAAGCTGGACTCTGAGGTCTGCACTGAAGAAACCGCGGATTCAGCACTATCCGACGTGCCGACAGATTCAGCATTATCCACCGAATTGCCAGTCGCAGCTGAATTGTTGTGGCTTGCTGCGCCAGATTGCGCATTGTTTTGACTAGCTTGCTCAGTTGCACATCCCGTTAATGCGAGACCAGCTGCGACAAGCAGAGGGACGAGTCGTCTCATAGTCCAATCTTCCGTCCGTAGTAAACGCGAAGGTGCCAGATGGAGTTCAAGGTCACGAGCATTCCCGCGGTGTGAAAGATGACAAAACTAACTAGGAAACCAAGAACTGAAGCACGCTCAATACTTGCGAATAACCCTTCGCTGGAACCGCCCCTGTCAAAAACTAAATAGCCCAACAAGACAAGCCATCCCAACAAAATGAGCATCCAGCCAATTAGCCACATGAGTGATTCGGTACGCTTGCGATTTGGGGAAACTGCCAAAGAGCGCAGGTCAAAGCCGGTTGGATTCGGTGCTCCTGAAGTGGACTGAGAGGACGGTGCGTGCGCAGCCGTAGGCGAATATCCCGAATAGCCAACGCTGTGTGACGGTGACTGCTGGCTAACAGGCCCATGTACATCCGACTCAGCCCACGACATGTTTGTCGGAGTGGACGCTCTATGGGATGCCGAAGAATTGCTCGTCGTGACGCCCGAAGTCGTCGCCTCGTGGCGGCTGACTGATGTGGTTGATTGCGGCTTACGGGCCGTGGTGTCCGAAAATGTGCCATCAGCAAAAGCTCGGAAGCGACCAATAGTGATTTCTGGGCTCGTTGGATCAGCGAGAGCCTTATCGTATGCCACGCGGCGTGTGTCATCTTCAAATAGTTTGCGAGCCGTTTTCAACCGATCCAGATCAGCTACGTTGCCGGACGGCGTAGCGGCTAGACGCTCGTCCAAAATTTTGGTGATTTTCCCAGACTCCAGCGAACGGTCTAATCCGAGATCTTCGTAAATGTCGTAATGAGCCATGTTGTTCCTTTCAGTTAGCGTTGCTAGCAGGGACTGTTGTAGTCCGCGACCCGCTGTAACTTGCGCACTTGACCTTCGCCGCGGGCTTCAGCGGCACATGCTCCGGCGAGATCATCCCCGTAGTCGATGTAGATGGGATAGACGGTCATTCCGTCAGCCTTTGCGCGAAATGCATCACATGTTCCGGGATACGTGGATATTGAGCCGGGGTGCGCATCGAGGCTCTCATTCACTGGGTCATATGGTTCTTCGCCTGGTGCAACCAATACGGAATCGACAATCAAGGCGTAGCTGTCTCCGTCGCATTTTGCCCACGGCAGCCAATCACCATCAGGTCCATAACGCCCCCAATTGTCATCAGAGGTTGAGTTTGTGGATGAGTCTTCGTCAGTCGTTGGTAAATCCTGATGACACAGAAGAGTTTTCTGATACATCAGGTCTCTTAGCTCGATAGGCGCCTTTACATCAGCTAACTTATCTCGGTCATAACATTCTCCCCGCGCCCCATCGGAGTGGTAACCGTCACTTTCGTACGTGCCCCACGCATCCCCCATCCAATAGAGCAGGTCGATATGATCTGTGCCGTAGTCGCCGAGTAACGCCCACTGCCCATCACAAAAATGAGCTACGGGGCTATGCATTCCAGAGTTACTTTTTGCCTGTTCACAGGATCCCTTGCTGGTGGTCGGCTGTTCTTCACGTTGACGCGTCGCCTCTTCTGAGGACGTATTGTCCCCAGAGTCAGTTGTGCGGGCCACGTTTGAAGGAACCGTTGGAGTCGGCTGCTGCGAGGCTTGCTCATCAGATGAAGAATTACGTTGACCGAGATACCAGCCACCGCCACCCAAAACCGCAAGTACAGCAATAACCGCAACTGCGATTAGCACCTTCTTTGTCGAAGACTGGTTGGTCTTCGGCGTTCCTCGGCCGGTGCCATTGTCGCCGATAACGCCTTCACCATTGGTACCTTCGCCACGACTAGATGAGTTCTCCGATTCGCCCCACTGGTCGCGGTAGCCCCATTGATCAGACGGGTCCATCAATTCTCCTATTCGTTTCTGTGCGCAAGACGCGGCAAATCTGCTACCCGTAATGATTGCGCCATAAACGTTACGTCACCTATATCGACATCGGGGCTGATACAGCAGATTTAGAACAGGCCTGTTAAGCTTAAACCACAAACATTACATATTTTTGAGTTTGTTTGGGATACCATATCTGCCTGCGAATCCTGCATATCCCCTGTAAACCACACACCTTGGCGTTCGGACGCGAGTTTCGTGGGACGCTTCACCACTGGGCGATAATCCAAACAACAACGCCCCGTGATTAGGGGATGATAAGGAGACTCATTGGATACTCCACGTAACACCGCACGTGAAATCAACGCTGCCGAGCTAATTGGCACGCACAATCGGCTAACAATCTCCCCCGACTTATTAAGGGAAATCGCAACCGAACTAGGCTATGCCGACCACCCTGCTTTCGATGGAGACTCCCCAGCTGCCACGACAGGCTACTTCGACATTGCGGATATTCTTGAGCTCCTTACGCGCGCGAAACTCAGCGAATTTCGAATGGTTAATTCCTCAGCACAAGCTCAAGAAGCGCGAATTGCAAACGAGGTATTGAAGAAAATCTTCTCGGGCAACTACATGACGCGCAAGGAAGTCCATGACAAACTGCCATCCGAAACAGTCGTATTGTTCAAAATGGGACCGCCTCGCCTGTGGGGATATGCCGTTAGACAACGCGCTCCAAAACGTGCGGAGGAAGTCATTCCATCGTCGTTTCACAAGGATGTGACTGGCCCCTACACCGATGCCCAAGAGGCCTGGTTGGGCGCCAATGTTGTCGACGCTGCCAACGTCGAAGAGCTCACCACGATTGTTGATGATGTACCGGTAGACGAAGACCGCTACCAGCGACTGCGTCTGGGAATGGCACTGTCAGATTCCTATGACCAAGTATGGAGTTCAGCGCGCGGTCACTGGCGCCTCAGCCCCGAAACCCGCTACATCATCCCCTCCCGCTACGGGTGGTGCCCTTATGTTTTTCGTGTCGCCGACGATGGCTGGCGCCGTGATGAGTTTGATAATGGCGTGGACAGATATATGGCCACACACGGCTTCTACATTGATTACGCGAATAACAGGCTCATTGAGCTTGGTAAGCCGGATCCCAATAATGCATGGCGCCCTCACCTGCAAGTATCGAAGCAGCCGCCCACTGACCGCGACTTGGAAATTGCAGGCACCGTCGCCAACTCAGTCATCGCACTGGGCGCACAGCAACGAAATCCCGTAATCAGATTGCGCCAGCGCGGTCGCCGCCTTTTCTAGGCAGCTGCCACAACCACCAAGACAACAAAAACCGCCGAGATGGCAATAAGCATCTCGGCGGTCGTTTGCTCACTTCGAGCTACACACCTCTGCGGCTGGTTCCCAGCCTCAGCCGGGGACTAGTGGAAGAAGTGGCGAGTACCAGTCATGTACATGGTGATGCCAGCTTCCTTGGCAGCAGCGATGACCTCTTCGTCACGGATGGAGCCACCTGGCTGAACCACTGCCTTCACACCAGCATCGATGAGAACTTGCAGGCCGTCAGCAAATGGGAAAAAGGCATCGGATGCAGCGTAGGCACCCTTAGTACGGTTCTTACCGTCGGCAAGCGTATTTGCGCGTTCGACTGCGAGCTTTGCGGAGTCCACGCGGTTGACCTGGCCCATACCGACGCCGACGGTGGCGTTGTCCTTGGCCAGCAGGATGGCGTTGGACTTCACGGCACGGACAGAGCGCCATGCGAACTCGAGCTCAGCGAGCTCATCGGCGGACAGAGCCTCGCCGGTGGCAAGCTTCCAGTTCTCCGGATTGTCGCCTTCTGCCTGGTAGGTATCCGGGTCCTGAGTGAGCAGACCGCCGGAGATGAACTTATTCTCGGTGGTCGGTGCTTCGTACTCGGCGACGAGGATGCGCAGGTTCTTCTTAGTCTTCAGGATCTCGATTGCGCCGTCTTCGTAGGACGGAGCGACGATGACCTCGGTGAAGATGTCCTTGACCTGCTCGGCCATCTCAACGGAGACCTCGCGGTTGACGGCGATGACGCCACCGAATGCGGACATCGGGTCACATGCGTGAGCAGCGCGGTGAGCTGCAGCGATGGACTCGTCGGAGACAGCGATACCGCACGGGTTAGCGTGCTTGATGATGGCCACGCACGGACGCTCGTGGTCCCAGGCGGCACGCCATGCGGCGTCGGCGTCCTGGTAGTTGTTGTAGGACATCTCCTTGCCGTTGAGCTGCTTGGCGTTTGCCAGGCCCTTGGAGCCAATGCGGGTCAGAGTTGCTTTCTGGTGGGAGTTCTCGCCGTAGCGCAGCGGGGTGACCTTATCGGTATCCTCACCGAGCTGCTCAACAAACCAGTTGGACACAGCTGCGTCGTAATCCGCGGTGTGCAGGAATGCGTCGCGTGCCAGCTCCTTGCGCTGCTGGAGGGTAAAACCACCCTCCTTCACAGCAGCGGTGACATCGTTGTAGCGAGCCGGGTCGACGACGATGGCAACCGACGGATGGTTCTTCGCTGCAGCGCGAACCATGGACGGGCCTCCGATGTCGATCTGCTCAACGCACTCGTCGTAGGTAGCGCCCGATGCGACGGTCTCGCGGAACGGGTACAGGTTAACGACAACAAGCTGGAAGGCCTCAACACCGAGCTCCTTCAGCTGAGCCAGGTGGTCTTCCTTGCGAGTATCAGCCAGAATGCCGGCGTGAACACGCGGGTGCAGCGTCTTAACACGACCTTCAAGACACTCCGGGAAACCGGTGAGGTCCTCAACCGGGGTGACCGGGACACCGGCTGCAGAAATCTTGCCCGCGGTGGAACCGGTGGAAACGATTTCTACGCCAGCCTCGTGCAAGTTGCGAGCCAGCTCCTCGAGCCCAGTCTTGTCGTAGACACTAATCAAAGCGCGCTTGATGGGTTTACGCTGCGTGCTGTCGTTGGTCATTTCAGATAAGCCTTTCGTCCGTCACGCTCAATTCCGTGATCGGCAATCGAGTGCAATACATCAACCAGGAGTCGGCGTTCGACAACCTTGATTCGTTCGTGCAGGGTCTCCACCGTGTCGTCGTCTTCGACGGCCACTGGCTGCTGCGCCAGAATCGGCCCGGTGTCCACTCCATTATCAACTATATGCACGGTCGTGCCGGTGACTTTCACCCCGTAGTCAAGCGCATCCGGTACTGCATGCGCTCCGGGGAAGGACGGCAGCAGCGCTGGGTGCGTATTGATGATGCGATTCTTGTAGGCATCCACAAAGGACGGCCCGAGAATGCGCATGAAACCCGCCGAGACAACGATGTCCGGCGAAAAGCTATTTACGGCCTCCAAAACACGAGCATCCCAGCCCTGCCGGTCCTTCTTCGCCTCTTCGTCGAAGGAAACCTGGAAGGTTGGGATGCTTAGCTTTTGAGCCCTTTCTAGTGCCGGACAATCCTTGTCCGACCCGACCGCGACAATCTGAACCTTGTCCTTATCGAGCAACTCCAACATCGATTGCAGCAGCGAGCCCACACCGGAGGCGAGGACCACGATGCGAATCTGCTGGTTAGCGGAATTATTGTGCGGAAAATCTGCGACGGGCTGTGCTTCAGTCACGGCGTTTAGCATACCTAGCCACTCATGGAGCCCAAATTCCGGACCCCTAAGTTGTGGCTAACTGTCTTTGCTTTCTTCCTCGCTTTGCGACGGTTCGTTGTCCGCCTCTTCCTCATCCTGGTCGCCCTCAGATGTCGACACCACTTCCCCGTCGACCACCTCCTCCGGTTCCTCCTCGGTACCTTCGGAGTTATCGGCGGAATCATCCTCGGCGGAATCATCCTCGGTGGCAGCACCCTGTTCAGTCTTCGGCGGGAACTTCTCAGCACGAACCTTTGGCACCTGCTGGTAGCCACCAGCCGACGGCAGTCCAGTCATTGCCACCACCACGATGGCTCCCGGCACGACCAACCACATCGAGCCCAGCAGCCCTGTCAACCACCACGATGCACCGGCCCAGCCGAAGACTCCGACCTCGCCACCCATCAGCCACGCCAGAGCCATGAGGAACAGCGCTGACCACACCGCAGCGACGACCACGACCAGGTACGGCCGTTTGGCCGTGGTGGACTTCAGGAACTTCACCACGCGCCACACTGCAACCGCGGCTGGCAGCACAATCAGCACACCAAAAGCCCAGTGCTGCAGCGACTGTGGCATCGCGGCAAGAATCGGCAGCGGCGGCAGCTGCGCTGGGTGGACCGCAAAGAGCCCCACTTCAGCAGGACCAAAGGACGAATGACCACCGACCAGCACGCCGAGCGCACCGAACGCAATGTTCGGCACGTACAACAGCGACAAGCCAGTTACCGCAATGGCATCACCAGTGGTGTCGGTAATGGCATAGGTCTGCGACAGCAGCTCGTAATGCCAAATCAGTGACGCCACGGTTACTACTGCGCCGACCAGCCACAGCCAAGCAACATAGCTGCCGGCCAGGCGTGCCGACCCCAGCAGCCACTCCGGCAGTCGACGACGCACCAGCAGTGCGCGGATTAGTCGCTGCCCCATGCCCAGCACCAGCGCAACCAGATTGACTAGCAGGCTGGCTGCAATCGCAAGACCGAAACTTGGTGTTTGAACGCGGGGAAACACCTTGGATGCGTCGTAAAGCATGAGCCACGCGATGATGGTGAGCACCACCGGCGTTAACAGATAGGCGCCGACCAGCGCACGGACGTCCTTGATGCTGATGCGGTCGGCGACCTCGCGACGCACGCGCCACGCGATGAATCCGACCATCAGCACCGCCGGCAGCGCAGGCGTTAGCCCCAACGTCGTGCCGTTGAAGCGGAACGGTGCGAGGTTGAACATCATCCACAGCGACGCGATGCTTGCGGGCAGCGGCGACATGCCCGCGCCGCTGACGATGACGCCAATCAGCGCCACCGAGATGATGAACAGCAGTACGACACCGTACGACCCCAGCACCGACAGCCCGAACCGACGCACGCGCGGCGAGTTCATGAAACGGCTGATACCGGGCAGCGCGCTCATGCGTGACGACGTCCCGGAGCCCTTTGCCCCCGTCCTTCCAGAAGCAGCTCGGCTACTCCCCGACCCTTTCGAGCCAGTTGCAGCCCCCTGACTGGGTTGTGAATTCTGCCATGCACGAGCTGCCCGTCCGCTGCCCCGGCTACGGGTGCTGCTGGCGGCGCCTGCACCAGTGCCGGTGCGACTTCGCCGGTTTCGATCGCTACCGGAGGTGCCCCTTCGAGAGTCCGCGCCTTTCACAGTGACATTGTCCTTCCCAAGACTGGTCGTGCAAGCCGTTACTAAAGCTATATCGCCATATAGTGCCATATATACAGCGGTGAATAGTTTTCCCAGTAGTTTCCCGTCACCGCGTTCGGAACCGTTTTCCGTATCATCTGGAGGATGGGGTGGATGACGGGGTGGATGACGGCGAAATTCTTCGCAATATATTCGCAATATATTTCAGTGCCCCTATTATCTGGGGCCACTTGCTCTGAAGCCCTATATAACCTCATATAGAAAGGCATTAGCGTCATTCACTGCTCACTGTGAAACTCAGCCGACCCGGCCAAACAGCCACCGCCCTGTGAACAAAAGGTAACCAAACGGTAAACCATATTCACAATTTTAAGTTGCCACCGGTATATAGAACCGTTATTATCTACGGAAGTTGCATAACAGTTGGATTACAAAAGCTTGATGTCGGGGAGAATGAAGTGACGTTTTTCAATGCTCGTCGCGGAGGCGGCAAGCACCGCAAGGTAGAGGTGTCCGCAACTTCACGTGCGGCACTGGTCGCACTTTCTGCGTCCACTATCGCCTCTTCCAACGCCGTCGCCCACGCAGCAGAGAACGACGACAAGGCACCGGAGCACTCCGCTTCTACTCAGACGCGCGCTGCCCAGCCGAAGGACAATGCACCTATGGTGCTGGCCTCCAGCGCTTTCAACCCGAACACCAACCTGAGCACTCAGCTGGCTACCGCGCTGCAGTACAACCAGGAACGCATTGCTCGCGACCTGGCTGCTCGCGCACCGAAGCTGTCCATTCCAACCGTCGGTGTGTTCACCTCTCCCTTTGCGGCACGCTGGGGCACATTCCACTACGGCGTTGACATTGCCAACGTCACCAACACTCCAATCATGTCCGTGATGGACGGCACTGTTATCGATGCCGGCCCGGCTCAGGGCTACGGTCAGTGGATTCGTGTCCGCCACGATGACGGTTCCGTGTCCGTGTACGGCCACATCGAGTCCATCTACGTCGCTGTTGGCGAGGCTGTTCGCGCTGGCCAAGTCATTGCTGGCATGGGCAACCGCGGTTTCTCCACCGGCACTCACCTGCACTTTGAAATCCACCCAGATGGCACCACCCCGGTTGACCCGGTGGCATGGTTCCTCGAGCGCGGTCTGAGCATCAACTAAATCACGCAACAAATTGCCAGTGTTTATGGCACTTTCGGCTTGAATTTCGCCGCTATAGTGCCATAAACACTGGCAGTTTCTTTTTCTCTGCAAGCGTGACGACCACTAAGTGCAACTAGATTCCGCAAAACTGCCGCGCGTTGAACGATTCGGCCTTTACTCTTGGTTCATGGCCGAAACTAAAACTCTGCAACTGTGGAAGAAGATGGCTGCGACTCCGGTCGTCGGCAAGCGTCTCTTCTCCTTCAGTGCGTCGATGGTGGCACCGTATTTCCGCACGATCCGTCCTCGCCGGGAGACGATGCAGCCTGGTCTTGCCGTGGCGCATATGTCCGCTCGGTGGGGCGTGCGCAACCACATCAAGACCGTGCACGCCATTGCTGCGTGCAATCTCGCGGAGTTTGCCATGGGCATGCTGTGCGAGGCCAGTGTGCCGACCTCGCACCGCTGGGTGCCCAAGGGCATGACGACGAACTATAGGCGGATTTCCGTCGGCGGGCTCACGGCAGTGGCCAAGGCGGAGCTGCCGGACTTTTCCGCAATCACGCCAGAAACCGGTGGTGTCGATTTCCCCGTGCACATCACGCTGACGGATGAAGAGGGCACGGAGGTCCAAGACGTCACAATCAACTGTTGGGTAACGGCGAAGAAGCCTAAGAAATAAGGCTCGCTCCGCCTCCCCTCTTTCCTGACATGCGGCTTAGAGCTTTTCCATCGGCACTCCGCCGATGAGCATCATGCGCACCTTGCCCGCGGAGCCGAAGTCAATCATGGCAGTAGCCCGCGGTGCCACACCCTGGACCTCCAGCACGGTGCCCAGGCCGTACTTGTCATGGACAACTTTGTCTCCCGGCTCCAAGTGCAAGACCTGGTTCTTCTTCCTCGATGCTGCCCCAAAACCGGCGCTGGATCCGAAGCCCGCCGAGCCATGGCCACGACCAAACGCGCTGCCAGCACCAGCCCCGTAACCGCTGGAACCGATAGAGCTGCCCGAGCCCCAGGCCCTGGTCGGGCCTTCCCGGAGCCAATCGATCAAATCACTTGGGATTTCTCCCAGGAACCGTGATGGCGGATTGTTCTGTGGCGAGCCCCACGAGGAACGCATCACCGCACGCGTTAAGTACAGCTGCTTGCGGGCGCGGGTAATGCCCACATACGCCAGGCGCCGCTCTTCCGCGAGCTCCTTCGGGTCTCCCAGAGCACGCAGGTGCGGGAAGAGGCCGTCTTCCCAACCAGTGAGGAACACGACTGGAAACTCCAGGCCCTTAGCGGTGTGGAGGGTCATCAGCGTCACCACACCAGTGTCATCGTCCGGAATCTGGTCAGCATCAGCCACCAGCGAGACTCGCTCCAGGAAAGCCTGCAGGCTGCCGGGTTCTGCTTCGCCATCGTTGGCAAAGTCCTCGGAGAAATCACGGGCAATCTCACCAGCGGCCGCGGCTTCAACCTCAGAATCAGTCTCTGCCCCGTCTGCGTCGTCATCGACATCGGCGCTGATATCAATCGAGGACATCATGCGTGCCTCGGCAGAGAATTCACGAGCAACGCTGACCAGCTCATTCAGGTTATCCAGGCGGGTGGCATCCTGCGGATCATTGGAGTTTTCCAACGAAGCCTTGTACCCGCTGCGGTCAATAATCGCATTGACTAGGTCACCGATATCGGCCAGATCTCCGGACTTCATGTCCGCCGCCAGCGTGTCGATCAATTCCACAAACGCAGCCATCGAATTTCGACTGCGCGCAGCCACTGCCGGAACCTTGCCCTCGGCCGCAGCGCGCAAAGCAGTGCCGAAAGAGCAACGCTCATCTTCGGCATACAGGGAAACATGTCCCACCGCTCGGTCTCCGATACCACGGCGCGGAGTATTGATGATGCGCCGCAGCGACACGTCATCATTGAAGTTCTCAATTACCCGCAGGTAGGCGACAATATCGCGGACTTCCTTGCGCTCATAGAACCGTGTGCCACCGACCACCGTATACGGCACGCCCATGCGAATGAAAACATCTTCCAAGGCACGTGAAGAGTTGTTCGTGCGGTAGAAAATCGCAATATCCGAGTAGGAATACGGACCATAGTCCACCAACTGCTCAATCTCGTTGGCGATAAATCGGGCCTCATCATGCTCGTTATCAGCCACATAACCCTTGATCTTGCCGCCTTCACCAAGATCAGTCCACAGCTTCTTTTCCCGGCGGTTTTCATTGCGGGAAATCAGCGCGTTGGCCGCCGACAAAATCGTCTGCGTCGACCGGTAATTCTGCTCCAGCAAAATCGACGTCGCATCTGGGTAGTCCTTCTCAAACTCCTCAATATTGCGAATCGTCGCACCACGGAACGCATAAATCGACTGGTCCGAATCACCCACAACGCACAGCTCACTCGGAGGCACCGCACCACCGGGCTTGCCGACGAGTGCCGAGACCAAAACATACTGCGCATGGTTAGTGTCCTGGTACTCATCCACCAGCACATGGCGGAAACGACGACGGTAGTACTCGGCCACTTGCGGATGGTTGGTGAAGATACGGACTACCTCGCCGATGAGATCATCAAAGTCAACGGCATTCGCAGCCCGCAGGCGCGTCTGGTACTCCAGGTAGACGCGTGCGACAACATCATCAAAGGGGTTCCGCGTCGTCGATGCATCAGCAATAGCCCGCTCCGGATCAATCAACTCATTTTTCAAGTTGGAAATCCGCGACGACAGCACCCGCCCGGTGAACTTCTTGCCGTCCAGATCCATGTCCTTGGCGATCATGGCCAGCAGGCGACGGGAATCATCGGAATCATAGATGGAAAAGTTGGAATTGAGCCCCGGCACCAGTGCATGCTGCATACGCAAGATGCGCACACACATGGAGTGGAACGTGGAGACCCACATGCGCCGCGCCTGGCCCCCAACCAAACCGGCCACACGCTCACGCATCTCAGCGGCAGCCTTATTGGTAAAGGTAATGGCCAAAATCTGGCTGGGCAGCACGCCGCGCGCACCAATCAAATACGCAATCCTGCGCGTGAGCACAGCCGTCTTGCCCGACCCCGCACCTGCGACGATGAGCAGTGGCGAACCAATGTGTTCCACCGCCTGCCGCTGTTGCGGGTTTAGCCCCTCCAGCAGACCTTCGGCATCAAAGCCAGCATCCGGCCCAGCGCCCATCCCGCCGAAGCCGACGTTACTACCAGTGCCAGCCCGGCCATCACCAGCCCGACCATCATCTGCGTTGAAAGACCCGAACAGCATTCCAGTTTCATTTCCCATGATGGCTTCTACAGTAGCGGAGCCCGCGGATTGGATTGGCGGCGTCCTTTGGCACAATAGGACACATGAGCGAAAACCCTGCGGACACTCCCACCGCACCCCCTGGCACTTCTGACCATGAGACTGTGCACAGCCAGCAGGCTGAGGCCGTGTCTCCTTTCGAAGTTCGCACTCCCACCGGCACTGATGATCCACTCAGCTCGGCTGAAATCGAGCAGTACCGCAAGGAAATTAACCGCTTAGATGGACTGATTATTGATGCCATCAAGCGCCGCACAGCTATCAGTAAGGCCGTCGGCAAGACCCGTCTCGGTTCGGGAGGCACTCGTCTGGTTCACGGCCGTGAGGTTCAAATCATCAACGAGTTCCGCGACGAGCTCGGCCCCGAGGGCCCGGCAATCGCCTCCGCACTGCTGCGGATGGGACGCGGACGCCTCGGCTAATTCGCCGGAGTAATCCGGAATCGTCCGGATAAATTAGGCCTCCAGGGAAATCAGCTTCTCCTCCAGGAACTCATCGATTCCCGAGAAGCCACCCTCACGGCCCAGGCCCGACTGCTTTACACCACCAAATGGAGCAGACGGATCCGACAGCGAGCCCTTATTAACCGCAACCATGCCGGATTCCAAGGCCTCGGCCGCACCGAGCGCCTTGGTGAGGTTCTCGCTGAAGACATAAGCAGCCAGCCCAAAGATCGTGTCATTGGCCTGCTTAATTGCCTCATCATCATCGGTGAAGGTCACAACTGGCACGACCGGACCGAAGATCTCTTCGCGGACAATATCCGCATCTGCGGGCACATCGGTCAGAACCGTGGGTTCGAAGAAGTAGCCGTCGGAAAGCGCGCCTCCCAAATCCGGGATGCCGCCGCCGACCTCGACCTTGGCGCCGCGCTCAACGGCATCGTTGACCAGGTCACGCACCTTTTCCTGCTGATCGCGCAGCGCCAGTGGCCCCAGATTCGTGGCTGGATCAGTGCCCTCGCCGAGCTTCAGCTCCTTAAAGCGCTTGACGACGCCCTCGACGAACGCGTCCTTCTTGGATTCATGGACAATAAAGCGATTCGGGGCGATACACACCTGACCGCCATTGCGGAGCTTGGCATCCACGACTGCCTGGACGGCCTTGTCCACGTCGCCATCGGAAAGAATGACAAATGGTGCGTTACCGCCGAGCTCTAGAGAGACCTTCATCGACGTCTCGGCGGCCTTGGCTGCAAGCATCTGGCCGACCTCGGTGGAGCCGGTGAACGTGAACTTGCGAACGCGGTCATCGGAAAGCAGTGCGGAAATATTGGACGAATGCCCCGTCGGCAGCACGGAGATAACGCCTGCGGGAACACCGGCCTCGACAAGCAGTTTGCCCAAGTAAAGCATGGTCAGCGGGGTCTTGGAGGCGGGCTTGATAATCACTGGGCAACCAGCGGCCAGCGCCGGTGCAATCTTGCGAGCACCCATTGCCAGCGGGAAGTTCCACGGAGTAATGGCCAGAACCGGACCGACCGGCTGACGGATAACGGCCACACGCGACGTGCCGGCCGGGGCAATGCGGTAATCACCGGAAATACGCACGGCTTCCTCGGCAAACCAGCGGAAGAATTCCCCACCGTAGGACACCTCACCCTTGGAATCCGGGAGCGCACGGCCCATCTCCAGCGACTGGAGCTTGGTCAACTTGTCAGTGTCGCGGCGAATTAGCTCAAACGCGCGGTAGAGAATCTCACTGCGCTTTCGCGGCGAAGTGGCCTTCCACTCGTCCTGGGCGGCAACGGCGTCGTCAAGCGCCTGGCGAGCATCGTCCTCCGTGGCTGATGCGACTGTGACCAGCGGCTTGCCGGTTGCGGGGTTAATAACGTCGAAGGTCTCACCATTGGAGGCCTCGCGGAACTTACCGCCGAGCAGTAGGCCAGTGGGAACGTCTTTCAGAATTTCTTGGTATTCGGCAGTTAATTCACTCATACATCCCAGGCTAGGCGTGATTGGTGATGTCGGCTAGGGAGGATTGTGATTTGTATCAATCTTGGCGCTCCTTCGGCTCCGGCAAGGGCTGCCCCGGCGAGAGCGCCAAAACGCAACTAGGCTTGTGCGTATCAAGTGCTTTCGACCAACCTGGGGAGCAGGAATGACTGTAGATATCACCGGAACCGAGCAGTGGGCAAAGCTCATTAAGCGCGTTGACAGCGTACGCGGAGTCAACTTGCGCAAGCTCTTTGAAACTGAGGAAGGTCGCACCGACAAGCTGACCTTCGACGCCGGAAATCTCCACGTTGATTTATCCAAGAACCTGATGTGCTTGGACGGCTTCGCAGAGTTGGTTGAGCTCGCACGCGCTGCTGGTATTGAAGAGGCCCGCGACAAGATGTTCCGCGGTGACAAAATCAATATCACCGAAAATCGCTCGGTTTTGCACACTGCCCTGCGCCTGCCGGCGGAGGAGAACCTGGTCGTCGATGACCAGGATGTTGCTGCCGATGTGCACGAGGTGCTCGGTCGCATGCGTGACTTCGCCCGCAGCCTGCGCAGTGGTGACTGGTTGGGCTACACCGGCCACACCATTAAGACCGTGGTCAACATCGGTATCGGAGGCTCCGACCTGGGCCCGGCAATGGTGACCAAAGCGCTGCGCACCTACGCCACCGCTGGCATCGAGGCTCGCTTTGTCTCCAACGTCGACCCGTCTGACCTGCAGGCTGTGCTGGATGAGGTCGATCCGGAGTCCACACTCTTTATCGTCGCGTCCAAGACCTTCACCACGCAGGAAACGCTGTCCAACGCT
The DNA here is from genome assembly GCF_030532195.1 of Corynebacterium sp. Taxonomy (GTDB): domain Bacteria; phylum Actinomycetota; class Actinomycetes; order Mycobacteriales; family Mycobacteriaceae; genus Corynebacterium. The sequence continues at coordinate 165,690 of NZ_JAUNLP010000004.1, read as the reverse complement.
CATGCTGCCCGCCGCTGGCTCATTGAGCAGCTCGGCAGCGAGGATGCCGTCGCCAAGCACTTCGTCGCGGTTTCCACCAACGCTGAAAAGGTCGCGGAGTTCGGCATCGACACCGAGAACATGTTCGGTTTCTGGGACTGGGTCGGCGGCCGCTACTCCGTCGATTCCGCCATCGGCCTGTCCATCATGGCCGTCGTCGGTCCGATGGACTTCATGCGTTTCCTCCAGGGCTTCCGCGCGATGGATGAGCACTTCCTCAACGCACCGCTGGAGGAAAACGTCCCGGTCCTGATGGGCATGCTCAACGTCTGGTACTCCAACTTCCTGGATGCCCAATCGCACGCCGTCCTGCCCTACTCGGAGGATCTCTCCCGCTTCCCGGCGTATCTTCAGCAGCTCACCATGGAATCGAACGGCAAGTCCGTGCGTGTCGACGGCAAGAGGGTTGACTACAACACTGGAGAAATTTTCTGGGGTGAGCCGGGAACTAACGGTCAGCACGCATTTTTCCAGCTCCTCCACCAGGGCACTCGCCTGGTTCCGGCCGACTTCATTGGCTTTGCTCGCCCACGCCAAGATCTGCCGACGGCTTCCGGCGAAGGCTCCATGCACGACCTGCTGATGAGTAACTTCTTCGCCCAGACCAAGGTTCTTGCTTTCGGTAAGACCGCCGACGAGATTCGTGCGGAAGGTATCCCGGAGGAACTCGTTGAGCACAAGGTCATGCCGGGCAACCGTCCGACCACGACCATCCTGGCTGAGGAGCTAACCCCGGACGCAATTGGTGCGCTGATTGCACTCTACGAGCACATCACCTTCGTTGAGGGCGTTGTCTGGGGCCTGAACTCCTTCGATCAATGGGGTGTGGAGCTGGGCAAGCAGCAGGCAGGTGATTTACTGCCGGCCGTCACCGGCGAGGTCGCCCCTGATTCTGGCGATGCCTCCACCGATGCCCTGCTGACCTGGTACCGCGACAAGCGCTAAACCATCAAGCACTAGGCCATCTGGGCCAGGTCGCCCACGGCAACTACACTGAGCAACTAAAAAGTCCGCCACCGGCTTCTCGCCGGCGGCGGACTTTTGTTACTTGTATGGCTTCTTGGCTACTTTTTGGCGGTGAATCCTGGTTTCCAGGTGCCCAGGAGCAGAGGCTAAATCTTGACCGCGTAGCCGTCAGCGCGATAGCCCTTGACAATCTCCTTGCCGAACGGGAAGCAGGTAACCGGAATCATCTTGATGTTGGCTACCGCCAGCGGCAGGCCAACGATGGTGACAGCCTGAGCTGCCGCGGTGGTGATGTGGCCGATTGCCAGCCACAGGCCAGCGACAACGAACCACACCGCATTCATCAGACCGGCGCCCAACTTGCCCAACGCGCCCTGACGCGGGTGAGCAACAACTGTGCGGCCAAACGGCCACAGAGCGTAGGCCGCCATGCGGAACGACGCCACACCAGCGGGGATAGTGACAATGAAAATGCAGGCAATAATGCCAAAGAAAATGTAGCCCAAGGCTAGCCACAGGCCACCGAACAACAACCAAATGATATTCAGCAACTTCTTCATGCCACCCAAGTGTAGTCCGGTTCTCATGCCCCTGCCCGAAGTGACAATTGCCACACTCAGGTTTTGGCGCGGCAGACCGTCGTAAAGCGGATAGAATTTTAGCCCGGCGAGTATTGCCAAAACCGCATAGTATTTAAGACATGTCTGCCTACATTGAAGATGATGTTCTTGCTTACCGCCTTGCAGTGGGAGCTAGCGAAATTCTAAAGGGTGTTCGCAACGTAGGTCTGCTGCGTGGCCGCATCTTGGGTGATGCTGGCGATGCGCTGGCACAGGAGTGGATTTCCCGCGTGCTGGAGCAGCACCGTCCGGACGATGGTCTGCTGTCGGAAGAAGCCGCTGACAACCGCGAACGCCTTGACAGCAAGCGTGTGTGGATTATTGACCCGCTCGACGGCACTCGTGAATTTGCCTCTGGTCGCCAGGACTGGGCTGTACACGTGGCGCTGGTAGAGGATGGAAAGCCGACTCACGCGGCTGTTGGCCTGCCGGACCTGGGCCAAGTCTTCCACACTGGTGAGGCCAAGGCAGTGCAGGGCCCGCACTCGGGCAAGTTGGTGGTCTCTCGTACTCGCCCGCCGGCTGTTGCGAAGTTCGTCGCGGACAAGCTCGGCCTGGAGCTGGTGGAAATGGGCTCGGCGGGCGCGAAGGCCATGCACGTGCTGCTGGGTGACTACGATGCCTATATTCATGACGGTGGCCAGTACGAGTGGGACTCGGCAGCTCCTGTTGGTGTGGCACAGTCTGCGGGACTGCACGTCAGCCGCCTGGACGGATCCGAGCCGACTTACAACAACGTCGACACTTTCATGCCGGATATGCTCTTCTGCCGTCCGGATATGGCTGAGGACATCCTGGCAGCGGTCAAGGAATTCAAGGACAACGAAAAGTAGAGGGACTAGTAAACTTCAAACGGCTATGACCGACTCGACTGACACCACTGCACAACATCATCAGGGCATTAAGACGCCGTACGAGGATTTGCTGCGCGAAATTCTCGCAGACGGCACCGCCAAGTCCGACCGCACCGGCACCGGTACGCGCTCGGTTTTTGGCCGCCAGCTGCGCTTTGACTTAAGCGAAGGCTTCCCGCTCATCACCACCAAAAAGGTGCACTTCAAGTCGATTGTGTACGAACTGTTGTGGTTCCTGCGCGGTGACTCCAACGTCCGCTGGCTGCAGGAGCACGGCGTGACTATTTGGGACGAATGGGCGGATGAAAATGGCGATCTCGGCCCGGTCTACGGCGTGCAGTGGCGCTCGTGGCCGACTCCGGACGGCAGCCACATTGACCAGATTGCGCAGGCGCTGGAGACTCTGAAGTCCAATCCAGATAGCCGCCGCAACATCGTCAGTGCCTGGAATGTCTCGGAGATTTCCAATATGGCGCTGCCACCGTGCCACCTTTTGTTCCAGTTCTACGTTGCCGACGGCAAGCTCAGCTGCCAGCTCTACCAGCGCAGCGCGGATATGTTCCTGGGCGTGCCGTTTAACATCGCCTCCTACGCGCTTTTGACTCATATGATGGCGCAGCAGGCGGGCTTGGAAGTCGGCGAATTCATCTGGACCGGCGGCGATTGCCACATCTACGACAACCACATTGAGCAGTGCAAACTGCAAGTTTCGCGTGAGCCGCGCCCCTACCCCACCCTGAAGCTGCGCAAGGCAGACAGCATCTTCGACTACGCTTACGAAGACATCGAGGTCATCGGCTACGACCCGCACCCGCTGATTCGTGGTCAGGTGGCTGTTTAAGTCATCGAAAGGTGAGTGTGCCCATGAGTGAGTCCACCGTTTCCTCCAGCCCGAGGCCCGCTTTTGTCGGCATGATTTGGGCACAGTCCCGCGACGGCATCATCGGCGATGGCTCCGATATGCCCTGGCACCTGCCCGAAGACCTCAAGCATTTCAAATCCACCACGATGGGCGCGCCGGTGATTATGGGCCGCCGCACATGGGATTCTCTGAACCCGAAATTCCGCCCGCTACCAGGACGGCGCAACATCGTCCTATCGCGTTCGCAGACGGACTTTCCCGGCGCTGAATCCGCCACCAACCTCCCGGACGCACTCGCCGCCGTCGCCGACGAGCCCGCGGCGTGGATCATTGGGGGCGGGCGCGTCTATCGTGACGCACTTTCGCTTGCCGACGAATGCGTCGTCACCGAAATCGATATCGATGTCACCGTGCCGGTGCCTGTCATGGCTCCAGATCTTTACGACTGGGTTCGTGTTGAAGATGGCCCATGGCAAACCTCAAAGAATGGTCTGCGTTACCGTTTCTGCACGTGGCACCGCCGCGCAGAATAGGTTTTGCAGGCGGTAACGCTAAACACCGCGTAACAGGTCGGAATATCGCTCCGAGGCTTCGCGTTGAACAAAGTATGACTGATGTGAAGACTCCGAAGACCACTGAACATGTGACCATTTACGCTGCATCCTGGTGCCCGTTCTGCCAGAATCTCATCGCTGGTCTGAAGGATAACGGCACGCCGTTTGAGGCTTGGGATGTAGAAAAGCACGAGGATCTTTCGAAGTGGGTTGAATCCGTCAATGACGGCAATCGCGTTGTCCCGACTGTTCTGTACTCCGATGGTGAGCACGCCACTAACCCATCGGTTGAGGAAGTAACCGCCAAGTACGCAGAGCTCTCCGGTAAGTAGGCCCGCCCACTGCGAAACGCGCACAGCCGAGACACAATACAAGTAAAAAGCCGAGCCCCGATGGCAATCGGGGCTCGGCTTTTCGCGCATAAGCAGCTGTACGCGTCAGATCAGAGACTAGTCCAGGTCGTCGTGTGCCATCAGCTGACGGGCTGCCTCCGTGATGGAGCCGGACAGCGACGGGTAGACGGAGAAGGAGCTTGCCAAGTCATCAACCGTGAGCTGGTTGGAGACACACACGGCAATCGGCAGAATGAGCTCCGATGCCGTCGGTGCGACAACAACACCGCCGATAATCATGCCGGAGTTCTTGCGGCAGAACAGCTTGACGAAGCCGTGGCGCAGCGAGCGCATCTTTGCACGCGGGTTACCTGCCAGCGGGAAGACCTCAACTCGTGCAGAGACTTCACCGGACTCAATCTGAGCCTGAGAAACACCGACAGTAGCAATCTCCGGGCGGGTGAACACTGCGGAGGCAACAGTGCGCAGGCGAATCGGGGAAACGCCCTCACCCAGCGCGTGGTACATCGCAATACGCCCCTGCATAGCGGCCACGGAGGCCAGCGGGAACAGGTCGGTGCAGTCGCCCGCAGCGTAGATACCCGGAACGTTAGTGCGGGAGACGCGGTCAACGTGAATGTGACCGGACGGGGTCAGCTCAACGCCGCTGGCCTCCAGCCCGATATCAGCGGTATTCGGGATGGAACCGACGGTCATCAGCGCGTGGGAACCAAAGACCTCACGGCCATCGGAGGTAACGACGCGCACACCGCCATCCTCAGTACGCTCGACCAGGTCACAGCGAGCATTCTTAACGACATCAACGCCGCGCTCCAGCAGCACTTCTTCCAGTGCGTCAGCTGCGTCTGCGTCCTCATGCGGCAGGATGCGGTCACGGGATGCGACCATGGTGACCTTGACACCCAGCTCAGTGAAGGAGGAGACGAACTCAGCACCGGTAACACCGGAACCGACAACAATGAGGTGCTCCGGCAGCTCTTCCAGGTCGTAGACCTGGCGCCAGGTCAAAATACGCTCACCGTCCGGGATAGCGCCCGGCAGAATACGGGGCGACGCACCGGTACACACCAGCACCAGATCGGCCTCGAGTGTAATTTCGCCGCCTTCTAGCAGGTCAACGGTGACGTAGTGAGTGACAAGTCCCGGATCCGAGTCATCGAGGCGTCCACGGCCCTGCAGCATCTTGATACCTTCGCGCTCCATCTGAGCACGAACGTCGTCGGACTGTTGCTGTGCCAGACGCTTCACTCGTTCATTGACTGCCGTAAAGTCAATCTTGCGCTGCGAGAAGTCCGGGCGCAGACCCATCTCGTCCGCACGCCGCATATCGGTACGAACGCCGGTTGCGGCGATGAAGGCCTTAGAGGGAACGCAATCCCACAGAACGGAAGAACCGCCCATTCCGGCATCCTCAACCACAGTGACTTCAGCACCGTACTTAGCGCCGACCAAAGCTGCCTCGTAGCCGGCCGGGCCGCCGCCGATGATTACGATCCTCTTCGCCACAAATCCTCCAAAGTTGCCAGGGATATCACAAATATTTACTGCGGGAGATGGTTTCCCCGCTTTGCCCCCATAGTCTAACGGACAGTCATGCTTGGCTGCGCGTCGTCTTCATAGCGTGCGACGATGCCGGCGAACAGTTTTACACCGACGCCCAGGCAGCGCTCGTCCACAATGAGGTCATCGCGGTGCAGATCATGCTTTTCACCACGCCCGGACCAGCATCCCAGACGCGCCATAGCTCCCGGTACATGTTCGAGGTACCACCCGAAGTCCTCGCCGCCGGAGGACTGAGGAGCCTGCGTCACTGCGTTTTCATCCACACGGCGCACAGTTTCCGCAATGAGGGCGGTGCAGTATTCGTCGTTAAGCACGGGCGGCACGCCTCGTTCGTATTTGATGGTGTAGTCGGCACCTGTGGGAGCGAGGACCTGGCCGATGAGTTCGCGGACGAGCGGATCGATCTCACGCCACGTCGTAATGTCCGCGGTGCGCAAAGTACCGGCAACGGAGCCTTCCGACGGAATCGCGTTGTGAGCATAACCGGAGTGGACGGAGCCGAATGTCAAGACGGTGCCGGTGCGCGGATCGACGCGTCGCGACAACAGACCTGGTAGATCAGTGATCAGCTTGCCCAGTGCGTACACGATATCGACGGTCATCTGTGGCCGTGAAGTGTGCCCGCCAGGACCGGTGAGTTGGATATCCAGAGTGTCCGTGGCAGAGGTAATCGCACCTGTGCGCACGCCTACGTGGCCAACACGCAACTTCGGTTCGCAGTGGACTGCAAAGATGCGTTCCACGCCCTTGAGCGCGCCCGCGGCAATGACCTCTGGTGCGCCGCCGACCATGACTTCTTCAGCGGGCTGGAAGATAAAGCGCAGCGGAGTCGGTAGCGGGTGCTTTTCGCGGTATTCAGCCATCGCCAGCGCAGTGGCCAGCGTGATAGTGGTGTGGAAGTCATGGCCGCAAGCGTGCATGACACCGTCGTTGGTGCTGGCAAACTCTAGCCCGGTGGCTTCAGTGATGGGAAGCGCGTCCATGTCGCCACGGAACGCCAGGCGCCCTGGCCGTTCACCGCCGACTTCGTTGTCGGCGAGCTCATCTTCACCGATGTCGACCATGAGACCGGTATTGGGGAATAGCACCGGCTCAAGTCCGGCGGCGCGCAGCTTCTCTTCCACAAACGCCGTGGTGGCGTGTTCCATATGTGATAGTTCCGGATGCGCGTGCAGGTGCCGCCGCCACTGAATGATCTCATTCGCGTGCTCGGCCCACCAGTGCTTAATAAACTCCTCAATCACAACTATCAAGTGTAGGCATTTGCGGTATTGAGCGTGTCAGAGGGCTCTGCAACAGAAACGTGCATGTTGTTTACTTGCGTAACATTGGCCACTTTAATTGCCAGATGTTTCACATTGGGCCGATTTTTGTCATGATAAGAACCATGTCCGGCAACGCCTCGTCCAAATCACTGACCATCCCCATCATCATCGCTGCTACGGCACTGGTAATTGTTATCGGCATCGCCATTGGTCTGTCACTGAGCAATGATGATGAACCGAAGCGCCCTGAGGTCCCCTCCTCCGCTCCGGCGACCTCATCTTCTACGCAGTCGTCACAGCCGTCGTCGCAGTCCTCGACCAGCAAGACGACAACCACCACGACGACTACGACGAGCTCGCGGGAGACGTCGTCAAGCACGACCAGTAGCTCTTCGACGCCGTCGTCGTCGACCTCTACGTCGTCCAAGAAGCCGACGACTACTTCGTCGAGCTCCACGACGACCTCGACTACAGAGCCAGTTCCTTCAGGACAGGACTTCGGTACCGGACGCGGTGACCTCGACGGTTTGGGCTTTGTCGGTAGCTCCGCGCGCTGCGATTCGGGCGACCGTGCGTTTGCCGTAGTCGCTGCGGAAGAAGGCATTAAGGCCACTGCGTGTGAGACGCGTTCGGGCGAGAAGTACTACCGCTCCGACTCGCCACAGGGCGCGATGTCGACCGAAGTCATCGTCGACGAGGGCGACCGCGTAGTGGCCCGCAATGGCTCATACAAGTACCAGATGTCCCCCGACGGCCTTCTGGTGACCAAGGACAATGAGGTCATCAAGAAGTACGCCGCCGAGGCTTGGGGCACTGCGTAGAATCTTCTGACCTTAAAGGTCGATATTGCGGGGGCCGTAGAGACGGTCGCCCGCATCTCCCAGACCCGGCACGATGTAGGCATCTTCGTTGAGATCCGGGTCAATCACTGTGGTGACGAGGCGCACCGGCAGACCGGAGTTCTCAAGGGCATCAACGCCCTGCTGAGCCGAGATAATGCACACGGCCGTGATATTGTCCGCACCGCGGTCTACCAGCAACTTCAGTGCGTGCAGCAGAGAGCCGCCGGTTGCCAGCATCGGGTCGACCAGGAACACATTGCGTCCCGACAGGTCCTGCGGCAGAGCCTCCAAGTATGGAACCGGCTCATGCGTTTCCTCATTACGAGCAAGCCCGATGAAGCCGACCTGCGCGTCCGGAATCATCGACAGCGCTGGATCGACCATACCCAGCCCGGCGCGAATCACCGGCACGATAATCGGCGGATCCTGCAGACGACGGCCCTCTGCAGTGGTGATTGGGGTCTTGACATCGAATTTTTCAACGGGCAGCTCGCGGCTAGCCTCATAGATCAGCATGGCGCCCAGGTCAGCGAGTGCCGCACGGAAGCCCGCATTGTCAGTGCGCTCATCGCGCAGGATGGTCAAACGTGACTGTGCCAAGGGATGGTTGACAACGGTAATCTCCATAGCTTCCAAAATACATTGGTTCCGCCCACGCATTTTTGCGCTGGCACGCCTGGGGGAACTTTCGCTAAAAAGAATGGAACCGAATCGGCCTTTTTCGCGCCTAACAATACGAAGGCATTTTTACATCCCAGAAAGGCCACCACATTGTCGCTTCCACCGCTGACCACACCACCGACACCATCGTTTCTCTCTACACCGACATCTAGCGGCGCATTCACGCTGGTACCAGAGCTCATCTCCGCCAACGCCGCACAGCTGTCCGCACTGTCGCAGCAGGCCGCTGGCACGGATGCTGTCGAGGTCGATGCGCTGCATTTGCTTGGCGACGCTCCGTTTGTAGGCCAATTCTGTCGCGCGGCGGCTTCCGCCTTGCATAGCCAGCGCGACAACGTGGCTGCTTTAAGTGACTATGCCACCAACGCTTCCAGTGCCCTATCTCACTTTGTCGCGGCGGTAACGGATGCTGAGGACGCGGGCGCACGAGCTTTGCAGTCGCTTACTCCGACTTCGGCGTCGAACATGGTCGTTGACGGTGGTGCGTGATGCTGCCGCTAAATCTATTGACCGAGGTCCCCATTGCCATCGCGCAGCAGATTAGCCCCGCAATCGTGCCGGCGCTGTCCAATCTGGCAGTCGCAGCTGTCCCCGCTGCCAGCAGCGCCTGGCGTTCGGTGGCCAATTCGGTTGAGCGCAATTGGGTAGATGGCACTGATACCGGAGGCGCGGGTGTCAGCCTTGCGCGGGCGGCTAACGCTGCAGCTGATTTAGAAGGCCGTGCTCAAACCATTGATGGGGACATTGCCCGTGGGTCGGCGGCAATTATCTCCGCGGTGGGAGATTTGGCGCGCATTGCGGTCGATTTCATGCTGGCAGCTGCGCGCTTCCTACCCAGTGCTACTTCCAGCCCCGCGGGCATGGCACAAGCTGCGGCAGGAATCGCAGGCGCTGCAACCTCAGCTATGAACCAGGCGATGGAGCGCCTGCGAAAGCTGGAGCAAGAACTTAGCCCGCTTGTGCAGTCACTGATGCAGCAAGCCAGCGCTGCAGTGGATACCCCTCCCTCACCGAAGTCAGCGCAGTTGGACACGGCTGCGACTCAGGCGGCCTCCACCGGTTCCGCTGATCCCGTAGCTTCCACTGCTGGCAGTAGCGAGGGTAACCAGGCAGATGCTGGCACCGCGGGCGCTGCGCCAGTTGATGGCAATGCCGGGGCAGATGCTCCAACACCAGAGGCGCAGGCTGCGGTTCAGGCCGCCTTGAGCGCTGTTGGCACGCCTTACGGCTGGGGCGGAAATACACCAGGCCAAGCACTGGATTGCTCCGGTCTTACGCACTGGGCATACGGCCAGGCCGGCGTGGATATCCCGCGCACCGCGGAGGCGCAGGCTATTGGTCGGCAAGTCAGCCAGGATGAACTGCTGCCGGGAGATTTGGCCGTGTGGGATGGACACGTGGCCATGGTGGTTGGTGATGGCCAAATGGTTGAGGCTGGAGACCCGGTTCAGGTCAATCCAGTGCGCACGACCAACATTGGTATGCCATTTAAGGGTTTCTATCGCCCTACCGGCTAGGTGCTGTGGGAATCTCGCGCCCAAAACTCCTAAGATGGGAATACGCATCTTGCAGTCCTTTACGCCGCCGCGAGAAAGACTGCTTATTTAACCATTAGATAGACCTCCGACTACCAGAAGGGCTGCGACGACAACTATGGCCAGGCAAGGCATCGTTCCCATCGAACTCGAGCTGACTTCGGGCACTTTTTACACTCTGTGGGCTCCAAGTTGGCGCGAAGGCGGCGCCGAATGGCAGGCTCTTCTCGGTCACGGCGAGGACATTTACATGTTCTCCTCTGCCGCCGAGCTACTTGCCTTCCTGCAGTCCGGTACCGCACATGACTTTGAGCAGCACCCAGCCTGGGGGCGTTTTAGCCAACAGCTGCCTGGTTCTGTCATTTCGGAGCCACGCCACCGCTACGATCTCATCGGCCTGCCGGAGGTTCTGGCTGGTCGCGCTGACTATGACCACGTATCGCGCGCGGATCGCATCCTGTCCATCGCACGTTCCATCGGTGCTATTGCTGATTTGACTCCGGTCAATCAGATGTTCGCATCTCACTCCGTGCTGGCTGCCACCGCCAATGGCGCTGATCACTTCCAGGGCAACGGTGCTGCGCAGTGGTCGGCGATTGGTCGAGTCATCCTGTCCAACTGGGATGACTGCATTGATGCTTTCGATGGCCTTGGGGCAAAGACTCCGAAGGTCGACGAGGCTGCCGCCAGCGCCGCTGCCACGTCCTTGGAAGAGGCCAAGAAGGCCGAGATGGAACGTCGTGAAGCCGCGGAGAAGAAGCGCGAAGAGGAAAAGAAGGCCGCTGAAAACGCAGATCAGGGCGACCCTTACGACAGCACTGTGTGGGCCAATGCCGGCATCGATCCCATTAAAATTTCCATTGCGGGTCGTACTCTCTACACGCTGCGTTGCTACATGGGGCGCCGCCCGCTGTTCCTCGGCACCAACGGTGAGATTCACACCTTCTCGCAGCCACGCACGATGGTGCGCTGGCTGCTCGAGCACAAGCACCACGACATGTCTAACCTGCTGACCTGGGATGAGATCATCACCGCGGCCAATGCCGGTGAGCTCGAGGCTGTGGTCCATGCAGACAATGAGTACTCGTTTACCGGTTTGGCTGAGGACATTGAAAAGGGTCCGAGCTACGTCGATACTCACCAGCTGGCTCGTGCTTATGAGCTGCTGGCTGATGCCGCTGACTGGGCTGGCGACGACGCGGTCAACGAAGTTCTGGCCGGTAACCAGCAGCTGCAGTGGCTGCTGAACTTCTTGCTGGATACCGGTGAGATGTCTGAGCCGGTGCCACCGTTTGATGAAGAGGCAGCGGGCTGGCGTCAGCTGGAGAAGAGTCTGACCGACCGCTTCACCACCAAGATTTAACGCGCGAAACTAAAGTCGCACACTAGCAAACGAAAAGCGCCCTGAGGGAAAGGGAATCGAAACACATTTCGTGTTCGCCTCTCCTCGGGGCGCTTTTTGCAACTGCCAGCAGCAACTGTCGTCAGCACCAGTCAGCAGCTAGTCCAACTTCATCTCCAGGGATTCCCCACCGAGAACGTCGGTGTCTTCTGGAACGCCATCGGCATCCTCGTCGTCATCCAGCAACTGAAGGTAGGCCGGGTAGATGATGGTGTCCATGATGCGCTGGCGAGTCGGCAAATCAGTAAATGCATTGTTGATTGCGTTACAGGTCAAATCGAACAGCTCGCTGTAGCCGTAACCGAAGTTCTCAACCAGCTCCATGCACTCCTTGGTCATGGAGGTCGCGCCAATCAGGCGGTTATCGGTATTGACGGTGCAGGCAAAACGCATATCGTCGAGAAGCGGGAACGGGTGATCAGCAACGCTGTCACACACGCCAGTCTGGACGTTGGAGGTCGGGCAGATCTCCAGCGGCAGCTGACGGTCGCGGATGGCGGCGGCGACTGGCTGGCACTCGATGCCCTCCAGGGAGGCACCGAAGTCCTCGTAGATGCGAACGCCGTGGCCAAGGCGGTGTGCGCCCTGGACGACAGCATCGCGCAGTGAATCCACACCGGCATCCTCACCGGCGTGAATGGTCACTGGAATGAGGTTCTCACGCAGCAGGTCAAATGCCTCTGCGTGGTTGGCCGGCGGGAATCCGTTTTCCGGACCAGCGATGTCGAAGCCGACAACGTAGCCGTCGGAACGCTTGCCGTAGTTATCGACGACCAGCTGCGCGACTTCCTTGGAGTTGTCGTTCTGGCGCATCGCGCAAATCAGCAGGCGCGCGGTGATGTTCTTACCAGCAGCGGCTGCATGCGCCTCACCGTGTGCGAGTCCCTCTACCAGTGCGTCGACAACATCCTGCATGCTCAGACCCTGCTCCAGGTGATTTTCCGGTGCCAGACGCAGCTCAGCGTAGACGACGTTGTCATCGGCCAAATCCTCGACGGCCTCACGGGCAACGCGCGTCAGCGCCTCCCGAGTCTGCATGACAGCGCAGGTGTGTGCGAAGGCAGTCAGGTAGCTCGGCAGCGAACCGGAGTTACCAGTGTCAATGAACCACTGCTCCAGCTCATCAGCATCGGTGGTTGGCAGCTGATCGGTATAACCGCAGTCAGCCGCCAGATCGATTACGGTCTGCGGACGCAGGCCACCGTCGAGATGGTCGTGCAGCAAAACCTTCGGCAGACCCGCCACGACCTCACGAATTTCCTCGAGGTCATTCTGGCGCGGCTGCGATGCCACCGACTCGGCGGCCAAAGACTTTGCATCACTGTGCGAAGAGTTAGTCATAGAGGACACACTATCGGTACTTGCCCGCTAGCTCTACTAGCGCGCACTTATCCCCCGCTATCCCCCTCCGAAACACGGTCAATACCGGATTTCAGGCGCCCGTTTATTAACCTTTCATGCATCATGATTACCTCCCGCCGTCTTACTGCCTCTGCCCTGCTCGCCTCCGCTGCGCTGATGCTCGTAGGCCCGGCACCGTCAGTTACGGCGCAGGAGCCACCGCTTGACGACGAACCCTCGGTCGTCGGTCCCGCTCCTGGTATCCGTGACACGACTGGATGCCCGCATCGCACCTTCCCGCCGGCTCCGGTAGACACCTCGGAGATTCCGGCCCCAGGTCAGACCGCACCTGCGGCCGTCCCGGTGCCGGAAAAGCCGGCTGGCGGTGAGAAGATGTCGGCATGTGGCATTGTCAGTGGTGACGGTTTTGCAGTACCTGCAGATCTCTCCGCTTCGGCATGGACTGTTTTCGATTTGGAGTCCGGTGATGTGCTGGCGGCAAAGGACCCGCATGGTCGCTATCGACCGGCTTCGATTATTAAGGTGTTGCTGGCGATGGAGGCCCTCGACCAGCTGAGGCTCAATGACACGGTCAAGGCCACTTTCGAGGATGCGAATATGGAGGGCTCGCGAGTCGGCATCGTCGAAGATGTGAACTATTCCGTGGAGACACTGCTGACTGGCCTGCTACTGAATTCTGGCAATGACGCGGGTCACGCTCTAGCTCGTCAGCTCGGCGGCATGGCGGAGACCACGAAAAAGGTCAACGAGTTAGCAGCCCAGCTCGGTGCAACAGATACTCGCGTGGTCAATCCGACAGGCCTGGACGCGCCTGGGCAGATGACCTCTGCCTATGACATGTCGCTGTTCTTCCAACACGCATTCAACAATCCGGAATACCGCAAACTCTCGGCCACTCGCCTGGCCACTATCCCGGGTGACAAGGAGCTGGATGTCGAGGACTTTGAGATCGCCAATGACAACCAGCTGATTGCACAGGACTATCCCGGCGCCCTCGGCGGCAAGACCGGTTTCACCGACGATGCTCGCCACACCTTTGCCGGTGTCGCCGAGCGCGATGGACGTCGCCTCGGTGTAGTGCTCCTCGATGCCACAATCGATGACTCGCCACGACCGTGGGAGCAGGCCGCCTCACTTCTCGACGCAGGCTTTGCGGCCCCACCGAAGAGCTCCGTCGGCACCCTGGAGGCCAAGGCCGATGATGACACTCTGGCTGAAAAACTACCGGATCTGCTAACGGAAAAACCCACAGACACCGGGCTCAAGGTATCTGTGGGTGCTGGTTCTGCGATTATTATTGCGCTGATTGCGGCACTGACGTACCGCTCTGGTAGGCGCAAGCGTCGTTAGGCAGTAACTACTTGGAGCCGAACAGACGGTTCAATCCGGTCGGATTGCTGGCCTCAGCACGGACATTAATGACGGCAGGAGCCGGTGCGTCCAGTTCTTCGTCGGCAAGCGCTTCCTCAGTCGTCGCGGTCCAAGCGGCGGCGTACATGGTGATGCGCCAGATGAGGTAGAACACGACCATCAGGCCGATGACCGGGCCGAAGACGGCACCGGCGGGGTTGGACAGCGCGTTGGAGAAGAAAACGCTACCGAGCTGTTTGACAACCTCAAAGCCAATTGCGCCGATGATGGCTCCCTTGGCGGCTGCTCGGATGGGAGCACCGCCGCGTGGCAGAGCTGCGAGCATCCAGACGAAGAACAGCCAGTTGGCCAGAATACCGACGGCGATGGCAATCAGGCCGGTGATGACGGTGATGCCCGGGACGTGGCCAAGCCCGACCTTGTCCAGCAGCGACTGCGTCAGCCCGGAGGAACCAACTGCTGTGACTGCGAAGGTCAGTGCGATCATGATGAGCATGCCAATCAGTCGTAGCAGGTCACGCAGCTTGCCCATGACAAAGTTGTCGGCGGCCATCGGGCGCTTCCACAGCTGTGTCACAGCGTTGGTGAGGTTACTCATCCAGGTCAGTCCTGACCACAAGGTGACAATGAAACCAATGGTGAACACGCCACCGGCCTGCTCAATGGCGCCTTCAATAACCTCGTTGATGGTCTCGCCCATGGATCCGTCAATGGAATCGGTGATGGACGTTTGAATCTGCTCGAGCATCTGCTCGTTTCCGCGTAAGACCAACGCGAGGATGGCGAAGGCCGTCATAATTAGCGGAAAGATCGACAGTACAGAGAAGTACGTAATAGCGGCAGCAAAGTAGTTACCGCCCTGCTCCGAGTAGCGTTCCTGCATTCGCATCAGGTGATCGAACCACCCCCACTTTTCGCGGAAGCGGTCGATCGCACCTGGCTCATCAGCGTGCACACGCTCGATTCCGTAGCGGTCCGTCTTTTTCGGATCTTTTCTTGTAGAGGTTGCCATGTCCTCTACAGTATCGTGCCTTCTATCGATGTGCGGGCTTTAAGAAGCCAACACGATCGTAGACATCGGCGAGAGTCTTGGATGCAACCTCGCGAGCGCGGTCTGCGCCTTCGGCCAGGATGCGCTCCAGCTCCGCACGGTCCTGCATCAGTTCGTCGTAACGCGCACGCAGCGGCGTGGTGAATGCCTCCAGCGCATCAGCGGTGTCGGCCTTCAGCTGACCGTATCCGGCACCTTCGTAGCCCGCGACCAGCTCGTCGACCGGCTTGTCAGTCAGCGCGGACTGAATGACCAGCAGATTGGACACACCCGGCTTGTTCTCGCGGTCGAAGCGAATCTCACCGTCGTTGTCGGTAACGGCCGAGCGAATGCGCTTGGCGGAGACCTTCGGATCATCGAGCAGGTTGATGATGCCCTTCGGGTTCGCGCCCGACTTACTCATCTTCGCAGTCGGCTCCTGCAGGTCGTAGATTTTTGCCGAGCCCTCCATGATGTGCGCATCCGGTACCACGAAGGTCTTCTTGTAGCGGGAGTTGAAGCGCTGCGCGAGGTTGCGAGTCAGCTCCAGGTGCTGACGCTGATCCTCGCCCACCGGCACCAGCTGCGGGCGGTAGAGCAGAATGTCGGCGGCCATCAGCATCGGGTACGCAAACAGACCTGCGGAGGTGTGCTCCGCACCGTGACGCGAGGACTTGTCCTTAAACTGCGTCATGCGGCTGGCCTCGCCGAAGCCGGTCATGCACGTCAGCACCCAGCCGAGCTCAGCGTGCTCCGGCACATGCGACTGCACGAACAGCACCGACTTGTCCGGGTCAATGCCCAGGGCAATCAGCTGAGCGGCACCGGCGATGGTGCGCTGGCGCAGTTCCTTCGGGTTCTGCTCAACAGTGATGGCATGCAGGTCAGGAATGAAATAGTAAGCGTCGAAGTCATCCTGCAGATTAATCCAGTTCTTCAGTGCACCCAAGTAATTGCCCAGGTGGTAGGAGTCTGCAGTCGGCTGAATGCCGGACAAAACGCGCTGCTTACGCGCGGTTGCTGCAGGATTAGTTGCGTCAGGACCCTTGCTTTCACTCATAGGCAATAAGTCTAGCGTGCGTTGTGCTCACCGGAGACGCTAGTGGGCCGACAGGTGCTACTAATCCTGATTGTGCTGTTCGTTATCGCGCTTCTTTTGCTCGGCGACCATGCGTTCTGAGACCAACTTGACGGTCCGCGCTGCCGCTGCCGGCGACTCTTCCGGGTAGAGACCACGCACCAACGTAATGGCCGCGCGTGTGCCATGCGCACGGAGGACGCGACGAACACGCTCACGCTCAGTCTGCGTCAGCTCCAGAGGAGCAACCGGAGGCCTGCGCGTATACGACACCACCATTACCGCGCCGAGCAGCACGATGAGCGCCAGCGAAATCCACAGCGGCCAGGAGTAGGCGAAGGACAGCACAATCAGCGCAACGATGACACCCGAGGTCACCACCACGGGAACATTGACGGCCGTGCCCGGATCATTCTGCAAACTCCGTGCAATGGCATCCAGGTCCGCCATGTTGTGATCGTCGCTATTGCGTTTGCTGTTCTTCACTGGGGCGACTTCTCCTCTCCGAGTCCACTCCGAAGTAGCCAGCAGCTCTCCTTCAAATCTTATGCTCTCATCCCCGAAGTGCCGAACAAGCCCACGCTTCACGACGGTGCTATGACTGAACTTACAAATTATGTTTGTTGGCCAACAGCCATTTCCGACAGGAGTCCTATGCTCGCAGCCATCGCGGTTACTGTGCTCATCTTGCTGGTGCCGGGCACCCTTTTGGGTTTAGTAAGTGGGCTGCGCCCTGCTCTTGCAATTGCTTCAGCAGCCCCATTGATGCTGGGTGTGACGGGCTTTAGCGCCTGGCTGTCCCACGCGCTGGGACTTGATTATTCCTGGCTTTTCGTCGCCGGAATCTGGGCTTTCTTCTGCGCCATCGGTTACCTTGTGCGAGAACTAATCCCCAAAGCTTCGCCTGACGACGACTTCGATGACGGGCTTGTCACTGCCATCATTGTCACTGGCGTGACTGTCGTTGCCGCGTTCCGCACCATGTATGAGCTGGGCAGGGTAAACGGTGGCCCCGGCGCTATCCGCGAGGCCTGGGACATGCTGTGGCACACGAACTTCCTGCGGTTTATTGATGACCACGCCGTCGCCTCACCCACGGCAGCCGGCGACCTGATGAACCAGGAAACAGGCGCCGAGATGTTCTACCCCACCGGCTGGCATGCCATGGCCCACTTCCTGCCCGGCTCTGTTTTCCTCGATGCCAACGTCTTCGGTTTCTTAGCCCCAGTCCTGATCCTCCCGGCCGCCACTGCAGTGCTAGCTCGCACTGCAGTGGGCCCCAAATGGGCGGCCTACGCCGGCCCCGCAGCCGCGATTTCCACACTGGTCCTGCCGGAGATCTGGGTGGCCCTGTGGAGCACCTCCTCCATGCCCTACCTGCTCGCGGTGGCCACCCTGCCCATCGCTGCGGCACTGACCATGCGGGGATATGTTGTCCCCGCCGTGATTGCCACCGTGGGAACTGTCATTACTCATCCAGCGGCTGCTGTGGCGGCGGCCTTGTTTGTTGTGCTGTGGCTTCTCACGCAGCCAAGTCTGGAACACCTCGTTCGCACGCTCATCATTGGCGCAATTGCGCTGGCGATGACTTTGCCGGTGCTAATCTCTGCGCTGGGAGTCGGCGAATCAGTGGCGGGTTTTTCCGGCCAGATTGAGATTTCGCGTGCCGATTCCCTGTGGAAAGCCTTCGTCGGTTTCTCCCGCTACGCCGAGGAATCGGCCTTTACCGTCACCGTCGTCATTCTCACCATTCTGGGTCTACTGGTAGCGCTGTTTCGCCGTCACCCCTGGGCACCGTGGCCAGCTCTGGCGTTCGCTTTGCACCTAGCCGTTGCCGACAATGCGCAGCTCCGGTGGGCTGACCCGGGCGGCCACATCGTGAAATTCCTCGGCACTTTCTACTACGACCTGCCCTATCGCGTCGAGGCTGTCATGGGTGTTTTGCGCTCGGTGCTGGTCGGTTACGCAGCGGCGGCTATTTTTGTGGCGGTCGTGGCTGTGGCGCAGTATGTCGTCGTCAAGCGCACTGAGCGGGAGTCCGCGCCGACGTGGAATACCGCGCTTGCTGTGGGGGTAGTTGCGGCAGTGGCGATTGTGCCGGCATCGTGGGCGGGCTGGTCCGCCCAGCGCGACAGTGTGCGGGCAAGTTTCGGCGGCAAGTATGTGACGGCGGCGGATCGGCAGGCGATTGACTGGCTGGCCAAGCAGCCGCAAGCGTTCGAGGGGCATATCCTCAACGATCGTCGTGATGGTTCAGCGTGGATGTACGCGATGGTTGGTCTGCCGACGCTGTTTAGACACTTCTCGTTTGCCGATGATTCCGCCACGGCGTCGAAGAAGTTGCCGCCGAATGTTGACCTGATTGGCGCGGATCCGAAGTACGACGCGATGGCGAAGAAGCTGGGCGTGCGCTACATCATCAGTTCGCCGCCGACGGTGCAAAAGGACGGCACCGATGCGTTGTCGATGCGCTCGTGGGCGTGGTACGCGCCTGGGCTGACGCCGGTGTATCACGATCGCGCGATCATGATTTTCGCGGTGAATAAGATGTTCTCACCTGCGCAGTTGCACAAGATTGTCGCGGATTCCCCGCATCGCCCGGCGCGCCCGAATCCGCTCTGGATGCCGTCGCGCCAGCCAATCATCGCCTCTCCCGACGAGACGGTCGACCCCGTCGCCGGCGCCCGCATCGCCGTGGCATCGAGCCGTGCCGCCATCGCCGCCATCAACGGTGAACTACCGCGCGACCTGCAATTGAGCAAGGAGGCATCCGCCGACATCGATCGTATCGTCGCACGCGCGAACGACAAGCTCCGCAAACGCGGCGCAATCGTGAGCTCGTCATCGCTTGACGACGGCCACAGCGCCGCAGCCACTGTTGTCGTCGGTCGCTCCGCAGGTGACCAGACTGGCGAGCGCGGTTTTTCCGTGTCCGCACTGGTGGATTCCTCGAACCCCAAAGAGGATTCCTCGGCTGATTGGCAGTTGGCGGCGGGCCTGCGCGATGGGTTGGTCTACCGTGGCTTCCATCCGCACAGTAGTTACAGCGCGGATGGTCGGCCAACGGAGTTTCGGACCGGGCTGGGGCCAGCTGTCGTGCCTGGTCGAGCCGCTGGCTCCCACTCCCCTACTGTGGCGCTTTCTCTCGGCGCCGAGAGTGCAGCCAAGCTGGCTAAGGATCTAGCCGACCCCGCCATGCAGGACAAGTGGGCCAATGCCATTGTCGATGGCGTGGCCTCTATGCTGCGGCAGAATCCGCATTCTCACGCGAATTCAGATCTGAATCAGGAGAAACTCAATGTGCAATAATCTCACCTTTCAATCAAACTCACGTTTTCCAGAAGACACGGAGTTAACAGCACGAGCCTGCGATGTGGTGAGGCGATGGATTTCGGAGCTAATTCCAGAGCTTGCTGACGAACAAGACCCGTGGACACATAGCTCCATCCAGCGTATTGAATGCTGGATGGAAGAGCAGAACAGTGAAGATCGCTGGCAGGAGTTCGCGCTGTTTCTCGGCGAAGGCCTTCGCCACAATGGAGTGGGCTACTGGTCTGTGTACACACTTGCCAACGAAACTTCTTCGAGTTCTTCGCCCGATTCGCCACAAGCAGGCCAAAAGGTTTTACCGGTTATCGTCGATAACGATGGCAATGGCGTAACCCCAGTTTCAAGCTGGGTGAAGATTGCTCGAGACCAGTCAACTCCAATAAACGCGGCAGACCTTTTCCATGAAATCGGGTTGGAAGGTTCCAGCCCAGGAAACAAAAGCAGTTAAAAAGCCATAGCCAATAAGCCATTGGCTCTGCGTAATCATCGGTACTCCACAATCACCGGTGCGTGGTCCGTCCAGCGCAGGTCGTAGGCGGCAGGCTTGTCCACCACAGCGCTGACTACGCGCTTGAGCATCGGCTCGGTGGCCGCCTGGTAATCAATGCGCCAACCGGCATCGGTATCAAACGCCTTGCCGCGGTACGTCCACCACGACCAAGGGCCGTCGGCCTCCGGGTGCAGGCGGCGGGTGACATCGAACCACACAGGATCGGTAGCAAGTTCCGGAGCCTCCCACACGGAGCCGTCCGAGAAAGTACCGGCCTCCATCTCCTTGTCAGTGGCCTGTACCTGGGAATCCTGCGGAGCCTCATCCGGCCAGCAGCCAAAAACAGAGTCCATCCATGCGCGTTCCTGCGGCAGGAAACCGCTCTTGCGACGGTTGGTCTTCCAATTCTTCAGGTCCTGCTCACGGTGGCAGATGTTCCAGTCGCCACCGATGACCGCGTGGTGACCATCGCGGCCCTTGGCACCGAGGTCGGCCAAGTAGTCGGAGAAGGCATCGAGGAAGCGGTACTTCTCATCCTGCTTCTCGCTCAAGGCTGCACCCGAGGGCAGGTAGAGGCTGGCAATCTGAACATCTGTATCCAGGCCAGTATCCGCTGCTGCGGCAACGCCGCTGATAAACCGACCGGCTTCTTCAAACTCCTCGGAGCCGATGCCCACCTGGACGTCGTTAAGCGGAAAGCGCGAGAGAATGCCCACGCCGGCGCGCCCCTTTGCCCCCAGATTTTCGGCGCCCACCCAATGCCAGCCGGCACCGATTGCGGGTGCGAGCGCCTTGCGCGCCTGGTCATCGGTGGCGCGGACTTCCTGCAGCAGTACGACGTTCGACGTGGTGTGTTTTAGCCACTCCAGCAGCCCCAGGTTTGTCTCACTGCGCTGTTTCACGGCGGCGCGAATGCCGTTGACATTAATCGTCGCGATTGTAAGGCTCATGCCCTCATACGTTACCGATATGGGCAAATCGTCCTGTGCCTAGCGCAGTTCGATGCGGTCAGCCTTCTTCGCCTGTGCGCGGCGGTGGAAAACAATAGTTGGCAGTGCGATGCAGATAGCCGCCACGGCCAGCGTCGCACCACCCAGCGCCGGCGCACGATAACCATAGCCAGCAGCGATGATCCAACCGCCGAGCGCGGCACCAAAAGCGTTGGCCATATTCAGCGCAGCCTGGTTGAGAGCAGCCGCCAGTGTCTGTGCGCGGCCCGCGACGTCCATGAGGCGGGTCTGCAGGTTCGGCACCAGAATCGAGCCGAGCAGGCCGATGATGAGGAAGTTGATGGTGCCCAGCACCGCATTTTGCGAGGTGAAGTGGAAGGCGGTGAGCATGACCACCATAAGCACCAGTGCGACCATGATGCCCCACTCGCCGATGCGGTCGGCCAGCCAACCGCCGATGTAGGTGCCCACCACCATGCCGATGCCGTAGGCCATCAGCACGATCCAGATGAGGTTTTCGCTCATGCCAGCCTCACGCGTCATCGTCCACGTGATGTAGGTGTAGACGGCAAACATGCCACCGAAGCCGACCGTGCCAATTGCCACAGTCAGCCACACCTGCGCGTTACCCAGCGCAGAGAGCTCATCGATGGGGCGCGTCTTGGGCATGCGGTTCATGTGCGGCACGGCAAACCACAGCGACACCAGCGCAATCAGGCCAATAACCGCCACAAAGGCAAAGGCACTGCGCCAACCGTAAATCTGGCCGAGTACCTGCGCCGCCGGCACACCGATGACCGTCGCCACCGACAGCCCCACGCCTGAGAGCGCTACCATTTTGCCGCGCTGCCCGGGCTTGGCCAGCGATGCTGCCACCAGCCCCGCCACGGAGAAGTACGCACCATGTGGCAGACCGGCGATAAAGCGCGAAATCATGACGGCCTCAAACGAACCCAGCGAGCCCGCCCATACCGTCGCGCCATTGCCGATGGTGAAGGCGCCCATCAAAAGCAACAGCATGCGCCTGCGCGGAATGGAACCGGTCACCACCGTAATCAGCGGCGCACCCACCACAACGCCGAGGGCGTACATGGAGATCATGCGCCCAGCAGCATCCTCATCACGGCCAAACGCGTCAGCGATGTACGGCAGCAGCCCCA
This sequence comes from Corynebacterium sp., assembly GCF_030532195.1. Lineage (GTDB taxonomy): Bacteria > Actinomycetota > Actinomycetes > Mycobacteriales > Mycobacteriaceae > Corynebacterium. The sequence continues at coordinate 143,383 of NZ_JAUNLP010000004.1, read as the reverse complement.
TTGCCACGAACTCCGTGACACCGATGCCAAACGCGCCCACCGACAGCGCAACAATCACCAAAACTCGACGGGTATCAGAGATGTCGTCCTGCAAAGGCACAGGGCGACGATGCGCGCTCAGACGCGAGCGCGATGTAGTTTCATGCGGGGTCGTCATTTCGCTTGGCGACGTCATTAGCGAGCGCAGCTCCTTTTCTATACCGGCAACGATTGTGAGATTCGGAAAAATGAGACTCTACTCCCCAACCCAAAAACTCCACCATTCATAACCGCATTTTCGCCACTATTTGTGTGCGGAATAACACCTGTGGTGCGCTCGCGAGCGGCGACACGTTGCGCGAGGTCATCTGTGCCTTTTGATGACCTACCGAGTAAATTGCTTTTCAGAACATTTCTAAAATTCAATTTATTTCGAAAAAGGACATTGATTAACTGTGGCCGACCGCTATGACCTCTATGAGTCCCTGAGCCTCGACCCCTCTGCCAGCACGGAGGAACTTCGTGCCCAACTTGACGAAAAGCTCGCCGAGATGCGCTCGGAAAATGTGCCGGAATATTCCGGCCAGTTTCAGGAGACCTTTACCGCAAGGCAGATTCTGGGCGAAGATTTTCGCCGCCAGGACTACGATGCACAGCTTGCCGATGACAATGCATCGATCACCATCGCCACGCTGAGGGAATTGGCTGCACAGCCGGAGTCCGCTTCGGAAACCACCAGCCAGTCGGCACCGGCAGAACCGACGCAGCAGGAGTGGATGAATCAGCCTCCGGTTACCGAGACGATGGTGACGACAACCGTCACCACGACAGTGCCTCCACTGCCTGAGAATGCAACTATCAAGGACGCGTGGAAGCGTTTGCCCAAGTTCCCGAGAATCACCGCTTCCGTCTATGGCGTAGCGACGATCCTCGGCTACATCACGGCTACTGCCGCCATCTACGTTGGCTTTGCCAACCTCAATTCCGCAGCAGATGCAGGTAGCCGAGATTCCTCCCTGGGCTCAGTTTTCGGCGATATCGCCGAGATTTATCTCAGCCTCATTAATGTCGGATCCGCCTCCGCATTCTTCACTCTCGGCATCGTTATCGCCCTGTTGTCCATGTTCTGGTTCAACAAGATTCTGCACGGCCGCAACATCCGTGCCCTGCCCTACCTGGTGGCATCGACGACACCGCTTGGTGTTGGCCTGCTCGTAATGAGTTTCTTTGTCCAAGACGAAATGATCTTTGTCTGTTTGATTCTGACTGGGGTGGCTTTGGTTGCAGCCACTGCCCTGACACTGACGAAGGACATGCGCGCATGGTTCCGCGGCCAGAAACTGGTTCGCACTACACAGCCGGCACCCGCACAGGGCTACATGCCGCAGTACCCTCAGGGCTCTTAAGAGTTAGCCTGCCGCTTTACCGCACCGAGGTTGTGAACTTCTGTTCTGAACTTCGGTGCGGTTTTTGTTCTCGAAAAGGCGTGCTCGCTTGTGACCGTCGTAAAGCGGGAAATGAAACGTAAAGTGGCTCAATGCTGATTTTTTTGTGATTTATTTCACATGTTTGCGTTATTCGTATCACTATCACCTGAGATGCGGTATGCCCCTGCGCCACCTAATTCTTAAAACTGGGTTATCGTGGAACAAAACAGATAGGAGACAAATACTATGGCGACAATTAATTGGACCCGTACTGACGAAGCCCCGTTGCTGGCGAGCTACTCGCTGAAGCCGATTGTTGAGGCTTTCGCAAGCCAGGCGGGTGTCGATGTTGAGACCCGCGACATCTCCCTCGCTGGCCGTATTCTGGCTCAGTTCCCGGAGCGTCTCTCTGACGACCAGAAGGTAGAGGATGCCCTTGGCGCCCTCGGCGAGCTGGTTAAGGAACCGCACGCCAACATCATCAAGCTGCCGAACATCTCCGCTTCGGTTCCACAGATCAAGCGCGCTGTCGCTGAGCTGCAGGAAAAGGGCTACGACATCCCGAAGTACAAGTCCCAGCCGGAAGGTGAAGAGGAAACCGCTGACCGCGCAAAGTTCGACAAGGTTAAGGGCTCTGCCGTTAACCCGGTCCTGCGTGAGGGCAACTCCGACCGCCGCGCTCCGGAGCCGGTAAAGAACTTCGCCCGCAAGCACCCGCACCGCATGGGCGCTTGGTCCGCAGACTCCAAGACCAATGTCGCCACCATGGCTTCCAACGACTTCCGCCACAATGAGAAGTCCGTCGTCATGCCAGCCGACGACAAGCTGACCTACCAGCTCGAGGCCAACGACGGCCAGATCATCACCCTGAAGAAGGACATGCCAGTCCTCAAGGGCGAGATTATTGACGGCACCGGCATGAACGTCCACATCCTGGACAACTTCCTGCGCGCTCAGATTCGCCGCGCACAGCGCGAGAACATCCTGTTCTCCGTGCACCTGAAGGCCACCATGATGAAGGTCTCCGACCCGCTGATCTTCGGTGAGGTCGTCAAGGCCTTCCTGCCATCTGTTTTCCCGAAGTTCGAATCCAAGCTCGCCGCCGTCAACCTGACCCCGGACAACGGCCTGGGTGCCATGCTCGATGGTCTGCATAAGCTTGACGACGCTACTGCGGCGGCCGTCAAGTCCGCTATCGAGAAGGACCTGAAGGAAGGCCCAGCCCTTTACATGGTCAACTCCGATAAGGGCATCACCAACCTGCACGTTCCGTCCGACGTCATCGTTGATGCCTCCATGCCGGCCCTGATCCGCAACGGCGGCAAGGGCTGGGGCCCGGACGGCGAGGAGCGCGACACCCTCGCAGTCATTCCGGACTCCTCCTACGCAGGTGTCTACCAGGCTGTTATTGATGACTGCCGCGCAAACGGCGCATTCGACCCGGCCACCATGGGCTCGGTTCCGAACGTTGGTCTGATGGCTCAGAAGGCCGAGGAGTACGGCTCCCACGACAAGACCTTCCAGATTCCGGTTGACGGTGTCCTGCAGGTCATCAACTCCGCTGGCGAGGTTCTCATTGAGCACCACGTCGCAGAGGGCGACATCTGGCGTTCCTGCCAGACCAAGGATGCTCCGATCCGCGACTGGGTGAAGCTGGCCGTCAACCGCGCTCGCATCACCGGCGACCCGGCAGTGTTCTGGCTGGATCCGCAGCGTGCACACGACAGCAACCTGATTGCCAAGGTCAACGAGTACCTGGCTGATCACGACACCGAGGGCCTGGACATCCGCATCATGGATCCGGTGTCCGCTACCAAGTTCTCCCTCGAGCGCATCCGCCGCGGCGAGAACACCATCTCCGTTACCGGTAACGTTCTGCGTGACTACCTCACCGACCTGTTCCCGATTATGGAGCTGGGCACTTCCGCCAAGATGCTCTCCGTCGTGCCGCTGATGGCTGGTGGTGGCCTGTTCGAGACCGGTGCTGGCGGTTCCGCTCCGAAGCACGTCGAGCAGGTTATCGAGGAAAACCACCTGCGCTGGGACTCCCTGGGTGAGTTCCTGGCACTGGCTGAGTCCCTGCGCTACGCCGCAGAGGATGACGACGACCCGCGTCCGCGCGTTCTCGCTTCCGCACTGGACAAGGCAACCGCTACCCTGCTCGACGAAGGCAAGTCCCCGTCCCGCAAGGCTGGCGAGATTGATAACCGCGGCTCCCACTTCTACCTGGCTCTCTACTGGGCGCAGGAACTGGCCAAGCAGGATGAGAACTCCGAACTCAAGGAGGTCTTCGCACCGGTTGCTAAGGCTCTGTCCGAAAAGGAAGAGTCCATCATGAAGACTCTGATTGACGTCCAGGGTTCCCCGGCCGACCTCGGCGGCTACTTCATGCCGGACGATGAGAAGGCAGCTGCCGTCATGCGTCCGTCCGCTGAGTTCAACGAAATCATCGACGGTCTGAAGAAGTAAAACTTCAACTGCTCGGGGATTCCTGACCAGCAATTTCAGACAATAGCCCCTCGCCCATGTTGCATTTGATGCGCATGGTGCGAGGGGTTTTTTGCGCTCTGCGGGCTTGCCGGGGGCTTTGCGAGATGTTCACAACTCCATTGACAGCAGGGGGTGCCCAGCGCCCCGTCACCTCAACCCATGATGCAATGACCGCCTGACCCCACCGCCCGAAAAATGCTCACAAACTGCCATAAACCTAGTCACTAACCTTTCAGCGCCCCAATACCTGCCTCGGCCCGTGCCCCACACCACGCCCTCCGCAGGCCGCCTGCCCATACCGCCACCCAGCACCACTAACCCCACCAACACAACCAACCAGACCAGTCCGTACCAAGCGGACTAGGTAGCACTTCTTACACCCTCACACCCACGCTTACCTTGGGTTTTTCTAAAACTTTGCAATAGACAGCTTGGTTCACTATTGTTTGTAATCAACGTTTTGAACAACCGATTTAGCTCAAGGAAGTAACCGTTATGTCCACCAAGTACGACAACAGCAATGCAGCCAACTGGGGTCTGTCCACCCGCGCTATTCACGCTGGCTTCGCCCCGGATGCGCAGACCTCTTCGCGCAATCTGCCGATTTACAACACCTCCTCCTACGTTTTCGATTCGGCTGAGCACGCAGCCAACCGCTTCAACCTCTCGGACGAAGGCCCGATTTACACTCGCCTGACCAACCCGACTGTTGATGCTGTTGAGCAGCGCATCGCCAGCCTCGAGGGCGGCGTTGCTGCAGTGCTGTTCTCCTCCGGTCAAGCTGCTGAGACCGCTGCGGTGCTCACGCTGGCTCGTCAGGGTGACCACTTCGTCGTCTCGCCACGCCTGTACGGCGGCACGGAGACCCTGTTCAAGGTGACTCTGCCGCGTCTCGGCATTGACTGCACCTTCGTGGAGAACCCGGATGACCCGGAGTCGTGGCAGGCAGCAGTTCAGGACAACACTGTCGGTTTCTACGGTGAGTCCATTGCTAACCCGCAGATTGACGTCCTCGACATCCCGGCCATCGCCGAGGTTGCTCACCGCAACAACGTTCCACTGATTGTGGACAACACGGTTCCGACCGCTGCCCTGCTGCGTCCACTCGAACACGGCGCTGACATTGTGGTTGCTTCCACTACCAAGTTCCTGACTGGTAACGGTTCCTCCCTCGGCGGTGTCATCGTCGACGGCGGCAAGTTCGACTGGACTCAGACCCGCGACGGTCGCTCCATCTTCCCGAACTTCACCGAGGCTGACGCGGCCTACCACGGCCTGAAGTTCGCCGATCTGGGCGCTCCGGCCTTCGCTCTGCGCGCTCGCGCTGGCATTCTGCGTGATACCGGTGCTGCTCCGGCTCCGTTCAACGCCTGGGTTCTGGCTCAGGGCCTGGATACTCTGGCCCTGCGCCTGGAGCGCCACAACGCAAACGCCAAGGCCGTCGCTGAGTTCCTGGACAATCACGACCAGGTTGCCAAGGTTAACTACCCGACTCTGCCGAGCTCCCCGTGGCACGACACCCTGAAGAAGCTGAACCTTAAGGGTGCCAGCGGTGTGCTGTCCTTCGATTTGAAGGATGCCGACACGGAGAAGGCATGGAAGTTCATCGATGCTCTGAAGCTGCACTCCAACGTCGCGAACATCGGTGACGTTCGTTCCCTGGTTGTTCACCCGGCTACTACCACTCACTCCCAGTCCGACGAAGAGGGCCTGACTCGCGCCGGCATTTCCCAGGCCACGGTGCGCCTGTCCGTCGGAATCGAGAACATCGAGGACATCATCGCTGACCTCGAAGCAGGATTCGCCGCCATTTCCTAGGCGACTTAAGGCACGCACCGAATGCAGACTCAGTAGTCTATAGACCATGAGCTTTTCCCCGTCTACCCCGGTCTCCCTCCCACCCGAGGGCGAGCCGGGGCGTGTCTTTATTGGCGATGTCACCACCGAAGCCGGCGCTGTCATCAAGGATGTCACCGTTGAGTTTGAGCGTTGGGGTCGGCTTAACGACGACTGCTCGAACGTCATCCTCCTCGAGCACGCGTTGACCGGCGATGCTCACGCTTCCGGCCCAGCTGATGACTATCACCCGACCGCCGGTTGGTGGAATGGCATGTTGGGTTCAGCACGTGCGTTGGATACTGACCAATACTGCGTCATCTGCACCAACGTGATTGGCGGCTGTCGTGGCACTACTGGCCCATCGAGTCCGCATCCAGATGATGGTAAACCATGGGGTTCTCGCTTCCCCGCTATTTCTGTGAGGGATACCGTCACAGTCGAGCACCTGGCGCTAAAGGCTTTGGGCATTACTCACCTGGAGGCCGTCATCGGTGGTTCGCTCGGCGGTGCCCGCGCACTGGAGTGGTCACTGATGCACCCTGATTTCGTCGGCAAGGCATTGGTGATGTGCGTCGGCGCGCGTGCTTCTGCCTGGCAGATTGGTATTCAGTCCGCGCAGATTCAGTTCATTGAGTCCGACCCGCATTGGCATGGTGGCGACTACTACGAGCATGATGTCAGTCCTACTCGAGGTTTGGGTTTTGCTCGCCGTGTCGCGCACCTGACCTACCGCGGCGAATTGGAACTCGATGATCGCTTTGGTGCGGCCGCGCAGCAGGGCGAAAATCCATTGGGGCCGATGCGAACTGCAGATCGTTTTCAGGTGGAGAGCTACCTGGATCATCAGGCGGCGAAGCTGGCCAGCCGATTCGATGCCGGTTCCTATGTTGTGCTGACAGATACGCTGAACCGTCATGACATTGGCCGTGGTCGAGGTGGTCTCAACGAGGCGCTTCACTCCTCTACCGTGCCGACGATGGTCGCTGGCGTGGATACCGATATTCTCTACCCCTTCCACCAGCAGCAGCACCTTGCCCGTAACCTGGGCAACTGCATGGGGCTAGAAATGATTGAATCCGCCGTGGGACACGACGGATTCTTGACCGAGTTTGAGCGAGTGGACACGATTGTGCGTGACTTCCTCGCTAAGGATGTCAGCTAGTGGCGCTGTGATTAGCTGCCCAGCGCATCCACGCTGACTGCTAGGAAGACGATTCCCGCGCCGACCAAAGAACAAAACCACAGGTCAAAGGTGCGGGATCGCACAGAAAAGATACCCAGAATACTATCTGGCAGATACTGCCTGGCAACGCCGAGCAGAATCATTGTCATTCCCAGCATGAAGGTGGCACGACGCCACCGTTCCAGTCCCAGGAATACGACGAATGCGGACATACCGAAAAAGAGCAGGCCGTACATTGTGTACTGCGCCCACTTGGGCCAGAACGCTCCCGGGGGCGGAGTCTCCGGGCTGTGCGGGTTTAACTTCGGATCTGGTAGATCTTCAGGCCGCGCGCGCTTTGCAATTTCCCTTTTCGGCACTACAGGCACTTTTGTCCCCTTTTAGTCCCTTTTTGCTTGGTTAGTCTGGCTAGCCTCTGACTAGTCGGCCAGACCGGCCAGCTTCTCGGCGCGCTCAACAACGTTGCGAACCAGGAAGGCACGAGTGAGCGGGCCAACACCGCCCGGGTTCGGGGATACGTAACCTGCGACATCCCACACGTCCTCGGCAACGTCACCGGCCAGCTTGCCGTCGACACGCGAAACTCCCACGTCGAGCACGGCAGCACCTGGTTTGACCATGTCGGCGGTGAGCATGTGCGGCACGCCTGCAGCAGCGATGATGACGTCGGCCTGGCGGGTCTCTGCCGCGAGATCCTTGGTGCCGGTATGGCAGAGCGTCACGGTGGAGTTCTCGCTACGGCGAGTGAGCATCAGACCGATTGGGCGACCAACGGTAACACCGCGACCAATGACGACGACCTTTGCGCCGTTGAGCTCGACACCAAAGCGACGCAGCAGGTGAATGCAGCCGTTCGGGGTGCACGGCAGCGGAGCCGGCTCATTGAGAACGAGCTTGCCCAAATTAACTGGGTGCAGGCCATCGGCGTCCTTATCCGGGTCAATCAGACCCAGGATGCGGTTTTCATCGAGGTGCTTCGGAAGTGGCAGCTGAACGATGTAGCCGGTGCACTCCGGGTTCTCATTGAGCTCGGTGATGACTGCCTCGAGCTCTTCCTGCGTGGTGTCAGCCGGAAGGTCACGGCGAATGGACGCGATACCAATCTGCTCACAGTCGCGGTGCTTCATCTTCACGTAGGAATGGCTACCGGGGTCATCGCCCACCAGCACAGTGGCCAGACCCGGGGTGTGGCCTGCCGCCTTCAAACGCTCAACGCGCTTTGTCAGGTCTTCGAAGATTTCGTCTCGGTAGAGTTTTCCATCAAGCTTTGTCGCTGCCATGGCATTCATCTTAGGCACAGGCCAGCTCTATTCCCACCTCCGCCCCCACTAAATTTTCCTATTTCCCACCGGCAAAGCCCTGCTGACGCCACGCCTCATAGGCGGCCACGGCAGCGGCATTGGACAGATTCATGCTGCGACGTGCAGGCAGCATCGGGATACGCACCAATTGTGTAATTCGCGGATCTTCCAATACCTCGGGGGCGAGCCCTGTTGGTTCTGGGCCAAAGAGCAACACATCTGTGTTGGCGTATTCGATATCCGTGTACCAGGTGTCGGTGTGTGCGGTAAACGCGAAGATACGGCTGCCGCGGCTGGCGAAGAGTTCCAGGGCCTCATCGATGGACTCATGAATGAGCACGTCGGCGAGGTCATGGTAATCGAGCCCGGCGCGACGCAGATTCTTGTCATCAAAGTTAAAGCCCAGCGGTTTGGCCAGATGCAGCATCGCACCAGAGCCCGCGCACATGCGAATCGCATTGCCGGTGTTTGGTGGAATGACCGGCCGGTCAAACATCACGTGGCAGGTATGGTTGCCAATCCATTCGGCGGGGTCCTGCTGAGCTTTTGGCTTCGAAGAATTCATTTCTTGTGTTTCTTTCACTGCTTTTCAGCATTCATGGCGTGGTCTGTCTTCATGGCGTGATCAGCCAGGAAGGCAATGATGGTCTCGCCGATAAGGGCGCGACTCTTGGGCTTGGAGAACTTGTGGCCTTCGCCTTCTACCACCAGGAAGTCAGTGGGCACGCCATAGGCATCCAGGGCATTGCGCATCTGACCGGATTCACGTGGCGGCACGTTGGTGTCCCATTCACCATGGATGAACAGCGTCGGTGCTTTCATTTCCTCTGCTCGGTGCAGCGGCGAGATATCGCGCAGCAGCTCGGCATCCTGGTACGGGTAGCCGTAGCGAGGAAATGCCGCCTGCGCCAGCCAAGGTTCCGTGGATTGGTAGTAGGTCTCAAAACTGGTCATGCCACAGGCATCGATAATGGCTGCAAAATCATCCGGGTACCAGGCAGATGCCAGCAGGGACATAAAGCCACCGTAGGAACGACCGCCCAGGGTGATACGCTCCGGATCTGCCAGGCCCGCATCGACAAGGAAGGAGCGTGCAGCGGCAATATCTCCGATAGCGGCGAATCGTCCATAGCGGTCACCGGCATGCTCAAAGGCACGACCCGAACCTGAAGACCCGCGCAGGTTGGGCGTGAACACCACATAGCCGGCCTCCACGATGGCAGCCAGAATGTCGTGGTGAATGGGCTTAGCCTGGAGTTCTGGGCCTCCGTGGATGTGAATAAACGCCGGCGGCAGGCCTTCGTCAGCGCTCTCTGAGGTGTTGTTGCGCAGCGACTCTGGCAGATAAAGCCAGCCGGATAGCTCCAGCCCATCCTGAGAGACAAAGTAGACCAACTCCGGCGCGGGCATAGTCTCGAGGTTTTTCTCCTCCAGCGCCAAAATCCGCTCACTGCGCTCGGCATCCAGTGGCTCGATGACACCACCGATATTGCGCAGGATTTCCACCGTAGGCGCCAATCCGGGCCCCTCCACGGTCAGCGAAATCAGCTCGCCATCTCCCGAGATAGACAACTCGCGCGCAACCATACCCGGCAGCTCCACGTTGCGACGCACCATAACGCGCAGGTCATCAGTCTGTGGCTGAATGCCCAGTGTCAGTACCTCCAAGGTGCTGACTCCACCGCTATTCCACAAGATCGCAGCAGTCGATGCATCCTCGCTGATGACAAATTCCTCGACATCCTGGTCGGGATTGCCGATGAACTCTTCGACATCCACATCGATGCCGACCTTCATATCCAGAATTGGTGACTCCGGGTCATCCGCGACATCTCCCGCAGGAGTGATTCCCAACCGTAAAATCCGACGCTGCTCAGCGCCATGATCTGACAGCACGAATGCCGTCAACTTCGGTTTGCCCGGATGCGCAAGCAACACACCAAAGTCCGTAGTCGACCCCGGATCCGTGGGAAGGAGAGGCTGCCACTGCTGATTCGGGCCGACCAACATCAATTCGCGGTGCCCACGCGGACCAACGCGGACCAGGCCGAACCCATTCTCTGCCGCCACCAGCTGACTGTCGGTCCGCCTATCGATGACCTCATATTTCGAGTTCGTCGGATTGACCAAACGCGCATAGTTGATGCCCTTGGCGTCTACCGCATTCATCGCCAGCAGCTCGTTGTCCCATTCCACCAGCGTGGCACGCATATCGGCATCCATCCGCAGCGGACGGGCACCGTCGACGGCAGGATCTGTGGAGACCAGCCACGTCTGCAGCCGCTCGGTACCCAGTGGAGAGACCTCACAGGCAATCCATTTTCCATCCGGGGAGTGCAGCACCCTTGTCACAGGGCCTTCCACTGGAAGACGGACTGTTCGTTCCTCCCCCAGCCCATTGGGCGTGATCTCCTGCTGGACCGCATGCGGATAGCCACTATCCCGGACAATGAAGGCAATCGCACGCCCATCCGGTGCTAGTGAAGATTCATAGGTCTGGCGCATGACAATCCATTCTAGTGCTCACCGGAAATCTCTACTGCGACCTGCCACCACGGGCCTACCCAACGCCTCTGCCATATCCAGCAATCGATCAGCCACAACAGTCACCGCACCCGATGCCGTCTGCGCAATGCCACGCACCACTAATGCCCGCGAATTGAGCGCTACCGGCCGAAACCGATTCCACAGTCCCGGCGTGCACAACACGTTGACCAGCCCTGTTTCATCTTCCATGCCCAAAAATGTCACACCGCCGGCCGTCCGCGGGCGTTGCCGATGCGTCACCACTCCTGCGACTTCTATTCGCGTACCGTCAGGCACCGCTTTCAATTCCGCAGCGGGCACGACTCCTCGCGCCTGCAAATCCTCCCGCAGCGCCGCCACTGGATACTCACCTGGGGTAACGCCCGTGGCTGCAAGGTCCGCAGCGGCGAGCTCGAACTCTGTCATACCGGGCAACGCAGGTGCGTCGACAAGCGTGAGCCCCGGCAACATGCCCTCACTTTCCGTCGCCGCAACACCCGCCGCCCACAGTGCTTGACGACGGTCAATCCCCAGCGATGCAAGCGCTCCTGCGCGAGCTAATGCCTCCATGTGCCCGACATTGAGCCGAGCTCTGCGCGCCACATCAGCTGCGTCAACATATGGCCGAGCTGCGACAATGCGCTCAGCCACCTCGTTGCCCACCCCTGAAATGCCACCGAGCCCCAGCCGAATTCGGCCGTCGATCACGCTGGCTTCCACACCGGAGACAGCAATGTCCGGGCCATCGCACTTCACACCATGCCGACGGGCATCAGCGATAAGCGACTGCGGTGAGTAGAAGCCCATGGGTTGCGCGCGAAGCAGTGCCACACAGAATTCCGCTGGGTAGTGGTACTTAAACCACGCGGAGAAGTACACCAACGATGCAAAGGACTGCGCATGCGACTCGGGAAAACCATAGGCGGCAAATGCCACAATCTTGTTCCACAGTTGCTCACCGACTTTTGCACCAATGCCGCTAGTTTGGCGCAGGCCCTCCAGAAAACGTGCGTGCAGCGCCTCCATTTTGGCTACTGAGCGTTTTGACCCCATCGCGCGGCGCAGGGAGTCCGCCTCTGCACCGCTAAAACCTGCCGCATCAACAGCCATCTGCATGAGCTGCTCCTGAAAAAGTGGGATTCCCAGGGTTTTTCCCAAAGACTTTTCCAGCACCGGATGCTCATACGTCACCGGCTCGAGCCCATTTCGGCGCCGGATATAGGGATGCACACTGCCGCCCTGAATAGGGCCGGGGCGAATCAGCGCTACCTCTACCACCAGGTCGAAGAACTTCCGTGGTTTCAACCTGGGCAATGTGGCCAGCTGCGCGCGCGATTCCACTTGGAATACTCCCACCGCATCCGCCCGCGCCAGCATCTCGTAGACCTCAGGTTCGGTGACATCAATTTCCCAGAGATTTACGCGACGGCCATGCTGCTCATAGACCAAGTCGATGCAGTGGTGAATGGCTTCCAGCATGCCCAGCCCCAACAGATCGAACTTCACCAGACCGGCTGCCGCGCAATCATCTTTGTCCCACTGCACCACCGAGCGGCCTTCCATCCGCGCCCATTCCACAGGGACGACATCAGCAATCGGCCGGTCACAAATCACCATGCCACCAGAGTGGATTCCCAAATGGCGAGGTTGACCGCGAAGCTGGTTGGCCAACTGCTGCACAACTCCAGGCGTTTCTGCTTCTCTGTCACTCACCCATGCATCAATCACTCCTGGGGAGTATCCGAGTGCCCGTGCGGCATCGCGCAAGGCACCGCGTCGCCGATATGTAATGACGTTGGCGACTTGCGCTGCATTATCACGCCCATACTTTTTGTAGACGTACTGAATGACCTCTTCTCTGCGGCCTGATTCAATATCAACATCAATATCCGGCGGCCCATCGCGCTCTGGTGACAAAAACCGTTCGAACAACAACCCCGCACTAATCGGATCGACATTTGTAATTCCCAGCGCAAAGCACACCACCGAGTTGGCGGCAGAACCGCGTCCCTGCGCCAGGATGCCGGAGCGACGACAGAACTCACAAATATCGTGAACAATGAGAAAATACCCGGGAAAGCCCAGCTCGCGAATGACTTTCAGCTCATGGCCCAGCTGCGCCCAAGCACGGGCTTGGATGGAGCCTTCCCCAGCGCCTTCCACCGGACCGTAGCGCCGACGTGCACCAGCGCGCGCAATTTCTGCCAGCCAGGAGTTTTCATCATGTCCCTCTGGGACCTCCCAGCGTGGCAGCTGCGGCGCAATGAGGTCGAGCGTGAAAGCGCACTCTGACGCAACTTGCTGAGTATTGCGCACCACGTGTGGGCCCACATGCTGCGCTGCCGCAGCTAGCTCCTGCCACGAGCGCAGCCAGGCCCCACCCGCAGGTTCTAACCACGGCTCAAAATCATCCAGACTCTGCCGCACGGCCAATGCCTGTTTTGCCCCAGCAAGCCGACTAGCTGCGGGATCTGCCGCTGTGGCAGCCGAGGAAATAACTTCCCGCAGGCCGTACTGCTGCGCCGCTGCTATGAGCCGGTCGGTGTCATCGGCCGCCTGAGCGGTGGGACTCACTCGATGCTCAAGAGCCACATTCTCCACCCCGAAAGCTGCAATGAGTTCTTCGAGGTCGTCGACCCAGCTTACGTCGGCAAGCACCTGCCAGTACCCGCCTGCCGCCTGCCCCAACTGCGATAACTCAGGGTATTGCACCACGGACTTCTCCCCTGAGGACATGTGTGCCTGGCAGAGAAGACGGCTCAGACGGCGGTAGCCCTCTGGACCGCGCACAAGCACGGTGAGCGGACGCTGCGGCAGGCTGAGCTCTGCCCCAATAATGGTCGCCAGCCCAGCTTCTGCTGCAGCCTCTGCAAAACGAGCGATTCCATAGAAACCATCGCGGTCCGCCAGACCCAGCACGTTTAACCCCATACGCATGGCCTCAGACACCAATTCTTCTGGATCCGATGCGCCGTACAGAAAAGAGTAACTCGAACGACAGTGCAATTCGACCCTAATTTCCGCAGGTGAAACGGAGGTTCCACCAGAGCCGTCCGTCGGCGATTCAAACGCCCCCACGATAGGGTCTGTCAGTTGTCCGCGCCAACCATTAAAACTGGCATTGGGCTGTAGTTTTCCTAAAAATTTTCCCGATAGAATACGTTCAATCCGCGACCAGCTCAAAGGCCGGTTGACCTTCCCCGACTGCCCGTCCGAGATGTTTTCCATGCCTCGAACAGTAACTCACGCCCCGGATAGATTTCAAACATATTTTCGATTACTATTTGTGACTGAGTTCACCCCCACACACCATCTGTAAATCACAATCCAGTCCGCCTGACGCTTCCGAGTTCACGGCAGATTTTCAGCGCTACCTGGGCGAGTGCTAGCCTTAACCCCAGAATTAAAGACAGCTTGGTCTAGTTCTGTATTAAAAGTTCATGTAACAAATCTCATTAGAAGGAGACCCCTTAAATGAATCTCAAGCGTTTTTCCGCAGGCGTTCTTACCGTTGCGTTCGCCGCTACTGGCCTTACCGCCTGTGGCAACTCGGATGATGCCATTCGCATTGGCACCACGGATGCCAGCAAGAAGGCCTGGACCGTTTTTGAGCAGAAGGCCTCTGAACAGGGCATTGACCTGGATGTTCAGAACTTCTCCGATTACCAGACTCCGAACCGCGCACTCGATGAGGGCCAGTTGGATGTCAACCTCTTCCAGCACATCAAGTTCCTGGCTGAGTACAACGTGGGCGCAAAGTCGGATCTGACTCCGATTGGCTCCACCGAAATCGTCCCGCTGGCTCTGTTTTGGAAGGACCACAAGTCGGTTGATGAGCTGAAGAAGGGCACCGAAGTTGCCATCCCGAATGACCCGTCCAACCAGGGCCGCGCCATTAATGTGCTAGTCCAGGCGGGTCTGCTGAAGTTGAAGCAGGATGACCTGCTGACTCCGTCTCCGGCTGATATCGACGAGGCCGCCTCCACCGTCAAGGTTCTGCCGGTGGACGCCGCTCAGACTCCGGCCGCCTACGGCGAGGGCAAGCCGGCCATTATCAACAACTCCTTCTTGGACCGCGCTGGCATTGACCCGAACACTGCCATCTTCCAGGATGACCCGAACTCCAAGGAGGCAGAGCCGTACATCAACGTGCTGGTCACCAAGGCTGAAAACGCCAATGACCCGAAGTACGCGGAGCTGTCCAAGATCTGGCACACCAAGGAGGTCCAGGACGCAGTGGCCGAGGACTCCAAGGGCACCTCGGTTCCAGTTGACCGTCCAGCAAAGGAACTGCAGGATATTCTGGCGCGCGTCGAAAAGCAGCAGCGCGAACAGAACTAACGTCACTGCCACAGACCAAGGGGTACTGATTCACTCGTGACCAATAAGGGAACGAAGCTCGAATTCCGCGAGCTGAACAAGCAATTCGGCGACGTCACCGCGCTCGCCGGCATCAACCTAACCGTTGAACCCGGTGAGATCCTCGGCGTCATCGGTTATTCCGGTGCCGGAAAATCAACGCTCATCCGCATGATTAACGGCCTGGAAAAGCCCACCTCGGGACAGGTTCTGCTCGACGATACCGACATCGTCGGCATCTCCGAACGTCAGCTGCGGGGCCTGCGCCGCAATATCGGCATGATTTTCCAGCACTTCAACCTCTTCCACTCGCGCAACGCGATTCGCAACGTTGAATACCCGCTGGAGCTGGCCGGTATGCCAAAGGCAAAGCGCCGCGCCCGCGCGCAGGAACTGCTGGAATTCGTCGGTCTCGGCGATAAGGCGGAGTCCTTCCCCGAGCAGCTGTCGGGCGGACAGAAGCAGCGTGTCGGCATCGCCCGCGCGCTCGCCACCGAGCCAACGCTTTTGCTTGCCGACGAAGCCACCTCGGCTCTCGACCCGGAAACTACCGCTGGTGTCCTGGATCTGCTGCGTCGCATCAATCGTGAAATGGGTGTCACCATCGTGCTGATTACTCACGACATGTCGGTGGTGCGCGGCATCGCCGACCGCATGGCCATCATGGAGAAAGGCCGCATCGTGGAAACCGGCACGGTTCACGAAGTCTTTGCCAACCCACAGACAGAGGTTGGCCGCCGCTTTGCCACCACGGCTCTGCGCGACACTCCGATTGGCCGCGAGCGCGATTCGCTCAACCAATCCGTGCAGAGTGCATCGGCTCGCTTGGTCACCATCACCATCAACGACGGGGTAGACCTCGGTGCCCTGGCACAGGCCACTGGTGCCCACGGCGTGGCCGCCTCGGTGGCGCATGGTGCCGTCGCCAATGTGCAGACGAAGTCCTACGGTCGTCTCACCCTGCGGTTGACCCCGCTGGCGGATGGCCCCTCCCCTGACTTCGATGCCGCCGTTGCTGCTATTTCCGAATTGACACAGGTAGAGGAGCTTGCATCATGATTAATCTCTTAAACTCCCTGCCATCTGTAAGTGGTAAGGACACCAATTGGGATAGCCTCGGGCCAATGCTGGGTGAGGCATTCGGTCAGACTCTCTACATGGTCTGCGTCGCCATGCTCATCGGCGGTGTCGCCGGTCTGGCAATCGGTGTGCTGCTCTACGCCACCCGCGACGGCGGCGTGCTGCGCAACAAGTTTGTCTACCAGGTTCTCAATGTCCTGATTAACTTCGTCCGCCCGATTCCGTTCATCATCTTGGTCACGGCTATCGGCCCACTGACTAAGAGCGTTGTCGGCACCACTATCGGCACCGAGGCTGCAGTCTTCGTCATGTCCATCGCCGCCACCTTCGCCATTGCGCGTCTGGTGGAGCAGAACCTGATGTCCATTGACCCCGGCGTTATTGAGGCTGCGCGTGCCATGGGTGCTGGCCCTTGGCGCATCATCCGCACGGGCATCGTGCCGGAAGCCCTCGGTCCCCTGGTCCTGGGCTACACCTTCGCCTTCATTGCCGTGGTCGACATGTCAGCCATGGCCGGCTACATCGGTGGTGGCGGACTGGGTAACTTTGCAATTACCTACGGCTACCAGGCATTTGACTGGAATGTCACCCTGGTCACCACCTTGGTCATCATCTTCATCGTCCAGTTGGCGCAAATCTTCGGCAACTGGCTTTCGAAGAAGATTATGCGCAGGTAGCCGCGCACTACCGGCTAGCGTCGAGTCACACCGACAGCAGCCCAGCCCTTCTTTGGCCCTGGAGCATCACCACAGGAAGACACCACACCTTCCGTGATGATTTTCTCCAGGGCCACTTCATATTCCACGACCCCGCCGCGCTCGCTGGTGCCGTCGTCAAGCGCGACGACAGCAGTCGTGCCGTCGACATCAATGCGCGCGATATCGTCCACGCCCCACGCGTCTGCTTCACGACGCACAGCCAATTCCGCGACCTGTGCCGGCGGGGTGTAGATGCCACGGCCACGGCAGCCTTCCGCATGCACAATTCCTTGCTGTGCGTCGTCGACGACTCCCTTCGCATCGACTGCGCTGAGCCGCCCGAAGCTGTAGTTCCATGGCAGGAGAATGCTTGCCGGCGCGAAGCGATGTCCCTTCGAGTGCGAGGTCTCCCACACCATGTTCGGGAAAAGATTGTGCATCGCCGCAGCTAGCGGGCGACCTTTCATTGCACAGCAGCGGTCGCGCTTGCCATGCGTGCAAATCAGATACAGCGGATGATCCAGGCGAGTAGCCCCTTCCGTGGACTGGCCGAGACGAATATCCAGCGTCATCAGGTCTTCGACATCTGCGACCATGCGGTGCTCGAGGAAGATCTCTGAGTCGTCGGTTTCGGTGCAGTGTGCGATATAGACATTGACGCCATCACACGGTTGCTGCCCAATGCGGCCGGGTTTGCGGATTAGCTGCATCACGCCGCCGCGCTCTTCCAACCAGGCCTCGACTCGACCAGTGATTTCGTCTCCCCACACGCCACCATCGAGGATGTCGTGTGACCAACCAAGTTGGTGCTCCAAGGCAATGAAGAGCTTGGCGGGCTTGGCAGTGCCCGGAAGCGGCTCAGCAGCCTGAGCGGAACAGGTGGTATCAAATTTGGCCTGGCTCATAAGGCTAAGCGTAATAGAGGACACCAAATACTGTGTCGTAGGTCGCAGTATTCACCCCCTGTTTTATTACTATTCTGCAACACTTTTACAACGAATATTTTTAACCTGCACTTTTACACTTCAGCTTGTTGAAATTCCGTAAATGCGCACCTACCGTCAGGCATATGAATACGAACTCACTGGGTGCCTCGCGCGTACGCACTGGTGTCGTGGCATCCCTGTGCCTGGCACTGGGACTGGCTATCGGCGCGTGCTCGCCTGACTCATCCTCAGATTCAGCTGCTGCGGTGTCAATGAAGACTGACTCGACCGCTGGCACTTCTGATTTGTCGAGCAGCTCTGACAGCTCCACTAGTTCGTCTTCCGAAGCAAGTACCACCATGGATGATGACGCTGCACCGGACGGCGATTTCACAATCTCCTCTGCGGAAGCCACTCCGTCTGACGGTGCATACCTGGGCATCGAAGATGTCCGCGTTGGTTCTCACGATGGCTACGACCGCATTGTGTTTGAGCTCAAGGGTGAGGGAACGCCGGGATACTTCGTCCGCTATGAAGATGTCCCAACTCAGCAGGGATCTGGCAAACCGGTTTCCGTCGATGGTGCTGCCAAGCTGGTCATTAACCTGCGTGGCATGGGCTACCCCTTTGACTTCCAGATGGAGGACTTCCCCGCCGGTCCGGTGAAGCCAACCTCAACTTCTGTTATTCAGGAAGTCGTCGGTGCGGGCACCTTCGAGGGGCAGTCTCAGTACATTGTCGGTCTCAAGGGCGACAAGGCTCCTTTCAAGGTCTTCCCACTGAGCAACCCGAACCGTCTGGTTATTGACTTCCAGTCGAAGTAATTCACCTACGCCTTACCTGCCAACTACCTATCGCCTACTCATAGGCACCCTCGATTTTCCATGCCCCGGCATGCCCTATGAGCAACCAGGCAACGACCTTTCCATCAGTCGCCGTCACCTGGACCTGCATCCTCGCTGCCCGACGAGCTTCATCTGGCACCCACCAGCGTTCATCGATGGGCCATGGTCCCGCCCACGATGACACGCGGTAGGTCTGTGCCCCACGGCGCACCATCGCTGGCTCCGCTGTCATGGTCGCCCGCCCGGTGACGCCCACGGCCTGCCCGCTGGCATCCAGTACATCCACCTCTGCGTTTGCAGCCACTGGAGTTATCGCCGGATTGGGGTTAAGAATTGCACCTGGCCACGGCTGATTTCCCCCGGCACTTTTTGCGTTTTTGGGCTTTTCCCCGAAAGCGACAAAGCCCACCCGCTCGGCTGGCCCACGTCCTCCTTGCATGACCGGCTGCTGTACGGCCTCCGGCCCCAGCAGACCCTGTACGCGTTCGGCGGCTCGGCGAGCTTTGGCTAACGCATCATCACTGCCGTGCCACAGATCTTGTTTCACGGTGCCGGCAGCAACGACATCCATGGGCTCTAGGCGCAACTCGACGATTCCACGGCCGTCATCATCAGCAATTTCCACGCCGCTATCATCCATCTGTGGCTGCTGCCGATTCCTGTTATTCAGCCACCCATCAAGCTGCCAGCGAACCCTGTCCGCCGTAGTCTGCTCCGCCAGCGGCTCAGCACAGCGCCACACTCTGCGTATCTCAGAGCCATCACTAAACTGCGCCACCACCGCGAGCCGATAACACGAATACCCGTGCTCAAAGAGCTGCTCATGAAGCTGCGCCGCCAAAGAGCGCGCCACAAATGAGGCCTCATCCACCCGGCGCAGAGGTGTCTCCCAGGACTGATAGGTCACCTCTAACCCCGGCGGCAGGGACCGCGGTGCCACCAGCCGAACTTCCCCATGACAGGCCAAGTCATGCCACCTGGCACCTTGAGCTCCAAACCGGTTTGCCACGTCCCGTTTGGGCAGCGCACCGACATCTCCTAATGTGCGCAAGCCCAGCTCCTGCCATGTTTTCGCAAGCTCCGCGGGCAGCCCCAAGGCACTTTCTGCCATAAGCTCCACCAAGGAAATTCCCTGCCGAAACCTCTTGCCCTGCTGGGCTCCCGGAGCCACCAATATTCCCCGCCGAGCTGCCAAAATGGCCGTCACAATATCGTCCGCGAGCCCCAAACTGCAGTCCACACCGGGCACCGCTGCAGCGTCGAGCAGTTTTTCCAAAGCCGTATCCTGCCCGCCGTAATAGCGCACCACCCCGCGCGCTGCCACAACCGCAAGGCCTGGTCGCAGCGCCTCAACCCCGGCGGCCACGGCCTCCAACCGTTGCATCACCGGCTCAAACTCCGCGGCATCACGCACCGCGCTTTCCTCCACAACGTCTAGCTGCGGACACAGCGCTTCCGCATGACGACGACTCTGCCCGCGCCGCACCCCGGCGCGGCGCGCACTGGGTGAGCACGCTGCCACCCCGCTATCGCCCACAATCGCCACCGGGCTGAGAGGATCCGCCTGCGCTGTCGCAGAGGCCAAATGCGCTGCCTGCACCGGCCAATCCGGCAGCCACAGCGCCACCACACGGTTGTGATCTACTTCAGCCATTACGCCCGCCTCCGCGAGGGAAACGCCACCACGTTGCCCTGTACCACTTGTTCTCCAACATGCTCTCCTACCCGCCAGCTGCACTGGCGCCGTGGAAAGCGTGTCCCCGACACATTGACGTGGTAGTCCACCGCTCGAATCCGCCCGCACCCTGCGCCCAGACCGGAAACATCTACGACAGAGCTAGAAATTGTTGCGGCAGCTCCCGGCCACTGAGCCCCGACAAAGACTAGCGCGCAACCACTTGTACGCAGACGTGCCTGCAGTGGACGAGCCTGCGACGGCGTTGGGGTCCGCGCCAATGAAGCCACTACCAAATCAACACCTTCCGCCAGCAGCCCAATCACCTCAAGTGGCTGCATACCAGGATCTGGCACACAGATGATGTTCGATAACTGCCCACCCAACTCTGCAACGGCGAGCAACCCTTGTTCTGCAACACCGACCAGTGCCACATGCCCCGTCTTGGTAGCTTCCGCAATAAGACCTGCCAATACTGCACCCGGCTGCTCAATGACACTGACCGCCCCTTTTCGCACCGCTCCTGCCAAAGCGCTTTCCAAAGCAGCTGGCACCGGCAGGGCCTCGCCGAACCCAAAGCTTTCACTGGACGCCATCCCGCCAGACTGCGCAGCCATTGCCTGCCGCAACGCGGCAATAGTCTGTTCTTTAGATTGCCCGGCAGCAACGCCAACCGCCGTTGTCATTTCTCGTTCCACCTCATCTCGTTGTTATCCCCGAGTTATCCCGCAGTACAGCAGTAGCCTTCCCAAAAGCCCTGCTCGAACATTCTTTCTTGATGTGCGGATTTGATATTACCCATAGTGGAACGTGTGTTCGAATTGGAAGTGTGAAGAAAAGCGCCGCACATCACCGGCGCAACGCTTTCTAATTCAGCTGACCAGCACCAACCGGTCAGGCGTACTAGTTTCCTACTGCTTTACGCTTTCACGTCCAGCACTACATCGAACTCGAGCAGCTCCGCCGACGAAGACACCGGCTTGCGCTTCTCGCCCTCGTGCGAGGCCTTAAACGCATGGCCATTCCGCCAGCCCTGGTAGGCCTCTTCGCTCTCCCACTCGGTAAAGACGAAGTAGCGGCTCTCCCCTGCGGTCGGGCGCAGCAGCTGAAAACCAATGAATCCAGGCACGTTGGTCATCTTTGAAGAGTTAGCGGAAAAGCGACGCTCGAGTTCTTCGCCAGCGCCTTCTGGAACGGCAATAGCGTTAATCTTGACAATGCTCATAGCCATAACTCTAACTATCTAAAACTCAACAATCTATAGCTCTGCCACTGCTAGCGTGGAAACTATGACCGAGCACACTCAACCACTCCACTCTGGCGCGTCTTACCAAGATGCCGCTCAGCGCACACGGAGTTTCATCAATAGCCCGCTGCGACTTGGCACAATGATCGGAGCTATCACCGCAGTCATCGCGCTGCTGGCGCTACTCCAATCCGACATCATCGGTTCTATCGGATGGTGGATTCTCGCGGCACTGGTGCTAGTTTTCATCGCAACAATCATTTACTCCGGCAAAGTAGGCCCGGCTACCAAAGACACGCGACCACCATTCTTTGCAGAGCCAATGCGAGAAAACCCCAACGATATCTCCTGGGCTAGCCCCATGGGCTTTTTAATTATCTTCCCGGGGGCATGGATTATCGCATCTGTCACTGAGGCCATCCCATCGACCTTCGCCGCTTGCCTCGTCGCCATCGTTCTGTCCGCCATTGCCGCTACCTGCGCAATTCTGCCGCGGCAATTCGGTTTCCTCCCTCGAGCCGCACAACTCCCCGACAACTTTGCCGAGCGCTGCCCCTACCCCACCGATTCCCCCGAGGCACGAATTCTCGCAGCCCTCTTCACCGCGCGTCTGCGCGATGACTACGTCTTTTTCGCCGACCAGCTGCCCTATTTCGCACTGCTTGACGACGACACCGCGAGCGCAGCCCTCCGCCAACTTGCAGCCGACAAGCGCATCACCATCACCAACCACAACTCGGCGCTGACGGAAAAGGGCCGCGCCCGTAAGTTTGTCCAACTCACAGACACGGCCCTCGCCAGCTAGTGGCTTATTCCCACTCAATGGTTCCCGGTGGCTTGGAAGTCACATCCAAGACCACTCGGTTGACCTCCGGCACCTCATTGGTAATGCGGGTGGAGATCTTCTCCAGGGTGTCATACGGAACGCGAGTCCAGTCAGCGGTCATCGCGTCCTCCGAGGAGACCGGGCGCAGCACAATTGGGTGGCCGTAGGTACGACCATCGCCCTGAACACCGACCGAGCGAACGTCGGCAAGCAGGACGACCGGGCACTGCCAGACAACCTCGTCCATACCTGCGGCGGTCATTTCCTCACGGGCAATGGCATCGGCGCGGCGGAGAGTATCCAGGCGCTCCTCATCGACAGCACCGATGATGCGAATGCCGAGCCCCGGGCCCGGGAACGGCTGACGGGCAACGATTTCCTCCGGCAGTCCCAGCTCGCGGCCGACCGCACGGACCTCATCCTTGAACAGCAGACGCAGCGGCTCAACCAGGGTGAACTCGACATCATCCGGGAGACCACCGACGTTGTGGTGGCTCTTGATGTTGGCGGTACCGGAACCGCCGCCGGACTCCACAACATCCGGGTACAGAGTGCCCTGGACCAGGAAGTCCACGGTCTCGCCCGCCGGAGCGCCCTCCAGCGCCTGTGCGACTGCGCGCTCGAAGGAGCGGATGAACTCGCGGCCGATGGTCTTGCGCTTGGTCTCCGGATCGGTGATGCCAGCCAGTGCATCGAGGAAAATCTTGGAGTCATCAACGGTGATCAGCTTCGCACCGGTGGCAGCGACGAAGTCCTTCTCCACCTGCTCGCGCTCACCCTGACGCAGCAGACCGTGATCAACGAAGACACAGGTCAGGCGATCACCAATAGCGCGCTGCACAATCGCGGCAGCAACTGCGGAGTCAACGCCACCGGACAGACCACAGATCGCGCGACCGTTCTCGCCGACCTGGCTGCGGACCTTCTCAATCAGCTCTTCCGCGATATTGGCAGCAGTCCAGTCCGGCTTAAGCCCTGCAACCTCGTACAGGAACTTCTCCAGGACCTTCTGGCCGTACGGCGAGTGATTGACCTCCGGGTGGTACTGCACGCCAGCCATGCGCTTTTCCAAGCACTCAAAGGCGGCAACCGGCGCCCCCTTGGTGGACGCCGTGACAGTGAAGCCCTCCGGTGCCTCAGACACCGCGTCACCGTGGCTCATCCACACCTCGTGCGACTCCGGCACATCAGCGTGCGCAATGCCGCCGCCATCGACGACATTGAGCTGCGTGCGGCCATATTCACGGTCACCGGTCGCAGCAATCTTGCCACCGAGAGCCTCCGTCATAGCCTGGAAGCCGTAGCAAATGCCAAACACCGGAATGCCCAGCTCAAGCCACTCAGGGTTGAGCTTCGGAGCACCATCGGCGTAGACACTCGACGGACCACCCGAGAGAATCAGGGCCGCTGGGTTCTTGGCCTTGATCTCCTCGGTTGCCGCATCATACGGAACAACTTCAGAATAAATTTTTGCCTCGCGCACACGTCGCGCGATGAGCTGCGCATACTGCGCACCGAAGTCCACGACGAGGACGGGCTTAGTCACCTGTTCAGACACGCTTTAAAGCTTATCAAGACTTGCGGACCGCAGGCATACCCAGGTTCAAAGCAGCCGGCGCGTCAGCTGGCACGACCGGGTTATTCGGGTCAATCGGCTCGAGGCGCACATACGGTTCGCCCTGGTTCGGACGCTGATCTTTCTCGCCCTTGTTCGGCCACAGCGAGGTCGCACGCTCGGCATTCGCGGAAATCGACAGCGACGGGTTGACACCTGGGTTGGCCGCCATTGCCGAGCCGTCGTGAATCGACAGCGTCGGGTAGCCCCAGACGCGCAGGTACGGATCGACAACCCCCGTCTCCGGCGAGTCCGAAATCGTTGCGCCTCCAATAAAGTGCGCGGTCAGTGGGATATTTGCCAGCTCACTAATCGTTCCGCCCGCCAGCACACGACCATTGCGCCCGCGTTCATTGAGCTTCTTCGCCGCACGCCGCGTCGCTTCATTACCCGACGGAATCCACGTCGGATTCGGCTCGCCCTCGCCCTGCTTACTCATCAGGAATCGCACCGGGCCGAACTTCTGCAGGTACGTCGTAATCGAGTTATCGCGGTTCTGCATCACCAGTGAAATCACCGTACGCTGCGACCACTTCCGTAAGTTCACCAGCTGCAGAACATAACTCGGGTGCTTTACGACGGATCCCAGCGCCTTTACCCACCGCGGAGTACCGGTACCGCCATCGGTCATAATCGTCTGCAGCAGAGCAATGGCATTGGACCCCTTGCCATAGCGAACCGGCTCAATGTGCGTATCTTCCTCCGGGAAGAACGACGAGGTGATGGCCACACCATTGGAGAAGTCATTGTCCGGATCGACCTTGGTGCCCATCGCGCCCAAGATGGCCTCGGAGTTGGTACGAGTCAACCGCCCCAGTGTGTTGGGCAACAGTGGCAGGTGGCCATCGACCTTCTGACGGTGCAACAGGTTTTGCGTTCCCCACGACCCGGCAGCGACGATGACGCGCTTTGCCGTGAACGTCTGCTTGCCCTTGGCTACCCAACGACCGGTGCGTTCAGTGTCCACTTCCCAAGAGCCATCGGCCTGTGGGTGCAGTGCAGTGACCGTCGTGCGGTCAAAGACCTGCGCTCCGGCCTTTTCGGCCAGGTAGAGATAGTTCTTGACCAGGGTGTTCTTTGCGTTGTGACGGCAACCGGTCATGCATTCGCCACATTCAGTACAGGCCGTGCGGTCTGGGCCAACACCGCCGAAGTACGGGTCGGACACCGTCTCACCAGGTGCTCCTTCACCGCCGGTCTTGGCACCGAAGAAAACACCCACCGGAGTGGAGCGGAAGGTATGTCCAACGCCCATGTCCTCGGCCACCTCACGCATGACAACGTCGGCAGGCGTAGTGGAAGGATTGGTGACGACGCCGAGCATCCGAGACGCGTTGTCATAGTGCGGGCTCAACTCCGACTCCCAGTCGGTGATGTGTGCCCACTGACGGTGCTGGAAGTACTCCGGACCTGGCTTGTACAGGGTGTTTGCGTAATTCAGCGAACCGCCGCCGACACCGGCTCCCGCGAGGATCATGACATCTTTGAGAAGATGCACGCGCTGCACGCCGAAAAGGCCGAGCTTCGGCGCCCAGACATACTTGTGCAGGCGCCAACTGGTCTTGGCAAAGTCCTTATCTTCGAACCGACGACCAGCCTCCAAGACGGCTACCCGATAGCCCTTCTCTGTAAGACGCAATGCGGAAATGGAACCGCCAAAGCCGGAGCCTACGATGACGACGTCGAAATCGCGCTGTTTACTCATGAAAAAGTCACCTTCTCTGAGGGCATGTAACACATGTCCGGAACATATGTTTATAACCCTAAGTGAAGGTGACTTCTCAGCGAGGTAGTTTTACGAAAAAACTAACCGACGACTTTTTACGCTAGAACCCCTTTGGGCGAACCGACAGCTCGACGCGGTGGAAGGACTTCAAATCAGTGAAGCCACACTTTGCCATGGCACGGCGAAGGCCGCCGGCCAGGTTGCGGTCGCCCAGTGGCGAAGCTGATGGACCAAACAGTGCCTCTTCAAGGCTGACCAGTTCCTTTTCATCCTCAACGACCGGCCAGACAGCGCCGCGCGGGTACATCGGGTGCGCGGCCACCGACGGCCAGGCGTAGCCCTGCCCCGGGGCTTCCGTGGTACCTGCCAAAACGCTGGAAAGTGCTACCGCATCAGCGCCACAGGCGATTGCCTTGGCGATGTCACCGGCAGTCTCAATACCGCCGTCCGCAATGATGTGGACGTAGCGGCCCTCGGTCTCATCCAGGTAGTCCTTCCGAGCAGCTGCGGCATCTGCGATGGCGGTCGCCATTGGCACATCGATGCCCAGCGCATCCGGCGACGTCGTAAAGCCCGTGCCCACAATCACACCAGCAGCGCCGGTGCGCATCATGTGCAGCGCGGTCTGGTAGTCAACGACACCGCCGACAATGACCGGCACGTCCAGGCTGCCGATGAAGTCCTTGAGATTCAACGGCTCACCCTGTGCGGTGACGTGCTCTGCGGAAATCAGAGTGCCCTGAATAACCAGCAGGTCAATGCCGGCCTTAATAGCCAGCGGAGCCAACTCACGAGCATGCTGCGGAGAGACGCGCACTGCGGTGATGGCACCGGTTGCGCGAATCTCCTTGATGCGCTCGACCAACAGCTCGGTGTTGATTGGAGCGGAGTGCAGCTCCTGCAGCTTGCGGTTAGCAGCCTCAAAGTCGAGCTTGGTGGTGGCGTTCTTAGCCACCTGAATCAGCTCTGCAATCTTGTCGCCTGCATCAGCATGTCGAGCCCAGATGCCCTCAGCATTAAGAACTGCGAGACCACCCAAACGAGCGAACTCTGCGACAGATTCCGGACTAGCGATGGCATCCGTCGGATGCATCATCATCGGGATCTCGAAATCATAGGCATCAATACGCCAGGAGGTATCAACGTCCTTGGACGACCGCGTACGACGGGTTGGAACGATGGCAATATCATCCAGCTCGTAGGTACGGCGTGCCTCGCGGCCAATACCGATTTCAACGATGTCGCGCATGAGCTCTTCTCACATGCCCTTTCCGTGGAATAAAACTCGACTTACTGAAGTTTAGCGCTGGTAGTAGTTCGGCGCTTCAACAGTCATCTGAATGTCGTGCGGGTGCGACTCGCGCAGACCGGCAGCGGTGATCTGAACAAACTGTGCGTCGTGCAGCTGCTCGACGGTTGCAGAGCCGGTGTAGCCCATTGCTGCTCGCAGGCCGCCAACCAGCTGGTGAATGATGGAGTCGATGTTGCCGCGGAACGGAACACGCCCCTCAATGCCCTCCGGAACAAGCTTCTCTTCGCTCTTGACATCGGCCTGGAAGTAGCGGTCCTTGGAGTAGGAGCGCTTCTCACCAGTCAGACCACGGCCCTGCATAGCGCCGAGCGAACCCATGCCGCGGTACATCTTGTACTGCTTGCCGTTGACAACAGTGACCTCGCCCGGAGCCTCAGCAGTACCGGCCAGCATGGAGCCGAGCATGACGGAGGATGCACCGGCAGCCAGAGCCTTGGCGATGTCACCGGAGAACTGCATACCGCCGTCGGCGATGATTGGCACGCCTGCCTTCTTAGCGGCGACCGAAGCCTCCATGATGGCGGTGATCTGCGGAGCGCCGACACCTGCAACAACGCGGGTGGTGCAAATCGAGCCCGGGCCGATACCGACCTTGATGGCATCTGCGCCAGCATCAATCATGGCCTGTGCAGCGCTGCGGGTAGCGAGGTTGCCACCGATGATCTGAATGTTCTCGCCGAATTCCTTCTTCACGCGAGAGACCATTTCCAGCACGCCGGTGTTGTGGGCGTGAGCGGTGTCAACGACCAGGACGTCCACGCCCGCGTCGGCAAGCGCATGTGCACGCTTCCAGGAGTCCTCGCCGGTACCGATGCCGGCGCCGACGAGCAGACGACCGGAGCCATCCTTGGAAGCGTTCGGGTACTGGTCCTTCTTCACGAAGTCCTTGACGGTAATCAGACCGGTGAGGCGACCTTCGCCATCGACGATCGGCAGCTTCTCCACCTTGTGGGTGCGCAGCAGATTCAAAGCGGCATCGCCAGAGACACCCTGCTCAGCAACGATCAGTGGCATCGGGGTCATAATCTCGGAGACCTTGCGGTTCAGGTCTGCCTCAAAACGCATGTCGCGGTTGGTGCAAATGCCGACGAGCTTGCCGTCCTTATCAACGACCGGCAGGCCGGAGATACGGTAGCGAGCACACTTGGCATCTACATCAGCAATCGTGTCATCCGGGGAGCAGGTCACCGGGTCGGACACCATACCGGCCTCGGAGCGCTTTACGATTTCCACCTGCTGAGCCTGATCCTCGATGGACAGGTTGCGGTGGAGAATACCCATACCGCCCTGGCGCGCCATGGCCACAGCCATGCGAGCCTCAGTGACCGTATCCATTGCAGCGGACACAATCGGAATGTTCAGTCGCAGCTCACGGGTGAGTTGCGTAGAAGTATCAACACCGGAGGGAATGACATCCGATGCATCCGGCAGCAGCAGAACGTCATCGAAAGTAAGGCCGACTAGTGGAATCTTGTTGGGATTGTCTCCGCCGAGGCTAATTCCCGTGGGGTTGGTCATGGACTCCTCCTGCTCCACCCTTGCCATCATCAGGCCAGGGGCGCTATCGCTTCGTGGTTGCCAAACGTTATATACAGGGTAGTCCCTCAAGGACTAAACGCGACAATTAGGAGGACAATATTGTCCTCCAAAGCTGTTACGGTAGGCACTGTGAACAATGACTTCTTCTCATCCATGCCGCGGGATCCCTTTGAAGGTGACCCCAATGATCCGGCGAGTTTCCTCGAACCGGATGAGCCTTTTGCCCCGCTGACGGAGCAAGAGCAACGAGAGGTCATTGAGGATTTGGCCGCGGTAAGGCTATTCCGCACTGCCCTGTCCCCTGAGGGTTTGCTGGGCGTTTCCATGTTGTGTGAGGACTGCGGCAACGAGCACTACTACAACTGGGACGTCCTGGAGAACCACTACCTTATGTTGCTCTCAGGTCAGGAGTCCCCGGTTCACGAGCCCCAGTTCGACCCAGACCCGCACCGTTACGCGCCGTGGGACTACTGCGCCGGCTTTGTCGACGGGCTCCGTTCTCGCCGACCTGGTCGTTTCTAAAAGTTACATAAGAGTTCGACGGAATTGTTTTCTCAGTATCCCCGTTAGTCTCCTGCGGTTTACCAACCGTTCATAGTTGGCTTACACACTTGAGCTCACTGCTTCAAGAAAGTTCAGTGAGGAGACATCAGTTCCGATGACGTACATCGACCACTTGCCCGGACCGAATGCGGATTTGTGGGATTGGCAGCTGCACGGTTCCTGCCGCGGGCAGGACTCCGCGACATTCTTCCATCCAGAAGGCGAGCGCGGACGTGCGCGTAGCCTCCGCGAAGCCCGTGCAAAGGCCATCTGTCGCTCCTGCCCTGTTCTTATGCAGTGTCGCGCGCACGCGCTGAAGGTCGGCGAACCATACGGTGTCTGGGGAGGTCTCAGCGAATCTGAGCGCAATGAGATTCTCCGCGCTGCACCGGCCACCCGTGAGCGCGAGCTGGAGCGCATTCTGGTTGCTGCTTCCTAGCGGCAGCAAAAAGCTCCCCACCCAAAATTGGGCGGGGAGCTTTCGTGTTATTTAGAGGTGACGCTCTGGTGAGGCCACTCTCTGGTGAGGCCTAGTGAGAGTGGCCCGCTTCCGGCTCTTCCTCCGGCTTGTCCACAACGGACGCCTCGGTGGTCAGCAGCATGCGGGCCACGGAGGTTGCGTTGACGACTGCGGAGTGAGTGACCTTGACCGGGTCGATGACACCGGACTCAATCAGGTTCTCGTAGGTATCGGTAGCGGCGTTGTAGCCAACGCCGTTTTCCTTCTCCCCGACGTGGTACACGACGACTGCGCCGTCCTTGCCAGCGTTCTCGGCGATCCAGAAGGTCGGGCGAGTCAGAGCGTTAGCAACTGCGCGAACGCCGACTGCCTCGTCGCCCTTAAACTCCTCGGCGAACTTCTCGAGCTCACGAGAGATCTGCACCAGTACGGAACCGCCACCGGCGATGACACCTTCCTGCGCGGCAGCACGTGCCGCGTTGATGGCATCTTCGACGCGGAGCTTGCGCTCGTTGACCTCGGTCTCAGTAGCAGCGCCGACCTTGATGACGGCCACACCACCGGAGAGCTTAGCCAGACGCTCTTCCAGCTTCTCGCGGTCCCAGTCAGAGTCGGTGCGCTCAATCTCAGCGCGGATCTGGTTGCGACGCTCTTCAACAGCCTCTGCAGTGCCAGCACCGTCAACCAGAACGGTCTCGTCCTTGGTGATGGTGATGCGACGAGCGTTACCCAGAACCTCGAGTCCGACGTCCTTGAGCTGCATACCAGTATCCGCCGTGACGACGGTTGCACCGGTGACAACTGCCAGGTCATCCATAAATGCCTTACGACGGTCACCGAAGTACGGCGACTTCACAGCAGCGACCTTAAGGGTCTTGCGCATTGCATTGATGACCAGCGCGGACAGAGCCTCGCCCTCGATGTCCTCAGCCATGATCAGGGTCGGCTTACCGGTCTCGGCGATCTTTTCCAGGATTGGGAGGAACTCTGGCAGGGAGGAAATCTTCTCGCGGACCAGCAGAACCTGAGCGCCATCGAGAACTGCCTGCTGAGCTTCAACGTCGGTGATGAAGTACGGGGACAGGAACCCCTTGTTGAAGGACACGCCCTCGGTCACGGACAGCTCGGTGGCAATCGACTGCGACTCCTCGACGGAGACGACACCGTCCTTGCCGACCTTGTCCATGGCACCTGCAACCAGGTCACCAATCTCAGTGTCGCGCGAGGACACAGTTGCAACCTGCGCGATTGCAGCAGAGCTGGTTACCGGAGTTGCGCGCTGCTTGAGCAGCTCGACGGTCTTCTCCGATGCAGCCTGGATACCGCGGTTCAGAGAAATCGGGTTAGCACCTGCAGCGACATTGCGCAGGCCCTCGTGGACCAGTGCCTGTGCCAGCAGAGTTGCGGTGGTGGTGCCGTCGCCGGCAACGTCATTGGTCTTAACTGCGACGGACTTCACCAGCTGAGCGCCAAGGTTCTCAAACGGATCCTCAACGTCGATATCGCGGGCGATGGTCACACCATCGTTGGTGACCAGCGGGCCACCGAAGGCCTTGTCCAGGACAACGTTACGACCCTTCGGGCCAAGCGTGACCTTGACTGCGTCGGCAAGCGTGTCCACACCGTGCTTGAGGCCTTCGCGAGCCTCTTCGTTAAAAGCAATAAGCTTTGCCATGTGTGGCTACGTCCTCCCTTAGTTCTCGATAACTGCCAGGATGTCGCGCTGAGACAGCAGCAGGTACTCCTCGCCCTGGTACTTCAGCTCGGTGCCGCCGTACTTGGAGAAGATGACAACGTCACCTTCCTTGACGTCCATTGGAATACGGTCATCATCGTCGGCCCAGCGACCCGGACCAACGGCGATAACGGTAGCTTCCTGCGGCTTTTCCTTAGCGGAGTCCGGGATAACCAGGCCGGAAGCCGTGGTGGTCTCTGCTTCGTTGATCTGAACGAGGACGCGATCCTCGAGCGGCTTGATGTTGACGTTCGCCACGATGAATTCCTCCATACATGCGGTGATCTGATGTTCTTTGTGCCGGTTGGTCTGCCGAGCACAGCCGTCGTCGCGGGTGAACAACTGTGTGTCAAACAACCTTGTTAGCACTCTACCCTCGCAAGTGCTAACACTCAACAACAACGAGCGCTAATGCTAATTGGTCAACTTGTCCGGATTACATGCCAGGCGGCCAAACGCAGTAACCGTCATACCGTGTTCTTCGATGAACTCATCGCTATAGCAGGGTCCACCAGAACCGGTTTCGTAGTGACTATCTGGCTCAACCCGGTGCCAGGCACCGTCTTCCCATTCGTACGCAGAGATGGCGCCAGTATTCGCAGGCCCGCCTACTGCCCACCAACCATCACACGCGACGATCGCGAGATCTCCCCGGGAATCCGGGAACGCCGATGCCTCACAGTCCCCGCTGACGGGAGCTGCCGAAGTACCCGGCGCCTTCGTACTCTCCGACGTACACGCCGTCACCGCATTCCGGAATCCTTCCGGCGCGCCTTCCTTCTTCAGCCGATTCATGTCGTAGCAGGCATAGTCACTGGGCAACTGTGTCCCGTGCCGCTCATACTCGCTCCAGCCATTGCCGTCCCACCGCAATGCACCGAACCCGCCAGTATTCTTCTGGCCGATTACAGCCCAAGCCCCATCGCAATACTCAACTACCAGAGTGCCTGGATTATCACTGAGCATCGAAGGAGCACAGCGATTCTTAGCACCCTGTTGCTTCTTGGTGTCCTGCTTTTTCGGCGCAACCTTTACCGTCTCGGTCGCAGTAGACGTAACTGTGTGTTTCGGCGACGCCTCTTGCCCCACCCCCTGCTCAAACCACTGCTCGGTACGCCCACTCATTGTCAGATAGAGCAACACTGCCGCGGCAACAATTGCAACGATGAGCAACACAATTGCCGTCCACAGCACTCCCCGCTTCAAGTTTTGCTTAACGGGCTCCGGCTGATTAGTGGGTTGAAGCTCCCAACCGCTGTAATCCTTATTCACTTAACAAAACTTTAACACGGTTCAAAGCTGTTCGCGGCTCGCATCACGCTTGACGACGATGGTTGCGCCCCAGCCCCAACCGGCAAACTAACTCGGTAGGTTATAGCTCATTGCACTACGGGTTCCTCAACGGGCATGGAAGGATCAGTCGGGCAGCCGTAGCCCGAGGGTTTGGCACCGGCGGCAATGAGGTAGGCCGCCGCGGAGCCAATCATGACTCCGTTGTCGGTGCACAGTTTGATTGGTGGAACGTGCAGTGTAATGCCTGCGGACCGCGCGCGAGCTGCTGCCAGTTCACGCAGGCGGGAGTTTGCAGCCACGCCACCGCCGAGCAACAACGTCGTGGCTCCGACATCTTGTGCGGCGCGGACGGCCTTCTTGGTCAGCACATCACAGACCGCTTCCTGGAAGGAGGCACAGACATCCTCAACCGAGTACTCACGCCCTTCCTTCTCGGCGGCCTCAACATAGCGCGCCACAGCAGTCTTCAAGCCAGAGAAGGAGAAGTCGTAGCGGGCATCCTGCTGGCGCATCATCGCGCGTGGGAAGGCAATGGCCTTGCGGTTACCTTGCTTGGCCAACTTGTCGATGATGGGCCCGCCTGGGTAGCCCAAACCAAGCAACCGCGAGACCTTGTCGTATGCCTCTCCGGCAGCGTCGTCAAGCGTTGACCCGAGTTCTTGCATTGGGCGACCCGCGCCTTCTACGCGGAGCAGCTGCGTGTGTCCGCCGGATACCAGCAGCGCGACGGCGTTGGAGAGGTCCGCCCCGTCGAGCGCGCCGACGGCGACGTGACCCGCCAGGTGGTTGATGCCGTAGAAGGGAACTCCCCACGCGGCGGCATAGGCCTTTGCGCCGGCGGATCCGACAAGCAATGCGCCTGCCAGGCCAGGGCCGACGGTCGCAGCGACGGCGTCGGGGATGAACGTATCGATACCGAGTTTCTCCGCTGCCTGCGCGCGAGCCTCAGAGACCACAGGCTGCAGGGCTTCCAGGTGTGCGCGGGAGGCAATTTCGGGAACTACGCCACCAAAACGGGCGTGTTGTTCCATGGAGGATGCGACGACGTCGGCAAGCACTTCTACCTCGGGTACGGCAGCGACATCGGTGTCGTCGTAGTGCACGCGCATTACTGCGGCGCCAGTTTCATCGCAGGAACTCTCGATTGCCAGCAGGGTCAACTCGGTCATGCCAGTGATGTTACTAGCGCGGTGTTCGCGTGCTTTGCAGGGTTCTTTAAATTTCCAGGTGACCAAGGTTCTTGACTGCAGCGCGCCAGAGCTGGAATTCCTCTGGGTAATCATCGTGGTAGTGACGAACTGCGCGCATGCCGTCCTTGATGCGGTCGATTTCCTCATCGCCGATATCGTTGCCCTCTGCGTCGACAAAGATGACCGAACCGCAAATTGCGGTGGTCGGGTCCGAGAAAAATGCCGAGTTACCAGTAGCCGCCTCATTGCGCCCCAGGGATGCTACCGGGTTCGGTTCAGCACCCTCGTCCTTGGCCTTTGGGTTGTACAGGGCGGCGTAATCGGTGCCGTCTTCCTGAAACGCAACGGACACGCGGTCGGAGGAAACGCCGCCGAGGAATGTCGCTGCGGCATCCAGCTCAAACTCGATGGTGCGGTGCGTCAGGTCAGGGTTGACCAGAAAACCTTTAATCATGTGGTTAGAGGTACCGCACCGCACCCGCTCGCGCATCTCGAATGTGCTACCCCCGTTACCCGCCAGCGTCGGGGTCGAGAGTTACGGACGCGGGATATTGCGCAGGTTGGAGCGCGCCATATCAATCATCTGGCCGACGCCACCACCGAAGACCGTGCGCGTAGCCGCCTTGGAGAAGCCCATCAGCATGTCCCAGGTGATATTGGCCGGGATCGACAGCGCGTTCGGATCGGTAATCATATCGACCAGCACCGGACCGTCATAGGCCAGCGCCTCCTGAATCAGGCGTGGAGCATCGGCCGGATCCTCAATCCGGATGGTCTTGATCCCCAGTGCCTTGGCGATACCTGCGTAGTCGACACCATCGTGGTCTGTCTCATGCTCTGGCAGCCCCTGGACCAACATCTCCAGCTTGACCATGCCCAGCGAGGAATTGTTGAAGACGAACATCTTAATCGGCAGCTCTTCTTGCTTGACCGTAATCAGCTCGCCGAGCAGCATGGCCAGGCCACCGTCACCGTTGAAGGAAATCACCTGTCGGTTTCGGTCCGCTGCCTGCGCACCAATTGCATGTGGCAACGCATTGGCCATGGTGCCGTGACGGAAAGAACCGAGCTGCTCACGCTTGCCGTTCGGGGTGACATAGCGGGCGGCCCAGACATTGCACATACCGGTATCGACGGTGAAGATGGCATCGTCATCGGCGTACTTGTCAATCAAATCGGCGACGTACTCCGGGTGAATCGGCAACATCTTCTCAACGTTGCTGGTGTAGGCCTCAATGACCTGGCTGAGCAGGCGCTCATGGTTGCGCAGCTGCTTGTCCAGGAAGGAGCGATCGGTCTTTTCCTCGACGTACGGCAGGATGGTCTCGATGGTGGCGGCCACATCGCCGACCACTGGGTACTTCACCGTAGTGCGGCGGCCAATGGCGCGACCGTCGATATCGACCTGCGCCACATTCTTGCTGGGCAAAAAGTCGTTGTACGGGAAGTCCGTGCCCAGCAGAATCAGCAGGTCAGCGTCATTGGACGCATCGTGGCAGGCGCCATAGCCAAGGAGCCCGGACATGCCCACGTCAAAGGGGTTGTCGTACTGGATGTACATCTTGCCGCCGAGGGCATGACCCACCGGCGACTTAATCTTCTCCGCGAGTTTGAGAACCTGTTCGCGGGCATCCTTCACACCTGCGCCACAGAAAAGAGTGACGGTGTCGGCCTCGTTGATGGCGTCGGCAAGCATTGCCGCCTGACCAGCGTCCGGGAACAGAACCGGACGACCACTGCTGATGGTGGACGAGACAAATTCATCGCTTTCGACTTCGTGCGTGCTGACATCGCCGGGCAGTACCAACACGGAGACACCGTGTCCGGTCATCGTCGACTGAATGGCGTGGTGCAGGATAACGCTGCCCTGCTCGGCAGAGTGCACCATCTCGCAGTAGCCGGAGCACTCGTTGAAAATCTGCTCCGGATGCGTCTCCTGGAAGAAATTGGAACCAATCTGCCGCGACGGAATATGCGAGGCGATTGCCAAGACCTTGGCACCGTTGCGGTGGGAATCATAAAGTCCCTGAATAAGGTGGGTATTACCCGGCCCACAGGAGGCCGCGCAGACGGCTAGCTCACCGGTGACGAGGGATTCCGCACCAGCGGCAAACGCCGCGGCTTCTTCATTGCGGACGTGAACCCACTCGATGGAGGATTCACGAACCGCGTCGACTACGGGGTTCAAGCTATCTCCGACGAGTCCGAAGATTCGCTTGACCCCCTGACTCTCTAGGGTTTCTACGAGCTGCTGTGCGAAGGTTTTTGCCATGCCTCCGGTCTAACGTGGTTTTGTCACTCCGTCAACATTTAGCGGGGCGAAACATCGTGTACGCGTCGGCGCCAGAGCCTGGATAGTAGTTCTTCCGCAGTCCCATATTTTCAAAACCGTAGGCACGATACATCGCAATCGCCGGCTCATTGTCCGTGCGCACTTCCAGATACACCGGCCCCGGGTCCTCCGCCACTGCCGCCATCAGCGCGTCCATCAGCTGCGCACCAAACCCACGCCGCTGCCACTTCTCCGCCACACCGATGGTGTGAATCTCATACTCGGCATCGCCCGTCGGACCCAGCTTCGTGATTCCCGCATACCCGCACAGCTCATCGCCGTCCGCAATGCCGACGTAGAAATTATTGGGCGCCGACAGCTCCGCCGCAAACGCATTCTCGGGCCACGGATCGTCGCCGGCGAAGAGCTCCGCCTCAATCGCCGCACACGCCTTCGCCGCAGGTGGGCCGAGACGCACAAGCTTTACGACGCTCATCGCATAGCCTTCGGGACAACCGCATCCGGCCTGCGCAGATACAGCGGCACCAACGGGCTCGGGGTGGCATCGAGGTCTGCGACTCGTACCAACGATTCCGGAGTGGGAAGCACCTCGACAACCTCAGTGTCCTGCAGGTTGAGGCCGTCAATCTGCTCAATGTGCTTGACGCTGCCACGTGCTTGCACAGGGGCGAAGTCCGGGATTTCTGCCGTGATAAGTCCGATGACATCTGCGGGCTTGGCCACGGCTGGGCCGAAGATGCGCTGGCCACCTCGGTAGGCGGTGAAGTAGACCTCTCGACGACGCGCGTCGGTGACGACCAACTCATCGCTGGTGTCGCTTGCCAGCGCGTCCAAGCTGCAAATGCCGTGGCACGGGATTCCCAACGCATCGGCGTAGGACGCTGCGGTGGCCATGCCGACGCGCAGCCCGGTAAACGGTCCCGGACCGCAGCCGACAACCACACCGCCCAAATCGTTGGCTGCCAGGCCACTGTCGGCCAGCGCCTGCTGAATCAGCGGGACGAGCACCTCGTTGTGAGCCCGTGCGTCCAGGTGCAACTGCTGGGCGAGTGTCGTCAGCTCACGGCCATCGTCCGAAACCTGGACGATCCCTGCTGTGACCTGCGGGGTCGACGTATCTACGGCGAGAATGTTCATGCTTTGCACTCTACTTCCCCGCGCTACTTAACCCACTGCCAGGTGACAACGCGAGCATCGTCGGTACGCGAACGGTCAATACTGACCAGCAGGTAGCGATCGGAGAGTACCTCAGCAAGACCCGCGCCCCACTCGGCGACCACCACGCTGTCCTGAAGGTCAGTATCGAGGTCCAGCGAATCCAGCGCATCGAAAGCATCGCCTTGTGAGCCCGGCCCCTCCTCACCGAAGAGCCTGTAGGCATCGACGTGAATAAGTGTGGCGCCATCGCTTGCCAGGGGGCGGTGCTCGCGAGCAATGGTGAACGTCGGCGACGTCACACGACCACGAACCTCCATGCCGCGGGCAATGCCCTGCGTCAAAGTG
The DNA here is from genome assembly GCF_030532195.1 of Corynebacterium sp. Classification (GTDB taxonomy): domain Bacteria; phylum Actinomycetota; class Actinomycetes; order Mycobacteriales; family Mycobacteriaceae; genus Corynebacterium. Next base: position 105,774 of record NZ_JAUNLP010000004.1, on the reverse strand, counting down.
GTCTTTCCGGCACCGAGCGGACCGTCGAGAATAACCAGTTCACCGGAGCTGAGCATGCGTCCAATCTGTTCGCCGAGCTCACGCATGTCCTCCGCGGTCGGTACAACACGGCTATGCACGTAACGACGCTGACTCCTGCCCTTCGGGGCCGTCAAAATCTCATAGTTAATGGTGCCAAAGGCCTCTGCCATTTCATCAAGTCCCGGCTCACCCAGCGCTGGGTCACCGACGATGACCGCCGTATCGCCCGGCACGACATCAGTATCCGGCCCCAAGTCCACCACGAACTGATCCATGCAAATGCGCCCCACCTGCGGATAGCGCTTGCCATCAATACTGACCTCGAAGCGGCCCGATGCCGAACGCATCATGCCATCGGCGTACCCACACGGGACAATTCCGACGGTGGTATCGCGGTCAGCCGTCCAGGTCAGCCCATACGACACTGACTCTCCTGCCGGCAACTTCTTCACCAACACCACGGAAGCCTCCCAGCGCATTGCCGGACGCAATCCATGGGTCATACCCGCAATTGGTTCGCCCCCATAAATTGCGAGCCCTGGGCGCACCATGTCAAACGCCAAGTCCGGGCGTGTCAACGCTGCCGGCGAATTCGCGGCGTGGTTAATCATCTCCGCCACGCCCGCTTCACGCAGCGCACTCAGTGCAGTGCGGAAATTCTCCGCCTGCCTATCGACGCTTTCATTGCCCGGCTCATCAGCGCACGCAAAGTGCGTGAATGCACCGGTGATGCGCAGAGCGCCCTCCTTATGCAGCGCCGCCAGCGGTTCGACCGCTCGGTCAAAATCTCCATTGGCCATGGAAAAACCGGAGCGCCCCAGGCCGGTATCGACCATCACCGTCACCCGCGGAGTCACGGACAGCTCGCGGCCGGCGCCGACCACTGCCTGCGCATGTGCCATCGAGGGAACACCGAGGTCAATATTGTCCGCGACTGCGCGCTCAATCAACCAGGTGGCTGCCGCATCCCAAATCCATGCGAGGATGGGGATGGTTCGGCCGTCGTCAAGCGCGGCGCACAGTTTTGCGCGAAGGGAAATTGCCTCCTCAAGCGTGGCGACACCGAGCTGCGTCGCACCGCCTTCCAAGGCCGCCAACGCAGACTGCAGCGCTCCCTGCGAGTAGCCGTCCGCCTTCACGACGGCCATGAGTTCGTCAACCCCTGCAATGGACTTGACGGTCTTGACATTGTGGGCGATTGCGTCGAGATTAACGGTGTGGGTGAGGATGGCTGGTGCCGAGGAAGTCATAGCGATATTTTGCCACTCCTGTGTTCTTGAGTGAACCATGCGGTGGCCTCCCGGACGGATTCGGCGATATCGAGTGCACAGCACGGGGCCGGGCCAAAGTCGGTGCTTGCGGCCAAATATGCGGCGCGCGCATGAATAACTGCTGGTAGGTAAAGACCTGCGCCACGTGCAACCCAGGCGCCGATGAGTCCGGACAAGACATCGCCAGAGCCGGGTGTTGCCGCCCAGGAGTTGCCGGCATCCAGCACAATCGTGCGGTTGGTTTCGGGGTTGGCGATGACGGTGCGCCGCCCTTTAAGGAGTACCTCGCAGTGGAGCGTCTCCGCGAGCTCACGGGCATCGGTGATTGCATTGGTGACCTTCTTGCCGGTCAGTCGCTCGAACTCGCCGGCGTGCGGCGTAAGAATTGTGCGCAGCTGCCGGTTTTCACCGCGGTCCCGGACGAGCTGTTGCAGACTCTCGTCGCCTGCGAGCAGAGTCAGCGCGTCGGCGTCGATTACCACGGGCTTGTCGGTGGCAAGAATGTCACGCAGCTCAGCGGCTGCCTGCTCATCGGTGCCGCGACCCGGGCCGACAACCCAGGCGTCAACGCGTACCTCGCTACGCGCCACGGTGTCCGGCTTTGCGATAACCGTCGGCAGCGCCGTGGTGATGCGAGCACGCGCGGCCTGATCACCGACGTAGATGACCGCCGGGCTGGTGGCGCGCACCGCCGCCGTCGCGCACAGCACGCCAGCTCCTGGATACTTCTCACTGCCTGCGGCGATACCGGTGACCCCGGTGGAGTACTTGTGATCGTGAGCGCCGGGTTCGAGCTCGGTCATGTGGTTGGAGATCAGCGGGAAATCAGCGCTGAGAGCCTCAAAGAGCTCCACGGTCGGGGCGTGATTGTAGGCCGCATTCTCGTACAGCGTCTGCCCCAGTCCTGGAAGCTCGGGCGAGAAGCAGTCGAGGGAAATTTCATGTAATTCCACGTCACCGCAGGCCTCCGAGAGCGCATGGGCGTAGCGCAGCCCGCCGAAGGTCACAGTCACGGCAGCCGTGACATGGGACGGCAGATATGGGTTTTCGCCCTCTGGCAAGTCCGGGTCAGGGTTGAGAGTCTGCTCCGGTGGATCAAAGGTGCGCCCGGTGTCCGCTTCAACGCCGCTGGGCACGTCAACGGCGAGCATGGGCACGCCTCCCAGGTGTGCCTCACGCACCAGCCAGGCGGCCTCTTCGCGCAGGGCACCGTGGCCGCCAAGGCCTACGATGCCGTCGATGATCAGTGCATATTCGTCGCTGATTGCCCACAAAATCTTCGACAAATCCGCCTCACGGTCACGTCCTTGCCCACCGAGTGGCAGCACTCGCCCACCGGCAAGCTCAAAGGCCTTCAATGCCCGGTCGTGTGGCTTGGAGCCCAGCAACACCGCATCGACACCATGCCCGTCAGAGGACAAGTCCCGCCCTGCATACAGCGCGTCACCGCCATTGCCGCCGGAGCCGACCAGCAGCAGCACGCGACCTTGACCAGGTTCCGGGGTAGCTTCAGAGAGCATCCGCTCGGCGGCCTGGCTCACAGCCGCGGCTGCGTGGCGCATCAGTTCGTCGTCACGCGTTTGTGCATCCAAATAAGGTTGTTCTGCAGCACGAATTTCGGCAGCTGTATAGCAGTACGTCATGCCACCAGCCTACGATTAGCCCCTATGGATGACTACCCCAACAGCACGCGCATTCCCGGCCCCAGGCTGCGAACTTTTCCGCTGGCATACCTGCGCTCGCTTCGTCATCCCGAATGGTTGCCCCATGGTGTGCAGGACATCCGCGAAATTCTTGATGGCACCATCACGGCGAATCTCGACGGCTATGAAAATCGCACGCCAATTGTGCTGGTCCACGGCACGTGGATGAACTCATTTAATGCGTTTGCCATGCTTGGACCGTTTCTCGCCAGGCATCGCCCGGTGTTCACACTGGACTACGGCACCGACTCTGGCGCGCTGGTCAGCCATCTGCGCAGCGTCAAGGGCACAGCTGACTTGGGCGAGGCGTTTGACGAGGTCACCGAACTTCTCAACCGCTTCCGCACCCACCTCAACCTCTCCCGCATCGACCTCATCGGGCACTCGCAGGGCGGACTGCACTGCCGCAGCTACGCCAACGCAACGATCGATTCGCTTTACGACGACGCTCTTGCCCGGGGGCTTAGCGAAGAAGAAGCCGAACAGTTTGCTGCCGACAACAGCCCCGTGCGAGCAGTTATCTCGCTTGCGGGAAATCACCATGGCACCAGTGCGTGGGGTGCCCGGCGCGTGTTGCGGGTAGCGGAGCGACTAGGGCTACCTATTCGTATTCTGGTTGACCGCTTGATTGGTCGCGCAGGCCTGCAACAGTTATTGGACTCGGAGTACATTGCGACACTCAACCGCACGGTGCGCGGTGTTACCAGGCGAGGGCCGCACTACCTGAATATCGGCACTCCTTTCGATACCATCGTCAGACCATGGACTGGTGCTCACTTGCCAGAACGCACTGGTCATCGGATTATCAATGTCAACAACGCCTCCGGCGGTAGCGATTGGTCAGATCATCTCGCGCTGCTCTACTCCCCCAACACAATGGCGCACATTCGCGAGTTTTTGGATGAGCTTGATGGCGCTGAATTGAAAGCGGAGCTTCGCCGTCGCGTCCGCGTTCTGCCGATGTATGGCGCGCTACCCAGATGGCGTCGACGGTAGAAAATTTTTAGAACGAATCCTCGATTTACTATTGACCCCTTTTCAAACATGTGTACGATTGAGATTGTAAGGAACATTTGTAGGGGAAATTTCTAGAGGAGATTTCTAGGCACGGCTTCGGCTGACAAAGAACTATCAGGGGGACATCTGATGTCATCGCCGCCCATTGACCTACCAGCACCAGGACAAAAGCCCTCGTGGGCCAACCAAAAACCCGACGATCCCATTAGCGCTGCCGCCCGTGCGGTCAATGCCGCTGACCTTCAACTCATCGATGCCTGCGCACCGGGCCGCGAGATTGATGTCAATCATCATCTCGCCCGAATCAGCATTCGAACAGGTCTTAGCCGCGGAAAGTGCTCGACTCTGTGTGAAATTGCGCTGATGTTTGAGCGCATGCCCAACGTCAGGGCACTTATTGAGTCAACACATTCTTTTTCACTGGCTCACCTTCGCACCATCGCCAATGGTGTTGCTGGGTTGTCACCCGACCAAACTGACACTGTTGAGCCACGCTTGATTGAGCTGCTCACACCGACGCGCCCCAGACAAGCAATGATTGGTGTCTACACGCTCTCGCGGTTGATTGGGGACTTGGTGTCCGAGTTCAATGACTGTGCTCGCAATGATGGCACTCAGCGCGTCCCCGAGGGCGAAACGGTCGGCATTTCCGATACTGGCGACGGCAAACACAAAACAGTCACTGCCATCCTTGAAAGTGACCGAGCCACTGAATTCATGGCCACCATTCAAGGTATCCGCAATGCCGCGGTTAATCGCGGCGAAGAGTGCACGCAAGCTGAAGCGCTACTACAGCTTGCACAGCGCTCAACCAATGCCGAGATTGTCATTAATGTCTACCGCGAAGTGGGCGGTGGACCAGCTTGGATCGACGGCGTGGGCTAGCTCAGCGAAGTCGCCACCGAAGAGTGGATTGCCCGCGCAACGCACATTCGAATCTCCGCAGACAGCAGGGTCGACGGCTATCGCCCAACAGAAAGCCAAGTAGCCCGTGTCCGTGGTCGTGACGGATTCTGCCGCTTCCCGGGCTGCGATGTTCCGGCAAATAAGTGCGATCTGGATCATATCCAGCCCTATGACCACGAAAATCCAGAACAGGGCGGTCCTACCGATACCGAAAACCTCCACTGCCTATGCCGCCGGCACCACAACCTGAAGACGCATGAGGGCTGGGACATCGACCGCTACCCCGACGGCACTGAAGTCTGGACATCCCGCGATGGAGATACCGCAACTAGCGTTCCGGCAGGGCCGCTGAAGAACGTCGGCAAGCAGACTTTTGACCAGCGAGCGACACGGAAGATGAAGACAATCCAGAAGCGAAACTTGGACTGGATGTTGTCATTCTGCGATGTGCCGGATGAGGTCTACGAGTTGACGGAGGAAGACGAAAAACGCCTCGAGTCCCTCACGGATGAGGAAATCGAGGCGGAGATTGAGCAGTACGAAAGGACTCGGGGCGAACTATTCGACGGTGACTGACTTGGCCAGGTTGCGAGGCTTGTCGATGTCCTCGTTACCGCACTGTCGAGCAATTTCAGCTGCGAGGAACTGGAGCGGAATGGTGGACAGTAGCGGCTGCAGGAGCGTCGAAGTCTCCGGGATCTCAATCAGGTAGTTGGCGAATGGCACCACGGCCTCATCGCCCTCTTCAGCGATGACGATGGTCTTGGCACCACGAGCACGAATCTCCTGGATGTTCGAGACAATCTTGGAGTGCAGGACAGCGCGACCCTTCGGCGACGGCACCACGACGACAACCGGCAAGTCATCCTCGATAAGTGCAATCGGACCGTGCTTGAGCTCACCAGCTGGGAAGCCCTCAGCGTGAATGTAGGCGAGCTCCTTGAGCTTCAGTGCGCCTTCGAGAGCAACCGGGAAACCAACGTGGCGACCGAGGAAGAGCATCGTCGGGATGGCGCCGATTTCCTTGGCCATTGCGATGTACTCATCGCCCTTGTCGACGACCTTGTCAATCAACGCCGGAATGGACTCGAGCTCTTCGAACTCGCGGGTGACCTCATCGGGATACTTGGTGCCACGTGCCTGTGCCAACGCCAGACCCACCAGGTAGTTAGCGGCAACCTGTGCCAGGAACGACTTGGTTGCGGCCACACCAATTTCTGGGCCGGCATGGGTGTAGAGCACAGCATCAGACTCACGCGGGATCTGAGCGCCGTTGGTGTTACAAACTGCGAGAACGCGAGCGCCCTGCGACTTGGCATGGCGAACAGCTTCGAGAGTGTCGGCGGTCTCACCAGACTGGGAGATGGCGACAACCAGAGTCTGTCGGTCCAGCACCGGGTCACGGTAGCGGAACTCGGAGGCAACCTCGATTTCCACCGGAATACGAACCCAGTGCTCGATGGCATACTTCGCCAGCAATCCCGAGTGGTATGCGGTACCACAGGCGACGACGAAGACCTTTTCAATGTCACGCAGGTCCTGGTCGGACAGACGGGATTCGTCCAGCACAATTCGACCGTCAACGAGGTGACCAGCCAGCGTGTCACGCACAGCTGCAGCCTGCTCGTGGATCTCCTTCATCATGAAGGAGTCGTATCCACCCTTCTCAGCAGCGGCGAGATCCCAATCGATGGTGAACGGACGACCCTGCTGCTCATTGCCTGCAAAGTCCATGATGCGGTAATCATCAGCGGTGATGATGACAACATTGTCCTGCCCCAGCTCAACAGCCTCGCGAGTGTGAGCAATGAAAGCCGCAACATCGGAGCCAAGGAACATCTCATTTTCGCCCACGCCGACAATCAGCGGAGTGGAACGACGAGCAGCAATGATCTTGTCCGGGTGATCGGCGTGGGTAAACAGCAAGGTGAACGCGCCCTCAAGGCGGTTGAGCACTGCCAGTGCAGATGCCTCAAAGTCGCCAGCGGTGGAGCCACCATCAGAGCCGTCCATTGCTCGTGCGAGCATGTGAGTTGCAACTTCAGAGTCAGTCTCGGACTTCAGCTCAATACCAGCAGCCTCGAGCTCATCACGCAGCGGCGCAAAGTTTTCGATGATGCCGTTGTGGACGATTGCCACCTTGCCGTCGTACGACAAGTGTGGGTGAGCATTCTCATCAATCGGGCGGCCATGAGTAGCCCAACGAGTGTGCCCGATGCCGGTTGTACCAGAGAACTTTTCGCGTCCATCCGCATCCAGCGCAGCCTCGAGATTCGCGAGCTTGCCGGCCTTCTTCTCTACAGTGATATGCCCCTGGTCGTCAACGATGGCAACACCAGCGGAGTCATACCCGCGGTACTCCATGCGACGTAGCGCGTCGACGGCAATATCCAAGGCGGGCTGATGACCCACATATCCAACGATTCCACACATGCCCCATAGGATAACCCGCGAAGTCGTAAATCGTCACAACGGTAGAGACATCCTGCCTCTTTTTAAGCAAAGGTGGACTCGTTATAGATAAGCTGGGCACTGTGGCTGAGAACTTGAAGACTCTTACATCCAATCTTTCCAAGCGTGGACCGCACCGCGTCATGGTCGGTGACCTCGCCTTTACCGGACTGCCCGGCAAGGTATATACCCCTGCCGAGGGAAACGGCATTCCTGGCATCGCGTTTGCACACGACTGGTGCACACCGATTGCGGAATACCATGCCACCCTGCGCCACCTGGCATCGTGGGGCATCGCTGTGGCCGCCCCGGATACCGAAAATGGAGTCGTAGCCGACCACCGCGGCCTGGCAAATGATTTGGAGACCGCGCTGCAGATTCTCGCAGGCGTCCGCCTCGGTGAGGGACAGGTCGTCGTTCATCCTAAGAAGCTCGGTGTCGCCGGCCACGGTATGGGCGCTGGTGTCGCAGTCCTCGCCGCAGCTGGTCACGACATCATTTCTGGCGTGGGCTGTGTCTTCCCCGCTACCACTGCCCCTTCTTCCACTGCCGCCGCCACCAATGTATCTGCGCCTGGTCTCATTTTGGCCCCGGGCGAGGACAAGTGGCTAGACCGCGGCAACCCGGCTCGTCTGGGCGTGAAGTGGAAGGGCGACATGGTTTACCGCGAAGTAGACGATGCCACTCAGGGCAGTTTCTCGGAAACTACTCTTCTGCGCCGTCTGGCCGGTTTCTCCAGCTCCAAGGTGAAGCACCAGGAGACCGCTCGCGCGGCACTTACTGGCTTCCTGCTGGCAACTGTCGGTGATGACAAGAAGTACGCCGACTTTGCTGACCCAGAAACCGAGATTAAGGGCACGACCAACCGCGACCTCGAGTGGCTGATCAAGCAGCTTCCGGAAAATCCGGAGCATTCGCTCATCCCTGGTAAATAAACCAGTCAGGATGCCCCTCTAATCGACTTCACAGTCGGTTTCGCCCGCTTATCAGTCTCGCGGCCGAACAGCCTCACCACCGCTCCCTTCGGCCGCCCCTGGCGACGCTGTTCGTCTTCGCGCACCGTCGCTACTTGCTCGCTCTTTCGCTCACGCGCTTGACGACGCTCTTCTAATCCTCGCAGTTTCTCCTGTGCTCTTTGTGCGGTTGATTCGAACTCCTGCCTCACAGCAGCAGCGGTGTCGTAATACGTCTGGCCTATGCGGTCATACTTCGCCGTATGCCTGCTTGGTGTACGTCCTGTCACTACCACTCACCTGCTGACGGTGTATTGACCGACCCTGCAGAATCATCAGACTCCTGTGCGTCGGGCACATCTTCAGGAGTCACGGGCGCCGTCTGCTGTGGAGTTGGCGCTGCCTCCGGCTCTGTTTCGGGTGTTGCAATTCCCAGATGCGCTAGCTTTTCAGCTGGCGGTGGTGGCTCTGGAGGTGGACACTCTTCCTCTACCACCGACTCCGGCTCCGGCGGCGGCGGTGGCGGCGGAGGGCAGTCTTCTTCTACCACGGGCTCGGGTGGCGGACATTCCTCTTCTGTTGCTGGAGCAACCACGCAGGGCGCTGAGTCAACTTCTACCGAGATCTCAAGGTTAAGCAGCGACGATGCATAGCCCTGCGCAATCCCTGCAATGCCAGCAGTAATGCCTGCAGTAATGCCCGATGTAATTCCCGTTGCCAACTCACCGACAAGACCTGCCGATGCCCCAACAGTCGCGCCGCTGCCTGAGCCTATTTCTACAGGAGCTGGCGGAGTCACTTCGGTGGGGATCATGATTGTTGATTGCCCTCCTCCACTTCCGACTCCGCTCGCGCACGCAACCGCAGTGACACCCGAGCAGGTGGCTACTGCAGGCGGCTCGGGCGGAGTTGCGACTACCGCAGACTCGGTGTCACAGGTCGCCTGTGCCAGACACTGCTCCACAGTGGAGTTTCGAGCCTCATAGAGCTGGTCTGTGGAATCGACAAGACACTCGCACATCTGGTGGGCAATCTGTGCTGCTTCTTGGCCGAACTCCGGATCGTCGACAAGCGCTTCGCACTGGTCCAAGATCTCGTCGGTCTGCTGCGTGATCTGCTCGGCCTGCTGCTCACAGTCTTCGAGAATCTCGTCGACCTTGGTGCCGCAGTCGCCCACGCTCTGCGCGCCATCGGCGGCATCGTCGTTGTGCTTTTGGCAGTCCTTAGCGGCGTCATCACAGCGCTCGCGCGTGGCATCGGCAGCATCGCCCTTTAGTCCGCCCCAATCAAAGGCCATGCCAATGGTCATGGTGGAGGCGATTACGCCGAGTGTTTCTGCGAATTTGGACAGCGGGCTGCTATTCCAGCCATCGGCACGCTTGATTTTGTCGAAGAGCTTCGGCAGCCTCTTGCCGATTCCTTTCAGCCCTCCCCTGGCACTGATGCGGCCGCCTCTTGATAGCACCCGACTTAGCAGCGGTATTATTCGCGCAACCCACGGCATTAGCTGGCCACCTCGATTCCGCTGAGCTGCGTGGCCCCAACATCGTCACCATCGGTGAACACCTGCCATTGCTCGCGGACCGCCGGTGCATGGCGCTCCAGTCCCGCGTACATAGCTTTGCCGTGAGCGCACAGCCTCGCAGCGGCCTCCTGCAACTGTGCACCGTGCTCAGCAAAGCCCTGGCCACAGGTAGTTGTGGCAATCTCCGGAGCACTGCGCCACTGCGCCTGCCCGGCGACCGCGTGCTGCTCCACACTCCTGGCTGCGGCAGCCACTGCCTCTGCCGAAAAGTGCACTCTATTGACTGCGGACACGAAAAATCCCCTTCCCCCGCGAAAAACAGTTCTCAATAACTGTTAGGCGCGGAAAAAGGGGATTCGGTTCCATCCAATATTTGCCCGGGTGCCCCCGCACCGGGGGCGGGACTCAAGCTACTTGCGCGCGCGGTAGATGCGCTTGCAGCCCTCAACACCGGCGAAGCTAAACGGACCGGTGCCAATCAGAGCGTCGTCGCCGAGGTTGGAGTAGTTACCCGGATCCTCATGAGTGACCTGGGCGTGAGCGTAGTAGGTCGGATCATCGAGCTTGACGCGAGACGCCAGCTCGCGCGCGTTTTCCTCGACGCGCAGCTGCGACTCGTAGCCCTCCACCACGGTTGCGGTGAAGAACTCGGCGACAGAACCCGAACCGTAGGAGGCAATGGCGACCTTCTTACCGGCCAGATCCTTCTCGGTGTCCAACAGGCCGAGCAGACCAAAGTATGCCGACGCAGTGTAGGAGTTACCGATGATGCGGTTGTACACCGTCGTTGGGCCGAGCTGACGAGTCTCGTCCTCAGCGGTGAGCTCGACACCATTGTTGGCCGACAGCTGGCGGTGAGCCTTGTAGGCCATCTTGGTAAACGGCTGGTGGTAGCTGAAGTAATCAATATCGCTGAAGCCGACGCCACCGCGTGCACGGTAGTCCTCATATGCACCCTGAACAGCATCGATGTAGGCGCTGATGGACAGCTTGCCCTCGACCATCGCCTGGCTGCGGTGGTTCGGACGCCAAAAGTCCATGACCTCGCGGGTGAACACGCCGGAGACCGGGTCGATATTCAGGATGCGCGGGTTGGCAGTGACCAGCATCGCCACGGCACCGGCACCCTGCGTCGGCTCAGCTGCGGAGTCCAGGTCATAGCGAGCAATATCGGAGGCTACGACAATAACCTTTTCCTCCGGATTGCGAGCAACCAGTGCGCAGGCGAACTGCAGCGCGGCAGTGCCGGAGTAGCAGGCCTGCTTCAGCTCCACCGAACGGGTCTGTGGAGCCAGCCCCACCAGTTCATGCACGTAGACCGCGGCGGCCTTCGACTGGTCAATGCCGGTCTCGGTCGCGAACATGATGGTGCGCACACCCTCAATGCCGTGACGATCGACAATCTTCTTGACCGCAGCCGCGGCCATCGTCACCGGGTCTTCATCGGACGCCACCACACTGGAGCGCTCCTGCCCCAGTCCCTTGTGGTACTTTGCCGGTTCTGCGCCCAGTCGCGGCGCAATATCGGCCAGGTCAATGCAGTACGAACCCGTCGCAAAGGCGATGTCATCAATACCGATCGGGGTCACATTGCTTGTTGTCATCAAAACCGTGCCTTCACTGCCTTTACAGTTTTCAGAAATACAGGGCAATTATCGGGTGAGATAAATTTTGCCCACAAAAAGTTAAATACCTACTACAAAAATCTAGCGCGTTCACCTGAGATTTGCCTTAGGTTTTGCGAATTTTTGCAAAACCCGCTTCACTACTTCTTCGCGCGCTCAATCGCGACGTGAGCCTCCATCAGCTCACCCGGATTCGTCTGCGCAGCCAGCAGAGACAGCTCACCGCACCACACAATCGCCGCGCAGCACGCTGCTAGACGACGTGCATTCTCGCCCGGCTCACGGTCCTCCTTGCAGCCGAGTGCGGTGAGGTTCTTCTCCACGAAGTCCAGGCCCTTACCATTGCCGACCGACCCGACGATCAAGTGCGGCAGGGTGCAGCTAAAGCGCACGGAGCCGTCGTCAAGCGCCTCGACCTGCGTGAGTCCCTGCGAGCCTTCGACGATGTTCGCGGCATCCTGACCGGTGGCCAGGTAGAAGCCCAGCAGCATGTTGGCGTAGTGAGCGTTACCGCTGCGCAGCGAACCGGCCATGATGGAGCCGACGAGATTCTTGCGCTCGTTGAGCTCGGCCAAACGCTTGGCGGTGGTGCGCAGACGTTCACGGACAACCGGCTCCGGAATGACGGCCTCGGCGATGACGTACTTGCCGCGGCCGAGAATGCCGTTGACGGCGGAGGTCTTCTTGTCGGTGCAGTAGTTACCGGAGATGGAGCCGTAACCCAACTCTGGCATCTGCTCCATGAGGTAGGACATCAGGCGCTCGGAAGCCAGCGTTGCCATGTTGTGGCCCGAGGCATCACCAGAGAAGAAATCAAAACGGACAAACAGCAGGCGCGAGGCGATCTGGAAGTGGATGTCGACCAGCTTGGCAAAGCGGGAGGAGGACTCCACGACCTTCTTCAGCTCGTCATAGCGAGCGGCAATATTGTCGCGCGCTTGAACCGCAGCAGCTGCCGAATCGAGGGTGAAAATCACCGAACGAGTCATCTTCTCGCTGACCAAGGTACAGGTAATACCGCCCTCAATCATGCGAGAGACCTTCGCACCGCGACCGCACGACGGCCACAGCGGAGTCTCATAGGTCGCCAGCGGAATCTTGACCTCGTCATTCATGACATTGCCGCTAATGCGCACCGGGCCAATCCAACTCAGCGGTACCTGTGCATATTCCAGGTCGTGGGTGGTGTTTTCAGCCATTGTCGTAGCCGACCCTTTCTAGTTCGTTTCAGTTATATCGGCAGCTTCGCCGACTCTGCCTAAATTCTACGGTCAAAAACCTGTGGTCAAAGTTTCGTGGCAAGCGTAAGCGGCAGTGGCTGGATTCCCGCCGCCTGCCACTTGGTAGCAATGCCCGTGACATCGCTATCAGCGGCAACCAGCGCAATCCCACAATCTCCGCCGCCGGAGCCACTACTCTTGCCTGCACCAGTTGCGCTAGTGGCAATATCGGCCAGCGCCGCCAGCTTCTCCGTTTCTATGATGAGATTGCGATCGCGCTCATAGTCCTGCAACAGCGCACGATTTTCGCGCAGGCAGGCAAAGGCCGCGGCGTGGTCTCCGTCGGCAAGCGCCTGCCAGAGCTTTTCGCTTAACGACGAAACACTGCGTACAAACTCCGCGTCAGCACCGCCGGCCTTCGCCAATTGCGAATCGGTCTTGACGGGGCTACCAGTCCAGCCGACCAGGAGTTTTAGCCCGCCAAGGTCATGGCGAGATTCGATACGCAGGTTCGGCCAGGTGACCTCGGTAGCAGCCACTGGATCGGCCTTGACCATGGCTGCCAGCGCCTTGGGGTTTGGGCGGCGGTAGAGCACGACCCCGCCGTGTGAGGAGCAAGCGATGTCCCCGCCGGAGCCAGCAGCGCCCGCGAGCCACGTGGCCACAGAGGCAATCTTGTAAACGTCCAGCGAATCCAGCGCCAATCCCAGCTGTTGGCCCAGCGCACGGGTGACTGCCACCGCCACCGCGCCTGAAGAACCCAGCCCGTACTTGGCACCACTTGCCGCGTCATCGAGGTCGGACTCGATGCTGAGGCTAACTGGCAGGGCGGCGAGCCCATGGCGGCTGGCAATGCGGTAAACCAGGGAAATGACGTGAGTGACAATGTCATCCGGCGCGTCCACGTCGATGACACGTCCCTGCTCCGGGTAGTAAGAGGAGAAAATGCGCGGCTGCTCGCCGTCCCCGCAGAAAGTCGCGGTCGCTGTGACATAGCGATTTACACCGGCGATGACGGCCAGGCCATCTTCATCCATGACCGCGTACTCGCCTGTTAGATACAGCTTGCCGCAGCCGCGTCCGACCGCGGCTTTTGCTGCAGTAGCCGCTTTCGCCTTACTCAACAATCCTCTTTCTTAAACCTCGCACCAAGTGCCTCACACCAGGTAAGCACCGGGGCCCGAGCCGGAGACCAGCACATCGATGTCGGCAAACTCGGCGCGGAACCGCTCCGCGATCGCCTCGGCATCGGCGCTCCGGCACAGCACCTTCACATTCGGCCCGGCATCCATGGTGGCGTAGCACTCGGTGCCCTCGTCACGCAGCGTGGCGACGAGATCCAGCGCCGCCACCGAATCTGGATTCCAGTAACGCACCGGCGGAAGTGCACCGAGCATGGTGGCATGCATGCGCATGGCGTTGGCCTCTGCCAGCTCGCCCACCGCAGTGAAATCCGCGGCCGCAATTGCTGCCTTCATCTGCTCGATATCGCGCGGCACTTGTTCCACCCAGGCCGGAAAGAACGGTGAGGTCTGCACCGTGCGGCGCATGGCGGCACGACTGTCAATCTTCTTGCGCCCAGGCGCCAGCACCGCCACCACCAGCGAGAGGTCCAGCCCCGAATCCGGCAGCGCCACCGCGTGGCTGGAGGCGTCATCGTCACCCGGCAGCCATTCCACGAGACCGCCGAAAATGGAGCGACACGCAGAACCGGAGCCGCGGCGAGCCAGTGCCGAGAGCTGCTCTGGGGTGTAATCGAGACCATAGGCCTTAGCCGCAGCCAGTGCGAGTGCCGCAAAGCCCGAGGCCGACGATGCCAGCCCCGCCCCCGTTGGAATCTCATTGGTACTGGTCACCGTGGCAAAACTAGCACTGCCCGCGCGCTCGCGCACCAAATCCAAAAACTTCTGGACACGGCTTAAGTCCTTGCCGACCATCTCCTGGCCGTTCAGAGTACCCGAGTCGGCTGTGGCGCTGGAATCGTCGATAAGCGAAACTGTCGTTGTCGTCGGCGCGATGCCGAGTGTGAGAGACAGTGACCCCGTGGCGGGCAGCTGTACGGCTTCATCGCGCTTGCCCCAGTACTTGATCAGGGCGATGTTGGGATGCGCGATGGCGGTAGCGGATGTTGTCACGACGGATTGACCTCCACAGTCCAAGTAGCAACAGCATTGGCGCCCATCATGGCATGGCTGACCAGATCAGCCTGATCTGCGGAGTCCGCCAGCGCCATCACGCAGCCCCCACAGCCAGCGCCGGTGAGCTTGGCGCCTTCGGCACCCGCCAGACGCGCGGCGGTCACCAGATCGGTGATGGACTCATGCCCCACGCCGAGCTCTTCGAGAGCTTCCTGCGCCGCATCCATGCGGTGCCCCAGACGCGTGACATCGCCCCTGGCCAAGTTGCGCACGGCCGAATCAGTCAGCTGCTCCAAGTTGTCCAGCAGTTCCTGGCCGCGCACGCGGTGCGAATCGACGAAACCGCGCACACGAGCGACGGCCAGCGACGTGGAACCACGCACGCCGGTATCACCGATGACCAGCCACATCTTCTTGCCCACCTCGAGGGGACGGAAATCCCCCTGCTTGAAGTAGACCGGTCGCGTGGCACGAGTGGCAATGGCATCCATGCCAGACGGATTGCCGTGAGCGAGGCGCTCGGCCTCCTGCACCAGATCAAAACGCTGCTTTTCCGTCAGCGTGCCGTCGGCGAAATCACGCACGGCCTCCACCAGCGCATGTGCCACGGCGGCGGAACCGCCCAGCCCCGCAGCCGGTGGAATGCCGGAGCGCAGACGCACCAGCATATTGCGCTCTGGCAGATCAAAGGTGCGCAAGCCCGCGCGCAGTGCGGCGGCGATGGAGGCAAAGCGCTCCGGCAGCTCATCGATGCTGATGACCTCGCCGTCCATGGAGAACAGCACCGGCGAATCCTCCACCACGTCAATCGTGGCCATCGTGCGCAGGGAGGTCACGGGCAGTGCGATTGCCGGCTTGCCGAAGACCACCGAGTGCTCACCAATCAGAATGGACTTGGCGTGCGCTTCACCGAAGGCAGTGCCTTTATCCCCTGTCAGCGAGTAGTACTCCCCAGTCTCCAGATCCGGGTCCTTATCAATGCCATAACCATCGACGCTGGCGTTATCTACGCTGGTCACGAGGCTACACTTCCTTTTCCGAGACCGACTGTGCAGCGGCCTGCGCCGCTGCTGGACCATGAATGCCCGGCACTCCCTCAATGTCGAAACCGAACTTTGCGAACTTCTCCGCCCCAACGCCCCAGACGTGGTTGAACCACTGCGTCATCGGCTCATTGGCACGGCGCTCGGCCAACTCCTGCGGCATCACGTAGATAACCTCGTCTACCTCGTCAGGGTTGATATCCACAGAATCGGTATCAACATAGCCGGCATAGACGTGGTTGTACTCATACTCCGCAAGTCCCGAGCGATCGTCGGTGACTCGGTAGATGACAATGCCAATCTCCTCCAAGTCGGAGACGGTTGCACCCAGCTCTTCGCGTGCACGACGCTCCACCGCCTGCGCCACAGGCTCTCCCGGCAGCGGGTGCGAGCAGGTCGCATTCGTCAGCAACAGCGGCGAGTGGTACTTGCCCTCTGCTCGTCGCTGCAGCAGCATGCGACCTTCGTGGTCAAAGAGGAACAGCGAGAAAGCACGGTGCAAAATTCCCGGTGGAACGTGCGCTTCCAGCTTGCCGACGGTACCGAGCACGCGCCCCTCATCATCGACAACCTCGACTTGGATGTCTGCTTCACCTGGGGCGAAGCGGGCCTTAATGTCCTCTAGAGCATCGTTCATTTCCACACTCCTGACTCTAGACGGCAGCTACCACAGCAGCTAGCTCGCCTGCGATCTTTCGCGCCGACTCCCCGTCAGCAGCCTCCACCATCACACGGAACAATTCCTCAGTGCCGGAAGGGCGCAGCAGCACACGTCCCGTCGTGCCCAGCTTCTCCTCCGCCCGAGCAATGGCGGCCTTGACGTCCTCCGACTCCAAAATGGCGGCCTTGTTGGACACCGGCACATTAATCAGCGTCTGCGGCAGCACCTTCATCACACTTGCGAGCTCTGCCAGCGACTTTCCGGTCTGGGCCATGCGCGCCATCAGGTACAGACCGGTCAGCGTGCCGTCACCGGTGGTGGCGTGGTCCGGAATCACGACATGCCCCGATTGCTCACCGCCGAGCGAGTAGCCACCGGCATTGAGGTCGGCCAAAACGTAGCGGTCGCCCACCTTGGTAGTGCGCAGTGCAATATCGTGCTTTTCCATTGCCAGCTTCAGGCCGAGGTTACTCATTACCGTCGCCACCAGCGTGTTGTGGTGCAGCAGGCCCTCTTCCTTCATGGCCACCGCCAGGATTGCCATAATCTGGTCGCCATCGACGACGTTGCCCTGCGAGTCCACTGCCAGGCAGCGGTCAGCATCACCATCGTGAGCCAGACCCAGGTCAGCGCCGTGCTCCAGCACTGCCGAGCGCAGCACATCGATGTGTGTGGAGCCGCAGCCGTCGTTAATGTTGTAGGAATTCGGCTTGTTGTGGATTGCCACCACATCTGCACCGGCGGCCGCGTAGGCCATCGGTGCAGCCTGCGAGGCCGCACCATTGGCGCAGTCCACGACGACGCGAATGCCGTCGAGCTTGGCGCCGACAGCGCGCGACAGGTGGAACAGGTAACGGTCGAGGCCGTCCGGCGCCTCTTCAATTACGCGACCAACGCCAGTTCCCGTAGGTCCGGTCTCCGGGAGGTGCTCGAGTGCCAGCTCGATTTCCTTCTCCACGGCGTCGTCAAGCTTCGTGCCGCCAGCTGCGAAGAACTTGATGCCGTTGTCCGGCATCGGGTTGTGCGAGGCGGAGATCATCACGCCCATGTCCGCGCCGTAGTCGTCGGTGAGAAACGCGACTGCCGGAGTTGGCAGCACGCCGACGCGCAGCACATCAACACCCTGCGATGCCATGCCAGCGGACAGCGCAGCGGCGAGCATCTCACCGGACACACGCGGATCGCGGCCGACGATAGCCAGCGGGCGACGCCCCGACGGATTAGTGCCACTGGTGAGCACCGTCGCTGCAGCAGCGCCCAGCTTCAAGGCCATTGGTGCGGTCAGCGTCTTATTTGCCAACCCGCGGACGCCATCAGTTCCGAAAAGACGTGCCATTATTGCTAGACCACTCCTTGGGGGTTTTAAGTGTCAATGCTGTAATACTTTAGCCGTTTGAGGTTCTTGTTCCAGATTAACCACACGATACGATCGGCTGCGGATCGTAAACCGTCGTCGTCGTCTCGCGCGAGATCTCCGCGCCCGACAGATCTCGGATGATGCGCGTGTCTGAAGTGGTAAAGCCCGGCGCGCCTGACGACGGCTGGCAGTTGTCACCACTTACCTGCATTGTCGTGGGCGAAGTCGGAGCCCAGCGGCCGCCATTGACCGACTCCACATCAACCTTCTTCACGCCCTTGATGCGCACCGTCACCTCCGAGTCCGTGGCGAAGGACTCGATAATAATGGGCGTATCGGAGGAGTTCTTAAATGCCAGATCAATAGCACCCTCATACACAGTGGCCTCACGACCTGCTGGGTAGCGCGAAATGTAGTAGCTGTGTGGCGTGTGAGTGACATCCTCCATGCCGGCGAAGTACGAGGCGTTGTACAACGTAGTTGCAAACTGACTGATGCCACCGCCGACTGCGGTATCGGCGTGACCGTTGAGAATAATGCCGGACTCCACAAAACCCTGTGCAGTTCCGCGCGGTCCCGTATAGCCATTGAGGCTAAACGTGTCACCCGGGGCAACGAACGCACCATTGACCATCTGCGCGACCAGGCGGATATTGGTGCCCGATGCCGCACTGAATCCACCCGTGGTGAACTCACCGATGACATCATCGAACGTGGCGTGTTCCGCCTGCTCGGTGGTGTAGGTCGCGGGCTTGTCCTCGTAGACCGCATCGAAGACGCGCTCGTCCTGCGAAGTCACGCGCGGGGCGAAGTCCTTCATCGTCTCGTCCCATTTCACGGCGACACCGTCTTGCGACGGTATGACCTCGCGCGCACCGCCGTCGAAGCGTAACGACGCATTGCGCTTCTCCACCTCGGTCTCGCTGAGACCTTCTGCGAGAATCTCCTGCGCACGATCGACGTTGACATCGGCGGCCAGCTTGCCGTCACGAGATACAAAATTCACAATCTCGCCCATGCGCTCCGGCGGGATAATGCCATCGATGTTGTCGCGGCCCTTGGCGATAATCGGAGACGAAACTGCAGCTGCCGCCTCACCTTCAGCCGCCTCGCGAACCTGGTCTTCACCGATAACCGGATCCTGCTCCGTCGGCTTGATATCAATGCCGCCGGGCAGCAGCCACTTGGCGACCAAGTCATCGCTGACCGCGGTGCGATCGACATTTTGGCCAATGACCGGAGGGGTTTGCTCTACACGGCCGTCGACAAGCTTGACCTCACCGTCGACCGCCGGAATGGACAACTCGGTGACCAGACGATCGACCTGCGGCTGAAACTTCGCCTGATCGACGTCACTGACCAGATCGAGCTCACGCTCGGTGAAGAAACTGCGAACCCACGTGATTGGATTGGCCGTCTGCTTGCCAGCTCGGTTGACGGTTTCCTCCCAGTTGATGCTGAGACCGGCATCAACGGGCAGCACCTCGGCGGCGCGCTCACCTGCCCGCAGACGCACCGGATGGGTGGCGATGTCGCCCAGTTCCTCCTCGAGCTTCGCCTCGGCATGGTTAGCACTCAGCGTGGAGATATCGACTCCCGCGACGGTGGAGCCGCGTGGCACATGGCCCTTGTTCAGGACGTAGTCAACCGCGAAGAACACGCCGAAAAGAGCGAAGATACCGACGATGACGCCGAAGGTAATCTTCGCCCCGCGGTGCTTTGATGAGGATTGCTGCTTTGTCACAAACCCTCACCTTACCGTTAAAGTGCGATTTCCTTTTAGTTTGCTACCTGCTAGCTAGACTCCACAGATCGTAGGAATGCGCTTGTCGTTCTTTGTGTACTGCTTAAACGCATCGTCAATGGCATCGGCATAGACCTCGGCACCTGCCGGGGTCGGGTGAATGAGATCGGCGCGCAACTTGGACTGATCATCGCGGACACCATGGCACCAGTCGGCAACATAGACATTGTCCCGCTTCTTGGCGGCGTCGAGAACTTCCTTTTCAGACTGCGGCATCCATACTCGGTCACCGTAGGGATTAATAAGGACAACGATGCGATCTTTACCGAGCGAATCGAGAATGTCATCCAGCAGCTCATCACTGGATGCCGCGGCGGACTGGTTGATGCCAAGGCCCAGCACGACGAAGGAGTCAAGGGTGCCGGCGGCCTTCATGCTCTCGATGATGGCCGGCGCAGCCGGATAGCCGCGTGAGACCGCGGCATCGATGTAGATTCCGGGGAACTTCTCCTCCAACGCCTGCGAGGAGGCCAGCATCACCGAATCGCCGATTGCTGTGATTTGGTCACCTCGCGGCATAACGCGCTTGGCCAACTCCGCCTTCTCGGCCTTTTCGGCCTTCGCACGCTGATCTGCAGCCAGCTGGAGCTGTTCTTCCAGACGAGTCATCTTCGGGGCCGTAAGCATGCCGAAAGCAGCGCTGGCGACGACAACTAGCGCCAGACCGGCGGCAACACGCGGCTGCCACGTACCGGCGTAGCTCGTGCCGGAAAACTGTGACAACCAGCCGCGGTAGCCCATGCGGCGAATCGGTGTCTCAACATTCTTGTACGACCAATTGGCCAGCAGCAACGACAGCGCAATGCCAGCAAATGCCGCCGGAGCCTCATACTGCGCTGCCTCCATACGATCCAGCAGCTCACGGATGAGCACGATAATCGGCCAGTGCCACAGGTACAGCGAGAAGGAGACCTTGCCCAACCAGCACAGCGGGTTCCACTCGAAAATCTGACGCACCGGTGATGCACCGCGTACGACGAGATAGAGCGTGGCCGCGGTCAGCAGCGATGCGAATACCAACCCACCCTGATAGGTCACCGACGAGGTATCTGCCATAGTGAACAGCACCAAGCCGAGGAAGATCAGCGGTAGTGATGCAACAACAAACGCCTGCGCGGAGCTGCCGAAGAAATCACGAAGCAGCGGTTCCCTTCTCGGCCAGGAGTCCGCCTCCGAGCGTGCCGATGTCGATGTCAGCACCAATGCCAGCGCCGCGCCAAAGAGAAGGCCGAAAGCATGTGTATCCGTGCCGTAGTAAACACGTGTGGGGTCGGCGTCTGGATCATAGCGGCTGACCATCCACACAAATGAGGCAGCGGCACCGACACCAGCGACCGTTGCCATTTTCTTATAGGACAACTTCAAGGCAGCCAGGGCCACAAAGATCAACGGCCAGAACAGATAGAACTGCTCCTCTACCGCCAATGACCAGTAGTGAGCTAGCAGCTGCACCCCGGAGTCAGCGAAATAGGACTGAGAGCCGGCAATCTGTGTCCAGTTATTGACGAAAAAGATTGTGCCGAAAAACTGCGTCGTTAAGCCGACTGCTGGATCTCCGCCGATCAAACCTGCGACGGCGACCGAAATGAACAGCACGAACATGGCCGCTGGTGCGATGCGACGCAGACGCCGAAGCCAGAAATCCTTCAGATTGATGCGGCCGGTAACGGCGTGCTCGCGCACCAACAGCGAAGTGATCAGGAAGCCGGAGAGCACGAAGAAAATGTCCACACCGATGTAACCGCCGGGCAGGACATTGTCGAAGTAGTGGTAAATCACCACTGTCGAGACAGCGAGGCCGCGCAGCCCGTCAATTCCGGGCACGCGACGAATACGAAACGGGTGCTTCGATGGCTTCGACGCGCTAGACATCTTCGTCGAGTCGGTGATCTTTGTAGTAATCGTGCTCACCGCCAATGAAACTTCCTTCTTAACTTGCACTTCGTAAGTGGGTCGCGAGACCGGATTGTATCGGACAAGTGTCAAACCTACGGGGCTTTATCAAGAAATGCAGCTATCGCAGGTTATCGGTGCGTTTTGGTTTTCCACACGGCACTTTATAGCAAAAAAGCACCTCTGACCTGCGAAAAAATTGCAAGCCAAGGTGCTTTCTTGAATGCTCGCCACACCAATTGGTGCAGGATGCGAAGAGGCAGTAAAGCTTAGCGCTTGGAGTACTGCGGAGCGCGACGGGCCTTGTGCAGACCAGCCTTCTTGCGCTCGACGGCACGAGCATCGCGGGTGAGGAAGCCAGCCTTCTTCAAAACGCTGCGCTCCTCCGGGTTGAACTCGTTGAGTGCACGAGCGATAGCCAGGCGCAGAGCACCGGCCTGACCGGACGGGCCACCACCGTTGATGTTGGCCTTGATGTCGAACTGGTTCTCACGCTCGACCAGGACCAGCGGGTCCTTGATTTCCTGCTGGTGCAGCTTGTTCGGGAAGTAATCCTCGATCTCGCGGCCGTTGCAGACGATCTTGCCGGAACCGGCGGTCAGGACGACGCGAGCGACGGCGCGCTTACGACGACCAACGGTCTGGATCGGGCGGTCCAGGGTCAGCGGAGCTGCCGGAGCCTCGACCTCGTCAGCCTCGGTTGCAACTGCATCGCCGATGGAGGAGGTGAACTCCTCGGTGGCAGCAGCAGCGGCAGCCTGAACATCGTCGTAGGAAGCCTCGGTGGCCTCTACGTTCTGGTTCTCATTGACATCCTGTGGGTTGGTCACTGTGCCACCGCCTTGATCTCGTAGTTTTCAGGCTTCTGACCGGCGAACGGGTGCTCAGAGCCGGCGAAGACGTGCAGCTTCTTGATGGACGCACGGGAAAGCTTGTTGTGCGGCATCATGCCCTCAATAGCCTCAGCGATAACGCGCTCCGGGTGAACCTCGAGAGAACGACCCAGGGTCATCGACTTCAGGCCGCCCGGGAAGCCCGAGTGGCGGTAGCGCATCTCACGTTCCCGCTTGTTAGAGGAGACGTGCACCTTATCGGCGTTGATGATGATGACGTGGTCACCGCAGTCGACGTTCGGGGCGAAGTATGCCTTGCCCTTACCGCGCAGCAGATCTGCGGCGTGAGTAGCCAGACGGCCGAGAACAACGTCGGTAGCGTCGATGACGTACCACTTGCGCTCGATGTCACCGTCCTTCGGATGGAAAGTAGACAACATGACTCCTTTTAGGGTCCGTGTAGATTTGCCAGCCACTGTGCACACTGTTGTTCCTCCCCGGCGGCCGGTGGAGACCCGAGGCAACATCGATGTGTGCGCACACAGATTGGCTACTTTACCCTGCGTACGCCGGATAACAAAAAAGCCAGTCTCCCCCTCCCCAATGAGACTGGCTTTTCTGCTCCCCCGCGGTAGTAAATGCTCCCCAATATTCCCTCCCCGGGGAGCATATTTATTTTTAGGCGGCAGGCCCTTTTACGCGCTCGCTTATCCCCCGCTTGTCCTCGCTTATCCCCAACTAGCAGCAGCGCGGCGGTTGATATCAGCCATGCGGTCGCTGCCAGCGCTGACAGTGTCAGCGATGGTGTTCAAGATGACGTTGAGCTCTTCAGCTGCGCTATCCCATTGCCGCTGTGCATTCTGATAGGACTCCGAGGAGTCACCTTCCCAGGTTGCCACCATTGGTGCGATGCGCTTCTTCAAATCCCCCAGCAGATTATTGATAGAGCCGGACGTCGAGCGAATGTCCGACGCCGCACCGTTGATGCCACCAAAGCCGTAATGAATCGGTTCCATGAAACTATTGCCTCCTTATATATGTTTCGGTTTTTTAGATTTCCGGTTAGAGATTGAGCAGCGACGCTCCGGCGGCAGCAACCTGCTTCAGCGATGCTGCACCTTCTTCCTCGCCCTCATCGAAGCTGGTGGAATTGGCACGAATGTTGTCTGCGATATCGCTGAGCGCATTCGACAGCCGAATCGCCGCATCATCCCAGCGCAGCATCAGGTCATCGAAGCTGTTCTTGGCCTGACCCTTCCAATCCCCCGCCAAACCATCAACGACGCCTCGAATTCGGCTCAGTTCTCCCTGAGCTTCCGAATTGACACCATCGACATCACCGGCCGTGGTGACCATCTGGTCAGATTCAGCTGCAAAAATGTTAGCCACGTTGTGTCCCCCTTTAATTTTGAGTGTGGAATGTGACTGCTTTACGACGGTTCTCACTTTCCCCACGTGAGAATCTTTTAACTCCCCCGCGTTAAAACCCCGTCATATTGTTTGGCGCGAAAAACCTCGTTTCGGTTCCATTTTCCTTTTTCTTCCTGCACCCCCGACTACCCCCCCCCCGCCCCCCCCGACAGTGATTTTTACAGCTCGGGCCTGGCACTTTGCACAGCACGATCGCATACCGGTCGGCTCTCGGGAATCTGTGAACCTCGGAATTGACACCCCACGCTGATCTGCACGCTATCGACAATCTTGTGATGCCACAGCACCACCGAATTGCCGGACGGCAAGCGCTCAACAACGACCACAACGTCCAGGCCCATCACGTGCTTGCGCTCTGGAGTCGACTTAGTGGGATCTGCCGCCGTATCACTGCTCAACCCGGCGACCACGTGATCGAGGGTCGTCGTGTCCGTGAGCGGATACGCCAGCGCAAGCACACGCATATCGCCACCATCCACGGCTGTCATGCGATCAAGTGGGCTTGTTGGATCGAGTTGCCACTCACCGGGGAAGGTCACTGCCACACCGGCTCCTGTCAGTGTGACCTCCGGTGGTGGTTCAGGAGGCGGCGACATTGTGGGTGATGACCGGCGTGGCAAATCGGTGGTAATACCGTCATCGATGTCGCTGTCGGTCCCCTCACTGACGCGCCAGGCCACGACTGAGATGACCACGACCAACAGCAACAATGTCGCTATAACTAGCATCGGTACCACGCCGCTCGGCCTGCCAGCCGTCGCTGCGGTGCCTACATGGTCTGCGGTGTCTGCGCCCTCTACATCCGCCGGCGGCTGATGCACCGAGGTCAGGGCACTGGCTTCGGCGGGCTCTGCAAGTCGGTCCGCTGGACAGTCGAAGACCAAGAAACCGCGATCGCGCAACCGGTCAGCAAGCAGTGCGCGCCTCGGCTGAGTCATCCCCGGTGGCACTTCGGCCACGATGAACTCAATGTCCTCCTGCCAGCGCGGTGGATATTCGGTAATGCCACGGCCTCCGGAGACCTCAACATCATCCGGCATTCCCAATGGCTGCTCCGGATAGACCGTGAGTTGATACGCCAGTGCAATGACCGTTTCGACCAATGCGGCACCGTCATCGGCGGTTACCAAATGTGTCATTCGGCTGGCAGGTGACTCGCCACTTACTCGTGTCACACAGACGCGGCTGGGTTCCACTTCAACCACAATGCTGTGAGCCACCGTTGGTGCGTCGAGCTCTAGCACTGCGTCGGCAAGCGGAAGGAGATACGGATTGAGCTCGGCGTCCAGCAGTGCGAGTGCGAGGCGCTGCTGTCTGGGAACGCCCCAGTAGCTGGGCACGATGACGGTGTGCATGCTGTCGAGGAGATGCCGCGGGCCGATGATATCTACAACTTCGCCATCATCGGGTGCGCTTAATCCCCACAGATGCCACGTGCCATGACGCAGCGTGGGCAGCTGCTCGGAAGCTGTTACTTGGTTGCGCACATCCACTTTCATCATCAGCTACTCCCCTTCGGCCAACCAACCCATTTGGACAATCTGGGGTTTTCGTCCATGGACAATCCAGTACCCGCGGCCGGGTGGCTGCTCTGTTGGTTTGATGCCGAGAATCGGGCCGTCGTCACGCGTGCCGTCCATGACAAAGACGCTGGCTCCTTGGTCCTTGACGGCTCCCATCACCTGGTCGTGCAGTGCGCGCAATGCGCCACTAATGCGTCTGGCGAAGAAGATGTTGAGCCCGATATCCGCGGCGTGCGCAATGACCTCCGCAAGCGGCAGCAGCGGATTAGTACGCGCACCGGCCACCAAGTCGTAGTCGTCCACGATGATGTTGATGACCGGGCCACTCCACCAATTGCGAGCCTTCAGCTGGGCAGGCGTGATATCCGGTTGCGGCAAACGCCCTTTGAGAACCTCCGCCAGCTCGGCCAGCATCGGTTCTGCCACCGCAGCCGAGCCCGCATAGCCAGCCAGCCGGTCCTGCGGGACTGCCTCCATCAGGCCGCGGCGGTAATCGATCACGACAAATTTCGAATCCCGCTGAGTATGCCGGAGCTGATGGATAATTCCCCGCAACGCCGCGGTGCGCCCACTGCCAGCCGAGCCGAATATCAGCAGGTGACGATCCTTTTCAGGGTGAAATACCACTGCCCCAAGGCCCGCCTCCTCCAAGCCCACAGTCACAGCACCTCGCACCGCTTCAGCCGGACGTGGCAACCTGGCGATATCCACCCGCCGAGGTAGCAGTTGCAGCTTCGGCGCCTGCTCACCGGCGGGCACAGCAGCCGCAATCCGCTCAGTGTCCTCAGCTCCGGTGGATGCCACCAGCATCGCAAACCCACCTGGTGCCACTCCCCTGCCAGGACTCTCCGGCACCAACTCCGCGGCTTTGCGGTCAATCACTGAATCAATGGCTTCAGCCTGCCGCAGCTCAATGCGCGTACCAATCAAATCGCGCACACTCGGCCGCATTTCACTCCAGCGATAGGCGGTGAGCAGCACGTGAATGCCCACGGCAAGGCCCTCCGAGATAAGGGCCTGCACCTCATCGCTCAGCGTCGGATGCTCCGTTTTGAACGCGCCCCAACCATCGATGACAAGCACCGAATCCGGCTGGCCAGCTGCTCTGGCCGCCTCCGGGGACAGCCAACCGTTGGTCCGAAACAGCTTCTCGCGCCGGGAGACCTCGCGCCGTAAGAAACCGATTGTGCGACGAATCAATTCCTCATCACCGCGATGGGCAAGAGCTGCAACATGTGGCAGGTTCGCCAGATCGCTCAAGCCACCAGCACCGCAGTCCACAATGTAAAAATGCAGGTCACAAGCGCTGATGCCGTCGGCAAGCGCGAGAATCGCCGTGCGCGTTGCGGTTGTCTTGCCAGACCGCGGTGCCCCGACGATGGCACCGTGCCCACCGGTTGAGCGCAAATCGATGGTCAGCGGATCTTGACGTTGAAACAGCGGTTTATCCACAAGCCCAATCGCACCTGTCAGCCGCGTGCGCGGGCTGTCGGCGGCGGGCGCTAGCTCAATGGCCTCGGGCAGCGGCGGCAACCACACCCGATGCGCGCGCACCGGCACATGCCCCACCGCCGCCACGACCGCGCCAAGTACCGTCTGTTCACTCTCTGACGTCGGGTTTTGTTCGCCTGACGCCAAGTCGCTTATCGACGGCCCGACAGCCTCCTGCGAGTAATTCGTGGCGGTAAATTCGGCAATTGTTGCAGTTCGACTCGGTGCCACAGCACCGACGCCCGCCACCTTCGCGCTCACCGGCGGCCCTGAAACGTAGGCCGAACGAAACCGCACCGGCTCCGCAGCAGCCGATTTGATGTAGCCAATACCGGGGATGGCTGGCAGATGATAGGCATCGGGAACGCCCAGCACACTGCGCGATTCCGCGACCGAAAACGTCTTGAGCGCAATGCGATAGGACAGGTGAGATTCCAGCCCCCGCAGCCTGCCTTCCTCCAAGCGCTGACTGGCAAGCAGCAGATGCATATGCAAACTTCGGCCCAGCCGGCCAATGGCGACGAAGAGTTCGGCAAATTCGGGCCGCGCCGTGAGCAGCTCCGAGAATTCGTCGACCACAATCACCAACGCCGGCATGGGTGGGGCATCAATCCGCCCGGCGCGTCGGGCCTCCTCATAGTCACTGACACCAGCGAGATTTCCGGCGGCACGCAGCTGCTCTTGGCGACGCGTCATCTCGCCTCGCAGCGCGTCCTCCATGCGATTGACCAGGATGAGCTCCTGCTCCAGGTTGGTGATAACCGCCGAGACATGCGGCAGACGGTCCAGCCCCAAAAAGGTCGCGCCGCCTTTGAAATCCACCAGCACAAAGTTCAGCTGATCTGGGCCATGCGTTGCGGCAAGGCCGACCACCGTCGTTCGCAAAAACTCTGATTTTCCCGAACCTGTCGCACCCACGCAGAGCCCATGCGGCCCCATACCACCCTCGGCACTTTCCTTGAAGTCCAGGTACACCGGCGCGCCATCATCGTCCGCACCCACCGGGATTTTCAACCGCGCCTGCCCCAGCCGCGGCCGGTAGCGCAACGTCGTCGGTGGCGGATACAGACCGAGCTCCGCCATCACCGGATCGGCGCTGGTCACAGCGCTGCCTTTGGCTGCCGTCTGCTTTACGACACGAGCCAAGCTGCGCCCTAGCACTTCCGCCTCAGCGGGACCCAAAAAATCCGGTAGACCAATCTCCTCGCGCCCCGTCGCGGTCTCTGCAGCCACAGTCTTGTCATCCACCACCAGCGCAATGCCGTGGTTGACCGCCGCCCCCCACAGCAGAGTGTCCTGCTCTACCACTGTGACCAGCACAATTGAGGTATCCGAGCCGGCGTTATCAAAAACTGGAGCCAGTTCGGTGACATCGAGGCCGTCCGCTGTGCCACCGAGGTCTTCCAACACAATCATCACAGCAGCGGGAAGCGAATCAACCTCTGCGAGTGACTGCGCCAACTGCGCACAGCCCACTGCCCGCAGACGCGCTGCCCCACAGACGTCCTCCGCCGTGGGATGGGCATGGTGCGGCACCCATTTCAGCCAGTCCCACTGACCGGTACGCCCACCATCCACCACGGCAATCAGGCAATCATCCGGCCGATGCAGCGCTGTGGCCTGCGCAATCATCGCGCGCGCCAGGCCTCTGGCGGCAGCCATGTCCCCGGTAAGTGCGATGATGTCGAAAGCCGCTGCGTCAATGGCAAAGGGCACGCGGTCAACCTGACGGGCCGAGCGAATGACCTCCCGCAGTGCCACCGCTGAGACCGGATCGAGTTTCTCCGGAGCGGGAATCGCCGGCGGGTCCACCGGTGTGGCCGGCTGCTGCGTTGCCACACCAATGCGCAGCTGCAGGAAATCCGAGTCGCCTCGGCTGCGCTCGCAAGCCCGCCCCAGCTGCTCCAATTGCCACAGCGCCTGCGGTGCAGGATGAATAAATTCAACCGCCTCTCGCTGCTTGTTGCCGGCCTTCGCCACCGCGCGCCGAATACTGGACAGGTGCCGTTGATAATCCTTGCGGGCAGCCGACATGTCTTTGGTGCCCGAGCTGCCCGACACCATCATGCCAACGGTAGAAAAAACCATGAGCAGCGGAAACATAAATGACATGGGATTGCGCCCCATACCGGAGACAAACATCAGCGCCACCATGCCAACTACGGCCACCACCATCACCACCGGCATCAGCGCCCGCATCAGCGGCACTGGTTGTGGTTCCGGTGCCTCCGGTGGCGCATCCGGTGAAATTGTCCCCGCCATCGGCTGTGGACCGAGGCTACGAGTAGCCGACGTTACTGCCTGCGAAGTTACTGCCTGTGAACTGGTCACTAGAAAAATCCCCCAGAAAATATGTCGTCTCGATGACCAATCCCCCAGGCCAATCGATGTGCTCACAGCATAGAGCACACCCCGGATTGCCGCAGTGCTCAAGTAGCGAAAATCGCCCAAGTAGGACACTCTAGAATCACGAAAAGCATGAAAGATTCATGGGGGGAACACATGCTGGGGGAACTTATTCGCGTCCGCATTGACGCAGCTCATCTACCGGAAAGCACAGATCGCGCCCACGCCGATCTCGCGCTTCCCACCCACATTGCCGTCGCAGCGCTCCTGCCGGATCTGCTACGGATTTTCAACATCGACATCGCCGATTTTCCACTTGCCACCTGGCAACTGCGCACCGCCACAGGCCAAATTTTGCGTGCCGACGACACCCTCGTCGATGCCGGTATTACCCATGGTGACCGCTTGGTTGTCATCAACGACCCCGGACCGGTTCCAGGGCCCCGCATTTTCGATGCCGCCGACGCCATTGCCGACACCGCGTACACCGATGGCATCGGTACCGCTGATGTGATTGTCGGCTGTGTTGCCGCGCTCATTGCCACAGTCGCGGTAGCTGCTGCATCGCTGAGCCTTGGCAGCACGGATGTCACCCTCGGTGCTGCCGTGAGCTTTGTCGCGCTACTCGTTGTCGCAGGGTGCCTGCGCATTGGATTGGTACGTCACGCTCGGGCTGCCATCATCTGCACACTCGAGATTCAATTGCTCGTTTTGGTAGTCAGCTTTGCCTTAAGTTTTGTCGGTCTAGAGACGGGCCAAATTCTGGCTGCCTGGCCACCCACCGCTGCCATTGCCGCCGGTTTCGCAGTCACCGGGTTGGTATTCCTACTAGTAGACGGCAACAACCGGATGACCTGCACAATCGGTGCGACCAGCCTCGGACTGTCGATTCCCTGTGGCATCTACTCCGCCACCATCGCGGCCTTTCAGCAGCCGTCCCACGCCGGCGCAGTCAGCGCCGCCAGCGCGCTCATCCTGCTGTTGATGGCACCATCCGTCGCCATCAAAGCTGCAGGCATCCGCGTGCCCAAAATCCCCGCTGCCGGCGAAAGCTTCGACGACAACGCCACACAGACGACACCTGCCCACGCACCGCGGCGCGCTGGCTGGCTTCTCGACGGCATTATCGTCGCCGGAGCCGCAATGCTTACCACTTTCACACTGGTGGCGCTGCTTTCCAGCTCCGGCGAGAGCCGCAACTGGTTGCTGGCCATGGCTGCTGCAATCATTATTTTCGGCGCTGTCCACTCCCGTGGCCAGGCTCGCAAAGTCGCATCTACAGCCATGGCGCTTACAGCGCTGTCGGTCGCAGTGACCGTCGCAATGCAACAATGGTTTGCCGGCAATTGGCCGGTCGCCGCTGCGATTGTCGTGCCGATGCTCGCTGGTACGGCGCTGAGTGCGCTACCGGCGACCAGGATTTCACCGACCACACGGAGGTTTGCTGAGCTCACCGAGGCCTGTGCCATCGCCGTAATTCTGCCGATTGCGGCCATTATTGCTGGCCTGCCGGAGTTCGTAGGTGGGCTGCTCCAGTGATTAATAATTTGCGGCTGATTACCGGGCTTGCAGCCACCGCGATTTCGATCTCGGCTCTCATCCTTCATCCGACTGCGGATGCACAGAGCACTCCAGAGTGCGTGGGCACGAGGCTGTCGTCGTCAAGCGCTGTGCAGGAGCCGACGGTGACAGAAAGAGTGCTCCGGTTTCGTCAAGCATGGCAGTTGACGACGGGCCTCGGCGTGAAAGTGGCGGTGATTGATACGGGCGTGGCGCCGAACATGCGACTCGGCGAGGTGCTCGACGGCGGTGATTTGGTCGATGACACCAGCGCACTAGTAGATTGCGACGGGCACGGCACCCTCGTCGCAGGCATCATTGCCGGGCTGCCCGGACCGGATGGCTTTGCCGGCCTTGCGCCCGACGCGCAGCTGCTGTCCATTCGGCAGACGTCTGGCAAAGAGGGCAATTTGGAAACACTTGCCCACGCAATCGACACGGCGGTTGACGAAGGTGCGCGCGTGATAAATATTTCGTTGACCTCCTGCTCGCCCGCTGAGGCCATGCCCAAAGGCGCGCTCGAAGTCACCGAAGCGGTGGCGCGGGCAGAGGCAGCCGGCGCCGTAATTGTCGCCGCCGCAGGCAATACAGGCGAGCACTGTCAAGCGGGCTCAGTTGCCTGGCCAGCGGTTTTACCGGAAGTGCTGGCGGTGTCAGCCATGCAATTTGATGAGGTTGGCGCAGTGATTCCAGCTGATTACGCCATGACGGGAAAGTGGGTTGATGTCTCCGCGCCGGGCGGTCCGGTACTTGGCCCGGACCCGCGCACACCGCAGGGACTTATTGATCGCCACGTGGTGGGCTCCGGTGAGACCGCGCGTGCCCAGCAGATTGCCGGTACTAGTTTTGCTACGCCTGCAGTGTCGGGCACGGCGGCGCTGCTGCTCTCGCGGCATCCGGAGCTCTCACCTGCACAGGTGCGCGAACTTATCGTCTCCTCGGCAAGCCCAATCAGCTCCGAGTTGGGGCTGGGCCGCGGTGTGGTGGCCCCTTATGATGCACTGATGTGGACCACGGTCGATACGGTTGCACAGAGCCACGTTGACGCAGCCCCGGCTCCGGCACCGACGCCTGCGGTGTCGAGTCGTGGGCAGCGTGCGCCACTGCGTGCCACCGGGCTGCTGGTGATGTGTGCTCTGCTGCTCGGCGGCTGGCTGCTACTGCGCCTTGGCCGGAGCACCGGCCAGCGGCCCTAACGCCGCCTGTTTACTCAGCTCCGGGCCAGCTCGCAGGGCTGCTGCGACCTCCCAGTCCACTTCTCGAGTACCGCCGACCTCGGGGCTGGCAGCGGCATTAAATCCCATGGCGGCAAGCGTCGTGCGGTCGTGGACGGCAAAGCGCATTCCCTCCGGGGAAATGACATGGACCGCACCGCCCACGCTGACGGCAACAGAGCTGCGATCCGCACTTCGAGCATCGACGAAACCGTCCACGGCCTGGCCTGATCCATCGGCGTGTGGATAGTCCACGTGCCGGCCACTCGGCTTATTCTGCGACCACTGCATCATCGCCTGTGGCTGTCCCGCAACGCGGCCTGCACACAACCAGCCGCTGTTGTCGGCAAACGTCAGCGGAGTCTCCGGCAAACCTGGGACAACGGGTGCTGCCGCGACGGGCACCGCAGCTAACTCGTTTTCGCTAGCTTCCATAACTGGTGACTGCGCAGCTAACAACTCTCCTAGCACCGGGGAGAGGGTCGCGGCGCCGTCGTCAAGCACGACGACACGGCGCGCGCCCACTTGCACCACATTTCCGATAGTGTCGAACGGCGCGGCAAATGCAGTGCGGGCGCCGCGCCCTGGAATGTTCGGCGCGACCAGCGTTGGGACCTCGGGAATCGCCCGGAGAAATGCGGCGCTGACGGGGCGAACGGGTGCGGTTTCCACTCCCAGTGCGCGAGCTACGGCGGCGTGCTCCGGGTGATGCGGATCGAGCAGTGAGCGATAGCCCCGGCTGACCAGCCAATAGCTCTGGCCATCGGTGACGATGGCGCTGTCATCGCGCGATTTAACCAGTTCCTGCGGGTCGCCATCGACTTCCGACATACGCACGACGGTCTGCGTGACCACGCGCGGATGCGATAGCTCCTGGCCGGTTTGCTCACAGATTTCCAGCGCCAGTCCGCCAGTGGCTGCACCAGCTGCCCGCGTCGATGATGGCTGTGCCGATGTTGGTGCCGACGCCGGCACTGGCGGCGCTGCCTCAATGCCGACCGCGAAACTGATTTCCTCATCATCGAGCGCGCTGGCCCGCACCCGCTTCGGCTCAGCGGGACTGCCCAAGATCAGGCGCGCCGAGGCCAGATTGGCAACCGGATGCAGTCGGTCATTGATACGCACATGCAGGCTTTGCGTGCCCGCCACAACTACTAGCTGCTCACCGCGACTCGACCCGCCCTGCGGCCGTACCAAGGACAAAATTGCCGTGCCCGCCGCCAATAAAACCACCAGTGTGCAGCCGATAAACAGGGCACGCGAACGAGTGCGCAGCGGATCGTGCAACATTCTCGAATCCGCCCGCACCAACGCGTGCTCAATACGGCGTACCAAAAACCTATGCCCACTGACCTGGCTAGGCGTCGTCGGTGTACGTGGCATGAGTATCCCCCAAAACTAATCCCCCACAGTTGTTACTCCCCTGCAGAGTAAGCCAGGTCACGCTACTGTGCGACCAGGGGAGAACTTTTTGGGGAAAACATTGGGGGGATTTTCTCATGAGCTTTGCACTGTGGCTACTCACCGTCACCGTCGTCATCACAATCGTCGCACACATTCCCGTGCGCGGCCGCAGCATCCGCGATCTCCTACGGCGCTCCGAGCACGGCGCACTACGCGGTCTTCGTCTCACACCGGGGCTTCGCAGGCAGCTGTCTACCACCGACATCATTTCGCTTGCCGACGATAGCCCGGTCACCATCGACGCACTGTGCTTTTATCAGCTAGCACCAGAAATCCGTGGCGAGCATGCGCATCGATATTTCCGGGCAGCCGAGCGATATGTTGACACTCCTGAGCCGTGGACTCACCTGATGGTCACGCTTGAGGATGCAGCAGATGGAGATCAGGCACTGAGCTTCCTCAGCCACCGTCTGGGGCTGCTTGGCATTCGCGCGCGCCCACTGACGGACAGCGAATGTGCGCTTGCTGCTGACTCCGAGGCCATTGTGCAGCTGCGCCGGACAGGCCGTTCACGCCACGTTGCAGCGCTGGGGCGCAAACCGCATCTGTGGCTTACCAGGAAGCGTGACCTCTCCATCACCTGTGGTCCAGCACAGGTGATTGGCGTAGGTGACAGCGGTCAGACAATTACAATGTGCCCTGCTGATGTGCCACGCCTGAGGGTTAACTGTGGCGAACAGGACATCTGCGAGCTGCTCATTGGCACACTGTCACTGGGGTATCGAGTTGGGATTCGCACCTCCAGACCGCACTACTTCACCGTGGCTCTTGGACTTGGTGCCGTACTCATTGCCCGCAGCGGGGACGACACGGTCGATGTGGTGGTTATCGATGAGTATGAGCCCGATCTGAAGACGGGCACGGCTCGCATCATCGAGGTAATCGCGGACAGCGACGATAACGCCTGCCCCACTCTGACGATGGGAGAATTCACCTGGACGCTCGCCACCGCGCGCACCACCACGCAGCTGCGCCCACTGACAATGCGCGCTGCTACAGGCCTGACTACTACCGCACGTGCGGAAACTCGTGCGGAAACTACTGTCCCAGATTCGGCAGCAGCTGATCCAGTGTCGGCAGGCCACCGCCTTCGCCCGGCAATCCCGGAAGACCCGGGGCACCTGGATCTGCCGGGGCATCGCCCTGGCCGCCTTCGCCCGGAGCGCCTTGCTGAGAGTCTGCTCCAGGAGCCGCATCTTCCTTCGGCATCTGTGCACCGGTGACAGTGCCCGCATCAATGGTGGCGTTACCAGTCGGGCCGGAGCACTCGAGCGTGGACGGGCCATATGCGGTGCAGGTGAAACCGTACGCGCTCAAGCTGGAATGTGCTGGTAGCGTCTTCATCTCTGCGACTTCTGGGAAGGTCAGTACCTCATAGGTCACGCCACCTGGATTCCACGAAACGGCATTGGCAGGCACCTTGTTACCCGTACCATCGCCCACCATCGGCGGATCCGCCAACTCGGTTTCGCATGCCAGGTAGGAGTCACCGTTCAAGTCATTGAGGAAGCACCTGGTCTTGTCATCTTCCAACTTGAACAGGCGGGTGTTCGGGCCATCGGCTGGCGTATAGTCCGCGTCATTGACCGGCGTAATCTTCGGAGCTGCCTTCGGTGCGGATGACTCAGTCGATTCCGTTGGCTTCGGTGTCGTCTTCGTGCTTGACGACATCTCCGAGCTAGAGGTGGACGTGACAGCGCGATCGGAAGTCTCAGGACTTTCCGGCTCATCATTTCCACAACCGACCAAAGCGAATGCCATCATCGCTCCGGCCGCACTCATTGCCATAAATTTATTCATCCGCATGGTGTCCTAACCTACCCGACCATCGCTCCATCCCCTAGTAGCCGAAGGTGGAATGACTTCTGGGGAGCTCGCTCGCATCTGATCAATTCGCTGAGGCGAAATCATGTCATTAATGGCGTAGATAATCACCTGTCTATCGCGATAAACAGGGGTCACGCCCGGTGCCCACCATAGTTTCTCCGACAGAGTCTTCGGAGTCTTTTGGTAATCCCAGTAATTTGGGGGTGACAGATAGATGAATCCGACATTGAGCTTTCGCGCAGCCTGGTCGACCTTATTCAAATCATGCGGGCGGTTCACTTCGCCAGTGCCCAGGAAGTCAGCGTGCCAATAGAGCATCGACGTTGCGGTCTGTGGACCGGCTACCGGCCAGGCATAGTGCGGGAACACCACCGGCAGGCCGTTTCGCGCATACATCCAGCCAGAGCCCTCTGCCGGATTGGTAAACGTGCGGTGCTCATGCGCCTCCGGCTGCTTGGCCAACCAATCAAAGGCCTTCAAATCCGTACGGGTAATCAGTCGCCATTCACGCGGCGTCTTGTACGAATAGTCCGCAACATCAGCATTCGTTGCCACACCGTAGACCACCAGAGCCGCCGAAGTCACCGTCGCCAAGCTGAAACTGACGACCTTCCCCGTCGACGGCACGCGATTCTCGCCGAATCGCCCAATACCCGTGCATGCCCACGCCACGGCAATGCCTGCCGACGCAGAAACCAAGTAGGCCGTCACCATCACCAATCGATGTGGCGTGGAATAGTGCAAATCCGTGTACAACGCCAGGATGTCCCCGGCCGCTGTGCCAAAGTGCTTAATCGCGTGGGTTGTCATCACCACGGACACCAACCACGCCGGCAGCACCCAAGCGCGACGACGGTCGAACTTGTTAAAGGTCAGCAGCGCAATCCCAATGAACCCGACAATGAGAATTGGCCAATATGGGCGATAGACCTCAGCGTGGCGAGTCAGCAACGTCACCGCACGGTACCACGAACCAAAGCGGTCGAGCCCCTCCACCTCAGCGGAGACCTCACGCACATCCGCGGTCTGAGCGGCACCGGACAGCCACTGTGGCAGCAGTACTGCCACTGCTGGCAGGAAAGCGGCTGCAATCACCGCGACGTCGTAAAGCCGTGCGCGCACCTTCCCCAGCTCTGGATGAGCCGGGCGCGGAAGGCGGTAGAACAACCACCACATCACGCCGAGCAGACCGACCGTTGGCACCGACGATGGGTGCAACTGGCCGATACCGATGATGGCCAGGGCCACAACGAAAATGCGCTCAGGCCGATGTGGCAGAGAGGTGGCTAGGGCGAAGACCGTCATCGCGAGAGCGATGGCCACCTGATACGGCCAGGCACTAACGAAGACGCCGATGGGCATGAGTACTGGCAGCGCCGCGGAGACAAGCGCTGCGATGCCTGCCCCCAGCGCCGAACGCATGTCATTGCGATCTGCGATACGCCACGCCAGAGCTGCGGCAGCCGTCGGAATGAGAACTGCGGGGAGAACCACGTCGAGATAGTTCATCACAGCTGTAATAGGCAGCTTGATAATCAGCGCCCACAGTGCACCAAAGGCGTGCCATGCTGCTGGATAGTAGGACTGCGCATGAGTTTCTACATTCTGAATCTCGCCCATTCTGGTGGCCGAGGCCATGCCGTTTTCGGTAATCGAACGGATGACATTGGCATGCCAGAGGGTGTCCCAACTCTGCTGGATTGTCTCCATCCCCTGCGGCATCGAGGAGATCCGGCTAACGGCAGTCCACGCGAGAACTATCGCCGCGACCACAATTCCAACACCTGCGACTGAGCCACGGCCAATATCAGTCCACCGACTCGGTCTCGGCACTGCCTCAACCGGCCGACGTCGCCGCATAAGCGAACTGCCGCCACGCCAACACAGGGCAACCGCCACCGCGATCAACCAGCACACTAATGCACTGACCAGGGTGAACCGAATATTCACGGCACCGAGTACCCAACCGGCTAGCCCCGCGACGCTAAACGTCACCGCCGGCCCCACGACCAACGCCCACGGCAGGCTAAGGCCGCCGGCCCGGGCGACGATGGCACCGGGAACAATCAGTAGCAAGACCAAGCTTGCAATTGCCCATACCACTACCGATCCACCCTCCCGATTTCCTCTGCGTCACGACGTTCCCGCGTCTGCTCCGCCCGTGCGGCCAAGTCGGCCGCGTCCGGATAATCAACGCCGACTAGACTGAGCCCTCTGGCCTCCGCCACCGGCACCAACGAGGAGCGTTGCTTCTCCCCCAGCAGGTCTTCAGTAAATTCCACCGGACGGCGTCCCTCCCCCACGGCCAAGCACGCGCCGACTAGAGAACGCACCATCGACCAACAAAACGCATCAGCTGTCACATGCGCTTCATACAGCTCGGGTTCCTCCCCCGTCGAGACATCAAACCACTCGAACCGCTGCAAATCACGCGTCGTTGTCGCATGCGGCTTATGCCGGCAAAACGCCGCAAAGTCATTGAGTCCCACCAACGCATCCGCTGCGACCTGCATTCGAGCAAGGTCGACACCGCGACGCCACTGCGATGTATCCCGAGCGCGCGTCGGCAGCGGACCGCTGGGGCACGTGGTCACGCGATAGACGTAGTGACGCCGAAGCGCCGAAAACCGCGCATCAAAGCCCGGATCCGCGAACGACGCATCGCGCAACGTCACGTCACTGGGCAACAGGCGTGCTATACGACGAACCAAGTTACCTGGGTCACCTGCAATAGAGCGCGTATCCAAGCTCGCCCTGGGCACATCAGCGTGAGCAACCTGCCCGGATGCATGAACGCCAGCATCTGTACGACCCGCCACTGTCAGTTGAACAGGAAAGCGCAATACCTTTTCCAAGGTTGATTCGAGCGTTGCCTGTACAGTGCGTACCGACTCCCCAGTTGGCTTGTCCTTCTGCGCCGCCCAACCGTGAAAATCCGTACCGTCATAGGCAATGTCGAACCGCAGCCGAACCATGTCGGCGTTACTATCGCGGCCACTGTCGCTGCCGGCTGGCACGGTATCTGGGGTTGAGGGCATAAGTGTCGTCACGGTTAAAAGATTGTAGCTGGCACACCGGATTGGAAAATACACATGCGTGCTGGCTGCTGATATTGGTCTGTCGAATACGCGCGCTGCGGCCGTCGTAAAGCAAAGATCCCCACTAACTGTTCGCATGAACAAGTAGCGGGGATCTTAAGAATGCTACGGCCACGTTAGGCCGTTGGCGCTAAGAGGCGCTGCGAGATTACTTCTCCTCAGCTGCGTCCTCAGCCTCAGCCTCGTCGGCCTCAGCTTCCTCAGCCTTAGCCTCTTCAGCCTGCTTCGAAGCAGCTGCACGAGTTGCGCGAGTTGCCTCTGCGGTTGCGGTCTCTTCCTCAACCAGAGCAATCAGAGACATCGGAGCGTTGTCGCCCTTGCGGTTACCCAGCTTGATGATGCGGGTGTAGCCGCCGTCGCGGTCAGCGAACTTCGGAGCGATCTCCTCGAACAGTGCCTTAACTGCGTAGTTGTCGTTGAGCAGCTTGGCAACGTTGCGGCGGTCTGCGAGAGTGCCGCGCTTTGCCTTGGTGATCAGCTTCTCTACGTACGGACGCAGCAGCTTGGCCTTGGTGTCAGTGGTCTTAATCTTGCCGTGCTCGATGAGCTGCTTCGACAGGTTGGCCAGAATCTTCTTCTGGTGCGAAGCGGAGCCGCCGAGACGGGCACCCTGCTTAGGGGTAGGCATAGGTTTCTCCTCGTTTTAATGAAGTCGCGTCGGTGAACTACTCGTCGTAGCCAGCGCTTGCGCCATCAGTCCATTCAGCGTCGTCATCCGAGTCAGCATCCAAATCGCTGACAGCAGCCGGATCGAAGTTGTTCGGGGAGTCCTTCAGAGCCAGGCCGAGCTCAGCGAGCTTTTCCTTGACCTCGTTGATGGACTTATCACCGAAGTTGCGGATATCCAGCAGGTCCGACTCAGTACGAGCAGCGAGCTCGCCGACGGTGTGGATCTCCTCACGCTTGAGGCAGTTGTAGGAGCGCATGGAGAAGTCCAGATCCTCAATCGGAGTCTGGTACGCAGCGACATCCTCAGCCTCACGCGGGCTCGGGCCAATTTCAATGCCCTCAGCGGTCTCGTTCAGTTCACGTGCCAGGCCGAAGAGCTCAACCAGGGTCTTGCCTGCCGACGCCATTGCGTCGCGGGCAGTGATCGAGTTCTTGGTCTCAACGTCGATGATCAGCTTGTCAAAGTCGGTGCGCTGCTCAACACGAGTAGCTTCAACCTTGTAGCTGACCTTCAGAACTGGCGAGTAAATCTGGTCCAGCGGAATGCGGCCGATTTCGCCACCGGAGTTCGGGGTCGCCGGCACGTAGCCGCGACCGCGCTCGACGATCATCTCGATTTCCAAGCGACCGGAGTCATTGAGAGTTGCAATGTGGTGATCCGGGTTGTGGACCTCCACACCTGCCGGGCACTCAATGTCTGCAGCGGTAACCGCACCAGCGCCCTCACGACGCAGGTAAACAGTTGCCGGCTCGTCGAACTCGCTGGAGAGCACCAGACCCTTGATGTTCAGGATGATGTCAGAGACGTCCTCCTTAACACCCGGAATAGTGGTGAACTCGTGCAGCACGCCGTCGATACGGATGCTGGTTACTGCAGCGCCCGGGATGGACGACAGCAGCGTACGACGAAGAGAGTTACCGAGGGTGTAGCCGAAACCTGGCTCCAGCGGCTCAATGATGAACCGAGAGCGCGAGGAGTCGATGTAGTCCTCAGTCAGCGTAGGGCGCTGGGAAATAAGCATGTTCGTAAATCCTCCAGGTGGCGACCGCTATATGACGCCATAGGGAATGAATGGATGCAAGCGAAGATTTTACTTCGAGTAGAACTCGACGATCAGCTGTTCCTGGATCGGAATGTCGATCTGTGCGCGTTCCGGGGTCTGGTGCACGAGGATGCGCAGGGACTCAGGAACAACCTGGAGCCATGCCGGGACGACAGCGTCGACCAGGTTCTCCTGTGCCTCTTCGAACCAGATCATCTTCTGCGACTTCGGTCGCACGTCGATGATGTCGTACTGGCTTACCTGGAAGGACGGCACGTTGATCTTCTTACCGTTAACGGTGAAGTGGCCGTGGGAAACCAGCTGACGAGCCTGGCGGCGAGTGCGAGCCAGACCAGCGCGGTAGACAACGTTGTCCAGACGCGACTCCAGCAGGACGACGAGGTTATCGCCAGTCTTGCCCGGGCGACGGTGTGCCTCGGCGTAGTAGCGACGGAACTGCTTTTCCATCACGCCGTAGGTGAAACGTGCCTTCTGCTTTTCCTGGAGCTGGAGCAGGTACTCCGACTCCTTGATACGAGCGCGGCCAGCCTGCCCCGGAGGGTAGGGACGACGCTCAAAGTTCATGTCGCCACCGACGAGGTCGACGCGGAGACGACGGGACTTACGGGTTGCGGGACCGGTATAACGGGCCATTAGTGTTCTCTCCTTACCCTATTCCTAGACGCGACGACGCTTCGGCGGACGGCAGCCGTTGTGCGGCTGTGGGGTCACATCCGAGATCGAGGACACCTCAAGGCCAGCGGCCTGGAGGGAACGGATAGCGGTCTCGCGGCCCGAACCCGGACCCTTGACGAAAACGTCAACCTTCTTCATACCGTGCTCCATGGCCTTACGAGCAGCGTTCTCGGCAGCCATCTGAGCAGCGAACGGCGTGGACTTACGAGAGCCCTTGAAACCGACGTGACCAGAGGAGGCCCACGAGATAACAGCGCCCTTCGGATCCGTGATGGAAACGATGGTGTTGTTGAAGGTGGACTTGATGTATGCGTGGCCCTGAGCCACGTTCTTCTTTACAACGCGACGGCCGGTACGACGGCCGCGTGCGGACTTCGGAGCTGCCATGTTTTACTTCTTCTTTCCGGCGATCGTCTTCTTCGGACCCTTACGCGTACGAGCGTTGGTCTTGGTGCGCTGACCACGGACCGGCAGGCCACGACGGTGGCGCAGACCCTGGTAGGAACCAATCTCAATCTTGCGGCGAATGTCAGCCTGAACCTGACGGCGGAGGTCACCCTCGACCTTCCAGGTAGCTTCAATCACGTCACGGAGCGCAGCAACCTGCTCATCGGTGAGAGCGTCGGTGCGCAGATCCGGAGAGATGCCGGTCTTCTCCAGCAGCTCAGCGGCACGGGCTGGGCCAATGCCATAAATGTAGGTAAGAGCGACCTCCATACGCTTGTTGCGCGGCAGGTCAACTCCAGCAAGGCGTGCCATACGGCAAATTCCTTCCGGTTGATGCGGTGGTTTACTCCACTGCCATCCTTTCCAGATCGAGCTAACTCGGTCGGACGCCGAGTCGCTACAGATGTTTTAGAAAGGCTCCAGCCACCGTTGCCGGAGGTAATCTCGCTGACTTCTATAAAAGCTTGTAAGACACGACTGATTTCGACGGAACGCTGGGTATACACCCAATCCACGAAACACAGCCGCCACTAGAAGCAGCTAGGACGGTGGAGTTTTCGGTCTAGTTAGTAAACGAACTGCCTGCCACTTTGTGACAGCTAGCCCGATTTACTTGTAGCGGTAGACGATTCGCCCACGCTCGAGGTCATACGGAGAAAGCTCCACGACAACTCGGTCTTCCGGGAGAATACGGATGTAGTGCTGGCGCATCTTGCCACTGATATGGGCGAGCACCTTGTGCCCATTGTCCAGCTCCACTCGGAACATCGCGTTCGGCAGGGGCTCGACTACGCGGCCCTCGACCTCAATTGCGCCTTCCTTTTTAGCCATGTCCTCCACGTCTCTCTGGTGGATACCCGGGGGCTCCCCGGCACCAGTTGGGAAATCTCTACTCTGCCTGGTGTTTTTAGCAGTTTCTGGCAGCGAAAAATGCCGCTGCGCGGACACTGCACCTACACCATCGCCCAACTTTACACGCGACCAGCATTTTTACCAAATATCTCCTGGATACCCGCCCGGTGCGATGCTCGTGGGCATCTGATTAGAATATTCATCGGCACAACTTTGACAAGTCGGAACTTTATATTGGTTTTTACCTTGCGTTTACCGATTGGCCATTGGCACCCACGACATTAGTGTCATGCCTATTGATATTTCTCTAAAAGCACTTAGCTCTAATACAGCCTTCAAGGCGCAAACTCGGTCACGCAAGGAGATTCGCTTCAACACCCGTGCGATTGCCGCTTTCGCAGCTGCTGCATTGTCGCTACCATCCGTCGTCACGCCAGGCATGACCCCCGTTGCGGGCGCTGAAACCAACGCTCCCACTACCGAAGCTGTGAGCACCTCCGCCCCGCGGACAAACGCAATCCCCGGTGTCGCCGAGCGCATTATTCTCTCTCCCGCCGCCGATGCCTCGACCGGTATGAACGTTACCTTCCGCACGCCTTCGGCCGGCGCCAGCGTTGAGTACCGCCCATCTGGAACTGAGCAAGTTGTCTCTACGCCCACTGTCGAAACTGGCAAGGGCGATGGAGTCCACCAGTTCGCGGCGCTGACTGACCTTTCGCCTGCCACAGAGTATGAGTACCGAATCATCGGTGCAGATGGAAATGCCGGCCCTTGGGACTCGTTCCGCACGGCTGCCGCCGATGCCCAGCATTTCAACTTTGTCTACTTCGGCGATGCTCAAAACGGTCTGACTGAAGAAGCAAAACTATCCGCACAGGCGGCATACTCAGCTGTCCCAGACGCTGCGCTCGCAGTACACACGGGCGACCAAATCAATAACGCCGACGACGATGAGCAGTGGGGTCAGTGGTTTGAAGCGCAGGGAGCTACGGCTCGCACAACCCCAATGCTGACTGCCCTTGGTAACCACGAACTGATGGGCGATCCACCGGCAAAGAACTTCCAGAACCACTTCACTCATCCGGACAACGGCCCGGCAGCCCTACCAGATTCCACCTACTTTGTGGATTACCAGGGTGTCCGCTTCATTACCTTGACCTCTAATAACCTGTTCCTCGGCCAGCAGGCGAAGTTCCTGGATGAGGCTCTTTCTTCCAATCCGAACCAGTGGTCCGTAGTGATGTTCCATCAGCCGGTCTACAACGCCACTACTAAGCGCATTACCACTACAAACCTGCGATACTTCGGCGACATTCTGGAAAAGCACAATGTCGACCTGGTACTCAACGGCCACGATCACGCCTACGCACGCGGTCACCGTACCGACAATGAAGTCAATGGCGAAAACACGGGCCCGGTCTACATGGTGTCGTCGTCGGGCTCCAAGTTCTACGAAGCCGAAGCTGAAAACGCGGCCTGGGATAACAACGGCGCGAACCGCAAGGTTTGGGCAAAGGAAACCGCGACCTACGCCAAAACCTCGGTTGAGGGCTGCACTATGACGGTGAATTCTGTCATTACGCACGAGGGTGCTGACAGCTACACCTCGAACAACATCAATGGTCCAGGACAGACAATGGATTCATTCACTATCGACAAGTGTGGCGAGTCCAAGCACGTCCGCGAAAACCTCTAGCCCCACAGGCTGTAGCTCAGCGGGCTACTGCACGACGGAGATTTTATGATC
Organism: Corynebacterium sp.; assembly: GCF_030532195.1. GTDB lineage: Bacteria > Actinomycetota > Actinomycetes > Mycobacteriales > Mycobacteriaceae > Corynebacterium. Next base: position 61,945 of record NZ_JAUNLP010000004.1, on the reverse strand, counting down.
GCGGGGTCAGAATCCTCGGGCCGTCCGCCGTGGCGGCGACTGTGTGTTCCCAGTGGGATGCCGGCATACGGTCGGCGCTTACGACGGTCCAGCCGTCGTCAAGCTCATCGCTGCCCCACTCGCCACCAAGAATGAGCATCGGTTCGATGGCCAGAACCGACCCTTCCACGATGCGAGGCCCCTTGCCTGGCTTGCCCTCATTGGCGAGAAAAGGATCCATGTGCATCTCGCGGCCGATGCCGTGCCCGCCGTATCCGTCAACAATTCCGAGTTCGATCTCATGACGTAGTTCGGCGTCACGCGTCGCCATCTCAAGCGCGTACGAGATATCCGTCAGGCGCGCGCCCGGCACCATCGCCTTAATGCCTTCGGCGAGGACCTCGGAGGTTGCAATATTGAGCTTTTCGACGTCCTCAGCGAGCTTGCCCACACCAAAAGTGAGAGCCGAATCGCCGTGCCAGCCATCGAGGATTGCGCCACAGTCAATGGATACCAAATCGCCCTCTGCAAGAACCGTCGACGGCGACGGAATACCGTGGACAATAACTTCATTTACAGAAGCACAAATGGACGCAGGGAAGCCTTCGTAGCCGAGGAACGAGGGCTTGGCACCGGCATCGGAAATGATTTGATGCGCCACCTCATTGAGGTCAGCTGTAGTAACTCCCGGCTTAGCCGCGTTACGGCAGGCCACGAGAGCGCGACCGACGATTTCGCCGGCCGCTTGCATAGCATCCAGCTCCCCTTTGGTGCGGGCGGGAACTACTTTGCGGCGGCGTCGAAAACTCATCACAGGCCTTGACTCTACTCCGTTGGTACCACTGCAGCATAAATGCCGGACATGGCCACACCTTCGTGATGAGGTGCGGCGTCGGTGCTGGCTAGGAGTGAACGTGGCGCAGGTTAGACACGAACTAGGCTCAGACTCTCACCGATTTACTCCACAACTCCACCTGACTTACGATGACTTCCATGCATTCTTTTATGAAGTCGACGACTGCCCGCAACGTCAGCGCAGTGCTTGCCGCTAGCTCCCTTCTCCTCGTCGGCGCATGCTCAAGCAACCCAGAACCGTCGTCGGCTCCTACCGTTCCACCAGCAGAATCCTCCGCCGCCCCAGAGGGCGCTCCTGACCAGGACGGCAACTCGGACAGCACCAAGGGCTTCATGGGAACTGCTGCCCTGCCGGAGCCCATTCAGAATCTGACACCTGCCCCGATTAAGGAGAAGATTGGCAGTTGTGTCGAGTCCGATGATGCCAAGCCAATCATCCTCGGCAGCGAAAGCGTTCACGGTTTCACCTGCGTGATGGGCACCGATTCCGGTTCGGCAGCCATGGTCACCACCGCAGAAGACCCGGCTACCGTCCAGCGAATCAATGAGATAGCAGAGTCTGTAGAAAACTACGCTCCCTATGACCTTCCGGGTAAGCGGGCCTTCAGCGGCGTCAATAACAGCTCACCTTTCGTCATGATTATTGATGAAACAAACAAGGTCTACCAGGAATTCGTCTTCGCGAATGTCCCCGCCGATCAGGCACAGCCGCTTATCGACGAAGTCATCCAGGATTACCAGCAGGGTTAATCCGCCCGGCAGCCACTCGACCTGCCCAGCCCTGACAACGCACCCACGCGCACGCCCGAACTACGCGACTGCATCGCTGGGTGCGATTTTCGTTTTCCCGGTTAACTCAGCCATAACGCGCAGTCATCCAACTCAACGAACCCGCTCAGTCTCCGTCACCACCATTGCTCTCGCCTTCACTGTCCTCCCCTGATCCGCGATCCCCCGTAGCTTGATTGCGACGATACGCACGGCGCAACCAACGTCCCGGATTATCAAAGGCACTTGGATCCTGGTTTACCAAGTACCTTCTCTTTCCTACCTCACTTTTCTTCGCTCCTGCCTCTCTTTTCGCCGCCTCGCTTCGCGGCTCAACCCACATAACTCGCTCGACAGTAGAGCCGACCTCTTTATCCGCCGCCTTTTTGTCATCATCCGAGACCTCACCGTGTGACGCTAGTTCGTCCGGGCGCACAGTCCACCAGGCATCCGAATCTCGACGAGCGTCATCAATTTTCCGATGCGTTCCCGGATCAACGAATGTCAGATTGGAGATATCCGTCGGCCCACCTTGAGCCCACGATTGGATATGGTGCATGTCGCACATCGCTGGCGGAGTTGCCTTACCTGGTGCCGAAGCCCCTCCTTCTTCACCGCACAGCGCAAGATATTGCGCCATTGTCCCTAGCCTCTGCGATCGCCCGAGGAACAGGCTCTGTCCCTTATCCCCCAATACCTGCAAGAACGAATTCCCCGCAACGACCTGCCCAATCGCCTCTGAAACCGTGAGCCTGACACCCGCATCACTTACCGCTTTGCCCGTGCCGGGCAACGTGAACTGCTCTCCTTCGCTGAGTTCAACTCCGGCAATCTTGGCAATATCCGAAATATGCGCCACCGTCACAATTGAGGTGGTGCCTCGAACAGGCTTCAACTCAGCCCCTTTGCCATAGCCGCCCGCTACCGTCGCTTCCAACGCATCGTGAAAGCGCTGCTCCGGATTCCGCTCATCCTTCGCGCCTTCTTTTAGCAAGCCTCCAGGACGAGCATGATCCGCCTGCAGCCGCTTGAGCATCGCTGCAAAACGCGGTGTCAAAACTCCCGATAACCGACTCATGCCATCAGCGCGCTGCGGCCCGACTTTTATCCCTCGAAGGCGCTGCCGATCCTCATCCGTGTACGGATCATCAATGCCCAACATCGCCCTGAGCCTGTGCGACAACGCGCCGAGATCATCGACACGCACCTCAGCGATGATCTCACTAACATGCTCATCAAGCGCCCGCGTCACCCGCGTATGCTCCGTCTCCGGCATATCTTTAACCGCTTTGTCAATCTTCTGCACTGCATCTCCGCCGACGACACCGTCTGCCACTTTCTCGCGCAGCGCGGGCATTCTGCCGTCTTCGCTTGCCGACGTAAAAAGCTCCGCATCCTTGCGGAGGCGCCCTAAACAACTGATTCGCTGCCTCGCTTCCGCACGGGAAATATGCGCATTCTCCGCAAGCCACGCGACCTTCCGGTGGTCAGCGGAGGGAATCTCAGGGGCCAGAGCTGCCAGGTATTCCGCATCTACAATTGCCAACCGCTTTCGTGCCCGTTCAATCCACGCGTACGCATCTCGCATATGCACGGCTGGCAATTCCCCGAAACACTCAACAACACGCTGCGACAATGCCTCAAATTGCGTAACCACATTGAGAATCTGCGAAACGGTAAGCGTTTCCCGACTTCCCCGTTGCCCATCCTGCTGACCTGGCTGAACCATTTCCCCCCCTCCTTCCACCGCGATGGAAGTATTTTCAACACCCCAAGTATCGCACACCCATTCGACCCACACAATACCCTGTGCCAACTTTTTCAAACATTCTTTCGCTTCTCTCAATACAAAAAACCGCCCTTCCAGACCAGATACAGTCCGAAAAAGCGGTTTCTACTAAACGGCCAAGAAATAATCGGCCAAAAGATTAGCCGCAGCAGGCGCAGCAGCCGCAACAGCTCGGCGCTATTACTTTAGCTTCTCCAGCTCAGCCATCGTACGCTCGTTAATCTCCTCAACGGTGCCCTCAGCGGCGATCTTGATGATCTTGTCCGCGTAGTGGTCCAGCAGCGGAGCGGTCTCATTGGCGTACACGTGCATGCGGTTACGGATAACCTCTTCAGTATCGTCCGCACGGCCACGAGCCAGCATGCGCTCGACGACGACATCCTCCGAAACATCGAACTGAACAACCGCGTCCAGCTCAGTACCCAGGTTCTTCAGCAGGCGCTCTAGCTCCTCAGCCTGGCCGACCGTGCGGGGGAAACCATCGAGCAGGAAACCCTTAGCAGCGTCGTCCTCATTCAGACGGGACTCGACCATACGAACGGTCACATCGTCCGGAACAAGGTTGCCCGCGTCGATGTAGGACTTTGCCTCGATACCGAGCGGAGTGCCCTCGCCGATGTTTGCGCGAAACAGGTCACCGGTCGAAATGTGCGGAACACCCAGCTTCTCCGAGAGGATAGCTGCCTGAGTGCCCTTGCCTGCACCGGGAGGACCTACTAGTACGAGTCGCATTACTTCAAGAACCCTTCGTAGTTACGTTGCATCATTTGGCTTTCAACCTGCTTGACCGTCGTCAGTGCAACACTGACCAGAATCAGCAGCGCCGTACCTCCAAACATACCGCCTTGGCCCGCCTGCGCGTCACCAAGTCCCAAATCGAGGGCAACATTTGGCAGAACTGCAATCAGACCCAGGTAGAGCGAGCCGACACACAGAAGACGCGTGAGGACGTAGGACAGGTATTCAGCAGTCGGACGACCTGGTCGGAAGCCCGGAATGAAGCCGCCGTACTTCTTCATGTTCTCCGCTTGTTCGTACGGGTCGTACTGCACCGAGGTGTAGAAGAACGAGAAGAACACAATCATCACGAAGAACAGCAAAATGTACTGCCAGCTCGACGGTGCCAGCAGGTACTGAATGACGTTGCGCTGCCACCAGTTGTCAGTGTTCGGGTTCGACTGCCCCGACTGAACAATCTGGGTAATCAGCACCGGCACGTAGATCAGCGAGGAAGCGAAAATGACCGGAATAACGCCCGCCTGGTTGACCTTCAGCGGAAGGTAGGTAGAGGAACCGCCGTACTGACGACGGCCAATCATGCGCTTGGCGTACTGCACCGGAATACGACGCTGACCCTGCTCGATGAAAATAACGCCGATGACCAGAATCAGAACCGCAACAAGCACAGTTGCAAAGACCACGCCACTGGTGGAGCGCAGGATGTTGGCCCCCTGCGCCGGCATGCCTGCGGCAATACCAGCGAAAATCAGCAGGGACATACCGTTACCGACACCGCGGTCAGTAATCAGCTCGCCCATCCACATGACCAGCACCGCACCAGCGGTCATGACAACCACCATCACGACCAGGTCAAAGACACCTGTACCTTCGACGAGCAGCGACTGCGAACCACCGAGCAGAGCGCCTCGGTCAGCCATTGCCACAATGCCGGCCGACTGCAGCAGCGCCAACGCCACTGTCAGATAACGCGTGTACTGTGTCATCTTTGTCTGGCCCGACTGGCCTTCCTTCTTCAACTGCTCGAAGTGTGGAATCACCACAGTCAGCAGCTGAACGATAATTGAGGCCGTAATGTACGGCATGATACCGATGCCGAAAATCGCCATCTGCAGCAGAGCGCCACCAGAAAACAGGTTAATCAGCGAATAAACGTTCGACTGATCCTTCGAAATCTGCTCGAGCTGCGCATTGACCAGCTGGTAGTCGATACCAGGGGTCGGAATCTGCGAACCGATTCGGTACAGAATAATCATCATCAAGGTGAAGAAGATCTTCTTACGCAAATCGGGATCGCGCAACGCCGCAATGAGACCGGAAGCCACGTGCATCCTCCCGCGGCCTAAGAATCCTGCAGTTTTCCCATTTTCGGGCATGTGAAAATTCTTAGACCAAATATTGACAGTATTTGACGTAGTGAGTCTACCAGCGTTGCACTCCCCTGGCGCAATACCGTCGCTTCTTACGTCGCAGCTCACACAAATCACCGCCGTCAATTTTCGCTTTACGACGTACCCAAGGTCACAAAACTTGAACAGTGTTAAAGTTTTTCGCTGTGACTACCTACAGCATTCGCATGCGTTCAAGCGCTGACGGCTCCCATATCTCCGGCGCGGAGCGCCTGGCCTCAGCTCCCGAGCTGCCGCAGTTGGCCGCTGCGATGACGAATCGCGCTTTGCGCCACGACAAGGGCTCAGCCGATACCATTCACATCACCGCGGACTGCATTGATGAGGACTCTGTAACCACAGTGCCCGCACTGACACCGCGGCTGCACACCAGTGAAACGCCCGAACAAGCTCGCGCAGTGATCACCAATCTGCTCAGAAGCGCCGGAATCACCGCAGCCGAGAAAGCGGTAAAACTTGCCTATTCGCTCACCGGCTTGCGCGGGGCCGCTCTCATAGATGCCGATACCGGTAGTCGCCTCGACCTCAACGAGGCCCGTGGCGTTCGCGTCTCCACCTTCGATGCCGTTTCCCATCCAGCTCAAAACTGCGCGAAGAATCACTTTCACGAAGCTCGTATTCTCGCCTCTAAAGTCCACAGTGCACCCGGCATTATCGCCGAAATCTGCCTTTCCGATGACCCCTTTTACACCCGTGGCTACGTCGCACTTAACGGGGTCTTCCACCGAATTCCCAATATCAAGGACTACGGCAGCACTCTCGGCACGCGTATTTTCGTCGTCAAGCCTGGGACGGATATCCCCGCGCTCATTGACTATCTGGAAAACGCGCCCGTGTATGTGGACCTCGCTGCTGCTGCCAATGCACCAGATACCCAGCTTGAACCCAAGCCCGAGCCAATAAGCCTCGCCAGCGTGGCGACTCACCGAAACGAAGCCTGGGCGAACCAGGGCTTGGCGCGCACACTGCGCACGTTCGAGACTGCGCAGTTGCCACATAGCCGCATCGACGGGACGGACTACCTCCTCTTTTCGTCCTCCGATTACCTCGGCCTTTCCACGCACCCTGCGCTTAGGAAAGCCGCCACCCAGGCAATCGACACGTTCGGCACGGGCTCGGGTGGCTCGCGACTGACCACCGGCACCAGCATCCATCAGGCGCTCGAAACCGAGCTGGCAGAATTCTTCGGCTACGATGACGCGGTCCTATTCTCAACCGGCTACCAGGCAAATCACTCGACTATCGCCGCCATCGCAACGGCGGATGTCGAAATCTTCTCCGACTCCGCCAACCACGCCTCCATCATCGACGGCTGCCGCGCCGCACGAGGTGCGGTCACCGTGTTCCCGCACGCGGATTACGACGAACTGAACCGTCTCCTCGCCGCTTCGGCCGCGCGCCACAAACTTGTCATTTCCGATGCCGTCTTCTCCATGTCCGGCGAGGTCATCGACGCACACGCCCTAGATCGCGTGTGTCGCCGCAATGGCGCATGGCTGATGCTTGACGACGCTCACGGCGTCGGCGTTATCGGTGAAAATGGTCGCGGTACAGCGCACTACTTCGGCATTCGCCCCGATATCTTGATTGGCACGGCAAGTAAGGCACTCGGAGTCGAAGGCGGATTTGTGCTGTGCGCACAGCCGGTCGCTACCCTGCTACGCAATCAAGCACGCAGTTTTGTCTATTCGACATCTATGAATCCGGGGTCGGTGGCCGCTATCCGTGCTGCGGTGACGCAGCTGGAGGCTTCGGACGTCGTAAAGCAATTGCAGCGAAACATCCGGCGGGTACGCGATCTTGTCGGCGCAAAAAGTGAGCCCGCGTCGGCGATTATCCCCTTGCAGGTAGGAGACGAGTCCGCGGCATTGGCTGCGTCAGCGCAGTTGGCGGACGCGGGCATTTTCATTCCCGCGATGCGCTACCCGACGGTGCCACGGGGCGAGGCGATGCTGCGACTGACTGTGACGGCGCGGCATACCGATGATGACATTGCGCGTTTGGCGCAGGCGCTGCACGCTATCAAACTGCAGTAGGATTCGCGTGAAGAAGATACAAAAAATCCCCAAAACCATTGGTTTCGGGGATTTTTCTAGCAGCTATGAACAGCTATGAAAGCTTAGGCCTCGGTAACCGAGCCGCCTGCAGCCTCGATCTTGGACTTTGCGGAGCCCGAGAACTTGGTTGCGGTGACGTTGACGGAGACATTGATGTCACCGTCGCCCAGAACCTTCACCGGCTGGTTAGCGCGGACAGCGCCCTTTGCAACCAGGTCGGCGATGGTGACGTCGCCACCGTTCGGGAACAGACGCTCCAAATCCGACACGTTGACCACCTGGAAGGTGACCTTTGCCGGGTTCTTGAAGCCCTTCAACTTCGGCAGGCGCATGTGGATTGGCATCTGGCCACCCTCGAATGCTGCCGAAACCTGCTTGCGGGCCTTGGTGCCCTTGGTGCCGCGACCAGCGGTCTTACCCTTGGAAGCCTCACCACGGCCGACGCGAGTCTTGTCCTTCTTAGCGCCCGGAGCCGGGGCCAAGTCATGGAGCTTAATTGGTTCGCTCATGGTTTACCTACTCCCCCGCTACTTCTTCAACCTCGACCATGTGGCGCACGACGTTGACGAGACCGCGAACTTCCGGGGTATCCGGACGAACGACGGACTGGTGACGGCGCTTCAGGCCAAGAGTACGCAGCGAATCCTTCTGATTCTGCTTGGTACCAGCGGTACCACGGACCTGGGTAATCTTCAGTGCCATGAAAATCACGCTCCCTGACCTGCGCGGGCGCGCAGCATACGTGCCGGGGTGACCTCTTCGAGGGACTTGCCACGGCGTGCGGCAACCTCTTCAGGGCGAACCAGCTGCTTGAGAGCATCAACGGTTGCGTGGACAACGTTGATGGAGTTGTTCGTACCCAGCGACTTGGACAGGACGTCCTGAACACCGGCGCACTCAAGAACCGGGCGGACAGCGCCGCCGGCGATGAGACCGGTACCAGGTGCGGCCGGACGCAGCAGCACAATGCCAGCAGCGGTCTCACCCTGGACCGGGTGAGTAATGGTGCCAGCAATCATCGGGACGCGGAAGAAGTTCTTACGAGCCTCTTCTGCACCCTTCTGAATAGCTGCCGGAACTTCCTTAGCCTTGCCGTAGCCGACGCCGACCATACCCTGGCCGTCACCGACGATGACAAGTGCGGTGAAGCTGAAGCGACGACCGCCCTTGACGACCTTGGAAACTCGGTTGATGGTAACTACGCGCTCGATGTACTGCGAACGCTCGTCCTGCTGGCGACGGTCGTTACCGCGGCCACCACGACGGTTGTTGTTCTTGTTGTCAGCGGAGTCACGTCCGCCTTCGCGCTTATCGCGTTCCGACATCACGCATTCCTTCCGTTGGACTTGTAAGTGCGCATTAGAACTTCAGACCACCTTCACGGGCAGCCTCGGCCAGAGCAGCAACGCGGCCATGGTACTGGTAACCACCGCGGTCGAAGACGACCTTCTCGATGCCAGCTTCCTTGGCGCGAGCAGCAATCAGCTCGCCGACCTTGGCGCTCTTAGCCTTCTTGTCGCCTTCAAAGCCACGAAGGTCTGCGTCCAGAGTGGAAGCAGCAGCCAGGGTGCGACCGACGGTGTCGTCGATGACCTGAGCAGTGATGTGGCGAGAAGAGCGGTGCACGACGAGGCGCGGTGCCTCGGAGGTGCCGCGGACGTTCTTGCGCAGACGTGCGTGACGGCGGGCGCGGGCGACGCGACGACGAGTCGAGATGTCCTTGCCTACCGGGAGGCGCTTTTCGTTGGTGTTGCTCATTACTTACCCGTCTTTCCGATCTTGCGACGGATCTGCTCGCCCTCGTAACGAATACCCTTGCCCTTGTAAGGATCATCCTTACGCAGACGACGGATATTTGCAGCGAGCTGTCCGACCTGCTGCTTATCAATACCAGTGATCGAAAGCTTGTTGTTGCCGTCGACGTCGAAGGTGACGCCTTCCGGAGCCTCGACCAGGATTGGGTGCGAGTAGCCCAGGGAGAACTCGAGATTCTTGCCCTTCTTGGCGACGCGGTAGCCAACACCGAAGATTTCCATCTTGATGGTGTAGCCCTCGGTAACACCGACAACCATGTTGTTAATCAGCGAACGGGACAGGCCGTGCAGGGAGCGGTTCTTGCGGTTGTCATCCGGACGGTTGACAACAATCTCATTGTCCTTCAGCTCAACGGTGATTGGAGCCGGGATGGACACGGACAGCTCACCCTTCGGGCCCTTGACGGAAACGTCCTGGCCGTTGACAGCAGCGGTAACGTTTGCTGGCACAACGACAGGGTTCTTACCAATACGAGACATTGTGTAGTTCCCCCTTTACCAGACGTAAGCGAGGACTTCCCCGCCAACCTTCTTCTCGTAAGCCTGACGGTCAGTCAGCAGACCCTGAGACGTGGAGATGATAGCCACGCCCAGGCCACCGAGGACCTTCGGCAGGTTAGTGGACTTAGCGTAGACGCGCAGACCCGGCTTGGAGACACGGCGGACGCCAGCGATAGAACGCTCGCGAGACGGGCCGTACTTCAGGTTCAGGGTCAGAGTCTTGCCGACCTTGGCATCCTCGACAGCGTAGTCCGAAATGTAACCCTCAGACTTGAGGATCTCGGCAATATTAGCCTTCAGCTTGGACGACGGCATCGAGACAGTGTCGTGGTACGCGTTGTTTGCGTTACGCACGCGCGACAGCATGTCGGCGATTGGGTCAGTCATGGTCATGGTTAGTGACCGTATCCTTTCTCGCCGCGGTTCCTTCCCACCTCGTGGCAAACCATCCGCTCAACCACAGCAAACAACAACAGTCGCTCACTGCGTGAGATCAAAAAAGCTTTGTGCCAATATCGTGATTCCAGCGATTTAAGGGCTACTGTTCGCCAATTCGGTTCAGTAGCCGAATCAGCTCGCCACCCAGGTGACACCAGAGACGATGCGAGGCGAGGGGCCTACAGCAAAGTTCTTACAATTACACCTGACCTCCCTCGGAGGGCAGACCACGCGATACTACCAAATGCCCACGTTAAAGACAAAATCCTTTTATTTATGCGATTGCTTTTCCGACTGCTTCACTTGCGGGGACCCCATAGCCAACGTACCGGGAACGCACCGCGACGGGCTCCAATTTTGATATCGGCATCCTCATGGGTTCACTTAAATGTGGCAGCATCAATACAACATCCGTGCGAAAGGGTTTGGCATGTTAACGGTTGAGGTCAGCGTGCTGGCCGCTCGGCTCGCATTAGCATTAGTACTGGGCACTCTCATCGGAGCTGAGCGCCAATTGCGCGCCAGCACAGCCGGACTTCGCACAACCACACTCATTACTGTCGGCGCGGCCCTCTTTACTCTCTTTGGTGCGACCGCTTTCCCGGGCTCCGACCCCTTACGAGTTTCCGCACAAATTGTCACCGGCATAGGCTTTATCGGCGCCGGCGTGATCATTAAGCATGGAAGCACCATTTCAGGATTGAACACGGCCGCAACCATCTGGGTCTCTGGCGCGATTGGAGCGTTTGCCGGTGCCGGTATCTGGCAGGCCGCGCTCCTTGGCTCGGCCGCAGTTATTCTCATCAACTCTGCGCTACGCCCATTGTCGCGGCTGCTCGCTAGCACTTCCCGCGCCGGGGCTCATGCCGAAGACACCAATTACACCATCTCAGTTACATGCCGTACCGACAATGAGGTGGAAATTCGCAACGCCCTTTTCGACACCATCAATAAGTCGCCCCTCACTATGATGAGCTTTTCCGCCCGTGATTCAGAAGATGGCGCCTACGCCACCATGCGAATTTTGGTTCACGCCCTCCAGCGCAACGATGCCTCCTTGGAGGACACTCTCCGAGCCGTCGTCAAGCACCCAGCCGTAACGGACATTAGCTGGAGCGCCTCCGAGACGTAGTGCCGCTGTCCGCCCTACCCAACACACGCAAAAATCGCTCTGGAGAAGTCTCCCCAGAGCGATTCATGCAAATCTCGCTTTACGACGCGGCGAACCCGCTAGCTTTTTAGAGCTGGTCGGCGATGATGTTGCCCATTGCCTTTTCACCAGCGATGGTCGGGTGGTTGGTCATCGGACCCATCACCGGATCCATGAAGCCAGCGACGTAGCGCTCGTCCTCATTCGGCTGGCAGGTGCCGTGGCCGATGGTTGCCTGGTAGACGTCAATGAAGTCGGCGCCGACGAACTCAGCAGCGTGCTTCAGGGAGTCGCGCAGACCGGCCTGAACCTGTGTTGCACCCGGAGCAGGAATTGGGTTGACGCGGCCCGGGGTGTTGACCAGGCAGAGCTTGTCGTCGGTAGCGTACTCCGGGTAGGAAGCCAGAACGATCTTGGCCTTCGGGGCAACCTGGTGGACACGGTCCGAGAACAGCTTAATCTGCTGCTTGAAGATGGTCGGAGCGTTTGGCGCCGGCTTTGCGACGAGTTCACCTGCAACGTCGACCCACTGGATGAAGTCCATACCGCCGTACATCAGGACAACGTTCTCGGTGCCCTCTCCAATGTCGCCGTACTGGATAGCCATCTCGAGGTATGCCAGCAGCTGCCCCGGTGCACCGCCGAGGCCGTTGCAGGACCAATCGCCCAGAGACTTGTTCAGCTTGTGAGCGGCAACCTTTGGCCAGTTCTCCATGTCGGTTGCGCAGTTTGCAACCAGCGGAGTCTGACCCGGCTCCAGGCCACGCGGGCCACCCTTGCCAGCGTTTGCAGTGAAGGAGTCACCGAAAGTGACAAGCTGCTTAACGCCCTTGGCCGGGTTGGTACCGATGCCCGGAATCGGGATGTTCGGCAGCTGCGGCTGAGCGGTGGCAGCGCCCGCGCCCATGCTGAGCCCCAGTGCGGCGACCATTGCAACGGCAGCCGAACGAGCTGCTACTGAGAATTTCTTCATAGATAAGTCCCTTGCGTTTCTGAACTTGCGTGTCTGGACATGAGATTGATATTGCGGGAAACTGATACGCGCGTTACTACTACTCATGTTTCGATTGCGTTCATTTCGCCAACAGATTTCGTCAGCCGAAACAATAACAGATGAGAGTCTATAACGGCCGGGTCACGAATGCCTAACTAATTTTCAAAATGAACTGTGATTTTCTTGGTCTTTTTCCGCAATAACGCCCCCTACCAGTCGCGACGGGGTTAAAAAATTTTATAAGACAAAGCGCTTTGCCAGCCCTGGTCGCCCCAGTTCGAGCTACGTCTCCCCGCGCACCCCGTTTAGGCCAAGTTATAAAGGTAAGCCACAGGGACAAGACAAAACAGACCCTAGATACGAAAAACCCCGAGAAACCAAGTTTCTCGGGGTCTATTCGAGTTCTTATGCGTCGTCGCTATTGCGACTACTGACTACTTCTTGAACGGGAAGCCCAGCTCGCGCAGCAGCACGCGGCCTTCCTCGTTGTTGGTAGCAGTGGTGACGACGGTGATGTCCATACCGCGCGGGCGGTCAATCTTATCAACGTCGATCTCGTAGAACATGGTCTGCTCGGACAGGCCGAAGGTGTAGTTACCGTGACCATCGAACTGCTGATCAGACAGGCCGCGGAAGTCACGGATTCGTGGCAGAGCCACGGTCAGCAGACGGTCCAGGAACTCCCACATGCGGTCGCCACGCAGGGTGACGCGAGCGCCGATGGCGTCGCCTTCACGCAGCTTGAAGTTAGCGATCGACTTGCGGGCACGACGGGTCTCCGGCTTCTGACCAGTGATCAGAGTCAGGTCGTTGATTGCGCCGTTAATCTGCTTCTTGTCCTGAGCAGCGGCACCAACGCCCATGTTGACGACGACCTTGGTGATACCCGGAACCTGCATGACGTTCTCGTAGGAGAACTGATCCTGCAGCTTGCCGCGAATTTCCTCGCGGTAACGAGTCTTCAGACGAGGGGTGTAATTTTCGCTCATGCTTAGATGTCCTTCCCGGTACGGCGGGAGATGCGAACCTTCTTGCCGTCCTCATCGAAGCGGTAGCCGACGCGAGTCGGGGTACCGTCTTCGTCGACCAGCATGACGTTCGACACGTGAATCGGAGCTTCCTGGGTGACAATGCCGCCCGAGGATGCGCCGCGCTCCGCAGCGGAGTTTGCAACGTGCTTCTTGATACGGTTAACGCCCTCGACCAGAACCTTGTCGCGCTTCGGGTAGGCCTCGATGACCTTGCCCTGAGCACCCTTGTCCGGACCGGAGATAACCAGCACGGTATCGCCCTTACGGATCTTCACTTAAATCACCTCCGGTGCGAGCGAGACAATCTTCATGAACTTCTTGTCACGCAGCTCACGCGCGACCGGGCCGAAGATACGAGTACCCTTCGGCTCACCATCAGCCTTGATGATCACAGCAGCGTTCTCATCGAAGGAGATGTAGGAACCGTCCGGACGACGGGTCTCCTTCTTTGCACGAACGATGACTGCCTTAACGATTTCGCCTGCCTTGACGTTGCCGCCCGGAGCAGCTTCCTTGACAGAAGCGACGATGGTGTCGCCAATGCCAGCGAAGCGTCGGGTCGAGCCGCCGAGAACGCGGATGCACAGAAGTTCACGTGCACCGGTGTTGTCGGCAACGCGCAGACGGGATTCCTGCTGAATCACTGCGGTTCTCCTGACCTGGTTGCATTGTGCGTCAGATTTCCGTCCTAAACGCACGCGGTCTTTATGTCTTGCGTTTGCGCTTTACGACGAAAACACCGATAAGCGGTATCTTTCATATCGTTTGGCCTCCCACTCCCAACAGTCGAAACCGTCGGGGCAGTTTGAGGCCACTTCGCGCAACCTGTGTATTATGGCACGTTCCAGCGGGACAACAAAATCCCTCTGTTTTGCGCTCTCATTGCACTGATCTCCGTATTGATCTCCGTATTGACACTGCCCCGCAAGAATCTCAGCCACGCGCCTAGCGTTACGGCATAGACAACTAAACCCAGAACCAACTCCGAAGGTCGGTTGGGAGGGGGTAACGACTTACGAATTCAACGTACCCATCAGTACATAGACAGGGGGTAGTGCAATGTAGCCCCTGTTGAAGAGAAACTACGCAGAATTCTCATACCCGACCAGTTTCCACCCCATTTGTACTGGTCTTATTAGGCAAAGCACAGTGATTTATCGCAGCAGATGCTCTTATATATAAGAGGGGGAAACCGCAGTTACTGCGGTTGAGGAATGCCCGTAAGGAACATTAAATCGATGGTGCTGGCTTGTTGCTATTTCGTCGCTTTTTCTTCGGCAATTTCGCAATGAGCACTCATAATCAAACAGCCGCACCTGTCACGGTCTGAGGTAGATGGCCACCAGGTGCGGTGCTCAAAGATGGGGAAGGTCCTGTCATGTCATCACATGCACATCCACATGAACCGCACAAGGCCTCCGAGACTTCGAAACTGAATTGGCTCCGCGCAGGCGTTCTCGGCGCTAACGACGGCATTGTTTCCACGGCCTTGATTCTGCTGAGCGTTATTGCAGCAGGTTCCTCACGCGAGGCAATTCTCACCGCCGGTGCAGCAGCAGTGATTGCCGGTGCAATCTCAATGGCTCTGGGTGAGTACGTTTCGGTGTCGACTCAGCGCGATACTGAACGCGCTCTGATCGCCAAGGAAAAGGCAGAGCTGAAGGAGTTCCCCGAGGAGGAGCACAAGGAGCTGGTCGGTATTCTCGCCGGCTATGGCATCCCGGCACACATCGCTGAAGACGCCGCCTCCGGCATCGAACAGAACGATCCGCTCGCGGCACACCTCAAGCTGGAGTTGGGTATTGATGGCGAAGAGCTGACCAATCCATGGGCAGCCGCGGGTTCCTCGGCCCTATCGTTCCTGCTCGGCGCAATTCTGCCGATGATTGCGGCCATGATCTTTACTGGCCCAACCGCCGGTGCAATTGCAGTCACCGTTGTCACGATTGTGACACTGGCACTGACCGGTTTCATCAGCGCCAAGCTCAGTGCTACGCACTCCGGCAAGGCTGCACTCCGACTGGTTATCGGTGGTGCACTCGGTTTGGTCGTGTCCTACCTGGTCGGTCTACTCTTCGGTCAGGCCGTCGGCTAAACCGTCTACTGCGCAGGGATCACAAAAAATTAATCAACGTAGCTGGTCCTCGTCTTATTCAACCAGGCGTAGACCGCACCGATTCCCAGTCCGCCGCCGACGAAGTTGCCCACCCACACGGCAACCCAGTTTCCGGTGACGTGCAGACTATCGAAGCTGGCGGGCTGTGGGTCTGCGAAAAAGGCCAAGGAAAACAGCGAGAAGTTCGCAATCACGTGCTCGAGCCCGAGCCCGACAAACACTGCAATAATCGGCAGAATCACCACGAACTTCGAGACAATTTCCTTGGCCTTTAGTGCACCTACCACAGCCATGTTGACCACGAAGTTCGCGCCCATCGCCTCAATGAATGCGCCGAAGAATGGCTTGGCCAGCTTACCTTCCGTCAACGTCGAGATCAGATGTGTGTCATCAACGCCGCCGAGCTTTGCACTTTGGCTCAATACCAGCGCCACAATCGCCGCGCCAATGAAGTTATAGAACGTCGCAACAACGACCATTCTGAGTGCCAGTCCCCACGGCATACGACCGCGAGTTGCCGACCAGGACACAAACATCATGCTGCCAGTCGCCAGCTCCGCGCCGAGCACTACGATGGCAAACAGTCCCAGCCCAAACAGGCAGGCGAAGACAAGACCACCAGTCCCCGGCACCACGCTCTCCGCAACCTGGCCGGCCACCGCGGCAAATGCCGTGCCGAGCGTCAGGTACATGCCCGCCAGGACCGCGCGCACCGCAAATCGCGCATAGTCCTTCGTCAGCAATTCCTGCTTCTTATCCCCCGCCGTATCCAGCGTTTCCTGTAGCGCCACCGCCGCTGCCTTCCCACATGCCGATTAATGCAGTTATTCGTGTAGAATAATAATGACTACGCGGCGCTTAAGCACATACGCTTTACGACGGTACGACGTGCCCTACCCCCGCTCAAGCACTGCGACCAAGAATTGTGATTCACCGTCGAAGGGACGCAAATCCCAAGTCGAGTAGCGCTGGGTGACCTTCAGTCCCGCCTCCTGCGCGGTGGTTTCAAAGTCAGCGAAGTCCCAGCCTCGGCCGGCACCGAAACCGACAACGGCGCGGCCGCCCTCCGGATTCAGTACCTCTGCAAAGCCTTTCAGCACCTTCACACGGTCTTCAGTTGCCACAAAGGTCAGCACGTTACCGGGACAAATGATGACATCGAAGCCGGTTGCGGTGTCACCTTCGGGTGTGTTCTCCAGGCCGTCGTCAAGCCCCTGCAGCACCTGCGGCAGCTGTGCTAAGTCCCCTACCAACCACGTTGCGTCGGCGAACTGGCGCTTGGCCTCGTCGATGAGGTAGGCGTCGACGTCGACACCGACGACGCGGTGGCCTGCCTTGGCTAGATAGCCGCCCACGCGCCCCTGACCGCAGCCGGCGTCGAGAATCCGCGCGTGACGAGGTGCCATCGCGTCCGCCAACCGCGCCTCGCCGTCGATGTCGCGGCCTTCGCGCACGAAACCCCGCCAGCGGTTGGCGTAGCGACGCGAGTGCTGCGGGTCGGCGGCGATGATTTCTTTCCAGGTGCGATGACTATTGCTCATGGTCACCATTATGGCGCAGTCTCGCTATTCGCTAGTTCGAGGGCTTGTAGCCTTGCTGTGCCATGAAGTCGCGTAAGGGGTTATCCCCCTGGCATTCCGGAACTTTGCCACTTCGGACTCGCTTCATCACCGCCCTGCGACCGCGGGTTATGCCGATTGCTCGAATCCACGAATTTACTATTCTGCGCCATGGCAGGTCCGTAGTCTCCCGTACGAGTGTCCCGGAGGGTGATGAATCGGCCTAAATACCCAAGACTGCCTTGGCAATCAGGAAGTAGATAATCAGACCCGATGCATCGACCAGCGTGGTGATGAACGGGTTTGCAAACACAGCTGGGTCAATACCGAGCTTCTTACCAATCAGTGGCATGATGCCACCAACTGTTGCTGCAAGCGTGCAGATGCCCAGGAGCGTCAGACCGATAACCGCGCCGATATTCCAGCCATAGAAGACGCCAGCCAAAAGGAAACCAAGCAGGCCAAGCAACAATCCCAAGAACGCGCCGACGCGAATCTCCCGGAAGATTACCTTGAGGATGTCACGGGGCTGAACATCGCCAAGTGCCACCGCACGGGTAATTGTGGTTGCCGCCTGGTTGCCGGTATTACCACCGGTACCAATCAGCAGTGGCACAAAGATCGAGAGCACAACCATCTGCGATAGTGTTTCCTCGAACCGCTCCAGCACCTGCACAGTCAACGTCGCACCGATGGCCAGCACCAACAGCCACACCACGCGGGAGCGGACGATTTCGAAAATTGGAGTTGCCAAGTACGGCAGACGCAGTGGCTCAGAACCGGAGATACGAGCTTGATCCTCAGAGTCCGCCTCTTCAAGAATTTGTAGCGCATCGTCCACTGTCAGCAGACCGATGACGCGCTGTTCGCTATCCACGATGGGCAGCGCAAGTCGCTTTCGGTCCGCGCACATGCGAGCGACGAGCTCTTCATTCTCAGTGGCTTCAGCGTAGTCGGCCTTCTTTACCAGCGTAGACACCAACGCCTCTGAGTCCGCCCGCATCAGATCTCGCAGGCTCACAACACCCACCAGGCGTCGGCCCTTAGTCGACACCGGCAGGGTGTAGATGGACTCGGCATCATCCAAGTGCTGATGCACAGTCTCCAGGGCCTTGCCCACCGTCATATCGTCGTGAAGCGAGACCAGCTCCGGGCTCATGCGACGACCAATAGAACCGTCAGGGTAGCCGAGAACGATGTTGGTGAGCTCGCGTTCATCCTCAGGAAGACCAGCCAGCAGCTTGGCAGCAACCGAAGCCGGCAGTTCATCGAGCAGCTCAGCTCGGTCATCCGGTTCCATTTCCGCAAAGACAGCGGTAACTTCCGGGTCACGAAGGCTCTCAATCAGGTGTGCCTGCAGCGCTGGGTCGAGCTCGTCAAACGTCTCAACGGCTGTGTCCTTTGGCAGCGTGCGGTAGAACAGCGCACGCTCTTCATGCCCCAAGCGGCGCATCAGCTTCGCAGCGGCCCGGGGCTCAATATCACTCAACAGCCGTGAAAGCTCAGGCAAGTCATGAGAACGAAGTGCCGAATTAAGTTCTCTGTCATCAATTTTGGTTACGGACTTCGTCATCGTAATTCTCCCCTCACCTGGCTCAAATCCTCCGCTATGCTATCAGAGCCAAACCCGCTGGGAGAGCCACTTCATTTAGCAAACGTTAAGAATTCACCCAATGACAATGTTGCGGATAATCGGGTGCCGATACCGCGACTGAGGTGCCGATGACTCACTAGAAAGAACAAAACCCCGCCACAGAAAACACTCTTGGTGTTTCCCGCGGCGGGGTTTCGTCGTAAAGCATAAGCTGCGAGGGCAGCTAGCGGGCTTTACTTAGCCTTCTCGACGATTTCGAGCAGACGGAAGTGCTTGTCCTTGGAAAGCGGACGGCACTCTTCGATCAGGACGCGGTCGCCCACGCCTGCCTCTTCGTTCTCGTCATGCGCCTTGACCTTGGAGTTGGTGCGCATGATCTTGCCGTACAGGGCGTGCTGCTTGCGGTCCTCGAGCTCGACAACGATGGTCTTCTGCATCTTGTCGGACACGACGTAACCGGTGCGCACCTTACGTGCGCCAGCCTCGGTGGTGTTCATGTTTTCCTCACTCATGCTGCATCACCATCATTATCGGCTGGTGCAGCGGAAAGGCCGAGCTCGCGCTCACGCATAATGGTGTAAATGCGAGCAATATCCTTACGGACAGTGCGGAGACGGCGGTTGTTGGTCAGCTGACCGGTAGCGCTCTGGAAACGGAGGTTGAACAGCTCCTCCTTAGACTCCTTGAGCTTGGCAACCAGGTCATCGTTATCCAGCGAGCGAAGCTCGTGGGCGGGAATGCCGTTCGACATCAGTACTGATCCTCCTTCCGAACGATTCGGGTCTTAATCGGCAGCTTAGCGCCTGCGCGCTTGAGAGCCTCAATGGCAACTGCCTCGTCCGGGTAGGACATCTCGAACAGGATGCGACCCGGCTTGACGTTTGCAACCCACTTCTCGACCGGGCCCTTACCGGAACCCATACGAACACCCAGTGGCTTCTGGGTCAGCGGGCGGTCCGGGAAAATCTGAATCCAGACCTTGCCACCACGCTTGACGTGGCGGTTAATAGCAATACGAGCTGCCTCAATCTGACGGTTGGTGATGTAGGACGGCTCGAGAGCCTGAAGACCGAAGTCACCGAAGGTCACCTTGTTGCCACCCTTGGACATGCCAGAGCGGGTCGGGCGGTGCTGACGACGGAACTTAACGCGCTTCGGGATGAGCATGAATTAGCCCTCCTTCTTCTCAGACGCACGCTGACGACGCTTGCCGCCACGACGCGGGCGATCATTGCGACGCGGGCGATCGTTACGAGCGTTGATCTCGGACTCGCGACGGCCACCGATGACGTCACCCTTGTAGATCCACACCTTCACGCCGATGCGGCCGAAGGTGGTGTGAGCCTCGTGGGTGCCGTAGTCGATTTCCGCACGCAGGGTGTGCAGCGGAACGCGACCCTCGTGGTAACGCTCGGTGCGGCCCATTTCGGCACCGCCCAGACGACCGGAGCAGACAACCTTGATGCCCTTGACGTGCGGCTGACGCATTGCAGACTGGATAGCCTTGCGCATTGCACGACGGAAGGCGACACGGTTGGCCAGCTGTTCAGCGATGGACTGAGCAACGAGCTTCGCATCAGCGTCGATGTTCTTAACTTCAAGGATGTTCAGCTGAACCTGCTTGCCCGTCAGCTTCTCCAGCTCACCGCGGATGCGGTCAGCCTCGGAGCCACGACGGCCAATGACGATACCCGGGCGAGCGGTGTGGATGTCCACACGCACGCGGTCACGGGTGCGCTCGATGACGACATCGGAGATGCCGGCGCGCTCGAGGCCGGTGGACAGCAGATCGCGGATCTTGATGTCCTCGGCCAGGTAGTCAGCGTACTGCTTGTCGGCGTACCAGCGGGACTTCCAGTCGCTGGAAATACCGAGGCGAAGACCGTGTGGATGGATCTTCTGTCCCACTATCGGTCACCTTCCTTCTGGCTCTCGACGACCACGGTGATGTGGCTGGTGCGCTTGCGGACGTGGAAAGCACGGCCCTGCGCACGCGGGCGGAAGCGCTTCATGGTCGGTCCCTCGTTGGCGAAAGCCTCGGAGATGACCAGAGTACGACGGTCCAGGCCGAAGTTGTTCTCAGCGTTTGCAGCTGCAGAAGCAACAACCTTTGCGACCGGCTCAGCAGCACCCTGCGGAGCGTACTCCAGGATGTTCAGCGCCTCGTCGACGGACTTACCGCGAACGGTGTCCAGGACGCGACGTGCCTTCATCGGGGTGACGCGGACGAAGCGCGCAGTTGCGCGTGCAGAAGTAATGTCGTTGCTCATGGCTTATCGACGTCCCTTCTTGTCATCCTTGACGTGACCCTTAAAGGTCTTGGTCGGGGCGAATTCGCCCAGCTTGTGGCCGACCATAGAGTCATCCACGAAAACCGGCACGTGCTTGCGACCGTCGTGAACGGCGAAGGTGTGGCCGATGAAATCGGGGAGAATCGTGGAGCGGCGAGACCAGGTCTTGATGACCTGCTTGGTGCCCTTCTCGTTCTGTGCATCGACCTTCGCGAGGAGGTGCTCATCGACGAACGGGCCCTTCTTAAGGCTGCGTGGCATTCTCAGTTCCCTCCTTAGCGCTTCTTATTCTTGTTGGTACGACGGCGGCGAACGATCAACGGATCGGACGGACGGTTCGGCTTACGGGTGCGGCCTTCCTTCTGGCCCCACGGGGAAACCGGGTGGCGACCACCGGAGGTCTTACCCTCACCACCACCGTGCGGGTGGTCAACCGGGTTCATGACAACACCGCGGACGGTCGGGCGCCAGCCCTTCCAACGCATACGACCAGCCTTACCCCAACGGATGTTGATCTGGTCCTGGTTGCCGACCTCACCGATGGATGCACGGCAACGTGCGTCGACACGGCGGATCTCAGAAGACGGCATACGCAAAACTGCGTACTTGCCTTCCTTACCCAGCAGCTGGATCGAAGCACCAGCAGAACGAGCCATCTTGGCACCAGCGCCCGGCTTCAGTTCCACGCAGTGAATGGTGGTACCGGTCGGGATGTTGCGCAGCGGCAAGTTGTTACCAACCTTGATGTCGGCGTTCGGGCCGGACTCAACGATGGCACCCTGCTTCAGGTTCTTCGGGGCGATGATGTAGCGCTTCTCACCGTCTGCGTAGTGCAGCAGAGCGATGTTAGCGGTGCGGTTCGGGTCGTACTCGATGTGAGCGACCTTTGCCGGAATGCCGTCCTTGTCATTACGACGGAAGTCGATGACACGGTACTGGCGCTTGTGCCCGCCACCCTTGTGGCGAGTGGTGATGTGACCGTGAACGTTACGGCCACCAGTCTTCGACAGCGGGCGCAGCAGAGACTTCTCAGGAGTCGAGCGAGTAACCTCGCTGAACTCGGAGACGGAGCTCTGGCGGCGACCCGGCGTAGTCGGCTTGTACTTACGAATAGCCATACTTTTGCTCTTCCTTAACTTCCTCGTCGGCTAGCGGCTACGCTGCCGAACCGCCGAAGATGTCGATGGGATCGCTGCCGGCCGCGAGAGTCACGTAGGCGCGCTTGGTGTTCTTGCGCTTGCCGTAGCCGGTGCGGGAACGCTTGCGCTTGCCCTCACGGTTGAGGGTGTTGACGGAAGCGACCTTGACACCGAAAATCTCCTGGACCGCGATCTTGATCTGGGTCTTGTTAGCGTCAGGGTGAACCAGGAACGTGTAAACGCCCTGCTCCATGAGTCCGTAGGACTTCTCAGACACAACCGGTGCAACGATTACGTCGCGGGGATCTGCGATGGTAGCCATTACTTCTCCTCCTTACCGGCAGTACGAGCGATGAAGTCATTCAGAGCCTGGACGGCGAAGATGACGTCATCGGCCTTCAGAACGTCGTAGGTGTTCAGCTGGTCCTGTGGAAGGATGTGCACGCCCGGCAGGTTGCGGACGGACTTCCACGAGTTAACATCCTCGCGCGGCAGAACGACGAGAACGCTGCGGCGCTCGGTCAGACGCTCAACGAAGGAGCGTGCAGCCTTGGTGGACGGGGTCTGGCCCGGGACCAGTTCCTCGACAACGTGGATACGGTCGTGGCGAGCACGGTCAGACAGTGCGCCGCGCAGAGCAGCTGCAACCATCTTCTTCGGGGTGCGCTGAGAGTAGTCACGCGGCACCGGACCGTGGACAATGCCACCGCCGGTCCAGTGAGGAGCGCGAATCGAGCCCTGACGAGCGCGACCGGTGCCCTTCTGGCGCCATGGCTTACGGCCACCACCGCGAACCTCGCCGCGAGTCTTGACCTTGTGAGTACCCTGGCGAGCTGCTGCACGCTGTGCGACAACAACCTGGTGCATCAGGGCGATGGACACCTCCGCGTCGAACACGGAAGCAGGAAGCTCAACCGAACCGTTCACGCCGCCGTCAGCGGTGTGTACGTCTAGCTTGAGGTTGGTCATGCGTGAGCACCACCCTTCGTGGCAGTCTTAACAACCAGCAGGCCGCCGCGTGCACCCGGAACTGCGCCCTTTATGAGCAGCAGGTTCGCGTCAGCGTCAACCTTCTGGATCTTCAGGTTCTGGGTTGTGACCCGGTCGTTACCCATACGGCCTGCCATGCGCTTGCCCTTGAAAATACGTCCAGGGGTGGCGCAGGCGCCAATGCCACCGACGCGGCGGTGAGCGGCCTGGTTACCGTGAGCAGCGCCCTGACCAGCAAAGCCGTGGCGCTTCATACCACCGGCGAAGCCGTGGCCCTTGGTGGTGCCAGTGACGTCGACGTACTCGATATCGCCGAAGATGTCGACACCAACGGTCTGGCCAACCTCGTAAGAGGAAGCGTCCGGGGTGCGAATCTCAACGCTGTGACGACGCGGGGTCACGCCGGCCTTCTTGAAGTGGCCGGCCTGCGGCTTGTTGACCTTGCGCGGGTCAATTTCGCCGAATGCGATCTGGACGGCGTCGTAGCCGTCGGTTTCCTTAGTGCGCACCTGAGTCACAACGCACGGCCCAGCCTCAACGACGGTAACCGGAACAACGCGGTTATCCTCGTCGAAGATCTGAGTCATACCGAGCTTCGTGCCCAGGATGCCCTTGATCTCGTTTTCACTCATTTATCTTGTCTCCGCTACCAAAAGTCCAGGATCACTGAATGTTCACATCGACACTTGCCGGAAGGTCAATGCGCATGAGCGCATCAACAGTCTTCGGCGTTGGATCGAGAATGTCGATCAGACGCTTGTGAGTGCGCATCTCGAAGTGCTCGCGCGAGTCCTTGTACTTGTGCGGCGAACGGATGACACAGTAAACGTTCTTTTCGGTTGGCAACGGCACTGGGCCAACGACGCGTGCACCCGTACGGGTAACGGTCTCCACGATCTTTCGCGCAGAAGCGTCGATAGCCTCGTGGTCGTAGGCCTTGAGCCTGATGCGGATCTTCTGTCCGGCCACGCTTGTCCTCTCCTCGGTCGGCGCGCCCCAATCAAAGGGGCGTCGACCCTGTCAATGTTTCTCGACGCCGTCGGTTAACTATGGCCAGCGCCAGAAACTAAAACTGGGTTGTGCATTACTTCAAAGCGATTGCATCTTCGATAGCCATGGCAAACTCACATTGGCCATGACCCGAGCGGACGCATAACGCCTTTACACTCAAATCCCAGTGGAGAACAAGTCCCCCTCGTGGGGCCCTTGAATTCACCTACTGCCGCTGTTTATTTGCCATGCCACCTCCGACCCCCGCGGTCGGGCGTGTCGCCCGATTTTTCCGTGAGGCACGATTGGGAACTTCACTTCCTTACGTGGTCATGCTCGCCTTACCATCGACGCCCAACCAATTTCGTACCGGTTCCCACTGGGCCTCGTACAACAACTGGCTTCAAACGCCTTTGTTAAAGCAACCTCCGTATTTAAACACGTCAACCACATAAATGTAAAGTCGCTCCCCCAAAGTGATAGCCACATCACAAAAGTTGTGTATACCTATGCTTTACGATGTCCAGGAGAACCGCTCCCCCAGGAGTTAGATGTAGTTCATCTAAACGATAACCCCCGTCCCCCACCGCCCACGAATGACTAAAACACAGCGACGGCATTTACCAAGCGCCCACTTGGTGTGTGGCTCCCCCTCTGCGAGCACAATCAGCCCGACAACCCGAGAGGCTAATAATTCGATTGCGCAAAGCGCCGAATTACTACAAAGTTCTGAGAATACAAAAATCCCGACTCCGCATGAGCGGGGTCGGGATTCTTATGACCTATAAGAGGCTATTCCCTACCGTGGGAAAACTCTCTTACTTAACGATCTTGGTGACGCGGCCAGCGCCGACGGTGCGGCCACCCTCGCGGATAGCGAAGCGCAGGCCCTCGTCCATAGCGACCGGCTGGATCAGCTTGACAGCCATGTCAACGTTGTCGCCCGGCATGACCATCTCGGTACCCTCCGGCAGGGTCACAACACCGGTAACGTCGGTGGTGCGGAAGTAGAACTGCGGACGGTAGTTGTTGAAGAACGGGGTGTGACGGCCGCCCTCATCCTTGGACAGGATGTAGACGGAGCCCTCGAACTCGGTGTGCGGGGTGTAAGCGCCCGGCTTAGCAACGATCTGACCGCGCTCGATGTCCTCACGCTTGATACCGCGCAGCAGCAGACCGCAGTTGTCGCCAGCCTCAGCGGAATCCAGCAGCTTACGGAACATCTCGATACCGGTAACGGTGGTCTTCTGGGACTTCTCCTTGATGCCCAGAATCTCGACCTCGTCGTTAACGTTCAGGGTACCGCGCTCAACACGACCGGTAGCAACGGTGCCGCGACCGGTAATGGTGAAGATGTCCTCAATCGGCATCAGGAACGGCTTGTCGGTCTCGCGGACCGGATCCGGGATGTTCTCGTCGCAGGCGTCCATCAGCTCGAGGATGGAGTTGACCCACTTCTCTTCGCCCTCAAGAGCCTTCAGAGCGGAGATGTGAACAATCGGAGCTTCCTCGTCGTAGTCCTGCTCAGCCAGAAGCTCGCGGACCTCCATCTCGACGAGCTCGATGATCTCTTCGTCGTCGACCATGTCGCACTTGTTCAGAGCAACGAGGATGTACGGAACGCCGACCTGGCGAGCCAGCAGAACGTGCTCGCGAGTCTGCGGCATCGGGCCATCAGTAGCAGCAACAACCAGGATTGCGCCGTCCATCTGAGCAGCACCAGTGATCATGTTCTTGATGTAGTCGGCGTGGCCCGGGGCATCGACGTGAGCGTAGTGGCGCTTCTCCGTCTGGTACTCAACGTGGGAAACGTTGATGGTAATGCCACGTTCCTTCTCTTCCGGTGCCTTATCGATGGCATCGTAAGCGAACGACTCGTTCAGTTCCGGGTACTTGTCAGCCAGAACCTTGGTGATAGCGGCGGTGGTGGTGGTCTTACCGTGGTCAACGTGACCAATGGTACCGATGTTGACGTGCGGCTTCGTACGCTCGAACTTCGCCTTTGCCACTTTTAGTCCTCCTGGAGGTCTAGGTGGCCACGACTCTCGCAGCCACAATTTTGTGGGCACTCTATTCGCCTTCGCTCCGCGTTAGCCAATCAGCTGTTTGCCTATGGCCAAAAGCAGCGCGCGCGCAAGAGAGCACTGTTCTTTCACTGTGCCAGTTACTCGATACTAGGGCAGGATACTGGAGTTTTCCAAACCAGACCAACCCCCTAGTCAAGGGTGGGTAACGGCCAGCAACTCATATCGTCTTCTACCTGCGTATATAGCGCTTCGCTGAACAACAATTCAGCAATGGCGGACGATATAAATTGCGAGCAGTTACCCCCGATGGCTTTGCTGTGCTAATGCCGAAGCTCTAGCACAGCTCAAGCTACTGGGGTATTCACTGCGCAATGCAGTATGCATCGGCGGGCGAGGCAGCGCCTAGAGGGCACCTCCTCGCCCGGTTGCCGCGTCGTTAAGCGGTTATTAAGCGCCGGTACGAGCAGCGATAATCTCTTCAGCCACGGAGGACGGAACCTCAGCGTAGGAGTCGAAGATCATGGTGTAGTTTGCACGGCCCTGAGTCTTGGAACGCAGGTCGCCAACGTAACCGAACATCTCGGACAGCGGAACCAGAGCCTTGACAGCCTTGACACCGGTGCGGTCTTCCATGGAGTTGACCTGGCCACGGCGAGAGTTGATGTCACCGATGACCTCACCCATGTACTCTTCCGGAGTAATGACCTCAACGGCCATCATCGGCTCGAGCAGGACCGGCTTTGCCTTCTGGACAGCTTCCTTCAGAGCCTGCTGACCAGCAATCTTGAAGGCCATTTCGGAGGAGTCAACCTCGTGGTAAGCACCATCAAGCAGGGTTGCCTTGATGTTCACCAGCGGGTAGCCAGCGACGGTACCGTACTGCATTGCGTCCTGAATACCAGCGTCGACGGACGGGATGTATTCCTTCGGAACGCGGCCACCGGTGACCTCGTTGACGAACTTGTAAGTGGTGGACTCGCCCTCTTCAACCTCGTCAGCAGACGGGCTGTACGGCTCAAGAGCAATGATGACGCGGGCGAACTGACCCGAACCACCGGTCTGCTTCTTGTGGGTGTACTCGAACTTCTCGACCGGCTTGCGGATGGTCTCGCGGTAGGCAACCTGCGGGTTACCAATATTTGCTTCGACCTTGAACTCGCGCTTCATGCGGTCAACCAGGACGTCGAGGTGGAGCTCGCCCATACCGCCGATGACGGTCTGGCCGGTTTCCTCATCCAGGTGGACGGTGAAGGTCGGGTCCTCTTCAGCCAGACGCTGAATTGCGGTACCCAGCTTCTCCTGGTCAGCCTTGGACTTCGGCTCGATAGCAACGGAGATAACCGGATCCGGGAAGCTCATGGACTCAAGCACAACCGGGGCGTCCTGTGCACACAGGGTGTCACCGGTGGTGGTGTCCTTCAGACCGATGAATGCGTAGATGTTACCAGCCACTGCCTCGTCAACAGGGTTCTCCTTGTTGGCGTGCATCTGGAACAGCTTACCGATGCGCTCCTTCTTGTCCTTGGTGGAGTTCAGGACCTGCTGGCCCGGCTCCACACGACCGGAGTAAACGCGGACGAAGGTCAGCTTACCGAAGAACGGGTGAGCAGCGATCTTGAATGCGAGAGCGGAGAACGGCTCATCCTTGGACGGCTTACGAACCATCTCGACTTCCTCGTCACCCATCTGGTGACCGTGAACCTCGCCGATGTCCAGCGGGGTCGGCAGGAAGTCAATAACAGCATCGAGCAGTGGCTCAATGCCCTTGTTCTTGTAGGCAGAACCACAGTAGACCGGGTAGATCTCGGAGTTGATAACCATCTTGCGGATGGCACCCTTGATCTCGTCCATGGTCAGCTCTTCGCCACCGAAGTACTTGTCCATGAGCGCTTCGTCGGACTCAGCGACGGTCTCAATGAGCTTCTCACGGTACTCAGCTGCCTTGTCAGCCAGCTCAGCCGGAATCTCCTGAACCTGCGGCGGGGTGCCAATCTCGACCTTGCCCGGCCAGACCAGAGCCTTCATTTCCAGCAGGTCGACAACGCCATCAAAGTCATCCTCAGCGCCGATCGGCAGCTGCATAACCAATGGCTTTGCACCCAGGCGGTCAACGATGGTGCCAACGGTGTACTCGAAGTTAGCGCCCAGCTTGTCCATCTTGTTGACGAAGCAAATACGCGGGACATCGTACTTCTGAGCCTGACGCCAAACCTGCTCGGACTGCGGCTCGACACCCTCCTTACCGTCGAAGACTGCGACGGCACCGTCGAGAACACGCAGGGAACGCTCAACCTCAACGGTGAAGTCGACGTGACCCGGGGTATCGATGATGTTGATCTGGTTGTCGTTCCAGAAACAGGTCACAGCAGCGGAGGTAATGGTAATACCGCGCTCCTTCTCCTGCTCCATCCAGTCGGTGGTAGCGCCACCATCGTGAGTCTCGCCAACCTTGCGGTTGATACCCGTGTAGTACAGGATGCGCTCGGTCGTAGTCGTCTTACCAGCATCGATGTGCGCCATGATGCCGATGTTGCGGACCTTGTGGAGGTCCTTCTTAACGGGAAGTGCACCTTCAGCCACTTGATTCCCCACTCGTTTCAAATCGGTTTGGCGGCGAGATTCAATCGCGGGATTGCGATTGACCTTCTATTCCGCCGTCGGTCGGGTTTGCTTTATCTATAATGCCACCGTCTTGGCGTTAAGTCGCGCCATGACGTACACCCTTGGCGTAAATTTTACGCAAGATATCGGGTGTTAGCGCCGGGCTGGCCCTTAATTTACGTGACCCGTAACAGATCTGTGGACCGCGACCGACGCGCGCCGATGACATACCGGCGGTACGTTGACGACGGTGACCATCCGCGGCCCCCGTCGACAAGCGATTACCAGCGGTAGTGAGCGAATGCGCGGTTTGCTTCCGCCATCTTGTGAGTGTCCTCGCGACGCTTCACGGATGCACCCAGGCCGTTGGATGCATCGAGAATCTCGTTTGCGAGACGCTCGGTCATGGTGTTCTCACGACGCTGACGGGAGAACATCAGCAGCCAGCGCAGTGCCAGGGTGGTACCGCGGCCCGGACGAACCTCGACCGGAACCTGGTAGGTGGCGCCACCGACACGGCGGGAACGAACCTCGAGTGCCGGCTTGACGTTCTCGATTGCGCGCTTGAGAGTCAGCACCGGGTCGGTGCCGGTCTTCTCTTCGCACATCTTGAGTGCACCGTAGACGATGCGCTCAGCGGTCGACTTCTTACCGTCGATGAGAACCTTGTTGATCAGCTGCGACACCAGCGGGGAGCCGTAGACCGGGTCATTGACGACAGGACGCTTCTGAACTGGGCCCTTACGTGGCATGGTTTACTTCTCCTTCTTTGCGCCGTAGCGGGAACGAGCCTGCTTGCGGTCCTTGACACCCTGGGTGTCGAGGGAACCACGGACGATCTTGTAGCGGACACCCGGGAGGTCCTTCACACGACCACCGCGCACGAGCACCATGGAGTGCTCCTGCAGGTTGTGGCCCTCACCCGGAATGTATGCGGAAACTTCCATGCCGGAAGTCAGACGCACACGGGCAACCTTACGAAGAGCCGAGTTCGGCTTCTTCGGGGTGGTGGTGTACACGCGGGTGCAAACGCCGCGGCGCTGAGGGGAACCCTTCAGAGCTGCGGTTGCAACCTTTGCCTTCTTGTCATGGCGGCCCTTGCGGACCAGCTGCTGAATAGTGGGCATGAAGCCTCTTTCTTCTATTTCTCGCCGCTAGAGAATCTCGCGCCCGATGCCAACCGCAGCGGAGTAACCACCTTCCATGTGAACGCTCCTATAGAACGCTTCACAGGAAAAGTTATTACTCATCCAGTGGTGAGCCCATCGGTCAAACGCGGGAAAAGCGGAGGGATTTTGAACGTGCGAAACCCAGTCAGCCGCTCTCGCTGGCCTACTGGGTAATGTCTCAAGTTCCCAATTCTTTTCTGGGATCGTTGTATAACAGTACGCGAGCAGGGGCTTTACTCCAAACACCCTGGTAACAGCGTAAAAATTTTGGCCACTTTCGTAACAATCTAGGTTCGCACGCAAATTTTCGTCGAAAAGCACGGCGCGCCTCACCGCGCCGTCTCTCCCACCACTGGCGTCACATACGTTTCACTCGCTGCGAGCGGGACTGCGCGGGCATGACATGCCGGCCTTCACGGTCCATTGTCAGCGCGAGTGAGGAGATATATTGCGTCGAGCCATCCTCAGCCAGCTCCGCCGAGCGGATGACATCCGGGCGCTCAACCGACTCACCAGTAACAACACAGGTGAAGGCCTCAGCCGAGGGATTACCGTGCTCATCAAAGAGCGGCACCTCGATGCCGTCGTCATAGCGGCGCCTGTAGTAACGACCGCGAGTAAGAATAGCCACCTCAGGCGTGACGACGAAAGCAATGACTGCTGCGGCCAACGCCGAATACGGAGCAAGGTTTTCCCCGAATGCACCGAAGTACATTGCAATCGAGATTACCGCCGAGGCCGTCAGCGAGGTAATGCCGACGGGGTTGAAGTCATGAATCATACCGCGGCGGTAGTCCGGGTAAATCGGCGAAATCTTCAGCACCCATTTATTAATGGCAATATCTGTCGCCACTGTGAAAATCCACGCAATTGCAAGGTTTGAGTAGAAGCCCAGAACGGCGTTGAGCATGGAGAACATGTCAAACTCCATAAGCGCAAGCGAAATACCAAGGTTGACGAAGACGAAAATTACGCGCCCCGGATAAGTCTTTGCCACACGCGTATAGGCGTTCGTCCACGCCAGCGAGCCGGAGTAGGCATTGGTGGCGTTGATCTTAATCTGACTCATCACCACCAGTACGACCGCCAGCGCGACTGCCAACCAAGTTGGCACCATTTCGCGATACACCGTCATGAACTGATGAACTGGCTCCACCGCTTCCGTCGCACTTCCGCCCACCGTGGCCAGCATGTAGACAGCTAGGAAGACTCCGAGTATCTGCTTCGTCGCACCGAAAATTACCCAGCCTGGCCCTGCCAAAACAACTGACGCCCACCACGACTTCGCATTTTCACCGGTCTTCGGAGGCATGAAACGAATGTAGTCAATATCCTCTGCAATCTGCGCCGCCAGCGCCAAACACACACCAACTGAAGCCATCATCGCCGCAAAACTAGGGCCATCGGATTGCCCCTGATAGGACAGAAAATTATCAATCGAATCAGGGTGCTTTACGACGAGATAGACCAGCGGTAGCACCATCATCACTAACCAGAGCGGATTGGTAAGCGTTTGCATTTTTTGCAGTGTCTTCATGCCAAACACCACCACTGGGATGATGATGAGCACGCTGACCAAGTACCCCAACCACAGCGGCACACCTAGCCCGAGCCTGAGACCTTGGGCCATGATTGCACCTTCGGTGGCGAAGAAGATGAACGTGAAGCTGGCGAAGATGACGTTGGTAATAACGGAACCGTAGTACCCGAAGCCGGAGCCGCGGGTGATGAGATCCAAATCCAGGTTGAACTTTGCAGCGTAGATCGCCAGTGGCGCGCTGGAGACGAAGATCAACACGGCGGCAATCAGGATGCCACCAATTGCATTTGTTGTTCCGTGTGCGATGCCAATTCCGGCACCGATAGAAAAGTCAGCTAGGTAGGCCATGCCACCTAGGGCAGAGCCCGCGACTGCCGCCGGTGTCCACGTTCGGTAATGCCTCGGTGCAAACCGGAGTGGATAGTCGTCACCCAGCTTTGATGACGACCCATGATTTTCTGCCTGCCGTTTTCCCTGCTGTGTATCGGCCATTGTGGTCGTCATGAAATACCCCTGAGGTCGGTTCGCGGTGATGGCTTCACCACGATTGGTAAGTCAGCACTTGATTGCTGTAAAACCAGATATAGTCCGCCTCATTTTTCAGCACAAGGTATTTATTTACCTATTTCCGTATATAGGGGTAGACGGTGTTATCTATTTACCCATGAAGAAGCATTGTCTTTTCGCTGGTAAACAGCACAAATACTCGGCTGGCTAGCTATACCAATATCACAATCGTGAATTGCCCCCGCCCCGGCTAATTGCCCCCGCCCCGGCTTCAGCCCTAATTCACAACAATGACGCAGTGCCCGGCACGCCCCACTCGGCCATCTGCTTCAACATCGATGTGCGCGGTCGGCTTTTCATGTTCAATTGCGATAACGCTCTCATCGCAGGTGCCATCTGCACCTACTGCACCCAGAATCGGCTCGTCGGGTTTTCTGCCGTTTGTATCCACCGTGTCCGACGTCGATGCCGATGCCGGCACCGACGCTGCAGTATCGCCAGGCTGCGTATGAGCAATGCCACTATCGGCCTGCTGGTTTGCCTGTCCCCGTCCCCCACAGCCACCAAGCGCAACTAACCCAACAGTCGCCGATAGTGCCGATAGTGCAATTACCCTTAGTTTTCGCTCACCCATATCCCATTAGGCCAACTGACAAGCCTAGAGTTCGTACCTAGTCCTGCCACCACTGGCGCTCTGGGACATCGCCGCGGGAGCCGTCGGGAAGCGGCTTGACGCCGAGGACCTGGTGGAGCTGAATTGCGTTGTGGCGGAAGTTGTACTCCGAGCCCGCCATGTACATGCCCCACAGCTTTGCGGTTTGCTCACCAACCAGTTCGACGGCCTTACCCCAGTCGCCCTCCAGGTTTTCACACCAGTCGTAGAGCGTACGAGCGTAGTCAAAGCGCAGGTTCTGCTGGTCAATCATTTCAAAGCCCTGATCCTGCATTGCATGCATGATTGTGCCGACGCCTGTCAGCTCACCATCCGGGAAGATGTAGCGGTCGATGAACGTGCCCTTGCGAGTGCGGTGGTTATCCCAGTAGGTGATGCAGTGGTTCAGCATCAGACCGCCCTCCTTCAGCTTGCCGTAGAGGAATCCGAAGAAGCTCGGGTAATTCTGGACACCAATGTGCTCGAGCAGGCCAATTGCGGAAATGGCGTCGAAGCCCTCCTCGGCGACATCGCGGTAGTCCTGGAAACGAACTTCAGCGAGGCCATCCAGGCCATCTTCTTTAATCTTGGCCTGCGCCCACTGCGCCTGCTGCTCCGACAGCGTGACGCCAATGGCCTTGACACCGCGCTTTGCGGCATAGCGGACCATGCCGCCCCAGCCGCAACCGACGTCGAGAAGCCTGTCACCCTCCTTGAGGCGCAGCTTGTCAAAGATCAAGCGGTACTTGTTCTCCTGCGCCTCTTCCAACGTGGCATCTTCATGCGGGTAGTAAGCGCAGGTGTACGTCATCGAAGGGCCGAGGAGAAACTCGTAGAATTCGTTACTGACGTCGTAATGCGATGAAATCGAATCGGCGTCGCGCTCCTTCGAGTGCCGTGCCAGACCGTTTTGGAGGCGCTTCTTCCACCACGCGGTGCGCTCAATCTCTGGAATCTCCGGGACGTACGGCAGCCCCATTGCGCGCAGGGAACGGACCACCTTGGCCAGGGTGGTTGGGGATGGAATGACAAATTGGTCATGCAACTTCATCAAAGCCTCGAATGCTTCGATGGGGTGCCCCAGGCGGACCCGGGTCAGTTCCATTTCACCGGTAACAAATGCGCGACCGAAGCCGACGTCGTCACGCAAGTGCGTCACGATGTAATTCAGCGCATCGCGCGAGCGAACGTTAATGCCGACCTTCGCATCCTCAGGACCGGCAGCGGAGCCGTCGAAGGCCGTCAGACGCAGTGGCAGTGGATTCTCCGACGTATCGATGAAGGTTTCGAAAATCTCCGCAACGGTCATTGGAGTAAATGCCATGGTGATTCCTTTACGTATTTAAAAGTTGAAGTTGTTATTAGGCACCGATGACAGTCTTGTCATAGAGCCGCGGAAACCGCGAGTTGGGGTCATAAATGGCCTTGAGCTCATCGGGCAAACTTCCGCCATAGAGCTCCGCGAACTGCTCTGGGGAATAGAAGGCCTCGGAGTACAGCGACTTGTGCCCACCCAAGTCACTGACTTTCTCTTCAATGACTCGGTTAAATGCCCCGGGGCGCGTATCACCGGGGACATGGTTAATGGGCACCGCCGACCAGAACCCGACATTGACCCAGGTCGTATCGGGTTCCAGTGGGTAAAGCGGCCAAGGGCTGTCGCTGTCGGCCAGCTTGTCGCCGGTGCCAATCAATTCCTCGGAGCCTTCGCGCAGGCGAAT
This sequence comes from Corynebacterium sp., assembly GCF_030532195.1. Lineage (GTDB taxonomy): Bacteria > Actinomycetota > Actinomycetes > Mycobacteriales > Mycobacteriaceae > Corynebacterium. The sequence continues at coordinate 27,526 of NZ_JAUNLP010000004.1, read as the reverse complement.
TGGGCACATCCACACCGGCTGAATATCGCTGGCCTGGAAGAACCACTCCAAGAATTCAGCGAGGTGATCGACAGTGACCTCAATATCCTGGACGACACGCTCATTTCGCGGCAGCCCCTTGCGAGCCTTCATCCTGTTTTCAATGTCGTATTTTTTGTCCAGCCCAACGAGCTTCCAATAGAAGGAAGAACGCTTCAGCTCGCGTGGCCACATAGCGCGAACAGTTGGGTTTTGCGTGCCGAATGCGCGGGAGCACCAGAACCAATCGACGTCCCAGCGCCAGATGTAATCGCGAATCTTCAGACGATCGCGAGTAACTCCCGATGGGTGCTGCAGCGATCGGTAGTAAATCCTGTCACGCGTGTAGTCCGAAACGGGCCCCTCTTCGTCCGTCTTTCGCCCCAGCACAAGGTAGATTTCATCGGGCGAAAACGCAACGCCGTCAAGAAAGTGAACAGGTTCGCCTTGGTACTGCTTTTCGACGGCGATACTCGCCAGCGCGTTAGCCGCGTCAGCGGCAGAGTGATACCGAATATGCCGCAACTCCACGTACGGGAGCACTTCTTCAAGTTCAATTTTCAGCCGGACAACATATCCGAGCGAACCGTAGGAGTTGGGAAAGCCACGGAAGAGATCCACGTTTTGGGTGCGCGAGCAGGTAACTACCTCACCAGTGCCGGTGAGAACATCCATCTCGATAACGGACTCATGTGGCAAGCCGTTGCGGAAGGCCGTGGATTCGACGCCCATGCCGGTGACCGCGCCACCAAGCGTAATGGTCTTCAACTCCGGCACGACGAAAGGCATCAGGTCATAAGGCAGGGTGGCATCTACCAGATCTTCATAGGTACACATACCCTGCACATCCGCAGTCTTTGCCACCGGATCGACAGCCACTACCCCACCGAGACCGCTGACGTCGAGGCCGGGGACATCGGTGTGGCTTCGAGTGCGAAACAGGTTAGACGTGCTCTTTGCCAATCGGACTCGCTGGTCAACAGGAATAGCAGGGAAGCTGTCGACTAGTCGCTGCACGCCTTGCTCGTGCACAAACCAACCGACGGGCTCCACTGGCACCGGGTCAATTCCTCGTCCCGGTGCAATTTGCGCCGCCGCGGAAGCTACTTTTCCAACTAGACGTGGAACACTGCCAACCCCAGGAGTCTGTTGATGAGCCATGAGGAATACCGTAACCGCATGTCTCAGGGAATTTCTATGCGAATTGATGGGACTTTTGACTCCCGTTTACAACTAACCGAGCCCCGCGCCGACTTACGACGGCGAAATACACGGACTGATAAGGGGATTTACGTCTAGATATATAACTGGGTATGGGTACCCTTAGCAGCCCACTCAGCCACCCCTTAAAAGGGGCGCGAATATGGTTTTCATTACGGTTTTTCGTTTTTTTCGTCGTAAAGGTCCACTCAAATTTGTTTGGCAGAACGCATTTATGCTAATTCCGCTACACACAGCTGCTGAACAAAAGCAGAGATCAATGCGCGCCCATTGGCATCAATACGACTGTCGACGGCCCTCGTTCTGGCGGCAATTGCAGCTGAATCTGTACCGTTCGTTTTTGACCACTGCTCCACTAGCTCCGGCGTAGCTTCGGGATGAAACTGCACGCCTACAATGCTCCCCAGCCGAAATGCCTGAACAGGACACCGCTCACCAGTGGCTAACAGCTGCGCATCCGGCGGCAGCGAGGTCACGGCATCAAAGTGCGATTCCGCCACGTCAAAGCACCGAGGCAGCACTCCAAGGAGCGGGTCCTGCTCCCCTTCCGAGGTCAGCTGTACAATTGCTGCACCTTCTTGGCCCTGACCGGGGGCGGACACTGTCACAGTTCCGCCAAAGCAATCGGCAATGATTTGATGCCCGAGACAGATACCAATGACAGGGACATGGTTGGCGTGGGCGTCGTGAAGCAAAATGCGAAGAGCCGGAAGCCACGGTGCCGTCACTTCGCTAAGCGCGTCCATTGCACCACCGAGCACGATAATGCCATGCCCACAGTCGGTGAGTGCTGGTACGGATTCTTCGAATAGTCGGCACGTGCGGTACGTTGCACCGAGGTCATCGAGCCAGGTTGCAATGCGGGCGATGGGGACTGTCGGATCGGGTTGAATGACGGTGATATCAGTCATGCGAGGCACCTTCGATGGAGATTTCCGCTCGGATACAGTACGGGCGTACTGGCAACTTTACGCTCCTATTACGCATTTGCATAGCCGTTTATGTAGGTAAATATTTCCGATGTGCCATGCGTACAATTCGCTTCTGGCGAATGCGCTTTCATTGCCGCCTAACAGCTAGCTGGCGTATAGGTGGGGGCATGACTAAGAAAGTTATTGTTATCGGTGGCCACGGCAAGGTGGCCCAAATCGCTACTCCCCTGCTCATTGAGAAGGGCTACGAGGTAACTTCTGTTATTCGCAACCCAGATCAGGTCGCTGACATCGAAGCACTCGGCGCCACGCCGGCGGTGCACGATGTCACTGAGCTATCCACTGAACAGTTCGCTGACCTGCTGCGCGGCAACGACGCCGTTATCTGGTCTGCCGGTGCCGGCGGCGGTGCACCAGAGCGCACCTACGCCATCGACCGGGACGCTGCCATTAACTCCATGGCTGCTGCCAAGCTGGCGGGAGTCAAGCGTTATGTCATGGTTTCCTACTTCGGTGCAGGCCCGGGCCACGGTGTTCCGGAGGATCACAGCTTCTTTGCTTACGCAGAGTCCAAGGCTGCGGCCGATACCAAGTTGCGCGAGTCCGACCTGGACTGGACCATCCTCGGCCCAAGTACTCTGACCTTCGGCGATGCCAAGGACACCATTGATACCAAGGCGGAGAAGGCAACCGAGGTGGCACGCGCTACTGTCGCCAACGTGATTGCGGAGACCGTCTTCAATGACGAGACCATTCGCCGCACCATTGATTTCAACGATGGTGACACTCCCATTGCCGAGGCTTTGAAGGCTTAGAAGTCTTAAAAGACTAAAGCACCAGGCCTCATCGGTTGCCTGATTGGCCTGGCTAGTTAAAGCACAAAAATCCCCGGCTTCCAAAGGAAGTCGGGGATTTTTGCCGCTTAATTCAGCGGACCTTATTCAAAGGTTCCGATGTCATCCAGCGGAACAGCGGATCCAACCGGGTCAACACCGTAGGAATCCTCTGCACCGTAGAAGCCCTCACCGAAGGATGCGAACGGTGCAGCTGCCTGACGTGCAGCCTCCTCGGTCGGCTCAACCGTGATGTTGCGGTAACGGGAAATACCGGTACCGGCCGGGATGAGCTTACCGATGATCACGTTCTCCTTCAGGCCGATGAGCTTATCCGAACGCTTGTTGATAGCAGCGTCGGTAAGCACACGCGTCGTCTCTTGGAAGGATGCGGCGGAGAGCCAGGACTCGGTGGCCAGCGATGCCTTGGTGATACCCATCAGGACACGGCGACCCTCGATGACGTTGCCACCAGCGGCGACAATCTCGCGGTTCTTGGCCATGACCGTGGAGCGCTCAACCAGTGCACCCGGCAGCAAATCAGAGTCACCTGGCTTGGACACAATCACGCGGCGCAGCATCTGGCTGACAATAACCTCGATGTGCTTGTCGTGAATGGCCACACCCTGGTCACGGTAGACCGACTGGACTTCCTCAATGAGGTGGCGCTGTACACCGCGGCGGCCGAGAACCTCGAGAACCTCATGCGGATCGGCAGCACCCTTGAGCAGCTGCTGGCCCTTGACCAAGTGGTCACCATCGCGGATGGCGCGGCGACGGCCATCGACGGTGATCTCTGCCAGACCCTGACGCTTGGAGAGCTTGTCGTAGACAACCTCATCCTCGCTGTTGGCGTCCGGAATGAGGGTGAGCGTGTAGAAGTGCTCGTCCTCTTCCAGGCGAACGCGGCCGTTTTCGCGAACCAGCGGAGCCTTGTTCTTCGGCACACGGGCCTCGAACAGCTCCTGGACTCGCGGCAGACCACCGGTAATGTCGCCACCGACACCACCCTGGTGGAACGTACGCATGGTCAGCTGGGTACCCGGCTCACCAATGGACTGTGCAGCGACAATACCGACTGCCTCGCCGATGTCGACCAGCTTGCCGGTAGCCATCGAGCGGCCGTAGCACTTCGCGCAGACACCGGTAGCGGTGGAACAGGTCAGAACCGAGCGAACCTTGACTTCCTTCACACCGTGGCTGAGAGCCAGGGTGATGTGGGAGTCGTTCAGGTCCGTGTCGGCCTCGATGATGACGTTGCCGTCAGCGTCGGTGACATCGGCAGCGAGCACACGTGCAATCGCAGCGGTCTCGACATACTTGGCACGACGAATCTCACCGGTCGGCTGGCCAGCAGCATCCAGCACATCCTCGCCGATTTCGACAACGACGCCGTCGTGAGTGCCACAGTCCTCTTCGCGGACGATGACGTCCTGTGCGACGTCGACCAGACGACGGGTCAGGTAACCCGAGTCAGCGGTACGCAGTGCGGTATCGGCCAGGCCCTTACGGGAACCGTGGGAGTTGTTGAAGTACTCCAACACCGACAGGCCCTCGCGGAAGGAGGTCTTAATCGGGCGGGTGATGTACTCACCACGCGGGTTGGTGACCATGCCCTTCATGCCGGCCAGCGAGTGAATCTGGCCCATGTTACCGGCAGCACCCGACTTCACGATCATCGGAATCGGGTTGTCATCCGGGTACAGTGCCTCGACCTTTTCACCGACCTCAGCCGTTGCGGCCTTCCACAGGTTCACCAGCGACTCGTGACGCTCAGCAGCCGAGAGCTTACCGCGGCGGAACTTCTTCTCCACCGTTGCGGCCTTCTCTTCGTAGCCGTTGAGGATCTCGTGCTTGTTTGGCAGAACCAGCACGTCGGACATAGCAATGGTGACACCAGAACGAGTAGCCCAGTAGAAGCCAGCGTCCTTGAGCTTGTCGACGGTCTGAGCGACCGTGATCATCGGGTACTTGGCAGCCAAGTCGTTAATGATCGCAGCCTGCGGCTTCTTTGCCATGACACCCTCGACGTACGGGTAGTTCCACGGCAGCAGCTCGTTGAACATCACGCGACCAAGGGTGGTGGAAGCCAACCAGGTGTCGCCCTTGTTCCAGCCATCCGGGAACTGCTCGGACTCGATCTCGGCCGGCGGACGCAGGTGGTTGATGCGAACCTTAATCGGGCTCTGCAGGCCAATAGCGCCGCGGTCGTAGGCCATGATTGCCTCGGCCGGCGAGGTGTAAATACCCTGCTCCGGCGAGTCCTCCGACGGATCCTGGTGAGCACCCGGCAGCTCCGGCTTCTCCAGGGTCAGGAAGTACAGGCCGGTGACCATATCCAGACGCGGCATAGCCAGTGGCTTACCGGAAGCTGGCGACAGGATGTTGTTCGAGGACAGCATCAGGATGCGAGCCTCAGCCTGTGCCTCGGCGGACAGCGGCAGGTGGACTGCCATCTGGTCGCCGTCGAAGTCGGCGTTGAAGGCCTCACAGGCCAGCGGGTGCAGCTGAATAGCCTTACCCTCAACCAGGACCGGCTCGAATGCCTGAATACCCAGGCGGTGCAGCGTCGGTGCACGGTTCAGCAGAACTGGATGGCCGGTAATGACGTCTTCCAGAACGTCCCAGACCTCGGAGCGCTGACGCTCAACCATGCGCTTAGCGCTCTTGATGTTCTGCGCGTAGCTCTTGGCGACGAGCTCCTTCATCACGAACGGCTTGAACAGCTCGAGAGCCATCAGCTTCGGCAGACCACACTGGTGCAGCTTCAGCTGCGGACCGACGATAATCACCGAACGGCCAGAGTAGTCAACACGCTTACCCAGCAGGTTCTGACGGAAACGGCCCTGCTTACCCTTGAGCAGATCACTCAGGGACTTCAGCGGACGGTTACCCGGACCAGTAACTGGGCGACCACGACGACCGTTGTCGAACAGTGCGTCAACCGACTCCTGCAGCATGCGCTTCTCGTTGTTAACGATGATCTCCGGCGCGCCGAGATCGATCATGCGCTTCAGGCGGTTGTTGCGGTTGATGACACGACGGTAGAGGTCGTTCAGGTCGGAGGTTGCAAAGCGGCCACCGTCGAGCTGAACCATCGGGCGCAGCTCCGGCGGGATGACCGGAATGCAGTCGAGCACCATAGCGGCCGGGTCGTTGCCGGACTGCAGGAATGCAGTGACAACCTTCAGTCGCTTGAGTGCACGCATCTTCTTCTGACCCTTGCCGTCGCGAATGATCTCGCGCAGCTCCTCGGCCTCCTTCTCGAGGTCGAAGTTGCGGATCAGAGTCTGGATAGCCTCAGCACCCATACCGCCGGTGAAGTAATCCTCGTAGCGGTCGACGAGTTCGGTGTAAATACCCTCGTCGATAATCATCTGCTTCGGCTCGAGCTTGATGAAGGTATTCCAAATCTCGTCGAGACGGTCCAGCTCACGCTGGGCGCGCTCGCGGATGTGGCGCATCTCGCGCTCTGCTGCGGACTGAACCTTCTTGCGGGCATCAGCCTTGGCACCAGCGGCCTCCAGCTCAGCCAAATCCTCTTCCAGGGTCTGAGCACGCTCAGCCAGCTCCTGGTCGCGGTCGTCCTCAACCAGCTTCTTGTCCACGAGCATGTCAGCTTCGAGGGTTTCCTGGTCGTTGTGGCGAGCCTCTTCATCAACGGAGGTGATGATGTTGGCAGCGAAGTAGATGATCTTTTCCAGATCCTTCGGAGCCAAGTCCAGCAGGTAGCCGAGGCGGGACGGCACACCCTTGAAGTACCAGATGTGAGTGACCGGAGCAGCCAGCTCAATGTGGCCCATGCGCTCACGGCGAACCTTCGACTTGGTCACCTCAACGCCACAGCGTTCACAGATGATGCCCTTGAAGCGGACGCGCTTGTACTTACCACAAGCACACTCCCAGTCACGGGTCGGGCCGAAGATACGCTCACAGAAAAGGCCGTCCTTTTCCGGCTTCAGCGTACGGTAATTAATCGTCTCGGGCTTCTTGACCTCACCGCGAGACCAGCGGCGAATGTCGTCGGCGGTAGCGAGCCCAATCCGGAGCTCGTCAAAGTTGTTGACGTCGAGCACCTGTTTTCCCTTTCCCTCCGCATTGAACTAATGCGGAAACCATATTCTCTGCGGAGGTTTTTGTACGTTTTCGTCTTGTTGGGTTAATCGCGAGTTGAGGCTGTTCCGACCTCGGTTACTCACGCAATGTTTCGTCGTAAAGCGTCGAAACTATGCGGAGTCAGCGTCGGAACGCTCATCGCGGGACAGGTTAATGCCGAGGGAAGCCGTCGCGTGGTCGAGTTCCTCGTCATCAGTGGAGCCCAGCTCCACCGGAACGCCGTCGGCCGAGAGGACCTCGACGTTCAAGCACAGCGACTGCAATTCCTTCAGAAGCACCTTGAACGACTCCGGAATACCCGGATCCGGAATGTTGTCGCCCTTCACGATTGCCTCGTAGACCTTGACGCGGCCAACCACGTCATCGGACTTGATGGTGAGCAGCTCCTGCAGGGTGTAGGCAGCGCCGTAAGCCTGCATTGCCCACACCTCCATCTCACCGAAGCGCTGACCACCGAACTGAGCCTTACCACCCAGCGGCTGCTGGGTAATCATGGAGTATGGACCGGTGGAACGAGCGTGAATCTTCTCGTCGACCAGGTGGTGCAGCTTCAGCATGTACATGTAGCCAACCGACACTGGGAACGGGAACTTCTCGCCGGAGCGGCCGTCGAACAGCGTGGCCTTACCGTCAGCGTTGACCAGGACCTCACCGTCGCGGTTCGGGCGGGAAGAAGCCAACAGACCTGCGAGCTCCTCGTTTTCAGCACCGTCGAACACCGGGGTGGCAACCAGGGAGTCGGACGGAACGTCGTGCAGCTCAGCCGGCAGACGCTTCGCCCAATCCGGATCACCCTCGATGGTCCAACCGGCCTTGGCCAGCCAGCCGAGGTGAACCTCCAGGACCTGGCCGATGTTCATACGACGCGGCACACCGTGGGTGTTCAGGATGATGTCGACCGGAGTGCCGTCCGGCAGGAACGGCATGTCCTCCTGCGGCAGAATCTTGCCGATAACACCCTTGTTACCGTGGCGACCTGCCATCTTGTCGCCGTCCTGAATCTTGCGCTTCTGGGCAACATAGACACGGACCATCTCGTTGACGCCTGGGGCCAGGTCATCATCGTCGTCACGCGAGAAGACGCGCACACCGATGACCTTGCCGGACTCACCGTGCGGAACGCGCATGGAGGTGTCACGGACCTCGCGGGACTTCTCACCGAAGATGGCGCGCAGCAGGCGCTCTTCCGGAGTCAGCTCGGTCTCGCCCTTCGGGGTGGTCTTAGCGACCAGGATGTCGCCGTCGCGGACGTCGGCACCGATGCGAACGATGCCGCGCTCATCCAGATCCTTCAGCATCTCCTCGGATGCGTTCGGGATGTCACGGGTGATCTCCTCCGGCCCCAGCTTGGTGTCGCGGGCGTCGATCTCGTGCTCCTCGATGTGGATCGAGGTCAGGATGTCCTCTTCAACCATGCGCTGGTTGAGGATGATGGCGTCCTCGTAGTTGTGGCCTTCCCACGGCATGAATGCCACGAGCAGGTTCTTACCGAGAGCCATTTCACCGTTGTCGGTACCCGGACCGTCGGCGATGACCTGACCGGCCTCCACACGCTGGCCCTCATCAACCAGCGGCTTCTGGTTGTAGCAGGTGCCCTGGTTGGTGCGCTCGAACTTGCGCAGCAGGAAGGTGTGACGCTGGCCCTCATCGTCCATGATGGTGATGAAGTCTGCGGACACGGTTTCGACGACACCGGACGCCGGGGCGACGATGACATCGCCGGCGTCGTACGCAGCACGCTGCTCCATACCGGTGCCGACAAACGGAGCCTCCGAGCGCAGCAGCGGCACAGCCTGGCGCTGCATGTTCGCGCCCATCAGTGCACGGTTCGCGTCATCGTGCTCGAGGAACGGAATCATGGCAGTAGCCACGGAGACCATCTGACGCGGGGAAACCTCGAGGTAGTCGACCTCATCGGCGCGGACGGACTCGACGTCACCACCCTTCTTACGAACAGACAGGGTCTCCTGGACGAAGTGCCCATTCTCGTCGATCGGGGTGTTTGCCTGCGCGACGACGTAACGGTCTTCTTCATCAGCGGTGAGGTAGTCGACCTCGTCGGTGATGACACCATCGCGGACGCGACGGTACGGAGTCTCAATGAAGCCGAATGGGTTGACTCGTGCGTAGCAGGACAACGAGCCAATCAGACCAATGTTCGGCCCCTCAGGAGTCTCAATCGGGCACATGCGGCCGTAGTGCGACGGGTGAACGTCTCGGACCTCAAGGCCTGCGCGGTCACGGGTCAGACCACCCGGGCCCAGTGCGGACAGGCGGCGCTTGTGAGTCAGACCAGACAGCGAGTTGTTCTGGTCCATGAACTGCGACAGCTGCGAGGTACCGAAGAACTCGCGGATAGCTGCGGAGACCGGGCGCACGTTAATCAGGGTGGTCGGCTGGATCGACTCGACATCCTGAGTGGTCATGCGCTCACGAACAACGCGCTCCATGCGGGACAGACCGACACGGACCTGGTTCTGAATCAGCTCACCGACGGTGCGCAGACGACGGTTGCCAAAGTGGTCAATATCGTCGGTCTCAACCGGAATCTCCACACCCTCCGGAGAGGTCATGGTCTTCTCACCGTCGTGCAGGCGCACGAGGTATTCGATGGTGGTGGCGATGTCCTGCTCGGTCAGAACCATCTCGCCGGAGGCGTCAGTGCCCAGACCCAGCTTGCGATTGACCTTGTAACGACCGACCTTTGCCAGGTCGTAGCGCTTCGGCTTGAAGAAGTTGTTCTCCAGCAGAGCCAGCGCGGACTCGCGCGTCGGCGGCTCACCCGGGCGCTGCTTACGGTAAATCTCCAGCAGTGCCTCGTCGGTGTTAGCGACACCGTCCTTTTCCAAGGTCGCCATCATGATCTCGGAGAAGCCGAAGCGCTCCTTGATCTCCTCAGTGGTCCAGCCGAACGCCTTCAGCAGGACGGTCACCGGCTGGCGACGCTTACGGTCAATACGAACGCCGACGGTGTCCCGCTTGTCGACGTCGAACTCCAGCCACGCACCGCGCGACGGGATAATCTTCACAGAGTGCAGCGGACGCTCAGTGGACTTATCGATGGTCTCATCGAAGTACACGCCCGGAGAGCGAACCAGCTGAGAAACAACGACACGCTCAGTACCGTTGACAATGAACGTACCCTTGTCCGTCATCATCGGGAAGTCACCGATGAACACGGTCTGGCTCTTGATCTCACCAGTCTCGCGGTTAGTGAACTCCGCGGTGACGTAGAGGGGAGCCGAGTAGTTGATGTCCTTGTCCTTGGACTCATCCACAGTGTTCTTGACAGCGTCGAACCACGGGTCCGACAGTGTCAGGGACATCTTCTGGGAGTAGTCCTCAATCGGAGAGAGCTCTTCTAGAATATCTTCGAGACCGCTGGTAACCCGAGCGTCTTCACCGAGCTCCTCCTGACGACGAGCACGCCACTCAGGCGTACCAATCAGCCATGCAAAAGACTCACGCTGCAGGTCGAGCAGACCAGGAACCGCAATCGGCTCCTGAATCTTTGCAAACGAGTACCTCTTCGAAGCTCCGGGAATACCGGTTACTGCCTTGGTCTGGCGGGAGACTGCCAAGATGCGTCCTTCCAGCACCTCACGCGGTGGAGCACACCGGCAACCGGTGGTGCGCTCCGCCCGCTTGGTTTATACGCGATTCAAGTTGCAGGAATTTTTCTGTTGCGCACCGAGATACTTTGCGTCTAACCTTTGGTCACACGCGAAAGTGATTCCCCTCCTGCCCAGCCGAAGAACGGCTACGCAGCAGCGCCGTTAAGGCTCCATTAACAGCCACGAACAGGGTAAAACGGTGCTACATAATAGCTCCGTGCCCCGCGCGCAAACCGTAAAAGAGTTGACGGCAGATACACTAATTCCAGCGCAACGAAATAGCCTATATCAAAAACATCGAGTTGTCTAGTAAAACTTGACAAATCGGGCGTGTCGTATTCCACATTTGGCCACCGACTGTCGTAAGTGGACGCGGGCGCAATGGCCGTCGTAAAGCGTTATGCGTCTTGCGCTTTACGACGGGTCGAGGGGCGAACGACACCCACGATTGCGATGAACACCAAAATCGAACCGGAGGCGATGAGGCCAATGGACCAAGGTCGCAGCGTTGGAGGCTCGAAGTTTGTCAAGGCGCCGCCGAGCAGCTGGTTCGAAGCGACCTCATCCATCTTGCCATTGAAGCGCAGGTAATCCATGATCGGTTCGCCCTCACGGGTCTCCCACCACATGTGGATGTCTTCTGCCATGTCGATGACAGACCCGGACTTCGGCTCGACCCACATGTCGCGCGTGCCTTCGTACTGCATGAAGCCCGACTTATCGTCCTGGGTCAGCTGCGAGACGTAGGAGCGGTACTTCTCTGCCAGATTGGTCTTGTCAATGGTCTGGCGGAAGTGCAGCACACGGTTGCCGCCACGGTCTTCTTCCCCAACGTAGGCTGCGGGCACGGTGTCGTGCATGATGTCATCGAATACCGGGTACTCCTTGGTCTCGGTATTGGCCGGGAACTTCACCCAGTTGCCCTCGAACTTCACCGAGCGCGGCACGCCGGCCATACGGTCGACCAGGTTGGCAGGGGCCAGCGCTTCACCGGTGAGACGGTCGATGGTCACGGTCCAAATATTGGCATCAATGAGCTCGGTCAGCGGGTTGGTACCCATGACCTCGGGTGGGAGCTCTCGCATCTCAGTGACACCAATGCGCAGCGAGACCTTCTTTTCATGTGCGGGCTCAATGAGCACACCGTGCAGCTGTCGGCGCAGCGGAGAGCGCACTTCCTCGCGCTTGCCCTCGTCATTGATCTTGGTGGAGACGCCATCTTCCGCACGCAGCGTGTACGTGACTGGAGGGAGGTCTAGAGGCATCTTGGGTTCCTCATTGAGCACCTTGGGCAGCAGAATGCCCGCTGCCAGAAGTGCGGTACCTAATCCCAACAGAAGGATAGACAAAATTCTCGACCGTGAGAGCATGCACAATACATTACAGGCAGGGGCAGTCTATAGAGTTATTCAGCCCGACCAGTTTGGCAGAAGTTTCTGTATAAATAAAAAAACCGCCCACCCTGGGAAACCCAGGATTGGCGGTTTATACAATGCGGTAGCTTTGGGCCGCTACCGAGGCCGAAAGTAATGAAATTACTTGAGGGAGACCTTTGCGCCAGCCTCTTCCAGCTTGGTCTTAGCAGCCTCAGCGTCGTCCTTGGAAGCGCCCTCCAGGATAGCCTTCGGAGCGGACTCAACCATTTCCTTAGCTTCCTTCAGACCCAGGCCGGAGACAATCTCGCGGACAGCCTTAATAACGCCAATCTTCTTAGCGCCAGCGTCCTCGAGGACGACGTCGAACTCGTCCTTCTCCTCAGCAGCAGCCTCGCCGCCAGCGGCGCCTGCAGCAGCAACTGCAACCGGAGCAGCAGCGGTGACGTCGAACTCTTCCTCGAAAGCCTTCTTGAACTCGGTGAGCTCAACGAGGGTCATTTCCTTGAAAGCCTCGAGCAGTTCCTCAGTGGTGTACTTAGCCATGGATATTCTCCTATGAGTGTGGTGCGGCCGCTCCCCTCAGAGATCCCTGGGGTCGAAGCCGTCAAAGTGATTTTTAAAGTTTTCGCGTTAAATGTTTCGCGAGTGTGTCGCGAGCCGCTCGGGCTTACTTCTTCTCCTCGAGAGCCGCAGTGAGGCGGGCAACCGAGGAGGTCGGAGCGTCGAGCAGGCCAGCGACGTTCGCCAGAACGCCGTTGAAGGCACCAGCCAGCTTTGCCAGCGTGGTCTCGCGGTTGTCCATATCCGCAAGAGCCTCGAACTGTGCTGCGTCGATTGCAGCACCGTCCATGTAGCCGCCCTTGACCACGAGGTTCTTGTTGTCACCGGCGAACTTCTTGATCGCCTTAGCCGCATCCACAGCCTCGCCCTTGATGAAGGCGACTGCAGTCGGGCCGTTCAGGTGCTCATCAAGACCCTCGATCCCTGCCTCGTCGGCAGCGATCTTGATCATGGTGTTCTTGGCGACGGAGTACTTAACATCAGCACCGAGGGCGCGACGCAGTTCGGTGATTTCCGTGACGGTCAGGCCGCGGTACTCAGTCAGCACGATAGCGTTGGACTCTTCAACGTCCTGCTTCAGCGCTGCAACAGCTGCAATCTTCTCAGCGTTTGCTGTCATGTGTACTCTCGCCTCCTTCCTGGTCTTTGCAATTTTCCGCCAGGTCATAAGAAGGCCCCACCGCGCACATACCACAAACGCCCCAATCCTTGCAGAAAGGATGGGGCGCAACAATTCTTCATACAGTCCCTACTCCGCCGCACCAAGCCCCTGCTTGGCCAGTGAAGTAAGCACCGCATGCGCTTCCAAGTCCTCCTGCGTGGGCCGCCTGTCGCACAAGTGACGCAACAGAAACCTTCAATCCGCTTCTTTCAAAGCGAATGACCGACGGTCTTCGGTGAAACTTGAGTACCAACTTCTTTTAGAAGCCGGTCAAACTTCGTGTAAAGACTTTATACGACCACCCCGTCAATAGCCAAATCCCCTGGTCGCAACGGCACCTAGGGCCAGTCAAAGCCCCCACAAAATCCCTATAGAAACCTCGCCGCTCCCGGCTCCCCAAAACGGCCAAACTGCAGGTCCTTTTCCCGTTGCTGCACGATTGCCTCAAGCTCGGAGAAGTAGGCGTTCAAGTCATCGTCGGCAAGCCAAAGCACCTGATCCGCGTAGTCGAGTACCACGCGCACCATATCGTCCGGATGTGCGTCGAGGCTCGCGGCGGCGAGGATGTCCACGGTAAGCGACAGTGCCACGCGGACCACCGACGGAATGTCTGGCAGCTGGCACTGCTCAGCGACGACATCTCGAAGCTCTACGGCCTCCATCCGCGCAATGATGCGCAGCAGCCGCACCACGACCACCTGCGCCGCACGGGCATGCAGCGCGTCCTCTTCAGTCATCCCCGGGCGCACAATGGAGTCTTCAATATTGCGCCGGAGCACCGCGGCGACGCGATCATCCTCCCCCAAGCCCGTGAGCACCTCACCCAAGAGCGTCTGCCCGGCAATCCGCAGGCAGGGCATGTCATAGGCATCATCGCCCAACGAATCCAAATAGGAAATCAGCTGGGTTTCGATAATTCCGGAACCGTCGTCGAGCTGCGCTAGGCGTTCAATTTCACCCAGCGCCTCCAACCCGTCGTCAGTTGCGGAAGTCATTGTCATAGTCGCGATTCTAGGCAACAAACTTTGCCCGTGAACCCATTTTTGCTCGATTAGTTTCTACTCATTATGAATTCGCTTTACGACGTTTACCGCGACACTTCCCCACCCCGCAGGTCGTGTCTTTTGGAAATGCAAAAACCGCCGCTTACCACACTCAAGCGGTGACTTAAGTGATGGAGGCGACGGTTAAAAGAGCTCTACAGAGCCGTAAGCCAGCTAGCTAGCTTTAGGCGGTGTAGTCCTTGATCACAGAGGTGTCAACCGGGATGCCCGGGCCATTGGTGGCGGAGACGGTGATCTTCTTCAGGTACTTACCCTTAGCAGCGGACGGCTTCAGACGCATCAGCTCGTCGATCAGCGCGCCGTAGTTCTCGGCCAGCTTCTCGGCGTCGAAGGAAGCCTTACCGATGATGGCCTGCAGGTTTGCAGCCTTGTCAACGCGGAAGGAAATCTTACCGCCCTTGATCTCGGTGACAGCCTTAGCAACATCCGGGGTAACGGTGCCGGTCTTCGGGTTCGGCATCAGACCACGCGGGCCGAGGATACGAGCCACGCGACCAACCTTGGCCATCTGGTCCGGGGTAGCGATAGCAGCGTCGAAGTCGGTCCAGCCGCCCTGAATCTTCTCGATCAGTTCCTCGGAACCAACGAAGTCAGCGCCGGCTTCCTCAGCCTTGGTTGCGTTCTCGCCAGCGGCGAAGACAACGACGCGGACGGTCTTACCGGTGCCGTTCGGCAGGGAGACGGTGCCGCGAACCAGCTGGTCAGCCTTGCGCGGGTCAACGCCCAGGCGGATGGCGACGTCAATGGTGGCGTCGTAGTTCTTGGAGGAGGTCTCCTTGACCAGCTTTGCAGCCTCAAGCGGAGAGTAGATGCGGCCTTCGTCGATCTTCTCGGCGGCGGCGCGGTATGCCTTAGAGTTCTTGCTCATGAAAAGTCCAATCTCAAATGAGTAAAGGGTTGGATTGTGGTGTGTAGCGGGCCGAAGCTGGCCCTACCACGGTTGATGACGACGTCGTAAAGCGTCTTACTTAGCGCCCTCGACGGTGATGCCCATGGAGCGAGCGGTACCGGCGATGATGCGTGCGCCCATCTCGATGTCGTTAGCGTTCAGGTCCGGCTTCTTCTGCTCAGCGATTTCCTTGCACTGCTCCCAGGTCACGGAACCGACCTTGTTGGTGTGCGGAACGCCCGAGCCCTTCTGAATACCAGCGGCCTTCAGCAGTAGCTTAGCTGCCGGCGGGGTCTTCAGAACGAAGGTGAAGGAGCGGTCTTCGTAGACGGAGATCTCAACCGGAACGACGTTGCCACGCTGGTTCTCGGTTGCAGCGTTGTAAGCCTTGCAGAACTCCATGATGTTGACACCATGGGCACCCAGTGCCGGACCAACCGGCGGAGCCGGGTTAGCCTGACCAGCCTGGATCTGCAGCTTAATAATCGCAGAAAGCTTCTTCTTCGGAGCCATCGGATTAACCTACTTCCTAGTTACCGGGAAGCGCCGCCCCGATGAAAAGGCGACTCTCCCGTCCGGATGCCGACGCTTTACGACGATCACCTGCGCATTCGGCGCGTGTTGCGCCAGCGCGGTGCCGCCGAAGTGGAGCCAGCCACCGGGGATACGATTCTTTGGTGCACACTTCGTGTTAAAGACACAAAAATGCACGCCTGGCTACGTTACCGCAGCTAAGGCGTGCATCAAAATCCCCTTGGGGTTGGAGCTCGGGTTTGAGCTCAGATTGAAGCTCGGGGCTTAGTTGAGCTTCTCGACCTCGTCGATACCCAGCTCAACCGGGGTTTCACGGCCGAAGATGGAAACCAGAGCCTTCATGCGGCCGGTGTCCGGGTCGATCTCGGAGATGGTCGCAGCGACGGAAGCAAACGGGCCGGACAGGATGGTGACGGACTCGCCAACCTCGTAGTCGATGGCAACGGTCTTCTTCTCGTGCTTCGGAGCAGCGGCCACTGCCAGCTCGCCGTCGGCATTGGCAGCGTCCTCTGGGGACTCTGCAGTGATGGTCTCCTTCGGCATGAGGAACTTGGCGACCTCGCGGATCTTCACCTTGGACGGCTGGCCCTCGCTGCCAACGAAGGAGGTAACACCCGGGGTGTCACGGACAACCGACCAGGACGGGTCATCCAGGCTCATGCGGACCAGAACGTAGCCCGGCAGCAGCTTGCGCTTGACGATCTTCTTCTTGCCGTCGTCCTTGCGCTCTTCGACCTCTTCGACAGGAACGATGACCTCGTGGATCTGCTCGTCGACGCCCATGGTCTGAGCGCGCATCTCCAGGTTGGTCTTCACCTTGTTCTCGTAGCCGGAGTAGCACTGGATGATGTACCAGTCACCCGGGCGGCGCTTCAGCTCACGCTGGAACTCACGCAGGCGCTTGCGGTATTCAGCATCGGCATCGGCAACGGCCTTGGCCTCAGCATCGGCCGGCGAGGTGGCCTCAGCAGCGGTTGCTTCAGCAGCAGTTGCTTCAGTGCTCTCCGCTGCTGCTGCAGCAGTCTGCTCTGCCTGTGCACTCTGGGAAGCCTGCTCCGCATCCGTGGACTGCGCATCGGAGAAAATGTTCTGACCATCGTTCATGGCGTTGTTAACCCCTTATTGTTTGTACGACTCACTTTAATTGGCGACTTAACTTCTCGACGACCTGCTGCATGGACCTGCTGCTTGCGGCACTTCGAACCGTCGCCCCGCCAATCGCCCTAACGAATAATCCCGCCTGCCGGAACTCGGAGGCGGGATGAAAAGCATCACTGATAGGACATTATAGCCGATTACTTACCCAACACCGACCGGACACCCAGACCAGCCAGCGTGTCCACGCCCCACACGAGCGCAATCATGACAATCAGAAAGGCAATCACGATAACGCTGTAGGTGACCATCTGACGGCCAGTTGGCCAGATGACTTTGCGCATCTCATCCGCAACCTGCTTGATGAAGACAATCGGGTTACGAGTCGACAGCTCGTTGGTCTCCTTCGTCCGCGCAGGCTTCTTCGCCACAGATGTTTCTGCGCCCGTTGCCTGGCGCTTACCGGACGGGCGAGCAGCCGCCTGGAAAGTCGGGTTTTCCTCAGCCACGATGCTCCTTCGCTACTTCGTGCATATGAGACCTAAAAATACTGGACAGTGAACACCACAGTGAAACGCCACTATAAAATCCACCGCACAGCGCAAGTCTGATTCAGTGCGTAAATTCTAGCCGACTATCTACCCTACCGAAAGAATCGCCTACCGTGCGAAACCTTGAGCGGCGTCACAGTCGCAGAAACTGCGGATATAAAGAAACCCGCCACCCGAAGCCTTGTTTATGCATCCGAATGACGGGAACTTGCAGGGGCGACAGGACTCGAACCTGCAACCTGCGGTTTTGGAGACCGCTGCTCTACCAATTGAGCCACGCCCCTTCACCACCAGCGATAAGGACTGTGTCCCTAGCTGACAATGTCCCACCTTAATGCATTACTGCACTGCAAGGCGGGGTAAAACGAACATTCCTGCTCGTAGTAGCGATGGGGGGGATCGAACCCCCGACCTCACGATTATGAGTCGTGCGCTCTCACCATCTGAGCTACATCGCCCCTATTCTCTACCCGGACATAATGTCCGTATAAAAGAACAGAGCCCCCTGACAGAATCGAACTGTCGACCTTTTCCTTACCATGGAAACGCTCTGCCGACTGAGCTAAGGGGGCATCAGCATCCTTCAAACTCAGAACTTAACTTCTGTGGCCTTTAACTGACCGCTTCGGTTTCGCTCTGTGCTCTCCGTGAAGCCTTGCAAAGATTAACCCGAAATGACCATCAAGCACAAATCAGCAGGTAGCAGAAGGTTTTTATTGTCGCTTTTATGTACCCTTTGATGCATGCTTGTGCCAAGGCTTGCACGCACGCCAGGAAATCCTCCCATACCCCTGCCGCACCCCACTACCCCACCAAATAAAAAAATCACCGCGAGAGACAATCTCTCGCGGTGATTACTTTGTGCCAGATGATGGATTCGAACCAACGAAGGCAATGCCGACGGATTTACAATCCGCTCCCTTTGGCCGCTCGGGCAATCTGGCGTGCACTCTTAAACGGTGCGAATGGAATGCTACACACTGCTTCAACATTTACACAAATCGGCAGGTCAGCAAAGTATTTTATTGGGCGGTCAACTACCCCACACGCTCAATGGTGTAACGAGCAACGTGGCGCAGGGACTCCTTAGCCGCGCACTCCGGAAGCTCGGCAATCACGCGATCGGACTCTTCCAGCAGTTCTTTAACCTTGTCCATCGCACGGTCAACTCCGGCAGTTTGGGCCAGGAGCTCGAGAGCTTCGTCGACAAGCGCATCATCGGAGACTGGGCCGACCAGAATCTCGCGGAGTCGTTCGGCGGCGGGGCTCTCCTCCTGCAGCGCGTAGAGCACTGGGAGCGTGAAGACGCCCTCGCGCAGGTCGGTGCCTGGTGTCTTGCCGGACTGGTCGGTGTTGGAGGAGATGTCGATGATGTCGTCGACAATCTGGAAGATGATGCCGATAAGTTCGCCGTAGCGGCGTAGCGCGCTGGCAATCTCCGCTGGCGCACCGGCGTGGTAGGCACCGAGGTAGCCGGCAGACGCGATGAGCACACCGGTCTTTTCCGCGATGACTGTCAGGTAGCGCTCAATGCGCTCCTCAATGGGCAGGTCGAGGTCATTGAGACACTCACGCATCTGCCCCGTCACCAGCACACCAAAGGTCTCCGCGAAGTGCGATACCGTGTGCGAACCCAACTCCGCCAGCAGGCGCGAAGCGGTTGCGAAGAGGTAATCACCCGCCAGAATAGCCACCGTGTTGTCCCACCGGGCGTTGGCGGACGCGACACCGCGACGCTTATCGGCCTCATCCATCACATCATCGTGATAGAGCGTTGCCAGATGCGTCATCTCCAGCACAGTCGCTGCGGTAACAACCTTGCTATCCTGCGGGTTTTGCCCGAATTGCGCTGAGAGCATGGTGAACATTGGACGGAAGCGCTTACCACCGGCCTGAGCTAGGTGCGAAACCCGCTCCACCAGGAAATCTTCACCCTTGCCCAACTCGGAGAGTAAGAGATCCTCGCTTTTGCGCATTCCCTCGGTGATTGTTGCTTCCAGCGCCTCATCAACGAAGTAGGAACCGGCGGTCTTCTCACCAGTGCCCTGAGCACTTCCGGAACTGAGTCCGGAGTAGTCTCCAGTTCGCATTCGAGTCCTGCCTAACTGACGATTAAAGATAAGAAACTGCTAAATAAACTACCTTACGAGCATAGTTGCTAGCAGACCAGTTCCCATATTTCTGTCAACGTCGTTATACGCTGGGGCAATGACCTCAAGCCCGATTTCGCGAGTATCCCCCACGTTCGACGGCTCCACCGCCTTGCCAACCAGTACCGATGTGTTAATCATCGGCGGTGGCCCCACTGGATCTGCCGCAGCAATTCACGCCGCCCGCGCGGGCTACGACGTTACGGTCGTGGACTCCCAACGCTTCCCACGCGACAAAACGTGTGGCGACGGGCTGACTCCGCGCGCCATCGCAGAGCTGCGGCGCATAGGGCTTGACGACGATCTGTTGCGCCGCAACCGCAACCGTGGACTCAAGCTCCACGGCTTCGGCGGCTCCATCACGGCACCCTGGCCAGAAGGCAATGAATCGGTATTCCCCGCAGCTGGTTCGGCCATGCCACGCACCGAGCTGGATACGTTCTTGCTCAATGCCGCTGCCGATGCCGGTGCCAAGGTTTTTGATGGGGTGCCTGCTCTGCGAGTTATTCAGGGCGCGCTGGGTGGCTCGGGCGGCACACGTGGCTATGGCGTTCGCGCTGTTGAGGTGCGTGACCGCGATGGTAAGGTCCAGCGCATTTCCACGCGTTGGTTGCTCGTGGCCGATGGCGTCCGAAGTGTCGTCGGCAAGCAGCTGGGGCGTGCGTGGCATCGCGAGCATGTCTTTGGCGTGGCGGCGCGGTCGTATGTGGACTTTGCCTCCGAGGACGTGGCGGACGATTGGATTCACTCGCACTTGGAGTTGCGCGGCTCGGATGGGCATGCTCATCCCGGTTATGGCTGGATCTTCCCGCTGGGTGATGGCCGTGCGAACGTGGGATGTGGGGCGCTGGCGACGTCGTCACGCCCTGCGCGTACCAACGTGAAGAAGCTGCTGCGCGAGTACCACGGACAGGTGCGCGATGAGTGGCAGATGAGCGAGCCGAAGCACGTGACGTCGGCGCTGCTGCCGATGGGTGGCGCGGTGTCGAATGTGGCGGGGCCGAATTGGGCGTTGCTCGGCGATGCGGCGTGCCTGGTCAATCCGCTCAATGGTGAGGGGATTGATTATGGGATGGAGTCGGCACGCCTGGCCGTGGAGCTGATTGGTGCGGTAGGTGCAGGCCGCGATGGGCTGACGCATGCCTGGCCTGCGATGTTGCGGGAACATTACGGCACGGGTTTCTCGCTGGCTCGCAAATTGGCGCTGACGCTGACCTACCCGAGCTTCCTGCCGACTGTGGGACCACTGACCATTGGTGCGCCGTGGGGCAGCCAGATTATGGCGGTGGCGGCGCGACTCATGGGCAACTTGATCACCGAGGAAGACCGCGATGTGGTAGCGCGACTGTGGCGCGCTGCTGGGCGCACGGCGCTGCGTAGCGACGCGCTGTTTGGCCGGGGGCCCTGGCAGTAGGTGCCTGTGCTGGTGCGCGGGCGTTGAGCGTGCTGGCGCTCAGTGCTGAGCCCTACTGCGCCGGCTTCGTAGCCGAGTGCAGCGCTGCGATGCCGAAGGTGAGGTTCTGCCAGCCGGCATCCTCCCAACCCGAGGCGTTGATGTCGGCGGCGAGCTGTGGCTGATCGGGCCACGCGCGAATGGATTCGGCCAGGTAAACGTAGGCCTCCGGGTTGGAGGAGACGACCTTGGCAATCTGCGGCAGCGCACGCATCAGGTATTCCTTGTAGAACGTGCGGAATACCGGCACGACCGGAGTGGAGAACTCACACACGGTGAGCTGACCGCCTGGCTTGGTCACGCGGGCCATCTCAGCGAGACCGGCCTTGTAATCCACGATATTGCGCAGACCAAAGCTGATGGTCACGGCATCGAAGGTGTTGTCCGCGAACGGCAGTTTCATGCCATCGCCGCAGACCTTCGGGACATCGCGGTGACCGCCGGCCTTGAGCATGCCGCGGGAGAAATCACAGGCGACAACATAGGCCCCGGACTTGGCCAGCTCCACGGTCGAAACAGCGGTACCAGCGGCCAGGTCCAGCACTTTCTGACCGGGCTGCAAGTTCAAACGCTTGGCCGTACGAATGCGCCAATAGTGGTCAATACCGCCAGTGAGCACGGTATTCGTGATGTCGTAATTCTTCCCCACACCGTCGAACATGGTCGCGACATCGCTGGGATTCTTCGTTAAATCAGCCCTAGACACGACCTCTAGGTTACGCGACCGACCTGTGGTGTGAAGAAGCCGCTGCCGCATCGGCAGTTCCGGGTGCTGCGTCCCGGCCCGTCTTATCCTTGGCCACAGCCCTGGCCGTGTCCTTACCTGAGTCTTTCGCAGAGATACCCGTGATTTCTTCATAGTGGCGAACCAAGTCCGCGCACAACGCCTCCCATGTGCGCTCCGACACGGTGTCGCGGCAACGGTTGCGCAGCTGCTTGCGGGCCAGGACATCATCAACCAGCAGCAGCTTATCCACGGCCTCCGAGAGGTCACGCATAAATGTCTTCGGCTCCAGCAAGTAGCCATTGACACCGTTGGTCACCAGGTCGCGTGGACCGCCCGCGTTCGGGGCAATCGCCGGCACACCGGAGGCATGAGCTTCCTGGACGGCCTGGCAGAAGGTTTCAAAATCACCGGTGTGGACAAAGACATCCAGGCTGGCGAAGGCCTGTGCCAGGTCTTCACCGGTCAGCTGACCGGTGAAGACTGCCTGCGGCATCCTTTGCTTGAGCATTGGCATCTCTGGGCCGTCACCGACGATGACCACCTGAATATCATCCCGATGATTCAGTGCCGCCAGACGCTCAACTGACTTCTCCGCTGCCAGCCTGCCGACATAGCCGACAATTGGCTTGCCCTCCGGGCTCCACTGCCTACGCAGTTCGTTGCTGCGCTTTTCCGGAGAAAAACGCACCGCATCCACGCCGCGGCCCCAGCGGTAGATGTTGCGAATCTTGTGACTCCGCAGATCCTCAATAGTCGGCGAAGAAGGTGCCAGAGTTCGAGCGCACGAGTTGTGCATAATGCGCGTCCACGTCCAGGCAGCATGTGAAAGACCGGCCAACTTGTAGTTCTTGGCAAAACCTGCGACATCAGTTTGATAAATCGCCACTGCCGGAATCCCCAGCGCCTTGGCGGTCAGCGCGCCCGCGCCACCCAGCACAAATGGTGAGGCCAGGTGCACAATGTCCGGCTTAAATTTGGTCAGTGCTGCCGCCACCCTGCGGTTGGGCACACCAATCGGCAGCGAATCAATCAGGGGAACCATCACAGTGGGAACACGCTCAATGCGGAAGCCACAGTAGGACTCGGCTTCTTCCTGCCAATCACGTGCGCCCGGCGCGATAACGAGCGCCTCATGCCCCTCACGTTCTAAGTGCTCAAGCACCCGCAGCACTGAGTTTGTTACTCCATTGATGTTGGGCAAGAAGCTTTCGGCAATGATGGCAACGCGCATGGTGCTAGCTTTCCATCCCGTCGGAAAGCGAAGGTGACCCTTCGTTTACCTTTTGGGAATCTCTTTGTAAACGCCGGGTTGCGCGCACCGTGAGCCACCACAGCGGAGCTGCAACAATAAGCGCTACCACCGCAATACTCGCCGCCGGGATGATGGACAGCGTCCATTTGCGCCCGGCAACGCGCACCACATCGGGGTCCGTGCGGTCATATTCCACCCGGACACGCTGACCCTCTTCCAGGCCCACGGGATAGAGAAGACCGGTTGGCGGCGACTGGAAATCACCATTTTCATCGACAAAGTCGACCGTGGTGCGCAGCAGCTCCACCGAGCGCACATCGGCAACCGATTCGCCCATGTTCGACTCAATCGAGCGGTCATTGATAAAGCAGCCAGCCACTATGGCCATGCACGACAGCATCAGGCAAATCAGCACGAACAGCAGCACTTGGCGAGCAAGGCGCGGCCAATTGGCCAGGGCAGTCTTCCACTGCATGGCGGTCGCGACCTCCTTTAGCTATTCGTATCAATCTCCGCATTGTAGGCCAGTTTCTGATGCAGCTGCCTACGCGTGGTGCGCGTGGTAGTCACCTCAATGACGCGAATGCCGTCGACATCCGTGTCCGGGTGCAACTGGGCTAGCAAATCCGGCAGGCGATCGACCCGCAGGTACTCCACGCCATATGCCTGGCAGATTCCCTCGAAGTCCACATCCTGTGGCGTGCCAAAAATCCGCTCAAAACTGCCCCGCAGTGCCGGACTGCCGGCCTCCAGCGTCTCGAAAATTCCGCCGCCGGCATCATTGGCCACCACAATCGTGAGATTTTCCGGCCTCGGCTCCAGTGGGCCAATTGCCAGCGCTGCCGAGTCATGCTGGAACGTGAGGTCACCCATCAGCGCAGTCGTGCGCGGCGGACGGATTTCGTCGGCATGCGCACGATCCGATGCCAGCGCCACACCAATGGCCGTCGCCACCGTGCCGTCGATGCCCGCCGCACCGCGCCCCGCATACGTGTTCACACCTGGAAATGGCAGGCCAGTGTACGAAACGTCGCGTACCGGGTTCGACGCGCCCAGCACCACATTGTCACCCGTACGCAAGCTGTCAGTCAGCGCCGCAGCGACGTGAAAACCGGTCAACGGTTCGTTCGCCTCAATCGACTCTGTCAGCGTCTCCCGCACGGACTTCACCGCCAACTCACTGGCGGCCTCACAAATCTTCGCCCACTGCGGGTCCTGCTCCCCCACGGTCTGCACATGCTTTACGACGGCCCTTGCGTTCGCAGTAACATCCGGGAACTCGGCCCCAAAGCCGTGGTTGTGGGCCTCCGAGACCACCGTCAGCTCAATGTCTGGGTTGGCCAATAGCTTGGAAATTCCGCGGTGCAGCGTCGGCCTGCCAACTAGCACAATCTGCTCCGGCGGAATCTGCGCAAACGTGCCCGCCGCCAACGGATGGACGGGGTGCGCTGGGGCATATGCATTCGGCTCTGCGATAGTCGGCAGATCCTCCAGCTCCGGCAAGTGCGGCGCATTCGAGCCAGCAATCACGAGAGTGCGGCGACTGATGTCGATGGTGGCTGTCACTGCCTCCGATACTCCCGACGCCCCATTGCCGCTGGTACCAGTCGCAATCGTGGTCCACGGGCCGCCGCCTGAGCGGCCCGCGGGGATGTCGGCGACGGAGTCGTCGTCAGGCACAAGCGGCTCAATAAAGCGGACGTTGAGGTGGCCGGCACCCGTTGCCATGGCGGCGACAACTCGGTCGATGCGGGCGCGAATCTGCACGGCGGTGGCCGTGGTGACTGGCGCGGTGCCGTCGAGGTCGAATTCGACGACGGAGGCATCGGCAAATAGGCGATCCTGGACGATGGTCTGGTTCGCGCCGGTGCCGCGATAGTGCGCGGGGCGGTCGGCAGTGAGTGCGAGCAGCGGGATGCCCGACGCGGTTGCTTCCACCATGGCGGGCACGAGGTTGGCCACGGCCGTGCCGGAAGTTGTAATTACCGGTGTGACCTTGCGAGTTTGCGAAGCCAGGCCGAGTGCGAGGAAAGCTGCGGAGCGTTCATCGATACGTACGTGGAGGCGGACCTTCGCAGCGTCAGCGGCCTGGACCAGAGCGCGGGCCAGCGGGGCCGAGCGAGAGCCCGGGCAGACCACGGCATCGACCATGCCAAGGCGCAGGAGCTCATCGACAATCAAGCCCGCCACTACTGCGGATGGGGCTGGCGTGGACTGGGTGGACTGAGGGGTGGTGTCGGCCGCACCGGTGTCCCGGTTTTGAGGGGTGTCCTGGTTATCGTTCACACTCCATAGGCTACTTGCCGGAAGTTAGTGACCGAGTTTATGGCAGTTTGTGGCTGATTTTCGTGCTCAAAGTGCTATAAGCCTAGTCACTTTCTTGGGGTTATAGATGGGCATATGCCGCGCGGAGGCGGTCGAACCACCAATCGCGGCGCGGCCCCGGCGCTGCGAGCTCGGCTAGACGGGCAGGGTCGGGGGCTGGGTTAGTGACGGGCAGGCGACCATCAACAAGCGGCCGCGGCTCGATGACATCCTCGATAAACAGCGAAGACGTGGCCAACCCCGCAGCATTGGGCACCGGCTGCAGGTCAGTGGCCGGCAGGGCCGCCGCCGTGTACAAGCCGGCGGCCATGCCAATACCCGTGTCCAGGGCACTGGCCACGGTGACCTTCATCGCCAGTTCCTCGGCCAACCGGAGCAGGCGGCGCGGACCTCCAAGGGGCGCGACCTTCATCACGCCCACGTCCGCAGCCTGCTCGCGGGCAACCAGGTAAGGATCCTCGGCCCGGCGAATCGACTCATCAGCCGCAACGGGGCAAAACTCCCCCACCGCGTCACGAACCTGGCGGAGCTCAGCCACAGTCGCGACCGGCTGCTCCATATACTCCAGCGGCCCCAACTCACGGGCAGCAGCAATGGCCTGCTCCACCGACCAGCCTCGATTCGCATCCACGCGCACCACAGGTTCATAGCCATAGATCTCCGCCACAGCTGCGCGGACGGCGGATACGCGCGCAATGTCGTCGTCAAGCGATTGCCCGCGCTCTGCGACCTTGACCTTGAACGTACGGCACCCTGGGTAACGCTTGACGACGTCCGCCACTTGCCCGGGCGCGACTGCGGGAATGGTGGCGTTGACCTCGACAAACTCCCGCTTGGGCGTGGGCAGGCCGACGTATGCGCATTCGATGGCCGAGCGCAGCCATGCGGCGGCTTCGGGTGCGTCGTACTCCAGGAAGGGCGCGAATTCTCCCCAGGTGGCGGGGCCGTCGATGAGGAGCGCCTCGCGCGTGGTGACCCCGCGGAATTTCACCGCCATGGGAAGCGCGACGACGTGCGCGCGGTCGAGGATGTCATCGATGGGTGGGATGGGAAGGTCGGAAGCAGCGGGCACAGACATACCCCTCATGCTAGAGACCTTTATGCTTGAGGCCATGACTGATACCGCGAAGTACTCGACCGATAACCCGTTCCGCCCCGAGCAGTGGAAGACGGTTGCCGGTTTTGAGGATTTGACCGACATCACCTACCACCGCCACGTCGGCGAGGGCCGCGAGAACGGCATTGTGCGCATTGCGTTTGACCGCCCGGAGGTTCGCAACGCATTCCGCCCGCACACCGTCGATGAGCTCTACCGCGCGCTTGACCACGCGCGCCGCACTCCGG
This sequence comes from Corynebacterium sp., assembly GCF_030532195.1. Taxonomy (GTDB): domain Bacteria; phylum Actinomycetota; class Actinomycetes; order Mycobacteriales; family Mycobacteriaceae; genus Corynebacterium. Next base: position 810 of record NZ_JAUNLP010000004.1, on the reverse strand, counting down.
ATGTCGGCGTGGTGCTGCTGACCGGCAACGGCCCGAGCACCAAGGACGGCGGCTGGGCGTTCTGCTCGGGCGGCGACCAGCGCATTCGCGGTCGTTCCGGCTACCAGTACGCCACCACGCACGAGCATGACGACGCCACCGCGGACGCATCCACCGTCGATACCGCGCGCGCCAAGGTCGAGGGAGGTCGCCTGCACATCCTGGAGGTGCAGCGCCTGATTCGCACCATGCCGAAGGTTGTCATTGCCGTGGTCAATGGTTGGGCCGCAGGTGGCGGACACTCCCTGCATGTGGTGTGTGACTTAACGCTGGCTTCTCGCCAGGAGGCCCGCTTCAAGCAGACCGATGCTGACGTGGGATCTTTCGATGCCGGCTACGGCTCGGCGTACCTGGCTAAGCAGGTGGGCCAGAAGTTTGCCCGCGAGATTTTCTTCCTCGGCCGCACCTACGACGCCGAGATCATGCAGCGCATGGGTGCCGTCAATGAGGTCGCCGACCACGGTGACTTGGAGGACACCGCTGTGCAGTGGGCTCGTGAGATTAACGGCAAGTCCCCAACGGCACAGCGCATGCTGAAGTTCGCTTTCAACCTGACTGATGACGGCCTGATGGGTCAGCAGGTCTTTGCCGGCGAGGCCACACGCCTGGCCTACATGACCGACGAGGCCGTCGAGGGCAAGGAAGCGTTCTTGGAAAAGCGCGACCCGAATTGGGAAGAGTTCCCGTTTTATTACTAGGGGGTGCGGAGGCCTGTCTGGGGGGTGTCCCTATGTTTTTGTCAAGTGTCAGGCCGATGTTGGCGAGTACAGT
>NZ_JAUNLP010000018.1 GCF_030532195.1 Corynebacterium sp. | reverse complement strand
CCCCGGGAGGTAATCTCTGGTGTTATCCATGATGCAATGACCGCCTGACCCCACCGCGTCTTTTTTCGCACTAAACTGCCATAAACCTAGTCACTTTCGGTACCTCTTCGGTGCCTCTTCCGTTTCTCATCTTCACTTTCCGGAATCTACCACCCACTAGACCACGCACCAGCGAGTTTGGAGCCCAACCCCCACCGGAGTAACGTCTAAAAACAGAGCTTTTACAGCTACTCAAGCAAGGTTTGTGCAAAACCCTAAGTTGCGCAAAAGCAATGGGGCTATAGCTCAGTTGGTAGAGCGTCGCGTTCGCAATGCGAAGGTCAGGGGTTCGATTCCCCCTAGCTCCACAAAAATATCCCAGGCCACGTCACCGTGACCTGGGATATTTTCGCATTACCCGTCAAAGATTGCGTGTCAGAGGAATACGCATGAAAAGCACACGCGCCAAAAGCTAGCCGCCAGTAACTACCCGCGGTATTCCACACGCGTGTAGGACACGCGAATTCTGGTGGTGATTCGCTGACGCAAGTCCTCCGGGGCTGGCTGCTGACAGCAACGGCGCAGCAGCCGTCGTATAGCCTGTTCAGAACCAAATTCCTCCAGGCACTCCGGACACTCGTGAATGTGTTCCTCTAAAAATCGGCGCTCTTCCGGATCGCACTCTCCATCCAAAAAAGCATGGAGGCGCGAGTGGACGTCCTGGCAGAAAGAATTGTCGCAGGCGTGTCCATTTCTTGGCCTCTGCTCCATTTCATGGCCCGACTCTCGGCTCATCGCGGAGAATCCTCCTTTTCTTCTTTCAAGAATCCACGTTCCACAGCTACGTTGTGCAACGCTTCACGCAGCTGTTTTCTTCCACGATGCAACCGACTCATCACAGTTCCGATGGGCGTACCCATGATTTCGGCGATTTCCTTATACGGCATGCCCTCGACATCGGCGTAGTAGACCACCATGCGGTAGTCCTCTTTAAGACTCATCAATGCCTCACTGATTTCCTCATCAGGAAGCTTTTCCAATGCTTCTACCTCGGCAGAGCGCAGCCCCACGGAAGTGTGCGACGCGGTCTCCGCAATCTGCGAATCCGTGATGTCATCGGTGGCGTACTCCGCCGGACGACGCTGCGCCTTGCGGTAATTATTGATGTACGCATTGGTCAAAATGCGGTACAGCCACGCTTTCAAATTCGTGCCCGGCTTATAGGAGCGGAAGCCCTGAAAGGCCTTGATATAAGCCTCCTGCACTAGGTCTTCGGCATCGGCGGGGTTGCGTGTCATCCTCAGTGCCGCTCCGTAGAGCTGGTCCAAAAGTGGCATTGCGTCACGCTCAAACCGCTGCGCAAGCTCCTCGTCCGACTCATCGGTCCGAACGGCCGATGATGCCGATGTTCCTGTGTGATCACCTGACATGGCTCTAATCCTAAAACATCGCAGACCACCACTGCCCCCATGCCCGCTCGAACGGGCCTGTTATCCGCTGTGCCAGGATGGAAACTATGTCGAAGAAGTCCAAGAAATCCGCCGCTGCTACTCCAGCCATCGCCGCCTGCCAGGCCGCGGGCATCGACTTTGAGGTCCACCAGTTCCCGCACGGCAGCGACAACTTCGGCGAAGAAGCCGCCGCCTGGCTTCTCGAACATCACGGCATCGAGTCCGCACGCATCTTCAAAACGCTCATCATCGAGCTCTCCGGCAAACGCACCGGCCTCGCCATCGCCGTCGTGCCGGCAACGGGCATGCTCAATCTCAAGGCTGCCGCCGCCGCACTCGGCGCATCCAAGGCCGCCATGGCTGACCCCCACGACGCGTCGCTGGCCACCGGCTACATCCCCGGTGGCATCTCACCGCTGGGCGGCCGTCGCGCGCTGCCCACCGTCATCGATGAAACCGCCACACTCGCCGACACGGTATTCGTCTCCGGTGGTCGCCGTGGGTGGGATATCGAACTGTCGCCGACAGATCTGGTTTCGCTTGCCGACGCCACGGTCGCCCCAATCGCGCGCTAACCCCCGCGGCTACTCCGGCGACCTAGAACAGTTCCCGGCTCTGACCGAGGTCATCCAGCAGGTGTGGCCCGTCGTTGGCGACATTGCCCACGACTCGGTTGACGGGCCGAATGGTCATTTTCTCCACGAGCTCAGGTGCGGTCATGCCCACGTCACCGTCGCTGGCCCAATTGGAAAAATCGAGCCAGTCCGCAACCTCACCGTCGTCAAGCACGCGTGGCATGCGGTGATGCAGATCGCCAAGCTGTCCTACGGCATCGGTGGTGAGAATCGTCGCGGAGACGATGTCGCCCCAGCGTGACCACAATCCGGCGACCGTGAAGAGGGGCGCATCTGCGCCGAAACTGACGAAGTACGGTTGGCGATCTTTCCACTCGTACCAGCCGTTCATGGGGATGGCACACGGCAGGCCGTCGCGGAAGGTGGGCTTGGACTGCCAGGTTTCGGCACGGGCATTGAAGAATGCGGTGGCTGGCATTTCACGCGCCCAATGCGGCACAAGCCCCCAGCGCACAGTGGCAGCGATGGTGCCTTCACGTCCGGGATACTCGCGGGCGAGTGCGACGATGGGCATGGTCGGGCCGATGTTGTAGCGCTCACCAGGCAGCGGCCCATCAGTGCGAACTGGGGCAAGCCCGGGGATGCGGGAGACTGCGCTGAGCAGTTTTTCCTCGACGGTAAAGGTGACAAAACGACCACACATAGTTACCGATTCTGCCGATTCCTCCCCCTCTAGTCGAGGTCTGTGACGGAAGTGTTCCATAATTGGCTATGTGTGTTCCCAAAATCAGAATTGGTCCGCCCCTACGGTAAGTGTCGACGGTGCCGAATCCGGTCGACTTCCCTTTAGCGCCACGGTTCCTGTTGCCGGCTCAAAGTCGATTACCAACCGCGCGCTGGTCATTGCTGCACTGTCATCGACTCCATCGGTGATTAACGGTGCTCTGCGCTCCCGCGACACAGAACTGATGATTCGTGCACTGCGGGCATTGGGAACTGATATTGACGCTGATTCGGGTTACGCCGGCGCCCCGAATCACACGCTGCGCGTCACTCCACGCATTTTGCGCGGTGGCGTGGTCGATTGTGGTCTGGCCGGTACCGTCATGCGCTTCGTGCCGCCGATTGCCGCTATTGCGCAGGGCTCGGTGTTCTTCAAGGGCGATGTCGAGGCCACGGCCCGCCCGATGTCCGCGGTGCTGGATGCGCTGCGCACGCTGGGCGTGACTATCGACGGCGACAGCCTGCCCTTTACCGTCAACCCGCAGGGCCCGAATCAGGGCCACCGCCTGGGTGATTCCGTCCAGGAAGCAGATCTGCCGGATATCGGTGGCGAGGTCGAGATTGATTCTTCTGCCTCCAGCCAGTTCGTCTCTGGCCTCCTGCTGTCCGCGCCACGCTACGGCCGCGGTCTGGTACTGCGTCCGACTGGCGAGATTCCTTCGCGCCCGCATATTGATATGACCATCGAGATGCTGCGCACCGCCGGTGTTGAGGTCGATGAGCAGACCACCGACACCGACGACGGCACACGCACGACGTTTACCATTCAGCCCACCGAGATCATGGGGCGTACCTGGACCGTTGAGCCGGATTTGTCCAACGCTGCGGCGTTCCTCGCCGCTGCAGCCGTCACCGGCGGCAGCGTCACCATCCCGGATTGGCCAGAGCACACCACGCAGCCGGGCGATCGCATCCGCGAGATTCTCACGGCCATGGGCGCGACCGTAACATTCAACAAGTCCAATGACGGCAACACCAGCCTGACAGTCGTCGGTCCGAAGCCCTCTGAGCTGCGCGGTATCGAAATGGACATGTCCGAAATCGGCGAGCTGACACCGACAGTCGCCGCTATCGCCGCACTAGCCACGACGCCGACGACACTCACCGGCATCGCGCACCTGCGCGGTCACGAAACCAACCGCCTCGCTGCGCTGACCACCGAAATCAATCGTCTCGGTGGGCGTGCCACTGAGCTTGACGACGGCATTGCGATTGAACCCGCACCTCTCCACGGCGGCCTCTGGCACAGCTATGCCGACCACCGCATGGCCACCGCCGGTGCAATTATTGGCCTGCGTACTGAAGGTGTCGAAGTGGAAAATATCGGCACCACCGCTAAGACCATGCCAGGCTTTGATATGCGCTGGCTAGAGATGCTCAATCTGGCATCCCCGAGCCCCAGTACGCTGGAGCAGTCGGTGAAAAACCGCCTGGACAATATGTCGAACGGCTCTGAGGCGGCGAATTAGTAGTGGCAGCACGCAGGCGTGGACGGCAGTGGGATGAATCCGACGTACGCATCCGCCCCGGTAAAGGGTCGCGGCCACGGACGAAAGACCGTCCCAGCCACGCTGATGCGCGCTGGGGCATGGTCGTTACCAAGGACCGTGGTCGCTGGGGCGTTGTCCTCGATGAATCCCCAGAGATTACCGTCACCTGTATGCGCGCCCGCGAACTGGGCCGCACCAACATCGTGGTGGGCGACCGCGTAGGTGTTGTTGGCGATGTCAGCGGCCGTGAGGGAACACTGGCCCGCATCGTGAAGTTGGCCGATCGCAGCACTGTGCTACGTCGCACTGCCGATGACAACGACCCCTACGAGCGCATTGTGGTGGCAAATGCTTCTCTACTGCTCATTGTCTGCGCTGTCGCGGACCCCGCACCGCGTACGGGTTTTGTGGAGCGCGCTCTGGTTGCCGCCTACGCCGGTGGAGTGCGGCCCATTCTCTGTCTGACCAAGTCGGACCTGGCCGATCCGCAGGAATTCGCTGGTGAATTCACAGCTCTGGGAGTCGACGTCATCGTCTGCGGTATCAACGACGATCTGGATCCACTTTTGGAGCTCATCGATGTCCCAGGACGCGTGACTGCGCTTGTTGGACATTCCGGTGTTGGAAAATCAACGCTGGTCAACCGCCTTGTTCCCGATGCGAATCGCGAAACTGGTGAAGTCAGTGGCGTCGGCAAGGGCCGCCATACCTCCACTCAGTCTGTGGCGCTGGTGTTGCCGTCGAAAAGCGATGACGGTGCTGATGCAGCACAGTCGTGGATTATTGATACGCCGGGTATCCGCTCTTTCGGTCTTGCGCATGTGACACCGGAGACGCTGCTGGCGGCGTTTCCGGATATTGCGGCAGCGGCAGAGGACTGCCCCCGCGGTTGTACGCACTTAGGCCCACCGGCGGATCCAGAATGTGCACTCGATGCGTTGGAGGGAGTGCAGCACCGCCGTGCAATGGCCGTGCGTCGCCTGTTGAGCGCAATCAGCGACAACGAGGCTTGGGAGCTGGACATTGAAAGAGACTAGCCAGGAGGCACAGCCACAATCGGCACAGACGCCGGAGATCGACGACACGATGTCGGGCAATGACTCAGGTCTCTACCCTGATCCGACGAGCTGGGTGCTGCTGTGCATTTACACGTTGATTGTCGGGCTCGCCACGGGGCTGGGCGCTGCAGCGCTGGCACTGATTATGCACGGCATTGAATATGTCGTCTACGGCCAGCATGAGGGCGACGTGGCTGTCGTCACCGACGGTACGACCGGCATGCAGCGTTTTATCGGCATTGTTGTGGCCGGCCTGGTGGCGGGGCCGATCTGGGCTGCGCTGCGTACCAAAGCCAAGCCGATTGAAAGCGTCGAAGCCGGTATGAATGGCCGACTGATGCCTGTGTGGTCGACGGCTGTCAATGTTTTCCTGCAGATGGCGACAGTCGCTGCCGGTGCCTCGATGGGCCGTGAGAATGCGCCTCGTGAATTCGGTGCGATGGTGGCGTCGCAAATGTCGCATCGCCTTCGCATTGATCCGCACCACCGACGAATTTTGGTCGCGGCAGCCGCGGGTGCTGGTCTGGGAGCGATTTATCATATTCCGCTGGCGGGAGCGATTTTCTCACTGGAGATTCTGCTGGGCTCGCTCAGTATTACCGCTGTGATGGTTGTGCTGGCGTGTTCAGCTATCGCAACCGTGACAGCTGGGATTGTGGTCGGCAGCAGCCCGCTGTATAGCCCGATTAACCTTTCTGAGGGCTGGGGCAATATTGGCGCTGCGCTACTGCTCGGAGTGGTCTGTGGCGCGCTGGGCTACGCTTTCCGCATAGCCTCTGCTCGCGCGACGGATAAGGAGCCGAGTGGTTGGCACTCCGCCTGGGCTATTCCACTCGCATTTACCATCGTCGGTGTCATTGCGCTGTGGATTCCGGAGGTACTTGGCAACGGCCGCATTGCCGCCACCACTGTGCTGATGGATCGGCCGCTGCTGGGCTTTGCTGTCATCCTGTTCATTGCCAAGGCTGTGGCAGTTCTTGTCACTTTCCGCTCTGGGGCAGTCGGCGGGCTGCTGACTCCGGGCTTTGCGCTCGGTGCCTTAAGCGGATTTATTGTGGGGTGCTTTGTGCAGCCGCTGATGCCAATGATTCCGCTGAGCGACTACGCAATTCTGGGAGCCGCGGCCTTCCTGTCCGCCTCGATGGCCGCCCCATTGTTCGCACTCATTGTGACGGTGGAGTTTACCGGCCAGAACTCCTCGGCGTACCTCGCACTGTTTTTGGCTGCGGCAACTGCAGCACTTACCGTGGCTCTGATTCGCGCGCTGCTGCACCTGCCCCGCAAGCAGGCGATGCCATGGAACCGTGAGCCGGGTCAGCGGGAGGATGACTCGCACGATGACAAATCGAAGGACGGCAGCCAAAGCGAAGCCGCAAAGTAGCGGCTCTGCCTAAGCCTCAACTTCGGCCTCAGCAACCAACGTTGCCGCTGCTACTTCCTGTGTGTCGACCGACCTGTGTACGCCCGCACAATCTTCCGGATTCCTGGACGCAATTTACGCAGGGCTCGCAACCCCGTCGCTAAGCCTGTCCGTGGCGCGCCCTCGGGATTGAGCGCTTCGTCGATTTCAGGGTGCTTGGTAAATGCGGCGTTGGAGCGTACTTCCGGAGCATTGTCGGGATCTGCAACCAGGAAGCGATCCGGCAGGGAAAGCTTCAGCAAAGTGCGCTGGACCTGTAGAAATTGCTTCGGGAAAGAACCGGTGTTGTAGGGCAGATCGTACTCACGGCAGATTTCTTGAACCTGCTGAGAGATGCGCGCCAAACGGTTGGAGGGCATGTCCGGGTAGAGGTGATGCTCAATCTGGTAATTCAGGTTGCCAGACAGCACCGACAGCGCCAGCCCGCCGGTAAAGTTCGCAGAGCCTAGCATCTGGCGCAGGTACCACTCGTTTTTGTCCTCCGTGTTGTACTGCTCCTTGGTGAAGGTCTCAGCATCATCTGGGAAGTGCCCGCAGAAAATGACTGCGTACGCCCACAAGTTGCGGGCTAGGTTGGCCATCATATTGGCAAAGGCGACTTCTCGGTAGCGCGAACCTGCCAGCACTGGGAATAGAACATAGTCCTTCAGCAGCTGGCGGCCGGACTTTGCAAGCACCGCCGACAAATCCCCACGGGCCTCCTGCCACGACTTCTTTCCTGCAAAGACTCGCCCGAGCTCAACATCGTAGAAAGCGACCGCCCATTGAAATAGGCTGGCCAACACGACATTGGTGACCGGCTGCAAAAGGGTCGTCGGCTTCCAGCGACGGTCGCGGGTGACGCGCAGGATGCCGTATCCCACGTCGTTATCCATGCCAATGACATTGGTGTACTTGTGATGCACGAAGTTGTGCGAATGCTTCCAGCCAGATGCGGGGCAGGAATTGTCCCATTCCCACGTTGAGGAGTGAATCTCCGGATCGTTCATCCAATCCCACTGACCGTGCATGGTGTTGTGGCCGATTTCAAGATTTTCCAGAATCTTGGCCAGTCCCAGCGTCGCGGCACCGCCCCACTTGAATCCCCAGTGCGCGGTGTTCTTCCAGGACTTCGGCAAGATACCCAGTTTATTTAAGGCAAGCCCTGCGGTTGGCACCATCAGCAGGCCACGCCCTGCCACCTCAAGTGTGCGCTGAATCCTGATGAGAGTGCGAATGTAGCGAGCATCCTTCTGCCCCAGCGAGTCGCGGTGTTGCTTTTCAATCTCCGCAAACCGACGCCCAATCTCCGCCACATCTTCTTCACTCAAGTGTGCATAGGACGCAATATCCGAAATTGCCATGAATCAAAACTCCAGCTCAAGTAGTAGTTCGTTGCTGCTCTATCGAGAATTCTTAGGTTTTATAGGTCCAGCGCCGCGTCCCCCACCGGCGTACAGACACACGTACGAATCCGCTCGCCGGCCTCAAACGTCGTGCCATTTCGAATATCCCGTGCGGTCCCCGCCGCCAGCTGCTGCACGCACGTCGCACAAATGCCCATTCGACACCCGTGCGGAAGGTTCACACCAATCTGTTCACTGGCTTCCAAAATCGTGGTCGCACCGTCGACATTCACATCACCGCGGCTACCAAAACTCACCGTCCCGCCCGCCGTAGTCGCCGTCCGCGCAAGTACAAAACGCTCCGTTCGCACACCTGGGAACGCCTCTTCCAGCGTCTCCAGCAGTCCGGCGGGCCCGCAGGCATACGCGCTTTTCGACGATGCCAGCGATTTAAAATCCGCAATGGTCTGTGTGACCACGGCAGCGTCAATGCGCGGTTGCTCGGCTGTGTTGCGCAGAGCAAGACGGTAGGTCAGGGCTCCGGGGTCGTCGGCAAGCGTGCGGAGCTCATCGACAAATACAGCCTCGTCGTCGCCGCGGTAGGAGTGGAGGTGTGCGACCTCCGCGCGGATGCCTCGGCGGGACAAGTCACGCAGCATGGAGATCACCGGAGTCACGCCTGAGCCAGCGGTGACAAATGCGATGCGAGCCGGCACCGGATTGGGGAGGTGAAAGTCACCGGCCGGAGCAGCGAGGCGAACGACCGTGCCTGGTCTTGCATAGGAAACCAGATGTTTGGAGACATAGCCGTCATCGAGTGCGCGAACATTAATGGTCAACAAGCCGTCTTTCGGCTGCGGCGGGTTGGTCAGCGAATATGAGCGCCACAGATACTTGCCATTGACTTGGACGCCAATGCCGAGGAATTGTCCGGCATGAAAGTCGGTGGGAACGGCCCAGCCTGGACGAATAACCAGCTCGGCGGTAGTCGGTGACGTGGGCATTATGCGTTCAATGCGGCCGCGCAACTCGCGCCTGGACCACAGCGGGTTGACCAGATGTGTGTAGTCATCTGGCAGCAAGGGTGTGGACAAATGCTTCAAGGCCCGAGAAAGTGTTGTCCGAATCCCCATTCGTCTGTATCTCCTCACTTGGCTGGCAAAGACCGAATCGACCTCTTTGCCTGCGGATACGGCTAGTTTCTAAAGCATTAGTTACTAGACCGTAGGTTACGTACACGTAGACTACGAATACGTAGATTTATAGTCAAGAGATAAAAACATTTTTGACACCTTAGTTAAATGTGTCACTACCCCCGCCGGGAGTTGAAAAGATACCGGTGACATGGCATTAGCCCGTACTTTGGTGACACATCGTGGTGTACCCCCACCCCTCCCACTCCCCCTCCCCCGCGCTTTGCGCCACACCTCAAGAAGGACGCAGCTTGCACAGCGCCGTCGACAAGCGTCATGGCACGAAAAAAGGGGCCAAGAGAAAATCTCTCAGCCCCAAAGACTAATAGTCTGTCTATTACAGCAGCTCGACAAGCATTCCCAGTTCAGCCACGTCATACCACGCCAGCGGAATTTCGAGCGCATCCCCCACGGTCAGCTCCGCGTCCTCGTCCCCGAGGTCTGCCTTATCGACGGCAGCAATGGCGGCCTCAACCTTGTCCTGTGCTGACTCCACATCAACATGCAGCGCCGCAACATCGGAAAGCGGAATCGGACCTCCAACCTTGACTACGGAATCACCCATGTCCGGTTGTGGCTCGGCATCAACGTCCACGGAGATGACCACACGACGATGCGGGAACTTCTCCTCCATCGCATCCAGTAGGCGCAGCGATGCGCGCGCGGCCTCATCGAAAGCGATATCTGCCAGCTCTTCGTCATCGCCCTCTTCAAAGAACTCACGAAGGGCGTCAGTAACAGCAAACCCCCAGCCCCCACGGGCATGGAAGAGCTTATCCTCGCTCAATCCCTCGAGCATGGAAAAAGTCGCTGGAATATAGACCCGCATTAAAACTCGCCTTCAAGCCCCAACAGACCGGCAATCTCAACGACTGCGCGGTCGAACTGCTGGTAGAACACACCCACCATGCCATGGGACACGGCAGCGTGAATGTTCTCAATTGAGTCATCCACAAAAACACAATCACGTGCCGGCAGCTCAATAGCGGCAGCGGCAGCATCAAAAGCCTCGGTGGAGGGCTTCTCATGGCCAATCTCACCGGAGAGTACGAAGGCATCTACCAAGCCCTCATCCTCGAGCTTGCGAATCGGGTCCGCACCAGGGCCACCCGGATCATTCGAAAGCACTGCCAGGCCAACGCCATTGGCACGCGCTTCTACCAACAAATTACGCCAACGTGCCTGGTCTTCCTCGGTGCCGTCAAGGACACCACAGTAGTCAATAATCATTCCGCGCATGGTGGCAGTTTATCGCACGACCTGGGTGTTTGCCTTTTAACCTGTTCAGCGCGTCAAACGACTATTTTCAGCACCATTTAAATGTCAATTTTCCCAACTCAACTTGACTATGCAATCCGCGCTCCCCCGTTACCTTGTGAGTGTCCCTGATAATGGGGATAGTCGCTGGTCCCGGTA
>NZ_JAUNLP010000017.1 GCF_030532195.1 Corynebacterium sp. | reverse complement strand
TAGCGCGCCGCCCTGTCACGGCGGAGGTCGCGGGTTCAAGTCCCGTCAGGGTCGCAATATAAACCGGAGTTGCTCAAACTTTTACAAGGTAGAGCATCTCCGGTTTTTTGTTTTTGATTTTTCTTTTTGCCTTTGTCTGCTTCGTCGTCGCTGGATGGTCAATTTAGCAGTCGTCGAGCAGCGTGGTTCGCGTAGCTTCCGACTTCTCGGAAGAAGCGGCGCCGATGCACCGGACCAGATTGTTGGCGCCATGTCGGATGGGCACGTGTTTCTACTGAAAATACATATTGTGAACTGCTGATTTGCTTACATTCAACAGTGTTCTGTACAGTTACATCTCGTGCGCAGCGCTGGCATGTCCAGTAAGTTGAGCACGGCGATAAGGCCCTGTGGCGCAGTTGGTTAGCGCGCCGCCCTGTCACGGCGGAGGTCGCGGGTTCAAGTCCCGTCAGGGTCGCCACTTGATTAATTTCAAGTATGGCCAGATAGCTCAGTCGGTAGAGCGTCCGCCTGAAAAGTGGAAGGTCAGCGGTTCGATCCCGCTTCTGGCCACAATTAATCCCCAGTCCGGTTCCGGGCTGGGGATTTTTTCTGCGTCATTTAAGGGTCTGTGAATAGCGCTAATCGTTGTTTTGGGGCTCAGCCACGCCCAGCCACGGCCAGCCACGGCTTGCGCAACGGGGATGGGGCGCTGGGGCCGTCGTAAAGCGTAATGAAGGTCTTGGCGGTGAATGAGACGCAATAAAGTGGGGGAAACTAAACCGTCTATCCCAGCTAACGGATAGGATGTTGACCATGAGTAAGGAATTCGCCTCGGCAGGAACGCTGTCCCACGATAAAACTCTGCCGTGGGTCGTGCGCATTTTTGTCTATACGGATGCTGCGGGAAGTCAGAAGGCCGCAGACAAGATTCGCGGAGTTCTTGCGGAGCTGATCCCGGAGCAAGAAGTTAACGTCTATGAAGATGTGATGCCGGACGTGGGGCGTACCTCGTCATTGGCTGATTTGTGGGCTGAGGCGAATCCCGGCGAGGATCCGGGGGAGCGCAAGCGCTACCGCATCAGCGTGGTGGCGCCGGGGCTCTCGCATGCGGAGATGGCGGATTTGGCTGCACCGCTGGCAGAGGCCATCAGCCCGGGCTGGACCGCGGGCGAGGCGGCGGCGAAGGTCAAGAATGGCGACGTGCCGTGTCGTGTTGCTGTCGGGCGTGCCGACGAGCACCCAGGCGAGCCACCGCTGGTACAGAATTAACCCTGCTTCTAGCTCGGCCTCGATTGCCTGCGAATCTTTTGGCCGAAAATTAATAACCGGAGTTCGGAATTTTTCGAAACTGGTCGATGTTGTGTGAGGTACATCGCTAAAGTCGTGCTTAAGCGCTTCGGCGACTTGTAATCAACACACATCCATTAACTCCAGGTAAGGAAGTGAGTCCGACTATGGCACACACGATTTCCCACGATGAGGCAGGCCAGCGGTACGTCATCATGGTCGAGGGGGAAGAGGCCGGTTTCGCGGCCTACACTCCGGTCGAAGGTGCACTGGACTTCGACCACACTGTGGTAGATAACAAGTTCCGTGGTCAGGGGCTGTCCAAGCCCCTAATCGCCGGCGCATTGGACGATGTCCGCAAGAACAACCGAAAGATTCGCACCAGCTGCTCGGCGGTTGCCAACTTTGTTTCGAAGAACCCGGAGTACCAGGATCTTCTCGCTGAGTAATGGCGACTAAAGTCTGGGATAGCGCAGGATAGAAAACCGCAAAAAGGCCGACCAATCATTTCCCAAGGCAGGGAAATGGCAGGTCGGCCTTTTGCTATGTGGTGCCTTCAGCTGTGCAGTAACTTTGCTTTCTCAGCGATTAAATGAAGTCTCCGTCGCCCTGGACGTACTCGGCGGGATCCCATAGTGCCTTGTGCTCGTCAGGCTTGGCGGGGCGCACGCGACCTGGAATGCCGACAACAATCGAGTTCGGTGGGCAGCTATGAGTGACAACCGAGTTGGCGCCGATGGATGACCCCTCACCAAGAGTGATGGGGCCGAGCACCTTAGCGCCGGCACCAACGGTGACATTGTCCTCCAAGGTGGGGTGGCGTTTGACCTTTTCCAGCGAGCGACCACCGAGAGTGACTCCGTGGTAGAGCATGCAGCCGTCACCGATTTCTGCCGTCTCCCCAATGACGATGCCCATGCCGTGGTCGATGAAGAACCTGCGCCCAATTGTGGCGCCGGGGTGAATCTCAATGCCGGTCAACCAGCGCGAAATCTGTGACACGACGCGTGCAATGCCCTTGAAAGCGCCGCCGCGCTGCCAGAGGCGGTGGGAGAATCGGTGAATCCAGATTGCATGTAGTCCGGAGTAGACAAGGGCATTTTCTACATCACCACGTGCAGCTGGATCATGCGCCCGGGCATTGTCCAGATCCTCCTTGAGGATTCGGAAAAACTCACTCATGGGCATTAATCCTAACTGGTAATAGTGGTGAACAAGGCAAAACCCGCTTGCCGGCGAAAATTTGCCAGCTAGCGGGCTTTATGGAGAGAGCAGCTCAGTTTAATTAGTCGCGCAGATCCTCGTAGAGAACAGAGGAGACGTAGCGCTCGCCAAAGTCCGGAACAATAACGACGATGTTCTTGCCTTCGGCCTCCGGGCGGGCTGCAACCTCAAGTGCGGCCTTGATATTGGCACCAGCGGAAATGCCGCCGAGAATACCCTCGGCTGCAGCGACCTTGCGGGAGGTCTCAATTGCATCTTCGTTGGTAATCGCAATGACTTCGTCGAGAAGCTCCTGATCGAGAACCTCTGGGATGAAGTTTGCGCCAAGCCCCTGAATCTTGTGCGGGCCAGCGGTGCCCTCGGTCAGCAGCGGGGAAGCCTTCGGCTCAACGGCAACCAGCTTGACGTCGGAATTGTGCTTCTTCAGTGCACGGCCAGCGCCGGTGATGGTGCCACCGGTGCCGACACCGGCGACGAGGTAGTCGACCTTGCCGTCGGTTGCTTCCCAAATTTCCTCACCAGTGGTGGCCTCGTGGATTGCCGGGTTGGCCGGGTTGCCGAACTGGGAGGCGAGAATTGCGTTTTCGGTGTTGGCGACAATTTCGTTGGCCTTGTCGACTGCGCCGCGCATGCCATCAGCACCAGGGGTGAGAACCAGCTCAGCGCCAAATGCGCGCAGGACGACGCGACGCTCCTGGCTCATGGTGTCCGGCATGGTGAGAATAACCTTGTAGCCGCGGGCTGCGCCGACCATAGCAAGGGCGATACCGGTGTTGCCGGAAGTACCTTCAACAATGGTGCCGCCCGGCTTCAGCTCGCCGGAGCGCTCAGCGGCATCAATAATGGCGTTACCAATACGGTCCTTGACCGAGTTGGCCGGGTTGTAAAACTCCAGCTTGGCGATAACATTGCCCGGCAGGCCCTCGGATACGCGGTTCAGCTTAACCAGCGGGGTGTTGCCGATTAGTTCAGTGACATCATTGTAAATAGTCATAATTCTTATCCATTCCGGAAATCGCAGAAGACTTCCTAATGAGTATCGGTACGTAGGCGTAGTCTACGCCCCTTCGTCCAATTAGTACAGACCAGTTCGTCTATTTTGCAACCAATTTGTTGTCATAATCGAATACTCAAATGTTCAAGCGAACGTTGTACCCTCCAAAATGAGGGTGAATAATCTTAAAATTTCTTAGAGAGGTTATTCTGAGTCGTGGTTTACGGTGACCGGGAATACCTTGTAAATAGGCAGCGGCCCTCGCCACTGTGATTGGGTCCGATTGTTGCATTGACCTGCATTGATTGGGGCATCATGCCATAACCACTCGAGGACAAAAGCTTCGGGGAAGGGGCGTGACGCTTGATGAAAAGCTGTGTTTTTCTTTGCCCATAAGCCAGGAGACCGACCGTAAACCAACCAGCCCGCAACAGCGGGTTGGCAGTCGAACGGCGCCGTCGAGGTGAGTGGCGTCGTAGAAAGAAAATAATTCTCATGCACATTGCAGAGGGATTTCTCCCTGTTACACATTGCATCGGATGGGGAGTCGCTGCAGCTCCTTTTGTTATCCATGGCGCAGTCCAGGCGAAGCGCATTATGAAAGAGCATCCAGGCAGTGGCATGCTGCTCGGTGCAGCCGGTGCGTTCACATTCGTCCTATCCGCAATCAAGATTCCATCCGTCACCGGTTCGACCTCGCACCCAACCGGCACCGGCTTTGGCGCCGTCATTTTCAAACCGCCAGTCATGGCATTGCTTGGCTCTATCGTGCTGCTCTTTCAAGCAATTTTGCTGGCGCATGGCGGCATTACGACGATTGGAGCGAACGCATTCTCCATGGCAATTGTTGGGCCTTGGGTTGCCTATGGCGCATACGTGCTCACCCGCAAGCTCGGTGCAGGCCTTTTGACAGGTGTTTTCGTCGCCGCTTTCTTCGGAGATCTCTCCACCTATGCCGTAACCTCTGTTCAGCTTGCCCTGGCGCACCCAGCAAACCCGGGCGGCTTCAGCGGCGCACTCGCGACCTTCCTCGGGCTGTTCGCCGTCACACAGATCCCATTGGCCGTAATCGAAGCCCTAGTCACCGTCATCCTCGTGCGCACCCTGCTGTCTGTGGCGCACTCGGATCTCGCAGAACTCGGCTTCCTGTCTCGCTTCGGTGATGAGCCTGCACCTGCCCAGGCCAGCGCTCAGGAGGACACTGTGACTGGTGTTGCCAAATCGCAGGACAAGCCAGCTGCGTCCGTACCGAGTGATTCGCAGTAGCCGTCGACAAGCAAGAACCAGTGAAAGAGGCCACGACGATGAATGTTGATGACACCGCACAGACCACCAGCAAGCCGGCAGACAGCCAGCCGCGGAAGAACGCTTGGTGGGTGACGGCAATCCTGATTGCGGCAATTGCTGTAATCGCGATTTTCCCGCTATTTTTCAATAACGGTGATCCCGCGGCTGAAGAGCAGTTCGCAGGAACTGACGCGACAGCAACCGATACGATTACCGAAATTGATCCGGACTACAAGCCGTGGTTCGAACCACTAGTCGGTGAGCTGCCGGGCGAGGTTGAGTCCGGTCTATTTGCCCTGCAGGCTGGCATTGGTGCTGGTGTGCTGGGGTATGTCATTGGCTATTACCGAGGGAAGAGCAAGCCGCGCGAGGACAAGCGCGGCAATGAGCAGTGAATGCATTAGAAGCGGCAGCGGCGCGCAGTGCCTGGGCGCGTCGTAACGTCGGTGAAAAAATACTGCTTTTAGGTGGCCTGCTGATTTTGGCAGTGGCGCTGCCGCCCATGCCGTTTGCACCAATTATCGCGGTGATTGCATGGATTATTGCTTACATCGCCCGCGTTCCTCGGAAGCTATATGTGGCAATGGTATTCGCGCCGGCGGCGTTTGTGCTCGTCGGTGCGCTGCCATTGCTAGTGGCGCTGACTCCCGAGGGATTCATGTGGTCGCCCGATGGTCCGCAGCGTGTGGCTGAAGTTGTGCTGCGCTCCTTCGCGGGCATCAGCTGCACCATGGTGTTTGCGCTGACCACGCCTATATCGGAGCTGATCGCATGGCTGGATGATCACGGTTTTCCGCGGTATCTGACATATTTGGCAGAGGTTATTTACCGCATGACCGGTGTACTCATTCACTCCGCGCGTTCCATGTATGACGCGCAGGCACGCAGACTGGGACATGCATCGCGAAAGGCAATGATTCGTGACGCTGCAGCGCAGTCCGCTAGCCTTTTCGTCCAAGCGTTTACCCGTGCACGCCAGATGCAGCAGGGAATTGAACTGCGCGCGGACCCAAGCGCAATGAAGGTGCTGGTCATTTCTCGACCACGGCAAACCAGTTTTGTCGCAGTCTCGACTGCACTGTTGTTGGCGCTGATTGGGGCATGGGCATTGTTGAAATGGGGTGTGTAAAAATGTCTAATCCTGCTGATCGGGGCGGTTCAATCCTGCAGGCAGCTGGAATCGGCTACTCCTACGATTATCATCGTGTGCTCAGTGACGTGAGTCTGACTATTTCGCCGGGCGAGCGTCTTGCGCTGCTGGGTGCCAACGGATCGGGCAAGTCGACACTGCTGCGCACGCTCGCGGGGTCCCTCAAACCGGATGTCGGCGAGGTGCGCCTGGATGGGGCACCGTACAACTATTCCCGTAAGGGCCGTAACGAGGTGCGTCGATCCGTGCAGATGGTCACGCAAGATCCCGACGAGCAAATCTTCGCCGCCAGTGTGTTCGCAGATGTCTCCTTCGGGCCCGTCAATATGGGATTATCCCGCGAGCAAGTCGAGCAGCGTGTGCGGGAAAGCCTGGCTACCGCAGAAATCTCTGATTTGGCTGAGCGCGTGCCCCATCAGCTGTCCTATGGTCAGCGTAAGCGGGTCGCTCTCGCTGGCGCGCTGGCGATGCGCCCACGGGTTTTGCTACTCGACGAACCGTCGGCAGGCCTGGATCCGCAAGCGACGAGGAAGCTCGCGCATACCCTCAATCTGCTCCGCGAGCAGGGCACTGCCGTCGTGGTCGCCACACACGACATTGATTTCGCGTGGAACTTCGCCGACATGGCCGCAGTGCTTGCCGACGGTCAGTTGCGCGTCGGCAAAAAGGAAGAAATCTTGGCCGACAGGGCGCTGATCAAACATGCTCGGTTGGCTTTGCCGTGGGCGCCGTTGGTTTCCGCCATTGTTGGCCGTGAAGTGCGATACCCGGAAGATTGCGTGGATCTGGCGTAGGAAAAATAAAAAGCCGCGAAGTAACTAAGAAAACGCCCGCAGACAGGCACAGTGCCTTGGAATAAGGCCTAGAAATATGGCGAAGCTGTCGCATTTCTTCGCTTCCATTTCACGTCACACCTGTCCGCGGGCGCTTTTCGTGGCCAAAACACGATTGTGTTCCGGCGCATCAGGCAGGTATTCGGACTTACTAGCGAGCTTAAAAATAAGGAGATGACGACTGCCACATGCCAAAAAGGCTGCCAGGCAGAACCTTATTTACAAGTCTTCCTACTCTCCGCCGCTTCCCAAATTCTGGTTAAATCTAATGAACTCAGTGCACGTGGCGGATTTCGTTCCAGATTACCGCTGCGGGACAGTTCCGGATTTGCACCGTGGATTCCCTCTTGCGTCTGCTGACAATCAGTAGTGGATTCCTGCGTGGAGGACGCAGTAGCACATTGATTGCCAACAAAACCTGTTGCGCTGGCTACTTTACTGCAATCCTCTAAACGGGAGTAGGGCTTTGTCGGAAATGTCCGTATTGGGGGTAAAAGGGTATTTTTTACCCACGGTGAAGCACATTTCCACAGCTTAACTACGGTTCCGTAACTACCCCTGTGGCGTATTCTTAAGAAATACTCGGGTGTGAAAATCATCTTTGCCCAGGTGTTTTCTATGTGTACTTGTAGAGAAACCTAGTTGTTTCCTAAGATTATGTGACAGATGCCTTAATGCAGGTGTACCCGTTCGGAGGGTACTATCTACTTTGTACGGTTTACAGCCCCCGGAAAGGGTCAGCCGTGGCTCACGCCCCCGGCTACTTCGTTCCAGGGTTTGGAAACAGTTCGAAGCCACAGGCTGAAGGTGTTTCTTCGTAGAGCACCTCTTTAAAAGCTATTTTGCCCGTAACGCAGGAGGACGCGAGATGGATCCCCACCGCATTCTGGACGACAATGAAGTAATTAAGTCGTCCCTGGTCACCCTCAAGAATGCGACTGGTATTCCGGTCACTTTGTACGCGGAAGTCACCGACAATTCCAAGATGCAGATTAATCACTGGGTTGGTCTGCGTACCCCGGCGCTGCAGAATCTGACGGTTGAGTCGGGCGCAGGTGTCGGCGGTCGTGTGTTGGCGACGCGTCGTCCGGTGGGTGTCAGTGACTACCTGCGCGCAAAGGTCATTACGCACGAGTATGACGACAAGATTCGGGATGAGGGCTTGCACTCCCTCGTCGCTGTCCCGGTGATTGTGTCCCGTCTGGTCCGTGGCGTGCTCTACGGCGGCGTTCACTCCTCGGTGCGTCTGGGCGACAAGGTTCTTGAAGAGGTCACTATGACCGCCCGCTGCTTGGAGCAGGATCTCGCGGTTGTGGATGCCTGCCGCAATATGGATCGCTCCGGCAATGGCAAGGGCGGTCGCATCATGAATGGCGCGGAGTGGGAGCAGGTTCGCTCCACGCACTCCAAGCTGCGCATGCTCGCCAACCGCGTTGATGACGAGAAGCTCCGCCAGGAGCTCGAAGTTCTCTGTGATCAGATGGTTACTCCGGTGCGCGTGAAGCAGACCACCAAGCTGTCGGCTCGTGAGCTCGATGTGCTCGCCTGCGTTGCCCTCGGTCACACCAACGTCGAGGCTGCAGAGGAGATGGGTATCGGTGCCGAGACCGTGAAGTCCTACCTCCGCTCGGTCATGCGTAAGCTGGGCGCGCACACTCGCTACGAGGCCGTCAATGCCGCTCGCCGCATTGGTGCACTGCCGTAAATCCCCGCTTGACGACGGCGGCTTGCGGTAAAACCCTCAAGCGCCGTCAGTAACAGCTTCTTTAGCGTCGGGCTCCCCGATAGGCCTGTGAGCTTTTGCTTTCAGTCCTTTCTAGGACTCTTTTAGTCCTTGGGAGCGCGGCGCTTTTTCGCGTCCAATACCTTTTGACGCTCCTTCTCCCGCTGGCCGCCGGGCACCCATTTGACATCATTGCCGTCGTTGGCCACTCGGGAAAGAATAAACAGCAGGTCAGACAGACGATTGAGATACTTCGCCGGTAGAACTGAAGTGGTCTCCGGAAATTCTCGGCATGCAGTCCACGCAGCTCGCTCTGCCCGACGAGTAATCACTCGCGCGGTATGCAGCAGTGCTGCTGCAGGGGTGCCGCCTGGCAGGATGAAGGAGTCGAGATTTGGCAGCTTCTCATTGAACTGATCGCACCACTGCTCGAGGCGCTCGATGTATTCCGGTTCAATGCGCAGCGGCGGGTACTTCGGATTTTCCTCGATGGGCGTGGCAAGGTCGGCGCCGGCATCAAAGAGGTCATTTTGCACATAGCGGATGACCGCAGAAACTTCGTCGTCAAGCGTGCCGAGGCTTAGCGCCTGGCCGAGTGTGGCGTTGGCCTCTTCGCACGTGGCGTAGGCGATGAGGCGGGAATCGTCTTTGGGTACGCGGCTGAAATCGGAAAGTCCGGTGGTGCCGTCGTCGCCGGTACGTGTGTAAATGCGGGTCAAGTGAACGCTCATAGTTTCAAGCCTAAGCGCGATAATTCGAAATGTGGTTTTCTGGGGGAGTGGGAAATGAGCGTTTTCTGGTTAAAGGCGGAGCAACCCTGAACGGTCAGGTTCAGATTGCCGGGGCTAAGAACTCGGTGCTGAAGCTTATGGGTGCTGCTCTTCTTGCTGAGGGTACGACTGTTTTGACGAACTGCCCTGAGATTGACGATGTGCCATTGATGCAAAACGTCCTGGAAGGACTTGGCTGCACGGTGCATCGTGAGGGCGACCGAATTGAAATCACTGTGCCGAAACAGCTGTCGCACCATGCGGACTTCGATGCCGTGCGTCAGTTCCGTGCTTCGGTGTGCGTGCTGGGGCCGCTGACCGCGCGTACTCGTAACGCGATTGTGGCGCTGCCCGGCGGTGACGCGATTGGTTCGCGTCCACTGGACATGCACCAGGCTGGCCTGGAAAAACTCGGCGCGCGCACTTACATTCACCACGGCTGTGTTGTGGCGGAGGCCGACCGGCTGACAGGCGCGAATATCAAGCTGGACTTCCCGTCGGTTGGCGCTACCGAGAATATTTTGACCGCGGCGGTGCTGGCGGAAGGCCAGACCGTGCTGGACAATGCCGCACGTGAGCCCGAGATTGTAGACCTGTGCGACATGCTCGTGCAGATGGGTGCCAAGATTTCCGGAGCCGGATCCAACACCATCACCGTTGAAGGTGTGGAGGAGCTGCATCCGACCGAGCATAAGGTTGTCG
The DNA here is from genome assembly GCF_030532195.1 of Corynebacterium sp. GTDB lineage: Bacteria > Actinomycetota > Actinomycetes > Mycobacteriales > Mycobacteriaceae > Corynebacterium. Next base: position 751 of record NZ_JAUNLP010000017.1, on the reverse strand, counting down.
GTGATCGCATTATCGCCGGTACCTGGGCTTATGCTGCGGCGATGACTGGCGGTGACATTACGGTGGTCGGTATCAATCCTAAGTACCTGCACCTTCCGCTGGAAAAGCTGAAGAACGCAGGCGCGCAGGTCGAGACCTACCCGCAGGGCTTTCGCGTGCGGATGGAAGGCCGTCCGCAGGGTGTGAATTACCAAACACTGCCGTACCCAGGCTTTCCGACGGACATGCAGCCCATGGCCATCGCTCTGTCTGCGGTATCCGAGGGAACCTCGGTGCTTACCGAGAATGTCTTTGAGTCACGCTTCCGATTTGTTGACGAGATGATTCGTCTCGGGACCGACGCGACTATCGATGGTCACCACGTCATGATTCGTGGCAAGGAAAAGCTGAGTTCCGCACCCGTGTGGTGTTCCGATATTCGTGCGGGAGCTGGGCTGGTGCTCGCTGGGCTGTGTGCCGAAGACGGAGATATCACCGAAGTGCACGATGTCTACCACATTGACCGTGGCTACCCAGGGTTTGTTGAAACCCTGAACTCGCTGGGCGCCTCGGTCGAAAGAGTCTCCGATTAGGGGATTAAAGGACTAAGGGAAAAGCCACCGCAAATCCTGTGCCGAGAACAATTTCTTGGCCATTACGAGCACAGCTCGACGGGATCGCGGTGGTTTTAGTCGTAGTGACCTGCAGTTTTGCCAATGTTGTGGGGTTGTGTGTAATGTATTCGGAGGTCAGCGCGGCTGGCTGGTTTACC
>NZ_JAUNLP010000003.1:75865-232511 GCF_030532195.1 Corynebacterium sp. | reverse complement strand
GTACTGCACTCGGGAGGGTGTGGGAGAGTAGGTCGCCGCCGGCATCATAAAACTTTTCTTGTGTGTGGGGTGTTTCGGGTTGTGGTCCTGGAACACCCCACACTTTTTTATACCCATTTAAGCTTCAAATCTGCTATACGGTTTCTATGTGAGACTTTCCCATCCGGTGATCGGGTATTGCTAGCTGCGCCTTAGGCCCTGTTACATTTAGAGTCATGCGTATTGGAATCGTCACAGGTGCTTCTCGAGGAATTGGGAAAACATTCGCTGTGAAGCTTGCCAATTCGCATCCTGACCTTGACGAGATTTGGTGCATTTCTCGGACAGGAAATGATGAGATTTTTAATAATTGTGGATCAGTCCGGATAAGGTATTTCCAACTAGACCAGTCTGATGCGTGCTTCTATAGCGAGCTGAAAGCAATGGTAGTGCAGTCCGACGTCAATGTTGTTTATCTCATCGCTAACGCTGCAACAGCAATTGCTGGAACCGTTCTCGATCAACCCTTTGAGGAAGTTGATCAAATGGTTCAGACAAATATCCGCGGAACTTTAGCCGCTGTCTATGCCATCGCACCGTTAATGCAGCGGGGCAGCCGTATTGTGCTTGTCTCTTCTATTTCTGCAGATGTGCCGACACCCGGCTTGGCTGTATATACCTCTACCAAGGCTTTTATTCGTCACTGGGGCTTAAGTCTGCGCAATGAGCTGCGGTCACGTGGTGTGTCGGTCACGATTGTGCTGCCGGGAAAAGTGCAAACTTCGGCTCTCGTGGACGTCGTAAAGCGAACGGGTTCGTGGAAGTTAAAGCTGATGCTGTATCAGAGCGTCGACTACCTGGTTTGGCGATCGCTGCGGGCGGCGGACCGTGGACAGGCAATTGTGACGCCGGGAGTGTATTCGGTGGTCAGTTGGCTGTTTAAATTATTGCCGACGCGACTTGTGGCACGAATGTCGAGTTTGGCGAAATAGAATAGTCTCCAACTTTCGATTAAGCCCAGGGGGAAGGGCAAGTAGGGGATTATTCGGGAGCTTGACTAGGCTACGAAATATGCGTAAGTCATTCACCGCAGCAGCGGTCTACCTCGGTCTTGGATTGTTCGCCGGCGTTTTCTATCGCGAATTTACTCGTGCAATGGATTTCACCGGGCAGACGCAGCTGAATACGCTGCATACTCACTTCCTTGTACTCGGCACGTTCTTTTTCCTCATCGTTCTGGGTTTGGATAAGGCATTTGGCATTTCCGAGTTCAAGGGCTTTGACGGTTGGTTTATCCTCCACAATGTTGGCCTGGTGTGGACCACCGGATTCATGGTCGCCAACGGCATGACACACGTTATTGCAGGACCAGAGGCATGGGGTGCGATGTATTCCGGGCTGGCTGGTCTCGGCCACATTATCCTGACAGTCAGCTTTGTGTGGTTCTTCATGCTGCTGAATAAGGGGCTCAAGCGAGTAGAGCGCGAACAGCGCAAGGCCCGCGCCACAGCGATAAGCTGATAACGCGGGCTAAAGGGGGGCGAGCGAAATTATTCGTCGGCGATTGCAGCCAGCGGCGGTGTTTTCGCCGCCTTCTGGCCAGGCCCCAGGGCAGCAATAACACCAATGATTGCGGAACCGACCAACATCGCCACAATCTGATTCCAGGGCGCTGCGATGGTGGTAAGCCCCTCATCCTTCAACACAGTCAGCAGCGCCCAACCGAGCCCCAGACCCAAGCCCACGCCCAGCACGGCACCGAAGATAGAAATCTGCACCGATTCCAGCCGAATCATGCGGCGAATTCCAGATCGCTGCATGCCGACGGCGCGGAGCATACCGATCTCCTGGCGGCGCTCCACCACTGAGAGCGCAACAGTATTGATAATTCCCAGAATTGAGATCACAACTGCCAGCGCGAGCAACGCGTAGACAATGCCCAACATCACGTCGATGGAGGCATTCGCCACCCCGGCAAATTCCTCAGCAGTCATTACCTGCACCAGGAGATAGTCCGAAACGGCATCGCTAAGCTTTGTCTGAATGTCTTCCATCGCCTTTTCGTCATCTGCGATATCGCTGGCGACGTGTACATAGACCTGAAGCGGGAATAGTTGGCCAGGACCAACCTTTTCCCGTGCCGTATCGGCAGAGACGACAATTGCCTGGCTTGGGTCTTTAGTGTCCGCGAAGATGCCGGTAATGGGGATTTCCCACGTACCGCCCTTGCCAAACATGGTCAATTCCTGGCCGAGCTGCCAGCCCTTTTTATTCGCTGTCGACTCGCTGACAACCGCACCTGCATCAGGCGCGGACAAATCCAACGAACCGGCAGTTGCATGAGTGCCGTACCACGTGCCGACATCACCATTTAAGAATGTCGCATTGCCCGAACCCGGGCCAAAACTGCCCTCCTCGGTGCCAGCCTGCATCATCGCCGCTGCTTCTTCCGGAGAGGCCACCAGAAGTGAGCCAATCGACAGCGTCGCGGTCTCCGTCACGCCGTCGACCTTGGCCGCCGCGCCTTCGACCTCCTTAGGCAGCGAAGCGTGCGCACCCATAGGCGGCGAGAGCACAAAATCAGCCGTCAGGTTGGTCTCCGACCACTCATCGACAGCCGCCTTCATCGACACACCGAACATGCCAATCGTCGTTACCAACGCCAGCCCCAGCGTCAACGCAAACGAGGTCGTCGCCGTTCGGCGCGGATTACGGCGCGAGTTGGTCGCCGCCAGCTTGCCGACGGTCCCAAAAGGAGCACCCAAAACGCGACCAAAGCCCCCGAGAAGCGGGATGGACAGCGCAGGACCGACCAACCACACAGCGGCAATAGCTAAAACTGCGCCGATACCAATGCAGATGGCGCGGGAGCTAGTCTCCGCATTCCACTGCAGGGCAAACATAATGATGCACAAAGCAGCAGATGCGGCGATGGCACCAACCCAGGTACGACCGGCAAGGCTGCTGTCGGCAGTTTGGTCTCCCGAGCGCATGGCCTCAACCGGTGGAACAGCGCCCGCACGGGCAGCCGGCGCCCAGGCAGCAATCATGGTGATTACCACGCCAACGATGAGTGGCACGACAACTGCGGAGGCCGTGACCGTCAGGCCACCGCCAGGCATGGAAATGCCAAAGGCATCCATGGCCACAAACAGTCCCTCACTCAGGGCGAAGCCAACAAGAACACCGATGATGGAACCAACGAGGCCAACGAGGAAAGCTTCAAAGAGCACGGACGCAGTGAGCTGCCGTCGTGAAGCGCCGAGCGCGCGCAGGAGTGCAAACTCCTTGGTGCGCTGCGTGACCAGCATCGTGAAGGTGTTGGAAATGATGAAGATGCCAACGAGAAGACCGATAAGACCGAATGCAACCAAGAAGTAGTTGACGAAGTTCAGCGCGGAGGAGATGGACTCGGAGGCTTTCTCAGCCAGCGTGGTGCCTGCCTCTACCTTTAGCGTGGGGAAAGCGTCCGCCATCTTGGAGGTCAGTGCTGCGGGATTCGTCGTGGAATCGGCAGCGATGGTGACTTGGTCGACCACACCGTCTTCGGTGTAGAGCTGGCGCCATTGGTCGGTGTTGAAGAAGACCGCCAGCCAGCCGGTCTCATCGACCGAGGTGTCAGCGATGCCGACGACTTCGACACTGGCCTGCTCAAGGCGAGAGACCACCTTGATGTCATCGCCAACCTTTAAATCACCCTGTTCAGCAGTGGTTTTATTAATCACCACTTCGCCTGGCTGCCGTGGCTCGTGGCCCTCGGTGATAGTGACTTTATTACTCACCGCCTGATCGGTGGGGTAGTAGGGAAGACCCATAGAGGGCGAACCATTGGTCTGAATCGGCTTGCCGTCGGAGCCCGTGGCAGTGATGCCACTGGTGGGCTCACCGATATTGACAGCGCGCACGCCGGGGAAGTCCGCCAATTGCTGCTCGACATCGCGGGTCAGCGCGCCCGGATTATCCGCTGGTGCGCTCACCACCACGTCAATGCCGTCATACGCCGTGGTCAGAGCGCCCTTAAAGGCTTTATCCAGCGATGAGGTAAAGACGAACGCGCCGGTGATAAAAGCAGTGCCGAGCACAACCGAAAGAATCGTCAACGCCAAGCGCAGCTTGTGCGCAGCGATATTGCGCCAGGCGACGCGGCTCAGAGTGGAAGATGATGATGCCATGGGAAAACCCCGCCTACCCTAGAGATTCTCGATATCGGCCATACGCGCCAGAATTTCCGCCGGAGTGGGATCCCGCAGCTCATCAACAACGCGGCCATCAGCTAAAAACACCACGCGGTCCGCGTAGGAAGCCGCTGTGGCATCGTGTGTCACGATTACCACGGTCTGACCAATGTCATCGACTGCAGAGCGCAGAATCTCCAGCACTTCGCGTGAGGAGTTCGAGTCCAAGTTGCCGGTTGGCTCATCACCGAAGATGATTTCCGGCCGGCTGACAATCGCCCGAGCACAGGCAACACGTTGCTGCTGACCGCCCGACAGCTCTGTGGGGCGGTGCGACAGGCGCTTTTCCAGCCCCAGGCGCGTCGTAATCTCGTCGAACCACTCCTTATCCACCTCGCGACCAGCGATATTAATGGGCAGCGTGATGTTCTCCGCCGCCGTCAGCGTGGGCACTAAATTAAACGACTGGAACACAAATCCCAGGCGATCTCGCCTAAGCGCCGTAATCTCCTTGTCCGACAGCTTCGACAGCTCCGTCTCGCCGATGTACGCGCTTCCCGACGTCGCGGAGTCCAAGCCGGCCATGCAGTGCATCAATGTCGATTTTCCCGAGCCGGATGGGCCCATGATTGCAGTGAACTCACCCGCGGCAAAAGAAATATCAACGTGGTCCAATGCGGTAACAGCAGCATCGCCGATGCCGTAGGTCTTAGTCAGGCCTTTGGCGTAAGCGGCTGCGTGTGGAGCGGAGGAATCAGACATAACTGAGAAATCTCGTTTCTAAAGTTTTTAAGCGGTGGTGGAATCGAAAGCGGAAATTTAAGAGCGGATTCGATGGCGCAAACCAGATAGCGCACACCAGAGCCACACCCTACGGTGCAGCTGCCGACGGACTTGATTGTGGCAGAGATAGCGGATTGAAGACACTGCGCTGAGAGTGGAATGTACGAACCTCGCCGGATAGCGGATCGGTAAAACTCATTTCCACACAGACCAAGTGCAGTGGCGCGGAGGAATCCTCAGCCTCCAGCGGCAAAATCTCCGGATAGTACTGGTCACCCAGGATAGGAAAGCCCAGCTCGCTCAAGTGCAGCCGCAGCTGATGCGTGCGCCCGGTAATAGGGCGGAGCTGCCACAGAGCGACGCGGTCGCAGTTTCCCGCAAGCCCGTCGGCATCCGAAGGTACGTCGACAAGCGAAATGTCTTCCACAACCGTGTGGGCGTTCGGCTCCCCGGAGATAGTGAAAGCCTGCATCTGACCAGCAATTTTGTTTTGGCGTGTGCGAATGTGCAGCGGTGTCTCCGGCACGTGCGAGGCCTCAGCGTCAGACAGTGGTGCCGGTGACGTCAACGCGTGATAGCGCTTAGTGACTTTATCCGAGGCAAAAAGCCCCTGATAGGCACCACGTACCTCGCGCCGGGCAGTAAAAATCAGCAGCCCCGACGTCAGCCGATCGAGCCGATGCGCGGGAACCAAATCAGGATTTCCCAGCTCACGCCGCAAGCGCACCACCGCCGTCTCCGTAATATGACGCCCGCGCGGCATCGTCGCCAGAAAAGAAGGCTTGTCGACGACCACAAGGTTTTCATCCTGAAAAACGACCGGCATTGGCCCCGCGATTGTGCGCTCCGGAGCCGGAGTGCGGTAAAACCACATCTCCGCGCCGGGCTTTAACATGTCATCCGGGCAGTAGGGCTCTGAATTGGCGCGGACGACCAACCCCTCGGCAAAACGACGTGCAATTGCCTTTTCATTATCATCCGGATGGCGATGAGTCTGCCCCTCGATTGCGCCGGTGAGCAGATCCCACGCACGGGTGGGAGCATCACCGCGACGCCCGGGAGCAGCGATGCGGGAGGGATTGAGCCCATCGCGAATGGGCAGTGGCATGCGACGCATACGGCTGACTTTAACAGGTGCCCCGGATTGGCTAGCTCGACGATATGAGCTGCACATTTCCCTGCTCTAAAGGATGTGGGCGGTCGCTGGTGAGCAGTTGGCGAGCGGACGGTGGCTGGGGTGGTGTGCAGGAGTTGAGTGGGTGACCAGCGGGTGCTCAGCGACGCTAGCGTGAAGTGCCCCCGCCCACTGCCCCTGATGGGGGCTTAGATGATTCATTTTCACCTGTTGGTCTCAACACGTTGGGGGTAGAGTGGAGGTGAAAGTCACATAAGGAGGCAATCAATGGCAAGGCAGAACATCATCGTCTGTGCGGTCGACGGCTCAGAAGCTTCGAAGACCGCCGTTAAGTGGGCTGCTAATACCGCAGTCAAGCGCAATGAGCCGCTCCGCCTGGTCAGCAGTTACTCCATGCCACAGTTCCTCTACGCAGAGGGCATGGTTCCGCCGCAGGAGCTTTACGACGATCTCGAGGCCGAGACGCTGGAGAAGATTAATGAGGCCAAGAAGATTGCCCTCGACTTCGCGCCGTCGGTTGATGTGAGCCACCAGATTGAAGAGGGCAGCCCGATTGATATGCTGCTCGATCTTTCTGAGCAGGCCACGATGGTGGTCATGGGCTCCCGTGGTCTCGGCGGTCTGTCTGGCATGGTCATGGGCTCGGTTTCCGCCGCAGTTGTGTCGCACGCTTCGTGCCCGGTCGTGGTTGTTCGCGAGGATAACTTGGTGACTGAGGACACCAAGTACGGCCCGGTCGTGGTTGGTGTTGACGGCTCCGATATCTCGGAGAAGGCAACCGAATACGCATTCCGTGAGGCAGATGCTCGCGGTGCAGAGCTCATCGCTGTCCACACCTGGATGGATATGCAGGTGCAGGCTTCGCTGGCTGGTCTTTCGGCAGCTCAGAGCCAGTGGCAGGTTGTTGAGGAAGAGCAGAAGGCTCTGCTCGGCCACCGCCTGGAGAAGTACACGGAGAAGTACCCGGATGTACCAGTGAAGAAGGTTGTCACTCGTGACCGTCCGGTTCGCGCACTGGCAGATGCATCCGAGGGTGCACAGCTGCTGGTTGTCGGTAGCCATGGCCGCGGTGGATTTAAGGGCATGTTGCTCGGTTCCACCTCGCGTGCACTGCTGCAGGCCGCCGCTTGCCCGATGATGGTTGTCCGTCCGGAGAGCTCGGACAAGTAAAGTCGCGTCGCTATGCGGTGATATCCGGTAATTCAGCGCGAATTCGCCAACTGTTACCGAATATTTATAAGTAGAGCCAAGTCGCCTCTCACCGGTATGTGAGAGGCGACTTCGGTGTTTTTGAGGAATATCCGGTTATTCGTACTGTGCTGCATAAATGCATGTAAAGGCATGAAATGTGGGTATCTTTTTATTGTTAACGGCGCAGTTTCGTCTTGTTACTACATCGTAACGTTCGCTGATTTATCCACATTTTCTTTGTGATTTTCGGCTTTCTGGGTTACCTAATTGTTCGGTCGCGCCTATAGTTGAAGGCGAAAGAAGTTTTTAGGGAAAGGAATGTCAATCATGAACGAGATTCTGCTTGCTGCATCTTCAGCCCCGGCTTTGGGCTTCTTTGGTTGGATTATCATCGGTGGTCTTGCTGGCTGGATTGGCTCGAAGATTATGAATACTGATGACTCGATGGGTGTCACCCTGAACATCATCGTCGGTGTTGTCGGTGGTTTCCTGGGTGGCTGGCTGCTCACCCTCTTCGGCGTTGATGTCGTCGGCGGCGGCTACTTCTTCAGCTTCCTCACCTGTCTGCTTGGCGCGGTGATTCTGCTGTGGATTGTCGGTCTTATTCAGAAGCGCCGCTAGGGAGCAGTAAGTAGCCTGCACACTGGCAGTTTCATGCAGAGCGAAAACACCTAACTCAATCCCGTTAATCCGCTTGGGACTTCGCTAGTTCCCAAGCGGATTTTTCGCGTTTTAGCGGCGCTGGCAATGGTCTGTTGGGAGCGGTTCGCACACCGCGCTAAGCTATATTCAGAAGGCTAAATACCGACTGGTTTGTTCTTTACTAAAACCGCGATGTCGGAAATGCCTACAATGACAACCGTAACGTTAATGTCCTGCTTAACCTTTGCAGTAACTACTGTTGCTGAAAGGATTAACAGCGGGAGTGATTTTGGAAGGACACGAGGTACTGCCGTGGCAGAAGCGACATCGAGCAAGGGCGCAAAAGGCGGCCGTGCTTCCTCTCGCCGCCGTAACCGGCCTAGCCCCCGGGAGCGCCTCTTAGCCTCAGCAACTTCACTGTTTACAACTGAGGGCATTCGCGTTGTCGGTATTGATCGCATTCTGCGTGAAGCAGACGTGGCGAAGGCAAGTCTGTACTCGCTCTTTGGTTCCAAGGACAAGCTAGTTATCGCTTATCTCAAGGACTTGGATGCAAAGTGGCGGGAGGCTTGGGAACAGCGTGTCGCCAGCCTGGATACACCAGCAGAGAAGATTCTCGCGTTTTTTGATCAGTGTATTGCCGAGCAGCCCGCGATTGATTTCCGTGGTTCCCACTTTCAAAACGCCGCTAGTGAGTACCCACGGCCAGAGACTGAGTCTGAGCAGGAAATTCGCCAAGCCGCTGAGGATCATCGTGCGTGGGTGTGGCAGCAGCTGCATACGCTGCTGACAGAAAACGGCTGTACTATGCCGTCAGCTCACGCCAATATGCTGATGTTGTATCTGGATGGCGGACTTGCAGGTGCAAAGATGTCGAAGGATCTCACTCCGCTGCAGATGGCCCGTGACCTCGCCCGCGATTTGGTCACATAAATTCTCCGCAGTTAGTCCCGGAATCGCTTCCACTGTGACTCTTGACTTCCGGTGACCTTTTTAAATTGGTTTTTCGCGCCCTTGCCAGCCGATTTTGCCAAGTGCTGGGCAATGAGTACCGGCTTAGGACGCTTTTGCGCCTTAGCGGCCTTTTCGGCCTTCTTAATCTTCGCCTCTCGAGCTTTAGTTGCCTCCGGCAATGGCGGTACTATACCCGAAGAGATAGCGACGCCCTTGGACAGAGAAGGAAGATGATCCTGAGCTCCCGGGCGCATCTGAGTTACTGCGTAGCGAACCTGCGCAATCTTCAACGCCTGCGCATATTCCTCGTCCGCCTTTGCTTTACGACGTTGTAGCGTTTCAGCTTCAAAGGCGTCATATTCGGCCTTAAACTGCTTGGCCTTCCACGGCATAACTACCGTTTTGAGCCTGCGCATGCGCTTGGCCTTTTTCAGACTTTTAGTTTCATTCTTTTCTGTTTCAAATTCCGCTTTTTGGTGATCCTGGAGAGTATGAAAGTCCTTCGAAAGTGGGTACTCCTTCTCCACATAGCGAGTCAGAATAATATTCTGAGTCAGTGTCCAAAAGTTATTGGCTACCCAGTAAGTGATAAGCGCTACTGGCGTGGGGCCGAAGAAGCCGGCGAATAAAATAATCAGCGGACTGTAGAAAATCATCGCCAGCATGAATTTGTTCATGAATACGCTGATGTCGTTGGAATAGTCCAACGTGCGGCGCAATCGGCGCCTGGAAATCACCAAGTTAAAACAGGTGAAAAAGGCCGCTGCAGTGATGCCAATGAGACAGAAAGTCCGCAGTGAGTCATAGTCGCCGCCCATTGCTGCTAGCTGTTCGCGTGGCATTCGAAGATATGCCGGCAGTGGCTGGCCTAAGAACGTCGCGTTCAGGAATTCTGAGACCTCGTCTTGGGAAATGAAGCCGACACCATGGGTAGCCGGTTGGCCTGGGCCATTGGACGCGCTGGCAATTTTTCGCACCAACCGAACAAGACCCATAATCACGGGGACCTGGACAAAAAGGGGTGCCAGCATCGCGGAGGTCTTAAGTCCCTCTGCCTTACGCAGCTCCTGACTAGTGAAACTGGCGTACTGAGGTGCTTCGGGGTCGATACTGCGACGATAGTGCTCTCTGACCATAAAGAGACGCGGACGCAAGTTTGCTTGTTTTCGTGCTGAGACGAATTGATTAAAAGCAAGGAACGCCAGGGCACTTCGTACGGTGACCACTAGCAGGAAGAGCGACAGCGTCCAGGACAGGGACGGTGGTAGGCGCAGCACAGAGGCGAGTAGTAGATGCCAAATCTTCAAAACAAAGGAGACAAGCCAGACAAATGGTTCGAAAATAACCACGGGCTTGTCCCCTCCATGCTGCGAATCAGATATGAACGTCTATTGACGCCACCAACTTTAGGACCTGATTCTAGTGGCCTCAGTCGAACTGAGCCACACCGAGGTCGAATTGGTTAATTCGCGCTCTCGTACTGTTCAATAATCGACTTGGGCAGCGCACCGCGATCTGCGACATCCAGACCGTTTTCACGAGCCCACTGGCGAATCTTGCGGTTGCGCTCGCGGGCTTCCGCAGCGTTCGGATTTGCCGCTGTGCGCTTACGCGGAGCGACTACCGTGCCGTGGTCAATGGTCGCCTTGGCAATGTACGGTTCCAACACCTGCTCGAATTTCTCGGCGTTGTCCTGAGACAGGTCCAGAATGTAGTTCTTTCCACGGAAAGAAAAACGAACAACGCGGTGATCGGCAGAATCCAATGGGGTGCCATCAAGGTCGTCGATATACTGAATTAATTCACGCCGTGCCATGATATTTCCTGTCTAGTTCGTGTACTGAACTCGCGTTGGTGTGGGTATCTATTTAAGTACAATAACGATTCCCCTCGTAGTATAAAACAGATTGAGAATTATTGTCCATTTTGTGAAATATGTCCATAAATAGCGGGCTGAAAGACTTAATTTATTTATTTCTTAAGAATTAAATAAGTAACCAAAAGATGGTTCCACCACAGACATTTGGCCCCAGTAAAATAGCAAAAAGACCCTGCATGGAAATGCAGGGTCTTTGTACAGCTGGAGAAAACTCTGGCTGCGGTTTAGGCCTTGGTCATCCCCTTACCGCGCTGACCACGGTAAACAGCGGCAGTGTACAGTGGCTGGTTTGGCTTTTCCTTGACCTCGAGCAGACGGTAGTCGGCAATCACCTCATCGCGGCCGAAGTAGACAGCGGCGTAGCCGTGGCGGTCAAACTCAAGGTAATTGACGTATGGGTTTGCAGCCTTCAGAGCAGCAGTTGCGGCCAGCGACACCGGATTGTCCTGTGGAAGCATCAGGGTGTCGTCGATATTTGGAGCGCTCACCGAGCTACAGACAATTTCCATAGCTGCAATTCCGGAGCGTGGATACTGACCTGGAACCTTTGGCACGTTGGTGCTCCAGGAGCTGTGGATATCGCCGGTGAGGAAGACAATGTTGTCAAAGCCCTCGTTGCCCATGATGTCGAGCAGTTTGCGGCGCTCAGCAGCGTAACCGTCCCACTGGTCAAGGTTGTACGGCAGGCCATCCTGCGGCAGGCCAAGCAGCTCGGTAACCGCGCGGGTGGCCTCTGGGTCCATCGGCGGAACCAGGACAGGGGTGAACATGACGGAGTTACCGACAACACGCCACTGTGCGCTGGAGGAGCGCCACTGCCCCAGCAGGTAGTTGAACTGCTCAGAGCCGAGCATGGTGCGGTTCGGATCATCGGTCTGACCAGCGCGAATGAACTTCAGTTCCTGGTCGCGGTAGGTGCGCAGATCCAGCATGGTGAGGTCAACCAGGTCACCGAAGCGGAAGCTGCGGTAGAGGTGGCCGCCCTCGGAAAGGGAAACAGCGCGCACCGGCAGCCACTCCAGGTAAGCCTGCATAGCGGCATCGCGGCGAGCGTAGTAGTCACCTTCGGTCTCCGGATCGTGGTTTTCAGCGCCGTGGCGCCAGTCGTTGTTTGCGACCTCGTGGTCATCCCAGGTGACAATCCATGGCTTTGCGCGGTGTGCTTCCTGCAGGTCAGGGTCGGTGCGGTAGGTAGCGTAACGCAGGCGGTAGTCAGCAAGCGAGACAATCTCGTGCGCTGGCTTGTGGTCGCGCACCGGGCCCTTGCCGGAGTATCCGCCGGCTTCGTACTCGTAGATGTAGTCACCGACACACATGATGATGTCAATCTTCTCGTTTTCCGCCATGTCGCGGTAGGCAGAGAAGAAACCGCTTTCCCAGTTAGCGCAGGACGTCAGCGCAATGCCCAGGTGATCAGGGGAGGAGTTGACCGGCGGTGCAGTGCGGGTGCGGCCAACCGGCGATGCCTCGCCAGCGTACTTACCGCCGGTGACGGTAAAGCGGTAGTAGTAATAAGAATCCGCAGCCAGGCCCTTGACATCAATCTTGACGGTGTTGTCAGCACCCGGATCGGTATTCAGTGCGCCAGAGGCGACGATGTTGGTAATTGCCTCATCAGTGGCGACCTCCCACTTCAGAGGAACTGGGGTGCCCTGGTTTGCACCGGCGGTATCGCCAGGGTGCGAGGTAGCACGGGTCCAAATCAGCACAGAGTCCGGCAGCGGGTCGCCCGATGCCACGCCATGCTGGAATACGTGGAACTCACTTGGTTCTTCAGCTGTTGCGGGCGGCGGGGACAGGAAGTCCAGGGTTGCCGCCGCATGAGGGGCATTCGCCAGACCAATTGCGCCGGCAGCGACACCGGTCGCACCAGCACGCAGAACCGAACGACGAGAAGGAGTAAAAGGCTTTTTGTCTGCTGCTGCGTCGTTGTGCGGCGCTTGGGCAGTCAGACCGGGCACGGAAGTCTGAGAATTATCTGAAGAGGGCATAGACAACATTGAAATATGTGCAACGCCACCGCGCCAACGCTAACGCAAAGAAATTTAAAATGGGGGTGACTGTGGGGGTAGACAAGAGCGTGGATAGGGCCTCCATGCTCTTGCCCCAAGAACAGTCAAACTAGCCGTTCAGCTCAGAGATAATCTGTCGATCCAGTGCATCCAGCTCTGCGGTGACAGAGTGGTGTGCACGACGACGCTGCTCTGGAGTCATCTTTTCCGCAGCCGAAACAGCATCAGTCATGATGTCCAGGCGCGACTTTGCGTCCTTGATGAAGCCATCGACGCCGTGCTTCTTGGAAATGCTCAGAGACTTCAGAGAAGCGCGAGTGGCCTCAATGCGAGCCAGTAGCGGGGCGCCGTGCCCCTGGTGACGTGCCGCATCATCTGCGGAAACGCCGAACTTATGCGCAGAGGACGACTGCTCACGGTTCTGAATTGCGGTAATGGCACGGTAAGCCAACGGAACGAGCACTGGAACCAACAGGCGGGCGCCACCAATCCAGGACTTTGCCTTGTCCTTGGTAAATCCCGCAGAGCGCTGCTGCTCCAGAATCTTCTCAGCCATCTTGGTCTGGTGGCGCTGCTTTGCCTTCAGTGCCTTCTTCTCATCCTTGGCCTGAGCCTTACGCAGCTTCTCCGCGCGCTTAATCGCGCGGTTGTCGAGTTTGAGCTCCTTCTTGCTGAGCTTCTCCTCAGAACGAACGCGACCAGCAGCTTCCTTCATTTCCAGCTTGTGCTGATGCTTCTGCTCACGCTTAGCGGCCTTTGCGTCAGCCTTCTGCGCCTTGCGGTTCAGCTTCGCCGCATGGCGAGCCTCTTCCTTGGCCTTCGCCTTGGCTGCCTTTACCTGCTTGGCGGTTTCGCGCCGACGCTCACGGATATCACCCAAGAAGCTCATTTTTTCCTTCGCCTTATTGCTCGCAGATAGTCCCTCCAGCGAACGGGGAAGTGACATCACTTCTCCGCCACACCAGAGTGCGCTTGCCAGATGCAGTGGCTGCATCACGATTCTTGCCATCCAAGCTTAACGTGAAACTTCCTACCGAGTGGCGATACGCTAATTCTCATTGTGACTGATTCATCCGCTTCGCGCCCACTGCTGCACGCAGACGACTTAATCGGCTGTCGATATCGACTCAGCTTGGACCTCCGTGACGGCCGCTTGGTCGCCTCTTCGCATCGTCATGTGCATCGCTTGCCGACGGCCATTGCGTCCATCCCCGGTCTGTACACCGTAGAGCCGGGGCCGGACGCATCTCTTGACACTCTGGAGGCCATTGCTCGCGGAGAGGATGTCATCGCCGGCGCGGTACTCCTGCGTGAACGGCCAATGCCTGGGCGTGTCTACTCCGGCATTGATGAGATTTGTCATCCAGATCTACTGGTCAAAATCGATGATGCGCCGCATGCACCAGGACCTACCTATATGCCGGTGTTGGTGGTGACTCGGCATCTGCTGTCTGCTCGCAAGGCGAATAGGCGCAGGAAGGCGCCGTCGTCACGCGCGAACGGGCGCTCCCCGGTGCAAGCGCGCCTGCTTAGCGTTGACCGTCTGGGGCGGCAGGGCGTGCTGGGGCGGACGGTGCGTGATTCGATTATTGGTGCGGATGAGTACAAGCTGCGTCATCACGGGCCTGATGCTGTGGCGCTGGGGCAGGCGGCGGCGATGCTGCACCGCCTGGGCGTTTCTAGCGGCATGGTCGGGGCGATTAGCGCGACGGGTATGAATCTGGATGCGCGTCATATCGTGATTGCGGAAGAGGGATCGCGGGTGGCTTCGTACCGGATGGCGCTGCGCGATGCTCGTGACGCGGTCGCCGCGACGCAGGGGCGCCCCTCGCGGTTTACGCTGGGGACATGGCCGCTGGCACCGCGCCGAATTCGCGAGTGTCGGACGTGCCGTCACCACGACTATTGCTTCAAAGAGCTAACTGCGCACGACGATATTTCGCTGCTGCTGCCGGGCGATAAATCGATGCGTTTGCGCAGTTCGGGGATTAATACGGTGACCGCTCTCGCCCGCGCGGACACGAGCGTGCCGCATGTCAGCAACGAGCAGGTGTGGTTGGCGCGCGCTCGGCTTGCCGACGTCGAAGCGCTGCGGGTGACCAAGAAGACCTCGGCTCCGCGTGCGGATGTGGAAATGGACATCGACATGGAGGCGTATCCCAACGATGGCGCCTACCTGTGGGGCACATGGGTGCCGGGTGAGGACTATCGCGGTTTCGTGACCTGGGAACCGCCGGGGCCAGAGGGGCTTGGCGGTACCGCGGAGGCGCGAAACTTCGCGATTTTCTGGGATTACTTGATGTCTCGGAGGAATGCGGCGGTGGCGCGCGGTGAGACCTTCCGAGCCTACTGCTGGGCTGCCGAAGGCGAGAACTACTGGCTGCGCACGACCGCTCGGAAGTTTGGTGGCCAGGAGTTTGAGGTACCGGTCGATTCCGCTGCGGCGGCGGGGATTGCTGGCACGGATGGCATCGATGGCACGGAGGGGCTGACGAAGATTGTGCGGGTGCCGACGCGTCAGGAAGTCGACAAGTTCATCGGCTCGGCCGAGTGGGTGGACATGCTGAAAATCACGCGGCGCCAAATCATCTCACCAGTGGGAATGGGGCTGAAAGTCGTGGCACCGTGGTCCGGGTTCCACTGGCGTGATTCCGATGTCAACGGTGAAGCATCGCTGGATCTGTACCGCATTGCCACGGCGACGGACCTCGACTTTGTGGTCGAACAGGACTTTGAAAAGCTCAGCCAAACCGAGGCGCGCGCGATGCTGCTGCGCTACAACGGCGACGACTGCCGCTCCGTCGCCCACGTCCGCGATTGGTTGGATTCTCAGCGTGCGATGGAAGATTTGCCGCACGGAAAGGACCTGCCAATTCCCTAGGGCTTGGCTGGGCGACAGCGGTAGTGTGGCACGTAAGTCAGCGCACCCATGTACCGCGCCGGGCAAAACGTGGCGCGATCTTCGTCATCGCCGCATTGCGGATGATGGCCGTGTTCTTCTTCGCAAGCAAAATGAGCTGCTGAGCGCGTTCTGCTCGGAAAGTCGCCCGAGGGCTGCGGTGCACGTCGCGGAAGAGCATCTTGGTTGCGGCCAGCTGATCGGGGGAGCGCGTAGCCAGCTGCGTCAATTTCTCCTTCGCCAGCTCTACGGCGGCGGGCTCATCCTCAACACTCCAGGTGGCCAGGCCAATGTCGGCGGCTTTCGCGCCACAGATTTCTTCACCGGACATGGTGAGCCAGCGCGCAACATCGGCGCTGACCTCATCCAGAATCGTGCGCATGCCGGACATGTCTGGGATAAGGCCCCACTTGGCTTCCAAAATGGACCACTTCGCATCCGTCGTGGTGATACGGAGATCCGCGCCCATTGCCAGCTGCAAACCACCGCCATAACAATGTCCGTGCACTACAGCGATCACCGGCACCGGCAGGCGTCGCCAATCCCAGCAGGCACGCTGAAAGAGGTTCGTACCGTGAATATCGGGCACAAAATTGCGCAGCACACGTGAGGGCTTCTTAAACGCAGAGGCAAAGTCGAGGCCCGCGCAAAATGATGGTCCTTCCCCTCGCAAGATGACTCCACGCAAATCTCGGTCATCCGCCAGGCGTCGGGCGACGGCAGACAGCTCGTTGAGGGTCTCCAAAGTCAGGCCATTGAGCTTTTTCGGCCGATCCAGACTGACGATGGCAATCTTTTCTTCACCAGCAGACAGGCTCTCATAGGCGACTGTGACGTAATTGCGCGTGTTCATGGGACTAACGCTAAACGACGGTCATTGGCTGTGGAGCCAAAAAGAGAAAACCACAACTGGAAGAGCCGCGAAACAGGTCAGCAGTTGTGGCAATAAAAAACCGACCCGCTGGGGGTCGGGTGAACCGTATGGTTCTACCTTCCACATCCAGTGGGCCGGTACGCCATTTCAAGAGCCGCGTGGCAGGGACGCGTAAAAAGCCACGCGCTCTTAAAAGACCAGGAAGACTTTTTAGAAGTCTGAAGTCTTACTTCTTAGCAGCTGCGAAGAGCTCTGCAGCGTAGTCCCAGTTGAAGACGTTCCAGACAGCCTTGACGTAGTCAGCCTTAACGTTCTTGTACTGCAGGTAGAATGCGTGCTCCCACATATCCAGCAGCAGAACCGGCTTCAGGTTGATGGACAGGTTGCCCTGCTGGTCAGTCATCTGCTCAATAACCAGGCGCTCTGCAATGGTGTCGTAGCCAAGGACGGCCCAGCCGGAGCCCTGCAGACCCAGGGCCGCAGCGTTGAAGTGAGCCTGGAACTTCTCGAAGGAACCGAAGTCGCGGTCGATAGCCTCTGCCAGCTCACCGGTCGGCTTGCCGCCACCGTTCGGGGACAGCAGCTTCCAGAACAGGGAGTGGTTAGTGTGGCCACCAAGGTTGAATGCCAGGTCCTTGGACAGGCCGGTAACAGCAGCGAAGTCGCCAGACTCGCGAGCAGCCTCAAGCTTCTCCAGAGCAGCGTTTGCACCGTTGACGTAATTAGCGTGGTGCTTGCTGTGGTGCAGCTCCATAATCTCGCCGGAGATGTGCGGCTCCAGAGCGTCGTAAGCGTAATCCAGCTCAGGAAGTTCGTACTTAGCCATTGAAAAAATTCCTCCTCAACAACGATTTTTGTTTGTGCCGTCGATGGTACTCAAGATGAGAGAATGCGCAACCAATTAAGAAAGGAAATTGATTCGTAATTGCTAAAATGGCTGGTCAACCGACATAGTTTTATTTATGAACGTGGCGGCTGGTTGCGGCGAATCCACTTGACTATGCGCTTAAACCGCATTCCGGCCGCGCCGCCGAGATCGTCGTCAAGCGGAATGTCCAGAATCGATGCCCACGTCGGGAGCATCTCCTCTTCGTAGCGGTGTCCATGACCGCCGGGGACGGTGACGGAGGCGAGCCCGTCGATGAGTACTTGCCAGAATGTGACGAACGGGAACCAACGCATGGCCGGCAGAACATCGCGGCCGACGCGTTCGACCAGCCAGTCGGGGCGGCGCCACGCCAGGGGGTAGTCCCACCACACGATTGGATCTGAGGCGTGCTGCAAAAATGCCACGCGTGGAAACTCCCACGGTCCGAACTTGGTGCCGTAGAAGGTCTCGTAGAGCTCCTGGGGGCGGGTGGCAAAACGGATGTTCTTGCCGTCGTTGATAACCGGCGCGATCTCGGGCGAGCCCGTCGCGCGGTTGAAAGTCAGCTCTTTCCACATTGCGGAGAACTGTGGTGCGCCGGTCCAGACGGCACCGTCGATGTGAGCGAGCATGTCCTCGGCGTTGTCGAACGCGCCAAGACCGCCGAAGCCGCCGAGGGACTCACCGGCGACGTAGACCTTTGGGCGGTCATCCTCCGGCATTTTGTCGACCTCTTGCAAAACGCGACTAATAAGTACCCTACCTGCGGCGATAGGCGTTTCATGGTCAGTTAGCCACGCAACCGGCGACGGCAGATGAGAGTACTGCAGCGCGACAGTTGCACAGTTGCCCAAGGTGAGAAATTCCACGGCCTGTGATGACCACGGTGGCACCCAACCCGTGCCGGTGGTGGTGAAGACAACGATGTGGTCGCGCCAGAATGCGCCCGTGCGATGCATCTCGCGAATGATGAGCTCGGCCTGCGACTCCAGCGAGCGGCCGGGAACCTTGCCGGCATAAATGCGAATCGGCTCCTGGACCTCGGAGGTTTCCTTGCCCGAGACCATCGCCAGCTCGTGGGCACGTGGCCCCTCCGCGACAAAAACCCGCCCCTCAGCGCCGAGGGCATGCCATGGTTCCAGGGACCACGGGCTCCCGGAACGCTCTGGTTCCCAGGGCTGCAGGCGGCCCGGCACGATGAGGGAGTTGAGGTAGCGGTAGCGCTTGGCGACATTCTCAAACCCACGGCGAATAACCAACAGGTCGATGCTGGTGGCTACGGTGCCGCCGACAATCGCACCGCTGAGAATCGGGGCGAGGCCGCGTGGCAGCCAGGGGCGCATGCGGTCGCGCAGAGCATCATAAGCACGGTTGGCCAGCGCAGACAGTCCGCGAGTGGCTAAGTACAGCCCGCTGGCAATCATCGTGGAGGCGAGCTGGCTGCGAGCCGACTCCTGCTCGTCCTTGCCCACCAAACGGCCAATTTCACGCTGTTGGACAATCGACTTACGCCAGACCGCAACGGTTGTGGCAGTTGTTGCAGCGTGCCAAATCAGAGCCATGGTGCGCTGATGGCGCGGAGCTGGCGCGAAACGGGAAAATCGCGAGGATTCCAGCCATTGCAGTGCCTTGTTGTAGCCATAGCCGGTAGCAACACCTGTGACATGACCGGCTAGTTGAGCAGTGAAGGTCACAGTTACAGTGGCCACGCGGGTGCGCGGCATCAGAGAGGGACTAAATGCTGCCCAGGATGCAATTTCAGCACCAATCAAGCCGGGATTTGAGGGGATGCCAGCGCGAAGTGCGTTGCGCAGAGTTCCCGGCCCTTTACCCAGAAAACGCTCGCGGAAAATCTTGCCGACGGCTTTCCCGCCGGACGCCACGGCAGCTCCGGTGGCCTGAACCGCACTGGTTGACTGCACTGTCTGACCCGCTCGAGCCACGTGAGCCACTCGAGCTGCGCGAGCTTTATTGGCCGCACCAGCTGGCACGACTGAGCGGATAGTGCGACTCAGGAATCCCATAACTTCCATAATGGCAAAAATCGGACGCGCCGGTTGTGCAACTAGCGCGTAGCCTGTCGGTTGATGCACCTTTTCCGTATCGGTTTAGAAGGAGCCGTGGACAATGAAAACATCCACAGGTAACAAAGTCGTGCTCGTCGGAGCCGGTGATGTTGGAGTCGCATACGCCTACTCACTGGTTAACCAGGGCAGCATTGACCATTTGGCAATCATTGACATTGATACGAAGAAAACCATGGGCAACGTCATGGACTTAAACCATGGCGTGGTGTGGGCTTCTTCGCGCACGAGAGTCACGCAGGGCACATATGCCGACTGTGAGGATGCCGCGTTGGTGGTCATCTGCGCAGGTGCGGCGCAAAAGCCGGGTGAGACACGCCTGCAGTTGGTGGACAAGAACATGAAAATCATGAAGTCGATTGTCGACTCCATCATGGGTAGCGGATTCGACGGCATTATTTTGGTGGCCGCCAATCCCGTCGATATTTTGACCTACGCCGTCTGGAAGTACTCCGGACTGCCGCACAATCGTGTTTTTGGCTCCGGCACCATCTTGGATTCGGCCCGTTTCCGCTACATGTTGGGAGAGTATTTCGAGGTCTCGCCAATGAGCGTGCACGCCTACATCATCGGCGAGCACGGTGATTCCGAGCTTCCCGTGCTCTCCAGCGCCAACGTCGCGGGCGTCAGTCTGGCAGGCAAGCTAGCGGCGAATCCCGCGCTTCACGACGAGCTGGAGGACATCTTTATCCGCACGCGAGATGCGGCCTACAAAATCATTGATGCCAAGGGCTCTACTTCCTACGGCATCGGTATGGGGCTAGCTCGAATCACCCGCGCAATCTTCCAAAATCAAGATGTGGCTCTGCCTGTTTCGGCCTACTTGCAGGGTGAATACGGCGAAGAAGATATCTACATCGGTACCCCGGCCATCGTTAACCGTCGAGGTATTCGTCGTGTCATTGAGCTGGAACTCGATGACTATGAGCAGCAGCAGTTGGAAAAATCCGTTGCCACCTTGAGGGAGATTCAGGATCCGTTCTGGAAGTAACACCCCGCTCGACATGCGCGTTAGCCAATCTCGTTTGAGAATGATTAGCGCGGGCGTGTTTTGCACACGCACGGAACTAATCAACGCACAGGAGTGTTTTCTCTATGCCAGCGCAGAGCCCCGAAGTTGAAGCGACCGACACCACCGAGGACGGCCTTCCGCGGCTTGACCTACTCATTAGTCAAATTACGGATCTCATCGCGGAACTCGACAGCGTCAGTGCAGATGCCGCGTCGCTACTGGCAGAGGTGCCGGAGGAGCGCCGCAGGCATGCGGAGAACCTCCTGCACTACGCGCATCTGCGCACCATTGATATCCGTGAACTGCAGAATCAGCTGCATGACCTGGGCGTTACCAGTCTGACAACCATTGAGACTTTCACTCGTGGTCGTCTGGAGCTGGCACTCAATGCGCTGCTGGCACTGGCCGGTAGGAAGTCGGATATCGACATTGCCAGCATCATTGCCGATGATGAGCGTGCTGACCTCGCGCTGGATGACAACGCTACGGCGCTGTTTGGTCAGGAGCGTGAGGAAGTTACTTCGCACATTATGGTGACGCTGCCGACCGAGGCCGCAGATGATGCTGCACTGGTTGAGAGCTTTGCTGTGGCCGGTATGGACTTGGCCCGCATCAACTGCGCCCATGACGGCCCTGAGCAGTGGAATCGCATGATTGACAATGTCAATGCCGCTGCGAAAAAGGTTGGTCGTCGCATTCCAGTGTCGATGGACCTGGCCGGTCCGAAGCTGCGCACCGGCACCATCGAGCCGGGTCCGCGTGTGGGCCGCGCCCGCGTTGTCCGTGATGATGCAGGTCAGGTGGTTTTTAAGTCCAAGATTTGGCTAACTCCGCGTCTGGCTGAAAACCCGTTGCCGGTTCCGGATGGTTTGCCGGGGCGTCCCGCGCTGCCGCTGCAGGCGGATAGTGGCTGGTTGGAGCAACTGCAGGTTGATGATGTCATCACGCTGCATGACTCTCGCTCCGCCAAGCGCCACTTCACCGTCGTGCGCATTGAACGCGATGCCGAGGGCGAAACTCTGGGTGTTCTCGCCGAGGGCGACAAGAACGCCTGGATCGCTGAGGGCACACACCTGCGCAGCAACTATGAAGTCACCCGCGCTGGCGGTGTTCCGGCGACTATCCAGAAGTTGCGCTTCAACACCGGCGACCAGCTGGTTCTCACCAGCCGCGAAGAAGTCACCATTCTGCCGCGTTCTGCCGAGGACATTCCACGCGTCTTCTGCTCGCTGCCGACGGCGGTGTCGGCGCTGACTCCGGGCGATCCAGTGCTTTTCGACGACGGCGCCCTGGCCGCAGAAGTCGTTGAGGTCTCTGAGAAGTCGGATGACCAGGGCACTTACGTCGATGCCCTCCTACGCGTTACCCGCGCAAAGCCAAAGGGACAGTCCCTGGCGGAGAACAAAGGTATCAACCTGCCGAAAACCGACCTGCCACTTAATTCGCTGACTGAAGATGACATCGAGGACTTACGCTTTGTCGTAGAAAATGCGGACATTGCAGCCGTGAGCTTCATCCGCACCAAGCAGGATGTCGAGTACGTCTTCAAGATTCTGGATGAAATTGCGGCAGAGCACGAAAATGTGGGCCGCGAGGACCTGGCGCGCCGGGCTCGTGAGCTCGGCGTGGTGCTGAAGATTGAGACGATTCCGGCATTTGAGAATCTGCCGAACATCATCATCACCAGCTTGCTGCGTGCGAAGACTGGCCTGATGATTGCCCGCGGTGACCTGGCTGTTGAGCTGGGCTTTGACCGCATGGGTGAGGTGCCGGGCCAGATTCTGACGCTGGCACAGGCCGCTGGTGTGCCAACGATTCTGGGTACTCAGGTGCTGGAGAACATGGCCAAGGCGGGTTTGCCGTCCCGTGCTGAAATCACCGACGCGGCCTTCGCACTGCGTGCCGAGTGCGTGATGCTAAATAAGGGCCCGCACATCACCGAGGCAATCCAGATTCTCAACGATCTGGCTCGGAAGATGGGCCGCTCGCAGCGCAAGAGTCGCGTAATGCTGCGCAAGATTCGCAGCTGGTCTGACTAGCCGGCCCCTCAGGGCGCGGAGGACTAGGTTAGGTAGGGTGGGAAATCATCCGAGAGAGGAGTCCCCGCGCACAATGTCCACTGAGCAGGTGCACTCTGAACAGGCGTCCATCGAACAGGCGCCCACTGAACAGGCAGAAACGCCGGGTCATGTCATGCCTTCTGCCCAGGCACAATGGCAAGGTTCGCTCTCGCAATTGACCATCACCGGCGCCACCCCGCCTGCAGTGGCTGATGAGGTCGTGCGCAAGCGCGCAGACGTTGTCGCTCGCTGGGCATCCGGTGGCGCAGGATTGTTCGCCGTGTTCGCCTTCTTTGTCTGGCTCAGTGTGTTGAGTCCGGGCAAAGACTTGGTCGTGTCGCTGCTCGGTGAAATCGGCGCGTGGGTAATCGGCTTGTGCGGCATGATCAGTGTCATCGGACTTGGTTTCTCGGTGTACAAGCTTCTGCAGGCCATGCGTGATCGCGCCACTTATGCCCGGCCACTGTTGAGTCGCACGGCCACTGAGATTCACACCATGCACATGTGGCCGGTGAAAAATATTCCCGGCCCCATCATGGCGTTGAAGGAAAGTGGTTCGGTCGCAGTCATGGGGCCAGGACGCATCTTTTGGTACTTAAGCTGCGTTTTGTGGCCAGTGGCAGTTGGCTGGTTTATTGCGGCGGATGTGGCGCGCACCTATTTCCAAGCTGGCATCATCACGGTGCTGGCCTTTGTCACCACTGCTCTTACCGCCCGCCTGCTCAGCCACATTCTTGCACCGGAGGAAGTTCACCGGCACATTCCCGTTGGTACTGGGCGCGAAAAAGTTGAGCCCGGTTTTTGGTCCAAGGGTTTTATTCCCAGCGAGAATGCAGACAAGTCGGAGGCCGCGGGCGCAGGTGCCGTCGACAAGCGGCTTTTTGAAGGCACGGCGGGTAATTTCGTCGACGATTTCTATAAGTAGTAGAGGCCTTCGCGAAGTCTGCGCTGCAAGTAGGTATTCTTTGGCCTTGTGGGAAAGAAATCTCGTAAGAAGAATAATCAGGCCCCAGAGGGCATGAGCCGTCGTCAGGCGAAGCTGGCTGCCCGCGCTGCTGAACGTGCTGCGCTGATGGGCAATCCGCGTCCATTCAAGGACTACGATGCCGAGGCTGATCTCGTGGCTGTCCGCGAGTTTGCGCCGGCAGTTGTCATTCCAGTCACTGTCGCTGGTGCTGAGCGCCCAATCAAGCTGTGCACCGTCCTGCCAGGTGGTGTCGCTGCGCTGACTCGCGCCGCTGACCAGGGAAACGAGGCTTTCGTCGCACTGCAGACGCAGGCGCGCACCAACGACGGTGCGGCGGATCTCGCCCGTGCGCTCACGTGGGCGCGCGACGCAGAGCCGGGTCAGCAGCTCGGTGCCGCCACCGATGGCGAGGTCGCACCGCTTACCGACGTCATGACCGCCGTGGATCTGGACAATATGGAGGTCCACCAGGACTTCGAGTGGTGGATCCCGGCAGGCATTCAGCGCACCCCGATGATTGAGCAGAACCTCCAGGTGGCCAACGGTGCGATTGTGCCGTCGTACCGCCTGGATGCGGACGTTGCGGGCGCTATCTGGTGGATTGATCCGGGCGAGCGCGCTCACATCCGCTGGGTCCGCCGCGAGGATGAAAAGCCGCTGCTGGATGCACTGGCTCGCGTGCACGCCGCCGATAACCTCTCCCTGGGTGAGGGCACGAAGTTCGCCGGTGTCTTCCGCACCGACGGCCTGCTGGTTCCGGTGTGGGACTTGGACAACACCAAGCCGTATGACCATTGGGTTGAGGCCGTGGAAGCAGCTGATAAACGCATCGCTGAGGCACTGGCCAGCAATGAGCCGCTGACGGCTGAGGAGCGTAAGTCCCGCGAGACCATCGTCTCGCGTCAGGTGACTATCCGAAACTAATCGGAACTGAAGCAGCTGAGGAGCCGAGGAGGCGCGCTCAGCCTCGTCGGCTACTTCAGTTCTTCAAATAGCGCCGGGGCTTGCTGCTCATCCCAGAGCAGGACATTGCCCGCATAACCGGTGTCCATGGCTCCGGAGGTGGGGACGGTAATCGAGTCCGCGCCAAAGAGCATGCGCACAAGCAGCCAGCTCAAGTGCCAGACATGGTCACCATCGCCGACAAACATCGCCTTTGTACCGGCAGAGGACAGGCGAATCCAGCGGTAGGGGTTCAGCCACACCGCTGGTGACTTCAGTCGTCCCATCAGCGCACCCATGAATTCGCGCTGGCGCTGCACGCGGTCGAGGTCACCCTGCGCGGTAGCGCGGGTACGCACATAGCCCAGGGCACTGGCACCGTCGAACTTCTGGCAACCGGCCTGAATGTTAATGCCCGCCAGTGGGTCATCAATGGGCTCTTCCGGACACATCTCAATGCCACCGACAGCATCGACGACACCGGCGAAACCACCGAAGCCAATCTCGGCGTAGTGGTCGATGTGGATACCGGTGTTTTTCTCCACGGTGTCAATGAGCAGCTGCGGGCCACCGAATGCGAACGCCGCATTAATCTTGTTTTGATCGTTGCCCGGAATCTCCACGAAGGAGTCACGCGGGATACTGACCAGCTTCGGCTTACCGAACAGCGGAACATGCGCAATCATGATTGTGTCGGTGCGCTGACCGAAATCGCCACTGCCAGTCGACAGCTTCGCAGCATCTTCTTCGGATAGTCCCGCGCGGGAGTCAGAGCCCACGAGCAACCAGTTGGACGCCATGGTGTTAGAGGGGCGATCCTCCAGGCCCGAGAACGCATCCACCCTGGTCAGGCGCACATCGACCAGTGCCATCATGGCAACGAGGAAGATGACAATGACCAGGATGATGGTCTTAAAACGCATCCGCGGCATACGGAAGTGAGGCATGCTGAAGCGCTTTTTGCCGCCACGGGCACCGATAGCCGCACCCGCGCCTCCGCCGGCAGCACCACCAGCGCCGGCCTGTGGCGCAGCAGGGTAGTACTGCTGGTTCTTGCCGTACGCACCATGCGAGGAGCCACGGAAATCCGCATCCGGGTTATAGCCGGGCGGGGGAAACCGTGGATCGTAATCAGCAGAGCCGCCGGACATCGCCCCCGGCCGCGGCTGAAGGCGAGTCTCATTCATCGGCTGCTGCCGACGCACCGGCTGCTCAGGACGCGCCGGGCGCTGAGGGCGCACAGGGTTCGGCGCTTGACGACGTTCCGGTTGTGGCTGTGGCCGACGCTGCGGTGCAGGCCGCGCCGCGTGGCGGGGTGCCGATGCCCGGGCGGAGTTATCCGGGCGCGGGGGAATGGGCCGTCGTGAAGCGTGAGACGAATCAGACCTGCGGGAGCGTGGCGGCTCCGACGACCGCTGATGTGAGCTCGAGCGTGCGCTATGCGAGTCATCAGTGCGACGGTAGATGGGACGGCCATAGCGGTCCTTCAGCGGACGACCATAGCGGTCGCGGGCGATGCGCGAGTCGTCGGAGTTGCCTTCCATAGCCATTAAGAATAGGAGACGACGGCACAGATAGAGAACCTATCCACCGCCACCGAATTGGGTGGTGCGGGCACTACCTGTTGCCATAAAGCGTGTTTATGCTGGAGATATGTCCGAAATGAGCCAGGAAAATCGCAGCGCAAAAGATGAGGCGGATGTCTTCATCAAGACTCGGCACGGTGTGCCCAGGGACTTCTTCGCCTGTGAAGCCGCAGGCCTGAACTGGTTGCGTGAGGGCCAGCAGCACGGTGGCGCCCGCGTTGTCCAGGTGTTGGGCGTGAGTGCGCAGGAACTACGCCTGCGACGCGTACATGCTGCGGCACCGGATGCGGAAGCGGCCTTTGAATTCGGCAAGGGTCTGGCCATTACGCACGAGATGGGAGCAGGCGGCTGGGGTGCTGGCCCCGATGGCTGGGAGGGAAGCGGCTACTTTGGGCCGTTGGACCAGCCGATGAAGATGGACCTGACTCCGCGGGAGAGCTTCGGCGAGTACTGGGCCAAGGGGCGGCTACTGCCGGCGCTGGCAAAGTTGGAGCGCACCTATAGTGACCGCCAGCTCGCAGTATTTGACCAGCTCATCGATAGATTATTGGCTGGTGACTTCGACACCGAGGACGCTCCCGCGCGGGTTCATGGCGACCTGTGGTGGGGAAATCTCATGTGGGACGTCGACGGCGCGGTGCTGATTGACCCAGCAGCCCACGGTGGACATCCGGAAGAGGATCTAGCGCTTCTGGCGCTGTTTGGGGCATCGCATTTCGACGAAATCCTGCGCGGCTACCAGTCGGTGCATCCCGTGCCTCACTTTGCGGAGCACTGCGAACTCCATCAGCTGTATGCGGTGCTCATGCATGCAGTTCTCTTCGGTGGCGGCTATGCCTCGCAGGCGTTTGGGGTTGCCCGCAAGTACGTGCAGTAGCGGCGCGGTAGATCCTAACTACGCGGGTTGAGCGCTGCGGCAATCTGCAGCAGCTCCGCCTCGCCGCAGCGTACCGCGCCGATGTTGACACTGGTCAACGGTGGATTCGCATGGTCATGCGCGGCTGTTGCCGGTGCTGGCAGCGGTACCGAGACAGGCGCCGAGACAGGCACTGACAGACTCGCCCAGCCGGTCAGATTCCACAGCGATAGCCACGGGGTCCAACGCGTCTGCTCATCAAAATCCTCGGACGACTCCAACTCCGAGAAGTACCCAATGCGCGGCGGATCAAAGGCCAGAGTCGGGGTAATGACAGCATCAACATCCCACCGTGACCGAATCATTGTGGGCAATGCCAGACGCTGATTATGCGTGCGCGCCGCATCCTCCGCGCGAATTCCCTGGCCAGAGGCGCGAATCCACTGCACCATTTCGGAATAGTCCGCCTGTGGCAGCTTCGCCGCCATGCGCGTAATCGTGCGTCGAAAGATCTCAAACGCATCTGGGCCCGCCGGATCATAGGGGGAGTCCACCTCGACGACGTCGTACCCAGCATCTGCCAATCGGTCCGCCGCCGCCCACGCACCAGCTGACCAACGCTTATCGACGTCCACCTCAGCATGAAAAGGGCTGGTGGTCACTCCAATGCGAAGGGGCCTCGATGCGCGGTCGGCCAGCCTGGTACTGCCGCTGGTGGCGCGGGGAAGCCCGGCGAGCAGGGCTGCGTCGTCAAGCGTGCGCGTCAGAAAAGCGGGTGTGGCCAGGTTGCCACTGGAGATATCGTGAGCCGGTTTGAGCCCAACCAGCCCACAGCACGCCGCGGGCACACGGATGGAGCCACCGCCGTCGGAGCCGAGTGCAGCCGGAACCACGCCAGTGGCAACGGCGACCGCACTGCCGCCGGAGGAGCCGCCGGGGGTAAGTGGCGTGTCGCCTTCTTCTTCGCTTGCACCGAAGTACGGGTTGTGTGGCGCAGTCAAACCAATCGGCTCCGTATAGGCCGTCATACCGACCTCGGAGGTGTGCGTGGTGGCGGTCAGGACGGCGCCGCGGGCGAGCAACTTGGTCACCGGCTTGGCGGTCTCAGCAGCGGTAAAGGTCAAGTTAGCAGATCCCATCGTGCACTCGACACCGTCGATGGGGAAGAGATCCTTTACTGCCACAGGCAGGCCGAATAGGTCGCGCGCACCACCACCAGCTGGGTGCGGAGCCTCGGTGGAGAGCTCATCTGCGCGGTCGACAGCACGCTGCGCCAGTGACGTGGCCACACCTGATGAGGCAGGGTCGGCGGCGGCATCGTCGGCACGCGTGGCGAATTCTTCGGTGATTTCCTTCAGCGAGATTGCGCCACTGTGTACGGCTTCGGTGAGGGCGCGGGCAGAAAACTCGGGAGGAAAGGTCATGCAATAAGTGTAGGAGGGCTCTAATCTGAGCATATGACGACGGTTACTTATCTGGGGCCCGCAGGCACGTTCACCGAGCAGGCGCTGTGGGACATGGCGCGCGCCGGGCATATTGATCCCGCTGGTGAATCCGCAGTTGAGCCCATCGCCGTGGATAGCCCCGCCGCCGCATTGGGAGCTGTTCGCCGCGGTGAGGCGGACTATGCCTGTGTGGCCATTGAAAGCAGTGTGGATGGGCCGGTGACACCGACCTTTGATGCGCTGACGGCCGGTCCGGAGCTCCAGGTGTTCCGGGAAACCGAGGTCGATGTGGTGTTTTCAATCCTGGTTCGCCCGGGTACCACGGCCGACCAGGTTCGCACTTTTACGACGCATCCAGTGGCGTATCCGCAGGTTAAACAGTGGGTGGATGCCAACCTTCCCGGAGTCGAGGTTCACCAGGCCAGCTCCAATGCGGCGGCCGCGCACAAGGTCGCCGAAGGAGTTCACGACGCCTGCGCCGCACCGGCCCGCGCCGGGGAACTGCTGGGGTTGGATGCGCTGGCCACCGAAGTCGCCGACGTGCGCGGTGCCCGCACCCGCTTCCTGCTGGTGGGGCGTCCCGGCGTGCCGACACCGCGGACCGGTGCCGATCGCACCTCGGTGTCCTTTACGCTGCCGAATCAGCCGGGCACCCTGATGCGGGCAATGAATGAGTTCGCCGTTCGTCAGATCAACCTGACCCGCATTGAATCGCGACCCACCCGCGAACTTTTCGGGCTCTACCGTTTCTTCATTGACTGCAACGGTCACGTCGATGACCCGCAGGTTTCCGCAGCTCTTGCATCTCTGCATGAATATGCCGAGGACCTGCGCTTCCTGGGGTCCTGGCCGGTCTCTGAGGCTGGCCGTCGCAGTGTGATGACCCCGCCACCAGACCTGTCTCAGTCAATTACATGGGTCGAAGGACTTAAGGAAGGACGAAGGTAAAAATGACACCCGCACCTGAAAATCCAGTCGGACAGCTGCCATTTCTCGACGACCGTCCCGACCGCCCCGAATCCGTCACACCGGTGGACTCGCAGCGCATCATCTTCATCCGCCACGGCCAGACGACGGGCAATATCAAGCGCCGCCTCGACACCGCGCTGCCGGGCGCGCCACTGACCGACCTCGGCGTGACGCAGGCGCGCAGCTTGGGACGCCTTTTGCTTCCCGACGTCCACAGAATCGGTGACATCGTCACATCCCATGCCCTGCGCGCACGCCAAACTGGCGCGGGCGCGGTTGCGGGACTGCACCACCATGGCGAGACCACCGTGCGCCTGCGCCATGAGGGTGGCCTCCACGAGATTCAGGCCGGTGACCTGGAGGGACGCAGTGACCGCGATGCGCACATGGAATACATGCGTGCCTTCTACCATTGGCTGCACGGCGAGATGGACTACCAGCTGCCTGGCGGTGAATCCGGCGCTGACCTGCTAGGTCGCTTCCTGCCGACGCTGAATCAGCTGTTGGAAAAGTCGGGCGCGGAAGGCTCTGAGTCCAAGCCGGACAGCAAACATGACATCGTAATCGTCAGCCATGGCGCGGCAATTCGCCTGGTGGGGCAGTACCTGACCGGGATGGACCCTGAATACGCACTGCGACACCGCATTGCGAACACCGAGCGCATTGAGTTGGTGCCAAGCGCTGCGAACGTCGGCAAGCATGCCGGTATCGAACCGGGCACGTGGGAAGTACGGCGCTGGGGCGAAAACGAGTTGCCCTAGGGGCGATTATGCGGGTGAGCAGCGCTTTATGGGCTGTTAACTGCGGCCCTCCTGGATTTGGCGGCGCTTTTCGGCGGCCAGGCGCAGACGCTCGGTGCGACGCTTGGATTCCTCTTCGTTGATTTCGTTGAGGAGCTCTTCATCGTCATCGTTGATTTTGAGGACCGCGCGGCCAATGAGGACGACACCGGTGGCAATAATGAATCCCACCCAGGCCCCGTCGAGCTCGGTAAAGATCATCAGCCCCATGCTGATGATGCAGATGACTGCTGCGACAGTGTCAATGATGTTGAGCTGGTGGCCCTTTTTTAAAAGGTTCTGCAGTTCTTGTTCGGGGCTGAGCCGCTGCGGGGACGGCGGCGTGTTTGGTGGAGTGTTCGGCGAGTTTTCCGATGAGACCTCGGCCGGTAAGTCGAAGAATAGTTTATCCAGTTCAGAACGAGTTTTTGCGGATGCGGCGGCTTCGGTGCGCTTACTGAATTCGTCGACATCCAAGTAGCCATCAGCGAAGTGATTGCCCAGGCGTTCCATGGCAGCGTTGCGCTGCCTATCACCGACCCTGATTTCCGGTTTTTCGCTTGAGGACTCGCTCATACGTTCAGGCTACAGCCTAGTTAGCGCGTGGGCGACAGAAACTTAGCCGTAGCCGAGACGGTCCAAATCCTCTTCCTCAAGACCGAAGTAATGCCCGATTTCATGCAGGAGAGTGACGCGGATCTGCTCGATGAGGTCCTGCTCATCCCGGCTGATGCGACAGAGCATGTCGCGATACAGGCTGATCTGGTCGGGTGGACCCCAATGGTTATTCGAACGCTCGGTCAGTGGCACGCCCTCGTAGAGTCCCAGCAGTGTTGGCTGGTCAACATTGTAGGGATGCACCTGGATGATGACCTGGTCTAACTGGTCCAAAAACTCCTGGGGGACACGGTCGATGGCTTCGTCGACAAGCTCGTCGAAGCGCTCCGGACTGACATATACCATCTGTGCTCTCGTTTGTATTTGTTTCTTACTGCCCTGCAACCGGTGCGTCTGGAGCTGCCGGATCAGCTGGAGCCGCAGAACCGCCCGCAGCATCAGCACCAGCACCAGCACCGGCACCGGCACCAGCGTTGGGGTCTGCCTGATCCTCACGCAGCGGATTGCGTGGCGGTGGTGCTACTGGCGGCTGACCATCGATGGTGAAGGACTCATTGGCATGGCCATTGAGAGTTGAAAAACCGCCCTGACCATTGTCCTTAATCAACCAGCAGTTCACATTGCGCGAGCCAGCGTCCAATGACTCCTGCGGCAGCGAGGTCCAAAATGGCATGAGCGTGGAGTTGTACAGGTTGTCATCGCCACCGAGATACTCCTGCGCGCGGAGAACACACTGCTCAGCCAGCACGTCGTTTTGCTCCTGATCAGTGGGAACATTGTCGCCGAAGTGATCGCGCAGGTTGATGATGCCCGTGGACTCCATCACGTGATCCTCCGTGCACGGCACCTGGTTGATCGCACCTTGTTCATCCACCGTGACGCAGCGCCCGGGTTCGAACACACGAGCCTGATCCTGCCCGGCTGCTGGGCCATTGATGTGTGTTGTCGCCCCGTTTTCATCGACGACCTGAATGCCGCACATCAGCGCGCGATCGCCCTTTTGCCACTGGCTGGGAGAAGGAATAATCGGGGCGGTGATGAAGCGCCCATGCGGGTCGTACTTTCCTTGGAGGTACTCAGTCACAGTGTCGCGGCACACTCCATTTTGCAGCGCAATGAGGTTGTCCTGCGTGGGGTACGCGGCCGTCTTGGAGTACTGACCGGGATGTTCTTCAAAGTCGGTCAGCTGCAGCTTCTTTGCCACCTCATAGGCATGTGGTTCGGCGCAGGGGACGACACGGAAGTCCGAGATATTAAGGTCCTCGGCCAAGTTCCAGTCCAGGCAATCTCCGCGCGCAGCATTGGTAAATGCCGCAGTCTCCTTATCAATGACAGTGGTCGATGTCGGCGACGACGCTGAGTTTTTCACAGAACCATGAGCGCCAGTGGCCCCTGCTGGCGCTTCGATAACCCCAGCCTGGAGCGCAAAAGCCATGCCCGCAGCTCCCACCAGCATTGCAGTTGAAAAAGCGCGCAACCCCCAGCTACCGCGCGAGCTACCGGAGCCGCTGCCGGAGCCGCCACCGGATTGGGTAGCGGTATCGGCAGCGGAATCGCGCCCCTGCTTCAGATTGTTCACAGCCATAGTGTCCCCATTGTGCACCGCAAACGAGCCTGCGGACAAGGCCACAAGACACGCCACGGCGATTAGCCGCGATACCGCCAAGTTTCGTACCCGCTTTCACGCACTACAATAGGCCGGTATTTGTAACCGAGTGAGGACACACACGTGTTTACATGGACTGCACTTCTCAGCCTGCTGGGCGTCCACATTATTGGGA
This sequence comes from Corynebacterium sp., assembly GCF_030532195.1. GTDB lineage: Bacteria > Actinomycetota > Actinomycetes > Mycobacteriales > Mycobacteriaceae > Corynebacterium. Next base: position 200,021 of record NZ_JAUNLP010000003.1, on the reverse strand, counting down.
TGGCCTCACCAGGCCCTGACCTTTTTCTCGTGCTGCGTCTTGCCACCAAATCGCGCAAGCACGCACTGGCGGCCGTTGCTGGTATCAGCACAGGTGCCGCAATTTGGATTAGTCTCACCGTCTTCGGCTTCGCTGCCGCAATCACGGCAATCCCGTGGTTGATGGGCGCGATTCAGCTAGTCGGTGGCTGCTACCTGGTGTACATGGGCATAAGCATGGGTAAATCCGGCATCAATACCCTGTTGGAACTCCGCGCCGGCGCGACCCCGGCAATCGGTGCCGCGACACTGAAGTCTCCAAAAGCCACATTCCGACAGGGCTTCTTCACCAACATGTCCAACCCGAAGATTGTCCTGTTCCTGGCTGCCGTACTTTCTCAGTTCATCCCATCCGGTGCGCCGTGGTGGGTACTGCTGATTTATGCGCTGGCACTGATCATTGCTCAAGTCGCATTCTTCCTGATTATCGCAGTGGTGGTGTCGACGGATGCCGTCGTAAAGCGAATGGTGCTGGCAGGCCCGTGGATCGACACCGTCGCGGGCGCAATCTTCCTCGTGCTCGGTGCGCTGTTGATCGCCTCCGGTGCGGAGTTGATTCTCTAGCACGCCTTGTGCCTGCTTGCCGACGTAAACCAGGTACTCTAGGTGACGTGATTGATCTCAAGTTTCTCCGCGAAAACCCTGAAGTAGCCCGCGAGTCCCAGCGCACCCGTGGTGAGGACCCGGCATTGGTCGATCAGCTGCTCGAAGCTGACGCGAAGCGCCGTGAGGTTATTGCCTCCACCGACGCGCTGCGCTCGGAGCAGAAGGGCTTCGGCAAGAAGATCGGTCAGGCCTCCAAGGAAGAGCGTCCGGCGATGCTGGAAAAGGCCAAGGAGCTTTCCGACGCCGTGAAGGCGGCCGAAGCGGAGCAAAAGGAAGCAGAAGCTGAGGTCGAGCGCCTGCAGTACATGATTGGCAACATCGTCACCGGTGCACCTGCCGGCGGCGAGGATGACTTTGTGGTGCTGGAGGAAATCGGCGAGATTCCGAAGTTCGACTTCGAACCGAAGGATCACCTGGACCTCGGCGAATCGCTGGGTCTTATTGATATGGAGCGCGGCGTGAAGGTTTCCGGCTCCCGCTTCTACTTCCTGACCGGCTACGGCGCCATGCTGCAGTTGGCCATGATGAACCTGGCTGCTCAGAAAGCAATCCAGAATGGTTTCCAGCTGATGGTGCCGCCGGTTCTGGTTCGCCCGGAGACCATGGCGGGCACTGGCTTCCTCGGTGCCCACTCCGATGAGATTTACTACCTGCAGGAAGATGACCTCTACCTGGTCGGTACCTCGGAAGTAGCGCTGGCCGGCTACCACTCCAATGAGATTATTGACCTGTCGGAGGGGCCGCGTCGCTATGCGGGTTGGTCCTCCTGCTTCCGTCGTGAAGCGGGCTCGTACGGTAAGGACACCCGCGGCATTTTGCGCGTGCACCAGTTCGACAAGCTGGAGATGTTCTCCTACTGCCCGCCGGAACAGGCGGAGGAGGAGCACCAGAAGCTGCTGAATATGGAGCGCGAGATGCTCGCTGCCGTTGAGGTGCCGTACCGCATCATCGATGTCGCTGGTGGCGACCTGGGTGCTTCGGCGTCCCGCAAGTTCGATACTGAGGCCTGGGTGCCGACGCAGAACACCTACCGCGAGCTGACCTCGACTTCCAACTGCACCACCTTCCAGGCTCGTCGTTTGAAGACCCGCTACCGCGATGCCGACGGCAAGTCGCAGTACTGCGCCACCCTCAACGGCACGCTGGCCACCACGCGTTGGCTGGTTGCCATCCTGGAAAACCACCAGCAGGCCGATGGTTCCGTGGTGATTCCGGAGGCACTGCGCCCGTTCATGATGGGCAAGGAAGTTCTCGAGCCGGTTAAGTAGGCGGGTAGAGGCTTTCTCGCAGAAATTTGGCCGGATCCTCGTGGGGCCGGCTTTTTTCGTAGAAAGTGCGTAAGTTTATGGCAGTTTTGTGCCAATTTTCGGCGTGAAACTGCCCTAAAGGTAGTCACTTTCTGGGGCCGGGTGGCTCCGGACAGGCCGGCTGGGGGCCGACGGGGACTGGCAAATTTTCAATTCCCAAGACGCAGGCCAAGTAGCTGCGCTACAAAGTAGTTGGGGATTGAGCCAATAATTCGACAAGAGAACCGATGTAAAGAGGGCCGATAGCAGCAGCATGATTGAACCAGGAAAAACTTCCCTCGAAGTTGAATGCACATTCGGCCACAACAGCATTCTTGGTGAAATCACTGCGCATGTAGTGGGGGGGGAATTCGTAAGTATCACAGGCCCAAATGGGGCGGGAAAATCAACGTTAATCAGCACCATTGCAGGTGAGCTAGAGCCAATCGAAGGCACCGTGCGGGTAGCTTGCAAGGGCGAAGCTTCGCTGGTCGCCCCTTCAAGCCCGCAAGGTGCTGGCTGTGTGACCAGCATTTCTGATCCAGCATTTTTGCCGGATTTGACGCTCGGTGAGCACATTAGTCTGATTTCGCTGCGCACCGGCGTGGAAATGGACACGTTGCTGAGTCGGTTGGCACCATGGCACGTCACCGAGCTGCCCAATACTCTGCCCAGCCGACTTTCCAGTGGTCAGAAGCAGCGGGCAAACCTGGGAATTCAATTGGCGGTCGCAGCGCCGATTGTTGCGTTGGATGAGCCCGAGCGCCACCTCGACGCCGACTGGACGCGGCTGCTGTGCGCACAGCTTCGGCAGATGGCGCAGTCTGGATTCACCGTGATTGTCGCATCGCATTCGCCACGACTCATTGAAGAGGCAGACCGGGAGATTCGGTTGTGAGTTTCGCAGGCTTTACGACGGATTTACCGAGCGCCTACCAAATAGCAGGAATCGTCGGCATTGTTTTCCTACTGGCCATCATTGCAGAACGAATGGCCCCGCTGAGGTCCGTTGACCGTGACCGTTGGGAATGGGAGTATCGTCCAGCACAGCGATTTCCCAACATTGGCCGTGATGGTTGGCTCCAGGTGCTGGTGTTCACGGTATTTGGGTTCGGCATCGGCGGAGTTTTCCGGTATGTGCTGGGGGCTGCACGACCACGTCGTTTAGCAACGGTGCTCTCTAATGGCGTGACACAATCGATGACTCGTGTGACTCTGATGTTCTTTAATGCGGAGTTGGCATCGAATATTTATGCTGCTTCCTGGCTGCGGAATGCCAGGATTAAGGAGCGGCCGTTTGTGCACATTTCCTTGCCGGTGTTGATGCTGCGCAGGTTGGTGCGGCGTGGGTATATTCCGCTGCTATTTGTGGCGGTGGCGCTGGCGGAGTTTGCTGTTGCGCCGTTTATTGGAAAAGGCGGACGCACACTGGTTTTGCTTTGCTGGGCGGTGCTGGCCTCGGCGGTGTGGAGGGCTACCAGGCTTGAAGTGCCAGGTCAGCTGCCATGGCGAGTAGCATTCTTGAGCGTCGTGACCGTGCTTGGCATGGCCGCGCAATTCCTTCCGGGAATGCCGATGAGTCCCATGTATTCCATGCTGTGGGCGGCCGTGGCAATTGTTTATTGCGCGCTTGTTCGAGGAAAACCACGGGAAACTAATGGTTTTTCCTCGATTGAGATTGGTTTGGGAGCGCCATTGGAAATGGGCAAGCTGCGGTATTGGCTCTCTGGCGGCCTAGCTATTATTCCGGCCATTGCTTCGGAATTCATGGCGGTAGCGCAGATTCCGCCGGTTATGTAGGCGCTGCGGCTAAGTGACCCGTCTGGTCAGTAGGTTTAAGTGGCCGCGCCGTGACCGCGTCACAGGGCTGCAAATGTGAAACTGAGTAGTTGTGTGCACTTTTTGGTCTGATTTCGGCCGATTATGTACATACGCAGCCCGAGTTTGTGTGGTGAGGAGAGCTGAAAGAGGAAAGCAAGAGAGCGGAGCGAGTGGAGCAGCGGAGCATGCGACGGACAAAAAAGGGGCAACTGCCAAAATGACAGTCGCCCCTATGCGCAGTCGGCACTGTTTCGCCGAGTACGCCGAGTACACCGAGCGTTGCGTGCCGCGAGTGCGCTGAGGTACCTACAAACTACCTAGCTACGCACGCTCATTGAGCCAGGTGATGACCGTATTGATAGCCTCTTGCTGAGCCGGCTCATTGAAAACCTCGTGGAATTGGCCTTCGAACTCAACCAGCTTCTTGTCGCTGGAGGAAATGCCGTTGTAGAAATCCCTGGAGAAGAACGGCGGTACTAGTTCGTCATGGCCGCCCATCATGACCAAGGTAGGCTCCTTGAAGTCGACGGAGTTGACACCGTTGTAGGTAGCGGCGAATGCCAGCTGCTGAGCCATACCGAGCGACAGCTTGGGGTTGTTGTACGGATCGGTGTCGTACTCATCACGCACGGCCTGCGACGAAGAAGTCAGAGCACCCAGTGGGTTGCCGAGCTGAATCAGATCGCTGCCCGGCAGAGAAGGTGCACGCATTTCGGTGCGCTGCGGCACTTCCTTCAAAAGACGTGCGTTGAAGGTGGTCATCTCCTGGAATGGCAGGCGCTGGTACAGCGTCGGCTGTGCCTCACGCTGGACATCCGTCATCTTCTCCGGAGTGATGGTTTCGCCCTTTTCATTGCCGCCGTACGGGTTGAACAGGGCGCCGCCACCATTGGCGATGATGCCGTCGACAGAGCCTGGGTACTTAATGCCGTGGAAATCCACGGCAAGGCCGCCCATGGAGTGTCCGAGCAAGAAGGTCTTGGTGCTTGGATTTTCCGACTTAGCCTTCTCGACGAGCTGGTGCAGATCGTCGACAAGCGAGTGGAAATCATCGATGTGCCCGCGCGCGACCGGCGTGCCCTCTACCTGCCCCGAGTGGCCGTGACCGCGGTGATCGAGACGGTAGACGTTGTAGCCGGCGTTGAGCAGCTTGCCTGTCACCCACTCGTAGCGGCCCAGGTGCTCTGCAGCACCATGCACGACGACGACCGTGCCCTTGGCGTTCGGAATGGTGTTGGACTTCCAGTAAATAGGGGTGTCCTTGCCATCCGTCGAGGTCATGTAGCCGTCGTTGACAGTTACATGTCGGCCGTCATTGGTAGTGGTCGGTGCTGGGGTAGTAGGCAGTTCGACCATGGCAGTGGACTGTGGATCCGGGGTCGCTTCCAGTGGATTCTTGATGAAATCCAGGGGAGCAGCCGACGCTGCAGGAGCACCCAACGCAAGGGTGACGGTGGTTGCTAGGCCTGCGGTGAAAATTGACGCGCGACGCATTCTTGCTCTCTTCTCTTTTGCTCGTAGGAACGATTGACTATGCGCTCTGAAAACTGGAGCGACTTGGTACTTTGTTGCTCAGGATTACGCTGGTTTACTCAGGCTTCGGAGCCTCCTCGGCGTCCGGATCTTCGACCCAGCCGTAGGTGCGCTCGACAGCGCGGTTCCACTGGTGGAAGAGGCGGTCGCGCTCTTCGGCCTCCATCTTCGGACGCCACTTCTTGTCGATGGTGATGTGGGCCTTGACCTCGTCCAGGCTGGACCAGAAACCAACGCCCAGACCTGCGGCGTAGGCAGCGCCGAGGGCGGTGGTCTCGATATTGTTCGGGCGGGTGACCGTCACATCCAGGATGTCGGCCTGGAACTGCATGAGGAACTCATTCATGGTCATGCCACCGTCGACGCTCAGCGAGGTCATCTCAGTGCCGGATTCGGCCACCATGGCATCGAGTACCTCACGAGTCTGGTAAGCAGCTGCCTCGAGAACTGCGCGGGCGATATGGTTGCGGTTGGCAAAGCGCGTCAGGCCGACGATGACGCCGCGGGCATCCGGCTGCCAACGCGGCGCAAACAAGCCGGAGAATGCCGGAACAATGTAGACGCCGCCGTTGTCCTTAACGCTCTTGGCCTTGTTCTCGATGGATGCTGCGTTTGGAATCATCTGCAGCTCATCGCGCAGCCACTGAACCAGTGCGCCACCCATGGAGACAGAGCCCTCGAGAGCGTAGACCGGCTTTTCATCCTTGACCTGGTAGCAAACGGTGGAAATCAGGCCGTGGTCGGACCACTTTGCGGTCTCACCGGTATTCATCAGCATGAACAGACCAGTGCCGTAGGTGTTCTTGGTGTCGCCCTCTTCGAAGCAACCCTGACCGAACATGGCGGCCTGCTGATCGCCGAGGATGCCGGTAATCGGCACCCCCGCCAGAGCATCGCGGGCGCGTACATGCCCGAAATCGCCTACCGACGGTCGAATCTCCGGCAGCATCGACATCGGAATGCCGATCTCTCGACAAATGTCCTCGTCCCACTCGAGAGTGTCGAGGTCCATCAGGAGAGTACGGGACGCATTGGTGACATCGGTTGCGTGGACGGCAGCTTCACCGTTGTCGCCTTCTGCGCCACCGGTGAGGTTCCACAGCAGCCAGGTATCGATGGTGCCGAAGAGCAGGTCGCCGGCCTCAGCCTTTTCGCGAGCACCCTCAACGTTGTCCAGAATCCAGCGGGCCTTCGGCGCTGCTGGGTAGGAGTTGATACGCAGGCCAGTGGTTTCGCGCCAGCGGTCCGCGCCCTCATCTCCCATGAGTTCCTTGCAGATGGTGTTGGTGCGAGTGTCCTGCCAGACGATGGCGTTGTAAATCGGATCGCCGGTGTTCTTGTCCCAGACGACAGTGGTTTCTCGCTGGTTGGTGATACCAATTGCTTCGATGTCCTGCGAGGAGATGTCAACGTCGGCCAGCGCCTCGCTGACGACGCGCCGAGTGTTGGTCCAAATCTCCTGCGGGTCGTGCTCTACCCAGCCCTCCTCTGGGAAAATCTGCTTGTGCTCCATCTGAGCAACCGTGACAATCTCTGCGTCGTGGTTGAAGATGATGCAGCGGGTGGAGGTTGTGCCCTGGTCAATAGCGAGGACGTATTTGCTGTGCAACATGGGGGGATACTCCTAGCGAAATTATGTAGATGTGACTTCAGAGATATGCACTTATCAAATGTGCGTTAACTCTCATATTCCATTTATCCGATTACAAAGGCAAGGGCGCCTGCTGCCACGGCTGCGAGCATCGGGGCGACAACGGGTACCCAGGCGTAGGACCAATTGGCGTCTCCCTTGCCCTTAATTGGAAGTACAAATGCGTAGGCCAGACGTGGGCCGAGGTCACGAACCGGGTTGATGGCGTAACCGGTTGGGGAACCGAGCGACAGGCCGATTGAAACGATGATGAACGAGACACCGAAGTAGGTCAGCGGACCAAGCTCGCCGCCGGCTGGGCCGAACAGGATGAAGGCCAGCAGTACGAATGTTGCGATGAACTCGGTGACACAGTTCCAGAAGTTATTGGGGTGGGTTGGCGCGGTGAAGAAGCTGCCGCCGGTGTCGGCATTGGCATTGGTTGGGTTGCCGTTGTCATCGACTCCGTTAGCGTCAAAGAGCTGCTTGAACGAGGCCCATGCGAGAATCGCGCCGATGAAAGCGCCGAGCAGCTGGCCGACGATGTAGAAAGGCACCAAGTTCCAGCTCAGGCTGCCTGCAACTGCCAGTGCGACGGTGACAGCGGGGTTGAGGTGACCGCCACTGACGTCGGCGATGGAGGCACCGGCGAAAACGGCCAAACCCCAGCCGAATGCAATGCCCATCCAACCAGCGTTGGCGGCGCGGCTGGTCCGAAGATTGATAGCGGCACAGACACCGTTACCGAGCAGAATCAGGATTGCGGTTCCGAAAAATTCCCAGAAGAATGCCTGGGATCCTGTGATCGTCTCCATGGATTAGAAACTTTCTCTTGCTCGTGGCCACGCGCGACCACGATGGTTTTCTTCAACGTAAAAACACTCCGCGTAAAAGCCGGGTAAAAACCGAGCAAAAGCACTCCGGGTAAAAGAAATGCCGGCGAGAATTGCTTTTCGCCGGCACTCTTATTTTTGACCCATCAGCTCATTGGGAACCATGAGCTGCCTTTTAAAGCTTTTTAAAGAGACCTATTACGTTGTGTCTACAGCGTTAGTGGCCATTGGGAACGTGCTCGTTAGAAGAACCTAACCCCATGACCACCGAGGTGGTAGGGAGTACCAACTAGCGGTCGAGGCTGGTGTCGACGTCCGCACGAGTCTCCACTGCGTGTGCAGCAATCTCGTTAGCGGCCTTGTCGGTCAGCTCATGCTCGGCTGCCAGGGTTGCTTCAACGCGCTCGATGAAGACCTTGATTTCCTTCTCCATGGTCTCCTTGTCCCAGCCCAGGACTGGGGCAACCAGCTCTGCGACAGCGCGTGCGCTGTCGACACCGCGGTGTGCGTACTCCATAGAGACGCGCAGGCGGCGCTCCAGAATGTCATCCAGGTGCAGGGCACCTTCGTGGGTGACCGCGTAGAGAACCTCAGCGCGTAGGTACTGCTCAGCGGCCTCCAGTGGTTCAAGCAGAGACTTGTCCTCAGCGGCCGGAGCTAGCACCTCGTAGATGAGGGAACCGTAGCGGTTGAGCAGGTGCTCAACCTGCTTTTCGGTGATACCGAACTGCTTAGCCAGCTGCGGCTTCTGGTTGTTCAGTGCGTGGTAACCATCGGCACCGAGCAGCGGGACATCAGCAGTGACGGACTCCGGTACCTTGCGCGGAATGTCCTGAACAGCAGCGTCAATGGTGTCAGCACCGATGACGCGGTAGGTGGTGTACTTACCACCTGCGACAGAGACCATGCCCGGAGCAACGTGTGCAACGGCGTGGTTACGGGAGAGGTTGGTGGTGGAGTCGGAGTTGCCTTCCACCAGTGGACGCAGACCCGAGTAGACACCGACGATGTCGTCGTAAGTGATTGGGCGGCGGACCTTGGCGTTGACGTGATCGAGGATGTAGTCGATATCAGCGCGGGTTGCGGCTGGATTGGCCAGGTTCATGGTCCAGTCGGTGTCGGTGGTGCCGATGATCCAGTACTCACCCCACGGGATGACGAACAGGACGGACTTCTCAGTCACGAAGGTCATTGCCACCGAGCCCTCGAGAGCGGACTTCGGGATGACGATATGGACGCCCTTGGAGGTGTGGACGCGGAACTTACCGGTGACACCTGCCAGCTTCTCAATCTCATCGGACCAAATGCCGGTGGCGTTGACGAAGACGCTGCCGTGAATAGTAGTGGTAGCGCCGGTATCGGTGTCGAGCAGTTTGGCGCCGACGATGCGCTCGCCTTCCTTCTCGAAGTCAACGACTTGGGTGGAAGTACGGACATCTGCACCGAAGTGAGCAGCCGTACGCAGGACGGTCATGGTGTGACGGGCATCGTCAACCAGGGTGTCGTAGTAGCGAACACCGCCGACGACGGCATCCTGCTTCAGGCCCGGAGCCTGCTTCAGGGTGCCCTTGCGGGAGTAGTGCTTCTGCATTGGAACCTGCTTGGCGCCACCCATGACGTCGTAAAGGAAGAAGCCCGAAGCCATGAATGGGCGCTCCCAGATGCGGTGGGTCAGCGGGAATACGAAGCGCAGCGGCTTGACCAGGTGCGGAGCCAGGTGGGACATCGACAGTTCGCGCTCGCGCAGGGACTCTGCGACAAGGCGGAAGTCCAGCATCTGCAGGTAGCGCAGGCCGCCGTGGAACATCTTGGAGGAGCGGCTGGAAGTACCGCCGGCGAAGTCACGGGTTTCAATAACGGCTGTCTTCAAACCGCGGGTAGCGGCATCAAGTGCAGCGCCAGCGCCAACGGAACCGCCGCCGATGATGACGACGTCGTACTGCTCGGTGCCGAACTTTTCCCAGGTTTTTGCGTGCTGTTCTTTATTCAGAACTGCGGAGGGGGCGAGAGATGAAGAGGACGACATTTTCCAATCCTTCCCGATGGGGGTGTTGATCTTTCGTCGAAGAGAATTTCTCGGCTCATGGCTCACGTTAACAAAAAAGGAGCCTGTTGGTAAGGGATAACCTACGGTTACGTAGATATAAATAAAGGTATGAAAAGCGAATGAAAGGGTGCGTGCGTCTGTGCCTCTATCGCCCCAGCTAGAGAGCATTTTTTGAACAATTTTGCTACCCATAGCGTTGTGAAAAAAAGTTAGCCGAAGCCCCCTAATGGGGGTGAGGCAAATCGGAGGCGAGAGGGGCTTGTGCGCGAGTTTAACGCAACTGGCGAAAACACAAATTTGTAACTTGGCTCACCACAATCGCGTCACCTATTCCATGAAAGCCGTTCACCTAAAAGTGGTGTGGTTGTTGTGTCCATATGTCCGCTTTGGCCAAATTTTCGGGGGTAGTGCGGCTCAATAGATATGACGAGCCGATGCGCACAGGCCCGCTGCTGAGTGCGAAAGATTGTAGAGTAAAAGTTATGTTCAAAGATCCCGTGTACTTTGGCGTTATCGGATTAGCGCGCGCCGTCTTCTTTGCCCAAGGTTTGAAATTCACTATCAAGGGCTGGGAAAACGTGCCTAAGAAGTCCGGTGCCGTTGTGGTGACCAACCACACCGGATACATGGACTTCACGTACGTCGGTATTCCGTTTCGCAAGTACCGTCGCTATGTGCGTTTCATGGCGAAGAAGGAAGTCTTTGACCATCCCATTGCCGGGCCCATCATGCGCTCTCTCAAGCACATTCCGGTTGACCGCACCGATGGCTCTAAGTCCTTCGAAACGGCCTGTGAGATGCTGGAAAATGATGAACTGGTCGGCATCTTCCCGGAGTCGACAATCTCCCGCAGCTTCGAGGTAAAAAACCTCAAGACCGGTGCGGTGCGTATGGCGCAGCGCACCGGTAAGCCCATTCTTCCCGTGCTGATCGTGGGATCCCAGCGCGTGTGGACGAAGGGGCATCCAAAGCACCTCGGTCGCACCAATACTCCTATTCATATGGTGGTGCTGCCACCGTGGCATCCGGAGGGCGATCCAGTAGAGGCCACTGATAAGCTGCACGAAATCATGGATCAGGGCGTCCGCCAACTCTGGGATGAGTACGCGGAGGCGGAAGGCCCACTGCCACAGGGCGCCTACTGGGTTCCGACACGCCTCGGCGGCGGCGCCCCGACCTTCGAAGAGGCCCAGGCAGAGGACCTCAAAGTTGAGGAAGAGCGCCAGCGCATTCGCCACTTGCGCAGTGACTTGGCATCGTTCAAGGACAAGCTCGCCGAGTCTGCACGTGAATTCCGCGGCCAGACCAAGCAGCAGTTCATTGATGCCTCCAATACCGTGAGTGCGGAATCGACACGCGCGAAGGAGCAGACAACGGCGATGCTCGCGCAGCTTCGCCAGTCCGTCGAGCAGATGGCGGATGAAGTCGTCGCTGGCGCGAAGGAGAGCCGGGATTCCGTCCTCGCCGCCACCGAATCCATGCGCGCGACATTCCGCGATACCTACGCGCAGTTGGAAAAGGCTTCCGCCGCCAGCCTGGAGCAGACGCAGCAGAGCGTCTACCGCCTCATCGGTCAGTCGATGATGATCCGCGACAAGCTGCCGCAGCGCCTGGACAAACTCATCACCACCAAGCCGCAGTCGTTCATCTTCGATTACCCCGGTTCGCTTGTCGACGGCGCGAACGGTATCAGCGAAGACACTATGAAGGCCTTGGAGCAGCTCGCCGGTGAGGGCGCCACAATCATCGTCCTGCATGATAAGGGCGACAAGCCTGACCTGACGGCCCTGCACTGTGCCGACCTGAAAACGGTGGAGCTTCCTGAAAACGCCAGCAAGCTGGATGTCACCAATGCTGTGGCGGTGACTCTGCGCGAGCAGGCTCGCAAGGAGGAAAGCGCAATGTTGTTTGCCTCGCGGGAAATTTTCTCCGAGGCGCTCGATCGCGTTGGCATGCCAGTAGTGATGGCCGATGCGGACTGGACACTGCTGCGCAATGCGGGCTGGGTAGTTGATACCGCAGCGCATGGGGGAGTGGTTGCCACACTCGAGATGCTGGCCGACCGGTTCTGCGACAACGGCGAAAACGGCGAGTAGTTCGCCGTGACTGAGACAATTCAACCGCTGCTCGTTGCCTCAGATATTGATGGCACTTTTATCGATTCCCGGGAGCGCGTCACCCCTCGTCTGCGCGCGGTAGTGACCAGGATGCTGCGCCACGGGACACCATTGGTGCTGGCCACAGGGCGTCCCGCGCGCTGGCTGAAACCTGTGCTCGATCAGCTACCCGTTCGACCTCTGTGCGTCTGCGCCAACGGCGCGGTCATTTATGATGCCGCGCGCGATGAAGTGGTGTCCGCTAAAACGTTGGAGCCGGAGACGCTGCATTACGTCGTAAAGCACGCCCGTGAAGCAACAGCGTCGGTCGGTGGCATCGGGGTTGCTGCGGAACGCGCCGGGACGTCGGCGTATGACGCGATTGATGAGCTGTTTGTGGTGGCGCCGTCCTATGACCATGCGTGGGAATCAGATGAGCATGGGCTGATTGCGGAGGAAGCGGTGCTCGCAAAGTCGGCGACGAAGCTGCTTTTGCGCAATCCTGACTTGAACAGTGCGCAGCTCTATGAGCTGATTGCGCCGGTAATTGATGCAAGCCGCGCGCACGTGACGTACTCCATGCCGGATGGGTTGCTGGAGGTTTCCGCGCCGGGTGTCACTAAGCGCGCCGGGCTGGAATACGTGTCCGAATTGGTAGGGGCAACGTCGGCTGATGTCGTCTGCTTCGGCGATATGCCCAATGATATTGAAATGTTGGCGTGGGCGGGCACGGGTGTTGCGATGGGCAACGCTGCTGACAAGGTCAAGCAGATAGCAGACGAAATCACCGCCACCAATGATGATGATGGTGTCGCCCAGGTGCTGGAACGCTGGTTTTAGCAGCGTCCCACCCAGTTACTTGATCTCGACGGTAACCTTGCCGGTGCCGAGGTCGAGCACGATGGTGCCGTTCTGGAATTCGGCACGCTCGGTGTTGCCATCGACAACCTGAGTCTTGGTCGGTGCGCCGAGCTTGCCGACCTCAAAGCCCTGACGTGCCCATTCGTCAGCAATCTTGCCCCAGATGGCATTCGCGCCGGTGGTCTCCGAGTACGTAATCACGCCGTTGGAGAACTTCGCGTACTGCAGCGGGTCAGCCTGACCGCTGGAGTTGGACACCGTCGCGCCACTCTGGATGCCCGACATGGCGTAACCGAGCACGGAACCCATCTCCTCCTGGACATGGCGCCACTCGGCAGCGAGGTCATTCTGCTGGTCGATCTTGATAATCTCAGCTGCCAGAACCGGCAGGTCAGAGATGGACGGACCGTTTTCAACGGAGCGTCCCACGGCCGACAGGATGGCGTCCGCCGTCTGGCCGAGGCCCGGTGCGCCCAGCATGCCCAGCGCGGAGGCGAGCATGGAGCGTGCACCCGAAATTGCCTCAACCGCGGCAGCCTTGCGCTGCTCGCGCTCCTCGCTCGGCTCGGCCGCCGAGGTGGAATCGCTAGATCCGCTTAACGACGGGCTGGAGGGCGTATCCGTCATAGTGCCAGTGACAGGTGTCGCGGTGGTCGAACTGGTGACGTTGGTCGAGTCAGTCGGCTCTGCGGTCGTCGAGGTGGTCGACTGCGAAGTCGTGGACTGCTTGGTCGAGGTCGTCGAAGAAGTGCTCTTGGTGCTCTCCGACTTCGAGGCAGTCGAGGTGCTCGGGGTCGCGGACGTCGTCGAGGTAGCAGAGGAGGACTCAGCCGTTGAGGTAGTCGAGGTTGCCGAAGACGTCGAAGTGGTGCTCTCGCTCTGAGTGTCAGTCTGCTCAGAGTCGGACTTCTCAGAGTCAGACTTCGAATCCTCGTCCTTCGGAACCAGCAGGTCAGCCAAGCCGTCTGGGCCTTCATTGTCAATGGTGCCGCTGGTCAGAGCGTTGTACTTCTTCTCCGCAATATTGCGGATTTTGTCCATCTGCGCGTAGCCCGAGTCGCCCGGGCAGGTGGTGTTACCGACATCGCGGTGCGCGAAGATGGTCGGCAGAGTAACGGTGGTGCCGTATGGGTACTTTGTGTAGCTGGTGCCACCCGAGGTCATCTGAATCTGGCCCTTCGGCTTGACACCGGCGACCTTCAGGCGCCAGCCAATCATGTTGCCGACAGACTTGATGGCAGCCTCACTCGGTGCAACCGAGGTGTAGTTACCCATCATGGAGATACCGAAGGTACCGGTGTTGAAGCCACCGGCGTGAGCGCCCTGGACGTTCTTGTCCAGGCCGCCGTAGCGACCTTCAAAGATGTTGCCGTACTTGTCCACCAGCGCGTTGTATCCGATGTCGCACCAGCCCAGAGTCTGAGCGTGGTACTGGTAGATGCCGCGAACAATGCCAGCGGACTGTGCTTCGGTGTAGTTGTTCGAACCAGCGGTGTGGTGAACAGTGGCACCGACGAGCTTGTTGTCGTAATCCGGGCCCATGCAGCGGGAGTTTTCATTTGCGCCCCAACCGGCACGGGTAATGACCTTTGGCATACCCGTGACGTTCTTCGCGTCAACGATGGGGTCGATGGCGCTTTCGGCCGCTTGACCGTCGATAAGCACTGCGTCGACTTTGTCAATTGGCATCTCATCGGCAACCGGCTCGATGTCCGTCCACTTCACAGGCACATTCGGCGAATCCAGGCCTTCGTCGTCATCGGCGGGCTTGGTTGGATCGTCCAGAGCATCCTCCGGTGCGGCGTCTTGGACCTGTTGGTAGTCGGATGCGGCCTTGTCGGCTGCGCCCTTTACCGCTTCCTTGGTGTCCTCGACGGCCTTCTTAGCGCCTTCGGCGTTGATTTCGTCCAGGTTAATCTTGGACATATCCAGCTTTTCGGCACCCTGGATATCCTTCAGATCCACACCGGAGCCTGGGCCGAAGATGTTGAGACCGTGGGTGGAGACCTGAACGCGCTTGGTCGGCTCCACGTAGACCAGCTCGGTGCCATTGAGACCATTGGCATTGCCCTCAGCGGGGTACTCCGGATCGACACTGAACCAGTCGGACCAGGAGCCGTCGGCACGCTGTGCGCGCACGTAGCTGGCGATATCAGCGCTACCGGCCCAGGTCAGGGCGAACTGGGAAAACTCTGTGTCTGAGGTGATTTCCTTGACGACACCGCGGTTGGGGTGTGCGTCGTCGACCAGCGACTGCGTGGCAATTGCCGCGTCCTCAACTAAGACAGAGGCACTGTCTGCCAGCGACTTGCTCTGAACAACGGGGTCGATTGGGCCGACACCGTTGTCCTCAATGAGGTCATACGCGGCGCCTGCTCCGACAACGACAACGGGTGTGAGGAAAAGTGCCGCTACGGCAGAGAGCACCAAGGATTGCTTGGCCCCTGCGCGGCGATTAATGCGTCGGCGACTAAACACGGTTTTTACTCCTGCGTGAAAGCTGTTGGCTGTCAATAAAGCACAAAGTTGCTGGTAGTGGCTATGCGGATTGTGCCCGCAGCGGGTTAGCGCTGTGGTGCGAACAAATCACGGGCGGCCTGACCCGGGGTTCCCGGCAGGCCGTCAGCCAGATAGTTGTTGATGAATTCGGCCGGGCTTGGCGCGCCGGTAGACCCGGTGCTGCCCTCCGGCGAGCCCTGCGAGTCCTCGGCGCCCGGGAAACCTGGAAGGTTCAATCCGGACTGCTCGGAGGAGTCCGGATCCTTCGACCCACCGGTGATACCTGCACCGCTGTTGCCGTCGTACTTGGCCTTCGCGGCTGCGCGGATGTCATCCATCTGCTGGTAGCCGAAGTTGCCCGGGCACGAGGTGTAGCCGGTGTCGCGGTGACCGAAAATAGCCGGCAGATTCACCGTCTGGCCGGAGCTGTAGCGCGACTTCGAGTAGCCGGAGCTGGTCAGAGAAGCGGTGGACATTGGGTCCACGCCGCCGACCTTCATGCGCCAGCCAACCATCTCGCCGACTGCAGCGACTGCCGCCGACGGCATTGCAATCTGGTCGTAGTTGCCCATCACCGAGATGCCGAAGGTGCCGTCATTGAAGCCACCGGCGTGAGCGCCCTCGATGTTCTTGTCCAGTCCGCCGTACCGACCCTCATAGATATTGCCGAACTTGTCGACCAGCGCGTTGTACCCCACATCGCCCCAGCCCAGCGTCTGTGCATGGTAGGCGTAAATGCCGCGCACAATGGCCGGCGCCTGCGACTCGGTGTAGCTATTGGAGCCCGCAGTGTGGTGGATGCAGGTGCCCTTGAAGGTCTGATAGGAGCTAGATCCGCTGCGTGCGGATTCATCAGCACCCCAGCCTGCGCGGCTGATGACCTTCGGCGCGCCAGAGATGGCGGACTCGTAGGCAATTGGCGTGATGACCTGCCCAGACTGCTCAACACCATCGACGAAAACAGCCTGCACGGAATTCAAGGCCAGTGCTGCAGTGCCATCGATGATGCTCTGCAGGTTCTCACCAATGGCAGATGGATCCAGGCGATCCAGGCCAACGATGCTGCGCGGGTCCATGCCCTCCAGCAGGTTCAGGCCAATCGTGGAGACTTGCACGCGCTTGGTCGGCTCCACGAACAGGAGCTCAGTGCCGGACTGACCCGAGCCATTCATCGGCGCGTGGGAATCAGCGTGGAACCACGGGCCGAAGTTGCCGTCTTCACGCTCAGCACGGACGTAGAGCTCAACGTTGGAATCTCCCGGCCACGTCAGCGCGAACTGCGAGAACGGCTCATCGCGGGTGATGTCCTTGACGAATCCGCGAAGTGGGTGCAGCGCGTCAGAGATGGTATGCGTGCCGACGGCCGCGTCGTCGACCAGCATCGTGACGGAGTCGGCCAGCGGCGATGTCGAGAGCTTGGCCGCAATCGGGGAAACACCAGGGCTTTCCACCAGGGTAGGGGACTGTCGGACGCCCCAGGATACGAGGGGAGCTGCCGCCGCGGTGGCGGCGAGTCCGTATAGGAAGGTACGGCGGCCCATCGACGGGGCATTGATGCGACGGCGAGTTGGCACGGTAAAAGCTCCAAAAATATGGGGTACAAGGTGCATCGACGTGGAGTCGATGTGAACAAAAGTTGTTAGGTAACAGAAAAATACTGAGAAGGATGTTACCAGTGTGACTAAAAAAATCTAGTGTGGACGCTGTGTTTTAGCGTTAATTTTGAGAAAAATATCGAGGAATGTGACCAAAAGAACGTCGGGTGACGCTCACGTGGACGTCGGCACGCCCGCGTGTACACCCGCAATCGGTGGCCAAATGCAATAGGTTTTAAGGCGTGAGTAGCGAAAAGAACACCACTGCCAATACCGCCAACAACTTTGCGCCGAAGTCTCTACAGGACGTCAAGGCCAACACGTATGACCTCATCATCGTCGGCTCGGGTTTCTTCGGTTTGACCGTGGCCGAGCGGACTGCGAATGAGCTGGGTAAGCGCGTGCTCGTTGTCGAGCGACGCAACCACATCGGCGGAAACGCCTACTCGGAGGCTGAGCCGGAGACTGGCATTGAGGTGCACAAGTACGGTGCGCACCTGTTCCACACCTCTAATAAGAGGGTCTGGGATTACGTCAACCGGTTCACTGACTTCACTGATTACCAGCACCGCGTGTTCGCCATGTACAAGGGCACCGCGTACCAGTTCCCGATGGGTCTGGGCCTGATCAACCAGTTCTTCGGTCGGTACTACACCCCGGACGAGGCTCGTCAGCTGATTAAGGACCAGACCGATGGCCTGGATCCGCGCGATGCCAAGAACCTCGAGGAAAAGGCCATCTCCCTGATTGGCCGTCCACTCTACGAGGCCTTTGTGAAGCACTACACCGCAAAGCAGTGGCAGACCGACCCGAAGAACCTGCCGGCTGGAAACATCACCCGCCTGCCGGTCCGCTACACCTTTAATAACCGCTACTTCAACGACACCTACGAGGGCCTGCCTGTCGACGGCTACACCGCCTGGCTGGAAAACATGGTGACCTCCGACAAGATTGATGTCGTTGTCGACGCTGACTGGTTTGAGGTACGTGACGAGCTGCGCGCAGCCTCGCCGGAGGCTCCGGTTGTCTACACCGGACCGCTTGACCGCTACTTCGACTACGCCGAAGGCAAGCTGGGTTGGCGCACCCTGGACTTCGAGATGGAGGTCCTCAACACCGGTGACTTCCAGGGCACCCCGGTGATGAACTACAACGATGCCGATGTTCCTTACACCCGTATCCACGAGTTCCGTCACTTCCACCCGGAGCGCGACTACGTCAAGGACAAGACCGTAATTGTTAAGGAGTACTCCCGCTTCGCCAAGGACGGCGACGAGGTGTACTACCCAATCAACACTCCGGAAGACCGTGAGATGCTCGAGGCTTACCGCAAGCTGGCCGCTGCAGAAGCACAGGAGAATAAGGTCCTCTTCGGTGGTCGCCTGGGTACCTACCAGTACCTGGACATGCACATGGCCATCGGTTCCGCACTGTCGATGTTCGATAACAAGATTGCGCCGTACTTCAACGACGGCGAGCCGCTGGAGCAGCAGCGCGGGCACTAGGCACCGATTGGAGTTCTCTCGCTAGGAGTGTGTGTGCAAGTTGCACAAGACTAGCTAGATACGTTCCTAACAGGGTCAATGTTGCTGGTGCGAGAGCGTGGATAACGTACCCTAATGACCCACTTTTTCCTTAAGATTCCCAATTCTTACACCACCGCCACGATAGCTATCGCAGCGGTGGTGTACTGAACAACCGCACTAGAGCATGAGGATACGGTCACCGTTGATAACTGCGGTGATTATCATCTTTCTTGACTCGAGAATCGTCATAAAAATCCCCAAGATCAATTGGCTTAACAGGTTGCGTTTCCATGTGTTCGGGATATTCAAGCAACGCAATCCGAGCAATGATTGTTAACGCTCTGATTCCATGTAAAGCTAAATCACTCAAGGGCGGCATTTTTTCAGCCTGGTTGATCCATTCCTGACCGCCACGTTTTTGCGCTTCCGCAAGTGGCTGGTAATCGTTCACAATCTGCTCCCACAGCACGTGTAGCTGGGCGCTTACATGAGGTTGCGTTATCTCAATATCCAGTAAGGTCAATTGGTTAGTAGCTTCAACATTGAACCGCGCAAGCTCGACGGCTTTAACTAGCTTCGCGCGTTCAATGTCACGGTCTCCTTGTGTATGAACTGCTGCGGCGCGTTCGCTGACAAGTGCGGCGGACTTGGTGATTTCCCGTATACAATCGGCTACTGCTCGGCGTTGCCGTGCCCAGTCTTCACGTTGCAATTGCTCCAACCGTTCTCGCTCACGTCGGTCGTCGTCGGCTTTACGCCTAGCGTCCTCTGCCGCTTGGTCGGCTTTGCGTCGTTGGTCAGCTGCGTCTTGCTCGGCTTTACGTCTCGCATCCTCAGCTCGCCTATCTTCCGACCGTTCTCGCTCACGTCGGTCGTCATCGGCTTTACGCCTAGCGTCCTCTGCCGCTTGGTCGGCTTTGCGTCGTTGGTCAGCTGCTGTTTGATCTTTTTTGCGCCGACTTTCTGCCCCTGCGTTATTTATCAGCACGCCACCGAGGGCAATGAGAGCAACTATGAGCGACACGCCACTTTGAGACGTGAACCAAGAAATGAACGACTGCATAAGGGAAGCATAGAGGTCTTTGTTCCTGTTCACGTGCCACTGCTACCCCTCCAGAGCTCCAATCGCATTTCCTACTAGCGTGTTTGCACTCCGAGGCGGTGGTAACGGTGCGTGTGGGCTTACCTCAACTAGGGATACCGAAATTCACGGTAAAGCAACCTGAAATAGTTCGGAATGATTTGAAGGAACTATCTAAAACTGCGTGGAGATGGTTGGTTGCTGGAATAAGCTGTGTGGAATTCTTGCTGATTAGCGCAAAGAGATAGATTCTCGGCGCACTTACGTTGGTCCTGGACTGCCGACGAGCCTCCTTCGAAATGTCCCGTCGGACATACATTCGAGGCTCAGGAACCTAATCCATGCTCGCTCCGCCCTCACCAGTAGAGTTAGCGGCGTGACTACGGCAGATTTTAGGAAAAAGGTCGACGCCATCTGGAACGTGTTCTGGTCTGGCGGAATTACGAACCCGATGAACGTCATCGAGCAGATGACATACCTGATTTATATGCGTCAGCTCGACCTGGCTCAGGATGACATTGATAAGAAGCGTGCCATCGGTGTGCCGGTGCCGGAGTCACAGGATATTTTCGG
This sequence comes from Corynebacterium sp., assembly GCF_030532195.1. Classification (GTDB taxonomy): domain Bacteria; phylum Actinomycetota; class Actinomycetes; order Mycobacteriales; family Mycobacteriaceae; genus Corynebacterium. The sequence goes on along the minus strand of NZ_JAUNLP010000003.1, from coordinate 179,996 downwards.
CCCTTCCCCGCAGGAGCAGAGCCTGCGCTGGAAGAACCTCATCGCGGAGACCGATCCCGTGGCGCTTCGCAATCTGATTGCCAACGATGTGTTCGCCCATCTGCGCCAGTTGGGTGGCACCGGAATGTCGAAGCACATGGCCAATGCGACTTTCGGCATTGAGAATCCGTCGACGCTGCGCAGCGTCATGGCGCTGATGAACGAACTGGATTTCCGCGACAAGGATTTTCTAGGCGACTTGTACGAATACTTGCTGTCGCAGCTGAGCACGTCGGGTAAGAACGGTCAGTTCCGCACTACGCAGCACATCATCAAACTGATGGTGGAACTGATGCGTCCGGCCCCCGGCGAACGCATCATCGACCCGGCGTGCGGCACCGCAGGCTTCCTAGTCAATGCGGCGCTGTGGATGAAGGAGCACCACGCCGATGAGCTGCTGAAGAAGGACAAACAGCGCGAGTTCTCCGAGAACACTTTCTACGGCTACGACTTCGACTCCACCATGGTGCGAATCTCGGCGATGAACATGTTCATGCACGGCTTCAAGGACCCGAATATCGCCTACCGTGATTCGCTGGCGAAGATCCCCTCGGAAGACGTGGGCTCCTTCGACCTAATTCTTGCCAACCCGCCTTTTGCGGGCTCTACCGATGAGGACAACATCGACCCCGAGCTGCGCTCTTTGGGCAAGACCAAGAAGACGGAACTGCTGTTCATCAACCGTTTCCTGTCGCTGCTGAAGATTGGCGGTCGCGCAGCTGTGATTGTCCCCGAAGGTGTGCTCTTTGGTTCCACGAAGGTGCATAAGGCGCTACGCAAGGAATTGGTAGAAAACCAAAGCCTCGACGGAGTAATCAAGCTGCCCTCTGGCGCATTCAAGCCGTACACGGGCGTGTCCACCGCAATCTTGTGCTTCACCCGCACTGACTCTCCGGCCACCGATAATGTGTGGTTCTACGAGGTGCTTGCCGACGGCTACTCGCTCGACGACAAGCGCACTCCGCTTCTCGACGAGCACTTGCTCGGCGTTTCCCCGCTCTCGTGCCCGGTAGATCCTGAGAATCCAGGGGACTGTCCGGAGCCTGCAACGTTGACGGAGGAGCAGCACGCGAAGAACAACCTGCCGGATGTGGTAAGGCGATTTGCCGAGCGTAAAGGCAGCGAGCTTGAGCGTGTACGGACGGAGCAGAGCTTCTGTGTGCCGGTAGCGGAGATTGCGGAGAACGATTACGACTTGTCTATGAATAGGTACAAGGAGATTGTCTTCGAGGACGTGGAGACCCGTGACCCGATGGAAATCATCGCGGACATTGAAGCGCTGGACGTGGAGATTGCCAAAGGAATGGCGGAGCTAAAGGTGCTGCTAGGGGGCGAAAAATGAGCAAGTGGCCGATGGTGAAGCTGGGGGAGATTTGTGAAATTCGCATTGGGAAAACACCCGCGCGGAAGAATAAAGATTTCTGGGGACAAGGGCTTCCCTGGCTCTCAATTAAGGATATGAACCAGGGGCGCGTCATCCGCAAGACGTCGGAAGAGATTTCTGCTTTTGCAGTGCAGTCTTTGAAGATTACGCCGTACCCCCCGGGGACAGTTTTCTTTTCTTTCAAGCTGTCAATCGGAAAAGTTGGAATATCTGAAGTCGAGATGTTTACCAACGAAGCTATCGCCGCAGTAACACCTTGTGATTCCTCGATTTTGTCGAGAGGCTATCTGATGGAGGCATTGGAAAATGCTGGAAAGCGATTACAAGGAAACGACGCAGCAATGGGAGTCACTTTAAACAAGAAATCACTACATGAGATTGAAATCCCCCTTCCTCCTCTCGAGGAGCAGAAGAGGATCGCGGGGATTTTGGAGGCATCGGCGCGAAAGTACTCATACGCACAAGAACAAGTTCGAACTGTGAGGGGATTAAAGAGAGCTTGCATTGATAAGGTAATTCGTCAAGAAACGACAGATTCCGTACTGCTCAGTGAAGTTGCTGAAATCTCATCGGGGATTACTAAAGGCCGAAAGACTAAGCCTGAGGAGACAACGTACGAGTTCCCGTACCTTGCGGTCGCGAATGTAAAAGATGGTTTTTTGGATTTAAGTCAAGTCAAAAAAATAGCCGTCACTGAAGCTGAAACCGCTCGGTTTGCCCTGCAATCTGGAGATATTTTGCTGACCGAGGGCGGAGATCCCGACAAACTCGGTCGAGGAACTATATGGCGTGACGAGATTCCAGGTACGATACATCAAAATCACATTTTCAGAGTCCGCTTAGCAGAAGAATCTCAATGGACACCCGAGGCTCTCATGGCGGTACTGAGCTTTGAGGAAGCTCGCGCGTATTTCCTTAAGTCAGCGAAGCAAACGACAGGAATTGCGACACTTAGCAAGACGCAGCTTTCGAGAACACCCATTAGGAAATTGAATAGCAAAAGCGCGCGGCAAATTTCGGAGTTGACGGAGTTTTTCCAGCGGCAGGAACAATACCTAGCGCGGAAAGTTGGGCTCCTTCAAGAACTCCATCAGTCTCTCGCTGCTCGAGCGTTTGCTGGAGAGCTCTAGCGTATGGCTGCGTGTGGAGGGGGAGAGCTCACTCACTTAATGCTCTGCAATCCTGGTGGCGTAGTGCATTGGCGTAGGTCAGTGCAAAAACCCTCACTCCCCTGAGCCTCGTAAGATCGGGGGAGTTGTCTTTTTGCATGTCTGAGTTGAAGCCCGAGGCAATACAACTGTTGACTGCATATGGTGACGGCGTAACCATATCCGCGGAATACGTCGAAGAAACACAAAAATTTCTACACGTTTTCTGAACGAGTTTATGGCGTAACCATGTTTGGTGACCCGCCGTGTCGGGTGCGTCGGGTGCGAAACCTGTGATGTCGTGCATAAAAGTGCAGATGAGAATGGTTTGAGGTCAACATAACACCGAACTCCCCACTAAGCTTCCCACAGTGTTATGTTAAGTGGGAAGTTTAGTGTGAAGCTTATCGAGCGGAGCCATCGTGGACGAAGGTCATCTGAAGGAAATCATCGCGAACCTACGGCTGGTAGGTTCGGATATTCAGTCTGTTGAAGTGAAAAGCAACGTCGGCAAGTCCATTCGGGAAACTCTCAGCGCATTTGCCAACGCTGGTGGCGGAGTGATCATGGTCGGGCTCGACGAAAAATCTGGCTTTGTGCCCGTTGGAAAATTCGACGCGCTCAAGGCGCAAGATGCTCTCGAGACCCGCTGCTGTCAACTAACGCCACCGGTAAGGCCCGAAATCTCGATCGTTCCATTCGAGGGAACCAGCATTGTCGTCGCAGAAATCGAGGAGTTTAGTCCCGTCGATAAGCCCTGCTATGTGACCGACCAGGGGAGGTACGGCGGCAGCTACATTCGGACAGGGGAGGGCGATACCAAACTCTCGAATTACGAAATCGACAAGCTAATCGAAGAGCATACTCAGCCAAAATGGGACGAGGAGCCAGTATCCGAAGCCACGGTAGATGACTTGGCCCCTGAAGTGCTCGAGGACTATCTGCAAACCCAAAAGCAGCGCCGCCCAAAGACCTTCAAGGACGGCCGCGAAGTAGCGCTAAGGCGGCTCCGAATCACCAAGAACGACAGCCCGACCTTGGCGGCTCTGCTGGTAATGGGTGACTATCCCCAAGAGTTCTTCCCTCGGCTGACCGTGACATTCGCTCTCTTTCCGGGTACGAGCAAGGGTGCCATCACTACTGGGCTGAGACTTCTCGACAGTGCAACACTTACCGGCACCATTCCGGAGCTAGTCGACGCCGGAGTCGACATAGTTAAGAGAAACATGCGCACCGGTGCCATGATTGGGGAAAAATTCCGGACTGATCTTCCTGACTATCCACCGATTGCAGTACGCGAAGCGCTGGTGAACGCGCTGATGCACCGCGATTACTCGCCGTCGGCGCAGGGGAGCCAGGTGCAAATCAATATGTTTGTCGACCGGCTCGAAATTACGAGCCCTGGCGGTCTGTATGGGGGTGTAACGATCCGGCATCTGGGCGAGCCGGGTGTCAGCTCTACCCGCAACCAACGGATTTCCAGCTTTTTGGAGGAAGTCTCCCTGCCGAGTGAAGGCAAACAAGCAGGGCGTGTGGCTGAAAATCGTGGCACGGGCATCGCGACGATCAACCAGTCCTTGGAAGATGCGCTCATGCCCAAACCTGAGTACATCAATCGGCTCGATAGCTTTACCATCATTTTCCGACGGCGACGCGTCGCTACACAGGAGCGATACACGACTGCGCGAGATCACGTACTGGCAATCCTGAAAGAGGAATCCTCTTCCTCAACGACTGAGCTCGTGGAGAAAACTCAGTTGAGTCGGACTGCAGTCCAGAAAGCTGTCAATGCGCTCATCGATGAAGGCTTGGTCGAGCGGACTGAGCCTTCGCGGAGTCCGAAGCAGCGCTATCGGATGATTGCGGGGCAGAGCACTTCTCGCTGAGTGTAGGAAAAATTGCTTAGCTTATGCAAGGTAAAAGATTGGTAAAAATGCGGGTGAAACAGATTTAAGGTCAACATAACACCCAACTTCACACATAACTTCCCACGGTATTATGTCGAGTGAGAAGTTGGGTGAGGAGGTTGGGGCAGCCGTGGCTTGAAGCCTCGTTTGATTCTCTGGAATCAGTCCGATTCCAGAGAACAAAGGGCTACAATGTGACCACCTCCAAGGAATATGTCGAAGAATCGAGAGAATCTCGACACGTTTTCTCACTATGTTTAAGGCGTAACCATGTTGAGTGTTGAGGCTTGTAAAAGCCGGCACATGTCCAACGTATAATTCGCTTTGCAGAGATTGCCAATATGCAGACAACTACGCATCTCCAAACCCCGCGAAGGCTATGCCTCGCGGGGTTTGCGATTTACCACTGGGGAACCCCATCTGCACTCCTACTCGAGTTAGTGTGCGCGGTAGTGAGCCTCTTAAGTATTTGGGGACGGCGATGGCCATTTTCTGTTTTCCGAACAGGTGCTGCGTCTCTCGGACACACATTCGACGCTACGACCAACGGAATCCCTTTGGGAGATTAAACTAAACCTCGTTGAATAAAACGTTGAATAAGAATTGACGTTGCTCCAATTAATAAAAGGACGCCGATGACTCCTATGACGCCGTCTGACAGCACGCCCGCTTCGCCCAACGCGACACCGGGTGCCCCAGGCATGGACAGCTCGGCGAACAGTGCCCTCCAGCCGAAACTCAGCAACTTCGGTTTCGTCGGTGCTGTCTTCCCAAGTCTGCTTATGGATTGCCGCCATGCGGAGGAAGCTGCAGTTTCCAACCCGCGCGCCGCAGTCATTCAGGCGCGTTTCGTCGCAGAGCAGGTCGTCCGTCACATCTCCGTTTTCTTCGGAGCCCCCAATCACCCCGACGCTACAGGGAAGAGCGGCTTCCACGACCTGACCCGCACTCCGGAATTCCAACGCCACGTCCCCAGCATCATCCAATCCAAGGTTCACACGATTCGCAAAATCGGAAATCTGGGTGCTCATAATCCGCAGTACCTTGCCCCGGAAGTAGCAATTAACGCTGTCGCACATCTCTATGACTTTCTCGCCTGGGCGGCTGCCAATGTCGCCGGACAAGGAAAGAAAGCGCTCCCACCAGCACCCTTCGATAAGTCAATCCTTCTCAACGCGCCCAAGCACGCAGCTGCCACCGAAACACAACGGGGTGCAGAACTGAAGAAGCTCGCCTCCGAACTTGAGGCGCGAGAGAACTCTGCAAAAGAATCCGCGTTGCTGCTCTCCAAGGAACGAGCCCAACGCCTCCTGGAGCGCCAATCCCATCTGCGTGAGAAAGAAAAGTTTCGCAAAGCCCGTGCCGAAGCGCTCGAAGGCCAAGCTCGCATCGATGAACTCCAGGCCGCCAACGAAGAACTGAAGCGACAGCTTGAACAAGCCCTGGAAAATACTCGCCAGGAACTCGTCGAAGCTCAGAGCAACGCCGGACAGGTGGATATATCGGCAAGCTATGCGATTAGCGAGGCCCAGACTCGGCGGGACATCATCGACCCCATGCTGGCGGAGGCCGGTTTTACCCCAGAGGCGGGCAATGTTCGCTACGAAGTCACATTGCCGTCGGGACGCGCGGACTACGTGCTCTACGGCAGTGACGGCAAAGCATTGGCCGTCGTGGAGGCAAAGAAGCCTGCAATCGAGGTCAGCGCAGCCTGCGAACAGGCTCGGCAATATGCTGATGACTTGGAAAAACAGTACGGACAGCGTCCGCTGATTTACTACGCCAACGGGCACGTCATCAAGATGTGGGACGATGCCGCGAATCTACCTGGCGGCCACGGCTACCCGCCCCGTAGCGTCGAGGGATATGCCACCGCCGACGAGCTCTACCGCATCATCCATAACCGCAAATGGCGTGCGCCGCTGAGCACAACCGATATCGACCAGTCGATTGCCGGACGCAACTACCAGCAAAAAGCCATTCGTGCAGTCACCGAGCACTACGAGGCTGGACACCGCCACTCGCTGCTGGTCATGGCTACCGGCACCGGCAAGACCCGCACTGCTATCGCCCTGACCAAGATGATGCAGCAGGCTAAGTGGGCTAAGAACGTGCTCTTCCTCGCCGACCGGAAAGCACTGGTCAACCAGGCTGCCAAGAATTACCAGGCTCTCTACGGTGAGGCCGGTGTGGTTAACCTGCTGGAAAACCCCGACGGCATTGGGTCGATTTATGTCTGCACGTACCAGACCATCATCGACAAGCTCGGCACCGAATTCAGCCCCTACGCCTTCGATCTGATCATCGTCGACGAAGCGCATCGCAGCATTTACCGTCGCTATAAGCGCATCTTCGAATACTTCGATGCCCTCCTCTTTGGCCTCACAGCCACCCCGCGCAACGAAGTCGACCACAACACCTATAGTCTCTTTCACCTCGAAGACGGCAAGCCCACCGGCGAATACAGCCTCGCCGAAGCGGTCGCAGATAACTACCTGGTTCCCTTCCGGCCGTATGCAGGCGAGACGCTAATTCTGCGGCGCGGCATCAATTTCGATGAGCTCAGCGACGAAGAACAGCTCCAACTCGATGACATCGACTGGGGTACAGATGATGACGGCAACTCCATCGAAGCGCCCGAAGGTGCTAGCGCCGAGGAAATCAACGCCAAACTCTTCAACCACTCCACTATCGAGCTGGTGCTGCGACAGGTGCTGGAAAACGGCATCAAAGTCGAAGGTGCAGACCGCCTGGGCAAAACCATCATCTTCGCCCGTAACAGGAAACACGCCGAGCTCATCCACGACCACCTCGTCGACATCAATCCAGTGCTCAACTGCGCCGTCATCACCCATGACAACAGTCGTGCCCAAACTCTGATTGAAAACTTCAGCTCCAACAAACCCGGCAGCATTGACGTCGCCATCAGCGTGGACATGCTCGACACCGGCATCGATGTGCCCGCCGTGGTCAACCTCGTCTTCTTCAAGCCCGTCTACTCTAAAACCAAGTTCTGGCAGATGATGGGCCGCGGCACACGCCTATGCGAAGATCTCTTCGGCCTTGGACAAGACAAAACTGAGTTCTACGTTTTCGACTACTGCGGTAATCTCGACTATTTCACCAGCGAAATCGCCTACACTGAAACTGCAGGCTCCCGCCAAAAGTCCCTGTCCGAGCGTCTCTTCGCGCAGCGTCTCCGGATGATTGATTCGCTTGACGACGGTCCCTTGCGCAACGACACCAAGGATTTGTTGAGGCGCCAGTTAATTGACGTGCCGGACGCAAGCGCGTTGGTGCGACCTGCTGACCGACCAGTGCTGGCAAAGTACCGTCGTGAAGCAAGCTGGGACAACCTCGAGACGGCGGATCTGGCAGAGATGGAGCAGCGATTAGCGCACCTGCCGTTCCAAAGTGCGGGCGAAAACGAGTTTGCGAAACGCTTCGATCTGCTGATTATCAACATGCAAGTGGCTTTGGCAGAAGGTAAGGAGATTAGCGACAACAAGCGCGGGCGCGTGCAGCATATTGCGAACAATTTGCTTACCAAGCTGAATGTGCCGGCGATTGCGAAGCAGGCCGAGCGCCTCGAACAGGCAGTCAGCCCGGAGTGGTGGGAGGGCATCACCCCCGATGACCTGGAACTACTGCGCAGGGGTGTGCGAGGCCTGGTGCAATACGTGGACAAGGGCAAGCGGAACCAGGTCGTGATTGATGTGGCGGACGAACTTGGTGAGCTGCGGATGGTGGACGTACCGCTTGAAAGCGCATCCACCACAGTGATTGGCAGCACGGTGGAGGACAAGATTCGTAAGGTTATCGAAGCTCACGGTGACGCGCTGGTTCTTCAGAAAATCCGTAGAGCAAAGGAGCTCTCGGCTGCGGATATCGCCGCGCTAGAGGAATTGGTCGCAAGCGCTGGCATTGCAGATGTAGAGGGCTTACGCGACCAATTGGGCATGTCGCTGCCGCGCTTCGTGCGTGGGCTGGTTGGACTGGAAGAATCGGCGGCACGCGAGGCATTCGCCGACTTCCTGGACGGCTCCAAGCTCAACTCCGTGCAGCTGGACTTTATGAACAGACTAATCCGCGGGCTGATGCTCAACGGCGTAGTGACGATGAGCGACCTCTTTGATTCCCCTTACGCCGACCACGGCACGCCCTTCGACGTTTTCGACGACAACATCGCCACAGTCACGGATATTAAGGACAGGCTCGACAGGATTGCGGAGACTGCGGACCCAGGGGCGGGGTCAGCATAGTAGCGCTGGATATTAGTAGGGGGCGCTCACTAGCGGCTAGCCAGGAGCTAGCCCTCAATCGCGAAATGCAAAATCGGATACGGCCGACCATCAGCATCCAGGTCGTCGCGTCCACCCTGTACGAAACCATGGTGTAGGTAAAAGCCGACTGCTCCCGGATTCTGCTCATTGACATCGACTTTTCGCACCCCGAGCTGGTCTACGGCATAGCGAAGCAGTAGCGAGCCAACGCCCTGACCACGGAATTCATCGGCGACAAACAGCATTTCCAGGCTGTCCTCAACCACCCCGGCAAAACCGACGGGGTGGTTGTTGCATTCTGCGACAAAGAGGTGGGCTGCCGGGAAATATGCCGGGCTGAGGTTGCTTTCGATTGCCTGAAAGTCCTCCTCGGTTAGGAAGTGATGCGTCGCGCGAACGGCACTGCGCCAAATGTCGACCAGTGCTGGATACTCTTCTGGTCCTATACACCTGCGGGTTGTCGCTGTCATTCGGGGGTTCATGCGGAAAATCGTTGCAGAACGACGAGTGGGGCTTCAACTTTTAGCAAAAAGTACGTTGAGGGTACGAGGCTAGGTCACTTCATGTGGGCATCAAAGACCACAACAGCGTTAGCTTTGTTGTTTTTCAAAATTAAGGCAAAATCTTGGAGTTTTGCCTGGAAAGCACCGCCAAAGACGAGTAAGTTCGTCAGAGATTCATTATTTCTTAAGGAAATTCTTTTAAAGGGCGGTCTCGCCTGAATGCTCTTCCCTTGCCTGTGGGAAGACGCATTAAGAAGCGCAATGTGAGGAGAATGCACACGTGAAGATCACCTCTACTTTCCGTGGTTGGCGCCGAAAGGTGGCAGCTGTGGCTTCCGCAGTGGCTGTGGCTGCATCTGCTCTGACTATGGCACCTGCTGCAAGTGCAGCTGGTGACCGTGGCGCCCTGCGCCCGGGTTGTGAATGGGACTCTTACCAGTACTTCACCCAGAAGTGCCAGGTGTATTCACCGTCCATGGACCGCAACATCCCGGTCCAGATTGTGGCCTCTGCCAATGGTGGTAACAAGGCCCTCTACCTCCTCGATGGTCTGCGCAGCCCGGTAGATGCCTCTGACTGGGTTGAGCGCGGCAACGCTCCTCGCACTTTTGAAGGCTCCAACGTCAACCTCGTTATCCCAGGTGGCGGTGGCGGCAGCTTCTACACCGACTGGAAACGTCCGTCGTTCGGCCCGCAGGGTCCGTTTGTAAACAAGTGGGAGACCTTCCTGACTCAGGAACTGCCGGTCTACCTGGAGCGTGAGTTCGGTATTTCCCGCACCGGTAACTCGGTGGCTGGTCTGTCCATGGGCGCATCGGCTGCCCTGTCACTGGCCTATAACCACCGTGACCAGTTCGGTCAGGCTCTGGCCTTCTCCGGTTACCTGCACACCACCGCGCCGGGCATGACCACTGCTATTGAGGCCGCTCAGCTGTCGGCTGGCTACACCTCTTTTGATATGTGGGGTGCCCCGATGTCCAAGGAGCGCGTCCGCAATGATCCATACCTGAACGTCGACAAGATGAAGGGTCTGGACCTGGTAATTACCTCGGCAAATGGTGTTCCGGATGAGGTTCGCGACCCGAAGAACCTCTACCGCGCAATCCCGAAGGTCGGCGGCGTTGCGCTGGAGTCGCTGTCGCGCCTGTCCACCCGCGAATTTGAAATGCGCGCTCGCACCACCGGCCTGGATGCCACCTTCGAATACGAAAAGACCGGTATCCATGACTGGCCGACCTGGGAGCGCAACCTGCAGAACAACAGGGCTCGCATCGAGGGATTCCTCGGCGCCTAACTCAGCAGGAGCCTAAACCAGCAGGAGTCTAAACCAGCTCTTACAACTACATACTGAACTAAACAGCCCTATGCGCAGCATCTAAGCCGCCGCGCATAGGGCTGTCACATTCTGGGCAGTCGCTAGCGTGGCAAACAGAGCCAATCCGCCACTGGCACTAGGATGCTATGAGATAGAAACGTCGGTAAATTATCGGCGGCAATACCTGGTAGACCATTCGGAAAGCGGTTGATACGTCTCATGGCATCACAGCCCGAACAAAAGCGGACAAAAAACCCGACAACGTCGTCAAGCCTTGCCGTTGAACGCCTGCAGCGGATTTTGCTGCCCAAGTTGGGTGAGCCGCGTGATGTCCGCTCGCTCTACCTGGTTGAACCGGAGACCAACACTGGTCGTGTACAGGCGCATTCGCGCACGTCGGCAAGCATTCCGGCGGGCGATGAAGTAAGTTTTGAAACCTACTTCAATGCTTTTCCGGCGTCGTACTGGCGTCGGTGGACCAATCTGGAAAATGTAGTCCTGCGCCTGGAGCTGTCCGGCACGGCGCGTGTGGATATTTACCGTTCGAAGATTGACGGTGCTCGTATCGCTGTGACCGGTAAGGTCGTCGGCGATTTGGGTGCTGCCGCCGAGGGTGCAGAGGCCAAGGTCGACGGCAAGGATGTACACGTCTGTGAGATTTCCGTACCGCTGACGCAGTTCGAAGACGGCGGCTGGATTTGGTTCGACCTGACCTGTGAGACGGACGTCGAGATCCACTCGGCGGCGTGGTACTCGGATATCGCGGCACCAAGCCAGACCTACCCGGATGGCTCCGAGCACCCGGCCCCGGAAGGCCGCGTCACCATCGGTATTCCGACGTTCAACCGCCCAACCGATGCTGTCGCAGCACTTGAGGCGCTGTCCTCGGATCCGGAAGTCGATGCGATTATTGATGCAGTTTTGATGCCTGACCAGGGCACAAAGCACCCCGCTGATGAGCCGGGTTTCGATGCCGTCGCGAAGCACTTCGGCGATCGTCTGCGCATCTTCCCGCAGGGCAACCTCGGTGGTTCCGGCGGATACTCGCGCATTATGTATGAGGCCCTGGGCGGGCCGGACTCCGATCCGAAGCGCGCCACGGACAGCCCGTTCATCCTTTACATGGATGATGACATCGCCATTGAGCCGGATTCCATCCTGCGCGCGGTTGCTGTTGGCCGCTTTGCCAAGCGCCCGATGCTGGTGGGCGGACAGATGCTCAACCTGCAGGAACGCAGCCACCTGCACTCGATGGGTGAGGTCATCGGCCGCCACGACTTCATGTGGACCTCCGCGCCGCACGTCCACTATGACCACGACTTTTACGCCCACCCGCTGCGCGATCGCGGTGAGCACGGAACCAACGCCACCGGCGAGGTCGTCGATTCCAAGGACCTGCACCGCCGCATTGACGTCGAGTTCAATGGTTGGTGGATGTGTCTCATCCCGCGCGTCGCGGCAGAGACCATCGGTCAACCACTGCCGCTGTTTATTAAGTGGGACGATGCCGAATACGGTCTGCGCGCGGGCAAGGCGGGCTTTCCGACGGCTACGTGGCCGGGCGTGGCAATTTGGCATATGGCCTGGTCGGATAAGGATGACGCCATTGACTGGCAGGCGTACTTCCACCTGCGCAACCGCTTGATTGTCGCGGCTCTCCAGCACGAGGGCGATGCCGCCGGCATTGTCCGTTCCATGCGCAAGGCTACGTTCAAGCACCTGCTGTGCCTGGAGTACTCCACCGTCGCCATCCAGAACGAAGCTATGAAGGACTTCCTGGCAGGCCCGGAGCACCTTTTCGACATTCTCGAAACCTCACTGCCGCGCATCAACGCAATGCGCAAGAACTTCCCGGATGCCGTTGTGCTGCCAAGCGCTGGTGATCTGCCGAAGCCGTCGGGAATTCCGGGAGTTCCGACCAAGGATGTCGGTGGTCGCCTGGGCAAGCTCAAGAAGGTCGGCTGGCTGGCAAAGGGCCTGCTCCACAGCGTGCGCCCGGAAAATCCGGAGCACCACGTGACACCGCAGGCCAACCTGGCGCCGTTGGAAGCCCGCTGGTTCTCGCTGTCTCGCGTTGACGGCGCAACCGTCACCACCGCCGATGGTCGTGGTGTGGTCTACCGCCAACGTGACCGCGACAAGGCCAAGGCTCTGTTGGAGGAGTCCTGGGAGCTGCAGAAGCAGGTTGAGGAGCGTTTTGAACAATTGCAGGCTCGCTACCGCGCGGCCTATGACCATCTGACCAGTAGGAAGGCCTGGGCCGATGTCTTCGAAAATTAAAGGCGACCCGTTCGGCGAGTCCGACGTTCTCGTTTCTATTCAGCATTCGCTTAACGACGTCCCCGGCGTGCTACCCACCGCGCGTGCGATGAGCTTTTTCGGCGAGCACGCCCTGGGCTGGATGGGGCTGGCTGCTCTTGGGGCAGCTATTGACAAGGAGCGACGCACGGAGTGGGCAAAGGTCGGTGTTGCAGCTTTTACCTCGCACGCCGCATCCGTTGTGATTAAGCGCATTGTCCGCCGCCCGCGTCCCCATGATCGTCGTATAGCAATTGGCGTCGGCACTCCTAGTAAACTGAGTTTCCCTTCCTCGCACGCGACATCGACGACTGCGGCGCTGGTGGGAATTGGCAAGCTGGGGTACCCGGTGGCACCAATCGTGGGTGTGCCGGCAATTATGCTCTCCCGCCTTGTGCTGGGTGTGCACTACCCAACAGATGTGGCACTTGGCGCGGCGCTGGGTGCAGCAACAGCAGTTGCAGTCGACAAAATAGGTGATAGGGTCATCGAGCCGAAAACGGCACGGCGTGACCAGTGCGAACAGCCCACCATTTCGGAAAGGAATGCATAGTGACGCAGGCGGAGAATAATAACGTGTCCAACGTGCCAGATAGTCGGCAAGCACATCATGCTTCGCGCATCGGCTCGGAGCCGCACACTTCCGGTATTGATGAGCCTGCACACCCGCAGGGTCAGCCTCCGAAGAATCTGCTCGATGGAATGATTAAGGCGCTTCGCCCCAAGCAGTGGGTGAAGAACGTGCTCGTCATTGCGGCCCCGCTCGCGGGCGGCAATGAGATTATGAACTCCGGCCGTTCGATTGGCACTCTCGCTGTTGACATCCTGGTGGCCTTCGTGGCCTTCTGTCTGGCGGCGTCGTCTATTTATCTGATTAATGATGCTCGCGATGTCGAGGCTGACCGCGCGCATCCGACCAAACGATTCCGCCCAATTGCCGCTGGTGTGCTGCCGGTGAATATGGCCTATGCCATGGCGGTGGTGTTGATTATCGCATCGATTGCGGTGTCGTGGTTTGCTTCGGAAGGCCCTGGTCTGGCCATTGTCGTGGCTGTATATATTGCGCTGCAGCTGGGCTACTGTTTCGGCTTAAAGCACCAGCCGGTGATCGATATCGCACTGGTGTCCTCGGGCTTTATGCTGCGAGCAATGGCCGGCGGTGTGGCAGCGAACATTCACCTGTCGCAGTGGTTCCTGCTGGTCGCAGCATTCGGTTCGCTGTTTATGGCGGCCGGTAAGCGCTACGCTGAGCTGCTTCTGGCAGAGCGCACGGGCAAGAAGATTCGTAAGTCACTGCAGGGCTACACCGCAACCTACCTGCGCTTTGTTTGGACGCTGGCCGCAACTGCGGTGGTGCTCTCCTACGCGCTGTGGGGCTTCGAGATGGGCCGTGTGCCAGGTACTTCCTCGGCCTCGGCAATCTGGTATGAGATCTCGATGGTGCCGTTCACAGTGGCAATTCTGCGCTTCGCGGCTGACGTTGACCGCGGCGATGCCGGCAGCCCAGATGAGATTGCGCTGCGTGACCGTGCACTGCAGGCACTAGCTGTGCTGTGGCTGATTACCATCGCCATTGCGGTCTATGTTGTGCCGGCTATGGGGTAATTCTCCCTGCGGCTAGTTCTGTTAGTTCTGCCACGATTTTGTGGGAGGGCCTAGGGGGCTAGAAAGAGCAAATGTGAGCCCGTGTACCGAGTTGGTGCACGGGCTTTTGCATACCCAGGTTGCGCTTAGATCGTGTTCGCATTGTGTTTGGGCTGTGCTCGGGTTGTTTTTAGTTTCAGTTCATATAAAGGGCGGGGGTGAAATTACCTATTTGTAATTTCCCTACTGATGAACGGTGTTTTCTCCCATAACCAGAGGTTTTCTAAACAAAAGTTCGTAATGTTACGAAAAGATTACGATTCGGACTTGGTTGTTGAGAATTGTTTGAGTATCGTTACGTAATTGAGATTCTCCCAGTGGGGATCTCCAGTTGTCGCGTCACAACTGGAAGCAGAAAGCGAAAGCTCGCGAAAGCGACTGCCTCCGAGAAGTATGACGCGGAGGTTAGTCCGAAAGTTAAGAGGAGAACGATGAGCTTTACTGCAGTGAGGCGCAACTTCACGGTGAAGGTCGTGGCTGCCCTTGTCGCTGTCGCCATGGTGTTCGGCGGCATTATGGTCGCATCCGCGAAGGATGCAAGCGCTGACCCGAACCGCGATCGACTGCGCCCGGGCTGTGAGTGGGATCCATACAACTGGTGGGTTCAGTACTGCCAGGTCTTCTCGCCGTCTATGAAGCGCAACATCCCGGTTCAGATTAAGGCTGCAACCGGCGGTGGCGATGCATCTCTGTACATGCTCGATGGTCTCTGGGGCTTTAACAGGGGAGCGTCTGGCTGGATTTGGTCGGGTCACATTGCCCAGACCTTCGCCAATGACAACATCACGTTGGTTGCACCGGCCGCCGGTGATGGTTCGTTCTACACTGACTGGAACGCACCGGCAATTACAACTGATGGCCCGAAGATTCAGAAGTGGGAGACCTTCCTGACTCAGGAGCTGCCGGTCTACCTGCAGCGTGAGTTTGGCGTGAATCCGAACCGTAACGCCATTGCCGGTCTGTCGATGGGTGCGGCTGCAGCCGTGTCGCTGGCAGCACGCCACCGTGACCAGTTCAAGCACGTCACCTCGCTGTCCGGTTACTACCAGATGTCCAACCCGATTGTTGCAACTGGTACCACTGCGATGGTCGCTGGTGTTGGCGTTATAAACCCGACTGCTATGTGGGGTCTGCCGGTTCCGGCATCGCCAGAGCGTCAGGCGCATGACCCGTCGATGCTGCTGGATCAGCTTAGGGGTCTGCCGATGTACGTCTCCTCGGCCCAGGGTGTGCAGAGCCTGTGGAGTGACCCGGAGGTTCTGAACCGCCCGCTGCCGCAGCTGCCGGACACCGTCTGGCGCGCGGTTATGGAGTCCGTCTCCCGTGCATCTACGCAGCGCTTTGAGCAGGATGCTCGTGCCGCTGGTCTGAACGCAACGTTTGCTTACAGCCCGAACGGTATCCATTCGTGGGAGCTGTGGGGCCGTGACGCTGCACTGGCTCGCCCGTACATCCTGCGCGCGCTCGGCGTCTAAATTCGCTCAGCGTCTAAGATTAGGCTCGCCACTGGCGGCCGCTAGCCAGGAGTGGAGTTAGCGCGTCGACGAAGTGGTGTCGTAGTGAAAAAGACCAATCCCGGTTATCGGGATTGGTCTTTTTTATTGCAACAGGTAGCCACGCACTCATGTGCGAGATGCGGAAAATGTTCGTTTAAAAAGCTTGAACTCAGTACTTTTTGCGTGTGTCGCCACGGTTTTTACCCAGAAGAGGGTAAACATGAGAGTCGAACCTTAAAGTAAAGGGTGAAGCTATTCAGGTAGCTATGCTGCTTCGTTTTAAGCATGCTGGTGAAACTATCCATCGCGGCGGAGTGCCGGAGGAGGGGAACCTCCGGAAACGTTGCTGGGCACCAGGTGTTTTTGGGGATGCAGACAGCACTGCCGTCGTAAAGCGTGCAACCTTGCGCGGCACTGCCTGTACGCATCTATTCGGTGCTGCACCACCCAACATTTCTCAATCAACCTTAAAGCGACTTTGTAAAGGGAAGCCCTCTCATGCGCGTAACCGCTAAGTTCCTCCGTGGTGGTCTCGGCAGCAGCCGACGACCCTCGCGGGCGTTGACCGCAATTTTGGCAGTGCCGTTGGCTCTTGGTCTCGGTGCCCCGGTGGCAGTGGCAGCTCCCGACGAAGGTCAGCAGAGCCTGCCGAGCTATGAGGAAGTTAAGGCAGGCCAGGCGGGCAACCTTGGTGATGTCGCCAGGGCGGCACAGGCCGCCGGGCAGGACGCTGCTGCCGCAGCTGCGGGGCAGCCGGTGCCGGGTTTGGGAATGCCCAAGCCGATGCCGGGGCCGGAGCGCACGCCATTTAAGGTTGAATCTCCAGCAGTGCCTAACCTGCCAAGTGGCGTGAGCGTGGAGAAGGTCGATTGGTACACCGATCACCACGTTGTTGCGCACATTCGCTCTGCAGCCATGCCGGAGAAGCCGATTCAGGTGGAAATCCTGCTGCCGCGCGATTGGTACCGCGATAAGGACCGCACTTTCCCGAGCGTCTACCACCTCGACGGGATGGCCTCCTTCGATGACTACTCCGGCTGGATTCGTGCTACCAACATCGAGCGCTTCTACGAAGACAAGAATGTCCTGGTTGTCCTTCCAGCAGGTGGCTCCGGCTCGTTCTACTCCGACTGGGATCAGCCGGACAATGGCCAGAACTACAAGTGGGAGACCTTCATCACCAAGGAGCTCGTCCCGGTTATTACCAACGGCTTCCGCGGTAACGATGATCGCGGCATCTTCGGTATCTCCATGGGGGCGACCGGTGCGTATAACATCGCCGCGCACTCTCCAGAGCTGTGGAAGTTTGCCGGTAGTCTCTCCGGCTATCTGGACATGACCTCTCCGGGCATGCCACAGGCCATTGCGCTTGGCATGAAGAACTCCGGTGGCTTCGACGCGACCAAGATGTGGGGTCCGCTGGGCTCGCAGCGTTGGAAGGACAATGACCCGAAGCTCAACATCGACAAGCTCAAGGGCATGTCGCTCTACATCTCCGCAGGTAACGGCAACACCGGTGAATGGGATGTGCCGTCGGAATTCGACCCGACCAAGCCGAATAACCCGACTGGGTATGCCCTCGAAGTGCTCTCGCGCATGACCAGCGAAACATTCATCCGCGAAGCACATGCCAAGGGGGTCAAGCCAGTTGTGAACTTCCGCAACTCGGGCACGCACTCCTGGCCGTACTGGCAGTTCGAGGTCAGCCAGGCATGGCCGACCCTGGCCGATGCGTTGCAGCTGCCAGAGGCAGACCGCGGTGCGGTATGCAAGGTCGGCGGCGACATTGAGAAGGCCGTCGCCTCGCTGCCGGGTATCGGCACCTGCCTGTCGGATGAGTACAAGGCCGCCAAGGGCGGTGTGGCTCAGGACTTCACAGGCGGTACCGCTTACTGGCATCCGGACACCGGCGCGCATGTTGTGTGGGGTCGCATCGGCTCCCGCTACAACGAGCTCGGCGGTCCATCCTCGCCGCTTGGCTACCCGCTGACCAATGAGCTGGAAACCCCGGACGGTTCGGGACGCTTTGTCCACTTCCAGAACGGTTCCATCTACTGGACTCCGGAAGGCGGCGCGCATGAAGTCATCGGTGACATCATGAACGCCTGGGGCAAGGCAGGCTTCGAAACCGGTCCGCTGGGATACCCAACTGGAAACCATCACGATATTCCGGGCGGTATTGCCCAGGACTTTGAGGGCGGCACCATTGTGAAGGTCGGTGGCGAAGAGCCGCGCATCGTCCGTGGTGATATCGGTCGTGCCTACAACGAGCTCGGTGGTGCCGAGTCCGATTTGGGACTGCCAATCGACGGCGATGAGCAGAAGCTCAACCGCGGCGCATTCCAGCGCTTCGAGCACGGTGCTATCTACTGGACGCCGGAAACTGGCGCTCAGCCAGTGATGTCCAACGACATCACTGACCACTGGGGCAGCACCGGATTTGAAAACGGCCCATTCGGCTACCCAGTCGGTCCGCTTCAGCCGGTCAAGGCCGGTGGCCTCGAGCAGCAGTTTGAGGGCGGCTGGATTCGACAGCTCAACGGCAAGATTGTCGAAGACCGCAACGAGGGGAATAAGTAAATGTCCCTGAATAAGTCTTTCCGAACGTTGGTCACAACTGCAGGTATTGCATTGTTGGCCTTCGGCACGGCTGCCTGTGGTGGTTCCACGGTGGAGTCCTCGGAGGTCACCTCAGAGACGACCAGTACGAAGTCCTCCACGACGTCGTCAAGCAGTACCTCGCCAGCACCGCGCACGACGCAGGACTCCGAGCCGGAGATTTCTGATCCGGCGGCGACGCGCGTGGATAAGGCACCGGACGGGCAGATGGCGCTCAGCGATGCCGACAATCAGTTCCTCGACGCGCTGGTCGCAAAGGGAATCGATGTCGATGGGGTGGAAGATCAGCTCATCGGCACTGGTCGCGCGGCGTGCGCGGATGCCCCGGCGGAAGAGCGTGATGTCGTCGCGCTGGCAATCGCCGGTCAGCTGGTCGCGCAGGATCGCTCCTCCGATAGCGCGGAGGAAGTGGCGAAGATTATTGCAACCTCCGCTAAAAAGGCGTATTGCTAGCACTCATGCGTAAAGTGCTCACAGTATTGGCGGTCATCGTGCTGGTGATCGCCATTGGTGTTGGCGTTGGGCAATGGCTTAACGACGATCACAGCGAACCAACCCCACCGCCACCCGGCGGCGATGATGGTGTAATGGCCGAACAACCTGAGTGGTGCCCGGCCATTGAGGTCATTGCGGTGCCCGGTACTGCGGAATCGCGGGCCGATGATGACCCGTTGGCGCCAACGGCGAATCCGAATTCGCTGCTGCTCGGCGTGACGAACCCGCTGTCGCAGTCGTACTCGGGCGACAAGGTCAAGGTGTGGACCACGCCGTACCCAGCGACAATCAAGACGCACCAGATGCCTGATCAGCTGACTTACGACGACTCCCAGGCTGTGGGACGCGACGTGACCTCCAAGGAAATGGCCGACCTGCACGGACAGTGCCCACTGACGGACTTTATCCTGATGGGCTTCTCACAGGGAGCAGCTATTGCTGGCGACCTGGCCTCAGAAATTGGTAATGGCAACGGTGCTGTGCCGGCCGAACGAGTGGTGGGCGTGGCCCTGTTGGGTGACCCTCGCCGTGATCCGAATCAGGGTGTCAATCAGGGCGTTGACCTGGCCGGAGTGGGCATTGAGCTATCGCTGCGTCCGCTCAATGGCATTGTGCAAAGTGTTGTGCCCGGTGCTTCCATGCGTGGCCCGCGCGAGGGCTTTGGTGAGCTCAATGACCGCGTCAACAACATCTGCGTGCCATCGGATTCCTTCTGCGATGTGCCGCCAGGTGTTGCCGACGCAATTGCGAGGGCGCAGGAGATGATTGCCGGTGCCGGTGCGCACGCATCGTACGCGTTTAACGATGTCGCAATGCCGGGGACGACTCCGCTTGCGTGGACTGAGGGATGGGCGCGCGGTCTCATTGACCAGTCGCTGGCGCGGTAACGCGTAAAAGCGGTAGGGCGTAAAAAAGGGGATGTGCCTTGATTAGTTTTGGGTTAGAGTGTGAAACAATTCCGTCTCTCATGCACGGCCAACCCGGAAGGCACCCGCACCATGACGAACCCCTACGGTAATTACGACGAAGATGGCATGCCTATTAAGAATCCGAAACCCTGGGATGTGCCACCGACCCCGCAGTCATATGGAAACCCGCCGGGCTACCAGTCTGGCTACCAGCAGCAGGCGTATGGTCAGCCGAATTACCAGCAGCCCAATGGTTACCAGCAGCAGGCCTACGGTCAGCCTCCAGTGTCGGCGGGGTACAACCCACATGTGAACTACTTCAGCCCAGCGAGTGGTATTTCGCCGAAGTCAAAGGTGCTTGCCGCCCTGCTGGCTTTCTTCGTGGGCGCCTTCGGAGTACACAACTTCTACTTGGGTAGGACCGGGCGCGGTTTGACGCAGCTAACCCTCTGGGGCGGCAGCGTGATGTCGGCACTTATTCTTGAGGCCACCATCATCCTGGCACCACTGGCAGTTATCTGCCTGATGGTTACCTCTGCCGTCGGCATCTGGGCCTTTGTTGAGTTCATCCTGCTGATTATCGGCACTGGCTCCTACAAGTACGACGCTCAAGGTCGCATCTTGACCTAATGCGGGTGGGCCAGCTGCCAGCCACCAGTAGGCAGCAGGGGAGCGGCGGCGGGGGGCGAACTAGCGCCGACAGCAGGACAGACCCTAGTTCCTGAACCCGTGCACTGGCGCTGGAATGTAGCCACCGCGAGCAATGAACTCGGCATTGCCCTTGGCATTGACGTCAATGACCGGCGCGTAGCCGAGCAGACCGCCGAAGTTCACCTCATCACCAGGTTTGGTGCCTGGCACCGGAATGAGACGGGCTGCGGTGGTTTTGTGGTTCATCACGCCAATGGCCGCCTCATCGGCAATCATGCCGGAGATAGTCGACGCAGGGGTGTCACCCGGAATGGCAATCATGTCGAAGCCCACCGAACAGATGGAGGTCATTGCCTCCAGCTTGTCCATGGAGATAGAACCGGCGCGCACCGCATCAATCATGCCCTTGTCCTCCGAGACCGGAATGAACGAGCCGGAGAGCCCACCCACACGCGAGCATGCCATGAGGCCGCCCTTCTTCACTGCGTCGTTAAGCAGCGCCAGTGCGGCGGTCGTGCCGTGCGTACCCACCTGTTCCAAGCCCATGTGCTCGAGGATGTGAGCGACGGAGTCGCCCATCTCAGCGGTGGGAGCCAGCGAGAGGTCAACGATGCCAAACGGCACCCCCAGGCGTTCCGAGGCCATCGAACCGACCAGCTGGCCAGTACGCGTGATCTTGAACGCTGCCTTCTTAATCTCCTCAGCGACTTCGTTGAAGCTCGCGCCCTTGAGATCGCCCAGCGCGCGGTCGACCACGCCAGGGCCGGAAACGCCGACGGAAACGACACAGTCAGGCTCCTCCACGCCGTGGAAAGCGCCGGCCATAAATGGGTTGTCGCCCACCGCATTGGCGAATACAACGAGCTTGGCGCAGGCGATAGAGCTGCGGTCGGCGGTCGCCTCCGCTGCTTCCTTAACAATCTCGCCCATGCGTTTGACGGCATTCATGTTGATGCCCGCGCGTGACGACGCAACGTTGACCGAGCTGCATACCAACTCGGTTTCGCTAAGAGCCTCCGGAATGGAGTTGATGAGCTTCTTTTCGCTGGTCGTGGCGCCCTTTTCGACGAGCGCGGAGTAACCGCCGAGGAAGTTCACACCAGAATCGCGGGCAGCGCGGTCCAGCGCCTTGGCAACTATGGTGGGATTGCCTTCACAACCGGCTGTGACCAGGGAAATTGGAGTGACCGAGATGCGCTTGTTGACAATCGGGATACCCAATTCGGCTTCGATGCCCTCGCAGACCTCAACGAGGTGCGTGGCCTGCCTGGTCACGCGGTCATACACCGCCTGTGCGGTGGCTTCCATATCGGAGCGGGCGCATTCGAGCAGCGAAATGCCCATGGTGACCGTCCGGATATCCAGACGGTACTTCTCGATCATGTCAATGGTGTCGAGGAATTTAGATTGCGCGAAGTTGAAATCCATGCCGGTCGCGCCCTCTAAATCTCGTTGACGGCGTTAAACAGCGCCTCAGACTGGATTCGGATGACAAGGCCTTCGCGCTGGCCGACCGAATCCATGTAATTCTGCAGGGTACTGATGGGGGTTTCCTTTTCGTCGAATTCGACTCGCAGAATCATGGTGAACCATTTGTCCATGAGGGTCTGGGAAACATCGACGATGTTGACGTCCTGCTCCGCCAGAGCAGTGGTGACGGCGGCGATGATGCCGGTGTGATCTTCGCCGGTGACGGTAATGATGGCAAACATGCCATTAATTTTAGCCGCTGGGGGATTCCTAGCTGCTGAGGCGTTGTAAGCAGGGCTTAGGCAGTGGGAGGGCGTAGGTAGCGGGAGTATGCGGTGCTGTGGTAGTTACTCTGGCGCCGACATAGCTCAGTCCACGTGACTTCACGACATCCATGGCACCTCGTGCCGTCTGCGGAGGTGCCATGAGGTGCCATGGGCGCCATGAGGTGGTCGACGCCTTGCTCTAGCACAGATAAGTTAGCCCAGCAAAGTTAGCCCAGAAAAGAACGTCAATTACCGGACGTCCACGAACTCCTTGACAATCCACTTGCGCAGGCCCAGCAGAATCAGGCCAAGGACAACCGATGCGACACCCAGGGTGATGAAGAAGGTATTTTCCGCTGCGGCGTCTTCGTAGTTGTAGAAGCCTGCCAGCGTACCTGCCAGCGAGGTACCCATGGCAATAGCCATCAGCCAGACGGCCATCATGCGGGACGGGAACGCTGCCGGAGCCACCTTGGTTGCCAGGGCGTTGCCGACCGGGCTCAGCATGAGCTCACCCATGGTGAACAGGAAGAGAATCCAAATGATGGCCCACAGCGGAGTTGAGTTCTCGCCACCGCCGGAGAACGGAATGAAGAAGAACAGCGAGATACCAATGATGATATTGGCGACACCGAACTTCACCGGGGTGGACCACTGACGGTCACCGAGCTTGGACCAGATAGCCGCAAACACCATGGAGAAGGTGATGATGAAAATCGGGTTGATGGAGTTAATCCAGGCCGGAGACATTTCCCAACCGAAGATTTCGCGGTTCAGGCGGATATCGGAGTAAATAGCCAGAACAGTGAACTGTTGCTGGAAGATACCGAAGAACAGCACGCCAGAGATAAACATCGGAATAAAGCCGATGAGGCGCGACTTTTCAGACTTCGTCGTCAGCGGCGAGGAGTACATCTGCCACCACAGCACCACAGCTGCGACAAAGGCGATGATGGTGACGACAGTCGAGAGGCTTTCAATCGGTACGATTCCGGTGGCCACAAGTGCGACGGAAACCACGGCGACTGCCACGGTGATGCCGATCCACTTCGGGTACTGCTTCTTAGGCAGTGGGTTCGGGATATCGTGACCTGCATCGGCGATGGTGGTCTTGCGCATCATGATGTACTGAATCAGGCCCGCAGCCATACCAATTGCGGCCAGGCCGAAGCCCCAGTGGAAGCCCTTCATGCCCCAGATCCAACCGGTGAGCAGCGGGCCAAAGAGAGCACCGATGTTGACACCCATGTAGAAGATGGAGAAGCCAGCATCACGGCGGGGATCATCCTTCGCATACAGCTGACCCAACACAACCTGCGCGTTGGTCTTCACGCCACCGGAACCAAGCGCGATGGAGACAAGACCGATGGCCAGGCCTGGAACGCCAGGGATTACAGCCAGCGAGATGTGACCAATCATGACCAGGATTGCGGAGTAGAACAGTGTCCGCTCGGATCCCAGGACGCGGTCAGCAATGAGTGATGCCGCCAGCGCAGCCATGTAGACCAGGCCACCGTATGCGCCGACAATCGAGGTTGCGGCACCCTTGTCCAGGCCGAGACCTCCGCGGGTGGTCTCGTAGTACATGTAGAAGGCCAGGATGGCCTGCATGCCGTAGAAGCTGAAGCGCTCCCACATTTCGATGCCAAAGAGGTTGGCGAGACCCCACGGTTGGCCCATGAAAGTTCTTTCTTTACCGGGCTCTGCGGGGTTTTTAACTAGCTCGGTCTTGGCAGCTTGGTGTGCGCCGAGAGACTCGTCGGGTGAATTTTCCATACCCTCAATTATCGAGGTGTGATGGACAAATTAAAAACCGTTTATTGTCGTTAGCGCCACAGGTCACTCAATCGACTTGCGCTGAACGGCGTTCGCCGCACCGCGCCAGCCGAGCAGCAGCAAACCACTCATTACCGTTGCGACCAGGATAAATGACCAGTGCGGCATCTCAGAATTACGGACGGCCCACACAGCCAGGCCAACGGCCACAGTGGCAAACCACACAATTGCGCCGGAGGAAATCTTCCGCGGATCCGGCTCATTTTTAATCAGTGCAGTACCTAGTAGAGTACCGAGCGCGAATGGCCAGAACGTATCCAGAA
This sequence comes from Corynebacterium sp., assembly GCF_030532195.1. Lineage (GTDB taxonomy): Bacteria > Actinomycetota > Actinomycetes > Mycobacteriales > Mycobacteriaceae > Corynebacterium. The sequence goes on along the minus strand of NZ_JAUNLP010000003.1, from coordinate 155,471 downwards.
TATTGAGGAAAGTGAACGGATCCGTAGCCGAATTATGGGCCAGACGTGCCAGAATGGCGAAGATAAAAATAGCCAGGGTGTCAATCAAGTACGTCGATACGCGCGTATTCATGAACCCCAGTCTAGCTGCCCGCGACCTGCGAACTCTCCGGCTGCGTCTCCGGGGCACCCTCATGGTCAAAACCGAGAAGGTAGATAATCCAGCCGACGATAGCGACCAGTACGAACGAGACCACGCGGTAGACCAGAACGGACGCAAACGCCTCCGCGCCCGTCGTACCACCGGCCACGAGCGCCGCAGTCAGCGCCGCCTCCACGGTGCCGATACCGCCTGGCGTTGCCTGAATCCAGCCGGCGAGTTTACCGGTGACAAACGCCAGCAGCACCTTCGTCGCGGAAATATCGTCGACACCGACGGCGCGCACCGCCGCGTAGAGGCAAACAATCTCCGCCACCCAGTTAAGGAAGGACCAGAAGAAGGAAAACGCGAGGGTCTGCAAGGGCAGTTCGACGCTGGTGAGCTGCTTTACGACGTCATCGAGACGTTCGACATCCGTATTTTTCGGCTTCTTTCGAATCTTATTGAAGACCCCGAGACCCCACTTGCCAATTTTGCTGACAAACGTCGGGTCCTGGGAGAACCGCCACAACAGTAGGGTGGCCAGCAAAACCACAATCGCAATGGCGACGAGCACGGCGGTGGTGCCGCCCTGGCCGACGAAAAAGAGACTGCCGACGCCCAAAAACGCCAGGCCCAAAAATGACAGCGCACCGGAGAAGAGAACAAACCAGCTGACCACAACTGGTGAGGCTCCCCACTGCATCATGCGCTTGATCTGAAGCGCGGTGGAGAATGCAGCACCACCGGGAACCGTGACTGACCAGGCATTAGAAGCCAGGGTTAGCGCGGCAGTATTGCCGCGGGTGGCGTTTTCCACACCACCGGCGCGCAACAGCAGACGCATCACCTCAGCCATGGAGAACAGGGCAAAGGCCACGCTGACGATGGAGAACAACATCCAGCTGATATCGACGCCTGCGAGGATGCGTAGTCCTTGGACCACGCTGTCCCAGTTCTTCACAGTCAGGACTACGCCCACGACCACAATGGCTACGGTGATGCTCACACGTAGCCAGCCGGCATTGCCGATCTTGGTTAGGGCATTTTTAAGTCGTGACATAAGTAAGAAGCCTGTTCGTCGTCTATTGCATCCTAACGGCAAAACGTCGTTTAGGGCAGCACTGCCTAACTACGGCGCTGCCTAACTACAGCACTGCCTCCCGTTAGCTGGATGCGAGTTAGCCGACTAGTCGTCGTTCTTGTGGTCGCGATCTTTCAGCAGCGCAGTAAGCGGACGGAATGGCTGCAGCCAAGCACCGTCATCTGGCAGGCGGTCCAGGTCAATGCGCGGCAGCGGCTCGCGGAAGACGCCCTTGATTTCCTCCAGGTCAACAAAGCGAATCGCATCCGAGGCCAGCGCCCAGGAAGCGTGCTCGTGGAAACCAATAACGGTTACCGGAATGCCTTCAGCAGCCAGTTTTTCCAGTAGTTCCTGGAAATTCTGGCCGTCAGCGGACGCAACGACGACACTTCGCAATACGCTCTCGTCGTAACGCCTTTGGATGTGCGCAATCATGTCCGGGTCAACGTCGGTGTCCTCTTCGATCTTCGGCTTGGCGAAAACCGCGAATCCAACATTGCGCAGGGCCTCGACCCATGGGCGGACAATTTCGGCGGAACCTGGGTTGACGTTGGTAAAGACCGTGGCCTCAGGCAGGACATCGGAGCCAATTTTCTTGGAGACGCGGTTGGCTTCGTCGATAAGCCATTTACCCACGGCATCAAAGCGCGGACGGTGCGCGGCGGTCGGGCGGGAACCCAGGATTGCGCCGAGCCCCATGTCCAGGTTCGGTGCGTCCCAGACCAACAACGCGGTTGGGTGAGTCTCGGCGGTGGAATAGCTGGCGGACGTGTTCTGTGTCGTGCTCATTGTTCCTAGGCCTCCTTCTTGCGCCAGATGAACTCGTGGATGCTGTGATCGAGGTTGAGACCGCGGGCTTCGAACTTGGTCGTCGGGCGGTCGAGAAGCATGGGAGATTCCGGCCACGGCCACGCGATGGGCTCCAAGGTCGGCTCGACATCACGCAGCTCTTCAATCCACTCGGCGTATCCGGCGTGGTCAGTGGCGGCGTGGAAGACGCCACCGGGCTTCAGGCGCGACGAAATCAAGCGCAGCGTGCCGGACTGCAGAATACGGCGCTTGTGGTGGCGCGCCTTGGGCCAGGGGTCCGGGAAGAACAGGCGAACACCAGCCAGGGACTCCGGCTCAATCATGCGCTGTAGGACCTCGACGCCATCGCCACGGACCATGCGGATATTCGGAACCTCATTGCGCACAGTCGCGGAGAGCAGTTTGGCCAGGCCAGGGCGGTAGAGCTCGACGGCGATGATGTTGTGGTCGGGCTCCTTTGGTGCCATCGCGACAGTGGACGTACCAGTGCCGCAGCCAATCTCGACGATGGTTGGACCCTGGCGGCCGAACCATTCCTCGACATCAATGACTTCGTCAGAGAGCACCTTGCCGTAAGCATCCCAATTTTCGTCCCAGATTTTTTCCTGGTTGGGAGTCAGAGTGCCGCGGCGGAAAGAAAGATTGCCGATGCGCGGGTAGTCCAGACCATCATTGAACTGGGTCTTTTCCGGTCGGCCAGAGGGCAGTTCGCCCTTTTTTGATTGCCGCTTTGGGGGTTGTTCAGTGTTTTCAGAAAAATCAGAAGTAGTCACGTTCCCTATTGTCCCCGACAGGGGCTAACTATCCAATAAGCGCTATCCCACCAGCGCCCCCGGGATCCTTGCGCAGGCTTGAAGCAGGTGGCGCCACTATTCGAGTTGCCGAATCCGGGGGTCGTTGTAGTCTGAACGCGAAGCCGTGCCGCTTATGGCTCGGCACCTGGGCAAGGGGATACCAGGAATATGGGGGAAGGGGAATAGGTCACATGGACCTAATTTCAGGAAAATCAGCTCCACCTGCAGTAACGCTGCGCTCTGCCGCCTTAGATTGGCTATCTGGCAGGCAGGAATCGGGCAACTCAGGCGCCGCCGAAGTCGCCGTCGCCGCAGCGCTGGAACGTGACGTACACAGCCAGAAAATATGCGCGCGCCTGCACCGAGGCGTGGCCGAGCAAGGCGTACGGCACGCATTTGCGCAGTGCCACAAAGAAATCGCAGAGACGCTGGCTACTCCGGTAGAGCTGGTCATTGAACAGCACCCGATTCGCCGCACGCTTGCCGACGAATATTGCGAGATCACCACCAATGAGCCAGCTGAGCACTCTTATGTATTCAACCTGGCGCTGCACGGTGTGAGTGAGGGCAACGGTGTGAGTGATAGCCAAGAAGCGGACTCAGCACTGGTAGCACAGCTGACGGAAATTGCGGTGGCCTTTCCGGCGGCGCGTGATGGCCTGGAGGAGTTGCTGTGGCAGCACCGGAAGTAGCAGACGTTGAACGTGGGCTTGGGGAACGTCGCGTGCCCGATTCCGGTGCGCCCACTGGTGTCGCACGTGGCCACGGACAGCGTAGCGTGCCTGAGCGCGTAGAGGGGGAACCTGTTGAGGGCTCGTCTGCGCAGCGGCCACCGGTGGTCGTGACTAAGGCGGGCAGTGCGGCCGACCGCGCGGATTTCTCGCAACTGGTAGATGTCTCTGTACAGCCACGTCGTCTGGAGTTCGTGGATAGGCGCAGCTCAGTGGTGCTCTACGTCGCAGACAGTGAGGTGCAGCCGACACGGGAATGCGTGGATACGGTGGCGGCCATCGCCCGCGCCACGGGAAGGATCGCGGTTGGCCTCATTGGCAACGGTGACTACGCACAGGCCTGGCGGCAGGAAATCGACGGCGCTATCCCCATGGGAGCGTTGGACGAACGGATGGCGCGCACCCTGGTCCTGCTCGCAGAAGGGCCACCGCGGAACTTTGGTGAGGGGCCTTCGTCGCGCCGGGCCAGATATGCCAGAGCGCAACTGGCGCAGGAGCGATCGCGCGCAGCCGGTGCGGCGGCGCGATTGCAGCGAAAACTCCAGGTGGCTGCCGAAAGCGCTGTTTGGGAGGCGCTGCAGGAGTTGGCTGAGCAAGAGGCTGCGGATGCCGAGTCGCTGCGGAGCCGGGCGGAGAGCGCTGCGGCGCGGTTGAAACAGTGGTGTGGTGATGAACTGGGCCTCGATGTGGACACCGCTGTTCCCGCGCCGGAGCGCCCAGCGCGACCAAACTACGTGGTGGAGGCAGTGGTGGCCGTGGCATCCCTGGGTGTTGCCGTTGCTGCGGTGAGGGTCGTCCACAGGTTGTTGACGTGGGTGGGGCTGCCGCCGGCGGTGGCGGTTGGGGCCGCGCTGGTGGTGGGGTTGATCGTCGCGGTTGTGGCGGTGGGCGCAACAGTTCGTCGTAACGCGAAACAGCGTTCCGCGCAATGGCGCGCGAACTACCTGGCCCACTTGCGGCGGCGCTGGCAGCAGGCGGTGGAAGTCGCGGTGCGCGAGGCGCTCGGTGCGCGAGGCCAGGGGTGGCGAATAGAGCAATTGGCAAACTACGTCGGGCCAACCAATAGATAGCGATGACCTGGGTAAATAGGGGGAAATAGAAATGGCTGAATTTTCCTTGCTGCAGTATTTTTCCGAGCAGCCGGTTACCGATGGCGTGTTTGCAAACCAACCGGCCGGTATGCCGTGCGGGTTGGATGGTGCGACGCCGATAGACAGTCGGTTGATGGATGTCGACGGGGCGGGGCTTGTCGTGGAAATCGACGGTCAGCTCTACGACCTCGGCGACGATGAGGGCTCAATTACGCTTGCCGACGATTCCGGGTTGTCGATCTACTCGGATTTAGACGGTGACGGCACGGTGGACCATGTGACAACTGTGCGCTTTGACGGCACGTGGGAGTCCTGGAGTGCGGATCAGGCCGATGGTTCTGGGGCGGAGTCGGCGTCGGGGGATAGTGCGGAGTTGGCTGAGTCGGTAGGGCAGTGGGATGCGTACTCGTGGGAGCGGGACGCGCGGGGCAGCTGGCGTTAGCGCCCTCTCGTCCTTTTCGGGACAGTCCGATGCGGGTGACTGTGTTCTCGTTGCTTACAAATGGGGGTAATAGGTGAGTGATTGTTCACATCCCCGTCTAGGTATGGTGAGGCTGCCCTTAATCGCAGGTCACGGCCGTAAATAAACAGGTAGCCTAAATACTGCAGAAGAAATAGTCTGCTGTGAAGCGATTACTGCCATGTCTACAAAACAGGGATTGGGGCTGATGCCGATGTGGGGTCCGGCAACTTTCTCTAACCCCCGGTAGCCTTAAATCAAGACGCGAATCAATGAGTCAGGAGAACTGATGTCCGCACCTTCTATTCCTGGTCTCGAGGGCCAGGCCCCGACCGAGAACGCCGAACTGCTGCGCTGGATTGCCGAGGTCGCAGAGCTGACCCAGCCAGATAAGGTTGTCTTTGCCGATGGCTCGGAGGAAGAGTGGAATCGCCTTTCCCAGGACTTGGTGGATAAGGGAACTTTCATCAAGCTGAATGAGGAAAAGCGCCCGAATTCTTTCCTTGCCCGCTCGAACCCGAAGGACGTTGCTCGTGTGGAGTCCCGCACGTTCATCGCTTCTGAGAAGGAAGAGGACGCTGGTCCGACCAATAACTGGGCGGATCCGGTCGAGCTGAAGAAGGAAATGACCGAGCACTACCGCGGTTCCATGAAGGGCCGCACCATGTTCGTCGTTCCGTTCTGCATGGGTCCGATTACTGACCCGGAGCCGAAGCTGGGTGTTCAGCTGACCGACTCCGAGTACGTCGTTTTGTCCATGCGCATTATGACTCGCATGGGTAAGGATGCCCTGGACAAGATTGGTCCGGACGGCGACTTTGTTCACGCGCTGCACTCCGTTGGTGCTCCGCTGGAGGAGGGCCAGGAGGACGTCGCTTGGCCGTGCAACGATGAGAAGTACATCACCCAGTTCCCGGAGACCAAGGAGATTTGGTCTTACGGTTCCGGTTACGGCGGAAACGCCATCCTGGCCAAGAAGTGCTACGCACTGCGTATCGCTTCCGTTATGGCTAAGGAAGAGGGCTGGATGGCTGAGCACATGCTCATCCTGAAGCTGACCAACCCGGAGGGCAAGGCCTACCACATCGCTGCAGCATTCCCGTCTGCATGTGGTAAGACCAACCTCGCTATGCTCACCCCGACCATCGAAGGCTGGAAGGCTGAGGTCGTCGGCGACGACATCGCATGGCTGAAGTTCGGCGAGGACGGCCGTCTGTACGCTGTGAACCCGGAGAACGGCTTCTTCGGTGTCGCACCGGGCACCAACTACTCCTCGAACCCGAACGCCATGAAGACCATGGAGGCCGGTAACACCATCTTCACCAACGTCGCTCTGACCGACGATGGCGATGTCTGGTGGGAGGGCATGGAAGGCAAGCCGGAGCACCTCATTGACTGGAAGGGCAATGACTGGACCCCGGATTCCGACGAGCTGTCCTCGCACCCGAACTCCCGTTACTGCACCCCGATTTCGCAGTGCCCGGTTGCTGCACCGGAGTACGACGACCCGCAGGGTGTCCCGATTGACGCAATTCTTTTCGGTGGCCGCCGTCCGGACACCGTGCCGCTGGTAACCCAGGCTCTGTCCTGGAACCACGCAACCTTCATCGGTGCAACCCTGGCTTCCGGCCAGACCGCAGCTTCCGCTGAGGCAAAGGTCGGCTCCCTTCGCCATGACCCGATGGCAATGCTGCCGTTCATCGGCTACAACGTCGGTGACTACCTGCAGCACTGGATCAACATGGGTGTCAAGGGCGGCGACAAGATGCCAGAGGTCTTCCTGGTTAACTGGTTCCGCCGCGGCGAAGACGGCCGCTTCCTGTGGCCGGGCTTCGGCGACAACTCCCGCGTTCTCAAGTGGATTATTGACCGCATTGAGGGCCGCGTTGGCGCCAAGGAGACCGTCGTTGGTCACACCGCAAAGGCTGAAGATCTGGACCTGACCGGCCTTGACATCGACTTCGACGATGTCAAGGAAGCACTGAAGGCACCGGCCGCTAAGTGGCAGGGCGACCTGCCGGACAATGAGGAATGGCTGAAGTTCCTCGGCGACCGTGTTCCGCAGGAGGTCTGGGACGAGTTCGACGCTCTCAAGGCACGTATCGAAAAGAGCCTGGAAGACTAGCAGCTAGCTAATCCTCTAAGGTTTCACGTCACCCCCTGCGGCATCTGCCCTGCAGGGGGTGGTTGTGCGTTTAAATGCGTCAACTAAATTAGTAATTGACGTTTAACTATCCGCGCGCAATAGTAATGTCAGCCGGAGCAGGCTGGACAAGGAAGGATGGCACGCAATGCAATTGACGCTTTTCTCTGATTTGGGTCTGCGTGTCATCACACTGATGGCTATGGGGGAGCCGGGGCGCAAGTACACCGCTGCGGAGGTGGCGGAGTCTCTCAACGCCTCGCGTGCACATGTTTCTAAGGTGGTCTCGCGTCTAGTGGAGCTCGGTTTCCTCGACGCGGTTAAAGGGCGTAACGGTGGCATTTACCTGCGTGATTCCGCAATGGATGAGTCTGTGGGCAAGCTGTTGCGAATCCTGGAAAATAACGAAGTTGTGGACTGTGTCGGAACCAACTGTCCATTGCTGCCAGCGTGCATTTTGCGCGGCAAATTGGCGGATGCACAGGAGGCTTTCTTCGCTTCTCTGGATCCGGTTTTGATCTCCGATTTAATCCCTCCGGCAGCGTCCAATAGCGGCTTCGACGACGGTGTAGAGGGGCGCACTAAGCTCAATTTGCAGCCTGTTTCGAAGAATTAACGGGGGTGAGGGCCCGCAGTGTTTCTGCAGGTTAGCCCCTGAAATTTCACAGTGGTGAGAGAAACTATTACCCCCATCACACGATAATGCGTAGATAAGATGCGCAATTAAGTGTTACGTTGAACGCATGCCAAACCTCAACGTATCCAAGTCCGCTCTAACCCCTGAACAGAACGAAGTTATCACCCAGACGCTCCCAATCGTCGGTGCCAACATTGAGAAGATCACTCCGATCTTCTACAACCGCATGTTCACCGCTCACCCGGAGCTCATTGCCGATACCTTCAACCGCGGCAACCAGAAGCAGGGTGCACAGCAGAAAGCCCTGGCCGCATCGGTCGCTACCTTCGCCGCAACCCTGGTCAACCCGGATGCCCCGGCACCGGAGGAGCTGCTTTCCCGCATTGGCCACAAGCACATCTCGGTCGGCATCAAGCCGGAGCAGTACGCAATTGTTCACAAGCACCTCTTCGACGCCATTGAAGAAGTTCTGACTCCGGAGGTCTTCCAGGGCGCCGTCCGCGACGCATGGGATGCCGTCTACTTGGAGATGCAGCGCGTTCTCATTGACTTCGAAAAGGGCCTCTACGATGACCTCGGCGTCGAAGCCGGCGATGTCTTCCGCGCCGCTCATGTCGTCTCCCGTGAAGAGCGTGGCGACGATGTCGCAGTCTTCTCCGTCAAGCTTGACGACGACACCCCGGTTTCCTACCTTCCGGGACAGTACATCTCCGTGCGTCAGACCATGCCGGACGGCGCCCGCCAGCTGCGTCAGTACTCCCTAGTCGGCGGCAAGGAAGGCGAGCTGACCTTCGCAGTTCGTCGTGTCGACGCTTCCGAGGACCTGCCGGCCGGCGAGGTTTCCACTCAGCTGTGGGAAAAGGTGCAGCCAGGCGATGCCATCGAGATCTCCCTGCCAGCAGGTGACCTGGTTCTGGATACTAAGTCCGACGATCCGGTGGTGCTTATTTCCGCAGGTATCGGTGCCACCCCGATGATTGGCATGCTGGATGCCCTGGTGGCCGCCGACTCCAAGCGTGATGTCGTCGTCCTGCATGCTGACCGCGCTGAGAATGCCGATGCCCTGCGTGCAGAGCGTGACAATGCCGTCTCTGCTCTGGCCAATGCTCGCCAGCAGGTCTGGTACGAGCCGGATCTCATGGATCTGAGCAAGGTTGAGCTGCCGGAGGGCGCTCAGTTCTACCTCTGTGGTGGTAACGGCTTCCTGCAGGCCATCCGCCAGCAGCTTGCGGATCGCGGTATTGACCGCAGCAACGTCCACTTCGAGCTGTTCAGCCCGAATGACTGGCTGCTGGACGCCTAAGCCGAAACTGCGTTGTCGTCATAAATGCAGTCGTCATAAATAAAGGCAAATGACCAGCCACGATGTATGCCCGTGGCTGGTCATTTTTCGTATGTACAGAGCTAGTCGGCTTTACTCAGCCGAGCTGGACAACTCCGCAACGACATCCGCCGCATATTGATCCTCGCACTGCGCAAACGCGATACCCGCCCACAGATTGAGATACTCAGGGTCGCCCGCCTTATTCGCAGCACCGCGAATCGGCGTGGTCAGGTAGTGCAACTGCGGATACAGCTCTGGGGCCGCCGCGGAAAAATCCCGTGTGAAAGTGTTCTCAATGGCGCGCGCAGGCTTGCCGGAAAACGCATGCGTTAAAACTGTATTGCGCTCTGCGAGTTCAAACAGCGCGCGCCAGTGCGTTTCCTTCGTACCCGCCTCCGCCGTAGTGAGGAACCGCGTGCCTACTTGTACGGCCGCCGCGCCGGCTTCCAAAAGCGTGACGACGTCATCTCGGTTACCAACCCCACCTGCGGCGATGATGGGCACATCAGTGACCTTGCACGCCTCGGACACGGCCTGAGCAAGCTCTACTACCGAAGCGCCAATGTTGTCAGATGAATCCTTACCGGCAACGAATGCGCGGTGACCTCCAGCAGCTAGGCCCTGCAAGACGATGCGATCTGCACCGGCTGCCGCGGCCGCCTGCACGCCCTCAATCGAGGTCGCATTCAACACGACCTTGCGGCCAGAGTCTTTTACTCGAGCGATGACCTCTTCATCCGGGTAACCAAAGGTGAAGGAGACAAACTCCAGCGCACTCGGGTCGGACAGGAGATCATCGGCCAAAATGGCCTCGATTTTTTCAGTGAAATAGTCATCCGACCAGGTCGGAGTATCAGGCAACTCGACATCAAAGCGCTCCGCAACAGGCTGTAGCTGATTGCGGAAAACCGTCCACTGAGCACGTTCCCCCTCGGAGGTCCCACCAGGGGCGATATCAGTGGTATTCGGGCAGAAGAGGTTGATGCCGAAACCTTTGCCGTCGTCAAGCAGCGCGTGCGTCCGACGTGCCTGTTCAGCGAGCTTCTCGGCAGTGAGATATCCGGCGGCGAGCGTACCAATCCCGCCGGCGTTAGAGACGGCAGCGACGAGCTCTGGTGTGGACGGGCCACCAGCCATCGGTGCCAGGATGATTGATGAGCGTCGTAGTTTTTCCAGGGATGAGGTGACTGTACTGCTCATGGGGTGACAGTAGCACCGTGGGCGGATTGCCGCCTTACAATCCGCCCACAATTAACCCCGCATGTGCAGGGAAAACACTCAGGACTACTTGGTATCCTCCGGCGGATCCAGCGGCATGCCCTGGCCAGCCCGGTAGAACGGAATGTCCTGCGGTGCCAGCGGATTCTTGCCAGCGATGAGGTCGGCGGCCTTTTCCGCAATCATCATGGTCGGAGCGTAGATATTGCCGTTGGTAATGCCCGGCATGACCGATGCGTCGACGACGTAGAGGCCCTCGGTACCATGCACCTGCATGGTCTCCGGATCGACCACGGCCATCTCATCGGAGACCGGGCCCATCTTGCAAGTGCACGACGGGTGCAGTGCGGTCTCAGCGTCGCGGCGGACCCACTCGAGGATTTCCTCATCGGTCTGGACATCCGCGCCCGGGGAAATCTCACCGTCGGTGTATTCCTTCATTGCCGGGGTATCCAGTAGCTTGCGGGAAACACGGACTGCCTCGACCCACTCACGACGATCCTGCTCAGTGGACAGGTAGTTAAACAGAATGGACGGCTTGACGTTGATGTCCGAGGACTTGATGTGGACATGGCCACGGGCGTCCGAGTACATCGGGCCAACGTGGAACTGGAAACCGTGGGGGCTGTCGATCTTCGTGCCGTCGTAACGCATAGCCAGCGGCAGGAAGTGGAACATCAGGTTCGGGTAGGGCTCCTTGTCGTTGGAGCGTGCGAAGCCGCCGCCCTCGAAGTGCGAGGTCGCTACCGGCCCCTTGTGAGTCAGCAGCCACCACAGACCGATGAATGGCCAGCGCCACTTGTCCAGGTACGGCTGCGAGGACACCGGCTTGGTGGCGTTGTACTGAATGTAAACCTCCAGGTGGTCCTGCAGATTCTCGCCGACGCCAGGCAGGTGCTTGACGACGTTCACACCGGCGGCATTTAGAATCTTTTCATCGCCGACGCCCGAGACCTCGAGCAGCTGCGGAGAGTTGAAAGCGCCACCACAGAGAATGACCTTATCCGCACGGACCTGGCGGGTGCGACCCTTCCAGGTGTACTCAACGCCGACAGCCTTGGTGCCTTCGAACAGGATGCGGCTGACCTGGGCGCGAGTGCGCAGCTCCAGGTTCGGGCGCTCCAGTGCCGGGTGCAGGTAGGCACGGGCGGCAGAGAGGCGGCGGCCCTTATCGATGTTGGCATCGAACGGGCCGAAGCCCTCCTGGCGGTAGCCGTTGACATCCGGGGTGTAGTTGTAGCCAGCCTGCTGCACGGACTTGAAGAAAGCCTTGAACAGCGGGGAATCGGCCGGGCCGCGCTTCATGCGCAGCGGACCGTCGTGGCCACGGCGTGGATCGTCCTTATCGGAGCCGAGTGCATTTTCCATGCGCTTGAAGTACGGCAGCACATGGTTCCAGCCCCAGTTCTCCAGGCCCTTGGTGTCGCCCCACTTGTCGTAGTCCATGGGGTTACCGCGCTGGTAAATCTGGCCGTTAATAGAGGAAGAGCCGCCGACGACTTTACCGCGAGCGTGGTAGATGCGGCGGCCGTTCATCTCCGGTTCCGGTTCGGATTCGTACTGCCAGTCGTAGTACTTGTTACCGATTGGGAAGGAAAATGCCGATGGCATGTGAATGTAGAGATCCCAGAGGGAGTCCATACGGCCAGCTTCGAGTACCAGGACTTGCTGAGTCTGGTCAGCGGAGAGACGATTGGCAAGCACGGAGCCAGCTGAACCTGCGCCTACGATGACGACATCGCGGTGCTCAACTGCATTTGTGCTGCGCTTCTTACCGAAGTTGAAAACTGCCGGGAAAGTTCCCATGTTCTGGTGTACCTCCGTAGGTTGTTGACCAATCTGTAGCGGATGGGCTAAAGGGCAATTCGGAAAATTTGAACCAAAACGAGTCAAATACGAGTCCGTTGAAATGTCTATTTAAAACCAACCCCTATATGTTGGTGTTAAAAACAGCAGTCGCGAACTCTAACTCAGATACCCTTGACCTATCCAGGATGGCATATAACTGGTATTCAATTCCAGTTAGAAAGAGTTTTAAAGCATTGAAAAGTGCGCAAATATGCAGGTAGTTGACATCATCCTCGGTGGAAAAAATTCTCTGAATCGGTTTTGCGATTTGAGTGATTTTTCAGTCTAGGTATCCTGGATTAGTCCCCAAATATGAAGGATTTTCCTATGTCTGATACTCCGCCAACTGAAAAGGCGACGGAGGAGAAATCATCATCGCCACATCAATTACAACGATTGCTGCACAAGCAGTCGCAACCTGCGAGTGTTGGCGCGACTCCTGAGCCCGAGGTCAACTGGCCAGTATTTATTATTTCGGGCGTCGGCATCCTCGCCATTGCTCTGTGGGCGATTTTTGCTCCGGACAACGCGGCAGACACGCTAGCCGGCATTGTCGCCTGGGTGTCTAAGAACTTTGGCTGGTTCTATATCGTGACGGCAACAGTGGCTGTGCTGTTCATGCTCTACATCGCCATCTCGCGAACCGGCCACATCAAGCTGGGTCCTGATCACGCGAAGCCACAGTTTGGTCTCTTTTCCTGGGCGTCCATGCTCTTTGCTGCGGGTATCGGCATCGACCTGCTGTTTTTCTCGGTGGCGGAGCCGGTGGCGCAGTATTACGGACCGCCAACCGGCGATGCTGAAACTATCGAGGCCGCACGCCAAGCCGTGGTCTTCACACTGTTTCACTACGGTGTGACCGGTTGGGCGCTCTACGCCTTGATGGGTATGGCGTTTGGTTACTTTGCCTACCGTTTGAACATGCCGCTGACCATCCGTTCGGCGCTCTACCCAATCATCGGCAAGCGCATCCATGGTCCAGCTGGTGAAGCGGTCGAAATCTCGGCCATGCTGGGTACCGTTTTCGGTGTTGCGACCTCGCTGGGTATCGGCGTCGTCCAGCTGAACTACGGTCTGCGCGTGCTATTCGGTGTTTCGGAAAGCACGTCCTGGCAGATTGCTCTGATTGTGGTGGCTGTTTCGGTGGCCATTGCCTCGGCGGTCTCGGGCGTGGACAAGGGCATTCGCCGTCTGTCTGAGCTCAATGTTGGTCTGGCCATCGGTCTGATGCTCTACATCTTGGTCACGGGTCGCACGGCATTCCTGTTTGATGCACTGGTGATGAATGTCGGCGAGTACGTCTCTAAGTTCCCGTCGATGACTATGGACACCTATGCATTCTCGGATGCACAGGAATGGCTGAACTCCTGGACCCTATTCTTCTGGGCCTGGTGGGTGGCCTGGGCGCCGTTTGTCGGTCTCTTCCTGGCCCGCATTTCCCGTGGCCGCAGCCTGCGTCAATTCGTCGCCGGTACGTTGACTATTCCTTTTATCTTCGTGCTGATGTGGGTCTCGGTGTTCGGTAACTCCGCACTGGATCTGGTTATCGGTGGTGACTCTGAGTTCGGTCAGACTGCCCTGGAGCACCCAGAGCGTGCCTTCTATCTGCTGCTTGAGCAGTACCCAGCCCCAACTATGGTCGCCGCTGTGGCATCGCTGATTGGTCTGCTGCTCTACATCACGTCGGCGGACTCCGCTGCATTGGTGATGAGTAACTTCACCTCGAAGATCACCGATACGCAGCAGGATGGTAAGAAGTGGACTCGAATTTTCTGGGCCGTTGTGGTCGGTGTTCTGACCATCGCCATGCTGTATGTCGGTGGTATTCCAACGCTGCAGTCGGCAACGATTGTTATGGGTCTGCCGTTTGCATTTGTCATTTATTTGGTGATGTACGGCCTGTTTAAATCTCTCCGCTTGGAGCTGTTACAGCAGGATTCCACGCGCCGAGCGCTCCACGGTGCAATGTCGGGACGCGCCGTCGATGGGGAACAGGGCGATTGGCGCAAGCGACTTGCTCGTTCGATGACTTTCCCGGATAAGAAACCGGTCATGCGCTACCTCGACAGAGTCGCTCAACCCGCACTTGAGCAGGTTGCAGAGGCTATTCGCGACCGTGGCGCAGAAGTCCAGCTGCATCGTGAACCAGTGGAGGATCTGGACATCGATCAGATCGATCTGCATATCGGGTTTGGTGATGAGAAGGACTTCCGCTACCAGATTTATCCAGTTCAGTACCCGACACCGTCTTTCGCCGGCGTGATACACCTGGACAGTGATGCCGACCGCTATTACTACCGCCTCGAGGTCTTCACGCTGACCGGTTCGCTGGGGTACGACATCTACGGCTACACCCAGGAACAGCTCATCTCCGACGTGCTTGATCTCTACGAACGACATATGGAATTCCTACACATGCAGGCGGATCTGCCGGGCACGTCAGACTTGTCCGACAATGCCGATCCTGTTCGAGAATGGTCTGATGACTACACCAAGGAGGATTCTTAAATGACCTTTAAGCCTTCAACTACTGACAAGGCGCTCGCACCCGAGACCGCCGCATCCCACGAAGGCGCGGCCACGCTGTTTATCAACGGCAGTTGGTCCGCCGCAGCTGCTGGCAAGACTCGCACCATCGAGTGCCCTGCCGACGGCTCCTTTATCGCTGAGGTCGCCGAAGCCGACGCCACCGACACCGATCGCGCCATCGCCGCCGCGGACGCCGCTTTCCGACGTACCGGGGAAGGCTCCTGGGCCTCATGGAGCACGTCCGAGCGCAGCAAGCTGGTGCTCGACATCGGTGCTGCCATTAGGGAGCGCAAGGATGAATTTGCCTGGGCAGAGGCAATGGATACCGGCAAGCGGCTGCCGGAGGCAGCAGCTGATATGGATGACATCATCGCCTGCTTTGAATACTTCGGAAAGCTGGCCGGCAATGATGCTGGTCGTCTCGTTGATGCTGATGACCCGACCGTCGTCGCGCGCATCGTGCGTGAACCGGTCGGTGTCTGTGGTTTGATCACGCCGTGGAACTACCCACTGCTGCAGACTGCCTGGAAGGTCGCACCGGCGCTGGCCACGGGCAATACGTTTGTGCTCAAGCCTGCGGAGCTGACTCCGCACACGGCAATTCTGCTGATGCATGTCATCGATGACCTGGGCGTTCCGGCGGGTGTCGCCAACCTCATCACCGGTGCTGGTGCTGAGGCCGGCGCACCGCTGTCGTCGGATCCGCGTGTGGACATGGTCTCCTTCACCGGTGGTCTGGTCACGGGCAAGATCATCGCTGGTGAGGCGGCGAAGTCTGTCAAGAAGGTCGCGCTCGAGCTCGGCGGCAAGAACCCGAACATTATCTTCGCCGATGCCGACTACGAGGCTGCGCTCGACAATGCTCTGAACGCCGCATTCCTGCACTCTGGTCAGGTGTGCTCGGCGGGTGCTCGCTTGGTGGTCGAAGAGTCCATCGCGGAGAAGTTCGTTGATGATCTGGTCGAGCGCGCCGGGCACATCAAGCTCGGTGGTCCGCTGGATCAGAAGGCTGAGACCGGCGCGCTAATTTCCAAGCAGCACCTGGACAAGATCGCCGCATATGTCGACCGCGCTCGTGAGCAGGGTGCGCGCGTGCGTGTGGGCGGCGAGGTCGCCACCGGCGCTACCGCTGATGGTTCCGGTTCGCTTGACGACGGCTACTTCTACCTCCCAACCGTGATTG
The DNA here is from genome assembly GCF_030532195.1 of Corynebacterium sp. Lineage (GTDB taxonomy): Bacteria > Actinomycetota > Actinomycetes > Mycobacteriales > Mycobacteriaceae > Corynebacterium. The sequence continues at coordinate 139,501 of NZ_JAUNLP010000003.1, read as the reverse complement.
ACCAGGTCACCCGCGAGATGGACTGCGTCCACGACGAAGCCTTTGGCCCGGTCGTGACAGTGGAGACCTTCACCACGGTTGATGAGGCTATCGAGATTGGCAACGACACCAACTATGGTCTGGCCGGTGCGGTCTGGACCTCTAACCGAGAGGTCTCCGAGCGGGTTTCCCGTGGTCTGCGCCACGGCACTGTGTGGATTAACGACTTCGGTCCGTACCTGCCACAGGCCGAGTGGGGTGGCTTCGGTCAGTCCGGTATTGGCCGCGAGCTGGGTCCGACCGGCCTGGAGGAGTACACCGAGGCCAAGTTAGTGTACGAGAACACGGCACCGGCTGTCACCGGCTGGTTTGAGGACCGGCGCTAGGGATTCGGTCAAAAATACAGGATTCCGGTGCTTAGCCGTTATACTCACCGATTGAAAAATCGAGTCGGCGTACAACTGCGATAGAGATTTCGTAGTTGTACGCTTTTTGCTCTTTGAAGGACAATCGCCGTGCTCGCTACTACTAATCCCGATAACGCCAGCTCATCCGTCACCAAGACCTTCACGCGGAGGCAGCATGCCATCGCCTGGGCGGTTCACGGGTTCACGCTGACTGGTTTAGTGTGGGCAACCCTGGCGGTAGTGGCGCTTCTCGACGACAAACCGGAATGGATGTGGCTCTGGCTGGGTATCGCACTTGTCGTCGATGGTGTTGACGGCAACATGGCGCGTAAGCATCACATTAAGGAAGTCGTGCCCTGGTTTAACGGCGCGGTGGTGGACAATATTGTCGACTACCTCACGTGGACGGCCATTCCTGCAGCGTTCATGGTCATGTACCTGCCGCTGGGGCCACGTCCACTGGCAATTTTCCTGGCCATCGTGGTGTTGGTCTCCTCGATGTTCTGTTATGCCAACGAAGCCGCCAAGTCCGGTGACTACTACTTCGTTGGTTTCCCAGCAGCGTGGAATATTGTGGCAGTTCTGCTGTGGGTGTGGAATGCGCCAATGGCGGTGTGTATTTCCGCAATTGTCCTCTTCAGCGCAATGACGCTGGTGCCACTGCACTACACGCACCCGTTCCGCGTGCAACGCGGCAAGGCAGGCAACATTGCTGCAACGTTTGTTTGGATTGCCACGACAGGCCTGCTTATCGCAATTGTGACGAAAGCGGCGTCGTTAAGCATGACGGCGAGCCATGCGATGGTAGCCGTCAACGTCGCCGCCGGTGCGTGGCTGATTGTCGGTGGCGTGCGGCGCTCGTTTACTGGACGCTAGCGGCGGGCAGCTGGTGCAGGATTGCGTGGATGAGGCGGTCGCGTAACCAGCGGATGAATTCGACAGCGAAGGCACCCACGATCATGGCAATGACGAAGGCCGTGACCCACACGGGGTAGTCGCGGCCATTGAACCAGAAATAGACATACGGCGAGATAAAAGTCACCAGGGTGACCAGAAGTCCCAGCATGCGGCGCCAGAATGAGCTGCCGGTGAGCATTTCTACAATTCCCCAGGTGTAGGGGATTGCTGTGATGATGTCGATAGTCCAGAGCACCCAGACATTGCCGTGGAAACCGGGGACAAAAACTACTGGTAGCGCGCGCAGCGATGAGTAGATAAGCACCACCAGATACGCCAGCACCTTGGGGTTGTAGAGCAGCCGCCAGATCAAGTTGCGCTCGATGAGATTCGCCCCGACTTTGCGCAGTGCATGCAGATTTTTGCTCTCCATCACCAATGTGTTGGTGCCTTCGAGCAGGTACGCCAGCAGTTTTTGCTGCTCGCGCGAGCCATTCGACCACGCTTGCACTAGCGCAGTCGGCGAGAGTGCGATGGGAACGAGCGGTTCGCCGCGGCGCTTCAGCGCAGCGGGAACTTCCAGAATGTCGTCATTGAGCTTGTCGACGGCCAATGCCGGGCCAACCACGTGCACAAGGTCCTCACCGAGGATTGCGCACACCTTGTCCACATCGCTTTCAGGAATCGAGCTGAACCACAGTAGCTGTCTGGAGGACACTGCCATGCGGAGTGCAGTGCCCAGCGCCTCGGCGGCGTCATCGATGGCGTAAAAGTCCTGCCTAGTGGTGTGCGCGAGCGCGCGCAAACTGTCGATGACCACGGTGTTTTTCGCGTTGAGCTCGCTGAGCCGGGCAACGCCTGATATCTCCACGACCTGCTTCGCGTCGATGGCGAATGTCCGGGTAAAAGGCAAATCGATTATGGAGCGCAGCACAAGAAATCGCTGTATCGGGGTCATCGCGAAACTTTTTGCACTCACAATTTTCCACACTGCCACAAAGCGGAACTCGGAGTGGTGAATTCGTCCTGGACGACAGTGTTATATACGGTTCGGTCTGTCTAGTAGGGGGTGGGGCTGTCCTGCAAAAACACAATAAATCTGGACTTTTCAGTGCGTATAAAGTAGTTTCCTAACCACCAGATAGACAGGTCTGTTCATTAAAACTAGGAGAACTGCTTCCATGCTCATCACAGGACTAGTGCTGGGTGCTGCGCTCGGCTTCGTTATGCAGCGCGGGCGCTTCTGCGTCACCGGCTTCTTGCGCGATATTTTCACTCAACGCAGCTGGCGCGGCTTTGTCGCGCTACTTATTGTTATTTCCGTCCACGCAGTCGGCCTGGCAACACTGACCAGCGCCGGCGTTATTACTCCCGAATACAACGACTTGGCACCGCTGGCCGTCATTATCGGTGGTGTCATCTTTGGCCTGGGCATCGTGCTGGCTGGCGGTTGCGCCTCGGGCACGTGGTACCGCTCCGGTGAAGGTCTGATTGGTTCCTGGATCGCCCTGGTCTTTTACGCACTGTCCGCAGCCGCTATGAAGACAGGTTTCCTCAGCGGCGTCAACGATGCCCTGAAGTCCCGCACTGTGGAATTGACCAGCATTCATGCATCGCTGGGCATTAGCATTTGGCCACTGGCAATCGCGCTGATCGCGCTTACCGCTTACCTGGCCGTGCGTTTCCTGCGTGAGGAATTCTCCGGCCCGCGACCGGTAACTCTGCCTCCGCGCAAGTCTGGCCTGGCGCACATTCTGGCCGAAAAGCCCTGGCACGTGTACGCCACCGCTGTCGCCGTCGGTGTTCTCGGTGTTATCGCATGGCCGCTGTCCGCCGCTACCGGCCGCAACGACGGCCTCGGCATCACCACTCCGTCGGCCAACCTCGCCAACTTCGTCGTCACCGGCGACCTCGAGCGTCTCGACTGGGGCGCACTCCTCGTCCTCGGCATCCTTGTCGGCTCCTTCATCGCCGCCAAGGCCTCGGGCGAATTCCGCCTCCGCGTCCCGGACGCCACGCAGGGCGCTCGCTCCGTGGTCGGCGGCATCTTCATGGGTGTCGGTGCCGCCTGGGCCGGCGGTTGCACAGTCGGCAACGGCATGGTCCAGACCTCGCTGTTTAGCTACCAGGGCTGGCTCGCGCTCGCATCCATCGCCGCAGGTGTCGCGCTCGCCGCAAAGCTCTGGCTGAAGCCGTCCGCTCCGGCACCTTCGCTTAACGACGCCCCGAGTACCTCCTCGACCAACAACTCCACTGCGGTATCGGCAACCTCTCCTATTTCCTTGCCGAACAGTGACGGTGCCGCTGGCACCGAGGTATCCCCGCTGGCTGGTTCCTTTGCTGTGGCGCCGGTTGCGTTGCTCGACAGGGACGTCGTCAAGCAGGATGACGGCAAGCTGAAACCGTTGGGTAATGGGCGTTACGAGCTCGACACCGTCGGTGCTGTGTGCCCATTCCCGCTGATTGAAGCCAAGGATGCGATCGGCAAAATCGAGATTGGTGAGGAACTGGTGATTCCATTCGACTGCACACAGGCCACGGATGCGATTCCGCGGTGGGCGGCCAAGGACGGTCATGAGGTCACCAATTTTGAACAGACCGGCGAGGCTGGCTGGACTATCAGCGTTCGCCGAGGGCGATAAGCCCTGGTGACGCTGGGGGAGCGTTGTTAGGGTGAGGGCATAGATTGATTGACATCAACAACAAAGGAGCTTGACCATGGCAAAGAATATTCGACCACTTAATGCTCTCGTAGCCGCGGGTGCCGCCAGCGTGCTTGCGCTGGCCGGTTGCTCCTCCGATGATTCGGCCAATACTGAGGCAAGCAGCACTGTTAGCGAGACCAGCACGTCGGCAACGGTCACTAGCTCTGAGGACATGGACGATATGGACGATGCCGATGACCATGGCGACCACGGTGACGATGGTGACCATGATGACGATGCGATGGCTGGCCATGACCACCCGGCCGATGGCGGCCCGGCTCCCGAGGGAATGGTTCCGGCTGACAACGCGAAGTTCCCGGTTGGCAGTGAAGTGAAGGTTCTGGCTGATCACATGCCGGGTATGAAGGGTGCTGACGGCAAGGTTGTCGGCGTTTTCAATACCACCACATACTCCGTGTCCTACACCCCGACCGACGGCAGTGAGCCGGTGAAGGATCACCGTTGGGTTGTCCATGAGGAGCTGGAGAATCCAGGCGAAGCTCCGCTTGCCGACGGCTCCGAGATCACCATCAATGCCGAGCATATGGCGGGCATGAAGGGTGCCAAGGGCACTGTTGACTACTCCACCCAGGAGCCGGTCTACATGGTTGATATCGATGACGATGGTATGACCATGAAGAACCACAAGTGGGTGACCGAAAGCGAGCTCGCACCAGAGGATTAAATAGCATCGGCTGGACAGCCAGTCGCCTCTAGGTTGCTAGTAGCAGGACGGTAGTTTCAGGTCGGCTGTTTCAGGTCGGCTGATTCGACCTACCTCAATCCATTTACAAACCGGGTATCACGTAGTAAGCGTGGTCCCCGGTTTTTCGTGTCAGGGGTCGGATTAGCTGTATTTGGCTGTCCTGGGCTGTGTACGGCTACCAGGTTGTGCACGGCTGCAGCCGGTCGAGGGCCTCTCCCACCACCACCCCGCACTTCACGACATCTGTGTCACTTCGTGGCACCTCCGCAGCTGGCATGAGGTGCCATAGGTGGCGTGAAGTGTGGGTATGGATTTCGAAATTTGCATTGGCACTTTCTTAATCAGAGGTGCATTCGCGCACTTCAAAGTGCATAACCCCAGTTCAGGAGGGTGTTAAAAAAGCGTTAATAGCCGCCCGCCACGGTAGGTATGAGTGTTTTAGTAACTGTCATGTTCGTAGACATTTTACTTCTGCTACTCACCGTCGCGGCCTTTCTGCTGCTGCAGGGCTGCGCCAAGGCGGTGAAGAAACTATGACGTGGGAATTGATCGTCGGCGCCATTTTAGGTTTGGCTGCACTGGGCTATGTCCTGGTCGCCCTGATTGATCCGGAGCGATTCTCGTGAGCAACGTCATTATGGGATTCGTCCCGGTAATCATCGTGATGGCTGCACTGGCCATCCTGTACATCCCGCTCGGCAACTACATGGGGCGGGTATTCACCACTGACAAGAACTTGGGTATTGAACGTGGCTTCTACCGCGCCATCGGTGTGCGCCCAGAGGCCAACCAGCACTGGACGAAGTACACCGCCAGTGTCCTAAGTTTCTCTGCGGTCAGCGTCATCTTCGTCTACCTGCTGCAGCGAGTTCAGCAGTGGCTACCGCTAAACCACGGTAAGGGCCCGGTCTCTCCGGACCAGGCCTGGAACACCGCGGTGTCGTTTACAACCAACACCAACTGGCAGTCCTACTCCGGTGAGGAAGCCATGACGGTGCTAACTCAGATGGCTGGCCTGGCAGTGCAAAACTTCGTCTCCGCTGCAGTCGGTATTGCAGTGGCGGTGGCGCTGGTTCGCGGCCTGGCCAACCGCCACGGTGACGGCAATATCGGCAACTTCTGGGTAGATCTGACCCGCACCGTCCTGCGTGTACTGCTGCCCATCGCCGCCATCGGTGCAATCCTGCTGATTTCGCAGGGTGCCATCCAGAATTTCTCGGCTCCACAGACTGTCCAGACTGTCACCGGTGGTAGCCAGACCATCCCAGGCGGTGCCGTGGCGTCGCAGGAGGTCATCAAAGAACTGGGCACCAACGGCGGTGGCTACTTCAATGCCAACTCCGCGCACCCGTTTGAGAACCCAAATGCGTGGACCAACATGCTGGAGATCTTCCTTATCCTGCTGATTCCGGTGTCGCTGACCAGGGCATTCGGTGTCATCATCGGTGACAAGCGCCAGGGCTGGGCAATTCTTTCCACCATGGCGGTGCTCTACTTCATCTCTCTGGCTGTTGTTATGTCCAGCGAGACTGCATTGCAGGCCTTCCAAGGTGGCGGCATGGAGGGCAAGGAACTGCGCTTCGGCGTACTGCCGAGTTCTTTCTTTGCGGTGACCACGACCATGACGTCGACAGGCGCGGTGGACAGCTTCCATTCCAGCTACTCGCCATTGGCTGGTGGCATGCTCATGCTGAACATGCTGCTGGGTGAGATTAGCCCTGGTGGTGTGGGTTCCGGTCTCTACGGCATGCTCATCATTGCCATCCTGACCGTCTTCATCGCTGGCCTGATGGTCGGCCGTACGCCGGAGTACCTGGGCAAGCGCATTGGTGTTTCGGAAATCACCAAGGTCTGCCTCTACATCCTGGTCATGCCAGTGCTGGTGCTGGCAGGCGTCGGTATCTCCACCATGTTGCCGTCGACGCTGGACTCTGTCTCCGCTGATGGGCCGCACGGTTTCTCCGACCTGATTTACGCCTTCACCAGTGCGTCCAACAACAATGGTTCGGCATTCGCGGGCTTCGGTGCCGATACCCCGTGGTTCAACATGAGCCTCGGCTTCGCCATGCTGTTTGGTCGCTTCCTACCAATTGTCATGGTGCTGGGTCTGGCCGGTGACTTCGCAAAGCAGCGACCAGCCGCCGAGACCGCAGGCACCCTGCCAACTCACCGACCTCAGTTTGTCGGCCTGACCGTTGCCATCGCAATCATCGTCAGTGCCCTGACCTTCCTACCAACCCTCGTCCTTGGCCCGCTGACGGAGGCCCTGTCATGAGCAAGAATTCCAACGCATCTTCCGCATTTTCACCCAGCGCATTGAAAGCGGCTCTGCCACTGGCGCTGAGCAAGATGAATCCGCGCCAGCTCATTGCCACCCCGGTGATGTTCCTGGTCGAAGTCGGTGCCGCATTTACGCTGGTCCTGGCCATTGCGCACCCATCGCTGTTCAGTATTTCCATCACGGTGTGGCTGTGGTTGACCGTCCTATTTGCAACGCTGGCCGAAGCCGTCGCCGAGGGCCGTGGCAAGGCGCAGGCGGAATCGCTGCGCGCCTCGCGCACGACCTCCGATGCCTTCAAACTCAACAAGGGCGCCAATGCCGCCGCAGCGCTGGAGAATCCAGCCGCACAGACCACCAAGGTCGCGGCCACGGATCTGGTGCCGGGTGACGTTGTGGTGGTCTCCGCAGGCGAGCCCATTCCCGCTGATGGCGACGTTATCGTCGGTGCCGCCAGCGTCGATGAGTCCGCCATCACGGGCGAGTCCGCGCCGGTCATCCGCGAGGCCGGCGGTGATCGCTGCGCGGTCACCGGTGGTACGCGCGTGCTTTCCGACGCCATCGCCATCGAGGTCACCACCATGCCCGGTGAGAGCTTCATGGATCGCATGATCGGCCTGGTCGAAGGCGCACAGCGCAAGAAGACCCCGAACGAGCTGGCACTTGGCTCCCTGCTGCACGTGCTGACCCTGATCTTCCTCATGGTTGTCATTGCACTGGCTCCCATGGCCGTCTTCAACGGGGCTGAGCAGGACCCATTGGTCCTGGTCGCACTGCTGATATGTCTGATTCCGACCACCATCGGCGCACTGCTGTCCGCCATCGGCATCGCCGGTATGGACCGCCTAGTCCAGCACAATGTGCTGGCCATGTCGGGCCGTGCGGTCGAGGCCGCCGGCGACGTCGCCACGCTGCTGCTGGACAAGACCGGCACCATCACCTTCGGTAACCGCCAGGCCGCGGAGTTCTCCGAGGTCGGCGACACCTCGCACGCTGAACTGGTGCACGCCTGCCAGCTCTCTTCGCTTGCCGACGAAACCCCCGAGGGCCGATCCATCGTCGAGCTCGCGGAAACCGAATCGAATGAACGCATCGACGAGTCCGTCTACACCAATGCGACCTTCATTCCCTTTACTGCTCAGACTCGTATGAGTGGCATTGAGTTCCCGGCTACCAATGGTGAGAAGAACCGCAAGGTGGTCAAGGGTGCCGCAACGGAGATTGTGAAGCTGATGGAGCGCATTGGCACCACCGTGCCACCTGAAGTCGATGGCATTGTCCAGCGCATTTCGGAGGCGGGCGGTACCGCGTTGGTGGTCGCCGAGGTATGCGGTGGCGATGAAGTAACCAGCGGTGAGTCCGGACGTGTGCTGGGTGTTATTTATCTCAAGGACGTCGTTAAGCCTGGCATGCGTGAGCGTTTTGACCAGCTGCGTGAAATGGGCATTCGCACCGTCATGATTACCGGCGACAATGCGATAACGGCGCATGCGATTGCGAAGGAGGCCGGCGTCGACGATGTGCTCGCGGAGGCCACCCCGGAGCAGAAGCTGGAGCTAATCCGCAAGGAGCAGTCGAAGGGACGCCTGGTCGCCATGACCGGTGACGGCACCAACGATGCGCCGGCATTGGCGCAGGCAGATGTGGGTGTGGCAATGAACACCGGTACCTCGGCGGCGAAGGAAGCGGCCAACATGGTGGACCTGGATTCGGATCCGACCAAGCTCATAGACGTGGTGGGAATTGGCAAGCAGTTGCTGATTACCCGCGGTGCGCTGACCACCTTCTCCATTGCCAATGACGTGGCCAAGTACTTCGCCATCATCCCGGCCATGTTCGTTACGGCTCTGCCGGGACTGGACAAGCTCAACATCATGAACCTGCACTCGCCGGAAAGCGCCATCCTGTCTGCGGTGATCTTCAACGCGCTGGTGATTGTCGCGCTGATTCCGCTGGCACTCAAGGGTGTGAAGTACCGCGCCGGATCGGCTGCCTCACTGCTGAGCCGTAACCTGCTCATCTTCGGTGTCGGCGGCATCATCGCACCGTTTATCGGCATCAAAATTATCGACCTCCTGCTCTCCGGAGTGTTCGGGATGTAAATGCCTTCGGCCTCGCGCCAAAAAGGCGCGGCCGACGCACAGCACTTGGCATCTCGCAACATGTGAAAAGAATTGAGAAGGACATGAACAAAAATTTTCGGTTGGTATCCACCACAATCAAGGCATACTTGCTGCTCACCGTGGTTATCGGCCTGCTGTACCCAGCCGCCATCTGGTTAGTGGGGCGAATTTGGTCCGATAACGCTGATGGCTCGATGATCTATGACTCCGCGGGGCAAGCTCAGGGTTCAGAGCTCATTGCCCAAGAAGTGACGAAGCCGGGATTTTTCTACCCGCGCCCGTCGGCTGCGGGGGATAATGGCTACGACGCGATGTCGTCTTCGGCATCGAACGTGTCGCCGTATAGCAAGGAGTTCCAGGCTGAAATCGAACAGCGCCGCCAAGATGTCGCCGCCCGCGAGGGCATCGACCTGGCCAAGGTCCCGGTGGAGGCAGTCACTGCCTCCGGTTCCGGTTTGGATCCGCATATCTCCGAGGAATACGCGCAGCTCCAGGCCCCGCGCGTGGCCAAAGAACGCAAGCTGCCACAGGCAGAGGTTGAGCGTTTGATTTCGGAAAATAGTGAAAAAGCAATCACGGAACAGGGCTCGCAGGAAGGCGGGCAACTGGTCAACGTCGTAAAGCTCAACGCCGCGCTGGCAAACGGACAGTGAGCGTAAATACGGTAGTGAGGTCCTAAGAGATGACCCAGCGAGGAAAACTGAAGGTCTACCTGGGGTTTGCCCCGGGTGTGGGGAAGACGTGCGCCATGCTCAATGAAGGCCACGATCTGTATTCCCGTGGGCACGAGGTGGTCGTTGGCCTGGTGGAACACCATGGGCGGGAGCGCACGAAGAAGCTCATCGAGGGCCTGCCGGTGCTGGATTGCCGTGAGGTGAGCTACCACGGCAATACCTACCGTGAGCTCGATGTGGACGCGATTATCGCGGCGCACCCTGAAGTCGCTCTTGTCGATGAACTCGCGCACACCGTCGTCACCGAGGAGCCGGGCAACGAATTCGTTCAGCAACGCAAGCGCTGGCACGATGTCTACCAGCTTCTCGACGAGGGCATCGATGTCATCTCGACGATGAACATTCAGCACTTGGAATCGCTTAACGACGTCGTTGCGGCCGTGACCGGTGTACGCCAGATGGAGACCGTGCCCGACCGTGTCCTGCGCGATGCGGACGAAATTGAGCTGATTGACCTAAGCCCCGATGCGCTGCGCATTCGTCTGTCCCGCGGTGAGATTTACCAGAAGGAACAGGCGGAGCTGGCGCTGCGGAAGTACTTCCGCCCCGGAAACCTCAGTGCCCTACGTGAGCTGGCCCTTTTGTGGCTGGCCGACAAGGTCGAGGAAGTGCTGGATGCCTACCGCGAAGACGAGGAGATTGACGACCACTGGACCACACGTGAGCGCGTGGTAGTGGCTGTGCGCGATGACGAGAACGCGGAGTCGATGATTCGTCGCGGCGCGCGCATGACCGGACGTGTGGCCGGCCGCGAGATGATTGTCGTGCACATTACCGGCGAGGACGACGGCTTGGACCGCGGATATCTGCGCCGGTTGCGCAACCTGCAGGATCTCACGGAATCGCTGGGTGGGCAGTGGCGCACCATTGTCGGAGATGATGTGCCGGGGATTTTGCTGGAGTTCTCCCGCACGGTCAATGCATCGCAGCTGGTCATTGGCTCGGAGCGGGGCTTGCGACGCTATGTGGGCTTGAGTACCTCGCAGAAGATTATTGATCAGTCCGGGCCAATCGACGTGCACATTATCTCCAGCTCGTCGGAGAAAAGAGCCAAGCGCCGCAGCGAGTTTCAGTCCCGCTTTTCCCGGCCACGTCGTGTGACTGGTTGGGTGTTGGCGCTGGTGGGGCCGGTGCTGCTGACCATGCTGCTGCATCGGTTGGATACCGGCCCGGAGTTTCTGGGCGTGCTGCTTCTGACCTATCTGATGCCGGTGGTCTTCGCGGCCATGGCCGCAGGTCTGATCCCGGCGCTGGCGGCCGTCGTGGTGGGCTCGCTGCTTGCGAACTGGTATTTCACCGATCCGACCTACACGTTGACCATCACTGAACCGGCCAGCCTGATTCAGATTGTGCTCTTCGGCGTAATTGCCGCTGCTGTGGCAACGGTGGTGGAGCGTTCCGAGCGTCGCCGCGAGATGGCCGACCGCAGCCTGCATCAGGCAGTGGTCATGTCGGAGCTCGCCCACGGTGTGGTCCATGATGGCGACAATATGTCCAACCTGGTCCACAGCCTGGCGGATACGTTCTCCATGGAGCGAGTGGATGTTGAGCGCTACTCCTCCGAGCGCAAGAAGTGGCTTCCGATTGTCACCACCGCCGAGCACGGTCTATCCGAGCCCTGGCCATCGGAGCTGCCGATGACCAAGGTCGCTTCCGGCGATGACCTGCGCTTTGTGCTCAGTGGGCGTGAGCTCACCGCAGCTGAGACTGCCATGATTGCCGCGCACGGCTCGCGCATCCGCGCGTTGATGGACATGGAGGAAATCGCCGCCATGCGCCGCGCCACCGCCGCCCTCGAGGCCGGCAATCGCGTCGGCAGTGCCGTGCTCACCGCCGTATCGCATGATCTGCGCACCCCGCTGGCCAGCATCAAAGCGGCCGTTTCCAGCATGAATATGGAAGACGTCGAGCTTGACGACGAATCGCGGGAAATCCTCATGGAGACAATTGAAAGCTCCGCGGATCGTCTTGAGGTCGTCATTGGCAACTTGCTTGATGCCAGCCGTATTGATTCCAACAGCAAGCGCGTGGAGTCGGTGGCGGTCAGTGTTTCCGATGTGGTCGATGCCGTGTGTGCTGAGTTGCCGGAGGCCGCCAGCCACATCGTCCGAGACCTCGATTCCGATGCGGGAATGGTCGAGGGGGATCCCGGTCTGATTCAGCGCATCCTGTCCAACATCGTGATTAACGGTAGGCAGTATGCGCCTGAGTCGGAGCTGACCATTCGCACACGCCGTAGCGAGCGCGGTGTACATGCTGGTGGTTCGGGTGGCCCGGGTGGAGTCCCCGGCGGCATCGGCGGAGCTGGCGGAGCCGGAGTGAGTGTCGTTGGCGCTGTAAGTGGTTCACTGCCCGCCAGTGCCTGCGTAGACATTTTGATCATTGACCACGGTAAAGGCATTCCCGAGGATAAGTTGGAAGAGATTTTCCAGCCGTTCCAGCGCCTTGGTGACTACACCTCCGGGACTCAGGGATTGGGACTTGGGTTGGCCGCCGCTGCGCGTTTCGCCGATGCCATGGGAGGCGCCATCCGTGCTGAGCAAACGCCGGGTGGCGGTGCCACTTTCGTGTTGACACTGCCACGTGCGATGGGCAAGAGAAAGTAGGAATTCATGAACCGCAATCCAGGACAATCTGCAGGTCAGGCCGGCGAGAAACCTGGCGCATCCGGCAAGCCCGGGCGAAAGATTCTCATCGTCGAAGACGATGTCGCTATGGCACGCACCGTACTGGTCAGCCTCAAAGCTCGGGGCTACAACCCCCGCGTCGCGCAGACCGCCACGCGTGCGCTTGCCGAGGCCAGCGACTGGAAACCCGATGCCGTACTTCTCGACCTCGGCCTGCCGGATATCAGCGGCCTTGAAGTTCTGCGCTCGTTGCGCAGGTGGAGCGACATTCCAGTACTGATTGTCTCCGCGCGTCACGACGAGGCGGGGAAGATCAACGCTCTGAATGAAGGGGCCGATGACTACGTCACCAAGCCATTTTCCATGGGAGAACTGCTGGCCAGGTTGCGCTCGACCATGCGCCGCGCCAGCAAAGTCGTGGTTGAAGAAGAGCCCACGGTGACCTCCGCCGATGGGCACCTGGTCGTTGACCTGGCCAAACGGCAGGTGTTTGTCGCCGATGAACTGGTGCACGTCACTCCACGTGAGTGGGACATGCTGGTCTACCTGGTGCAGCACCGCGGAGAACTGGTTACCAAGACGGAGCTACTCAAAGCCGTCTGGGGTGACCAGTATGAGAAAGAGACCAACTACCTGCGGGTGTATATCTCTCAGCTCCGGCACAAGATTGAACCGGAGCAGGCCCACAACAAATACCTGCGCACTGAGATCGGTGTGGGCTACCGCATGGTCCTGGATGAGGAGTAGGGGAGTAATAGCCCGCAGCTTCTTTCTGCGACTAATCCGCGACTTCACGCCACCTATGTCACCTCATGCCAGCTGCGGAGGCGGCATGAGGTGACACTGGTGTCATGAAGTGAAATGGGCAGATTGGGCCGATTGGGCAGATTGGGAGCGGAGCCCCTACAAATCCAAATCCAGCGATGCGCCCGGAATAGCGTCCAGCAGCCGCTGGGTGTACTCCTTCTCCGGGTGGTCGAAGAGCTCATCGGTTGGACGGTGCTCGACCATCTTGCCGTGCTCCATCACGATGATTTCATCGGCTACCTGGCGCACCACCGCGAGGTCATGCGTAATAAACAGGTAGGCCAGGTCCAGCTCTTCCTGCAGCTCAGCCAGCAATTCGAGCACCTGCGCCTGCACCACCACGTCGAGGGCGGACACGGCCTTGTCACAGACCACAACCTCAGGATTCAGCGCCAGAGCACGCGCGACTGCCACGCGCTGACGCTGACCTCCGGAGAGTTCACCGGGGAAGCGGCGCCCCATCTCAGCTGGCAGTGCAACGCGGTCGAGCAGATCGAATACCCGCTGTTCACGCTCCTTCTTGGTGCCAATCTTGTGAATGCGCAGTGGTTCCTCGATGGAGGAGTGCACCGTGCGCATGGGATCCAGCGTCGCGTATGGGTTTTGGAAAATCGGCTGAATGCGACGCCGCAATTCCAGCTCTTCTTTTCGATTCCGGCCTTGGACGCGTTTGCCGTCGAAAAGCACTTCGCCTTCGGTCGGATCGAGCAGACCCAGCGCCATGTTGGCCACGGTGGATTTGCCCGAGCCGGATTCGCCCACGATGCCGATGGTGCGACCGCGACGCAGCGTGAAGCTGATGTCATCGACGGCGCGGAAGGAGTCCTTGCGCCACGGACGATTGCCCGGGATGGCGAAGTCGCGCACGAGATTCTTTGCGACCAGAATTTCCTTCTGCTCATGGTCCGCAGTTGTCGGTGCAGCGACCACGCGGTCACCGCGCCGGGCAGCCAGCGACGGCGCGGCGGCAATCAGCTGCTTGGTGTAAGGGTGCTGTGGGTGCGTGAGGACTTCCAACGCAGGGCCGGTCTCCACGACATGTCCCGCTTGCATGACGACGAGTCGGTCGGCGCGTTCGGCAGCCAACCCGAGGTCATGGGTAATCAGAACCACGGAGGTGCCCAGTTCGCTGGTGAGTTTGGCCAGGTGGTCGAGGATTCTCTTCGCCACGGTCACGTCGAGAGCCGAGGTGGGCTCATCGGCAATCAGCAGCTTTGGCCGTGCGGCCAGACCCATGGCAATCAGTGCACGCTGGCGCATACCGCCGGAGTACTCGTGAGGGTACTGGTCGATGCGCTTTTTAGCGTCGGGAAGGCCAGCCTGTTCCAGCAGTTCAATGGCTTTTTTGTGGGCTTCGGAGCCGGTGGCGATGTTGTTTGCACGCAGGGCTTCCTTGATTTGGGCACCGACGGTCCACACTGGGTTCAAGTTGGTCATCGGGTCCTGTGGGACCAGGCCGATTCCGCTTCCTCGGATGCCGACGAATTCGCGGTCAGTCAGGTGAGTGATGTCGCGGCCATCGAAGGTGATGGTGCCACCGGTGACTTCGCCGTCACCGGGTAGCAAACCCAGCGCGGCGTGAACGGTGGTGGACTTGCCGGAGCCGGACTCACCAACGATGGCGACCGTCTCACCGGGGTAAACCTCCAGGTCGACGTTGTGCACCACATCGGTGAGCTCTTTACTGCGGCGGCCGGACGCTGTGGCCGTCGGAAAGCCGATGCAGACGTCCTTCAGAGTGAGAATGGGTGCTGCGGTCTTAGTTGTGTCGGTGCTCATCGACGACGCTCCTTCGGGTCGAGAGAATCCTTCAAAGCGTCACCCATGAGGATGAAGCCAAGAACGGTAATCGCCAGGGCAAGTGCTGGCCAGAACAGGTTGGACGGGGCCTGGCGGAGCACCTGCTGTGCGACAGAGATGTCGTTGCCCCAGGAAACGGTGGTCGTCGGCAGACCAATGCCCAGGTACGACAGCGTGGCTTCGGCGACGATGTAGATACCCAGCGAGGTCGTGGCCATGACGATGACCGGGGCGAGGCAGTTCGGCAGCACGTGACGGAAGAGGATGCCGGTGTTGGACAGGCCGAGTGCCTTGGAAGCGGTGACGTATTCCTCGTTCTTCACAGAGATCACCGAGGAACGCACCACGCGCGCCATCTGCGGCCAGCCGAAGGCGGCGAGCACGAAGACGACGGACCAGATGGTGCGCTCCGTAAACAGCTGCATCAGCACGATGCCGGCGAGGATTAGCGGGATGGCGAAGAACATATCCGTGATGCGGGAGAGCACCGCGTCGACCCATCCGCCCAGGTAGCCGGCAATGGCGCCGAGGATGATGCCGATGACGGTCACGGCCACAGTCACACCAATGCCGACGATGACCGAGGCGCGGGCACCATAGATGACACGGGCGTAGACGTCGTAGCCCTGCTGCGTGAACCCCATGGGGTGGCCTTCGCGGGCCGGTGCCAGGGAGTCGCGCAGGTTAGCTGCCGACGGATCCACCGAGGTAAACAGTGACGGGAAGGCGGCCACTGCAATGGAGAGCAAAATGATGATTGCTGAGACCCAAAACAGTGGGCGGTGACGCAGGTTCTGCCAGGCCGAACCCCACAGGCCAAGTGGCGGGTTATCGGGCAGTTGGGTGTGGTCGGGCGCGGTCGCCGCGGTTGGAGCCTGCTTTGTTTCGGCCTGCACGGCGCTGGTCTGCTTTTCTGGCTGCGTTGAATCTGGCTTAGGCATAGCGAATCCTCGGGTCCAGGACTGCGTAGAGCAAGTCGATGAGCAGGTTGGCGAACATGTAAATAACCACCAGGATGGTCACAATGCTGACCACGGTGGGGGCTTCACCAATCTGGACGGCGTGGAAGATTAGGCCACCGATACCGGGCACGTTAAAGATGCCCTCAGTGACAATTGCGCCACCCATCAGGGCAGCGAGGTCTGCGCCGATGAAGG
The DNA here is from genome assembly GCF_030532195.1 of Corynebacterium sp. Classification (GTDB taxonomy): domain Bacteria; phylum Actinomycetota; class Actinomycetes; order Mycobacteriales; family Mycobacteriaceae; genus Corynebacterium. The sequence goes on along the minus strand of NZ_JAUNLP010000003.1, from coordinate 123,281 downwards.
TCACAACGGGAATCAGCGAGTTGCGCAGAATGTGACGGCGGGTGACTTCAGAGGTGGGCAGACCCTTGGCGCGAGCAGTGCGCACGAAGTCGGCATGGCGTGCCGATGCCACCTCGGAGCGAGTCAGTCGCAGCACATAGGCAACCGAGACCAACCCCAACACGAATGCCGGAAGTAGCAGGGAAGTAAAGGATGCGTCGCTACCGACGGTGGGGGAGACAATGTGCCAGCGCACACCGAAGAGGTAGCGGGCAACGAAGCCGAGCACGAAAGTCGGAGTTGCAATGACCAGCAGGGACAGCACCAGAACGGTGGAGTCGAAGAAGCCGCCCTTGCGCATACCCGCGATGACGCCAAGGCCGATGCCGAAGATTGCCTCAATGGCAACGGCCATCAGTGCCAGGCGAATAGTAATGGGGAAGGCCAGAGCAATTTCCTCGCCGACTGAGCGGCCGGAGAAAGTCTCGCCCATATCCAGCGTGAACAGGCCCTTTAAATATTCCCAGTACTGGACGAAGAAGGGTTCATCCAGGTGATAGTGCGCGCGCAGCGCGGCGACCTGCTCTGGCGGCAATTGCTTGTCGCCGGCCAGTGCGGCGATGGGGTCACCGGGCATGGCAAAGACCATCGCGTAAATCAGCAGCGTGGCACCGAAGAAGACCGGCACCATCTGTAGGAGTCTCTTTCCGATATACCAACCCATGGCGCTAGTCCTTTTCAATCATTGGGTAGTCCAAAATGCCGTCCCACATCACCTCGGCATTGCGCAGCTTCGGGTTCCACGCCACCGAAGCATTCGGGTACCACAGCGGGATTGCAGGCAGGTCTTCCATCAGCACAGACTGAGCCTTGACGTAGATTGGCTTGGCTTCCTCTGCGTTCTTTGCCGAGGCGGCCTTCTGGATGAGCTTGTCGAACGTCGGATTCGAGTAGTGGTTGTCATTCGACGAACCCTCTGTGACAAACTGCGGAATCATGTAGTTGGCAACCGATGGGTAGTCCGCTGACCAGCCGGTACGGTAGCCGCTGGTCAGGGTCTCATTAGTGATCTCATCGCGCAGCTGCTTGAAGGTCGGGTAGGCCTTGCCATGGGATTCAATTCCGAGGGTTTCACCAATCATGTTGGTCACCGCTTCAACCCACTGCTGGTGCCCGCCGTCGGCGTTGTAGGCAATGTCGAACGAGCCTGTAAACGGTGCAATTTTGTTGGCCTCGGCCCACAGTTTGCGAGCCTTGTCCGGGTTGTACTTCAGCACATCTTGGCCAGGCACGTTCGGGTCCAAGTCGCCGAGCGTCAGCGAGCTGAACTCGCGCGCTGGGGTACGCGTTCCGAAGAAAATCTTTTCAGTAATGAGCTGTCGGTCAATCGCCATGGAAATCGCTTGACGACGAAGCTTGCCCTCTTCACCCGAAAAGCCTGGCAGATTTCGCGGAATTGCGAAGTACTGCGATGAGGAGGTCGGAACGTTTGCGCTGGAGTCAGGGAAGTCGGTTTCAAAGCTGGCCATCGCCGTCGGGGGAATGGTGCGCGGCAGCGTATCCAGGCGGCCGGCCTGGAGGTCCGCGTACGCGGTGTCCATATCTGAGTAGAAGCGGTAGACCAGGCCATTGTTGCGAGCCTTGTGTTCACCGGCGAAATCATCATTTTTGACCACGGTTAGCTGGTTATTGTGCAGCCAGGCACGGCCCTCGGCCATTTTGTAGGGGCCATTGCCGATGGGGTGTTCGCCGAATGCCTTCTTGTCGCCAAATGCGGCCTTCGGCAGCGGCATAAATGCGGTGTAACCGAGGGACAGTGGGAACGAGGAATCCGGATTGACCAGGTCGACCGTGAACTTTAGGTCATCGACCTTTTTCAGCCCAGACATCGTCTTGGTCGTGGCCTTTTCGCCCGAGACCTCATCGTATCCTTGGACATTGGCGAAGAAGGACTGCTGCTTCTGCAGGTTCGGGCCATAGGCAGCGTAGTTCCACGCATCGATGTAGCTCTGTGCCGTCACTGGCTCACCATCGTGGAACTTCCAGCCCGGCTTCAGCGTGATGTCGAAGTGAGTGGAATCCTCATTCGGTTTAATTTCTTCCGCATGGTCCAGAATCATTGAACCGTCGGTGTCGTAGCGCACCAAGCCGGAGTAGAGCATGCGGATAATGTCGCCGCCACCGGTTTCATTGGTGTCGGTGGTGTACAGCGGCGACTGTGGTTCAGAGTTTTGAATAACAATGAACCCTTCACCAACCTGCTGTTGGTCAGTGCTGCAGGCGGCAAGCGCAGCACCGGGCAAAGCGACAGCCAACAATGTCGCCAGGATTCGGCGTACATGCAGGCTGAACTTCTTCTTCGGACTGAGTTTTTCTCGCTGCCGGATACGGAAGGGGCCGGAGGCACTAGGTCTATGCATCGCGAGCCTTTCTAGTTTCTGCCAGATAGGCGATATGAATTTGGTGATCGGCTCACTCCGAAAAACCTAGCTACATGCCCCTTAACCTGCGTAAACAATGGCGATTGCGATACTGGATTGGAACTTTCACTCAGGCTTGGATAAGTCCGTTCAATACAATTTCTAACTTTACAAGTCCAAAGAATAAGTAAATATTAATCGGATTATTTGTCCCCTATTTGGCGGGGTGTGATACCCGCATTTGGGGAGTTAATGTCATGTATGCACCCAGTGACATCACAATCTGATACCCCCACAGGTGTCGAATTTTCCGGGTGGAAAACATAGTAGGCTAGGCAGATTTTATGTGCCGCAATAAGAATGGAACCCTCCCAATTCCATCGGCGCTGGTTGAGTGAACTTCGCGGGCGCCTCCTGCGGCTTAAAGGGATTAGTCACCGCTGCCAGAAGACGCTGGTAGAGGCCCATATCTCCTTCCGTTGCCGCTGCTAGCGCCTCTGTGACCAGGTGATTCCGCGGGATATACAGCGGATTGGTCTGCTCCATCAGCGCCCGCGCCGCCTCCTGTTCAATCTGCAGCTCTTCTCTGGTCCGCTGCCACAACTGCACCCACTCAGCCGCCGCAGCAGGGAACTCCGGATTATCCGACAGCGCAGCCAACGCTGCAACATCACCGCTGGTCAACACATCAATCAAGGCGCGATGAGCATTCGTGTGGTCAAGCCCAAACTTCGTCAGCAACGACTGCCACCGCTGAACCAGGGGGATGGCCAGGGGATCGTCGTAAAGCGAGGGGAAAATCCCCAGCTTAGGCAACCACCTGCGGCTGAGCGAATCAGTGAAGTCATCAGCGAAGGTGCCGATGATGTCGCGGGCGCGTGCCATGGCAGCATCGGGTGAGCTTTCAAAATGCGGCAACAACGTCTCCGCCAACCTGGCCATATTCCACCCCGCAATGGTCGGCTGCGCGCCATACGCGTACCGACCACCACGGTCAATGCTGCTAAACACCGCCCGTGGATCGTGCACATCCAGAAACGCACACGGCCCAAAATCGATGGTCTCACCTGCGATGCTGGCATTGTCCGTATTCATCACGCCATGCACAAAACCGCAGGCCAGCCACGCTGCAACGAGATTTGCCTGTCGCTTTACGACGGCCCGGAGAACCGACTCCGCGGAGGACTTATAGCCATGCCGCTTGGCCGCAAACTCGATGAGCCGCGCCATAATGTCGGTGCTCTGCGCCGAGCGTGCTACCAGCTCAAACGTGCCGACACGCAAGTGGCTGGACGCTACTCGCACCACGATGCCACCCGGCTGGAGCTCCGAGGTGGGATTGGTGTTGTCGAAAGGAGTTTGCGAGCCGCGGTAAATGTGCTCACCAGTGCTGATGACCGCCAGCGCGCGAGTGGTGGGGATGCCAAGGGCGAACATGGCCTCGCTGATGAGGTACTCCCGCAGTGCCGAGGAGAGCGTGGCCTTGCCGTCGCCCCCGCGGGAAAAAGGCGTGGGACCAGTGCCTTTGGCCTGGATTTCATAGGCCTGAGTGCGTGTGTTTTCCTGGTCGGGCAGTCCGGTCAGACCTGGCTCCGCCGACACGGTGGCCAGCAGGAGTGCGCGGCCATCACCCAGCAGTCCAGCGAAGTTGCCAAATTGGTGTCCCGCATAGGCCGTGGCCACAGGAGTCTCGTATGTGCCGACGCTGGGTGAGGTATCAGCGCCGCTGTAGGCTCCGTCGTCGGCACCGTGGCCAGTGAGGAACTTCAGGCCGGCATCCGAGCGAAGCCACTGTGGGGAGAGGCCGAGCTGGCTCGCAAGTTCGTCGTTAAGCAGGAGGAGCTGCGGTGATGGGGCATCAAACCCCTCTTGAGTGATGGCGAGTTCGGGGAGTTGCGTGGGCAGATCAACGACGTTTCGATCCATGTGCGCAGTTTAACGGGTAGGCCGGATTGGGTTTATGCGCTTTGGTACTCAGGGCTTGCCGAGACGCTCGGTGTCGTCTTCCAGCTGGCCCGCCAGGCGACGATTGAGCGTTGTGCGCCACCGCTTCGGGAGCTCAGGGGCCGCGAGGAGACGGTGGATGCCCTCGATGTCCTGGCGGTCGATATTCATGACTCGATTGGTTTCTGCGACCGACACTGCGTTGGGTAGGCGTTTGACCAGCCGCATGGTGTCGCCTTCGGCGATGGTGCCGGGGCGAAGAACCCGCAGGTAGTAGCCGGAACGGGACTTCGACTGCATGAGCCTGGGCAGTTGCTTGTCGCGCCAGCGTGCCGAGACCGTGGCGCAGGGACGGCGTGGCTGGGTGACCTGGACTGTCAGATCGTTCAGTTCGAAGATGTCACCCAGATAAACTACCTGGTCAGGAAGGCCTTCCAATGTGAGGTTTTCGAAGAACGCGCCCTCTGGCAAATCGAATCCATCGGTCGCCCACTGCGCCATGAACTCGAATGGGTAGCAGCACATGGCCTTGTTTGGCCCGCCGTGGACCTTCAGGTTGCCCTGGGCATCGCCGTCGAGGCCGTTTTCTGTGGCGCTCACGCGGTCCGTGCGTGGTGCTTTGGCCGCGCCGGTGCTGATTTCACGGCCGCTCCACTTTTGCGTCACCACCTGTCCGGTGCGGACTCGGCGCACTCGGCCGATGAGTTCTGGGAGTTGCTGGCTTGATTGTTGCTGGCTTGGCTGGGTTTGCGGGCTCATGTTTTGAGTTTGTCACATGGTAAGAAGCGATTTAGTCAGAAAAGAAGAATTTGTATGCGTCTTTTGGAAGTGCAGTAATGGCATCAAACCAGCGCCCCCGCGGTGTCGTTGAGGCTGCCAATGCCTTACGAATCATGCCCGCCGCCGAGCCATCAAAAATCGCATCCCACGTCAGGTGGATGATGGCGTAGCCGAGGTTGGTGAGTTGGTAATCACGACGCCGGTCATGCCAGATGTTGGCGGTGTTGGAGTGCTGTTGGCCGGCGCCGTCGCACGTATCTGATTGTGCTGTTGTTCGCGCTCTCGACTGCGCGGGCTCGTACTTTATCCGCCCGTCGCACTCGATGATGATGCCGTGAGCCGGAAGCAGGAAATCCACACGCGCAACGAACGCCCCAGCCTCATCTACTATTCGCGGTTGCTGTACAAATGAGAGCTTTAGCTCCATGAGCAGCGCCTTTGTCACTGATTCAAATGCACTTTCCGACCACGGTGAGGCCGCCATCAGTACCTCCAGCGTGCGGGGCCCACGCACCCTCCCGCGTTGATCGTGCACATGGGGTAAGAAATCCGTACTGGAAATGGCCACGTGCCGCGGCGTTGCGAGCTGCGGAAACTCCTGTTCAATGCCCCAATTGGATGGCTCAAAGCGCGGCGGCGCCTCCGGCCACGGCAGGGCTTGATGAGGCTGCATTCCCGTTGAACCAAGTGTTCCGACCGAGCCGCGCAGGGCGCCGTCGGCAAGCGCGATGGCTTCGGCGAAGCGTCGAAAGACCTCGGGTTTGCGGCGTGTGGCGTCGTCGACGCGCGGTTGAGCGGCGGCAATATCGACCACGGTCCGTGCCAGCGTGGTGACTCGCGCGCCATCGATGGTGGTTTCGTGCTCAGGTAGAACACGTTGGTAGTTTAAGAGAAACTGCACTTCGTGGCTAGTTTTTCTCGTATGTGAGGACCGTAGCGTCTGCGAACTCAAGGTCAGTTTTCGAGGCAAGTCCAGCAGTGGAAGTCCGTGCACGAGTGCCGCAGCGTAGCCAGTGAGCACTCGATCAGGATGTACCTGTGCCATGGCGATGGCCTGGAGTCGAGCTTGCGTAAAAGCCGCCTTAATTTTCAGTACACCATTTTCAAAATCACTGGTACCAGGCCAAATCGTCCGATTGATATACGTACCGCGGAAGAGTTTCACTAATTCACCATGCTCCACGCGGCGATTCAGCAGATTCCGTGCAGCATTCTTGCTGACATGTGTTTGTTCATGCAGGTGGGCAATACCTGCGGCGTTGAAGATTGGTTCTGCCTTTTGCTTCACGACGGTCATTGTTGCCAATCCCGATCATTCTTACAGTTTTGTTTTCGGGAAATTGGCCTCAGCAGTGGATAACTTTTACTTCCTGTTTCGGGACGGTACTCCCTGTGGATAACTTTTGGTCTGTGCTGGTTGGAGTCCTTAATGAGGCCAGAGCCCCAAGCACGCGAGACTGAAATTAACTGTTAACGCCGTTTATCCGGGGGTTGTTGCCCTAAGGTCTCGATTTGTGTGGCTTTTTGAGGCACGCTGGGCAATCTGACCTGGGAGTTTCTAATCTGAAGCCCACACAAATCGAGACCTTAGGGAAAGATGGCCCGATTTTGGCTCGTATTTGTTAATTTGGCGCGGTATTCGCTCGAAACTGGTCTCTGGTTCACTTTTCTCCCGGCTTTGAAGGCAGAAAAATCCCCGGCCACTGGAAAAACCCAGTTGACCGGGGACTACAACGGCCTAAGCTGTATGAACTGATTAACTAGCTGGCCGGGGACGCAACGAGCCCTACTTCTTCAGGGACTCCGGCGCGTTGAAGCGCTCGCCGTGCTTAGCAGCCAGCTCCTCAGCGCGCTCGACGAAGCCTGCGACACCGCGGCGCTCCGGGCGAGCGGCAGCCGGGTCGATAACGGTAGCACCGTCGTAGTTCTTAATGAACTGGCGAGTACCACCGGTCCAGGCCGGGTAGCCGATACCGAAGATGGAACCGATGTTGCCGTCGGCGTCGTGAAGCAGAACGCCCTCGTCGACGCACTTCTGAGTCTCGATGGCCTCGATGAACAGCATGCGGTCGACCAGTTCCTGCAGGTCGGTATCTTCCGGAGCAATCGGGGTGATGTTCAGCTCCTCGCGGAGCTCCTTGAACAGACCTGGCCAGAGACCGGAGCGCTTGCCGTCAACGTACTCGTAGAAGCCCTTGCCCTCGAGCTTGCCCGGACGCTCGAACTTGTGCAGCATGGCCTCGACCAGAGCGGGGACGCCGCCCTCATCCAAGGTCTCACCTGCAGCTTCGGCTGCGGCGCGGGTCTCGCCAGCGATCTTCTCCATGAGCTTGAGGTTCAGCTCGTCGGCAAGCTGGAGCTGCGGTGCCGGGTAGCCAGCCTGGCGACCAGCGGCCTCGATGATTGCCGGCTCGTAGCCCTCGGCGACCATGCGCAGAGCCTCGTTGATGACGGTACCGATGACGCGGGAGGTGTAGAAACCGCGGGAGTCGGTGACGACAATCGGAATCTTGCGGATCGCAACAGCGAAGTCCAGGGAAGCGGCCAGGATAGCCGGGTCGGTGTTCTCGCCGGTGATGATCTCAATCAGCTGCATCTTGTCAACCGGGGAGAAGAAGTGCAGACCGATGAAGTCCTTCTCACGCTTGACATGGGATGCCAGCTCGGTAATCGGAAGGGTGGAGGTGTTGGAGCCCAGAATGCAGGTCTCCGGAACAGCTGCCTCAATCTCCTGGTGGACCTTGTGCTTGAGATCAGTGTTCTCGAAAACAGCCTCGATGACCAGGTCGATGTCAGCCAGATCGTCGTAGGAGTCGGTCGGCTTGATGCGGTTGAGCAGAGCTGCGGACTTCTCCTCGGTGGTGCGACCACGCTTGAGAGCCTTGGCCTCCAGGCCCTCGGAGTAGGACTTGCCGCGCTCAGCGTTTTCAACGGAGATGTCCTTCAGGACAACCTCCATGCCAGCCTTGGCACAGACGTAAGCGATACCTGCGCCCATCATGCCGGCGCCGACAACGGCGACCTTCTTGAACTCGCGCTTCGGGTACGCAGTGCCGTCAGCCTGCAGCGGGCGGGAGCCGCCGCCCTGGGCGTGGTTGAGGTCGAAGAAGAAGGCCTGCATCATGTTCTTCGACTGAGTGCCGGTGACCAGCTCGGTGAAGTAGCGGGACTCAATGCGCAGTGCGGTGTCGAAGTCGACCTGGGAGCCCTCGATGGCGGCCTGCATAGCAAGGCGCGGAGCCTTCATCGGAGAGCCCTTGAGCTGCTTGGTCAGGTTTGCCGGGAAGGACGGCAGGTTCATAGCGAACTTCGGAGTCTTCGGGTCGCCGCCCGGGATCTTGAAGCCCTTCTCGTCCCACGGCTGGGTTGCCTTAGCATTCTCGCTGGCAAGCCATGCGCGAGCGGTGTCGATGAGCTCTTCTGGGGTAACGACCTCGTCGATGAGACCAGCGGCCTGTGCCTTGCCCGGGTTCATCTGTGCGCCGGTCAGGATGACCTTCATCAGGGCATCCTGGATGCCCAGCATGCGAACGACGCGGGAAACGCCGCCGCCACCTGGCAGAAGGCCGAGGGTGACCTCCGGCAGGCCAATCTTGGAGCCGCGCGCGTCAGCTGCAACGCGGTGGTTAGCAGCCAGCGCGACCTCGAGGCCACCGCCGAGAGCAGCGCCGTTGATGGCTGCAACGATCGGCACCGGGAGCTTTTCCAGGCGACGCAGCGAAGCCTTCATGTCCTCGACCATGTTGAACATGTCTTCTGCGTCATCCTCGGTGGCCTTGGACATCTGCTTGATGTCGCCGCCAGCGAAGAAGGTCTTCTTTGCGGAGGTGATGATGATGCCCTTGATAGAGGTCTCGGAGCCATCACCGATTTCGTTTTCCAGGCGCTCCACGGTTTCGCGGATATCGTTCTGGAAGGTCTGGTTCATGGTGTTGACCGGCGCATTCGGGTCATCCATGGTCAGGGTGACAATACCGGCGTCGTCCTGGTCCCACCGGAACATGTTGTCAGTGCTCATAAGTCTGTCAGTCCTTTGCGTGTAGCTGTGTCAGTCGCTGTGAGTTGTTGTTCCGGTAAGTGCTAGACGCGCTCGATGATCGTCGCAACGCCCATGCCACCTGCCACGCACAGAGCAATCAGGCCGTAGCGGCCGCCGGTGCGGTGCAGCTCGTCGATAGCAGTGCCAGTGATCATCGCGCCGGTTGCGCCCAGCGGGTGACCCATGGCCATTGCGCCACCGTTGATGTTCAACTTGTCGTAGTCGATGCCCAGGTTCTGCTGCGCATGCTTTACGACGGCGGCAAACGCCTCGTTGATTTCCCAAACATCGATATCGTCGACGGTCAGGTTGGCCTTGGCCAGTGCCTCACGAACAGCCGGTTCGATACCGGTGAGCATGATGGTCGGCTCAACACCATTGACGGCAGTGGCGACGATGCGAGCGCGCGGAGTCAGGCCCATGTCGTTGCCGGCCTTTTCAGAGCCGACCAGGGTCAGTGCAGCGCCGTCGACGATGCCGGAGGAGTTACCGGCGTGGTGGACGTGGTTGATCCGCTCGAGCTGTGGGTACTTCTTCAGTGCGACAGCGTCGAAGCCACCCTGCTCACCCATCATGGTGAAGGCCGGACGCAGACCGGAGAGAGACTCGGCGGTGACGCCGTCGCGGATGGTCTCATCGCGGTCGAGGATGGTCAGACCGTTGGCATCCTTGACCGGTACGACGGAGCGGTCGAAGCGGCCTTCCTGCCATGCCTTGGCGGCACGTGCGTGGGAGAGTGCAGCCATCTCGTCGAGCTGCTCACGCTCGAAGCCGTCGAGGGACGCAATCAGGTCAGCGGAGATGCCCTGCGGGACGAAGTCGGTTGCGAAGGAGACCTGCGCGTCCATGGCCATGGCGCCGCCGTCGGACATCATGGGCACGCGAGACATAGACTCAACGCCACCCGCGAGCACAAGCTCATCGAAGCCGGAACGAACCTTCTGGGCTGCCAGGTTGATGGCAGACAGACCGGATGCGCAGAAGCGGTTGATCTGAACGCCACCGGTGCGGAATGGCAGACCAGCGGTGAGGCCAGCAGTGCGAGCGATGTCTGCACCCTGGTCGCCGACTGGGGTGACACAGCCCACGATGAGGTCGCTGATGCGCTCCTCATCGAGATCCGGGAAGCGGTTACGGATTTCGTCAATAAGGCCGACGAGCAGCGATACCGGGCGCACCTCGTGGAGGGAGCCAGTCTTCTTGCCCTTGCCGCGCGGGGTACGAATTGCCTCGTAGATGAAGGCCTCGCCGCCCGGCTGAATGGTGGCGGAAGTCATGTTTTAATACCTCACAAATTCGTCGAAGAGTGTTGTGCGTCACTCTATATGCTCGGGCGGATTCGTGGGTGGAAATCCTCCAAAAATCGGGGGTAATTACATAAGTAATCTCAGCGCGGTTGTGAGTGCGCGGTCATGGACGTTCCAGGGCTGTGTGATGGCTCCGGAGCAGAGAACTACGCATGCGCAGTCACCGCACAATATGCAGTTAATCACAATAAAGTAAGCACCAATTCGGGCATAGGCGGGAATAAATCACGAATGGCACCCTGTTGAATCAGAACGCGAGCGCGATGAAAAGCGGTTCGCTGCGACTGATTACGCAACTGATTAGCCGTAACTCAATTCGTTAGGAGTTCTGTTTCAATGGACGCTTTGTACACCACCGAAGCACTGGCAACTGGCGCAGGCCGCGACGGTCACGTTTCCGTCCCGAATGGCAACCTGGAATTCGATCTGGCAATCCCGAAGGAAATGGGCGGCTCCGGCGAGGGCAACAACCCTGAGCAGCTCTTCGCAGCTGGCTACGCTGCTTGCTACCACTCTGCACTGCAGATGGTCGCTCGTATGAAGAAGGCCGACCTGGGCGAGTCCAGCGTTGGCGCAAAGGTCTCCATTGGCAAGGAAGGCGAGGGCTTCGGCCTGGCAGTCGCCCTCGAGGTTGTTATCCCGAACCTGCCGCACGATGAGGCTCAGGCTCTGGCTGACGCAGCTCACCAGGTCTGCCCGTACTCCAACGCAACCCGCGGCAACATCGAGGTCACCGTCGAGGTTGTCGAGGACTAATTTCGACTTTTCATCTGCATATCCGCGCTTGGCCCGTCGGTGGGCTAAGCGCGGTTTTTGCGTTGTTGGCCTCGACCCCTACTTCCTCCGCAGCACCAGCACCAAATTGGACACGGCGAACTCGCGGAAAATCGGCACATGCACCATCCACCACGCCCACCAGGGGTGATAGCGCGGAAACGCAGCCAGAAGCTCGGCCTCACCCGCGCGCTCCATTGCGCGCGCCCAGGTCAGACCCTCGGAGCAGTCGACGCGGAACAGTGACTCGCCGTAGTAATTCTTCGGTCGCTTGCCGTGCTTCTTCTCATACATCCGGCGCGCGCGATCGCCACCGAGGTAATGTGTCCGCCCCATCTCATGCCCACCGAACGGCCCAAACCACACCGTGTAGGAGTACACAACCAACCCGCCGGGCGCGGTCACGCGCAGCATCTCGCGGCCCATCCGCCACGGATCGGGCACGTGCTCTGCAACGTTGGAAGAGTACGTCAGATCGAAGGCTCCACTGCGAAATGGCAGGTCAAGCCCACTGCCACGCACCGAGGAATCCAATTTAATCCCCGCCGCAGCCATCTCGCCGACATCGGGCTCACAGGTGTAGTACTCGACTCCGCGCTCCGCGAACGCGCGCCCGAAATACCCCGGACCGCCGCCGACATCGAGAATGCGGTTTCCGCGCAACGGGGATTCCGTCGTAAAGCGTGACGACGACCTCCGTGCCCCAGCTGCAATTCCTTCCAGTAACCCCACGGTGTCGTTGGCGAGGTGACCGTAGAAGATGTCCGGGTCGGTTTGCTCGTACTTGAAGTCATTGAGCAAGCCGAAGGAGCGCTTCAATGTGGCAAAGCGACGCAGTGGTTTCAGTGCTGGTGGGATGAGAGAGGAACGGATAGTCACGCCTTTGAATCTAGTAGACCCTCGAAAGTGGTAGCGGTATTTGTACGAAAAGTACGAACAGTGAGAGCTTCCGCGTTAAGGTTATTATTGTTATGAAAATTTTACTGTTGTGCTGGCGCGACACGGGACACCCCGAGGGCGGTGGCAGTGAGCGCTACCTTGAGCGCGTGGCTGCTTACCTGGCTGAGCAGGGACATTCGGTGGTGTACCGCACGGCGGCGTATCCGGACGCGCCGAAGATTTCGACTCGTGACGGCGTTACATTCTCCCGTGCAGGTGGCAACTTCTCTGTTTATGTGCGCGCCTGGGCGGCGATGGCTGGCGCCAGGTTTGGCATAGGGCCTATTGCAAAGGCGCTCGGGGGCAAACCTGACGTGGTGGTGGACACCCAAAATGGCGTGCCGTTTTTCGCGCGCGTCTTTTCGGGCGCGCCAACGGTGCTGCTTACGCACCACTGTCATAGGGAGCAGTGGCCGGTGGCGGGTCCGGTGATCAGCAAGTTGGGGTGGTTCATTGAGTCGCGGCTCTCGCCGATGATTCATCGCCGCTGCCGCTACATCACCGTCTCGGAGCCAAGTGCTGCTGAGCTGGTAGGACTCGGCGTTTCGTCAGGGCGCATCTCGGTGATTCGCAACGGCGTGGATCCGATTCCGGAGGAAGTGCTCGCCACCGCGGGCGTGGCGGATTTGTCTGAGTGTAAAGGACCGGCGCCGCACTTGGTGACGCTGTCGCGGCTCGTGCCGCACAAGCAGATTGAGCACGCCATCGATGTGCTCGTGGATTTCGTGCAGGATCATCCGGGTGCGATTCTCGATGTCATCGGCTCCGGCTGGTGGCACGATAATCTGGTGGAATACGCTCGTGACAAGGGCGTTTCGGATCACGTCATTTTCCACGGCCAAGTCACCGAGGAAGAAAAGCACCGCATCCTCTCCGGCGCATGCCTGCACCTGATGCCCTCGCGCAAGGAAGGTTGGGGGCTCGCAGTCATCGAATCGGCGCAGCACGGCGTGCCGACGGTGGGGTACAGTTCCTCGGCGGGCCTGCGCGACTCCGTCAACGACGGCGAAACTGGTCTGCTGGCCAGCGATCACGCAGACCTGATTGCTAAGACTCGACAAATACTTGACGACGAAGCCCTGCATCACCGCATGTCTGAGGCCTGTGTGGCTCGCGCTGCGGAATTTGGCTGGGATAAAACTGCCGCAGCAGTTCTCAATGTGCTGGAGCACCCCGCCCTGGACTAACCACTACCCACGGCGGGGTAGCAGAGCTCTGACCACTCCAGCGAGCAGGCACACCGTCCAGAGCGCAAAGGCCATCCACGCGGCGATGTACGCGCCCTGGCTCGGCTGGGGCCGTGGCGCCCCTACTCCTGGAACGTGGTATAGCTGCAGGTCAGGGTCGGCATAGACGGGATCCAACGCAGCCACAAGCTCGGCGGAGTCGCCGAAGTTGCCGGGTGAATTCTCCACCAGCACCCAGCCAATTCCCTCGTTCCGGAGGTGCTGCAGAGCAGAGTCGACCTCGGCGGGCGATTCCACTCCGGCAAGTAGCGTGCGCTCAACGCTGGTGGCGCCCTCGCCAGCTACCGCCTGCCCAGAGACAATCAATTCGCCTGAGTTAGCAACGGGGGCGGGCAGAATTTTCGTTGCTGGGTCCAGCACAGGGCGTCCGTCGATGATGCGATAAGAACCAGCGGGCAGCACCGCAACGCCGTCGTCGTCAAGCGCGACCACGCCAGAGACGGCGGACCAGCCCGCCCAACTGGGGATGGGGCGCAGCGGTGCGACATCTGCGGGCAGCGTGGGAACTGCGGCGATGACAATCAGCGCACTGACGCCCACAGCCAGCCATTGACCACCGGTGTTGGCGGCCGAGCGGGCGCGACGCGCCAAGTGCTCAGCGCCAGCGGCGGCGAGAATGACATACGCGGGAAGGGCGAGTGCGATCCATTTTTGGGCATCGCGAAGCAGGCCTGCACCCGGAATGTGCTCGAGTGCCCGCCCAAGGGCGACAATGCCCGGAGTGGTAGCTGCTAGCGCCACGGCAATAATGGCCACGGCCCCGGTGATGATTGGGCCACGCCACTGTTCGGTTGAATGCCACACGCGGCGAAAACCCAGTGCCATCAGTGCCAGCAGCATCAGCACCATGACAGCCGAAAAACCGACCTCGCGCGTCAGCGGCACCGCCTGCTTATTCCAGATGCCACCGAGTCCCAGCAGGCTGCCGAGCGTGCCGACGTGCGCCTCTGCCCGGGCCGCAAAGGCGGCAGCGCCAGCCGCATCGGATGACCCTGCAGCACCGGGGTTCAGCAGGGAGGCGACCAACCACGGGGAGCTGACTACGGCGGTTGTAGCCACAATCCAGCCGCGGTCGCGGTTGTTGCGGGCGGCAACAACGCCGGTGATTCCCGCCAGCAGCGCGCCGGTGGGGGTTAGTCCCGCAGCGGCGATGGCGCTGGTGCGCCAGCAGACACTGCCCATGCGCACAGCCAGAACCACGGCAGGAAGCAGCAGCGCGGCAATCACCAGCGACCACTGTCCCTGCAGCAGACGCTCAACCACGAAGGGATTCCACAGCAGCATCGTCGGCGCAATCAGCTGGCTGGCCAGGCTCGGGGTCATGCGGACGATTCCATTGCCAGGTCGCGCGACGCTGCTGTGCGTTAACCTGCGAGCCAGCTCAGCGGCTGCGAGACCACCGACAATACACGCACCCACCATGGCAAAGCGCACCCAATGGCTGGCATCGACGAAATAGCCCAGCGCCCACAGTGCAGTGTCCTGTGGGACTGCACGTGCCGCTGCTGGGCCGAGCCCCAAGGCTGCGTCGGTAAGCGGTGGGTGATTGGGGATGACCATGTCGCGCAGTAGGAACATCGGCGGCCCAACGGGAGCGCCAGCTGCCGCCTTGTGCGGGATAAACAGTGGCCAGCATACGGCTGCGGTGAGAACAAAGATCCACATCAATACAAAAACCCAGCCGACGCGCTCCGAGTGGGGGCGGGCCGACTGGGTCAAGGTAGTGCGGAAACGTTGTGTCACGTGCCCTATCTTAAATTATTTTTAGGTTTCCTCGAGCAGGCCGTGCAGAATCTGAACCCCGCTGGTTGCAAGGAATCCTTGCCCTAGGTGGTCTTAGGCTACGCGGCCTTGCTGCGAACGCGGAAGCCAATGACAACCAACACCAGGCCGAGAACACCGAGGACCCACGGTGCGATGGTGCCACCGATGTTCAGGGACTTGCGAGCCTCCTGAGCGGTATCCATCTGGCGAGCCTGGGATTCCTTATCCCACTGCGCGGTGTACTTCATTGCGGTGCGGTTCTGTTCCTTGTCTTCCTTCTCGCGGCCAGCCTTGGAAGCAATCTCGTCAGCTTCCTTCTGGTCGCGGGCGTAGTACATGAACATCTCTTCAGTACCGTTGACAATCACACCAGAGGTTGGCTCCACACGAACGGTACGAACGTTGGTGTAGTAGCGGTCCATCTCAACGTCCTTGTCGCCCTCCAGGCCCCACTTGTGAGCCGGGAAGCTCAGGCGCAGAGCAGCCAGAGTGGACTTATCAGCTTCAGTCAGCTTGCGACCATCACGAGTGAAGTGCTCCTTCAAAGACTCGTACATGTTCTGTGGCGGAATGCTCATGGAGTACTTGTAGACCTTGACGCCGTCCTGAGTTTCCTCACCGACGTAGTCAATCTCGAAGTTACGCATCACCTGAACGTCGTAGTACGGGTACGACTTCTTCTCAGCACCGAATGGGAACTGGTACTGAATACCCGGACGGGTGAACGTCGGCGGCTTGGTGTCCGAGCCGCCCTGCGGGGCATTGATGGCGACGCTGGAGATTGGGTCATCGACCGGGAACGCAGTGGTGCGGTCGACCGTGATGCGGTCGAGTGTTGCGTTGACGAGGTTATTTGGTTCCTCGAGGTCATCGCGCAGCATGGTGGTACCAACCTGGAAGGTGGCAATCTTCTCGTCTGCTGGCTCTTCGATTTCCACATGGCGCTTCGAGATCATCGGAGTCTGATCATTAATGAAGCAGTGGACAGGGAGCTTCTGCTTTTCCTCGTCGGTCTCCGCCTTACAGCGCGGATCATTCTTACGGTTTGCCGTTGGCTCGTTCTTAGCCAGCTGGCCAGAGTCCAACAACGAACCATCACGCAGTTCCGTGTTGGTGTCGCTGACAGTGTCAAGCGGAATCACACGGAGACGAGGTACCAGGAAGGTTGGCAGCAGGACGGCAATGACAATCAATGCGGCACCGATAATAATCAGTGCATGTCCGAGAGTTCTCTTCATCAGCGGTTGGTCCTTTGACTGTACGTAACTTTCTGCAGCAAAACCTAGCAGGAAGTTATTAGTTATGGTGGTGTTTTTTCAGAATAACTTGTGGGGAAAACAAAAAAGAATTTAAGAAAACTGTCCTGAACTGGTCTTATCAAATATTAAAATACCAGTAAATTTACTACTTGTGGCACACCTGTAAGAAAGTATTTATGACGTCTAAGGCATCTGAGGCATCATCTCACCCCAGTAATTCGACGGACCTTGCTACCAATGGTTCGGCTGAACTGGGGGATTGCACTGTGTCTTCGCAGGCCACCGTCGCGACAGTCAAGCCTGAGCAGTCTACCCCCGAACGCACCACCTTTCGCCCCGGTTTCCTCCCCTCATTGGAGGGACTCCGCGCCGTTGCCTCGATGGGCATTATCGGCACACATGTCGCATTCCAGACCGGACATGACGTAGGCGCTCTGTGGGAACGCGTCCTCGGCCGCTTTGACTTCTTCGTGGCTGTCTTTTTCGCTCTGTCCGGATTTTTGTTGTGGCGTTCGCACCGCTCTGGCTACGGCGGAATTCCCCGTCGTAAAGCACTTGCTGAGTCCGATCGCGGTCGGAAAAAGAGCTGGGCGAAGTACTACAAGAAGCGTTTCGCGCGAATCATGCCCGCCTATTGGGTGCTGGTGCTGATTGTGCTCATCGCATTGCCGGTGGGCAGTGGGGCGGACTTCAAGACTTGGCTGACCAACCTGACACTGACGCAGGTGTACTTTGCCGGCACGCTTCACGGCGGGCTCACACACCTGTGGTCGCTGTCGGTGGAAGTCGCGTTTTATATCGCTCTGCCGCTGTTTGCCATTGGCCTGAGCAGGCTGGATCCGCATCGAATGCAGGGACGTCGAATTGCGGCAATCTGTCTGTTGGCGGCATTGAGCTTCGGCTGGCCGTACCTGCCGCTGCCATACCCCGAGGGCGTTAACCCGCACATTCAGCCGATTGCCTACTTCTCCTGGTTTGCCGTGGGCATGGTGCTCGCAGAACTCGAATCGCTCCAAGGAGTCGACTCCGATGCCGCGCGTACGAAAGTGGCGACCATGCAGCGCTGGGCGCGTCGCCGCCCATTGTGGCTGGCCATCGCCGTTGCGGCACTCGTGCTGGCGGCCTATCTCGGCCCTGAAGGGCTGGTGGAGATGAGCAACTGGGAATACACCCGCCGCCTCTGGTGTGGGCTGGTCTTCGGTGCGGCCATCATCGGACCGTGGGCGCTGGCGCCAGAGTCGCGTTTCCTCGAGCACCCCGTGATGCAGGCGTTGGGTCGCTGGTCCTACGGCATCTTCCTGTGGCATGTAGCGATGCTGTCGGTCGCATTCCCGCTTCTCGGCGTCAAACTCTTTACCGGCCATATTCTCAGCGTCACCATTGTTACCGTCGCGCTGTCGATTCCGGTCGCCGCCGCCTCCTACGCGCTTGTCGAGGAACCCGCACGCCGCTTCTTCGGACGCGTTTGGGTCAACCGCTAACCGCGTCTAATCAGCGTCGTCCGAGTCGGCGTCGTCCGAGTCAGCGTCGTTGTCGAACAACGCTGAGTAGCACGCTGCAATCGTCAGCGCTGCCGTCAGCAGTAACTGCAGCGGCCAGCCCGCACCGGCGTAGTCATCCTTCGGCCACGGATTCGCCGCCAGCACCATCCCCGCAATCGCCATCGTCGCAGCAAGTGCTGCAATCAGCGCGTTCCGGGCGGTCAACCACAGCTTGACGACGTCCCCACGCCGCCGTTGCCAGAAAACCATGCCAAGGGCAGCGGCAACCACTGTCAGTCCAACCACCGCGCCGGGCCAGCTGGATACCAAGGTCACGGTCACTGCGGCGGCGACGCCAACTGCCGCTCGCGGCAGGTCATTGCCCAGTGAGGTTGCGGGAATGGGGGAGGTGTAAGCGTAGCGTCGCCAAGCGAATGCGAGACCGACAGTAACCAGCGCGTACCCGGCTGCGAGCGCGCCACCTGCGAGGATGCCACCGCGCCAGGTCTTTTCCGGCGGGTAGGTCAGCTCGACTGCACCACCGATACCAGCGGGGATGATCCACCCCTGCTGCCAACCAGAGACCGTCACCGGCTTCATGGCAGCACCGCCGACACGCAGTTCATGGCCGGCGTTGACGGAACTCGGCAGCCACAGGATGCGGTCCTGATCGCTAGCGGAAATGGGGCTGCGCAAGTCAGTGGAAGTAATCTGCTGCTGCGCCGCGGTTGGAGCGAAGTAGGCATCAGAAGTCAGCGAGAGCCAGTCGGACTTGGCATCGATGCGCCATGGACCTGGGGCCAGTTCGATTTCTTCACCGCATGCCAATTCGCGGTGCGCGGAGCCGTCAGCGCGCTGGATGCTGGCCCAAGGATTATCAATACTGCTGCGGCACGTGTCCGCATCGACGGTGACCTTCGTTGGCTTGGGAACCGTGAACAGGCGCACCATCGTGCCCTCATGAATCTCCTGGCCGAAGACCCAACGCTGCGCCAGCGGCGAGGAATTCGGCACAACCGGGATGCGAACCGGCGTGAGATCCTCGGCAATTTCGTCGGTGGCAGGATGGGCGTCGGCCTCCGAGTCCGCCGGAGGGGGCTCCAACGCGTCGAAATTCGTGTCTGCCTTCGGAATTACCAGCGACAACTCGGAAATGGCAAAGCCCACAGGAGCGACCTTCGCAGTGATTTGAACAGACGTGGTCTTGCCGCCGGGCAGTGGAATGCGAGTGCTCTTTCCCGGCACCAGCTGCACAGAGCTGGAGGCCTTATCGGTCTGGATGCGCAGCTGCGCCGGAACACGTGCGCCAGTCAGTGTGAGTACGGCGTTGTCAGTGGGGTTCTGCCACGACAATTTCACCCACTCAGCCTGGCTCTTTCCGGCCAGCGGTTCCCACCACGTGGTGGGGTCGCCATCGAGCATCGCGTTGACAGAGTGATCCGCCGATGCGCCGCCGACGTTGTAGGGCTCGGAAGCCGAAGACGATACCTCGATCTTCGCGCGGCCCGTTGCCGTCTGCGTCAGCGGCAGACCCGCGACGGGATAGTCCGGAACGAGATTGCGGACATAGGTGTCCTCATCTTCGGCGAGAATGGCCGATTCCGCCCCAACAACCTCACCGTAATTGCGACCGCGACGTGCTGGTGTGTCGGTGACAGTGCCGGCATTCTTGCCCGACAGAATCCGCACCGGGGCATCCCCATCGACCTCATCGAGCCGTGTCAGTACCTCAGGGCCGCCGGCGACCAGTGGCACCTGTGCCGCGTCCACCAGCCGTGGTGTCATGGCGTGATTGCGCAGCTCCGTCGGGCCTGCACCCCAAATTTGGATAGCGGTATGGCCGTCTTCATCTGGGAATTCCGCCACTTTTTCCATAGTGGGGGAGTCCTGTAGCGTGTTGGTGATCTTACGCAGGGAATCAGCCCGCGATGCCACGCGCAAATCACGGCGCACCAGCACATAACCGATGCCGTTATTGCGCAGCGTGGCATCCAGGGCGGGGACCTCACGGCCACGAGTCAGTGAATTGCGCAGACCGTCGAGGCCACGAATCGCCTCTGGCGGTACTAGCGGCACGGTATCGCGGACTGCCCAGGGAACATCTGCCAATGGCTGCAGCGGTTCATCGCGCGTATTGCCCCACTCTTGATCGGCAAATGGCGAGGACGGCACAACCAGTGTTCGGGTGTCCTTGCCCTGCTTATTCAGCCAATCAGCGGCCTCGTGCCAGTAGCCCGGCACCTTTTCAAATCCACCTGCCGGGGCCAACCGGGCACTCCACGCTGGTGCTGTAGCACCGGCGATCACCACCAGTACCAGCATCGATGCGATAGCGCGCGGATGCTTCTCCGGGTGCAGCCACTGCTGCCAGGCGCTCGGACTCGCCGCCGCTGCTACCTTGCCGTCGCCGCTCACGGCATCGGCATCGGTACGCTCGTTCGATGCCTCTCGCCATGGCCACGGCAACTGTGCCGTGGCATGAGCAAATCCGATAATCAGTGGTAGGCGCAAAACCGTGTCGAATTTGTGCAGGTTGCGCACCGCTGCCAGTGTGGAATCGAGCACCTCGCGTGCTGATTCCCACACCAGCCCGAAAGGCTCGGTCCAAGCAGCCATGATGACGATGCCTATAAACGCCATCATCAGCCACATCCGACGCAGCGGCAGCGAGCGCATTATCAGGCCGAGCAGCCCAATTGCTGCCACCGCCAGTGTGGCGTAAATCAGAATTGGTTCTGCTACCAGCGCATTTCCGCCGACACGCTCGAAGGATACAAAAGGTGTCCACGACGTCGTACCGCGCAGTGTCTCACCGAGGCTCAGCCAACGAGTGGTCACACCGGAGGACTCAATGTAATCCGTAAACGGCGGCGAGTACTTGCCCAGCAACAGTAGCGGCACAATCCACCACACGCTGACCACCGCACACGCGGCGAGCCAACCGCCGAGCATCGCCCACGCACGTCCACGACGAGGCCCCGTGAACCCGAAGAAAAGCAGCATTAGGCCCGCGGGAATACAGGCCGCGGCCGTGCTGACCGCATTGACCGCGCCGGTACACAGCACCACAAGGCCAGACAGCAACACCGCGAGGACAGTCGCCCGCCAGGGCAGTTCCCCGCGCCGAGCCACAACTCGCAGCAGCGGAAGCAGAATCCACGGTGCCAGCGCCACGGGCCAGGCCTCGGACGAAATCGCGCCGAGCGTTGTGATCACACGCGGCGACAGTGCGTACAACAGCGCCGCCAGTATGCGGGAGGTATGCGTGCCGACGTTTACAGCTTCGGCAACCCGATATGCGCCGGTAAAGGCCAGGCAGAGAGTTAGACTCCACCACAGCGCTTGGATAACCCAGCCGGGGGCTAACGCGTCTGGCAGCAAACTGAACAGGGCAAAGAATGCGCCCTGGGGAAAGAGATAGCCATAGGCCTGGTTTTGAAGTTGCCCCAGCGGCATGGTGTCCGACCACATGTTCAGCGATGCCGACAGGAAACCGATGGGGTCTTCGGTCAGATCGTGTTTGGTGTCAGCGACAGTCTTACCGGGGGACTGGATAAAGGCCAGTAGGCACAGCAAAACCCACCACGGTGCAAGCACGCGCGTACGCGCTCGAACAGGGGTGGGCATCGCTAAAGAGCGGTCAGAGATCGCGTTTAGCGCTGACCGTATTCGACACCGCCAAGCAGAGCATCATCCGTGGAGACAGCCTGTGCCTCCGGAATCTTGTCTTCGGTCAGAGCCTGGCCGAGACCGAAAATAGCGGCACCACCGAGAAGCGCGCCAATGAGCGCCGAGGCCAGGGCCGGACCAACGCTACGACGCTGTTCGGAATCTGTTTCGTATGCCATGTGAGGACTCCTCGTGTGCATTAATTCATTACTGCTTATAAAAGTACACTCAGCGACCTCAGTTTACCAATGTTATGGATGTGTAATGCCCCGCTTAAGGGTGATCCTGGCTGACTTTCGTGGCCATTGAGTTTCTAGCTGAGAGGTTAACTCATTTTCTATCAACTAAGTAAGCTTTTCGAAATTTTTACAAGAATTAATCCTTTGGCCCCGGAACGACGAGGACCGGACGGCCTGCATTCTTCAGCAGTGCGTCAGAAGTCGAAGCAGTAAATAGGCCACGCAAGCCAGTGACACCGCGAGTGCCGGAGATAATCACGCCCGCATCGAGGTCATGAGCAGCATCAACGATGGCTGACCAAATAGTGGTTTCGGTTTCCACCAAGTAGGGCTCCGCAACAAAGCCGGCTTCGGCGGCAATTTCAACACCTTCGCGGCAGATGCGCACTGCCTCATCATGGGCGGGATCGCCATCTTCTGTCGTGGCATCCCAATCCGGCTGCATCATGCCAGAGGCGCCAGCAGTGCGAGCTGCAGCACGCTGCAGTGGCTCCCAGGCAGTCAGGATGTACGCCTTCTTTACGCTCAGCAGCTTTCCGGCGTAGGCCAGTGCCCGCTTGGCTTCATCGGAGCCGTCGTAGGCAATGAGCATGGAATCAGAAATCGGTTCAACCATTTTCAGTTCAATCCTTACGTCAGAGATAGCCGAAAAACTGTCAACAAATTAAGAAACAGAAATGTCGCTGTAGCCCAGGATAGGACAACAGCGACATCAAAGTACGCCAGTTTTGCAAGCTAGTTAAACAGACGGCCGAAGAAACCGCGGTTTGCACCAGCGGCCTTGATCTCAGCCTCCGTGTGCTTGCCGTCACACCACTGATTAGCAGGGACGGTAGCCTTCACCTGGTCGATGTGCTGGCCACAGCCAGCCCATGTCGTCTTGTGGCAAACATTGCATTCAACGGGACGGCACATTGTCGATCATTCTCCTTAAAAAGCGGCCAACCTCATTGGCCAGTCAGGGGCCAGGGTACGGTCTCACGACGCAAAAAGGAAACGCCGTTACACAACTGACAATTATCCCGTACCTCCGGTAAAAATCGCTAACCCCGGCGGAAAATCTCCCTCGACTGAGAAAACCTAGAAAGGGAAGGTAACGTCACCTCCTATGGCAGCAGAAGAACAATCAGTGAGTCACAACCCACATACCACTGACACACAGAAAAATGCCGTCATGCTGGGGCTACCCATCCTGGTTATCGCGGTCATCGTTGCAGCGCTGAACTTGCGCCCGAGTATTTCCTCCATCGGTCCGGTGCTCGATCAGCTACTTTCCGACATGGGCGCGTCATCCGCCTTCGGTGGTCTCATCACCGCAATTCCTGGGCTCGCCTTTTTCGCAATTGGTCTGTCCGCTGTGACCGTCGGCAAGCGCATGGGCTTAAGCGGCGCGCTCACGCTGTCCGCGGCGCTGCTGTTCGTCGGCCTCGTGGTGCGTCCATGGGTGAGCAGTATTTGGGTATTCCTGCTCTTTACAGCGTTGTCCGTTGCGGGTATCGCACTGGGAAACGTGCTTCTACCTGCATGGATTAAGGTCCACGGTGGTCGTCACACGGTCATGTTGATGATGCTGTACTCCAGCATGCTCGCCCTCGGCGGTGGTCTTGGTCCGGCGACGGCGTTTCTGATCAGCGATTCGCCCGACAGCTCCGCCAGCGGCACCAGCATGTGGCGCTGGGCAGTTGCTGCGTGGGCTGTTATTGCGCTGGTGCAGCTCGTGGTGTGGCTACCGCTGCGCTCGCGCCTGGGTTTCGACTACCCGAAGGCGCCGGTCAGTGCCTCGGCAAGCACGCCCATCTGGAAGTCCCAGACGGCCATTGCGCTGGCGGTTTTCTTCGGCGTGCAGTCGATGAACGCCTACATTCTGATGGGCTGGATGCCGAAAATGCTTATCGACGCTGGCATCAGTGTCAGCGTCGCCACCGCAGCGTCCATGCTGGTCCAGGGTCTGGGCATCATTGGTGGTCTGCTGATGCCACTGCTGATTGAGCGGCTTCGCAACATGTCCTACGTTGCTTTTGGCCTCGGCTGTCTGTTCATTCTCGGCTACCTGCTGATGATCCTCATTGACCAGCGAGGCGCGTCCGCCACCGGCGCGGGCTACGCAATTGGTGCCGCATTCCTGCTGGGTACCGGCGGTTTTTGTTTCCCGATGGCCATTGCGCTGATTCCGGCTCGCACGCGCAGCCATGAGCTGACCGCGCGACTGTCCGGTTTTGTCCAGCCGATTGGCTACATCTTCTCCGCCATCGGTCCGTTCCTGGTGGGTGTTGCCGCAGGCGCCACCGAGACCTGGACACCGATTCTGATTGTGCTGCTGGCAACCACGGCGGTACTTGCGGTGCTGGGACTCATCATCGGCAGGCCAACGCTTATCGATGACGAACTAGCTGCCCGCGGCATCGGCGAGAAGAAGTCGGGGCGCATCCAGCTCGACTGAATTTAGGGGAGCTAGCTCCACTGTTTTTGGCCAGAGGAAAATTTAGCTTTGAAACTATGACAAAGAAAAAGAATTTAATCGCTCTGGCCTGGAGTTTTATTCTCGGGCTGCTGTTCATTCCGGGCCTGGTGGTCTCGGTCGTTCTCCTGCCATGGATTCCGCTGATCGGCCGTGGCGCCGACTGGCTCTCCCGCTGGGCGGCTGAGTGGTCCGGCACACCGATCCCAAACCGTGTCACCAATCGCTGGTTCGATATCCGCAACTTCGTCAACCTGCTCGTCCAGTTGGTCATCGGCTTCGTCACCTTCACAGCATGGGTCGGTGGCGGATTCACCGTCGGTGTGCTGGCGGTCGCGCCATTCATGGTCGACGAACTGTACTTCCTCAACTGGACACTGGGAGATCCCGCACAGAAAATCATCGTCTCCTGGATTTTCGCTATCCTCTGCCTGGCGCTGACCATCGCCATCAACCTCGGCGCCGGCCTGCTGTCCATCTGGCTCGCCCGAGCCATCCTCGCACCATCCAGTGAGGAAGTCAGTCAGTCCCGCGACGTGCTCATCGACTCCTTCTCCGGCGAGCGCCGCCGCATCGAACGCGAGCTTCACGACGGCCCACAGCAGCACCTCACCGCGTTGAAACTGAACATCGCCGCTGCTCGTCTGGGCAAAACCGAAGAAGAAGTCGCCGAAGCTCTCTCTGCCGCCGACCACAATGCAACGCAGGCACTAGCCCAGTTGCGCACCGTTGTCCTCGGTATCGCCCCGCCGGTGCTGTTTGAAAACGGCCTGGTCGCAGCCGTGGAAGAGCTGGCCGCGCACTCCGGCATGCAGGTCTCGGTCCACCAGGAGGGTGTTGCCGATTTCGGTCCTCTCGACGAGACCACAGCCCTGCTGGCCTACCACTGCGCAGCGGAGGGACTGACCAATGCCACCAAGCATGGCCACGCCGATCGCGCCGAAATCGACATTGCAATCCACACTCCGAAGAAGGCAATGATGTCGCATCGCGGTACGCTCACGGTCAGTGTGCATGACAACGGCACAGGCCTGAAGGCACGACCGGGTGTGGACGCTGCGGACGTCGTAAAGCATAGCGATGGCACCGGCATTGCAGGCCTGCGCGAACGTGCGGCGGCGCTCGGCGGAACTGTGACGCTGACCAGCGCGGGCGATGGCGCCGAACTGCTGCTGGAACTGCCCATCCATGGAAGGACACGATGAAAGTACTGCTGGCAGAGGACTCCGTACTCCTGCGCGAGGGGCTCACCGGCCTGCTGCGCGCGCTGGGGCACGAGGTCGTCGCCGTCGGCGATGCCGATGAGCTGCTCGCCACCGCCAGGGGCGCGACGTTCGATGTCATCGTCACCGATGTCCGCATGCCGCCGAACATGCGTGACGACGGCCTGCTCGTCGTGTCCCAACTGCGCTACGACAACCCCGACCAGCCGGTGGTGGTGCTGAGCCAATACGTGGCGGCCAGCTACCTGGACCGGCTGCTGCAGCACGGTGGCTTTGGGTATTTGCTCAAAGAACGCGTCTCGGACGTTGAGCACTTTGTGCGCGCCCTGGAGGAAGTTCGCAGCGGCGGTACCGTGGTCGACCCCGAAGTGGTGGCAACACTTCTGACGGCAAAGCAGGACGGTATTGCCGAGCTGACCCCGCGCGAGCGCGAAGTGTTGGACCTGATGGCGCAGGGGTTAAGCAATAAGGAAATTGAAAAGCGGCTGGTGTTGACCGCCGGTGCGGTGAGTAAGCATGTGGCAAATGTGTTTTTAAAGCTCGGCTTCCAGCCGGAAGATAACAACCGTCGCGTCAAGGCGGTGCTGCGGTGGCTGAGGTACACCACGCCGTCGCCCTAGACTTTGCCCGTGCCTCTGGCTTCGACCGATTCCATGCAAAGGCCCCGCACCGACTCCAATTTCGAATGAGTCGGTGCGGGGCCTTATGTCTAACGCTCAGCTAGCTGGGAGTTACTTGGCTTCAGTCGGCTACTTGGCTTCGGCTGTAACTGTCTCGTCAGAGTTAGCTTTCGCAGCCTGACCGAACTTCTTATTGAGGTTCGCGCCCTCCACGTCCACGGACGGGATGATCTTGTCCAACCAGCGCGGAATCTTCCACGCACGCTCGTCGAGCAGGAACATCATTGCCGGAATGAAGGTCATGCGGACAATGAAGGCATCGAAGAGCACCGCGGCTGCCAGGGCAAAGCCCATGACCTTAATGAACGGCTCATCCATCAGGATGAAGGCGGCGAACACCGAGATCATAATCAGCGCAGCGGCGGTGACCACGCGGGCACCGTGCTTGAAACCGTTGGCCGTGGCATTACCTGCGGTCTTGCCGTGTGCCCAGCCCTCGCGCATGCGCGTGACCAGGAAGACCTGGTAGTCCATGGCCAGGCCGAAGACGATACCAATCAGCATGATCGGCAGGAAGGAAATGATTGGCTGCGGGTCATCGATGATGCCCAGGGCACCCTCCTGCCACAGGGACACCGTGACACCGAAGGTTGCTGCCACGGACAGCGCGAAGCCGATTGCTGCCACCAGTGGGACCCAAATGGAGCGGAAGACAAGCATCAGCAGCAGGAATGCCAAGACGAGCACGATGCCGATGTAGGGCAACAGCGCGTCGGAAAGCCGCTGCGAAATGTCCTCGAACATGGGCGAGACACCAGTGATGGAGTAGCGGGCGCCGGTGGCGTCGTTGTACTTGCCCTCTGCGTCGCGGATGGACTGCAGCAGATCAGCGGCGCGCTCATCGGTGGCGCTGTACGCCGGGGTAATGAGAACCTGCGCGGCATCGCCGATGTCGCGCGGATCCTGCGGATTGCCATTAGTGGCAATGACCTGGGCGTTGACCACACCATCGATGCTCTGCAGCTCGGTGAGAGCCTCGGTCATGGCCTGCTGCTTTTCCGGTGCGCCGAGGTCCTTGTAATCCACCAGCGCAATCATCGGGGAGTTGCGGCCCGGACCGAAGGCATCCTCGGTCATCTCGTATGCCGTGCGGTTTGGCGAGCCCTTGGCCATCATGCCGTCGGACGGCATGGCCAGGCGGAGGTTGGCGGCCGGAATGGCCAGCAGAATCAGCACAACTGCGGTGCCCAGCACGAATGCCAGCGGGCGCTTGCGCACGATGCGGACCCATTTCAGCCCCATGGTCGGGGTGTCGTTCTCCGGGTCCGGAGCCTTGACAAAAGGTACGCGACCAGCGAATACCTTTGTGCCGAACAGGCCGAGGACAGCCGGCAGCAGCGTAATGGCAACGAGCACCGCCATAGCGACGGTGAATGCTGCGGCCAGCGCCATTGCGGTCAGGAACGGGATGCCGATAATCGACAGCGCCGCCAGCGCAATCAGTACAGTCAGGCCCGCGAAGACAACCGCGGAGCCCGCCTTGCCCACGGCCAGACCAGCCAGGTGAGCACGCTCAGCGCGCGGAATCTTCTTCAGCTCGGCGGCCAGTTCCTTCGGCTCCAGGTTGGAGACATCCGCGTGGGCGACCAGCTCATTGCGGAAGCGCGCCAGGATGAACAGCGCGTAGTCAATGCCGACAGCCAGGCCAATCATCGAGGCCAGCGTCGGCGTCATGGTGGAGATGGTGTCAGTAAAGCTCGTGGCGGCGAAAATGCCCGCCATACCAATGCCCAGGCCAATCACAGCTGACAGCAGCGGCAGACCAGCCGCCACGAAGCTACCGAACGTCACAATCAGCACAAACGCCGCAACAATTATGCCGATAATCTCCGCAGTCGCTGAAATCTCGCTCATCTGGAACGCATTGCCGGACCACGCAACCTCTAAATCGCCCTTGTGCTTTTCGACGGCCTCGGTGAACGCATCTCGGACCTCGTTTTCGATATCCATGCTGGTCTCGGCATCGAAAGTCACGGTAATGGTGCCGGTGGTCTTATCGGCGCTCAGTGGGGAAACGGCCTCGAGATTGGAGTTGATCTGCTCCTCGGGGAATCCCTGAGCTTGCATGGCTGGTAGCGCCTGCTGCTTCATTCCCTCGGCGGCCATCGTGGGCGGGACAATTTCTTCAGTCTTAGTCAGACCTTGTGCATCCCGCATGGCCGCGACCAGCTCATTGACCTCGCCGGCAACAGCCGGGTCCTCAAGAGTCTTGCCCTCAGGGGCTTTGACCACGACAGTGCCTGTCGGAGCCTGCAGCTGGTCTTCATCGGTGGCGAAGCGCTGCTGAATCTCGTCCTGAGTTTCTACCGACTCGAGGCCCGGGATGGTGAAGTTTTCAGAAGTACCGCTGTAGAGAGTCGCCGTCGCGGTGCCCATACTTGCAATCAGTAATAACCAAACGACGAGAAAACGCCATCGGTGCAGATACGCCGATCGTCCTATCCGATATAAAAATGAAGCCATAGAGGAAACACTGTCATAAATTGACTGTGTTTTCTAATGAGTCTGCGCTGCGCAATAGTGTTTCCCGGGGTGACTTCGGCTCTGCATCCGTGTAGCAGAAAATAAAAAATGAGGCTCAGCATAGCTGGCCTCAGTGGAGCCGATGACGGGAATCGAACCCGCGCCGCCTGCTTGGGAAGCAGGAGTTCTACCATTGAACTACATCGGCCTGCAGCAGGCAGAATGACGGACAACGCGCCACGGATTATTGGCACAGTATTGCGACGCGCAGACAATCAATCGCCCTCTGCAGTTTTAATGTAGCACTGCGGATATCCGTCCAGAAAATCCCCGTGGTTATTGTCTGGTTATTGTCGAGGGGCGCCAACGAACCCTTGCTTCCAGCGAGTTTTTGCGGACCGATACTGGGGCAGGCGCGCCGCGCTAGGCAACTAACCGGTTAAGCTGGAAAGCGTGTTGCTCTCAGACCGTGATATCCGTGCCGCCATCCACGCCGAAGGCGAATACCATCTCGGCGTTGAACCGTTCGACCCGGAGATGATTCAGCCATCGTCCATTGACGTACGCCTGGACAAGTTCTTCCGCGTCTTCAACAACTCGCGGTATACGCACATTGACCCGAAGCTTCCACAGGAGGAATTGACCTCCCCGCATGAGGTGGCAGACGGCGAGGCCTTCATCCTTCACCCAGGTGAATTCGTGCTGGCCTCCACGCTGGAGTACTTCGATATCCCGCCGAACTTGGCTGGCCGACTGGAGGGCAAGTCCTCTTTGGGCCGCCTCGGCTTGGCAACGCACTCCACTGCGGGTTTTATTGACCCGGGCTTTTCCGGTCACATCACCCTGGAGCTGTCCAACGTGGCCAACCTGCCTATCGCACTGTGGCCGAACATGAAGGTCGGCCAGTTGGCGCTGTTTAAGATGTCCTCCCCGGCGGAGGTGCCATACGGCTCCGGCAAACTCGGTTCCAAGTACCAGGGGCAGCGTGGCCCAACTCCGTCGCGTGCGTACCTGAACTTCCGCGACAACTAGCGGCAACACGCCACATTTTAGGAATTTATGCCAACTGACCTCCGAGAAACCGCCATTCGCTTTGAAAAAGTGACCAAGATCTATGGTCACGCCGGAGGCTCCATGCCGTCGTCAAGCAGCAACACGGTGTTGGATGACGTCACCTTCGACATCCCGCGTAACGCCATTACGGTACTGGTGGGGTCGTCGGGCTGCGGGAAGACGACGTTGCTGCGGATGATTAATCGGATGGTGGACCCATCTGAGGGGCGAGTGCTGATTGATGGCGAGGACGTGGCCGGGCGCGATCCGGTGAGTCTGCGGCGAGGCATTGGTTATGTGATGCAAAACGGCGGGCTGCTGCCGCATCGCACGGTGGTGGACAATGTGGCGACGGTGCCGCGGCTCAATGGTGTGTCGCGCAAGCAGGCGCGCGCTCGGGCGATGGAGTTGCTCGAAGTCGTGGGGCTGGAGGCCAGCGTTGCCAAGCGTTACCCCGCGCAATTGTCCGGCGGTCAGCAACAGCGCGTGGGCGTGGCGCGGGCGCTGGCGGCGGAGTCCGGAATTTTGCTGATGGATGAGCCCTTCGCCGCCGTCGACCCGATTGTGCGCCGCGAGCTACAGGCCGAGGTGCTACGTCTGCAGCGCGAATTGGGGCGCACCATCGTCTTTGTCACGCACGATATCTCCGAGGCATTCCACCTTGGTGACCAGGTGGTCTTGCTCCAGCGTGGCGGGAACATCGCGCAGCGCGGCACGCCGGAGGAGTTCATCGCCGCGCCCGCCAATGACTTCGTTCGCGAGTTCATCGACGCCGACTCCCGTCACTTGCGTATCGACGGCAACCGGGTGGTCGACGCCCGTGGGCGCGTCGCCGGTGTGCTTGACGACGCCGCCACCGACCCCTCTGCGCGCATGCAGCAGGGCAGGGGCGCGGCCTCATGATTCGATGGTCCTGGTTTCTGGAGAATTTCGAGCAGATTGCGGAGCTGACCCGCGCACATATCGCGCTGTCAGTCCCGCCAATTGTGGCCTCCGTGTTGATTTCGGTGCCGCTGGGATACCTGGCAGCCCGGTGGCCGCGGGCCCGCGCGGTTATTAATTCCGGAACCGGGCTGCTTTATGCCATTCCGTCGCTGGCGTTGTTTGTGCTGCTGCCCATTGTGCTGGGAACCTCCATTCTCTCGCCGCTGAATGTGCAGGTGGCGCTTACCATTTATGGCATTGCGCTGATGACCAGGACCGCCACGGATGCCTTTGGTTCGGTGCCGGCGTTTGCCCGCGATGCCGCCATGGCGGTGGGCTATTCCTCCTGGCGGCGAGTGTTGGCAGTTGAGTTGCCGCTGGCCGGTCCCGTGCTGCTCTCTGGCGCGCGCGTGGTCTCGGCGTCGACGGTGTCACTGGTCAGCGTCGGTTCGCTGATTGGAGTCCACGGGTTGGGATACTTCTTTACCGACGGCTTCAACCGCAGCTTTCCGACGGAAATTCTGGCTGGTATCTTCGCCACCGCAGCGGTGGCCCTGGTCTTTGACGTAATTCTGCTGGCAGTAGGTCACGTGGTGATGCCGTGGACTCGCACGTCCGCATCTGCATCGGCCTCCCGCACCGGAAGAGCCGCGGCACGGACGGCGGGCTGATGTTGATGAATAACAGCGGAGCACTCAGCCAGGCGTGGCAGTGGTTGACTACGTCCTCGTCGTGGCAGGGAGAAAGCGGCATCTTCAACCGCATTGCGGAGCATCTTGGCTACGCAGCGTTGGCCACGGTGATTGCGGTGGTGCTCGGTGTGGGCCTTGGCATTGTGGTTGGGCACACAGGTCGTGGGCGCGGGGCCGTGTTGGGAGCCTCTGGGGTGCTGCGAGCAATGCCGACGCTGGGGCTGCTCACATTCCTGGCGCTGGTTATCCCGTCGGGTATTACCGTGGCTCTGATTCCGGCCACAATCGTGCTGGTCATCCTCGCAGTACCACCGGTGCTGGCAGCAACGGCCGCAGGTTTTGAGGCGGTCAATCGCGACACTATTGACGCGGCTACCGCGATGGGATTTTCGACTCGGCAGGTCATTACTGAGGTGGAAATGCCGTTGGCTCTGCCGGTGGTCATTGGTGGGATTCGTTCGGCGTGGTTGCAGGTATTGGCCACCGCGACGGTGGCGGCCTACCTCGGTCTTGGCGGTCTTGGTCGCTATCTTCTCGATGCCCTGGCGGTGCGGGACTACGGCGTCATGTTGGCCGCCGCGGCCATCATTGCAGTGTTGTCATTACTGTCCGACGCGCTATTTGCCCTGTTAGAGAAAGTATTGAGTCCGGCCGGAGCAGGAGGCGGAAGGTCCCGATGAGCCAGCACCAGCGCCAGTCCCGGCTTCAGCAATCCCAGCAAAACCCGCGCCACTCGCGCCGGGCCTTCATACACGCCGTGGCACGTGTCGGCGCAGTAGGAGCCGCGGGCGCGGTACTGGCCACCCTGACCGGCACTGTGGCCGGATGTGCGCCCAGCGCCACCAATTCACAGCGCGAGGGCAAAGAGATTCGCATTGGCTCTGCGATGTTTCCAGAATCGGAGATTATTGCGCGGATCTGGGCATATGCCCTGCAAGATGCTGGGGTCGCTGCAACCGTCGTCCCGCAAATTGGCTCGCGCGAGGTCTACCTTGAGGCGCTGACAGAAGGATCCGTCGATATTGTGCCGGAGTATTCCGGCAATCTCGGTTCGTACTACGGCGACGTGCCAGTCGGTGCTGATGCAGCTGGCGTGATGAAGGCTGTGCGGACTAATTTGCCGCCTGAGTTTTTTATCGCCGCAACCGCGCCGGCTGAGTCCAAAGATGCCTACCGCATTACGCGCAAGACGTCGGAGGACCTTGGCGTGACTTCGCTGGAAGACCTCAACCGACTGCTGGCAAAAACGCAGCGTATCCGCATCGGCGGCTCGCCCGAACTCGCCGAACGCCCCTACGGCCCGAAAGGGCTGACTAAGTTCTATGGTCTGCCTGCCGACCGTCTTGAACTGGTCGGATACGGGGATTCGGGTGGTCCACTGACGATTCGTGCACTTGTCGACGGCGCTGTCGATGTAGCCAATATTTTCACCACTACGCCATTGTTGGACTCCTCAGGTCAACACGTTGAACTGGTGACATTGGACGATCCGAAGCGGATGATTTCGGCGCAGAATGTGGTGGCACTGGCTCGCCGCGACAGTGTGCCCGAGGCAGCTGCACGGATTCTTACACAGGTGTCGAAGAACCTCACCACAGCGGATTTGGTGGCCATGAATGAGAGGGCGTCGGGGGCGGAGAAGGCCTCCGCGGGATTGATTGCTCGTGACTGGTTGAAAGGCAACACACTTTGAGCGCTTCGGCAACTCGGGAAAGCAATAAAATAGCTGGGCCGTACGGCTACCCCGCATAGAGGGTAAATCGGTTTGAAGGTCGTTAACAGTTCTACAAATAATGAACGTTATGCGACTTACGGTTATTGGTACGGGCTACCTCGGTGCCACCCACGCCGCCGCCATGGCGGAGTTGGGGCATGAGGTGCTCGGAGTTGATGTTGACCCGGCAAAGATTGAAGCACTTTCTGCTGGTCAGGTTCCTTTTTATGAGCCCGGTTTACCGGAGCTACTAAAGAAGCACGTCGAGTCCGGTCGGCTGCGTTTCACCACCGATTACGACGAGGCCGTAGAGTTCGCAAATGTGCACTTTGTGGGTGTTGGTACCCCACAGGTCAAGGGTTCCTACGCTGCGGATGTCCGCTACGTGGATTCCGCTATCACTGAGCTGGCTAAGCGCGTCGTCGGCAAGCACTTGGTGTTTGGTAAGTCCACGGTTCCGGTCGGCACCGCGCCGCGCCTGCAGGAGCTGGGTGCAAAGATCATCGCCGAGCGAGCTGCGCAGGACAAGGAGCTGGCGGATACCAGCCTGGAGATTGCCTGGAACCCGGAGTTCTTGCGTGAGGGCTTTGCGGTGAAGGACACTCTGGAGCCAGACCGCGTGGTGCTGGGTACTCCGAAGCCGGGAGCTATCGTCAACGGTGCGGGTCAGACTGTGGATTCCATTGCCGAGGAAAACCTGCGCGAATGCTTTGCACCCATCTTTGAGCGCGACACTCCGTTCATCGTCACCGACACTGCAACGGCAGAGCTGGTGAAGGTTTCGGCAAACGCATTCCTCGCCACCAAGATTTCGTTTATTAACGCGGTCTCGGAGATTTGTGAGGTCACGGGCGCGGATGTCACGACGCTTGCCGACGCCATCGGTATGGATCCGCGCATTGGCCGTCGTTTCCTCAATGCCGGTTTGGGCTTCGGTGGCGGTTGCCTGCCGAAGGATATTCGCGCCTTCATGGCTCGCGCCGGTGAGCTGGGCGTTGACCAGGCGCTGACCTTCCTGCGTGAGGTTGATGCGATTAATATGCGTCGCCGTGAAAAGGCAGTTGACGAGGTTCGCCATAGCTTCGGCGGTTCCCTGCTCGGCCATACGGTGACCGTTTTGGGTGCGGCGTTCAAGCCGAACTCGGACGATGTGCGTGACTCTCCGGCACTGTCGATTGCCGGTTCGCTGTCGCTGGCCGGTGCCTCGGTGATTGTGTATGACCCGCAGGCCATGGGTAACGCCAAGAAGGTATTCCCGACGCTGGAGTACGCCTCCAGTATCGATGAGGCCCTGGAAGGCACCGAGATAGTGGTTGTTGCAACGGAGTGGCAGCAGTTCCGGGATATCGATCCGGTGGCTGCAAAGAAGCTGGTCAAGCGCCCAGTTGTGCTCGATGGCCGTAACTGCCTGCCGGCTGATGCCTGGCGTGCAGCTGGCTGGGAGGTTAGCTGCCTGGGCCGCGGCTAATTGCCCACTAAATTCCACGCCCAGCGCCTGTTGGTTTCCGGTTTCCTCCGGCGACCAACAGGCGCTTTTGTTGTCAGCTCCTAAATGCTGGGGCGGCGAGAGCGCTTCGGAAACACCATTGCCTGCGGCGCAACCGTGTGCGCGGCAATAAAGGTGGTAATCGGCACTGCCAGGACAAGTGCCACCGCGCCGATTACTGAGCGCAGCAACTCGGTTGCCACTACATCAGAGGTCAGTGACTGCATGATTGGTCGGTTAGAGACGCTGAGCAGCAGCGATAGTGGCAATGCGGTGCCCAAGTAGGCGAGCACGAGCGTGTAGACCATCGACGCGATATGGTCGCGTCCCACTCGCATGGCAGAACGGAAAACTTCCATCGGGCGTGAGCGCGGATTAGCTTCGTAGAGCTCTTGAACGGTCGATGCCTGGGCGATGGTGACGTCGTTAAGCACACCCAGTGCGCCGATGATGAACCCCGCCAACAGGAGGCCAGTGACGGAGACCTCGGGAAGGTAGAGCTGGATGAGCAGGTTGTCTTCGTCGCCGAGTCCGCGCAGCTGAGAGGTGGAGATGGCCAGGTTTGCCAGCCCTGCTGCCAGCACCATCGTGGTAAGCGTGCCAGCCAGCGCAGATGCGGATTTCCAGTTCACTCCGTGGACAAGGAAGAGAACGGGGAACAGAATTGCCGAGCCAGCTGTAATAGCCAGCGCGACCGGATCGCCACCGCGGAGCAGTGCCGGGACCAGGAATCCCAGCACTGCTGCCAGCGTGATGCCGAGACCAACCAGGCTGAGGAGACCTCGTCCCATGCCGACGAGCGCGACCAGCAGCACCGCAGCACCGAGCCAGAGCCACAGCGTTACTGTGCGGTCCATATCCAGGAATGTGTAGGTGTTGCCCTGTGCCAGGTAATTGGCATCGGCGACTTGTTGCGGGGCAACGTCCACTGATTCGGGCGCGGGCGCTGGTGCGGGAGCCGGTGCAGGTGCCGGAATGTCAGCCGGTGGAGGCGGAATCTCGCCTGCCCCCTCGCCCTCTGGTTCAGGTGCAGGCGGCGGCGGTGGCGGGAGCTGGCCGTCAGGCGCTGGCGCGGGCGCGGGCGCGGGAGCCGGAGCTTGTTCGGGCGCTGGCACCGGGGGAACATTTTGCCCCGGACCAGGAACGACATTGTTTGCCGCCGGGCGATGAATCGCCAGCAAAATCTTGTCGCCCTCTTCAAGATCAATTTCACCGGGCAGACCCGAGGCCTCCAACAGCGTCCTCTTGCCCTCATCGGGCCCCGAGGTCAATTCGACAATCGAAATCTGGCACTTCGGTGACTCCGCACCAGTTGGCCCAGAAGGCATCGCAGCTGGCGGTGCCTGGCGCGGCTCGCCCTCGAAGACGCGTCCGGTATCCGGCGAATTACACGTACCCGTCGTGTGCTTTACGACGGTCCCCTTGACCGACTCCGACGCTGATGACTGTGACTCCAGGAATCCCGGGCGCGGTTTGGGGGCATCTCCTGACGGCCACAGCGCCACAAGCGAGAGGAACGTGGCGATACCCGCCACGGCCAATACAAAACCAAGCAGGCGTCGGGCACCAGTGGGGTTGTGACGTGGCTTCATCGGTTTCGTTATCGGTTTCGTTGGTGATCCGGAAGCAGCTTGTCTCGGGGCGGTTGCTGCAGGGGCACTTGGCGCAGGAGCACTCGGTGTGGTCTCCCCTGCGGGCCGCGATTTTCGGTCGTGAGTGGTAGCACCACTGGAGGATTTCTGGAATGCCTTAAAATCCACACCTATGTCAGAGCCGGCAGCAACTTTGAAAGATTGCTGCTTATCGGGTGTATTTGAGTCTATTGAGTGCCTTCCCACGCCTAATAACCTAATTGGTGAACGCTATTGCCTATCTCATAGGGGCCTTCGGCGTGCCAAGGTCGGATTCTTAGGTTGCGACATCAAAAAGCGCGCCGACGGCGGGTAGTGCCGTGGCGCGCATTAGCAGTGGGGGGGGGAATCTGCTGTAAAACCTACTTCACAAACTACTGCTTGTAGCTGGCCAGGAAGTTACCCAGACGCTCAATGGCCTCCTTGAGGTCACGTGCCCAGGGCAGCGTGACAATGCGGAAGTGATCCGGCGTTGGATAGTTGAAGCCCGAACCGCCGACCATCAAAATCTTCTCCTCGCGGAGAATATCGAGCATCAGCTTCTCATCGTCGTGGATCTCATAGACATCTGGATCCAGGCGCGGGAACGCGTACATGGCACCCATCGGCTTCACGCAACTCACACCTGGAATCGAGGTCAGTGCATCGTAGGCGACGTTGCGCTGCTCCAGCAGGCGGCCACCCGGCAGGATGAGGTCATTGATGGACTGGTATCCGCCCAGCGCCACCTGAATACCGTGCTGAGCAGGCACATTCGGGCACAGTCGGGTACTGGCCAGCAGGTTAATGCCCTCAATGAAGCCCTCGGCGTGGCGCTTCGGGCCAGTCAGCACCATCCAACCTGCGCGGTAACCGGCCACGCGGTAGGTCTTGGACAGACCATTGAAAGTGATGCAGAGCAAATCCGGAGCCAGTGAGGCCGTGGAAATATGCTGTGCATCATCGTAGAGGATGCGGTCGTAGATTTCGTCGGAAAGCAGCAGCAGTGAGTGCTCGCGTGCGATGTCGACGATGGCCTCAAGCGTCTGGCGTGAGTAGACCGCGCCGGTCGGGTTGTTCGGGTTGATGATGACAATCGCCTTGGTGCGGTCGGTTACCTTTTCCCGAATATCCTCGACGTTTGGTGCCCAGTTATTGTCCTCATCACAGGCGTAGTGGACGGCCTTGCCGCCGGCGAGGGTCGTCGCTGCAGTCCACAGTGGGTAATCCGGTGCTGGAATCAGCACCTCGTCGCCCTCGTTGAGCAGCGCCTGCGTGGTAATCGAAATCAGCTCGGAGACACCATTGCCCAGCCAGACATCATCGACATCAAAGCGCGGGAACTCGGGGTCCATCTCATATCGCGTGACGACGGCACGACGTGCGGAGTAAATACCCTTGGATTCGGAGTAGCCCTGTGCGTGGGGGAGGGCGCGGACCATGTCTTGGACGATGGTGTCTGGTGCATCAAAGCCAAACTTGGCCGGATTACCGGTGTTGAGCATCATGATGCGGTGACCGTCGGCCTCCATCTGCTCGGCGAGCGTGGTCACCGGACCGCGAATGTCGTAGAGGACATTCTGCAGCTTGGACGATTGATCCAGTTTCTTCAGCGGAGTGCGACGGGGCGCCCTGATGTTTCCACGGCGGGCGGCGACACGCGCGGCGCGAGCCTGCTCGGTCTGAGCGGCCTGTGCAGCCTGCGCGGCCGGAGCCTTCTGTGCGGTGTCGTTGGTGGTATCGGTGCCCTGGGAAGTATCTTTACTGGAACTCACCTGTATAAGCATGCCACTTTTTTGCGTCAGCACCATGCTTTTTCTTTACCGGGGGCATATTAATTACGCATTAGCTACGCAAAAGCGCCCTGCATGTGCATGCAAGGCGCTTTTATTGAGGATTGTGCTACCGGTTGGGCTGACTACTGCTTAACTGCGGAACCGTCAATCTGCAGGGAAATCTCATTGCCAATCAGCACGCCACCGGTCTTGATCGGAGCGTTGTAGTCGATGCCGAAGTCGTTGCGGTCGATCTTGGTAGCTGCCTCGAAACCAACGCGGGTCTGGCCCCACGGATCCTCAGCGGAGCCGAAGATGTCGACATCGAGAGTGACCGACTTGGTAGTGCCGTTAATGGTCAGGTCACCGGTGACGGTGGCCTTCTCCTCGCCGACCAGCTCAATGGCGGTGGAGGTGAACTCAATAGTTGGGTTCTCGCCAGCACCGAAGAAGTCCTTGGAGCGCAGGTGGTTGTCGCGCTCCTCGTTGTTGGTGTTGATGGAGTTGGCCTGAATGGCGGCCTTTGCGGTGGAGTTCTCCGGCTTATCAGCGTCGAAGGCAATGGTGCTCTCGAACTCATCGAACTGACCGTGGACCTTGGTGATCATTGCATGGCGAACAGTGAAGCCAATGGTGGAGTGCTGAGTATCAAGAACGTAGTTACCAGACTGAAGAGCCATATTGAATCTCCTAAAAGTTTTACGACTTAGTTTCGTCTTAGTTTCATCTACCGGAACCAATCCCCGGTGTTGACACGTCAACCATAACCATGAATGTGGTGATGTGTCAACAAATATTCGGAAAACGTGGGATTAATTTTTAATAACGCACATCCGGTCGGGCGATTGGCGCGGGATTTTGGCGTGGCTTGAGCGTGATTTTGGGCATTGTTGGTGCGGGTAGACGGGCGGGGCCTTCTGGGTTGTGGCTAACGTAACCGTGCACCTTGCCAAAACGGTCGGACTCCTCTTCCCAGTCCTTGCGGAACTGGGCAATCTCCTCCGTGGAGCGGCCAATAAAGTTCCACCACATCACCAAATCCTCAGTGAAAGGCTCGCCACCGATGAGGATGAGACGGTTTTCTTCCTCGCCGGGATTGTGTAGCTCAATAGTGTTCTCGCCGACGCCGGTGTAGGCCAGCTCGGTGCGTTCGACCGTGGTGTTGTCAATGGTCAGTTCGCCAGCATCTAAGAGGAAGCCGTGCTCGAACTTCGAATCGACATCGATGGTGATAGTCGCTCCGGGCTCCATGTGAATCTCCGCGCCTACCAACGGGGTGAACATCCGTACGGGGGACTTGGAGCCAAAAAGCTCGCCGATAAATACCAGGGCGCGCCCGCCATTTAGCTGGACCATCTCGGGTTTGTAGTGGTCAAATCCAGGTTCGTCATCGCGCCCCTCGTCGGGAAGCGCGACCCACAACTGCACGCCGTGCAGGATGGTGGTGTCCTGTGTGGAGACTTCTGAGTGGCAAATTCCAGACCCTGCGGTCATGAAATTTGCCTCGCCAGGCTTGACGACGGCGTGGTTGTCGGCCGAATCGTGATGGGTGATCTCACCCTGAAAAAGCCAGGAAACAGTCTGCAGGCCGGTGTGGGGATGGGGTGCGACATCCATGCCGCCGGTGGTGGCGACATTGTCGGGTCCGTAGTGGTCGACGAAGCACCATGCTCCGATGGTGGAGCGCTGGCGCTGTGGCAGGGTTCGGTGAACGGTCATGCTGCGCGGGCCGCCTAGCGGCACTTCGCGGGAGGTGATGATTTCAACTTTTGTCATAGTTTTTCACGGTTCCTCTGAATGAGAAGCGGGTGCAGTATGAGGGAGCTTTAACTGTCTATGCCCAGCATAGCAGGTGTTGACATGTCAACAAAAGGTATTTAGGATGAGAGTCATGCAATTCGGAATTTTTACAATTGGTGACGTTACAAAAGACCCGACAACTGGAAAGATCCCTACCGAGCACGAGCGTATTAAGGCAACTGTTGCGCTAGCGAAGAAGGCTGAAGAAGTTGGCCTTGATGTATTCGCTACCGGTCAGCACCACAATCCGCCATTTGTGGCTCCGGCGAATCCGCCTATTTTGCTCGCACATCTGGCAGCGCAAACGGAGAAGCTGACGCTGTCGACCTCGACGACGCTAATTACCACTACTGACCCCGTGCGTATCGCGGAGGATTACGCATACCTGCAGCACCTCACTGAAGGTCGCATGGATCTTATGATGGGCCGTGGCAATACTGGTCCGGTGTATCCGTGGTTTGGCAAGGATATTCGCAAGGGCATGCCGCTGGCCATTGAGAATTACCACCTGCTGCGCACTCTCTGGCGTGAGGAAAACGTCAATTGGAAGGGCCAATTCCGCACGCCGCTGCAGCACTTTACCTCCACTCCGCGTCCGCTGGATGGGGTCGCGCCCTTTGTGTGGCACGGCTCGATTCGCTCGACCGAGATTGCGGAGCAGGCTGCCTTCTATGGGGACGGCTTCTTCCATAACCACATCTTCTGGAATATCGAGCACACCACCGCCATGGTCAATCTCTACCGTCAGCGGTTCGAGCACTACGGTCACGGTGCCGCTGACCAGGCAATTGTGGGGCTCGGTGGTCACATCTTCGCAGCCGAGACGGAGAAGAAGGCCAAGGAAATCTTCCGCCCGTACTTTGATAACGCGCCGGTTTACGGTCATGGGCCATCGCTGGAAGAATTCGAGCGCATTACTCCACTGACCGTCGGCACGCCTGAGCAAATTATTGAGCGATACCTGGGTTACGCCGATGACGTGGGTGATTACCAGCGTCAGCTCTTCCTTATTGACCACGCCGGGCTGCCGCTGGAAATGGCGCTGGAGCAGGTCGAAATTCTGGGCACCGAAATTGTGCCTGTCCTGCGTGAAGAGTTCGAGCGTCGCCGTCCGGCGCACGTTCCGTCCGACCCGCCGACGCACTCCTCGCTGGTGGCTGAAGGTCCCGACTCGCCGCACCTGCTTGTCCGCCCGGCAGAAAGGAATCAGCAGTGAAGAAACTTGTTGTAGTCAGCGCTGGCGTCTCCGATCCGTCGACCACCCGCATGCTCGCGGACCGCATCGCGGACGCTGTCGAGGCGCAGGTCTCCAAGCGCGGTGAAGGACTCGACGTCGAATTCATCGAGCTGCGCGAACTCGCAGTCAGCCTCGGCACGGTCATGTCCACCGGGCTTTACGACGAAAAACTGCGTGCCGCCCTCGATACTGTCAGCGGTGCCGACGGTCTGATCGCGGCCACGCCAGTGTTCGCGGCATCCTATTCCGGACTCTTCAAGATGTTTTTCGATGCCCTGGACAAGGACGCGCTGACCGGCATGCCGGTAATTGTGGCAGCGACCGCCGGGACCGCGCGGCACTCATTGGTGCTGGAATATGCAATGCGTCCGCTGTTTAGCTACCTGCGTGCAACAGTGATGCCCACCGCTGTTTTCGCAGCTACTGATGATTTTGGCGCTGATGTAGACGGCGCGGAGATGAATAAGCGTACGGTGCGTGCCGCTCGCGAATTGGCTGAATATCTTGTGGATGTGCGTTCAGCGGTGGTGGGATTTGGGCCCGATTTCTCGGACGCGGATTCTAATGGTGGCCAAAGTGGTGGCCATGACGATGGCCATGATGGCGGTCCTACTAATGGGCCGTCGCGCGGACGGTCGCAGCGGCGCAGTACTAACACGCAGGTCGATCAAAACGTGACGGATTTTGCTACGTTGCTGTCCGGTCACGATGGGACGCTGAGTTAAGCACGGCTGAACTGGGGGGCGTATGAATGCTTTTGGCCGAAATAGCCGTCAAAAGTTCATGCGGACCCCAGGTTGCGTGCTGCCTTAGTGAGAGTGCGATGCCCTATTGGGAACTA
This sequence comes from Corynebacterium sp., assembly GCF_030532195.1. Lineage (GTDB taxonomy): Bacteria > Actinomycetota > Actinomycetes > Mycobacteriales > Mycobacteriaceae > Corynebacterium. The sequence continues at coordinate 81,484 of NZ_JAUNLP010000003.1, read as the reverse complement.
GCGGCACCACGGCAGGTGGTAGTAGTCGCAGGAGAAAGTATCTGCCATTGCGTATTCCTGAACCTGCAGGTCATCGCTAGTGGTAGCCGGGGTGGCGGTGGCTGCTGGTGCGCCGGTCAGGCTGCCCAGTGCCAGTGCGCCGGAAAGAATGGTGGTAGCAAGAGAAGATGCGCTTCCAAACATGGTTGTTACTCCGAAAAGATTAATGATTCTCGGCGAAGCGTCACTAAAGGTGTCGACTGCCAGAGAGTGCTCAGCTATTTATTAAAAGATCTGTATTTATCCTGTGCTGTGGACAGAAGGGATGCAACCCTAAACTCGGTAAACGCGGTTCATAGGGTGTTTTAGTGCCCGCGGTGGAGGGTAGTCAATTGGCCACCTTTGCGGTCTTTTTGTCTTTATGACGGTGACTGGAAGGCGGAACACAGTGTTCCAATTGGCTGCGTCGTGTATCACTTTTACGGTTCAAAAGGTGTACTGCCCGCCGGTATGTGGTGACAGTCTGCGCATTGTGGCCAAACAATATTTGTGCAGTTAGGACGGGTAAAAGTGCGCGTGAAGACGCGGAATTGGCGCCAGTGAATACCGACGATACTGGATGGCTGAGGCGCTGTGTACGTCGTAAAGCGAGACGAAATATTTGAGACGTAAAACTACGACTTTCGTTCTAACTTAAGCGTTGTTAGCTCATTTCTTTCCAACTCCGTTGCTCGACACATTCCGAAAGGATCCCCGCCGTGAAGAAGACCCTCCTGTCCGGCTCCGTTGCAGCCCTGATGGCGATGACCTCACTCGCAGCTGCCCCAATCGCCGACGCCGCCCCCACTCCGACCCCGGGTAAAGTCGGCGGCACCTGCTCCGTGGAAGGCCAGACCGGCCAGTCCTTGAAGATCACCGGCTCCGAGTTTGAGGTCGAAGGCACTGCGACCGTCGCCAACTACGGTGACACCGACCTGCCGCTGACCCAGACCCTTAAGGAAGGCAAGACCAAGGAGTGGAACGTCGGCGGTTCTGTCGACTTCGACCTGCTCAAGCTCTTCCACATCACCTTCAGCGCTGGCTACCAGTCCAGCCAGACCTGGGAAGTTGGCCAGACCCTCGGCCCGTACCCGGTCAAGCCAGGTTTCACCGGTGTCATGGAGTACGGCTTCCTGAACCAGACCTTCGAGGGTACTCACCTGACCTGTAAGAACGGCAAGTGGGTCGACGCTGGTCGTCCGTACTGGGGCACCATCCCGAAGGAGCGCCACATCCGCGTTTCCATGCGCGCCAATGAAGCCAGCCGCTCCGTCGACGGCGCTCAGGCCGAGGTCAAGGAATTCGCTGCCTAGTTTTTGCTAGCACGAGCGACTTTTCCGAAGACGTAAGAAGCAGGAAGAAGTTTGTCCATGTTGAGACTGAAAACGAAGGCGATTGCCTGCGCCGTCATGGGAGCGAGTCTGCTCGCACCCGGGCTTGTGCAGCAGGCGGTAGCCACGCCGCTGACGCAGACTCCGGATCAGGACGAGCACCGCACCGAGTTCGTCAACACCGACAAGTGTGACCCGGTGGCCGACGCCAAGCGTCACCCGTGGGAGCAGTGGGTTACCGACGAGTGGGACCGCTACAACGGCACCAACTCGTTTACCAACCGCACGGACCGTCCAATTCAGTACACCCTTGAAGTCACCGAGGGTGTCAATGAGTCCGTCAAGGCCATGAGTTCCGGCAATATGTGGGACGTATTCCTCCACGGTGTGAAGGCGAAGTACGGGATTGTCGAGGTCAGCCAGTGGTCGGTCGGCGACAAGCTCGGCCCCGTCACTGTCAACCCGGGCGAGACCGTTCGCGCCGACTATGGCGTGCACATGAAGTCCTTCATTGGTCGCGTGCGCACGTGCGATGCCAAGACTGGTCTGTGGCGAGGTGAGCCCGCATTCGGCGAGTACAACGGCAAGGGGCCGTCGACACGCTTTGTGGTCTGGCATAAGACCACCAAGGAAGGCGAGCACCGCCAGCAGTGGGCTCCGGTAAGCGGCAACTCCGGCGACGGCGGTCCAGCATCCGCCACGATTAACGACTAGGAGGGGCGAAGATGAAAAAGCACGCACTAGCACTGTGCTTGACGACGGTCTTTGCGCTGGGACTCGGCTCTCCCATGGCGGTGGCCAACCCGAATCCAGGTGCTGGCGAACCATTTGCACCCGAAGAATGGGTACCGGTGCCAAAGCCCGCAGCCGTTGATTCAGGTCCTGCTCCGGGAACAACCTGTGAGCAGCCTGGCTCGGTTGCTGAGTTCGTCGAAATCACCGGTTCTCGCTATGACGTCGAAGGCGTGGTATCGACCACCAATGACATTGGTGATGATCCGATTCCGCTGACGCAGACAATTAAGGAATCGAAGAAAAAGAAATGGTGGACCAACATCTCGGTGGGAGTAAAGGTGGGCGAGGAGCTCAACCGCAAGTACTCCTGGGAATACTCCCGTGAGATGGTGTGGAGCCTGGGGCAAAAGATTGGCCCGTACGAGGTTCGCAAGGGCGAAACTGGTCGCCTGAGCTGGGGTTTCCTGGTCGACGAGTTTAAGGGACAGACCGTCCGCTGCGATAACTCGAAGACCTGGCAGCCGACTGGTCGCAGCTACTTCGGTGTCGCACCGCGTGAGCGCCACGTGGAGGTGACTATCGACTAAAAGGCACAAGTGATCTTAAAGTGAAACACCGCAAAGGCCGGGGTTTGCACACTGCGTAATGCATGATGTGCGCCCCGGCCTTTGTGGTATCTGACTTTGTGATGTCTGACTTGGCCGCGTTATTTGCGTTACTTGGTTGACGTTGGTGGCTGGTAGCCCGCGTTCATTGCCTTCAGCGCCAGGTCCAGGCGGGATGTGGCGCCGAATTTATTAAACATGTTGGAAAGGTGCTTTTTAATTGTGCCGGCGGACTTGCCCAATTCTTTCGCAATATCATGATTGGATTTTCCGCGACAAATAAGTGCGAGAACTTCTTCCTCGGCCTGGGTGATTTTGTAAGACTCATAATTGCGCGACGGCAGTGTCTTAATCAGGCGGGTAGCAGAAATGGGCGAAATTACGGTGCCGCCCTCCATGACATCTTCAATTGTGCCAATTACAGATTCCGGGCGCGCCGTTTTCAAAATGTAGCCATTTCCACCAAGGCTGAGGATTTTCAGCATTGTTTCATCGGTGTCGAATGACGTAATGGCAATAAATTTTGGTGGGTTGTTAACCCGCTTAATTCGCTCCAGAAGTTCAACGCCATCCATATTCGGCATGTGAATATCTGTCAGGACTACGTCAATACCACCGCGTGCCACGATGTTGAGAGCCTCATGGCCGTCACTAGCCTCGTCGACGACCGTGATGTTCGGGGCCTTCTTGAAATAGGTTCTCAGTGTCGAAAGAACCAAGGGATCGTCATCGACAATGAGGACCTTTATTTCGGACATCGCGTACCTTTCACGAAATTCGCATTACGAAAAATAACCGTCAACCATCATCGGATACTACTACGTAATCCCATGCTTTTCGAAGTCAAATGTTGCGAATCTCACTTGCCGTGTGGCACTGGTAATTGCAGGCGAGTAGTCCAAACATCGCCTTCTCTTTCGGACTCAATAGTTCCAGACCATGGGCGTGTACGGCGTCGAAGTGAGCTAAGGCCCAGGCCGCTGGAAAGCATTGCGCGGGGTAAGAGGTTTTGTCGACTATTTGAAATCTGATTACTGATAGTCAGCGAAAAACCGTCATTTTTATCGCCTGTTGCAAGAATATAGACGGTTGAATTCGGTTCACCATATTTCTGGATATTGGTACAGATTTCCGATAGCGACGGAGCAATGACTTCAGAAACCTGTGACAGTGACGGCTCCATATCCAGAAGTTCAACGAGGGAGACAGCGAATCCTGCCTCTTCCAATTCATCCCGCGCCTGCGACAGCACTTTGCTCATCGAAGGCACTCGCTCATCTTGACCGATGGCCGACGATAGCGAACTGTCATCCTCGGCAGACTTCAACAGAGACAGCAACTGGCGCAATTGCAGAAGCCCCTCACGGGAAGTTTCGGCAATATCCTCCAGGGAATTCTCCAGCTTCTCGTCGGTGCCCTCGCGGTCGATGGCAAGTCCCTGTGCCAGCATGGTCACACGGGTAAAGGACTTTGCGGTGGAGTCATGCAGCACTGTCGCCAGTTCGAGTCGTTGCTGTTCCAGAGCCTTATTTGCTTCTTGTGCGGCCTCGGCGCGCTGATGCTTGTACCGTGCTCGCAGCAGACCGATGAAGTAGGCGATGAGGAACAGTAGGGTAGTGACGAACGTCGCCATGCCATCGCGCGCAAATGTACGTGTGGGCACGTCGTAATTGGAAATCACCCACAGCAGCACAGTTGTAATCTGCGCGGAAATTTTGTCATCGTTGGCGCGCATGACTTCGACGATGAGCAGGACGCAGAAAATCTGTAGGGGCGTCTGCTCAGCTGGCAGAAAGGCAAACGCGAGGAAGTTCGCAGGTACCACCGCGGTGGCGAAAATAGGCAGGTAGACCGCAATTGCCACCAACACCACCTGCAGACCACCGATGATGATCAGCAGTAGATCCGGGCCAGAAGTGCGCATCACCAGCACGTCGAGCGCCGTGAGGATAAACGCCGCCACAATCTCGAAAAAGCCCGGTTTTCTTAAAGATCGCCTGATTTGTGACAGCGACTGCTTGACCTCCACGTCGAGAGTCCTTTCCCAGATCGCCCACGAGTTACTTACAAAACTATAGGCGGTGTTCACGGTGTCGTCGTAACGCACAAAAAATCCGCTCGGAGGACGATTCCTCACGAGCGGATTTCTCAGGCTTCGTAAACGCTACTTACGGCGCGCCGAGCCCGGCAGCGGAACTCCGTGCTGATTACGCGGGAGTTCGGCGTTGCTTGACGACGGCGCCTGCGGCTTGTCCTCCGCAGCGTCATCGGCAGCTGCAGTGTCCTCGGCCGGCGTGCTCTCGGCCTCGGTAGCCTGCGGCTCTTCGGTGACCTGTTCTGGTGCAGGTGTCTGCTCTTCTTCAGCAGGCTGCTCAGTCGGCTTCTCCTCAGGGGCTGGTGCTGCAGCGGCCGGCTTGGCCTTGCGAGCGCTACCCGGAATCGGTGCCCCCTTACGAGCGCCACCTGGAACCGGAGCGCCGGAAGCGGTCTTCGGCTGTGCCGGTGCCTCAGCTGCTGGAGCCTCAGCCTCTGCTGCGGTGTCCGCCACGGCCGGAGCTGCCTCTTCCCGCTGTGGCTTCGGGGCCGGGGCAGCCTTCTTTGCGCCACCGGGGACCGGTGCGCCCTTGCGAGCGCCACCCGGAATCGGTGCACCCTTGGCGGTCTTCGGCTGTGCTGGTGTCTCAGTTGCTGGAGCCTCAGCCTCTGCTGCCGGAGCGGACTCCGCCGCTGCAGCTGGCTTTGTCGACTTGGCGCCGCCTGGTACCGGTGCGCCCTTCTTGGCACCACCCGGAACAGGAGCGCCCTTCTTAGCGCCACCCGGCTTCGGTGCGCCGCCCTTAGCGCCGCCCGGCTTCGGAGCGCCGGCAGGCTTCGCTGAGCAGCATTGTTAGGGTGAGCAGACATATGAGCCTCCCGGCTTAGGTGACGCG
>NZ_JAUNLP010000003.1:0-75855 GCF_030532195.1 Corynebacterium sp. | reverse complement strand
CCACCACCCTTATCGACTCCAGTACACACACCGCGCCCCTTCCCGACGCATGGCTTCGGTGCGCCGCCTGGTTTGGGTGCGCCGCCCTTAGCGCCGCCCGGCTTCGGTGCACCACCTGGGGTCGGAGCGCCGGACTTGGAGGCAGCCGCGCCGGCAGCACCAGCGGCAGTTGCGCCAGCAGCGCCTGCTGCGGCGGCCTTGGCCTTTTCGGCCTTCTTCTTCTCGGCGGCCTCGGCCTTCTTGCGCTTAGCTTCCTCAGCCTCGAGACGAGCGCGCTCTTCCTCTTCGGCCTTCTTCGGGTCAACCCAACCGCGGATTGGCTCTTCCATCCACTGCGGGTCGAGTGCCTGCGGCAGCTCGCCGTCGACCTTCACGGAGTCGCGGATCATCTGAGCGATGTCCAGGACCTCTGGCTTCTTCTCGTCTTCCTCGACGACGTTGTTGACACCGTCGGTCATCATCGTCTTACAGAACGGGCAGCCGATAGCGATTGCCTCGGCGCCGGTGCCGACGGCCTCTTCGGTGCGGTTGACGTTGATGCGCTGGCCGATGGTCTCTTCCATCCACATACGCGCGCCACCTGCACCACAGCAGAAGCCGGTGTTCTTGTTACGCGGCATCTCGACGAGGTTAGCGCCGGATGCGCCAATCAGCTCACGCGGAGCCTCGAAAACCTTGTTATGGCGGCCCAGGAAGCATGGGTCGTGGTAGGTGACCTGGCGACCCTGGCCAGATGCAACCGGCTGCAGACGGTTAGCGCGAACCAGTTTGTTCAGCAGCTGGGTGTGGTGGACAACTTCGTACTGTCCGCCCAGCTCTGGGTACTCGTTCTTGAAGGTGTTGAAGCAGTGAGCACAGGTAACAACAATCTTGCGCTGCTTCGGCGGCACACCGTCGAAGACCTCGTCGAGCTGCTCGATGTTCTGCTCTGCCAGCATCTGGAACAGGAACTCGTTACCAGCACGGCGAGCGGAATCGCCAGTACAACCTTCGGCCTGCGAGAGCACAGCGAACTTCACACCAGCGGTGTAGAGCATCTCTGCAACAGCCTTGGTGGTCTTCTTCGCATTGTCGTCGTAAGCACCAGCACAACCGACCCAGAAAAGGTACTCGGTGTCGTTGAAGTCCTCGATGTCCTCGCCCCAGACCGGAACGACGATGCCGTCCTTGCGGACCTCATCAATCCAGTCAGCGCGAGTGGAGGCGTTCTGGCCCCACGGGTTGCCCTTGGTCTCGAGGTTCTTGAACAGGCCAGCCAGCTCAGTCGGGAAGTCCGACTCAACCAGAACCTGGTAGCGACGCATGTCAACGATGTGATCGATGTGCTCAATATCAACCGGGCACTGCTCGACACAGGCACCACAGTTGGTGCAGGACCACAGGACATCCTGGTCGATGACACCTTCGTCACCGTCGCCAACCAGTGGCTTGGTCAGCAGTGCGGCACCAGCGCCCTCGCCCTCGCGGGCACCCTCGATGGTCTCGCCGCCCAGCAGGTACGGGGCAGAAGCGTAGGCGTGGTCACGCAGCTGGTTGACCAGAAGCTTCGGAGACAGTGGTTTTGACGTGTTCCATGCCGGGCACTGCTCCTGGCAGCGACCACACTCAGTACACGAGGTGAAGTCCAGCAGGGCCTTCCAGGAGTGGTCAGTCACCACACCGGTACCCATGGAGTCGACCTCAGGGTCGGCTTCTTCCAGGTTAAGAATCTCGCCGTCGGAGGTCATTGGCTTAGCCGCACCCAGTGCGTTGTAGCCGTCGGCGTTGCGCTTGAGCAGAATGTTGGCGAAAGCCAGGAAGCGGTGCCATGCGACGCCCCACGTCAGGTTGCGACCAACAACGAACAGCCAAATCATGCCGGAGAGCAGCTTGATCAGCGCGAAGATGGACACCATGACCTCGGAGGCCGGCAGAATCTGAGCGATACCGCCAGTGACGAAGTTCGCCCAGTTCCAGACCTCAGCACCGGTCTGACCGTGCTCGCCGTAGGTGGCCAGCTTGCCGGCCTTGACGAACATCATGCCCAGGCCCTCAATCAGGACAACGGCCTCGACGAAGTAAGCAGCACCAGCGTTGGAGCCATAGAAGCGGCTCAGGCGCTCCTTGCCCAGGTTGGTCTGGCGAACGATAATCAGCGTCAAAATGCCCAGGGTGGTTCCCAGGCCGAGAATCTCATCGATGAAGTGCCAGACGGTCCAGTCCTTCAGCAGCGGCCAACCGCCAGCTGGCCAGAAAGTCTGGATATATGCCTCGAACCACACGAGGGATCCGAGGATGAAGCCGATCATCACAAACCAGTGAGCCACGGCCACGCCGGGCTTCTTGCTCATCTTGGTGTGACCGAAGATCTCGCGGAGCATAGTCCAAATACGAGTTCCCCAGTCACCGGTGTGACCGTAAGTCTTCTGGCCCACCATGACGGTCTTCACCATATGAGTGAAGCCCTTAATGAAGATGAACCAGCAGGGCAGGGACAAGAGGACGCCGATGACGCCGACTGCCACGGTGAACCCGGTAGATTCCGGGATTCCCGTGTCAGCCGCCGCTTGGGCGAGGTTGAGCACGCTCATAATGTTCCTTCTAGGCTGGCTCAGCCAGGGTGATGGCTGAGTGAAAATAGTTCTCTTGTGAGTTCTATCACGACCCGAGGATCCTCACCTAACTTACGTGCAAATTAGTACTGAAAACATGGATACATCACTCGACCAGCAGTTATCGCGCGATTTACGCAAAATGTTCGTTGTTTTATTCGTGGGGTGCACGCATTCGCTTAACGACGGCGCGCGCGGCACTTTCGTCGTCAAGCGTATGTATGCGTAACGGTGGCGGAGTTGTGTGGGGCCGTGCCTGACACCGTTGATTGAACTTCTTGCGGGGGTAGTTTCCGAGCTGTGGGTGCGGGCTTGTTGTGGAGGTTGGGCGAATGGTCGTTGCCGCATTCGCGCGAGATGCGGGACAGGAGAAGGTGCCTACTCACATTTGTTACATAATTAACATAAATAACACCAGCAACTCTCGATTTGCAGGATTGACAAATGATGCGCCAGTGCTCGCCTGAGTTAACTGGGGGTTCACGTTGTATTCATTGAATTTGGCTTATTTATACGCCTTTTGAAAGGTGTCCTTAGCTTTTTATTTCCATCATGCCTGGTAGGCGGGGTCGCGGTTTTGTTGAACGATGTATATCTGGCTACCCCAGCGTTATTCTCGTGTATGCATTAATTTGCGCAATGCCTAGGATAAACAACGTTTAATAGTGAATTTATCCGAATGGCGCTGGAAGGCATGTGGGAGCTAAATCTCTCGTGTGTCAATTCTTTCGAGAGTAGGTCTTTTAATGGCGCAATCGTTCCGTGCAATCGGTGCGGCTGGCGTGGGCGTTGTTCTTGCTGTCAGTGCTGTCCTTGGTACTGGTGCAGTGGCAAACGCCAATCCGGTCAGTGCCGGTGTCACTAAAGCATTCAACAATTCGGCCGTGACTCCGCTTGTGGTTTCCCCGGTCGGACGTGCAGCTGCAGAGGCTGCGCTACTTGATCCACAGGTGCCGATTATTGTTCTCGGCGCACGTCTGAATCCTGACTGCAGCGCGCCTGCGGTTCTGAAGTCTCGAGTGGCAACTGCTCGCTCGCTGGCTCTGCGCCACCCACTGAACCCAATCATCGTCTCGGGTGGTCGCACTCAGCCGGGTTGCCAAACTGAGGCGGAGTACATGCGTGATGCGCTTGTATCCATGGGTGTGTCGAAGCGGCGCATCACGATGGAAACGAATTCCGACTCCACTGTTGGTAATGCGGTCGGTACTGCGCACTTCGCATCGTCGACGACTGGCATCGCTCGTGCCGGTGTTATCGTGACTTCGCCGAGGCACACGTCGCGCGCACGCAACACCTACTCCGCCACCGATAACACTGCGCTGTGGCTGGCGGTCCCGTCGACTGTGAACTAGCTACCAGCCATACGGCTCGGTTGAGTAGCTTAATCTGGAGTCGCGCTCAATACCTATTAAATAAGGAATGAAAAAAGGCATCCTCACATCGAGGACGCCTTTCTCTGTTTCATTAGACAGGTACTAGCCAGAAAACTCTAGGAGTTGGTGAAGTTAGCCTCGCGCTTCTCCGAGAAAGCGGCCATGCCTTCCTTCTGGTCATTCGACGAGAACAGAGAGTGGAAAGTGCGGCGCTCAAACAGCAGTCCCTGCGACAGGGTCATCTCGTAAGCCTGGTTAATTTGTTCCTTGATCTGCGTCGTGGCAACCAGCGACTTCGCCGCAATAGTGTCAGCGACCTTCAAGGCTTCGTCGAGAAGCGCCTCCGGCTCCACAACGCGAGCGACCAGACCCGCACGCTCTGCTTCCTCTGCGCCCATCATGCGGCCAGTGAGACACATCTCCATTGCCTTTGCCTTGCCGATTGCGCGTGTCAAGCGCTGTGAGCCGCCCATACCTGGAGTGATGCCGAGGTTGACTTCCGGCTGACCGAACTTTGCCTTGGAGCCAGCGATGATGAAATCAGCCATCATTGCTACCTCACAGCCGCCACCGAGTGCGTAACCGTTGACTGCAGCGATGACCGGGGTGCGCACCGAAGTGAGAACATCCCAACGAGCGAACCAATCCGCGGCGTACATCTCGGTGCCGGACTTATCCGCCATTTCCTTAATATCTGCGCCGGCGGCGAAAGCCTTTTCCGAGCCGGTGATGATGATTGCGCCGATATTCGAGTCCTTATCGAACGCGGTCGCCGCCGCCCCGACTTCCTCCATAGTCTGGTGATTCAGAGCGTTGAGCGCCTTCGGACGGTTCAGCGTGATGATGCCGACGCGACCACGGGTTTCAGTCAAAATATTGGTGTACTCGGTCATGTTCACATCTCCAAAGCAGTATTAGAAAACGGTTTGTAAGTGAGGTTACCTGCGTGCCCGGATTCACGTGCTGCTTTACGACGAACCGACGGATGGCTTTCTCATCTGCGAAACGAGCTTGCAAGCGATGTGATGCCGATGTTTTTAACGGCGAGGCGAGGCGCTGGGGTCGTCGTCAAGCGGAATTTGAAAATAGTTTTATGCTTTTGACGTGCGGATATGGGAGATTTTCAAACAAAGTTGAGTCGGGTGGGAATAACTTTGAATCCTATGCCGTTGCACTGCATGACAAACATTGAGTCAGACGCACTCAAGTTTGCTTGACAGATTTTCAACGGCAATGCAGACTTGAGCGCGTAGGACTTAAGAACAATTCTTTTACTTCTCTAGAAAGGTGTTCATTATGGGACGCGCAGTTGGTATTGACTTGGGTACGACGAACTCCTGTGTCTCCGTCCTCGAAGGCGGCGAGGCTCAGGTAATTGCGAACTCTGAGGGTTCGCGCACTACTCCGTCGGTGGTTGCATTCGCAAAGAACGGTGAGGTTCTGGTTGGCCAGTCCGCTAAGAACCAGGCGGTGACTAACGTCGACCGCACCATTCGCTCGGTCAAGCGCCACATGGGCACTGACTGGACCGTCGAGATTGATGACAAGAAGTACACCCCACAGGAAATCTCGGCTCGTACGCTGATGAAGCTGAAGCGCGACGCTGAGTCCTACCTGGGTGACGATGTCACTGATGCGGTTATTACCGTTCCGGCATACTTCAATGACGCTGAGCGTCAGGCAACTAAGGAAGCAGGTCAGATTGCTGGCCTGAACGTCCTTCGTATTGTCAATGAGCCGACCGCAGCTGCACTGGCTTATGGCCTGGAGAAGTCTGACAAGGAACAGACCATTCTGGTCTTCGACCTCGGTGGCGGTACCTTCGACGTCTCCCTGCTGGAGATCGGCGACGGCGTGGTTGAGGTTCGCGCAACCGCTGGTGACAACAAGCTCGGTGGCGATGACTGGGATCAGCGCATCGTTGACTGGCTGGTGGAGAAGTTCCAGTCCAGCCACGGCATCGACCTGACCAAGGACAAGATGGCTCTGCAGCGTCTGCGTGAGGCTGCTGAGAAGGCCAAGATTGAGCTGTCTTCTTCGCAGCAGGCTTCCATCAACCTGCCGTACATCACCGTTGACTCGGACAAGAACCCGCTGTTCCTGGATGAGACCCTGTCTCGTACTGAGTTCCAGCGCATCACCTCGGATCTGCTTGACCGCACTCGTAAGCCGTTCCAGCAGGTCATCTCCGACGCTGATGTCTCTGTCTCCGACATTGACCACGTTGTGCTGGTCGGTGGCTCCACTCGTATGCCGGCTGTCTCTGAGCTGGTCAAGGAGCTGACTGGCGGCCGTGAGCCGAACAAGGGCGTTAACCCGGACGAGGTCGTTGCAGTCGGCGCTGCCCTGCAGGCCGGCGTTCTGCGCGGTGAGGTCAAGGACGTGCTGCTGCTCGACGTCACCCCGCTGTCGCTTGGTATTGAGACCAAGGGCGGTGTCATGACCAAGCTCATCGAGCGCAACACCACCATTCCGACCAAGCGTTCGGAGACCTTCACTACCGCTGAGGACAACCAGCCGAGCGTTCAGATTCAGGTCTTCCAGGGTGAGCGCGAGATGGCTGCAGCTAACAAGCTGCTGGGTTCCTTCGAGCTGGGCGGTATTGCTCCGGCTCCGCGTGGTGTCCCGCAGATTGAGGTCACCTTCGACATCGACGCCAACGGCATTGTCCACGTCACCGCTAAGGACAAGGGCACTGGTAAGGAAAACACGATCACCATCCAGGACGGCTCCGGCCTCTCCAAGGAGGAGATCGACCAGATGATCAAGGACGCTGAGAAGCACGCTGACGAGGACAAGAAGCGCCGCGAGGAGCAGGAAGTCCGCAACTCGGCAGAGTCCATGGCATACCAGACCCGTAAGTTCGCTTCCGAGAACGAGGACAAGGTCTCCCAGGACATCCGTGACCGTGTTGAAGAGGCTGCAAAGGCTGTCGACGAGGCACTGAAGGGCTCTGACATCGAGGCCATCAAGTCCGCCGTCGAGAAGCTGTCCACCGAGAGCCAGGAGATGGGTAAGGCTATCTACGAGGCTCAGGCAGCTGAGGGCGCAACCGCAGCTGAGGGCGCTGACGCAGCAGACGCTGATGACAACGTTGTTGACGCTGAGGTTGTCGACGAGGACGAGAAGGACAAGTAAGAATGACTGACCAGGATCAGGGAAATCAGGCAACCCCAGAGGGGCCGGACAACCTGGCCGATCAGGTCAACGAGGTCTTCGAGCAGGCCAAGCTTGACGACGATGCCGTGGCGGCCACCGAAGGTGCCGCCGGCGACGTCGCAGCGGACGACGCTGCAGACCCGGTAGCAGAGATCCAGCGCGAGTTGGATGAGCGTACTGAGGATTTGCAGCGCCTGTCGGCGGAGTTCACCAACTACCGCCGTCGTGTTGACCGCGACCGCGAGGCCGAGCGACTTCAGACCAAGGCAAAGTTTGCCAGCGAACTGCTGGTCTTGGCCGATGACCTGGACCGCGCTGAAGAGCACGGTGACCTGGCCGATGGCACCCCGCTGAAGGCTTTCGCAGACAAGTTCCGCGGAGTTTTGACAGCACAGGGAGTCGAAGGCTTCGGCAATGAAGGCGAGGAGTTCAACCCGGACATCCACGAGGCTGTCCAGGATCTCTCCGAAGGGGATGACAAGGTACTAGCCAATGTGCTGCGCAAGGGCTACCGCATCAACGACCGTGTTATCCGTACCGCGATGGTAATCATCGGCGACCCGCAGTAGCGGGCCGAAGTGACGCAGATATTTTTTGAATTAGTTTTTCGGAAAGGAGGAGATGCACCATGACTCAACGGGAATGGGCAGATAAGGACTATTACGCTGACTTGGGCGTCTCTAAGTCTGCGTCACTCGACGAGATTAAAAAGGCCTACCGCAAGTTAGCTCGGGAGAATCACCCGGATAAGAACCCCGGTAACAAAGCTGCCGAGGATAAGTTCAAGCGAATCTCCGAGGCATACTCGGTGATTGGCGACGAGGAAAAGCGTCGTGAGTACGACGAGCTGCGCTCAGCACTGGCTGGCGGCTTCCGCTTCCCGGGTGCTGGTGGCGCAGGCGCCGGGGCCGGCGCAGGCACGCGTGGCTTCGACTTCGATGTTTCGGATCTCTTCGGCGGCGGTGCCGGTGGCGCCGGTGGCCTGGGCGATTTCCTCGGTGGCTTCGTCAACCGCGGAGCTGGTGCAGGTGCTGGCGGTGGTCGTCAAAAGGCTCGCCGCGGTGCCGACGTGGAAACTGAAATTACCCTTGATTTCCGCGAGGCCGCCAAGGGCGTGACCATTCCGCTGCAGCTGACCAACCCGTCGCCATGCACGAACTGCCATGGTTCGGGCGCGGCGCCGGGAACGTCGCCGGTAACGTGTACGACCTGCCACGGTTCGGGCTATACCAAGGAGCAAAAGGGCGCGTTTGCGTTCTCCAGCCCATGCTCGGATTGTGGTGGTCAGGGAACTCGGATTGAAAACCCGTGCTCGCACTGTAACGGCACAGGCGTGACCACACGTCGTCGTACCATCACCGTCCGCGTCCCTGCGGGTGTGGTCGATGGTCAGAAGGTCCGTCTGGCAGGCCAGGGCGAAGCAGGACTGCGAGGACGTCCGGCCGGTGACCTCTTTGTCACCGTCCACGTCCGACCAGATGAAGTTTTCACCCGTAGCGGCAATGACCTTGAAGTCACCGTTCCAGTGAGCTTCGGCGAGCTCGCACTCGGCGGCACAATCACTGTGCCGACGCTGGGGGACAAGATTCGCGTCCGTGTCCCAGCGGGTACTGCTGATGGCAGGACACTGCGTGTCCGCGGTCGCGGTATCCCGAAGCGCAACGGTACCCCGGGTGACCTGCTCGTCACCGTGCGCGTGAAGGTTCCGACGAACTTGGACGACAATGCCACCTCGGCATTGCGCTCCTACGTCGAAGCTGAACGCGCCAGCGGATTCAACCCGCGTAAAGGTTGGGCAGGTGCGAAGTAATGGCTGACAACAACACAGAGGTATATGTCATATCCGTTGCGGCAAATCTCGCCGGGATGCACGCACAGACACTGCGAAACTATGACCGACTCGGTCTGGTAACTCCGCAGCGTACCTCCGGTGGTGGTCGCCGATACACCAAACGCGACGTTGCGCTGCTGCGAGAAATCCAGCGGCTCAGCCAGGAAGATGGCGTGAATTTGGCCGGTATCAAGGCCATCATCGACCTGACGGAACGAGTGGATTCCCTCAAGCGGGAAAATGAAAACCTGCGCGAGGAACTCTACAGAGCAGAGGCGCAGGCTCGTCGTTCACGCGGTGAGCTGGTCCACGTCCCCCGCTCCACAGCGGTCGTGATGTGGGAGCCACGCTCGCGTCGCAGGCATGCCTCCGGAGATGAATAAGAAAATCTGGATTAGCTAGTTCACCCGCCTGAGCCACGTGCTGGTCTCACGGGTGAACACTTCATCATCGAAGTAGTGCTCGATGTGTGGGTTTCCAACGAGATACCCGAATTTGTTCGGTATATCCCGCACAGGTGTACCGAGAAAATCGGTCACTGTCTCGCCGGAAATTCCTCTCGAACTCAGGTCGAGCAGGTACGCACCAAAATCATTATCCGCAGGGTCTTTTCCGTGGATTCCGACTTTGGCCGGAATCTTGATGGGATCTAGCGGCGAAGTAGCCACCGCCACGCGGTGGCTATTTTCATGTCTGGGCCGAGGTATGCCTTCGGGATTAAGCAGCTTTATGTCACTGGCACGATCGAGTCCAGGACCCGTCCCAGGTGAGGCAATCAACAACACGCGGTCGGCATAGAGACCACTGCCGACACTAGCTTGTGACACCACTGTTGCACCATAGCTATAACCTGCGACAATATGCTGCTGAGTAGGCCGGATAGTTCGGCCATTCCCCTCCGCAGAGAAATTCGCAGTTGCTGTGTGCCCATTGTCCTCATCGTTAGCGCGCTCCACCAGCCCGGACTGCAGATGCTGGAGCCGCTCCGCAGCCATGTCGTAGTAGCCGGGCTGCATGGCAGCTTCCAAGTTCGGCGGCGCATCATAGGAAAACAGCACGACGGCAACATCCTGCGGATCCTCACCGCTGGCTCGAAAAGTTGCGGCCACGCGCTCGAATTGTTTCTCGGCAGTCTCGGCTGCAGAACTAGTCCCTGGCACCAGCGTGATTACCGTCTTGGCCCTGTCAACATCCCCAAATGCAATGGCCGAGTGCCCAGGTGAGGACTCCAATAAAACACCAGGTGGCAGCCCATGAGCTTTGGCCGCCTTTGCCATTTCGGGATTCAGTGCCGCCAACGGAGCGATGCCGCTGGCACCACGGCCGTCACCAGCAACAGTCATGCCTGTTGGCGCAAGCGCTGTAATAGTCTCCGCAGCCTTTTCATCCAGACTGTTCAGCTTGGCCAGCGCTGCCTGAATCCGCTGCTCACAGGTCATCCGCCACTCTCCGAAAGTCCAAATTCCAGCTGTGGGAACTGGGTGCGTGGCGCTCCGCGCCAAGGTCTCAAGCAAACCTGCCGCCGGAGTTACAGCACCGGAGATCATATCGACCTGAAACCCCATGTCAGTTGCCATTGTGACAGCGGACTTCAGCTCGCGGATAACGTCGTCAAGCAGCGCGGCAGTATCCCGACAGCAATCGCTAAGGCGCTCCAGCGAGACTCCGCTGCGACGCAGGCGCGTGGTGCTGCGTCGGACAGCGTCGTCGGCGGCGCGCCGATTATCACCGGAAAAGTCCTGTTCAGGAATGGAATGCAGTGCGGTGTGAGACTCATCGGCGGAGCCCGTCAGCGCCCGCGCACTCGAGCGCAGCACATCTGCGAGACGCCGAAGACCATCGGCCCGCCAGAGCAATGCTTCAGCTAGCGTGACCATGCCAGGCTTTCCAACGCAATCGACTGATTTGCCTCATGCGCCGACACGTCGGCAGCCAGCGCGTCGGCGGCACCGGCGATGTCATCGATACTCGTGCTTAACGACGTCAGTGCCCTCGCCCATTTCCCACACGTCGTGGAAGCGGCGGCGATGATTCGCGCGCTGGGCAATCCCGCGGAAAGCTCGGCGCTTGCGGGGGCCTTTGTGACAATTGTGGAAAGTCCCGTGACACGGTGCGATATGTGCTGGTAGGAGCGACTGAGAGCGGCTAGTTGTGAGGATTCAACGGTGATGTGATCTGCCATGAGTCCGATTGTGCGATGTGGAAATGCGAAGTGGAAGTGCTGATTGACGTGGCTGTGGATAACTTCGGCTGCAGGTAACGCACAACCGCTAGCTGTGGATAACTTGCGTTCGTTTCCCACCAACTGCGCACATCCAATCCGGGGTAGTCGGTAGCATTTAGGCATGCGCATTGCACTGGCACAGTTGGAATTGTCGGCATCGGTCGAAGAAAACCTGGAGGCAGTAACCGCGACTATCGCGCGGGCTGCGAAGGATAACGCGGACCTCGTGGTATTCCCAGAGGCCACAATGAAGGCGTTCAACTCCGGTCGCCTGGATGTTGCAGCGGACTCCAGTGAAAGGTTCGTGCAGGAGGCCTCACAGGCCGCTCATGATGCCGGAATTACTGTGGTTGTGGGCATGTTCCGGCCGGCCGATGAGGTAGAGCGCGATGGCAAAACGCTGCGTCGCGTGTTCAACTCATTGCTGCTGGCCTGGCGGGATGAGGACGGCCCTGGGGTGGAGTTCTACGACAAGATTCACCTGTTTGATGCCTTTGGTTTCCGCGAGTCCGACACCGTCGCGTCGGGCGATGCACACGTGGTCTGTGACGTTCCGCTGAGGGATGGCAGCTCGGTGGCTCTCGGCCTGGCCACGTGCTTTGATATCCGGTTCCCGGAGCAATTCGTTCAGTTGGCAAGCTTGGGTGCCGAAGTTATTGCACTTCCTGCCTCGTGGAATGACGGTCCGGGCAAGGTGCGGCAGTGGCAGACGTTGGTGTCGGCCCGCGCGTTGGATACCACCTGTGTCGTAGCGGCAGTCGGTGCTGCACGGCCAGGTGGCGCACAGGCTGCGGGCAAGAATGAAGGGCCGACGGGAATTGGGCATTCGATGCTGGTCGGCGCAGATGGTGATGTCATTGCCTCGGCCGGTTATGGTCCGCAGCTGATTGTGGCTGACGTGGATCTGACAGAAATAGACCGTGCTCGGCACGAAATTCCAGTGCTGGAAATCCGCAATCGCTAGTAAGTTGTAGAGTAATTCTTCGTTGATGAGACTGACCGTTGCATCGCTGGCACGCAGGCCAGAGCTGGGATTGACGCTTCTTACTGGCCAGGAGACTGCGCAGGCCACCCCAGTTGAGTGGGCTCACGCCATTGACCGGGAGGACTCGGACAAGTGGATTGCTCCCGGCACCCTCGTGCTGACCTCGGGCTATCAATTTCCCTCGGATAAAGAAGGGCAGATTGCCCACGTGGAAGCGCTGCATCGCGCAGGTGCTTGCGCGCTGGCGATTGACACCGGTGGTCGGTGGACTTCTGTACCGCAAGCGATCGTTGATTATGGCTTAACGACGGGCTTTCCAGTCATGTCTGTCGCTGCTACCACTGCTTTTTCCACTGTGGTGCGGGCCGTGGCGGAGGATATTGCTGAGGCTCGTGTCCAGCAATTAGCGGAGCTCAATCGAGCGCAGACAGAGCTGGTCACGTTATTGCTGCGCGGTGGGCTCGACGCAGTGGTGCAGCATTTGGCACAGGATCTCAATGCAACTGTCGTGGTTACTGATAGCCACGGTGACAAAGTGTCCATGTCGGTCAGTGATGATGCCCGGCAGGGCCGCCCTGGGCCGGGCCGGGATGATGATGCCCTTTTCCGTCGTGTAGCGCCGGAAGTCCTGTATACACCGCAGGTGGGCAGGTCCGTCATTCACCCGCGCGGCAGTCGGGTCATTGCGCCACTGCATGGTCAACTTGGCGGACATTTTAGCGCCAGCGCGGACTCCATCAGCAGCCGACAAGGGGCATTGATTGTCGATTCTGCGCGGAATTTCGATGAGCCTGACCGTTTCATTGTCAGTTTCGCAGCATCGATTATTTCGCTGTCGACATCGCGAAGTGCGACCGTACATGCGGCGGAAGAGCGATTGCGGCAGCAGTGCTTGATTCAAATTCTCAACGGTCAACAGCCGCTGCCCGAACAGCTTTCCCTCTTTGGAATCCGCGAAGATGCGCAGGTCACAGCGCTATTTATCACTGGCTTAGCCGCGGAGTCACACGATATGCTGCGGTTTTCGGAATCTCTGCGGGGACTCGGCTGGAACTATCTCTACGCGCTCAGGCCAGCGGAGGCGGGCTATGCCGTATTGGCGCAGGGCAGCCAGCGTCACAAGGTTGTGCGCACTGCAGTCAACACGCTCTACCAGCGGCTTCGTGTTGAAAACCCGCAGGTGCGAATCGGTATCGGCAGTGCTGGGGCATTATCGCATGCTGCGCTGTCCATGCGCCAGGCGCACATGGCGGTGCCGAAGAATCAGCTGGCCGTACCTGTACGCAGTGTCGAAGAGCTGCCGGCGCCGGATCTTATTTTGAGCACGCTGGCAGGCACTGAGGCAGTTAATTTGCTCACCGATGGTGCGCACCGCGCGCTTGCCGATCACGATGACGCGCACGGCACTGAGTTACTGGCGGCCACTCGCGCATTTATCGATACCAATGGTCGGTTTGAGGCGATGGCAAAAAGTCTTGGTATTCACCGCCAAACGGCCAAGAGCAGGGTGAATATGGTGGAAGATGTGCTCGGCAGAAGCATGGACGACCCCGATTTACGAGCTGAATTATGGCTCGCCTTCAAAGCCGCCCGCTTCCAAAGCTGAGGCCGCCGTACTCAGCCGCCCTAGCTCAGCCCAGTCGACACAGCCCCAGTGGCGCTACTGCAGCCGCGGCGGTGGTGTGCGATACGTCGCCGGTGTCGCCGAAAAAATCAGCGGATTGCGCACACTTGGCACACCATCGATTTCAACACGGGGAGCAAGTCCCAGCTCATCAGCAAAAGCGAAGGCCTCCTCCACATTGTTGACCGGCCCTGCGGGCACGCCGACGTCGGCAAGCAGCTCGAACCATTCCTGCGCGCCCTTGTGACTGAGCAGCTCAGTAATGATTTCCCGCAACTCCTCCCGATTTTCCACACGCGCGTGGTTAGTGGCGAAGCGCGGATCGCGCGCGAGCTCCGGCCGCCCTAACACCGCCGCAAAACGCACGAAGATGGAGTCATTGCCACCCGCCACAGCCAGCTTGCGGTCGGCAGTGGGGTAGACCTCGTACGGGCTTATCGACGGATGCCTGTTGCCCATTGGCCGCGCCACTTTACCGGCTCCCAAGAAGGCCGATGCCTGGTTGACCAGCGAAGACAGTGAACAAGACATGAGGTCGGTCTTGACCTGTTGCCCAACTCCGGTGCGCTCGCGGTGGCGCAGTGCCGCCATGATTCCAAATGCGAGGTGCAAGCCGGTGAGAACATCGACTACCGCCACACCGACTTTGACCTCCTCGCCGGGGCCGTTGCCGGTAACGGACATCAACCCGCCGACGGCTTGAACCACCAGGTCATAGCCGCCGAGCCGAGCGCCCTTGTCCTCACCGAAGCCCGACAGGGACGCGTAGATAACACCGGGGTTGTGCTTGGAAATCTCCTCGTAGCTGAGCCCCAACCGCGCCATTGTGCCCGGACGGAAATTCTCAATCACAACATCGGCACGTGCACACAGCTCGCGGGCGGCGGCCAGGCCGTCCTGACTGCTCAAGTCGATGGGAACCGAACGCTTATTACGGTTGACTCCGGCGAAGTAGGTCGACTGTCCGTCGGGACCGTAGGGAGGACCCCAGCTGCGAGTGTCGTCACCGATGCCCGGTCGCTCGACCTTGATGACCTCAGCACCTAAGTCCGCCATCATCATGGTGGCGTACGGCCCTGCCAGTACGCGGGAGAAATCCGCAACTACCAGGCCGTCGAGGGCGCCAGTGCTGGGCTTTCCAGCCGTTTCCGCCGTGTTCGCCATGTCCGGCTCTGGGGTGGAAGGCATTTCGGTCATCGAGGCCACCTCCCCAAGTACACCGTGGTGGTGTGGGTGAAAAACGCCCGAGCGGCACGGCCCTGCTCCTTCGGCCCCAGGCCAGAAGCACCAACGCCGCCGAAGGGTACGTGCGGATCTGCGCCGGCGGTCTCGGAGTTGACGTGCAAAATGCCAACATCCAGGCGGTCGACGGCATCGAAGGTCGCGGCCAGCGAGTCCGTAAACACGGCTGCGGATAGGCCATACTGACCACACTCAGCGGCATCGAAAGCCTCGGCGGCATCGTCAACTACGAGCAAACTGAGCACTGGAGCAAAGAGCTCTTCGTTCCACAATTGGTGATCGCGATTCGGAACCTGCACGATGGTCGGCTCGAGGAAGAAACCATCCTCGCAACCTGCAATCTGTGGAATGGCACCACCGGTCAGAATCTCAGCCTCGGATGACTGTACGGACTGAGTTAAGGTCTCGTGGACGTCGTCACGCGAACGGCGATCGACCATCGGCCCCATGGCGATGCCCTCTTGCAGCGGATCCCCCGTGACTCGGTCGGCGAGCTGACGCCGCAGCTCAGCGATGAAATCGTCGGCGATATCGCGGACGACCGCGACGCGCGAGGTTGCCGTGCACTTTTGACCGGTGGAGTTGAAAGCGCCATTGAGAACCTGTGTGGCGGCGTGCGGAAGATCCGCGTCTGCCAGCACGATTGCCGGATTCTTGCCACCCATCTCGGCCTGCACCGGGATTCCGACTGCGGCACACTGCGACGCGATGCTGCGGCCGACCGACGTTGAACCGGTGAACGTCAGTGCGCTGATACGTGAATCGGTGAGCATGGCTTCGGTGTCTCGGGAACGGGCGATGACCAGGTTCAATACCCCCTCGGGAAGTCCTGCCTCCGCGAGCGCCTGAGTTAAGCGCACCGCCAACAGCGGAACCGCCTGCGCCGGCTTCCACACAACCGTATTGCCGTGGATTAGCGCCGGTGCCACCTTCCATGCCGGAATGGCAATCGGGAAGTTGAACGGCGTAATCATGCTGACGACACCGACGGGCTTGCGAACAACCTCGATGCGCTCGCCGGGGCGAGGGGAATGGTAGATTTCGCCGGCTTCACGCACGGCCTCAGCAGCCTGGAATTCGAAAATGGAAGCGGCGCGGAGCACCTCGCCGATACCCTCTGGGGCGGTCTTGCCCTCCTCTGCGGAGAGCTCGCGGCCCCATACGTCAGAGTGGTCACGCAGGATTGCAGCTGCCCGCGAGAGAATCTGAGCGCGCCCCGCGTACGGAGTGGCTGCCCAACTGGTTGCGGCATCGGTGGCGGCGGCAATAGCGTCTTCGACCTGCGCGGCGCTTGCGAAGTTACCCATGGCCACGACCTTGCTCGGATATGCCGGGTTAACCGATTCGAGGTCCTCGCCCTGGCCATCAATCCAGGTGCCGTTGATGTAATTGCGAAGAGTTTCTGTCACCGGAATGCTGCCTTTCCGGTCAATGCATTACCCAGGATGAGCTGGTGCATCTCGGCGGTGCCCTCGTAGGTAAGCACGGATTCCAAGTTGTTGGCGTGGCGGATTGGGGAGTACTCAGTGGTGATACCAGAGGCACCCAGCAGCGTACGGCAGGTGCGAGCAATCTGGATTGCTTCACGAGTGGAGTTCAGCTTGCCCAGCGAGATGGACTCATGCGGCAGCTTGCCCTCGTCCTTTAGGCGACCGAGCTGGAGAGCCAGCAGGATACCCTTGTCCAGCTCAAGCACCATATCGGCCAGTTTTGCCTGAGTCAGCTGGTAGGAGGACAGTGGCTTGTCAAAGACCTCGCGCTCCTGGACGTAGGCCAGAGTCTGGTCGATGCAGTCGCGAGCAGCGCCGAGGGCACCGAACATGATGCCGAAGCGAGCCTCATTCAGGCAGGACAGCGGGCCACGCAGGGAATTGACCTCCGGCAGGCGAGCGGAGTCCGGCACGCGGACATTGTCCAGCACCAACTCTGAGGTGATGGAGGCGCGCAGCGACATCTTGCGCTCGATGTCGTGCGTGGTGAAGCCCGGGGTGCCCTTTTCTACGAGGAAGCCGGCGTAGCCGTCGTCAGTCTTTGCCCAGACCACGGCGACATCGGCAAGCGAACCGTTGGTGATCCACATCTTGGTGCCGGAGATGACCCAGTCATCGCCGTCGCGCTTTGCGTAGGTGCGCATGCCCGCTGGGTTGGAGCCGAAGTCCGGCTCGGTCAGCCCGAAGCAGCCGATGGCCTTGCCGGCGGCCATCTGCGGCAGCCAGTGCTTTTTCTGTTCCTCGGAGCCCCAGTGGTGGATGGCGAACATGGCCAGCGAGCCCTGTACGGAGACAAACGAGCGCAGACCTGAGTCAACGGCCTCGAGCTCCATGCAGGCCAGGCCGTATGCGACTGCGGAGGTACCGGCGCAACCGTAGCCGTCGAGATGCATGCCCAGCACGCCCATCTGGCCAAATACCGGACCCAGATCGCGTGGGATGGTGTGGTCTTCAAACCAGTCTTCAATATGCGGACGCAGGTCGCGGTCGCAGAACTCGCGCACAGTGTCGCGGATCTGGCGCTCCTCGAGAGTCAGCATGTTGTCCAGACCGATAAGCTGAGTGGGAGTAAAGGTAGCCATAGTAATTTTCACGCTCCTAGCTGCAGAAATATGTAAAACGTGGGGGCTTAAAGCCGTGACCCAGCCCCCTTAGAAAAAGAAAATTGGCTGGGGGAATGTCGGTTGGCTTTTAAGCTAATTGCTCGACGATGATGTCGAAGGCCTCATGCAAAAGTTCGTCCGAAATTGTCAGTGGTGGCAGGAAGCGCAGGACGTTTCCAAATGTTCCCGCAGTCAGGACCAGCACGCCGTGGTTTTCGCAGGCGCGCGCGACGGCAGCCACCTTCGCGGCATCGGGGGTCTTGTCCGAGTCGGGAACCACGATTTCGGCAGCAATCATGGCACCTCGACCACGCACATCGCCGATGGCCGGGTTGGTCTCTGCTGCGGCACGCAGGCGGGTGGTCATAATTTCGCCAATTTCACGAGCTCGCTTTGGGAGGTTGTCCTCCTCGCACTGTCGCAGCACCTCGAGGGCAGCAGCACAGGCGACCGGATTGCCGGCGTAGGTGCCACCGATACCGCCGCGGTGCGCGGCATCCATGATTTCAGCGCGGCCGACGACAGCGGAGATGGGCATACCACCGCCGAGCCCCTTGGCCAGGGTCATCAGATCCGGGACGATTCCCTCGTGTTCACAGGCGAACATGTCACCGGTGCGAGCGATACCGGTTTGCACCTCATCGGCGACGAAAAGAATCTGGCGGTCAGCACAGAACTCAGTCAGCTTCTTTATGAAGCCCGCTGGCGGCACGATGAAGCCGCCCTCACCTTGAATGGGCTCGAGCACGATACAGGCGATGTTGTCGGCGCCGACCTGCGCATCGACAATCAGCTTGAGCTGGTTCAATGCATTGTCGGCGGCCTGCTGCGGGGTGCCTGGGTAGCGGTAGGCGTATGGGCTCGGAGTGCGGTAGACCTCGCCTGGGAAAGGGCCGAAGGACTGCTTGTAGGGGTTGTTCTTGGCGGTCATCGCCATGGTCATGTTGGTGCGACCGTGGAAGGCGTGGTCAAAGACAACCACTCCAGGTTTTCCGGTGGCAGCGCGGGCGTACTTCACGGCATTCTCCAGCGCTTCGGCACCAGTGGAGAACAGCGCTGCGCGCTTTTCATGGTTGCCCGGTGTAATCTCGCAGAGTTTCTCACATACCGCCAGGTAGCCCTCGTACGGCTGGTTGAGGAAGCAGGTGTGCGTCAGACGCTGTGCCTGGTCGGAAATTGCGGCCGCTACCTTGGGGTTGGCGTTACCCACGGTAGTTGTGGCGATACCTGAACCGAGGTCAATCAGTCGATTGCCATCGACATCTTCAACGATGCCGCCACCTGCGCGGTAGGCCCAGGTTTGCTGGGAATACCCCAGCCCCTGCGGCAGCGCCTTGGCCGCGCGGGCGGTCAGAGCGCGGGAGCGAGGTCCTGGAATTTCGGTAGCGAGGTGACGGGATTGCTCAATTGCGCCATCGATGCGGACAGCGGCGGACTCGGCGGTAGCGCTATTGACGGTGGTTTCATGGCTGGTCAGCACTTCAGTCACGAGTTACTCCTTTCGACAGGGCTTGGCGTCCGGGCACATGGAAGGAGTATCAGGCGCGAGAGGTTTCTCCCGCTGACGAGCTTTATTAGGCATGTGCCCACAAGTGACGGCAAAAATCTGGAATTAGATTCCACACCAAAAGATGTGGTGCCCCTCACTTTGGGTGATGTGTAGTGTCGCACGCTATCGACAAAATGGGGAAAATATTTTGAGAATTTCGACAAAGCGGTGATTTTCACCACGGGCATTGACGTACTAATGTGAGGCCAATCACTTTGTATGGTGAAGTAATTACGTTGGTGTTGCGGTCTCCGCACTCGTCGTTAAGCGCGAAGGCGGTGCTTCGTAGGCGCCTAAACCGAAAACCTGCACGCGTTTTCAGCCAGTTTCCGCTGGTTGAGGGACGGGAGAGAAATGACAAGCGTTAGTCAAAAACCCGACAAGGTGCGACAGAAGTCGCGGCCAGCTCCAAGTCCTGGTGCAGATGCAGGCGCAGGCGCGAACTCCAGCACAGAGCTTCGCCCGGCACTGTCCAAGCGCCACCTGACCATGGTTTCCATGGGCGGCACAATCGGCGCGGGATTCTTCGTGGGCCTGTCGGGGCTCATCGTTGTTGCAGGTCCGGCGGCGATTGTCACCACTGCGGTTGCCGGCATAATCGTCTACCTGGTCATGCGTATGCTCGGCGAGATGGCCGTGGCAAGGCCGTCGACAGGCTCGTTCGTCGACTACGCCCGCATGGCGCTGGGGCGCTGGGGAGGCTTCGCGGCCGGCTGGCTGTACTGGTACTTCTGGGTCATCGTCGCAGGTATTGAAGCTGTTGTCGGTGGCGAACTGATTGCCCGGTGGGTGCCGTCGATTCCGCAATGGCTGACCTCGGTGGTCATTCTCGGCGCCATGGTCGCGGTCAATATGCTGTCGGTAAAGAGCTTCGGCGAGGCCGAATACTGGTTCGCCGGTATAAAAGTCGCGGTCATCGTCGCATTCATCATCGCAGGTGGCGCGTATGTCCTGGGGTTGTGGACGGGAGCGTCCGACCACGCCGCCGATGTCTCAAACCTCTGGCTTCACGACGGCTTCGTCCCCAACGGCGTCAGTTCCATCTTTGTCGGCGTGGTGACAGTGATTTTCTCCATGACAGGTGCCGAGCTTGTCACAATCGCGGCGGCGGAGTCCGCGCATCCTGCCGATGCTATTCGACGCACAACTCAAACCGTGGTTGTGCGAATCCTGGCCTTCTTCGTGATTTCTACCGCGCTGTTGGTGACTATCTTGCCGTGGGATGACTACCGGGCTGGCGTGTCGCCGTTCATCACGGCATTGGATGCGATGGGAGTGCCCGGAGCTGCGGATATTCTGAACTTCATCGTGCTGGTGGCGGTCCTGTCCTGTCTGAACTCGGGGCTGTATACCGCGTCGCGCATGATCTTTACGCAGGGGCGCAACGGCGATGCCCCGGCGTGGATGACTCGTGTCAATGGTCGGGGCGTGCCGACGGGCGGCATTCTCTTTTCCGCTCTCGTTGGCTTCATCTGCATTGGCGCGGGCTACATTTGGCCGGACACCATCTTCCTGTACCTGGTCAATTCCTCGGGTGCGGTGGTGCTGTTTGTCTACGTGCTCATCGGCATTTCGCAGATTAAGCTCCGTCCAGAGCTGGAACGTGAAGCGGCTGATCGCGGTGGCCTGAGTTTCAAGATGTTCGGTTGGCCCGTTGCGCCGGCATTGGTTACGGGATTGATTGTGGTGATTTTGCTGGCGATGGGTATTCGCACTGAGACCCGAGCTGAATTCCTGCAGTCCTTGGTCAGCCTCGCCGTGGTTGTCGGCATTGGTCTATTCCTGCAGAAGACCGGCATCAAGGGCAAGTATGAGGGGCTGCCGGCTGTGGCCAGTGGCGAGCCCGATAATTACTCGCCGGGTCGCGTCTACGAGAGCAGGCAGTAGAGTCGATTCGGCCGATAACGACAAACGGATTCGGCCGTAGTTCTGGCAAATGCGCCGCAGTCCTTTATATTTCTTATCATGCTGCTGCATATTCTCTGGGTCATCGGAATTACGGCTGAAGGCGTTACCGGCGCGCTGGCTGCGGGCCGAATGCGCATGGATCTCTTTGGGGTATCCACCATTGCCTGTATGACCGCAATTGGCGGTGGCACGCTGCGCGATGTCATCCTGGGGCACTACCCACTGGTCTGGGTCAAAAGCCCGCAGTATTTGCTAGTCATCGTCGGTGCGGCGCTCATTACGGTGTTGCTTGCGGACTTCCTGATGAAGCATTTCCGCACCGTCTTCCTCGTGGCCGATGCGATTGGTCTGTCGGCTTTTTCCATCATTGGCGCACGTGTCGCCATGGAGATGGGGCACGGCATCATCATTGCCATCGTGGGGGCGGTGCTCACCGGCGCCTTTGGTGGCGTGTTGCGTGACCTGATGTGTGACCGCGTGCCGCTGGTATTCCAAAAGGAGCTCTATGCTTCGATTGCGGTTGTGGCCGCGGCGCTGTACTACGTGCTCGACATGGTTGGACTGCACGAGAGCGTCAATATTGTCTGCGCAGTGCTGTCGGCACTGTTTATCCGCCTGGCCGCTATTTGGCGCGGCTGGTCGCTGCCAGTGTTCGATTACCAGGGGCGCGATTAGGAATCTCCGGGAAGCACTTGCGCCCGCCGGATGGTTAGAGAGTGCCGTCGTAAAGCAGGCGTAAAAGCAAGCGAAAGCTCCCGAACCGGAAAGTCGGTGCGGGAGCTTTTTATGTGCGCTTGAATATGCGTGAAAAGTGCGGGCTACTAGGAGATAGAAGCCTCGTAGATGCCCTTGACGGACTCGGCCATGGTTGCGTTGAACTCCTCGTCCGACTGCTGAGCGGACAGGCCCTCAGACAGAGCGCGGGAGAAGGAAGCAATCATGCCGTGGTTGCGGGACAGACGCTCGTTGGCATCGTCGCGCTCGTAGCCGCCGGACAGGGCGACAACGCGCATTACCTTCGGATGCTCAATCAGTGGCTTGTACAGGTCATCCTTGGTCGGGATGGAGACCTTGATCATGACCTTCTGGTCATCAGTGAGGTCATCCAGGCCAGCGAGCAGCTCGCGCAGGACGATGTCCTCAGCCTCAGCCTTGTCAGCAGCGTTGATGTCAACCTCCGGCTCCAGGATCGGAACCAGGCCGTGGGACAGAACCTGCTTGCCGAACTCGAACTGCTGAGCAATGTTGGCCTTGATGCCCTCTTCGTTTGCCTCAGCAATGAAGGAACGCATCTTGGTGCCGAAGATGCCCTTGGCGACACCGCGCTCCAGCAGCTCATCCAGGCCCGGGCACGGCTTCATCAGCTGGACGCCGTTTTCCTTCTCCGCCAGACCCTTGTCGGTCTTCAGGAAAGGAACGATGCCCTTCTTCTCCCACAGGTACTGAGCGGTTGGGATGCCCTCAATCTCGCGGTCCATGGTCTGCTCGAAGAGGATGGCACCAATAATCTGATCCGAGCTGAAAGACGGGGAGGTGATGATACGAGTACGCATCTGGTGAACCAGATCGAACATTTCATCTTCGTTCGAGTACTGGTCCTCGTTGATGCCGTACAGGCGCAGAGCCTTCGGGGTGGATCCACCGGACTGGTCGAGAGCGGCGATGAAGCCCTTGCCCTCGGTCATCTGACGTGCCTGCTCGATGTTCATTCGAGTCCTTTCGTGAGAGTGAAGGAATGTCTGTCCCCCAGGTTAACCAAATTGCCAGGGGTGCGCTGGGCGGGAGGTACTGAATTGGGGGAGGTCATTTCGGCGAAATATCAAGATGTGAGGTATATCACAAACATTAGTCTGGAAAATTGAAGTTGAGTGGAACAGACTCAAGGCTGAATGCGTTATGAGTAGTGAGCAACAAAGTTGAGTCAAAGGGGCGCAAGTTATGAGTTTTACACCAACAACTAAGACTGGAGAAGTTCTCCAGGAAGCTATGAAGGCTGCTACTAGTGCAGGCAACCCGGATATCCGTCCGGGCCATATTCTTGTCGCACTGCTGGAGCAGCAAGAGGGAATTGCATCCCCGCTGCTTGAGGCAGCGGGTGTTAATCCTGCGGGAGTTCTCACTCGTGCAAAGGAATTAGTCGCAGGTTATCCGTCGGCAAGCGGTGCCAATATGGCAAACCCGCAATTTAATAGGGACGCTGTCAATGCCCTGAATTCGGCGGAGGAACTGGCTGGCGAGCTGGGAGATGAATACGTCTCCACCGAGATTCTGCTTATTGGTGTGGCAACCGGTCAGTCGGATGCGGCAAATGTGCTGCAAACTGCGGGTGCTACTGCAGAGGCACTGAAGGGTGCGCTGACCAGCGTGCGCGGATCTAGGAAGGTTACAACGGAAAATCCGGAAGAGCAGTACCAGGCTCTGGAGAAGTACGCGACGGACTTAACCGCACGGGCACGTGAGGGCAAGATTGACCCTGTTATCGGCCGTGACGCGGAAATTCGCCGCGTTGTTCAGGTGCTTAGCCGTCGTACCAAGAACAACCCTGTGCTCATTGGTGAGCCGGGCGTTGGTAAGACGGCCATTGTAGAGGGCCTGGCGCGACGCATCGTCGCAGGTGACGTTCCGGAATCTCTGAAGGGCAAGACTTTGATGAGTCTTGATTTGGGCTCGATGGTCGCAGGTGCGAAGTACCGCGGCGAGTTCGAAGAGCGGCTCAAGGCTGTGCTGGATGAGATTAAGGAATCGGACGGCCAGATTATTACCTTCATCGATGAGATTCACACCATCGTTGGTGCTGGTGCAACCGGTGATGGATCGATGGATGCCGGCAATATGATTAAGCCGATGCTGGCCCGCGGTGAGCTGCGCTTGGTCGGTGCTACCACTCTGGATGAGTACCGCAAATACATCGAAAAGGATGCCGCGCTGGAGCGTCGTTTCCAGCAGGTCTTCGTCGGTGAGCCGAGCGTGGAGGATGCCATTGGTATTCTGCGTGGCCTGAAGGAACGCTACGAGGTGCACCACGGTGTTCGTATTCAGGACTCCGCGCTGGTGGCTGCAGCAACACTGTCGGATCGCTACATCACCTCGCGTTTCCTGCCGGATAAGGCCATTGACCTGGTCGATGAGGCAGCGTCAAGGCTGCGTATGGAGATTGACTCCTCGCCGGAGGAAATCGACACCGCAGAGCGCATTGTCCGCCGCCTAGAGATTGAGGAAATGGCGCTGGAGAAGGAAACTGACGCGGCCTCGAAGGAGCGCCTGGATAAGCTCCGCGAGGAACTGGCTGATGAGCGCGAGAAGCTCAACGCGCTGAAGACTCGCTGGCAGAATGAGAAGTCCTCGATTGAGGACGTCCGCTCGGTCCGTGAGGAGCTCGATGCGCTGCGCACTGAGTCTGAGAAGGCTGAGCGCGAAGGTGACTACGGTCGTGTGGCCGAGCTGCGCTATGGCCGTATCCCGGAGCTGGAGAAGAAGCTGGCAGCAGCGGAGGAATCAGTCGCCGATGCAGAGGAAAACTCCATGCTGAAGGAAGAGGTCACGCCGCAGGAGGTCGCTGAGGTTGTCTCCGCGTGGACCGGTATTCCGGCTGGCAAGATGATGCAGGGTGAGACCGAGAAGCTGCTGGATATGGAGCTTAACCTCGGCCGCCGCGTTGTCGGTCAGAACACCGCTGTGGAGGCGGTCTCGGATGCCGTTCGTCGTTCGCGTGCGGGTGTCGCAGACCCGAACCGCCCGACCGGTTCCTTCCTGTTCCTCGGCCCGACCGGTGTTGGTAAGACCGAGCTGGCGAAGGCGCTGGCGGAGTTCCTCTTCGACGATGAACGCGCGATGGTGCGTATCGATATGTCCGAGTACGGCGAGAAGCATTCCGTTGCACGTCTGATCGGTGCCCCTCCGGGATACGTCGGCTACGATGCAGGCGGTCAGTTGACCGAGGCTGTCCGTCGCCGTCCGTACACCGTCGTGCTTTTCGACGAGGTGGAGAAGGCGCACCCAGATGTGTTCGATGTGCTCCTGCAGGTTCTTGATGAAGGTCGCCTGACCGATGGGCAGGGTCGCACCGTGGACTTCCGAAACACGATTCTGATCTTGACCTCGAACCTCGGTGCTGGTGGCACTCATGAGCAGATCATGGATGCGGTGAAGATGGCCTTCAAGCCGGAGTTCATCAACCGTCTCGATGACGTTGTGATCTTCGATCCGCTGACAGCTGAACAGCTGCGCGGCATTGTGGATATTCAGGTTCGAAACCTCGCCGAGCGTCTGGCAGCTCGCCGACTGGTGCTGGATGTCGCTGATGAGGCACTGGACTGGTTGGCCGAGCGCGGTTACGACCCGGCCTACGGTGCACGTCCGCTGCGTCGTCTGGTGCAGAAGGCAATTGGTGATGAGCTGGCACGTCGCCTGCTGGCAGGTGACGTGCGCGACGGTGACCGCGTTGAGGTCACGGTGGCCGAAGATGGTGAGTCCCTGAAGATTGTCGGCTATGACGAGGCCGGTGTAGCTCGGGTTTAAGGCTCGGGTTTAGAGGTCGATTTAGAAAAGCTGGTTGGTATTGGCTGGTTAGGCTCGCTTGAGTGACCGGTGGAGCGGCCCGGGAGAGAGAAATCTCCTCCGGGTCGCTCTTTTGTATCTTGTGCCTGTTGCACGGCGTTGGTTTTCGCTCCTTGTTTTGCCATCATTTCGTCCTCGTGCCGCGCGGAAAAAGGGTTTCTACTTTATTCTTTACGTTGTGAAACGAATGTGGAACATCGTGGCCACCACAGCCTGCACCGCGGTACTGGCGCTGAGTGCAAGTGCATGTAGTTCTGGCGGCGAAGTGGAAAACGCCGATGCTCTCCCAGGTACTAGTCAGAATCAGACCTCCAATGCAGCCGACCAGGCTACTTTGACCTCGGGCGAAGAAGGGGCCGTTCCCACCGAGCTGTCCCCGAAAGGGAAAGAGGTTTCGACAACCTCGACAGATGGGTCAGTTACGGTCACCGGGTATGCCACATCGCTTTCGCATGGGGATCCCAAGATCGTCGTAACGTGGAAATCCAACTCCAGCCGCAGCAATTGCGATGTCACGCTCACACGAGAAGATCCGCGTGGATATCTTTTGAACGTGTATGAGAGCGCCGAATGCTCTGGCACGCAGGAGTTTGGGCTGGTCTCCGGGCTTGGTGAAGATGCCAGCGATGTTCCCGGGGTTCACAACGTCGCCGTTTTAGGCTTCGACGAACTCATTGCGCTGGGTGTCGACGTTCCCGTGTAGTGCCATATGAAAACTGACTGCGTCCGGCGCGTTCAGGGGACGCCGGTATAGTGCGCAAATATGACTAATTTCCAGTGGCGCCCAGCAGTAGAATCCGACCGCCCATTCATCGCTTGGATGGACGAGCTGACGGAAACATTCGGCGACGAAAGCCAGCCGCTTCCCGCCGATTACGCGCAAACGCGGCTACGCTACGTCGATCAGTGGGACGCGCGCCAGGGCGGGGTCATCCTAGTCGCCACATCGCTTGACGACGCCGACTACGAGTCGCTCAGCGCTGATATGACCCGTGTGGACCCGTTTGAGCCAGGCGTTTCTCGCGAGGATGTGTTCAGCGCGGCGGCCATTAAGAAATTGTGGGATGGGCGCGGGGATTCGTCGTCAAGCGAAAACGAAAATGAACTCGAGGTACCGGTGGGGGCGGCATGGCTGCGCCTGTTTTCGCACGAAGACCCTGGTTATGGCTTTGTCGAGGACGGAATTCCAGAAGTGGCGATTGCGCTGCGGCCGGGTGCTGTGGGCAGGAGGCTGTCGCAGCCGATGATTGCGGGGCTGATTGAGCATGCGCGCGCGATGGGGTATCCGGGCGTGAGCCTGGCGGTGCATGATGCGAATCCGCGGGCGGCGAAGGCCTATGTGAAGGCGGGGTTTGAGCTGGTGGGGCGCTCGAGTTTCCCGGATCATGATGTGATGGTGTTCCGCTTCTAGAGGGGGCGCGTTCTGGGGAGGGGCGTGCGCTTTTTCAGGGACCTGCGCGTTTCTTTTTCGGCGGCGTGCGGTGCTGGATAGTGCCGTGGGGGGGGATGTGGCGTGGGCGATTTTTCGGAAAAATGTGCGAAAAAGTTTGATTTTGGGGTTGTGGATGGTCGAATGGGTGTGCGATAATGTTGGGGAGGGAAATTAGTTAGTCCATTTGGGGATTCGGATTACTAGCGTTTTTAAGGGGGTGGGAAATGTCTACACCAACGACACCGGGCGGCGGTGGGCCGCTGTCGACATCGCAGGTCTTGGACGCGGTGGCGCAGTTTGAAGCGTTATCGCAGCTCATTGTGGATAACTTCGAAGTGTTAGCGCCAGATCACGCGCATGACGCGTATAAGACGATTGAGCAGGCGCGGAAGCGGCTTGCAGTTATTGATGCGACGTATGTGGAGATTATGAAGGGGCGCCTGCCCAGCGCAGAACATCGCAAGATTGCGTGGCTGGCGCAGGAAATGCGGATTTCGCGAGCGGAGGCTCGGCAGCGTGTCCATGTGGTTGGGCGTTTGAGCAAGAATGTCGATCCGTTTGCTCCGGCGCATGAGGATGTGCGGATGCCAAACCTTCGAAAGAAGGTGGAGGACGGCATTGTTGGAGCTGACGCGGTAGTCAAGATTGATAAGGCGGTGCGGGAGCTGCCGGCAACCGAACATGCGGAGCTGTCAAAGCTGTTGGACAAGCACATCGCGGACCTGGTGGACAAGATCCGCGTTGATGATCTCAATCAGCTGCCCAATCGCCTGCGGGCGATGCTGGGTATTGATGATCCGTATACGGATGAGGATCGTGCACGAAAGCGGAGTTTGAAGATTAGTGCTCAGGGGCCGGATGGCATGAGTCGGCTCACTGGTGTGATTACACCTTCGTTTGCGGCAGTGCTAAAGCGGTTGCAATCGGACCATGCCCGGCCTGGCGGTTTGCTGGAAGAAGGTGCTGATGACCAGCGTAATCCAGGCCAGCGATTCCATGATGCAGCGGAGGCTGCAGTCAACGGAGGCTTTCAGCCGGGCGGCACGCTTCAACCTGCGAGGGGAACCACCTCGGTTGTGACGGTTGCTCATATTGCAGATGTAGCGGCCTTGGCGGGAGTCACTTTGCCGGAGGGGAAGGAATTTGTGCTTGCGGGCTCTGGCAAGGCTGTTTCGGATGCTGGTGTGCGAATGTCGATCAGTCAAGCAGTGCAGCAGATGGTTGCCAAGAATTCGTTCCTCCAGGTTCTGGGGGATGAGGGACAGACCTTGTACTTCGGCAGATCCCGTAGGTTGGGTACGCTCCCGCAATATCTGGCGCTGTTAGGAGAAGAAGGAAGTTCCTCCGCGCCGGGCATGAGCACTCCGGGAGCCATGTGCGATGTGCACCATGTTCAGTCGTGGGCCTCAGGCGGTGGCACTGACCTGGATAATCTCACGTTGGTGGATCCGGGCACTCACCGGAAAATTGATGATGCTCGCAGCGATGAAAACGCCTGGTGGACACTGCGGCCGGATGAGGTGCCGGAAGTGCTAGGTGACCGGGGTATTGGTACAGATGCGGAAGCTGGTGCAGATGCAGGGCAAACCGCAGCTGGTCAAAATGACCGAATTGTGTGGGTGCCACCAAAGGATAAAGACGGAAACCGTGGGGTAAGTCCCAACGAAGATCCCGATGCATTTGATAACCCGGGGCGCTGGTTACGTCGTAAAGCGCGTGAGACACGGGCAAGGGATGCAGATGACGGAAATGGCGAAACGGGACTGGACCCCGGCGGGTAGCGGAAGCCAAAAGCCCCTCTGGGTAGGTCAGAGGAGACCGATGCCGAGGAGGGGCGGTGCAGGGCTTGGGCTAAGCGCAGGTATTAAAGGTGAATCTTGCGCTTGGTAGTCAGCTTGGCATTGATGAAGCGGTTGAGGAATGGTGCGCTGATCTGGGAGGTGTAGTACAGCAATTTCGCTTGCAGGCCCGCTGGGAAGTGAACCTTGGTGATTTTGCCCTGCTTGTGATCGATGCATTCGACCACCGCTTCCGCAACGTTGTCAGCGGTCAGGCGAATGCCCATGCGCTGGGTGCCATCGGTGCTGACCTCGTCAAGCATGCCGGTATTGACGTAGAGCGGCCAGACTGCCTTGACATCGATGCCGTATGGTTCCCACTCGACTTCGAGCGCTTCGGTGATGCCACGAACCGCGAACTTTGTGGCGGAGTAGGTTGCCATGTCCGGAGTGCCGTAGATGGCCGATGCCGAGCAGAGGTTGACCAGCTGTCCGCGGGAGCCCTTCAGGTGGGGCAGTGCCGCGCGACTGCCGTAGTGCACGCCCTTGACGTTGACGTCAATAAGCGCACTGTCCTGTTCGTACGAGCCTTCCTCAAAGGAGGTTCCGTACAAGATGCCGGCGTTGTTGACCAGCACATCCAGTCGGCCCGCCGCCGCGACGAACTTCTCCAATGCGGCTTCCCACTGCTTTGGGTCGGTGACATCGAGTGTGCCCACGACGGCGTTCTCGTGGTCCGCGGCCCACTCTTGGTCGCCAGAGATATCGAACACGCCAACGGTGTAGCCGCGTGCTAGGAGTTTTTCCGCGGTTGCGCGGCCAATGCCGCGACCAGCGCCGGAGATAAAAACGGTCAGATGTGCAGCAGGTTCAGTCATGGTTCCAGTCTACCCAGCACATTTGTAGAAATATTGGGTTTTCGCCGTACTTATTCACGTACTAGCCAACGAACTCATCCACGTGCTCGCTCAAGCGCCCTTCACCGCTTCCTACAGCGCGCTGATTGCCGCGCTAATCTCCGTGTAAATCGCATTACACATCGCAACACATCGCGCTATTTAGTCAATCGATTTAGAATCCGGGATTATGATGACATCCATCTCGGTAAAAGAGCTCCGTGACATGATTTCTGGCGGCGGCCGCTTCGTCGTTGTCGATGCACGGTGGTCGCGTGTCAAAAAACCCTATGACTGCTACACCACAGCACACATTCCGTTGGCGGTATTTTGTGACCCAGAGATGGACCTCGCTGGTGTCCCAAGCCGCGAAGAAGGGCGTAACCCACTCCCGGACATTGATCGAGTACGCGAGGCCGTACGCCGCTGGGGTATCCAACCGGATCATCTCGTAATCATCTATGACGCTGGCGATGGTCTCTTCGCCTCCCGCGCGTGGTGGATTCTCCGCTGGGCCGGATTGCAAAATGTCCGAGTCCTAAGCGGAGGCCTGAAGGCCTGGGAAGAAGCCGGCAACGAAACGGCCTTCGGTCCCGGAAACTTGCCGCAGCCAGGAACCATTAAGGTCACGGAAGGCAACATGCCCATCGTGACCACCGAGCAGGTGCGCACGTGGCCTGAGCACGGCATTCTTGTGGACTCCCGCGAGGCGCAGCGCTTCGAGGGACGTCGTGAGCGTGTTGATCTGCAGGCTGGTCACATCCCCGGCGCCGTGAACCTGGCTGCCCGCAGTCTGCAGGACGGTCAGGGTGGATTCCTGCCTGTCGATCAGCTCCGTGAGCGCCTGGCATCCGTCGGAATCGAGGATGGTTCGAAGGTAGCCGTCTACTCCGGTTCTGGTTTGCACTCGTCACTGTTCATCCAGGCCATGGAGGAAGCCGGACTCCCCGGCGCCGCGCTGTACGTCGGCGGATGGTCGCAGTGGGCGGGAGACCCGCACCTGCCAATCATCCGCTTTTAATCAATCGGCCGGCGGACTCACACCTTCGGCGCATTCCCCGGGTTGACGAGCTACCAGCTCTAGCCACCTAACCCGCCAATTCTCACAGACCGTGTGTCAGATGGGGGACGGTCGCTCGTCGCTGCCATCTTCAAAAACGCTTCTGGCTTAAGCTAGGAGATTAATGATTCCCCTAGTATTCATCCTCGCAGTGGTCCTCATCGCAGCAGCAATTGTGCTGTTCGTCGTGGACCGACGTCGTCGCAACGAACGCACGACCGCCACCCGCGCAGTCGACTCTGCGTCCACGCAGGTTGGCGCAACGTCCTCGCTTGACGACGAATCCACGAGCCCCACCGGCGAAGTTCCCGAAGTGGCGGCGGAAGAGGTTGCACTCACGCAACCGGATTCTGCAGATCAAGTGGAACAAGCGGAACAGGTGGAAGTTGTACCAAGTTCTGCCGATGCGGTGGAAATCCCTGCTGACGATGCGGTCATCGTGGACGAAGTCGAAGCAGAAAATGCGGGTGATGCTGAGCTGCAGGCGCCACAGTCAGCAACGCAGGCTTCCTCGGAGTCGGAATCCGCTGATCGAGTCATCGAGACCGAGGATGCAGGCTTCGTTGATGCCGAAGTTGGTGGAGATGAAACCGACGGAGGAGAGTCCGACGGAGGAGAGGCCGACGGATTCGAAACAGCTAGGGACAAAACCACAAGTGCCGAAGCCGCGGATGAACCCGTCGATGACGCACAGGGTGCCCCAGCAGAGACAACACAACCGGCCCAACCAGCCCAGCTCGCACGACCAGCCGAGCCATCCCAGCCTGCTGCTGCGACACGGCACCGTTTGAGCGGCCGTAAGGTTCGTCACCTGCGAAAGCAGTGGGCGCAGCAGCGTAATGCCACCTATAACCGCGTGGACCATGAACTTCCGTCCTACTGGCAGCGCACTCCCGAGGGAGATGCCAAGGCGGTGGTGTCCGGTTTCGCCTTCGGCCGCGAGATGCACCTGGCCGATGTCGGTGGCATCACCACGCTGGCTATTCGTCGCTCTGTTGCCAGCGATGAGGTCTTTGAGCTGCGCCGCAGTGGCGATACAACTCTCCCGCATGTCGCCACGGAGGCCGGACTAGTAGTCGCCGCTACCGACCCGGAACTTATTCACCGCATCTTCGATGAGCGCGCGACACGCATGCTGGTTGATGTGCATCCGGTCATCACTCGCATGTGGTCTGAAAACTCCTGGTCACTGGCACAGCTTATCGACGGAACCGTCATCGCTGACTGGGACGCCGCCCTGACCTCCCTGGCGGATTTTTCCGACATCGCCCGCAGGCTGCCGCCCGCTGAGGGGGAAACCGTGGCACCGGACACTGAGCAGTGGGATCCCACCCGACTGCAGTTGACCGAGCAGGAATCGGAATCCGGGCGTGGTCACCTGCAGGCAGTGCCGACTCCCTCGCGCCCCCACACCAATCACGATGACGGTGACGAGCCGCTGGACGTGGAGGCGATTACAGCCACCAGCGCGGCTGCAGGTGATGAGATGGGGGAGCAGCCGCAGCGGACGTCGCAAAGCACTAAGCAGACCCACGTGCAGGCGATTGACAGCTCTTCGTGGCGTCCGCAGCGTGATACCCCGTTGGATCCGACTTCGTTGCCGTCGCGTTCGACGGCGCGAAAGATGGGCTCGAGCGTCGGTGAGTCGGAGGAAATTGGCGATGCCGACCAGCAGATTCCCGCGTTAGGTGAGGATCCGGAGCACAGTCATATGCGTTCGAGTAAGGGGCGCGTGGTGCGTTCTAACGTGAAACCGGCCAGCATCTTTACGGACATGAAGTCCGCCCCTGATTCCGCAGAAGAGTAATTGCAGACCTATCCTTGAGCACACAGTCGTTTATTTAGGAGACAACCTCAGATGAGCACCCCCACGAGCAACGTCAATCAGGAAAATTTGCAGCGTCTGGCTGAGCTGGTCAAGGAACTGGCAGTTGTCCATGGCAAGGTCACGCTGTCGTCGGGTCGTGAGGCAGATTACTACGTTGACCTGCGTCGCGCCACGCTCCACCACGAGGCTTCGCGCCTGATTGGTTCGCTTCTGCGCGAGCTCACCGCGGACTGGGACTACGTCCATGTCGGTGGTTTGACGCTCGGGGCTGACCCGGTGGCAACCTCCATCATGCACGCTGAGGGCCGCCCGATTGACGCATTCGTGGTGCGCAAGGAAGCCAAGAAGCACGGCATGCAGCGCCGCATCGAGGGCCCGGACATCGTGGGCAAGAAGGTGTTGGTGGTCGAGGACACCACCACGACCGGTAACTCGCCGCTGACCGCCGTCGCCGCGGTTCGCGAGGCCGGTGCGGAGGTCGTCGGTGTCGCAACTGTCGTCGATCGCAATACCGGTGCCGATGAGGTCATTAAGGCCGAGGGACTGGAATACCGCTACCTGTTGGGTCTGTCCGACCTGGGACTTGAGTAGAAGGGAAAACCAATGGCCACTAAGGGTAAGAACTTCCTGTCGAAGCTCGCCGCTACCAAGCTGCCAGGTTCCAAGGAAACCGCAGCTGAGATGTTTGTCCGTCGCACCGGCGAGGGGCTTGGCGCGCTGGTCGGCATCGCGGGCGAGAGCTCCGATGTTCGCCGCGCGCCGGAGCGCGTGGGCTACCTCGCCGCCAGCGCCGTCAACGTGGTCTCCAGCGCGTTCGGCTGGGAGAAGCCGCGCCGCGTCTCCAAGACCGTTCTCATGCCGCTGTTGGCTGCAAACGTTTGGCGCCGCCGCCACGAAACGTCTCGCTTTACGAC
This sequence comes from Corynebacterium sp., assembly GCF_030532195.1. GTDB lineage: Bacteria > Actinomycetota > Actinomycetes > Mycobacteriales > Mycobacteriaceae > Corynebacterium. Next base: position 42,308 of record NZ_JAUNLP010000003.1, on the reverse strand, counting down.
GACCACCCTGCTCATCGGCCTGGCCGGGGGTTGGCTGGGTGACCTGATTCTCATGCCGAATAAGCCCAACCTGAACCGCGGTTCGGCAGCATTCGCTGTCAACCATGCCGCCTACCACGTCCTGCTGTGGCGTGCCGGGGCGCGCATCAGTGCTCTGCGTGCGGCTATCCGTTTCCCGCTGTGGGCGGGCACCCTTCCGCTGGTGGGCGCAGTCAAGCCGGAGGTTCTGCCGGCAGCTGTTGGCTACGGCCCACTGTTGGCGGCCACCTCCGCGCTGGCCGATGACCCAGCACTGCTGGCTGACGCGGGCGCGGTCGGCACCGATGAGGCAACGGGCCTGCCGATTGCCGATGCCGCCTACGGCCTCGGTCACGGTGGCAACCTGTTCCTGATTTCCGATGTGCTGCTGATGGCTCGCAAGATGTTTGCGGAAGAGGGTGTCGTCGGCAAGCTTTTGAATGCGGCAGTGATGGACACCTACACGGTGGCTCAGTTGTTCCTGGTCGAGGGGCTGTTGGCACTTGACCGCGCCTGAGCCTGGCAAGGGGCCGACCGAATGGTTTGAGGCGCGCGTGGGCGTAGGCCCGTGGGAGCAGGAGCACCCGGATACGCCCCGCCCGACCGACCCGAAGTTCGACCAGACGCTGTTGGATGAGGGCGATCGGCGCAATGTCGTTGATGCCTATCGGTATTGGACGATGGACGCGATTGTTGCTGACCTGGATAAACGCCGCCATCCGCTGCATGTGGCCATTGAGAATTTCGAGAATGACTCCAACATCGGCACTGTGGTGCGCACGGCGAATGCTTTCCTGGTTCAGGCCGTGCACATTGTCGGCCGCAAGCGGTGGAATCGTCGGGGCGCGATGGTGACCGACCGCTATCAGCATCTCTTTCACCATGAGACGGTGGCGGATGTTATCGAGTGGGCTCGCGAGCACAATCTCGCGGTAGTGGCCGTGGATAATGTGCCCGGCTCCGTGCCCATTGAGACCGTTGAACTGCCGGAGCGCTGTCTGCTGCTCTTTGGGCAGGAAGGACCTGGCGTGACGGAGCAGGCGCAGCAGTGCGCGGACATGACTGTCTCCATTGCGCAGTTCGGCTCGACGCGTTCGATGAATGCGGGGGTAGCTGCGGGTATTGCGATGCACTCCTGGATTCGTACTCACGCGGATCTCAACACAGCATGGTGATTGTCTGTTAAAAAAGAGATGTTCGAAAGGCTGTTTTAAGGAGAGCCAGTGGTCTTAAGAATGTCGCGTCCGGAGGCCGAAACATGGGCCTACCGTGCGGACGTGGCGGAACAGGCGATTCGCAACCGCCATGCGGCGAAGCTCTGGGGCATCCCGGGTACTAATCTCGCTACGCCCTCGTGGCCAGCGCCGATGCGACATAAGCTGTTTATCAATTGGCACTACTGGTGGCAGGCGCACTATCTCGACTGTCTGGTTGATGCGGCCAATCGCGTTCCTTCCAAAGAGAAGTATCGCGCCATTCGCCATACGATTCGCGGCATTCGCATCCGCAATCTCACCTTGCTGACGAAGAACAAGTACTATGACGATCGCGCGTGGATGACGCTGGCGCTCGGGCGCGCTGATGCGGCACTCGGTGCGTCGGCACCTCGCAAAACGACGGCACGGTTAATCGGTTGCCTCGTCGATGGTCGGCAGGAGTCCACCGGGGTGCTCCCGTGGCGTGAAGATGACCTCTTTTTCAACATCCCCGCCAATGGGCCTGCGGCAATTGCGCTGGCGCGTCAGGGGCATGTGTCAGAGGCAGCGGCGTTGGTGGATTGGGCGTATGACAATCTGCTAGCGGATTCAGGCCTGCTCTATGACGGTATGCGCCTGTCTATGACTGGTGCTGTCGTGCAGAGGGATATTTTCACGTACAACCAGGGAGTGATGATTGGCGCTTGCCTCGAAGTCGGCCTGGCGCTTCGCGGCCGCGGTCAGCGAGAGCAGGCAACAAAGTACTTGACGCGTGTGCAAAATCTCATCCACGCCGTGGCTAAGGATTTGGCGACTACCGACAACGTCATCGCCGGTGCCGGTGGTGGCGATGGTGGGCTGTTCAACGGCATCTTGGCGCGTTATCTCGCCGATGCGGCAGTGAGGTTGCCCAGCGATGACCGCATGAACCGCGCGGCGGCCCGCATTGCCCGTCGCATCGTGCTGACCTCGGGGGAGAAGTGCTGGTATCACCGCCTCGAAGTCGACGGTCTGCCGCTATTCCCCGCGGATTGGACCGACGATGCGAAGTTCCCGCAGGGCGGTTCGGTAGCGCGTTCAGTCGGCGGCGCTGTGCGCAGTTCGGCAATCAAGGAACGCGACCTATCCGTCCAGCTCTCCGGCTGGATGTTGATGGAGGCCTGCGCTCGCGTGGCCGATTTCGTTGCCAACAAAACGCAGGCGGAAGAGTCTGACATACCGCGGCCGACCTGCCCTTAAAGCTTGGCTGGCAGCCCTACTGCAGTGCTGTTGGCGGTACTGCGGGCAGCAGCGATCATGGTGCCATTGCGCTGCCAACGCTGGCACAATGGGACGCATGAAACTCAATGACATGATGGCTCCTGCTCCCGTTAAGCTCCCCGCGCTCGACGAAGCTGTCGCCGCACGCACCGGTGGCGCCAGTCCTGAGGACGTCGTACGCGCATGTCCGCGTGACTCGCAGGCGTGGGCTGAGCTGGCTGAAGCCGCGCTTGCCGACGGCCGCGATATCGAAGCCTATGCATATGCCCGCACCGGTTATCACCGTGGCCTGGACCTTTTGCGCGGAAATGGCTGGAAGGGGTTCGGTGCCATTCCGTGGTCCCATGAAGCCAATCGCGGTGTGCTGCGGGCCTTCGCCGCGTTGGCGAAGGCAGCGCGTTCCATCGGTGAGGACGATGAGTTCGACCGTATGATGGCGCTGCTGCGAGACAGCGATGAATCGGCGCTGCCGGAGCTGGGGCTCGAGGCCTAAAAAATCCTGAGCTAACAGCGTTGACAGTGTTGAGAGTACTGACGGTACTGGGACGATAAAAATCTAGGATGGTGACTTCGCTATGGCTGGCATGTCTGGCAAGGGTTTTGGTGCCAATGACTATGGCACCAAGGACCCGACGCATGCCGAGGAGCTGGCCGCGGCAAAGGACACCCAGTTCATCGAGGACAATCCACGGCCGGATTTCCTAGATTTCCGTCAGACTTATCTGCACCCGGCATCGCGTGCGGCGGCTAAGCTGCGTCAAAAGGTGCGGCCGCGCACGCGCTTCCTCCATGCGGCTGCCCGGGTGAAGTCGCGTTGGATGCTCATTGTCCAGGCAACACTCGCCGCGGGGCTGGCCTATTGGTTCGCACTCGACGTGTTGGATCACCCGGCACCGTTCTTCGCGCCGATGGCCGCCTTCATCAGCCTTAATGTGATGACCGCCGGCCCTCGGTTGAAGCATTCCGTGGAGTTGGTGCTCGGGGCCTCACTGGGCGTCGGCATCGGCGATGTAATCATCTCCATTCTCGGCCCCGGCATCTGGCAGCTGACAGTTGGCGTGTTCGTCGCGATGGTCATTGGCGTGTTCGTCGGCAGAGGTCCATTGGTGGTCAACCAAGCAGCCTCATCGGCTGTGCTGATTGCCACTATTATTCCGCCCGGTACCTCCGGCTCCTATTACCGCATGTTGGATGCGTTGGTCGGCGGTCTCGTCGGCATTATTGTGCTCATTGTGCTGCCGCGCAGCCCGCTGGCCGGTGCGCGCCGCAAGGTGGCCAAAGTCCTCGACATGGGTGCCGATGTGCTCTATGACATCGCCGTCGGCATGCAAGACAGCGACACCGACCGCATCCGCACTGCGCTGAGTGTTGTGCGCTCTATGCAGGCGCAGGTGTCGCTGATGGACCGCACCGTCGCCGATGCTGACGAACAGGTACGCATTTCCCCGCTGCTCTGGCGTTCGCGCGAGCGCATTCATTCGTTGTCACGCATGGTCCATCCAGTCGACAACGCCATGCGTAACATCCGCGTTCTCGCGCGCCGCGCCATCACCGCCCGTGAAGATCACATCGATTTCAGCCCTGAGCTGTGCAATCTCGTTCTCGGCGTCTCAGAGGCGGCGCGGTTGGTCAGTCATTTGCTTGACGACGAAGCCTCCGTGCGCAAAATCCCAGAGTGGGGCGAGTTGCCCTACGAGTCCGGGGACACCGCTGTCGCACAACTCAGTGACTCCTCCGGGGAGGTCAAGCTTGAGGATGTGGTCCGACACTTGCGTCGGCTAGCAGCGAAAATGCATCCCCGCGTGGTCGAGGACGCGACGCTTTCTGAACAGGTTGTGTTCGCGCAGTGCCGCTCGCTGGTGGTGGACCTGTTGCAGGTATGTGGTCTGTCTCGGCGTTCGGCAGTGGCGACGCTGCCGCCGACGACCCCTTACCCCGCCATGCCACCGGAGGTCTGGGACGAGTAAGGATGCCGAGGCTCGTCGCCCCCTGCGTATCAGCGAGCCTGCAATCTAGGCGGGTACTCGCTTTACATCCACGCCACCGAAGGCGACGAACCCGCGGACGATAATCCGCGGACGAGCACCAGCGGAGGTATCCGGCAGGCTCCGTTGAGGAGCGCCAACGATGTCTGAGCCGCCAAAGATTGGCAGGACTTCAATGTCCACCTGGAAGTAGTCAGGCACAATAATGTCGATGCCGCCGAAGATGCAGCTGACATTGATTACGGTCGTCTGTGCGGTAATTGTGGCTTCCCGAAAATCCAGGTCATTGCCACCAAAGGCCACGATAGAGGTGTGCTTCGGCGCACAGGTCCATGGCCCCTTTTTATCCATACCGCCGAAAATTCCCACCGAGACTTTCGATCCCGTAGCCGCTGCCGACGTGTTCAGCTGCGCCAAATTGGAGTGTCCTTCGCCTGCTGCAGCATTGCCGGACATATGCAGGTCCTTGTGCTGGGGTGATAGCGAAAGGTCGGAGGGGACGGACAAATCTCTGGTCAGCGCGGGTAGCTCATCGATGTACTTGGCACGCTGAGCCGCATCGGTTCGCTCTTTGAGCTCGGAGAAGTCAATTTGGCCATCGTGAAACGCCCATTCCAGACGCTCCAGCGCAATATTGCGTTCTTTATCGCCGGCCCGCATCCGTGGCTCGTTGTCAGTCATCGCGCTGTCCTATCCGGGGGTTGGGAGCGAGACGAAAAATGCCTCAACCCCAAATGTTAACCGCTCCCGAAGCAGCCCGCGATGGCTTTTGCACCCCACAAATAGGCTGCTAGTGCACAATCTGGAGATCGCGCAAGTGTCGATACAGAGTCGTTTTCTCGCGGGGCTTGCGCGACTCCACGCCGTCGCGCACATAGCGAAAGCCGAGGCTGCCGACCTGCACCGCACGCCCCGTCATAGGGCGATGCAGCTGTCGCGCTGGGGTCTCTTCCGCTTGTCGACGGCGCCCTCGCCTAAGCCACCCAAATAGCCCGCGACCTCGTCCGTCGGCGCTATCGCCCTCAGGTGCTGGCGGTGCCGGAACCTCCGCCGCAACAATGCCCGGGGCATCTGGGATGGGGCGAATCTGCAGTCCTGTCGAGGTGCCGGAGAACATCTGGTTCTCATCGACGTAGACCTCACCGGTAAAGCCCGTGGCCGAGGACACGCCGGTGATACCGGGCTCGGTCAGTAGGGCATAGCCCACAATGGCGTGGCCGGTGTCATCGCGAATCAACGGCACCGGCATGGTCGGATGGGTCAGCGCCGCCGCTGCATCCAGGCCCTGACCATCTGCGATGGCCCAGTTTTTCGCCGCTGTTGATGGCGCGGTGGGTACGTGTGCCAATTCAATCCACAGTAGATTCTTGCGCATCAGGTATGTGGCAACAGCCGCCAGCGCCGCATCGATGCCGACTACCACGACGCGCAGGGGTTCGCTGGGCTGCTGCGGAGCGGATTGCGGAGCCCCGAGGTGCTCGACCTTTTTCTGCTTGGAAATCTCCTCTGGGGTCGGTGTGGTATCGACCGGCAGGACTTCCTTTGCCAGCACATCAATAAAGGCCAACTCTTTGCGAGTGGGGATGACCGCGACGTCGTGAAGCTCATAGGTAGGGGGTGTAGAACGTGCCGATGCGCTCCACGATTGATCGAGCAATTGAGAAAACGCGGGTACATCGGGGCCACACTGCAGCACAACAATACGCATAGGACTACACTCTAATGCGTCGTATGCAATCCAGGAGTTGAAGTAGGACTATGGCCGCAATCATTATCGTCGGTGCTCAGTGGGGCGACGAAGGCAAGGGCAAGGCAACCGATATTCTCGGTGGCCGTGTTGATTACGTCGTCAAGCCCAACGGAGGCAACAACGCAGGCCACACTGTCGTTGTCGGCGGTGAGAAGTACGAACTGAAGCTGCTGCCAGCCGGTGTGCTGTCGGAAAACGCTACTCCGATTATCGGCAATGGCTGCGTGGTTAATCTCGAGGCGCTTTTCGACGAAATCGATGGTCTCGAAGCCCGCGGTGCAAAGGCATCTCGCCTCCGCGTTTCCGGTAATGCCCACATGGTCGCGCCGTACCACCAGACGCTGGACCGCGTGACCGAGCGTTTCCTGGGCAAGCGCGCTATCGGCACCACGGGGCGTGGCATTGGCCCGACCTACGCCGACAAGGTCAGCCGTGTGGGCCTGCGTGTTCAGGACATTCTGGACGAGTCAATTCTGCGTCAGAAGATTGAGTCTTCGCTGCACCAGAAGAATCAGATTCTGGTGAAGCTGTACAACCGTCGCGCCATCGACCCGGACGAGATTTTCGAGTACTTCATGAGTTACGCAGATCGCCTGCGTCCGATGATTATTGACTCGGAGTATGAGCTCAACCAGGCGCTGGATGCTGGCAAGCACGTCCTCATGGAGGGCGGCCAGGCCACCATGCTCGATGTTGACCACGGCACCTACCCATTTGTGACCTCGTCGAACCCGACCGCCGGTGGCGCCTGCGTGGGCTCCGGCATTGGCCCGACGAAGATCACGTCCGTGCTGGGCATTATGAAGGCCTACACCACCCGCGTTGGTGCCGGCCCGTTCCCGACGGAGCTGTTTGACAAGTGGGGCGAGTACCTGCAGACCACCGGTGGTGAGGTCGGTGTCAACACCGGCCGTAAGCGCCGTTGTGGCTGGTACGACTCGGTGCTGGCCCGCTACGCTGCCCGTGTTAATGGCTTCACTGATCTGTTCATCACCAAGCTGGACGTGCTGACCGGCATCGGCGAGATTCCGATTTGTGTTGCTTACGATGTCGATGGTGTCCGCCACGACGAGATGCCGCTGACTCAGTCGGAGTTCCACCACGCTGTCCCGATTTACGAGACCATGCCGGCGTGGGACGAGGACATCACTGGCTGCCGTACCTTCGATGAGCTGCCGGACAAGGCCAAGGATTACCTGAACCGCCTGGAGGAGCTCTCTGGTGCTCGTATTTCCTACATCGGTGTTGGCCCGGGCCGCGATCAGACCATCGTTGTCAACGACGTGCTGGAGAACTAGTTAGTGCTGTTAGTGCTACTTTTAGCGCTGTAGTTTGGCTCGTTGCCGGTTCGATTTTGGCAGGGAATAGACCGGCGTTATCGAACTGTTAACTAAAAATTTTGGGCGTCGAACCCGCAGGTAGTTGTTTAAAAGAACATTTGCAGGTTTGAGGAAGGCTCTGGGAGTTGCCAGTTTCGGCTGGCATCCCAGGGTCTTTTTTGTATCGTGGGCGTCACCGCGTAGTCCAACGACAGAAGTCCCAATGACAGAAGGCGTGTGGTTTTCATGCAAAACACAGGACAACGAGTACAACGACTGGCAGCTTCCGCAGTACTTTCCGGTGCGATGTTGCTCTCCGCAGCTGGCGGTGCAATTGCAGCCCCTGCAGCACAGGCAGCCCCAGCACCGGCTCCGGCAAATGCGAGCGACTGCGCTCCAAACCCGCAGGCACCTGAGATCGAACAGGCTCTTGCCAAGGTCAACAAGGAGCACCCGAACAACCACGATGGTTGGAAGTACACCGGCACTTCCAACTTCAACCCATGCAGCGACTTAAGCTTCGCGCTGGCTGAGCAGACTCGCCAGGGCAACTCGCAGTTCACCACTGTGCTGCTGATGTTCCACAAGGGTGAGTTCGTCGGTATCGACTCCAACCACCCACAGCACATCAACAAGGTCACCCCAACTCCAGACGGCAAGGGCATCTCGGTCATCTACCAGGACTGGGAAGCTCAGGAAGCCGCTGGTGCCCCGAACTCTGAGGCAGGCAAGTTCACTTCGAACGTTCACTTCTTCTGGGACGGCGACCACGTCGTTCACGAGGGAAAGATTCCGAACACTTCCAAGCCGACTTTCTAAGAAATGCCTGGTTCACCCAGGTAAACTCAATTCAGACGAGAGCGTAAAAAGGCTGCGCTGTCGCTGTAATTGTGAGCTCGAGATAGTAGTGGGTGTTCCAGATATGAATGGTCGTTTAGTTCGCCGTGGGTCGATGCTGGTTAGCGCGGCAGTCGTAAGTGTAGTGGCGTTGTCCGGTTGCTCCACTGATGAGACTGCAGCACCGAATTCCACTCCTAACGCGAACGAAGAGACGGCCACCGTAGTTACCACAACCACCACTGTTGTTGAAGAAGACAGTCAGGTGGCTGAAGCCCCCAACCCGGATGTCGATGACACCGACTCGGATGGGGGCTCTTCTACGTCCGCAGACCTCACCCAGGACGAGGCTATTGCTGCGGCGATCGCTTCACTGCAGGAAGTCGAACCGGCCGATTTCGGGCAATGGAATGCAACCGAAGATACCAATTGGGATAGCACCAGTGACTTGACCTACGTATATGTGGTCCAGTCTGAGGCCCCACATTCAACGACTGAGAGTGCAGTTCTGCTTTTCCACAAGGGCAAGTACGTAGGCACAGCCGGAGGCCCGCAGACGATTAACTCGGTAGAAGGCGATGGCAATACCGTCACGGTCAACTTCTTCGACTCCGATGCAATGATGGAAGATGGTGGTGCTTTCGCGTTTAAAGACCAGTACAACGCTCCTGTGACGTACTCCTGGAATGGGTCACAGGTCTCACAGGACGGTGAGATTCCAACACCGTAGTGGCCCCCGTGCCAGGCTGAGTCTCTCTCCAGATGCGAGCACCATCAGGCCGGTTTACAGTAGTTGCGCACAACACAGATTTTTGTGATTCGTAAACCGCCGACGCTACGCCTTAAAAGGAGATTCACCGGCCATGGCTCCTAATAACGCATCTAACAACGCATCTGACTCCATTTTTGACGAGCAGAACCAGACCCCTCGCGCTCATAGCACTCGCCGCGCAATTGCGGCCATCGCTATGGGTGCTTTTGCTATCTCTCCGATCGTCGCCTGCAGCAATGAAGGTGAGGTGGACGCGGCGCCGTCGTCAAGCATGTCGAGCAGCGCCAGCGCGGTCAGCACAACGGCGAGCGAGAAGAAGGGCTTTCCGAAGCAGGACGTCGCAGCGCTGAATCCGGCAGCTAACTCGCGGCCGGAGGCAGTGGCAAAGCTGCCAGAGGGCTTTGACCTGCAGTCGCACCGCGGTGGGCGTGGTCAGTGGACGGAGGAGTCCAAGCAGGCGATGGCCAATTCGCTCGAGCTGGGTGTGACCACGCTGGAGCTGGATATCGTCCTGACCAAGGACGGTGTGCCAATGGTCTGGCACGACCCGGAGGTGCAGGATGACAAGTGCTCGGATACCGAGCCTGTGGCGGAGGGCGATCCGCAGTACCCCTACGTCGGCAAGCTCGTGCATGATTTGACCTACGAGCAGGTACAGACCTTGGTCTGTGACAAGAAGCTCGAGGACTTCCCGGACGCGGAGCCAATTCAGGGCAACAAGATGATGACCCTGCCGGAGCTGTTCGAGCTGACCAAGGACAACAAGAACATCCACTTCAATATTGAGACCAAGATTGAGGGCGAAAAGCGCGGTGATTCGGCGGAGCCGCAGGAGTTCGTTGATGTCATCCTGGATGAGATTGACCGCGCTGGTGTGGCCGACCGCGTGATGGTTCAGTCCTTCGATTGGCGTTCACTGCCGCTGGTCGCCGAGCGGAACCCAGAGATTCCGCTGGTCATGCTGTGGGATGAGACCACGTGGAAGAAGGACTCGCCGTGGACGGGTGATGTCAATTACGACGAGGTCGGCGGTGACATCATCGAGGCCGCCAAGCAGCTGGGCGTGCAGGTGCTGTCGCCGACGCACAGTATTCCTTATGGCAAGAAGCCGTCGGATGCGGACTACCACCCAGTCGCCACGCCAGAGCTGATTTCCCGCGCGCATGAGGCCGGCATGAAAGTCGTGCCGTGGACTGTCAACGAAAAGGAGACCATGCGCGAGCAGATTGCCGCTGGTGTCGATGGCATCATCACCGACTACCCAACTCGCCTGCGCGAGGTGCTCGAGGAGCTGGGCATGCCGCTGCCGGAGCCGGCCCCCAGTGCGTGAACCGGCGATGGCAACCAATTAGTGCCCCCATCGGGTCCTAGTTGCCCATGCCGCGCGGACGTGTTTCGTGCCACACTTGACGCATGACGCGAATCAAGGTGCTTGCCGACGTTGACACTGGTATCGATGACAGTCTTGCATTGGTCTACCTCGCAGGTTTGCATACTGCCGGGGAGATCGAGCTGGTGGGTGTGACCTGCGCCGGTGGTAATACCACCGCTGCGTGGTCCGCTCGCAACACCAAGTACATGCTGAACCTGTGTGGCTGCCCGGACGTTCCCGTGGTCAGCGGCTTTGAAGGACCAGCTGACCGTGAGTTGACCACGACTCCGGAAACACATGGCCCCTACGGGCTCGGTTACAACCTGGCACCGCCGGCCGTGATTTATGAGCCGGGCCGCGGTGGGGAGGCGGATCCGCTGGCGCTGTGGCGCCGCGTGATTGAACAGGCTCGCTCGGTAGGTGAGAAGGTGCACCTTCTTGTCACCGGCCCGATGACTACTTATGTTGCCGCGCTGAAGAAGTATCCGGAGCTGATGCGGGAGCTGGCCGGTGTCACCATCATGGGTGGCGCGTTAGCCTACCAAGGCAATGTCACCGAGTTTGCAGAGTGGAATTTCTGGGTAGATCCAACCGCAGTGACCGAGGTCTTTGGCACTGCAGGTGCGGTGAGCGTGGAGCGGCCAGAAGATGCCGTGCGCAGCCTCGCTGCGGCAGCTGGTGCTCCTGTGCCCACGGTCGTGCCACTGAATGTCACCGAAACAATCACGATTAGTGATCCGGAGATTTTCTCCTGGCGTGATGCTGGGATGAATTCGGAGTTGCTGCGTGTTCTGCGTCGCTCGCTGAAGTTCTACTTCGAGTTCCACCAAGGCGTTGGCGTGGGCTACAAGGCACAGGTCCATGACCTCTTTGCCGCGATGGTGGCAGTGGGCACTGTTACTGGTGTGACAAAGAAGTGCCGTCTCGTGGGCGTCGATAAGCAGACTTTTGCCAATCAGCCCGCGCGACGTGGACAGGTCATTGAAGACCCGGCGGGCGCGGAAGCCAACGTCGTATTGGCGGCTGACCGTGACGCGGCGCTGGCTGAGTTTGCGCGCGTTTTCCCCCGCTAGATTCCCCCAGGCTGCGGCCGTGGCCGTATGCTTTAGACAGATTCATCCTCACCGCTGCTGGTGTGGCAGCGTAAGTGCCGTAGACGAAAGCGAGTTCACCTCGATGTTTACCCCTGAAGTCACTGGAACCCCGTACCAGCCGGGAGCAACGCGTGTCCTCCTGCTCGGCTCTGGCGAGCTTGGTAAGGAGGTGACCATTGCCTTCCAGCGTCTCGGCGTTGAGGTCCACGCGGCGGACCGTTATGAGTTCGCGCCGGCGCACCAGGTAGCTCACTACGCCTACGTGCTGGATATGTCGGATTCAGGTGCTCTTCGGGACTTGATTCTGCAGGTCAAGCCGCACTTTATCGTGCCGGAGATTGAGGCGCTAGCCACCGATGTGCTAGCGGAAATCGAGGCCGATGAAACGCTGGATGTCACGGTTATTCCGACTGCACGCGCAACGCAGCTGACTATGAACCGTGAGGGTATTCGTCGTCTGGCCGCAGAAGAGGTCGGTCTGCCGACCTCGCGGTACAAGTTCGCCTCCAGCTTCGAAGAGTTCACCGCCGCAGTCGACGAGATTGGTTTCCCATGCGTGGTCAAGCCGGTGATGAGCTCCTCGGGTAAGGGGCAGTCCACGCTGCGCTCTCCGGAAGATGTGCAGACTGCCTGGGATTACGCCATGAGCGGCGGTCGCGTTGACTCCGGCCGCGTCATCGTGGAGGGCTTCGTCGACTTCGACTACGAAATCACGCTGCTGACCGTCCGCTCCATCGATCCGGAAACCGGCGAGGACGCCACCTGGTTCTGTGAACCAATCGGCCACCGTCAGCAAGATGGTGACTACGTTGAGTCCTGGCAGCCAGCTGCAATGAGCGAAAACGCCCTGGACAACGCTCGTTCCGTGGCCGCGCGCATCACCAACGCGCTGGGTGGCCGCGGCATCTTCGGCGTGGAGCTGTTCGTCCGCGGCGACGAGGTCTGGTTCTCCGAGGTCAGCCCGCGCCCGCACGACACCGGCATGGTCACCATGGGGTCGCAGCGATTCTCCGAGTTCGAGCTGCACGCGCGCGCCGTGCTGGGGCTGCCTATCGACGTCACCTTGGTGTCGCCGGGAGCCTCCGCAGTTGTCTACGGCGGCGCTGACATCAAGCAGCCGGGCTACACCGGTCAGGCGGAGGCCCTGGCCATCCCGGAGACCGATATTCGTATCTTCGGCAAGCCGGTGGCAGGCCCGCGCCGTCGCATGGGTGTGGCTATTTCCACCGCCGATTCGGTGGATGCCGCCCGCGAGCGTGCGTCGGAGGCGGCTTCGAAGATTAAGGTTGTTGAGCTGGGGGAGTAGAACTTTCCCCTCCCCCCTCTAGTGCCGCCTATTGTGCTGGCTTGTCCGTGGACTTTTCCACGGGCGGCTCAGCCGACCACGGGAAGACGATCCAGTCATCGGTGTGCTTCCAGACATAGTCCGGGGAAATCTCCGAGCGGGACTTGCCGTAGAGCACAGCCGAGCGAACCTCAGCGCCATGCTTGCTGAGCAGGTCGAGCACCAGGTGTAGGGTGCGGCCGGAGTCAGCCACATCGTCGACAACGAGCAGGCGACGGTTGGAAATGGATTCAATGTCCAGCAGCGGCTCCAGGAGAACCGGGTCCGGCAGCGTTTCTGCCACGTCGGTGTAGAACTCGACGTTAATTGCGTCAGAGAGCTTGACGCCCATGGTGTAGCTCAGGGCACCAGCCGGAAGCAGGCCACCTCGGGCGACTGCGATGATGATTTCCGGCTCGTAGCCGGAGTCGACGATTTGCTGTGCGAGTTCACGGGAGGCTACGCCGAAGCCGTCCCAGGTGAGAACTTCCTTGACGTCCAGGTCGGATGAGTCTGCATGATAAGCCATGTTCTAACTCTAATCTCAAACCCAGTTGACGTGCATATTCCCGGGCTGTGGGGGAGACCCACTGCCCGGGGCTAGCCCGGGAGCAGTGTCGCTGTATGCCGCCTAGTTGGCGGCAACAGTCTCCGCGACGGCCTCGCGGACAGTTTCGGCGACTTCCTCGGCATCAGGCTCAAACTCGACGGTGGAGGCTGCAACCATGTCCGCCCACTCCACCAGCTTCTTGCGCTCGCGGCCCTCGGCCTGGCCAGCAGCGCGCTCAGCTGCATCGAGTGCATGCCAACCAGCCCAGGTGGTGACATGGAGGCCCTTATTGGCCAGGAACTCGTCGACGTCGTTATGCGTGGGCTTGGTCGGTGCAGCCAGGCGACCCGCTTCCCAGTCAGCGATGAGATTGCTGACAGTTTCGTTGGCATCACCCTTGGTGTTACCAATCAACCCGACCGGGCCACGGCGAATCCAGCCGGTGGTGTAGAGACCTTGAAGGTGGTCGCCATCGACGTCGTCAAGCACGCGCCCACCGGCATCCGGAATCGTGTTAGTAGCGGTGTCGAATGGCACGCCGACGACGGCATCAGAGCGGTAACCGACCGCGCGGTAGACCGCGCCGACCGGCCATTCGGTGAATTCGCCGGTGCCGCGCACGCCGCCGTTGCCGTCGAGTTCCGTGCGTTCGGTGCGGATGGCGGTGACGTGGCGCTCGCCGTCTTCTCCCTGCTCACCGATGATTTCTACCGGGGACTCGAAGAAGTGGATGTAGAGCTTGTGTGGCGCGCCCTTCGGCTCGCGGATGGCGTAGTTTTCGATAATCGTGCAGACCTGGTCGGTGATCTTGGACTCGCGCCGAGCGTTTTCGGAGGCGGTGTCGTACTGAATGTCCTCCGGGTTGACGAAGACCTCGATGGTGTCGGAGTGATCGAGCTCCTTTAGCTCCAGCGGCGTGAACTTCGCCTGCGCCGGGCCGCGGCGGCCAAAGACATGAATCTCGCGGGCCGCATTCTTGGACAAGCCGGCGTGAACATTGTCGGCAATTTCAGTTACATGCAGCTCGTCGGCAGTTTTTGCCAGGATGCGCGCGACGTCGAGGCCGACATTTCCCACGCCGACAACTGCGACGGACTCCGCCGACAAATCCCAGTCGCGGGAGAACTCTGGATGGGAGTCGTAGAAACCGACAAACTCACCTGCACCGTGGTGTTCAGGCAGTTCAGAGCCTGGAATGTTGAGGTCGCGGTCACCGGTGGCACCCGTGGCGAAAATGATTGCATCGTAGAACTCGCGCAGCTCGTCGACGGACACTTGCTTTCCGACGTCCACGTTGCCCAGCAGCCGCACTTGAGGCTTGTCCAAAACTCGGTGCAGGGACTTGATAATGCCCTTAATCCGGGGGTGGTCTGGAGCCACGCCGTAGCGGATGAGGCCAAACGGTGCTGGCAGTCGCTCGAAGAGGTCGATGGAGACGTCGCGGCCGGACTTCATCAGGGCATCAGATGCGTAGATGCCGGCTGGGCCGGAGCCCACGACGGCGACGCGAAGAGGCGTGGTGGTCTCGGACAAATTGGGCAGCGACGTGGAGTCGCCGGCGGTGGAGGTGGAATTCGAGGTCATTTGGATGGGGTCCTTTTCGTATCTTCCGTAGTTTGCGATTGCTAATCGTAGACCAATCGGTCTATGCTTGCCGAAACAGAATATAGACAACCTGGTCTATAAAATGCAAACACAAAATACGGCAAAAATCACCGCTTTATAGCTATTGCGTTGGCGGGGGAAGGCTCATCATGGAGAAACTCATCGTCTTTGTGCTGATTGGACTCGGCGCGCAATTGGTCGACGGCACGTTGGGTATGGCCTTCGGTGTCACTGCTACGACGCTCTTTATTTTCGCTGGTAGTAGTGCGGCAACCGCCTCTGCGGTGGTGCATGTAGCGGAAGTGGGAACGACACTTGCCTCCGGTATTTCGCACTGGCGGTTTGGCAATGTGGACTGGCGGCGCGCGCTCAGTTTGGGGCTTCCTGGTGCAGTCGGGGCGTTTGTTGGTGCGACTTTCCTGTCCGGCCTGGATGGTGATGCAGCACGCCCGGTGACCTCGACGATTCTGCTGTTCCTGGGGCTGTGGGTGATTATCCGATTCGCCTTCTTGGCAAATTCCAAGCGCAAGAAAAAGGCATGGGGGGCGCGTAGGTTGGCGCCCTTGGGGCTCTTTGGTGGTCTGCTTGATTCCACTGGCGGTGGCGGTTGGGGGCCAGTTACGACCTCGACGCTGCTGGGCGCTGAAGCCGATCAGCCGCGCAAGATTATCGGCACCGTCTCCGCTGCTGAGTTTCTGGTCTCACTGGCCGCTGTGCTGGGCTTTTTGCCGAAATTGCAGGAGGAATTCGCAGCGCATGCCGGTCCTGTAATTGGCCTGCTCTGCGGTGGTGTGCTGGCAGCGCCATTGGCTGCCTTCCTGGTTGGCCGCATTAATCCGCGACTTCTCGGCATTGTTATCGGCGGTGTGCTGGTGGGCTTAAATATTCGCACGTTGTTCTCGGGTGCTGTCTCTGGGGGAGTGCTGGCAGTGGTGCTGCTCGTATGGGCTGTCGCTGTTGTGTCGCTGGTGCTGTGGGCTCGTTCGCATGACACGCTGCCGAGTCTGCGTAAGCGCGTTGTGCTGGCTGATGTTCCTGGTCGGGAAGAAGGTTCGAGGGCTGCAGGTGACGGTGTGGCTCGTGTCTCCGTGACGTCGGCAAGCGGGAATCGTGCAGGTGATAAGCAGGTGGCGGAAAACGGTGTCTATGTGGGGGATGTCAGTTCTCAGTAAGGGGAAAAAGATGTCCCATGTTGCAATAGGTAGACCGGTCGGTCTAAGGTGTCTTTCACGCCAAGGTAGACCGGGTGGTCTATAAAAAGTTAGAAATCAATTCTTTAGCGAACAACGAAACTCAACGAAACTCAATGAAAAGGACTCGGTAGATTCTCATGAGCTCTCCTACGAAGACCGCTGAGCGTCCCGCCACCAAATCCGCTACCCGTCGTAAGAAGCGTGCACCGAAGCCGCAGGGGCAGTGGCTGATTGATGGCCGCGAGCCGCTTAATGACGACGAGCGCATCAAGCGTGAAGATGCCGGATTTGCTGTCAAGCAGCGAGTTATTGACATCTACTCCAAGCAGGGGTTCGACTCCATCCCCGCCGAGGATCTAGCCCCGCGTTTTAAGTGGATTGGTCTTTATACCCAGCGCAAGCAGGGCTTGAGTGGTGAACACACAGGTGTGAAAACCAACGCCGAACTGCAGGACAAGTACTTTATGCTCCGCGTCCGCCTCGATGGTGGCCAGACCACCACCGAGGGCATCCGCACCATCGGCGAGATTTCCCGCGACTTCGCCCGCGACACCGCAGACTTCTCCGACCGTCAGAACGTACAGCTGCACTGGATTCGCGTCGAAGATATGCCGGAAATCTGGGACCGTCTGGAAAAGGTCGGCCTGAACACCAACTTTGGCTGCGGCGATGTTCCGCGCGTCATTCTCGGCAGCCCTGTTGCAGGTGTCGCGGCCGATGAAATTATCGACGGCACAGACGCCATCCGTCGCATCAAGGAGGAGTACCTCTCCGGCGACGAATTCTCCAACCTGCCACGCAAGTTCAAGTCCGCCATTTCTGGCTCGCCACGCCTCGACGTCACTCACGAGATTCAGGATGTCTCTTTCGTTGGCGTTAATCATCCGGAGTACGGCCCCGGCTTCGACCTGTGGGTCGGTGGTGGACTCTCCACCAACCCGATGCTTGCCCAGCGTCTTGGCGCCTGGGTTCCGGAAGAGGAGGTCCCCGAGGTCTGGGCCGGCGTCTGCCGCATCTTCCGCGACTACGGCTACCGTCGTTTGCGCAATCGTGCGCGCCTGAAGTTCCTGGTCGCTGAGTGGGGGCCGGAGAAGTTCCGTCAGGTCCTCGAAGACGACTACCTGCACCGCAAGCTTATCGACGGCCCCGCGCCTGAGCCTTTCGAGGGCGACCGCGACCATATCGGCGTACACAAGCAGGCCGACGGCCTGAACTACGTCGGCGTCAAGCCTGCCGTCGGCCGCGTTCCGGGTTCTGACCTGGTGAGGCTCGCCGACATCGCCGAGCGCCACGGGGTATCCCGCATCCGCACCACCGTCATGAAGGAGCTCATCCTCCTCGACGTCGCCGATGATCAGGTCGATTCCCTCCTCGCCGAGCTCGATGAAATCGGCCTGTCCGCTAATCCATCCGCTTTCCGACGGGGAATTCTTGCCTGCACCGGTCTTGAATTCTGCAAGCTCGCCCTGGTGACTACGCGCCAGCGCGCAATCGATTTGGTATCCGATTTGGAAAATCGCCTCGGAGACCTTGAAGTGCCCATCACCATCGCGCTGAACGGCTGCCCAAATGCGTGTGCCCGCACACAGATTGCCGATATCGGACTCAAGGGTCAGATTGTCACCGATGCAAACGGCAACCGAGTCGAGGGCTTCCAGGTTCACCTTGGTGGCGCGTTGGGGCTCGATGCCAACTTTGGTCGAAAGGTACGTGGCCACAAGGTCACCTCGGATGAGTTGGGTGACTACATTGAGCGCGTCGTCACGCACTTCAAGGCGCAGCGCCATGAGGGCGAACAGTTCCGCGAATGGATTGTCCGTGCTGATGAGGAGGATTTGAAGTGAGTGAGTCACCAGCACGCCTGGGAATCGGAGGCCGCAGTGCACACCCGAATCCCAACCGAGGCGCGGTCATGCACTGCCCATACTGCGGCGGTGACGATTTGTGGCCCGACACGGAGACCGATTACGCCTGGCAGTGCCGCGAATGTTGCCGAGTATTCACAGTGAAATTACATGGCCATATTGATAGGAAGGTGGCGTCATGAGCACGGGACTAAAGACCCCGCAGGAAGTTAATACGCAGGATGCTGAGGCCACCGAGGATGTCTTGGCAAACCCGGAGACCGGCCGTCGCCTGATTGAGCTGGCGCTGGAATGGGGCACACGCCTGGAGAGCGCCACAGCTGGCGAGGTACTGGAATGGGGTGCCGAGCACCTGCAGACTCCGCTGGCCGTGACGCTGTCCATGCAGGACACAGTGCTGGCCGAACTGGCATCGCGGCACGCGCCGGATGCAGACCTAATTTTCCTCGACACCGGGTACCACTTCCCGGAAACTCTGGACGTGGCGGAGCAGGTCGCCAAGCGCTACGACAACCGTCTGCTGTCGATTGTGCCGAAGCGCACCCGCGCCGAGCAGGATGCGGAAGAGGGCGTTGACCTCTACAAGACCGATCCGACTCGCTGCTGTGCACTGCGCAAGGTCGAGCCGCTGGCTGCGGCAAAGCGGCCGTACGAGGGGTGGGTGACTGGCCTCAAACGGGTTGATGCGCCGACTCGCGCTCACACTTCGGTGTTGGAAATCGACAAGACCGGTCGCATCAAGCTCAACCCGCTGGCTACTTGGACTGACAAGGACGTTGTGGACTTCATCGCCGACAATGACCTGATCGTGCATCCGCTGACACAGCAGGGCTACCCGTCAATCGGTTGCGCTACCTGCACCGAACGGGTGGCAGTGGGTGCCGATCCCCGCTCAGGCCGCTGGGCTGGCA
The DNA here is from genome assembly GCF_030532195.1 of Corynebacterium sp. GTDB lineage: Bacteria > Actinomycetota > Actinomycetes > Mycobacteriales > Mycobacteriaceae > Corynebacterium. The sequence continues at coordinate 23,257 of NZ_JAUNLP010000003.1, read as the reverse complement.
GTGAGAAGACCGAGTGCGGATTGCACCTCTAGCGCATCTCTAACGCACTTCTAGCACAGTTTTCACCAAAATTTCGCCCTAAAACTTCGCCCTATTACGCAGAAAGAAATTTCATGACTAGCCCAACAACCGTGACCGTTAAAAACCGACTTGATCCGCGGCTGGCCGAGCTGGAGGCCGAAGCCATTGACATTATTCGCCAGACCGCCGGCCAGTTCGACCACCCGGCACTGCTCTTTTCCGGTGGTAAGGATTCCGTCGTAGTTCTGGAGCTGGCCAGGCGCGCATTCGCCCCGGCCGGCCTTCCACTGGAGCTGCTGCACGTCGATACCGGCCACAACTTCCCGGAAGTTATCGCCTTCCGCGACAAGGTCGCAGCTGAGCCGGGCATTAACCTGCATGTCGCCAAGGTGCAGGACTGGATTGACAGCGGTGTGCTCACCGAGCGCGCCGACGGCACCCGCAACCCGCTGCAGACCGTGCCGCTGGTGGAGACCATCGCCAACCGCGGCTACGACGCCGTCCTCGGCGGTGCTCGCCGCGATGAGGAAAAGGCCCGCGCCAAGGAGCGCGTCTTCTCCGTCCGTGACTCCTTCGGCGGCTGGGATCCGCGCCGTCAGCGCCCAGAGCTGTGGGGCCTCTACAACGGTCGCCACGCAGCCGGCGAAAATGTCCGCGTCTTCCCAATCTCCAACTGGACGGAGGCCGACGTCTGGGCCTATATCGACGCCCGCGGCATCGAGCTGCCGCCGATTTACTTCGCGCACCAACGGGAAGTGTTCAACAGAGGTGGCATGTGGTTGGCGCCGGGCGAGTGGGGAGGACCGCGCGAGAATGAAACCCTCGAGGTTCGCAGCGTTCGCTACCGCACCGTCGGCGACATGAGCTGCACCGGCGCTGTCGAATCGACCGCCACCACCATTGCGGAGGTTATGGAGGAACTTCGCACATCCAAGCTCACCGAGCGCGGCGCTACCCGCGCAGATGACAAACTGTCCGAATCCTCCATGGAGGACCGCAAGAAGGAAGGGTACTTCTGATGAGCCAGCCCACATCCACTCTGATCACCGCTGACCGCGCGACCCGTGCCCGCCGCACTCTCCGCCTGTGCACCGCTGGTTCCGTCGATGACGGCAAGTCCACCTTTGTCGGTCGCCTGCTGCACGACACCAAGAACATCCTGGCCGATCAGTACGAGGCCGTCGTCGCCTCCTCCCAGGCCCGCGGTCAGGAAAGCCCGGACCTGTCGCTGCTGGTCGACGGACTGCGCGCCGAGCGCGAGCAGGGCATCACCATCGATGTCGCCTACCGCTACTTCGCCACGGATGTCCGCTCCTTCATCCTCGCCGACTGCCCAGGTCACGAGCAGTACACGCGCAACACCGTCACGGGTATGTCCACCGCTGAGGCCGTCGTTGTGCTTATCGACGCGCGCAACGGCGTCGTGACGCAGACCAAGCGTCACGCAACGGTGGCCTCCCTACTTGGCGTGCGCCACGTGATTTTTGCAGTCAACAAGATTGACCTGCTGGATTACAGCGAAGAGGCCTTCCGAGCCATCGAAAACGATGTCCAGGCACTGGCCAGCCGCCTGGGGCTGCAGAATACCTTTGTGGTGCCGGTATCCGCGCTGGTCGGCGACAACATCGTGGAAGCCTCCGACAACACTGCCTGGTACGAGGGCCCGACTGTCCTGCAGCTTTTGGAAAACCTGGACATCGGTGCGGATATCGCCGCCGATGCTGAAGCTGACCTGCGACTTCCCATTGACTACGTCATCCGCGATCACGCCACGGAGTACCGTGGTTACGCGGGCCGTATTGCCACTGGTCGCGTGCGCGTCGGTGACGAGGTATCGGTTGACGGCAGCCGCACGGCGACCGTCACCCGCATTACCGTCGCCGCGGACGATGTCGATGAGGCAGTGGCCGGTCAGTCCGTGGCCATTAGCCTGGATGCGGAATTCGACCTGGCGCGCGGTGACCTTATCAGTGGCACGCGCCCGGAGGATACGCGTCGCTTCTCCGCTGTGGCGGTGCACCTGGCCGACAAGCCACTGGCCGTCGGTCGTGTGGTCGAGGTTCGCTACGGTGCTGCTCTGATTCGCGGGCGTATCGCCTCTGTCGATGCCCTGATTGACATCGAAACCGGTGAACCCACCGGTGTTGCTGATCAGCTAGCCGTCAACGATGTCGCGGAGGTGACCATCGAGGTCGCACAGCCGCTGCCTGTTGATCCGTACCGAGTCGGCGGTCGCGTCGGTGCCTTCTTGCTCATCGAGCCCGGCACCGGCGACACCCTGACTGCGGGCCTGGTCCGCGGAGCCACTCAGTAGGACCGTGCACATGACCGCACTAATTCTGCTCGCGCACGGGTCTCGTCACCCAGGCACCAAGCCCGTCCTCCAGGCGTTGGTGGACCAGGTGCGAAGCTCACTGCCCACCGCTGGTTTGCACGCGCCATCGCAGGTGCGTCTGGCGTGGCTGGACCTCGACGAGCCCTCGCTGGATCAAGTGTGCTCCGACCTCGCCGCCGCTGGAGAGCCCCGCGCGGTGGCTGTGCCGCTGCTGTTTACCGGGGCCTATCACAGTCGCATTGATGTGCCCGACCAGGTTCGAGCTTGCAATCGTCATGGCATCGACATCACAGTGGCCGGAGGTTTAGGGCTTGGCGACGGCACCAAGCGCGCCGTCGTCAAGCGAATCATTGGCGCCGCTGAGGATGCGGCCTTCGCCGGGACGTTTGATGCCCTGGTGATGGCGGTGGGGTCCTCGGATGTTGCGGCCAACGCGGCCGTGCACTCTTTTGCCGCGAGCTTGGACGGCATGTTGCCGGGGCATGTGAGTGCGGCCTTTGTGGTCGGTCCGGAGGAGGTCAAGGGGGCTGCAGCCGTGGCTGCGGCGCATCAGCAGGCGCGGCAGCGCGGCCGTGGACTCGTGGTTGTGCCGCTGTTTACCGCGCCGGGCCTGCTGTGGGATCGCGTGACTGACGCGGGTTCCGCTGCCGAGCAGGTCGCCTATGGCGAGCCGCTCAGCGATTTGTTGGCGCCAATTGTGTGCTGTCGCTGGGACTCCCGTGCGGCGTACGCGAGTGTGCCGGCAGCAGTGGCTTAAACCAGCTATCGGAGCCGATTATTCCCCCTTGGAGTGGGTGACCATGTCCTCCCACTCGACATACTTCTTGCGCTCGCGGTCCTCGGCTTCGCCGGCGGCGCGTTCGGCGGCGTCCAGCTTGTGCCAGCTATCCCAGTTCAGGTAGTCAATGCCCTTTTCCTCCAGCAGCTCGTTGACTGCGGTGAGTTCTGGCTTGGAAGGATTGAACTTCTTGCCCTCGGCTGCGTCGGCGAGCAGGTTGGCCACAGCCTCGTTAGCATCGCCCTTGGTGTTACCAATCAGGCCGACAGGGCCACGGCGAACCCAGCCGGTGGTGTAGAGACCCGTGATGGCCTCGGCATTTTCATCCTCGGTGTACTCGGAATCAATGACGCGACCGCCAACGTTGGAAATGACATTCTTAATGCCATCAAACGGGATGCCCGGCAGAGCGTCGGAACGGTAACCGACGGCGGAGTAGACCGCGCCGACCTTCCAGTCGGTGGTCTCACCGGTCGGGCGCATGCCGCCAGCACCGTCGTATTCCATCCGCTGCGTGCGCAGGCCGGCGACATGCTGCTGGCCGTCCGCGCCCTCCTCGCTCAGAATCTCCACCGGCGACTCAAAGAAGTGGATGTAGAGCTTGTGTGGGGCGTTCTTCGGCTCGCGAATGGCGTAGTTTTCCAAGATGGTGCACACCTGGTCGGTAATCTTGGACTCGCGGCGCAAGGTCTCCGAGGCGGAATCGTAGTCAATATCGCGCGGGTCGACCACGACCTCCACATTTGGCGAGTAGTCCAGCTCCTTCAGCTCCAACGGCGTGAACTTCGCCTGTGCTGGTCCGCGGCGTCCGAAGACGTGAACTTCCTTGGCCTTGTTATTCTTCAGCACCTCGTAGACATTGTCTGGAATCTCGGTGACATGCAGCTCCTCGCCGGTCTTGGCCAGGATGCGGGAGACATCCAGCGCCACGTTACCGACGCCAATGACAGCTACGGACTCAGCGGAGAGGTCCCACTCGCGCTCGAAGAGTGGATTGCCGTCGTAGAAGCCCACGAATTCGCCAGCGCCGTAGTGCTCCGGCAGGTCCGCACCAGGAGTCGGCAGCGCGCGGTCACCGACGGCACCGGTGGCGAAGATGACGGCGTCGTAAAGCTCCTTGAGTTCCTCCAGCGTGATGTCCTTACCGAATTCCACGTTGGAAAACAGGCGGAGCTGCGGCTTTTCCATGACGCGGTGCAGCGCCAGGATGATGCCCTTGATGCGCGGGTGATCCGGGGCGACACCGTAGCGAATCAGGCCGAACGGCGCCGGCATCTTTTCAAAGAGATCGACTTCCACGTCGGTGCTGGATTTCATCAGCGCATCCGAGGCGTAGACACCGGCGGGGCCGGAACCAATGACGGCAACGCGCAGCGGGCGATTCATATAAGTTCGTCCTTCTTTCTCTAGTGCTTTACGACGTCCACGAGACCGCGGCAAGAGTCACTGCCTGCGGTGACCTCGTGTGGGGCTGTGGAATAGAAAAGGAAAAGTAACTGAAGAAAAGTTGTAGTTGGGCTAGCGATTTCCAAGGCTAGCTGTATTGGGCCCTATTGAATAAGGCATTTAATAAGGCATCACATCTTTTATTCGACAATCCCATGGTAACGCCCTTAATCGTAGCGAGAACTTACAAAAAATCGAGAGGCGGGCGTCACATCCGCGGTATCGCCTTGCTTCGAGATGAACGCAGTGAACTGTGACCTTTATCACTATCGCTGTTGGTTTGGCTTTGTTTAGTTTGAAAATGGGGTGGAAATGGACAATTTGTGTCGGAAATATTGGTTTTGCACCGGAATGAGAGTGGCTACCAGGGGTAACCAGGACGAGAAAAAATGCCGACGAGATGTAAGGTGACTCACAATAAGAGCAAAATAATGATTTAAGACTCAAATAGTTAAGGCTCCAGCTTTACGAACCAAGCCGGTCTTTACAGTCGAAACAGTAGAAACAGTTGAACCCGGTGCAAGCGGCCTGGTGCAATTGAACATCGAACTGCAATTGAACATCGAACACAGTGCGAGAAAGGAACGTCGGTGAGCGAGACGAACACCAATGCGTCCACTAAGAACTCCGCAGTCCTGATTACTTCAGTAGACCGTGCGGATAACCTGCAGGATGTCATTACGGCCATGTCAGAGGCACTCGGTGGCGCTCGCTGCCTTCACACCGTCGGCGGCCCGCAGGGTGCCACTGTGGACCAGGTCGTTCAAGATCCGGAATCTGCGCTCGACACCATCGTCGCTGCTGTGGAAGCTGACCGCGCACGAAATGATGGCGCTGCCATTCTGACCGGCTCTGGCAACCTCGATTTCGACTTCCGTATCTCCACCGTTGCCGGTGCGGGTGTCATCGTGGTTGCCGCTGGTAAGGGCTGCCACGAAGAAGCCGCAAAGGCGCGTATCCGGCTGGCACTCAGCAGTGCCAAGCAGCGTCACAGCGAAGTTCTCGGCGTTGTCGTCACTGGTGAGGAAGCCTCGGATGCTGCCAAGTCGTTGCAGCTGGACGTTCCCGTTATCGCAATCGATGATGTCGAAGGCCTGCGCGAGACTCTCGGCCGCGACGTGCCCACCATTATGACCCCGCAGCGTTTCCAGTGGTGGCTGCTGCAGCGCGCGAAGGCGGACAAGCGCCACATTGTCCTGCCGGAGGGCAACGATGACCGCATTCTGGAAGCCGCTGACTACCTCCTGCGTGAAGACATCTGTGAGCTCACCATTCTCGGTGACCCGGATGCCATGAAATCCCGTGCCGCTGAGCTGGGATACGACATCGATGCTGCTCATCTGTGGAACCCGGAGACATCCGAGTACGTCGAGCAGTTCGCCGAGCAGTTCGCCGAAATGCGCAAGGCCAAGGGCGTCACCCTTGAGCAGGCGCGCGAGACAATGAAGGACATCTCGTACTTTGCCACGATGATGATTCACAACGGGCTTGTCGACGGCATGGTGTCCGGTGCAGCCCACACGACTGCCCACACCATTCGTCCCGCACTGCAGATCATCAAGACCAAGCCGTCGGCCTCGACAGTGTCCTCCCTGTTCCTGATGGTGATGGACAACTCGCTGTGGGGCTTTGCCGATTGTGCGGTACTGCCGAAGCCAACCCCAGCACAGCTGGGTGAGATTGCTGTGGTCTCTGCGGAGACTGCCGCTTCCTTCGGCATTGATCCACGCGTTGCGTTGCTGAGCTACTCCACCGGTGCTTCGGGCACTGGCGAGGATGTGGACCGAGTGAAGGAAGGCCTGGCCAAGGCTCGTGAGCTTGCGCCGGAGCTGGCCGTCGATGGCCCATTGCAGTTCGATGCCGCTATCGACCCGTCGGTTGCCGCCAAGAAGATGCCGGAATCCAAGGTCGCCGGTCAGGCAACGGTCTTTGTCTTCCCGGATTTGGATGCCGGCAACATCGGTTACAAGATTGCGCAGCGCTGCGGCGGCGCGCTGGCTATCGGCCCGATTCTGCAGGGCTTGAACAAGCCGGTCAATGACCTTTCCCGCGGCGCTACGGTGCCGGATATCATCAACACGGTTGCAATCACCGCTATTCAGGCTGGAGGAAACTAATCGCTATGTCCCGTCACGTTCTCGTAGTGAACTCCGGTTCTTCTTCCATTAAGTTCCAGCTGGTTGACCCCGATAAAGATACCTCTCAGCCCCCGTATGTCTCCGGCCTGGTCGAGCGCATCGGCGAAGACGAGGGCACTATTAGCCTCAAGTTCGCCGGCCAGAAGATTGAGGTCACCGAACCAATCGCCGACCATGCAAGCGGCCTGGACCTCGCATTCAGCCTCATGGATGAGCACGGCGTCGGGCCGGCATCCGTTGACATTGCCGCTGTTGGCCACCGCGTCGTCCATGGCGGTCGCCTGTTTTCCGGTCCGGAGCTGATTACCGACGAAATCGTCGATATGATTCGCGACCTCATTCCGCTGGCGCCGCTGCACAACCCAGCCAACATTGTCGGTATCGAAGAGGCGCGTACGCTGCTTCCCGACGTGCCGCATGTGGCCGTGTTCGACACCGGGTTCTTCCACACCATGCCGCCGGCTGCAGCGCTGTACCCACTCAACGCTGAGGTCGCCTCGAAGTTCGATATTCGCCGATACGGCTTCCATGGCACCTCGCATGAGTTCGTGTCCAAGCAGGTGCCAAATCTGCTGGGTAAGCCGGCCGAGGAAATCAACCAGATTACGCTGCACCTGGGCAACGGTGCATCCTGTGCAGCCATCCGCGGCGGTCAAGCGGTCGATACCTCTATGGGACTGACCCCGCTGGCAGGTTTGATGATGGGTACTCGTACCGGTGACATTGACCCAGGCATCATCTTCCACCTTTACCGCAACGGTTTGAGCATCGATGAAATCGATGACCTCTGTAACCGCAAGTCGGGGCTCAAGGGCGTTTCCGGTGTCAATGACTTCCGTGTTCTGCAGGAGCGCATGGACAACCACGATCCGGATGCCTGGGCTGCCTACCAGATGTACGTCCACCAGCTGCGTCGCTACATCGGCTCGTACATGTTGATTCTGGGCCGCCTGGATGCCATCACCTTCACCGCCGGCGTGGGCGAGAACCACGTTGGTATTCGCCGTGACTCCATGGCTGAGCTGGAGAACTTCGGCATCAAGATCGACGATGAGCGCAATTCGCAGCCAAATGATGGTCCACGAATGATTTCGGCAGACGACTCAAAGGTCAAGGTCTTCGTTGTTCCTACTAATGAGGAACTCGCAATTGCCCGCTACGCCATGAGCTTTGCCAGTTAGCGCAATAAAACTGCGTTAGCGCTTGCCCCCGGCATCCTTGGTCGACTCAGCTGAGTCAGCCGATTCAGCTGAGTCATCGAGGCCGACGACTTCAAAGAAGTCATTGAGTCGCTCGTGTCGCTCTTTGGCGGTCATCTCATCCAGTTTCTCCACAACATTACGAGGCGACCTGCGTTTTACCTGGTGAGCCTGTTCGGATGCGTCTGGTTGGTTGGCGGAAAAGAGGCTCCGGACCTTCTTCCGCCAGCCACTGTTTTTCGTTGCGTCTGTGTTCACAGAACTGTCGCCTTTCGACAAATAACAATAAAAAATGGCACCCGTGCCTCGCTGGGTGCCATTTTAGTCGGTGCTCGCAATTACCAGATGTAAACGCCGTCACCAATCTGCAGAGTATCGAAGTACTTCACTGCATCGTTGTGGTTTAAGTGAATGCAGCCGTGAGACTTCTGGGTAACAGAGCCCTCGTGGAAAGCCTCACCGTCATTGGTGAAGTACACCGAGAACGGCATCGGACCGTTATACGGACGGGACCACTCATCGCGGACCTTACGGGTCACGCTGAGGTAGCCGCGGGTGGTCTCATAGCCCGGCATGCCGGATGCCATCGGAACCGGACCGTAGGTGATGCGACCGTTTTCCTGCAGCCAAGTGGTCTGCTTGCCCAGGTCAACGCAGGCGCGTGCGCTTGGCGGGCACGGGTTGGATGGTTCCTGGCGCGGCTTCTGCTCTGGCTTCGGTGCAGGTGCCGGTGCAGGTGCCGGTGCCGGTGCCGGAGCTGGCTGCAGACCAGGCGACTTAAGACCATCAAAAATCGTGTTGATGATGCGGGTTGCTTCAGCCTTCTGGGCAGCCGGCAGCGGCAGCTTGTCAATCATGCCGAGCAGCTGGCTGCGAGTGTTGTCCACAATCGCGAGGTTTTCCTCAGCGAGCTTGAAGTTCTCGTTAATCAGGCTGACTACCGAATCCGGCAGCTGCGCGGAGGCATCCTCCAATGCCTTGGACAGCTGCGGAGCCAAATCAGCGGTATTCAGCGCCGGCATATCCGGCAGCGAGAAGTGCTGAGCCCTATTGCTGAGTTGGTTGAGATCTGGCAGGCTCGGCAGTGCGGTAGCCGTGCCCGCACCGATTCCAAGGGCCGTGGTCAGAGCAAATGCACCAGCGAAGATACGCTTTGCGCTGCGGTGAGAAGAGTTAACTGAGGCAGACATAGACGACATCTTAATCCACATAGGCGAATTTTCTGAGTAACCACCATATCCGGGGTGCCCGAAATTAGCGGAAATCAGCGGAATTTAGCGCCAGGTACGTGGGCGAATGAGATTGGCAATGTCGACCAGGTTGTAGCGGTGACGCGGAAATTGTGAGGAACGAGCCAGCATCCGCAGATCCTTTTCCAAGCCTTCTCGCAGGCCAGCGACGGTGAAAGGCACATCGAATAGCATGTTCGAGCTGGCGGAGTGATCCAGACCAGAACTGCGCAGCCAGTTCAGTGCGGCCGCCATCACGGCAACGCGCAGCTGCGGCATGCGAGGTTCGTTAGTTGGAAGTTCCACCAAGCGACGAGCTGCACGCCGGATCCTCGATTCGGTCAACGTCGACGGATTTCCGGAAGTGAGCATGAGAATCGTCGTCAAGCGTGCCATACGCTGGTGACGGGAGTTACCCGGAACACGGTCGAGCTGGGCAATTGCCATTTCATGCTGTTGCTCGGAGGTCAGCTGGCGGGCAAGGCCGAAGGCGGATGAGACCGTCGTCGGGTTGGCAGCCCAGACCACGGCGTATAAACGCAGGGTATTAAAGCGAATCGTCTGCGGAGACGGAGCATCGCTGACCCAGGTGGCTGAGAAAATCTCCGGGGTGTCGGCGGCGACGGTATCTAGCGCACTGCTCAAGTTCGCAGCCGCACGCGCGACGGTCGGCTCCAGCAGCGACGTGTGGGCGATGCCCAGTCGCTGCTGAATCAGCTCGAGGGTCGCTGCGAGCGCCAGCTTCGGCGCGGGCTCACCGGGCAGCATGGTAAGCACGTGGTGGAATGAGCTCAAGGCATCGTGGAACTGGTCCAACAGCAGGAAGGTAATACCCTCGTACCAGCGGTAACGCCAGTCCCGACGCAGTCGGTCGGGGGCTTCGCTCAAGCTTGTGTGGGCCTCGTCAATCAGACCAAGATCCAATTGCGCGCGCACAATGCCCAGCGGAATTTCCACCGAGGAGCCGTACTCCGGCTCGGCCAGCGCATTGGTCAGGGTCTCAATCAGCTCATTGGGCTCAGTAAACGACGAAGCACTCAGGATGCGTGCACCCGGGTCTGTCGGGTTAATCAGTGGTACGGGCAGCGCAAAGGTCACTTCTTGGGGCGTGATTTCTACGCCGCGGGTGATTCCGTCGACAAGCTGATCGGTGCGGAACACCAGGTGCTTGGTGCCGTATGTGGAACGCTGCGGTGAGAAATTCGACACCGTATGCGGGAACTGCACGCCGTCGCGCACGGCGAGAATCTCGCGGAGCACGCCGATGAGCTGCACGCTCATCTCCTCGGCGGAGGCGAACCGCGCCTCTGGGTTTTCGTGGCAGGCGCGCAGCAGGAAGCGGTAGAGCGAATAGTAGCGGCGGAACAGCGGTTCCTGTGCGGGGCTCGGCAGACCGGGGTCGTAGACGCCATCGGTCGACGGCAGCTTCAAAATCAGCGAAGCCAGCGTGCGGCCCACGGTGTAGATATCGCTGGCGATGGTTGGACCGGTCGTGGCGATCTCGGGCGCTTGAAAGCCGGGCGTGCCGTAGATACGGCCGTAGGCGCCGATGCCGGTGACCGCGCCGACGTCGATAAGCGTGACGTGATCTTCCGTCAATAGCACGTTGTCGGGCTTTAAGTCGTTGTAGACCACGCCGCGCGAATGTAGGTAGTCCAGTGCCGGTAGCAGCTCGAGAATATAGCCAATTGCCAGGTCACAGGGCATGACACCATCGGGGTAGCTGCGACGTTGCTTACGCAGCGACGGGCCGCCGACGTACTCCATGACAATAAAACCGGTAGCGCTGTTGGACTCCGGCTCATCGATGAAGTTGATGATCTTCACAATCCCTGGGTGCGAAATCTCCGCGAGGAACTCGCGCTCGGCCTGCACGACAGCGAAGTCCTTGTCATTCTTCGCCGCCATCATGCCCTTGAGCACCACCCAGCGATCGGAGACGTTGTGGTCAATGGCCAGGTAAATCCAGCCGAGACCGCCGTGCGCAATCGGGCCGACAATCTGATACTGATCAGCCACGATATCGCCGGGCTTCAGACTCGGCGCCGGTTTATTCGTCGCGCGAATCTTCTCCTCGCTCATCACCGCATCGCGCGGGTCATTCTGCGTGATATACGGCAGATTGACCATGCCGTCGGCGACTGTGCGTCCGCGGTGCGCGTTCGTGCGCTTACGGCGAAACGCCTCCAGTGCTTTGCGGTGCGACGCCATCGACGGGTCATTGTCCTGCGTCGGCGTCGCGTGCGATGCGCTTGACGACGAACCCAAGGTGCCCGCGCCCCCGGAGCCAGCCAGCAGGGCGGAGATGTCAATCTCCTCTTCGTCGTCATCATCGGCAAATGGGTCGAAGGCGACAGCCGCTGTTCCCGTCTCCTGATCGTCCTCATCATCAGCGAAGGGATCGAAGGCGACAGCTTGGGTGGCGGCAGCTTCTGCCGTGTCGTAATCCTCGTGCGGGTCCAGTTCGCGCTTGTCGTTGTCGCTCATCGATTGTTCACCTCGCCGTCCGGTGTTGGGGGAGTACCTGCTGGGGGAGTACCTAAGATGTCTTCGTCACGGCCGTACTGTGGCGCTGGCTGCGTGCCACCGGGCAGGAAGGGGCCAAACCAGGTGTCGTAGAGCGACTGCCAAGTGCCATCTGTGGAGATACGCTGCATCGTCTCATTGATCTGGCGCACCAGCCCAGGGTTCTTCTTCGAGACGCCTGCGGCATAGCTCTCCTGTGACAGGCCACGTTGGACAATTGCGGTTGCCGGATCCTGATCATTGATGCCGGCCAGAACCGTGTCATCGCCGATGACAATTTCGGCTTGATTATTTTGCAGAGCCACCAGGCAGTCCGACCAGCTGCCCACCAGCAGCAGAGTGCTGTCCGGTGAGGTGCGGCGAATGAAGTCCTCTGTCGTCGATCCGCGGGCAACACAGATGCGACCGTCTTTAACGTCCTCCGGAGTGGCATCGCCGCCGGGAGATGAGACCAAGACACCGGCCCTGGCCTCTAGGTACGGAGCGGAGAACAATACCCGTTCGCGTCGGTTATTGGTCACCGTCATGGTGCGCAGTACGACATCGACAGTGCCGTTTTCAATGAAGTCCGAGCGCTCCGTGCTGTCGACATAGCGAAACTCCACGGCATTGGGGTCGCCGAAAATGTCCTGCGCAATTTCCTGAGCTAGCGACACCTCAAAACCGGCGAGCTCACCGGTGGTGAAATCGCGGAAGCTCAAAAGATTCAGAGACTGATCGACGCCGACGATGAGGCGACCGCGCTTGAAAATCTCCGGAATACGTTCTTGTGGCGTCTTGTTATCCGGTTCCAGCGTGGTCATATCCGCAGGCCCCTCCGCGGCTGGCGGAGTTATCGACGAGGCCTTGTCGTAATACGTGCCCGGTGGCAGTGGAAAGTCACCTGTGGCCTCATCGATGGTGCGCGAGTAGGGGTCGTCGGCAAGCGAATCGGTGGCGCAGGCACCCAGCGTAAGCCCGGAGATGACCAGCGCGCCGAGCACAGCCATGCGACGCCAGCGACGGTGGCGCGGGGCGAAAGCGGCGATCATAGGTACTCCAAGAGCCGGTGACGGAAACCAAAGACTACCAGCACCGCTGCGATGATTGTCAGTGTGACGGTGACGAGGGACAGCGCTGCAGTAGCGCGGCGGGACTCGTCGAGGTTTTCGCGGGCGGTCTGACGGGAGTTTGCAATCGAGGACTGCAGCGACTCATCCAAATCGTTGAAGGCAGAAGCGGCGGAGCTACTGCTCTGGGTATCGGTGGCCACGCGGACAGCGCCGGCGTAGTCGCCGTTTTGCAGGTGCGCCATCATCTGGTCATGGCCGGACTGCCAGCCGTAGACCGCGTGGATAGCCGCGTCGATGTCACTGTTTGGGGAGTACTGGTTGACGGACTTCAGTTCGTCGACAAGCGATCCGACAGACTGTGAGAACGACTCCGCGTCCGCGGGCTGACGGCGCACCAAACCGAGCGTTTCGCTGGCGCGCAGTTTCTGCGCGTTAATGCGGATTTCCGTCAGAGAATGCACCTCGGGGCGCTGATCGCGGAACAGTGAGCCGGACTGCCACGGCTGCGTCGTGGCGATGCCGACGCCGACGAGCGCAATGGCCATTAGCAGTGTTGCACCGAATAGGCCGACGTTAAACAGTCGGCCTGTGCGTCTGGTCAACCACCACTGCGCCAACAGCAGCATGGCAATTGCCGCCGCAAGTCCGGACATGGGTACCCAGGGTGGCCGCATGAGTGTGCGCTGCTCAGTATTTGTCCTGGTACTGGTCAATTCATACAGCGACTGTGCTGCGGGCAGGATTTGCACCTGCATCAAATTCGACGCAGAGGCGAGGTAGGCAATACTGACGGGGTTACCCTGCCTGGCATTGGCGCGTGCCGTCTCCACGATGCCCGTGTAGACGGGCAGCAGGCGCTGAATGGTGGCGATGTCCTTCATTGCCGGGTCATCGACGTTGTTGATGCCGGTGGCGGCGCGAGTCGCTGACATGGATGCCTGCGCGATGACATCGTCGAAGTTATCGCCCAAGTCCTGGTTACTGTCCAGCGTGCCGCGGGAAAAGGCGGTGTTTGCAGACGCATCGGCAATGGTCAGTGCCGCGTAGAGGTTCTGCGAGGCATTGGTCATCGGTTCACTGAGCAGCGCGATACGAGTCAGCTGTTCCTGGCGCTGCGAAGTCGTCTGCCACATGGACAGGCCGGCTGCCAAGATTGCGATGATGAGTACCAGCGCGACCGTCGTCAAGCGCCCTGGCGACGTCAATAGAAACGACACTGACCGACGCACATACGTTGCGGACGGCCCGAGTTTGTTGTTGATGCGCTCACCCAGAAAGCGCGTGATGCGGTCGTGCCGAGTGCCGATTTCCAGTGCGTCAAAGCGCAGGTCGGTATCGCGGGGCGGCGTTTGCGCCGAGGGATCAGCGTGCGCGACATCGGTGCGGGAGACCTCCGCAGGAGTCGCCGCGGATGATGGTGCGGTGGAGGTCGGCGTGGACTCTCGCGTCGTCTTCGGTGCAGACGCGGTTTTGGGGGAGGCCTCGTCGGCCTGAGTCTTCTCCAGCGTCGTATCCAGGCTCTCGCCGCCTGGGGTGGTACGGCCACTGAAACGCGCGCGACGCGGGCGCTTTCCCCTGGGGTGTAGCAGTGAGCGGTTCTTTTCGGGAACGCGGGACTGAGGCGCACTTGAAGTGGATTCACTCATGTGCACGTGTCCTTCCGACGTGACCGATGGGCGCTGCGACAAATGTCCCCGCACAATGCGAAGTTAGTTCGTTAGAAATCTTAGTCGGTAGTGCTTGTGACGGAAAACACAGCACTATCTGACGTAGGGTGGAAGCATGCTTCACGATGGAAATGGATGGTCCGCAGGCCCCAACGGTACGCGCTGCTGGGGACGCTTTGGAGCTGCGGGGCTGCTGATTGCGAGCCCGCAGCGAACTGTGCTTATGCAGCACCGCGCTGACTGGACGTCATTCCCCCTAACCTGGGGTGTTCCTGGTGGGGCTTGTGATTCACATGAGACGCCTGAGGCTACTGCGTTGCGTGAGACGGAAGAGGAAACCGGACTCCTCGAGCATCAACTTCGCATCCTCGATACCCAAGTGACCACTGGCCCCTACCCGGCCGACCCAGCTCGCCCGGAGCTCGCCGGCGGCTGGAAGTATCACACGGTCTACGCGCTTGCGGCCAACGAGCTGGAAACGTTCCCGAACGAGGAGTCGTTGGCGCTGCGTTGGGTTCCGCTTGACGACGTCGCGGGCCTCGACCTACTGCCACCTTTCGCGCAATCGTGGCCAGCTGTGCGTGCGCACTTGGAAAAGTTGCTGGATAGTGTCGAGCGCTAGTGTTTCGCCAGTGCGCTAGCGCCTGATTGTTTTACTTGGAGTCAGCGATTGCAGCAGCGCCAGCCGATAGGGCGGTAACTGCGAGCACGGACGGCCACGCGCCAATCTTCTTTGCCAGCGGGTGCGATAGGCCGAATGCACCCAGGTAAGTGGCGATCAGCCCGGCTGTGCCTGCAGCGCCGACCTTTGCGTTCCAGGTGCGCGCAGCGTACGCGCCAGCGGCAGCCAAGATGACACCACCGAGTGGGCGAATGCCGGTCTCACGAGCAGTGAGCCAACCGCCAATGAGGCCAGTGGCCACCAGCGGTGCAGTCTTTACGTCTTTTGCTTTCTTCAAAGTGACAGCCATACCGCACATCGTACCTGCGCATTCCGCGCGGCAGGTGCTGGTTAGTGCAAAGCGCGTGCTGGATACGGTGAATTCTTAGAACAGTTCCTGGCGGCGCTGGTGCTCTTCAACAAAGGTCTCGGAGTGCTCGGCCAACTTCAGTAGTGATGGCAGAGCCTTAATAAGCGCACGGACATCCTTGTTCGACATCGTGCGCACAATCTCGTAGACCAGGGCGCCCCAGTGGTCAATGAGCTGCTCAAGCAAGCCCTCGCCATCTGTAGAGACATAGAGGTTCTGCGCACGGCGGTCCTTGGCGTTGTTCTCACGCTTAATCAGGCCATTGTCCAAAAGGCGACGCACGGTCGCGGAGACATTCGACGGACGCAGGAAGCGCAGCCGTGCAATATCCGAGACACCGCAGCCTGGGTGGGTGGAAATAAAGTGCAGTACTTCCATTTCTGACTGGGAAATATCCATCCGCGCATTTGGACGTTCGCCGAGGCGACGGGTGGAAGCTAGGAAGTCATAAAGTCCAATGGAAATCCTCTGCACGCTGTCGCGCAGCGATTCATCGAACTCCGGGGAATCTTCGATGCCTGACAGACCAGTCGTCGATTCTGAGTTGCAGTCGCGCTGGGGAGAGCGTGAAGAAGTCATAGTCTTCCTTCCCGGTGAAAAAGGTTGTTCTGATTTAACAGCTTATATCGCTCAAACAACTTTCTGTGGTGAAAATTTGTATATTGAACAAAAAGTTAATTTTGTGAGGAATGTGCAGGAGTTTCGTCGTCTACTCCGCCCCTAGTACTAGGGGCTTGAGGGGGATAAACGGGGTAGAGGCGACGAGATACAGCTACATGCCTTCGCTAAATGTCATAGTCCACAATGACTGGCGCATGGTCCGAGGCGCCCTTGCCCTGACGCTCCTCGATATCGATGAAACCACCTGTTGCCGTTGCCGCAAGAGCAGGAGACGCAAGCTGGAAATCGATGCGCATGCCTTCATCCTTGAAAAAGCGCCCACCCTTGTAGTCCCAATAGGTCCACTGGTTAGGTGTGAACTGTCGGGTAACTTCCTGCATTCCCGCCTGCTCGAGCGCATAGAAGGCCGCGCGTTCAGGTGGTGTGACATGCGTCTTTCCCTCAAAGGCGGCCATGGACCAGACATCGCCATCGGTCGGGGCGATGTTGAAGTCACCGCCCATCATGAAGGTGGCATCCGGATCGTCGTCAAGCGTGGCGTAGATGTGCTGACGGAGCTGTTCCAAAAACTCCAATTTGTACTCGAAGTGAGGGTCGGTGATGTCGCGCCCATTTGGGATGTAGAGACTGTGGACGCGCACTCCGCCGCAGGTAGCGGCGATGTGACGTGCCTCAACTGTTGGAGCGGCCTCGTCATCTTTGGAAAAACCGGGCTGACCGGGGAAACCAGCTTGGACATCAGCAAGGCCCACCCGCGAGATAATCGCCACACCATTCCACTGGTTAAAGCCATGGTGAGCTACTTGGTAGCCAATTTCCTCAAAGGCGGCGGTGGGGAATTGGTCGTCCTTGCATTTAGTTTCCTGGACTGCCAGGACATCAATGTCATTCCGACGCAGCGCCTCTACCATGCGCTCGAGACGCGTGCGGGCCGAATTGACGTTCCAGACACAGATTCGCATACCGCCAATTGTAAGAGGGGAACGAAATCGGGGGGTTGATGCGTTGAATAAGTAGTGAGTAGGAAGAAGAGGGATAGCGATTAAGGAGCTTTTCGACGTGGCACGGTGGGAAGGTCAGCGCCATGGCGGTGGCCAGCGCCGCACGCGCGGCTTGGAACAGAACTATGATGCCTTCGGTGCAGCTATGCCCGACGGCATGCCAGTCGGTGCACGCGGCTACCAGTACCTGCCGGACGTGCCTTTTGATGCTGACGAGGTTGTAGCTTACGGTGCCAGCGCGCCGGCATTCGGAAGTTTAAGTTCCAACCCAAAGGTCTCTCCGCTTACCGCGCGGATGGCCGTTGAGTTGGGGTATGACCCGGATTTGGCCAATGCCTCGGTGCCGCGTCGCGGGGGAGCGCTCCTGGTGGATTCTGTTATCTACATGGCGATGCTCGCCGTCCTGACGGTGCTCGGTGCGTACTTCGCCGACTCCGACGGTGCTGCCATGGTCATGCTGACCAGCCTGTTTATCGGCCCCGGTGGTTTCTACCTCTACCGCGTCGCCGGCGATGCCCTCTTTGAGGGCTCCCCGGGCAAGCACGCCATGGGCATGAGTCTGAAGGGCAAGCACGGTCTGCCCATTTCCGCGCGTGACGGTTTTGTGCGCAATGCCTGGATTTTACCGTCGATGATTCCGTTTGCCGGTTGGATCGTCTCAGTTGGGTTGGCCGGCTGGATTGCCATGGGGGCGAGCCGTGACCCACTGGGCCGCGGCGGACATGAAAAATCCGTGGGCACCCGTGTGGTGGAAAAGCCGGATCGAAATGAACTGCCACGCGGCAAGTAGTCGCACAGATCGGCTCTAGCCGGTCAACTCCGCGTAACGGTGTCGGTGGTGCTCGGTGAAACCGAGCGTGCGGTATAGCGCGATACCCGCCTCATTTGTGCCCAGGACCTGCAGATACGCGGAATCGGCACCATTTTGAGCACCCCAGTGCATCATGTGAATGCCCAGCAGCGTGCCAAGGCCCTTGCGTCGCATGTCCGCAGCCACTTCTACGGCTGAAAAACCCAGCCACACGCGGCCGTCGTCGGACTCCGTCAGGGTGCCACGGGTAATCGCCACGGTGCGCTTGCCCGATGGCTCGCTCTCATCCGGCAGGTACAGGCGACCAAAGCACATGCGACCATCAATTTCTTCGCGCAGCAGCTGAAGTGCATGCTCCGGGAGTGTTTCGCCGCGGAAGTGGTAGAGCTCCAGCCAGTCATCGTCAGGCTGATCGGCAATATCGACCTGCACGTTTGCCACTTCCGGCGCCAGCGCCATATCGGTGGGCGGCAGGTCTGAATCCAGCGGCCGCGTCATCACCACGATATCCGGGCCAACCGTCCACTCCGGGCCTGCGACCAGCGCCGCGGCAGGTTTGGCAATCCGGTCCGGCACCGCAATGCGCACCGGCAGATTGTGCGAGGCGTAGAAGGACTTGATTTGCTCGAGCGGCACTGGCTGGGTTCCCGCGTTGGGAGCAATCGGCAGCGCCGAGTTGGATCGCTCCGTGATGCCATCGCCAGCGCGCAGCAGCCAACCGGACTCCATGATGTGCGCAATGCCGGGGAAGGCCTTTGCAGTTGCGGTCTCCACGGCTCGAATATCCGAATTGCGCACCGGATGATCCGGCAGGGCTTTGACAATCAGCACCTTTTTATCGCTGAAGTCCACCGCCGGCACCGAGTCGTCGGCACGCACGCCCGCGCGCACCTGCGGACGTACGACAAACGGATTCATGCTGATCACATGGCCAATGACGTCAGTCGTCTTCTTGCCGCTGGCCTGTGCTTCGGCGGCGCTGAGGGCGCGGCGCACGATGACGCGCCGCCCGACGCTCACTTCACCTACACCCCAGCGCGAAATCGGCAGGTCAGGGGCGGGGTTATCGCTTGACGACGACTCCGGTTGCTCGTTTGCCACAGTATTAATCCTCGTGGCCGAAGGGATCCGGATCCACGCCCGGCATCCAGGTCAGCCCTGCCTCGGTCCAACCGTTGCGCTTAATTTCTTTCTTGGCCATGCGCTTCCAGCGACCAATCAGGCAGTCGGTGTAGAGAAAACCGTCCAGGTGACCGACCTCGTGCTGCATGCAGCGGGCGAGGAAACCGGTGGCTTCAATGCGGACCTGTTCGCCATTTTCATCCAGACCGGTGACCACTGCGGACTCGGCGCGGCCGGTGGGGAAGGACAGGCCGGGCACGGAGAGGCAGCCTTCGTCGTCGGAGCCGTCGTCGTTAGGCATGGTCTTCGGGATTTCGCTGGTGGTCAGCACAGGGTTGATGACGCAGCCACGGTGCCAGGCGCCATCGTCGTCCGGGCAGTTGTAGACGAACAGGCGCTTGGCAACGCCCACCTGGTTGGCGGCGAGCCCCACACCATGGGCGCGGTCCATGGTTTCATACATGTCATCGAGGAGTTCGCGCAGCTCAGAGACATCTTCGGTCACTGGCTGAGTAGGGTTGTGGAGAACTGGGTCTCCGGCAATCACAATGGGGCGGATAGTCATGTGGGCGATTCTACTCGGCTGCAGTATCTACTTTGCGCCGGTCCCGTGCGCGGTCCTGTTTGGCGCGACTAGGAGTTCACCGCGCCAGCGACTTACTATGGACGCTCCAGCCGGGGCATCATCCACAGCGGCAGCGACAAACCGCAAAGTAAGCCACAAAGTTAGCGATGAAAATAGACGGGGACGAGTGAGAGCCGTGACCAACAGCGACGTAGAACCTGAGTCCGAAGCGGTTTCTTCGGTTTCTTCCGAATCGGTTTCCGAGGGCGAATTGGCGGGCGATACCGCTGGGGTTGAGCCTGCATTAGCTCGAAAAATGCTGAATTTTGAAAAAGAATGGCTGAAAGTTGCGCGTCGTGGGCCACGGCTTGCGGGTGCTCGGCAGGAGGCTATTCGACGTCGCTTCGCCGACGAGTTCGGTAACAGTACTATCCGGTACCACCAGGTGCTTTCCCGGCTTTTGGACTCTCCGGCGGCAGAGGAGGCTGAGCCGATTTTGGTTCATCGACTGCGCGCCGTCCGGGATAATAGGAACGCTTAAGGTTCAAGTGTCACTTCACGGTTGCGCCGGGGAACATATAGGATGTGGTTTGTGTCTGACCAACTGAACCCTCAGAATTCGCCGCGTCCTGGACGTCATCGTCTCGACGACGACTTCGACGACATCGATGAGGCTAGCCAGTACCGCGACTACTCCGGTGATTACCCCGGTGCCGCCTCCGGTGCTGCCGCTGGCTACTCCGCGTCGACTGACGATGCCACACGCGCTGAGCAGGACCTCCGCGATGACGCAGCCGCCGCGGAGCCCCGCAACTGGCGTCGAGGTGCTGCAGCAGGCGCTGCCGCTACCGCTGCCAATTCCGAGTCAGCGCCAGCCGCTGCAGGCCAGCCCGCGGAACCCAATGACATCGATGACTTCGATAACGACAACAACGATGTCGGCGACGGCGCCGGCGACGGCCGCTACATGCGCATCCTCGCCATCGTCCTGCTAATCGTCGGTGTCTGTTTGGTCGCGTACGGTATCTACGCGCTGACTACGCGTGACGACGACCCCGACAACGCGGCCAAGGACGCGACATCGGCATCCGCACCTGCGGAACCGGGCAAGGCAGACGATGCTGCCGGTGGCGATGACGCTGCCAAGGCCGGTTCTCCAGAGACCAAGCCCGCCGACGGCGAAGACGGTGAAGTTCCACCGCCTCCACCGTCGAATGAGCCGGGCAAGCCGGTTGCTCCTGCACCTCAGCCAGGTCAGGCCGACGAGGACAATGCTGCCCCGGAGATTAATCGCAAGGCCGTAAAGGTCAGCGTTTTGAATAACTCCCAGGTCGTTGGCCTCGCCGATGATCTGTCCAAGCAGATCACCGGCCAGGGCTGGGCTGCCGGCGAGACCGGCAACGCCCCTGAGGAGAAGATGGGCGTATGGGAGAAGACCACCGTTTACTTCGACCCGAACAACGCCAAGGAAAAGGCCGCTGCGGAGCAGATTGCCCACGACAACGGTTGGGTTACCGCCCCGCGTGATGACAAGCTGCACGACGCTCCGGCAGGAGTTGTCATCGTCGCTACTGACCCTGCTCAGTAGGAGACATTTCAGTAGCAAAACCCCGCGTAGATTGCCCTAAACCAAGGGTCGCGCGGGGTTTGTCGTCTAACAACCCATCCGCGCCCTGGCTCACCTCGGCAATTCTCGCACGCCCGGCGATGCATCTAAGATGTCTCGTTGTACTCAGTGCGAAAAAGTCACCGTGTACTTTGACAGGCAGAAGATGAGATCTGTGAGGTTTAGTTCTACATGTTGGGTGTAAAACGTCGCACTGCCAGTGTCGCTGTGGTGGGGTGTGCCGCAGTTCTGTTGGCGTCCTGCACGGGAGTTGACGCGAGCAGCGATAAGGGCAAGGACGGGCAAGCGTCGGAAAGCGCGGCTCCGGTGAGCGTAGACCCAGCTGCCCCAAAGCTGACTGAGCGAGTCGGCGCCTTCAACTTCATTCGCACCAAAGATGACGGCACGATGTCGATGCTTGCGACTGTGCACGTCAAAAGCGCAAAGGGCTGGATGGGGCTGTCGGATGAAAAGGGACAGTTCACCATGCTGGAAAAAGGCAAGTACAAAGTGCAGGCGCGTGGCGCATCCGGTTGCAGTGGTGTCGGAGCGCCCGCTGCTGAAGGCCTGGGTGTTATCGGTGAGGTGCATGTCGACGGAAACCGCAACGCCGATGTGTGGAGTGTGCCATCGAAGGTGGATGACAGCAGCTTCACCACCGTGGCGCTGGTCGATTCCAATGGTGACCTTGCTTCCTGCGCAAAATCCATCAATTGGACGGAGCCCACTGAGGAAAACGATTCCTAGTGTGAAAAAATAACGTTTATGACTGAGCAATTTGCCGGATCGGCGCAGCCATCTCTGGGCGTGGAATGGGAAGTGGCATTTGTCGACCGACGAACTCGCGACACCGCTCCTGTGGCCGCCGAGGTGCTCGACATCATCGACGCGGAGCATCCGGGCCATGGGCTCCAGCGTGAATTTCTCGCCAATACGGTGGAATTAGTCACCGGCGTCCATAGCACCGTGCCGCAGGCCGTCGCTGAGCTGCAAAGTCAGCTGGACATGGTGCTCGATGCCGCTGACCGCGTCGGCGTGGACGTGTGGTCATCGGGTTCGCACCCATTTGCCCGCGGTACCGCGCAGCAGGTCAGTGCAAAGGGCCACTACTCCGAGATCATCAACCGCACGCAGTGGTGGGGCAACCAGATGATCATTTGGGGCGTTCACGTCCACGTGGGCATCAAGGATGCCGACCGCGTCTGGCCCATCATCCAAGCACTGGCCACCAAGCTGCCGCATATGCTCGCCCTGTCGGCCTCCTCGCCCGCCTGGAACGGCGAGGACATGGGGTATGCCTCCAACCGCAGCTTGCTCTACCAACAGCTGCCCACCGCCGGGCAGCCGCCGGCAATCTACAACTGGGCCGACTGGGAGTCCTACATGTATGACCAGTCTCGCTCCGGCGTTATCAACCACACCGGCTCCATGCACTTGGATATCCGCCCGGCATCCAAGTACGGCACCATCGAGGTCCGCGTCGCCGACGCCACCTCCAACCTGCGCGAACTCGGCGCAATCGTGGCGCTTACGCACTGCCTGACTGTCTACTACGACCGCCTGTGGGAGGCCGGTGAGCAGCTGCCGTCACTGCAGCCGTGGCACATCGCCGAAAACAAATGGCGCGCCGCCCGCTACGGAATGGATGCGCTGGTCATTGTCAATCGTGACACCGACGAACGGTGGGTACGCGATGAACTCCGCGATCTTGTGGTTAAGCTCGCACCGCTTGCCGACGAACTGGGCTGCCGCGCCGAGTTGGAATTCATCAACACCATTGTGGATGTCGGGGCATCCTATGAGCGCCAGCGCACTGTGGCGCAGGCGGCCGGGGCGCTGCCGTCGATGGCCACCGAAGACGATGTGCGGGCAAATGAAAAGCGGCTGCACCACACTCCGTGGCGAGCCGCCGTTGATCTTACTGTTCAGGAACTGCGCGCCGGGCATCCGATTGCGCCTGCAGATTTCCACGAACAGGTAAACGACTAGCCGTCGTTTGGCGGGCGCACGTCGTGCCTGCAAGAAAGTGACTAGGTTTATGGCACTTTCGGCGTGGTAGGGTCAGGCGGTCATTGCATCATGGATAACACCAGAGATTACCTCCCGGGG